>NZ_CP178563.1:0-2198344 GCF_047300845.1 Brevibacterium sp. GP-SGM9 | reverse complement strand
CTACTGCTTGCTTCGCTGCGTCCGTGAGTGCATTGTGGACGGCGTCGTCTAGCCCCGTCGGGCCGAAGGCGCTGAGGCTGGTGGTTTGTTTGCGTATGGTGTCTTGGAGCGCCGTGCGGGTGTCGATTCTGCCTACTGCTTGCTTCGCTGCGTCCGTGAGTGCATTGTGGACGGCGTCGTCTAGCCCCGTCGGGCCGAAGGCGCTGAGGCTGGTGGTTTGTTTGCGTATGGCGTCTTGGAGCGCCGTGCGGATGTCGGTCCTGCCCACCGCCTCCTTCGCTGCATCCGCAAGCGCCTTTTTCAGTTCGTTCGAAACCAAATCGCTGGCGAGCCCAGTCAGCTCGGTAGTTTCTTCGGCCGGCGCCTCTTGGGGCGCCCTAGCGACGGGATGATTGGGAGGTTTACTTCGTTTCGTCGTATTGCAGTCGTCAGGCGTAACTGCTTCCGTAGGATCCTCAGCATCAGACATGAAAGTTTGATGTGTCGTGGTGGCATCTCATGACACCAAATATAGACCAGATGTAATCCAGGGCCTTTCGCTTTCCGCCACTGGACTCCGGGGCTGCTTCGCTGTCCCTAGTTGCACCCGGACATCAAGTTGGTAGCGGCGATCCTAGTTGATTGAAGGAGATCGGGACGGATACAGGGTTTGGTGATATCTGATCCGGCTTGTACACAGGCAAGCCTGGAAGGATGAACATCATGCCACAGCCCTACCCGAAAGAATTCCGCGTCGCACTGGGCCGGGACAAAGACACCACGATTGTCCAGATCGCGAAGGACTTCGGAGTCCACGAAAGCACCATCGTGAAACGGCTTCGGAAAGCCGAGATCAATGTCGGCAATAAACCCGGTTTCACCAGTGACGAGTCCGCCGAACTGCGAGAACTCAGACGGCGCACCCGTCTGCTTGAGCAGGAGAACGTGATGCTGCACCGTGCTACCGCCTATCTGTCGCGGGCAAACCTGCCGTCAAAAGGCTCTACCCGCTCGTGAGAGAGCTCGCCGCCAATGGGATTCCGTCGCAATGACATGCCGGGTACTCAAGCTCTCTCGCCAGCCCTACTACCGGTGGCTGGCAACGTCGACCCCCGAAGCTGACGTCGTCGAGGCGTATTGGGCCAACGCTCTCTTCGATGTCCACCGTGATGGCCCTGAGTTTGCGTACCGGTACTTCGCCGACGAAGTCGAAGCGAGTGGGCAACCGATGGCGGTGCGCTCCGCGTGGTGGCTGTGTTCGGCCTATATTTAGTTCTCCGCCTTCGGCAAGGGCCGGGCAAGAACGGGAAGAAGCCCGGTCTGCCTGTCCACGGCGATCTGTGTGCGGTTGTCGACGCCGACGGACGACGCAGGCACGAGTTCGGAGCTGATGGCCCGAATCAGCTCCGGCTCGCCGATATAACGGAGCGTCACACGAATGAGGGCGAGCTTACATGTGCGCGATCAAGGACGTTTGCTCGTCGAGGATAGTCGGCTACTCCATTGGGGCCCGGATGAAGGCGCGTTTGGCTTTCGTAGCCCTCGAGATGACCGTTGCACGTAGCGGTGGCGATGTGGCCGAATGGGTGGTACAAAGCGGCAGGGAGTCGCAAGCCGTATTCAACCGGTCGAAGAAGTTTACGCGGGCACTGGCCCGTCACGGCCTGGCCGGGTCGATGGGACGAGTCAGCGCGGCCGGCGATAGCGCGGCTATGGAATCGTTCTTCGTTCTGGTGCAGAAGAACGTGCTCGACCGTCGCCGGTGGGTGAGTCGGGACCAGTTGAGAATCGCGATCTTGACCTGGATCGAGGGGATGTGTCACCGGCGTCGTCGGAAAACCCGGTCGGGTCGTTTGACACCAATCGAGTACAAGGCACTTAGTGAGTCACCTGCACTCGCAGCGTGACACCCCGATTGGCACCTCTCATTGCAACAGTCCCCTTAACTAACAGCCGCCTGGAGCGAGGCTTCAACAGCCGGCATATAGTGTGAGTGTCTAACGCGATCTCAGAGCAGGGAGACGACTGAACATGCCTCGTCATTGGGTGCGCTTTGAAGGAGCTTCCACGCTGCGTCGTCAGCGACAAATCTAGTTAGACGATGTGCCTCGAGATCCGGTCCATCGGGTCAGGTACGCCGTTAGAGATGTGGACGTCGTAATGGGCAGGCGTGTATTTGACGCTGCGGGTATCGACGATAAAGGAGGTTGCTCTGGAAAGTCCTGTTCAAACTGCTGATAGTGAAGGAGAAATGTAGGAAGGGATGGCAGCGAAGACCACGTGCAATCTCTGACTCTAGTAACTGGACGTCGTCGCGAGTGCCGCAACGAGCGCATACATCGAGTCTGATCACGCCAGTCTTAGATAGTCGTAGTTGGTGAGCGTCTGGACCGCGTTGCGATAGTAGCGGATCGACTCTGCCGCACGGCATAAGCGCTCAGTGAGCGGTTCGCAACAGATACGAACGTTGGCAGATGTCCCAAGCACGATGATAAGACGTGCTGCGGACTCGAACCCGAGATGTCCGTTCGAGGATCTCTGCGACGACTAATATTCAGTCTTATACCGGTTGACGCTGTGGCATAGGATTGATGCTCGATTTTGGGTGAGCCGGCCTGGGATATAGGAGTCAGGTATGAAACGTTCCGGTGCTTTCGTCAGCCTCGAGCGATTCTGGGCCGCCTCTGGCGAGTCCTACGAGCTGACACAGGAGGGCTGGCTGGCCGAGCCTTCCGCTGGTGCGTTTTATTCGATTAACCCTCGCATATCTCCCACCCGAGATCTTGCTAGTGCTCGGTGCCTTGTGTTGTTAGGTGAGCCCGGCATAGGCAAGACCAGTGCGCTCAACGGGGGACGCGAGTTCCAGCCCGATCCGGGCATTCCGGTTCAGCATTTTGACTTGGGATCCTTCAGCAGCGAAGAGCGGCTAGTGGCCCGTGTCTTCGAGAGCGCCGAGCTCACGGTGTGGAGCAGGGGACGCGGCGAGCTGTGCCTGAGCCTTGACGGTTTCGACGAGGCACATGACCGCATTGAGACTCTGCCGCGCCTTCTCGTCGACTTTCTCAACCAATGCGACTGCTCTCGGCTATACCTGCGGGTCGCGTGCCGAACTGCGAGCTGGCCAGCATTCCTGCGGGAGGTGCTGGAGGAAGGGTTTGGCAAAGAAGGCGTCCAGGTTCGGGAGCTGCTGCCGCTACGACGCGACGACGCCGCAACGCTCCTTCGAGCAGCCGGCGTTGATCCGATCGGCGTCTTGACAGCGGTTGAAGCCGCCCGTGTTGTACCACTTGCTGCGCGACCGTTGACACTGAATCTGCTGCGCGCCTCGATCGACCCCGCCGGAGGGCTCCCGCAAAGCGCCTCAGAGCTGTATGACAAGGGTCTTCTGGCATTGGCCGACGAGATGAATCCGATGCGGCACGGCGCAGGCTTCGCCGCGGGCAGCGCCACCGAAAGACTCAGGGTTGCATCGCGAATTGCGGCGATCTCGACCTTCGGGGGTCGGCCGTCAATCTGGATAGGCCACATCGCCGAGGCTGAAGACGCCACGATCACCGTCGACGAGTGCCTGCCAACGGGTTTCGTCGCACAGGCGCACGCGACCTCCTCGGAAGTCGTTGATACGACACTGCGAACGGGTCTGTTCACGGGCAACGGTGAGTCTCGGCTGGGATGGGCACATGCAACATTCGCCGACTACCTGACGGTGCGGTGGATGATTGAAAGCTCGCTCGGTGACCAGCAGATCGAGTCTCTACTGTTCGCCGACGACGGGCAGATCTACCCGCGAGTGCGGTCGGTCGCCGCATGGCTAGTCGCAATGATGCCGACTCGGTTCCGCTGCTTCATCACCCACGACCCCCAGGCATTTCTTCAGAACGCAGACATCCCGGAGGAGGCGCTAAGGGCCGAGCTGGTCGACGCGCTCTTCACAGAGGCGCGCGCCGGCACATTCTACGACGAGTACAACCTCGACTTGACCGGACTTGGCCACTCAGGGCTGGCTATTCAGGTTCGTCAAGCGCTCTCGGACCAAAGTGACGAAGCCCGACGACTCGCCCTGCGCATCGCTCGCCAATGCCTACTCACTGAGCTTGTCCCAGACTTAGTCGCCCTCGCGCTGGACCCGACAGCCGAGGTGAGTCTGCGGGTATCGGCAGCGCTGAATGTGCGTGACCTCTCTGAGGAAAGCCCAAGCAGGGCACTGGTCGGGTTACTCAAGTCATCCGGAACAAGCCGCGAGGAGAGCAGTCCTATTCACCATGAGCTCGAGGGCGCAGTATTGATGGCCTCTTGGCCGCACGCCATCACCACTGCAGATGTCTTCGCGTTGCTTGGCCCACGTCATCCCCGCAACTTCATTGGCATGTACTCCATGTTCGTAAACCACTTCGCCGCGGCGCTGACGGACGCAGATCTGACGCCGGCTTGCGACTGGCTTCTCTCGAACACTGACAAGCTCAACGACAGCCGGTTCGCGGACCTGGTCAACGCCGTCACTGGCTTGTGCATCCGCCACCTCGACGACCTGCGCGCTCGCCAGGCGCTGCGACACGTGGCGTTTCAACACGCGGAAGACTACGAGCCGCTGTTCGGCGAGCATACGTTCGACCAGGCTCCAGAGCTAAACGACGACCAGCGACGAGAAATAGCGCTCGTGCTCCTGGCCGAGGCAACTGAGGAACAGACCTGGGCCATGTGCGATCACCTGTCGAATCACGGGCTACGTCTGCTCTCGGAGGCCGATCTTGAATGGCTCATCGATCAATATGGAGCTGCCGACGGGACTCTTCGCACCAACATCGCCACCGCGATGCACTACCTGATCCGACCAGAGCTCGTGGCACACAGCGACCTGGTGCTGAGCCTGTCGGACACTGACCCGGCGGCGGAAGTCTTCAGCTCCTGGCGCCGTGTAGTGCTGCTCTCCTCACCGGAGGCGGCCCAGGCACGCGCTCAATGGGCTCAGTGGGCCGACCGTCGAAGGGAGCTAGAGGAACGGAAAGCAGCCGAGACGACGGACTCCTGGGTCAACCCAAAGATCGCCACGCTCGCGCAGCGCGCTCTCAGCGGCGACGTCGAGGCGTACTGGTGCGCCGTGCGCCTGGTGGCGGTACGACCCGGCGCGCAGCGATTCATGAACGAGTTTCAGCCTGACCTCACCGCTCATCCACGATGGAAGACCCTCCCCGCGACCACGCAGACCGACCTCATTGCGGCATCGGCCAACTATCTGCGCGACGGACGGTGCGAACCTGATCGCTGGTTGGCCAAAGATGTCATCTTCCACCCCGCGCGGGCGGGCTACCGCGCCCTGGTACTCCTGCTCCGAGAACGACCTGCCACGCTCGCCGCTCTCCCGCCCGCTGTCTGGCAGGAATGGGCTCCGATCATCATCGCTTGGACCGGTACGGTTAACGGCGCCAACCCGGACGACAAGACCACTCTGATCGAATTGGCCGCCAAGCACGCGCGCCCCGAGATGGTCTCGACACTGCTTACACTCATCGACCGTGACATTGCCGAGCAGAAGCACGTCTTCGCAACAACCGAGTTGGCCGCGCTCATGTCGGAAGGCCTCGCCAGCGAGTTGACCTCAAGGCTGGATAGGGCGACAGCCAAGGAAACCCGAGACAGCCTGCTCGATTCCCTTCTCACAGGCGGGTGGATAAGTCTGGTCGAACCCGCGCTGCTCAGCTGGATCGGCGACACGGAGCGGACCAATAACCCCGATCGTGCGGCAGATGCGGCCATGAGGCTGCTCCTACACGCCCCCACAGCCGGATGGCCACGCCTACGGACGCTGCTGGAAACCGATCCGGAGTTCATCAAGAAGGTGTTCCTCGCGAACCGTTTCGCCCACGACCGCAAGATGCCCGACCTAGATGACGCCGGCCTTGGCGACCTGTACCTCCACCTCCGCGAGCTCTTCCCTCCTGCAGAGGACCCACAGTCCGACGATGTTCACTGGGTCGGCCCGCGGGAGGCTCTTGCAAACTGGCGCGATGCGCTGCTCGAAAGACTCCGGCTTAGAGGCACCACCAGCGCCGTTCGAGCCATCCAGGAAATTTGCGATGCCCTGCCGGAGGAGCCTTGGCTGAAGCGAGTCCTGATCGATGCCAAGCGGACCCTCCGTGATCAGTCCTGGCAGCCGCTCAACCCGCACGAGCTGGATCAACTTGCAGCTAATCAATCAGTGCGATTGATGCGCACGGACGCTGACCTTCAGAACGCCGTACTCCTGGCCCTGGAAGGTATCCAGGCCCGCCTCCAGTGCGACACTCCATCTGCTCCGCTCTTATGGGATACGTACGCGGCGCGGCCCAAGACCGAAGAGGAGATCTCCGACTACCTGGCCATCGAACTGAACAACAGGCTCGGCCATGCGGGTGCGGTCGTCAACCGCGAAGTCCAGGTTCGCCGTATCAAGCTGTCCGGGCTGCCCGAACGTACCGACCTCCGCTTCGAAGCCATCCCGACAAACGCCGCACTAGAGGGGACGACCTCCGTGAAGATTCCCGGTGAGGTGAAGGGGGTCTGGAACGCCGGAGCAATTGATTCGATCAGCAGCCAGCTCGTCGAGCGCTACATGGCAGACTTCCAAACCGAATACGGCATCTACATCGTCGTTTGGTTCGACCAAGAACCATGGGCTGACAGTTCTGATCGGCGTCGGAGCACCGCAGCTCGTTTTGCTGGCATAGACGATCTACGTGCTCAACTGGATGACGCCGCGGCGGTGGCAGGAGGAAAAGTTGCCGTCGTAGTCCTCGACGCTTCGCTTCGGCGAGGAGCCTGAGAACTCGATCGCACGGACAGCAAGGATGGCACCCGTCGGCCGGATCGCTCGGCTCTGGCAGTCTAATCGACGCGGTGTCCGGCCGTGATCGCGGCTGACTAAGACTCCAGGTCGAAAGTGAAACGGGGCATGTCGTCGCTCTCATCGCACGTGAACGGCGGGGTCCCGGGGCGTTGTCGTGGATGCTCGAAACACTGCAGCGAACGTCGTCGAACTCAGCTATCGAGGCCCGTCCGGCCTTCGCTCGTGGCGGCGGCGTATGAATGCCAGATCAAGCACGGCTTTTCTCGAGAAAATGTAAGGGGCATTGCAGCGAAGACTACGTTGTGGACGCCGTAACGGAGGAATCGTGGCCATTGCTTACTCATCCCAATCAGCCGCCACAGATCGCTACCAATCGACTACAAGCAACCCAAGCGAACCGCCCGGTTCCCTGTAAACGCAAGGGAATCCGCGAGTTCCCGAGACGATCGGCGGAGACCGGAAACTGTCCGGAGCCTCCAAGGGATCGCAGGTTCAATTTCCATGGGCACCTCTCGCCCCAATACCTCACCCGTTCCCGCGCAACCACTCCAACACTTGCCCGGCATGCTCATTCGGCGGGAAGATCGGGTAGAAGACGTGCTCGATCACGCCATCGCGGATGATCAATGTCAGACGCGCGTAGAGACTCTCGCGACTTGGGGCGGAGAACGTCGGCAGGTTCAGCACCTTGCCCAGGGCGAACGCCTCGTCGGAGATCATCGGGAAAGGTAGCCGCAGACGGTCGACGACTTCGGCCTGGTAGACGGGGTCCTGACTCGAAAGTCCGTAGACCAGCTCTGCCCCCGCTGACTTCAGATCGTCGAAGTGGTCGCGGAAGTTGCAGGCCTCCGTCGAACAGCCGCGCGCTCCGGGGATCGAATCCCAGCCGTCCGGCAGATCCACACCAGGACGGCCGGTGAGAGGGTACAGATAGATGACAACCCTGCCTGGTCCGAGGTTGCCAAGCTTAATGCTGCCGCCGTCGCTGCTCGGCAGAGTCAGGTCCGGTATGGCGGTTCCGGGCAAGTGATCGGCGGCCCCATCATCCTCGGGAACCGGCAGGCCATCGGGGAGGGTCGTGTAGTCAGTCATCGTGTTCTTCTCCTTGTCGAATCCGCGTGCGGCGCTCTGATCAAGCCGTGCGACCAGCCGCGCACGATGGGCGGTGAGCGAGGCGACGAGACGGTCGATCTCGTTGATGCTGCGGCGGTACTCCGCCAAAGACGACACGCAGTCGTCGCTGTGCTCGCTACCGAGCTTCAGACACTCGACGAACGGGCGTGTGGCCCGGACGCTGATCCCGGCGGCGGACAGATCGTGGATCTCTGCGAGGATCCGCACGTGGTCCTCGCCGTAGTCCCGGTAGCCGTTCGCGTTGCGCTCGGGACTCAACAGCCCCAGACGCTCGTAGTAGCGCACGGCTTTCACCGTCACACCGGCCCTCCGGGCAGCCTCTCCGATTCGCATCGTCACCTCCGAGAAGAACGTTAGACCTTGCCCTGCGGGTCAAGGTCAACTCTTGCAGGTGACCGTCTCGCGGCGCTTCCACTGCTTTCGCATCGTCTGAGCTGACTTCCCGGGAACCGCAATTAGCCTGGGAGTATGGATGAGACGAGCGGAAAGACCGGGCCCAGCCAACTGGATGCGAACGACTACGATGCCTTCGCAGAGGCCTACGCCAAAGAGAACGACGGCAGTCTCGCCAACGCCTACCACGAACGCCCCGCCATGCTCGCCCTGGCCGGAGAGGTGGCCGGCCGCAGCATCCTCGATGTCGGCTGCGGTTCGGGAGCCCTGTCCGAGGCTCTGCGTGAGCGCGGCGCCTCCGTCACGGGCATCGATGCCAGCGCCGGGATGCTCGCCTTGGCCAGGCTGCGCCTCGGTGAGGATATCGAACTGTATCGGGTCGACCTCAACGATCCACTGCCCTTCGACGACGGCATGTTCGACGATGCGATCGCCTCACTGGTTCTGCACTATCTGGAGGACTGGGAACCGGCGCTGGCCGAGCTACGCAGGGTTCTGCGGCCTGGCGGTCGTCTGCTCGTCTCCGTCGACCACCCCATCATCGCCTATACGATCCGCGAGCCTCGTCCGGACTATTTCGCCACCACCAGCTACGAGTTCGACTGGGAGTTCGGCGGTCGGCGCGTTCCGATGCGGTTCTGGCGCAGGTCGCTGCAGGAGATGCTCGATGCCTTCGCCTCGGCGGGGTTCCTCATCAGGACCATCACCGAACCGCAGCCCCTGCCGGAGGCCCGCAATCGTCATCCCGAGGACTTTGCCCACTTATCGACATCGCCGGGTTTCCTCTTCTTCGCCCTCGAATCCTGAGCCTCTACCGGGGACCCGGGCGACCAGATGCCCGCACGGATAGATGCACTCAGGCGTCGCGTCCCACGGGTCGGGCTCGTACTTCTCGCCCGATGCGCGGATGAAATCGTAGTCGAGCGACCGAGAGAAGCGTGCATCCACTCCCGGGTGGGAGACTGGTCGCATGATGCAGCAGGCAACCGAAGTGACTCGCCCCCAGGCGAGCGGTCGAGCGACGAGCATCGCCGCGCTGCTCTTTGCGATCGCGGCGGTGGTCGTCTGGTTCCCAGGGTTCGTCTTCGTGGTCCTCGACGGTCTCTCCGGCCTCGGGGCTTCGTCGGAGGGCGGCCCTCCCTACGATGCCCAGCACCTGCTGCCAGGGCTCGTGCTCACGAGCGTCGCGCCGTTCGTGCTCGGGGGTGTCGCTCTCGTCCTCGGCCTCATCGGCAGACGCCGGGCCCCTCGAGCCGCAGGCACGTCGAGAATGGCCACGTCCGCGATGGCGATGGGCGGGATCGCGTCCGGCCTCGGACTGCTCTGGATTCTCCTCGACCTCGCGACAGACCGATTCAGTTACGCGCTCTCGGTGCTCTGATCGCGATCGGCACCGCGCGGTGCTCGAGCGAAGTGGTGCCGTCTGCTCTCTCCATGCAGGATCGCGACAAACAGCGATAAGAACAGCACAGAGGAACAACCTAGAGAGCCGGGTCGGTCCCGGGGGTACCCAGCGACCGAGGGATCTGACTGGCTGTATTTGAGCTGACGTTTCGGGAAGCGATCCGCACGGTCGACAGGCCCCGGTGCGCAAGCATCTCGGTGAGCTGCCTATGCCTGCTTCTGCCGATCATCAGCAAGGTGTTCGGCCGCTCGAAGATCAAGCGGCAGGAGAAGGAGTTCGTGTCATGAGCATTCTGGTGGGGCATGGGGCGACGCTGCGAGTGGCAGCGTCGCCCCGGCGACGGTGATAGCGGCTCCCTGCGCCACGATGCGGCGACGCAGGGAGCCTGAGCTCAGAACCAGCCGATGACGACCTGGATGGTCACCCAGATCGTCAGCAGGGTGGTGAGCACGAGGACGATGTTCTCGAAGATGTTCGCTCGGTGCTCCCCGAAATTGCTCTTCCTGTTGGCGAGGATGAGCAGACCGACAGCAACCAGCGGCACGATGATCGCCTGCAGCCCGGTGACGAAGACCGCCATGGTGACGAAGCCCGGCATGCCCGGAAATGCCCAGATGATCGGCGAGATGAGGATGAAGAGGCTGAGCCACTTGAAGCTCGGATCGTCCTCGAGGCGGCTTCCGTAGCGTTCGCGCCGGGCGGGCCGCACGATGTGCATGCAGTCGACGATGACTTTGGGGAAGCCGTTGGCGAAGCCGACGACGCTGCTGTAGAGGATTCCGAACGCGCCGAGATAGAAGACGATTCCGCCGATGGTTCCGAGGTGTATCGACAGCGCTTGGGAGATGTCATCGAGGTTGGTGACCTCAATGCCGTTCGGCCGCAGGATCTCGGCACCGACGACCCAGATCGAGAGGCTGATGACGATGGCAGACGAAATCCCGAACAGGATGTCGTTGCGCTGGAGCTTCTTGTAGCCGATGCCTCTCCAGCCCTTGTCGCGAACGTAATAGGGGTAGAGGAAGTTCGCCATCGAGCCGGCGACTGCTCCGATCAATGACAATGCCACGGCGAAGACGCCGATCGCTCCGGTGTTGTCGGGGATTCCGAACCCGATGGTGCCGCGAACGATCTCACCGACATCGGGAACACTGTAGATCGCAAGTCCGAGGAACACCACCGTCATCATGGCCAGGAGCAGCTTCATGATGTTCTCGATCGTCTTGTAGACGTTCTTGCCGATCACGAAGATGCTGGCGACGACGAGGACACATGACCAGAGGAACGGATCGCCGATGGTGATGATCTTCGCCAGAGCCTCGCCGGCACCGCGAACCATATAGCCGTTGAGCAGGTGACCGCTGATGAGTGCGGCGATGCCGATGGCCCAGGGGTACCAGCGGGCGACATCGTTGTAGCCCTCGATGATCGACTGGTTCTTCAGGTTGAGGACCTGATAGCGGCCCATGATGTTGACGATGACGAATCGGATGAGCAGGGAGGCGGCAAGCAGCCACATGAGGTTGTAGCCGTAGTTCGACCCCGACACCGAGGCGGTGACGAGATCCCCGGCCCCCATCATCGCGAGGACGGCGATGATGCCGGGGCCGAATTCGCGGAGGCTTCCGAGGATTCCTCTCTTTCTCGGGGCGCCTGCGCCGGTGTCTGTCTCGGTCTGAGCATCGTTGCTCGGGGAACTCATATGTATTGGATCCTTTCGGCGGGTCCGGTCAGATCACCAGCGCGGAGCCAGTGCCTGGTAGTCAGGGTCGAGCTTCTGCATGTAGCCGGTGTCGTCGCGATTTCTGATTCCGCAGTCGAGGTAGCGCTGGTGCAGGGCGGCGAGTCTGTCTCGGTTCAGCTCCACGCCCAGCCCGGGTGCTTTCGGCACCTCCAGGCTTCCGCCTTCGAAGTGGAACGGGGCACCGGCGACGACATCGTCCTCGGGGTTCTTCCACGGCCAATGGGTGTCGCAGGCGAAGTCGATGTTCTGAGTCGACCCGGCCAAATGGAGCATGGCCGCGAGGCTGATGCCCAGGTGCGAATTCGAATGCATCGACAAAGACATTCCGAAGGTCTCGGCGATGCCTGCCAGCATGCTCGACCTGCGCAGCCCTCCCCAGAAATGGTGATCGGAGAGGATGATGTCGATGCTGCCTGCCGCGATCGCCTCCGGCAGCTGAGCGAAGGCGACGACGCACATGTTCGTCGCCAGCGGCATGGAGGCCGAGGAGCGGACCTCGGCCATCCCCGTGATACCCGGCGTCGGGTCCTCGAGGTATTCGAGCGTTGAGGCCAGACGCTCGGCAACGCGGTTCGACGTCTCGACCGTCCAGGCGGCATTGGGGTCGATTCGCAGCGGCACCTCGGGGAATCGGGTCGCAAGAGCCTCGATGGCTTCCGCTTCCTGATCCGGGGCGAAGACGCCTCCTTTGAGCTTGAGAGCCCTGAATCCGTATTCGGAGACCATCTTCTCGGCCTGCCGGACGATGCCGGCGGGATCGAGAGCCTCACCCCACCGGTCATCGGCATGTCCCGGATGCCCGGCCCATTTGTAGAACAGGTAGCCGCTGAAGTCGACCCGCTCGCGCACGCGACCGCCGAGAAGCTCGGAGACGGGCAGACCGAGTTTCTTGCCCTGCAGATCGAGGAGTGCCACCTCGAACGGTGAGAAGACACGATCGAGAGTGGAGGAATCGGTGATCATTCCGCTCATCCCGTGCCCACCGGCGCTGGAATCCTTGGCCAGAGCCTCGTCGACTCTGGTGCGCGCGTGGTTGATGTCGAAGATGTCCGTGCCGATGAGTGCCTCGGCTGCGAGGGTCAGTCGCGCCTGGTGAGCCTCATCGCCGTATGTCTCGCCAAGTCCGTAGGTGCCGGAGTCGGTGATGACTTCGACGATGGTGCGGATGGCGAAGGGCTCATGGACTCCCACCGCATTGAGCAGGGGCGGGTCGGCGAAGGCCACCGGGGTGATGGAGATATCGACGATGCGCTCGCGTGAGGTCGGTGTTCCTGTCATTGCAGTGTTGTCCTCAGCCGATCGTCACGGTCTCGACTGTCCAGGCACGCGCTTGATCACTGAGCGTGATTCCCAGACCGGGGCGGTCGGGCACGATCATCCGACCGTCCTTGGTCTCAAGCCGCTCGTTGAACAGCGGGTCGAGCCAATCGAAGTGCTCGACCCAGGTCTCCCGCGGGTAGCACACGGCCAGATGAAGGTGGATCTCCATCGCGAAATGCGGGGCGATGTCGAGTGCCGCCTCATCGGCCAGCGTGAGCAGGCGCATGAATTGCGTGATGCCGCCGACTCGCGGCGCATCGGGCTGGACGATGTCGCAGGCCCGGGCATCGATGAGTGCACGGTGCTCGGCGACGGAGCTGAGCATCTCACCGGTGGCGATCGGGGTGTCCAGGGTGCGGGTCAGTCGGGCATGTCCCTCCACGTCATAGGCATCGAGGGGTTCCTCGATCCAGACGAGGTCGAGGTCATCGAAGGCCCGCCCCATGCGCAGAGCGGTAGCTCGGTCCCATTGCTGATTGGCATCGACCATCAGCGGTGCATCGCCGATGTGCTCGCGCACCGCGCTCACGCGTCGAATGTCCTCTGCGCTGTCGGGCAGGCCGACCTTGATCTTGATTCCGCCGATGCCGTCGGCAAGCGATTTCGACGCACGGTCCTTCACCTCGTCGATGGAGGCGTTGAGGAAGCCGCCGGAGGTGTTGTACGTCCGGACCGAATCCCGGTGGCTGCCGAGGAACTTGGCCAGGGGGAGATCCGCGCGCTTGGCCTTGAGGTCGTAGAGGGCGATGTCGATGGCGGCGAGCGCCTGGGTGGCCAGTCCTGAGCGACCGACCGAGGCCCCCGCCCACAGCAGCTTCGTGTAGAGCTTGGCGATGTCGTTGGGATCCTCGCCGAGGGCCGCCTCGGCGATCTCCTTGGCGTGGGCGTACTGGGCGGGACCGCCGGCGCGCTTCGAGTAGCTGAAGCCGATCCCCGAGTTCCCCTCTGCGGTCGTGATCTCGGCGAAGAGCATCGCCACCTCGGTCATCGGCTTCTGCCGCCCGGTGAAGACCTTGGCATCCGAGATCGGCACCTCCAAGGGCAGTCGGATCGATGACAGGGTGATCGACGTGATCGCATCGGGATGGTACGCCATATGTGCTCCTCAGAAATGCCGATTCGAAGTCGATCTCGTCACGGCAATCGGCGGTGCCCGAACGAGTCGTGTGCCGACACCATGACATACGTGTTCGCCCGCAGAGGCCAATACCTTTAATGCATGAACTGATATCGAATGGGGCTTAGACAGGCATCACAGAGGACCCTAGAGTCACTTCCGAATCACCTCAATCGAAGATGTCAGAAAAGGAAGCACCATGGCCCAATTCTCCCCTCAGGAACTGGCGACACATCTGAAGAACGGTCTGCTCTCGTTCCCCGCCACGGCCTTCAACTCGGACCTCAGCATTGACGAGGATCGCTACCGTGACCACATCGCCTGGCAGTCCAGCTACGAGGTTGCCGGCCTGTTCGCAGCCGGCGGCACCGGTGAGGGCTTCAGCCTGAGCCCCGACGAAGCAGCCCGAGTGGTCTCCCTGGCCGTCGCCGAATCCCGGCCCGAAGTACCGGTCCTGGCATCCGCGGCGGGACCGACCGTGCAGGCGGTGCGCAACGTCAAGGACGCGGAAGCGGCCGGGGCCGAAGGTGTCCTGGTGCTCCCGCCCTACCTCACCGAATGCGATCAGGACGGCCTCTACCGCCACGTCGCCGCGATCTGCGAAGCGACGAACATCGGCGTCATCGTCTACAACCGCGCCAACGCGATCTACTCCGCCGAAACCGTCGCCCGCCTCGCCGACAACCATGCGAACTTCATCGGCTTCAAGGACGCCATCGGCGACATCGAGCACCTGACCAAGGTCTATGCGAAGAACGGCGACCGCCTCTTCTACCTCGGCGGGCTGCCGACGGCCGAGACCTTCGCCCTCCCGCTCCTCCAGTTGGGGATGAGCACCTACTCCTCGGCGATGTTCAACTTCGTCCCCGAGTTCGCTCTCGACTTCTATGCCGATGTGCGAGAACAGAATCGCACTGCGGTCACGGAGAAGCTCAATCGCTTCGTCCTGCCCTACCTCGACATCCGCGATCGCGGAAAGGGATTCGGCGTCTCCATCGTCAAGGGCGGCCTCAAGGCCATCGGACACGACAGCGGACCAGTGCGACCACCGCTGACCGACCTCAGCGAAAAGGACATCGCTGACCTCGGCGCGCTCATCGACGCCGCCGGAATCCGTCCCGCCACAGCCGAGAAGATCGGAGCCTGATCGCCAATGACAGAACTCACCGGCCAGTCCCTCATCGCCGGCGCCCAGCTCGCCGGCAACGGCGGCTCCACACGGGCCGTCGACCCCTCCACAGGGGAGAAGCTCGCCCCCGACTACAGTTTCCTCGACTCCACTCAGGTCGATGAGGCGATCGCGGCGGCGGCCGCGGCCTTCTCCTCATATCGCAGCACGACCCCCGAGGCCAGAAGCCGCTTCCTCGACGCGATCGCCGCGAACATCGAAGCGGTCCGGGAACCGCTGGTCGAGCGGGCGATGTCCGAGACCGGGCTTCCGCAGGCACGGCTGACCGGAGAGGTCGGCCGCACCGTCGGACAGCTGCGCCTCTTCGCCGAGGTGGTCCGCACCGGGAACCACCACGGTGCCCGCATCGACCCGGCCCTTCCCGACCGGACCCCTGCGCCGCGACTCGACATCCGGCAGCGCCGAGTTCCGCTGGGACCCGTCGTCGTCTTCGGAGCCAGCAACTTCCCCCTGGCCTTCTCCGTTGCCGGCGGCGACACCGCCTCGGCTCTGGCCGCAGGCTGCCCCGTGATCGTCAAGGCCCACAATGCGCACCCGGGCACCGGCGAAATCGTCGGCCGGGCAATCGCCCGAGCCGCCGAAGAGACCGGGATCGACAGCGGAGTCTTCTCGCTCGTCTACGGGCCGGGCTCCTCCGTCGGTCAGCAGCTGGCCGCTGACCCGCGCATCGCGGCCATCGGATTCACCGGTTCGCGCACCGGCGGACTCGCACTCGCCGCCACCGCGGCTGCTCGTCCCGTGCCCATCCCCGTCTATGCCGAGATGAGCTCGATCAACCCGGTGATCCTCCTCGAAGGCGCACTGGGCGACGAGGGGACCGGAGCCCAGGGGCTCGCCGCGCAGTTCGTCACGTCGCTGACCGGATCGAGCGGTCAGCTGTGCACAGCCCCCGGGCTGGTGCTGGTTCCGACCGGAGCCGCCGGCGACGCATTCGTCGCCGCCACGGCCGAACTGCTGCGCGAGCAGTCCGGGCAGACGATGCTCACCCCCTCGATCGCCGAGGCGTTCGACCGAGGGGTTTCGAAGCTCGCCGCTCAGGACGACGTCACCGAGGTGGCCCAGGGCCAGCCGGGTCAGGAAGCCAATGCTCCCGCACCTGTCGTGTTCACCGCCTCGGCGGCCGCGCTGAGCTCGAACAGTGTGCTCAGCGAGGAGATCTTCGGTGCCGCATCTCTGCTCGTCCGCTATGCCGATGTCGACGAGCTTGCGGCCACACTCGCAGACGTCGAAGGACAGCTGACGACGACCATTCACGCTGCAAAGTCCGACCACGAGGCGGCAGGCCGACTGCTTCCCACACTTGAAGACCTCTGCGGTCGAATCCTCTTCAACGGATGGCCGACGGGAGTCGAGGTCGGACACGCGATGGTCCACGGCGGGCCGTTCCCGGCGACCTCGGCTCCGGCGACAACCTCGGTGGGCAGCCTCGCCATCGACAGGTTCCTCCGGCCGGTCGCGTATCAGGCGATTCCCGCCTCGCTGCTGCCCGAGCCGGTGCAGGATGAGAACCCCTGGTCGGTCGTGCAGATGATCGACGGAAAGGTGAGATAGAGACATGGGCGAAACGGTTCGACCGACCATCGCCGCCGTTCGCGTCGTCCCCGTGGCCGGGCGCGACTCGATGCTGCTCAACCTCTCCGGGGCACACGGGCCCTACTTCACCCGCAACATCGTTCTCGTCACCGACAGCGATGGACGGACGGGGCTCGGTGAGGTTCCCGGCGGAGAGAACATCAAGTCAGCAATCGAAGAGGCCGGAGGAGAGCTGATCGGTCGCCCGGTGGCTCTGGTCAATCGGATCGTGTCCGAGCTGCACGGGAAGTTCGCCGCAGTCGACGCCGGAGGCCGAGGCAACCAGACCTTCGATCTGCGCGTCGGCGTGCACGCGACCGCCGCGCTCGAGTCCGCGCTACTCGACCTCCTCGGACAGTTCCTCGGGCTGCCGGTGGCAGACCTGCTCGCCGCAGGCCAGCAGCGAGACGCCGTGCCGATGCTCGGGTATCTCTTCTACGTCGGCAACCCGGACGCCACCGATCTCGACTACCTGCGTGAGCCTGAGGCTACCGGCTGGGATCGGCTGCGTCGCGAAGAGGCGCTGACCCCGGAATCGATCGTCACCCTCGCCGAGGCGGCTGCCGAGAAATACGGGTTCAAGGACTTCAAGCTCAAGGGAGGTGTGCTCGCCGGCGACCGTGAGGTCGACACCGTCACCGCGCTCGCCGAGCGCTTCCCGGACGCTCGGATCACCCTCGACCCCAATGGCGGCTGGCTGCTCGAGGACGCCATCCGCTATGGGCATGCACTCAACGGCGTCGTCGCCTACGCCGAGGATCCCTGCGGCCCCGAGGGTCGCTTCTCCGGGCGCGAAGTGATGGCCGAGTTCCGTCGTGCCACCGGGCTGCGGACGGCGACGAACATGATCGCCACGGACTGGCGGGAGATGGCCCACGCGATCCGTGAGTCATCTGTCGACATCCCCTTGGCCGATCCGCACTTCTGGACGATGTCCGGCTCTCACCGAGTCTCCCAGATGTGCCACGACTTCGGTCTCACCTGGGGTTCGCACTCGAACAACCACTTCGATGTCTCCCTGGCCATGTTCACCCATGTCGGTGCCGCCGCCCCAGGCGAGATCACCGCGCTCGACACCCACTGGATCTGGCAGGACGGTCAGGAGCTGACAACCGAGCCGCTGCGGATCGTCGACGGCGAGATCGCTGTACCGCAGACACCGGGCCTCGGCGTGACGATCGACGAGGACAAACTGGCCGCGGCCCACGAACTCTACGTCGAACACGGTCTGGGATCGCGCGACGATTCGGTGGCCATGCAGTACCTGGTCCCCGGATGGTCCTTCGACGCGAAACGACCCTGCCTGGTCCGGTGAGACGCGTGCGGTGCAGCCTGCTGACCGCCTCCGCGCCCGAGAAGTGCACTGAATGAGTCAGGATGCACCGGTTGCAACCGGTGCATCCTGACTGAATCGGTGCAGAGCGGCCCGGCCACCCGCGAACGCCGCCCGCTTCAACTCACCCAGAGTGCGAGCACGCAGGCGGGCACGAGGACGATGACGAGGAGCAGTCCGAACCGGGCGTAGCGACGCCAAGAGATGTCCACGTCGAGACTCGTCAGCCGCTGATGCCACAGCAGGGTCGCCAGCGATGCCCACGGTGAGATCAGCGGGGCCAGGTTGACGCCGATGAGCAGGGCGCCCATGCGCAGCGGGGACTCGGCGATCGGGGTGAGTGCGAGGAATGCCGGCAGATTGTTCACCGCGTTCGCACCCAGTGCGCCGACCGCCGCCACCTGCAGCAGGCTGCCGAGGTCCTCACCTGTGCCGCTCGCCGAGGCCAGCAGCGTCCCGAATCCGTGGGCGTGGGCGGCCTCGACGAGGACGAAGAGGCTCGCCGCGAACACCAGAGTGCGCCACGGGACGAGGCTCGGGCTGAGCACTCGGGGCCTGCGGATCGCGAACGCCGCCAACAGAACGAGCGCGGCGCCTCCGGCGACGATGGCCACGTCCGCGCCCGAGATCAGCAGTGGCACGAGCAGGCCAACGACGATCATGCCGACGATGAGAAGCGGACGGTCAGCCACCTCGGCGGGGGCGGTCACCGTGTACCTGCCGGTCAGGGACCTGCGGTAGATGATCGAGAGCGCAGCGACGGTGATGACCACGGCAGTCAGGGTCGGGGCCCACAGGGCGGAGGTGAAATCACCCGGGTGCGGCCCGAAGGTATCGGCGGCGATGAGGTTCGTCAGATTGGAGACCGGGAGGAACAGGGACGCTGTGTTCGCCAGCCACACGGTGGCCAGGGCGAAGGGCAGGGGAGAGAGGCCGACCCGGCGGGCGAGGACGACGACGATCGGGGTGACGAGGACGGCCGTGGTGTCGAGTGACATGAAGGCCGTGATGAGCACGATCATGACGAGCACGAGCGACCACAGCAGGATCACACGACCCCGACCCCAGGCCGCGAGGTGCGAGGCGAGGACGGTGAAGACCCCGGCCAAGCTCGCGAGTTCGGCGACGATCGTCACCCCCAAAACGAAGGCGAGAACCGGCCCGGTGGTCGCTGCCAGCTCGCCGAGCTGCGGACCGGGCACCAGACCGGCGACCACGACAAGGAGCGCCGCGGCCGCGAGGATCCCCGTGATGATCCGGATCCAGTGCCGCCGCGTCGGACCGGACACGGAATCACTCACATGTGCAGGGTACGCCGGGGCCGCGCGAGGCACCATCCGCCGTCTGTCGTCTGCGGTGTTCCCCGCGCGCCGCACCATCCTCGGGGCGACGGCGTACCTTGGAACCATGGCGCATCCGCAGATGTTCGATGACGACGATCCGGTGCTCGCCCGGCTGCGGGCGATCGCGCTGAGCCTGCCCGAGGCCATGGAGAAGGTCTCGCACGGTCGCCCGACCTTCTTTACGAAGAAGGTCTTCGCCTACTACGGGGGTGCACGCAAGCACGTGACCGGCGAGATCGAACAGCACCCTCACTCCGTTCTCGTCCTCCTCGATCCCATGGACGCCGAGGTGATGCTCGAGCGACCGGACTCCTTCGTTCCCATGTATCTCGGTCCGACCGGGTGGATCGGCCTCGAAGTGTCAGGGCTGGACGATGAGGAGCTGCGGGAACTCATCGTCGATTCGTACCGGAACACCGCCTCGGCGAGGTTGGTCCGGCAGGTGTCGGCGGGGGAGTGAGGCTCGGGTAAGCGATGCGTCGGGATCGGTATCCACACCACCACGCGGAACATCACCCTGAGACCAACCCGCCACCGGTAAGGTCGGATCCATGAGCTCACGCATCGTCATCACCACCGACTACCTCCACTCGGGCGACACCGTCGACACGATGCTGCGTGAGCGCGGTCTCGAGCCGGTCTACTCGCCGACAGGAGGCGGTCGCACAGACGAGGAGAAGCGAACACTCTTCACCGGAGCCGGCGGAGCGATCGCCGCAAGTGAGCCGGTCACCCGCGAGATGCTCTCCGCCGCCACCGACCTCAAGGTCCTCGCCCGCGCCGGAGTCGGCTACGACAACGTCGACCTCGACGCCGCAGCCGAACTCGGCATCCGAGTCTGCAATACTCCCGAGGTCAACCATCACGCCGTCGCCGAGATGACACTCGCCCTCATGCTCGCCAGCGCCCGCCGCCTCGCGACCGTACTGAGCGGAGTCGCCTCCGGCGGATGGCCGCGGGAAGCCGGGACCGAACTGCGAGGGAAGACGCTCGGAGTCATCGGCTATGGCCCCAGCGGCCGAGCGATGGCCGCACTCGGCACCGCTTTGGGTATGCAGGTTCTCGTGTCCACAGGCCACCCCGACGTCGACCCCGCCTCCGGGATCGACTTCGCGGACTTCGACACGACGGTGAGAGCCGCCGACTACCTCACCCTCCATGCCCGGGCCACCGGCACCCCGGTCATCGACGCCGAGACCCTGGCGGCAATGAAGGACACGGCCGTCCTCATCAACACCGCCCGTGGTTCACTTGTCGACGAAACTGCCCTGGTCAGCGCCCTGCGCTCGGGGCAGATCGCCGGTGCCGGACTTGACGTCCTCGAGCGCGAACCCATCATCGAAGGCAACCCGCTGCGGACCATGGACTCCGTCGTCATCACTTCCCACCTTGCCGGGCAGACCGTCGAAGCGCGCGAACGCGCCGGAATCGCCGCAGCCCAAGCAGTCATCGACGTCCTTGAGGGGCGGGAACCGCGCGGGTTCGTCGTGTGAGGAGCGGTTTCACAACGAAGAGCAGAACCAGCCCCACCGCCACCAGAATCAGCCCGGCGAGGAATCCGTAGAAGGGGAACCCGTGCTGCGTCACGGAGAACTCTTGACCGCCGACGGTGTCCCCGCTGCAGGTGAGGCTGGGAAGCAGGTAACTGGCAGTCACGGAGAATCCCAACACCTCTTCGCCGCCGACGTCTCTCGGGCAGATCCCGAATCCACCGGACTTCGACGCCGAATACCACTGTAGATACTGGCCGAGCAGCATCAGCGGAAGCAGGAAGCCCCCGACCCCGATGAGGCGTAGCGGCCACCGATCCCGACGGGGTTCGGAGAACGGCGAGCGGTACAACGTGACCAGCCTGGTCACCGTGAACGCCAGCAGTACGCCGAGGAGGACCGCGAAGCCCAGCGCCGCGAGCCCGGCCGACATGACGAACATCGCCGAGGTGACCCCAGAGTATTCGATCATCGAGTAGCCGCCGTCGTGGGTCGAGGCGAAGCAGGTGAAACCGAAAGGGGCGCGATCGACGAGTTCCACCGCGTCCGGATCGGCGCCGAAGTCGTCGATCAGATCAGAACAAGTCTCGGCAACACCGCGAGACTGAGCCACCGACGTCGAGATCCACGAAGTCACCCACTGCGCCACGTGGAGAAGCAGAGCGAGCGCCAAGCCGACGCACGGAAGCAGAAACGCCGGCTGCCAGCGTGATAGGCGCCGGGCGAAGCGAAGGGGCGCCTGCGCCACGGCTCGCACTCTCATCTTCATGCTCAAACGCTAACCCAAGAAGCGTTGTGAGAACCCGTGGTCGACGAAGTTTCAGCGGTCCTCACAGTCGGTGCACCCCCTGGCCAGCCCCACCTCGGCGGTCATAGGGTGGGGATATGTCGACATCAGCGCAGAACCCAGCCATCCCCACTCTCGACCTCAACGACGGCCGTCCGATCCCGCAGCTCGGCCTCGGCATCTACGCGATGAAGGGCCAGGAGGGCGTCGACGCGATCGTCGGCGCCATCGACTCCGGCTACCGACTCCTCGACACCGCGGTCAACTACGAGAACGAACGCGAGGTCGGCGAAGCCGTCGCGAACTCACCGGTCGAACGGTCCGAACTCTTCGTCACCTCAAAGATCCCCGGCCGTCACCACGGCTTCGACGAGGCGATCGCGAGCACCGAGGAATCGCTGGCCCGGCTCGGACTCGACTACCTCGACCTCCACCTCATCCACTGGCCCAACCCCAGCGTCGGCAAGTACATCGACACCTGGCGCGGGCTGATCGAACTGCGCGAGCGCGGGCTGGTGAAGTCCATCGGCGTCTCGAACTTCACCGAGGCGATGCTCGCCGAACTCATCGAAGTCACCGGCGTCACTCCCGCCGTCAACCAGGTCGAACTCCATCCGTACTTCCCGCAGGAGAAGCTCATCGAGTTCCACCGGTCAGTCGGCGTGCAGACCGAAGCCTGGTCACCGCTCTACCGTGACCAGGGACTGTTCGACGAGGCCCCCATCGCCGAGGCGGCCGCCGCCCACGGCGTGGAAGCGGCCCAGGTGGTGCTGCGTTGGCACATCGAGATCGGCAGCCTGCCGATCCCGAAGTCGGCGAACCCGGAACGTCAGCGCAGCAACGCCGACGTCTTCGGCTTCCACCTCACCCCCGCCGAGGTGGCCGCGATCTCCGGACTCGAGCGCGGTCGGATGAAGGACCGGGATCCGCTCACCCACGAAGAGATGTGAGGGTCACGTCGTGGGGGAGTACAGCTCGCTGATCCCCATCCGGCTGGGTGGCGGGAATGCGATCTGAGCTCGCGCGGTCTCAGTGCCGAAGGCGAAGAGCAGAAATGCGACCAGTCGTTGTGAGAGTTCGTGTGTGTGCCGACCCGATGCGGAACTCAGACCGGAATTGGCCAGCAACACCATCGTCAGGTCGCTGACGGCGAAGTCCTCCCGCAGCATTCCCGCCCGCTTCGCGCGGTCGACGAGCTGAGAGAACTGTACCTCCGCCTCACGTCGTTTCTCATCGACGCCGTGCCGGTGCCCGGGCCCGGGGTCGGGATTGGGATTGGGCCCGGAATCGGATTCTGGCATCTCGGAGTCCTCGGCTGCGGCGCGGGTCGAGAGGAACGCCTCGGTGAATCCGCGATCCTCGATCTGCATGCGACAGACCTCCTCGATGAAGCGGCGGAAGCCGTTCCACGGATCGGGGTCGGACACCGCCTCGAAGAGCACCGATTCGCAATGATCGAGTTGCGTGGCGAAGGCCTCTTCGACGAGGCTCTCGCGGTCAGGGAACCGCCGGAACAGCGTGGCCACGCCGACTCCCGCCCGCCGGGCGATCGCACTCATCGGCACATCGAGTCCGCGTTCGGCGAAGAGCTCGGTAGCGGCGGCGAGGATGCGCCGCCGGTTGAGTGCCGCATCCGAGCGAAGTTTCGTGCTGCGGGAGGCGTCGATCTGAGACTGCTCGGGCATATCTTCTCTCACTTCCACGGAAACGGAATCACCCGGTCGCATTCGACCTTAACCTAAGTGGAAAGCACCTTCCAGATCAGGATGGGTGGGTCGAAACCCGGCGATGGGTCGGAGAAGAGGCAAGCAGATGAAGATTCTCATGTTCGGTCGCGGAGTGATCGGCACACAGTACGCATGGGCGCTCGAGACGGCCGGGCACGAGGTCGACTTCTATGTCCGTCCGGGCCGGGCCGCCGACTATGGCCCGCACGTCGACCTCGAGATCAGGGACGGCCGCCGCCGACGCGGCGATCGCGAGGTCAGGCGGCGCTGGCCGATCACGATGCGCGAGGAGCTGACCGCCGATCATGACTACGACCTCATCATCCTCAGCGTCAATCACGACCAGATGGCCACCGCCGTCGAATTCCTCGCCCCTCGTGTCGGAGAAGCGACGGTGCTCGTCTTCAACAACATCTGGATCGAGCCCACACAGGCGGTGGCCGGAATCTCCGAGGACCAGATCGTGTGGGGCTTTCCCGGTGCCGGCGGCGGATTCTTCGACAGCACCCTGCGCGGCGGCATGGTCAAGACCGTCTTCCTGGGTCTGCTCGATCGTGAGAAGCCGTCCGAGCGTGACAGGGCGGTGCACGAGCTCTTCACTACGGCCGGGTTCTCGGTCTCCGAAGTGGCGGACTTCCGGAGTTGGCTGTGGTTCCACTTCATCCTCGACGCTGCCATCATGATCGGAATCCTCCGCTCCGGCGGCTTCCGCGAATTCGTGGGATCACCCTCCGCGGTGCGGGAGTCGATGCTGCACGTGCGGGAGATGATCCCCGTCCTCGAAGCCAAGGGCGGCACTCCGCGCCTGGGGGCCAAGGCAGTGAGCCTGATCCCGGCCGGTCTGCTCGGCTTCGGTCTGCGCAGACTCCTCGGCGGCGACGGCGGCTTCGGCTATCTCATGGATCAGGCGATGGGAAGCGGCCACGGCAACTATGAGATGACCAGCATCTATCCGCGTGATGTCCTCGTCGAGGCGAGACTCCTAGGAGTCCCTGTGCCGAGATTGACCGCTCTGGAACCCGTGTTCGAGTGACTGCGGTCTGACAGAGACCCGAACGAAGTCCTTCATGAGATGCAGCGCCGTCTTTCGGGATACAAGCGGATCCCGAGCGGCAATACGATAGCCCAGGTAGTCCTCCATCGACATCAGGGTCATCGCGATGTCCCGTGCTTCCTGTTGCAGGTCGAAGTCGCCCGCGCGAGAACCTGCCGCGAGGAGAGATTCATAGAGTCCGACTTGGCGGTGGTAGATGGCTTGAACATCGGATCGGTTCTTGAGGTCGAAACCTGCATCGAGAATCGCCATCCAGATGACTCGCCATTCCGCGTCTTCGGGACCTGTCGGCAATCCGGCCTCGATTACGGCCTCCAGCCGCTTCTCGTGATCGGCGATCGTATCGATGAGCGCGAGGCGGTCCTCGTAGAATCGGGTGTTCGAACGCGCCGCGAGTTCGGCGGTGAGGCTCTCGATGTCGGAGTAGTAGTACCTGATTGCGTTGGTCGTCACACCGAGTCTGTCTGCCACCTGGGCGAGGCTCAGCTGCGCAAGATCCGTCTCTCCGACGAGTGAGATCGCTGCCCGAAGGATATCCTCCCGACGTTGCGCTTGAGTGATTGGTCGCGCCACTGCGCCTCCTCGCTCCTCGTTCGGCTGCTGAGTATTCAGGTTACCGACTGCGCAATGAGATTTCGGTCGAGGGGTTGTGCTCCACGCCACATTACGCCATTATTTTCACATTAGGAAAATAACTGGAGGAAAACTGTGAGAGCTCGTGATCTCGGCATTGTGGTCGGTACCCATCGGACCGGCACGCTCAATGCAATCACCGATGTACCCGGTGTCAAGCTCGGATATTCCACCCTCGGGGGAGTGCCTTCCGGTGGGGAGAAGACGACCGCGAACACTGGGGTGACGACGATCCTTCCTCACGAGGACATCTGGACGCAGCCCGTCTTCGCTGGTGCTCATAGGCTCAACGGCAGCGGTGAGATGACCGGACTCGAATGGATCAGGGAGGCCGGCGAACTGACGTCGCCGATCGCGCTGACCAACACTCACAGCGTCGGACTCGTTCGCGATGCGCTGGTCAAGGAACAGGTGGCGCACCGTGGTCCGGGACCGTATTGGTGTCTGCCTGTCGTAGCCGAGACCTATGACGGGTTGCTCAATGACATCAATGGTCATCATGTTCGCGAGGAGCATGTCTTCGACGCACTGCGCACAGCCTCATCCGAGCTGCCGGAGGAAGGCAATGTCGGCGGTGGCGCTGGGATGATCTGCTACGAGTTCAAGGGTGGATCGGGAACGTCGTCACGAATCCTCGACACCTCTGCTGGCAGCTACACGGTGGGAGTGTTCGTGCAGGCGAATCACGGCAGGCGAGAGCGACTGAGCGTTGAGGGGGTTCCGGTCGGGCGACGTATCGGCGCCGAGGTGGTTCCCACTCCGGATGCCCCGACCGTTTACGAACGGGGATCGGGGTCGATTGTCGTCATCGTCGCTACCGATGCGCCTTTGCTGCCGCATCAATGTACCCGCCTGGCCCAGCGCGCCGCGCTTGGAGTCGGCCGGATGGGCGGAACCGGTGAGCAGTACAGCGGTGACCTGATGCTGGCATTTTCAACCGGAAATCGTGGCCTTCCGCCTTATCTGTGGGACGAGAACCCACAGATCGAGCGGGCAACGATCGAGCTGTCGATGATCGCCCCGCAGCTCATGACCAGCTTCTTCGATCTCGTGATCGAAGCAACGGAAGAGGCCATTCTCAACTGTCTCGTGTCCGCTGAAACTGTCACTGGACCGACTGGAATCACGGCACACGCCATCGACCACGAGTTGCTGATGGCGGCCATGGCCGACTGACCGAATGCGAAATCGAATCAACCATTGAGCATCAAGGAGGTCGCCATGGGAAACACCGATTCGAAGAACACTCACCAACCGGCGCAGCTGACGGGTCGGCTGGGATCTATGGGCATCGTCTTCATGGTAGTTGCCGCGGCAGCACCATTGACGGTCATCGGCGGCAATATGCCGTTGGGTATCGGGCTCGGCAACGGGGCGGGTGCTCCCGTCGGATTCCTCATCGCGGCGTTGATACTGCTCCTCTTCTCCGTCGGATTCGTCACGATGACCCCTCACGTTCGTGAAGCCGGGGCCTTCTTCTCCTATGTCACACTGGGACTCGGCAAACGGGCCGGAATGGGAATCGCGGTCGTGGCGCTTGTCTCGTACACGGCAATCCAAGTCGGCATCTATGGCTACATCGGATGGGCGATCGATGACACCGTGCGCTTCTACGGTGGTCCTTCAATCCCGTGGCCCATCTATGCCCTGTTCACTCTGGCGATCGTCGCATTCCTCGGATACCGTCATATCGACCTCAGTGCAAAGGTTCTCGGGGTTGCACTCGTGGCCGAGATCGGGATCGTCCTCGTCTTGGACTTCGCCATTCTCATCAACCCCGGACCGGCCGGGATCACGGTCGAGTCATTTGCCCCAGACACATTTCTTGACGGTGCCATCGGCGTCGCCATCCTCTTTGCGCTCACTGGATTCATCGGATTTGAATCGACCGCTGTCTTCCGCAATGAGGCACGCTCGCCGGAGCGCACGGTTCCTCGCGCCACCTACATAGCCGTGCTCATCATCGGCGGGTTCTATGCCTTTACCTGCTGGGCGTTCGTCGTGGCTATCGGCCCTGACTCAATCGCCGAAGTGGCGCAACGGACCCTGGATGGTGAAGCGAACATGCTACTCGACACGACGAACGATCAGTTGGGCCATGTCGGTCGCGACATAGTCAATGTTCTGCTTCTCACCAGTCTCTTCGCTTGTGTTCTGTCGTTCCACAACGTGATCGCTCGCTACCAGTTCGTTCTTGGCGGCATGAGGATCCTGCCCAAACCTCTTGCTGCGGTGCATCCGAAGCATCACTCACCATCGGTGTCCTCGCTGGTTCAGACAGGTACGGCTCTCATCCTCGTTGTGGTCTTCGCCATCTTCCGAGTGGATCCGCTGGTGGGTGTCTTCGGTTCGATGGCCGGAGTTGCGACTGTTGGAATGACTGTTCTCATGCTGTCGACTTCGATCGCGGTGATCGTCTTCTTCGTCCGCAATTCGGCGGCTCGAGCCGGTCGGAGATGGCGGACGATTCTCATCCCGATTCTTGCTTCCGTGGGGCTTCTGGCTGGCATGGGCCTGGTTCTCTCGAATTTCACTCTGGTCACAGGTGGCAGTGTCCGATTGAGTGCTGGTCTCGCTGCGATTCCTTTCGTCGCACTCATCGTGGGTTGGCTCATCGGACGAGATCGCAGGGGTGTGGCCGAAGAGCCCTCGAATGCGAACTGAGTTCCGCCGGAGTCGCAGCGCGGGGCAACCTCGGCTCACCGCGTACACTGATCCCTCGCTCTGCGTGCAGCACACCTGTCTGCAGACTGGCCTCCTGCACGCAGAGTGAGGGATCGAGGTATCGGTGCCGACGTATCGGTACCTCTGAAGCGTCGGCTCTCAGCACGATCGCCCGGGGCGCCGACGTGCCGGCGCACCGGCTGCCTCGCTCCGCAGATCACCCCGGGGAGAACGCTCCGATGAGTTCGTTGATGCCGAGGACGAGGAAGAGCGCGGCGATCACCCCGAGGATGATGTTGAGGACCCAGCCGTTGCGCCACTTCTCGGGCATGTGCCGACCGTTGAGGAGCAGCAGGAGCGTGATCGCGAGGAACGGCATGAAGAAGGATCCGAGCACCCCGTAGGCGATGATGATGCTCACCGGTTTGCCGATCAGCAGGAGCAGCATCGGCGGGAACGTCAGCCAGAGCACGTAGAATTTGTAGTACTTGCCGCCCGAGCGACGATCGGGGTGGTGCTCGTCCTTCTTGCGCACCCGGCCCCAGAAGTCCGCGAACATGATGGACACGCCGTTCCACACGCCGAGGACGGAGGAGAACGAGGCCGCCCAGAAGCCGAGGAGGAAGAGGTTGCCGACGAAGCCGCCGTAGCGGTCGGCGAGCACCCCGGAGAGTTCGACGAGGCCTTCATCGCCGGATTCGATGGCGATGTTCGCCGAGTACAGCAGCTCGGCGCCGATGATGAGCATCGAGATGACGAAGACACCGGAGATGATATAGGCGACCGTGTTGTCGATGCGCATCACCCGCATCCACTTCGGCTGATACCAGCCCTTCTCCTTGAGCCAGTAGCCGTAGGCGGCCAGCGTGATCGTGCCGCCGACACCGCCGGCGATGCTCAGGGTGTTGATGACACCGCCCTCGGGGATGATCGGAACAAGGCCTTTGACCGCATCGAGGACATTCGGTGCCGCGAAGGCCGCCGAGCCGACGACGGTGAGGAACATCAGCCCGACGAAGACAGCGACGAGCTTCTCGATGGCGTGGTACTTCCCGATCCACACGAGTCCCGCGCCGACGAGGCCGGAGAAGATCGCGTAGACGATGAAGGGGATCTGCGGGAAGACGGTGTAGATCGGCAGCGCCGAGGCGGACATCGCCGTGGCACCGTAGACGAAGCCCCAGATCATGATGTAGGGACCGAAGTAGATCGACGTCCACCGGCCCAGCCTGCGCCAGCCCTCGAAGATCGAATGTCCCGTCGCCAGCGACCACCGGCCCGCTCCCTCGACGAGGAAGATCTTGATCACCACTCCGGCGATGACCGCCCAGAGCAGGGCATAGCCGAACTTCGAACCGGCGACGAGGGTCGCCACGAGGTCTCCGGCGCCGATGCCGGTGGCGGCGACCACGAGGCCGGGACCCAACAGCCTCCATCTGGGCGGCGGCCCGTCATCGTGCGTGTCGGCGGCGTCGATGCCGCTCGGGTTCTCAGGTGGTGTCTGATCTGCGCTCACGGCAACCATCCTCGTGAGATGTCGGTCACGGTCTGTGTTTCACTCTACATGCTGGTGCTGACATGATTCGGCCGTGCGGTTCGCCATGTCAGTGGGGCATGAGAAGCTGAGGCAATGGATCGAGCGATGAGCGTGGTGCCGACCGAGGTGCTCCTCGACCTCGCCGGCGAGGCGGCGTTCGCGCGGGGGCAGGCCTATCTCAATCAGGGTCGCGTCCTCCGTGCCGTGTGGTCGAGTGATGGGCAGGAGCTCGTCGGCGACGTCGTCGGATCGAGCGGCCTCTACAACGTCAGCGTCGTCTTCGATGACAATGAGGGCGAGGGACTGGGGGAGGTCGCCGGTGCCCATTGCTCCTGCCCGGTCGGTCGTAGCTGCAAGCACTGCGTGGCGCTGCTGCTGTTCAACAATGCACGTGTCTTCGATGACGACGCACGCGAGCGTCCACGGAGCGCTGAAGCCCACGGACAGGACGTCGCGGCTCCGCGCCGATTCCCCAGCATACGATCCTCGGGCAGACCGGCACCGACCCCGGAGTGGAGGAGGCGCCTCGACCGGATCGTCGAAGTCTCCCGTCCGCGCGCGACCGCGCCCGAAACCCCGCTGGCGCTCGGCTTCGAGCTCCACCGTCCGCAGAATCGCCGCTACTTCCGGTCCAAGGCTCCCGGCAGGCTCAAGGTCTCCGAACTCGCCGAGGAGGTCGAACCGGAGCTGCACATCCGCCCCCTCGTACCCGGGTCGAAGGATAATTGGATCAAGGGACAGTCCGGTTGGCACTGGTTCTCGACCCGAATGAATTCCGCCCGTTTCGATCCCGAACAGTTCGAGTGGTTCTTCCGCCTGGCCACCCTCGACGACGCGATCGGCTATCGCGGGTACTCGAACTCCTCGGCGACGATCATCCTCGACGACTTCTCCTCACCCTTCCTGTGGACCCTGCTTGCCCAGGCGAACGATGCCCACATCCCCCTGATCAGCGCCGATAAGCAGATCGACGTGCGCCTCGCCGAATCCGCGTCTTTTCGCATCGACATCACTCGGTCAGGAGATGAGCTCAACCTCGCCCCCGAAGTGGCGCTCGAGGGCCGGACTGTCCCGCTGGAGACGGTGCGTCCGATCGGTTCCGAGGGCGTCTACTCGCTGACCCTGACGGGACAGTCGAAGGCCACGATCACGCTCGCCCCGCTGAGCTCAAAGCTCAGCCCGGGGCAGCGGACGTTGCTGGCGACCACCTCGGCGACGGAGATCCCTGCCGAAGCCCACGAGAACTTCTTCAAACGGATCCTGCCGCTGCTGCGCTCGCCCGCCGGTCGCGGAGATACGGACTCGATCATCAGCAGCGACGACTCGGTCGAGCTGCCCGTGGAACGCCCTCCGCAGCTGAACCTGCAGCTCAGCTATGCCGGCCCGGCCGCCGGCGGCAAGGAGAAGGAAGGTCGTCGGACCGCGGCGGGACAAGGCCGGACAACCGGTCGACAGCTCGACCGGCAGTCCGGCGGAAGCCTCCGACTCGAATGGTCGTGGACCTACTTCTCGCCGAAGCGGACCTACCCCTTGGTCGGCCACCACAGCGAGTTCGCAGAGCCGAACCAGGGGCGTGATTCGAAGTTCGAACGCGCCACACTGGCGCGCGTGCACGGGATCGACCTGACCGCCGCCAGAACGGAATCGGCGAGCCTGACCGGCATCGAGGTGGCGACCTTCTCCACCCGCATCCTCCCGCAGCTCGAGGCACTCGAGGAGGTCGCGGTGAGCATCAGCGACCCGGATGCCGCCCCCGAGTTCCGTGAGCTCGAGGCCGAACCTGCGATCTCGATCCGGACCGAGGGCAGCGACGGCTCCGACTGGTTCGACCTCGGCATCGACGTGAGCATCGACGGCCACGAGATCCCCTTCGTCGACCTGTTCAGGGCCTTGGCCACCGAGGAGAGTCACCTGCTGCTCGAGGACGGATCGTACTTCTCCCTCGACGATCTCGCCTTCGACCGACTGCGTGAACTTCTCGCCGAGGCGGCCTCGCTCGACGGGTTCTCACCGGAGAAACCCCAGATCAGCCGCTACCAGACCGCCCTGTACGACGAGTTCGAAGACCTCGCCGACGACGTCGCCGAGGATCCGCGATGGGCCGGCCTGATGGATGGGCTCAGGCAGCTGGACTCCATCGCCGAGGCGGCGGTGCCGCAGACCGTGCATGCCGAGTTGCGGCCCTACCAGGTCGAGGGATTCCGGTGGTTGGCGTTCCTGCTCGAGCACAACCTCGGCGGGATCCTCGCCGACGACATGGGGCTGGGCAAGACCCTGCAGACGCTCGCACTCATCGACCACGACCGGACCAGGCGGAAGACCGCTGGGGGTGCGGCCGGGTCTGTCGTCGCCGGTCCAGTCAAGGGGCCGCGAGCGGGAGCCGGTGAGAGTGCAGCAGATGGGCTCCCGCCGTTCCTCGTCGTCGCCCCCACCTCGGTGGTGGCGAACTGGGTGCTCGAGGCCAGGAAGTTCACCCCGCACCTTACGGTGACCGCGGTGTCCGCGACGACGAAGAAGAGCAAAGTCCACGTCGCCCAGGCGGTCGCCGGTGCCGATATCGTCATCACCTCGTACGCGGTGATGCGGTTGGACATCGAGGAGTTCGCCGGACTCGACTGGGCGGGAGTGATCTTCGACGAGGCGCAGTTCATGAAGAACCACCAGGCGAAGACGCACCGCGCAGCCAGACGGCTCACGGCCCCGTTCCGCCTGGCGATCACGGGCACGCCGATGGAGAATTCGCTCACCGATGTGTGGTCGCTCGCGGCGATCACGGCGCCGGGACTGTTTCCGAATGCGAAGGCGTTCCGCGAAGACTACGTCAGGCCGATCGAATCGGGAGAGGACCCGGAGCGGATGACGCGGCTGCGCTCGCGGCTGCGGCCGTTCATGCTGCGGCGGACGAAGGACCTCGTCGCCGCCGATCTGCCGGAAAAGCAGGAGCAGGTGCTCTCCGTCGAACTCGAACCGGCGCACCGCAGGCTCTACGACACGGTCCTCCAGCGCGAACGCAAACAGGTGCTCGGCCTCCTCGGCGATTTCGAGAAGAACCGCTTCGCGATCTTCCGCTCGCTCACCCTGCTGCGGATGCTCGCCCTTGACCCGGGCATCGTCGCCGAGCATGCCGAGTCGGGGATCGGGTCGAGCAAGCTGCATGTGCTCATGGAATATCTGGGCGAGATCACCGCCGAAGACCACCGGGCGCTCGTGTTCAGCCAGTTCACGAGCTACCTGCGAGCGGTCGCGGCCGAACTCGAGGAGGCCGGAATCGACTATGTCTACCTCGACGGGTCGACGAAGGACCGGACCACTGTCATCGAGTCCTTCCGCGAGGGGCGGGCTCCGGTGTTCCTCATCAGTCTCAAGGCAGGCGGCTTCGGGCTGACCCTGACCGAGGCGGACTATGTGTTCCTCCTCGACCCGTGGTGGAATCCGGCAGCCGAATCGCAGGCGATCGACCGGACACATCGGATTGGGCAGACCCGCAACGTCATGGTCTACCGGCTCGTCGCGGAGAACACGATCGAGGAGAAGGTGCTGGCGCTGCAGGCGAAGAAGGCCGAACTGTTCACCGCGCTCATGGACAACGGCAGCGCCTTCAACGAGGTGATCTCCGCCGCCGACATCAGAGGGCTGCTCGAGGAGTAGAGGCTGTTCCAGGGGTAGGGGGCTGTCCGAAGGGCAGGGCTCCTCGGTCGGTCGAACGGCGACCGGCCGGTTGAGGGCAGACCTCCGTGTGACAATGGTGGACGTGATGACTCAGGCGAGAGGGCGACGGGCCCGGCGCGGCAGTGCAGCCGCCGGCTTCGCCACCTTCGTGGCCCTGACCTCACACGTCATCGGCGGCGGGGCACTGCCCACACTGATGGGTGTACTTGTGCCGCTCGTTCTCTCGACGCTCGTCTGCGTCCTGCTCGCCGGCCGGAGGCTGTCGCTGCCCAGACTGTCACTGTCGGTGGTGGCCAGCCAGTCACTGTTCCATCTCCTCTTCTCCGTCTTCATACCGATGGCCGGAGCCGCCGGTCCGACGAACGCGGTGGAACGTCATGCGATGCACCACGGCGGAGCCGCGTCGATGCCCGGGTCCATGGCAGGAGCGCACGGTGCGATGTCCGGAATGTCCGGGTCGATGTCGAGCTCGGGCGCCGATGCCATGGCGGCCCACTCGCACACTTCGCCGGCCATGCTTGCAGCCCACCTCGTCGCAGCCGTTCTCACCATCGCCATGATCTATTGGTCGGAGGTGCTACCGGAGCGGATCGGCAGCTTCGTCCGACTCGTCGTCCGCGCGCTGCTGCCGAGCCCGGCCCGGCCGATCCCGGTTCCGAGCCGACCGATGCGCCGCCTCGGCGTTGTCGATATCCTGCCGCGCCACCTCGGCGTGCTGCGTTCGCCGGTGCTGACTCGCGGGCCTCCCGTGACGGCTTTCTGACTTCATCATCTTTGACCTCAGCGTCAGCGGATTCCCGCTGGTGCGTGCTCGGCTGACCGACTTCTCCCGGCGGCGAGCACTTTTCACAGAAAGCTTCAGCATGACCATTCACTCATCACCCCTGCCCGAAAGTCGGAGTAACGACTCCGAGAAACCGGGGCACGGTTCCGCACCACCGAGTCACGACTCCGCCTCGCCGGGATGCGCCTCCACGTCACCGGGCCCAGCCAGACGCGGTTGGTTCGGCCAGTTTCTGCGTCGCCTGCACTTCTACGCCGGAATCTTCGTCGGACCGTTCATCCTCGTCGCCGCGCTCAGTGGGGCTCTCTACGCACTCAGTCCGCAGCTGGAGAAGCTCGTCTATGCCGATGAGCTCTCCGTCCCACCTGCGGCGGAGACCCTGCCCTTGGCCGATCAGGTCAGCGCCGCCGATAACTACATCGGGCCTGGTCACACGATCAGCGCAGTCCGGCCCGCCCCCGAACCCGGAGCCACGACCCGGGTGATGTATGCCGACCCCGAGCTCGGGGAGAGCGAATCCCGGGCGGTCTTCGTCAATCCCGCCACCGCCGAGGTGACCGGCGACCTCACGGTGTACGGAACCTCGGGCGCCCTGCCCCTGCGAACCTGGATCGACCAGCTGCACCGGGGGCTGCACCTCGGCGATTTCGGTCGCTACTACAGCGAACTCGCGGCCTCCTGGTTGGGCATCATCGCCGCCGCCGGTCTGGGCCTGTGGGTGACCAGGTTCGTCAAGGCGCGACGGAAGTCAACGCTGCTGCACCCGACGACACGACACAAGGGACTGCGCCGCACCCTGTCCTGGCACGCCTCGGTCGGCGTGTGGGTCGGGATCGGGATGCTGTTTCTGTCCGCGACGGGAATCACCTGGTCACAGCTGGGCGGGGACAATGTCACCAAGTTGCGCGAGGCTCTCGACTGGACGGCACCGGCGGTGTCGACCGACCTGGCGGAGTCGGACGGGGCTTCCGGGGCCGGTGAGCACGCGCACCACCAAGGTGCGGGTGATTCGACCGAAGCCGACACCACCGGACCAGCCGTCGACCCAGGAGATTTCGACATGATGCTGTCCATGGCAAGGCAGATCAATATCGATTCCACGCAGGTGGAGATCCTGCCGCCCGAGGACGCCAGCCAGGCGTGGGTCGTCCAGGAGATCCAGCGCAGCTATCCGACTCAGGTCGATGCCGTGGCGTTCGACCCGGACACCATGGAGGTCACCGATCAGGTCGACTTCTCCGACTACGGGCACGTTTCGAAGCTCGCTCGCTGGGGCATCGACATCCACATGGGCACGATGTTCGGGCTGGCCAATCAGATCGTCATGTTCCTCGTCGCCATCGCGATCGCGGCCATGGTCGTGTGGGGCTACGTGATGTGGTGGCAGCGCCGCCCGAAGCACGACCCGTCGAGGAGGTTCGGCATCACCCCCGCCCGCGGAGTCTTGCGCGGTGCACCGTGGTGGGGTGTCGCGGCAGTGGTCGTCGGTGCGGTGGCGGTCGGTGTGCTGCTGCCGCTCGTCGGGCTCAGCCTCATCGCCTTCGTGGTCGTCGACGTTCTGCTGGGTGCCAGGGCCCGGCGGCGATCACGCTCATAAAGCAGGATCGACGAGGTTGCTTGTGATTCCCTCAAGATACCGCTGTCCCAGCGGGGTCAGCGAGAGGTCCTTGCGTTTGGCACCGGTGCGCGGTGCGTCGACGGCGGCGCTGGCGATGAGTCCGGAATCCTGCAGGCGCTTGATCGTGCGGTAGAGGCCGCGTTCGGTCACGTGCCATCCCGTGGATCGGGCGACCGCCTCGGCGATGGTGGTGATTCCGGCGGGCTGGTGGCGGCCGATGATCGAGAGGATGACCGGGGTGAGCATCGACTTCTTGTAGGTCTCGACCCAGGAGTCGATCTTGTCGGCCAGCCACTCCTCGCTCTCCTCGGGGCGGGACGGGGCCACGTTCAGTCCTCCCAGCCGCGGCCGAGTACCGAGCCGAGGAGGTGGAAGAGCAGTCCGAGCCCCCACAGGGCGCTCATCACGAGCGTGGCTCCGAACCAGGAGCTCTCGAGCAGGGCCCGTATCGGGGCGCCGGCGCCATCGACCTCGAAGGGGGTGAACATCACGCGGATGATCGCGTGCAGATTATAGGAAGTCGTGATGGTGACGAAGGCGATGACATGGGCGATGACCACGCCGAAGCGCACATGCCGCAGAGCACGCTGCTTGAGTATCAGCCACACGGCGATGCCGATGGCGACGAGCGCGGTGAGTCCGCCGGCGAGGATCGTGACCTCGCCGCCGGTGAGCGCGATGACGATCTGGATGACGAGCATCGCGCCGATGAGCCCGAGTGCATAGGGGAGAAGGAGGGTGCGGGAGTTGGGGGAACTTGTCTGGACTGGGGTGTTCTGCGTTGTGCCCATACAGGTACTGTACCAATGGTTCACTACATTGTGAAGGGTCGCGTCGTCGCGGTCCGCGGGATTGCGGACGCGGAGTCCTCCTCGAGCTCGCCTGAGCGTAGGGTGGTGTCATGCCGCAGTTTCTGCTCACTTCCACTCCGCCGACAGGCTCCTCCGGCGACGCTTCTGAGAGCGGGGGATGCGGAAACGGACACGGGAACGGTCGCGGAACTGCGCACCTGGGACACCAACCCCCACCCCGCGAACGCGGCCCCGTCGTGCGCGGCCGCCGCTCGCTCATCACGCTCTGCGCCGTCCTTCTCATCGCCTGGGTCGGGATCTCGGGAGTCGGTGGACCGTACTTCGGGAAGATCTCCGAGGTGGCGACGAACGACCGCTCGAGCTTCCTGCCCGAATCGGCCGAATCGACCCGCGCCCAGGAACTCATCGATCAGTTCAGCGACCTCGACTACGTGCCCGCGATCGTCGTCCTCGAGAACACCGACGGCGTCGACGATGCCGAAACCACCGACCTCGAGGACCTGACGACGACTCTCGAAGACGAGGGCCTGCTCGCCGCCGACGCCTCACCGGTGATCCCGGCCGAGGACGGCGACGCCCTCCAGCTCATCCTCCCGGTCTCCTCAGAGACCACCGGAGATGACGTCGAACGCATCCGCGCCGCCATCGCCGATACATTCCCGACCGCGGCCGCCTCCAGCGGGACCGCTGACGTCAAAGCCCCCACCGTCACAGCCGACGTCTACGTCACCGGCCCCGCCGGGTTCGCCGCCGACCTCTCCGAGGCCTTCGCCGGTATCGATGGCATCCTCCTGCTCGTGGCCCTCATCGCGGTCTTCGTCATCCTCGTCATCGTCTACCGCTCACCCCTGCTGCCGGTCATCGTTCTCTTCACCTCGGTCGCCGCGCTCGCCGCCTCGATCTTCGTCATCTGGCACCTTGCCGACGCCGGCATCCTGCTCATCAACGGGCAGGTCCAGGGCATCCTCTTCATCCTCGTCGTCGGCGCCACCACTGACTATTCCCTGCTCGTCGTCGCCCGGTTCCGCGATGCCCTGCTGACCGAGACCGACCGTGTCCGCGCGGGCCTGTCTGCTCTCAAGGGCGTGATCGAACCCATTGCGGCCTCCGGCGGCACGGTCATCGCCGGTCTCCTCGTCCTCCTCGTCACCGACCTCGCCTCCACCCGCGCGCTCGGTCCGGTCGCCGCGATCGGCATCCTCGTGGCCATGCTCGCAGCCCTGACCTTCCTGCCCGCGGCGCTGATGATCATCGGCCGCTCCGTGTTCTGGCCCTTCCGTCCCCGGGTGCGCACCACCTCGGCGACGGTGGCGAAGAAAGGTCTGTGGGCCCGGATCGCCGAGGTGGTCGGCAAGCGGCCGCGGACCATCTGGATCACCCTCGTCATCCTCCTCGCCCTGCCGCTCATCGCCGTCCCGCAGTTCAAGGCCTCCGGGGTGGCGCAGAGCGAATTCGTCCTCGGCGAATCCGAGGCCCGCGACGGTCAGTCCGTCCTCGCCGAGCACTTCCCCGGCGGATCCGGCTCGCCCACCCAGATCGTTCTGGCCGAGGGTGAACTCGAAGATGCGGCGAAGGCGATCGGCCGCCTCGGCGGGGTCGAATCGATGTCCGTCACGTCGGAGGACTCACCCAGCGGGAACCTCGGGATCGACGATGAGGGCGCGCTCGAGATGCCGCGCACGGGCGGCGGACCCACGGGCCCGACCGCGCCGCCGTCTCCCACCGAGGTCGACGGCAACGTCCTGCTCGAGGTCACCCTCTCCGACGCTGCCGACTCCCTGGCGGCCGAGTCCACCGTCACCGACATCCGCGCGGCCGTCCACGACGTTGACCCGCAGGCCCTGGTGGGCGGGGAGACCGCGGTCGACCTCGACACGAACACCACCGCCGAGGCGGACCGGACCCTGGCGATCCCGCTCATCCTGCTCGTCATCACCGTCATCCTCATCCTACTGCTGCGCTCACTGCTGGCCCCGGTGCTGCTCGTCGCGCTCACGGTGCTCTCCTTCGGCACGGCGCTGGGGGTCTCGGCGCTCGTGTTCAACAACATCATCGGCTTCGCTGGGGCGGATCCCTCGGTGCCGCTCTACGCCTTCGTCTTCCTCGTGGCGCTGGGCATCGACTACAACATCTTCCTCATGTCCCGGGTGCGGGAGGAGTCGCTGCGGATCGGCACCAGGCGGGGAGTTCTGGATGGGCTCGTGGCCACGGGTGGAGTGATCACCTCGGCGGGGATCGTGCTCGCCGCGACCTTCGCCGCCCTGTCGGTGATTCCGGTGATGTTCCTCGTCCAGCTGGCCTTCATCGTCACCTTCGGCGTCCTCCTCGACGCGATCCTCGTGCGCTCCTTGGTCGTGCCGGCGCTCGTCCACGATGTCGGCCGCAGCGTCTGGTGGCCGTGGCGGAAGCGGATCCCCCGGGACTGAAATGAATTACCCCCGCACGAGATTCTCGTGCCGGGGGCATGGGGATTATCCGGATACATCTGTCGAGGGGGATCGACATGGCCCTTCAGCGGGTCGGACACTACCATTGAACTACGGGTTTGTTGCCAGTGCAACAAATTGTGAGGGAGGAAACAGGAAGTCCGATGAGCGAGCAGAGCAATGAGACGACGCCTGTCAGCACCCTCATCAAGCGTTTCGGCCCGATTCAGATTGCGTCATGGCGGCTGATGATGGAGAAGCATCAGGACTTCATGGTCCAGTTCGAGCGCGGCTTCGGTCGGCGCCATGGGCTCACCCTCAACGAATTCGATACCCTCATCAACTCCGATCCCGAGAAACCTGTGCGGCAGCGGGACCTCCTGCGCAGCATGGTGCTCAGCCGCAGCGCGCTCAGCCGACTCCTTGGTCGGCTCGAGGCGCGTGACCTCGTCATCCAGTCACCGGATCCCGATGATCAGCGGGGAGTGCTCGTCACCCTCACCGAGGCGGGGGCGCAGCTGCGAGAAGAAGCCGCGGCAACGAACGCCGAGATCATCATGGCCGGCTTCGCCGGGGTCAGCGAAGACGAGGCCGAGAATATCTTCGCGCTCGTGAGCAAGATCCGCCCGGTGCCGGTCCCGGACCCCGCCGAAGTGGGGGAGCCCGGCGGCGACGAGACGGGCGAGCCCGGTGGCGGGCCGGCTCCCGGCGAGGAACACTCGAGCTGAACCACCCCCTCGACACCGGGCGTACGATACGGGCATGAGCAATGTCGAGACCGCCCCGCAACAGGTGCTCTGCCGGCCCGGCGGGCGACCCGGCGAACACTCCGGCGGCCTGCCCGGTCCGGACTGCGACCAGAAGGATCGATCCCCGGTCGAGATCATCACCGCCCGGGAGGTTCCGCTCGGCGGCCCCCGTGCAATGACCGTGCGCCGAACCCTGCCGCAGCGACAGCGCTCCCTCATCGGACCCTGGTGCTTCGTCGACCACTACGGACCCGCCGACGTCTCGACCACCGGCGGCATGGACGTCGCCCCACACCCGCACACGGGACTGCAGACGGTCAGCTGGCTCTTTGAAGGCACCATCGAACACATCGACTCCGGCGGAGGTGCCGGCCTCGTCCGACCGGGCGAAGTCAACCTCATGTCCGCCGGCAGCGGCATCTGCCACTCCGAGGTCTCGACCACCGACACCTCCACCCTCCACGGGGTCCAACTCTGGCTGGCCCTGCCCGATTCCGTGCGCAACCTGCCCGAACGCCGCTTTGAACATTTCGCCCCCGCGCCCGTGGCCCTCGACGGTGGCGATCTCATCGTCTTCCTCGGACAGATGGCGGGACAGTCCTCCCCGGTGACCACCCATTCGCCGGTCCTCGGCGCCGAGCTGCGGCTGCGCCCCGGTGCCACGATCGACCTGCCCGTCGACCCCGAGTTCGAACACGGAGTCCTCGTCGACTCCGGCGACATCAGCGTCGAGAACGTGCCCCTGCCGCGCCACAGCCTGGGATATACGGGACTCGGCGTCGAAACGATGCGCATCGGCAACCTCGGCGAAGATGAAGGCCGGGTGGTCATCCTCGGCGGGGAGCCGTTCGGCGAGGAGATCGTCATGTGGTGGAATTTCGTGGGCCGCAGCCACGACGAGATCCGCGCCTACCGCGATGACTGGCAGGCCGAGAGCTCCCGCTTCGGCGCAGTCGACGGATACGTGGGCAAGGGCGGTCCCGGCCGCAACGCCGATGGACTCGGCAGGCTCCCCGCGCCGAGGCTGCCCGACGTTCACATCAAGGCGCGGAAGAATCCCCCGCCCCACGTTCAAGGCGGACCCGAGCGGATCGACGATCCCTGACAGCCACCCCAACGAAGGAGTCGCAAACATGAGTGAGAATCTCAAGGATTCGACCGGAGCACCCGTGACCGTCGAACTCGACGAGGACGGGAAAGCCTATACGATCGCGGTCGACGCAGGCACAATCGCCGGTCGAGCCCACTACCTGCCCGGACCCGTGCCCGAGACGGAGCGGATCTTCTATCACACGGTCGTCGACGAGGAGTTCGGCGGCAGAGGGCTCTCGAAGATCCTCGTCGCCGAGGCGCTTGCCGACTGTCGGGAGAAGGGACTGACCGTGGTCCCGATCTGCCCGCTGTTCGTGCGGAAGCTGCAGGAGACCGGGGATGACTATCAGGCCGAAGGCGGACGCTTCCGCAACGCCACCGGAGCCGACTACGCCATCGTCAAAGAGAACTCGCGGTGACCGACCGGGTCGACTTCCGCTCCGACACCGTCACTAAGCCCAGCGTCGGCATGCGCCGGGCCATGGCCGACGCCGAGGTGGGCGATGCCGTCTACGACGAAGATGCGACGACGAAACGGCTCGAGTCGATGGCCGCCGAGATGCTCGGGAAGGACGCGGCACTGTTCTTCCCCTCGGCGACGCAGGCCAACCTCGCGGCGATCATGGCCCACTGCGGGCGCGGCGACGAATTCATCGTCGGCCAGACCGCGCACGCCTACCGTGACGAGGGCGGGGGAGCGGCAGTGCTGGGATCGGTCCAGCCGCAGCCGCTGCCGAACGAACCCGAGGGGATCATCGATCTCGAGGCCATCGCCTCGGCGATCAAACCCGATGACTTCCACAACCCGGTCACCCGGCTGCTCACGTTGGAGAACACGTTCAACGGGCTGCCTTTGCCCGAAGCCTACGTCCAGGAGGCGACCGAGCTGGCGCGCGATCGCGGGCTGGCGACCCACCTCGACGGGGCGCGGATCATGAACGCCGTCGTGTCCACAGGTCGCGCAGCTGCGGCAGTGGCGGGGCGGTTCGATTCGGCCACGCTCTGCCTGTCGAAGGGCCTCGGCGCCCCGGTCGGTGCGCTGCTCGCCGGCCCTGCGGAACTGGTGGGCAGGGCCAAACGACTGCGGAAGACCCTGGGCGGAGGCATGCGTCAGACCGGAGTCATCGCCGCGGCAGGGATCTATGCGCTCGAGAACAATGTCGAGCGTCTGCGCGAGGATCACGATCGGGCTGCCCGGTTGGCCGAGATCTTCGCCGACTACCCCGAGCTCGGCGCCGGTGAGGCCCGCACGAACATGGTCTTCCTGTCCCCGGACGGTGTGGACATGGAGGCCTTCAGCTCTTTGTTGAGTGAGCGCGGCATCGTCACCGGCGGTGCACACGGCAAACTGCGCTGGGTCACGCATCTCGACATCGACGACGAGGCGATCGAGCGCGTCCGGCGTGTGTGCAAGGAGTTCTTCGGCAGGTAGGGGAGGTCCGGGCTGGGTGCCGGAGCCTGCTCAGTTGATGATCTCTTTTCCGTCGTCTTCGCGGATCGCGGCCAGGCGCTGCCGCCAGGTCGCCAGGTCCTCGGGACTCAGCCGCGTCCAGTCGGTGACCTCGCGGATGATGCGCAGAGGTGAGGTGCTGCGGTAGGAGCGGGTGGGGTTGCCGGGGAACTTCTTGTCCGTGACGTTCGGGTAGTTCTCGAACTCGCCGGTCGGTTCGACTTCGTAGACGTGGGGGATGCCTTCGAGCGCGGCGATCTCGGCGGCCAGTCCTGCACCATCGGGCAGGGCAGTGAAGTAGATGTGGTTCATGACGACCTCGGGCCGGTAGTTCGAGTTGAAGCCGGGAGTGAGGAGATCGCCGGGTTCCAGCTGCGCCTTCGTGCCGTGGAAGAACGGTCCGTCATCGAGTGCCGTGGTCATGGGATCAATATAGTCCTGCTCAGGATCTGCCCAATTGCTGAGACCAAGGAGTGCCGATGGGCGGACAGCAGTCAGACTTGAGCGGTCCCATTCGAGCGGCACGAGCACGTTCAACGACGATTACACGAAGGAGCCCCACCCCGCCTATGTCCGCCCCCTCACCATCGCCGACCACCGTCACCACCGCCTCGGCGCCGGGGACACTGACCGGACGGCTGCGGCTGATCGGACCCGGGATCGTGCTGGCACTGGCCAGCGTCGGGGCTTCGGACATGATCACGACGATGAACTCCGGGGCCGAGTACGGACTGGCTCTGATCTGGGTGTTCACGGTGGGCATCATCCTCAAGTTCGTCCTCTCCGAGGCGGTATCGCGGCTGCAGATGAGCGGTGACCGTTCGCTGCTGTCGCACCTGACTTCCTTCGGCGGGCGAACATTCCCCGCACTCTTCCTCATCGCCGAGCTTCTCGTCGGCCTGTTCTTCGGCGCCGGAGTGGTGGCCGTGACGACGAACATCCTGCAGGCGATCTTCCCGGTCCTGCCGTTCTGGCCCACCGCCGTGGTCGTGCTCGCCTCAGCAGTGATCCTCATCGGCATCGGCCGCTACGGCCTCGTCGAGAAGGCGATGATGGGCTTCGGGATCCTCATGTTCTTCGGCATCATCGCGCTCGCGATTTCTGTGTACCAAGGGCAGGGCGCGCAGGACGTTGCCGTCGAGACGATTGCCCCGACCTTCCCGCAGGGTTCGATCATCACCGTCATGTCGCTCATCGGCGGGGTCGGCGGGGCCACGGGAATCCTCGCCTACTCATACTGGATCCGGGAGAAGTCCTGGCGCAGCGCCGACTGGAAACCCGTCGTGCGCATCGACCTGCTCATCAGCTACGGACTCGTCCTCGTCTTCGCCGTGGCGATGAGTGCCGTCGGCGCGTTCATTCTCTACGGGCAGGGCTTCACGATCTCGGACAACGACTCACTGTTCGCGATCGCCGACAACCTCATCGGCCGCATCGGCGAGGTCGGGCGGATGATCTTCCTCATCAGCTTCCTCGCCGTGGTCTACACGAGCGTGCTCGGCGGGTTCTCCGGCATCGCTTACGTGACCTCCGACTGCATCCGCGTGTTGCGGCGCTACCCGCACCAGGATGAGCCCGAACACGAGATGTCGGCGAAATCGATCGAGTTCCGCGGGGCGCTGGTCTACCTCGCCATTGCGGCTCTGGTCATCATGAGCTTCGGCAAACCGGTGACGCTCGTGCTCATCTACGCCGCGATCAGCGCCTTCATCCTGCCCGTGCTCGCCGTGGCCCTCCTCGTCATCCTCAACCGTTCCTCAGTGGCGGCCGAGCTGCGCAACCGCTGGCTGTCGAACGTCCTGCTGGGCGTCTGCTTCCTGCTGTTCGGATTCCTCGCCGTGCTGCAGGTCAAGGAGTCGGTGATGGGGTTGGTTGGGTAGGGGCCTCCCTTCGCCTCACTCCCTCCCCGAGCTGATCCAGGTCGGATTGTCGACGATGTTGCGGGTGCCCTCGACGAGGCTGCGGATCGAATCCAGCTGCCCCATGTCTTCGGCGTCGAGCGTGAGGTCGAGGGCGCCGAGGTTCTCCAGTGCTCGTTCGGGCTTGCGCGATCCGGGAATCGGCACGGCGGTCACACCCATCTGAGCCCCGCGGTGGAGCAGCCACGCCAGCGCTACCTGAGCGTTGGTGGCATCGTGACGGCGGGCCACCTCGGCGATGATGTCGAGGATCTGCTGGTTGGCATCCCAGGCCTGCCCCATGCGCTCGGTGCCGCTGCGGAAGTCGCCGGCCACCTGCTCCTTGGTCAGGGTGCCGGTGAGGAAGCCGCGGCCCAGCGGGCTGTAGGGCACGAAGCCGATGCCGAGCTCCGCGCAGGTCGGCACGACGTGGTCCTCGACGTCGCGTGACCACAGGCTCCACTCCGATTGGAGCGCAGTGATCGGGTGGGTGGAATGGGCGCGCCGGAGTTCCTCGGCGGTGACCTCGGAGAGGCCGATGTGGCGGACTTTGCCGGCCGCGACGAGTTCCGCCATGGCGCCGACGGTCTCCTCGATCGGGACGTCCGGGTCCGGGCGGTGCAGGTAGTAGAGATCGATCGTCTCCACGCCGAGGCGGTTCAGCGATGCCTCGCACGCCTGGTGGGCGTAGTCGGGGCGTCCGTTCGTGCGTTTGGTCGATCCGTCCGTGCCGGTGCGGATCGCGGTGATGCCGAACTTCGTGGCCAGTTGGACCTCCTCGCGACGGCCGGCGAGAAAGGGTGCGAGCATCTCTTCGTTCGTGCCGGCCGGACCGGTGGCGCCCTCGCGGGGCTCGCCGTAGACGTCGGCGGTGTCGAGGAAGGTGATGCCGGCATTGACGGCTGCGCCCAGGGTGGCGCGGGCGGAATCGTCGGTGGTGCCGCCGTAGACGTGGGACAGGGCCATGCAGCCGAAGCCGATGGGCGAGACACTGAGCTCGCCGAGGTGGGTGGTCGTCATGATGAGGTTCCTTCGGGTTCGTGGTCGATGGCTGATGAGGTTGTTGAGGTTGTTGGGGCACCGCCGTAGGTGGCGATCTTGTACTCCGTCGTGTCCAGGGCACGTTCGAGTTCGCGGATCTGGGTCCGGATGCGTTCGCGCTGGGCGAGCATGATCTGCAGGCGCTCTTCGGTGGTCGAGTCCCCGTCGCGGACGAGGTCGACGTAGCGGCTGAGTTCGCTGATGCCCATGCCCGAGGTGCGCATGCGGACGAGGAAGTCGAGCCGTTCGACGGTCTTGCGGTCGTAGATGCGGTGGCCCGATTGGGACCTGTCGACCGTGAGCAGTCCGGCGCGTTCGTAGTAGCGGGCGGTGTGTGCAGTGATCCCGAGGAGTTCGCTGACCTCGGAGATGGAGAGCGGGACGTCCACGTTGGGTGGTTCCTGTCGGGGCAACGGCGGCGGGTGCGGAATCGTCGTTGCGGCTGAGGCGACTGCTGGCTGAGTCATGACCATAACGCTACGACTGTGAGTGCACTCGAAGTCAAGGGTTTGAGTGCCGGGATCACAGCCCGGTGGGGCGGTATATGCGCTGCCTCGCCTCCACTGCCCCACGGATCTCCCAGAAGGCCAGGGCCGATCGGTGCTGGTCATGGCTGCCAAGATGACGTCCGGAGGTTCGTTTTTGATGCGGCGCAACTTGCTCCAGAAACAATCTGGACAGCGGCTATATGCCAAATGTGGCGCAACCCCTTTTCTGGACCCATGGTGAACATCTGACCACGAAAGTTAGACAAGACTGTTCAGAAAGGTATAATTGTCCGAAGCTGATGCATTAATCACGGTGTCATAGGTGGCTTTGGGGTGACATGGAATTGAGACAAGGATGTCGGGTCAGTGCTCGATCAGAATTCGAGGATGCGCACGGGTACTGGAATGACTCGCTCGATGACCTGCTCAATGCAGACCCTAAATATTTCGCGGCCTACGATCGGCTTTTGCGGGTCACTCAGAAGCGCGGTAACCTCACCGATGCGCAGAGGGAACTCATTTGCGTGGCTGTTAATGCACAGGTCACTTATCTTAATGAGAAACATACAAGGCACCACATTCGGGAAGCTCTGAAATCGGGCGTGACGAATGAAGAAATAGACGAGACGCTCCAACTGTCAGCATCCCTGGGGATTCACTCGATGCTGGTCGGTGTGCCCATAGCTCACGAGATATTCGAAGAACTTGGCGTCGCTGTCGACGCTGAAAAGCTCGACGCTCATCGCGAAGCGCTCAAACAGCGCTTCATCGACGAGAAGAAATACTGGTCCTCACACTGGGACGTTGTCCTCGCCTACTCGCCGGAACATTTTGAAGCATATCTCGATCTGTCAGGGCTTGCTTGGACGCATGGCGTACTCCAGCCCTGGTTCAAGGAGCTCATCTATATCGCTATTGATGTAGCTACCACCCACCTCTTTGCTCCTGGTATCAAGACCCATACTGCGCAGGCGATTCGCTACGGAGCGACCCCGGACCAGGTCATCGACGTGATGACGCTAGCCAGCAACATCGGAGTCCACACCACACTCATGGGGATCACGCAGATTCCTGCGGGCACTTTCGAACCCACCGAACGCAAATTTCCCCGATGACTCAGCCAGCCGCCCGAAATAGTAGCGGTTGTGTCCAGCACCTGATTGAGAGAAGGAAACGCAATGAGACGAACGATCGGACTGCGTATTTCTGCGCTGTTTGCGGTCCCTGCGATTGCCCTAGCCGGGTGCTCGAAAGCAGACAGAGTTGCGTCCGCTGACGCCGGTGAGAGCGTCGAAGTGGGTGCGACAAAAGAAGAATTCCAAGAAGCACTAGCAGACACGGAACCGTTGGAGCTCACCTATCAAGTGTCTGCTGCGTCTGAATCATCGGCGTCCGGGCAGCGGGACAAGGCATTTGCTGATTCGGTCCACGAGTGGTCTGGCGGAAAGATCACCCTTGATGTCGTATACGCGAATGCGATCGTGCCGCCGGACGAGATCTCGTCGGCACTCGGTGACGGCCGCTTGGACTTGGCACACTGGCTCACTTCCTACCACGCCGACGAAATGAAGGCATTTGTTAATCTCCAAGATGCGCTCGTCGCCGTTCCGACCAGCCCGCTTCAAGGTGAGATCGTTCAACACTTCGTCGCCCAGGACGTCGCGTTCAACACGCCTGAGATCATGTCGGAGTTCGACGCGCAGGGCATGACCGTTCTCAACCCGTACAACACCTTCGGATCTACTGCCCTTGCCTGCGCCGATGAGAAGAAGTCACCTTCGAACTTCAATGGTGACCAGATTCGCGCGAACGCGGCCGCTCAGACAAATCAGATCGAAGGTTTGGGCGCGTCCGACATCACTCTTGAGCTTGCCGAGACGTTCGAGGGTCTGCAACGCAGCGTCATCCAATGCACTTTCGGTTCGCCGACTTCGATGGTGAGCAACGGCTGGCTCGAGACTGCTGGCAATGTCTATATGCCCAAGGACTCCAGCTTCGTGTCCGGCCCCGGCAGCATCGTCGCAGGGTCGAGCTGGGAGCGGCTGCCACTCGCTGCACAACAGCTCATCTTCGACCGAATGGTCACTTACAATTCGGGTGAGTTGGGCTCCGCCTTCACCTCTCTGATCCAGGCGATCGAGCAGTCGAAGGAGTACGGCTCCGGAATACACTTCCTCGATGAAAAATCCGAGGACAATCTCCAACTCGGCAACGAAGCGATTCTCACAGCCGTGGCAGGATCCTCGAACCTGGACGGGGACAGGCTCATCGAATCGGTCAACGATTCGGCTGAGAAGTGGACGAAGATCGTTAATGAGATGGGCTATGCGGATCGCGGCGACTATCTTGACTTTCCCGAATGGTACGAAGGCAACGGCGAAGTCGTCGACCCCGAGTACATCGATCCAATTGCCGAACGACTCTATGAAGAAGTGCTGCAGTCCAACCGGCCCTCCTGACCCGACCGGCGCCGATATGGAACGGTCCGAGCGAAATGTCTCGTTCGGACAGTTCGCTGCCTCCGCCTGACTGCACAAAGAGAAACAGGTAACCTGCCGATCGTCGAAGCATCGCTCTAGATCACACCACTCCGCGAATATTGTTTCCCGCTGTTTCACCACCGTCTACTGCGATGCTGGCGCCGTTAGTAAAACGCGATTCGTCGGAGATGAGGTAGACGACGAGCGCTGCCACCTCCTCCGGCCATCCGACTCGCCCCGCGGGGATCTGCCCGATGCCACGTGCCAGGTTCGCGGTCAGCGGTGTCGCGATGCTGCCTGGATGGACGGAATTCACACGCATGCCTTGGTCCCCAAACTCCATGGCGGCGGTTTTTGTGAGTCCATGTACTGCCCACTTCGATGCCGAGTACGCAGGTGATCCCTTGAAACCCACCAGGCCCGCGATGGAAGAGATGTTGACGATGGAGGCAGAGTCGTTCTTCTTGAGCTCTGGCAAGCAGGATCGCATACCGAAGAAGACACCGTGGAGGTTGACCGACATGACCGTGTGCCATGTGTCGTCATCCATGTCTTCAAGTCCGCCGTGACCAGCGATGCCGGCATTGTTGACCAGCCCGGTGAGGCCGCCGAACTGATTGACTGCAACGTCGACCGCGACTGCCCAGGAAGCAGAGTCCGCGACATCCAGCCTGACGAAGAGCGCAGTGTCTTCACCGAGCTCTTCAGCGCGCGAGCGTCCCAATTCTTCGTCCCGATCAGCGATGATAACGCGGGCGCCCTCAGCACAGAGTGCACGGGCTGATGCCCACCCGATCCCGGAAGCGCCGCCAGTGACGAAAACGATCTTGTCGTCGACTCGTCCCGGGCGCTCGGATGTTCCCGCACAATCCCTTCTTTTCGTCGGATGATTCTGCTGGGAATTTGTAGCTGCCAACATGGTTACTCCGCTATTTGGTGGGGCGACCGGTTATCCGGGCGCGAGATTGTTCCTCAAACGTGCAGATACTGGGCCAGATCGTTTCAGGTCAAATATGCCCACTTGGAAGACGACGACGTGCACCCTTCCGTGTATGCGGAAAGGTGCACGTCACATCTTCGCTCGATCATGCGTTGGAGATCCCGGGAAGCCAAAGCGCTATGTCCGGCCACAGAATGAGGACGATGAGGAAGGCGATCGACAGAGGCAGGAACCACGCGAGCGACATGAAGACGTCGCCCAAAGAGATCCTGATACCTGTGTTGACCTCTCGCTTCTTACAAATGTTGTAAACGACGTAAGACAGCACTCCCACAGGCGGGGTGATCATGCCGATCTCTCCGAGGAAGACGATGAAGACACCGAACCACAGGAGATTGACGTCGTACGCAGCGAACGCCGGCATGAGTATCGGGATCGTCAGCAGCATCATGGCGAGAGTGTCGAAGAACATGCCCATGAAGATGTAGAGCACGATGAGGACACAGAGAAACAGGAATCGTGACAGCCCGAGATCGGTGATGAACGAGGTCACGCTTTCGGCTAGCCCGGTCACTGCGAGCATCCGGGTGAGCATCTCTGCGCCGATGAGGATGAAGAAGATAGCGGCAGATGAACGGACTGCGTTCATAGCTGCTGTTGCGACCTGTGCAATCGGCTTGTTGCGCCAGGTGTAGAAGATGGCGAGGACCAACGACATGCCTGCTGCTGCTGCTCCGGCCTCGCTCGGGGTGAAGACTCCGGTGAACATGCCGCCGAACAGCACCAGCATAATTAGCGGGAAGCCCCATATCTGCGCAAGTGCTCCAAAGCGCTCTCCCCAGGTGATGTTTTTCTCGTCTTCACGCACCTTGTTCTTGTCCCGCCCGACGAGTCGGGGAAGGAAGATGCCGATAAACAACAACATGAGTGCGTATGCGATTGCGATGAGTAATCCGGGAATGACGCCAGCCATGAGCTGTGGGCCGACTGGCACGGATGCGATGCCGGCATAGACGACCAAGAGAATCGACGGTGGAATGAGCTGGCCGGGCAGACCTGCGATGACAACGGTGCCGACCGCTATCCGTCGGTCGTAGCCGGCTCTGAGCATCTCAGGAATTCCAGCACGTCCCAAAGCGTATGTCATTCCAATCGTCGAACCGGAAACTGATGCAAGACCAGCACCAGCGGCAGTTGTGCCGATGCCCAGTCCGCCCGGCAGCCAGCCGAACCATAGCTCTGTCGCCTTGTACATCTTCTGGGTGAGACCAGCTTGCGTCAGCAGTAGGCCCATGAAGATGAAGAGCGGTAGAACCGTCATCGACCACGACGACGACGCGGTGAAAGCAGAGGTCTTGAGAACGTTCGTGAGAGCAAGCGTGCCGCTCACATAATAGATCCCCAATGAGCTTGCAATCCCCAAGGACAGAGGAATCGGCACACCGATGAACATAAGAGCGACCATCAACCCAATGCACCACAGGCCAGAAGCAAGGTCGCTGACGCTGGTGAACAGGCCGATCGCGCAGATGATAACAACCGCGATGGAGATGAAGAAGCCTAACGGCTTGCTTTTGCGGGACGAATCCAGCGGCCCCTTGCTCGCTTCGGTGCGGCCGACAGGTGCCTCGTCGAGGGCCTGGTCCGTTGCTGAATGACTGGATGACATGATGGACACTCCCTCAGACCGTCTCTTCTTCGGCATCGTGATTGATGGACTTGCCGGTTCCGGTGTTGATGTCCTCATGGGGGTCTCGGAACGAGAGGACGGCGTCGAAAACGAACACAATCATTGCGAGTGCGAAGCCGATAGGAACCAGGAAGTAGAACTGCCACACCGGCAGGGAGGTGACGCCTGCAGTCGCACGGATTTCCATCTGCGACAGGGCCTCCTCCAACCCGAACCAGGCGATCGCCGCACACAGGATCGCGCTGGCTCCGTAACCGACGGCCTTGAGGAGCCCCAGTGAAGTCGGATTGAGGCGTTCTGTCACGATCGACACGACATAGTTCTCTTTCCACACCTGTGTGCTGGGAAGTGCGAGCAGTACTGTGATGGGCAGGAGCCACTGCGCGGAGATCTCATTCGCGCCGTGGATCGGGCTGCTGAACCATGTACGGCCCAAGGCGTTGGTGACGCTGAGTATGATCATGGCGATCAGCGCCAACGCAGCGATCGCACAGAGTGCGGTCTCCAAAGATTTGACGACTTTCAACATTGAAATCCGGCTTTCTGATCAGTGGGTGAGGTTACTCGGGAAGTTCCGCCGAGGTTGTGAACTCGGCAGAAGTGTCAGGGAGTTCAACGGACGAACGGCGATGCTGATTCGAACGCGCTTCGTATGCCGCCGTCCAGGCGAATGACCTCTGCGTTGATATAGCTGTTCTGCGCGATGTGGTGAGCCAGCGCGGCATATTCGTTCGGATGGCCCATCCGATTGGGGAAAGGTATATGGCGAGGCAGGCGAGGTGTCTCTGCAAGGATCGGCGTATCAAACAGTCCTGGTGCGATCGTCGCGATGCGAATCGCCCACGGTGACAGCTCTCGCGCTAGTGGAAGGGTCATTCCGATCACGCCGGCTTTCGAAGCTGAGTATGCCGACTGTCCGGGTTTGCCTTCAAATGCTGCGCCAGACGAGGTGAGGATGATGAAGCCACGTTCCTCGTTCGCTGGCGTGTCGCGCGCAGTCATTGCGGCGATCACATGGCGCAGGACTATGAATGTCCCGCCGAGATTGACGCGAAGTGTCCGCTCGATCGTGTCCAGATTGTCGATGACCTGACCGGAGGTCGGTGCAACTAGATGGCCAGGGTTGTCTGGTCCGAATTCTGCGATTCCAGCGCAGTGGATGAGCCCCGCGATCGGAGCGTGTTTAGCCGCAGCCGTTACGGCTTCACGCACGCTCTCGTTGTTGGAAACATCGACCCGAAACGGGACGAATTCGGCGTTGCCGCTGCCTTTGAGCCGCGCCGGTGTCCCGAAGTCGAAGCCGAAAACCGTATAACCGTCCTTGAGGAAGCGTTGCGCTGTGGCGAATCCCAATCCTCCAGAGGATCCTGTGACGACGACTGCATTGGCACTGGACATTCTCATCCTTTCGAGGCCGGTCGTTGAGTTCCAGATAGGATGACCGACCGACGCGGCATTGAGTCGGTCCGCCGTAGACGGCGGCTTCTAGAGGAATCTATACAACATAGTCATGTTTTGTCTATACGTTGGAGTGGCTGGATTTCGAAAATCGACAGATTAGCGAGATTCGCGGCTGACTTGTTGTCACCTATTGCGGGCCTGGCATGATGTGGGCTGATCGTCTTGACATGTTTCATGAATAAGTGCTTTGATGATTCAGAACTAGACGCAAGTGTCTAGAAACATTCACGCAGAGTCGCATGTATGCAGATTCTCGTCGTCGAATCATCGGGAGGAAAGCCAGTGGCCCACAACGAACTGCACTTCGGAATCTTCAGCCTCACCAACGTGCCAGACTGGAGCACTGAATACGAAGCTGTCCACAAGGGCATCGAACAGATCAATCTCGCGGATGAGCTTGGGTTTGAGGAAGCTTGGGTTGCAGAGCACAACGCGCGTCAGTATGGCATCATCTCGTCGTCTCAGGTGCTTCTGGCCGCTTGCGCTGGTACGACGAAAAACATTCGCTTGGGTACCGGCGTCGCTCGTCTCCCGATGAACCACCCGCTTAAGCTAGCGGAAGACTTCTCGCTGCTAGACGTCATCAGCGACGGCCGCCTCAATTTCGGTATCGGCAAGGCGTACGACTTGCTCGAGTTCCAGGCTTACAACATCAACCCTGATGAGCGCGACGAGCGCTATCAAGAGACGTTCGAGATCATCATGCAGGGCTGGCGGACCGGCAAGATCAGTCATAAAGGCAAGCACTTCTCGGTTCCCGGCGAAGGTGAGCAGGCGGAAGAGATCCAGCTCATGCCGAGGCCCCTGCAGAAGCCTCATCCGCCAGTCTTCGTTATGGTGTCACAGACTGAGGCATCGTTGCGTGCGGCGGCTCGACAGGGCTTCGCCTTTGTAATGGGTCAGATGCCGACGTGGGAGGATATGGCTCGCCTTGTCAACATCTACCGTGAGGAAGCCAGGGACGCGGGCTACAACTACGACGAGATCGACGACCTCGTTGCTAGGTCGTCGCAGCTTAAGGCCATCCACGTCTCCGACGACCGTGAGACCGCGGCGAAAGAGTACGAAAAGGGTCTCATGTGGTATCTCAGCATTCTCAGCAACAGGGCGAAAGTCGGTCTCGGCCTCAACGAATTGAGCTTCCAGGAGTATCTCGACAAAGGTGCGATCATCCTCGGATCGTCTGACGATGTTGCTCAGCAGCTGGACGATTACAAGAAGGTCACGGGAATAGGTGGACTGGTCGGTTGGTTCGATGCCGGCAGCCAGCCTCAGGGCCAAGTCCTCAAGTCAATGACCAAATTCGCAAAGGAAGTGCGCCCGCAGATCAGCGGGTTGAGTTCCTGACACCACTCGTCCCGGCTTGACGGGACAGTCTCCGCGGCGCCCAGGGGCGACCCAGGGCGCCGCGCCCACACCCAGCAGCGGCGGAGGAAAACGCAGATATGAATGGCAGCGCGGCAGAACAGGCTGCAGAGCACAAAGAAATCATCGACGCTCTCTTCGGGTTCGTCGACAAGGCAGTCGAGCCGATCGAGCAGGCGAACGCCGAGCTCCTCGCCGATGATCGCCGAATCTACAACGACCGTGGCCTCATGACCCCGGAATACCTTGCGATCAACAGGCAGGTCCGAGAGCTGTCGGCCGAATCCGGCTTCTACTCGCTCTACGGGGCGGAGGAGCTGGGCGGCGGGAATCTATCGGCAAGCGGAATTGTCGCCATCCAGGAAGCGATGCATCATCGCTACGGGCCTGATCGCATCATCGTCCACGAGTCAGTCATCCCATCACCGTTCACCAACGGCCTGAGCCCGCTACTGCTCAAACTCAACGAGGATCTGCTGGCCGAGAAGATTGACGCCATCAGAGACGGCAGCGCCACTCTGTGTTTCGCCCTGTCAGAACCCGATGCAGGCTCAGACGTCTTCAACGTCAAGTCGAAAGCGACACCAGTCGAGGACGGGTGGGTCATCAATGGTCAGAAGCAGTGGATCTCGAACGCCGCCCATGCGTCACACGCCTTCGTCTTCGCAGTGACCGACCCCGAACAGTTCAAAGCTCGGAAGGGTGGAATCACCTGCTTCTTCGTTGACACCGACTCCCCCGGATTCTCAGTCGACACCGGTATCCCGATGATGGGCAACCGGGGCTCGAATGCGACTATCATCTCGCTCACGGATGTTCACGTGACCCCGAGGCAGATCGTGGGCGTGGAAGGCGAAGCCTTCAAACTTGCCCTGGGCGGCATCGGTCGCGGCCGACTCACGATGTCCGCGACGTGCGTGGGTCTCGCACGATGGGCGCTCGACAAGTCCATCAACTACGCGAACACGCGCAGCACCTTCGGCAAGACGATCGGCGAACATCAGCTCATCCAGGGAAAGCTTGCGGAGATGGCGATGGAAATCTATCTTTGCAAGTCGGCAGTGCTTCGGACTGCTGAAATGGTCGATGCCGGTGAGAAGTCCGTCAAGGAGACTTCGATCGTCAAGGCCCGGTGTACCGAGATGGTGGGCAAAGTCCTCGACGAGGCCATCCAGATCCACGGCGGACTTGGTCTGACAAACGAAATGGGCCTGGAATCGGCATATCGTTTCGCCCGCATGTTGCGCATTCCTGACGGAACCTCAGAAATCCAACGCCGCACCATTGCCAAACGTCTGCTCGCCGGGGAGACGGTGCTGTGAGCGACTTCGCAACTCTTTCCTACGTCGAGCGTGAACTTCGCGCGGGAGTGCTCACGATTACGCTCAACCGACCTGAGGCGAAGAACGCGCTCAGCATCGACCTCCGTGCTGACCTGCGCACCGCCCTGCTCGATGCCCATCACGATGAGGCTGTCCGCTGTATCGTTCTGACCGGAGCAGGTGACAGTTTCTGCGCGGGCGGTGACGTCAAAGGCATGGGGAAGAGCACCCCCGTCCAAGGAGCCGCGCGCATTGCGTTGGGCCGTGAGCTCATCGAGCTTCTGCGCGGAGTGAGGGTGCCGACGATCTCCGCAGTTCGCGGTCACGCGGTCGGTGCGGGTTTCGGCCTTGCTCTGGGGGCCGATCTCATCATCGCCAGTGACACCGCCAAGTTCCAGTTCGGCTTCGTCAAGCGGGGCCTCGCTCCCGACAGCTCCGTTCCCTACTTCCTGGCGCAGCAGATTGGTACGAGGACAACAATGTACTACGGGATGACCGGCGAGATCATTGACGCCGTCAAGGCACTGGAACTGGGCATCGCTGCCCAGAGCTACGGGGACGAGGAGTTCACTAACAAGGTCCAACGTTTCGCCGAGACTCTCGCGGCAGGGCCTACCGCCGCTATGTTTTCGACCCGCAAGGTCATACACGCAGCGTCGGATCTCACCTTTGCGCAGACTTGGGACTTCGAATCGTTTGCCTCTGCGGTGACGTCAACGACCCAGGACCATAAGAACTCGGTCGCAGCTTTCAAGGCGAAGACGGCCGTCGAATTCCACGGAGAGTGATTGCCATGAGTCTGGTAAGTACAGAACGCAATGGAGAGCACCGCTACGCTGTCATTACGATGCAGCGCCCGGAGAAGCTCAACGCATTCAACACCGAATTGCTGAACGACCTCTTTGCTGCACTAGCCGAACTCAAGGACGATGACTCCATCTCCGCAGTCGTCGTGCAGGGTGCCGGTGGGAATTTCAGTGCAGGTTACGACGTCGTGACGAGCTACACCGCTCCCACGGCCTATCAAGACTGGCGCAAACTCCAGAATGCAGTGGACCTGTGGGAACGAGTGTGGCGCTACCCAAAGCCGATCATCGCGGCGGTCGAGGGGCATTGTCTGGGCGGAGCGACGATGTTTGTCGCCTGTGCTGACCTCGTTGTCGTCGCCGACGATGCGAACATCGGGTGGCCCTCGATTCCCCTCGGCGGTGGTCTGCTCAGTCCCGTCTCTCTGTGGCACGTCGGTATGCGGAAGGCGAAGGAACTGTCATACATCGCTGGCAACAGTATGTCTGGCGCGGAAGCCGCGGACCTGGGGTGGGCGAACCGCAGCGTGCCAAAGGGTGAGGTGGAAGAGGCTGCGACTGTGCTGGCGCGCAGGGTCGGCAAGACACCGCTGGATCTTCTCTACCTCAAAAAGAACGCGCTCAATCGGGTATTCGACCGACAGGGCTTTGTCGAGGCATTACGGTCCGGTGCTGAGTGGGATTCAATCTCACACACCGCCGAGTCGATCGATCAGGTAAAGGACCAGATGCGTGAGCTCGGCTTCCGAGGGGCGATCAAGCACTTCACTGAAGGCTGACCAGCACGCGATCCCGCGTGTCTGTGGAATTACAAAGGAGTAATCACATGCGATCGAGATTCAAGTTAGGCGTTGCACTGCCTCTTGCTGTGGCGACGACGGTCATCCTGGCCGGATGTTCGAAGGCAGACAACGGCGGAGGCGAAGGCGGAGGTGGCGAGGGAATCGAGGCTGGTGCCTCTGCGGAGGAATACAAGAAAGCCTTCGAAGACGTCGAGCCGATCGAACTCGACTTCCAGGTCGCCTCGGCCAATCCGGAATCCTACGCGTCGTTGCGTGACCAGAAATTCGCCGATTCCCTCGAGGAATGGTCCGGCGGAAAGATCACGGTCAATATCCATTACGCGGGAGCGATTGCCGCACCGACTGATGTGCCGAGCGCCCTTGTTGATGGCCGTCTCGATCTTGCGCATTACTACACGACCTACGAGCCTCAACAGATGCAGGCTTTCGTGGACATGACCTCCTCGATGGTCCAGGTGCCCAGCACTCCGCTGCAGGGGGAGATTGTCACGCACGCCGCACTGATGGAGGTGGCTTTCAATACCCCGGAGATCCTCGAGGAGTTCGAGAGTCGTGGGATGCATGTGATCAACCCTGCGAACCCGAACGGCAATCCATCATTGGTTTGCAACTCGGAACGCAAGAGCCCTGCAGACTTCCGCGGTGCGCAGATCCGCGGTAACGCAGAGTCGCACCAGCGGGAGATCGAGTCGCTGGGGGGTACTGCGACGACAATCGAGCTTGCGGAGGGGTACGAGGCGTTCCAACGCGGAATCCTCGACTGTTCGCTGCAATCGCCAGGTACGGCGATTGCAGCAAGCTGGCTCGAGGTGGCACCACATGTGTACTTCCCCCAAGAGCAGAGCTTCGCCTCAGGCCCCGGCAGTCTCGTAGCCGGCCAAGCGTGGGAGTCGATACCACTGGTAGCTCGGCAGCTCATGTTCGACCTCCAAGAGGAGTACATGTCCGGGGAGCTGTACAACTCCCTCGAATCGATCCGTGACACGGCGGATGTCGCCGCGGAGAATGACGGAGAGGTAAACTTCCTCGATTCCGCGTCCGAAGAAGCCTTGTCGAAGGCGAACGAAGCACTGCTCGACGATGTCGCTGGAACCGACACCACGGACGGTGAGGCGCTTAATAAAGCTGTGGCCGAAAGCATCGACAAGTGGACTTCGATTTCCGAAGAGCTTGGATATACCAACGACGGAGGATTCGACGACTTTCCTGACTGGTACAAAGGCAGCGACGATTTCGAGGATCGTTCCTACCTCGAGCCTATCGCCGAGCGAATCTACGATGAGATCGTTCTTCCCAACCGTCCCAGCTGATCCGAAGTCATGATGTCTTCGGGTTCCATGCGATCAGACAGCTTGGCGGCCACGACCCGCAGCCAGAAGACCGACCATGAACATGTTCTGGCCACACGAATGGAGTGATCTCGGGTGATTCCCTCGCTCACCGGCAATGTCCCGACCGACAAGTTGGGAACGGTCCTCATGCATGAGCACGTTTTCGTGCTTAACGCAGAGCTCATGATCAACTATCCGGAGTTATTCCCCGAAGATGAAATGGTCGATCGGGCGGTTCGGACGCTTACCGAGGTCGGGCAGTCCGGAATCGATACATTCGTCGACCTCTCTGTGATGGGGACCGGGCGGAACATTCCGGTCCTCAAGCGGATCGCCGAGCAGGTCGATCTTAATATCCTCGTGGCGACCGGCTGGTACACGTATTTCGAAGCCCCTGCCTTCGCCAACCTCAATGGCCCGGGCCGATTGTTCGACGGCCCCGACCCACTTGCGGAGATCTTCATTCGCGACATCCGCGAAGGGATCAGTTCTACCGGGGTGCGTGCGGCAGTCCTCAAGTGCTCTGCAGACAAGTTCGGTGTGACGGAGGGGGTGCGCATCATCATGCAGGCAGTGGCTGATGCTCACCTTGAGACCGGTACACCGATCATGACCCATTCCAGCCCAGCGCACGATACAGGTTCTCTCCAACAGGACTATTTCGAATCCCGTGGAATCGACCTCGCCAGCATCGTCATCGGACATGTGGGAGATACCGATGACATCGATGTTCTGCGGCGCATCGCTGATCGTGGTTCCGTGCTCGGGATGGATCGATTCGGACTCGAGTCCCAACTACCTTACGAACAGCGAATCGACACTGTCGTGCGCATGTGTGAACTCGGCTACGCCGACCGTATGGTCTTGGCAACTGATTCATCGGTCTTCAGCATGAACTTTCCCGATGAGCATCGAAGAACGAACCTTCCACTCTGGGATGCGCGAGTTGTGATGCCGCGCATCGTCACGGACATTCGTGCTCGAGGTGTCTGCGATTCTGATATCGATCAAATGATGCGCATCAATCCGAGACGTATCCTCGGCGTCGGCAGCAACGAGGAGTCTGTAGGCGCAGCCGAGTCTTGAACGCAATATTCCAACAGCTGACACTCTTCCGACGTGAAAATGAAAGGACCGATCACAGTGAATGATTTCGACAGCAATGAGTTCCGACGCGTCATGGGCGCGTTCCCCACCGGAGTCGTCGTCGTGACTGCGACTCACGGCGATGGGGCCGGTTTAGCAATGACCGTAGGGTCTTTCGTATCTGTGTCCCTGGATCCGCCTTTGGTGGGGTTCCTTCCGACGAAGACTTCGTCGTCGTGGGCCGCGATCCGGGCAAGCGGAACGAAGTTCGGAATCAACGTCTTGGGTAACACCCAGGAAGATATCTGCCGTGCTGTCGCTCGGCGAAAGACCGACAAGCTCGATGGGTTCGGGTGGACGACGTCCCCGCTGGGCAACCCCCGGCTCGACGACGCGATTGCCTTCATCGACTGCGATACAGAGAGTATTTACGACGGTGGCGACCACGATATCGTCATCGGACGAGTTCATTCTTTGGAGACTGTCAAGAACAACCTCCCACTGCTATTTTTCCGCGGCGGCTACGGATCTTTCCGCCCAAGTTCGATGGCAGTCGGCGTAGGTATTCCCGCAGCTCGTCTAGCCGGGTTAGACATCGTCCGACCTTACCTGGAGCGACTCTCCGGCAGTCTCAGTACTGAAGTCATGGCCATGTGTCGGGTGGATGAAGACCTGGTCACTGTGGCGTCTGCCGGCAATTCGATCCGAGGCGGTCGATCCTCTCGAGTCGGACGTCACGTTCCATTCATGCCTCCGATCGGCGGCGTGTTTGCGGCCTTCGGCGGCCCGGATGAGGAGAAAGCTTGGCTATCAAGTATCCACGACGACCCGGACGGCTCGGCGATTCATTCATTCGAGCAGGTGGTTGAGCGAGTTCGTGAGACCGGATATGCGTTCGGCATCGGACACGAGGCGGGGGCTGCCATTGAGCTCGCCTCGGACTCCGCGAACAAGGCTCACACCTCGGAAGAACGTCGGCATCTCATGTCGACCATCAACGCCGCGTCTCACACGTTCAACAACACCGATGTCAGACGCGGCGAGGACTATGAGTTCCATTCTGCTACTGCGCCGATCTTCGACAAGGACGGAGACTGCGTCTTCTCCATGACGGTCTGGGGGCCGTCTTCGGGCACCATGTCTGGTGCCGATGTGCTTGCGACTATCGACAAGCTCACCCGTGGAGCCGAAGCCTGCTCGGCAGAACTCAAACGCGCGAAAGGCCGTCTGTGAGCTCGACACCTGACTACACACTGTCTTCGTTCGAAGATCTCGTCGTCCTCGAACTGGCACATATATACAACGGACCGTACACGGGACTCATGTTTGCCCACCTCGGCGCCGAGGTGATCAAAGTCGAGCCTCTCACTGGGGAGAAACTGCGGGGGCGTGCGCGAGGCGCATCTGACCCACAAGAGTTCATCATGCTGAACTCGAATAAGAAGAGCATCGCTCTCGACCTCAAGAGCGAGGAAGGGCACGAAACGCTCATGCGGTTGGTAGAAAAGGCCGACGTTTTGGTCGAGAACTACGCACCCGGGGCGCTCGAGCGGCTGGGCCTAGGCGTCGAAGCACTGCACGTACGCAACCCTCGGCTCGTTATTGCCTCTGGCAAGGGATATGGATCCACCGGGCCTTACTCTTCGATGTCTGCCATGGACCTCACTGTCCAAGCGATGTCCGGCACTATCGCTACCTCCGGCTTCTCCGACGGCCCCCCGGTCAAGGCTGGACCCGCATTCAGTGACTTCTCCGGTGGCATTCATCTGTTTGCCGGCGCCGTCGCAGCACTTTATGACCGAGAGAAGACTGGCAAGGGGCGCGTCGTCGAAGTGTCGATGCATGACACGATCTACCCGATGCTCACCTCTGCGCTAAGCGGGCTCTACAACTATCCGGACCGTGATCTCCCACAGAGGACGGGGAACCGACACTCCGGTTTGGCGATGGCTCCGTACAACGTTTACCGCGCAGCTGACGGGTGGCTTGCGATCATCAGCGCTTCAGAGGAGCACTGGCGCGGCGTGTGCACAGCTCTGGACAGAGGCGATCTCGTCGAGGACGAGCGATTCCTCACCGTTCACGATCGAGCCGACAACATGGAAGAGCTCGACACGATTCTCACTGAAGTCATGATGACCTTCTCCCGTGAAGAGCTGAGACAGCGTCTCGAGACGCAGAAAGTTCCGTGCGCTCCGGTGAAGGAACTACGCGAGGTAGACGATGATCCTCATCTCATTGAGAGGGGGATGATCCGCTACGTCGACCATCCGGAATATGGTCGCCGCCCGACGGTAGGAAATCCTCTGCGCTTCTCAGAGGAGGTGAATGAGCGTCCCCTCACAACGCCGCCCACACTTGCTCAACATCAGGAAGAAGTGCTGGGTCGGTTGCTGGGGATGCTTCCCGAGCAGGCAGCAATGCTGCTCGAACAATAATTGATGAGGGCTATCGCGCCACGCGCTACTTCACCATGAACTCACCAGGATGGTTGAATTGGGTATGGTCGGTGCAGCCATACTCGTTCAATGGTCCCTGGAAGATAGGACGATACGATGCGCGAACGGGGTGGGCGCCCAGCGTCTCCTCACGGAGTCGATGGCGCTGATGCTGCCGCAGCAGCCACCGGACTGCAGGACAGGAGAGAGCTACCAGTGAAGTTCCCCGCAGCAGTCGACGCAGATGTCGACAATATTGTCCGGGCGCTCAGTGTCTGGGCGGGTGCTCCACCACAGCCAGCACCGAAGAATAAGAGAGGCGAGAGGACGCGCGAACAGCTGTTGGACGCGGCAACCTTGGCTTTCGTCCGCAACGGCTACGTCGACTGCGCAGTCGAGGACATCATTCAGGAAGCAGACATCTCTCGGGGGACCTTTTACGCCCACTTCAAGAGCAAGAAGGCAATCTTCGCAGCGATCATCGAGAGATCCATCGAATCTCGACTGATGAGCACGGATGTCAGAGACGTCGACGTACCTTTGGTGCGCGACCGGATTGAGGCCTCAGTTCGAAAGTTCCTGGACTCGTACAGTCGCTCACTCGGGCTCTCGACTGTGCTCGAGCAGGCGGCTTACCACGATCCGTCGTTTCGACAGATCCGCCTCACTATTCGTGACAGCTTCGGACGACGCATTGCGAAGGGCATCCGTCGCCAGCAGGCTCGCGGTATCGCTGACCCCGAGGTCGATCCCGCCGAGGCTGGTCTCGCGATCGTGTCGATGATGACGTACTACGCGTCGACAGAGATCGGCTGGCGGGGCCGGGCGCCGAGCGAGGAGATGGTGGAGATGCTCACCCGCTTCTGGATACGGGGAATCGGATTGGACGAGACTGCCGAAGTTGACGCAGTCTGACCTCAGCTCTTCAGCCCTCTCATCGAGATAATCAGGACTGTACGCGATTGCACGCCGGGCCACGGGGATACGTTTCACAGAGAGTCGAAAGTATAGGCCCAGCCTATGGGGCCTAGTGATGATTCGATCTTGTTCGACTTCTCTCGTGGTGGAACTGTAGATAGCACCTCGTCAAAGGAGATGACTCGATGCAGCCAAAGAAGACACCACCGGAGAAAGCAGTCACCGGCACAATGCGAAGTGCTCACAAACGCGGAGTGAATCCGACGAAGCGTGACTGGGTGATTGTGGGACTCCTGTTGGTCTTCTTCACCCTCAACTTTGCTGATAAGGCCTCTATCGGGTTCAGCGCCAGCCAGATCAAAGCAGACCTGGCAATTGGAGACGCAGAATACGGGTTGCTCAGCAGTGGCTTTTTCTGGCTTTTCGCTGCCGGAGCGGTCGGCATCGGAGCCCTATTTCGATGGGTCAACCTGCTGTGGGGAGCGCCGGTTCTCATGCTCGCGTGGGTGGCTACGATGATACCGCTGACCATGGAGACTAGTTTTCTCGTTCTCTTTCTGTCGCGGATGGCCCTCGGATTCTTCGAGGGACCTGCTCATGCATTGTGCCAGGGGATTGTCGCTGTCAGATTTTCGCCTCAGAAGAGGGCTCTGGCCGGCTCGATCGTCAATGCAGGATCTTCCCTGGGCCCGTTGCTCAGTGCTCCGGTTCTGACCTGGGTGATCATTCGCTTCCACTGGCATGCAGCATTTTTGGTACTCGTCATAATCGGACTTGTCTGGGTACTTATATGGCTGATGACAAACCGAGGACGTCTGCAGATGTTCAATTCTCGGCTCCCCGAAAGCGAGCGGGCCCTTCTCGCTGGTCGGGAGGAAAACACTGATGCGAACGAGGATATTCGAGTTCCTTTCTACACCTATTTCCGGCTTGGATCTTTCTGGGGTCTCGCGATTCTGAGTTTCGGTGGGTATATCATCACCTCACTCAAGACTTCGTGGCTTCCTGTGTTCATGCATGAAGGTCTTGGGTACTCACAGGAGGCGACCGGAGTTCTCGTCACAATCCCCTACGCATGTGCAGTCGTTGTGCTCATATCATCAGGAGCCATATCCGGGTGGCTGCTGACCAAGGGATTCACCTCGAAAGTGGCTCGCAGCTATCTCACGGCAGTCCTTCTCATCTTCGCCGGAGTCTGCCTTATAACTTTCAGCGGGATCGACCATGGTTGGCCACAACTTGTACTCGTAGTCTGTGCCTTCTCAATCAACAGTGTGGCCTTTTCAACGGCTTTTGCCGGAGCTTCGGATTTCTTGCCAGCAAAGCATCGAGTCGGCTTTTTCGGCTGCATCATCGCCGTCTACAGCGTCGCCGGAATCCTCGCACCCTATGTTGTGGGCATCATCGTCGATCGTTCAGACACCGTCCAACACGGTTACTCGTTTGCTTTCCAAGTTGCAGGTTTCGCAATTGTCATCTGCGCGCTCATCGGTGGCTACCTGCTCGACCCCGAACGGTCTCGTCGTGTGCTTCTGACGATCACCGCCCGGCGAGAAGGCCGCTTGCGGGCCGCCGGCTGTGAATCACTGTCCGCCGACTCCAAGGATATGGGGCAGGCGCCTACCGCGCGCGAATGAACCCGTGAAATTCAGTACACGCGAATATCGAAAGGACCCTTATGAGCCTCACCGCCTTCCAAGGCCTGACAGTTCTTGACTTAGGCCAGTACATCTCCGCGCCGATGGCGGGGCAGAACCTCGCAGACCTCGGTGCACGTGTGATCAAAATCGAGGCGCCAACCGGCGAGCAGGCACGAACGATTGGTGTCTTCGGCGAGGCAATCGTCGAAGCGTGCAACCGCGGCAAAGACAGTATTGCGCTCGATCTCACTCTCGAAGACGATCGCGCGCAGCTTCAGACGCTCATTGCCTCTGCCGATGTGCTTATCCACAATTTCCTCCCGCGCACAGCGCGGAAGCTCGGTGTCGACTGGGATACGGTCTCAGAACTCAATCCACGTCTGATATGTGGTGTCGCCTCTGGTTTCGGGCGGCGAGGGCCAAACCGAGAGACACCCGGCCTCGATATCATGGCGCAAGCAGAATTCGGCATCATGGGGGTTACTGGTGAAGCCGAAGGGCAGCCACAGCGGGCCGGTTTCGCAGTGTCAGACGTGCTCGCATCGCATTCGCTGACAACCGGAATCCTCGCTGCGATTCTGGAACGGAATACGACTGGTCGGGGCATTCTGGTAGAGACCTCGCTCATGGAGGCAACAGTCCATGCCCAGGCAGTGCAGTGGGCCGAGTACGCGATGACTGGAAACTCTCCACGGCGAAAAGGCAACGGTCAGCCAACGGCCGCACCTGCGGCGGACGTCATTACAGTATCTGACGGTGAGATCGTCGTCTCGGCCTACACTCGTTCGAAGTGGGAAGCACTATGCAATGTACTCGAACGTCCCGAACTTGCTGTTGATCCCCGTTTCATCTCGAACCCGCAGCGTGTGGCCAACCGAGAGAGTATGCTCGACATCCTCCATGCCGCATTTGGCCATCTGACCACTGCCCAGGCTATCGACCTCCTCCGCTCGGCAGGGATCGTCTGCGGTCGGATCCGAACGCTTGACGAGATTATCGGCGATCCGGATCTCATCGCCAGCAACCTGCTTACGAACATCGATCTTCGCGGCGAGCAAGGCGCACAGGCAGCAGGACTCCCGAGCTTGCCTGTCGTGTTCGACGGTAAGAGATCCGTTGCGCATGGTCGGGCACCTGCGGTGGGCTCAGCGCCGACAACTAATGCCTCGACCCATTCTGTACCTGCCAGTGCGCCGTCACCGGTTCAGTGACCCAATCCAACGACTACGAACCTCAGAACAAAAGACCGGAGTGGAACCTAATGATCGATCCTGCCGTCAAATCGATGAGTTTTAATCGATATCTCGCGCATATCGCCGAACTAACTTCCGAGGTGCTTATTCCGGGTGAGGAAGAGCTCGTCGCCGCGGGAGCGGTACCGCAGAGAATCCTTAACCGCATGATCGATGCCGGGCTATTCGGCATCTCCATTCCGCGAAAGTCGGGAGGACTCGGCTGGTCGATGGAAGAGCAGGTGCGGCTGACCCTGGAATTCACCCGTGCCTCGCTGGTCTATCGCTCGCGATTCTCTACCGTGATCGGATTATGCTCTCAAGGGCTCATCGACCACGGAACACAGGAACAGCAGGAGTCCCTGTTGCCGTCTATGGCGGCTGGAGAGACGGTCACTGCTTTTGGGCTGACCGAACCGGAAGCTGGATCTGATGCACAATCGCTGCAGACCCGCGCGGTTCGAGTCGGTGATGAGTGGCTTCTCAACGGTAGCAAGCGGTTCATCACGAACGCTGCTTGGGCAGACCTGCTTTTCATCTTCGCACGGACAACAGAAGGAATCAGTACATTCCTCGTGCCCCGTGATACTCCAGGTGTCAGTACAAGAGCGGCCGATACCATGAACGGTCACGCCGAGGCGCCTGTCGGGGAGATCGAACTCGCTGAAGTGCGGGTGCCTGACTCAGCTCTTGTCGGTGGTGTTGAAGGCAACGGGATGCAGATGGCACTTCGCGGTATCAATCATGCCCGCCTCCACGTCGCCGCGACAGCGGTGGGTCAAGCGACCCGAATGCTCGAAGAGACTGCCCACCATGTCAACTCCAGGCACCAGTTCGGAGGATCGCTAGCCGAGCTCGGAGTCGTGCAAGACAGTCTCGGTGCATGCTTTGCCCAGCTGGAGGCAGGGCGTGCGCTCACTCTCGAAGCCGCAATCGCCTTTGACTTAGGAAAGGTTCCACGGCATCGGATCTCGGCAGCGAAACTCTTTTGTACCGAGATGGCAAGCCAGGTCGCAGACACTTGTGTGCAGCTGTTGGGCGGAGATGGCATAGTCGGCCGTCATCCGGTACCGAGGATGTGGCGAGACGTGCGGGCATTGAGGATCTATGAAGGCTCGTCTCCCGTGCACCGCAGGAACCTTGGTCGCGCAATGGCCAAAGAATCACGCTTGCACGATCGTCTCCCGGACTCCTACCGCATCGACCGACGTTGAGAGTTCCAATAGCTGGATCCGGAGATTGATCTGGGAAAATCGAGACTCACTGTGGCAAAGACTGGGGTAGGAAATGGAACTGAGGCAGCTCGAGTACTTCATCGCCGTCATTGACAATGGTGGGGTCGGGCGCGCCGCACAGGCCCTGCACGTAGCGCAACCGACGATATCCCAGGCACTTCGTGCCTTGGAGCGTGAGCTCAACGTGGAGCTGTTCGTGCGAACCGGCCGAAGACTCATCCCGAGTACCGCAGGACTGGCACTCGCTCCGGATGCCAGAAACACCCTCGGCGGCGTTCTCGCCCTTTCTGACCGTGCGAAAGAGATACAGGACGCTCGGACAGGAGTCGTGACAATTTCGACCATGCCCGAGCTGTCGAGCGATGCAGTTGTCTCCTGGGCCTCCGAATACATCCGGCGGCACCGGAACTTCCACTTCGTGTTTTCCGAGGAGCAGAGTTCGACGGGGCTCGTCTCAGCAGTGGAAAACGGACAGTCGGAAATGGGATTCAGCTCGTTTCCGATAGAACACAACGACAGCCTCGTCCATGAAGAGCTTTCCACACAGAGGCTTCTGTTGGTCGGACCACCGAACAATCAGGAACTCCGGGGAATTGCCGATTCGAACGGGCTCATTTCAGTCGATGAGCTGCCCGACATTCCGATTGTGGTTTCGCACCTTGCGAACATGGAGAACACCATGGTTTCGGCAGTATTGGGCGGCACGAACCCGAAATTCTCCCCTCACGCCGTTGTACCCAATCGCCTGACGCAGCTGTCATTCGTGATGTATGGCGAAATGTTCACGTTCTTGCCGTTACGTATGGCTATGGACGCCTGCCGGAGTGGTGCGCAGATTTACGAGACCTCACCGATAGTGAAATCGTCGTTCGGCATTCTGCATCGTTCAACCGGGCTGAGTTCCGCGGCGAGCCAACTAGTTGAGGCGTGCAGGTCCTCGCTCGGAGAGTGGAACAGAATCATCGACAGTGCGTATTCAGAACAGGGCTCCTACGCTGCCGCAGTGCGCAGTCTTGCATAGTTGAGCTGCTCAGGCGCTTTCGACCTAGGACGCTCTGTTGGCGAATTCGACCCGCGTCAAACGGATGCAATTGCGTGCGGACAGGGGTGGGGCGGCCCGCGCGGCTTCTACGCTTCCATCTTCGGATACGGACCCGACAGACCCGACAAAGACGCGAAGGCATAATGACATCACCCGGGAACTGCGGCATACGATGCGAAGAGATGCCGGAACGAGAGTCTGTCGCAGACGCTGCGCCCGACTCGTGCCCGCGACATGGGCATTTCGACGGAGATAGTCTCGCAACGAAGGAACACACTATGGCAGTGAGCAGCGAAGAGCAGATGATGATCGACACGGTCGCCGAGTTCGTCGACCACGACGTCAAACCCCACGTCAACCGTGTCGAGCACGCGAACGAATACCCCGAAGCCTGGATCCAGACGATGAAGGACATGGGCATCTACGGGCTTGCGATCGACGAACCCTGGGGTGCGGGGAAGGTCTCGACCGAGGCCTATGCGCTCATCACCCAGGAGCTCGCCCGCGGATGGATGTCCCTGGCCGGAGCCATGGGCGGGCACACCGTTGTCGCGAAGCTCATCCAGGAATACGGCACCGACGAACAGAAAGACACCTACCTGCCGCGCATGGCCACCGGCGAGCTGCGGGCGACCATGGCGTTGACCGAACCCGGCGGCGGCTCCGACCTGCAGGCGATGCGCACGAACGCAGCCAAAGACGGCGACGACTACGTCATCAACGGCTCGAAGACGTGGATCACCAACGCCCGGAAGTCCGACCTCATCGCCCTGCTGTGCAAGACCGATCCGAACGCCGAGCCGCGGCACAAAGGCATCTCAATCATCCTCGTGGAGAAGGGGGAGGGCTTCACGGTCTCCCAGGACCTCTCGAAGCTCGGGTACAAGGGCGTGGAGACTTGCGAACTCAACTTCGAGGACCTCCGCCAGCCGCAGTCGCAACTGCTCGGCGAGGTCGAGGGCATCGGGTTCAAGCAGATGATGAAAGGTCTGGAGATCGGACGTATCCAGGTCGCCTCCCGGTCCTTGGGTCTCGCTCAAGCTGCACTCAACGATGCGGTGAAGTACTCGCAGGAGCGCGAGTCCATGGGCAAGCCGATCTGGAAACACCAGGCCGTGGGCAATCAACTGGCGAAGATGGCGACGAAACTCGAGGCTGCCCGGCAGCTCGTCCTTCATGCGGCGCGGACCTATGACTCGGGGGCACGGGTCGACATGGAAGCAGGCATGGCGAAGTACTACGCCTCCGAAATGGCCGCCGAGGTGGCCCTCGATGCGATCCGGGTCCATGGAGGTTACGGGTACTCCACCGAATACGACGTTGAACGGTATTACCGTGATGCCCCGCTGATGATCGTCGGCGAAGGCACGAACGAAATCCAACTGAACGTCATCGCCAAGCAGCTCATCGGGCGGAACAAGGCCTGAGAACGAGCACGGGAGGAGAGCCATGAGCAGCGACATTGTTGAACTTCAGGAATGGGTGGGAAAGACAACCGTCGCCGAGGAGGTGGCTTCGGGGGAGAGGTCCGCTCGCTTGGCCTCCCTCCTCGGTCACGAGGGTGATCCGACCGTGCCATTGCACCCTCTCGGGCACTGGCTGCACTTCTCCGAAGACGACGTGTCGATGAGCGAACTCGGCGCCGACGGGCATGTGAAGCTCGGTGGGTTCATGCCTCCCGTTCCGTTGCCCAGGCGCATGTGGGCGGGCAGCGAGCTGACGTTTCACGCTCCGGTCCTGCCCGGGCAGACGATATCGCGGACCACTACGATCGAGTCGATCACGGAGAAGACCGGCAGCACAGGATCTCTGTGCTTCGTCGTGCTGTGCCACGAGGTGTCCGCTGATGGGGTTCTGGCCACCACCGACCGGCACACCATCGTCTACCGAGAGGTCACCTCGAAGCCCGCGGGATCAGCGGCAGCACCGCCACGACCGGACTCGCCAGAACCGGAGGGCTGGGATTGGGCCGAGAGCGTGCGGCCGAACGAAGTCATGCTCTTCCGATACTCGGCGCTGACCTTCAACTCCCACCGAATCCACTACGACTATCCGTATGTCACCGAGGTCGAAGGGTATCCCGGCTTGGTGACGCACGGGCCACTGACCGCGACTTTGTTGCTGGACGCGTTCATGAAGAACCACCCCGAGGCCACGGTCACGAGCTTCGACTTCCGCGCGAAGTCACCCCTGTTCGCAGGCGAGCAGATCCACCTCGTCGGGCGGGCCACGGGGGAGAACACCCCCGAACTCGAAGCCATCGCCCCCGGTGGCAAGACCGCCATCGCGGCGACCGTGACGACCGCCGAAAGCTGAGGAGCACCCATGTCAGAGACTCGACCGGCACCGCTAACCGGACTCACCGTCGTCGAGATCTCAGCGTTCGTCGCAGCCCCCTTGGGCGCGATGACCTTGGCGCAGCTGGGCGCCGACGTCATCCGCATCGACCCGATCGGCGGCAACATCGACGCCAACCGGTGGCCGATCAACCTCGGCTATATCGCCGAGGTGCAGGCCACTGGCAAGACGCGTGGGCCGCTGGGCAATGGGCTCTACGATGCGTACGGACCGTCGTTCGAGACTTCTGACGGTCGGCAGATCATGGTCGCGGTCATCTCGAATAAGAATTGGCGTGGTCTGGGCAAGGCGACCGGACTGACCGAGAAGCTTGAGAGGATTGGGCCGCTGTTGGACGTCGACCTGTCGACGGAGGGCGGTCGGTTCGAGGCGTGTGAGGCCATCGATGCGGTGGTGCGGCCGTGGTTCGCTGCGCACACCGTCACCGAGGCGGCTGCCGCCTTGAGCGAGGCCGGAGTGCTGCAGGGAGGGTCCCAGACGTTTGAGGAACTCGTGAAGTCTGATCCCCGTTGTTCGTTGGAGAACCCGTTGTTCTCTGAGATTGATCAGCCCGGGGTTGGGACTGTGATCGCGCCGCGGGTGCCGCTGGTGTTCTCGGGGACGCCGGCTGCTGCGGTGGTTCCTGCTCCGTCATTGGGCGGAGATACCGCCAAGGTGTTGAGCTCGGTCTTGAGTGCACGCGCGAATTGGGCGTCTGAGAAGTGAGTTAGCGGGATAATGACATGACTGTGCGGGGAAGCCAGCTTGGTTATTTGTAATCGGCATCGGCGCGAATGTTTCTAGTTAGGATCTAAGGGTTCTGCTCCCGAGGGAATGCGAGATTCTTCGTCACGTATGTGTTGACGTCTGTCAACGATGGTCCAGATTTCCAGGGGAAGCCATGCGACTACCAGCATCAGGCTGAGGGTTACAAATATGACGCTGTAAACAATTCGAGCAACGGTTGTCCAAAGAAAGCTTATGAGGGCAGAAGTTAAGTTGGACATCCAGTGTTTTAGGCCTATCAAGGCCAACAAGGTCGTGAGTGCAAGCAGACCCAAAAAAGCTTTCACGGCAGTGAATGCCCAGTCGGTAAAAACGCTACCGGCAAGCAAGGGGGCCGGGCCGATTTGGACAGCCGCGAAGAACAACAGCCAGACGGTATTTGGCCAAGGCGAGATGGCCATCATGTTGCCGCGGTGCTCAAATTGTCTGATATCAAGTGGCCCACCTAGCAGGATATACAAGCCCATCAATGTGATCATCGCTCCGACTACCTGCAGAACCAAGGATTGCCAGTAGAACGATTGAAACTGAATCCCTGGTGGCGCATGCAATCCAAAATATTCAGCCGGGCCGTCTGCGCCGAATGCATAGAGGATTTCAGAAATGAGTTCACTCGGACGTGAACTCTGCAAAACTGAACATATCGCCAACACTGCGGCAGTCCAGGACACAAACATGAAGATCGCGCTTCCATCTCTGTGAATTTTGCGACCAAATTCCAAAGCGGCATTTGCTGTAGCGAACATGTAAGTCCCTTCGCAGAGTCGTTGCTTGTGGTGCAAGCGTCCCTTACGCCACTGACATGGACCAGTGTCCGTGCCGGCGACCAATGGGTGTGACTATGGAAGGTCGAAACTCTAAGGGAGCGTCAATTCTGAGGCGCATCGTGATTCATGCATGTTGTGCCCTAACCAACAAATCTATTGAACACTCTAGAACGTTGACGGGTGAGGTCGCGATCGATCAGTCGGGCAGATAGCTCTGTGGGTAGAGAGACTGTTCCCGGGGTTCGCTGCATGACGATATGCGCGAAGATTAGTTGCGTGAATCAGTAGGTAGATGCTGCTATGTCGTATGGAACGAGACCGCAACTGGTAGGTACCAAGTACTGGTAGTTCTGGCCACGTCTTCGGTGTGAACCGAGGGCCCAGTGGATAGGCTGTAAGTGACTTCGTCCCACAAGCAGGAGCCCTGGCAATGAAGAAGGAAATCAACGTCGTTGGCGCCGTCGTAACCAATGACGGAACGGTACTCGCAGCTCAGAGAAGCGAAAACATGTCGTTGCCAGGCATGTGGGAGTTCCCTGGAGGCAAGATTGAACCGGGCGAGACTCCCCGGACTGCACTGGTGAGAGAGATGAAGGAAGAGCTCCTGTGCACTGTCGAGATCGGCGACCAAGTCGCTTCAACTCGACATGAATACGACTTTGGATTCGTTACGCTGACGACCTTCTATGCGACGTTGGTCGAAGGTGCACCACAGCTCACCGAGCACTCTGAGATCCGATGGATTGATGCGGCCAATTTGGATTCTGTCGAATGGGCGCCAGCCGATGTGCCCGCAGTCGAAACAATCATGGCCGCGTACTCAACTCAGGGACGGTAAGCGTGGAGCTCGTTCCTGACCTGATTCGGCACGACACGTCGTTTGGATTCCTCGATAAGTCCGGTGCTGCCGAAAAGCTCTTCAACCCGCTGTTGGTCTCTAATCACGAGTCCAACACCATGTACAAGACCATCCTCGAAGAGCTGCGCAGGTCGAAGAGTTTCACCTTCTCGGTAGCTTTTGTCAGTCCTGATGCCATCGCGTCGCTGAAGCAACCGCTAATCGAGTTTCAAGGCCGAGGCCGAGGCCGAATCATCACGTCCACGTACCTCGGTTTCAATTCTCCGGCGTCATTCCGTGAACTAGCGAACTTGGCGGACATCGGGATCGAAGTGTTGGTCTATGAAAATGGGCGCCAAGGCTTTCATCCGAAAGGCTTCATCTTTGAACAGGAACACGGCACGACTGCCATTGTCGGTAGCTCTAACCTCACTTCACTGGCGCTCAAACGTAATCATGAATGGAATCTGAGATTTTCAGCGTTGCCCGGTGGTGACATAGTCGAGCAGTTGAGCCAGACAATCGACACCCAACTTGCGGCATCGACTCCACTCACCGAGGAGTGGATTCGCCACTACGAAGAGCAGTACGTCCCGCCTCGGGCCAGTCAGTCTGTGTCCGGTGTTCTTTTTCCTGGAGCGGGCGAACTATCGCAGATCCGCCCAAACACGATGCAGGCGGAGGCGCTGGAGGAAATCGCTAAGGTGCGAGCATCCGGGGAGAAGAAGGCTCTGGTCGTCTCTGCGACCGGAACAGGTAAGACGATTCTTGCAGCCCTCGACGTAAAGGCTGTCGATCCCGAGAGAGTTCTCTTTGTCGTCCATCGGGAGCAGATTCTCGATCGTGCGATTGAAGAATTCAGCAAGGTGCTCAATCTGACCAGCGCCGACATTGGGAAATTTGTTGGGGCGCGGAAAGAGCTGAACCGTCGATTCGTCTTCGCAACAGTCCAGTCGCTCGGGACCCTCGAGAAGCTTCACTCAATTTCTCGAGACTACTTCGACTACATTCTGGTCGATGAAGTGCATCGTGCCGGCGCCACCATGCATCAGAGCATCATCGGGTACTTTGAGCCCGATTTCATGCTGGGGATTACAGCTACGCCCGAACGTACCGACGACTTCAACGTCTACAGCCTTTTCGACTACAACGTGCCCTATGAAATTCGGCTTCAGAAGGCGCTCGAAGCAGACATGCTTGCACCCTTCCACTACTACGGAGTCACAGACTTCGAAGTCGACGGCGAAGTCATTAGCGACGCAACAAAGCTCAGCACCCTTGTCGCTCCCGATCGCGTCAACCATCTGCTGAAAGCGATCGAAACTTACGGCCACGTCGGAGACGCCGTCCGCGGTCTCATGTTTTGCAGTCGAAAAGACGAAGCGATCGAGCTATCGTCAATGCTCAATCAGCGGGAGATCCACGGTCGTCGACTCCGGACGAGAACCTTGACTGGTGATGATCCGGTCCCAGTACGCGAAGCTGTCGTCAGTCAACTAGAGACCGGGGATCTTGATTACATCATCACGGTGGATGTGTTCAACGAAGGCATCGACATCCGTACGGTGAACCAAGTTGTCATGCTGCGTCAGACGCAATCCAGCATCATCTTCACGCAACAGCTGGGTCGTGGTCTACGGAAAGCGGCTGGCAAAAGCCACCTCATTGTTATCGACTTCATCGGCAACTATGCCAACAACTTCCTCGTTCCAATCGCTCTCTTCGGCGACAGCAGTCTCAATAAGGACTCCATCCGCAAGAAAATGATCGAGGCTCAAGACGTGGGCGCAGTCTCAGGACTCTCCAGCATCAACTTTGATGCCATTGCTAAGGAACGGATCTTCCGGTCGATTGCGACAACGAGACTCGATAGCCTCAAGAATCTCCAGCAGTCCTTCAGGGACCTTCATACTCGGCTCGGACGACCGCCTCTCCTCATCGACTACGCTCGGTTCGACGTTGTCGACCCGGTCGTCATTGCTGGGGCGAAGGGCAACTATTGGAACCTACTCAATAGTTTCAACGTCGGCGAAGAAGTACCGACACCTGCCGAGGACAAGGCACTGACATTCATCAGTTCTGAGTTCCTCAACGGTAAGCGACCACACGAACTGCTTCTCCTGCAGCATCTTATAGAAACGCGATCTTCCACATCTGAAATTGGCCTCCGTCGGATACTAGAGAGTGCTGGAGCGAGCGCGGATCAAGCGACCATCGCATCGTTGGAAAGAGTGTTCAACCTGGAATTCTTCACCGAGGGTGATCAAAAGAAGTACGGATCGCCAATTATTGAGTGGAGTCAGGAGAGAATTGCGTTCACTAGCGAGTTTGGTCGATCGCTCGACGAGAGTCCGATGTTCAGCGATCACGTGAAGGATGTCGTCGACACCGGCTTGTTCCTGTCTCGGCACCGCTACCAGTGGGATAGACAATTGGAAGTGGGCAAGAAGTATTCGCGAAAGGACGTCTGCCGCCTGCTGAATTGGAAGAGTGACCAAAAGGGCACGATGTATGGGTACAAAGTCGACGTGTACTCGAACAGTTGCCCAATCTTCGTGACGTATCACAAAGATGATGAAGTCTCGGCAAGCACTTCGTACGAGGACTCCTTCCTCAGCGAAAACACTCTTCGTTGGTTCACGCGAAGCAAAAGAACTTTGCAGAGCAAAGAAGTCCAGGCGATCGTCGGGAATCATATTCCCCTCTACCTCTTCGCGAAAAAGGACGATGCAGAAGGCACCGACTTCTACTACTTGGGCCAGGCGACGTCGTCGAAACCTGAACAAACGAAGATGCCGGGCGATGGCGGCAAAAGGCTCGATGTTGTCACCATGAATCTGAACCTGGAGTCTCCCATCGAGCTGGCTCTCTACGACTATTTGACGACTGGTCCAGCGCTGTCCGATGAAGAGCAAGTTTCGCAGTCCACGGTGGAGCCCGAAGACCAAGGCCGTAAGTTGCATAGCGAACAATACATAGATGACGAGCCCTCAACTACTCTGTTCTGAAATGGGCGAGCGTCGCGAGGACAGAAGCGAATTCCGAGAGGTACTTCATTCGCGAGGTCTGGCTGCTCGTGCCCATCTGAAAATCAGACAGTGACTATCTAGAACGACTGTTGGTACTGGCGAACGAGCGTCACTAGGCTCAAAATGTCCTAGCTGCACGCTCCCCATGCTAAATGCGTTGGAGTAGCTCGCACGCTATAGCTGCTCGTCAGAGCACCAAACATGCCGAGGAAGTCATGTCCGAATTCCAGACAGTCGATGCCGCTGGTGCTGCCGAACACCCAAGCCCCGAGCAGCCAGCAAAACCAAGGGTCAAGCAGCCGATCGGGCTCTTCACCCTCTCGTCCATTGAGATGTGGGAACGTTTCAGCTTCTACGGACTCCAGGTCATTCTTGCCTACTACATCTACTACTCTGCGGGCGACGGAGGTCTGGGGCTGACGGAGATCGAGGCTCTGGCCATCGCCGGCGCCTACGGCGGTGCCGTCTACCTCTGCCAACCTGTTGGAGCTTGGTTCGCCGACAGGCTGATTCCGGCTCGGACCATGGTCATGGCCGGCGGGGTCATCATCATGTCCGGCCACATCAGCCTCGCACTGATCCCAGGCATTCCTGGTCTCCTCATCGGTCTGGCGCTCATCACCATCGGCACTGGTGCTCTGACTCCCAACACCCATGCAATGGTTGGTCGCCTGTACCAGGAACAGTCACCTCGGCGGGATTCCGGGTATGCGATCTTCTACACCGGCATTCTCATCGGTGCGCTCTTCGGTCCCCTGGCCACCGGCTACCTACAGGCCGAATTCGGATTCCACTATGGTTTCGGAGCCGCCGCCATCGGCATGGCCATCGGACTCGTCACCTACTTCCTCGGCCGCAACACAGTTCCGGCCGAATCGAAGGTCATTCCGAACCCAGTGAGCTCAACTGGGAAATGGAGGGCCGCAGGTTTCGGCATCGCGTTGCTCGCAGCCATCGCCGTATTGGTGAGCACCGGGATCATGTCGACCGGCAACCTCAACAACTATGTGCTCGGGACGATTCTCGTCGTCTCTGTCGCCTACTTCATCGTCATGCTCCGCTCGAAGAAGGTCACCGCCGACGAACGGCTGAAGGTCAAGGGTTTCATCCCGCTCTTCATCACCGGCGCCATCTTCTGGACCATGATCCTCCAGCTCTTCACCACCTTCGCCGTCTACGCCGACACCCGTGTCGACCTCAACATCGGCGGCTACTCGATGCCCGCCGCCTACATCAGCACCTTCGAAGTCATCGCCGGCATCATCGCCGGGCCGCTCATTGCCGCCTACGGACAGAAGCTCGCCGCCCGACCCAATCGCAAGGTGCCGAGCACCGTCTCGAAACTCGCCCTCGGCTTCGTCCTCATGACGCTGACCTTCGGACTCTTCGCGCTCTTCCCCCTGCTCTTCACCGGCCGGATTCCCCTCATCCCGGTTATCATCGGCATGATCGTCATGGGAATCACCGAGGTGATGTACGCACCGATCGGCCTGTCCGTGGCCTCTCAGCTGTCTCCGGTCGCGTTCAACTCCCAGATGATGGCCCTGTGGGGACTGACCACCGCTGCCGGCGCCAGCCTTTCTGGCTTCATGGGCCAGCTGTACTCTTCAACGAGCGAGGTCGGGTTCTTCACGCTCATGACTGTGATCAGTGTGCTCACTGCCGCCTTCCTCTACGGAATGCGCAGCCCGCTGCGCCGCCTGGGCGTCGCCTGACTCTTCAACCACCCGATTGTCCTACCACCAAGGAGTGACCTCATGCCGATTGCCGACCGTGTCTACCGAGTCGGAACCATCCACACCCTGGATCCCACGACACCGACGACTGATGCCGTGGCCGTCCACGAGGGAACGATCGTCGCTGTGGGGAAGGCCGATTGTGTAGAGGTGACTGGCTCCAGCACCGAGGTGGTCGACCTGTCCGGTCGCACCCTCATTCCTGGGTTCCATGACGCGCACGCCCACCCTGTCCTCGGCGGGCTGGGCTTGGTCGAGTGCAACCTCGACGACATCCACGGCTACCAGCCCTACCTTGACCGTATCGCGAAGTACGCTGCCGAGAATTCAGACGATGACTGGGTGCTCGGTTCCGGCTGGTACGGCGATGTCTTCACCGATGGTTTCCCTCATCGCCGTGACCTCGACTCCGTCGTCAGCGACCGTCCGGCCTCGATCACCAGCCATGATGCCCACGGTACTTGGGTCAACACCCGCGCCCTCGAGGTCGCCGGGATCACCCGCGACACCCCGGACCCCGACGGCGGACGCATCGTCAAGGACGCCGAAGGCAACCCGACCGGACTGCTCTTCGAAGCGGCGGCGGAACTGGTGACGGGACTGTTCCCGGCGAGCACCTCGGCGGATGTGGAACGGGCGCTGCGCAACTCACAGGAGTACTTCCATTCGCTTGGCATCGTCGGCTGGCAGGATGCCGGGGTCGGTGTCCTCACCGGGTCACCGGTCGACAGCTTCCACCCGTACGTCTCGATCGCCGAGGACGGCGGATTCGCCAGCAAGGTCACGGCCGCCCTGTGGTGGGATCGCACGGTGCCCTATGCCCAGCAGATCAAGACCATCAAGGAACGGCGGGCCGTGATACAAGGCCTCGACCGTGACCGACGTCGAGGTGGTCTGCAGTCCACGGTCGTCAAGATCATGCTCGACGGGGTCTGCGAGAATCTCACCGGTGCGCTCAAACGCGCCTACCGCGGTCACGATCATGAACATGGACTGCTCATGTTCAAGGCCGAGGAGCTCAACGAGATCGTCAGCGGGCTTGAAGCCAACGATTTCGACATCCACATCCATGCCGTGGGCGACAACGCGCTCAAGCTAGCCGTCGACGCCCTCACTCAGAACGGCGGCCCGTCGTCGGAGCGCCGCCATCAGGTGGCCCATCTCGACATCGCCGATCCGGCCGAGCTGGCTCGGATGGCTGAGGCCGGAATCATCGCCAATGTGCAGCCGCTGTGGGCTCGTCGTGACTCCGTCCTGGTCGACACCAAACTCCCGCTGCTGCACGAAGATCAGCAGTCGCACCATTTCATCTTCGCCTCGATGCATGACGCCGGCGTCCGGCTCTCCTTCGGCAGTGATTGGCCAGTTTCGAGCCCTGACCCGATCTGGGGCATACACGTTGCGGTGAACCGGACGGCCCCGCACAATGACCCCCACGGTCAGGACGATGTCGCGCAGAACGAACCGCTGCTTGGCGAGGAGAAGATCACCGTCGGTCAAGCACTGCGTGCCTACACGCTCGATGCGGCCTATGCCAATGGTTTCGACGATGTCTCGGGAAGTATTGAGGTCGGCAAGTCAGCGGACTTCGCAATCCTCGACCGGGATCCGTTCGAGGTTGCGGTGGGGGACCTGGGCGACATCCTGGTGGAGACGACGGTGTCGGCGGGAGAGGTTGTGTATTCGCGGGGCTAAGTCCTCCTTTAGGCCGGCGGCGAGTTAAAGGTGCTCGTCGACCGATCCAAACCTCCGCCGACTAGTCTGGAAACGAGGCTCTCCCGAGACGGACGGCTACGGCAACGACGAAAGCACCGAAGGCTATCGGCAGGACGGTCGACGGCCACATCAGATGTGAGCACTACTCGACCGAGCTCGACATCGACATCATTGCCGTCTGCGTAGCTGCAAGGCACATTCGTCGTACTACTTCGCGGTCGATGAGTCGCTGTAACGGCCGAGCAATTCCTCGGCGCGCTCGCGAATCGAAGTGCGCAGCTCTTCGGGGCTGAGAGCCTCGGCGGCGGTGTCCAGCTGCCAAATCGCCCACCTGGCATGACGGAGATCTTCGAAGGTGACCTCAAGGCGGATCCATCCGTCGGGCTCGGGCATCTCCGCGAGGACCGCGCGTACGTTGGTCAACAGGTCACCACGTCGAGTGGGATCGATCCTCAGTGTCACCGAGATGTGACCCTCAGACAAGAACCGAGTCCGCCGTTCGTCCCAGATACGATCCAGGTCGACCCGGTCTGGTCGATCCGCCGGTTTGGGCAATTCCTCTGCCACCAGCATGCGTGAGAGCCGATAGGTGCGATCGGCTCCAGTTTTCGTAGCCAGCAGATAGGTGCGATCTCGGATCGTGACGAGCCCGATCGGATCAACCGTATGCCAACCGACGGCCTTGTTTGCTGCTTCGTAGAGGAAGCGAAGACGGTGCCCTGAAAGGACCGATTGGAGGACTTCAGCCGTCACCGCAGTTGGTGCATTCTCCACATTGGTCGAGCGTGAGAGCAGATCAGCCTCAGGCTCAATGAGGAGGCGCGCAGCCGCGTCATCGAGGGTGGCGCGGTTGTCCTCGGGCAGGGCATCGATGACTTTGCGCATCGCCGAAGCCAATGCGGAACTGAGCCCGAACGCCTTCTCTGTCTTTCCCGAACCAGCGGTGAGCAGAGCGAGCGCTTCCTGATGACTCAACCCAGTCAGTTCCGCGCGAAACCCGGGGAGCAGAGAGTAGCCCCCGTGCCGTCCCCGGTCGGCGTAGACGGGAACCCCTGCGGTGGACAGAGCGTCGATGTCGCGCAGCACCGTGCGAACGGAGATTTCCAGCTCCTGAGCCAGTTGGTGCGCCGTCATCCGACCTCGCTGGCGCAGCAGCAGCACCATCGAGACCAACCGATCAGCACGCATGGCTTCAGTATTACCAGAAATCACGACATGAGATGTCGTGTTTCATTGGAAGTCTGTCACTTGAAGGCGTTGGGGATGGTGACTGTCGAGTCGCCGGAGCGCTTCATCAGAGATCGAGCGGAGCAGCAATGGAACGCACAGCAGTGAACCCGGTGACATGGTCGCAGGAGATGGGCTTCAACCAAGGAGAGCTCGTCACCGGCAGCACAAGAACGCTGTACATATCGGGACAGACGGCGATGAGCGTTGATGGCAGGCCCGAGCACGAGGGTGACATCGCCGCACAGCTCGCCCTGGCTGTGGACAACCTTGAAGCGGTACTGAACGAAGCCGCCATGTCGTTGCCCAATCTCGTGCGGGTCAATGTCTACACCACCGATGTGGGTGCGCTCTTTCCACACTATGGTGTGCTCTCGGGTCGTCTGGGCGCCGCCGGAGTCGCTCCGACCACGACAATGCTCGGCGTGACTCGGCTCGCGGTTCCCGGCCAGATGGTTGAGCTCGAAGGAACTGCGGTGGACTGATTGGGCAGTGATTCGACGAACGCCGAGGCGGTCCGACGATATCGTTCGTCGGACCACCTCGGCGAGGTTGGAGTTCGAGATTGGGTCAGTGCATGAACTGCATGATGGTGAGCATCGTGGCCATGCCGAGCGACTCAAGCAACAGGCCCGGGCGCTTGCGCGCGAGTGCCTGAACCGCGCAGAGAATGAGCAGCAGCGAGACGCCGATGACACTCAGCGTGATGACGCCGCTGACGAACGAGCCGTCGAAAGCGCTCCCATGGTGCTGATGGGCGGAATGCGCGCCTGCGGCCGAGCCGGCGGCATGATGCGCCCCGTGATTGAGAACCTGCCACGCCATGATCGGATATGCAGCCGTGGAGAGGATTGCGGACGTTCTTCCCAGCCGAGGGAACGGGCGGGCCTTCTGCCACTCGGTCGGGCGCTCCAGGGACGACGATTCGGAGGAGCCGTCCCTGGGGCTGTCTGTGAGGGAGTGTGCAGCGTTGGTGCTGACGAGAACCTTGTCGGGCAAGGCGGTCATCGCCTGTTCCTCCGTCTGCGCCTTCAATCTCGACCCGAGCCTGATTGCTAGGCACAATCCGGTGAGGAGAAGCAGCCCCGACCAAAGGACCGGCGGAAGAAGACTCACGAATGCCAAATCGACCATAACCAACAGCATCACTGTCGACGCAGTGATCGACAGTCGACTCCGCGATGTGATGGAGCCGATGACGCAGGGCACCGCGGCGGCGACCATGAGGATGGATGCGATGGGACTCATACGGAGTTCGCCCTCCTTTGGGCTTCGGTCATCCACGCCTTCGAACAGACGACCTGGTAGGAGTGAGAGTACGTGAAGGGCGGTGTTCGAGCCATTGTGTCCGAACACCGCCCTAGCCTGAGTGCTCAGCCGCACTCGCAGGCGTGACCGGACTCAGTGCCGCAATGGCCCGATTTGGGACGTGGCACATCAAGGGCGGGATTCTGGTCGAAGAAGCCATAGGGCTTCATCGAGAACCCGAGCCGGTCGACGGGCATGATCGGCCAGTCTTCGGGACGCGGGAAGTGCGTCATCGCGAACGAGCACCAGAGGACGATGTCGTCACCGTCGACCGGGCGCTGCTGCTGAACCCACTGGGTGATGGTGCCCTGGCCCGGGTTCTGGTTCGGATAAGTGCCCGAGGGGAAGCGCTCGTTCTCGTCGAACTGAGTCAGCCACACGTGCTTCGACCCGAAGCCTGCTCGCTTCGAGATCGACGAGCCCTCGGCGGCCATCATCGTCGGCTCGTCAGGCATGTGCAGCTGGTAGCCGACGGGGAACCCATGCCGGTTCTGCTTCTCCGGGTTGATGATGTGCCAGACTCGACCGGCCTCACCATTGGCGAGCCTGCCGCCTTCCTCGGTCAGTCGAGTCTGCTTGCGGGTGAACGCATTGCCGTACGGGTTGTCGTCACCGAAGGGGACCCGGACGACCTCCTGCTCGTCAACCGCATTCTCGATGCCGTCGACCTGCATATCCAGGCGTGCGCAGAACATGTGCTGGTGGAAGGGCATGCCCAGCCCCTCGTCGCCGAGGGGTGAGGACCATCGCTGACGCTGAGCTTCGTCACCGTAGGCCGCGGTGTAGACGATGCCGGTGGCCTTGCACTCGAGTTCGATCGTGCCGTCGAGGTAGAGGTACCAGTAGAAGCCGTAGTCGTAGTTGCCGACGGTGATGAAGAAGGAGATGACGATGCGGCGGTTGCGGCGCACATCGGCGGCCCCGGTGAACTCATCGGTGTGCTTGAACAGGATGCCCGCATCCTCTTCGTGGATGCAGATAGCGTTCTTGATCGTGCGTGCGTGACCCTGCTCGTCGGCGAGCACGGCGTCGGAGTACTGGATCTCGCCGAGGCAGTCGCAGCCGAGTTCGAGCGAGTTCGCGCTCTTGCCCATCGAGTATTCGCCGGCGTCGAAGTAGTTCTGCCAGAAACGGACGGGGTTCGGGTCGCCGTAGGGAACGACCATCTCGGCCACCGAGGCGCGGTAGACGATGGGGCGCTGTTGTCCGTTGTCATCGAAGCCGATCTGGTGGAGGACCAGGCCTTCGACCGGATCGAAGCCGAGGCGGACCTGCCACTTCTCCCATGTCAGCACGTCGCCGTCGAGGGAGAAGCTCACGCCTTCGGGCTGTGAGATCTCGATCGGCTTCTGCGTGGTGCGAGGTTCGGGCAGCCACGAATCGAGGTGATAGTCGAAGCGTTCCTGGGGCACCGGGACGATGTCGGTGTCGACGACGTCGATGACCTCGCCGGTGTTGAGATCGAGATAGGCGACGAGTCCTTCGAGCGGGTGCGCCCAGGCGTTGTCCTGCGGGTCCGACTGGATGAACGAAGAACCGCGCACGAGGCGGCGGCCCTCCTCGCCGGGAATGTCGAAGCGACCGGCGGACAGCGCGCAGATGCGCACCGTCTCGATGTCGGTGATGCCGCGAGCCTCGACTGCGGCACGGAAGGTGGCGTCGTTGCGGATCAGCTGCTCGGCCGACTCATACTCGGTCATCGTGATTGGGGCTTGGCCCTCGTTGGCGACGTCGAGGACGCGGGCCAGGAGAACCCTGCGCTCGGTCAGGGACACGAGGACTTCGGTCTGCTCACCGCTGCCGCGTTCGATGAGCAGGGAGCGGACACGACGGTCGAGCCCCGTGGCTCCGGCGATCACGTCACGTTTATCGGGTTCGACGAGGCTGACGAGAGCGAACAGCGTGTGCTCGCTGACGTGGCCGGCGTCGACGATGATGGCGCGATTGAGTTCGATCTCTTCGCCGGTCAGACGGTCGAGCGGGTGAGAGGTGGTCGAGGAGACCGTGCCGGTCGTTGTAGTCGTGGTCATGATTGGTCAGACACCTTCCTGAGTTCTGAGATTGTCGTTGTCTTCGAGATTGACGTCGAGACCGGCCTGCAGGGTCTCGGGGTCGAGGGCGGGACGATATGCGCGGATCTTCGCGCCGCGGACGTACCCGACGATCGCGAGGGCGGCAAGGACGATGAGGGTGCCGAGGGTGAGCGCGGTGAACGGTCCCTGGTCGACGCCCCACTCGTCGAGGAAGTTGTACTCGAGTCCGAAGAGTCTCTCAAGTGTTCCCGGGAAGATTGCGACCCAGGACCCGAGGAGCACCCAGAGGAAGGCGATTCCGCCGAGGATGGTGAAGCCGACATCGCCGACCGGTACGCGGAAAGGACGCTCGATGTCCGGATTCTTCCACCGCAGCTTGATCGCCGCCGGGATGATGAGCAGGTAGCTGAGCAGGAATGTCGAGATGGAGATCGAGAGAACGACTCCGAAGAGTGCACCGGCGTCACCGCTGAGCTGCATGGCCGCGATGAGGAAGACGGTGGCCACGGTGCCCGAGAGCAGGTTGACGTTGACCGGAGTGCCGAGGCCGCGGGAGATCTTGCCGAAGAATCCGCCGAAGAACGCCCCGTCGGCCGCGGTCAGAGCCTGCATGCGATCGCTCATGATCATCCAGGCGGCGCCCTGTGAGGCGAGGATGATGACGAACATCAGTGCCGCGAGGACAACCATGACGTCGGCAGCCGGACCGTAGACGGCGAACACTGTCTTGACCGCATCGAGGAGTCCGCCGATTCCGGTGATGGTCTCCTGCGGCAGCACGAGGAGCATGGCGAGGACCGGCAGGAGGTAGCACAGAGCCGAGATGAAGCCCGAGCGTGCGATCGCTGCGGGGATGTCCTTCTTCGGGTTCTTCATCTCATCCGAGGCGCTGTTCGAGGCCTCGAAGCCGAGGTAGGAGAAGAGCAGCAGGGGAACGAGGCCGAGGAAGCCGCCGAATGTGGGGCTGAAGTCGGAGAGATGCAGCGGCTGCACTCCGTGTTCGAACGCGTAGATGATCGTGGTGACGAGGAAGAACGCGATGAAGATGACCTTGAGGGCACCGCCGAGAGTCGGAAGCCATTTCGCCTTCGACAGCGAGACGATCGCCGCGAGCACGGTGATCCAGATGAAGACGATCTTGAAGACCCAGTCACCGACGGAGCCGGCGTCGATCGGACTGATGAACTGGTTCCACGTCCCGGTGGCGAGGAAGGCCATGGAGCCCCCGACCCACACTGGCTGGGTGACCCAGCTGAGGATCGATGCGATCGCACCGGCGGGACGACCGAAGGCCTGCCGGACCCAGATGTAGGCTCCGCCCTCACCGACGAACGTGCTGCCGGTTTCGGCGAAGACGAGGGCATAGGGCACGAGGAAGAAGACGGCGAGGACGAGAGTCCAGGTGAAAGTCTCTGCGCCGAAGCCTGCCGTCTCGGCGAGGACTTCGATGCTGAGTACGGCCGACATGACGATGAGCACGATGTCGAAGCGTCCGAGAGTCTTCTTCAGATGCTGTTTCTGTTCGTCCGCATAAGCGGTTGTGTGTTCGTGTGAAGACACCATCCACCTCCTTGTGAGTGGGCGTCCATTTGATTCTTTGGGCTATACCCAAAAGAATTGCACGGACGGCCGGCGTTGAACAGAGGAAAGTGGAGGATTCGGCATAGCGATCAGTGTTGATCTAAATCACTTCAGGAGATAATGAGGGTATGGCGAGACCGAAGAATCAGAAGGCGCGTCGTGAACAGTTGGTCCACGCGGCCAAGCAGGCCATCGTCGAGCGGGGCCTCAACGGTCTGCGTGCGATCGATGTGGCGGCGTACTCCGAGCTGGGTGCCGGGTCGGTTGCCTACTACTACCCAGACCTCGGCGACCTGGTGCGCGAGGTCCACGAGGATGCCGTCTCCCGCTTCTACTGGAACCGCAAGCAGTCAAGCGTCGACGACGATCAACCGCGACTCAAGCTGCGCCGAACCATCCGCAGCGGAATCCCGACGTCGCGAGACGATATCGACTTCCAGGTGCTCAACGAGCTGCACACCCATGCCTACCGGGATACGTTTCATGCCGAGCTGATGGCCGAGCTGTATCGGCTCGAGGTCTCTCTCTACGTCGACGTGCTCAGCGAAGGAGCGGAGGCAGGCGAATTCACGATGACGTTGTCGGCCGAGACGGCGGCAAGCAACCTCGTGGCGATGGAGGACGCCTACGGTCTGCACTTCATGGGCGGAACGCCGCTTGAGGTCGATGAGATCTTCCGGCTGATCCTTGCCAACGCCGAGGTGCTCACGGGGTGCCGGCTGCTGGAGTCGTGATCGCGCGCTTCCCCTGAGCTCGGACGGTCGCCGAGGGGCAGGGATCGTGCCGAGGATCAGTGGCTGACTCCGGACAGATCGTTCACTGCACGCCCGCGCGAAACCGGCCTTCTCCTCTTCTGGACTGACCGGGAGTAGGCAACCCCGACGGCAATGAGGACGATGAACGCTGCGGTCCCGATCCAGATCATCTCGGGAGTGACGGCGCTGACTCCGGAGTCCTCTCCGCGAACCCGCCCTCCGCCGTTTCTCGACACGACCATCCACGCGGTCAGGGTCGCCGTGGACACGGCGGCCAGCGCGGCGGCGACTCGCAGCAGTGTGAACCCGATGCTCTTGCCTGGCGCAGAACGAGGCGAGAGCAGACGTGCCAGGAGCAGGCCCAGCAGCGGCAGCTGGGCCAGCCAGACTGCGCTTCTGAGCAGACCTCCGAACCAGACGTTGGTCCCGTACAGCAGCGTGTGCCAGATGCTCAGCACATAGACGATCACGATGGAGGCGTGGACCAGGCGCCACACCACCGGCCCCAGGAGCCGCCGCGAATAGAACGCCATTCCCAGCACCACCGTCAGGTACAGCGCGATGATCCCGATGAGTATGGCCAGCTCTCCGCTGCCGCCCGAATACACGCCGGGCACGAAGCTGTACGCGAATGCCATGCCGAAGCTGCGCAGAAACCCGAGTTCGGACAGCTGATCCAGAAGGGTGAGGACGAGGAACATCAGAACGTGAAGGAGCATCAATGCCATCGTCGTCAGGCTCAGCGACCGATGCCACAGTTCGACCGATCGTGCTGAAGCAGTGAACCACGAGCTTCTCGTCGAGCTGCGCAGCAGCCCCAAAGCGATCGACAGCCAACACCAGATCAAGCCGGTCCAGCCGAAGGCCTGGCAGAGGACATTGGGCCAGTAGGCCCCGAAGTGAGCCATGTCAGGCATGAGTTCGACAGTGGGAGAGGCCCCGGTCTCCATGCGATAGGTCAAGATGCCCGCGAGAACGAGTGTGAGCACCAGAGACGCCAGACCGTTCGCCCAGGAGTGTCGGACATCGGCACTGAGGGAGCTGATGTCGAAGAGGCGGGAGCTGTTTCGTCTGTTCATCGATTACCTCCGGTGTGCGAGATCTGCCGGAGGCTGCTCCGAGTGAAGCGTCCGGTTCAATTCTTTGAGTTATACCGCAAAGAATTGCACGGACGCTCGCCGATTGACAAAGCAGCACCCATATCCATTCGCGCTCGCCCCAATCAACTCAAGTGATCGCTGGAACTATTGCATCCGCGCCTTTCAGCCGCAGTCCCTGCAGATGCGCAAAAACAAACTCGGCGTCAGCCCACTGAAGTGCTGACGCCGAGGATCAAGGACAAGTCCTTGTGATCGAGGGGTGGAACTACTGGATCAGGAAACCACCGTCCACCGGGAGAGAAACGCCAGTGATGAATGTTGAATCGGCAGACAAAAGGAACGCGATGCCAGCGGCGACGTCGTCTGGCTTGGTGAGGTGGCCCATCGGAATAGGAGCGGCAAGTTCCGCCTTTTCGGCTTCGAGTTCTGCGCCGGATTTGCCGATCAGTCCCTCGATCAGCGGAGTGTCAGCGTCGGCGGGGCAGATTGCGTTGACTCGAACCTTGTCTTCGGCATGTTGCAGTGCCATTTGACGAGTGAGGTTGATGACGGCTCCCTTGGAAGCCGCATACGCGCATTCGTCCTTATTGACAACGAATCCGAAGACCGATGCGATATTCACGACCGATCCTCCGCCCGCACGTGCGATCTCGGGGATCGCATACTTGCCAGTCAAGAAGATGCTCTTGACGTTGACCGCCATCATGGTGTCCCAAGCCTTTTCAGTGCAGTCCACTACTCCTCCCTCGCCGAGGGCAATGCCTGCGCAGTTGACGACTCCGTGGAGCGCTCCGAACTTCTTGACGGTGGCGGTAACCGCGCTCTGCACAGCTTCTGCGTTGGTGACATCGGCTTCAAGCGCGATCGCGATTTGCGTCGATCGTCCTTGATTGATCTCATCCGCAACCGCTTCAGCAGAATCGCGTTTGAGATCCAGGACACCGATCTGAGCTCCATCGGCCGCCAGTCGAAGGCACGTCGCCCTCCCTAGGCCAGAGCCGCCGCCAGTGACGATGAAGGATTTGTTCTCGAACTTTGTCATGGTGTTCTCCTTGCTTGTTGCTTCCGGTCAGTGGGTTGTTGTCAGATGTGTGTCTGACTCGAGTTCGTCGCTGATTCGGCGTGTTTTCCGCATCAGAACGAAGTAGATGATTCCTGGAAGTGTGAGTGCGATGATCCAGGCATAGTCGATTCCGCCGACAGCTTCGAAGAGGAATCCGGTAAAGAATGCGGTGCTCATGAAGGGGATCTCTACCAGGATTGTTACGCCATAGGCGATCAGTGCCCGAGAGTTGAATCGACCGTATCGCCCATTGGGGTCAAAGATGTCGCCGACGACATATCGACCCTTTCGAACGAAGAAGAAGTCGACGAGGTTGATGGTGGTCCATGGAAACAGCATGTAGCCGAGAACCAGCAAGAGGTTCTCGAAGAAGGTCATGAAGTCGCTGCTCGCCATTACGGCCACCAAGGTGGCGACAATAAAGACAATGAGGAAGAGCATCGCTCGCGCAGACAGGGTTGTCTTAACTCGTCTGAAGGTATCCACGATTGTGGTCAGGGACATGAACGCGCCATATAGATTGAACACGTTGGTAGCAATGACGCCGAGCACGATGAATATATAGACTGCCGGAGCCAGCGCGCTCGGAAAGAGCCCTGCAATAGTCTGGCTGGGCTGGGAACCGTACTCGGGGAATATCGTTGTCAGCATTGCGCCGAGCGTCATCAGCCATGTGGTGCTGACCACGAGGCCGAGATAAGTGAAAATGAAGGTCTGCTTCCCACTGGTGCTGCTCGGCAGGTATCGCGAATAGTCTGCAACGTATGGAGCAAACGTCAATTGCCAGGTTGCAGTCGCAGCAATGAGCAGGAGGAATGCGGTGCCGTTGAAATTGCCGACATTCCACGAGCCTGACGGCAGACCGTGCTGTATTACCACAACAGTCACAGCCAGGAACCCACCTCCGAGAATGATGGCGAACCAGCGTTCGATCTTATGAATGAGGTCGTGACCGTAGAAAGTGATCACGAGAATGACTAGGCCCGAAATGACAATGCCCCAGTTTTTTCCAATTGGCGTGCCCGCATCGATGGCGTCTCCGGCAATGACTGAGTTGCTGGCGAAGTAGCCGATGTACATGATGAGTACTGCGACCAAAGGGATAGCTGCTCCGAAGACTCCGAACTGGGCGCGGCTCTGTATCATCTGTGGGATTCCGAGGATCGGGCCCTGTACGGAGTGACCAGCGACAAAGAAGGCGCCAAGGAAATTGCCGCAGATGATTGCGACGACGCTCCAGAACATGTTGAGTCCAGAGAGAACCCCGATTCCTCCAGTCAGAGTGGTCAGCACCATCATATTGACGCTGAACCAGAGGGGAAATTGGCTGGCGGGATGTCCATGCCGCTCGTTGTGTGGAACGAATTCGACTGATCTGAGTTCTGGGACCTTCGCACTCATGTTCTGCTCACTTCTTTGTGGTCTCTATTGAGATTGTTTGTTGGGCAGTTTGTCCGCATCTCACCTTTCGCCGGTACGCGAAAGGTGAGATGCGGCGGACCAGGTGGAGGCTCACCCCCACTGCAGCCAGGTGGTCTTGAAGTCCGAGTAGTTCTCCAGGGCGTGGACTGAGAGGTCGCGGCCGAATCCGGACTGCTTGAAGCCGCCGAAGGGCGTGGTGAAGCCCAGCGCATCGACAGTGTTCACCGACACCGTGCCGGCGACCAGGCGCGACGAGACCCGGTGAGCCCGGGACAAGCTCCCCGTCCACATCGACGCAGCGAGACCATAGGGCGTTCCATTCGCCTTCTCGATCGCTTCCTCCTCGGTGTCGAAGGGCGTGACGAGGGCGACGGGCCCGAAGATCTCGTGCTGGTGGAGTCGGTGATCGGCAGGAAGGCCGGTGACGATCGTCGGGTCGATGAACGCCTTGGACCCGTTGATCTCCGGGCGATTGCCGCCCTTGACGATGATGCCGTCGGCCCGCGCCTCCTCGACGCACCCCCACACCTGATCGGCGTGCTTCTCCGAGACCAACGACCCGATCGCTGTGTCCTGATCCAGTGGGTCACCGGGCTTGAAGCCATCGGCCGCAGATTTGAACAGTTCGAGGAACTTCTCGTAGACGGGGCGTTCGACGAAGATGCGCGAATTCGCCGAGCACACCTCACCCTGGTTGTAGAAGGCACCGAATGCCGACTTGCTCGCCGCCGCCTCGAGGTCGTCGCAGTCGGCGAAGATGATGTTCGAACTCTTCCCGCCGGCCTCCAGTGCCAGACGTTTCATGTTCGAGGACCCGGCATACTGCTGGAGCTGCATGGCCACCTCGGTGGACCCGGTGAAGCCGAGCATATCGACGTCCATGTGCATGCCCAGCGCCTTGCCGACGACCGATCCGCGACCGGGGACGACGTTGAGGATGCCCGCCGGAACTCCCGCCTCGGCGGCGAGTTCGGCCAACAGCAGGATCGAGTGCGATGCCTCGACCGCGGGTTTGACGACGAGCGCATTGCCCGCGGCCAGAGCAGGAGCGATCTTCCACGTCGCGATCTCGAGCGGGTAGTTCCACGGCACGATGATGCCGATGACGCCGAGCGGCTCGCGGGTGACCAGCGCCGTCGACCCTGCCGGGGTGACCGGGATTTCGTCCGCGGTTTTCTCGATCGCCTCACCGTAGAACCGGTAGAGGGCGGCGGATCCGGGGGCATCGATCGTCGAGGATTCCCCGATCGGCTTGCCCATGTCGAGGGTGTCGAGAAGAGCGAACTCGTCGGCTCGCGCCTCGATGAGATCGGCCAGACGCAGCAGCACCTCACGACGATGCGTCGCCGAGACCCGCGACCACTCACCGGTCTCATACGCGGTGCGTGCCGCCTTCACAGCGGCATCGACATCGTCCTGCCCGCCGAGGTGGAGCTGCGAGATCGTCTCACCATTCGCCGGGTTTGTCTTCGCCTGAGTCTGGCCCGAGAGCGCGTCCACACGCTCGCCGTTGATCACGGGGCGCCCGTCGATGCTCAGGTTCGCTGCCTTGTCACGCCAGGTCGTGGTGGCCGTCGGTGCTGAGATGGTATCGGTCATGGGTGGTGCTCCATTCGTGTGGGTTGCTTCAGATGGTCGGAAATGACGATGCTCGGGGACCGCCGCTCATGATGCGGCCGGGTCGGTGGCCGTCCGGGCCGAGGTGGCCGTGGGAGTATCGAGATCATCGTCCTTGAGGAGATCGACGCCTTTGGTCTCGGGAATCGAGACCACGGTGATGATGCCGACGACGCCGACCACGGCGAGGAAGAATCCGGGGCTGAGCATGCTGCCGGTGTTCTCGATCAGCCAGGTCAGCGCGTAGGGCGCGGTGCCGGCGAACAGGGCGGCCGTGAGCGCATAGGCGATCGACAGCCCGGTCTGCCGGGTCCTTGTCGGGAAGAGTTCGACGACGGTCACGGCGTGAGTGCCGAGGATGATGGCGAGGATGAACGCGAGCCCGAAGGTCGAGACGAACGCGGCCAACGATGACTGAACCTGCATAAGCATGAAGAGTGGGACCGCGAGGACTGTGAGGGAGATCGCGGCGGTCATGAGCACGGGCTTGCGGCCGAACTTGTCCGAGGCGATTCCCGAGAGCGGAACGATGATGAGTCCGAGCGCCGAGGCTAGTGTCGAGAGCAGGGCGGCCCGGCCGGCGTCGAAGCCCAGCTCGGTCTCCTGATAGGTGAGCAGGTAGACGAGAACGACATAGAACGTGACGTTCATGAAGATCTCCATGCCGCAGGTCTGGAGGAACTGCTTCGGGTTGCGCGTGAAGACCTCGCGCAGGGGCGACTCGGAGACCGTCTCCATCTTCTGCAGCGCCTCGAACTCCGGGGTGTCCTCGATCTTGCGGCGGATGTAGAGGCCGACGAGACCGAGAGGCACGGTGATGAGGAATGGAATCCTCCAACCGCCGGCGAGCACCTGTTCGGGGCTGAGGGCCTGCGTGAGCACGAAGACGACCAGTGAGGCGAGGAGGAACCCGAGCAGGGAGCCGAATTCGAGCCAGCTGCAGCCGAAACCTCGGCGCTTGCGGGGTGAGAACTCGCCGAGGAATGCTGCCGCGCTGCCGAACTCACCTCCGGCCGCCAGGCCCTGGACGATACGGGTGACGATGAGCAGGATCGGAGCGAGCATCCCGATCGTCTCGTAGGTCGGCAGGATGCCGAGGACCAGCGTCGAGGCGGCCATCGCGAGGATGACGACGGAGAGCGTGACCTTGCGTCCGAGTTTGTCGCCGAGGCGGCCGAAGATGATCGCACCGAGCGGCCGGACGAGGAAGGAGACCGCGAAGACGGCGAAGGTCGCGAGCAATCCGGCGGTCTCGTCGCCCTCGGGGAAGAAGATCGCTGCGATCGTCGTCGCCATATAGGCATAGACGGCCCAGTCGAACCAGTGGACGAGCACGCCGATGGATCCGGCGGCGACGCTCTTCTGCAGCCCCTTCTTATAGGCCAGGTCAGTCGCATCGGCAGGGTGTGCACCGCTCATATCGAGTTCCTCCTTTGGAACCTCAGGTCCGCCCGGGACCGTCTGTCGTGGTGTTGCGGGAGTATCTGTGGTGTGGCTGCGCCCAGTCAGGCGCCCGCCCGGCGGGTGCTGACGTCGGCTGCGGTCCACGCCAGTGCCGTGGCACCGTCGAGCAGTGTGCGTTCGGCTTCTTGACCGACACAGGATTCGGCGAAGGCGGCCTGATGGTTGCTCGCCTCCCCGCCGACTCCGATATAGGGATGGATGGCGTTGACGATCTGCGACACATTGCCCATGTCCGTCGAGGCGCGGTTCATCGTGGCCGCGACTGGGTCGACGTCGAAGTTCCGTCCGAGTGCGGTGGCATTGGCCCGATACGACTCAAGTGCGTCCTCGTCGGTGCGCATCTCCGCATACCGCTTGCTCTCCGGGGTGATCTGGAGTGTCGCACCCGTGGCCAGGGCTCCGGCCTCGAAGCAGTCGATGACCCGCTTCTCCACCTCGAGGAGTTCCTCGGTGGTCTCGGCGCGGACATACCAGCGCCCTTCGGTTGTCGCCGGAATCGCGTTGGGGGCCTCCCCGCCATTGGTCATCACGCCGTGGACGCGCACGGTCTTCGGCAGCTGCTGGCGCAGCAGTCCGAGGGCGACCTGGGCGACGAGAAAGGCGTCGTTGGCGTTGATTCCGCGCTCCGGATAGGCCGCGGCATGAGCCGCCCGACCCGTATATTCGACGTGCCAATGGGTGACCGCGAACGGCTTCGCCTCGGCGACGTCGACAGGAGCGGGGTGAGCCATGAGGGCGAAGTCGAGGTTCGTGAAAGCTCCGCGTTCGAGCAGTTCGATCTTGCCGCCGCCGCCCTCCTCTGCAGGAGTGCCGATGACCTCGACGCTGATGCCCAGATCGTCTGCGACGTCGGCCAGGCCGATGGCCCCGCCGACGCTCATGGCGGAGATGAGATTGTGCCCGCAGGCATGGCCGAGGCCGGGAAGGGCGTCGTATTCGGCGAGGAATCCGATGGTGAGATCACCGGTGCCGAACGTCGCCCGGATCGCAGTCTCGAGTCCCAGGTAGGGCCGTTCGACGGTGAAGCCGTGACCCGCCAAGACGTCGGCCACCGAGGCGGAGGAGCGGAACTCCTGCCACCCGAGTTCGGGATCGTCGTGGAGCGAATTCGACAGGTCCACGAGGGCAGGGCGCACCTCGGCGAGGCGAGCGGCGATTCGGTCCTTCACGGACTGATCTGCGGTCGTCGTCAAACCGGCGTCCGGTTCCGTGGACCGTGCGACATCGGTGGACTGGCTCATCGGTCGTCTCCGGGGACGCCATAGGACGGTGAGGCGACGGGATTGAGGCCGCGGGTGATGTAGTCCTCGCGCTGGGGCATCCAGATGTCGAGGAGTTCGCCGAGCTCGCCGATGGGGTCCTCCTCGGCCCAGTCCACGCGCAGGTCGGTGACCCTCCAGCCGGCGTCGCTGACGACGGCGAGCCCGGCCGAATGCACAGGTCCGGCCTCTCCGCCGGCGGCGAATGCCGCTTGGAAGGCCTCGAAGAGTTGGTGTTCGATCCGCCCCTTTGACTCCAGTGCGGTCTCGATGAAGGCGTCGAGGACGTCGAGCGACTTGAGCATATTGCCACCGGCCACAGCGTTCTGCTCAGTGCGGGCACCGAAGATCCCGAGCGCCTCGGCACCGGAGTGGGCAGCGGTGTTGCCGCCGCCGTCGATGACGAGGATCTGGCGGTAGGCGATGATCTCGGACTCGACCTGGTCGACGATGGAATCGAGGGCCAGCTGCGCCGGCTTCCCGGTTGCCATCTCGTCGAGGATCCGTCCGCCGAGGCGGGGGTCGGTGACGTTCTGCGAGTTCACTCCGCCGATTCCGTCGGCCAGGTTGAGGCATCGGGCGGATACGGCAGGGGAGGACGAGGCGATCGCGGCACCGAACTCACCGGTGTCGGGATCGTGGAGGAGGAGGGAGAAGGTCACTTGGCCACCTCGGCGGGGGCGGTGGTCGCGGTGCTGGGTTCGCTGATGACGGCCGTGGCGTCGATCTCGACGAGCCATTCGGGGCGGGCCAGGGCCTGGACGACGATGCCGGTCGAGACGGGGTAGACGCCTTTGAGCCATTTGCCCACGGTGCGGTAGACGTCCTCGCGGTAGCGGGGATCGATGATGTAGATGGTGACCTTAACGATGTCCTCGAGTCGACTGCCGGCCTCTTCGAGGAGCATGGCGATGTTCGACATGGCCTTCTCCGCCTGCGCGGTGACGTCACCGATGCCCACCGACTCGCGAGTCTCCAGGTCCTGGCCGATCTGCCCGCGGAGATAGACGACACCACCGGCGACGACGGCCTGGCACAGATCGTTGTCGAGATTCTGTTCGGGGTAGGTCTCTTTGGTGTTGAACATTCTCAGACGTGTGTGCGTGGGTTCGGCCACGGGAGTCTCCTCTTCGAGCGGATCGGTCTGTGACGAACGGGGTGTGGCGCCGTTCGGGTCTGTGGTTCTATTCTGTGAAACATCGGAGTATCTGTGAAATAGTTATTATCTAGAGGCTCCATCTGATAAATAGATTTCCAGGACGGAGAGGCCGCCATGGTCCACAGATTCTCGATCACGCTCACCCAGCTCTCGTACTTCGCGGAGTGCGCGAAGACTCTGAACATGACGACGGCGAGCCAGGAGCTGCACATTGCGCAGTCGGCGGTGTCCACTGCGATCAATCAGTTGGAGAAGGCGCTCGGCGCTCCGCTCTTCGTTCGCCAGCATTCCAAAGGACTCGTCCTCACCCCGGCCGGCGAAGGACTGCTCCACGAGACCCGGCAGATCTTCGGGCTGATCACCGACGCGGTCGAGTCGATCCAGGCCGGGCAGAAGGAAGTCCGCGGCACGATCGTCCTCGCCTGCTTCAAGACGCTGGCCCCCTTCATCCTTCCCCAGCTCATCGGGCGGCTCAACGAACGGCACCCGGAGCTCACGGTCGATGTCGTCGAAGGTGATCACGAGGAGTGCCTGGCCGCGCTGCGCAGCGGGCGGGCGGAGATCGCACTCAACTACGACCTCACCGACGCCGACGGCATTGAGGCCCAACGGGTCGGGGAGGTGCGTCCGCACGTCATCGTCGACACGAACCATCGCCTGGCCGGGAAGAAGACCGTGAAGCTTTCTGCGCTCGCCGAGGACCCGCTCGTCCTCCTTGACCTGCCCGACAGCCGCGAGTACTTCCTCACCATTCTGCGCACCGCCGGCATCACCCCGAAGGTCAAATACCGTTCCTCGAACTACGAGACGGTGCGCTCGATGGTCGCGATGGGCCTGGGATTCTCGATCCTCAATCAGCGGCCCGACATCAGACAGACCTATACCGGGGCGAAGACCTCGATCCTCGAGATCGCCGACCCGGCACCGAGCCTCCACCTCGTCGTCTCCGCCCTGTCGCAGGCGGCCGGGACCGCGAAGGCGAAGGCCGTGACCGCGGTGATGCGCGAGATCCTCTCCGAGGCGGCCCCGAGTGAGGATTCCGCCTGAGGGCGGCTGTTCGGCCGAACATCAAGATACCCGGAAATGATTGACTCCTGTCGGCTGCATCTATCCAATAGATGCAATTGACCGTCAACAACTATTGGCATTGACACTCTCGTCTGCGGTTTGCTGGAACACGAGAGGGCGAGGCGCACCATCGCCCCACGAGCAAAGACGCAAGTGCCGTATCTGCTTATCAGACGCGGTTTTCGAGAACAGGAGTGTCCCATGCCGGGCAAGGAAACTGAGACCACCGAAGTCGTCATCATCGGCGCGGGCCAAGCCGGAATCGCAATGAGCGAGCATCTTCAGTCCAGAGGGGTGCCGCACATCGTCCTGGAGAAGAATCGGATCGCCGAGGCATGGCAGTCTCGGCGCTGGGACTCCCTCGTCGCCAACGGGCCGGCCTGGCACGATCGGTTCCCCACGCAGGAATTCGACGGCGTCGACCCCGATGGGTTCGCCACCAAGGACCAGGTCGCCGAGTACTTCCGGACCTTGGTCGAACGCAACGATCTGCCGGTGCGCACCGGGGTCACCGTGACTTCAGTGACCGAACGCGAGAACGCCCGAGGTTACCTCGTCGAGACCGATCAGGGCGCCATTGCCGCCGACTATGTCGTCGCCGCGACGGGTCCGTTCCAGACCCCGGTCATTCCGACGATCATTGACGAAAGCTCGGGAATCACTCAGATCCACTCGAACTCGTACAAGAACCCCGCGCAGCTCGACGAAGGCGCCGTGCTCGTCGTCGGCGCAGGATCGTCGGGTGTGCAGATCGCCGCCGAGATCCAACAGGCCGGCAAGAAGGTCTACCTGGCAGTGGGACCCCACGATCGCCCGCCGCGTGCCTACCGCAACCGCGACTTCTGCTGGTGGCTGGGGGCCTTGGGCAAATGGGATCTGGCTGCCCCACCCGTCGGCGCCGATCACGTCACCATCGCCGTCAGCGGTGCCGACGGCGGACACACCGTGGACTTCCGCAATCTCGCGGCCTCGGGGATCACCTTGCTGGGGCGAGCGAATTCCTTCGTCGATGGGAAGTTGCAGATCGGCTCTGATTTGGGGGCAAACATCGCCCGCGGTGATGACAACTATCTGTCCCTGCTGCGTGAGGCCGATGACTACATCGAACGCAATGGGCTCGACCTTCCTCCTGAGCCAGAAGCCCATGAGCTCGGTGCCGATCCCGAGTGCGTGACCAACCCGATCCTCGAACTCGACCTCGCCGAGGCGGGTGTGCGGACCGTGATCTGGGCGACCGGATTCGGTGTCGACTATTCCTGGCTGCACGTCGACGGCGTCCTCGACGAACGCGGATACCCGGTTCAGCAGCGTGGCGTCACCCCCGTTCCCGGGATGTATTTCCTCGGACTGCCGTGGCTGTCTCGTCGCGGCTCGAGCTTCATCTGGGGAGTGTGGCACGACGCGAAATACCTCGCCGACCAGATCGATATCCAGCGGAAATACCGCGACTATGAGCCGGACCACCAGACCGCGCTCGCCTCAGCAGCATCGTGATGACCGACAGCGCCTTCTCACGCACTCGGACAGAAACAGACTCCATCGGGAGTCTCGAGATCCCGATGTCAGCGTACTGGGGTGTGCACACGGCCCGAGCTGGTGAGAACTTCCCGATCGCGCGCCGGCCGGTCTCCGTCTACCCGGACTTCGTTCGTGCCTTCGCCTGCGTGAAGCAGGCGGCGGCGCGGGCGAACCTCGAGATCGGGGCGCTCGACGAACAGCGGGCGAACCTCATCGATGCCGCCTGTGAGGAGATCAAGGGCGGCAAGCTCCACGACCAGTTCACGGTCGGCGTCATCCAGGGAGGCGCGGGCACCTCGACGAATATGAACGCCAACGAGGTGATCACGAACCGTGCCCTCGAGATCGCGGGTCACGCGAAGGGCGACTACTCGTTCATCAACCCCAACGACCATACGAATCACAGCCAGTCCACGAATGACACCTACCCGACGGCGATCAAGATCGCACTGGCCTTCTCACTGCAGAACCTCCTGAGCGAACTCACGCTCCTCGCCGATGCCTTCGCGGCCAAGGGACGGGAGTTCTCCTGCATCATCAAGGTCGGTCGGACTCAGCTTCAGGACGCGGTGCCGATGACCCTGGGGCAGGAGTTCACGGCCTTCGCCACCACTCTGCGCGAGGATGTGCAGCGTCTCGAAGAAGCCGTCGCCCTCCTCGGCGAGGTCAACATGGGTGCCACGGCGATCGGCACGGCGATCAACGCACCGGTCGGGTACAAGGAAGCGGTGATCAAGCACCTGCGTGCCATCACCGGGCTTGAGCTCGTCACTGCCGGCGATCTCGTCGAATCGACCTCGGACACCGGTGTCTTCATCACCTTCTCCGGGGCGCTCAAGCGCAGTGCATTGAAGATGTCGAAGATCGCCAACGATCTGCGCCTGCTGTCCTCGGGGCCGCAGGCGGGTCTCGGTGAGATCAACCTGCCTGCCCGTCAGGCGGGGTCGTCGATCATGCCCGGCAAGGTCAACCCGGTGATTCCCGAGGCCGTCTCCCAGGTCGCCTACTCGGTCGCCGGAGCCGACGTCACCGTGTCCATGGCCGTCGAGGCCGGCCAGCTGCAGCTCAACGCCTTCGAACCGGTCATCGCCCATTCCCTGTTCCAGTCGATCACGTGGCTCGAGCGTGCCTGCCAGACCTTCCGCGTCAACTGCGTCAACGGCATCACCGCCAATGAGGCGGCGCTCGAGGACACCGTGGCCCGTTCCGTCACCGTCATCACCGCGCTCGCCCCGGTCATCGGCTACGCGCCGGCCGCGCAGCTGGCCAAGCAGGCATTGGCGACGAATGAGCCGATCTCCGACCTGGTGGTCGCGCAGGGGCTCCTCGACAGGGCCCAGCTCGAGGAAATCCTCAAGCCGGAACGCCTGACCGGACTGCCCGCCGATCACAGTGGTGAAAACACAGCCGACAGCGCCGAGGCGGTTCCCCGCGATGAGATGACCTCGGAGATTCCGGTGGTGCCTGAGGCTCCTGGGGCGTCATCCGCGGAGTGAGGTGGGTTCGGTGTTCCCCGGGAGTTCGCGCATGCCGCGAGATTCCGGGGTGCATCAGCTCGACTTAAGCGCCAGCGCCTCCCACGCGAAGGTCGCCACCCAATGCGAGGACATGTACTCGTCCGACACGGCCGCCTCGAGTCCCGGTGCCATGAGCCTGTCGACGCGGGTGAGCATGCCTTTGGCCTGATCGGTCAGACCAGGGGAGCCTTCTCCGCCGGCCTCGCCGATGCGTTGCAGTCGCGGTGCCAACCGCATGATCGACGCGGCCACTGACAGGCCCAGCCCGTAAAGATGACTCTGCTGACCGTCGGTTGGGTCGAGCACCTCGACCGGGGTCAGTGCCGGTGATTCGGGCGAGAGTTCAGAGAGGAAGCCGGGCAGCCAGACGGCGAGCTCATCCTCGGTGAGCAGGACGGCCATGAGGTCGGCCTCGCACAGTCCGGGAGAGAGGAAGTCGTGGCCGCTGCGTTCCTGGTGGAAGTTCCATGCACGGTCCTCGGCGAAGAAGCGACGAGCGGCACCGGCGATCGTATCGACGACATCATGGCGGTCCGCAGCTCTGGCCCCTATGAGTATGCGCCGCAGCGCGAACGCCGTGTTCGAGTGCACCCCATGCCGCACCGGTTCGGCAACCCGCGGCAGCCAGTCGCTGACGAGGGTGAATACCGTATCGGCGAGCACCCGAGTGTGCTCGGCCAACCCGCGCAGCTTCGGGACGTCACTGGTGTGGAGAACCCGGTTGAGCTCGACCGCCCACGCCCATCCGTACGGGCGCTCCCACGACGGATTGTCACGGAGGAAATCCGCCTCGGCGAGCATATTTACCTCGCTCAGATGCGAGGTGAGCACCTCGATGGCCTGATCCCGCCACGAAGCCTGACGTCCCGCCTCGGTGCCGAGCAGGGACGCCAACAAGTAGTGCATGTGCACGCTCGAATGCCAATCATAGGAATTCGCGAACGCGGGATTCTTCTCGACAGCCGGCACGATGTCGGCGAGGCTGTTCGCCGTGTGATGAGCCGCGAACGGGTAGTCGCGGGTGATGTTAGCCAGGGCCACCTCGGCGAATGGGTGAACGAATTCTTCTGGGGATGTCATGGGTCCTCTTCGGCTCGGGGTCCCCACTCTACTCGGACGACCCTGACGGACCACTAGGCTGGAAGCGCAGAGCACCCAGCACGGGAAGGAGGCGAACCGCTATGTCAGACGTCCGCGTCTTCGGCAAGACCGTCGACGAGCACACCCGGTGTGAGCACTATTCGACCGACTTCGACATCATCGCGATCTGCTTCGCCTGCTGCGACAGGTACTACCCGTGCCACCTCTGCCACTCCGAATGTGCCGACCACCAGGCCGAACAATGGCCCCGCGATCAATGGGAGCAGCCCGCCATCCTCTGCGGAATGTGCCGGAGGCAGCTGACGATCGAGACGTACAAACGCGTCGACGCCTGCCCGGGATGCGCCGCGCCCTTCAATCGTCGCTGCGCGGCGCATTCGGATCTCTACTTCGCCGGCTGAACGTCCACCACCCAGGTGACGCCGAACCGGTCGGTGAGCATGCCGAAGCCGGGGCTCCATTCTGAGGCGGCGAGCGGCTCGATGATCGCGGCCCCCGCGCTCAGCCCCTCCCAGTACGCGGCCACCTCGGCGAGGGTCTCACCGCGCACGGAGAGGAAGAACGGCCGGTCGGTGATCGTCATCCCCTGCTCGCGGCGGGCACCCGGAGCGGGCGCCGACTTGGTGGGAGAGCTGCCGGGGATGTCGTAGGCCATGACGGTGAAACCGCTCGCCGAGGTGAGGCTGCCGAAGACGATCCGATCGGCGTCCGGGGAGCCCTCCGGTGCGCCGAGCTGTTCGTAGGTGGTCGCCTGCACCTCGCCGCCGAAGACCTCCCGGTAGAAGTCGAGGGCGGCACGCGCGGTGCCGGTGAAGTTGAGATGAGTGGTCGTCGAGATGGTCATGAGTGTTCCTCTCCGTGCAGTCGCCTGCATCGTGTCAACGGCGGCCTGAGCGCCGCCGAGGCTCACTCTCACATCCGTAGAGGACAGATCCTGTCCTCTACCTGCGGCACAATTGAAACCATGACCGGACCCTCGTCACGCATGCTCGACCTGCTCTCGCTGCTGCAGGTGCGGCGGGACTGGTCCGGCGCCGTCCTCGCCGAACGCCTCGACGTGACCACCCGCACCGTGCGCCGCGACGTCGACCGGCTGCGCGAACTCGGCTACCGGATCCGCACGCTCAAAGGACCCGACGGAGGCTACCGGCTCGAAGCCGGCTCCGAACTGCCCCCGCTGAGGTTCGATGACGAACAGGCCGTGGCCATCGCGATCGCGCTGCAGAACTCCCCGCAGACCGGAGTCGCAGTCGACGAAGCGGCCGACCGTGCCCTCGCGACGATCCGTCAGCTCCTCCCGGCCCGACTGCGCACACGGATCGACCACCTGACCTTCACGACCACCGACGGGGACGACCATGCCGACCCGGGCGTCATCGAGGTGATCAGCACCGCCGTGCGCGAAACCATGGTGCTGCGCTTCGACTACGCCTTCGGGAGTGCAGACGGAACGACAACGAGCCGACCGCCTCGGCGCGTCGAACCTCACGACATCATCGCCCGCTCAAGTCGCTGGTACCTCCTCGGCTGGGATCTCGATGCCGAGGACTGGCGGATCTTCCGCGTCGACCGGATCACCCCGCGCATCCCGACCGGACCGCGCTTCCGGCCGCGGGAACTGCCGGACGGCGGTGCGACAGTGTTGCTCGAGGCCCGGTTCAAAGGCTCGGACACCGAGGACCGGTGGCCGTGCATCGGGACGGTCGACATCGACGCCCCCGCCGCCGAGGTGGCCCGCTGGCTCCACGACGCCCACGTCGAGGCGCTCACCGAGGAAACGTCTCGGGCCACCCTCGGCTCATGGTCGTGGACCGGCCTGCTCGCCCATGTGCTCCGACTCGACCGCGACTTCCGGATCCACGGGCCCAGTGAGCTGATCGATGCGGCGAGAACCCTGGAGAACCGACTGAGGAGGTCCCACCGATGACCGACACCACCCCGGAGACACCGCTCATCGTCGCCGACCTCGACGCCTGGCACGACTGGCTGATGGCCAATGATCGCTCCAGCGACGGTGTGGGGGTGCTGCTTGCGAAGAAGGGGGTCACCACGCCGACCTCGCTGAACTACCAGGATGCTCTGGAGGAGGCACTGTGCAGCGGATGGATCGACGGGCAGCGCCGCCGGTTCGATGACACGAGCTACGTCCAACGGTTCACGCCCCGCCGACCGCGATCGACCTGGTCACAGCGCAACGTCGACATCATCGAGCGCCTCGAGTCCGCTGGGCGACTGCGTGAACGCGGCCGCGCCGAGGTGGCGGCGGCGCAGGCCGATGGCCGCTGGGACCGCGCTTACCTCGGACAGTCGCAGGTGACGGTCCCCGAGGATCTGGCCACGACCCTCGCCGAGGCGCCTGCCGCCTCGGCGGCGTTCGATGCCCTCACCCGAGCACAGCGGTTCCAGGCGATGCTGCCGATCCTCACCGCACGCAGCGACGAGGCCCGCGCCCGAACCATCACTCGACTCGTCGACCGCCTGCTGCGGGCATCGCGGTCGTAAGCTGGGACCGAGTGACACCCCAGACGACCGCGCGAGAGGAACAGCCATGGACGAGCACGACCGCGCCGACACGAAGGAGCACTCTGCAGAGTCGACGGATTCCGGTGGGGACAGTCTGCTCACGGTCATCATCGCCTTCGTCGCGAACCTGCTCGTGGCCATCGCCAAGACGGTGGCAGCCGTGCTCACCGGGTCTGCGGCGATGGTCGCCGAAGCTGCGCACTCCTGGGCCGACACCGGCAACGAGATCTTCCTCATCATCGCCGAGCGCCGTGGCGGGAAGCCCGCCGATGCCGAGCACCCGCTCGGGCACGGACGCGAGGCATATGTGTGGTCGATGTTCGCCGCCTTCGGGCTCTTCTCCGTCGGCTCGGCCGTGTCGATCTGGCACGGCATCCAGTCGCTGACCGCCGACGAATCCGAGACCAGCTACCTCGTCGGCTATATCGTCCTCGGCGTCTCGGCGCTCTTCGAGGGCTTCTCCTTCATCCAGTCGGTGAGGCAGGCCCGGGGCCGCGCCCTCGTGCTGCGCCGCCACACCGTCGACTACGTGATGAACGGATCGAACCCGACCCTGCGCGCGGTGTTCGCCGAGGATGCCGCGGCGCTCATCGGCATCGCCATCGCCCTGCTCGCCATGGCACTCCACCAGATCACCGGCATCGCCGCCTTCGACGCGATCGGGTCGATCCTCGTCGGAGTGCTCCTCGGCATCGTCGCCGTCGTCCTCATGGACCGCAACCGCCGATTCCTCGTCGGCGAGACCGTCAGCCCCGCGGTGCGCGATGACCTCCTCGCCTCGATGCTTGAGAACCCAGCGATCGCCAGCGTCTCCTACCTCCACATCGAGTTCGTCGGCGCCGGTCGCGTCTACGTCGTCGCGGCCGTCGACCTCACCGGCGATGACCGGGAGAGCGCGCTCGCCGTACGCCTGCGAGAGGCCGAGGTCGAGCTCGAGAGGCTGCGAATGATCCAGGAGGTCGTGCTCACTCCCTCGGCCCCGGGGCGGGAGCCTCTCAAGGTCGGCAGCACCGACACGGGCCCCGAACAGCTGTCGTGACCAGATGATCGCCGAGGTGGGTGCACGGTGGTCGTCCGCTGCCCCGGTCCACTCCGCTGGGGTTGCGGTGAGGGAGCCATCGACGGCTTGAGCCCTCAGAGTGGCTGATCGGCGTTCTCGAGGGTCGCGAGATGTCTGTCCGCAGTGAAGCAGACGATCTTCCCTTTGTGATTCTTCGTGCGGCTGAGAATGCCTGCGTCGACGAGTTCGGTCAGGGCGCGGTAGGCGGCGGCAGGGGAGACTCGGTGAACCTCGACCACGGAGGCGATTTTCTGAACCGGCGCGCGTGAGAGGTCGTCGAGTATGGCGAGCACAACCGAACCCGCACGCGGCCGGGCAGGAGCCTTGCCGAGGCTTCGCCGGTAGGCGATGACCTCGGCGAGAACGGTGCGGTCGAGAACGTCGACATCGTGGGAGAGGGCGATCGATATCGCGGCCGCCCGCTCGAGTGATTCGGCAAACGAGATGATCCACCCATCGAGAGCTTCCGGTCCGGAACGGAATGCGGTCAGTCCGTCGATGTACGCGTCGGTGTCGTGTGAGAAGACCGTGCTGATCGGGACCAGCACATTGCGTACGGCGTCACCGCGGTGGAGCACCGTATGGATGAGAGCGCGGCCGGTTCTCCCGTTGCCGTCGATGAACGGGTGGATGGCCTCGAACTGCGCATGCGCGATCGCCGCTCTGACCACGGGATTTCCCTCGGTCGAGGTGAGGAACGCGGCGAGGTCGTCGACGAGTCTGCGCACCTCTGACTCCGGCGGTGGGACGAACTGAGCGCGCAGCGGACTGTTGCCGGGGCCGCCGACCCAGTTCTGCTCGGTGCGCAGGCCCCGGGGCAGCCGTGGCTCGATTGTGTGCTGCAGCGCCTCGATGTCGGCTGTGGTGATCGGCCGGTTCGGATCGGAGAGCTCGGCGATCGCGTCCTCGGTGGCGCGGACGTTGCCGATGACGTCGAGTGCCACGCGGTCACCCTGTTCGAGGAGCTCGGCGATCGCGAGCTTCTTCGGGCTCAGCCGATTGCCCTCGATCCACGATGAGGAGATGCTCTCCGATCTGATGAGCAGGTGGTTGAGATACCGATCGGCCGCCTCTCCGATTCGTTCGTCGAGGCGGGCGAGGGCGGTCAGGGCCTCCTCTGCGGCGGAACTCGCCGCCTTGCCGATGGCGGGCAGGTCGGTGCCGAGTTCGTCGGGCGCGAAGGCAGCGTAGGTGCCCGACGCACGATCTTTCCGGCTCAGACCATCAGGGTTCGGATGCGCCCAGGTACGCCTGATCGTTCGCGGCACGGCAGCCTCCTTCGACGGAGATAAGCTCACCACCTCGGTGAGAATATTTACTTTAGCCCGGTTAAAGTAAATATTCTAGATCGGTGTTTGACGCTGTGCCGTCCCCGCAGTGCCGCCTACTGCCCGGTCCACTGCACGGGGGTCTTCGTGAGGAAGCCCTCGACGGCGGCGGCGAAGTCCCGGCTGCCGTAGACGGTTTCGATGACATCCGAGTCATCGACGGGTCCACCCGACTGCAGTCGTCGCAGGTTCTCCTTGATCGCCCACTGAGTCAGCGGCGCTCCGGTGACGGTCCGCTCGATGAGCTCCTCGGCAGCAGTGTCGAGATCCTCGTCGACCGCGGTGAGGAACCCGGAGGCCAGCGCCTCCTGCGCGTCGACCTTCCGTGCGGTGATCAGCATCGACGCTGTCCGCGGCTCACCGAACGCCCGCACCAGACGGCGGAGCGTATTCGCCGAGAGCGTGTTGCCCAATGTTCTGGCGATCGGCACGGAGAACTTCGCGTCCGGAGAGCCGATGCGCAGATCGGCGCAGCAGGCGATGCCCAGCCCACCGCCCACACAGTGGCCGTCGATGACGGCGACCACCGGCTTCTCCACGGCTGCGAGCGCACCCAGCACCTCGTCGATCCGCTGTTCGTACGCCACTCCGTCGGCCCCGGTGAACCCGCGGAATTGGGCGATGTCCGTGCCCGCGACGAACGCTCGACCGCCGGCGCCGCGGAGCACAAGAGCCCGCAGGTTCGGATCCGCATCGACCTGTGCGCACGCCTCGGCGAGGCCCTGATACATCTCGAACGTCATTGCATTCCGGGCCTCGGGACGGTTGAACGTCACCCGCAGGGTGGCCCCGGTGATCTCGGTGAGCAGGTGCTCGCTCATGATTCGTCTTTCGTCGAGTCGTGTGATGCCGGTCCGTCGGCCGCCCGTTCGCTCGCCGTTGTTGCCCGCTCTTCGCCGGCGAACTCGGCGAGCACTCGGTCGGTGTCGGCGCCGAGCGAGGGACCGGCCGGCCCTTCGGTCAGCTGCGAGCGTGAGAAGCGCATCGGATTGCCCACTTGGGTGACCTCGCCGAGGCGGGGGTGCTCCGAGGTCCAGAAGAAGTTCCGTTCACGAAGATGATCGTCGGTGAAGACTTCTCCGTAGTCGTTGATCGGCGCGGCCGGCACACCCACACGATTCATCTCCTCGACCACCTCGGCGATGGTGCGAGTGCGCAGACGATCCTCGATGACGGCGATGAGCGCCTCCCGGTTCTCGAACCGCAGCGCGGGCTCGGCGAAATTCTCCCGGTCCTCAAGATCGGCGAGGTCGAAAGCCGAGCAGAACCGCGACCAGGTCGCCGGGGTGTTCGCTCCGATAGTGACGTAGCCGTCGGCGACCTGCACGGCCTGGTAGGGCGCCTGCGCCTGATGGGCGGAGCCGTTGGGGCGGCTGACCGCACCGGCCCCGAAGTAGCTTCCGGCCTCCCACACGGCCAAGGACACCGCGGACTCGAAGAGGGACACATCGAGGTACTGGCCGTGGCCCGACTCTTTGCGCTCGTGGAGGGCCGAGACGATGCCCAGTGCCACATAGAGCGCCGTCGTGAGATCGGAGATCGGCACGCCCACCTTCGCCGGAGGCATATCCGGGAATCCGGTGATGCTCATCAGCCCGGAGCGCGCCTGCGCCATGATGTCGAGTCCCGCCAACGGAGCGAGGGGACCGTCCTGACCCCATCCGGAGGCCGAGGCGTAGACGAGACCGGGATGGTCGCCGCGCAGCTCCTCGTAGCCGAAGCCCATCTTCCTCAGCGCCCCCGGGCGCATGTTCTCGACCAGCACATCCGCCTCGGCGAGCAGTGCGCGCAGGCCCGCGCGACCCGCATCGGACTTGAGGTCGAGAACGACGGATTCCTTGTTGCGGTTGAGGCGGATGAAGGGACTCGACTCGCCGTCGAGGAACGGACCCGAGGCGCGCATCGGATCGCCGGCGGGCGGTTCGATCTTGATCACCCGTGCCCCCATATCGGCCAGCTGCATCGTCGCGTAAGGTCCGGCGATGAAGACTCCGAGTTCGAGCACGGTGACCCCGGACAGAGGTCCCGGCTGCGGGTCCGTCGATGCTGTGTCGGTCATGGTCTCCCTCGTCGTTGTCGTGTCCTCGGCTCACATGCCCGCAGGCTCAGTCGCTCGCTGTCTCACACGCCAGCTGTCTCCGGCAGACGTGAGGCGCGGGCCGAATGCCTGCCCGCCTCGGCGGATCCGAGGAGGAGCTGCGGCAACGTGAGTCCGTTGACGTTCGCCAGATCGTTCGCCTGGATCCGACAGGAGAAGCCGTCGGCGAGGAAGATAGAATCCGGCGGGGCGTCTCTCAGCGCGGGCAGCAGGGCGTTTTCCGCGACCGCCACCGAGGTCTCATAGTGTCCGGCCTCCATGCCGAAGTTTCCGGCCAGCCCGCAGCATCCGGCGAGTTCGCGCACGCTCGCTCCGGTGCGCTCGAGCAGTGCCCGATCCGCAGCGAATCCCATCACGGAATGCTGATGGCAGTGTGGTTGGACGACCACCGTGCGGCCGGTGAGGTCGGGCACCTCGATCTCGGCATCGGTGAGCAGCTCGGCCAGGGTCGACGTCCGCGCGGCGATGAGTGCGGCCCGCGGATCATCGGGGAAGAGATCGCCGAGGTCGCTGCGCAGAACCGCGGTGCAGCTCGGTTCGATGCCGACGATGGGGATGCCCTTGCGCGCATAGGGTGCGAGCACCTCCATCGTGTGCGTGAGCTTCTTCCTCGCGCCGTCGAGCTGTCCCGTCGAGATGAGCGTGAGACCGCAGCAGGCCCCGGATTCGGGGAGCAGGATCTCGAAGCCCGCGCGTTCGAGGAGGGCCACGGCGGTGCGCGCACCCGCATCGGAGAGGTATTCGGTGAACGAGTCCGCCCACAGCAGCACCTGCCTGCCGCGTGCACTCACGGTCGACGAGCTGACGTATTCGCTCTCGACCAGGTCATCGCGCACCTCGGCAGGATCGCGAGTCTCGGCAGGATCGCGCACCTCGGCGGGGGAGACGTGGGACATGGCCCAACGGGAGAACCGGGTCTCGTTGAAGCGGACCATGCCGCGCCGCGAATCCATGCCGCCACCGGCGAGCACGAGCTTCGCCAGCGGGCGGAAGGACAGGGCGGCGTTCGCGAGCGTGCTCACCCCGGGCACCGCGGTAAGCAGTCGGCCCCAGGTGGGCAGCCGGCCCAGGGAGTAGTGGGAGAGGGGACGGAGCTTGCCCCGGTAGGTGCGGTGGAGGACCTCGGACTTGTACTGGGCCATGTCGACGCCGGCGGGACAGTCGGAGGAACAGGCCTTGCAGCTCAGGCACAGGTCGAGGGATTCGGCCACCTCGGCGCTGTCCCAGGAGTCGAACAGGCCGCCGTTCGTGACCTCCTGGAGGACCCTGGCCCGACCCCGGGTGGAGTCCTTCTCGTCCTTCGTGGCCAGGTAGGACGGGCACATGAACCCGCCGGAGCCAGAGGTGTCGGCGCGGCACTTGCCGACTCCCACGCACCGGTGGACGGCGTTGGTGAAGCTGCCCTTGTCGTGGGCGAAGGCGAAGCCGCCGGTGGTGGCGCCGATCGAGATGGCCTGCGGGCGTCGCAGGTCGGCGGTGATCGGCAGCGGATCTGCGATGATGCCGGGGTTGAGGAGATTCTCGGGGTCGAAGAGTCGTTTGACCTGTTCAAGGGCGGTGATCGCCTCGGCGGAATGCTGGAGGGAGAGCAGTTCGGAGCGGGCTCGCCCGTCTCCGTGCTCTCCGGAGGCCGAGCCGCCGTACTTCGTGACTAGGCGGCCGGCGTCCATGACGAAGTCACGGAAGACCTCGGTTCCGCCGGGTCGGTCGAAGGGGAAGTCGGTGCGCATGTGCACACAGCCGTCGCCGAAGTGTCCGTACGGCAGACCGCGGACTCCGTAGCTGCTCATCAGCTCGTCCTGCTCGCGGAGGTAGTCGCCGAGAACCTCGGGCGGCACCGCGGCATCTTCCCACCCCGTCCAGGCGGGGTCGCCGTCCTCGGTGCGACCGGCCAGACCGCCGGCGTCGGCGCGGATGCCCCACAGGGTGCTCGCCTCCTTGCCGGCCGGGATGATCCGGTAGTGCTCGGTGCCCGAATCATCGGCGATGATCTGGGCGTTCGCCACGGCCTCCTTCGCGGTGGCTCCGGCGACCTCGATGAGCAGCCAGCCGTTGCCGGCCGGGAGTTCGGGGACGGCATCCGCACCCTTGGCGGCCCGGACCATGTTCATCAGCCGCGAGTCGATGCCTTCGACCGCCAGCGGGCCGTGCGGCAGCACGCGGGGGACCGCATCGGCGGCCTCGAACATGTCCGGATAGCCGAGTGCCAGCACGGTCGGTGAGTTCGGAAGATCGCCGAGGTTGACGACCGCCTCGGTGATTGTCGTCAAGGTGCCCTCGCTGCCGACGAGGAAGCGGGCAAGGTTCGGTCCGTTCTCCGGGAGCAGATGTTCGAGGGCGTAGGCCGAGGCCTGGCGGCTGAAGCGGCCGAACTCGGTGCGGATCACGGCCAGATGCTGCGCCGCGATGTCAGCGAGCCCGGGAACGACGTCGAGGCCGTCGCCTGCGAGGAAACGGCGACCGGTGCCGTCGATGACGGTCATCTCGATGATGTTGTCGACCGTGCGACCGGCAGAGATCGCGTGGGGGCCGCAGGAGTTGTTGCCGATCATTCCGGCGATCGTCGCGCGGTTCTTCGTCGACGGGTCGGGTCCGAAGGTCAGTCCGTGGGGTTTCGCCGCCTTCTGCAGCTCGCTCATGAGCACCCCGGGCTCGACCCGAGCGGTCTTGAGCACAGGATCGATGTCGAGGATGCGATTGAGATGGCGGGAGAAGTCGATGACGATGCCCGAGCCGATGGAGTTGCCCGCCTGCGAGGTGCCGCCCCCACGGGAGGTGATCGGCACCTCGTGCGAGCGGGCGACGTCGAGGATCGCGGTGACGTCGGCACTCGTCTTCGGGAACGCGACGACCTGAGGCACGACGCGGTAGTTCGAGGCATCGACCGCGTACTCGGCGCGCCGTCGGTCGGAGGTGTCGACCGTGCCTGCGATGCTGTGAGTGAGATCTGCGATGAAGCCACTCATGGCGCTTTCACCATCCTGTCGGAAGAGAACGGATGTCGTGGAGCTGTCTGCCTGACTACCTGCCGTTGAGCTGTCTGCCGTTCGGGATCACGTGGTCGTGAGTGGGTCTACGTGCCCTTGAGGATCTCGAGTGCCGCGTCGACGCCACCGGTCCTGATCGGCACGCCGGCCAGCTGCAGTCCCATCTGCACTCCGGCCAGGGTGCCCGCGAGGGTGAGGTCGCTGAGATCGCCGAGGTGGCCGATCCGGAAGACCGTTCCCTGCAGTTTCGACAGTCCTGCGCCCAGCGACATGTTGAACTTCTCGAGAATGAGGGCTCGGAGAGCATCGGCGTCGTGTCTCTCGGGCATGATGACTGCGGTGAGGACGGGGGAGTGCTCGTTCTCGTTCGTGCACAGGACCTCGAGTCCCCAGGCTTCGACGGCGGCGCGAGTCGCTTGGCCGAAACGGATGTGCCGGGCGAAGACGGCGTCGAGACCTTCCTCGTTCAGCAGCCGCAGGGATTCCTTGAGCCCGTAGAGGATGTTCGTGCTCGGGGTGTAGGGGGTCATGCCGTTTCTGCCGGCGGCGAGCATCTCGGTCCAGTTCCACACGGACTTCGGCAGGGTCGAGGTTTCGTGGGCGGCGAGTGCCTTGTCACTGATGGCGTTGAAGGACAGCCCCGGGGGAAGCATGAGGCCCTTCTGCGAGCCCGAGACCGTGACGTCGACCTTCCATTCGTCATGGCGGTAGTCGACCGAACCGAGCGAGGAGATCGTGTCGACCATCAACAGGGCAGGATGAGCCGCCTCGTCGATGGCTGCGCGGATCTCCGGGATTCGGCTGGTCACGCCGGTCGAGGTCTCGTTGTGGACGACGCAGACGGCCTTGAAACTGTGGTCCGTGTCGGCGGCGAGGGCCTCCCGGATCTTCTCCGGGTCGGCGCCGGTGCGCCAGTCCCCGGCGATCATCGTGGGTCTGAGGCCCCATTTCTCGGCCATCGCCTTCCACAGGGAGGAGAAGTGGCCGGTCTCGTAGCAGAGGATCTCGTCGCCCGGGCTGAGGGTGTTGACGAGGGCGGCCTCCCAGCCGCCGGTGCCGGTCGCCGGGTAGATGACGACCTGATTGGAGGTTCCGAAGACTTCGGCCATGCCGGTGAGGCAGTGGGTGAAGAGCTCTTTGAAGTCAGGGCCCCGGTGATCGATCGTGGGCATGGAGATGGCGTGGAGAACGCTGTCGGGAACATTGCTCGGTCCCGGGATCTGCAGGAAATGCCGTCCGCTGGTAGTCATCGTCAAAGAATCCTCCTTGATTCCACGATGCGGTACATCACTTTCATTCGACGCTACCACAGGAGAATCGAAAGCAGAATGGGTTCTCAGCATTCCGGAATGAAAGGTCGGTTGCGGCCGATTCCTGTTTGGCGGGAAAGCCGGAAGTGGGGGTTGACGGTCGATTGTCGCTCGGGCAGACTTTCACCAAAGCGCGGAAAGATTTCCGCATTGTGGAATGTTGGAAGCGGCAATGGGGTCGTTTCCGACTGATTCACACATCGCATTGGAGCGAATTGTGTCTTTGGAAATAGCTTCGATCCTCGTCCTGGTGGCCTTATTCGTCATCGCCACCTTCGTCTCGGTCCACATGGGTGCGCTCGCCCTCATGGCGACCTTCCTCTTCGGGACATTCGTCCTCGGGGAGGACGTCGACACTTTGCTCTCGGGATTCCCTGCCGACCTCTTCCTCATTCTCGTCGGGGTGACCTATCTCTTCGCCCTGGCCAAGGACAACGGGACGGTCGACTGGCTCGTCCATATCCTCGTCAAGGCCGTGGGCGGCAGGATCGCGCTCATCCCCTGGGTGTTCTTCGTGGTCACGGCGATCCTCTCGGGTTTCGGCTCCGTGGTGCCGGCCGCAATCGCGATCATCGCGCCGATGGGGATGGGTTTCTCCAGGCGCTATGGGATCAGGCCGCTGCTCATGGGTCTCATGGTCATCAACGGGGCGACTGCGGGTGGCTTCTCTCCGCTGAGCATCTTCGGCACGATCACCAACCAAGTCGTCGAGCGCAATGATCTGCCCGGCAGTCCCGTGCTGCTGTTCCTCGCCTCCTTCGTCTTCAACTTCATCCTCGGCCTCGTCTGCTTCTTCCTCTTCGGCGGGCGGGAGCTGCTGGGCAAGCGGGACAGAGGACATGGTCTCGAGGACAAGGACGGGGTCTCCGATGACGAGCCTGTGGGTGGTGCGCCGACGGCGTCCTACCATGACCCGGAACGCCGAGCCGCTCGCCGTTCGGTTCAGACGACGATGGTCAAGGACACCGATGATGATGTACAGGTCACCAGCCTCGATCGCAATCGCGTGGTCACTCTCATCGGCCTCATCGTGTTGGCCGTCATGGTCGTCCCACCGCTCAATCAGGATGTCGGCTTCACGGCGATCAGCATCGCCGTGGTCATCTCGTTCTTCTCACCACGGGTGAGCAAGGGCGCGGTGAGCAAGATCGCCTGGCCGACCGTGCTCCTCATCTGCGGCATCGTCACCTATGTCGAGCTGATGGAACGTCTCGGCACGATCGACTGGCTGGGCAACCAGGTCGCCGGCATGGGTGCTCCGCTCTTCGCCGCGCTCATCATCTGCTTCATCGGTGCCGTGGTCTCCGCGTTCGCCTCGACGACCGGCATCCTCGGCGCACTCATTCCGCTTGCGGTTCCGTTCCTGCTCACCGGCAGCGTCGGCGAGATCGGGCTGATCATCGCCCTGGCGATCTCCTCCTCGGTGGTCGACTCGAGTCCCTTCTCGACCTCGGGTGCACTCGTCGTGGCGAACTCGCCGGAAGATCAGCGGGACAAGGTATTCAAACAGCTCATGGTGTGGGGCTTCTCCATGGTCGTCATCGCCCCGATCGTCACGTGGCTGATCTTCGTCGTCCCCGGATGGGGGTGAGGCCCGGCCGCCCTCAATAGCATGAAGCTTTATTTGAGGGTATGGCACGGTTTCAAGCGGACGATCCCGGTGGAACTCATTCGCAGCGCCCGCCTCGACGCTGGATTGACGCAAGTCGAGCTTGCTCGGAAAGCTGGACTGCGCCAGCCCAGCCTGGCGCAGATGGAGGCCGGTGTGCGAAATGTGTCTCCTGCGATGCTCGAACGCGTGCTCAAAGCTGCCGACTACAGACCGAATCTCGCCTTGGAGCGAACGTTTCAGGTAATCAGGGAACTGGCGGCGGATCTCGGGTTGCAGAACGTGCGAGTCTTCGGCTCAGTCGCCCGGGGGGAGGACGGGTTCGACAGCGATATCGATCTTCTGATGACACCTGACAAACACGTCACTCTCTTTGACATCGCCTTCTTCGGCGAGGAGGTTCGTCGGATCACTGGGTTCCCTGCCGATGTCATTGTCGACATCGGGTCTGTACTTCCCGGTTCGACAGTGCTGGAAGAAGCGATACGAGTCTGATGGCTTCGAGACCTTCCGACGACCCATATGTCAGGCAGCCTAGGCGGCACGTGGGAAATTCCTCGGGGCACGACGAGGAGAATATTCGTGGTGAACTTGCTCGTATTCTCCAGCGTTCGCAGTCCGTAGCCTCCAGCCCGCGGGCTGAGTTCGCGGATGGCTCTGTGGCCTACGATGTAGCCAGCATGGTGATGGTCAGGCTTGCTTCCCTGACCGAGAGATCCGAATTCGCTCCATGGTCAGAGTTGTTGACGGCCCAGGAACTCACCTCTATTCGGGCCATGCGAAACATCGCGGCTTATGCGGGATACGCAGCGATGGATGACGACCTGTTCTGGGAAGCCGTGACGGAACTGGTGCCTGAAGTTGTGAAGCGGCTGCTCTGTCGATGAATCGATTCGCGAACGTCCGCATCTGAGCTCCCCTTCGTCTCGATTCCGTTGACGCCGTCATTGCTGGCAAATGTTCTTGGTGGCAGTCTCAATTTCAGGTCGACGATCATCTCACAACATCCATTTCGGGCTACAGTTTGATGTACATGTACTACTGAAGATGTTCCGAAAAGGAGAAAATATGGAGTTCGAGGAACGATTGTCGGCGTTGGCCGCTAAGGTGCAGAATCAGCGCGACGCCATTCAGACGGAGGAAGCGACGAAGAATGCATTCGTGATGCCCTTCATCTCCACGATTCTCGGCTACGACATTTTCAACCCGCTCGAGGTAGTGCCGGAGTTCACTGCCGACGTCGGCGTCAAGCGCGGTGAGAAGGTTGACTACGCGATCATGCGTGATGGTGAAGTGCAGATACTCATCGAGTGCAAGAAGTCGACCGAAGCGCTCCGAATTGAACATGCCTCACAACTGTTCCGATATTTCTCCGTCACCAACGCGCGAATCGCGGTGCTGACGAACGGTGAAGTCTACAATTTCTACACCGACCTCGACGCGCCGAACAAGATGGATGATCGCCCGTTCCTGGTGTTGGATCTCAACGACATTGACGAGACGCTGCTTCCGGAGCTCCGCAAACTCTCGAAGGAGGTGTTCGACCTCGACTCGGTCATCAGCGCCGCCGAAGAGCTCAAGTATGTTGGAGCGATCAAGCGTGAAATCGCGGCCCAGTTCAAGGAACCGGACGAGGCGTTCGTCCGGCTCTTCACCGGCAGAGTCTATGACGGTCGTTTCACCCAAGACGCGAAAACGCAGTTCACCCTACTTGTCGCCAAGGCTGCAAAGCAGTATCTGAATGAACAGGTGAACGATCGCCTCAAGGCGGCGCTGGGTGCTTCCTATTCTGCTCCGCTCGAGAGTTCGGCTCAGGCTGAGGCCGTGACGAGTGAAGCCGTCGCCGAGTCTGATCTGGCACAAGACCCCGAGATCGAGACCACGCTTGAAGAGCTTGAGGGCTATCAGATCGTCAAGGCCATCGCCTGCAGCGAGGTCAAACCTGAGCGAGTGGCCCAACGTGATGCGAAGTCCTACTTCGCTGTGCTCCTCGATGACAACAACAGAAAGCCGATAGCCCGATTGCACTTCAACGGCAAGAAGCAGAAGTATCTTGGCCTGTTCGACGAGAACAAGGTCGAGACTCGTCATCCGTTGGAGGGGCTTGAAGGAATCTATGAGCATGCTGAGGTCATCCGCGAGGCAGTGCGTCGCCACAACGACTAGCGGATTGAGAAGTGGCCTTTCATAGCCGTCAGCTGTGCTGAGTCGTCTCCGCCGCGCAGGAGACCACGACGCACGCGAACCCCGCCGGCGCAACCGCACAACCTTGGTAGTGTGATCGACCATGGACCTGCCATTTCTCACTGGCACCGCGACGGGGATTCTGACACCGATGCTGTGTTGCCTCATCGGCCTCGTGATCTTCGCCTGGCGCTGGCGCGGCAGAACTCGACTGCTCGGAATTCTCGGGACCGCACTGCTGTTCTGCGGGCTGGTGTTCGCCCCGATCGGAATGGTTCTCGGCCCGATGCTGGCCCTGGACACCGGTATTCGCGCGATCGAATGGATCGCCATGACATTGACGGTGATGCTCCAGGCCGGCGGACTCGTCCTCATCGGATTCGCCATTGCGGCCAGAAGTGAGCCTGCCTCGGTCGCCCGTCCTCTGCGCGGGACCGGCCCCGCGGGGGCCGGTCCGGATCCCTTTCGAAGCTCGCCATGATCGCCTCGTCGCTCGCCGGAATCGGAGGGACGGTGGTGTTGAGTCTTGCGGCGGTCTTCATCGCCGTCATGCTCATCATCCATCGCCGAGGTGGTGCCCGGGTGGCAGGCCTCCTCGGCGTCTGCTCGGCGATCGTGGGAATCATCTTCCCGCATGTCATCGACTTCATCGGAGTCGGTGCGGAGGCAGCTTCCGCCGACTCCGTGCTCGCGGGAGAGCAGGGCGATCCCGTGCTCAGCTTCATCATCCCGGCCGCACCCGGACTGCTCCTGGGCGTGGGCATCGTTCTGATCTGCATCGCCGCCGCTACCCCTCGAGCAGCCCCCGAATATCCTCGGCGCTCACACTCTGGCTGAACGCCTGACCCTCCGGGCCACGGCCGGCGAAGGTGCCGCCCTCGGTCATGAGGGAATCGAAGAGCTCGGCCTTGCGCTTCTGCAGGGCGAGCACCTTCTCCTCGATCGTGCCCTCGGTGACATACCGGTAGACCATGACGTTCTTCGTCTGCCCGATCCGATGCGCCCGGTCGATGGCCTGATTCTCCGAGGCGGGGTTCCACCACGGATCCATGAGAAAGACGTAGTCCGCCTCGGTGAGGTTGAGACCGAACCCGCCGGCTTTGAGGCTGATGAGGAACACGGGTGCGACCCCCGTGCGGAACTCCTCGACGACCTGCCCGCGATTGCGAGTGGAACCGTCGAGGACGACATAGGGGACGCCTCGGCGATCGAGTTCCGCGGCGACATGGGACAGGAATGAGGTGAACTGGCTGAAGATGATCGACCGGTGCCCTTCGGCGAGGACATCGTCGAGGCGTTCGAGCATCGCGGTCAGCTTGGAGGAGGGCACCTCTGCGTGTTCGGCATCGACGATGCTCGGGTCGAGGGCGAGCATGCGCAGCAGCGTGAGCGACCGGAAGACGATGAACCGCTGCTTGTCGTAGTCGCTGTCGATGAAGCCGAGGATCTTCTTCCGCTCCTTCTGCAGCACCCGATCGTAGAGTCTCCGGTGCGCGGCGCTGAGCTCGACCGTGATGACCTGCTCCTGCTTCTCCGGCAGATCGGCGGCCACGAGGTCCTTCGACCGGCGCATCATGAACGGGCGGATCCGTCGTTGCAATCGCAGCATCCGGCCCGGATTCTCCCCGCCCTCGATGGGTCGCACGTACTCGTCGTCGAAACGATGCGCCGAGGGGAAGAGACCGGGCGCGGTGATGGCGAAGAGCGACCACAGATCGCGCAGCGAATTCTCCAGCGGAGTCCCGGTCAGCGCCAGGCGGAAGGGAGCATTGACAGCCAGCGCCGCCTGGTGGGCCTGCGAGGAACTGTTCTTGACGAACTGGGCCTCGTCGAGGATGAGGCCTGCCCACTCCAGTTCTGAGATGGGCTCCTCCTCGAGCCTGAGCATCGCGTAGGAGAGGACGATGACATCGGCCCCGGCGACCACCTCGGCGAGGGTCGTCTTCCTCTTTTTCGTCGACTCGGCCACGACGCGGACGTCGAGGTCGGGGGTGAATTTCGCGGCCTCCTTCACCCAGTTCGGGACCACCGAGGTGGGGGCGACGACGAGGAAGGGCGGCAGCGGCTCGGTCGGGTCCGAGGACGAATCGTACGACGCGGAGGCCGCGTGCTCAGCCTGCGCGTGTTCGGACCGTGCGTGCTGGATGAGTGCGAGGGTCTGCAAGGTCTTGCCGAGGCCCATGTCGTCGGCGAGCACTCCGCCGAGGCGGCACCGGTAGAGCAGTGTCAACCAGCGGAATCCCTGCACCTGGTAGGGCCGCATCCGGGCCCCGCCCAACTCGGGCACCTCGGTTGCCGGCAGGTGCTCGATATCGGCCAGGGCCTGCGCGGATTCGCGCCAGGTCACAGCCGGTTCGGACTCGTCGGCGAGGTCTTCGAACTCGGACCACAGGCCCACGTGCAGGCGCGAGATCTTCGGGGATTCGGGTTCCCACTCGGGGATGAGGTCCGCCTCGGCGAGGAGGGCCTTGAGCCGGTCGAAGACGGCTTTGTGCAGGGACAGGAAGGTGTCGTCGGCGAGTTTGATCTTCTTCGTCCCCGCAGCCAGAGCCTTATAGAGCTTGACGAACGGGACCGCGTGGCCGTCGACGGTGATCTGGAAACCGAGGTCGAACCAGTCGTTCTTCTCCGATTCGACCGTGGTGATCTTGACGTTCGGTTCGCCGCCGAGCTCCCGGTAGGGCTGCTTCTTCCCGCGTTCGATGACCTTGAGGTGGGCGATCTCGGTCAGGCCGGGAAGCACGTTGACGACGAAGTCCGCGGTGTCGGCATCGCGCAGTTCGGTGTCGACGGGGCAGCGCAGCCGCGAGCCGGTCTCATAGGTGTCGGCCAGCACTTGGTTGACCTCGCCGAGAACGGCGGCTTCGTGCTCGGGATCGCGGAGCCCATTCGCCGGGGCGGTGCCGACTCTGCCTGCTGAGGTCCCTGTCTTGGCCGGCGAACTCCCCGCATTGCCGGCTCTGCTTGGAGCGTCGATCGGATAGGTGCGCCGCGGGCCTGAGTATTCCCAGTACCAGCGCACGCTGAGGTCATCGATGCCGGCGTAGGTGAGGAAGAGGACGAGCCGGGGCTCGCGGTACTGCGGGAACGTCACGGAGTCGTCGCTGCTGACCACCTCGGCGCTGGTGCGCAGCTGGGGGTAGTACTCCTCGAAGAACTCCTCGGTCTCAGCCGCTGGGATCGTGATCGGTCCGGGGGAGGAGAACACGAGCAGCGCCGAGGTGGTCGTCGGCTTCTCCGCCGGCGCCAGTGTGACATTGAATCCGGATCGGACGTCGACGCCGAAGAATCCGTGCGTCCAGATCGGTTTGACCAGGCCCGGAGCGAACTCGCGCTCGTCGATCGTCGTCCGCGGCTGTACACGCAGCTGACCCTGTACTCGGCGGACGTCGATGAGGCCCTTCGCCCGGCGGCCGATGCGCACGTCCATGCCCTGATTGACGCCGACGTATTCGATCCCGAGGCTCCGGCCCTGCTCGAAGAGCTCCCAGAGCAGAGGAGTGTGGAAATCGCCGAGGTTGTACGGCGCCCCGTCGGGAGTGAAGTCGGTCTTGTCTCTGGTGCGCAGCCCGGCGAGTTGATTGAACCATTCCTGGTGGCGGGGGTCGACGTCGAACTGGCGGGCCATGCGGTCGATGGTGCGCCAGGTCAGGGACTTCTTCACCCAGTTGCCGGATTCGCTGAGCAGGAGAGGGCGAATCGCCAGGGCGGGATTCGCCCCGGGGGTGACCTCGTGGCTGTCGAGGAGATTCGTGTGCTTCGGCTCGAACCAGGTGCGGGCGACGATCTCGACGAGCTCGAAGCCCAAGGCCACAGGCGTGTGCTGCTGGGGAACCGCCTCGGCGAGGGGAGCGAAGGCCTCACGCCAGTCGGTGGGGATGCCGGTGCCGCCGGTCGCGGAGACTCTGCTCTCCGCAGCGGGGGTTGGTCGGTTCTCGGGCACCCGTCCATCCTCTCACCTCACCCTGACACGGCGAATTGATTCGCCAAGCTGTGACTATTGCCGGCACCGGAATCGGGCATGCCGGCTCAACGTCTGAGTCGAATCCCCACACCTCACCCGCCATTCGGCGGCCAATAGGCCAAATATCGAGCGCATTCGGCGGAGGCGGTAGTCAAACGGTTTACGTAAAATCACAATACAGACGTCGTGAAGAGACGATGCGGATCAAAGGAGATCACCATGACAGAGTCGAAGACGTACAACAGGCCACCATTCGACCCGGAATTGGAAGCCGTGCTGGACGCAGTAGGTGAGCAGTTGCCCTCGACGATCACACCGGAGATGATCCCGATCATGCGAGAGTCGGATGTGACGGCGCCGATCGCCGAGGTGCTCGAAGGTCGCCCGGTCATACACCGCGAGATCACCCTCCCCGGATATCAAGGTGCCGACCTGGTGGCTTCGATTTTCACCAGGTCAGACCATGAGGCCAGCGGCCCCGGAATCTTTCACACACACGGTGGCGGCATGATCATCGGTGACAGGTTCACCGGAATAGAAGTGATGCTTGATTGGGTCGAGCAATTTGACGCAGTTTGCGTCTCTATCGAGTATCGTCTTGCGCCCGAGTTCCCAGACCCATTCCCCGTTGAGGATTGTTACGCGGGTCTGGTCTGGACAGCTGAGCACGCAGATGAACTCGGCATTGATCCCAGTCGACTGCTCATCGCCGGAGCCAGCGCGGGCGGAGGACTCGCGGCTGGAGTCTCTTTGCTCGCCCGGGATCGAAAAGGTCCTCCTCTGTTTGCTCAATGTCTTATCTATCCGATGATCGATGACCGCAACGGCACAGCCTCATCACGCCAGATCGAAGGCGAAGGAGTGTGGGACCGCACCAGCAACTTCACGGGTTGGGATGCTCTTCTTGGTGATCGTCGCGGGACGGAGGATGTATCGATCTATGCTGCTCCGTCTCGAGCGGTCGACCTGAGCGGACTACCCCAGGCTCACATTGATGTCGGTACGGCCGAGGTGTTCCGCGATGAGGACGTAGCCTACGCTTCACAGATTTGGGCCGATGGTGGTGTTGCAGAACTGCACGTGTGGCCCGGAGGGTTCCACGGTTTCGACATGATGGCACCGCACACTGCGCTATCACAAGCAATGATGACTACTCGAACCGCTTGGCTGGCGAGAATTCTCGGAGTCTGAGGGCGACGTAGTCGGCACCTGGCGCGCGAGGTCCTCTTAGAGCCCTGCGCACTAAACTGAGACGTGGACGCAGCGCTTGTCACACGGAGGTGGAGGTGCGATGCAGGAATTGGTCGGGAAACTGTCGGCGCTTGATCCTGAGTCAAGCGAGTCCCTGAAGGTCATCGGGTTCTTCGATAAGCTCGTCAGCAGTCAGGCGAATTTGGCTGCTCTCGCGCGTAGTGCCGCAGTTCTTGCGGGAGTCCCCGCAGGCTTGATGGACAGCTCCACGGGGCGAGTCGTCCGAGCGACTCCGACCGGAGCGCACAGCGGCAATGGAGACCGTGCAAGCTGGCCGTGCCTGAACGGACGTGACAGCGTCACTGTCTGGATTGAACGCGAAGGCGCTCCGCACATCAACGACGCGATGTTGCTGGAGCGGTTCTCCCTTTCCGTCTCAATCACACTTTCACGGGTGAACTCGGATGCGAGAAATCGTGTCGCGGAAATCGTGGTGGATGCGGCTGCTTCGCCGGAAGAACGAGCAGCGGCGGTCACGCGACTGCGACTCGATCTTCACCGCCGAGTGCGCGCAATCGCGTTGTCAGCCGGTACGCCCTTGCCTAGTGGGCAGGTGAGCGGCTTGCTGTCCACACCGTTCGGATTTGCCCAGGTTCTCATCGTCAGTGAGTCATTGAGCGGACCATCCACCGAGGTCGGCGGGCGAACGGGGGTCGGTCTTCCGGTCGAGCACACTCGTCTTCCCGTCTCGTGGGCCTCGGCGTTGGTCGCTCTCCGGCTCAGTGACCATGCGAATCCGATTGTTCGGGCGGACGAACTCGGTCCGCTGCTCTTGCTCGCAGACGCGGCCGATGCGAGTCCGGAGCCGCATCCCGATGTCGTCAAACTGTCAGAGCTCGCTAGCGACAGCTCTGCTCTACCGACCCTCGATGCGGTCATTGACAGAGGCAGCGTCCGGGGAGCTGCATTGGTTCTCGGTCTCCATCACTCGACGGTACAGGCACGGTTGGCGGCCCTGACGGAGTCCTTGGGATACGACGTGCGATCAACTATTGGCGGTATGAGATACACGCTTTCCCGTGCGTTGCAGCGACTGCGCGACGCCCGGCTCTGACGTTCGGTCAGTGCCGATCGGCTTTGAGGAAGTGCACGACGAGCTCGAAGCCCAAGGCCACGGGCGTGTGCTGCTGGGGAACCGCCTCGGCGAGGGGAGCGAAGGCCTCACGCCAGTCGGTGGGGATGCCGGTGCCGCCGGTCGCGGCGGTTCGTTTCTCTGCGGCGAGGCTCTGTTTGTTCTTCCTGGCGGCGTGTGGTCGGTTCTCGTACACCACACCATCCTCTCACTGGCAACTGACACCGGCGGCGAAACCGCAACAGCGAACTCCGGTTGAACGGAATGTCACGAAATGATAACGGATGTCGCGATGATGAGGTCGCCCGATCCTTGCGGATTCAGCGGATGCCGGGAATTAGCTGAGCGCTGAGGTATTCATCAATTCCTTCACATGTGTTGTCTACATCACAACTCGCTTCTTAGGGTCGAGAGCAGGTTGGCGAACTCGGCAGCCGCAGGTGATGAAGCGGAAAGGACACGAGATGACAATGACAGCGACAACTGCGACCAATGGCAGCTCTCCGGACCAAACGATGCCACAAGGTCAACGAACCAGGATGAGACGGTGGTTGACCCTGCTTCTCGCCGTGGTGTGCGCCGCAGTGTTCGGCGGCGGTCTCAATGCGGGTCCTGTGCAGGCACAGGACTCGACGCAACCCGCTCAGAGACTTGGCCAGCAGCTCAGTGCGCAGCGGGCAGACTCGCTGGCAGCCAAAGCCGATCTGACGTCAGTGTCGAAATCGGGCGAAGAGATCGATACCTCCAGCGCTCAAGCCTGGGAGCTCGACGACGGAAACGTCTACGTCAACTATTCCTTCGCGAGTGACGTCGAGGGTGTCTCCAACATCGGTGCCGTGGTCTCTCCGGACGGAGACGTGCTCGCAACAGCAGAAATCGTCATGAAGGCCACGTCTGAGAACTCCGGCCATGTCGAAGCCTGGAACAACGGCGCGAAGACCGCGGACCGTGAGGTCACGTCCGACGACGCCTCCTCCGGCAAGCTGAGTCCACAGGCGGACGGCTTCTGGAGCAAGCTCAATGACTGCCTGTCCTCGGCGGGAATCTCCTCATGGGTTGTCGCCGGAATCAGCGTGGCCTGTGGAGCCGTCTGCGTCGGGACAGCGGGATTGGGATGCGTCGCCTGCATTGCCGCTGCGGCCGGAGTGACCGGCGGCACCGCCGGCTATTGCATCGACCAGGCTCAGAAGTGACAGCTGACCAGCTCACAGAGACTCACAGACAACATCGATCGCCAGTTGATGAGGAGAAGACAATGAAGATCCGAAGCAAACGACCCGCGACGACTGCCATCGCAGCCTTCCTCGTCGCGTCCGTCGCCGTACTCAATCCCACTGTCTCGATGGCATCCCCGAGCGAGGGGAGTGCTTCTCAGCCGCCGGAGACGGTCATGCTCGAAACAGGTGACGACGATGCGCAGAGAGCAATCGACGCGGCCACGCCTGTACTCGAGAGTCTTCCGCACGGTGCCCGAGCCGACTTGGACAAAGCCAAGGTATCGCAGCCCGAGGGCAGCGAATCACTGATGGTGGCTGTTCAGCTCACGGGTGAAGGGTACGACGAGGGCTCATTTGCAGGTGTCGTGGTCGATCCCGCAACCGGTGAACTCGCGGACCAGGTGCAAGTCAAAGCCACCCAATCATCCGGATCAGAGGCGCAGGTGACCACCTGGGTCAACGGAGATTCCCAAGGCACGAATGCCGTTGACACGAGCGGTGAAGCAGTTGACGCTCAGTCGATTGAAGCCCAAGGCGCAGACCCTGATGTCATCGACTGCCTGAACGCTCTGGGCGTTTCAACAGCAGTCGCACTGATCATCATCAGTACTTGCGCCTCTGCATGCGCCGTGACAGTCGGCGTGGGTTGCATCGTCTGTGTTGCAGGCTTCACCGCAATCGGTGGAGCAAGCGTCGGTAAGTGCTTGAGCACCTGATAAACGGGGTGATCGAGCGGTGTATTGTGATTGGCCCTTCATCGTAGAAGTCCGACAACCGGAGGAGATATGAGACTCCCGCTGAAAGTCAGATGGATCGTTGCACTGCTGCTTCTCGCGATCGGCAGCCAGGCCCTCGTCTTTGCCCCAGGTCTGCACGATTTCGCTGCCGTGTTCTGGGGTCTGTCGTTCGTGCTGCTGGTTGGAGCACTGGTGCTTGCTGTCCAGCGTTACAGAGCTGGACGACAGGAAAGGAGAAGTTAGCTTCCTGCCGCAATGCCGATGGGGCCGTGTTGCCCGCTCCGCGCAGACGGGCGGACGATGCGGCCCCGTCGTCCAGCCATGCAGAAGTGAGATTGTGCGAGAGCCTCGGACAGCAGATCCGTACATCCCGGGAATCTGCCTCGATCATTCTCTGCGTCCGCGGGAAGCGCTAACCTCGGTACTATGGATGAGAACAGCGATGTCGTCAGCCAGTTCTTCGCCGCCTATGCCAAAGCCCTGCTCGACCGAGACGTCGAGGCGATCGCCGCGCACTACGCGGTTCCCGCGCTCATAGAATTTCCGGGACAGCGCATCGTCGTCACCGAGGCTGCGCAGACCGTAGATTTCTTCGCCAGGGCCCTCGCCCAGTACGTCAAGGTCACCGAGGCCGATGCCGTCTTCGAGATAGCCGCCGCGGCTGACCACAGCATTTGGGTTGAGGTCACCTGGGACTATCACGGTGCTGTGCTGGGTGAGAGGAATATGTACCAGCTGGTGCGGATCGATGGCGGATAGGAAGATCGCCGTGCTCACGCCTTTGAGTCTGAGCTGATGGCGCGTGACTCGCGGATGAGCGGATGGCCCGACAATGTCTGACTACCCCGAACTGCTGCACACCGTCATCGACACCACCGACCCTCGGACGCTCGCCGAGTTCTACCGGCACCTGCTCGGCTATGTCTACCGGCCCGGTGACGAGCCGCCGGAAACCGTCGAGGTGGACGGCGAAAGCGGGTCGCGCGCGGCCGACAGTGTCGCCGATGACGCCGATTGGCTTGTGCTCACCGACGGCAACGGGGTTCGCAAGCTCGCCGTCCAGAAGGTCGCCGAACTCACCCCCACCACGTGGCCCGACGACAAGGTGCCCATGCAGCTGCACCTCGATTTCACGGTCTCCGATGCCGAAGAGCTCGAACGACAGCGACGGCGGGCGGTAGTTTTGGGGGCGACGGTGCTCTTCGATCGCACGGACGATCCGGTTGAACCGCTCTATGTATTCTCCGACCCGAGCGGGCACCCCTTCTGCATCTTCGTGGCCTGAGCCAAGCGTTGTCTGCCTGTCCGAGTATGTCTGAAGACTGCCACGCTCGCTGGAGTCCACCGGTTTCAGGCTGAACGCACGTGGCGAGCACCCGAAGGTGCTCGCCACGTGCGTTCGACCGCGGTGTAGGTTGTGCTTGTCCGCTTGACCTCAGGAGTCGGAGACTGCTGCAGCCAGGTTGGCCAGTGAGGATTCGAGATCCTCCTCGCTGACCACGGGGAAGCTCACCTGCTTGAGCACATCCTTATCGGTGACCGAACTCCAGTCATAGGTGATCGTCACCTCGGTGGAATCCGAGCCCTGCGGGGTGAGTTCCCAGACCCATTCCCATCCGTCGGGCTCCTGGCCGCTGGGCGCCGTGGTCCACGCGAGGAGTTTGTTCTCGTCGTAGCCGACGACATGGTTGTCCGTCTTGTAGTCCCCACCCATCTTGTCCCAGTGCATGTTCATCGTGAAGACCTGTCCGACGGCGGTGATGCGGTCGGTCTTGTCATCGGAGACCACCATGTCCGAGCCGTCGATCTCAGCGTGACGTTCCGGGTTCGACAGCACGTCGAAGATGTCTTCGTTGGCTGCGTCGATGGTTCGCGTGGCGCTGATTTTCGTCTCTGTCATCGTTTACGCCTTTCCTCAGCAGTTGGGGATGTGCGGAGCATCTGCTCCTGCGGTCCACGCTATACCCTGTGCCTCTCCTCTGTCTGTGCCCACCACGTCATTCACACCGATCGCCGAGACTGCACTCCGAGCGCGATCAGCGGATAAGTCGGTCAAGATCGATCCGGAGACGCATAAGGTGGGGGAATGGACGCAGAACCCGACCCTCGGCGATTGCCGGACAGTGAAGACGAGTCGGCAGTCGATGAGGACAGATGGATCGTCGTCAAAGGGCGGCGCTGGCGCCGTACCGATCCCGGGCTCGACCAGCAGATCGTCGACGAACTCAAGAGCCATCTCGGCAGAGCTCGAAATGCGGTGAAGGCCGCCAAGGGATCCGGCAGCGAAGAGGAGCTCAGGCATGCGCGGGACCGGGTGAACACTGCCAAACACGGCCTCGGGGAGCGCGGTGATTATTGGTGGGACATGTCCCTGGCCGATCGAGTCGAACGCGCCGAGGAGGCACTGGAGCGACTCGGATGACCGTGTTCGGCCAGTGACTCTGTTCAGGCGGTGAACAGTTCGATCTGATCGGCGGGGTAGTAGTTCTGCGTGGAGCCGCCGATGCGAACGAGGTACTTCTCCCGCGGCACGTCGAGATAGACGACTGTGCCCACGCTGTGCTTCATCGCGCCGTCGATGATCTGGACGGTGTCGCCGATCTGGAATTCAGTCATACTCAAGTGTAGGCCTCTGACCGTAATGGCGCTTTTCAGGTCAGGAGGTTTCACTTCGAGAAGTCTCAACTGAGCCGCGCTCAGAGGAGCTGGTTCGCTAGGTCCTCGAAGTCCTCCGCGACCAGGTCCCACGCACCTTCTGGCTCGAGATCGCTGGTCTGGCCCGGTCCATGTTCGGTCGGCCGACGGACGAAGGCGGTGCGCAGCCCGCAGTCCTGTGCCGCAGCGAGATCGGAGTTGTGGGCCGCGACCATCATCACCTGGCCCGGCTCGAGACCGAGGATCTCGGCCGTGCGCAGATAGGCGGCCGGTTCCGGCTTATAGGCCCCAGCCACCTCGGCGCCGAGGATCGCATCCCACGGCAGCCCGGCACGTTTGGCGACGTCGAGGGCCAAGCGCACATTGGCGTTCGAGAGCGGAGCGATGATGAAACGGCGGCGCAGGCGGGTCAGGCCGGGGACCGCATCGAGCCAAGGATCGAGACGATGCCAGGCGAGGTTCGCCTCGGCGAGGTCGGGGGACGGCACGGTCCCAGATGGCACGCCGAGGCGGTCGAGCACGCTCTCAAGATTCTCCCGGTGCAGCGCGTCGAGACGGACGAAAGGCCGACTGCCGTTGCGGACCCGCTCCATCGACGGCTGGTATTCGCCACGCCACGCATCGGCGAATTCGTGTGGATCGACGCCGGGCAGCCACTGTTCGAGGAGGTCTGCGACATCGGCGGCCACGCTCTTACGCCAGTCGACGACGGTCCCGAACATGTCGAAGACCAAGGCCTCGACCGCGTCGATCGCGCTGGCCCGACCGCCCCGGTCGAATTCTGCATCCATGGGTTAACCCTAGTTCGCGGGCGGCGGGCGGCCAATAGAATGGTTCTCATCCGAGCTCTTGGAAGGAACGACCAGTGGGGTGGAGCACCAGCGAGTTGGCGAAACTGACCGAGACCACGGTCAACACGATCCGCCACTATCACAAGCTCGAGCTGCTCGCCGAGCCCGAGCGGATGAGCAATGGATACAAGCAGTACGGGACATCGCACCTGCTCAGGCTCCTGCAGATTCGTCGGATGCGAGAGCTGGGAATTCCGCTCTCCGACATCGACTCGGTTCGCGATGACCATGAACAGCAGCAGCTGGCACTCAAGCATCTCGACAGAGAACTCGAGGAGCAGATCGCCGAACTGGTGCGTGCTCGCGAGGAGGTCGCACAGCTGCTCGAGCACGGTGCCCCCATCGACACGGCCTCCGGATTCATCGACATCGCCGCCACCATGTCCGGACCCGACCGCAGTCTCATGTCTCTCTACTCACGTCTCTACGATGAGAAGACGATGTCCGAGTTCAAGACGGTGATGTCTCAGACGACTCCCTTCGACCGGGAGATCGATGACCTCGCCGAGGATGCCGACGAAGCCACCCGGGAGCGTCTCGCCGAGGCGATCGCGCCGAACATGAGGGACCAGCTCGAGTCGAACCCGTGGATGCTGGCACCGACGCACGGGATGCGCGGCGATGCCGAGATGAGCCAAGCGGCGATCATCGGCTCAATCCTCGAGCTCTACAACTCCGCTCAGGTCGATGTCATCCAGCGAGCCTTCATCAAGATGTTCCCCGACCTCGACATCCCCGACGAACATCGCGAGCGGTTCCTGGAGTTCATCCAGGCCCAGGTGGCCAAGGAGCAGGCCGAAGGCCCCTGAATTCGGCCGCGAAAACTGAGTGAATCCTGGATTCGCTGATCCGGGCTTGACCCTGTTCCGAGAACACAGTCTGTACTGAATGTAGTCAGCAGACGGATCCGACTCGAGCGAGTGGGAATCCGAAAAGTCTACGTTCGGAGGACACCATGAACGGCATCATCGAATTCTTCCAGGGCCTTGCCTCGCATGTTCCTGACCTGCTTCAACCCGTCATCATCGCCATGGCCGGAGCGGTCCCCTTCGTCGAGGGCGAGATCTCCTCGGTCATCGGCGTCTGGGCGGGACTCAACCCCGTCATCGCCGGCCTGGCCGGAGCCATCGGCAACTTCATCTGCGTGACCGTCATCGTTCTCCTCGGTGCCCGGGCGCGTAAGGCAGTCGTCGCCCGTCGCGATGAGAAACGCACCTCAAGCGCCGAGGCTGCCGTCCCCGCGACCATGGCCGCCGGCTCTTCGGCCGATGCCGAACTGCACACCGCGGGCACGGGCCCACATCACCTCGGCGGGGTCGACCTCGACCGCACCGACCACCTCGGCGAGGCCGATCTCGATGCCCAACCTCGGCGAGACGGCAAGCCCGAGTCCAAGGGGCGGGTCAAGTTCAAGCGCTTCCTCACCCGGTTCGGGGTTCCCGGTGCCAGCCTGCTTGGGCCCCTGGCCATTCCCACCCAGATCACCTCGACCATCCTCGTCAGCGCGGGGGTCAAGACCTCGTGGATCCTGCTGTGGCAGGGCATCGCGATCGCGGCCTGGACGACGCTGACGACGCTCATCGCCACCGGCGCGCTCGCCTTCTTCGCCGGCTGATCGGGCCGCACCCGGCCACACCGGCAGCCGGGCACACCCGCACCCGCGGAATCCGCTGTATCCCGCACCCCCGCCACTCCCGCTCCCGCCAGTCCCGCCACATCAGAAACTCAGAGAGGAAAACCCATGACCACCGCCTACCGCCACCGAAAAGTCCTCAGCTACTCGGCCCTCGTCGTGGTGGCCCTGGGACTTCCCACTCTCGTCCCCTTCTCCGCCACGCTGCTCGGCTGGGTGATGCACCTGCCGATGCGGCTGAGCCTCAACGAGTCCCTGCTGGCGACCGTCGGCGTCTTCGCCGCATGGTTCGTCGTCTCGCGACTCATCGACGTCATCCTCGACAGCAGCGATCTGGGCGGCACGCTCACGGGTCGCGTGGTCTCGGCCTTCGCCTCGATGGCCGTGCTCGGCGGCGGGTACCTGCTCATCGTCGACTCGGTCGTGCTGTCACTGCTCATGGCCGGAGTCGTCTGTGGACTCTTCTTCGCACTGAGCACAATGATCGATCGGTCGGCCCAGCGGACGCGGGGGACCTGAGACGAGGTGTCGGCCCGGCCACAGTGGCCAGGGCCGGGCACGGAGGACCGGTCACGCCGTAGAGAGCAGGCCCGGCCACGTAGGATGGGTACGATGAACGACCACACTGCGGACAGATCCCACACCTCCTCGCCGGCCGTCCTCGGCGCGCTGCTCTATCTTGCCGCCGAAGTCCTCGAACCGGGGTTCGCTGCGAAGGCGTCAGGGACCGATGCGAAGTCGGCCGGGGCTGGGACGAAGGCCGACGCAGCGGTATCGAAGCTCAATCCTCGTGACCAGGAGATCCTCACCGAGGTTGAGCTGGCTTTGGCTTCCCAACTTCCGGATGACTCGCCTGCGGTGACGCGGACGCTGGCCGAGGTGAGCTCGGCGATCGGCTTCATCCGCAGCCGATCCGAGAAGCCGAGTCTGACCGCAGCCAAGTACGACGCGCGGCGAGCGGATGCGCTCACCCGCATCGGGGCGCGCTCGACCAAGGGCGCGAGTGTCTGGCCGCCGACAAGTCAGACAGCAGTGCAGCGCTTCGGCTCCTGGAACGACGCCCTCAAGGCGGCCGGACTGGCGATCAGTTCGGTCGGACGGGCGCGCGGTCAGCTGCGCTTCGATGCCGCGGCGTACGACACGGCGATTGCCGCATTCGTCGCCGACTGCGAATCGCGAGAAGCCGCGGCTACCTATCAGTCGTACACCGAATACGCCGCCGAGCACAAAGGCGCGGTGCCCTCGGCGGCCGCGGTGCGGAAGTTCTATGGAAGCTGGAACTCGGCACTCGCCTCGGCAAGATGAACGATCGTCGATTCGTCGACTTTCACCGACTCTCGGCGAAGGCCTCCAGTCGATCGCACGCCTCGTTGATGGTCTCAGGGGACACGGAGAACGTCAGTCGCAGATATCCCTCGCCCTGCGGTCCGAACGCCGAGCCCGGAATCGTCGCGAGCTCCTGCTCTTGGAGCAGCCGGATCGCCAGATCCCACGAGCTCAGTCCCCACTCGGAGATATTGACGAAGGAGTAGAACGTCGCCTCAGGGCGGATCAGGGACAGTCCGTCGATCGCGGAGATCCGGTCCGTGATGAGGTCGCGCCGCTGGGCATAGGAGGCCACCATCTCCTGGACTGGATCCTGGTCACCGGTGATCGCGGCGACCGCAGCGTCCTGGACGAAACCGGGCAGCGACGAGGTGATGCCCTCCTGGAGGAAGGCCATCGGTGCGATGAGATCTGTGGGGCCGATGAGGAACCCGCAACGCCACCCGGTCATCGCATAGGTCTTCGAGAAGCTGTTGACGACGAGGAAACGGTCGAACCCCTCGCGGATCTCGGCGATGGAGGTGAACTGGGCATCGTCGAAGACGATCTCGTCGTAGACCTCGTCGGAGATGATCGTGAACCCGTGCTCGACCGACAGGTCGACGAGCGCCTCGAGATCGCTGCGATCCATCACCGATCCCAGGGGATTCGAGGGGCTGTTGATGATGATCGCCGCGGTCTTGTCGGTGATGGCCGCAGCGATATCTGCGGCGCGAAGTTTGAAGTCGTTGTCCTCGGTCACGGCCACCGGCACGGACACCCCGCCGAGGCGGTGGACTTGGCCGACGTAGTTCGGGAAGCTCGGATCGGGGATGATCACCTCCTCGCCGGGAGCGACCGTGACGTCGAGCGCGAAGGTCAGCGCCTCCATCGCACCGAAGGAGACCATGACATTGTCCGAGGTGATCGGCCGGTTCCAACGAGCCGTGTACTTCTGTGCGATCGCCGAGCGCAGGTCCGGGATGCCGGCATTGGCGACATAGCGGGTGTGGTTGTCCTCGATGCCTTGAATGCCGGCGGCCTTGACGTGCTCAGGGGTGTTGAAGTCGGGTTCGCCGACGGTGAGCTTGACCGCGTTCGGGTAGTCGAGTGCCAGGGTGAACATCTTCCTGATGTCCGAGGCCGGGTAGCTCGCGGCCATCTGCGTGACGCGGGGGTGGGTGTTCGTCATCGTGTTCCTTGGACGTGTCGGGGGCGTGTCAGGGTCTGGTCGGGAAGAGAGTGTCGTGTCGGGGAGGGGGTGTCGTCTCGGTTGTCCGCGCAGGCCGGTCGCTCGTGCCCTCCTGTCACTCGTGCAGTCCTGCCAGACGTGAGCCGAACCGGGCGAGCAGGCTGGTCCGTTTGGCGCCCGTGACCCGCTCCCACTCGTCGGCGATGTTGAAGATCCGATACATCGAGCGGATGCCCAGCCAGCGGAACGGCTCGGGTTCCCACTGACCGGAATAGTGATCGTTCCACGGCAGGGCTGTCAGCGGAGTCGACTGGCCGGAGGCCCGGTCCAGCAGGGTCTTCGCCGCCAGGTGCGTCGCCGTCACGCCGTGTCCGGCATAGCCGCGGGCCACACCGATGCGCTGATCGGCGTCGAAGAAGATCCCCGCGCACCAGTCCCGGGTGACGCCGAGCGCCCCTCGCCATGCGTGGGCGACTTCGACCTCGAGGTCAGGGAACAGCGAGGACAGACGGGTGCGGAGCAGTTCGACCACCTCGGCGGGGACCCTGCCATCACCGGGCAGACCTGAGCCGAACGCATAGGGTGCTCCGCGTCCGCCCAGGGCGATCCGATCGTCCTCGGTTCGCTGGGCGTAGATGAAGGTGTGCGCGGTGTCGCCGAGGCATTCCCTGCCCTCCCAGCCGATGGCATCCCACGCGTCGGCGGAGAGCGGTTCGGTCGCGATCATCGATGAGAAGACGGGGATGACCTGACGTCCTTCCAGCCCCGGGAGGTCGCCGGTCACGGTGTCCGAGTAGCCCTCGAGGCAGACGAAGATCGTGTCCCCGCTGACCGGGCCGCGATTCGTCGAGACCTGGCCCTTGCCGATATGACCTGCCGAGGTGTCCTCGCATATTCTCACGCCCTGATTCTTCAGGACGCGGGCGAGTCCCTCGGTGAGCAGCGCGGGGTCGATGCGCGCTGTACCTGGAAAGAACAGGCTGCCCTGAGCGTTGTCGACGTTGATATGAGCCCGGGTCTCCTCCACGTCAAGGAATCGCATGTCCTCGCGGCCATAGCCGTATTCTTCGTTGCCGTCGAAGAGTTCACGCAGTCGGGCCATGCCCGCCTCGGATTGGGCGATGTCGATGTGTCCGCCGCGGACCTGGTGGGCGTCGATGCCCTCCTGTTCGAGGACTTCGAGTACCTCGTCAATCGAATCGAAGAGCGCGGATTGGAAGGACCGGACGGACTCCACCCCGCTCAGCCCCGCAGAGCCGACCGGGCCGGTCGGATCGGTGGCCCGGGCCCTTTCGACCGCCTCGGCGTATTTGGCTCTGTTGCCAGGAAGCAGCGTCGAGAGCCAGCCGCCGTTGCGGCCCGAGGCGCCGTAGCCGATGTGCTTGGCTTCGACGATCGTGATCTGCCAATCGGGGTGAGCCTGGCGGGCATAGTAGGCCGACCAAAGTCCGGTCATGCCGCCGCCGACGATGACGAGGTCCTGTCTCTCGGTGGGGAGGGGCGAAGGGGACGAGGAGTGGGGAGGCGACAGGGCCAGCCAATGGGAGGACTCGCCGTTGAGATAGGGCATGGAATCAGTTCTATCTCACGGCCGAGGGAGAAGTAAATGCCCAACGCAGATGCTCTGTCTGTCCGTGGGGGCGTGGGCGGCTGGTCCAGAAGGTACGGACTTCTGGCCGGGACGGCGGGAACTGCTGCCCGGATACACTGTCCCCATGAGCGCAATGGAGCCGATCGAGACCCACGATTTCCCGCTGACCCATGAGGCGATCGAGGACTGGCAACGGGTGGAGCAGGCGGACACGACGACAGGATTTGCCGAACTCGGAACCATCGGCGGAGTCGACTACGGGCTGTGGGAGATGAGCGCAGGCACCATGCGCGATGTCGAAGGCGACGAGGTCTTCCTCGTCATCTCGGGCCTGGGCCGGATCGAGTTCGACGAGCCCGCGCGCTCGCCGATGGAGCTGCGTCCTGGATCCTTGGTCCGCCTCGAGGGCGGGACGAAAACCCGTTGGTACATCGACGTGGGTCCCCTGCGGAAGCTATTCATCGCCGAACACGAGGAGTGAACGTGGTTGGAGTGGGCCGTTGGCGAAGTTGCGGAGTCGCAAAATCGCACCTGAATACCTGCCGTCCGCATTGTGGATGGTGAGAGTCTTAACCTCGGTGCCGAATTCCTCTAGTGTGTGAGTACGGCCAGGTGATCACATCGTTGACCACCGGAAACGCCGCCTCACCGCCTCGGTGTGGTGCTGGGGCAACGCCGTCCGAGACATCATCATCCATCCGAACCATCAGCACCGCCACCCGAAACATCACGCACCGACCAATCAGCACCACGAATCCCCGAACCACGCGCACCACGCGCTTCACCTCGCACGAAGGAGTCGACAATGAAGACAGCTCGACGCTTGAACGATCTGGGCACCGAAACCGCATTCCGGGTCGCCCAGGCCGCCGCTGACTGGAAAGCTCAGGGGAATCGGGTCTATCCGTTCCACCTCGGCGATCTCAATTTCCCCATGGCCGGCCACATCGTCGAGGCGATGGACAGGGCGATCCGCGATGGGAAGACCGGATACTGCCCCGGCCCCGGCATTCCTGAACTGCGCGCGGCCCTGGCCGAGGACATCGGGTCGCGGAGAGGGATGACGATCGACCCCGCCGAGGTGGTCGTGACCACCGGTGGCAAGCCCGTGATCACGAAATTCCTCCAGGCGGTCATGGATCCCGGGCAGGGCGTGCTCTACCCGAATCCCGGGTTCCCGATCTACGAATCGCAGATCGACTACCTCGGCGGCACCGCTCTGCCGTATCGCTATGTGCCCACCGATGACGGCTTCGCGATCGATCTCGACCACTTGCGGGCTTCGATCGACGAGAACACGACGGCCATCATCTACAACGATCTGCAGAACCCGATCTCGGCGGAATCGACCGATGCCGAACGTGAAGCGATCGCGGCGATCGCGCAGGAGTTCGACCTCTGGGTGCTCTCCGACGAGGCCTATTTCGAGATGCGCTACAAGGGCAAATCGAAGTCGATCGCGGCCCTGCCGGGCATGCGCGAACGCACCGTCATCCTCTACACGTTCTCGAAGAAGTTCGCGATGACCGGGTCCCGGCTCGGCTGCGCGGTGGCTCCGCGTGAGGTCGCCGAGGCGATCTCGACGATGAACACCAACGACGAATCCTGCACCACCCACTACGTCCAGTGGGCCGGCATCGCCGCACTTCAGGGACCACAGGAACCGGTGGGACGGATGCTCGAGGTGCTGCGCAAACGCCGCGATGCGACCTGCCGACTGCTCAATGACATCCCCGGCATGGGCGTGGCCGTGCCCGGTTCGACGTTCTACGTCTTCCCCGACGTCACCGAGGCGATGACTGCCAAGGGAATCGCGACCCTGGCCGATTTCTCCACCGAGGCGCTGCACGCGACCGGTGTCTCCTTCTGCACCCGTGAGCACTTCGGCTCGCCCCAGGCAGGGGAGGACCGGTCGTACATCCGCCTGGCCTACTCCGGCATCGACGAAACGGATATCACCGAAGGCCTCGGCAAGCTCAAGGAATGGGTCGAGCAGGGGTGAGGCGGCTGGGGTGACGTCGCTGGTGACCGACTATCTCGGCGATGGCGGCCAGACACCTCGGCGCCGGCGGCGGCCCGCCTCGGCGCTGCCGGCCGGCCACCTCGGCGAGATCCGGGGAATGAGACGGACGATGCATCTCGGGTAAGGCCAGGGTAACCTCATCTCTGGCCTGGTCGATGCTGGTTTCGACCGTTCATCCAGACGAAAGATCTCCATGAACTCGCTCGAAGTGCGCCCCAAAACGCGCGCAGCACGCTCCAAGACAGTGGCCCTCGGCCTCGCCGTCGTCGGTTTCGTCGCCTCCCTGGCTGCCTGCGGCGGTCCCAGCGATGGGAAGAAGGCGGAGGAGGGCGGCGGCACCCACACGGTCGAGCACGCTCGCGGAGTTGCCGAGGTCATTGCGAAGACCGACAAGGTCGTCACCCTGGAACCACTCGAACTCGACACGGCGGTCGCGCTCGGGATCACGCCGCTCGGCGCCGCGGTGGCCAGCAATGTCGACGGCATCCCGGACTATCTCGAGGTCGAGGGCGTCGAATCGGTAGGGACGGTGCCCGAGCCCGATCTCGAAGCCATCGCTGCGCTCGATCCGGATCTCATTCTCGGCACGGAGTCTCGGCACTCGGCGCTGTTCGAGGAGCTCGATTCGATCGCGCCGACGGTCTTCATCGCCAGTCATGCGGATTCGTGGAAGGACAATGCGCTGCTGATCGGTGATGCTCTTGATCGCAAGGAGGACACCGAGGCGCTGCTCGCCGAGGTCGATGAGCGTTGCGAGAGCATCAAAAGCACGTACGGCATCGACGGCGAGACCGCGCAGATGATCCGCCCGCGCGATGAGACGACGCTGAGTCTCTACGGCCCCGCATCGTTCGCCGGAAGTCTGCTCGAATGCGTCGGATACACGATTCCCGAGCAGGACTGGGCGGACGGGCTGCAGGCTGATCTCTCCCCGGAGAACGCCATCGATGCGAAGGCCGACGCTGTGTTTGTGACCGCCGAAGATGTCGATGATCCTGCCGCGATCCCCGAAGTGGTCGGCGGAAACACCGACGCGTTCCCCTCTGTAACACCCGTGGACACGAGCTACTGGGTCTCCGGCGTGGGACCGAAGGGCGCACACAAGGTCCTTGACGACATCGAGAAGTACCTCGACGCTCGATGACGGCGGCGAGCCGACCTCGAGGGCCGAGTGCATTGGCAGCTGCGCCCTCGGATTCGACCCAAGCCGCGGGAGTGCCACGGCCCTGGGCCTATACCGCCTTCCCGGTCGAGGTCTCCGCGGTCGCCCGAGTCACTCCGAACTTCGTGCGCATCACATTCACCGGGGATACACTCGAGCAATTCGCCCCGTGGGGCCTGGATCAGCGGATCAAACTCGTCTTTCCTCACCCGGACGGCAGGTTCGCCGACTTCGGTCTCTTGGCTGACCCGACTCCGCATCCCTCGCACTGGTATGCGCTGTGGAAGCAGCTGCCGGCCGAGGAACGCAACGTGCTGCGGACCTATACGCCCTCGGGAATCCGTCCGGCAAAGCGTGAAGTCGATGTCGACATGCTCATCCACGATCCGCCGGGGCCCGCATCGCAATGGGCTCAGTCCGCCGAGGTGGGAGATCGGCTCGTCATCAACGGCCCCGATGCTCGCAATGGGTACACCGGGTACGGGTTGCATTGGTCTCCCGGAGAGGCCGCGAACCTGCTGCTCGCCGGTGATGAGACGGCTTTTCCGGCGATGGCGAACATTCACAGCAGCCTCGGCGGAGGGATGACGGTCGAAATCCTGGCTGAATCCTCGGATCCGCTCGACGGTGACCTGCTGCCCACCTCGGCGAACGTCGTGGTGCGGCAGCCGAACACGGAACCCGGCACCGGATTGGAAGAACTGATCTGGGAGTGGGGAGCCCGTCAGAACCTGGCGACGCTGGATGACGATGTGTATATATGGATCGCCGGGGAGTCCGATGCGGTCGTGAGGATCAGGCGCTATCTGACAAGGCAATTGGGAGTCGCGAAGAGTCGCATCGCGTTCTTCGGGTACTGGAGAGCGGGAGGGCCTTTGACCGGCTGAGTGCACGCGGACGGCGCGTTGAGCATTGCTGTTGCGCTGTCGGGCGGAGGTCGGGTCGCCGGAAGTGCGTGCGGCGCTCAGGCCGGCTAGGACTCCACCGCCTCCGGCTTCGGCTCCCTGCCCTTGAGGAACGGTGATTCTTCCGGTTCGGGGTGCCGTTTCCATTGCACGATCATGATGATCACGCCCAAGGCCACCGCGCCGATCGCGCCCCACACGTTCGTGCGCAGGCCGAGGACGACGAAGCTCGGATCGAGACGGATCGACTCCCACACGATGCGCCCGGCGCCGTACCAGATCAGGTAGGCAGCGAACAGGCGTCCCCACTGGAAGAAGATGTGTCGTCCCAGGAAGAGCAGGGCCAGGGCGCCGAGGCTGTTCCAGATCACCTCGTAGAGGAACGTGGGGTGGAACAGGGTTCCGACCGGTGTGCCCGGTGGGATCGCGGGATTGCCCGGATCGATCTCGAGGCCCCAGGGCAGTGTGGTCGGCAGTCCGAAGAGCTCCTGGTTGAACCAGTTGCCGAAGCGTCCGCAGGCCTGGGCGAGGATGAGTCCCGGTGCCAGCGCATCGAGCAGGGCGGTGAGGCGGATGCCGCGCCTACGGCACATGATCCAGGCCCCGAGGGTACCGCCGATGAGCGAGCCGAAGATCGCGATCCCGCCCTCCCAGATTGCCCACACCGAGCCGGGTTCGAAGATGTTCCAGGGGTTGCGACCGGGTCCGAAGTAATCGGTGTAGTGCGTGATGACGTGGTAGATCCGGGCGAAGACGATGGCCATCGGAACGGCCAGGGTCGCGATGTCGAGGACCTGCCACTCTTCGACTCCGCGCTTGGTCAGCCGGTGATTCGCGAGCATGATCGCGATGACGATTCCGACGAGGATGCACAAGGCATAGAAGTGGATCGTCAGCGGTCCCAGTTGGAAGCTGGAGACGCTCGGGCTGGGGATCGCGGCCGAGATGTCGAACGGCATCGTAGTCGCGCTGGCGGAAGTCAGGACTGCGGGCATGAGCCCAGTCTATTTCTCCGGGCCGGAAATCCCGCATGCGCCTGAGAAGTTCGCATTCGGCAGAGTCAGCGCTGATAACGTGGGCGGCTGCTGAGCTGGATACTCAAGAGCTGGTGACGGCGCAGTTCAGTTGCTGTGGTCCATGATGGGGCGCGGTAAGAGTTCCATTGAGCCAGAACGTCGCCGAGTACGGAGTCGAGCACAGAGCTGTGGCTGGGTGTGGGCGCACTTGTCCCCTCACACTCTAGGTGTGGTGTTAATCGTTGAAGAGGGTCTCGATGATGTCATCGGCGATGAATCTCGAGTGCAGGATCGGGCGTTTCGCTGGATCGATACTCGGTGGTGGGACCGCGGCGGGTCGACCACAGTTGAGCATTGTGATTTCCCAGTCCGACCGGTCCAGCAGGTGATGGTGCGCTGAACACAACAGGCAGAGGTTGTTGATATCGGTCTTTCCACCGGCCGCGTGGGGCAGGACATGGTTGACGTCGCACCATCCGGGTGGGGAGTCACAGCCGGGGAAGATGCAGCCGCGGTCGCGGGCGGTGATGATCGCGGTTTGGTGTTTGTTCGCGAACCTGTTCTCGGTCCGCACGGCCACGGTTCGTCCGGTGTCGTCCATGAGGTTGAAGAACACGCGTCCGTCCAGTCCCCGGGAGGTGACTTCGCCCAGTGGGATCCGGTCTCCGGCCCCGGTGCGGGCTTCCCCGGTACCGGTGGCGATATCGGTGGCTTTGGCGGTGATGACCAGGGCGTAGGGAGAGCCTTTCTCGGCTTCTTTCATACTGATACGCCCGATGAGGGTGGCGAAGCGTTCGTAGATCCAGGTCCGTGCCGTGGGTTGGGCGTCGGTGACGTTGACCTCGGTGCCATCGGTACGGACCCCGTATCCCGGACGCTCCGACGTAGCAGCGCTGCTGGTTGTGCAATCGTCTGTGTTGGCAGGAGCGTCGGTGGTCGCGCCAGTGGGGTCGGGGGTGGTGGCGTCGAAGACGGCCCAGGGTGGGGCGTCGTGGCGGTCGCCGGTGAACACGGCATCGAGAGTGTTGAACCGTTCCTGCCCGGGGATCTGGGGCAGTCCACCATTGGGGGCGAATGCGCCACCATCGACAGACTCGTCGCCGGCAGTTGGGGTCATCGGGTTAGCGTCTGGGGTTTCGGTGCTGGTGGTGGGGGTTGGTTGGGTGGATTCGATGCGGGAGGTGAGGAGTCCGTGGAGTTCGGCACCGGTGGTGGGGTCGAGGATCCCGTCGAGTTTCCAGTCGCCGTTGCGTGTGGGGCGGGCGGTGACGAAGTAGTTCTCTCGTTTGGTCTCATCGATCGGTTGGGTGCCGTCGGGGTCGAGGTGGGCGAGGATGCGGCGGAAGATCTCGCGCAGTTCCCGTACGGCGACTTTCGGGGCGTAGGCGACGAGGTCGGCCTCGACTTGGGCCTTCATGTCCTCGGTCGCGGTGAAGGGCAGGTCGGCGAGGCAGGCTTCGATGGTGGTGACCTGGTCGGTGGAGAGTGTTCCGTCGTGGAGTTTGTCGGCTACGACGGGGTGTTGGGGTGGCAGTGCTTGTCCGTTGGTGTTGACGCGGCCGCCGAGGTTCTTCGCGAGTTTGGCTCTGCGGTCGGCTTCGCGTCCGGTGAGGTTGAGGCGGTCGCGGATCAACGCTTTGGTGTCTTTTGCTCCGCTGTCGGTGGGGGTGCCGATGCGTTCGTAGACGGACAGGGCGGTGGTGGAGAGTGCTTGGCTGATGCGGGTGAGTGCTTCAGCGGCGTCGATGATCTTCAATGCCTCGCCGGGTCCCATGGGGCGGGTGAAAGTACGGAGGTCGGTGTTGAGGCCCATGAGGGTGGTGATGGAGTCGGTGATCTCGGGGGCGAAGTGGGTGAGGTCACTCCAGGTGTCATTGGCGATCAAGGGGTGCGGGGAGACCGGACGCTGTGTGGATGCCTGCTCGTCGTCGCTGGTGGGCCCGTCGTCGCTGGTGGGAGTGTCCTCGTCCCAGGCGGGAGCCTCGTCAGTGCCCTGGTCATCGTCGTCGAGTGGTTCATTGGTCGTCCAGGGCAGAGCTCCGGCCTCATCGGTGTTCTCAGGTTCCGCACCATCGTCGGTTTCAGAGCTGCTCCTGCCGGAATCAGGGCTGTCGCCGGGTTCGGTGCGGCTGCAGTCGGACGCAGTGCTGGTGTCACCGGGTTCAGTGTCAGCGTCTGTGGCGACATCGGTGGGGTCCTCGAGGTTATCCGGGCTAGTGGTGGGTACGGGGTCGAGGTTGTTGAAGACGTCGGCGAGTTCGTGGTTGGTGAGGTCGAGGCCGGCGTCTTTGAGTTGCTCGGCCAGGGTTGCCGCGCCGTTGTTGGTATCGGGTGTATTTGTCGGTGTGGTGTCCTCGTTGGTGCCGGGCGCTTCACTGTTATTCGGAGGGGGTTCTTCGCTGCGGGCGGGGTCGAGGGTCCCTGGCTTGGGTGTGGGGAGGGTGGGGTTCGTGGCCTTCTTCCGTGCCGCGCGGAGGCGCGGGGCGAGGGTGGCGCGGCGTGCGCGCTGTCCTGCCTGACGTTTCCTGCGATCGGGGGTGAAGGTCATGGTCTGAAGCTCCGTTCTCCGTTGAAGGGCTCTTTTATTCAGTGTACATCAGTATTGCTGTTTTGCGCCTTTTAATTTCGGATTATTTTCGATTGTTACTGTCTACGCATGATTGTTGTTGTTTGTGCTGGTGGGATAAGTGGGTGTGTATCGAATGGTGTCGTTATATGGTGTGAGTGAATGAGGTTCCACCCTATAAGAAGGCACTGACATAGTCGTCGGCACCGACATGGACGCGGTGAGAATCCGGGGCGCCATTGAGCCTGCGAGGTCGTTCGGCGGTATGGGGTCGGCCTCCTTCTTGCACGCGCTGCTACTGCGGCCTGCGCATGCGATGATGACCTTTATGGCCCTCGATTTCACTCTCGTCCAGCTGCGCTACTTCCAGGAAGTCGCACGGCGAGAGAACATGACCGAAGCGGCCAAGCGCCTCAATGTCACGCAGTCGGCGATCTCCACGGCAATGGGGCAGCTCGAGCGCACCTTGGGCATCGACCTCTTCATCCGCCAGCGCAACCGCTCCGTGGTGCTCTCGCCTGCGGGTCGCCGATTCCTCGCCGAGGTGGAATCGGTCCTCGAGTCCACCGAAGCCCTCGGAGAGACCGCGCTCGGGCTCTCGCGTTCGCTCAGCGGGGACCTCACCGTCGGTGTCTTCTCGCCGATCGCGCCCACTCGCCTCCCGCTCATCCACCGGGAGTTCGAGAAGCGCTACCCCGATGTCCGAATCAACTACCTCGAGGCGAATCTCCAGGAGCTGCAGGCCGCTGTCGTCGCCGGCGACTGCGATCTCGCGCTGACCTACACGCTGGGAATGACCGATCGCTTCGATCGATTCCTCATCGACCTCGTGAAGCCCCACGCCCTCGTCTCACTCGACCACCGCCTCGGCGGGGGTGGCAGGCGGCCGCGTCCGATCCATCTTCGGGAACTCGCGGACGAGGACTACATCCAACTCGACCTGCCCTACAGCAGGCAGTACTACGACGAGCTCTTTCGGATCGCCGGCGTCGAACCGGTGGTGCGGCACACCTTTGCCGGCTACGAGACGGTGCGGTCGTTCGTGGCGATGGGGCATGGGTATTCGCTGCTCAGCCAGAGCGTGTCCTCGGGAACCTATATCGGTTCGAAGACCGTCGATGTGCCGCTGCTCGACGATTTTCCGAGCATCGATCTCGCGCTCGTCTGGCCCAAGGAGCTTCGGCTGAGCAGAAGAGCGCGGGCATTCTGCGAACTGGCCAGGGAGATTCTGGGCCCCGACGGCAGCTGAGTCGGGCGAAAGTCCCGGCATGCCGGTTGAAGAGGTCCGACACGCTGGTTGTACAGGATCGTCGGTAAGGACGGACCACCTCGGCGATTCATCGATTTTGCTCATGCCGAGCTTCAAAAGTATCTGTTGGACTGATGTGACGTAGGCCGCAATGATGGTGCTCACGCGATCGCCACAACAGGGGAGCAACTATGTCAGCCACCGCAGTCACAACAGGGCGCAAGTCCACGAGCATGCAGAAGAAGGTGCTCGTCGGCGGCAGCATCGGCCAATTCGTCGAGTTCTACGATTTCACCCTCTACGGCCTCTCGGCCGTCATCCTCTCCGAGTACTTCTTCCCCGACGGCGACCGAGTCACCGGCTTGCTCGTCATCTTCGCGACCTTCGGAGTCGCCTTCGTCATGCGTCCCCTCGGCGGCCTGTTCTTCGGCGCGCTCGGCGACAAAGTGGGCAGACGGAAGACCCTGACGATCACGATCTTCCTCGTCGGAATCTGCACCGCGCTCATCGGCGTCCTGCCCGGATTCGACCAGATCGGCTGGTTCGCTCCCATCCTGCTCATCCTCGCCCGCCTCGGGCAGGGATTCTCCGCAGGAGGCGAATCGGTGGGCGGCCCCTCCTTCGTCTACGAACACGCTCCCGTCGAGAAGCGCGGACTCTGGATCAACATCACCCTCGCCGCGACCGCCCTGCCCTCGGTCTTCGCCGGCGGTCTCATCCTCGCGCTCTCGACCATGATGAGCGATGACTCCTTCGCCTCCTGGGGCTGGCGGATCCCGTTCCTCCTCGCTCTGCCTCTCTCCGCCGTGGGCCTGTGGATCCGGTCCCGGACCGACGAATCCGAGCTGTTCAAGAAGACCGCCGCCGAACGCCCCAAGGAATTCAGCCCGATCCGCGACTCCTTCCAAGAGAACTCGGTGGGGATGCTCCAGGTCTTCTTCGTCCTCGGCCTCACCGCGCTCGGCTTCTACATGCTCTCGGCCTACTTCGTCACCTACATCCAGACCACCGGCGACCTCAGCCGAGAGCAGTCGCTGGCGACGAACGCGTTCGCCATGGCCAGCTACACGATCTTCCTGCCGATCGCCGGAGCCATCGGCGACAGAGTCGGACGCAAGCCCATGCTCATTGCCGGTTCGATCCTGCTGGCGGCCACCTCGGTGCCGGCCTTCGGGTTGGTGACCAGCGGAAACATGGCACTGGCATTCATCGGGCAGACGATCTTCGTCATCTCTCTGTGCTGCTACGGCGGCGGCTGCTACACCTTCTTCTGCGAGCGGTTCTCGACGAAGACGCGCTTCACCTCGGCGGCGATCAGCTACAACATCTCCTACGCAGTACTCGGCGGAACCGCGCCGTTCGTCGGCACCTGGCTTGTCGACGTCACCGGGGTCAACACCGCGCCGGGCTTCTACATGGCCGCCTGCGCCGTCGTCGTCCTCGCGCTCATCTTCATCACCAGGCTGCCCGAGACCCGCGGACGCCTCGGGTGAAACGGCTGGCCATGCCGGCGACAGCCCCCGCAAAGTGACAGCCCGACAAAAAGAAAGGGAACACGCACCATGACCGCACCATCCCCCACCCCCTCGACCGACGCCGCCTTCCTCGCCGACTTCCACCATGTCGCGAGCATTGGCGCCACCGACAACAACGGCGTCGACCGCCAAGCGCTCACTCCCGAGGACAAGGCGACGCGCGACTGGATGCGCGACTGGGCGGCACGCAACGGATTCGACCTCCGAATCGATGCGATCGGCAATATGTTCGCCTGTCTCCAGCTCGTCCCCGAGGGCACCGCCACCGCCGCCTCCACCCACAACCCCGACACCACCGACAACCCCACGGCTCCCTACGTCCTCATCGGCTCCCACCTCGACTCCCAGCCGCTCGGCGGGCGCTTCGACGGCGCCTACGGTGTCATCGCCGCACTCTTCGCGGCACTGCGAGTCAAGGAGAACCTCACCGAATCCGGGCAGGTGCCCGAATTCAACCTCGCCGTGGTCAACTGGTTCAACGAGGAGGGCGGCCGCTTCGCCCCCTCGATCATGGGCAGCTCGGTCTACGCGGGCCTCTTCGACCTCGAGGAGATGCTCGCCGTGGAAGACCTCGAGGGGACCTCCGTCGCCGAGGCGCTCAAGACCATCGGCTACGCCGGCACCGATACCCCGCCCGAGGCGATCTCCTACGCCGAGATCCACATCGAGCAGGGCCGCATCTTAGAGCGCGAGGCCACCGACATCGGCGTCGTCGAAGCCAGCTGGTACACGCAGAAGCTCGATATCGACGTCCTCGGCGAACAGTCCCACACCGGCGCCACCGCCATGGCCGACCGCCACGACGCCCTCGTCGCCGCCTCCAAAGTCGTGCTCGCCGTCGCCGAGGTGGTCAACGATTTCGAGGACGAGGCCCTCGTGTCCTCGGTCGGTCAGCACGTCGTCGAACCGAACTCGCCCATCGTCGTGCCCCGCCGTGTGCACATGGTCGCCGACCTCCGCTCCTCCGACCCGGCCATCGTCACAGCCGCCCGCGACCGCCTTCGCTCCCAGATCGCCGAAATCGCCCGCGACCACGACATCACCATCGATGTCGCGGACTTCGACCTCCGCGACAAACGCCACTTCCCCGAAACCGGTGTCGAACTCGCCGAGAAGTCCGCGGCCAACGAAGGGCTGAGCATCCGCCGCCTCGAGACCATGGCCGGCCACGATTCCGTGGCGATGAACCACCGCGTGCCCGCCGTGATGATGTTCGTGCCCAGCGTCGACGGAGTGTCCCACTGCGAACGCGAGTTCACCACCGATGAGGACATGGTCCGCGGCCTGCGAGTCCTCACGAATGTGGCCACGGAATTGGTCGGCGGGGAGCTCGGCGAGGACCGCAACGGCGAAGTATGGGTCGGCAGATCCGTCGCGGAGGTTCGGGTTGGTTCGCCCGCAATCGCCGAAGGCGCCACCGTGTCAGCCTCGAACGCTAGGGTGGACGCATGAGCTCCACACCCACCTCGGCGGGCACACAGAGCACGACCGCCGACACGGAGACCTGGGCCCTGTCCGCCACCGAGGCGCTGGCCCGGTTCCGGTCGAAGGAGCTCTCCCCGGTCGACTACCTGTCCGCCCTCATCGGCCGCATCACCACCGAGGACGAGCGCATCAATGCGGTCACGGAGGTCGTCGAGGAGGCGGTCACCGCTGCGCGGGAGGCCGAACGCTTCTACGCGAACGCCACATCCGATGACCTCGCCGAGGCGGCAGACTCCCGGCCGCTGCTCGGACTGCCTGTCATCGCCAAGGAGAAGCACGCGATCGCCGGGCGCAGCCTGAGTCAAGGTCTCATCCACGAACGCGACACCATCGCCGAGGCGGACGCCGCCGTCATCGCCCGCATCCGTGCTGCCGGCGGCTTCGTCCACGCCCGCGTGACCTCGCCCGAGTTCAGCTGCGCGACGGTCACGCATTCGCCGATGTGGGGCGTGACCCGCAACCCCTGGAACCCCGATCTCTCACCCGGCGGCTCGTCCGGCGGGTCCGGGGCGGCTCTGGCCGCCGGTTTCGGCCCGTTGGCGACGGCCTCGGACATCGCCGGTTCGACGCGGCTGCCCGCCGCCTTCACCGGCACCGTCGGTTTTAAGGCACCCTACGGTCGGATCCCCGGCGCCCAGCCTCTGGCCGCCGACTGGTACCGCGGGGACGGACCGATGACGCGCACCGTCGCCGACGCTGCGCTGGTGTCGCGGGTGATGGTCGGCGTCGATCCCGGCGATCACGCGACGATCGATTCGCCGGATTTCCTCTCCGATTTCGACCCCGCCGAGGCGGTCGAACGTCTGCGCGGACGTCGGGTGGCGCTGTGCCTGCGCTTGGGGGACTTCCCCGTCGGCGAGGGCATCATCGCCAATACCCGGGCGGTCGCCTCGGCGCTGGAGGCCGCAGGAGCCGTCGTCGAAGAGATCGAACTGCCATGGACGGCCGAGCGGATCTTCGAGACCGCCTTCACCCATTTCGGCCATCTGCTCGCGCCGGCGATGCGGGCGGCGACCCGCGGTCACGAAGACACCCTGGCCGACTACACGCTGCGATTCATGGCCGACGCCGAGGCGGTGGCCGACCGCCGCTCGTTCTTCGAAGGACTGACGATGGAAGCGCAGATCCAGGCGGAGCTCGCGGCCGCGATGGACGGGTTCGATGTGCTCTTGGCGCCCACCTCGGCGGTGGCGGGATTGGAAGCCGGCGGCAGCTATCTCGACGGGATCACGATCGACTCGACCGGTGTGGGGCGGGAAGATGCCGGCGACGGTGGAAATGGCGCCGCCGGGGGAGTGCGGCTCGAGCACTACTGGCAGGCGCACATGACGATGCCTTTCAACATCTGCAATCGGGTGCCGATCGTCAATGTGCCCTCCGGCATGGCCGACTGCGGAATCCCGACCGGACTGCAGGTCATCGCCCACCCCTATGACGACCGGACCGCCTTCGACGTGGCGGCCGCGGTGGAGCAGCTGAGGCCGTGGACGGGGATTGCGCCGGGATGAGCCTGGACGAGACGATCGCCGCCGTCGACGGCCTCGGACGCGAGCTCAATGCGGTCACCTCGGTGATGGCCGATCGGGCGCGCAACCTCGGGCGGAAGTCCGCGGAACGTGTCGCTTCCGGTGAACCTGCACGTGCCCTCGAAGGGGTGCCCTTCGCGATCAAGGACGTCATCGACGTGGCAGGCTTTCCGACGACGATGGGGTCGAACGTCAGCACCGGGCCCGACCCGAGCACCACCGCGCCAGTCGTCACCCTCTTGGAGAAGGCCGGGGCACTGCCGGTGGCGAAGACGAACTGTCAGGAATTCTCGTACGGCATCCTCGGCGACGAGAGTGCCTTCGGGCGCGTGGTCAATCCGCTCGATCCCGCACTGTGCACCGGAGGATCGAGCTCCGGCTCGGCAGCGCTGGTGGCCGCCGGGGTGGTGCCGCTGGCGCTCGGCACGGATACTGCCGGATCGGTGCGAGTTCCGGCAGCATGCCAAGGCATCATCGGCTTCAAACCGACCTTCGGAACCGTGTCCCCCGACGGGGTGTTTCCCCTGTCACCGTCCTTCGACACGGTCGGACTGTTCGCACGCGACATCGGGCTGCTCACCTCGGCGTTCGAGGTGATTGCGGGCTTCGGGGAGGGTGACTCCCGAGCGGACGACTCTGGGTCAGACGTCTCTGGGGCGGATACCGTTCCCGCTGTCGACCTCAGTCTTCTCAACGCAGCCGAGGCATCGGCGGACACCGCGCACCGCTGGGTCGAGGCGCACCTCGGGAACGTCAGGACCACCTCGTCGAGGTCGGAAGAACTGGGCGAGATCATAAAACGGCTGTTCGGAATCTATGACATCGTGCGCCGATTCGAGGCCACGGTCCTGCACCAGCGGTTCGCCGAGGAACAGGGGGAGCTGTACCAGCCGGGCGTGTGGGCGAAGATCATGGCCGGGCAGACCATCACCGAGGTGGAATACCGGGAACAGGTCGGGGCGCTGGAAGAGCTGCGCGCCTCGGCACTGGGGATCTTCGACGAGGTCGACTTCATCGTCACCCCGGCCATCGAGGGTGACGTCCTGCGCTGGGATCAGGTCGGCCCGGAATCTTCTTCACCATTCATCCGCTATGCGATGCCATTCAATGTGCTGGGCTGGCCCGCGGTGACAGTGCCGATCGGTGCTGTCGCCGAGGTGGTGTTGGGGGATGACGCGGATGGTGCCGGTCTGGTGAAGCCGGAGTCGGTGCAGATCGTCGGCCGGCCACACGACGATCGCCGACTGCTCGATTTCGTCGCTGGGCGATTGGGTTCCTGAGGGCATCGAGGCTGAACCGGTCGCTCGAAGCTCGGCCTCGGCTAAGCTGAAATCGAGCCCACCGGCCACGAACGAAGCGGAGCTGTCCGGACATGCGACCCAAGCACAGTCAGACCATTACGATCTCCGACGATACACGCGCGAACGTGGCCATGGTGCCCGCGCTGATCGTCGGACTCGTCTTGGTGCTGGGATTCGGATTCGACCCGCTCGACACGGAAGCTGACGCCACTGACCTGGTCGGTCTCACCGAGAGGCTCATCTCGATCTTCCTTGTCGCCTGGCCGCTGTTCGCGTTCGTCTACCTGCTGTGGACTCATGCCGGGCTGAACGAGCTGGACGAAACCGAACTCATCGTGCATTCTCGGTGGGCACTCGCCCGCAAGCGCACGCCCTGGGCGCGGTATTTCACCATGGGCGGAGCGGTGTCCTGGGCGGCGTTCGCGGCGTATATCGCGGTCATTCTCAACGTCTTTCTCGTCACGACGGGATCCGGGGCGAGCGTCAGTCTCGCTGTGATCCTCGGACTGGCGAACGTCGTCGCCTCGTGGGCGGTCATGGTGTATTCGTTCGCCCTCGAATACATGCGCCTCGACCTCGGAGGCGGAGGCAGCGCACACGCTCGGCAACTTGAGTTCGATATGCCGGAGGAGCGCGCGTTCGGCGACTATCTGACCTTCTCCGTACTCTCCTCGACGATGACGGCCGCACTCCCTGGGAAAGCGACGACCCGACCCGGATGGCGACTGGTGCGCACCAACGTCATCCTCGCGTTCGTCTTCAACTCGGTCGTCGTGGCCACGCTGGTGTCGATGTTCCTCACCTACATCCCGACGTAGGCAAGAGGCGATTTCGAAGGTCGCGTCCTACGTGGAGAGCCCTCGAATGCTTCACCCGGCTGCTTCACCCGATCGCCGAGAACACCACCTCGCCGATGACCAGCAGCGCGCCGGCGATCGACGCGCACACCGCCAAACGGTAGAGAACCTTGCGGTCGGCGCGGCGAATGACGAAGTTCGACAGCCACAGGCCGACGAGCATGAACGGCAGCAGGGTCGCCGCGGCAATGAGGTGGTCGCTTCTGACTTCGCCTCCGATGGTCAGGCCCGTCAGCGAGAGGATGCTTCCCAGGGTGAAATAGGCGCTCATCGTCGATCGCATCTGAGACGGATCCAGAGCGCGGAGGACCAGGGCGATGGGAGGTCCGCCGATGCTCGTGGCGGTGCCGAAGATGCCGGAGACGCTGCTCGCGAAGAACATATTGCGTCCGTTTGCCTCGGGGGACCAGCCCACCAGGCTGAAGGCCACGCCGCCGAGGACGGTGATCGCGAGCAGAAGTGAGAGGCCTGTGTCCGGCAGCATCACGACGGCGGCGGTTCCCACGGCGATGCCGGGCAGCCGGCCGAGGGCACCCCATCCGACGAGTCTCCAATCGACATCGCTGCGTTCGCGCAGAAACGCGGTGAGCGAGGTCAGCGTGGCCAGGAGAAGCAGGGCCGCCGGCAGCAGATCGGGTCGCAGCAGTGCGAGAACCGGGGCGGTGATCATGCCGAGACCGAAGCCGATCGAGCCTTGGAGACACGCTGAGCCGAGGACGACGACACCGATGATGATGTAGCTGACGATCTCCATCGGCCCAGTGCTCCTCTGCTTCGTCGCTCGACTTCTCCGATGCGGGCAATGAGCGGCAGCGACATTGCGCTCGGAGGTCTGCGCTGCCGATGCCAACGTATCCACTCTGCCACGGTATTGCGCGAACCGTTCCGTCGTCCTATGATTTGGACACAGCATCTGCGCGAAACACGCAATATGTGTTTCACTGATTACGTAAATCACGCAGAAGGCAACAGAGAAACAGCCGGTGGCACAATGTCGTGAATGCACGACGCTGTGGACACCTCCACATAGTCAATCAGCAATCGGAGCGTACGACATGGCCAGTGACGTCCATAGCCCCACTCAGCATTCCGCTTCGGCCAAACCCGAGCAGGTGCCCATCCCGCGCGGACTCTCACTGATCACCTCGGTGGGTCCGGGACTCGTTCTCGCCATGTCGTTCCTCGGCACGGGCGACCTCGTCAGCTCGTCGGTCTCGGGTGCTTCGTACGGCTACGCGCTCCTGTGGACCTTGGTCCTCTCGCTCGTTGCCCGCACGTTCATCATCTCGTCGATCGCCAAGTACACGCTGATGAACAAGCACGGGGACACCCAGATCCTCGACGGCTTCGCGCGGCTCTCGCCGATCCTCCCCGGTGTCATGGCTGCGGTCGTCCTCATCGCGGGCTTCATCACCCAGGCGACCTTCGTTCTCGCGGCGGCCACGGGCCTTCACGAGCTCACCGGCGGCGAATGGGGAGGTGGTTGGGGTCGCTTCATCTGTGCCGTGATCATCGTGGCGCTCACACTCACCCTGGTGATGCTGCGCAAACAGTTCACCGTGCTCGAGTACTTCGCCCGTTTCGCCTCGGTCGCCATGATCGCGGCCTTCGTCTACGCGCTCATCCAGATCGGCACCTTCGACATCGCCGGCTTCTTCCAAGGCCTGGCCTTCGAGATTCCCAAGGAGCAGAACACCTCGGCCTTCGCTCCGATCGTCATCGCCTCGGCGACCATCGGCACGATCGCCGGCAATATGCCCAACCTCCTGTATTCGGGATTCATGCGCGACAAGGGTTGGATCGGCCCGAAATACAGGAAGCTCCAGCAGTTCGACCTCATCGTCGGCATGGCCCCTCTGCTCATCATCAACCTGCTCTTCTGGATCGTCGCGGCTGAGTTCCGCTCCGGCAACCCGGGGTTCTCGATCGGCGATGAGTACGACCTCTCGCATATGCTCACCGTCGCAGTCGGGCCGGTCGGTCCCTTCCTGCTGTGGATGTGCATCTTCTTCGCAGCGATGACGAGCTTCCCACCGCAGTCTCGCGGCTTCGCCCAGCTGGCCATCAACGGCATCAACCACACTGTGCCGTCGATGCGTCGATACCTCGGCCGCGACGAGGAGAACCCGGCTTTCCGCTGGATCCAGGCCATCGTCTTCATCATCGTGCCCCTGGTCTCCACAATTCCCGGCGCACCAGATCTAATCTCCCTGAATATCGTCGGCACCGCGATCTCGACGGTGCTGAGCCTGCCGATCATCGTCGTCTGCATCCTCCTGCTCACCTCGCGGAAGAAGCACATGACGAACTACGGTGTGAACCGGGTGTGGCAGACTATTCTGCTGGCCGTCCTCGGCCTCATCGCCATCATCGTCGGTGTACAGATCGCACTGCAGATTCCGGCCATGTTCGCCACGGCCTTCGGGTGAGTCACGCTCGGCGCCCATGAGGACATGCGACCAGCGCCGCACATGACCGGTGCGAGACACGACCGACGTCACAAGCAACCATCACAGCACCACAGGAGTGAGACATGAACCTGCTCTCGAATCCGTCACTCGACCACATCGCCCCGGTTCCGGCCGACGGTCGCCTGCGAGTCTTCGAGGACTCCGGCGAAGCTGCCGCGGTGATCCCGACGGATCGTCGCTCGAATCATGCTCCCTCGATCCTGGCGCTTCGCAGCGGTGGCCTGCTGACGGCCTGGTTCGGCGGCAGCGACGAGGGAAACAAAGACATCGACATCCTCGTCTCCGCCTTCGACCAGGCCTCCGGCACCTGGTCAGAAGCGGCGGCAGTCACCCACGACGAGATCCGCTCCGCCCAGAACCCCGGCCTGTTCGAGGCACCGGATGGGCAGGTGTGGCTGGTCTACACCTCCCAGCTCTCGCGGCAGTCCGGAGTTCCGGAGACCTTCAATCTGCAGCACACCTCCGTGATCAAGGTCGTCCGCTCCGCCGATCAGGGGCAGACATGGTCCGATCCGGAGACCCTCTTCTCCCGTGAGGGCACTTTCGCTCGGCAGCCGATCCAGGTCCTCAGCGACGGAACCTGGGTGCACCCGCAGTGGCTGTGCTTCGACGATGACACGAAGAACGGCTCGGACCTGCCGGTGCTGCAGCTCTCCTCCGACAGCGGCGAGACCTGGGAGCAGATCGATCTTCCGAACAGCGCCGGCCGAGTCCACCCCAATGTCGTCGAGCTCGAGCCGGGCCGACTGGTCTGCCTGTTCCGCTCGCGCTTCGCCGACTGGGTCTACCTCAGCCGCTCCGAAGACGGCGGACGCACATGGACGGAACCGTCAGCAACGGAGATTCCCAATAACAACGCCGGTCTCAGCGCGTTTCTCCTGCCCTCGGGAAGGCTCGCGCTGGTGTCGAACGAACACCAAGCGGCGCAGGGTCCCGGTGAGGTCGTCTGGCCCTACGAGCGCATGCGCATCGTCATCGCCGTGTCCGCCGACGAGGGACGTTCGTGGCCGGTGCGTCGCGTGATCGAGGCCGGCGACGGCTTCGCCGGCGACGGCAACCTCCGCAGCAATCGCCGACAGGAATACCCGCATGGAGTCGTCGACGCCGACGGACTCATCCACGTCGTCTACGCCTACAGCTCCCGCCGCGCGATCCGCCATGTCGTCTTCGCCGAGGACTGGATCTCCGGCGTGGAAGATCAGGTGCACACCGACTGCAAGCTCTGGGGCTGACCCCGGCGCCGAGGTACGGGCTCAGTCCGAGGCGGCTCAAAGGCCCTCGGCATCGACCCTGACCACGGTGATGCCCCGCGCCTCGAACGGTGCGATCTGATCGTCGGTGACCGCAGAATCGGTGACGAGCGTCCAACCGCCCCCGAGATCGGCCCAAGCATGGAAGGGCCGCTGCCCGACCTTGGCGGCATGGGCCACCACAAAGACGTGCGCGGCACGGCGGCTCATCAGCTCCTTGAGACGCACCTGCTCGACCGAAGCCTCGCACACCCCATCCTCCGCGGTCACGGCGTCGGCGCCGAGGAAGGCGAAGTCGAAGGTGAACCTCTCCAGCCCAGCCTCGGTGACCGGACCGATGAAGCCCTGGCTGAGAGGCCGGAAACGACCGCCGAGGAGGGTGAACTCCACATCCTCGACGTCGGAGAGCTGCTGTAACGGGGTGAGACCGGTCGAGACGACCGAGAGCGGCGTCGTCCCGCGCAGGGACCGCGCGATCTGCGCGGTGGTGCTGCCGGCGTCGAGGAGGACGTGCGAGCCGGCCGGAACCTGACCGGCGCACCACGCTCCCAGCGCTCGTTTCACCTCGGGGACTTCGTGAGAGCGTTCGTCGAGTGTGGTCTCGGCCTGAGCGGCCACGGCGATCACTCCGCCGTAGGTGCGCGCGAGATCGCCGGAATCTGTCAGCCGGGCCAGATCGCGGCGGATCGTCGAAGCGGTGACGCCGAGCATCTCGGATAGCGTCTCGACGCTCATCTCGCCCTTCGTCCTTGCCAGCTGGACGATCTCTTCGCGCCTATCGCGTGCGTTCATCTCTCTCCCGGCTCGTTCGTCCGGCGACGATCACGCGACCTCTGAGGCCGGTTGATCGTGCCGTGCTGTTCTGCGTCCCGTCAGGGGATTTCTCGTGCGGCGCCTCGATGCGCCGTCGTGCCGTCACTGTATCGCGAAACGACGCGAACGCCCGTGCGAGCCGCGTTCCCGTCCCGTGGGCGGACCCAGCTGGCGGACCCTGCGAACCCTGTGGCCGCTCGCGAACCTCGCGGCCGCTCGCGGACCCCGCGACCGCCGCTGCCGAGCTCGCCCTCGCACTCGAGGGCCCACCTCGGCGGGGGTGGACTCAGTCGACCGAGGCCAGCGCGGCGGCCTGCCGCATCGCCTCGCTCATCGATTCGGTGTCGACTTTGCCGGTGCCGGCGATGTCGAACGCCGTGCCGTGGTCGACGGAGGTGCGGATGACGGGCAGGCCGACGGTGATGTTGACTCCGGCGTCGATGCCGAGGACCTTGATCGGCCCATGTCCCTGATCGTGGTACATCGCGACGATGAGGTCGTAGTCGCCGCGACCGGCGAGGAAGAAGGCGGTGTCGGCCGGCAGCGGGCCGGTGGCGTCGATCCCGTCGGCCTTGAGCGTCTCAATGGCGGGCACGATCTTCTCCTCTTCCTCTCCGTAGCCGAAGAGGCCGTTCTCTCCCGCATGGGGATTGATCGCGCAGACGCCGATGTGGGGCGCCGCGATCCCGGCGCGGATGAGCGCATCGTTGCCGCGGCGGACCGTGCGCTCGACGAGACCGGGTTCGATCTTGGCGACGGCATCGATGAGCCCGATGTGGGTCGTGACGTGGATGACGCGCAGCTTCGGTGACGACAGCATCATCGACACCTCCTCGGTGTCGGTGAGGGAGGCGAGCATCTCGGTGTGGCCGGGGTACTTGTGGCCGGCCGCGTGCAGGGCCTCCTTGTTCAGCGGTGCCGTGCAGATCGCCTGGACCTCGCCGGACATCGCCAGGCTCGCCGCCCGTTCGATGTAGCGGAAGGCAGCATCCCCGGCGATGGGGGAGAGTTCGCCCCAGGGGAGGTCCGCCGGCAGCAGGTCGAGGTCGAAGACGTTGATGATGCCGGTGCCGTGTTTGGCCTCTGTCGGGGCCGCAACGACGCGGATCTCAGCGTCCACGCCGAGCACCTCGGCGGCTTGCCGCAGTCGCGCGGCATCTCCGATGACCACCGGATCGGCCACCTCCAGCACCGAAGGGTCGAGGCAGGCCGCGATGCAGATCTCCGGACCGACGCCTGCGCCGTCGCCCATGGTGACGGCGACCGTGGGAAGCGAGTTCATTCATTCTCCTTCGTGGTTCCCGGAGTCGCGGCGGGCTGCGGGAGCCCGACTCCGGTCAGAACTTCGTGGATGAGGGTCAGCGACGAGACCTCGCCCTGGTTGCCCGGTCGAGTCACGACGCGGTTGAGTCGAGGTGCGATTCCCGCCGAGGCTGCTGTGACCTCGGACAGCACCGCCCCCGGATGGATCTCCCCGGTCACGTCGAGGGCTCCGACGCCGAGGCGGTCGAGCACGGCCCGGGCCGTCTCGCCTCCGGAAGCGACGAGGTCCACCGGCCAGAGTTCGCTGTGCTCGATTGGAACGTCGGCGGAACCGGCCGGCGGTCCGGAAGTGGTGAGGGCTGGTTCCGGTTCGGACGCCGGGAGCTGGTCCGGCCGGGCGGCGAGCACCCGCGCGGTCAGCTCCGCGAGCAGACCGGGCAGCGGCCGGGGGTCGATGGTTCGACCGTCGTCGGCGATGCGCACGACGACATGGCCGGCTGCCAAGCCCGCGCGTACGCGGTCAGCGGCCTCCTGCAGGGCGGCGCACTCGGTCGTCCACGAGGACAGCGCCGAGGCGGGCAGGTCGATGACCTCGACCGTGACGTGTTCCCGGAGGTCCTCGACCTGTGCTCGCGTTCGCTCGGCGGCGGTGCCGAGCACGGTGAGGACGCTGGAGGAGGCCGGCCGGGGCGAGCTGGAAGAGGCTGACCGCGGCGAGCCGGCAGTGGATGAGGGCGAAATGGTTCGCTTCGTGGCAAAGGCCCGGGCCAGCGCGGCGGTGCCGACCACGGTCGCCTCGAGCGAGACGGCGAGGTCGACGATCGCGGCGATGTCGGACATCGACTCGGCATCGGCGATGATGAGCCGGCCGTCGCGGCTGACGTCGAGGAGTTCCTCGGGCGTCGCGGTGCGCAGCCGGTCGAGAGTCAGATGGAGTGTGGGCTGCGGGCAGAGGTCGCGCAGGGATTCCGGCGCCGGTGAGTCTTCGACGCTCCAGGCATCGGTCTCGGCGAGGCGGACCCCGTCGACGATCGGAGCACCGTCGACGATGGTGCGGTTCAGCTGCGGCAGCGCCGGTGCGAGGATCACCGGGGCGTCCGTCGACTCGAGAGCAGCCTCGATCAGTGCGGGAACATTGCCGCGCAGCAGCGAGTCGATCTTGATCAGCGTCTTGCGGCGATCGCCGGTAGAGCGTTGAGCCGCTCGATGCGCTTCCAGGGCCTGCTTCGCCCGCAGAGATGCCTGCGCGGGGGAGAGGTATCGGCAGTCGAGATCGACGGCGAGGTCGAGTGTGTCGCTCGAGCCGTTGTTCGCGGACCCACAGAGATGGATGCGCACTGCCGATCCCAAAGTGGCTGCGGCCTCTGCCGCGCCGCTGAGGTCATCGGCGAGGATGAGCAGACCGGAGTCGACGGTTGTCATGCCACTCCTTCGGGTCCGATCGGTGATTCGGATACCAGGTTTCCATGATTGCGCGAAATACGCAAGTTGTTGCACGTTGCGCGCATAAGTGGGAAGATTCTCGAAGACGCACCACCTGATTCGACCGCCGACTCACTCAACGAGGAGACCGTATGACCGCTGAGAAGAATCTCTCCATCGACGGAGTCTCCGTCCCACTGACCCCGCTGGTCCTGGGCACCATGACCTTCGGAGACACGGTCGACGAGCGCACCGCCCACGAGGTCATCGAGGCGGCGCTCGCCGCCGGCATCACCGGCATCGACACCGCCAACGGCTATGCGAAGTCGACCACCGAAGGGCTCATCTCCCGGCTGGTGAAGAAGCATCGCGAGAACATCGTGCTCGCCACCAAGGCTGGCATGCCGCATGCGGATGCCGGAGATCACTCGCCGCTCTCGGCCGCTGGCCTGCGCGCGAGCGTCGAGGGTTCGCTGCGTCGCCTCGATGTCGAGTCCGTCGATCTGTTCTACCTGCACCAGCCCGATCGTGCCGCCTCTCTCGACGAGACGCTCGAGACCGTCGCGGCGCTGCGCGCGGAAGGCAAGATCACTGCCTTGGGCATCTCGAATTTCGCCGCTTGGCAGGCAGTCGACGTGATCGCCGCCGCCGAACGTGCCGGTGCTCCGAAGCCCGTCGTCGCACAGAACGTCTACAGCGTCCTCGCCCGGCAGATCGAGGACGAATGGCTCGAATGCGGTGCGACTCATGGGATTGCGACCATGGCCTACAACCCGCTCGCCGGGGGACTGCTGGCCAGGCGCCCGTCGACCGAAGGCACCCCCGATCGCTTCACCGGGTCGGTGCTCGCTCAGATGTACTCGCAGCGCTATCTCTCGGATTCGGTCCTGGCCGCCGTCGAGGCCTTCGCCGCCGTGGCCGCGGACGCCGGGATTCCCCAGGCCGAGCTGGCCCTGCGCTGGGTGGCCGGGGCCGAGGGCATCGACTCCCTGCTCTTGGGGGCCAGCCGCGTTGCGCAGCTCGAGGCGAACATCGCCGCCGTCGCCAAGGGCCCGCTGCCCGAGGACGTGCTCGCCGCCATCGACGAGGCGACCGCCTCGGTGCGCGGATCCCAACCCAAATACAACCGCTGACCGCAACCTCCGCCTCGGCGGCCGGGACAAAGACCACCGGACCGCCGAAGCGCACGAGCATGACGAACACCGAGAACACCACGAAGGGAATGCCCATGTCCTCCATCAGAGGAATCCTCGCCGCCGTCGCCACCCCGTTCGACGATGACGAACAGATCGTCGAAACGGCCCTGCGCGCTCATGTGCGACGTCAGCTCGAGGCCGGCATCCACGGCATCTTCGCCCTCGGGACGAACGGCGAGTTCTACGCCCAGTCCGCGGCCGAGCGCGCCGAGGCGGCACGCATGGTCATCGACGAGGTGGCCGGCCAGGTGCCCGTCGTCATCGGTGCCGGAGCCGCCACCACACGTGAGACGATCAGCGTCGCACAGGACGCAGCTGCGGCCGGTGCCGACGCCCTGTCGATCATCACCCCGTTCTTCGCTGCCGCCTCGCAGACGGAGATCGAGAACCACTTCCGCGCCGTCGCGGATTCCGTCGAGGTTCCGGTCATCGTCTACAACATCCCGGCGCGCACAGGCAACGCTGTGGCCCCGGCGACCTTGGAGAAGCTCGCCGAGGTGGACAACATCACCGGAGTGAAGGATTCGAGCGGCAACTTCGACACGATCCTGCAGTACCTCGAGCGCACCGACCGGGAGAGCTTCGACGTCATCTCCGGCAACGACTCCCTCATCCTGTGGACCCTCATCGCCGGGGGAGCGGGCGGGATCAGCGGGATCGCGAATATCTACCCCGAGACCATGGCTTCGATCTATGACCTCTTCGCCGCCGGCGACGTCGAGGCGGCTCGAACGGCACAGGACAGCATCCGTCCCATCCGCAACTGCCTGGCCCTCGGCAATCCCAACACCGTGGTCAAGCATGCGGCCAATGCGCGTGGATTCGGTCTGGGTCCGGCGCGTGCCCCGTTCAACGCGCTCTCGGACGAAGCGAAGGCGAAGGTCGAGGAGACGGTCCAGGCTGATGTGGAGCGGGGCCTGGCTTGATCGAGTCGAGTCCAGTGGACGTTTTGGGCCGATCTGCTTGTGGCGGATCGGCCCAAAACGTCCACCCAGCGCGCTGAATTCGGTTCGCCGTGGGCCTGTTTTGTCGAGGCGAGGTGCTCGCGCAGCCATCGTTCGGCCTGCGTTAGGTCTTTCGCACAGTCACTTCACGGGGAAGCGCGGCTCCTGACCCTCCAGCACGCGGACAACGTCCTCGACCGCCCAGGTGCCCATGTTCGCATTCGCAATGTCCGAGTACGCCCCGATGTGCGGAGTGGCGATGAGGTTCGGTGCGGCCAGCAGCGGGTCATCGGGACTCGGAGGCTCCGAGGCAAAGGCATCCAGGGCCGCGAAGGCCAGGCGTCCCGTGACCAGCGCTTCGGCCAATGCCGTTTCGTCGACGAGCCCGCCTCGGGCGGCATTGATGAGTCCGGCCCCTTCGGGCATCGACGTGATGAGCTCGGCCGACAGCAGGGGCTCGTCTCCTCCGGGCAGGTGCAGGGTGAGGAAATCGGACCCGGCCACCACCTCGGCGAGGGACATCGGTGTGGCCCCCGCCTCGGCGATGGCATCGTCGGGGACGAAGGGATCATAGGCGGCGATGCGCAGGTCGAACCCGGCAGCCCGCTTGGCCACCTCCCGGCCGATCCGCCCGAACCCGAGGATGCCCAGCTGTTTGCCCGAGAGCTGAGTGCCGAAGAAGACGCCCCATTCACCGGAACGCAGCGAGTCCTCGGCCTCGCGGATGCGGCGGGCGCCCACGAGGAGGAGGCCGAGGGTGAGGTCGGCGACGGATTCGGCGTTGGCACCGGGAGTGTTCACCACGGTCACCCCGGCGGCTGCCGCTGCTTCGAGGTCGATGTTGTCGACCCCGGCCCCGTGCTTGGCCACGACCTTGAGTTCGGGGCAGGCGGCGAGCACCTCGGCGTCGATGCGGTCGAGACCGACGAGAACCGCCTCGGCGCCGGACAGAGCGGAGATGAGCTCAGAGCCGGACTTGGGATGGTTCTCGGTTCGGTCCTCGAGGTCGAGGCCGAGCTCGGCGGCACGCGCCCGAGGCGCGGTCGAGTGCTTGCCGAAGGAAGGGGTGAGGACTCGCAGGCGCATCAGGCTCCGATCTCGATTCCGAAGGTCTCGAACACCGTGTAGATGCCCAGCAGGCCGATGGCCAGCGAGGCGAAGACGAGCATCACGGTGAAGAAGTGATTGGACTTGAACTCTGTGGGCACCTCTCGGGAGCGAAGGTACCAGACGGCGATGACCACGGCGACGAGGAAGACGCCGCTGGCGACGCCGCCGATCTGGACCATGATCACCGGCGATTGGATGATGAGGTAGCTCAGCGCCCAGATGATGGGAAAGACGATGGTGAGGACGCGGATGATCCGCGAGCGGGTGCGCACATTCGTCCAGTCGAAGGCGCCGAGGATGGACACCGTGTTCGTCCACAAACGGGGAACGCTGGCCGAGGAGGCGATGAAGGTCGAGAACAGGACCGCGAAAGCGCCGATGAGGAAGATCCAGTGGCCGGTCTCGCCCATCACCGAGGAGTACATCGACGACAGTGTGGTGATCATGTCGTTGCCCTCGGGGACGAGTCCCTGCGGGTGGAGGATCGCGGCGCCGATGACATAGAAGGACATCGTGCACACCGTCGAGACGATCCAGGAGACCAGGACGTCGGTGCGCATGACGGAGATCCATCCGCGGGCGCGGCGGGCGCGCTCCTCTGTGCCGTCGTTCGGTCCGGTGTAGCGGGCGTAGCCCTTCTCGAGGCACCAGTAGGTGTAGGTGGTCATCTCGTCGGCGCCGACTCCGGTGATGCCGAACATGGCCACGGCGAAGCCGAGTGTGCCTGCGGGGATTGCGAAGGTCAGACCTTCGATGACATCCGCCGAGGTGTAGGCGAAGTCCGTGAATGGCAGGGCGACGGCGAGCCCGACAGTGGAGACGGTGAAGATGATGACGGCACTGACGGAGAACTTCTCGACGATGCTGTACTTGTTCGTCACCAACAGGGAGATGACGACGGCGAGGGAGACGATCGTCCAGAAGATGAGTGAGGGCGATGAGAGCGGCTCGCCGAAGACCGGGAGCATGATCGACAGCGAGGCGACGGCACCGCCGATGATTCCTCCGCGCTGGAGGACCTTGGCGAAGTCCATGAGGATCCACAGCAGGTTGATCCAACCGGCACGGCCGATCAGACGCGGACCGACGTGCGCGTATCCCTCGAGCGCGGGTTTGCCGGAGAGGATCGTCCACTGGGCGAGTTCGAGCTGGACCCAGACCTTGACCGCGGTCGAGATGATGACGAGCCAGAGCAGCACGAAGCCGGCCTTGGCGCCGAGGGCGGTCGTGGTGATGAGCTCGCCCGAGCCGATGACCGCGGCGGAGATGACGAGCCCGGGACCGAGATACTTCAGTTTGCCGGCGAAGGTCGTCGGGGGTTCGAGCACGTCGCGCGGATCCAGATGATAGGGATCGTCATTGTGGTGCGAGGTGTGGGACGCGGGAGCGGCGAGAGCGCCGTCGGCGATTTCGTCGCCGTGTTCGTCTCCGACTGTTCGACTCGTACTCATTCTCGGCTCCCTTGCGCGAAATGCCATGCTGCTGGGGCGGTGAGTGGCGCAGAGTGCGCAGTCAACCGCAGGATCAGACTTGATTCTGTCACTGCTGCGTGATTTGCGCAACTAGTGTGCATGCAATGCGCATATCGGGTAGCGGCGAAGGAAATGGCCCCATCGACAAAAGCGGCACCGCCCGTCGAATGACGAGCGGTGCCGCATTGTGTCGGGTCCGGCTGGTCGACCCTCACAGCCTCCAGCAGCTGTCGAGCGGCGCCTTGCCGGCGAAGGTCCGCGAGGTGAACGCTTCGATGCGCGGCACGGATGCAATGTAGCCGCCGATGTGAGTCGGGCCGAGGTTGTCCTCGAGCGCGACCTTGTGGCCGGCCCTGCACCACGTGGCGGCAAGTTCCTTGCCCTGCGAGAAGGGCACCACGTCATCGAGTCGACTGTGATTGACGAGCAGTGGGATGACGGGGACCTCGGCCTTGCCCAACCGCTGTTTCTCTGCGACTGACATGAAGTTCTCTTCGACGATCTCGGCGAAGGTCTGGCCGTGCTTCGTCAGTGTGGACGTATCGAGGAGGGCGGTGGACAGAGTGGCTTCGATGGTGCACTGGTTCGAAGTCTTCTCGACGACATCGAGGCCCTTCTGATTGAGGAACTCGGACAGATCCGCGCCGGTCTGTCCGGCAAACGAGTCAACTCCGTACAGAGCGAATGCCGAATAGGGACTCGAGAGCTGAGACACGGTCTCGTACAGGTCCGTGGGCACAGCACCCGCCGAGGCGGACGTGACATTGAGCTCAGGTGCCCAGTCGTCCTTGAGCTCCAGGGCCGCCGTGGTGGCGTGCCCGCCCTGCGAATAGCCGCGCAGCTGCAGCTTCGTGTCGGCAGTGATCGAGCTTCCCTCGACGTTCTGGACCGCCTTCGCAGCGTCGAGGACCGATCGGCCCTCTTCGACGCGGTTGAGGTAGCGGTGCGCGCCCTCGGTGCCGAGACCGACGTAGTCGACGACGATGACCGGGTGCTTCGCCGCCAGCGCCGAGGTGACGGAGATGCCCTCGTACTCGGTGCCCATGGCCATCTGCCGGCTGGGGGCGCACTTGTCCGCGATGCCCTGGGTGCCGGGCGAGATGACGACGGCATCATCGGCATCGCCGCTGGCACCCTTGGGGGTGAGGAGCGTGGCGGTGGCGGCCCTCGCATTGCCCTTCTCATCGGTGGTTTTGTACATGAACGTCTCGGAGGTGGCGCTGTGCTCGACGAGCTTCGCGGGGTCGAGGTAGAACGTCGACGGCGTCTGCTTGACGACGGCACCGTCCTCGTCGGGGAGGGCCGCGGGAGTCGTGTAGAAGTCCTCCGGGACTCCGGACGCGGGCAGGTCCTCGAGCGTGGCGGCGTACTCGACATCGGAGGTTGTGATCTCGTTGGACTTGTCGACGATCTTCTTGGCCTGCTCGACGCTCACACTCTCGGGGACGTTGCTCCTGTTCAGGGAGCTTGAGTCCTCGGCTTCACGGTCTTTGACCAGGCTTTCGGCCTCAGTGTCGGTCTGGGGGACCAGGTCCTGTGCCTGGGCGGGGGCGGCAGCTGTGCCCATCGTCAGTGCCAGTCCGGCGAGGGCTGCGGCGCTGGCTGCGGTGATTTGGCGAAGTGGTGGAAGCGTTCCGTATCGGTGCTTGCTCATATGCGTGTCATCCTGCTCTGTCGGGTGTCTCGGCGGTGAGAGTGCGCGGACAGTTATCGTGTCGCAGACCGGTCTGACGAGGGTGCGCGTCATTGCGGCCGTCTCGATTGAAGCATCCGTGGGTGACGGGCATCACAACCCTACTCGATAGTAGGACTGGTGGGTAACATTTTTTATCGGCCGATCGAGATGTGAGACGTATGGCACGTCGAGAAGCGGGGCGAATGTCACGTCGCGAAGCGGGACGAATGTCGCGGCGGACAGCCGGCAGCCGCCTCGGCGAGGGGACGGGAATGGGCCCCGAACGGATTATTCCGTTCGGGGCCCATCGAGAATCTCGCGGAGCCTGCCGACGGATTTGAGGGATCCGTCGGACTGGTGCCGCCTACTTCGCTTCGAGCGGTTCAACCTCGGGGTAGATCGTCTCGGCCGGAGCCACGCTGCGGTTGCGGATGAGGAAGAAGTAGAGGACGAAGGTGACGACGATGCCGACGAGCCACGAGATGTCGGCTCCGCCCAGTTTTTCGACCAGAGGCCCGGTGTAGAAGGACTGCGCGAGGAACGGAATCTGGATGAGCACGCCGACTCCGTAGGCCAGCAGGGCTCGCCAGTTCCAGTCCCCGTAGCGGCCGCGCCGGTCGTAGAAGGCCGGGATGTCGAAGCGGTCCTTAGAGATGAGGTAATAGTCGGTGAGGTTGATGACGCTCCACGGCGTGAAGACCATGAGCAGGGCGAGGACGAAGTTCTTGAAGTTCGCGAGGAAGTCCGCCGAGGCGAGCAGCGCCACGAGCACGGTGAGCGTGACGATGCCGATGACGAAGACCGCACGGGTCCAACGCCGGATGTTCGCCCTGTTGCCGAAGGAGGTGAGGATTGTCAGGGTGCACATGAACGCGCCGTAGGCATTGAGCGTGTTGACAGTGAGCTTGCCGAGCAGGATGACGATGAAGATGAGCAGGGCGAAGACGCCCCCGCCGACAATGTTGCCGATGTAGCCGACCTGGTTCTCGACGAACTCGTTGCCGGTCTCCGTCATGGCGGCCGCGCCGATGAGCGCACCCAGCGTCATCGACCACTGGGAGCCGATGACCGATCCGCCGAAGGTGAACCAGAAGGTCTTCGAGGACGGGGTCGAGCGCGGCAGGTAACGGGAGTAGTCGGCGACATAGGGGCCGTAGGTCATCTGCCAGCCCACGGCCAGGGCGATCGCGGAGAGGAAGGCGGGGAAGGCGAAGCTGGAGTTCGAGACCAGACCGGGAACGTCGATCTGAGTGACGACGCAGACGGTGATGAAGAGGAAGCCGAGCAGGCCGGTCACCGAGTAGATCCGTCCGAGGACGTGGATGTACTTGTAGCCGAGCAGCGCGACGAGCGCGGTCAGTGCGCCGAAGATGATGATGCCCACGGCCGGTGCCTGGACGCCGATGATGAGATTGACTGCCTGGCCGGAGAGCACGGCGCCCGTGGAGGCGAAGCCGATGTACATGAGGACGACGAGGACCAGCGGGATGATCGCGCCGACGATGCCGAACTGCGCCCTGGAGGAGATCATCTGCGGCAGTCCCAGCTGCGGGCCCTGTGCCGAGTGCAGGGCCATAACGATTCCGCCGAGGATGTTGCCGATGAGCAGACCGATGATCGCCCACAGCGCGTCGGCGCCGAAGACGACGGCGAGTGCGCCGTCGACGATGGCGGTGATCTGGGTGTTGGCGCCGAACCACAGGGTGAATTGTGACCGGGGCGTGCCGTGCCGCTCTGCATCGGGCACCATCTCGATGGACCGTTTTTCAATCCCCGAGTTTAATGTGGTCGCCATGAGTTTCTCCTTCGAAAGTTGAATCAGATTCAGTGTGAACCGGTAGTCGGTCCCAGACGAGAGCTGAGTCACACATTCTGTCCGATATATCGGAATCCGATTGGATCCGACACGTGGAGCTCAAGGGCGGTTGTTCTCCCTTGAGCTCCGGTGAGATCGTAGTCCTTCGCAGATGTCGGCGGTGTTACGGAGGCCGGGGGCGTGCGAACCGCTCGTCAGTGCGCGAGCGACCGGGCGATGATCGTCCGCTGGATCTCCGAGGACCCTTCGTAGATGCGATAGATCCGGGCGTCGCGGACATAGCGTTCGAGCGGGAAGTCCCGCGTGAAGCCATAGCCGCCGTGGATCTGCAGCGCCTCGTCGGCGATGAACGCTGCAGCCTCCGAGGCGGCGAGCTTGGCTGTCGCCGATGACCGGGTGAAGTCGACCTCGGCATCTCTCTGCTCGGCGGCATCCATCGTCAGCAGCCACGCCGAGCGGTACCTCGTGTACATATCGGCGAGTTTGAACGCGATGCCCTGCAGGCGGTTGAGCGGCTCGCCGTTGATCCTGCGCTCGCCGGCCCAGGCCACGGCCGCGTCGAGGGCAGCCTTCGAGATTCCCAGACTCATCGCCGCGACCTCGATGCGCCCGCGGTCGAGGACCCGCATGGCCGTGGTGAATCCCTCGCCCTCGACGCCGAGCAGGGCATCTGCGGGCACAACCGTGTCGATGGTGAACTCGTAGACCGGGCTGCCGCGCAGACCCATCGTCCTCTCCGGAGGGTTGAAATTCATGCCCTCGGCCGCCGCCGTGTCGACGATGAAGGCGCTGATCCCCTTGTGACCGGCCTCGCTGTCGGTCTTCGCGTAGACGACGATGAAGTCGGCGAAGCCGGCGTTAGTGATGAAGCACTTCGTGCCCTTGAGCTGCCAGCCGCCCTCGACCCTCGTGGCCTTCGTCGACATCTCCGCCGGGTTCGACCCGGCGCCCGGTTCGGTCAGTCCGAAGGAGCCGATGACCTCACCCGCGGCGGCCTTCGGCAGCCACTCGGCCCGCTGGGCATCGGTGCCGCCGAGCAGGATCGAATCGGTGGCGAGGAACTGGGCGGTGATGATCGAGGCGGTCGAGGCGCAGGCCTCGGTCACGGCGGCGACCATCTGGCTCATCGCCACGGATCCGACGCCGGGCCCGCCGAACTCCTCGGGCAGGTTGAGACCGAGGACCCCCACCTCGGCGAGGGTCTTAAGGGTGGCATCCGAGACGCGTTCGCTGTCATCGGCGGCCGCAGCCTGCGGGGCAAGGACGTCCGTGCTGATCCGGGTGACGGCGTCGACGAAATCCTGCTCGTCGGCGCTGATGTCGAAAGCCATGGTGGTGCTCCCTCGGTGAGTGATCGTGGGGTTGTGATTTCTACCAGTCGATGGCCGACGGCTTCTGCGGTGCGCGGAACTCCGCGTTGTGTTCGCCGAGGCGGGGCGCCGGAAGTGCGGAAGTCGGCCTGACGCCGTCGACGAGCAGGGGGTGGCACAGATAGGAGTGTCCGGTGCGTTCGTCGGTGACCGTGAGCTCGCGGTCGTGGGCGATGGAGCCCTCGACCGCCTCTGCGAAATCGAGGACGGGGGAGTAGGGGACTCCGGCGCCATCGAAGAGAACGCAGAGTTCGGCGACCGACCGGGAGGCGGTGAAATCCTCGATCTCGGCCCGCAGCTCCGCGTCGTTGGCGGAGCGCAGGCCGTCGGTGACGAAGCGAGGATCGTTTGCGAGTTCGGGTCTGCCAAGAGAGTCGGCGAGTGCGGCGAAGAGCTTGTCGTTGGCCACGGCGATGACGATGAGACCGTCGGCGGCGGCGTAGGTGTCGAAGGGGGCGGAGACCGGGTGCCGGTTGCCGACGCGGGCAGGGGTGTCGCCGGCGGCGTGGATGGCGGCATTGGTCGGCTGCATGGCGAGCATGACGTCGAGCATCGGGATGTCGATGTGTGCGCCGTCGCCAGTGAGCTCGCGGTGGAGGAGCGCGGAGGAGACGCCGAATGCTGCGAAGACTCCCGCCGAGACATCGGCGATCGATTCGCCGACCCGGGTAGGGGAGCCGTCGGGGAATCCTGTCGAGGACATGAGTCCGCTCAGGGCCTGGATGACCGTGTCGTAGGCGGGCGTTCCGCCTGGGCGCCGGTCTGTCCGAATCCGGAGATCGAGGCATAGACGATGTCGGGCCTGATCTCCCTGATGTCGTCGTAGGCCAGGCCGAGCTTCGCGGCGACGCCGGGGCGGAAGTTTTCGACGACGACGTCGCAGGTGGCGATGAAGTCGAGCAGGTTCGCATACTGCGCATGGTCCTTGAGGTCGACTTCGATGGAGCGCTTGCCGCGGTTGAGGCCGGTGAAATAGGTGGAACCGGACTCCGTGAACGGGCCGAGTTGCCGGGAGTCATCGCCGTGCCCGGGCATTTCGATCTTGAACACCTCGGCGCCCTGATCGGCGAGCATCGAGGTGGCATAAGGGCCGGCGAGGACACGGGAGAAGTCGGCGACCCTGATCCCGCTCAGCAGATGCTTCGTTGCGTTCATGAGGACAATCCTCGAGGTCAGAGCCTCGGTGGACAATGGGGTACGCGTGGGAAGCGTCCGAAATATCGGACAGAACTTGATCCAGACCACTTTCGCTTCCGCCCTCGTCGGACACAATGGAATGTGTAGTCAGCGACGACATCATGCAGCTGCGAACCGCCCTCATGGCAGAGCCGCCGCGTGAGACATTCCGCTCCATCGGACAGTTCGACCGCCCCAGCGGACAGGTCGAACCGGGCCGAGGGACCGACCCAAGGAGAGACACCATGGCCACCAAGCCCGGCTTCACCCAACACGACCCCAGCCGCGTCATCCGTGCCGACCGCGGCACGGAGATCACAGCGAAATCCTGGCAGACCGAAGCCCCGAAGCGCATGCTCATGAACAACCTCGACCCCGAGGTCGCCGAGCGCCCCGAAGACCTCGTCGTCTACGGCGGCACCGGTCGCGCAGCCCGATCCTGGGAAGCCTACGACGCGATCGTCAAGACCCTCGACGACCTCGAGGACGACGAGACCCTGCTCATCCAGTCCGGCAAGCCCGTCGGCGTCATGCGCACCCACGAATGGGCTCCGCGCGTGCTCATCGCCAACTCCAACCTCGTCGGCGACTGGGCGAACTGGGAGCACTTCCGCGAACTCGAGGCCGAGGGCCTGATGATGTACGGCCAGATGACAGCTGGCTCCTGGATCTACATCGCCACCCAGGGCATCCTCCAGGGCACCTACGAGACCTTCGGAGCCATCGCCCGCAAACGCTTCGACGGCACCCTGGCCGGAACTCTGACGATCACGGGCGGCTGCGGCGGCATGGGCGGAGCTCAGCCCCTGTCGGTCACGCTCAACGGAGGCGTCTGCCTCATCATCGACGTCGACAAGACCCGCCTCGACCGCCGCCAGGCCAAGCGCTACCTCGAGGAAGTCGAGACCGACCTCGACACCGCGCTGGCCAAGGTCATCGAAGCGAAGAAGAACAAGCAGGCGCTGTCCGTCGGACTCGTCGGCAACGCCGCCGAGATCCTGCCGCTCATCCTCGACCGCCCCGAAGCCGCCGAGGTCGACATCGTCACCGACCAGACCTCGGCGCACGACCCCCTGTCCTACCTGCCCATCGGCGTGAGCGTCGAGGACTGGCACGAGGAAGCCGAGCAGGACGCGGAGAAGTTCACCATCCGCGCCGAGGAGTCCATGGCCAAGCATGTCAAGGCCATGGTCGAATTCCAGGACCGCGGCGCCGAGGTCTTCGACTACGGCAACTCGATCCGCGACGAAGCCCGCAAGGCCGGCTACGACCGCGCCTTCGAATTCCCCGGTTTCGTCCCCGCATACATCCGCCCGCTCTTCTGCGAGGGTCTCGGACCCTTCCGCTGGGTCGCGCTGTCCGGAGATCCGAAGGACATCGAGGTCACCGACGCAGCCCTCAAGGAGCTCTTCCCCGACAACGAACACCTGCACACCTGGCTCGACGCCGCCCACGAGTATGTCGAGTTCGAAGGCCTGCCCGCCCGCATCTGCTGGCTCGGCTACAAGGAACGCCACCAGGCCGGCCTGCTGTTCAACCAGCTCGTCGCCGAAGGCAAGGTCTCCGCACCCATTGTCATCGGCCGCGATCACCTCGACTCCGGCTCGGTGGCAAGCCCCTACCGCGAGACCGAATCCATGCTCGACGGCACAGATGCCGTGGCCGACTGGCCGCTGCTCAACGCTCTGGTCAATACCTCGTCGGGTGCCACCTGGGTGTCCATCCACCACGGCGGCGGCGTCGGCATCGGCCGTTCTATCCACGCCGGACAGGTCTCCGTGGCCGACGGCACCGAGCTGGCCGCAAAGAAGCTCGCTCGTCTGCTGACGAACGACCCGGGCATGGGCGTCATCCGCCACGTCGACGCAGGCTACGACCGTGCCGCCGAGGTGGCCGCCGAGCGCGGCCAGCGCGTGCCGATGGTCCCCGAACTCGACGTCCGCGACGAGGAATCCGCGGCACAGTAAGGTCACGGGAGAAGGACCCTGTCGGAAATGCACACTCTAAGTCATCATGCACCGGTTGAAACCAGTGCATGATGACTCAAAGTGTTCATTCGCCGATATCCAGCATTCGAAAGGCAGCCCGATGCAGCTCATCACAGGAATCAGCGAACTCGTCACCAATGCGCAGCCGGCCGGCGCGGCGACCACGCCGACGGGGGCGTCATCCGTAAATGGTCCCACCGCCGAGGTGGGGGCGCTGGGCGTCATCACCGACGCGGCGATCATCATCGACGGCGATCACATCGCGTGGTCGGGTCCGGCGGCAGAGGCCGAAGATGCGGTCGCCGCCCTGCGCGCGGGCACCGTCTCCGGCGCTTGCGATGCATCCGGCGCCAATGCGACGCCCCGGGCCGATGTGGCGACGATCAGCGACGATGACATCGTCAACGGCGAAGTCACCTCGGTGGGTGAACTCGCCGCCGTCGAGACCGTCGACCTGGGCGGGAAAGCCGTCATCCCGGGCTTCGTCGACAGCCACAATCACCTCATCTTCGCCGGCGACCGGTCCGAGGAGTTCGCCGCCCGCATGGCGGGGCAGAAGTACTCGGCCGGTGGCATCGCGACCACGGTCGCCGCGACCCGGGCCGCGAGCGAGGAGGAGCTCGAAGCCAACCTCGTCCACCTCCTGAACCAGGCCAGGCGGCAGGGCACCACGACCTTCGAGATCAAGTCCGGGTACGGGCTGAGCCTCGACGATGAGATCCAGGCGCTGGACATCATCAACCGGTACACCGAGGAGTCGACTCTCATCGCCGCCCACGTGGTGCCGCCTGAGTACAAGGAGAACCCGGAGGCCTACGTCGACCTCGTCATCGAGGAGATCATCCCGGCGGCGGCCGGCAAGGCGAAGTGGATCGACGTGTTCTGTGAGAAGGGCGCCTTCACCGAGGAGCAGACCCGCCGCATCATCGACGCCGGCAAGGCTGCGGGCATGAAGCCGCGGCTGCACGCCAACCAGCTCACCGACGGGGGAGCCCTCAAGCTCGGCGCGGAACTCGGCTGCGTCTCCGTCGACCATGCGACTTTCGCCTCGGATTCCGACCTTGCGGCACTGGCCGCAGCCGGTACCGTGGTCACCCTGCTGCCGAGCATCGAATTCTCCACCCGTCAGCCCTACCCGGACGCTCGACGCTATGTCGAGGCCGGAGTGACGACGGCGATCGCCACGGACTGCAACCCGGGCTCGGGGTTCTCCAACAGCGTCCCCTTCGCCATCGCCATCGGCGTGCGCGATATGCACTTCACCGTCGAACAGGCTGTGTGGGCGGCGACCGCCGGCGGCGCTCATGCCCTGCAGCGGGCCGATGTCGGCCACCTCGGTGCGGGTGCGCGAGCGGATCTGGCGATCCTCGACGCACCGAGCTACCGGCACCTGGCCTACCGGCCGGGAGTCCAGCTCGTCGGACGCGTCTACTCCGGCGGCGACCTCGTCGTCGACAACCGACCACAAGCTTGATGCGGGGCAGGGCGTCCTGGCGGCCTCTTCGCGGCCACATCGTCTGATCTCGCCACACGAACGTACGAATCTCTCAACCGAAAGGCACACGATGTCAGTCTTCATCGATCTCGATCCCGATACCCTCACCTTCGCCCAGGTGGTCGACGTTGCCCGCCACGACGCGAAGGTCTCTCTGTCAGAGACCACGCTGGCCCGGGTGAACAAGTACCGCGAGGCCATCGACGCCCTCGCCTCCGCGCCGAAGCCCGTCTACGGCGTGTCCACCGGTTTCGGTGCGCTGGCCCAGCGCCACATTCCCGCAGAACTGCGCACCCAGCTCCAGAAATCGCTCATCCGCTCCCACGCGGCCGGAGTCGGCGACCCTGTCGAACGCGAGGTCGTCCGCGCCCTCATGCTGCTGCGCGCCCGAACCCTGGCGACCGGTCGGGCGGGAGTCCGCGCCGAGGTGCTCCAGACCTATGTCGACCTGCTCAATGCCGGCATCACCCCCGTCGTCCACGAATACGGTTCGCTCGGCTGCTCGGGTGACCTCGCGCCTCTGTCCGCATGCGCGCTCGTCGTCATGGGCGAAGGCGTGGCCGAAGGCCCCGACGGAGTCGCCGGCCCCGCCGACGAGATCCTCGCCACGGCAGGCATCACCCCGGTGACCCTCGCCGAGAAGGAAGGCCTCGCGCTGGTCAACGGCACCGACGGCATGCTCGGCATGCTCATCATGGCCCTGACCGATCTGGAGAACCTGCTCACCGCCGTCGACGTCTCCGCAGCCATGAGCATCGAGGGACTCTTCGGCACCGACGCGGTCTTCGCCCCCGAACTCCACTACGCCCTGCGCCCCCACGACGGGCAGGCAGCGGCGGCGGCGAACATGCTCGCCGCGCTCAAGGACTCGGGCATCACCGCCAGCCACCGCGAATCGACCCATCTCGTCCAGGACGCCTACTCGATGCGTTGCGCCCCACAGGTCAACGGCGCCGCCCGCGATGCCGTGTCCTTTGCGACCGGGGTCGCCGAACGCGAACTCCGCGCGGCCATCGACAACCCCGTCGTGCTCACCAACGGCATGGTCTCCTCGAACGGCAACTTCCACGGCGCACCCTTGGCCCATGCGCTCGACTTCCTCGCGATCGTCGCCGCCGATGTCGCCTCGATGTCCGAACGCCGCACCGACCGGATGATGGACGTCGCCCGCAACCAGGACCTCACCCCGTTCCTCGCCGACGATGCCGGCGTCGACTCCGGGCTGATGATCGCCCACTACACGCAGGCCGCAATGGTCTCCGAAGCAAAGCGCGGAGCGACTCCGGCCTCGGTGGATTCGATCCCGTCCTCGGCCATGCAGGAGGACCACGTGTCGATGGGCTGGTCGGCCGCCCGGAAGCTGCGCAAGGTCGTCGACAACCTCGCCTCCGTCATCGGCATCGAGCTCTACGCGGCCTCCCGCGCCTGCGATATGCGCGAGGCCGCTCCGGCACCCGTCACCGGTGCCGTGATCGCGAAGATCCGCGAGACCGTGCCCGGTCCCGGACCCGACCGGTTCCTCTCTCCCGAGCTCGCCGAGACGATCGCCAAGGTCAAGGACGGCTCACTGGTCGCCGCCGCCGAGGCGGTCGCACCCCTGCAGCACACCGTGACCGCTGCCGCCGGCACCTGGCTGCCCGAGGGCGGATCGCCGGCCGTCAACGACCCCGAATTCACGGCCCTGGGCAACCTCGACGCAGCCGCCGAGGCCTCCGGCACCGATGCGGCCACGACGCACCGGGACGAGGCGAACTGAGATGAGCGACGTCGTCTCACTGCTGGCCCAGATCGAGCACACCGGTCGTGACACCCGCGGCCCCGGCTACCAGCGGCCCGGGTTCTCCTCGACCGAACGTGAGCTGCGCGAGTGGTTCCTCGCCGAGGCGGCCCGCCGCGGCCTCGACACCGAGATCGACGGCAACGGCATCACCTGGGCGTGGGCGACCCCGCCCGGGGACAACGCCGTGGTCACCGGTTCCCACCTGGACTCCGTGCCCGGCGGCGGTGCCTTCGACGGACCGCTCGGAGTCGCCTCGGCGCTTGCGGCCTTCGATGAGCTCAAGGCATCGGGAGCACTTGAACGGGCCACCCGGCCGCTGGCACTCGCAGTCTTTCCCGAAGAGGAGGGCTCGCGCTTCGGCGTCGCCTGCCTGGGATCGCGGCTGATCACCGGCGCCATCGAGGTGGACCGGGCGCTCGGCCTCAAGGATGCGAACGGCGACACCTTCGCCGACGTCGCCCGTGGCTATGGCCTCGATCCGGAACGGATCGGGCGGGACCAGTCTCGGCTGGCCGGAATCGGTTCATTCATCGAACTCCATGTCGAACAGGGCATCGGACTGATCAACACCGATCAGGCCGTGGCCATCGGCTCCTCGATCATCGGTCACGGCCGCTGGCACTTCGCGTTCTCCGGTCAGGGCAACCATGCCGGGACCACTCCGATGAGTCACCGCGCGGACCCGGTGGTCGCAGCCTCCCGAGTGATCGGTGACATTCCAACCCTAGCGGCCGCCACTGACGCGAGCGCCGTGGCCACCGTGGGACGGACACTCATCCACCCGGGCGGAACGAACGTCATCGCCTCGGGCATGAGCTTCTGGCTCGACATCCGCCATTCCGACGATGCCGTGGTCCAGCAGGTGCTCGATGCGATTTCGGCACGTGCGCGCGAGCATGCCGACGGCACCGGCGTGGAGATCTCCATCTCCCGGGAGTCGTACTCGCCGACGACACACTTCACCAAAGAGCTCAATGATCGCCTGACCTCCGTGCTGCCGAACGCGCCCCTGCTGCCCTCGGGTGCCGGACACGATGCGGGCATCCTCGCCCCGCACGTACCCTCGGCGATGCTCTACGTCCGCAACCCGACCGGCGTCTCCCACGCCCCCGAAGAGGCCTGCGAGGATGACGACCAGCGAGCCGGAGTCGCCGCACTCGTCCGTGTCCTCGTAGGGGAACTCGGGGTGGCATCATGAGCACCCGTTTCTGGTGCGAATCTGCCTGGGTCGACGGAGCCGTGGCCACCGGGGTGCTACTCACCGCCGATGACACCGGCACTCTGACCTCGGTGGAGACCGGCATCGACGCTGCACCCTCCGGCGCCGAGGTGGTGCCCGGGTTCACGCTTCCCGGCGGAGTCAACGCGCATTCCCACGCCTTCCACCGCATCCTGCGCGGTCGCACCCACGGTGACGGCGGAACCTTCTGGACCTGGCGCGAGGTCATGTATTCGGTGGCTGCGAAGCTCAGCCCCGAAAGCTATGAAACGGTGGTTAGAGCGGTCTTCGCGGAGATGCTCGCCGGCGGCTACACCTCGGTGGGCGAGTTCCACTACGTCCACCACGCACCCGACGGAACGCCCTACGGTGCGCAGGACGAGTCCGGCGCGGACGCGGAACGTCCCCGCGGGGACGTCTCTGTACCGGCGAAGTCCCGCGCACACGCGATGGAACGGGCGCTGGCACGGGCGGCCGCCTCGGCAGGGATCCGCATCCGGCTCCTCGACACCTGCTACCTCACCGGGGGCATCGACACCGAGCTCTCGGCCGAGCAGGCACGCTTCGGCGATGGGGCCATCGACGGATACATGGACCGGCACGCGGACCTGACCGAGGCCTTCGCCGCCGAGTTCCCCGTCGGTTCCCCAGGTGAGAGCTTCGTCCACGTGGGAGCGGCGATCCATTCGATCCGCGCGGTCCCGGCGGCGAATCTGCCTCGCTTCGCCGAACTCGACGGGCCCGTGCACGTGCACCTGTCCGAGCAGCCGGCGGAGAACGACGCCTGCCAGGCCGCCTATGGGACGACGCCGACGCAGGTGCTTGCACGCTCCGGCGTAGTCACCGCCGATCTCTCGGCCGTCCACGCCACCCATCTCAGCGCCGAGGACATTGCGAGCTTGGGTGGGGCCGGAACGAGCATCGTGATGTGTCCGTGCACCGAGGCCGACCTCGCCGATGGGATCGGTCCGGCCCGGGAACTCGCCGACGCCGGGGCGACGATCGCGATCGGCTCCGACCAGCACGTCGTCCTCGATGCGATGCGCGAGACCCAGGGTCTGGAGGCCGGGGAGCGCCTGCGCTCAGGTCAGCGCGGTCGCTTCTCACCGGCCGAGCTCATCGCCTCACTGACCACGGGAGGGGCGCGCAGCCTCGAACTGCCGGTGGGGGAGCTCGCAGTCGGGAAGGCCTGTGACTTCGTGGCGCTGTCGACCGAGAGCATGCGCACCTTCGGATCGGTGGGGGAGCAGATCATCCTCACCGCCACCTCGGCGGACGTGTCGCTGACGGTCAGCGGCGGACGGGTGCGGGTGCGCGACGGTGTGCACACCGAACTCGGCGAGATCTCCGAGCTCTACCGGGACGCGTTCGCGGCCCTCGGGATGGCGCCGAGGTCGTCCGCCGAGGCGGAAGGCTGAGCCATGGCTGAGGTTCCGGCACTGCGGCGTTCGATCGCGATCCTTCGGCATCTGGCCTCGTCGAATCGCGCGATCTCCGCCGGTGCCCTGGTCAGGGCCTTGGAGATTCCCCGTTCGAGTGCCTACGAACTGCTGTCCGTGCTCGAGGAGCTCGGGCTCGTCGCGAGGATCGAATCCGGGTACGTGCTCGGGTCGGGCGTGCATGAGCTGGGCAGCTCCTACCTGCGCACCAACCCCCTGCAGCGGCTGGCTCAGCCGATCGTCCGCCAGCTCGCCGACGACACCGCGGCCACCGCGCAGCTGGCGGTCATCCGCGGGTGGGAGACCGAGTACGTGCTCAAGGAGCAGTCCCTGAAGTCGGTCGCCGTCATCACCGCCACCGGCGTGCGGATCCCCAGCTACCTCACCGCCACGGGGCGGGCGATCCTTGCGAATCTGCCCAAGTCAGAGGTGCTCGCGATGTTCCAGTCCGAGTCGGGCTTCGTCACGCGCACAGGGCAGGGGCCGACGACGGTCAAGGCGCTCAACGCGATCCTCGCCCAGGACCGGCGATCCGGCTGGGCGATCGAGCACGGCGAGGTCACCCCTGGAATCTCGACGATCGCGGCGCCGGTCTACGATGTGCTCTCCCGCCCGATCGCCGCGATCGGAGTGTCGGTGGCCGGGGATGCGCCGAAGGAGGACATCGAACCGCTCGTGGAACGTGTTCTCGCCGCGGCCGCCGAGGTGACAGCGAAGCTGCGGTGAGGTGCGTCGACGCGCGGCCGGTCAGATCTGCAGTGTGAGCAGGTGGTAGCTCAAGGCCTTTCCATGTCCGTCGAGGCTCGGTGAGCCCGTGACCCCGCCACCGAGCATCCCCGAGAGTTCAAAGCTGAACGAATGCAGACCGGGCAGTTCGCTGCGTCGGACCGACTCGGCTGACAGACCGAAATGCTCTGCGACTCGAGCACCGGTGAGTTCTGCGTCCAGGAGGATGTAGGCCTCCTGGACATGGGCGATGACGCCGAGGATGAGTGTGTCTCCCTTGTCGCCGGTCCTCACCGTTGCGAGCTCGTCAATGGCAGTCATCGCACTCCTTCCGTCTGCGCGGCGTCGACGAAGTTGACTGAAGCCGACGGTTCGATGATCGTTCGAGGTACGCTGCATGATTTGACCGAGATGACGCTGTGCACTGACTTGCGCGCACCACCTCCTCCAGCGGGACCATTTGTGTAGAGAGCCTCGACCTCGTCACCGAAGATCGCCGCGCGGTTCTGGGACGGTGCGTGTCCGACGATCCTGAGCCGAACCTCGGCGGGAGTCTCGACCGCCAGCAGGCCCCGGAAGGCCGCGGCCATTCCGATGTATTCGGTGAAGATCTCGTGTGGATCGACGTCATAGAGGACCTCGAGGCGTCCACGGACGATCGATGCCGCCAGCTCGGCGCGCTCCCGTGACCGGAGCCCGCTGTAGGTGATCTGCCCTTCGCCCTGCCAGCCGGAATCATATCCGAGCGTGACCTTGAGGTCAGCGGGCCGCGGACCGCCGGTCCCACCGGATACGCGCACCCGGTCATCGCCCAGCTGTTCGAATCGCACCTGGCTGAAGTCGGCCGTGACGTCGGGAGTGATGTACGCCCCCGGGTCCGCAACCTCGTAGAGGAGCTGTTCCGTGCAGGTGCGGGTCGTCACCTCCCCGCCGGTCCCATCGAGTTTGCTGATGACCGCCTGTGCGTCGGCATCGACATCGGCGAATGGGAATCCCAGCGAGGCAAGACCGCTGACAGGCTTCGTCACCGGGTCGGCGAAGTAGCCGCCGGTCACCTGCCCGGCGCATTCCAGCAGGTGGCCGATCACCGTGGCGCGACCGATGAGATCAGCTTGTCGAAGATCCCAGTCGAAATGATGCGCCAGCGCACCGACGTACAGCGACGGGTCGGCGACCCGGCCCGTGATGACGATGTCAGCGCCCGAATCCAAAGCGCGCCGGATCGGCTCGCTGCCGAGATAGGCATTGGCCGAGATCAACTCACCCTCGGCCTCCGAGGTGGGCCGCCCGGTCTCCCACGTCACTGGATCCGAGTCTGCAACGATGCCGAGCACATCATCCCCGGTGATGTAGGCAACCGTCATGTTCACGCCTATACCGCGGATCGCCTCGGCGACGGCAGAGGCAGCAGCCTTCGGATTGGCTGCACCGCCATTCGTCACGATGCGCGTGCCGTAGGCTTCGCACCGGCGAGCGACCGAGACGATCCTGGCGACCAGAGTCGGATCGAAGCCGGTGCCGCCGGAGGCCCGCTCCCGCCGTTGAGCCGCGGCCACAGTGCGCTCCCCGAGAAGTTCGAAGACGAGGTAGTCGAGCTGACCGTATTCGGCGAGAGCGATCGCTGGATCGTGCCGGTCACCGGCAAAGCCGGCTCCGGCCCCGACCCGGGCGTGGCCAGTCGGCTTGGGAGACGACGAGAGCCCGGAGAGGCTCGAGAGGTTCAGACTGTCCACAGGGGAATCACTCCAGTCACGATTGCTGCAACGAGCATGATGATACTGACCAACCAGGCCCAGCCGATCAGGCCGAGGATGTGTTTTCCGATCGGAACGTTCGCGAGTCCGACGAGGAGGTAGAACGCACCGGTCAGGGGGCTGATGGGGAATCCGACGGTCTCCTGCCCGATCATCGACGCCTGGGCGAGGATGACGGGGTCGATGCCGTAGTTCGACCCGACGGCGGAGAGGACGGGGAGGACTCCGAAGTAGTAGGCATCGGGTCCGAAGAGCAGGCTCATCGGCACGCCGAGTACAGCGACGACGATCGGCAGCACCGGCATGATCCCCGCGGGTAGGACCTGCACAGCGGAGTCCGCCATGGCCTCGATCATCCCGCTCTCATCGAGGACGCCGAGGAGAACGCCAGCGGCGAGGAGGGTGCTGGCCATGAGCATGGCTGATTTCGCGCTGATGTCGAACTGTCGCGACTGATTCTCCAATCCGCGGAAGTTGATCATGAGGGCGATGATCGTCGCGGCGAGAAAGGCGATGGCCGGCGAGACGATGCCCCACATGAGAACGGCGAGAGTCGCGAGCAGGAGCAGACCATTGACCCACAGCGGAATGTTCCGGAAATCCTTCTCCGCACCAACCTCAGAGTCTCCTCCCGCGTCGGACTGAAGCTCACCGTCGGTCACCGTCTCGGTGACAGTATCGACCGACGCTGAGGAGGTGTAGTCGCTGCCAGTGCCAATGCCAGTGCCAGTCGAGTGTCCGACATGAGCATCGCTGTGCGCGTGGACCACCTCAGCGAATTCCGAGGGCTTGCCTTTGGCGATGCGTCGAGCTTCACGTGCGCCGAGGAACCACGCGACTCCCAGTGCGGCGATGATGCCGACGATCTGGGCGGGAATGAGCGGTGTCCACAGGAGGTTCGCATCGACGCCGACTGTTGCGGCCGCGCGTGCGGTCGGTCCACCCCAGGGCAGAATGTTCATCACCCCTGCTCCGAGCCCGACGCAGGCCGTGAGGGTCAGCCTGCTCATCCCGAGTCGCTGGTAGATCGGCAGCATGGCGGGAATGGTGATGAGGAAGGTCGTGGCACCCGCTCCATCGAGATGAGCCACGGTGGCCAGCAGCGTCGTCGCCACTGTGACAGCCTTCGGGGAGGAGCCGCCGAGGCGAACGATCCTCTGGACGATCGGGTCGAAGAAGCCGACATGACGGAGGATTCCGAAGAAGACAATCGCGAACACGAACATCACGACGACGTCGGCGACGCTCGTAATGCCGGCCAGTGCGAATTCACTGACTTCGGAAGGCGAATTGCCGAGGATCAGAGCCGCCACGATCGGGACTCCGGCGAGGGCGACGATTGGTGAGACCTTCTGCCAGAGGAGCAGAGCGAGGATCACCAGCATTGATACGTATCCAATGAGTGAAAGCACCATTGATTCCTTTCTCAGATATCGGAGTCTATGATTCCTCGACATCGAAGAGCACGTCCAATATCGATTCGCTCTACACTGATGACCTATGGTTATCAATCTGGCGATGTACCACCTGCGCACCGTCGAAGCTCTGCATCGGCTGCGCAGCTTCACCCTCGCCGCTGAGGATATGGAGATCAGCCAGCCCGCCGTGAGCCGAGCGTTGGCGGAAGTCGAACGACGTATCGGCGGTCGGCTGTTCGATCGGAGCACCCGGTCGGTGGTGCCGACCCATCTGGGAGACGAAATCTCCGCTCATGCCGCAATGGCGGTGGCTACCTACGATGAGGCACTCAACCGAATTGCCCGGCACATGAACGGCGATGACGGCGTCGTCCGGTTGGCCTGCCTGCCGTCGGTGACTGCGGCACTGCTGCCCGCGGTGATCTCCGACTTTCGACGCGACCTGCCGCAGGTTGGGTTGAAGATCCACGATGAGCCGCAGGAGAACGTCGCGGAGAAGATACTCAACGGCACTGTGGATCTGGGGATCCTGGCGTTCGATTCAACCATCCCGCCCGAGCTCGAGGTCGAAGAGGTGGCCTCGGACCGGCTTGTCGCCATCGTTCCGGCCGGTCATCCTTTCGCCAAGTGCGATGAACTCGCATGGAACGATTTCGCCCACGAGAAGTTCATCGCCTTCGACGCGGTAACGAGCATCGGCCCATTGGTCGGTCACGCCTTCGCCAAGCATGATGTCGCCGTCGAGACTGTGCAATCGGCGCGCAGCATCCCGGCGGTCGGCGGTCTCGTGTCAGCAGGTCTCGGCGTCTCCGTGGTGCCCGAGATGGTCGTTCCGCTGGTGAAATTCGAAGGCATCGAGAGCGTGCCGATCCTCCCTCCCATCGAACGGGCTCTGGTCGTCGTCCATCGCAAGCGGGGGCCTCTGCCTGCTGTGGTCGAGCGATTTCGGCAGCGTCTGCTGGCATAGCGCTGGGGCGGTCGCCGGTGGCCGCAATTGAGCGATGAGGCGGCTGCATCTCACAGGTAGGGCTGGGTGATGAGCTCGAGATACATGCCGGACGGGTCGAGGAAGTACACGCCGCGACCGCCGTGCTCCTCATTCGTTTCGTGCAGACGCGTCCGCTGCGGGTCGGCCCAGTAGTCGAGGCCGCGTTCGCCGAGGATCGTGACCGCACGATCGAAGTGCTCATCCGTGCAGAGGAACGCCATATGCACCGGCAGAATGTCGTATCCCGATGGGGGACTCGCAAACTGGAGCATGACCCCGTCCGAGAGCAGGACGTTGGCGAAGACACCCCACGAGGTGGTGTGTTCGGCCTCGAGGAGGTCGACGTAGAACTGTGCCGATTTGACCGGATCGGCCGCGGCGATGATGGTGTGGTTGAAGCGTGCTGACATGATGTCCTTTCGAAGAATGGTCCGCCGAGAGAGTTCTCGTTGAGGTGATCTCTTCGAAAGGGGCGGTCCGCGAATGAAGCATTCGCGTCCGCTGGGGCTCAACTGTCGGCCGGGTCACCGATCCGTGAGCGGCTGAAAGCCTGTCCGGTCATGGTCGACAGCGTAGCCGCATCAACCCGTCGCCACCACCCGCCGGCCGCAGGATTACACTGAGACCATGCGCAATTCCGGACTCAACTGGTGGTGGCTGCCTCAACTCGCAGCCGTCTGACGCATACCCGCGGGCTGCATGGCAGCCCGCGACACCTGTGGGATCTCTCCGTGCGACCCGTGCAATTCTCACCGCACGCACCGCACAAGGAGAACCACATGGATTCCTACACCGCCACACTCGAACGCATGCCGCAGATCCGCGCCGACGTCGAGGCGCGACCTCAGAGATTCCGGATGCTCACCGGAGAACGGCCCACCGGAATGCTCCACCTCGGCCACCTGTTCGGCTCGATCCTCGAACGGGTCAGCCTGCAGAATCGCGGGATCGAAACCTTCATCGTCCTTGCCGACTATCAGGTCATCACGGACAGGGCCACCTCGGCGGATGTGCGTGGGAACGTCCACCAGGCGATTCTCGACTATCTCGCCGCCGGGATCGACCCGGCGAAGACGACGATCTTCACACATTCAGCCATCCCCGCGCTCAACCAGCTGATGCTCCCCTTCCTCAGTCTCGTCACCGACAGCGAATTGCGCCGCAATCCCACGGTCAAGGCCGAACTCGACGCCTCCGACCGACCGCTCAGCGGTCTGCTGCTCACCTACCCCGTCCATCAGGCCGCGGACATCCTCTTCTGCAAGGGCGATCTGGTGCCCGTCGGCAAAGACAATCTGCCGCACGTTGAAATCACCCGCACGATCGCCCGGCGGTTCAACGATCGTTACGATCACGTCTTCCCGGAGCCCGAAGCGATGCTGACGACGACTCCTGAGCTGCCCGGACTCGACGGACGGAAGATGTCGAAGAGCTACGGCAATGCGATCTCCTTGGGAATGACCGCGGACGAGACGGCCGCGGTGATCCGCAAGACCCGAACCGATTCGGAGCGGCGGATCACCTTCGACCCGGCAACCCGCCCCGGAGTCTCGGCGCTGCTGACGACGGCGGCGCTGTGCGAGGGGAGCGAACCGGAGGCGATCGCCGAGGAGGTCGGAGATGCCGGGGCCGGCACACTCAAAGCCCGGACCAGCGAGGCAGTCAACGACTTCCTTGCGAGACATCGGGCGCGACGTCGGGAGTTGGAAGCCGACCCGGAAGCAGTTCGGAAGGTGCTCGCGGACGGAAACGACCGAGCCAACGCGATCGCCGAGGCGACTCTGGCCGAGGTGCGCGAGGCGATGGGGATGAGGTACTGAGAACCGCGAAGGCTCACGCGAGCGGTTTCACCGTCGCCGCAGCAGCACGGCCACCTCGAGGTGCTTCGTGTGGGGGAACATGTCGAACACGCGCGCCTGCTCCACCGTGTAGCTCGGCATCCGGTCGAGATCCTTGGCCAAGGTGAGCGGATTGCAGCTCGAATACACGATGTGATCGACACCGGAATCCTCGAGTGCGGTCGACAGTCGGGCCCCGATCCCTCGCCGAGGCGGATTGACGATCACGCAGTCCGGGCGAACGCCGGTGGCCAACTTCGCCTCGGCGAACTCCGTGGCATCGTCGGCGAGGAACTCGACGGAAGTCGTTGACCGGGCGTCATCGATGTGGTCGCGTGCTCCGACGCTAACTGCTCCGTCGGATTCGAACCCGCCGAGCCCCAGCTCGCCGGCGCTGACCTTCGCCGATTCGATCGCCTGCTCGGTCAGCTCGACCCCGGTGACCAGTCGTGATCGTCCACCGTGGACGTCGGCTCTGGTGACCGCACCCGGGCCGTGCGCGCTTCCGACCCCTCCCGCACAGTAGAGCGCAAACCCGCCGACCCCGCAGTAGAGGTCCCACAGCGTCGCCGGCGCAACCGTGTCCACCCAATCGGCGACCTGGTTGTAGAGGGCGATGGCCACCTCGGTGTTCGTCTGGAAGAAGGACTGCGGCCGCAGATGCAGATCGACCCGGTCGAGATTCATCCGCAGCGAATCGCCGTGCAGCACGATCTCGCGGCTGCCTTCGAGGGCGGCCTTGTGCTCGGGCAGCAGATTCACCGAGACCACGGTCGCCGCCGGGATCGCCGCGAGCAGTCGGGCACGCCGTGACTGCAGCACCTCGAGCCCGAACTGGGAGCGCACGACGAACCGAATCATCAGATCCCCCGACGGTGCGGCAGTGACGTGGACGAACTTCAGCTCACCTCGGCGAGCACCCACGTCATAGGGCTCGAGTCCGGTGTCATCGAGGAGCTCGGCAATGATCGGAATGACGGCGCGGATGGCCGGTGCTTGGATCCCGCATTCGCGCAGATCGACGCCGTGGAAGTCCTGGTCGAGAATGCCCAGCGTCACCGCACCGGCCTCGCCGCCGACGGCGAGCTTCGCGCGATTGCGGAAATCATGGTCAGGGCCGAACGCGGCGGGCAGCCAGGTAGCAGGGGCGCGGGCGGCGAGCACCTCGCGACACCACGCCTCCTTCTCGCTGATCTGCTGCCGATGCGGCGTCTCGAGGAGAGCGCAGGAGCGGCACAGCCCGGCAGTGAAATAGTGGCAGTCCAGGTGCCCGGAATCCGCCGAGGCGGGGGTGAGGGGCAACGTGGTCATGGGACCATTTTACTCGTTGACCGGAGGGGTCGCGGACCGTAGACTGGATAGGGCCAAATCGATTTGGCAAATGTGGTTCGCTCGAGTTCCGGCGAGGGTGGCAGGATTGCCCCCACAGGGGTCCGGCACCACAAGGACGCATCACCGAAGGACCGCACCACCGGATCCCCGATCGCAAAGGATGACATGACCGAGCTGCGTGACCTGCATCAGAGTCCGACTCTGCTCGCCCCCGAACAGGTCCTCCTGCCCGAAGGTCCGCAGCGCGACCACGCGGTCCTCGTCACCGAGGGGCGCATCGTCGCAGTCGGACCGCTCGCCGAGGTGACTGCGCGGGCCGAATCCGAGCAGGCCGAACCCGGCAGCCGCCCCCCGCGACCCACTGCCGGCTTCACCCGCATCGACCTGCCCGGACGACTCCTCATGCCCGGCTTCATCGACTCCCACCACCACCTCACGCAGTCCTTCGGCAAGTCCCTCGTCTTCGGCGAACCCTCGGAGATCTTCCAGCGCGTGTGGGTGCCGATGGAGTCGAACATGGACGCCGAGGCCATCGAGGTCGCCACCCGACTCGCCGCCTGGGAGTCTCTGCGCGGCGGCTTCACCACCGCTGCCGATGCCGGAACCCGAGCCAGCGTCGACGTCTCCGCGATCTCCGACGTCACCGCCGATGTCGGTCTGCGCTGCGTGCTCGGGGTGATCTGCAACGACCTCGGCGGAGGAGCGCGCACCGCAGACCTCGCCGAGGTGGTCACCGCCGCCGAACACCACCTGAACAGGTGGAATGCTGAGGAGCTCGTCCATCCCTCCCTGGCTGTCTCCATCCCCGAGGTCGCCTCCGACGAGGCACTCGTCGCGGTCACCTCGCTTGCCCGCGACGCCGGAGTGACCTTCCAGACTCACCTCAACGAACACCTCTCCGCCGTCGAACGCTCCCTCGTCGCGAACGGGGAACGGCCGCTGGAGCGGCTGCACCGCCTCGGCGCACTGGGCCCGGAACTCCTCGCAGCCCACGCCACACTGCTCACCCCGCGCGAGATCCGACTGCTGCAGGAATCCGGCGGCGCCGTCGCCTACAACCCGGTGGCCAGCTCATGGAAGGGCAACGCCGTGGCCCCGGCCCACCTCATGCACGAGCTCGGAATCCGCCTGGGCCTCGGCACCGACGGAACCCGCTCCGATGCCTTCCGCCTCCTCGACGCCGCCGAGACCGCCCAGCGTCTGACCGCGGGACTCACCGCCGGCGACTCCTCGAGCGGCGGCGGCTGGACCTGGCTCGAACAGGGTCTGCGCGGGGGAGCCGACGCCGTCGGACTGGCCGGCCAGATCGGCGAGATCACCGCCGGCGCCCATGCCGACCTGCTCGTCGTCGACATCGCGACCCCCGAGTTCGTTCCCTCCTGGGACCTTCCCTGGGAGCTGGTGCGCATCGCCAACCGGGATCAGATCGAAGCGGTCATCGTCGGCGGCAGGCTGCGTCTGGAGAACGGCTGGCCCATCGACTGGGACGGGTCCGCCTTCCTCGAACGTGCCCGCGAGGTCTCGACACGCGTGGTCGCGGACTCGCCGATCACTCGCATCGACCCGTCTGCGACGACGCACCGGGCGACGTGGATGGGCGAGCACCCTGAGAGCCACCTCGGTGGGCGCAGGGCATGACGCTCCTCGCCTTCTCCATCGTCGGCATCACCGTCCTGCTCTCCGCATTCGTGCAGGGGTCGACCGGGATGGGCTTCGCCATGATCACGGCCCCGGTGGTCAGCTTCATCGACCCCAGCCTGATCCCGGTGATGCTGCTGGTGCTGATGATCCCGCTCAACTTCTACGTCGCCGCCAGAGAACGCAAGGACATCGACTGGCACGGGGTGAAGTGGATCAGCGTCGGACGCTTCGCCGGCACCTTCTTCGGGCTCTGGATCCTCGTCATCGTCAACCTCCACCAGCTCTCCCTGCTCATCGGCTGGTCGACCCTCATCGCCGCGGTCATCGCCCTGCTGGCCCCGAAGTTCTCACCGAACCGCTCGGCGCTGACGATCGTCGGCCTCATCACCGGCGTCACCGAGACCTCCACCGGGGTGGGTGGGCCGCCCTACGCCCTGGCCTACCAGCACAGTCCCGGCCCGGAGCTGCGCTCCACGGTCGCGGTGTGCTTCCTCGTCGGCGAAGTCATCTCGATCATCGTGCTCGCCATCAGCGGCCAGGTGACCGGCCCGGTGCTGCTCTTCACGCTCACGATGCTTCCGTTCCTCGCCGTCGGATCGTTCCTCTCCCGCTACGTCCATCATCGCCTCGACGGACCGATGCTGCGCTACATCGTGCTCGGCTTCGCGATCGTCTCCGGGGCCGTCGTCATCGTCCAGGCCTGAATGCGGACCCCGCCGAGGCGGTTCCTCGGGATCGTGCGCGTGTGCCCGAATCTCTGCCCGGCCCGGGTCCGACCCGCCGATCCATTAGGCTGAATCCATGAGTTCACCGAGGGGTTCGCGTCGCGCCACCATCGCCGACGTGGCGCGGGAGGCCGGTGTCTCCCGCACGACGGTGTCCCACGCTCTCAACGGTCTCGGCAAGGTCAATGAGCAGACGCGCGACCGGGTCAGGACCGTGGCCGAGCGGCTGAACTACCGACCCAGCGTGCGCGCCCGAGGCCTGCGCTCCGGCCGCTCCCAGGCGCTGGCTCTGCTGTCCTCGATGCCGTCGGCCGTCTCGGCCGGACCGTCGCAGTTGGGCTTCTTCACGGAGCTGGCGATGGGGTGTGCGAGAACGGCCCTGCTCAAGGGCTACGTGTTCGTCCTCGCGCCCCCGGAGGCCGAAGCCAATCCGGTCGATCGACTCGACATCGACGGTGCCATCCTCCTCGAACCCGCCGCCGATGACCCCATCGCCGCCGCCCTGAACCAGCGCGGCATCCCCTTCGTCACGATCGACGGTCCCGCGAGCGACCGCAGCGTGGATCTCCATCATGAGCAGACAGCAGAGGTTCTGGTCGAGCACATGCTCGAGCGCGGCGCTGCGCGGCCCGGGCTGATCATCGGGACGAGTGAACGCAGGTCACAGCGCGCGGCCCGGGAGGTCTACCTGGACGCGGCGGCGAAGCATGGTTTCGACCCCGCCATCGCCGAGGCGGACGAGACCGACGGCGAAGACGCAGGCTACCGGGCGGCACAGACGCTTCTCACGGACCGTCCCGAGACCGACGCGCTCATCATTCCCATCGACACCTTCGCCACCGGTGCGGTGCGTGCCGGTACCGAGGCGGGGCGGGTCATCGGTCGGGATCTGCTCGTGGCCACCAGGTACGACGGTCTTCGCGCCCGGACCAGTGTTCCACCGCTGACCGCCGTCGACCTGGGCCTTGACGAGGTCTCCAGGCAGGCCGTCGAACGACTCCTGACGATCCTCGATGGAACAGATGAGCCCGACTCGAGCGAGTCGGAATCGACTGCACCGAGCCTGGTGATCAGGGAATCCACGGCAGGCCCGACGGCCTGAGCACGCAACGGCGCACCACCTCGGCGAGGTTCAGCCACCTCGGCGAGGCCGGCCACCTCGGCCATGACACCCGCCTCGGCGCACCACCTCGGCGCGGGTCAGATCCGGTAGTCGCCGGGACGCTGCGCCAAACCGCTGGGATCATCGATCGGGGTCCGACTCTTCGGGTGGCGGTTGCGTCTGCCCGTGTGGTGGAAGAGCAGGTTGAGCAGCACGGAGACGAATGCGGCCATGGCGACGCCGCTGCCGAGCAGGGAGGCGGCGTTGGGTGAGAGCTGGGAGTACATGCCGGGGATGAGCACCGGCAACAGCCCTGCCGCGAGGCCGACGGTGGCGGTGATGAGATTGCCGGTCTGGTTGAAATCGACCTTGGCGAGCATCTGGATGCCGAGCACGGCGATGATGGCGAACACCACCACCGCGGTCCCGCCGACCACGGCCGGCGGGATGCCGTTGAGGATCCTCGCCAGCGGGCTGATGCCGATGAGGATGAGGAGGACGCCGGCGAAGGCGGTGACGTAGCGGCTGCGGACTCCCGAGGCGCGGACGATGCCGACGTTCTCTCCGCTGGTCACCATCGCCGGAGTCCCGAAGAAGCCGCCGATGATCGTGGTCAGTCCATCGGCTCGGATCAGGCGGGGGACTGCGCGGCTGGGTTCGACCTTCTTCCCGACGATCTCGCCGTTGATGATCGTCTGGCCGGTGGCCTCGGCCATCGAGGCCAGGGCCCACAGGAGCATCGGAATGGCGGCGATGAGGTCGAATTTCGGGGCGCCGAAGGGGAAGAGCGTGGGGGCGGCGAGCAGTGGGCCGGCCGCCTGCGCGGAGAAGCTCGTGGCTCCCATGCAGGCGCCGACGATGGTCCCGCCGACGAGGCCGATGGCGATCGAGAGCTTGCCGAGCATGCCGCTGAGGAACCTGAATGCGAGCACCGTGATGATGATGGTGACCGCGCCCAGGAGCAGGTTCTGCGGGTCCCCGAAGTTCTCCGCATCCGCTTCGCCGACGATCAGCTTGCCGGTGACTTGGACGAGGTTGACGCCGATGACGATGACCATGATGCCGATGACCAGGGGCGGGAAGAATTTGAGGACCTTGACGAAGAGGGTGACCGCGAGGATGTAGAAAACGCCGGTCAGCAGCACCGCTCCCACGGCGGTTGCGAGGTCTGTGCCCTGGGCGATGGTGATGAACAGAATCGTCGCCGCGCCGCCCGGCAGCATGACGAACGGCAAGCGGACGCCGATCTTCCAGGCGCCGACCGATTGGAGGATCGATCCGAGGCCGGAGAAGACGAAGACCGCCGACAGCACCGCCGAGGTGACCTCCTCGGACAGGTCGAGCGCGGTGCCGATGAGGAAGACCGAGGAGATCGGAGTGGCGACCATGACGAGGACGTGCTGGATCGCGAACGGAATCAGGGTGTGCATCGGGCGGAGGCGGTCGACCGGGTGGACGTCCTCGGTGGGTTCGGGTGATGCGGTCACGGACCATTCTCCTCAGGCGGTGGTGGCTGTCGGCGTTGACAATACAGCGGCCAAATCGATTTGTTCAATCGTGCCCTGCGTCACAGTGACTGTCAAGGGTGAGTTCGCGGAATGGACATGACGTCGTCATCGTCCGGGCCTGAGCACGGACCTCGCCGAGGTGGTGCGTCAGGCGTTCTTCATCGCCTCGTAGGCGTCGAGGGCCTCGAGTCGGGATTCGCCGAGGTCGACGATCGGGGCGAGGCCTGCGCCGTCGCCATCGGTGTCCGTGCCGTCGCTTTGGGTGCCGTCACCGTCCGCACCGACTCCGTCACCGTCCGCACCATCGCCGTCCGAGCCGGCCCCGCGACCCCACTGCCGCACATACTCACCGTCGGGATCGAAGCGCTCGCGCTGGCGTTCGGGGTTGAAGATCCGGAAGAACGGCGAGGCGTCGGCGCCGCAGCCGGCCACCCACTGCCAGGACACCGGATTGTTCGCCTCGTCGGCGTCGACGAGGGTGTTCCAGAACCACTGCTCCCCGAGTTGCCAGGGCTGAAGCAGATTCTTCGTCAGCAGACTCGCGGTGACCATCCGCACCCGATTGTGCATCCATCCGGTCTCCCACAGCTGCCGCATGCCCGCGTCGACCAGGGCGATCCCGGTGCGCCCGCGCTGCCACGCCCGCAGCGTCTCGGGGTCACGCTGATAGGGGAAGCTCGCGAATTCGGACCGGATCGGCTGCCAGTCGAGATCGGGCAGATGGAAGGTCAGGTGCCATGAGAACTCCCGCCAGTACAGTTGCCGAACCCACGCCTCACGGTCGTCATCGGCGGCCTCGGCCATCGCCCCCACCTCGGCGAAGAGCTGCCGTGGAGAGATCTCTCCGAAGCGCAGTCGCGGCGACATCTGCGAGGTTCCTTCGGCTCGACCGGGAAGATCGCGTTCCGTTCCGTAGTCGGCGATGCCCGCGCCGAGGCTCTCGAGCGCTGCCTGGGCAGAGGTGCACCCGGGTGCCCAATGGCGGGCAAGGGTCGTCTCCCACCAGGCGGGTCTGGGGGACGCGGAGGTTCGGCTGTCGATCTCGGGGACGGCTCCGCTGGCAGGAACCGCGCGGTCGAGGAGGCCGAGGTCGGCCACCTCGGCGCTCAACATGTCGGCCCCGTGTTTCGCGCCGGCGGTGGACGGACGACCGTCTGGTGCGCGGTCGCCGGAAGCGCTGTCGTCCGGCGCGTGATCGGCGAGGACGCTGTCGATCCTCTCGCGCAGGTCCTTCCCGGGCTGCTGCGGTTCGACCCTCGGCAGCGGTGCCTCGACCGGCAACTCCCGGGCGGCCTTCCAGAATGGGGTGAAGACCTGATAATGATCGCTCGCCGAGGCGGGAGCGACCTGCCAGGGCTCGACGAGAAGGTGGCCGGGATGGCTGTGCGCCGCGATGCCGGCATCGTTCAACTCCGTCTTGATGCGGCTGTCGAGCTCACGCGAACGAGGGGCGTATCGGCGCGACCAGCGCACCGCTTCGGCGCCGAGGCTGCGGGCGAGAGTCGGAACGATGGTGGCCGCCTGACCTGCGGCGAAGAGGAGAGGGATGCCGAGTTCGGTCAGGGCGGAGTGCAGTTCCTGCAGGGATTCGTGGGCCCACCAGCTCGCGGCTTCGCCGAGCGGACGCGGGCCGAGACCGTCCTCGTCGCGGGACTCGCGGATCCATAGGGCGACGACATCGCCGTCGGCGCGCGCAGCGGTCAGCGCGGGGTGGTCGGTGACCCGCAGGTCATCGCGGAACCAGAGGAGAGTGATCTGCTCAGTGCTCATGACTGCAGTATGTCATTAGCCAGGCGAACGATCTCATTCGGGGAGGTGCCGATTGGTTGGGGTGCGAGGGTGCACCGCCGGTGGGGGAGTGCGTCTTTGGTGGGGGAGTGCCGCAGCCTGGGTGCCTTAAGGCGGGTGCCGCAGTCCGTGTGCCTCAGGCCGCGGCGAAGCTCATGGTGACGAAGACACCGAAGGAGACGAGGGGTGCGAGCACTGCCACCGCCGTGGCGATGATTCCCTGAGTGCGTCCGCGGGCCGTCACCGTCGCGATGATTCCGGTGATCAGACCGGCGATGCCGAGTCCGGTGAGCAGTCCCTGAAGCCCGAGGAGTCCGATCGACAGAGTCTGCATCCATTCGGGAATGTCGGTGAAGTAGTAGCCGGATGCCGCCTCGGCGGGGCCGACCGTGAGGGCGAGGACGATCGAAGCGACGAGTGAGACGCTCGCCGCGATGATCGAGAGGGTGAGGGCGACGACGCCGAGGCGAGGTGACTTCTCGACCAGTGGGTGTGTCTGCTGATGCAGCGCGGCCTGCTGCGGACTCGGCCCTCCATAATCGGAGTGCGGCTCCCCTCCAGGGGCGCTCGGCGCTCCAGTCGACCCGGGCTGTTGCGAGGCGAGTTCGTCATCGGTGGGCTGGGGGTACATGAAGTTCGGCGAGGTCATGTCTTCGACGCTAGTCGGCGCTGCACCCCCGATACATGCGGGTACCCGATGACCGGGGTCAGGAAATCCTCACCTTCGTCCCAGGTTCCCAGCCTAGGGCCTCGCCGCCCAGTCGCGGCCCACGGTCCCGTCTCAGGCTCGGGCGCAGCCTCACCCCTTGGCGGTATCCCCTTTGGTGGTAGCGAGCAGGAACCGCTTCTGCGTCACGGTGATCGGCCCTGATTTCGCGGCCAGGCGTTCAAGGGCGCCGAGGTTGTCCTTGACGGTGAATCCGGGCACGTCCCAGGGGATGTAGGCGAGGTATTCGAGCACCGCCTCGACGTCGGTGAACTTCATCGTTCCCTGCCAGCGGCGGGCGGCATCGATGGTGAGTCCGTATCGTTCGGCCTCGTCGATGCACAGGTCGAGCTGGATGTCGGAATCGGGCTCGCCGCCGAACCAGTCCCGGAACTCGGCCGCCTCGGTGCTGTCGACCTGTTGGGTGAGGAAGATGCCGCCGGGTGCGAGCACACGCACCACCTCGGCGATGTCATAGCTCTCATGACGATTCATCACGAGATCGAGTTCGCCGTCGTCCCATGGCAGGCGATCCCCGGCTTCGCTGTCGTACTCACTGACCTCGACGCCGAACTCCTTGAGCGCCGAGGTAGCCACCGGAAGGTTGTCCTCCCAGCCCTCGGTCGCGTGGATGAGCGGAATCGCATCGGAGTCGGAGCCCGTAGACGCGCGGAGTGCGCGAATGAGGCGGATCAGTCGTTCGCCGCCGCCGGTACCCATGTCGAGGCAGTTCGTCGACTCGAGCATGGCCCTGCGGCACAGCAGATCGAAGTCCCAGGGCGGGTCATCGGCGTGGAGGCGATCAGAGAGGGCAGAGAAGTCCCAGCCGGTCATCGCTGCGGTGTCGTGGATCCAGCTCCAGCGCGAGTGCCGTTCGGCCGGGGTCTCGGCGCGTGCGCGGCTGCTGTCGGCGAATTCGGGCATGAGCACACTCCTCCGTCTGGCGCGGCGGCCGCGGAGACGATGCCTGCGGACGTGTCCACTGAGGCAGCGGCCGGACCGTTGCTTCGAGCCTAACCCAGGCGCGCGGCCGAATGAAGGAGGAATCGCAGATTCGGTCGGCACGTCACGGATGGGCCGGCGCGCGCTTTCAGAGAAGGAAGCAGAAGATGAGGATGAGCACGTTGAGCGTGAGCAGCCCGAGACAGTTGATCCACAGATCCCGGCCGATGTAGCGAGCCCGCACATGCGCTGCTGCTGCGGTGAGGAAGTAGACGATGAGTCCGACCACCGCCGAGAGTCCGACTCCCGGCACCCAGATCCCGATCATCAGCCCGGCCGTGGCCAGGAACTTCACGACTGCGAGCACCCACCACCAGTCGCGCGGCAGCTCGACCCCGTCGAGGCACGCGGCGATGGCCCTGGGTGGCCGGAAGGTCGTCAGGCCGTCGCCGAAGACGATGACGGCCATGACGACGACCGGCCAGACGGGATCCGGCAGAAGCATCGACCCCAACGGCATCGACCCCAACGGCAGCGACCCCAACGGCAGCGACCCCAACGGCAGCGACCCCAACGGCAGCGCCTCGGACAACAGCGTCATCGGGGCCCTCCGAAGCGAGTGTGGAAGGCGATGATGCCGAGCAGCGCATGGATCGCCTCGTCCAGGGACATTGTGCTCGCGGCCCACCGGAAGAGGATCCCGAGGTAGGAGTCGTAGAGCGCCGAGGCGCTCGTCCGAGCGTAGTCCTCGCCGATGCCGATCGAGGTCAGGCTCGACACGAGCTGCTCCTGCAGGTCGAGGGCGAGGCTGTCGAAGACCTCCGGCTTCCCGCGCACCCGCATCAGTGCCGCAGCATAGTCACGGGAGAGGTCCTCGTGGGCGGCGAAGAATTCGAGGAACGGCAAGAAGATGCCGAGCAGGTGGGACTGCACCGCCGACGGCCGTTCGCCGGAGCGCGGTCCCGCCGAGGTGGTTCGGGCCGAGTCAGTTCCGCCTGAGTCGGTCCCGTCGAGGACCGTCCCCGCCGAGGCGGCCGCGGCCTCGGCGTCCGCCCGCGATTTCGTCTTCGCCGGGGCAGCATAGGTCCCGGATTGGAGCTGGCCGATCCAGCGGTCGAAGCAGCGGACGAGGAGGACGTCCTTGTCGCCGGTCGACATCACCCGGCCGACCGACACCTCGGCGGACTGGGCGATTGACCGCACGGTCGTCGCCCGGTATCCGTGCTCGAGGAAGAGCGCAGCGGCCGCGGAGATGATCTTCTCCTCGGTGCGCAGCCGTCGCGACGACCGTGACTGAACATGTTCACTGACCATGATCGAATCGTATGCCTTTCCGTGTTCAGCGACCAGGGGTGAGCAGAGAGTGCGGGCAGTGGAGGCGAGTCGGCGCGGGAGAGCGGAGGTGCGGTCGATATCTGCCGCGCGAGAATCCAAGAAGTTTTGCCCGCCAGAGAAAGTTAATGTACCTTAACTCTATGACGCGCAAACCCTCCGCAGCAGCTCCATCCGGCATCAGTGCCGCCTCGGCGAGGTCCACCGGCAAACCTGCCAAGCGGAAGATCCCGACGATCGCGCTGCTCGGCCCCGCCTTCGTCGCCGCCATCGCCTATGTCGACCCAGGCAATGTCGCGGCCAACCTCACGGCCGGAGCCGAATACGGATACCTGCTGGTGTGGGTGCTCGTGGCCGCGAACCTCATCGCGGTGCTCGTCCAATACCTGTCCTCGAAGCTCGGCCTCGTCTCCGGCCAGTCCCTGCCCGGCATCCTCGGCAAACGGCTGAGCCGGCGGTCGCGCCTGGCGTACTGGGGGCAGGCCGAGATCGTCGCCATCGCCACCGACCTCGCCGAGGTCATCGGCGGAGCCATCGCCCTGAAGATCCTCTTCGACCTGCCGCTGCTCCTCGGCGGCGTCATCGTCGGAGTCGTCTCCCTGTTCCTGCTCTCGATCCAGTCCACGCGCGGTCAGCGTCCCTTCGAGACCGTCATCATCGCCCTGCTGGCGATCATCGCCATTGGATTTCTCGCGGGCCTGTTCGTCGGGGATGTGAACTGGGGGCAAGCCGCGGGTGGAATCGTGCCGAGGCTCGAAGGCACGAACTCGGTGGTGCTCGCCGCGAGCATGCTCGGCGCCACTGTCATGCCCCACGCGATCTACCTGCACTCGGCGCTGTCCGTCGACCGCCACGGCAGATCGCCGCGGGCCTCGATCCCGCAGCTGCTGCGGGCCAGCCGCTGGGACGTCGTGCTCTCCCTCGTCATCGCCGGGTCGGTTAACATCGCGATGCTGCTGCTCGCCGCCGCCTCGCTGCGCGGTCAGGACGGCACCGACACGATCGAGGGCGCCCATGCGGTGGTCACGGCCAACCTCGGTGAGGTCGTCGGTCTCTTCTTCGGCATCGGACTCCTCGCCTCGGGCCTGGCCTCGAGCGCGGTCGGCTCCTACGCCGGGGCCTCGATTATGCAGGGACTGCTGCGCGTGAACATCCCGATCGTGTGGCAGCGGGCGGTGACGATGATCCCCGCGCTCATCGTGCTCGGCATCGGCGCCGACCCCACGTGGTCGCTCGTGCTCAGCCAGGTCGTGCTCAGCCTCGGCATCCCGTTCGCGATGATCCCCCTGGTCAAGCTCACCACCAGCCGCGCGGTGATGGGTCAGTACGCGAACGGCCGGTGGATCACGGTTGCCGCGGTGGCCGCCTCGGCGCTCATCATCGCCCTCAACGTCGTCCTCATCGTGCTCCTGGCCCTCGGCGTCGAGTAGCGGACGTCGGTGGCAGCAGCGTCCGCGGGTCCGATCGCACCCACCACGGGCGGGGCCGACCGGCGGCAGCGGCTTCGCGGCGTTCGTCGGCGGTGGCGTAGCGGTAGGTGAAGACCCGGACGCGGATGAGCGCTGGGCCCGACCGGCGAAGGGGTCGCGGCCCATGAGTCGGCGGATCTGCGGATCGCCGGAGCCGATCTTCTCGAGCAGGCGGGAGAACCAGGCCTGTCGACAGTCGCCGAGCGCGGCGAACCACATCAGCCAATCCAGCCGCAGATGGTAGGGCGCGACGATCGGTCCGCGGCGGGTGACATCGCCCGGTTTGCCTTTGAACTCGTACTCCTTCCAGCCGGCCGCACCCTCGGGGTCGAGGGTGCCTTCGATGATGATCTCCTCGCGGGTCTCGGTCATCGACCCGAAGGCACCGTAGGCATTGCCGAGACCCCACCGGTTGAAGCTCGCGTTCATCAGCTGGTGGGAGGAGAAGAGGTTGCGCAGGGCCGGGATGTTCAGCCAGCACTGCCAGACGACGAACACGGCGACGAGGATGGGCCACCACAGCGGCGACGCGCCCGCCGCGGCGCTCAGGTCTCCGCCGGAGCCCGCGGCGACCTCGGTGCCGGATGACCCGGTTCCCGCATCGGCGCCTGTGGGTCGGTCGATAATCGATTGCCAGCCCCATTCGGGGAACGGCCCGCCGCTGATCCACCGGAAGAAGGAATCACTCATCCCGGAGACGGCGAGGATGATCGTCGCCCAGTTCAGCCAGGCATAGTTGCCCGAAACGACGAGCGCGAGTTGGGTGATGATGATCGCGACCGCAGCGAAGGAGGCGATGGGCTGCGGGAGGAAGAGCAGCCAGGGGGCCGCGAGCTGGACGATGTGGCTGCCCAGGGTCTCGCCGCGGTGCCACCACCAGGGCATGAGGTGGGCCAGGCGGCTGAGCGGGCCCGGCATCGGCTGAGTCTGGTGGTGGTAGTCCATGGCGGTGAGATCGCGCCAGGAGGAGTCCCCGCGCATTTTGATCATGCCCGCCCCGAACTCGACACGGACGACGAACCACCGCAGGAGGAGGATCATCAGCAGCGGGGGAGCCGCCTCGTGGGAGCCGAGGAAGCCGACGAGGAATCCGCCCTCGAGGAGCAGTGACTCCCAGCCGAAGCCGTAGAAGCGCTGCCCGATCGACGAGATCGAGAGATAGAGGCCCCACATTGCCAGGAACACGGGAACCGGTGTCCACACCGGGCCCAGCTGTGGGAGTCCGATGACGACGGCGGCGGCGAGGATCATGCCGAGGACGCAGACGAGGCGCAGCCTGCGGTCGGTGTAGGCAAACCGTGCCCAGCGGAAGAGGCTCGGTGCCTGGGCGGCGGTGGTGCGGGCAATGAAACTTGGGGCCGGGGTCAGGCCGCGCTCGCCGAGGAGGGCCGGGAATTGGTTGAACGCGGAGAGAAAGGCGATGAGGAAGAGCAGGCCGAAGCCGCGTTGGAGCACCTCACGGGCGATCGTGTAGTCGCCGGCGCTCAACAGCTGGGTGATCGTATCGAAGTCCATGGTCGACCTCCCTGTGCGGTGGGACCCTGCTTCGACTATGGCGGACCGGCGACCATGGCGCAATCAGACGGAAGCGATCGTCGCTGACGGCGGACCATCACCTCATCCCACCGGGCCGGGTACCGTGGTCAGGTTCGCAGCCGGTCGACCACCTCGGTGACGGCGGTGATGAAACGTCGCGCCTCGGCCGGAGTCGTCCTCTCGAGACGCATCGACGAACCGACGTGGAATTCGATGCCTACACACGCATGACCGTGAGTGTCCTCTGCACGAGCGATCACGACCTGCCGCAGAGCGGCTTGAGAGAGCTGAACGACGGCACCCTCGGCATCGGTGCGCACGCGCATGATCCGCAGATCGGTGAGGATGAGCAGGTCTGAGTCGGAAGGAGGCAGGCTCTGCAGTCGCGCGTACTCGATCTCGCGTGGCTGGAACAGGTTGGTCGAGGCCGACGGCCGGAGCCCGGCCCGAAGGCCTGTCGGTCGGCGCGGCGCTGGTCCTCGGGCCCCTATCTGACGTGTTTCCGCATTGCGGCGGAACGTGAGCAGAGTCGACCGAACGAAGTCGAGCAAGGCACTGCCGAGCTTCTCAGGCCATGCCGTCGCCGGTCGACCGAAGTCGGATTCGCCGGTCGGGGGATCCGAATCGGATGGAAGGGGGTGGGGGGTCATGTCTGTGATTCTGGCAGGGTCGCCTCGGTGACGCATCGGATGCCAGGTAATCGTTTGGCAACATCTGTGTCTGATCGTCCATGGAATACTGAACTCATGCGTGCAGGCGAAGTGTCCGAGGTCAGCCAGGACTATCTCAAAGTGATCTGGTCAGCCCAGGAATGGGGCGGGACGCCGATGACCGCGACCGAGCTGGCGAACCGCTTCGGGACCACGAAGGCCAATGTCACCGAGGTCCTCAAGCGCCTCGACGAACTCGGACTCGTCGCTCGGGTCCCCTACAAGCCTCCAGTTCTCACCTCCGAAGGGGAGATTCTCGCTCTGTCGATGGTCCGTCGGCATCGGCTGATCGAGACCTTCCTCGTCGAGTCGCTCGGCTACGGCTGGGACGAAGTCCACGGTGAGGCCGAGTCCCTCGAACACGCCGTCTCCGACCGGCTCATCGACCGCATCGATGACTTCCTCGGGCGACCCGCTGTCGACCCGCACGGTGACCCGATCCCGGGGCCCGACGGGCGAGTCGAGTCCCATGATGCGTCGTTGCTGCTCGCCGAGGCGACACCGGGATCCTACGATGTCCTACGTGTCTCCGACGCCGATCCCGAGGTGCTCCCTCACCTCGCCGAGGCGAATATTGTGCCAGGTTCGCGCGTGGAGGTCAGCGATGGAGAGGATTCCGCTGTGACGGTGGTCGTCGACGGTCGGATGCACTCGGTGAGGCGAGAGTTCGCCACGGCGGTCTACCTGCGACGGCGGACGCCTGGCCTCTGAGCACCGGGCACGGAAGGGGCGACGCTTCCGCAGTTCTGGGTGAGTCGTTCGACGCCGATTGAGCGCGCGTCAGCCGAGCAGTGCGCGGAGGCAGAGGACACCTGCGGCACCGATGGTCGCAGCGGCGGGCAGGGTGATCACCCAGGCCATGGCGATCGGCTTCATCAGCTGCCAGTTCGCCGAGCGATTGACGAGTCCGACGCCGATGATCGCACCGATGAGGATATGTGTCGACGAAACGGGAAGTCCACTGATCGAGGCCGCCATGACAACGGCCGCGGCAGCGAGCTCGGCGGCGAATCCGGAAGCCGGGTGGATCTCCGTGAGTTTTGTCCCGACGGTGGAGATGACCTTGCGGCCGATGAACCACAGTCCCGCGATGAGTGCGATTCCACACGTGAGCATTGCCGCGAACGGGACGTTCGCCTCGGCGCTGATGCTGTCGGTCCGGAGCACGTCGAGGACCGCTGCGAAGGGTCCGATCGCGTTGGCGATGTCATTGGATCCGTGGCTGAAGGCGAAGGCCGAGGCCGTGAATACTTGCATCCAGGAGAACAAGATGTAGGTCGCCCTGGGCACAGTCTGCTTGCGCAGGGTCTTGGCGAACACGAAGACAGCCATCCACACTGCTATGCCGATCATCGCCATGACGAGGACGCCGCCGAAGGTGCTCACGCCCATGTCGAGGTTCTTCAGACCCTTGAACAGGAGCATCGCGGTGATGATCACGGCCCCGGCGGCGGCGATGAGTGGAACCCAGCGCTGCAGTGCCGAGTGCGTTCCGATGTCGGTTCCGCTCGGGCGCGTGGTCCGGTCATCGGCCCCGGAATCAGGGTCGGTGGCGTGGCCGGTGCTCGGGGTCGTCACCAGCATGTGCGGCTTGAGCGTGTGGGACAGAGCGCTGCCGAGTACGTACTTCTTGATCGCTCCGTAGATGAGGAAGGCGACGAGGCCGCCGAGCACGGGGGAGAGGACCCAGGAGATCGCAATCTGGCCGACCTCGGACCATTGAACCATGGCCATTGAGCCGGTGCCAGTGACAAAGCCGATGGTCAGGGAAGCTCCGATGATTCCGCCGATGATCGAGTGCGTGGTCGAAACGGGCCAGCCCATCCGGGTCGCCAGCAGCAGCCAGACTGCGGCGCCGAGGAGAGCGGCCATCATGATGAAGGCGAAATCCATCGGGTTGAGTGCGACAGCGCCGAGGTCGACGATGCCGCTCTTGACAGTGTCGGTGACCTCGCCTCCGGCGAGCAGGGCGCCGCTGACCTCGAAAACAGCTGCGACGAGAAGCGCCTGCTTCATCGTCAGTGTGCCCGCGCCCACCGAGGTGCCGAAGGAGTTCGCCACATCGTTGCCGCCGATGTTGAACGCCATGAACGCACCGAAGAGGATCGTCGTGATCAGTACCATGCGCGGCGCATCTCGACCGACGAAGTCGAAGGACCACAGGGTGAAGGCGATGAGGGTGATGGCGAGCAGGACGCCGAACGCGAGGTGCCAGAGACGATCATTGCTGCGGCCGACGGCGCGCGCCGGAGAGAACCTTTCCGGGGCCAGAACCTGGGTCATTCGGATCTCCTTGCTGGGGACGTGGAGCGAGGTCTCGGTCTCCTTCCATGGTTCTCAGGCCGAATGACCTGAAGGTTACGAGCAAGGTGAACGGCGGGTGAATGAATGTTCTGGCGGCAAGGAAATCTGGATGCACATTTGCTGCAGTTCGCTGGCGGTTTACGTGAAATTCCAGGTCAGCTGGTATACGGCGAGGCTGGCCGGGGTGGTGTCTGCTGCGCTCAGGCACCGGGGATCGGGCTGTGATGATGGACACGTGGGCACGATGTAGCAGTGCCCACGTGTCCTTGCGGGGGTGCAGCCCACGGGTGCAGTCGGCTCAGCCTTGTCGTCTGGGCAGATTCCACCTCGGCTGGGGCTGCTGCGGCTTCTGATGCTGGGGCATGAAGCCGCGTTCGGCTTGGAGGTTGCCCTTGTCATGGCCCTTCGCCTTGGCGTCGAGGCCGGGGATCGGGGCCGTGAGCTTCTCCACCGATTCCTCGGCGCCGATGATCGGCAGTTCGCCGGTGATCACCGGCTTCTCGGGAACATCGGTGGCGGGGAAGACCCCGGCCGCCTTGGCGGGGTTCTTCTTGGGGGTGTCGCTCTTCTGATTCTTACTGTTTCGCATGGTCGTTCCCTTCTTCGATGTGGTGTTGTCGCTGGTGAGCTCGGTGTACAGTCCGGTCCACTGCTGGGGTGTGAGGTCGCGGGGCAAGGTGTCTCCTCTAACGTCGTTGCGGTCCATGGTCGTGTGCAGGTGCTGCTTGTCGGTGATGCTCATCGTCGACAGGATTCCTTTCATCCCTCGCCCACGGCCGGTGAAGACCGAGTGGACGAACTGCTGATAATCCGACCGGAGCCGATGCGGGATCAGCCCCGGTGAACAGCGATCGATGGTGAGGATCCCACCGTCGACGCTGGGTTTCGGTGTGAACGCGTGGGCCGGTACGCGTTCGATGAGGCGGAAGTCGAACCAGGGAGACCATTGGGCGGTCAGCATGGTCGATCCGCCGATTCCGGCACGTTTGCGGGCGACTTCCCATTGGGTGAGCAGGATTGCGTGGCGCCATCTGCCGGTGCGGAGCAGCCTGCGCAGGATGGGTGTGGTCAGGTGGAAGGGCAGATTGCCGACGATCACCGGGTGATCGAACCGGGTGCTCAGGGCGTCTTCGTGCCTGATCCGTGCCCGCGGGAATGATTGTTCAAGATGATCGAGCCTCGTTTCGTCGAGTTCCACGAGCGTGAGCGGCCGCCGTAGCCGGTGCAGCTCCTTGGTCACTGCTCCTGCGCCGGGACCGATCTCGAGGATGGGGCCCTCGGTGGCGCGGGCAAGGTTCGCGATCGTGGTGATCGTGGTGCGTGAGCGGAGGAAGTTCTGCCCGAGTTCCTCACGGCCGCCGAACCGCGAATAGGATCGGGCGGAATGAGGCTGGGCGGAACGGGTTTGGGCCGCACGGGGTTGAGCCGTGCGGGACTGGTTCGAACTGGTCCGTGTGGGATGGGGTCGCATGGGATGGCGCTCCAGAAATGAAGATGGAGGCACCCGAGGCAGCGCAATGATGGTGAGTCAGAGGTGATCGTCACAGACCGTGAGCATGCGGAGCAGGCTCGGTTCAGGGGTTGGACGATCGGGCAGAGTCAGCCGATTGCCGCATCGCCCGGATGCCGATGGCTTTCCGGGAGGACAACGCGCTTGCGTGAGAGTCCGTGAGACCAGACGGTCAGTGTTCGCCGAGGTGGCTCACGGTAGGCGAATCGAGCGCGCTGTCAGGCGCGGCGAAGCCGGATGTAGAAGCAAGGCGCAGTCATTGCGCTGCTGTTCAATGTACCCATGCCGAACAAGCTAGCACAGGGTGGGGTGTGCGATCCAGGGTTCGGCCGATATCGGTGCGAATTACTCGATGATCTCGCCGCTGATGACATCGCCGCCGCCGTCATCGGGTCCGCGACGATGAGGATCGGACCGGATGGCCTGATCGGCCTTGCGCAGCCGCCAGCCGAGGGCGATGAGCGAGCCTCCGACGATGAGGATGAAGACCGCGAGCGTGTAGATGAGTGCGGTGATTCCGGCCTGCGGAGCGAAGAGGAAGAAGCCGCCGAGGAGGATGCCGAGGACGCCGATGACCGTGAGCACCCACCAGCTGCGCACGCCCATCCGGCGGAGGAACAGGGAGACCGTGATGCCGAGGAAGCCGAAGAACATGACCGCGAAGCCGGTGAGGATCGTGACGAATGCGGCGAAGAACATCGGAGTGAGGAAGATGAGCACGCCGAGGAGGACGAGCAGGACCGTGCGAACGATGAGGGCACCGCTCCTCCCGCCCTTCGGCGCGAAGATCAGGGAGGCGAGGCCGATGACTGCGAGCCAGCAGGCGAAGATGCGCACGACCACCTCGGCGGTGGCACCGGGCCACGCCAGCATCAGCACGCCCATGAGGGCGGCGATGATGCCGTTGACGATGACGGTCGTGCCGGTGCGTTTGAGGTCCATGCACCAAGCTTAGCGATCAGGTTTGGAAAGACGCTGAACACCGGACTCGCCGAATGGGTCCGGGTCATTGACAGTGTGGAGCTTTCTGTGGGGTCGGGTTCAGGACCGTCCTGGTCCAGCCTCCCGAGTGAGGAGGCGGTTGCCGGCCGGGTAGGCCGCGAGAGATGCCGGCAGGCGGACGCGCCGACCGGAGGCGAAGGTGGCGAGGACCTGCCCGGTATCCGCATGGTCGGGACCGATCCCGCGGGCGTCGATGCCGATCCGCCGCAGCGTCTGCTTGGCCACGGGGATGGGGGAGTCGAAGAGGGTGATCGCCCCGGCCCTGGCCGCCATGATCCGGTCGGCTATGAGGCCGTAATGGGTGCAGCCGAGGACCACGGTCTCCATGCCGGGATCCATCTGGTCGAGGGCGGCATCGATTGCGGCGTCGATGGTGGGGATGTCGGCGATGTTGATCGCCTCGGCGAGGCCCGGGCAGGCGATCTTGGACACGGTGAGATCGGCGGCGAAGGAGTCGATGAGGTTCTGCTGGTAGGCGCTGCCTGTCGTCGCCGGGGTCGCCCAGATCGCGAAGTCCTGGCCGGTGCCGGCGGCCATCTTCACTGCCGGGACGGTTCCGATGACGGGAATATGCGGCTCGTAACGGGCGCGCACCGCCTCGAGCGCCTGCACCGAGGCGGTATTGCAGGCGATGACGATGGCGTCGGGTTCCCAGTCGGCGAGCACGGCCGCCGAGTTCAGGGCCCGGGCTTCGAGCTCGGCGGGACTGAGGTTGCCGTAGGGAGTGAAGTCGGGATCCATGGCCAGCACGAGGTCGGCGCTCGGGGCCAGGTGGAAGAGTGCGTCGGCGGTGCCGAGGAGTCCGAGTCCGGAATCGAGCAGGCCGATGCGCGTCATGAATCCTCTTTCGGGTAGGCGAACTCCCGGATCTCCTTCAGATGTGCCCTGGTCAGGCCCTGGGAGAAGTCGGGGGCGATGAGTTTGAGTTTGTTCGGCGAATAGCGCGCCTCGAAGTAGTGCCGCGTCGTCGGGGCTGCGAGGTCGTCGTCGATCCAGATCGCCCGCCCGTGGTCGTGCGAGTCGAGCCAGTCCTCCATGGCCCGGGCTTTCCACCACAGGTGCGGATCGTCGGCGTAGCGGTTGTGGGTCTCATCGGGCATCTCGATGACGTCGAAGGAGTTCCGCAGACCGAACTTCGGTTCGAGTTCGGTCTTGCACCTCTGTGACCAGGTCGAGAGCCAGACGATGTCGACTTCGTGGGTCTCGACGAGGCGGTCGAAGAATTCGACGACGGCTGGCCGATAGTGCAGCTCATAGTTCCAGGCCTGCAGCTTCTTCCGGCCCTCGGCCACCCGTCGCAGCTGAGGCACCGGGTAGGAGTTGAGGACGCCGTCGACGTCGAGGAAGACGGTGACATGCCGAGCCTGCCGACGTGCCGAGACCGGCGACGGGGATGCAGCTGCCATCGTTCCTTCCTGCGAGCGTCGAGTTCCGGATAGTCTGAAGTCGGAACAGTCCGCAGTCGGAGTAGTCCGGCGGCGGACGGCGAGGTCTGCTGCCGTTCCGACCATCGCCAAGAATACCGCTCGAAACTGAAGAAGGCCGAGCACGCATGTATGAGGAGACGCGTATCCCCTGGCTGCGTGCCGCGCTGTGGGCATCGATGACCGATGCTGTTTCGGGGTCTGCTTCGGTGGTGCCCGGGGCCTCTCTCATTGTGCCCGATGGGTGCATGGATCTCATCGTCATCGGCGCCGGGTCTGAGCCTGCCTTCGAAGCTGGTGACCGGTTCGACCTCGGACCTTCGTTCGACCTCTTCTCGCAGGTCGTCATTGCCGGAGCGGACTCGACCGCTCGCGTCTTCCACGGATCCGGCGCATCTGCTGTCGGTCTGCGTTTCGATCCGGGTGTTCTTCCCCAGCTCCTGGCCACCTCGGCGGCCGAGCTCGCCGAGAGGGTGACCCCGCTCGACGCGGTGCTCTCACTTGGTCGCGTGGTCGGGTCGCTGGGCCCGACTGCTGGGCGAGCGGGTTCGGCAGCCTCGGCCAGATCATTGTCGAATCCGCGGTTCGATGCGAGAACCGTCGCCGGAGGCAGCTCGGCTGGCCCGGCCGAGCAGGCGTTGCTGGGCCCAGCCGCGCCGACGCGGCTGAGCCCAGCGGCACGGATGCTGCTGCGTATTGCCGAAACACTGACTGTCCGGGCGGATCTCGACGGCAGGCCGATGGCGATGGCCGACCGCCTCGGCGTCCGAGGTGGGACTCCGGCGATGACTGTCGCCGAGGTGGCCGCGGAGTTCGCGTACTCACCCCGTCAGCTGCGCAGACTCTCGGCCGAATGGTTCGGATACGGTCCCAAACACCTGGCGAAGGTCCTGCGGTGGCAGGCCGCTCGCAGCCTCATCGACGGAGGACGGACCCGCACCGAGGCGGCCGCTCGAGCAGGATATTCCGATGCTGCCCATCTGTGGCGCGATGAACGTTCGCTGCTCGGGAGCTCAATGCTCGGGAGCTCGCAGGGCGTCTGAGGTCGGGTCGGCGCCGTCTCTGGCTCGGCGCCGCCTCCGGACTGCTGTCCGGTCAGCCCAGGGCGGCAAAGAGGTCGACGGTGTTGCCGTCGGGATCGGAGACCACGGCATAGCGCTGTCCCCAGAAGGCATCCCACGGCTCGTTGACGACTCCGGCCACAGCCTGCGAACCCGGGGTGTCGGTCTGGGTCAGCTGGGCGAAGGTCGCATCGACCGCCTCGGCGGTGGAGCAGTCGAAGGCGAGGGACATTTTGTGTCCGCCGGTCGGCCGCGTCCAGTCGGGATCGATGCCGAGCACGACCTCCTCGGTGTCGAGGAGCACGCGGAGGCCGCCCGAGGAGAACTCGCTGTGCGGGGCTTCGGGGCCACCGTCGACGAGCTCGAGGCCGAGGGCGGAGTAGAAGGTGATGGCGGCGGGCATGTCTGCGGTGATGATCGAGATCGCGTCGAGTTTCATGGCTTCAGACTATGCGGAGACGTGCGTCCGCGGCATGAACGAATCGGCCATGATCGCCCTCCGAGGCGGCACCGAGTCGGCATCGAGGCGGCACCGAAGGGGCGCGGAAGAGGCGCGGAAGCGGCACCGAGGGGTCAGCGTGCTCGGAGTGGGACGTTGTTCGGCTACCTCCGAGCAGAATCGGGGCTGAATCTGCTCGGAGGTAGCCGAACAATCGTGGTGCAGCGGCGCCGTGGCGCTGGTGCGACCGAGCGCTGGGGCGCTGGTGCGCCGTAGCGCCCTACCAGCCGGGGCGGGTCAGGACTCCAAGTAGGCCTCGAAGCGGGCGCGGAGCTCGTCGCCGAGCGGGGTCGGCCGGCCGGATTCGCGGTCGATGTGAACGAGGACGACCTCGTTGTCGAATACCTTCTTCTCGCTCTGTTCGCCGACGGTGTGCACGGTGAACGACGAGGATCCGATGCGTGAGACGGTGACCGTCATCTTCAGCTCCGGGCCGTACATGACGGGCAGCAGATAGTCGATGGACTGGTGAGCGACGAGCAGACCTCCGCCGGTGATGTGACCGGCCTTGATCTCGTGCATCCAGCGGACCCGGCACTCCTCGATGAGGGTGATCATGCGGGCGTTGTTCACGTGTCCCAGCAGATCTTGGTCCGACCAGCGAACCTCGGGCGAAAACTCGAATGTCTCCAACGAATGCCTCCATGCCATCGGGGCAACGTGCCCCCGACGTAGAACTTAACGATCGTTCTACAGTAAATCAGGAGTGCCCAATGAAGGGAAATTGCTGGACTGCGCACTGGCACAGCGCCGAGGCGGTGCGGCGTGGCAGCGGTGCCGCGCGGTTGCGGTGTTGCGTGGCCGCGATGCGGTGCGGCCGCGTACGGCACCCTCACGCGGACGGTCTGGCCGCAGGCCGGCAGGCTGGTTAAGCTGAAGCCAGTTCTGACTATACGCATGGAGGTGGCGAATGTCGGCGAAGAGCGCCCTGGTGATCGAGGATGACGACGATATTCGGCGTCTGCTGGAAGTCGTTCTGGAACAGAGCGGATTCACCGTCGAATCCGTCTCCACCGGTGTGCTCGGACTCGAGCGGGCGCCGGCAGAATCGCACAGGTTGATCACGGTCGACCTCGGCCTGCCCGATATGAGCGGCATCGAGGTTGTCGAGCGGATCCGGTCTCAGACCTCGGCGACGATCGCGGTGATCAGTGCCCGTTCGGCGCAGGCGGATCGTGACTCCAGCCTGGCCGCCGGTGCGGATGCCTTTCTCACCAAACCGTTCCGCCCCCGCGAGCTCAGACAGTGGGTCAAGGAGCTCGACGAGGATTCCGAGCCGACCGGCTGACGCTCCGGGGCGCCTCGCCGAGCGGATCCCGGGTGGTCTCAGTGCCGCCCGCGGGTGGGCAGATCGAGGAACCGACCGCGGATCTCCGCCACGGTGTCGTCGCCGACGCGGGCCAATCGCGGCAGAGCCGAGCGTGCAGCTTCGAATTCGCGTCCCTCGAGGAGCGTGGTGAAGTCCTCGGCGGCCACTTGGAGGCGTCGAGCTCCGACCATCGTCGCCGAGACCCGAATGCTGGCGATCGCATCGCCGATCGCCACGGAGTCCTCGGCGGCGACGGCCTGCTGCAGATTGGCCAGGCGGCGCGGCCAGATGAGGGAGAAGCGGGCGACGAACTCCGCAGCGTACTCGTCTTTGCCCTCCAGCTCCACGGCGAGCTCCGCCAGGCTCTCCTGATCGAGCAGGGGAACCAGCTGCAGAGCGGCCGGAGTGAAGGTCGATGTGGCGCGGACACCGTCGGCGTTCCGTTTCGTCTTCGCCCAGGAATTTCGCCCGGTGACCATCCTTGCGATCGCCCGCGGATAGTAGAAGTACGTGAAGTAGACATAGACGAGATATCCGAGTCCGAGCAGCGCGGCACTGAGGCGGCCGATCGGCTCCGGCCCCCAACGCCGGTACAGCGGTCCCCACAGGGCGTAGGGGAGGACGACGAAGATGAGCCCGGCGAGGATCATCAGCCAGGTCGATGCATCGCCGAGGAAGCCGAAGATGCCCTCCGCCACCGCTACCCAGGTGACGATCGGGATGAGGACGAGGTTGAGCATCATCAGCCACGGTTGGCTCATGAAGTAGTGGATCTCAGTGAAGCCCGCGAAGCTCAGCGTGTGGCTTCTGCGCAGCGCGGGGAGGTTGGAGGCGCACTCCATGATGCCCTGGCCCCAGCGGGTCCGCTGCGTGAGCAGCCGACGGAAATAGGGCAGTGCCTCCTGCGACACGTGGGCCTGCGGGAAGTAGCCGTTGCGGTAGCCGGAGCTGAGGATGTTCAGGCCGAGTTCGTAGTCCTCGCTGAGTTTGTTTCCCCACGGTTCGCCATGCGCTGAGTCCAAGGCATCGAGCACTGTCAGCCTTGTGAACTGGCCGTTCCCGCCCATGCCGACGGTTCCGGTGGCCACCCGCAGCTGCTGCATCGCCGAGTTCGAGGTGCGGAATTCGATGTCCTGCATGCGCACGAGGAACCTGCCGAGGAGATTGATCAGCCGGTTCCCGCCGGGGCGGGGCCTGCGGTCCCCGCGGTTCTTCATCCACACCTCGAGCTGGGCAGCACCCAAGGTGACATCGCCGAAGGCAGCCGGACCGGAGAGCACGGCCAAGGCATTGTCGGAGAGGAATCCATCGGCGTCGAGGACTCCGATGACTGCGCGCTCCCGATCCTCGGCTCGCTCGCCCACGAAATCGGAGACGGTGCGATAGGCGGCGTTGAGGGCCTTGCCCTTGCCGGTCCGCGCTTCCGGCGGGACCCGGGAGATGAGATGGGTGCGAGTGTCGACGTCCATGATGTCGCGCACGATCAGGGCCGTCGTGTCCTCGCTGGCATCGTCGATGACCCAGATGTGGGCCTCGGGGAAGGAGGTGCGGGCCGCGGAGACCGTTTCTGCGACGACGCTCTCCTCGTCGCGGCACGGGATGAGGAAATGCCAGGTGAAGGCCGTGGGATCACCGGTCTCGACGTCCTTTCTGCGGGCGTAGGCGATGAGGAGCATGCTGACGTAGGCCAGTGACAGCGAGGCCGTGACGGTGATGGCGATGAGCGCGATGTCGTACCACCAGTACCGGCCCATCTGCCCGAACGCCCCCGAGAAGCAGAAGATGTAGGCCGCGAGAACTCCATAGAGGAGTGAGAGGATCACGGCGATCGGTCCGACGTCGGCCCTCTGCCCACTTTGTTCTCTGCTCTCGGGGCTCCGCTCGGCCGAGGTGCCGTCTCTCACTGTCGTTCTCCTTCGGCGCCAATGGGCAGACGGACGCTGAACACGCTGCCGTGCCCGAGTTCGGATGACACGGAGATCTCCCCGCCGTGTGCTTCGACGAGGGTCTTCGTCACGGTCAGTCCCAGTCCGGCTCCGCGCTGCGTCGAGCCCCGTGCGGAGGCGCTGCGGAAGTAGGGGGTGAACAGGCGCTCGACTTCCGCAGGTGACAGGCCGGGGCCGTCGTCGCGGACATCGAAGCCTCCGCCCGAGACGTCGGTCTTGGGAATGACGGTGACATGATGGCCGGCGCCCGAGTACTTGATGCCGTTGGAGACGAGATTGGTCAGGACCTGGGTCAGACGCCGCGGATCGGCCATCACGATGATCGAGGCAGGTTCCTCGATGCGCAGCTCGACTCCGTTGTCGGCTGCCGCCGGCTGGAGCGAACGGACGACCTCGTCGACGATCGACGCGACATCCACCGCCGAGATGTTCAGATGAAGGCGCGCCGATTCGGCCTGCTGCTCCAAGAGGATGTCCTCGACCAGGGCATATAGCTGCTCGGAGTTTCTGCGGATCACCTCGAGATGGCAGGCGATGGAGGATGAGGCCGTGCCCGGTTCCGCGGTCGCCGAGGTGGTCGCAGCCGTCTCCTCTTCGAGTTCGTCGATGGCCAACTCCGTATACCCGATGATCGATGTCAGCGGAGTGCGGAGTTCATGGGACACGGACGCCATGATCGTCTCCCGCGCACGGATGAGATGTTGGGTTCGCGTGACATCGTGTGTGGTCAGGATCGTGTGAGGCGCAATGCTCGGATGGCCCTGCCATTGCACCGCGCTCACCGCAAGAGCCCGCTGATCGCCGCCCGGCTCGCCGACCCAATAGAGCTCGTCGGAGAAGAACTCTCCGCGCCGGACTCGCGCGAGTGGAGTGTTTGCCGGTGACAGTCGGGTCGTGCCATCGGCGGCGAAGACGATCGACTGGAAACGGCCCTGCTCGTCGGGCTGGGCGGCAGCGGCGGCCGCTAGGTGGCTTTTGTAGGCCGGGTTCTCGAAGACGGACGATCCCTCATCGTCGAGCACGATGACGCCGACATCGACGCTGGCCCCGGTCCCTCTCAGCAGTGCACCCGTCTTCTTCAGATCCCTCGTCAGCCGTTCCTGGGATTGCAGAGCCGAGCTCAGTCGCTGATTGGCCGCATGCAGTCGCATGTCGAACCCGACGATCATCCCGGAGACGAGGATGACCGCGACCGGCAGAATCAGGGCGAGGACGACTCGTGCGGCATCGGTCGGTGCGTCTCCGACGAACAGACTCACGGGAGTGAGCGTGACGAGGACCCCGAGCAAGGCGATCGCCGCCCCGCGCATCTTGAAGGTCATCACCAACCACACCGTGGGGGTGAAAGCGAGGATGGACAGGCCCGCACCGTCCGGATAGGTCGCAAGTCGGCACAGCCCGAGGGCGGCGAAGTCGAGGAGCGGAATGACGAGGTTGGGGAGCGCCGTGTGCTTGAACCTGTGGGCGAAGAAGGCGCCGACCGTGGCCAGGACGAGGAGCAGCGATCCGGTGAGGAGCCAGATTTCCTTTACATCGTCGGCCGGTCGCAGGAAGCTGAGGAGAAATGCGCTCGTGCCGAGGAGGATCGCGAAAGTCGCCTGATGGATGCTGGTGAAGGTCTTGACGTCGCCGGCGATGAAGCCGAGCCGGATGAGCCTGGCGATGCTCGTCACGAGGTGACCGGTGCTTTCGCGGGGCCGGTGCGCGACACGGTGGAAGAGACCATGTGCGTCGCCTTCCGTCGTTTCGGGGTCATCGTGGGGTCACTGCTGATTCGGATTATATCCGGGTTCAACCTGAATCCGCGGTGTGATGCACGCTCAATCTCGTGGCCCTTTCGCCGAGGCGGTCCGTCGGTTCCGCGCTCGCGGCGACCTCATCCGCGGCGTCGGACGATCTCCTCGTTGACGGCGCCGACGACCTCGTGGAGATCGCCGATGATCGCATAGTCGGCGCGCTGGACCATGGTGGCCTCCTCGTCGGTGTTGATGGCGATGAGCGTCTTGGCCCCGTCGATGCCGGCCATGTGCTGGATCGCCCCGGAGATCCCGCAGGCGATATAGACATCGGGGGAGATGCGGCTTCCGGTCTGCCCGACCTGCTCGGAGTGCGGGCGCCAGCCCAACCCCGTGACGACTCGGGAGACTCCCAAGGCCCCGCCGAGGTGGTCGACGAGTTCGAGGACCTCGCCGAATCCGGTCTCCGATCCGACGCCCCGGCCGGCCCCGACCACGGCCCTGGCCTGGGTCAGGCCGGAGGTGTCGTCGGTGGTCTCGACCTCGGTGCCCACGAGTGCGGTACGCAGGTCCGCCTCGGCGATCTCGAGCTCGTAGTCGAGGACCTCCGGCGTCGTCGGCGTGACCTCTTCCGGGCTGCAAGCGTGACCGGCGACGGTGAGAACCTGCAGGTCACCGTCGAGGCGGAGCCGTTCGAAGGCGGTTCCGCCGTGTACCTGCCGGAGCAGACCCTCGTCATCGACGGCGACGACATTGGCGGCCATGCGCTCGCCCGCACGGACCGCAAGATGCGCCATGAGCTCCATCCCGCGCGGGGTCCCTGAGGCCGACACGGTGCCCGATTCCGGAGCGATGTCGAGGATCGCCTGCGCCCAGGCCGCGGCCGAATAGGACTGAAGATCGGGATGCTCGAGATGGTGGATGGTGCTCACGCCGAGGCGGCTGAGCTGTCCGACGGCGTCCTCGGTCAGCTCCCCGACGAGCGCAACCTCCACCCCATCATCCCTCCCCGAGCTACCTGACGGGGTCTCAGCAACGTGGCGCGAGGTGGCTGGGCCCCCGTCAGGTAGTTGTGGGAGGGAGGTGGCCAGCTGGGTGAGCACCTCGGCGTTCGTGCGGGCGAAGGTGAGAGCCTCGGCGGAGGTCAGCTGCACCTGGCCCGAAACATCGGTTTCGACGTAGACGAGAATCATGGCCTGATCACTCCGATCTCTTCGAGCACGTCGACGAGTGCGGGTGCGGCGTCCGGCCCGTCGCCGAGGATGGTCACCGAACTCGTCTTCTCCGGCGGCAGTTCGAGGCGGATGCGCGGGTTGCCGGCCCCCGGCTCGGGAGCGTCGTATTCGACGATCGGGGCCCGTTTGGCCTTCATCCGCCCCGTGATCGAGGGATAGCGGGGGTCGACCCCGCCCTCCTGGACGGCGACGACCGCCGGCAGGTCGAGGGCGAAGATCTCGGTGCCGCTCGGGCCGATTCCGCGGGCTTCGATCCTCGCGGCGGCGCTGCCGTCGTTCGAGCCGACCGATGCCCCCGGCCCGCCGGCCTCGCCTCCCGGGCTCAGCGTCTGGATGTTCGTCAGCACCGGATAGCCCAGGTCATAGGCCAGACGGATGCCGACCTGGAAGTCACCGGTGTCGGCGGCATCGCTGCCGGTGAGGACGAGGTCGAAGGACTGACCCTGCTCGGCGCGGTCGCGGACGACATCGCCGAGGATCTGTGCGATGCCCTCAGGTCCGAAGGCGCCGGGATCCGCGGACTCGACGAGGATCCCGTCGTTCGCGCCCACGGCCACGGCCGCCCGCAGCTGCTCGACCGCCTCGGCGGGGCCCAGCGTCAGCACCGTCACCGCACCGCCGGTGGCTGCCGCGGTCTGGATCGCGAGCTCCACCGCGCACTCCTCGTGGGAGGACACGGTGTGGCCGAGTCCGGACTCGTCGATGTCGGTGCCGGCCGCGTTCAGGGTGACGGCGCCGGCGATGTCGGGGACGCGTTTGATGCAGACGAGGATGTCCATCGCTACCTCCTGATGTTCGCGTTCTCGGGGTCGAACAGCGGGGTCGCGTCGACCGCGGCCACGGTCACGGGATACCGCTCCTCCATGTAGACGACGGCCAGGCGGTTGCCAAGCACCGCCTCGGCGGGTGGGAGGAAGGCCATGAGGACGTGCTTGCCCAGGCTCGGCGCCGACCCCGCCGAGGTGACATAGGCCGGATGCCCGTGCCCGTCGATGAGCGGTTCGCCGTCGGGGGAGACGATGGGTTCGCCGCCGAGCATGTACCGCTTCTCCCCGGACGCCGAAGTGTGATCGTCGACGGTGAGCGAGCACAGCACCGTCTTCGGGTCCTCGTCCCGGTGCCGCAGGTGGGCGGACCTGCCCTCGAAATCCTGGGCCTTGACCTTGGGCCTGCTCATCCCGACCTCGACGACGGTGCGTTCGGAGTCGAGCTCGGCGCCGAAGGCCCGGTAGCCCTTCTCGATCCGTCCCGTCGTGGAGTAGACGCCGAGGCCGACGGGGGCGAGTCCGTGCTCGGCACCCGCCTCGGTGAGCATGTCCCACAGCTTCGCTCCAGACTCGATCGGCACATAGAGCTCCCAGCCGAGGTCGCCGACGTAGGAGATGCGCGAGGCGAGAACCTCGAGTGAGCCGACCTGGATGGTCCGGCACGTGCCGAAGCCGAAGCCTTCGTGTGAGACGTCGGCGGTGGTGACCTGGGAGAGGATGTCGCGGGCCCGTGGCCCCCAGAGGCCGATCGTCGTATACGCCGAGGTGAGGTCCGCGATCTCGGCTCCGGAGTCGGGGAGTCGGTCGGCGAACCATTTGCGGTCGACCATGCCGTGGGCGGCACCCGTGACGACCCGGAACCGATCGTGGGCCAGGCGCATGATCGTGAGGTCCGAGCGGAATCCCCCGGCCTCGTCGAGGACCGGGGTGTAGACGACCCGGCCGATCGCCACATCCATCTGAGCCAGCGCCACTCGCTGCACCGCGTCGAGGGCGGCGGGACCGGAGATGTCGAGGATGACGAAGCTCGAGAGGTCGATGAGTCCGGCCCGTCTGCGCAGGGCGAGGTGTTCGGCGTTGATGATCGGTGACCACCAGCGGGAGTCCCATTCGTTGGTCCGGGCCATCACGGCCTCGCCGAATTCCACGAGCAGGGGCGCGTTCGATTCGTACCATTGGGGGCGCTCCCAGCCGCCGGCCTCGAAGAACACGGCACCGAGGTCCTCGTGCAGGGAGTGCATGGGCGAGAGGCGGACTTTGCGATCCGAAGCCCACTGCTCGCTCGGGTGGACGATGCCGTAGGTCGTGTTGAAGGCCTCCGAGGTGCGGGCGCGGACGTGTTCGCGGGTGCGCTGGTGCAAGTGGAAGCGGGCGATGTCTGCGCCCTGGACGTCGATGGCGGGCAGTCCGTTCGTCATCCACTCGGCCACCGCCCGGCCCACGCCGGGACCTTCCTTGACCCACACCGCCGCGGCCGACCACAGGCCTCTGACCTCGGGTGACTCTCCGAGGATCGGCGCTCCGTCGGGAGTCAGGGAAAGCAGTCCGTTGATCGCATAGCGGATTTCGACCTCCGGGTTCGACAGCACTTCGGGCATGAGCTCGAGGGCCTGTTCGAGCTGCGGATCGAAGTCCTCATCGGTGAAGGGCATCTCCGTGGGGGAGAGCTTCGCGGCCTCGATCGAGGGGATCTCGTCCGGGTCGTGGAGGATCGCACGGTGGGCGTAGGAGCCGATCTCCATGTCCGAACCGTGCTGGCGTTCGTAGCAGAAGGTGTCCATGTCGCGCACGATCGGAAACGAGATCTCGCCCGGTCGTTCGGCCAGCTGGGGGACCGGGCCGACGCTGATCATCTGGTGCACGGCCGGGGTCAGCGGGATCGCGGCACCGGCCATGGCCGCAATCCGCGGACTCCACACACCGCAGGCGACGAGGACCCTCTCCGTCGCGATCTCCCCCTTGGAGGTGTGCACGCGGGTGACCTGGCCGTTCTCGACATCGATGCCGGTCACCTCGGTGTTCGCCGCCACCGTCAGTGCGCCTTTGGACTGCGCGGATTCGCGCATCATCGTGCCGGCGCGCACGGAGTCGACGACGCCGACGCCGGGGGACCAGAAGGCGCCGAGGATGACGGAGGGATCGAGGAACGGAACCTTCTCGACCACCTCGGCGGGGGTGACCAGGTGCGATTCGATTCCCCAGGCGCGGGCCGAGGCCATCCGACGGCGCAGCTCCTCCATCCTCTCCTCGGTGCGGGCGACCTCGAAGCCGCCGGATTCGGTGAAGACCCCGAGGTCCTTGTACTGGCGGACGCTGTCGAGGGTGAGGTCGGTGATCTCGCGGGAATGGTCGACGGGGAAGATGAAGTTCGAGGCGTGCCCAGTCGAGCCGCCGGGATTGGGCAGCGGGCCTTTGTCGACCTGGACGATGTCGGTCCATCCGAGCTCGGCGAGGTGATGGACGAGGCTGTTGCCGACGATTCCGGCACCGATGACGACGACGCTGGCCTGGGCGGGAATGGAAGCCATCGACTGGCTCCTCTCCGGAGGCGCCATTGCCTCCAAAAGCATCGGTTGCGTACTGCGCAACGTGATGCGTGATGTGGAACTTGGTACGTCGATCGTCCTCCCGGCGCCGAGGTGTGTCAAGGGGTGTGGCGGGTTCGCTCAGTGGGGTGGGTCGGCCAGGTTCGGTGGGAGCCCGGGCCCGCCTCGGTGCTCGCTTCGGGCCCGCCTCAGTGTTCGCGCCAGCCGAGGCGGGCGGAGATGTCGGCGGCGGCCCGGATGAGCTGGTCCCGCGCAGATTCGACCTTCTCAGCGGTGAAGCGGAAGCTCGGCCCCGAGGCCGAGATCGAGGCGATGACGTCGCCGTGGGCGTTGCGGACGGGCGCCGAGACCGCGGTCAGCCCGACCTCGAGTTCGTCGACGACGAGTGAGGATCCGGTTCGGACCACCTCGGCGATCTGGGCCAGCAGCCGTGGGATCGAGGTCACGGTCTGTGGGGTGTAGGTCTTGAGCTTTCCGCCGAGGACCGAGCGGATTCCGCTCTCGCTCAGACCTGAGAGCAGGACCTTGCCGTTCGAGGTCGCGTGCAGCGGGATGCGCTGGCCGACCCAGTTGTGGCTCTGCACCGAGGCGGGGCCTGCGGCCTGGTCGAGGTAGAGGGCGGCGCCGTCGGAAAGGACGGCGATGTTGATCGTCTCCCCGGTCGCCTCGGCGAGCAGCTTCGTGATCGGGCGGGCCTCCTGGACGATGTCGAGGCGGGCGGTCGTGGCCCCGGCGAGGCGGAGGATACCCAGTCCCAGGCGATACTTGCCGCGGCGCTGGTCCTGTTCGACGAGGCCCCGTGACTCGAGGGTGGTGACGATGCGGGAGGCGGTGGATTTGTGGACGCCGAGTTCGGCGGCGATGTCGGTGACCCCGACGAGGCCGGTGCGGGCGATGATCTCGAGCACCGTGACCGCGCGGTCGACCGACTGGACTGTGCCGGGGTGCTTGGCGACCTCGGCGTGCTGGCGATCGAGACCGCTCTCAGCCTCGTTGCTGTTGCTCATTTCGAAACCGTATCTCAGATGACACAACCCGAACAGGCTGGTTTCGTGTGCGGTAGGGTGAATCCGGTCGGCGAACCGCGGGTTCGTCGGCGCATCTTTCCCCGACGGAGTTGAACACTATGACCAATGGGACCCAGTCGATCGACCGGGCGGCAGAGATATTGTCGCTGGTGGTGAGGGCGGATGACCCGATTTCCTACACCGAGGTGGTCGGGTCCACCGAGCTGGCTCGGTCGACGGTCTCTCGCCTGCTCTCGGCTCTCGAACGCAATGGGCTCGTCGAGCGCGACGGGGACGGGCTCTACCGCGGGGGCTCGCTGTTCGCCACCTATGCCTCCCGCTTCGACCGGGTGGAGACCCTCGTCTCCGCGGCCGACCCGACGCTGCAGCGACTGAGCGAAGAGACGGGGGAGACGGTCAACCTCGCCGTGCCGAGTGCGAACGGGGTGGTCCAGGTCGCACAGGTCGATTCGACCTTCGTCCTCGGCGCCACGAACTGGGTCGACGTCGAAGTCCCGCCGCACTGCTCGGCGCTGGGCAAGGTCATGTACGCCTTCGAAGTCATTCCCCTGCCCACCGGACGCCTCGAGCGCCGCACCCCGCACACCCTGGGATCGCGGAAAGAGCTGACCGACAACCTCGCTGAGGTGCGCGAACGCGGATATGCGCTCGTGCACGAGGAGTTCGAGGCCGGGCTCGACGCCCTCGCCGCACCCGTCTTCGGCATCGATGACCGGGTGGTCGCGGCCGTCGGCATCTCCGGTCCGACGATGCGCATCGCCGAACGTCACGAGGAGTTCGGCCGTCTGCTCGCCGACGAGGCGGGACTGCTCTCACGCAGCCTCAAGCGCAAGGTCACCCACCGGTGAGCGCCTCGCAGCCGCCTCGGCGATCAGTGACGCTGAGCCTGCAGGATCGCAGGTTCCTCGATCTCGCCGTCGAGCAGGCCGAGATCGGCTGGGAGGAGGGCGGGGTGCCGATCGGCGCCGTCCTGGCTCATGGCGATCGTCTTCTGGCAGCCGGACGCAATCGCCGGGTCCAGGAGGACAGTGCCATCCTGCACGGAGAGACCGATGCGATCGAGCGGGCCGGTCGGCTGCCGGCCTCGATCTACCGCGAATGCACGCTGTACACGACGCTGTCGCCGTGCATCATGTGCGCCGGCACCTCGCTGCTATACGGGATTCCGCGCATCGTCATCGGCGAGAATCGCAGCTTCGCCGGCGCCGAGGCTGTGCTGGCCGACCGTGGCGTCGACCTTGTCGTCGCCGACGATCCGAGGTGCCTCGCCCTCATGGCCCGGATGCTCGAGGAGCGACTCGATCTGTGGAACGAAGACATCGGCGAATAGTCGGGGCGGTCCTGGTCAGTGCCGCGTGCGTCCGAACTCGGTGAGGATCGCGTCGGCCATTCCCGCCGAGGCTCGATCGAGGAGGATGCGGCCCTTCTCCGCGGAGGCGTTCCGACCCGATGAGAGGCACCCCGATGCGGGAGTCAGCTCGGGGCGGACAGGGAGCACGTCGTAGTTCGGCAGCACCGCCGGCGGTGCATCATCGACCTTCGTCATGTCCACCTGGTCGGGGAAGAGATGGAGCATGAGCGAGGTCTCGAGGACACCTCCGTGTTCGAGATCCCAGCCGGTGAACCCTTCCGGATAGAGTTCGGCGATCGTCGCATCGTCGACGAAGTCCCAATAGGAGAGCAGCATGATCCGCAGGTCCGCCTGCCCTCCCCGAGAGAGCTCCCGCAGCGCGAGGTCGGCACCTTCGTAGAGGAACTGGCTGTTCTCGAAATGCCCGTTGACGAAGGCCACCTGATGAGTGCCGTGGCGAGCGAACTCGAGCACAAGAGTCTTCGCGATGGCGGTGAGCACGTCGCCGTCGAGGCTCGTCGTGCCCGGCAGGTGGTTGCCTCCGCCGGAGCGCTGCTGTGATTTGTAGCCGTAGACGATGGGCGCAGAGACGATGCCCCCGACGCGGGCAGCCGTCTCGCCTGCGATCGTCCGCGACAGCAGAGTGTCGACCTGCAGGGGCATGTGCCGACCGTGCTGCTCGATGGACCCGGCGGGAATGAGCACCGGCGCCCCGCCGGCGATCGCCTCGGCGAACGAGAACGAATCCATCTCCTCCATGTAGACCGTCATGGGCGTCTCCTCGCCTGCTCGGGGCTTCACCGCTCGGTCATCGCTTTGACCGAGAGGACGGGACAGCTCGCATTCATCAGCACTCCCTGCGCGGTGCTGCCGAAGATCATCTTTCCCACCGATGAGCGTTTGCGCAGACCGATGACGATGAGCGAGGCGCCGAACGCCTCGGCGGTGTCGACGATCTCGTCGGCGGGGTCCTGTCCCCTCAGGGGCTGCCTGAGCTCGTACTCGGCGACCGACGACCGGAGTCGACTCTCGATCTGGCCGATCCGCCGGCGATCGGCGATCGCCCTGTCTCCTTCGAGGGGGTCGCTCTTCGACGCATTGACGACCACGAGCTTCTGCCCGCCGTCGCGTCCGGCTTCGATGATGGCCCGATCGAGGGCGGCTTCGCCCTGAGGGGTGGGAACGTATCCGACGACGATCGTCATGAGGTTCTCCTTCGTCTGCTGGTGTGGTGTGAGTGGTGCGGGATGGCGGAGTGCCCGCAGGAGCGGAACTCTCGTGAGCTCAGTCCCCGGCTCCCGCCTCGGCGAGTCGATCCGCATAGCGGAAATGGATCCGTGGCCCGAAGATTCCGTACACCGTCGCGCTGACGAGGAGTCCGGCCAGCCAGGACAGGTCCAATCCTCCGAGGGCGGTGACCACGGGGCTCTGCAGCGCCTCGAGCGACTGCGCCATGAACAGCCAGGTCGTGAAGATGCCGGAGATCAGGGCGCAGACGCCCGCCCAGTTGATGTTCGGCAGGCGCGCGGTGCCCACCGGGTCGAAGAGACGGTCGCTGGGCAGGGGCCGGACGCGATTGAGCCAGTAGTAGTGGACCAGCATGAGTCCACCCCACGAGGCGACCCACGCGACGAGCGAGCTGAGGAAGCTGTCGAGCACCGCGGCGAGATCTTCCTGGAAGATGAAGAAGATGACGGCGATGAACGAGAGGACTCCGACGAACAGATTGAGGCCGTTGCGCCTGACCTTGATGTCGAGAGCCTGGGTGGCCACGGAAAACGTGTAGATGTTGAGGATGTTCGTTGCGATCGGGCCGTGGATGACGAGCAGGAGCACGGGAATGGCGAGGGCTCCGAAGTTGTCGACGACGAGCTGGCCGGGGTCGACCGACTGCGATTTCGTCGCCAGGCTCGCTCCGAGAACACCGAGCCAGACCACGGGAAGGAACTGACCCATCGTGGAGACGAGGTAGAGCTTGCGGCGTGGCACCGAGCGACTGACGAAGCGGGAGTAGTCGGCGGCGTAGGTGAACCAGGTGATTCCCCAGCCGATGCCGATGACGGTCATCACCGAGCTCATCACGGCGATGCGGTCCCAGCCTTCGAGGACGGCGCCGGGCGGTCCGGCATAGCTCCAGTCGATGTCGAGCCCGAACCAGGCGAACAGGGACATGGCGATGAGGATGACGATCGTCGGCGGCACGGTCCAGCGCTCGAACGCGGCGATCGCCCGATAGCCGAACCAGGCGATGATGACCTGCGCGGCCATGAGGAAGGCGGCGGTGCCGATCTTCCACGCGTAGTTGTGGTCGGCGGTGTCGAGCCATCCGAGCTTGCCGAAGAGCGCGAGCACGAGATCGAGGATGACGTAGGTGTTGATGGCGCACCAGCCGATCGTCACCGACGCCTGGATAGCTGCGGGAAGATAGTTTCCGCGTCGGCCGAATGCTGCTCGGGCGAGCACCATTCCCGTCGCCCCGGTCTTCTGCCCGAGGAGGACGAAGAAGCCGAAGAGTGACATCCCGACGAGGTTGCCGATGACGATCACGGTGATGGTGTCACGGACGCCGAGTCCGAGGTTGATCCCGAGGGCACCGAGGACCCAGTTGATCGGAGCGAGATTGGCCCCTGCCCAGATCCAGAATTGGCCGCCGACTCGAGTGGTTCTCGATCGTTCGGGAATGGCTTGGAGCTGGTCCTCGACATCTGATTGGCCGAGGTGCACTGCGGGCGGTTTGGATTTCTCCACGGTCATTCGAACCTCCATTGGTCGATGACTGCCAGCCTAGGTGTGCGCCGGGAGCGCGACAACGAGTATTCTGTCAATCAAAACTAGGCGATGGCATGACGGAGTGTCGATATTGTGAATCTGCGAGACCTGCTGGCCCATGACTGGATGAAGGCCGCCGACCCTGTTGTGCGCACGGGTGGTCATCGACTGGACGATCTGACCGTGCGCTGGGTCCATTCGAGCGAGGTGCTCGACATCGGTCCGCTGCTGCTCGGCGGCGAGTTCCTCCTCTCCGGTGGAACGGCCCTGTCGAGGGTCTCGGGCGTGAGGCAGGATCGCTACGTCCGCGAACTCGCCGCACATCACGTCGCGGCTCTGGCGCTCGAGACAGGCGGTGAGCTGCGTGAGATTCCCAGTCGGGTGATCCAGGCGGCGGCAGAGATCGGCCTTCCGCTCATCGAACTGCGCCGAGTGGTGCCCTTCGTGGAGATCGCCGAGTCGATCAACAGCTCGCTCGTCAGCGATTCGGTGGCGACCCTGCAGAGAGCCGACGAGATCTCCCACTCCGTGTCGGTCGAGCTGGCCAACGGCGCCGGCATCCGGCAGCTGCTCGAGGTGATCGCCGCGGAGACGGCCGTGACCGTGTCCCTCCTGGTGCCCGGCACCCTCTCTGACGAACTGCTCGGGGTGACCGGCACGCACGGGGCCCCGGAGTCGGCGGCGGAGACCGTCGACATCGAGATCTCGCTGCGGGGGATCGTGGCGGCCACGCTGAGGATGGATCTGCCCTCGCCGGAACAGGAGCCGCTTGCGCAGATCGTCGGCGAACGCGTCGCCGACGTCCTTGCCCTGGCGCTTCTCCAGCAGCGCCGACCATCACTGGGCGACATCGCAGGGATCGAACTGATCCGCGCGGTCGCAGCCGATTCCCGCGAGACGGCGCTGACCGATCTGTGCGAGTCCGCCGGAGTGGATCCGGAACAGCCGCTGGTGATGATCGCCGCGCGGACCACGGACTCGAACCGGCTGCGCGGCAGGCTCGACACCGTGCTGGCCGGCCATGTCGAGCAGGCGATCGTGTATGCGAACCCCGGTGAGACGATCGGCCTCGCACTCCTCGGATCACGTGACCGCCGGGGTCGCCGATCCACACTGCTCGCGGAGCTGAATCGGGCCATCGACGACCTCGAGTCGGCGATCTGCGTCGGGCCGGTCGTCGACGGGATTCGCGGCGGGGCCTACTCCCTCGACCAGGCGCGGCTGACCCTGGAGCTGGCGGCAGCGCGGCCGAGTCGTGCGGAGGTCTTCGACTCCGAAGCCTCCATCATCGACCGCCTGCTCACGGCCAATCTGGGATCGGCGGTGAAGATCCGCCTCGTCGATGAGCTGCTCGGCGAGATCATCGACCATGACGCACGGCGGGGGACCTCCCTCGTCGACACTCTCGAAGCCTGGCTGAGGACCGGATGCAACACCGCCGAGACCGCCCGGTCGCTCTTCCTCGAGCGGCAGTCGATGCACAACCGGCTGCAGCGGATCTTCTCGCTGATCGGCGGCGATCCACGCGGCACCGGCCGGATCACGGGGCTGGCGGTGGCCTTGCGTGCCCTGCGGCAGATTCCGAGCAAGTACCACTCGGCATGAGCGCCGGCGGCATCCCTGGATCGGCGGCGCGCACTCCTGCGACCGGCCGTCGACCGGTCTCGCGATCCTTCGGCGTTCAGTCTCGCTGTCCGCCGGTGAGTTCGCGGTGCGACGAATGGCGCCGTGGTGCGGCAGCGTCCCCGTGGCGCGGTGGTGGAAATTCGAAGCTCAGTGATTGAACGCTTGACTCGGTCGACGAGCGGCTCTAACGTTTATGCAACAAGGTTGTACTGAATGCAACACTTGATTTCGCTTGCGTCGTGTCGCTGATGACCGACCGGTTCGAAGGAGAAACAATGACTGCCACCACTTCGCCACAGGCCACCGATGTCGCCGATCTCGAACGCCTCAAGGTCCTCCACAACGGATCCAAGACTCCGCTGACCTTCTCCGACGCCGAGATGGAACGGCGTCTCACGGGACTGCGGGCGATCATCGCGGAGAAGGGACTCGACGCCGTCATCCTGACCTCGTATCACAACATCAAGTACTACTCGGACTTCCTCTTCACCTACTTCGGACGCTCCTACGCGATGGTCGTCACCGCCGATGACTCGGTGACGATCACGGCCAACATCGACGCGGGCATGCCCTGGCGGACCAGCTACGGCGAGAACATCGTCTACACGGACTGGCGCCGTGACAACTACCTCTATGCGATCCAGGAGGGCCTGCGCCAGCGCGGGGTCCCGGCTCCCAAGCGCCTCGGCGTCGAGGATGACAATCTGCCGTTGGACAATCGGAACAAGATCCAGTCGGCATTCCCCGACGCGGAGCTCGTCGACATCGCGCAGGCGGCGATGCGGCAGCGGATGATCAAGTCACCCGAGGAGATCGAGGTGATCAAGCACAGCGCCCGCATCGGCGATCTGGGCGGCGAGGCGATCAGGGCCGCAATCACCGAGGGCATCAGCGAGTACGAGGTCGCCCTCATCGGCACCGAGGCGATGGTCCACGAGATCGCGAAGACCTTCCCCGATCAGGAGATCAGGGACACCTGGGTGTGGTTCCAGTCCGGGATCAACACCGATGGCGCCCACAACTGGGCGACGACACGGACAGTGCGCAAGGGCGATATCCTCAGCCTTAACTGCTTCGCGATGCCGTCGGGCTACTACACCGCGCTCGAGCGCACCCTCTTCTACGGCCAGCCCGACGAACGCTCGCTCGAGCTGTGGAACATCAACGTCGAGGTGCACAAGCGCGGTATCGAGCTCATCAAGCCCGGTGCGGTCTGCAGGGACATCGCCGCGGAACTCAACGAGATCTACATCGAACACGGACTCTTCGCGAACCGGACGTTCGGCTATGGGCACTCGTTCGGAGTGCTCAGCCACTACTACGGTCGCGAGGCCGGACTCGAGCTGCGCGAGGACATCGACACCGTCATCGAGCCCGGCATGGTGATCTCGATGGAGCCGATGATCACGCTCCCGGAGGGTGAGCCCGGTGCCGGCGGCTACCGCGAACATGACATCGTCGTGGTCGGTGAGAACGGATCCGAGGACATCACCAAGTTCCCGTTCGGCCCTGAGCACAACATCATTCCCGCCTGACATCGCGTCGGCCCGAACCCGGTCGCCCGGCGGACGGTGGTGCAGCCGCACCCCGTGCGCCGGGCGACTGCTGTGCGCGATTCGCTCGGTCATGACATTCGCCGGGCGACTGCTGTGCGCGATTCGCTCGGTCATGACATTCGCCGGGCGACTGCTGTGCGCGGGAGGCCTGCCGTGCGCTGGGCCGCGCTGAACCGCCTCGGCGGATAATAGGATGAGGACTATGCCACAGCAGACTTCGACCTCGGAACCCAGCGGGCGGGGCGCATCGGTCATCGAGAACACCGTCGCGATTCTGCGCTGCTTCAGCCCCGACCGGCAGGAGCTGGGAGTCACCGAGATCGCGCCCCGGGTAGGGCTGCACAAGAGCACCGTGTCGCGGATCCTCGCTTCGCTCGAACGCGAGGGAATCGTCGAGCAGGGTTCGTCCCGGAGGTACCGCCTGGGACTGGGCATCATCGCCATCGCCGGGCCGCTGCTGGCCGATCTCGACGTGCGGCGTGCAAGCTATCCGATCCTGCAGAACCTCACGGCGGAGACCGGCGAGACCAGTGCACTGATGGTGTGGAACGGGGCGGAGTCGATCACCGTCGAACAGATTCCCAGCGCTCACGAGGTCAAGCACACCGCCAGCCTCGGCTCGCGGTACGGCACCGCGCACAGTGCGTCGGTCCAGGTCTTCCTCGCCGCCGGGGACGCCGAGCGCGCGCGGGAGCTCATCGCGGCCGGCACGATCACGGAACTCGGCGACGAGGCTGCGATCGGCGGCTATCTCGACAAGCTCGCCGAGGTTGCCGAGCGCGGCTACGCGATCAACTACGGCGAGACCTCGTCCGAGGCGGTGGGCATCGCCGCGCCGGTCAGGGACCACCGCGGTGAGACGGTGGCCGCGATCCTCATCCCCGCGCCGATGTTCAGGGTCGACGCTCCGACCCTGGAGCGCCTGAGTCGCAGCTGCGTCACCGCGGCACTCAAGGTCACCCGCAGCCTCGGCGGACACTGAGGACTGCGCGTCGGCCGTGTCACTGATGATAGTGAGCCGGTGGTCCGGTCGGCCAGCTGCGCCAGCGGGTCAACCCGGTGGCGACCGCGTGGCACGTATCGGTCACCGGTTGTTTGAGAGGTCGATCGGTTCGGGAGTGATCAGTCGGTTTCGCGGCTGCAGCCCTGCCGGCCTCTGCACAATCGGGCGGACGTGGATGAGACCCGGTGAGAGCAGGAGCCAGTCCCGCATCTCATCCGTGACGATGTCGACGTCGAGGTGATTGGTGAAGCCTTTTCCGGGTACGTGACCTGCACCGATGGAGGTCAGATCGTTCCACAGAGTTGAATTGACGATCGTGTTGCTCGTCGCCTCGGCGATGTCGATGTCGGCGGTCTCGAACGAGAAGTTGCCGCTGACGAGTCTGCTCGGGCCGAGGCGGATGAAGTCGGGAGTGCCTTCGACGACGAGGTGGCTGCCGCTGACGGGCGTCAGTTCGTCCCAGCCGTCCCGATTCTCGCTCGGATAGTCCACGACCTCGTCAACGCAGATCATCGGCGAATCCCTGCCCGCGAGAGCCTCGTCGGTGACCGTGCCGAAGACACCCGACCAGCTGGGAACGGTCGGCAGCGCGTGCCTCGGATCGACGATTCTCACGAAGCAAGAGTCCCCGCGGACACGATGAGTCAGCGGCTCCACCTCGGCGACCGATTCGACGTCCTCATCAGGGAGCTCGCGCTGGCGCAGAAACAGATCGCCACGGGAATCGGAATCGATGAGCCCCGCGGCGAAGACGCGTTCACTCATGGTCTTCAGGGTACTCGGCCCGCCTCAGATCCGGTCGAGCTTGTCTGGATTGTTCACCATCCGCAGGCCGCGGATGAGGCCTGCCGCATCGAGTTCGAGATCGAGGATCCGGTCGCGACCGTCTCGGCTGAGTGCGATTGCCAGGCCGCCGTTGACCTCGACGATGCCGCGGACGTCCTGACCGTCCGGATCACCGGGAGTGAGCACCGAAGTGAAGAAGCGAACGATCTTCTCGGCCCCGAAGACGGGGTTGAGCGCCGAGGCGATCTTTCCGCCCCCATCGGTCCAGAGCACGGCATCGTCGGAGAGCAGCAGGCGCACCGAGGTGGCCATATCGCCGCTCCGGATCGCATCGACGAGGCGATCGAGCGCCCTGCGATTCGCCGGTCGAGTCGTCTCCCGGCCGGCATCCAACCGGCGGGCGGCGCGGGAGATCATCTGGCGAACGGCGGCGGGCTGCTTCTCGAGGATCTCGGCGACCTCCTCGGTGCTCATGCCGAAGGCTCGAGTGAGGACGAAGGCGGCGCGAGCTTCGGGGGAGAGCTGCTCGGCCAGGTGGAGCAGCGACAGAGATAGCAGCTCCCTGTTCGCAACCGCCTCCTCGGGCAGCTGATCGGTCGCGATGGGTTCGGGAAGCCAAGGCCCCGGGTAGTCCTCCTTGACGGTGGCAAGGTGGCGGGAGTGATCGATGGCCCGTCGCACGCACACCGTCGTCAGCCACGCGGACCAGGAGTCGATCGGCTCGGTGGCTTCGCGTTCATGGACGAGCGCGGCGATGCCGACCTCCGAGACAACATCCTCGGCGTGGCCGGCATCGCCGAGGATCCGATAGGCGATGCCGAACAGGCGCCCTCGCTCGGCGGCCCAGGTGCGGGTCGCCGGGGTGAGGGTGTCTGTGTCGTTCACGATGCCTGGCTCGGTCTCGTCCACGCGTCCACTCTAGATCAGGCCTCCGGCGGCGTGGTCTCGGTGGCGATGGCCAGGCGGTTCCAGGTGTTGATCGTCGAGATCGCCAGCAGCAGGTCACCGAGTTCCGTGGGTGAGAAGTGCTCGGCCGCAGCGTCACAGATCTCGTCGGTGACGGTCTCGGGACCGAGCGTGGTCACGGCATCGGTGAGGGCGAAGACGCTGCGCTCCCTGTCGTCGAAGAGCGATCCGGCATGCTGCCAGGCGGAGACGGCGTAGAGCTTGCGCGAGGGAACTCCGAGCTTCTCGAGGTCGCTCGAATGCATATCGACGCAGAACCCGCAGCCGTTGACGATCGAGGCGCGGAGTTTGACGAGGTCGTAGAGTTCGGCCCCGAGCGCTTGCCTGCAGTAGGTGTCCAGGTGGAGGACGGCGGAGTAGCCCTTCTTGTTGATCTGATCGATGCTGATGCGTGCCATGGGTGTCCCTTTCGGTCGAAGTCGGCTCGATGTGTATCGCGCCGAGGAGTCTCGTCGCGCGCAGGGGAGCGCCCGACATCATGGTTGTCGGGCGGCGAGCGGAAATTGTGACAGGGGTGGCGGGATCGCTGATCACTCTGCGGGCAGGGGCCCCACCGCTACGAGCTCGTGGTCACCCCGTCGAGGTCGGCCTCCCCGAGGGCGGCGAGCTGCTTGCGCCGCCACACCTCGGTGTCCTTGATCTGGTTGAAGGTGTAGATGTGCAGCCCGGCCACACCCAACGCCGGATCGTCGAGGGTCGGGCCGAGCTTGTCGAGGAACTTCCGCGGGTTGTAGCCGCCGGGCTTGGCCATGCGGGTGAAGGTCGCGGTGTTCTTCCGCAGGAACCTCGTCGACTCGCCCACGCCGATCTTCGAAGCCACCCGCGCCAGCTTCGCGAGTTCGACCTTCCCGGCGATGCCGAGGATCAGCGGCAGCTCGACCCCGCGCCCCCGGACCCGGGCCAGCCACGCGGCGACGGCGGCGGGATCGAAGCACAGGTTCGACACGAGGTGGGTCGCGTAGTCGCGTTTGTCCCACATCGCCTGGATGGTCACGTCATCGGGGATGATCGGATGCGTCTCCGGGTAGGCGGAGACGCCGAGGTGCTGGATCGGCGGGGCCATGCTCGCAAGATCGACGAGCAGGTCGAGGGCGCCGGCGTACCCGCCCGCGGGCGGGGTGGCGTCACCGGCGGGAACGAAGATCCGGTCGATTCCCGCCTTGGTGATCCGAGCGACGATCTCCTCGAGCTCGGTCCGGCCCTGCACCATGCGGGCGGCGATATGCGGGACGGCGTGGAAGCCGAGCGCCTGCAGCTGCTCGGCCGTCGACAGGGTCGCCTCAAGCGTCAGGCCGGTCGACGCGGTCACCGTGATCACTCGGCCGGGGGCGACATATTCGTGGACGCGTTCGACGACGCCCGCGGTGGGCAGGATCTCGTAGCGGGCGGATCGGAGCAGCGAACTCAGCGTTGCGGCAGACAACCTCGTCTCCTTTCGGCCGGCGGTCGCGGTGATCGCAACACGCCTAAGTTACCGGTCAGAAGTCCTTGCATCTCCTGTGGCCCCGATTCTACACTCAAAGCACCCATAATATGGGAATTCAGTTCCATAATATAAAACTCTGCAAGCAGGGGGAACACCATGGACAACAACGTCCCGTCAGTGGATCAGAGCGACAGAGCCGTCCCGATCAACCTTCGCCAATCAGGCCCGACCCCGGTCGAAATGCTCATCGACACCCGAGTGCGCAAGTCGCCGTACTGGGAGCTGTCCGTCGAGCAGGGATGCTGGAGGGCATCGATCTACAACCGCATGTACCACCCGCGCGGCTATGTGCCGCGGGAAGACGGAGGGATGATGGTCGAGTACCAGTCCCTCGTCAACGACGTCACCTTGTGGAACGTCGCCGTGGAACGCCAGATTCAGGTCAAAGGGCCCGACGCCGAGGCGTTCGTCAACTACGTCATCACCCGTGACGCAACCAAGATCCCCGTCATGCGCGCCCGCTACGTGATCCTGTGCAACGAAGCTGGCGGCATCCTCAACGATCCGATCCTGCTGCGAGTGGCGATCGACGAATTCTGGTTCAGCCTCTCCGACACCGATCTCATGCTCTGGCTGCAGGGGGTCAACGTCGGCGCGAAGTACGACGTCACGATCCAGGAGATCGACGTCGCACCGGTGCAGGTCCAGGGCCCGAAGTCCGTCGATGTCATCTCCGATCTCGTCGGTGAGGAGGGCCGGACCCTGCCGAGCTATGGACTCATGGAAGCCCAGGTCGGCGGGCACGACGTCATCATCTCCCAGACCGGGTTCACCGGCGAGAAGGGCTACGAGATCTACCTCAAAGATGCGACGAAGTACGCCGAGGACATGTGGAACGCGGTGCTCGCCGCCGGTGAGCCCTACAACCTCAAGGTCGTCGCCCCCAGCCACCACCGGAGGATCGCCGCGGGCATCCTCTCCTGGGGTCAGGACATGGACTTCGAGACCTACCCCTTCCAAGTCAACCTCTCCTACCAGGTGCCGCGGAAGAAGGAGGCCGATTACATCGGCAAGGCCAAGCTCGAGGAGGTACGCGCCCAGATCGAGGCGGGGACGCCGCCGTACTCCACCCAGCTCGTCGGTCTGTTGGTCGGAGGCAAACCCATCACCGACTACGCGCCGGACTTCTGGCTGGTCAGCGCGTCCGCCGACGGTGAGGCCGTGGGCTATGTGACCTCACCGTGGTATTCGCCGGAGCTCGAGGCCAATATCGCCATGGCTCATGTTCCGGCGACGGCGACCGCGCTGGGCACCGAGTACTGGGTGCATCTGCCTGAGCCGTTCGCCGACACCCCAGGTGAGCCGGTCCGCGCCGAGGTGGTCGAGATGCCGTTCCGTCCGAGCGTCAACCCCAACCAGCGCGAACGTCTGAAGACGAAGGGACTCGACGCCGCCGTGTGAACCTCCGTCGCGGCGTCGCATGACGCTGCGACGTGACGACAGTGCGGAAGTCGGGGGCCGCCCCTGAACCGAGCGCGGTCAGCCTGGCATTGAGCCGCTGGCCGCGCTCGTCTGTGCTGTCCGCCGACTCACTTCTTCCGCAGGGACTTCACCTTCGCGAGCAGCTCGTTCTCCGCATTCGGGCCTGCCTTGACGCCCGTCGGCAGACGGAACATGAAGATGACGCCGACGAGGAGCCAGACGGCGAAGCCGACCCACGACTGCCAAGCCAGCTGTGCGGAGACCGGGGTGATCGGGATGTAGAGGATGAACAGGATGAAGGTGAGGACCGAGGAGATCACGCCGATGACGAAGCCGCCGCCCCGGGCTCCTCCGATCCGCAGGGGGCGTTCCATGTTCGGTTCGCGCTTGCGCAGAACGAGGAATCCGACGCTGACGAGGAAGTAGGCGATGACGATCGCGGGGGACCCGGCGTCGACGATCCACCCGAGCGCCGCGGTGCCGAAGAACGGGGCGATCGCGGAGAGGGTGCCGATGAAGATGATCGCGTTCGACGGTGTGCGGTACTTCGGGTGGAGCTTGCCGAACCACTTCGGCATCATGCCGGCCGTGGCCATCGCCCACATCAGGCGCGAGGAGCCCATGAGGAAGGCGTTCCACGAGGTGATGATGCCGGCCAGCCCGCCGGCGATGACGATCTTGCCCCAGATGGCCGAGCTGAACATGATCGACAGAGCATCGGCGGTGACGAGATCGTGGGTGCCCATCTGATCGGCCGGCAACGCCAGCGAGGTGGTGCCGATGATGATCACGTAGAAGGCGATGGCCATGACCACGGAGACGACGACGAGCTTGCCGATCTTGGCCGGTGGAAGTTTGACCTCCTCGGCGGACTGGGGAATGACGTCGAAGCCGACGAACAGGAACGGCACCACGGCCATGACCCCGATGAAGCCGGCCCCGCCGCCGGTGAACAGCGGTTCGGTGTTCTCGATCTCTCCGCCGATGAAGCCGCCGGTCAGCAGCATGAGGCCGACGATGATGAGGAACCAGACGACGAAGGTCTGAACGAGTGAGGCCACCTTGACGCCGCGGATGTTGACCCAGGCGATGACGATCGCGCAGATCGTGCCGACGAGGGCCCAGGTGAGGTAGACGTCGAAGCCGGCGACGTTCCACAGCTTGATCTGCTCGAGGTTCGGGAACAGGTAGACCGCGGTCTTCGGCACCGAGACGGCCTCGAACATGACCACGCTGATATAGCCGCCGGTGATCGCCCATGACCCGAACAGGGAGACCCGTGGGCCCATCGCCCGAATGAGGTAGTTGTGCTCACCTCCGGCATGGGGCATCGCCGCGACCATCTCGGAGTACACGGTGCCGACGAAGCACATGATGATGCCGCCGACGACGAAGGCGAGGATCGCGCCCAGCGTGCCGGCGCCGCTCAGCCAGTCGCCGGTGAGCACCACCCAGCCGAAGCCGATCATCGCGCCGAAGCCGATGAACAGGGCATCGACCGTGCCCAATGCTCTGACGAATCCGTGGCCGCGGTCGTGCAGCTCTGTCTCGGCCTGGCTCATGATCAACCTCGTCATTTCGGTCGGGGCCGTGCCCGCGGTGCGATCGCCGGTGACCGGTTCGCTGCTCGAGCCCGTTGAGTGTTCACTGATTGGCAGAGTAGCAGGATTCTGAGAGATACCGGAGAGTCAGCGCTCTGTGACTCCGGTGGTGCTAGATTTCCTCTGTGCACAGCTCACATCGCAGCGCGATCGATCGTGTCATCGCGGGCTACCTGGCGGCACTCGTCATCGGAACGAGTCTGCTCATGACCCCGGCGGCCACCGTCGCACCCGGCGGAATCTCCCTCCTCTCGGCTCTCTTCACCGCCACCTCGTCGCTGAGCGTGACGGGCTTGGTCGTCCTCGACACCGGGCAGGACTTCACCTTCTTCGGACAGTTCGTCATCCTCGCCCTCATCCAGGTCGGAGGTCTCGGAGTCCTGCTGCTCACCGCCCTGCTGGCACTGCTCATCGCCCGCAAAGCGGGTCTGAAGCTGCGCCGCTCGGTGGCATCGGAGACGAAGAGCGAGGTCATCGGCGGCATCAAGCCGATGGTGCTGCGGATCGCGGGGCTGACCTTCGGTACGGAACTCGCGGTCGCCTCGGCGCTGTTCCTGCGGTTCTCGATCCACTACGACGAACCGCCGCGCCAGGCGGCATGGAACGCCGTGTTCCACGCGATCTCGGCCTTCAACAACGCCGGCTTCGGGCTCAAGTCGGACAACCTCATGGCCTACGTGGCCGATCCATTCGTCTGCGGGCCGATCGCCATTGCGGTCATCCTCGGCGGGCTCGGCTATCCCGTGCTCATCGAACTGGTCCGCCGCTACCGCTCACCGTTCACCTGGGGGCTGACGACGCGGGTGATGGTGGTGATGACTCCGCTGCTGCTGATCGGCGGCACCGCCTTCATCGCCGTGCTCGAATGGAACAATCCCGGCACCATGGGCCACCTCGACGCCTGGGGCAAGCTGCAGGCCTCGGCATTCCAGTCCACGATCACGCGCACGGCCGGATTCAACTCCGTCGACATCAGCCAGATGCACTCGCTGACCTGGTTCGGAATGGACATCCTCATGTTCATCGGCGGCGGTCCCGCCGGAACCGCGGGCGGGGTGAAGATCACGACCGTGATGGTGCTGGCCGCGACGACATGGACGGAGATCAGCGGAGGCCGCGCCGTCAATCTCTTCGGACGGCGCATCTCGCGGTCGGTGCATCGTCAGGCCACGACCGTCATCGTCCTCGCCCTCGGACTCATCGTCTGCGCGACGATGCTCATCCTCTTCGACGCACCGCAGCTCGGTCTCGACCGGATCCTCTTCGAGGTCATCTCCGCATTCGGCACCGTCGGACTCTCCACCGGGATCACCGCGGATCTGCCGCCGCTGAGCCAGATCGTCCTCATCCTCACGATGATCCTCGGCCGCCTGGGCCCGGTCACCGTGGCCACGGGGCTGGCCCTTCGCTCGCGACCGCTGCGCTTCGAACTGCCGAAGGAGCGGCCGCTCATCGGATGACCGGATACAAGGCCCGCCCAATGACGGCGACACCACAGACAATGCAGACACGAAAGGTCCACAGAGATGATTGAGAAGAACTGGATGGCGCGCTCCGCGTCGTTCTTCACCGGAGATCCCACCCGCTTGGCCAAGGACGGTGCCGTGGCCGTGATCGGTCTGGGGCGGTTCGGCGGATCCCTGGCCAAGGAGCTCGCGAGCCATGGGGTCGACGTCATCGGGATCGACATCGCCGAGGCGGTCGTGGCCGAATTCGCCGACAGGCTCGCTCATGTGTCCCGCGGTGACGCCACCGACGAGGTGGTCCTCCGTCAGCTCGGCATCGACGAGGTCTCCCGCGTCGTCATCGCCATCGGCAGCGATCTCGAGGCGAGCATCCTCGTGGCCTCACGGATCCTCAAGCTCGGCAATCGCCATATCTGGGCGAAGGCGATCAGCGAGCCCCACGCCGAGATCCTGCACCAGCTGGGCATCCCCAATGTGATCAGCCCGGAGAACGACATGGGCCGCCGTCTGGCGCACCTGATCCGCGGGCACATCTCGGACTTTCTGCCGATCGACGAGGATTTCGTGCTCGCTCGCACCACCCCGCCCGTGCGGATCGCCGATGTGCCGTTGGCCTCGACGGGGCTGCGCGGAAAATACGATGTCACGGTCGTCGCGTTCAAACGTCGGGGCGGCTCCCGCTGGGACATCGCCGACCGCGACGTCACGCTCTACGCCGATGACGAGATCCTCATCGCCGGCAGCCCCCACCATGTCGAGGTCTTCAGCGAGCTCGACAAGGACACCGAGGGGTGAAGGCCGAGGGCTGAGGGGCGGTCAGCCGCCGAAGGACCGTCAGTCGAGGTCGACGGATCACTCGCCGAGGTCGACTCAGTCGCCGAGGTCGACGACCTCGAATTCGAGGAGTTCGGCTGCGCTGGAGACGGGCTCCTTGCCGGTCGACTCGTGGGAGGATTTCCGGTTCTGCTTCCAGTTCTCGAAGTCCTCACGGGTGGCCCACTGGGTGTAGACGAAGTACTTGTCTCCGCCGGAGACGGGGCGCAGCAGCTGGAAGCCTTCGAAGCCGGGAGCTCCGTCGACGGAGTGCTTGCGCGCGGCGAAGCGCTTCTCGAGTTCGGCGCGGGCGGGTTCGGGGACGGTGAGGGTGTTGATGGCAACGACGGACATGTTGACTCCTTCTCCGGTGCTGATCGAGTGCAGATGACGACGCCGAGGTGGCGAGTCATTCTCGAGCCTATGACGCGGAACTGAGTCCTGCCTCAGCTGTCCACCATGGTGCCGTTCTGGTCTCAGCTGCTTCCTCGGAGTCGGCGCCGCCCCATCGCTTCCGAGGGTCAGCCCACGACGTCGAGTTCGGTGAACCTGAGTTCGGGGGCGTGCTTCTGCGCGGCGCGACGGATGCGTTCGGCGGTGAGTTGGCTGATCGTCGGGAACGCCTCCCCGCCCGCGTCGCCGCCCGCATCTGCGCCCCCGCCCGCATCCGGGCCGGCACCGCCTTTGCCGCCCCCGCTGACCGCGGCGCGGGCGTTCTTCGAACGCAGCTCCTCCGGCGTCTGCACGAGCACGAACGAGCGTGCCCCCGCATCGCGCGCATTCGCCTCCATCACTGCCTGCGCCGTCGTGCCGGAGCCGGCGAAGAAGTCGAGCACGATCGCCTCGGGATCGAAGAAGGTCTGCGAGGCGACCAGCGCCTTGACCAGCTCCACCGGCTTCGGATAGCTGAAGATCCCGCCCAGACCCAGGGCCTCGAGGTCGTTCTGCCCGCCGAGTGCCTTGATGATCGAGTACATCTTCGAGCTCGCCTTCTCGGCCGGGGTCACGCGCACCACCGCGTGCTTGCCCTCACCCCAGGGCCGCAGGATGTACTCGCCCGTGGCCAGCTTCGCGTCCACCTCGGCGAGTTTCCTCTCACCCTTGACCGCGAGGATGTCCTCGTACATCAGCCGCCGCTCGGACCCGCGCGCATAGCGGCCGAACCCGGCCCGGAGCACATCGGTCTCGACGAGCATGGCCCGGCCGTCGATGACCTCGAGCTTCGCGGGGGATTTCTTCTCGGTGAGGAACGGCCCGACCTGCGCGGCATCGCGGCCCCAGACATGGACGTAGTCGTGTCCGCGGACGAAGGAACGCGCATTGCCCCCGCCCTTCGCCCGCTGATGGATGAAGGTGCCCAGGGAATTGTCCTCACCGAAGATCTCGTGCCCGAGCAGCTGTGCCCAGGCGCTCTCGCCGTCGTCGAGGTGAAGGAAGAGCACCCCGTCGGGGCGCATGAGTTCGCGTGCGAGGAGCAGCCTCGGCGCCATGAAGGACAGCCAACTCGCATGATCGTGGCCGTGATCCTTGTAGTCGTGCGCATTGCCCGTGTTGTACGGCGGATCGATGTAGACCACCTTCACCTGCCCCCGATGCGTGCGCAGCAGCGCGGTGAGGGCCGGCAGATTGTCGCCGATGAGGAGGAGGCTCTCGTGCGGGTCCGGACTATAGGGGGCCGCATCATCGCCGGCGCCGAGGTGGGGGAGCGGTCCGTGCGGATCTACGGAGACGAGCCGGCGACCGAGGGCGAACGCGGCATCCTTGCCGGGCCAATTCAGCGCGGTCGTCATCCTTCTCCTTCACGGTGATCGGTGCAAAGATTGCTGTATGAGTATTTCACGAGTGGCCGTGGTCGGTGCCGGCATCCTCGGCGTCGCCATCGCCCGGGAGCTGACCGACCGCCTCCCCGATGCCGAGGTCACCGTGTTCGACAAGGCCGACCGCGTCGCCGCGCATCAGAGCGGGCACACCTCCGGGATCGTCGATTCCGGACTCGCTGAGGCGGCCGGATCGAAGGAGGCCAAGCTCGCCCGCCGTGGCGTGGAGCTCCTGGTTCCGTTCGTCAGCGGACGCGGCATTCCCTACCGAGAGTGCGGGCAGCTCCTCGTCGCGCAGACCACCGATGAGGCGGACCGTCTTGAGGAGCTCTTCACCGCCGCCGAGAAGAACGAGATCCCCGGGGTCAGGCTGCTTGAGCGCGGCGAGCTGCGCGAGATCGAACCGAATGCCAGGGGAGTGCTCGGCCTCTACTCCCCGCACACCGCGGTGACCGACTTCGCTGCGCTGACCGAGGCGCTCGCCTCCGATGTGATCGCGGCCGGGGGCGCCTTCGTCTTCGACACCGAAGTCACCGGTTTCGACGTGATGAGCAACGAAGTGCGGCTGCGCGGACGGAGTATTTCGGAGGTCGGCGGCGGTCAGGATCACTGTGCGGAAACAGGCGACGGCGACGGGGTCAGCGGGGTCAGCAGCGGCAAAGATGAAGGCACCCGCGAGGACCGGGACGACGACATCGACGAGCAGGTCCATGAGGTGCCGCGCACTTACCGGGGCGATGACGCCTCCGGCCCGGTCGTCGACTTCGGCGATGAGCTGCGCAGCCGCTTCGGCGGCCAGGACTGGTTCAAGCAGGTCGAGGATACCGTCGAGAACCTCACCGAGAAGCTATCGAACACCTGGTCAGGCAGAGGAGGCACTTCGGCACCCACGGATTCGCCGAATCGCGCCGAGGATTCCGGCCGTACCGTGAATGGGGATCGCACCGAGGATTCTGAGCACACCGAGAGGGCTGGCCGCGCCGAGAACTCGGACCACCAGGAGCGCACCCTGGGCACCTTCGACCTCGTCATCACCTGCGCCGGACTCCAGGCCGACCGTCTGGCCGAGGCTGCTGGGCTCAGCGCCGAACCCCGGATCGTCCCGTTCACCAGCGACGTCTACATCGTCGATGAGGCCGACACCGAGGTGGTCCGAGGAATCGTCGGCTCCGTGCCCGATCCCTCCGCCCCGTTTGCAGACGCCGCGCTGGTCCGAGGTGTGAACGGTTCGCTCATGCTCGGTCCTAACACCTTTGTCGCCTTCGGGCGTGAGAAGTACGAGAAGCGCGGATTCGACCTCGGCGACGTGGGCTCGACCGTGAAGTTCAAGGGCTTCTGGAAGTTCGCGGCCCAGACCGCGAAGACCGCAGCCCGGGGCGCCCGGCCGGTCGTCAGCAGATCCGCCTTCGTCGAGAGACTGCAGAAGTTCGTGCCGGCCCTCGACGCAGACAGCGTCGCCGCCGGACCGCGCGGAGTCAGAGCCCAAGCGATGAGCGCCGAAGGAGAGCTGATCAATGAGCTGCGCGAAGACAAGCGCGGGAGGCTGACCATGGTCAGGAGCATCCCTCGGTGGGGTGCCACCTCGGCGCTGGCCATCGCTGAGGACGTCGTCGATTGTGCCCTCGAGCCCCGGCGCTGATAACTGCGTCCTCGAATCCCGCTGGCACTGATAGCCGCGCCCTCGAATCTCGCGGCGCTGACAGCCGCGCCCTCGAATCCCACTGGCACCGTCACCCAGGCCGACCGAACAGAGACATGTTAGATTAGCTGAGGCTAACCAAACCATTTCCCTGGAGTGAAAGTGTCTCTACCCCAACTGTCCGCAGCTCGAGTCCGCTCCGCTCCCTCCCTTGCGACCGAGCCTCCGATCGCCTGGAAGCTCGACACGGCGGTGAATGGCTGATGAGCGGGCTGTGCACCTGGACCGACGACGGCGAAGCGTGGACTCTGCATCTGACCTTGCCGGCCGATCTGGTCCCGCCGGAACTCGGGATCACCGCGGTGGGAGTTTCCGCGATAGGGGACTCCGCGGTGGGGGGTTCCGGGATGGGGGACTCCGACGCCGAGGCGGGTGATGCGTCCGAGCCTGCACGCCGGAAGCTGTTCGCCGACCTCAACGGCGTCACCGATCGTCGGGATGTTCCTGGCGGAATCATGACTCTCACGGAGTCCGCGCAGGGATCGTCCTTCGTCGCCGAACTCCGGGTTCCTCGTGGCTTCCGCGGCAGTCTGGACTTCATGCCCGTGCCTGCCGGCATCGACTCCGCCGACCGGGAGACCTGGTTGGCCGCCCTCGACGAGGCCTTCATCCCGCGGGACACTGGGCTGCGCATCGTCAACGACATGTTCGGTCGACCCGTCTTCGAGATCGCGGCCCCCGATGCCAGGCCGCTGATCTGGACCGCCGATACAGGCGCGTCCGAGGAGGAGGCCGCAACGCCCGATGGGGTGGTCTCGACTGAGAAACGAGCGGACGATGCTGAGTCGGCCGGTTCGGTCGAACGGATCGAGGCCCTCGATTCCACACCACGGCGAGTCTGGACGTATCGACCCGAGCGCGCCCCCGCCTCGGCGCCGGTGCTCGTCGTCTTCGACGGACGCGCCTTCATCGACGGCGGACTGCTCACCGCGGTCGACGAACTCGTCAGCCCGCCCTCGTTAGTGCTCGCCGTCGACCATGCGCCACTCGAGCCCGCCTCGGATTCCTCCGCCTTCGAGGTGCGGGCCTCTGACCTGGTGATGAACCCGAGATTCTGCGACGAGGTCCTCGCGCTCGTCGACCGGCTCGCCCCGGAGTCCCGGAGCCGAAGCATCATCGCCGGAGCCTCCTACGGGGGTCTGGCCGCCGCCTACTTCGCGCTGCGCCGCGCGCAGGAATGCCGCGGAATCTGCCTGTCGCCATCGTTCTGGGAATCCGACGCACAGGGCAGGAGGATCTGGGACCACGTCCCCGGCGCCGGAGCCGCCGCGGACCCTCGTCCCGAATTCCTCATCGACCACGGAACCCTGGAAACGGCGATTGCGGATTCCGTCGCCGAGGCGGTCCCGGAGTTCTCGAACCGCGGCCTGAGCGTCGGGACCAGCACCTTCTCCGGCGGCCACGAATACCTGTGGTGGCGTGAACTCCTGCTCGTCCACCTCGCCGAGGTGCTCGCCGACACCCCAGTCTTGTCGAAGGCGTGAGGCAGGCTCAGCCGGAGCCCACTCAGCCGGAGTGACGCTCGAGGAACTGGTAGACCTCGGTGTCGTCGACTCCGGGGACCGCTCCCGGCGGAACCGCGGCCAGGAGTGAGGCGTGCATCCGCGCCGAGGGCAGGGACTTCTCCTCCCACTTCTCGGCCAGATCCTCCGGCGCCTGCCGGCAGCACGAAGGATCGGGGCATTCCGACTTCGAGCGAATCGGTGATTCCCGGCCTTCGAACCACTTCACGTGGGCGAAGGGCACGCCGACGCTGATGGCGTAGTCGCCGCCGGGCAGAACCCTGGCGGTGCACCAGTATGAGCCTTCCGGGGTGTCGGTGTACTGGTAGTAGGGGCTGAACCTGTCGGCGACTCGGAACACCGTCCGCGAGGTGAAGCGCTTGCACGCGAACTGGCCCTCGACGGCGCCGAGCGGGTCGGTCGGGAACGGCAGGCCGTCGTTCGAATACGCCTTGTGGATGGTCCCGGAATTGTGGACCTTCATGAAGTGGACCGGCAGGCCGAGGTGCTCGGTGGCGAGGTTCGTGAAGCGGTGGGCGGCGGTCTCGTAGCCGACGCCGAACATATCGCGCAGATGCTCCACGGAGAGTTCGCGCTTCTTCTTTGCCTCGGTGAGCATCGGCACCGCCGTGCGCTCGGGCAGCAGGATCGCCGCGGTCAGGTAGTTCGCGCCCACACGCTGCTTGAGGAAGTCCTCGAAGTCCGTAGGCGAATCGTAGCCGAGGACGTGCGGGGCGATGCTCGTGAGCAGGTGCGACCGGGGGTCGAAGGCCGCATCGGCATTCGGCAGGTAGATCCGTCTGTTCGCGGTGTCCGAGATCGACCGTGTCGACTCCGGCAGATCGGAGACGTAGTGGAGGCTGAACCCGAGCTTCTCGGCGATCAGCGCGGTCTGCCGCTGGGACACGGTGCCCGACTCGTACCCGACCAGGTCGAGCAGCTCCGCGGCCTGGGCCTCGAGGTCGGCGAAGTAGTTGTTCTTCTCGCGCATCCTCTCCCGCAGCTCCCGGTTCGCCCGCCTGGCCTCCTCGGGGGTGGCGGCCCTCCGCTCGAGGACCTCGGAGAGCTGACGCTGCAGGCCGACGATCGCCTCGAGCGCATCGGAGGGCAGGGACTTGATCCGCACCTGCGGCAGCCCCAGAGATGAGTACATGGGGGAAGCCTGATTGCGTTCGGCCTCGAGTTCGAGGGCCTGCCGATCGTCGACGGGGGAGGGGTCGATGAGCTCGGCCACGTCGGTCTTCAGGGCCTTGGCGATCGCGGTCAGGAGGGTGACAGAAGTTTCTCGCTTACCGTTCTCGATCGTCGAGATCTGGGAGGCTGCACGCCCCACTCCCTTGCCCAGCTCACTCAGGGTCAGCCCCTGCTGTTTGCGAAAAAACCGAATTCTTCTGCCGATACTCAATGGATCGGTCTGCTGATCGTTCTCGCTGAGATCGGCGTCAATGCTCATCAGGGCGGCTCCCGTCGACGATGTGGTCTGGTTCACTTTCGTGGAAACCAGTATGACAGAACCTGGAAATTTCTGAAACCGGAAAATCAGAGATTATTCATCCGGAAAACCTCTGTTACACCCCTTGCAGCGCCGACAGAATGAACTCATCAACCCCGAACGAGGAAGAGAGAAGGACAATGACTGAGAACACCACGCAGAACAGCTTGCACGATGCTGAAGCCATCCGCCGCGACTGGGCCACCAATGCCCGCTGGTCGGGAGTCGCTCGTGACTACGAGCCCGAGGATGTCGTCAAACTGCGCGGTTCGCTGATCGAAGAGCACACACTGGCCCGCCACGGCGCCGAGCGCCTGTGGAAGCAGGTCAGCTCCAGCGACATCAAATCGGGCGAGTACGTCAACGCACTCGGCGCGCTGACCGGCAACCAGGCAGTCGAGCAGGTCAAAGCCGGCCTCAACGCCATCTACCTCTCGGGCTGGCAGGTCGCCGCCGATGCGAACGCCGCCGGACAGACCTACCCCGATCAGTCGATCTACCCGGCCAACTCGGTGCCGCAGGTCGTGCGTCGGATCAACAACGCGCTGATGCGCGCCGACCAGATCGAGTCCTCGGAAGGCAACAAGAAGGTCGACGACTGGTTCGCTCCGATCGTCGCCGACGCCGAGGCGGGCTTCGGCGGTTCGATCAACGTCTACGAACTCATGCGCTCGATGATCGCTGCCGGCGCCGCCGGTGTGCACTTCGAGGATCAGCTCGGTTCCGAGAAGAAGTGCGGCCACCTCGGCGGCAAGGTTCTCGTTCCGACCTCGCAGCACATCCGCACTCTCAACGCGGCTCGCCTGGCGGCCGACGTGGAGAACGTGCCCAGCCTCGTGATCGCTCGCACCGACGCCGAGGCGGCCACGCTCATGACCTCGGACATCGACGAGCGCGATCAGCGCTTCGTCACCGGTGAGCGCACGGCTGAGGGCTTCTACAAGATCACGAACGGCATCGAAGCAGGCATCGCCCGCGGACTGTCGTTTGCGCCCTACGCCGACATGCTGTGGATGGAGACCTCCACACCGGATCTCGAGGCGGCCAAGCAGTTCGCCGATGCGATCCATGCCGAGTACCCGGATCAGATGCTCGCCTACAACTGCTCGCCGTCGTTCAACTGGCGGGGTCACCTCGACGATGCCACCATCGCGAAGTTCCAGCGCGAGCTGGGAGCCATGGGCTACAAGTTCCAGTTCATCACCCTGGCCGGCTTCCACGCGCTCAACTACTCGATGTTCGATCTGGCTCACGGTTACGCCCGCGAACAGATGAAGGCCTACGTCGACCTGCAGGAGCGCGAGTTCGCTGCCGAGGAACGCGGCTACACGGCCACCAGGCACCAGCGCGAGGTGGGCACCGGTTACTTCGACCTGGTTTCGACCGCGCTCAACCCGGAGTCCTCGACGACCGCGCTCGCCGGCTCCACCGAGACCGCTCAGTTCCACTGAGTTCCGCACCGGCCTGAGGGCCACCACGAATTCGGCGCGGATCGGCAGAGTTTTCACGGGGTTTACTCCGCCGGTCCGCGCCGTCACATTCGCACCACGACTTCCCAGAAACTCCCGCACCACCGGCACCACCTGCACCATCACAGCCACTGCACCACCACACCAGGCAGCAATCACAGCGCCACGACGGGTGAGGAGAAGCCCATGTCTTACATCAAGATCAACGCACCGCTCGAACCCGGCTTCGACACTGTCCTCTCGGAGCCCGCACTGAACTTCATCGCCGGACTCCATGACGAGTTCGCCGGCCACCTCGGCACACTGCTCACCGCACGCCGCAACCGGGCAACCGAGATGAACGGCGGCACCCTCCCGAGGTTCCGACCCGATACCGCTCGCATCCGCGCCGACCGCAGCTGGAAGGTCGCCGGTTCGACCGGTGCTCCCGGCCTCGAAGATCGTCGCGTTGAGCTGACCGGTCCGGTCACCGAACGCGAGGTGGTTGCGGCGCTGAACTCGCAGGCCAAGGTGTGGCTCGCCGATCTCGAAGACGCCACGAGCCCGACCTGGGCCAACGTCATCGGCGGACAGCTCAACCTCCACCGCGCCATCCGAGGACAGCTGCCCGGTGTGAACAACCGCAACCAGCCGACCATCGGACTGCGTCCCCGCGGCTGGCACCTGCCGGAGAAGCACCTGCTCTACGTCGATGATGCCGGCAAGGAGTTCTCCACCTCGGGACCGCTCGTCGACTTCGGTCTGTACTTCTTCCACAACGCCCGTCACCTCATCGACAGCGGCTCGGGCCCCTACTTCTACCTGCCCAAGCTCGAGTCCTCCGTCGAGGCTCGCCTGTGGAACAAGATCTTCGTCTACTCGCAGGACCGTCTGGGCATCGAGCAGGGCACCATCCGCGCCACCGCCCACATCGAGACGATCACGGCCGTGTTCCAGATGGAGGAGATCCTCTTCGAGCTGCGCGAGCACTGCGCCGGACTCGAAGCCGCCGGTTGGGACTACCTGTTCTCGGTGGTCAAGAACCTGCGCCACTCCACCGAGTTCGTTCTGCCCGACCGTGAGCGACTGAGGATGGACCTGCCGCTGATGAAGGCCTTCACCGACCGCCTCGTCGCCACCTGCCACCGTCGCGGTGCCCACGCGATCGGCACCATGAGCAACCTCATGGCCGAACACCCCGATGAGGCCTTCGTGGCCGCGGAGTTCGAGCGGATGCGCGAGGACAAGGCCCGTGAAGCCTGGCAGGGCTTCGACGGCACCTGGGTCGCCGATCCGGCGCTCGTGCCGGCTGCGCTGAGCGTCTTCGATGCCGCTCTCGGCTCGAAGCCGCACCAGCTGGAGAACAAGCGCCCCGATGTGCAGGTGACCAGCGACCACATCCTCGACATCACCGGCCTGGAGCCGATCGTCACCGAGGAAGGCGTGCGGATCAACATCCGCGTGGCCATCGGCTACATCAACGAATGGCTTGGCGGCAACGGCCATGTGGCCCTGGAGAACCAGCTCGAGGACATGTCGACCGCGGAGATCTCGCGCTCGCAGATCTGGCAGTGGATCCGTCACGGGGTGACCCTCGACAATGGCGGGCAGCTGACCCACCAGATGGTGGAGCGGTTCCTGGGCGAGGAGCTCGCACTGCTCGAGCGTCAGCCGGCCGATCACTTCACCGAGGCGATCGAGATCTTCCGGGCCAGCGCGCTCGGCGAGACCTTCCCCGACTTCCTCACGATGCCGGCCTACACCGACCACCTCGTCGACCGGGTGTCGAAGGCCAGCACCGAGGTCCACGCGGCCTGAGTCTCTCCCCCCACTGCTACCTGACGGCGGCCCAGCACCCTCGCGCGAGGGTGCTGGGCCGCCGTCAGGTAGCAGTGGGGTGTTGTGAGAGGGGGTGGGGGTGAGGGTGTGGTTCTGGGAGTGCTCGGGGTGCCTGCCGGGTGGTCAGCTGGCCTGTTCGGCCCAGCCTTCGGGCGGCCAGGGCTCACCGTCGGCCTGGGCATTGAGCTGGTAGGCGATCGCACCGTCGATGGATTCGCGGATGATGTCGGCGTGGCCGACATGACGGGCGATCTCCGTGTTCAGGTGAGCGAGGATCCACCGCACCGTCATCGCGAAGTCGGTGGGCATCCACGGGTTGTGCGGCATCGGCACCTGAGTGCCGAGGTCGATGTCTTTCTCGGCGACCGCCTGCCGTGCCGCTTCGATCTGGTCCATCGCACGATCGAAGATGACCACCACCTCGGCGATGTCGAAATCGGGGAGTGTGGAGCCGTCGAACATTCCCTCGAGACCGATCTCCCGGTTCATCGCCGCATGATCCGAGAACTCGATCGGCCGGGCGGGGTCCTTGACCTGCTGGATCCAGCCGTTGACGACCTGCGCGGAGTGGGTGATGAGCCCGGAGATGCTCAGGCCGCTGACCGTCGGCGTGCTGCGCGCCTGCTCATCGGTGAGTCCGAGGGCGGTGATCTTGAGCTGAGTGCACTGTTGGGTGAGGAAGCTGAAGGCGGCGTCGGCCTCGGTGGTAACCGAAGGGGCGAAGAAGGGCATGATCTCTCCTGTGTTTCTCGTGCGATGCGCTTGTCCCGCAGCACGGTGAGCTGCTGATCCGGTGTTCCGGTTGGCTGTTCCCAGCATCCACTCACTTGAGGACATACGATGTCCGCATTGGATGATCGAATGAAGACTCCCGAATATGGGATTGAAATAGGTGGAGAAGCCGGTCGAAGAGGAGGAATGACCATGCACTCGGAGACCCGGCTTCTGTCCCTCCTCGGCATGTTCGCCTCGGGCCGCATCTTTTCGGCCGCTGAGCTGGCCGAACGCTTCGATGTGACACCGCGGACCATTCGCCGCGACATCGCCTCCCTGCGTGAAATCGGCTATGTCATCGGTTCGGTTCCCGGCACCGAGGGCGGCTACCGTGCCGAGTCCCGAACGGTGCTGCCGCCGCTGCAGCTCGAGTCCGGGGAGGCATTGTCGACCGCGGTCGGCCTCGCCCTCCTGCGCGGGGCTGGGCTGAGCACCGCGAACGCGGATTCGGCCACCGAGAAGCTGCGCGGGATGCTGCCTGCCGACATGCAGGCGACGGTGCGCGACATCGGCACCGCTGTCAGCGTCCTGCCTGGTCATGCCCCGGGAATCGACCTCGGGGCGGTCATCGAGCTCGCCTCGGCGATCGCGTCCCGTGCAGTCGTGACCTTCGACCATCGGAAGGGCAGAGTACCCCGCGCCGAGGCGGCCGGAGCCGTGGACGCCCCGACGGACAAGGCGGCGCCTGACCGGCAGGAGACAGAGGGCAGGCGCGTCGAACCGGTCCGCCTCGTCGTCCTCGGCGCCCATTGGTATCTCTACGCCTGGGATCTCGACCGGGCCGACTGGCGGTCGTTCCGACTCGATCGGATGAGCGCCGTCCACGCCACGACGTTCACCTTCGCCCACCGGCCCCATCCCGACGCCGAGGCGGCCGTGAGTTCCGCGGTGACCACCTCGGCGTATCGGCACACCGTCGTCCTCCGGGCCCAGGTCACGGTCGAGGAGGCGAAGGACTGGTTCCCGACGAGATCGGCGACGATCACCGAGGCGGCCGATGGCGTGCGTATCGAGTTCGGCGTCGATGATCTGCGGTGGGCGGCCGTGATGGCCACGGCCACTCCCGGAGACGTGGAAGTCATCGAGCCGGCCGAACTGCGCGAAGAGCTGAGGACGCTCGGCGAACGGGCGCGGCGAGTCGCTGAGAAGGGTTGAGACCTGCCGGGAATCGCCGCGATCACACACGGAGTGAACCCCGAATGAATGTTTCGCCTGCTTGTCAATATACTGGGAGCCATGACGATTCTCATTGGCTACCTTCCTGCTCCCGAGGGCGAGGCGGCTCTGCGGGCTGGATTCGCGGAAGCCAAGCTGCGCTCAAGCAACGCCGTTGTGATCAACTCACAGCGACGAGGTGCCAGCGGATCCCCCACGGAGATCGGCGAGGATGAGATCGAGCGGATCGTCGCTCTGGGCAAGGAGTCCGACGTCGAGGTGGAGGTGCTCCAGCCCGATCACGAGGATGACCTACCCGGCACCCTCAACGACCTCGCCATCGAGTACTCGGCGCAGCTCATCGTCATCGGACTGCGCAAGCGCTCGGCCATCGGCAAGTTCATCCTCGGTTCGCAGGCGCAGCGAATCCTGCTCGAGGCCGAAGTCCCGGTCCTCACCGCCAAGGCCTGAGCCTCAGCTCCGGCGAGAGACTCTCAGACGAGAGACCGCCCGGCAAGAGACTGCCCGGCGACTCATCTCACCGGCTCAAGTCCCCAGCCCCAGGCGAGCAGCTCGGCCAAAGACACTCCCTGAGAGTCACTGAGGTCGGCGATCTGCGTCCGACACGAATACCCGTCGGCAAGCACGACCTGGAGCGCAGAATCGCGGCCGTCTGCACCACCGCCCCCGTCCGCAGAATCGCCTCTGTCAGCAGAGCCTCCGCCGCCCTCCGCAACACGGGCCCTGGTCACGCTCTCACGTTCGCGCAGCGCCGGCAGCAGGGCCACCTCGGCGACGGCGACCGAGGTCTCATAGTGCCCTGCTTCGACCCCGAAGTTCCCGGCCAGGCCGCAGCAGCCGCCGAGGAACCGGGTGTCCGCACCGGCCCTGGCCAGCAGCTCCTTGTCCGCTGCAACCCCGAAGATCGCCGACTGGTGACAGTGCGGCTGCACGAGCGCCTCGACCCCGTCCAGCGACGGCAGCTCGGCACCGATGCTCAGCAGATACTGCGCCAAGGTCTGCACCCGATCCGCCACCCGCGCCGAGGCGGCATCCGCGAGAAGCTTGCGCGAATCGTCCTTGAGCGTGGCCAGACACGAGGGTTCGACCCCGAGGATCGGCACATCCCCGGTGGCATCGAGGGCTGAGATCGTCGCCCCCAGATTCGCCCGAGCCGCGTCGAGCTGGCCGGTCGAGATCAACGGCAGACCACAGCAGACGGTCTGCTCGACGACGCGCACCCTCACCCCGGCACGCTCGAGCACGGCCACCGCGGCCGCGAGGATCCGCGGGGCGAAATGATTCGACCAGGAATCCGCGAACAGGATCACCTCACGAACCGGGCTCGGTCGACTTCCGCCGAGGCGGGCCTCGTCCGACCGCCCGACCGCAGCTCCACGCCCGGTGCCCGAAGACCCCGCACCCGCCTCGGTGGCGGTGTTCCACCACTTCCGGAAGGTCGTCGACGCGAACTGCGGAATCGACCGGCGAACGTCGATGCCGGCGATCCGCTTCGCCACGGTCGTCAGCCCCGGCAGCCCCGAAAGCCGGTTGACCAGGGGCGCGACCGGGGTCGTCAGCCGTGCGAGCTGAGGCAGGAACCCGAGGGCATAGTGCTTGAGCGGACGCAGCCTGCCCTTGTACGACTGGTGGAGGACCTCGGCCTTGTAGGTGGCCATGTCCGTGCCGGTCGGACACTCGGTCCCGCAGGCCTTGCACGACAGGCAGAGGTCGAGCGCCTCGGCGACCTCGGGGGAGTCCCACCGCGGCTCGAGCAGATCGCCCGAGACCATCTCCTGGAGCACCCGCGCCCTTCCCCGAGTCGAATGCCGCTCATCCCGAGTGGCCTGAAAGGACGGACACATGGTGCCGCCGCTGCCGGCCGAATCCGCGCGGCATTTGCCGACCCCGGTACAGCGATGCACCGCGGAGGCGAAGCCGTCGGCCTCACCCTGATAGGCCATGGCGAGCTCGCCCGGCAGCAGCTGCCGCAGGGGCAGCTGAGTGAGGCGAAGCGATTCGTCGAGGCCGTCGGGGTCGACGATGACCCCTGGGTTGAGCAGATGCTGCGGATCGAAGAGGTCCTTGACCTGGGAAAACAGTTCGAGCACCGCGGGCGGGTACATCAGCCGCAGCAGCTCGGAACGCGCCCTCCCGTCCCCGTGCTCACCGGAGACCGACCCGCCGTAGCGGGCGACGAGCTTCGTGGCTGCGACCATGAAATCGCGCATCAGCTGCCGCCCGTTCGGGTCCTCGAGCGGAAAGTCGACGCGCATGTGCAGGCACCCGTCCCCGAAGTGCCCGTAGGGAATCCCCCACAGCCCGTGCGCGTCCAGCAGCTCCATGAGGTCACGGAGATAGTCGCCGAGGCGTTCGACCGGAACCGCCGAATCCTCCCACCCGGCGTGGGCGTCGCGCCCGTCCGGGGTGCGTGAGACCAGGCCGGCCCCGTCGGCGCGGATCGCCCACACCTCCGCGGCCGCTGCCCGGTCGAGGACCGCGGAGTCGAGCGATTTCGACTCCGTGATCAGCCGGTTCGTCTCTGCGATCAGGTGGACCTCGTCCTCCCCGGTGAGTTCGACGACGAGCCACCCGGCGCCCTCGGGCAGGCCCGGGGCCGCCTCGGCGCCCTTGGTCTCGATGACCCGATTGAGCATGCGGGCGTCGAGTCCCTCGCAGGCGGCGACGGGGAAGTCCCCCAGCAGCGGGGCATCGTGGGCGGCTGCCACCATGTCCTCATAGCCGAGCACCACCGCTGAGGTGAAGGCGGGGTTCTGGACCAGGCGCATCTTCGCGGCGAGGACGATTCCCCAGGTGCCCTCGGTCCCGGCGAAGGCGCGGCGGAGGTCGAAGCCGTTCTCCGGCAGGAGGGACTCGAGACCGTATCCGGAGACCTGACGGGAGAAGGTGCCGAAGTTCGTGCGGATCGTGCCGAGGTGCTCGGCGACGAGTTCGTGCAGACGCGGGAAGGTCTCGGTGCAGTCGCCCTCATCGAGAGTGACCACGGTGCCGTCGATGAGCATGACGGTGAGCGCCAGGATGTTGTCGCCGGTGCGTCCGTAGCCGAGCGCGCGAGGACCGCAGGCATTGTTGCCGATCATGCCGCCGATGGTGCACCGGGTGTGGGTCGAAGGATCCGGACCGAACCGCAGGCCATGGGGTGCGGCCTGCGCCTGCAGGTGCGCATGGACGCACCCGGGCTGGACCCAGGCGGAGCCTTCGACCGGGTCGAGGTCGAGGACGCGATTCATATGGCGGGAGAAGTCGAGGATGATGCCGGTGCCGATCGCATTGCCGGCGATCGAGGTCCCGGCACCGCGGCCGGTGACGGGAATGCCGTGGCGACGAGCGACGGCCAGAGTGCGGGCGACATCGGCCTCGTCATGGGGGAAGACGATGGCCTCGGGGACGAGCCGGAACAGCGATGCGTCTGAGGAGTAGGCAGCCCTGTCGGTATCGGCGAGGCTGAAGTCGCTGATCCCGACGGCCGAGAACTCCTCGTCGAGTCGAACCTCGGAACGTGCTGCTGTTGCAGGCTGCAGTGCGGTCATACTCGCATTCTGCCACCCGCGCACCCGCCGCGGTACGTTATCGTTTCGTTATAAATAGACGCTGAATCTCCCAGGATGAAGCCACTGGTTCCATGATCCGAGAATTCTTGGCGGATTGTCATATTCGTGGTATTTAATTGGACTACATCATTTTGTGGCGTCCGGCCACATGCGAATGCAGGGGAAGAAACCATGTCGCGTCGTGCTCGTGAATTGACAGTTGATCAGACGGCATTAGTCGGTGCCGTTCGAAAGGTTTCCCGACAGCGGGCCAAAATCAACACCGACTACGTGATGGCGATTCTGCGCGCCCGCGAGGAGGGGGCGACCTTCGGTGCGATCGCTGAGGCTGCCGGCACCTCTTCGCAGGCCGTGCAGGAGATCGTGCGCAGGCACGGTCCCGTCCGCCGACCGGAGAAGGCGCAGGCGGCCGCAGAGTCCGCATAATCCCGAGAGCTCAGGGGATCCCTCGGTCACGGGCGACCGGTCGGGGATCCTCCGAGAGGTGCGATTCGGGTCGGTGGTCCGCAGACGATGCGGACCGCCGATTCCTGCTTCCCCGCGCCTTCGGGCCGGCTACCGACCGGTAGCCGGGTTGCCGGGCTTCGTCACCGTTGCATAACAAGATCGCTTTATTGTGGAATCTGCCGCCGAGGCGTGCATACTCGGTCGGAATATTGACGCCGAATCTGTTTTATCCGCAGCTTGGACCACTGGTATAGCAATTCTGAGCTGCTTGTCCCATTCTCGCCGTACGGCAATTGCGGAAATGATGAAACGAACCTGTCGTGTTCGGGCTCCGATCGGCCACAGATCCGCGCCGGGAGGGGATTAGATGCAAGAAGCACATACTCGGCCCTGTATTGCAGTGTTGTTACACGGGCGACGGCGCCGTTTAGAGTGGTCGGTATGAGCGCACAGCCCGAACAACTTCCGCCTGAGATCGCCGACCACCCCCTGATCCTCATCGCCTCCGATCTCTCGGCCATGGCCTGGGAGCAGATGCTTGCGTGGCGGGGGCGGCTTGGGTCGAGACTGGACGCCTCGGTCGTCGACACCAAGACCTCGCCGAACGATCTCGTGACACTCGCGGATGCTGAGATCGAATCCCTCGTTCGCGGATATCTCGCCGCGGTCCGACCCGATGACCTCATGGTCGGCGAGGAGGGCGCCCCGGCCATCGACCCGGTGGAGTTCTTCCCGCTCGAGTTCCTACGGGGCCTCAACTGCTTCGACGCTGCTGCCGGGTGGCTGCGGGATCCGGCAGCAGGCTCGGCGGACCGCGGCGGTGCGTCCTCGCGTTTCGAGTGGCACGTCGACCCGATCGACGGGACCGTCAACTATGTCCGCAACATCGAGCACTACGCGTTCTCGGTCGGAGTCTGCGAGGCCGGAGCCGCATCCGTGGGGGAGGGGCCCTGGTGCATCGGCCTCGTCGCCTCTCCTGGGCTCAACGTCACATGGTCGGCAGTGGCCGGACTCGGCGCCTATCGGATTTCGGGACGAATGGCCGCCCGGACCGCAGACGACAGCCGTCCAACATCTGAGATTCCCGCAAGGCGGCTGCGTGGCACACCGTCAGGTCTGTCCGGTCGCCTGCTCGCCACCGGCTTCGCCTACACCGGCGACAACCGGGACCCGCAGCTGGCCAAACTCAACTCCCTGATGACCGGCTACGACGACATCCGTCGCTGCGGTTCGGCCGCCATTGATCTGTGCATGATCGCCGAAGGTAAGGTCAACAGCTACGCCGAACGCGGGCTCGGAATCTACGACTATGCAGGTGGGGCGCTCATTGCCGAGGAATCCGGTGCTCAAGTTCGCCGTGGCGGCGCAGGCGGGCCGACGGCGGCCGCGACCGATTCCGCTGAGGTCGAGCGCCTGATCGCCACCATCTGACCGCCCACCGCGGGATGCGCGAGGCCGCTTCCGCGTCGCCGCACCGACGCCGTCCTTGAGCACCGACCACAGCAGGATCACGGCGATGACGATCTCGACCCAGTTCATGGCGGTGAAGACGAGCCGACCGATGCCCAACCCCAAGGGGATCGTGATCCCCGGGGCCTGGAACTTCAAGGGTGCCTCGATGAGCGAGATGCCGATGATCAACCCGAGCCACACGGCAGGGAGGACAACTCGTGCACCGGCGACGAGCCGGGTGTCTTGGGTGCTGATGACATTGGCCATACCTCGGATTCCACTCCCGGTAGAAAGCGGGCAGACAGCGGGCAGACAGTGGGTGGTGAAACACCCCTGACCCGGGCCCCGCGCTCGCGAATCCGCGCCCTAGACTGGTGATCATGCGTCTGTTCTCCAACGCCATCGTGCGCACGTTCGCCCCCGCGGCGCCGACTTCCACATCGCACCCCTCCGACCCGGAGTCGACCCTCCCAGAGCACGCCGATGATCCGGCGGCCTCTGACACCCCGCCCGAGGCCATCCTCGTCGACGGCGAGACGATCGTGGCCATCGGCACGCGCGCCGAACTGCTCGACATCGCGGCCGCGGAGTCTTCCACGACGGCGGCGCTCGCCTCGGCGGGTGGGGTCGGGGCCACCACCGTCATCCCCGGGCCCACGCTCGAGGAGATCGACTGCCAGGGGCAGGTCATCCTGCCGGGATTCGTCGATGCGCACATGCATTCGATCGCCTACGCGAACTCGCTCGAAGAGCTCGACCTCTCCGGAACCCGATCCCTCGCCGAGGCGGTCGAAGCGATCCGTGAACGTGCCCAGACGCTGCCGTTGGGGGAGTGGGTCGTCGGCTCCGGCTGGGACCTCAACAAATGGGACGACCCCCGCTACCCGGACCGGGAGCTGCTCGATGAGCTCGTACCCGACCACCCGGTGGCCATGTGGTCACTCGACCTGCACACCCTGTGGGCCAACGCCCACGCGCTCGAGATCGCCGGCATCGACGCGCTCACCGCGGACCCCTGGGGCGGAGAATTCGTCCGCGACCACGACGGAGAGCTGACCGGACTCGTCCGCGAGGACGCCACCGACCTCGTCGCCAGATTCATCCCCGAACCCTCCCGCGAGCCGCAGATCGAACGCCTCGACCGGACACAGCGGCTGTTCCTGTCCCAGGGCCTGACCGGCATCCACGACTTCGACGGAATCCCCTCGACGCTGGGGTGGAACGACCTGCGCGAAGCCGACCGGCAGCACATTCGGGTGACGAAGTACCTGCGCGGCAACGAGGTTCCGTGGGCGATCGAAACCGGTTGGCACACCGGTGACGGCGATGACTGGCTGCGCCGAGGTGGCCTCAAGCTGTTCTCGGACGGGGCCCTCGGTTCACACACCTCTCATATGTCCTCACCGTTCCCCGCCCCGGAGGTGGAAACGGAGGTGGAGGCGGAGCCGACACCCGAACCGGCGGCTAAGTCGGCCACGGACCCGGCGGACACCGGCGACACCACCGCTGCCGCCGTGTCCTACTCCTACCCGGGTTCTGTCCCCGAATCCGTGCTCAGCGATGAGGCGGCCGAAGCCAACTACGGCATCGCTCAGATGTCCGAAGACGACCTGTTCGAGAATGCGCGCTGGGCCACCGAAGCCGGCATCTCAGTGGCCATCCACGCCATCGGCGACCAGGCCAACCATCATGTGCTCAACGTCTTCGAACGCCTTCGGGAGACCACCCGGGCCGCCGAGGCCCGCTACGAGCGACCGCTGCGTCATCGGGTCGAACACGCCCAGTTCATCCAGCCCGAGGATGTCGCACGGTTCCGGGACCTCGACGTCATCGCCTCGATGCAGCCGCGCCACTGCATCTCCGATCTGCATCTTCTCCACCTCATCGACGAATCCGCGCAGCTCGCCGCCTATGCCTGGCCGGACCTGCTGGCGGCGGGTGCCCATGTGGCCTTCGGCTCCGACGGCCCGGTCGAGCACGCGAACCCCTTTGCCGCGATCTATGCGGCGATGACCAGGGCGAACATCTCTGGTGATGCGAGCACGAGCTTCCAACCGGAACGTCGCATGACCGCCGCCGAGGCGATCCGTCAGCACACCCAAGGCGCGGCCTATGCGGCCGGTCTTGAACAGCGCTCCGGGTATCTGGCGCCCGGGATGGATGCCGACTTCATCGTCGTCAACACCGACCCGTGTGCGGCCGAAGGCCTCGATCCCGAGTGGACACGGTCGGGTGCCGACTCGGATCCCGCCGGCCCGGGCCACACGCGCGACGGTCTCCTCGGCTACGAGTCCGAACAGGCCCTCTTCGCCCATGCCGAGGCGATCCGGGACACCCGTGTCGCCCTGACTGTCGTCGGCGGCGAGGTGAAATACCGGGCGTGATGGTCCACACTCACTTCGACGGGTGGCAGAGGTGCGCCCCGGAGCGCCGATGACCCGACGTCCCCGCGGGGACGCCGGTCCGGCAACCTGAAACGGCTCAGATGTGGCGGCCGCCGGAGATCTCGGTGACCGTGCCCGTCAGGTAGCTCGAGAGCCCGGAGGCGAGGAACAGCACCACCGAGGCGACCTCCTCGGGTTCGCCTGGGCGGCCGAGCGGGATGTCGGCGAGCTTCGAATCGATCGCGTGCTGCGGCATCGCCTGCGTCATCGCGGTGTTGATGAAGCCGGGCTGGATCGCGTTGATGCGGATGTTCTTGAACGCGACTTCCTTGGCCACGGCCTTGGTCATGCCGACGATGCCGGCCTTGGCTGCGGAGTAGTTCGACTGGCCGGGGTTGCCGACCTTGCCGCTGATCGAGGACACATTGACGATCGAGCCGCCGCGGTCCTGCTCGCGCATGAGTGCCGTGGCGACCTTGAGGCCGTTCCAGGTGCCGCGCAGGTGCACGGAGATGACGTCGTCGAACTCCTGTTCGCTCATCTTCCGGATCGTCGCATCGCGGGTGATGCCGGCGTTGTTGACCCAGATGTCGACGCCGCCGAAGGCCCGCGTGGCCGCCTCGGCGAGCTCCTGCACATTCTCCAGCGAAGACACATTGCACACGACGCCGACGGCCGCATCCGCACCGCCGAGCGATTCGACGGCGGCAGCGAGGCTCTCCTCATTCATATCCCCGAGGACGACCTTCGCCCCGGAATCGACGAGGGATCGGGCCATCGCAAGGCCGAGGCCCTGCCCGCCGCCGGTGACGACGGCGACCTTGCCGGCCAGCAGGCCGGGGACGGCGGAGACACCATGGGCGTCGGGAGTGGGTGCTGGTGAGTCGGTCATGGGTTCCTTCTTTCCGTGGAAATGTCCGTGGATTGTTTGGTCGAGGCGATAACCGGGCGATCCGGTGATGGGGCTGGTGGAGCGATCTACAGGTTGAACTGTTGTTTGTGGGCGCCTCCCAGCAGCTGCCGGGCGACGACGACGCGCTGGACTTCGGAGGTGCCTTCGTAGATGCGGAACAGGCGGGCGTGACGGTAGAAGCGCTCGACGGCCGACTCGCGCATGTAGCCCATACCGCCCTGGATCTGCACGCCTTTGTCGGCGATGCGGGCCAAGGCCTCGGAGGCGAAGAGCTTCGCCGAGGAGGGGCCGAGCTTGCGATCGGTCTCGGCGTCCCAGCGCTGCGCGGCGGCGAGGACGATCGCCTTGGCGGCGGCCACCTCGGTGTAGATGTCGGCGAGCATGCCCTGGACCAGCTGGAACCGGGCGATGGGCTCCCCGCCCTGTTTCGCCTCGGCGGCGAACTTCACGGATTCGTCGAGGATCCGGATGCCCTGGCCCACGCAGATCGCGGCGATGTGCAGCCGCCCCTTGTTCAGGGAGGCCATGGCCGCGTAGAAGCCCTTCTCCTCCTCACCGCCGATGAGGTTGGCGGCGGGGACGCGGACGTCGTCGAAGAAGATCTCCGAGGTCCAGGCCCCGGCCTGGCCCATCTTGTGATCGTGGGGGCCGACGGTCACACCCTCGGCGGTGGTCGGGACGAGGAATACCGAGATGCCCTTCGAACCCTTGGCGCTCGGATCGGTGCGGGCGAAGACCATGAGGACGTCGGAGGACTCGGCGTTCGTGATGAAGCGTTTGCTGCCGGTGATGACGTAGTCCTCGCCGTCGCGGACAGCACGGGTGCGCATGCCCGAGGGATCAGATCCCGCCTCGGACTCGGTCAGCGCGAAGGAAGCGACGACCTCGCCGGAGCTCAGCTTCGGCAGCCATTCGCTCTTCTGCTCATCGGTGCCGTAGTTGACGAGCACCTGCCCGGCGATGCCGTTGTTCGTGCCGAACACGGACCGGAAGGCCGGCGTCGTGTAGCCGAGTTCCATGGCCAGCTGCGCATCCTGTTCGGCGTTCATGCCCAGCCCGCCGTACTCCTCCGGCAGGGCCCAACCGAAGAGTCCCATCTGCGCGGATTCGTCGATGATGGACTGCGGGATGGCGTCCTCGGCCTCGATGTCGGTCTCGAGGGGGACGACCTTCTCGCGGACGAATTCGCGGACGATCGAGAGGATGTCGTCGAGTTCCGAGTTGTCCATGCTGCCTTCTCCTTGTGATTGGTGGGACGTCGGTGTCGCCGAGGTGGTTGTGCGCCGGGGCGCTCAGGTGACGATTGTGCGCCCGCCGAGGTGGGTCAGAGGGTGTCGATCCAGGCGCGTACCCGCTCGTCGTCGGCACCGAGTTCGGGCGGCGCGAGATCGTAGGCGACCTCGGACTTCGACAGGCGGATCGGATTGCGGATGGTCGGGATGACGCGCTCACCCTGTCCGGTTTCGACGATCGGGTCGAGGCCGAGGTCCTTGGCGCGTTCGACGCCCTCGGCGATGGTGTTGATGGGGGCGCAGGGCAGGCCGGTGGCGGTGAGCTTCTCGAACCATTCCTGCGCGGTGTGCTGAGCCAAGGCCTCGAGGAGTTCGGGTTCGAGCTCCGCGCGATGGGCGTTGCGGGCCTTGGCCTCGGCGAAACGGTCGTCCGAGAGCCAGTCGGGTCGGCCGAGGACCTTTGCCAGGGTGGCGAACTGGCCATCGTTGGCTGCGGCGACGATGAGCTCCCCGGACTTCGTGGACATCGGCTGGTAGGGATAGAGGCTGGGGTGGGCGTTGCCCATCCGAGTCGGGGTCACCCCGGCGGCGGCATAGGCGCCGGACTGGTTGGCCAGGCCGGACATCGCCGAGGACATGAGGTTCGTTTCGACGAGCTGACCTTCTCCGGTGGTGTTTTTGTGCTGGAGGGCCGCGAGGACGCCGATCGCCGTGTGCAGGCCGGTGATGACGTCGAAGACTGCGATGCCGGCGCGATACGGGGAGCCCTCGGGGCTGCCGGTGATCGACATGAACCCGGACATCGCCTGGACCAGCAGGTCGTAGCCGGGCAGTGCGTTGTGTGCGCCGAAGCCCGTGACCGAGGCGTAGATGACCTTGGGGTTGGGCACTGGGCTGGTCTGTGTGACGGACTCGTAGTCGAGGCCGTACTTCGCCAGTCCGCCCGGCTTGAAGTTCTCGACGATGATGTCCGCGCGGGCCGCGAGCTTCCGGGCGACCTCGAGATCCTCGGGATCGGAGAAGTCGAGGACGATGTCGTACTTGTTGCGATTGATCGACAGGAAGTAGGTGGCGTCGTCCTCGCGCACCGGTGGGCTCCAGTGCCGGGTGTCATCGCCCCTGGGGCCTTCGACCTTGATGACCGTGGCGCCGAGGTCGGCGAGCATCATCGTCGAATACGGTCCGGCGAGAACCCGCGAAAAATCGACGACGACCTGGCCGGAAAGCGGGCCGGTGCCGGCGCGGGGGAGGAGGTCGTCAATCCTGTCGCCCGCAGTGGTGTCGCCATTCGTCAATGAAAGCTCCTGTCGTCGGCCCGAAGTCTGATCCGCGTGTTCCACCCCACAATATAGCATTGTGGATAATAATGATTAAAGACTAATATCGGATTCGATATGTAAATCGAGTCATGCGGCGGAGTGATCAGCGATGGAGATACAGCAGGCCCGAGCCTTCCTCGTGGTCGCCGAAGAGCTGCACTTCGGTCGCGCCGCCGAACGTCTGGGTGTGCTCCAGCCGCCGCTGAGCCGCACCATCAGATCGCTCGAGGACAGCCTCGGCGTCTCGCTGTTCCACCGCACCACCCGCAGCGTTCGGCTCACCCCGGCCGGTGAGGCGCTGGTCGAGCCGGCGCGGAAGATGCTCGAGATCCAACACCTCGCCGTCGATTCCGTGCAGCGCGCGGCGACGGGGGAGACCGGGAGGCTGAGCTTCGGTTTCGCCCGTTCGTCCTCGCGCGCCTTGGCCGCGACCCTGGTCGCCGCCTCCCGTGGGGCCCATCCCGGGATCACGTTCGGACTCGAGTCGAATGTCTTCGCCGAGGAGGGGCTGGAGCGCCTCGTCGACGGTTCGCTCGATCTGGCGCTGGTCCGGTGGGCGCAGCAGCCGCCGGGTGTGACCGGAAGGGCCGTGATGATCGAGCGACTCTGCGCGGCTCTGCCCGAGGGGCACCGGCTGGCAAGGCGGTCCTCGATCCGCGTCGAGGAGCTGGCCGAGGAGGACTTCATCACCCTGCCCGCCCACCCCAGCTCGACGCTGCGTGAGAACACGATGCGGCTGTGCCGGGAGGCCGGATTCAGTCCGCGGGTGGCACAGATCGCTCCCGATTCGCAGACCATCGGCGCGCTCATCGCGGCCGGCTTGGGCATCTCGATCACCTTCGACTCGGTGTCGGCGAATGCGCGCGAGGCCGGCACGGTGGCCGTGCCTCTCGACATCGCCGATGAGCCCTCAATCCTCTACCTCGCCCATTTAAGCGATCACGGCATGGCCTCCTTGGGCGCCGTCCTCACCCTCGCCGAGGCGGTCCTGCCGACGGTCGGGTGAGGCGGATTCCAGTCGACGGGGTGGTCATCATCCTCGCCGAGGAGGTGCTGCCGTCGATCTCACAGCCGCGCATTCCACTCATCCAGTCGTTCGCGGAGGACGTCGGCGGTGATCTCGGTCCGCCCGATGCCCAGGTAGTTCGGCAACCAGGTTTCGACGCGGTCGTGTGCTCGGGCCGCGGCCTGCACGTCCCAAGCGGCGATGTCGTTGATCGGGCGGCCGAGAATCCGTTCGTACTCGCGTAGGAAGACGTCGGCGGCCTCGGGAGAACCGAGGAGCGCCAGATCCTGCCGGCACCAGGCGAGGTCGACTCCGCGCGGACCGCACCCGGCACCGGACCAGTCGACGACTCCGGTGAGGCGCTCGCCCTCCCAGAGGGCGTTCCCACACCAGAAGTCCGTGTGGAGGAGCACCGGATCGTCTCTGTCGAGATCGCCCCATTCTTGTTGGGCCCGCCGGGCGATCGCGGAGTCGCCGGTGGGCGGGGTAGCTGGAATCGGTCGCAGTCCGTCGCCGTCGAGTTCGTGAATGCGGGCGAGAGCGGCGGCCATCTCTGTGGCCATCATCGAGGGCGAGAGTTCGGTGCCGGGCACCCTGCCCGGCACGCGCGAGGTGATGATGACCGGCTCGACCGTCGTAGTGCCGGCGGCCACCAGGTGAGGAACCCAGGTGCCCAGCCGGGTCAGTCGCGCGAGGACTTCGGCTTCCCTGAGGGCAGCATCGTCGTGGGCGGGGAAGGCGCGGACGACGAGTTCGTCCTCACCATCAGTGGCCAGAAGCGTGGTCGCATGCTGTCCGGCGGTGAATTCGTCGAGCAGCGTCAGCTCTCGCCCGAGCAGTCTAGAGGCCGAGCTCAGCGCCTGCCGTCGGGTGTCAAGCACGAACGTCGTCCTGTCGGCGGTCGAGCATGCGGCGCAGCCCTTCGACATAACGACGAGCCATCATCCTCTGCGCCGCGACCGAGAACGGGGCGAACGCACGCAGCAGGGGATGTCCCGGCACCGAATCCGAGACGATCGAGACGATGAGGCGGTCATCGGATGCGGAGAGATCGCCGAGGCGGTCATCCGCGCCGATGGAGACGAGGAACGTCTGTTCCCCGGACTCGAGATGCCCTGGCAGGGTGCGGTAGACGAAACCGGCCGCCCGCGGTTCGTCGATGACCTCGAGGACTTCGCACGAGCCCACGCGAACGTTCAGGTCATGACCGCGAAGTCGCCTCGGCGAGGTTGGCCAAACCGGGTTGAGCCTCAGGTTCACAATCATCCCGGCCCGGACACGACGCCTGGGTCGGGCGATGACGCCGGCACCTTCCTGCAGGTGCCAGGTCAGGATCGCCTCGCGGGCCAGCGGAAACAGCGATGCCGGACCGGCATCCCGGTGGTGTTCCAGGTGGTTCATCGGCGCTGGGCCTCCCTGCCGCTTCCTTGTCATCGGAGAGTCCTTGTCATCAGGGACTTCTCCTGCCTACGATACAAACACCCTACTGAGCGAACGCTCGGTTTCTAACTCGGACGATGGAGTTCCCATGAGCGAGCAGACCACCACGGACACGACGAACCACCTCGGGCAGCGCTTCACCGGGCAGGTCGCCCTCATCACCGGCGCCAGCCGCGGCATCGGGCTCGGCATCGCCCAGCGGCTGCAGGCCGAGGGGGCGACCGTGGTCCTCACCGCTCGCAAACCCGAAGCTCTCGCCGAGGCGGTCGCGCAGTTCCCGGAAGGCACCGCGCTCGGAATCGCCGGCAAATCCGACGATCCGACCCACCGTGCCGAGGTCTTTGACACGATCTCCGAGAAGTTCGGCCGCCTCGACGTGCTCGTCACCAACGTCGGCATCAACCCGGTCTACGGACCGCTCATCGACATCGACCTCGACGCAGCCCGGAAGATCCTCGACGTCAACGTCCTCGGCACCCTCGCCTGGGTGCAGGGTGCGGTCCACCACGAGAACCTGCAGTTCAAGGAGAACAAAGGCCGAGTCGTGTCCATCTCCTCGGTCGCCGGGGAACGGCCGAGCCCGGGAATCTCCTTCTACGGCATCTCGAAGGCCGCCGTGTCCCACCTGACCCGATCGCTGGCCGTCGAACTCGGCCCCGACATTCGCGTCAATGCGGTGGCTCCTGCTGTGGTCAAGACGAACTTCGCCACCGCCCTCTACGAAGGCCGCGAGGAGGAAGTCGCCGCGTCGTACCCGGTCGGGCGCCTCGGCACCCCCGAGGACATCGCCGGAGCTGTGGCCTACCTCGCCTCGTCCGACGCCGACTGGATCACCGCCCAGGTGCTCACTGCCGACGGCGGCGTCATCACGGCCGGCGGCTCGGCCTGAGAGTCTTCCTCGTCGGACGAGTCTGCCCAGTCGGGAGACTCGCCCGCGACCCACTCGCGGCTCCGTCTCGACCCCGTCCGCACCCCGTCCGCACCCCGCGATCTCGGCGTTTGGCCCGCCGTGATCCCAGCCACTAGACTTGGCCCCATAAACACATAGCCACACACAATTTCATACTGCCGTTAAGACATGACGTGGGAGAGCTGCTCAGTCGTCGCGATAGCTTCAGCCATCGGGACCAAGCCATGCAGCGCCGTAGGTGCAATTCCCTCCCCGGGAAACTCTCAGGCCCAGTACCACCGATTGCAGGCATATCTGAAGGAGCCGACTCCGGCTCGCCGCGCGCCACGAGCGCACGACGACCAAGGAGACGTGCGCCCGACAGATCGGGGAGGACCACCACTGCTCAGTGCGTCCTCCGTAGGCGGGCGCGACACCGACCCAAGGACGGCAATGACCAGTTCACTCGCCCACACCAGTTCGCTCGCGCACACCACAGCGCCCACCGGGGACACACCGCGCCCCTTCTCCGACCGCCACATCGGTCCCCGCGCCGATGACACCCAGGCCATGCTCGCCGAACTCGGCTACGACTCCCTCGAAGCGCTCTCCGCCGCCGCGGTCCCGTCCTCCATCCAGGTCGACGGACTCGACCTGCCCACCGGCCGCTCCGAGGCCGAAGTCCTCGACGAACTCCGTGCGATCGCAGGCCAGAACATCATGCGCAAGCAGATGATCGGCCAGGGCTACTTTGACACGATCACCCCCGCCGTGATCCGCCGCAACCTCGTCGAGAACCCCGCCTGGTACACCGCCTACACCCCATACCAGCCCGAGATCTCCCAGGGCCGCCTCGAAGCCCTGCTCAACTTCCAGCAGGTCGTCCAGGACCTCACCGGCCTCGACATCGCCAACGCCTCTCTCCTCGATGAGGCCACGGCCGTCGCCGAGGCGGTCCTGCTCATGCGTCGAGCCGTGAAGAAGGGGACAACCGTCGTCCTCGACTCCGAACTCCACCCGCAGACCATCGCCGTCGTCCGCGCCCGAGCCAAGGCCATGGACTTCTCCATCGTCGTCGCCGACCTCGCCGAAGGCCTCGTCGGCGAGGACATCTTCGGCATCGTCTGCGCCCAGCCCGGCACCACCGGCGTCATCCGCGACTTCTCCGACGCCGTCACCGGAGCCCACGACCGCGGCGCACTGGTCACCTTCGACGCCGACCTGCTCGCGCTGACCCTGCTCAAGGACCCCGCCGCCCAGGGTGCGGACATCGCCGTCGGCTCCGCCCAGCGCTTCGGCGTCCCGCTCTTCTTCGGCGGACCCCACGCCGGGTTCATGGCCGTGAAGTCCGGCCTCCAGCGCCAGCTGCCCGGCCGCCTCGTCGGTGTGTCCAAGGACGCCCAGGGCAAGCCCGGCTACCGCCTGGCCCTGCAGACCCGCGAACAGCACATCCGCCGCCAGAAGGCCACATCCAACATCTGCACCGCGCAGGCACTGCTGGCCAACGTGGCCTCGATGTACGCCGTCTACCACGGCCCCGTCGGCCTGACCCGCATCGCCTCCCGCATCCACCGTCTGGCCCAGGAGTTCGCCACAGCTGCGGACACCGCCCCCGGCGCCGAGGTGGTCAGCCGCGACTTCTTCGACACCGTGGCACTGCGCGTCGCCGACGCCGAAGCCGCCCGCGTCGTCGCCGAACGCGCCGGATACAACATCCGCGTCATCGACACCACCACCGTCGGGGTCTCCTTCGGCGAACCCCACACGGTCGCCGATGCCAACGGCCTGCTCGAAGCCCTGAGCATCATCGCCCGGATCGATGAGGCGAACTTCGAAGCCGCCTCGGCGGGGACCTTCGGAGCCAACCACGTGCCCGCCCCGGCCTTCGGTGAGGACTTCCACCGCGAAACCGAATTCCTCACCCACCCGATCTTCAGCGCCCACGGCTCCGAGACCTCGATGATGCGCTACCTGCGCACCCTGGCCGACCGCGACCTGGCACTGGACCGGACGATGATCCCGCTGGGCTCGTGCACGATGAAGCTCAACGCCGCCGCCGAGATGGAACCCATCACCTGGCCCGAATTCGCCTCCATCCACCCCTTCGCCCCGGTCGAACAGACCCACGGCTGGCGCAACCTCATCACCCGCCTGGAGAACTCGCTCGTCGAGGTCACCGGCTACGACCGCGTCTCCCTCCAGCCCAACGCCGGCTCCCAGGGTGAACTGGCCGGACTGCTGGCCATCCGCAAATTCCACCTGGCCAACGGCGACACCGATCGCCGCGTCGTCCTCATCCCGCAGTCGGCGCACGGCACGAACGCCGCCTCGGCGGTGCTCGCCGGACTCACCGTCCAGGTCGTCGCCACCGCCGACGACGGATCGGTCGACATGGACGACCTCGACGCGAAGATCGAGAAGAACGCGGAGAAGCTCGCCGCGATCATGATCACCTACCCCTCGACCCACGGCGTCTTCGAATCCGAGGTCCGGGAGGTCTGTGAGAAGGTCCACGCCGCCGGCGGCCAGGTCTACGTCGACGGGGCGAACCTCAACGCCCTCGTCGGACTCGCTAAGCCCGGCGAGTTCGGCGGCGACGTCTCCCACCTCAACCTGCACAAGACCTTCTGCATCCCCCACGGCGGCGGCGGACCCGGCGTCGGACCGGTCGCCGTGCGCGAACACCTCGCCCCGTACCTGCCCGGCGATCCCACCGAACCGGACCTCGTCGCAGGAACCGGGGAGACACACGAACTGCCGATCTCCGGATCCCTGTTCGGTTCAGCCGGCGTGCTGCCGATCAGCTTCGCCTACCTCGAGCTGATGGGCGGCGACGGCCTGCGCGAGGCCTCCCGGGCGGCCTTGCTGGGTGCGAACTACCTCGCGGCCAAGCTCGGCGACGTGTTCCCGATCCTCTACTCGGGCGAGAACGGTCTGGTCGGCCACGAGACGATCCTCGACCTGCGGGAGGCCACCGCGAAGTCCGGCGTCACCGCCGAGGATGTGGCCAAGCGCCTCATCGACTTCGGCTTCCACGCCCCGACGCTGGCCTTCCCCGTGCCCGGCACCCTCATGGTCGAACCGACCGAATCCGAGGACAAGGACGAACTCGACCGGTTCATCGAGGCGATGCGCACCATCCGCGCGGAGATCGACGCGATCGGCGACGAATACTCCTGCGAAGCCTCACCCCTGGCCGGTGCCCCGCACCCGGCGACCGTGGTGATGGACGACTGGAACGGCGAATACTCCCGCGAGACCGCGGTGTTCCCGGTGCCCGGACTGCGCCACACGAAGTACTTCCCGCCGGTCAGCCGCATCGACGGAGCTTACGGCGACCGCAACCTGGTGTGCTCCTGCCCGCCGCCAGAGGCCTTCGAGATCAACGAGGAAGAGGACGCGTCATGACACAGGTCAATCAGCCGCAGAGCAACGAGACCCCGCTGCACGACATCCATGCCAAGCTCGGTGCCTCCTTCACCGACTTCGGCGGCTGGGACATGCCGCTGAAGTACGGGTCGGAACTCGCCGAGCACCGCGCGGTTCGCGAGGCTTCCGGCATCTTCGACCTCTCCCACATGGGCGAGGTCCGCATCACCGGTGCCCAGGCCGCGGCCTTCCTCGACTACGCGCTGGTCGCGAAGTACTCGGCGATGAAGATCGGTCGGGCCAAGTACGGCGTCATCGTCAACGACGCCGGGTACCTCCTCGACGACCTCATCACCTACCGGGTCGGCGACGAGGAGTTCCTCATCGTCCCCAATGCCTCGAACACCCCGACGGTGGTCGCTGCACTCAAGCAGCGCCTCGCGGACTTCATCCACGGGGAGGGTGCCGGTGACGATGTGCGACTCTTCGACGAGTCCGCGGACACCGCGCTCATCGCTGTGCAGGGACCGAACTCGGAAGCCATCATCATCCGCGCCCTCGACGAAGGCGCGCATGGGGAATTCGGGCCGAGGACCACCTCGGCGGACGGATCCGCAGCCAGCGCCGCAGCTGTCGACGCGGGTGCGGGTTCGGGTGCGGCGGAATCCGAGAGGATCACCGTCGCCGAGGTGGTCCGTGAGCTCAAGTACTACGCGTGGATGCCGCTGACGATCGCCGGCATCGATCTCGTGCTCGCGCGCACCGGCTACACCGGCGAGGACGGATTCGAGCTCTACATGCCCAACCTCGCAGCAGCCCGACTGTGGGAGACGCTGACGAGCGCCGGTGCCGACTACGGACTCGTGCCCTGCGGTCTGGCCGCGCGCGATTCGCTGCGTCTTGAAGCCGGGATGCCGCTCTACGGCAATGAGCTCAGCCTCGAGACCACGCCTTTCGATGCCGGACTCGGCCGCATGATCGGGTTCAAGACGAAGGAGAAGTTCGTCGCCCGTGAGGCACTGGCCAAGCTGGGCGAGACCGAGCCGGCGCGCGTGCTCGTCGGGCTGACGTCCGAGGGACGTCGGGCGGCGCGCTCGGGCGCGGCGATCTTCGCCTCCGAATCCGAGGTCGGCACTCCCGGCGCCGAGGTCGGCACCGTCACTTCGGGCCAGCCTTCGCCGACGCTGGGACACCCCATCGCCCTGGCCTACCTCGACCGGACTCTTGCCGAGCCCGGCACGCCCGTTTCCGTGGACATCCGCGGCAAGGCCCACGATTTCACCGTCACCGCGCTGCCGTTCTACAGGCGCGGCGAGAACTGAGGAAGCTCCTCTGGGTGTTCCTGGTGACTCGTACACTGGGGGCATCGGTGACCCGATCCAAGCCGTCACGAGGCCCGTGGCCGGCGCAAACTGCAGCGAAAGAAGGAAGAGAACATGGCTGAACTGCCCCCGCTCCCGGAGAACTTCACCTACTCGGCCGAGCACGAGTGGATCAATGCCGGAGCCGATGACATCGTCGGCAGCACCGTCAAGATCGGCATCACGGCCGTGGCCTCCGACGCCCTCGGCGAGGTCGTCTACGTCGACCTGCCCGCCGTCGGCGACACCGTCACCGCCGGTGAGACCTGCGGCGAGGTCGAGTCGACGAAGTCCGTCTCCGACCTGTACTCGCCGGTGACCGGCGAAGTCGTGTCCACCAACGAACTCGCCACGGCGAACCCCGGACTGCTCAACTCCGACCCCTACGGCGACGGCTGGCTCATCGAGGTCGCCGTCACCGAACTGGGCGAGGTGCTCGACGCCGCCGGCTACGCCGAGGCGAACTCCCTCTAGAACACTCTCCAGATCTCCCTCCGATCGACCGGATCGGACCATCCCTGATCGGCCGGATCGGCCCAGGCTCCATGTGTGTCTGAGCCCGGGAACGGTCCGGTCGGTCGCATCAGTCGACCGCAACAGCCGGTCGCATCAACAGAATCGCGGAAACCGCTATGCCACTGAGCGTCTTCGATCTCTTCACCGTGGGCATCGGCCCCTCGAGTTCCCATACTGTCGGCCCGATGCGCGCGGCATCGAGCTTCCTCACACTCCTGGGCGAGAACCTCGGATCCGTTGCGAGCATCAGAGTTGATGTCTTCGGATCCCTCGCCGCCACCGGTGCCGGACACGGCACTTTCGACGCCATCCTGCTCGGCCTCGAGGGCTGCCGGCCGGAATTCGTCGAAGCCAATGAACTCACCGCCCGCCGCACCCGCATGTCCGAGACCGGAAAGATCCGCCTCGGCGATGGGGTGGGCGATGGTGCCGGTGCCGACGCCTTCGTCGAACTCGCCTTCACCGAGGACGATATGGTCAAGCGTCCCCTCACCGTCCTGCCCCGCCACACGAACGCCATGACCCTGGCCGCCTTCGACGCCTCCGGGCAGACGCTGGCCGAGGAGACCTACTACTCGGTGGGCGGCGGATTCGTCACCTCGGAGACCGAATTCCTCGAGAAGGAGCAGGCCGCCGACGCTGAGACCAAGGACAGCGAATTCGCCGTGGCCGATGAGGTCGTCGAGGCCGAACTCCAGTCCGCCAGTCAGGAGCTGCCCTACCCCTTCCACTCGGCCGTCGAACTCCTGCAGCAGTGCCACGACAACGGCATGTCGATCTCCGAGGTGATGCTGGCCAACGAGCTCTCGATGCGCGACGAGGACGAGATCCGACACGGACTCCTGCACATCTACTCCGTGATGGAGGAGTGCGCCTCGGCGTCCCTCGACCGCTCCGGCTTCCTGCCGGGCGGGCTCAAGGTCCGCAGACGGGCCCACGACTGGTACCTCAAACTCAAGGCCGAGGACCCGGACCGCGACCCCGGCTACTATCTCGAATGGGTCAACCTCATCGCCATGGCCGTCAACGAGGAGAACGCCTCGGGCGGTCGCGTCGTCACCGCCCCGACCAACGGGGCGGCCGGGATCATCCCCGCCGTGCTCCACTACGCACTCAACTACGTGAAGTCGGTGACCGAAGGGGGCGAGGCCGCCAAGCACGCGGCCATCGTGGACTTCCTGCTCACCTCGGCGGCGGTGGGGGTCCTCTACAAGGAGCGGGCCTCGATCTCCGGCGCCGAGGTGGGCTGTCAGGGTGAGGTCGGATCCGCCTCGTCGATGGCCGCCGGGGGACTGGCCGCCGTGATGGGCGGGAGTCCCGAGCAGGTGGAGAACGCCGCCGAGATCGCCATGGAGCACAACCTCGGCCTGACCTGCGACCCGATCGCGGGACTCGTTCAGGTGCCCTGCATCGAACGCAATGCGATCGCGGCAGGCAAGGCGATCAACGCCTCCCGGATGGCACTGTGGGGCGATGGGCAGCACCGGGTCAGCCTCGACGAGGTGATCGAGACGATGCGCCAGACTGGCGCGGACATGTCCTCGAAGTACAAGGAGACAGCGCAGGGCGGCCTCGCCGTCAACGTCGTCGAGTGTTGAGGGGTGGGTGTAGGGTGCCGGGTAGGGGCACGCGTGGCCTCGCTGCTGAGGCTTGGGTGGACGTTCTGGGCCGACTTCTTCTCCCGGAGTCGGCCCATCCATCCCACCTAAGCGCGGCGCTGCAGACCATTTTGCCCGCCTAGGCAAGCAGGGGTGGCCTCGAGGGAGTCGGGACCGGTGCCGGCAAGCCGACTTGAGTGCCGATCTGGGCGTCGAAAGACGTGGACGGCGTGGAACCGAAGTTCCAATAGGCCCCTAATGTAACGAAACGATAACGAAGCCCTGGCCCGTCATGAGCGCGATCGGCCGCCCTGACACATCCCAGAGATGCCATGGGGAAGCCCCGGTCGATGACCGTGCGGACACGCCCGGGAATCGCGGCCGAATGTCGCCCGAATCGATGAATCTGCGGTTGACGCTCATTCTCAGGTCGTTAGGTTTGAGGGCGTGACAAACACACTCGTTGAACCGAAGACGGAAACCGAACTCCGGACTCCCACGTTGGAGGACGGGCAACATCTATGGCGGCTCGCGAAAGATACGGCCGTGCTCGATCTCAACTCCTCCTATTCGTACCTGCTGTGGTGCCGCGACTTCGCGGACACCTCGGTGATCGCCTGGGTCGAAGATGAACCCGCAGGGTTCGTCACCGGCTACACGCGTCCGGAATCACCGGACACCCTGATGATCTGGCAGGTCGCCGTGAACTCGAAGTTCCGCGGCCGGAAGCTGGCCTCGGCCATGCTCCACGAACTCGCCGATCGGACCGACGCGCTCCGCATGGAGACGACGATCACCGATGACAACGAAGCCTCGAATCGACTGTTCCAGGCCTTCGCCGAGCAGCGCGATGCCGGTTTCGACCGCAGGCCGCTGTTCACTCCGGACCTCTACCCGGACGGCCACGACACCGAATACCTGTACGAGATCGCTCCACTCTGAACCCCTGCCTCGGTGCTGACAGATGCACCTGGAGGCATTGCAGGTGAGGTCGTCGGGCTCGGCCGCCAACGCTGAGCCCATCCGCGACACCACCACCGCGCCCGCCGCACGGCGTCCGCAGCGTACCGGCCGATCGGTCGGACCGACCACTGGCCGGACCGGCCACCGGCCAGTCCGGAACTATCGTCCGAAACAGCGCGAGACCCGGGAACGTGCGCACCGCGTCGGAAGCCGACGCACAATCGAGAAGTCGAAAGGACTCAAACGATGACCGACACGACTAAGACCGACAAGCCCGACATCTTCGAAACCCGCGAATCCGCCGTGCGCGGCTACTCGCGCTCCTGGCCGGCGACCTTCGCCCGCGCCGAGGGTGCGCATCAGTGGGACGAAGACGGCAAGGACTACCTCGACTTCTTCTCCGGCGCAGGAGCGCTCAACTACGGGCACAACAACCCTGTCGTGATGAAGCCCCTCGTCGACTACCTCCAGTCCGGTGCGGTCCTGCACTCGCTGGACATGAAGACCCCGGCCAAGCGTGAGTTCCTCGAGACCTTCCAGGACCTCATCCTCAAGCCGCGCGGACTCGACTACACCGTGATGTTCCCCGGACCGACAGGCACGAACACCGTCGAGGCGGCGCTCAAGCTCGCCCGCAAGGTGACCGGGCGCCAGCACATGCTCTCGTTCACCAACGCGTTCCACGGCATGACCCTGGGATCGCTGTCGGTGACCGGCAACTCGATGAAGCGCGAAGGCGCAGGAATCCCGCTGACCAACAGCTCGAAGATTCCCTATGACGACTACTTCGACGGCGAGATCCCTGACTTCCTGTGGCTCGAGAAGGTCCTCGAAGACTCGGGTTCGGGCGTCGACAAGCCTGCGGCCGTCATCGTCGAGACCGTGCAGGGTGAGGGTGGTCTGCGGGCCGCTCGCGCCGAATGGCTGCGCGCGCTGTCCGAGCTGTGCAAGAAGCACGAGATCCTGCTCATCGTCGACGACGTGCAGGCCGGCTGCGGTCGCACCGGCACGTTCTTCAGCTTCGAAGAGGCCGGCATCGAACCCGACATCGTCTGTGTGTCCAAGTCGATCTCCGGCTCGGGCCTGCCGATGGCGCTGACTCTGTTCCGTCCCGAGCTCGATGCCTGGGAGCCGGGCGAGCACAACGGCACCTTCCGCGGAAACAACCCTGCGTTCGTCACCGCGACCGCCGCGATCAAGAAGTTCTGGGCCGACAACACCTTCCAGAACGAACTGGCCGACACGATCGCCGCCCTTCACCAGCGCCTCGATGAGATCGTGGCCAAGTCCGAGGGCGCAAGCGTCCGCGGTCGCGGCCTGCTCGCGGGTCTGCACTTCGAAGACGACGAGGTGGCCGAGAAGGTCGCCGCGTACGCCTTCGACAACGGACTGCTGCTCGAGACCTCCGGTCCCAAGGACGAGGTCATCAAGATCATGCCGCCGCTGACGATCTCGGCCGAGGACCTCAAGGCCGGCCTCGACATCATGGAAGCCGGAGTGCTCAAGTTCGCTCCCGCCGCCGAGCCCGCGCTGGCCTGATCAGAACTCTGCCCGGGCTCACCCGAACTTCAGAACTACCGAAAGGACTTACGAATGTACGTAGTCAACCGCGATGACCTCAACGACACCGAGCGCGACATCAAGTCCGAGACCTGGCGCAGCCGCCGCATGGTGCTCGGCCGTGAGCGTGTCGGATTCTCCTTCCACGATACCGTGATCTACGCCGGAACCACCTCGACGTTCCACTACCAGAACCACGTCGAAGCCGTGTACTGCGTGCAGGGTAAGGGCACACTGACCGACGAGGAGACCGGGAAGACCTACCCGCTCCACGATGGCGTCATGTACATGCTCGACGGCCACGAGAAGCACACCGTTGTGGCTGAAGAAGAGCTGCGCATGGCCTGCGTGTTCAACCCGCCGGTCACCGGCCGTGAGGTCCACGACGAGAACGGCGTCTACCCGCTCATCGTCGAAGACGAAGAGGCTGCCGTGAGCTGAGAAGCATCACCTCGCCGAGGTTGCCGACAGTTGCGTCGGCGACCGCGGTCAGCTGAGAGGGCGGTTCGAGTGTTTCGGCACTCGGGCCGCCCTTTCGTATGCCCGGCTGATATCCGTCCGGATGCGACTTCAGCTGTGATAATGTTCGGTTTGACGAAACTTCAACTATCGTGACGCACTCTGCCGACATCACTCCAGTGACTCCGACTCTGGCATCCTCTGTCTACTCATTCTCATTGGAGTCACTTTGAAACTCATCAGACGCGCGCTCATTTCCGCTATTGCCGCTATTGCGTTGGCTGTTGGTCCTGCTGTTTCGGCCGAGGCCGCAAGCATCTCATTCGACGTTACGAAATTGTCGGCGAAAAGCATTGTCGTCAGCAACTCGAACTGCCGCAATGTCGACATCAACATGTCCCATAAGAAGTCGGGAGTCAGCGACTGGTACGTGGATGTCGATATCACACGACAAGGTGGTTTGGTTGACTATGCGTTCTTCCAGAACGGTGGCAACACAAAACGCGACCGCGTGATGGTCTGCCCTGATTGGACGGGCCTTGGGAAATACACGATGGGTCCGTCCGAAGTCTGGGCGAACAATTCAAGCTACTCGAAGTACGTAGACCGCACCGACTACACCAAGGGCTCCTTCTACATCCGCGGCAAGGCTTCTGCCTCGCTCTCGACCAAGCGCAGCGGCAACACCGTCACCCTGACGTCTTCGACCAAGGTCTACAACCCGGAGCAGTACGGCAAGGTCAACTACAACCCCAAGGTGAAGTTCCAGGTCAAGTCCGGCAGCAAGTGGAAGACCATCAAGACGGTCACCGCCAAGAAGGGCAAGGCGACGTACAAGGTCAAGTCGAAGAGCAAGAAGACCTACCGTGTGACCTTCAGCCAGGTCAGCTGGGCGACCGGCGCCACCTCGAAGTCGGCGAAGAAGTAACCGCGAGCATCCCACTGGGGATGCTCGCGGCTGACTGGTGTTGCTGTGTCCTCAGGCGATGCGCTCCATCAGGTGGTCACCCATCACCGCTTCTTCACGTTCGAGTTCTCTGATCACGTCAACCATCGTTCGCAGTCGCGGTACGGAGATTCCGTGCTGTTCGGCGATGCGTAGGACCGGCTCGTAGTGGGCAGGAACTTCGGTGGGACGTCTGCGCACGTTGATGTCCCTCCAGATACCGGAGCGCGTCTTCGTCTGACCTGCCAGCCACTCACAGAGTGAGTCGAATGCATCGTCGACAGTGGTTGCCGGTGCAGTCCTTCGATATTTGTCGGGAGCGAAAGCGTCGAAGCCTTCAAGCCGGAATTCGAGGGCATCCGAGATCGCGAAGACCTCGCGGGCGAGTTCGAGCATTGAGGTACGGTTCTCGCTGATCACCGTCGACATATCTTTGTCGATGAACGAGCTGGCCGTGAGCATCGCGCCGAACGCCAGTTTGGACCACAGGAAGCCGCTGACATTGTCGCTGACGATCGGTGTTCCCCAATGTGATAGTGCCTCGGCGAGATCACATACTCGATTGCTCGTCCCGCCGGCGAATTCACCGACCGCGATAGTGCCGATTCCGCCGTCTTTGATGACCCCCGGTTCGACGAGGTCGGCGAAGAGGTCGACGAATGCGATAACGGTCCGGTTGCGGCCGATGTGATCGGCGATGGTTGCTTCATTGAGGCCGTTCTGCATCGAGGCTACATAGCCGTCGGTGCGGAGCCGAGGGCCGACCCAGTCCATGGCAGCCTCGGTCGCCTGCGACTTGACCGCGAGCAACACAGGCCCCAATTCGTCGGGAGCTTCGTCTGGAGTGAAGGCTGGAAGGCGGGTCTTGAGAGTTCCGTTAGGGCTGTCGATCTTCAACCCGTGCTGGCGGATGGCCGCGACGTGGGCAGTGTCAGTGTCGACGATCTGAACGGGATGGCCTCCCGCAGCGAGGTGCGCGGCAAGTGTGCCTCCGATGGCACCTCCTCCGACGACTGTATAGATCGATTCTTCAGGGGAAGACGTGTTTGTCATTCGATCGTGCTCACTTTCGATGCTGAGGGTGCTGAACGTTTGCTGCTGGCGAATCGGGCTCGGTGCGCGTCTCGGGCCAGTGAACCGGAAGATTGAGTGCCCCGGCGGCAGAACCGCCGTCGACTCTCAGGATCTCGCCGGTGATCCATTCTGCTTCGGGAGAAGCGAGCCAGAGGACGGCACGAGCGATGTCGTCGGGTCGACCCTTGCGCCCGAGCGGATTGGACGAGACCTTTTCCACGTAGTCGTCGCTGAGACGATTGAGCTCGCTGTTGACGACGACGAATCCGGGTGCCACGGCGTTGACCCTGATCCCCAGGGGGCCCAATTCGAGGGCGCTGGCTCGTGTGACCATCTCCACTGCCGCCTTCGACGTCGTGTAGGGAGCGGCGCCGGGGCGCGCTCGCAGCGCCGCACCCGAGGAGATGTTGACTACAGACGGGTACCCGAGTGGCAGCTCCTCGGCGAGGTGACGGATTCGGTTGGCGAATTCCACAGTCAGCAGCTGCGGCGCTCGCACATTGATCGACTGCACTGCGTCCCAGATCTCGGCGGTGATGTCGAGTAGGGGAACGGCGGGGTACACGCCCGCGGAGTTGACGAGGACATGGACATCACCGTGAGAGAAGGCTGACTCGATCACCGAGGCCGGTGCCTCGGGATCGCGCAGGTCGCACGTGATCGGATTGACGTCAGAGGCGCTTCGGCGAAGGTCATCGGCCAGCGCACTAAGTGCCTCGCCGTCGAAATCGACGATGGTGATTTGGTTGCCCCGATCGGCGTACTGACGGGCGATCTCCCTGCCGATGCCGCTTGCGGCGCCCGTGATGAGGATATGAGGAGCGAAACCTGTGCTCATGCGATCTTCTTTCCCTTGGTCTCCGGCATGGTGAGATAGACGGCCAAACCGACCGCGGCCGCGATGGCGCAGTAGATCCACACTTTGTCACCGATTCCGATGTCGTTCATCCACGTGATGATGTAGGGAGCGGTGCCGCCGAAAATGGCGACTGCCAGAGCATAGGGGAGTCCGATGCCGGTTGCGCGGATCTCCGGAGGGAATTGCTCGGCCATGATCACGGCACAGTTGGCGGAGTAGCCGAGCAGCAGCGTCATGCCGACGATCTCAACGGCCAGGAAGACCCAGAAATTGTTGTCGAGGAAGTTGAGCAGGGGGAACGCGAGGACGAGGAATCCGCCGGCGAAAGCGGACATCGTCGGTTTGCGGCCGATCTTGTCAGACAGGATGCCGACAAAGGGCAACATGCAGATGAAGTACCCGATTGCGATGAAGTTGGCGGTCAGAGCCTGATTGAGCGGGAGGCCGGTCACGACATGGGCATAGGTCGGCAGGTACGAGACCCAGATGTAATAGAGCAGAGTTCCAGCGATGGTGATGCCGAAGACCCGGGCGACGGCGCCGGGCTGCTTGACGAACATCGTGAGGTAGGAGCGCTTCTGCTTCGGTTCGCCTTTGCGAGCGGCTTTGGTCGCTTCGAACGATTCGGACTCGGCGACATTCGTCCGCAGCCACAGTCCGAACAGTCCCAGGAGCGCGCCGAGTGCGAACGCCAGGCGCCAACCCCAGGAATCGAGAGCGTCGGAGTCGAGCGCGGAGGTGATGACTGCTCCGATACCGGCGGCGATGAGGCCCCCGGCTCCCACCGAGACCTGTTGCCAGGACCCGGCGAAGGCCCGGCGCTTGGGTGCAGCGGCCTCGACCATGAAGGCCGAGGAGGCTCCGAACTCGCCACCGGCGGAGAAGCCTTGGAGCATGCGGGCCAGCACCAGTACGATCGGGGCCGCGATGCCGATCATCGAATAGTCGGGGGTGACCGCGATGAGGAGCGAGGCACCGGCCATCAGACCGATGGTCAGCGCCATTCCCTTCTTGCGGCCGTGACGGTCGGCGTAGTTGCCGAGGACCGCGGCACCGATCGGACGCATGATGAAACCGACGGCGAAGACAGCGAGTGTGGCGAGCAGTGCCGCTGCCGGGTCGTCGCCAGGGAAGAAGTGAACGGCGAAGACGGACGAGAAGGTTGTATAGATGGCCCAGTCGACCCATTCGACTGTGTTCCCGACGGCACCGGCGAGCAGTGCCTTTCGACCCTTCTTCGACAGTTTCGTGTCGTGGGGCGGATGCGTGTGAGTTGCGTCAGTGGACATGATCGGTTCGTTCCTTCATGAGGCGAACGGGGTGCCAGCGACCCCGGATTCGGATGGAGAGAGCGAGAGCGCTCGCTGTGACGAGATGGTGCAGTGAGGCCCAGGGGGTGCAGAGGAGCCCCGAGAGAAGTGCCCAGGCGTGATGATCAGTTCGTGGCGGGCGGTGCGATTTGGGCATTCAGATGATCGGCGAGCTGAGCGTGCGTGCCGAGCCAGACATCGTCGAATGTTCGGATGTAGCTCAGGAGTCGGTCGACCATGGCGATCCTGGAGCGGTGCCCGCTGATGTGCGGGTGCAGAGTCAGCTCGAAGACTCCTCCGGCGGCGTGCGCTGCGTCGAATTCGTCTATCCAGATGCGCTCGACGTCACGGGGAGAGAGATGAGGGCGCAGGCCGCCGAAACGGTCCATCATGAAGTAGGGCGCATCATCCCTGATCCATTCGACTGGGATTTCGATGATCCCAGTCGGTTCGCCATCAGCATCGAGCTCGTAGGGTTCGTCATCGGCCATGAGAGAGGAGTCATACGCGAACCCGAGCTCTCTGATGACCCTCAACGTGGATTGGGAGAAGTCCCAAGAGGGAGTGCGGATACCTGTCGGCCGAGCGCCGCTAAGCTGCTCGAGCACGTCAGTGGCCCGACCGATGAGGTCGAGTTCGGCTTCGTAAGGCAAAGCGGTGTTGCGTTCATGAATCCACCCGTGCACAGCGACCTCATGTCCGCCTGCAACATATCCCTCAATGTCTTGGGGGTGCAGGAGGGCAGACACAGCCGGGACGTAGAAGCTGGTAGGCACCTCATACTTGGCGAGCATGTCGAGGATCCTCGGCACGGCGACCCGGCTGCCGTACTCGCCTTGGGCGAGGGAACCCGGTGAGGTCTGCCCATCGCGCAGGTACGGCGTCTCATGGTCGGAATCGTATGCGATGAGGACTGCACAACGAGCCTGCTCCGGCCAGCGCTGCGTGACATCGTCGTGAACGAGACTGCGTCCGGCCCGTACGCGATTCACCTCTGAGCGCCATTGCTCTTCAGGCCATTGCCATGGCTCAGCAGGGATGGAAAGCGATGAGGGATTCTGTGAGGACATGACATCTCCTGTCGGTTCGGGTTGTTCTGTGTCGTGACATCACATCGGGTCGTGGCTTCTCTGCCTCGTCGATGTCGATGAGAGTCCGTGGGTCAGGGTCGTGGTCGGAGGTATTCGATCGGGTCGAGCGGCTGTCCGTCCGTCGCGTACCTGCCGTCGATGATCGAGGTCCACACGCGTTTGTAAGTTGCCGTCTGAATCGAGAGCTCTGCACTGCGGATTCCGGGCAGTGAACCGAGCACCTCAGTCGTGTAGTGGAACAGTTCGGTGCGGTCGCGGAGGATGAACTGACCGGCGAGGCTGCAGTTGCCTGTCGTCGCGGTGAGGTACTTCGTGGACGGATGCTCCGCCAGTGTGAGTGCGGTCTGCCTGAGATGCTGCGGTTCGACCACCAGCCAGAGGTGGAACTCGGTATTGAAGCCGAGCAGTTCGGGTTCGACGAGGATCCGGAAGTCGAGCACCCCGTGCTCTTTCAGCTGTTCGATCGTGCGGGCGGCGGTGTTCTCGGACTTACCGATTGATGCAGCGAGGTCACCGAGTGAGGTTCGCCCGTCGTGCATGAGCATGCCGAGCACCTTGACCTCGGACTGTGAGAGGTCGAGATGCGGTGCCGGTTCGGTCTTGACCGGAGCGAGTCGCGTAGGCTCGTGCGATTCGAACGGAGGCGCCCAGTCCTGTCCAGAGGCGAAAGCATGCGTAAGGAGCAGGCTTTCCGCCGATGCTGAAGTCCCCTCGGTGATCTCGGCAACGAGTCGGCTGTAGTCCACGTCGGGAGGCAGAACCATCTCCGCGGCGATGTCGACGGAGCCCAAGAGAGTGTGGAACGAGCGCACTTCGATGCGCTCCCTCAGCCGGGGGATGAGCACGTCCAGGTCACCATGCGCATTCGAGATGCGCATGTAGATCGGGGTACCAAGCCCGAGTCGGACGACGTCGGTGGCACCGATGACGCGGATCAGGCCCCGGTTGTGCAGGCTCTCATAACGTCGGCGGACGGTGACGGCCGAGACGCCGACCTGCTCGGCCACCCTCGACCACGGTGCGCGGCCGTCACGATGCAGTGCATCGACGATTGCGCGGTCCACCGGGTCCAAAGCTTCGCTAACAGGTGTGTTCTTGTTCACATGATGATCATATTCGTCATTCAAGGGAAGTCAATAGTCGGTTTGCTTCAAATATGCAGATGCAAAGCGAATTATTACCCAAATGCGGTGGCTGTGCGGCATGTCCCGGCGTGATCGCTGTGCTGAACATCATCACTCGCGGACCGTCAGATCTGCACCGTTCATATATCCGCGTGATCCTTCGAACGGTCCCAGGGCTTCGAAGATGGGAAAAGCAAGCACGCCGAGCTCGGCCGAGACCGACCATCCCGTCGCCTCGGCGAGGATATCGGCCAGCTCCGTGCGGTCGACGGCCATCAGCAACTCCTCCTTACGGTCAGGTGGTGACTGAATGCGCTCGGGAGTGATTGATCATCGGGCGCCCCTTCAACGAAGGGGCGCCCGATACATCTGCGCGATCATGGAGAGTCAGGATCACGCTGCACACGCGAACATTGCTCCAGCACCATCACTCGCTATCGGAACGCACCTTTTTGCCGCGGTCGTGCCAGAACTTCGCCGTGGTCACCTCGTCGGTGCCGTCCCAGGCCTCGACCTCGGTGTTGATGCGCTTGAACGTCGGCAGATCTCCACGACGGAAGATCGGCTCCTCGCCGGCTCGGCGCTGCTTCTGGTAGTTCTTCAGCAGTGAGAACACCAGTGGCGAGAGCATCAGCAGGGCGAAGAGGTTGATGAGCGCCATGATCGCCATGAAGATGTCCGCAGCGGTCCACACGAGGTCCAGAGCGGCGATCGCACCGACAAACACTGCCGCCATGACGATGACCTGATAGATGCGCAGGGCGACCTTGCTCGTCGTCAGGTGTTCGATGTTCGCCTCGCCGTAGTAATAGTTGCCGAGGATCGACGAGAACGCGAAGAGGAAGATCGCCACTGTCAGGAAGTGGATCGCCCACTGTCCGAGCTGGCCGCTCAGCGCCGTCTGCGTGAGCTGGATGCCTTCTGCCGAGGTGCCGTACTCAGGGTTCGAAAGCAGGATGATGAACGCGGTGATCGAGCAGACGAGGATCGTGTCGAAGTACACGCCGAGCGCCTGCACGAACCCCTGCTTGGCCGGATGCGAGACCGAGGCCGTCGCCGCCGCATTCGGCACCGAACCGATACCCGCCTCATTGGAGAACAGGCCGCGCTGAATGCCGAGGAGCATCACCGAACCGATGGTGCCGCCGGCGACCGACTGCACACTGAACGCCTCGGAGAAGATCGTCGCGATCATCGTGGGAACGGCGCCGATATTCATCACCACGACGATGATGCCGACGATGAGGTAGAGGCCGGCCATGAACGGCACCAGGTAGGCGGAGATGTTCGAGATGCGCTTGGCACCACCGGCGAAGATCGCGAAGGCGGCGACGGCGATGATCGCACCGGCGATCGCGGCGAATGCCCCGTTCGAGGAATCGACGTCCAGGGACGCCCCGACCGCGTCGACGATCGAATTCGACTGCACCGAGTTGAACACGATGCCGTAGGTGATCGCGACGATGACGGCGAAGACGAGACCGAGCCACTTCATGTTCAGCCCGTGCTTGATGTAATACGCGGGACCGCCGCGGAAGTTCGGGCCGTCCTTGAGCTTGTAGAGCTGCCCGAGAGCGGACTCGGCGAATGCGGTGGCTCCGCCGACGATTGCCGTCAGCCACATCCAGAACATCGCGCCGGGGCCGCCGAGCGAGATCGCCAGGGCGACTCCGGCGATGTTCGCCGTACCCACGCGTGAGGCCGCGGAGATCGAGAAGGCGCGGAACGGCGAGATGTTCCGGTTGCCTTCGGTGTCCCGTCCGCCGGGCTCCGTCAGGGTGCGGAACATCTCAGGGATCAGCCGCACCTGTACGACGCCGGTGCGGATGGTGAAGTACAGGCCCGTGGGGATGAGAACAGCCACGAGGACATATGACGAGACGGTGCTGAAATTGTCGAGCGCACCTTGGAGCATCTCCATTGAACTGCGTCTCCTTCGGCAATCGAGCTGCGGGGACGGAAGGCGAAAAGGCGAAGACTCCGTCCGTGTTTCCCTCCAGTCTGCCATCTCCGATCAGGGCGTGCGTCGGCGGCCCTCAGGGAGACGTGCGGAACCGTTGAGCGGGGCCACCGCCAGGATTCACGTCCCGTCCACTCGCACATCATCCGCCCATTGCCCTGGACGGATAGCCTCATCGGCAATGTAGTGCATCATCGGTCGCTCGCACCGCTACTGATCGGCCACCCGTAGGAGTCCCCATCATGCCCATCACCCTCAACCCCCAGACCGCCTCCCTCGGCGCTCGCACCTGTGTTCCGCCGCTCGTCATTGCGCACCGAGGCGCGTCCGAGCAATGGCCGGAGAACACGATCCCGGCGTTCTCTGCCGGTATCGATCAGGGTGCCGACATGATCGAGATCGACGTGCACCTGAGCCGCGACGGCGAACTCGTCGTCATCCACGACGCCACGCTCGAGCGCACCACCGACGCCCGCACCCTCTACCCCGACCGCACCGATCTCAGCGTCGGCGGGATGAATGCCGCCCAGATCGCCACACTCGACGCCGGCAGCTGGAAAGGCGAGCAGTTTGCAGGAGTGCGGGTGCCCCGCCTCGGCGAGGTCCTCGACTTGGTCCACACCACCCGCACCGGCCTGCTCCTCGAGGTCAAGCATCCGTCCCGGTATCCCGGAATCGCCGAGGTGCTCGCCCGGTCTCTGCAGGCCGATCCTCTCTACCTCGACCGGGCATTGGCCGCGGGCATGCTCGTCGTCCAGTCCGCCGACTGGGGCTTCGTGCGCGAATTCCACGAGCTGCTCCCGGAGATCCCGGTCGGAGTGCTCGGCCGTCCCTGCCCCGATGAGCTCTATGGCTTCGCCGATTGGGTCGACCAGGTCAACCCCGAGTACCTGGCAGCGGACATCGAATACCTCGGCTTCGTCCACCAGCTCGGGATGTCGAGCCTCGTCTGGACGATCGACTCCGACGAAGACATGGAGAAGGCCATCGATGCCGGTGCCGACGGCATCATCACGAATGTGCCCGATCGCCTGATTGCACTCATCGACATCCTCTGACGGGGGTGATGGTCTAATCATTGCTCAATGAGCGTGGGGGCGAGAATTCGAATGGGATGATTCCCCGTATCTGACGGCGAGCAGAGTGTTCGCAAGGCTGAGTCCCTCGGGCGAATGGGGATGAACGTGTTGGCGACCCTATGGATACGATTTAGCTGGTAAGACGACGTGCTTTCCCTTTGCTTGGCCCGGCAGTGAAGCGAAATTCGCGGTAACAACTTCTGTGTTGACGCGCCCGGCGAATGTTGATTAAGCTCGAGGTTGACCCACAGATTTCTTTCGAGCGCTTCTACTTGCCGCAATTGCAAGAGTTCATAAGGAAACAATGAAAAAACGAGGATTGCGGAAAGCTGCGGCGGGACTCTCGGTCAGCGCGCTGGTGATGATGTCCGTTTCGCCCGCGAGCTCAGCGACGACTTCCACCTGGGCCGGCTGGACGGATTTGGAAGGAGAGAGCCGCGACTACACCGCAAGCATGACGCTGGCCGGACAGCCCGAACTGTCCGCGGACGTCACCTCGGATTCCCGAGCCGGAAGCGTCGGATTCATCAGCGGATCGTCGACTTGGCTGTCCGAAGGTACGCCCGTCGGTGCGAAATACGGGTCTAGTCGCAATCAGCCGTACCTCAACTTGCGTCCGTACGCGGACAGCGCCAGCAGTCCGTCGACGACTACCTACGCTTTCGATTCGCCGACACCGAAATCGGGCTGGTCTTTCGTGCTCGGCGATATCGATGCCGATCAGGTCAGCATCTCGGCGACGACCGCAGAAGGGCATCCGGCGACCTCCGAGGACCTCGGATTCAAGGATGGTTTCAACTACTGCGCCGAAGGCGTAGCTGGGAAACCCTCATGCTCCGGATCTGCCGAGGACGTGCCGCGGTGGGATGAGACCACGCTGACTCTGACAGGCAACGATCAGGCAGAGGATACGTCCGGTGCTGCTGCCTGGTTCGAGCCGAATGTGCCGTTGTCCTCGTTGACCTTCGAATTCACTCGGCGGTCGGGTTTTCCTGTTTATCAGACATGGTTTGTCTCTCAGGCGCGCGACATCACCGGGTCCGTCATCGACGAAGTCGATGGGCCGCTCGGCGGCGTAGAGGTGACGTTGACCGACGCTGATGGTGCGGTCCTCGCGACGACGACGAGTGAGGCCGACGGCAGTTACGCTTTCCCCGAATGGTTTGCCACCGATGGTTACGTCGTGTCATTCACTGTCTCTGACGGGAAGACCGTCGTCGGTGACGATTCCCAGGCCATCGACCTGAGCGAGGAGGACGGTGTCGCAGACTTCGTCGTCCGCGATGACTCGGACGAAGACCTGGACGCGGCGTCCGATGAGGATGCTGGCTCCGATCCTGACGCGGATACCGCGGCCGACTCGGATGCGGCGTCTGATGAGGATGCGGGTACTGATCCGGATGCGGCGTCTGATGAGGATGCTAACTCCGATCCCGATGCGGCCACCGCTACTGACCCGGACGCGGACACCACGTCTGATCCCGACACCACTTCCGATCAGGAGGCCACCTCCGACGACGCTAGCGATCCGAGCGCAGACTCCGCAGTAGACGTCGCCGCCGAAGCCGATTCCGTTGCAGACAGCGATGACTCTTCTGCCGGAACCGGTTCCGAAGCCGACAGCATGGGCGGGGACGACGTAGACAGTGATTCGGCGGCGGATTCCACTCCCGATCCGGCCGATGCTGCGGGTACCGACGACGGCGGAAAGTCCGCAGATGCGGCAGAGGGCACAGGCGCACACGCAGGGGGAACCTCGGGATCTGATTCCTCGTCGAGTTCAGCAGATGGCGCTCGTCTGCCGGTGACCGGCAGCACGGGCCTGCAATACAGTGTCGGTCTCGGTGCGCTTCTCGTCGCCACCGGTCTTGTACTGGTCGTGGCCGTCCGCCGACGTCGCGGCTGACAGATCGAAGACTTCGCCGATGAGTGCGGTGACCGTGCCCCTGCGGTCGCCGCACTCATTTTCGTCACTGGCATGCATCCGGAGCGTGGGGTCCTCTGATATCGGCGTCGTGGCTTCGTCAGCCAGGCCGTTGATGTGGCCAGTGGTGCGGCAGCATCTGAGTTGATTTGCCCCCTCGTCCACGGTCGCGCCGGGGAAGCAGTGCCCGGCCAGCGCCCGCGAACGTACCTCGCCTCAGTCCCCACAGACACACCTCGCGTGCGCGGCCCTGAAGTGAGACGCTGGGTCCATGGCCAACGAACTCGCGTCTTCGACCAGCCCGTACCTCCGCGCGCACGCCGACAATCCCGTGAACTGGCGGATGTGGTCGAAGCAGGCCCTCGCCGAGGCGGCCGACCGTGACGTCCCCGTCCTCATCTCGATCGGCTACTCCACCTGCCACTGGTGCCACGTCATGGCCCACGAATCCTTCGAGGATGAGGCGATCGCGGCCCTGATCAACGAGCATTTCGTCGCGATCAAAATCGACCGCGAGGAGCTGCCCGACATCGACGCCTACTATATGAACGCCCTTCAGGCGATGCGCGGGCAGGGCGGCTGGCCGATGACGATCTTCGCCACCCCCGAGGGCAGCCCCTTCTACGCCGGAACATACTTCCCGCCGGCACCGCGCGGCAATCTGCCCGCGTTCACCCAGGTGCTCTCGGCCGTGTCCCAGACCTGGACGGACAAACGCGCCGAGGTGGCCGAGATGACCCAGCGGATGGACCGCGGCCTGGCCGAAATGGCCACGGCCGTCACCGATGCCCTCCCCGCCGAGGCGACCGCCGAATCGCTCAGCGCCGACGAACTCGATGCCGCCGCCGAGGCCCTGCTCGACTCCTATGACCCCGCCTGGGGAGGCTTCGGAACCGCTCCGAAGTTCCCGCCGATGATGAACCTCATGCAGCTGTTGGCGGCATTCGTGCGCTTGGGTGGGACCACCTCGGCGAAGGAGTCTGCGCGGGAATCGGGGCGGCTGGACCGCCTCGGCGCGGACGGGCATCTCGAGGGCGAACTGGTCCTCGACTGCCTCATCGCCGTGCGCGGCACCTTCGCGCGCATCGCCAGCGGAGGCATGCGCGATCAGGTGCGCGGCGGGATCGCCCGCTACAGCGTCGACCGGCAGTGGTTCGTGCCGCATTTCGAGAAGATGCTCTATGACAATGCGCTGTACCTGCGCGCCGCCGTGACCTGGGCGAAGGTCGAGCGCGCGCTCAACCCGGCATCGAAATGGCTGGCCCTGGCCGAGCGTGAGATCGCCGATACGGCAGACTTCCTGCTCGAGGATATGCGTGAGGGGCAGCGGTTCGTCGCCGCGCTCGACGCGGATTCGCTCAACAGCGCCGGGACGCTCGAGGAGGGTGCGGCGTATGTGCTGACTCCTGAGGACTTCGCCGAGGTGGGCGAGGCCGGCCTGCTGCAGCTCGTCGACTCCCCGGCCGGGGCGGACCTGTCCGGCCAGGTGGTTGCGGCGATCCGGATCATCGACTGGCTGGGCATGGACGACGTGCCCTTCGATGCCGATCACCCGGCGCCGTGGGCGACCGCAGAGACGGCTCGACAGCGGGCAGGCCTGCGGGAGATCTTCGACCGGCGCGATCGCCCGGCCAGAGACGAGAAGGCGATCACCGAGTGGAATTCCTTGGCGATCACTGCCCTCGCCGAGGCGGCCCTGTACTCCGGGGCTGACGCTGTGGGTGCGGATGACAGAGGTGTGGGTAGCCCTGCGGAGCCGATGCTCCCCGACTCGGACCGGTGGGGTCGTGCCGCGGCCGAGGCCTGGGAAGCCATGCATCGCAGCTTCGGTGCGGGGGAGTCCGGGGCGGCACTGGAAGTGCGGCGCAGCTTCACTGGAGAGGTGCCCGGGCCGGGCGCGGCGGGACTGGCCGACTGGGCGCAATTCGTCACTGCCGGACTCACCATTCGACAGTTGGGTGACGGTGGTGAGCCTGCGTCCGCCGAAGGCACTTCGGGGGTCGGGACCGCCTCGTTGGACGAGCTGGCGTCACTGAGCGAGCGGATGTTCGCGGAGTTCACCGCCGAGGGCGAGACCCTCGAGGTGTTCGACTCACTCAGCGACGAGATCCTCACGATCCGATCGTCCGACCCGGTCGACAACACCGTCCCCTCGGGCCGGTCGGCGGCCGCGGAGGTCGCACTGCTCCTCGCCGAGGTGGGAGTCGAGTCGAGCGGTCAGGCGGCTTCGCCGATGGCCGAGGCAGACCCGGATTCGACCGGCAGCCTCACCACCGGTCGGCTGCTCGATCTGCGCGAGCGCCTCCTCGGCGTCTATCGGGCACTCGCGGCCAGAGCTCCGCGCGGCTGCGGTCATGGCCTGTGGCAGGCGGAGCGGGCGCTCGCCCCCGTGCGCGTGGCCAGCCGAGACGCCGATCTGCGGGTGTTGGCGGCCCGCCATCCTGCCGTCACCCTCATCACCGCCTCCACCGGAGTGCCCGATGAGAACGGTCGCGACGTCGAAGTTCCCGCAGGAGCGGCGATCGTCTGCCGCGGAACCGCATGCTCACTGCCGGTGACGACGGCAGATGAGCTGCGGTCGCTGCTGGACGGCTGAATCGAGGGGCAGGCTCAGGCGATGCTGTCTGGTCTCAACCCCAGCTCAGGCGCTCGATTCCGGAGAGGACGAGGTCGAGGCCGACGATGAACTCGGACTTCTCATCGAATTTCGCGAACTCGCCGAGCACCGAGTGGACGAAGGGGAACTCCTCTTCGTCGAAGCTCGCCCACCGGTCGATCTGCTCGGCGAACTCGGCCTCGGTGTCCTCCATCGACTCGCGATCGATCGCGCTCTGCGAAACCTCCGCACCCATTCCGGACGCGTAGTTGACCACAGCCAGCGAGGCGTGGAACTGGCTGGTCAGGTCGAGTTCCGTCCTCTGCAGGGCCTGGCCGATCCGTTCCCAGTAGCTGAGTGAATTGTGTTCGTCGGGGCCGGCCTTGATCAGCTGCCCCGCCAGCCAGCGGTGCTCGATCATCTGGACGAACAGACAGAGGACGAGGCGGCGGACGTCCCGCAGCGCCTCGGCGGTGGCGGTGCTCGTAGCCTCCGCCGGGACCATCTCGGGATAGGCGGCGAACATCGGCGGGGTGGCCAGCCCGTCGGCGATGAGCGCACCGGCGTCGTCGAGGGCGCGACCGAGCAGCTCGTCGGCGACGATCGCCATCAGCTCGTCCTTGCCCGAGGCATACCAGTAGAGGCTCGCGACACCGCTGTCGAGCTGCGCGGCCAACCCTCGCAGCGTCACCTTCTCTGCGCCCACGGCATCGAGGGTGGCGATCGCGGCCTCGATGATCTGGTCGAGCGACAGCGATGCGCGGGTGCGCGACTGCCCGCGACCGCCTCGGCGACGGGGATCCTGGCGACGCGAACGACGCATCTGTTCCGACCGTTCGATCCGTTCGGCGCGAGCGGCTCGCGGGTCGAAGGCGCCCGAGCGCGGATCGCGCCCGTCACGGGGATCCCGTCCGGCGCGTGGGTCGCGGCCATCACGCGGGTCGCTTCCGTCACGCGGATTGCTTCCGGCTCGCGGATTGCGAGCTGAGCGGGGAGTGCGCCGGCCGCGCGAGCCCGGGGTTGATTCGCCGCGTGCACGACGGGGTGTGTCGGATGCCATGCCTCGAATCTACCGACCCGCTTGCAATCGATCAAACAGCGTTCTATTCTCGAACAGAGTTCGACAGATCGAACAACGTTCCATAAGCGAACGGGGTTCGATCATGTCTTCCGAAACTCAGCTCTTCCAGACACTCATCTCTTCCGAAGCTCACCTCCTCGGGACCGGATACCGGCCCCTCCCGCCACACGAAAGGCTCCCCATGTCCTCCCCAGCATCCACCACGACTGCGGTGCGCAAACCGCAGAGTCTCCGCGCGGCCTGGCCCGCACTCCTCGCCCTGTGCCTGACCATGCTCGTCGAGATGGTCGATAACTCCATCCTCAACATCGCCCTGCCCACGATCGGCAGAGACCTCGGCGCCTCGCCGACGGACCTCCAATGGATCGTCGGCGCCTACTCCCTGACCTTCGGCGGACTGCTCATGGTCGGCGGCACGATGGGCGACAAACTCGGCCGCAGGCGGACCCTCCTCGTCGGCCTCGCCCTCTTCGGACTGGCCGGCCTGGCCGTCCTCCTCGTCACCACTCCCGTGCAGCTCATCGCGGTGCGGGCGCTCTCCGGGGCCTTCGCTGCGTTCATCGCACCGCTGACGATGTCCCTGATCTTCCGCCTCTTCGACCGCGATGACCTGCGGACGAAGGCGATCGGCATCATCATGGTCGTGTCCATGATCGGCTTCGCCGTCGGCCCGACCCTGGCCGGACTCGCCATCGCCAGCTGGCCCTGGCAGGCGCTGCTCGTCATCAACGCACCCGTGGCCGCCATCGCCTGGATCGGTGTGCGCTTCGGAGTCGCCAAGGACGATCCCGCCGACCGCAGAAGCGGCGGCACCGACGTCGTCGGCGCCGCGCTCTCGGTCGCCTCGCTCGGGTTTCTCCTCTACGGCTTCACCGCCGGAGTCGAGAACGGATGGACCGCCCCTCTGACCATCGCCGTCTTCGCCGCCGGCATCCTCTCACTCGTCGGGTTCATCTGGCGGGAGAAGACTGCGACGGACCCGATGCTCGACCTCAAGCTGCTCGCCCTGCCCACCGTCAGCGGATCGGCGATCCTGCAGACGGCGACGATGATCGCCATGGTCGGCGTCATGTTCGTCTCCACCCAGCTCTACCAGTTCGCATGGGGCTGGTCGGCCCTGCAGGCCGGCCTGGCGAACCTTCCGTTCGTCGCCGGAATGCTCGTCGCCGGGCCCTTCGTCGACCGGGCCGTCGCCCACTTCGGACACCGCAAGACCTCGATCGGGGGCGTGGCGCTCGTGCTCATCAGCCTCGTGATCTGGATCTTCGCCCTCTCCCACGGATTCATCTGGTGTGCCATCGGCATGCTCGTGATGACGATGGGCATGCGCACGATCATGACCACGGGAGCCGTCGCCCTCCTCGGTGCGCTGCCCGAATCGCATACTTCGATCGGCTCGGCGCTCAACGACACCGCTCAGGAGCTCGGCAACGCCGTGGGCGTGGCGATCGTCGGCACGATCATGGCGACGGTGCTCGGCAGCACGCTTCCGCAGGGGGCCTGGGATTCGGCCATGGTCGCCGGGTTCGTCCACTCCCAGCAGATCTCGTTCACCATCCTCGCCGGCATCGTGCTCGTGATGTCGATCTTCGGCATCCGCACGCTCACCGATTCGAAGGAGACCGAAGAGCACTGAGATTCACCCGGCCGCGGACCTGCGCCCGCGTCGGAGCTGACCTGCCGGGACCGCATGGCCGCTGCGATTCACTCGACGAGGCGCAGCTCCCGATACCGGTTGAGCGCGGCCGCAATCTCCTGGGGTCGGGGCCGCGTGAGGTGGCCGGGGTGATCCCGATGCCCCGTGAGCCCATCGATTCCCTGAGTGTCGAGCATGCCCTCAATCTCGTCGACAGCCTCAGCCACCGAGGTGCGGCCGTCGAAGATCTCGGCCAGGTACTCCAGGGCCTCGGCGACTCCGGAGGTCTGTTGGGCATCGACGAGCTGCGAGACCGCGACGAGGTCGATGAAGCTCTTGCCGAACTGGATCCGGTCGATGCCTTTGGCCCGCGCGGACTTCGTCTTCGATGCCGGCCGCAGCGCCTTCGCGGTCGGGGTGCGGGGCCCGGGTGTGAGCGCGGGCCCGGCGGGCCCGGCGGGGCCGGTGGGGTCGGCGGGCTGTGTCGCGGCGGAGTCACCGGCCGACGTCACCTCAGGAACTCCCACCAAATCGCGGGCCTGCGCGGTGACATCCCGGGGCACGTAGGCGTCGAGGGCGATGACGTGATCGGCGACTTCGAAGAATGCGCTCGAACCGCCGGCAACGAGCACCGTGGACACGCCCCGGCCGGTGAGCAGGGGGCGGATGCGGTCGACGAACGGGGTGATCGGTTCCCGATCCGCGGGAATGAGGGCCCGCATCCGCTGATCGCGGATCATGAAATTCGTCGCCGAGGTGTCCTCATCGATGAGCAGGCTCCGCGCACCGGCTTCGACGGCCTCGACGAGGTTGGCCGCCTGGGACGTCGAACCGCTGGCATTCGTGGTGGTGAAGGATCTCGTGTCAGTGCCGGATGGCAGATTGTTGATGAACGGTGAGATGTCGTCTCCGGTGACGGCACGACCGTCCTCGGCCCGAATGGAGGTGGCGCTTGGATCGGTGATGACCCATTCGCGCCCGTCGCCGGCGATGTGCGGGTACACGCCGCGTTCGAGGGCGCGCAGAATCGTCGACTTGCCGTGATACCCGCCGCCCACGATCACCGTGACCCCGCGCGGGATCGCCATGCCCGTGAGCCGACGGCCGCTGCTCAGGGTCACCGTGTGTGCGAGCTCGGGCGGGCTGGCGAATGCGACGGCCTCGGCCGCCGGCATCGGGCGGTCCGAATCCCCGGATCGGCGGGGCAGGATCGCACCGTTGCCGACGAAGCCGACCAGATCGGCCTCGCCGAGGTGGTTCCGCAGCTCCAGCTGATCGCGGTGGAGCTGAACATGGTCGTGCAGGCCCTGTGCCGAGGGGTCGGCATCGGCCCACTCCTCGAAGAGGAAGATTCGGCGGGCGAGTCCGGGAAGATCCCGGGTGAGGACGTCGGCGGCCTGATGGCCGAGGATGCGGCGTCCCCGGGCCGGGAGGTTGACGAGGAGTCTGGCTTCGAAGCCGCTGTCGTCGATGAGGATGTTGCTGCGCTCGAGCACTTCCTGTCCCGGGTGGCCGAGGATGATCGCGCGCTGGTCGAGCTTCGACAGTACGGCATTGCCGGCTCGAAGCAGGTAGTCGGCGGCCGCGACCCGGTCCTGCCTGTCTGTGGTGAGATCGGCGGGAAAGCCCGCATCTGCCCTGTCGACTCTGACCCGCACCTTCGAGGGCGAGGCGAAAGGGTCGACCTGCACCCGGTCGATGAACAGCTGGACCGGACCGAACTGGTAGCGACCGCGGATCTGTTTAAAGTTCCCGTAGCTGCGGCCGTCGAGATCGCGCAGGGTGGCGGCAAGATTCGTGCGTGGGGAGTTCATCCCAGAAATGCTACGGGATCGAGTGCAACACGAGCCGATCAACCGAGGCGGGCCGATCAGCCGAGGTGGACTGGGCGGCCGAAGTCGACCGATCGGCCGAGGCAGACCGAACAACCGAGGTCGACCGGTCAGCTTCGGAGATAGAATGCCACGGCGTTGTCCCAGAACACGGCGCTCGCCTCCTCCGGAGTGAGGGTCTCGCGGATGAGGTCGAAGTCGGCATCGGCGAATGGCCGGGCTGCCCGCGTCGACGGCAGATCTGTGCCAACCATCAGGGCGCTCGGGTCGGTGTCGACAATACGACGGACCACCTCGGCGGGGTCGAGGTCGACGCGCCCGAAGCCGGTGGCCTTGACCTTCACTCCGCGCTCGACAAGCCGGAGCAGCGTCGGCAGACCCTCGCTGTGCATGCCCAGATGATCGATGCTCACGGCCGGGAGTCCGGCGATGCGAGCGGCGAGATCCTCGTCGATGGTGCGGGCGTCGATATAGAGCTCCGAGTGCCATCCCACGAGCTCATAGACGCGCTGGGCGAAGTCCTCGAGCTCGTCAAGTGTCGCCGAACCGCCGCGGGCGACGTTGAATCGCAGCGCCTTGATGCCGGCGTCATCGAGCGACCTGATCACACCATCGCTGGTGCCGGGCGGCAGCTGGGTGACTCCGACGTAGTTGGGGCCCAGCGCCTGAAGCGCCTCGACGATGTACCCCTGGTCGAATCCCTGGAACGATCCGGAGACGACCGCGCCACCGGCAATGTCGAAGCCGTGGTCCTCGATGCTCGAGATACGGGAGCGATAGTCGACGACGGTGAATGGGTCCGGCATGAAGCCGTTGTTCTCGATGAGCGGGTGGTTGGGGTCGACGATGTGCAGGTGCGCATCGAAGGCGCGCAGGAGGTCACTCATGCCTTCACCCTACTGCGCCGCCGAGGCCGGGCTCCGCTCCGGCAAGACGCGGTCGCCGAGGCGGAATCCAGCAGAGCGGAGCTGGAGGTGCGCGTCCTGACGGCTGGTGGGAAGCTCGGCCGCGTGTCGAACGCCGGAGCCGATCACCCTCCACCCCGGATCGCAGAAGGTGCTCGCCGGGCTGAACAAGTAAGGGCGCTGGGGAGGCTGAGCAGGCGCCTGAGGAGCGGGGAGCCCGCCTCGGTCAACGGTTACGTCGAAAAAGTCGTCTCCCACGACTGAGGCGCGGCTCAGTCAACACTTACGGCGAAAAAGTCGTCGCACGCGACGTTGTTCTCGACGTAACTGTTGATCGGGCGCCCGGACCGGTCGTCGAAGTAGTTTCCGGTTCCGCCCCATCGGTACCGAACCAAGGTCGGTACCCCGTTGGGGACCCCGGGCCGGCTCATTCCCAAAGCGGGAATGCCCGCGAATTCGCGCTCAGGCTCCCTGCAGGAACGCCTTCGCCGCGGCGCCCAAGGCGACGACGTCGCTGATCGCGACCATCTCACGGGCCGAGTGCATCGAATACAGGGCCGGTCCGACATCGACGGTGGTCATGCCCAGCCGGGTCGCGGTCAGTGGGCCGATCGTCGAACCGCACGGCATCGCATTGTTCGACACGAAATCCTGGTACTTGACCCCGACGGCCGTGCACGCCCGTGACCAGGCGGCCGTGCCCACGGCGTCCGTGGCGTAGCGCTGCTGAGCATTGAGCTTGAGCAGAGGGCCCGCGCCGAGGCGGGGGCGGACATGCGGATCGTGGCGTTCCGGATAGTTCGGGTGGGCGGCATGCCCGGCGTCCGAGGACACGCAGACCGAGCCGGCCAGGGCGGCGAGATAGTCGCTGCGGATCGATTCGGGGTAGAGGGCTGCGATGATGCGTTCGGTGGCATCGGCGAGGAACGGTCCGCACGCACCGGAGCGTGAGCTCGAACCGATCTCCTCGTGATCGAAGCCGGCGAAGAGCGCAATGCTGTCGAGAGACTCGGCATCGACTGAGGTCAGGGCGGTGATGCCGGCGTGGACGGAGAGCAGGTTGTCCAGCCTCGGCGAGGCGAAGAACTCCTCGGCGGTTCCGAAGAGTCCCGGCGCCTGGACGGGGATCGTGTAGACGTCGTGGCCGACGACGAGCTCGGGATCCACCTCGGCGGAGGCGGCGAGCAGCTCGATGACATCGGCCTCGGCGAGGTCGGCCAGGCCGATGACCGGGGTGGTGTGACGTTGCTTATCCAAGGTCAGGCCCTCGTTGACCTGCCGGTCGAGGTGGATGGCTAGCTGCGGGATGCGGGCGATCGGCCCGGTCCGGGTGAGGACCACACTGCCATCGGCGAGGCTGAGCCTGCCGGCGAAGGCGAGTTCACGGTCGAGCCAGGAGTTGAGCAGAGGGCCGCCGTAGACCTCGACGCCGACCTGCCGGGTGCCCTCGGCGGTGAATTCCTCGCCGGGCTTGAGCTTGAACGCGGGGGAGTCGGTGTGGGAGCCGAAGACGCGGAAGGCAGGGACGGTGCCGTCCGTGGGGTTCGCGGTCGTCACGGAGCCCGGCGCCGAGGCGGCTGTCCCGCCCGTGGGGTTCGACGTCGGGGTGATCCAGGCGATGATCGCGCCGTCGCGGACGACGTAGCTGCGCTGACCCGCCGCAAGCGACCATTTCTCGGATTCCTCGAGCCGGACGAAGCCTGCGGCCTCGAGTCGGGCGGCCGCCGTGGCGACGGCATGATAGGAGCTCGGGGAGGAGCTGATGAAATCGCTCAGATCGTCTGCGACCTGTGCATTCGTCTGGAGTCTCACGTGCGATTCACTCATTTCCACAGCCTATCCTTTGCGGTAGCTTTGACCACAAGGGGTTTGTTCTCTCCTGGCGGCGAACACCGTCGGGGAATACCTCGCCGAACGGCTCGGTTGACCAACACCCGGGTCGTCGGCACCGCACCACCCGCGACAGGTACATCAAGTGCAAGGAGTGTTCGAAGTGAACCAGTTCGTGACCGAATGGAACACGTGGCGGGATTCTCGGAACTCTGCACTGGCGACCCCCTTCGGATGGCTGAGCGTGGTCGGCCTGCACTGGCTCGACGAATCATTGACCTGGCCCGAGGCGCCGGGGACCTTCGCCGTCGAGGACGGCTGGGTGACCGTGACCCTCGAGTCCGGAATCAAGGCCGGACCCGCCGCCGCCACATTCGACCTGATGGGCCGGGCCGATGCCTCTGAAGAGAGCGACGTCGATGCCCCCGAGGTGCAGGTGCGAGTGACGGACAACGGCTTCAGCGCCAGACTGCCGGCTGGTGGTTCGCTCAACTGGTTCACCATCGGCAGCGTGCTCTACGAACTCATCGACCGCGGCGGTCGCCTGGGCATCCGGGTCCGTGACTCGAAGTCCCCGCTGCTGGGCAAGTTCTTCGAAGTCCCGGTCTTTGACCCCGACCCGTCGTTCGTCTTCCTCGGCAAGTTCACCCGCTTCGACCCTTTCGAGACACACACCATCGAATCCGCCCAAGAGGACCTTACCCTGCAGGCCACCGCCGCCGGCGTCGTCAGCTTCGAGACCGAGGACGGCGAGGTCCGACTCCTGGCCACGGGATGTCCCGCCACCGGACTCCAACTCGACTTCCACGATTCGACGAACGGTCGGACCACCTCGGCGTGGAGGACGATCGACCTGGGCGTGCCGAATCAGGACGGATCGCTGGTCATCGACTTCAACCGCGCGGTGAACTACCCGTTCGCGTTCACAGCCTTCGCCACCTGCCCCGCCCCGATCGCAGGCAACGTCGTGCCCTTCGACGTCACGGCCGGTGAGCGGCGGCCCCCGTTCTTCTACTCGGATGCCGGGATCAACGTGCCGTTCCTGTTCTACGTCTGGTGGGACGAGGAGAGCGCCGAGGTGACCCGGCCCTGGTACTCCCGCTTCGGCCTCGACATCACCGTGCTCAACCCGAATCTCGACGACGGCGAGGTCTCGCTCGTCGGCTTCGACGGGGTCGCGATGTCCGGCGGCGACCTCAGCCCGCTCGGACGCAAGGCCAGGTCACGACTGGTCAAGGTGGCCACCGAGGCGCTGACATCGCGCATTCCGGTCATCGGCATCGGCGCCTACGCGGAGTTCGTCATCCGCGCCCAGCGGGAGCTGCGGGAGCAGGAGGGCTACAGGGACGGCATCGAATCCGAATACGAGCCGTCGTCCGACCGATTGCTCATCGTGATGAACAACGAACTCGACCCGCGCAGGGCCGGATTCGACATTGTGCACACCGATGCCAGCGGCCTCATCTACGTCGAGATGCCCTTCGACATCCCGCTCGAATCCGAGCGCACGGAGATCGAGGACCTCGAGGCGGCGATGCGGGACAACGCCCCGATCACCAGCTGGCAGGAATTCGACTTCCGCATGGTCGCCCTCATCCGCCAGCATCGCTGACACCACTCCCCACTGCTACCTGACGGGAGCCCAGCCACCTTGCGCGAGGTAGCTGGGCCCCCGTCAGGTAGCAGTGGGAGGGTGAGAGACCTGGGCAGTCCTACCAGATGGTCACGCGCTGCTCGGGGGCGAGGTACATGTCGTCGGCCTCGGTGACTCCGTAGGTGTCGTGGAAGGCCGTCATGTTCTTCACGACCTGGTTGCAGCGGAATTCCTCGGGGGCATGCGGGTCGATCGAGAGCCGGCGCACGCGCTCCTCGGTGCGCATCTTCGACCGCCATGCCTTCGCCCAGGCTTCGAAGAAGGTTCGTGCCTGTTCCCGACTCGGCGTCACGCCCAGTTCGAGTTCGAGGGCCTTCCAGCCGATGGAGAGTCCACCCAGGTCGCCGATGTTCTCACCGACGGTCAGCGCCCCGTTGACGTGCTGCGAAGCCTCGAGCCCGGCGGGCACCAGCGCCTCGTACTGGGCGATGAGGGCATTCGTGCGCTGCTCGAAAAGTTCCCGGTCCGACTCGGTCCACCAGTCGACGAGGTTGCCGTCGCCGTCATAGCGTGAGCCCTGATCGTCGAAGCCGTGCCCGATCTCGTGGCCGATGACCGCCCCGATCGCTCCGAAGTTCGCCGCCACATCGCCGGAAGCGTCGAAGAACGGGGGCTGGAGGATCGCGGCGGGGAAGACGATCTCGTTCATCACCGGGTGGTAGTAGGCGTTGACGGTCTGCGGGGTCATCAGCCATTCGGTGCGGTCGATCGGTCCGCCGATCCGGCGCACCTGCCGCTCGTGTTCGGCACGTGCGCAGCGGCGCACATTGCCGACGAGGTCGCCCCCATCGATGGCCGCCGGGTACTCGCGCCACACCTCGGGGTAGCCGACCTTCGGGGTGAATTTCGAGAGCTTGACCAGGGCGCGTTCCTTGGTCTCCGCGCTCATCCAGTCGAGTTCGGTGATCGACTTCTCGTAGGCCTCGATGAGCCTGGCCACGAGGTGGTCGATGGCGTCCTTGGCCGCCGGTGGGAACTCGGCTGCGACGTAGAGTTTGCCCACAGCCTCACCGAGGAGGCCCTGCACGAGCCCGACGCCGCGCTTCCAGCGTTCTCGCAGCTCAGGGGTGCCGGAGAGGGTGCGGGAGTTGAAGTCGAAGTTCTCTTCGACGAACTCGTCGGCCAGCAGTGAGGCAGTGTCGGAGACGACGACGAAGCGCAGCCAGGTCTTGATCGTCTCGAGGTCGGTCTCGGCCCACACCTTGGCCATGCCGGTGACGAACGAGGGCTGTCCGATGACGAGGTAGCGCAGGTCCGCAGCCTCGGCGGTGAGCACCCCGAGCCATGAGTCGAAGTCGAATTCGGGGCCGAGGTCGCTCAGTTCGGAGATCGAGACCTTGTTGTAGGTCTTCTCCGCGTCCCGGCAGGCGACCCGGTCCCAATGGTGGCGGGCCAGGGCGGTTTCGAACGCCATCACCTTGGCGGCCACCTCGTCGTCGGAGATTCCGCTCTTCTCACCGAGGCCTGCCAGGGCGGACATCTTCTGCACGTGCGCGAGGAACTTCGCGCGCACCTCGGCGTGGTCGTCGTTGAAGTAGTAGTCCTCGTCGGGCAGGGAGATGCCGGCCTGGTCGAGGTAGAGGGCGTAGACGTCGGAGTCTTTCGCATCGGCGGTGACATAGCCACCGAGCACCCCGCCGATGCCTTCGATCTCGAAGCGGGCGAGCAGTGCGGCGAGTTCGGACTTGTCCTCGGCGGCGTCGATCGCCGCGAACGAGGAGTCCAGGGGGTGCACGCCGAGTTCGTTGATCCGGTCGACGTCCATGAAGGAGGTGAAGAGGTCGGCGACTTTCTGGCCTTCGCTGCCGGGTTCCTGCACGGAGTCGGAGACGGAGGTGATGATGTCGCGGACCTTGGTCTCCGCGGTGTCGAAGAGCTCCCGCATGGCCCCGTCACCGGCGCGGTCGCCGGGGATGGTGAAGGAGTCGATCCACTCGCCGTTGATGTGCCGGTACAGGTCGTCCTGCGGGCGTGCGGCCGACGTTTCGGGGCGCGCCGAGGCGTTCGGAGTTTCAGAAGTCATGGTGCAACAGTATCGTGATCGTGAGGGCGAATGTGCCGAAAGAACCGGGCCGGTCCGCGCACCGGAGGACCTTCGCAGGCGATGAGGAGGAACATATGAGTATGGCATCTGTGGTGTTCGTGTGCACGGGCAACATCTGCCGCTCGGTCACGGCCGAACGCGTGCTCGAGCATCATCTCGAGATCAACGGTGCCACGGCGGTCGTCGACTCCGCCGGCATCAGCGACGAGGAGGCCGGCAACCCCATCGACCCACGTCAGGCGCGTGTGCTCGAGGCTGCCGGGTACCGCACGGATGATCATGCGGCGCGGCAGATCACGCCCGAATGGCTGGCCGAGCGTGACGTCGCGATTGCGATGACGGCCCGCCACTACCGTGCCCTGCAGGAGATCATTCGGGACCTGCCCGCCGAGGCGGTTCCGGAGCTGCGGATGCTGCGTGAGTTCGATCCGCGGGTGAGTGGAGCCCGCGCCGAGGCGAGTGGAGGTGCCGAGGCGGGTGCCGCAGGTGCCCCCGCGACCGACGTGCCGGACCCGTGGGGCGGGGAATTGCAGGATTTCGAAGAAACTCTTGAGACAATAGAGGTGTCCGTGCCAGGAATCACAGATCATCTGCTCTCGTTGGCGACGCAGTCTCGGTGATACTGAAGGCAGGATGGCAGAAGATGAAGATTTTCGTTGAAGGAGAATATGACATGACTCGATCACGGTGGACGGCTCTGCGGCTGGGCTTCGCGGCCCTGCTGGTGGCTGCCTTGAGTGTCTTCGCCTTTGCTCCTGCCAGTGCCCACGACCAGCTGGTGTCCTCGAATCCCGAGGACGGTGCCGAGCTCGACCAGCAGCCCGAATGGCTCGAGATGACCTTCTCCGGAAACATTCAGGAGGTCGGCTCCGAGGTGCAGGTCGTCGTCGACGGCACCGACGTCTCTGCCGGTGAGCTCACCGTCGACGGCAAGAAGCTGTCCGTGGCTCTGCCCGACAATCTCAAGCCCGGTGACTACAAGGTGACCTGGCGCGTCGTGTCCCAGGACGGCCATCCGATCTCCGGCGACTATGACTTCAACATCAAGGACTCCGAGGGTGCCGGCGGTTCCGTCGAGGAGACCACGCAGGCCGGACTCGGCGGCGGGGTCGTCGACGAGCCGGGCAAGGACACCGAGGAGCGCGGTGAGATCGGCGAGTCCGCCGATTCCGACTCGGGCATGTCGACCCCGATGATCGTGCTGCTCGCCGTGGGCGGTCTGGCGATCATCGTCATCGTCGTCCTCCTCATGCGCCGCAAGGCCCAGGGCCTGCCCGGCACCAAGGGCGACGACTCCGGTTCGGGCCCCGGGGGAGACCCGAAAAACGGCTGATCTGACGGACGACCCCTGATCCCACAGAGGATCTCCACCGATGCCGAGGCCTCGGAAGCAATCGCTTCCGAGGCCTCGGTCATTTTGTGGGGTCGGTTGGGCGGGCGAGCGACGTGGCCGGGTTCGGTCGCCGGTTCCGGCGGGCGGACGACGGCGGCCGATCCCGGCGGATCATGGTCGCTGACGATCCGATGGTGTGCCCGAACGCTCAGGACTCCGGGTCGAAGCTGAGCAGTCGGTCATCGCCGTCCCCGGGGTCGCCACGGCCGTCGGTGTTGTTCGTCAGCACTTGCAGCGACCTGTCGGGAGCAACGGCGATGTCGCGCAGGCGTCCGTGTTCGCCGGCCCAGTGCTCGGTCGAGTCTGCGAGATCGTCGAGCGGAATCTCGCGCAGGCGTTCGCCGCGGAGGTTGGCGATGAAGATGCTGTCCTCGGTGATGGCCATGCCGCTGGGGCTCGCCTCATCGGGCGACCACTGCTGGACCGGGTCGATGAAGTCGCCCGAGCCGCTGTTGCCGGAATCCCCGCCGTTCTCCCCGGCGATGCCTTCCACCTCGGGCCAGCCGTAGTTGCCGCCGGCTTCGATGACGTTGAGTTCGTCCCAGGTGTCCTGCCCGAATTCCGAGGCGTACATGGTGCCTTCGGAGTCCCAGGCGATGCCCTGCGGGTTCCGGTGACCGTAGCTGTAGACGAGTGAGTCGTCGAAGGGATTGTCCTCGGGGGCATCCCCATCTGTGGTCATGCGCAGAATCTTGCCCGACAGGGCTTCGCTGTCCTGGGCGCTGTCTCGGTCGCCGGTGTCGCCGAGGGTGGCGTAGAGCATGTCGTCGGGCCCGAAGGCCACCCGTCCGCCGTTGTGGAAGTTCGCCGTAGGGAGTCCGTCGAGAACGGTCTCGGGTTCTCCCAGCGAGAGGCTTCCGGGATCGCCGGATATTGCGAACCTTTCGATGCGGTTCTCTCCGTCGGCGGCGTAGTAGGCGAAGAGTTCGTCGTCGTGGACGGCCAGGCCGTGGAGGCCCGATTCGCCCTGTGCCGAGACGTCGTCGAGGCGAGTGATCTCGCGGGCCTCGCCATTCGCGCTCAGTTCGAGGATGCGCCCGGAGTCGCGTTCGCTGATCAGCGGTGTGTCTCCGACATAGGCGATCGACCATGGTGCCTCGAGCCCCGAGGCGATAGCTTCGCCCGAGGCGACTTCAGCCCCGGAGGCCGTGCCTCCGGTTGAGTCCGTGCCCGTCCCGGTTCCGGAATCCGCCGCCGAGGTGGTGCCCGAGTCCTGCTCGCCCGTGCCCTGATCGTCGCCCCCGGACCCCGAGGAACACGCAGCCAGCAGGCTCGCCAACATGGCCGCGGCCCCGGTGCGGAACAGGTCGATTCGTGTCTGACTGTTCTGTCTGCCTGGATGAGTCACGATCTGCGGTGTCCTTTCGTGAGTTGCGACAGCTGCCGCTTGGGAAGCTAACTGTTGTCAGCTCATCAGCGTGATTTCCGTGCTGGTCGGGGAGTTGACGATGACATATCCCATCTCGCCTAGAGCGGTGCTGATTGCCAGCTCCTGTCCAGCGGGGAAATTCTGTGCTCCAGATTCGCCAAAGATGTAGTAGCCGTCTTGCCGAAACGCGGATCCGAAGCGCAACGGTGCCGCAAGTCCAGCTCGTTGGGAACTGTGAACGACTGCGGCAAGGGACTGCGTCCGTATGTAACTGCCGTATCCGCCGGTAAGTTCCCCCGGTACGACACCTGCCATCAAAGCGCTTCCCGACCGCAGATCGGTCAGTTCTGCAGCGGTCGGAATTTCCAGGGCAACTAGCGTCCTGCTGGCCACCTCTTCTCGCCTCACCCAGCTTCTGCCGACAAGCAGACTGCTGAATGATTCGAGAACGGCGCCGAATCGATCTTCTGCCGTATTGAGAGTGCCCTCTGGAGCTGAAAGATCAAAGCGCCCAGAACTGCTGGAGAAGTACCAAGATCCTTGTGGCGTTCCATCCTGCAGGAAGCGGCTGTGACAGCGGAATACCGTGTCTCCTTTTCGCAGAGTCTTGGGCTCGATCGCCAGCGCCGATCCATCAGAGAGATTCCATTTGGTGTAGGAGCGACTTCTCTTGTTCACTCACGCCGCCCATGCCGAAGCGTCTGCCCTGGCCGCAGCGAGAACTGATTCCGCATCACCTGAGCGGAGACTGTCGATCGGACGCTGACTCTGCAACTCGGGGTGGGGGTGAACAAGCCAGTCCAATACGGTCCATTCGGTGGCGACATGAGGGAGCATCAGCTGGAGGATGGGCTTCAGCGCCGGGAGGACGTCTCCGGACTCGAACTGCAGTTCCGGGTAGGCGTTCCGGCCATCTGCGGTCTTCACACGCAGGATGGTGTTTCGACCCACGCGGCCGGTCAATGCCTGACGGTTCTCCAGGCCCAGCAGACGCATCGTTCGTTCGGTCGTATAGAACGGCCCGTACAGTCGATCATGGGCCTCCTTGGCTGCGTCGTCCTGGAGCTCTTCCTCCAGCTCGACCAGAAAAGGACCGAGCTTCTGCGCCGCGATCTCCTTCTGCCTTGGCGTATCCAGGCCGCTCACCATGGAAGCCAACTGCTGCGCCATCTCTCCAGCCCCGACCGCTTTGCGCCGCCGTGTCGCTTGGCGAGGCTGCTCGTAACCGTGTGCAGATGTCATGATCAGGACCTCCGTTTACAGTCTACTTGCAATGTAAACGTTTGAGAAGATCTGGCTTCCAACTCTCCGGGTGCCTGACGCCTAGACGACCCACCCTCAGCTGTTGATGACCCCGGTGGCGGTGGTGGCGATGAAGACCGCGGTGACGGCCGCCGTGACCGCGTAGGTCACCGACTCCACGGCCGCAGAGACGGCGACCGACCCCCAATTCGAGTTCTGGATCTCGGTCGCTCGCTTCTTGATCTCCTTGCTCCACGGCAGCGGCGGTTTGAGATTGTCGAGTACGCCGGCCGCGGACAGCAGTGCGATGATCGCACCGGTGTGCTCGTCGGGATCCTTCTGCCCCTCGAGAACCTCGGTGATGGTCGAACGCAGAGCCGACTCGGGGCGGGGATCCTTCTCCGGCCATTGCGTGGTCGTGAAGACCCAGAGCGACTTCGTCTCCTCCTTCTCGATGATCCCGCGCTCGACCAGCCGTTCGAGGACGGTCTCGGCGATCTTCGGGAACTCGTTCTCGACGAACTTCGACACCTTCTGCTCGTCATCACCGAGAGCGGCGAGAGCCTCGGCGAGCAGGCCGTCGTCGGGTGCAGTACCCCCACGACTTCCGGTCGCTTTCACCCACGAGGTCTTCTTCTCCTGCCGGACATCGAGGTATCCGCCGGTCGCGAGTTCGATGAGGAGTGCACCGACGAGCGGGTAGCGTGCGTTTTCGAGTTCGAAGGCGACCTTGCCGCTGTCGGGGAGCATGAGCAGCATGACCTCCTCGGCGATGAGCAGTCTGTTGTTCAGGGGAGCGGTCGTGGACATGGCGGGCCTTTCGACGGGCTACGGCTGACGATCACCACTGTAGTCGGGCGCCGCCTGCGAACAACAGGGGCAGAAGTCACCCCACCAACCGCACGTGCGCGGCGAGGCCGGTGTCCTCGGCGGTGAGCGCCCGCGCCGTGTCGAGGATCGTCGAGCGCATCGCCGCCGCGGCCATCGTCGGGCGCACATCGGCACGGGTGGCGAGGCTGACGGTGCGGGTCAGACGCGGCTCGACCAACTCCGCCGAAGCCAGCTGGGGCCGGTCGACGAGGACCATGGCCGGGACCACGGCGACGCCGAGCCCGCGCTCGACGAAACGGAGCACCGCATCCATCTCCGCCCCCTCGACGAGGATGTTCGGGGCCAACCCGGCAGAATCGAAGGCCGCCGAGGTGGCCTCACGGAGGTCGTATCCGTGATGGAACAGCACCTGGGGAAGATCGGCCACCTCGGCGAGGGTGACCGTGTCACTGGTCAGCAGCTCGCCCCCGGCGGCGGCGATGACCACAAGGTCCTCCCCGAGCACCCCCTGCAGGCGCAGTCGGGGCATCTGCGCCGCCGGACCTAAAGTCCGGGTGATGAGCGCGAGGTCGAGCTCGCCGGCGCCGAGGGCCTCGATGACCTCGCGGGAGCCCTTCTCCATGAGTTCGAGCTCGATGCCCGGGTGTTCGGCGTGGAACCGACTGATCGCCTCGGCGACGAGGCTGACACACAGCGTCGGGGTCGCGCCGAGGCGGATGCGCCCCTTCCGCAGACCAGCGAGCTCATCCATGTCACGCCGGACCGCCTCGGCGTCGGCGAGCATCCGACGCGCCGTCGGCAGCAGCGTCTCTCCCGCCGCGGTCAGGGAGATGTGCCCGTGGGCACGGTGGAAGAGCTCGGCGCCGAGCTCCTTCTCCAGGGTGGAGATCTGCCTCGACAGCGAGGGCTGAGCGAGGTGGAGGTTGGTAGCTGCCCTCGTGAAATGGCCGGTGGCGGCGACCTCGACGAAACTCGCGAGTTGGTCCAGATTCATGGCAATAGCATATCGCTATCAACTCCAGTCAAACAATGCATTGGACGTATGTAATAGGCAGACCTAACGTGGAAAACATGAACACCACACAGGGCAATGCCCGCCGCAAAGAACACGCAATCTCCACCTCGGTGCTGGTCATCGGAACCGGCGGATCGGGACTCCGCGCCGCGATCGAGGTCGCCGAGGCCGGGGTCGATGTCCTCGCCGTGGGCAAGCGCCCGAAGGAAGACGCCCACACCTCCCTGGCCGCCGGCGGCATCAACGCCGCCCTGGCCACGGTCGACCCGGAGGACACCTGGCAGCAGCACGCCGCCGACACGATCAAGGAATCCTATGGCCTCGCCAACCCCCGCACCGTCGAGATCGTCACCCAGGGTGCCGCCCAAGGCATCGCCGACCTGGAGCGATATGGAATGGACTTCGCGAAGGAGGACGACGGTCGGATCTCACAGCGCTTCTTCGGCGCCCACACCTGGCGTCGCACCGCTTTCGCCGGAGACTACACGGGCCTGGAAATCCAGCGCGCCCTCATTCATCGTGCCGAAGCCCTGAACGTCCCCATCCTCGACCGCGTCTACATCACGAAGATCCTCGTCGCCGACGGCCGCGTCTTCGGCGCCTACGGCTTCGACGTCATCGACGGCACCGGCTACCGGATCCACGCCGACGCGGTCGTTCTCGCCGCCGGCGGACACAACCGGATCTGGCGCCGGACCTCCTCGCGTCGGGACGAGAACACCGGTGACTCGTTCCGTCTGGCCGTCGAGGCCGGGGCGCGCCTGCGCGACGCCGAACTCGTCCAGTTCCACCCCTCGGGCATCATCGAACCCGAGAATGCGGCCGGAACACTGGTCTCCGAGGCGGCCCGCGGCGAGGGCGGAATCCTGCGCAATGGCCTCGGCGAGCGGTTCATGGAACGCTACGACCCCGAACGCATGGAGCTGTCCACCCGCGACCGCGTGGCGCTGGCCGCCTACACCGAGATCGCCGAGGGCCGCGGCACCGAGGACGGCGGCGTCTGGCTCGACGTCTCCCACCTGCCGCGCGAGACCATCATGAACCGCCTGCCGCGGGTGTTCCAGACGATGATGGAGACGCAGATGCTCGACATCACGCAGTCACCGATCGAGATCGCCCCAACCGCGCACTACTCGATGGGCGGAGTGTGGGTCGACCCCGTCGACCACAGCACCGACGTCGACGGACTGTGGGCCATCGGCGAGGCCTCGTCCGGGCTGCACGGGGCCAACCGCCTCGGCGGCAATTCGCTCATCGAACTCCTCGTCTTCGGCCGCATCGTCGGGCAGAACGCCCTGGCCTACTCCGATGGGCTCGAGGCACAGGTGCGCTCGGCCGAGGCACTCGCCGAGGCCCGCGGCGAGGTCGACGAACTGCTCGCCTCGGACGGCACGGAGAACGTCCGGGCACTCCAGCGCGAGGTCCGCAACCTCATGACTGAGCACGCGGGTGTGGTCCGGGACGAGGCCGGGCTGCTCGCCGGACTGGAGAAGCTCGCGGGCATCGAAGCGAGGCTGGGTTCGGTCGGCATCCACCCGGACATCGCCGGGTTCGCCGATCTCTCGCACGCCTTCGACCTCAAGTCCTCGGTGCTCGCGGCCCGCGCGACCCTCGAATGTGCGCTCGAGCGCCGGGAGACTCGCGGCTGCCACAATCGGTCCGACTACCCCGAGCAGGACCCGCATCTGCAGGTCAACCTCGTCTGGTCGCCGTCGACGGGAGTCGTGCGCGAGGACATTCCGCCGGTCGATCCCGATGTCGAGTCGCTTATGCGCGCCGACGAGATCAGCCAGGTCGGCAAGCTCGTGGAGTGACCTCCCACTGCTACCTGACGGCGTCCCAGCTCCCTGGCGCCAGGGAGCTGGGACGCCGTCAGGTGTTTGTGGGGGTAGCCCACTTTTAAGAGTGACACGTCCTACAGGAGGAACGGTAGGTTGTGTCACTCTCGGTGCGTAGTGGCCCGGCGCGCGCCCTGCGCCGAACGCGCCCCAGCACCCAACCCACCGACGAAGCGGGTGTGAAGATGGCGTCAGGAGGTGTCAAGACCGCGTTAAGATCCGATCGGACATCCCCGCCGAGGCGGTGAGATGGACCCATGTCACCCTCCCGTTCCACCCACTTCGCCAGCAGAGCCCCCGGCAACTTCGGGGGAGGTCGCCCATGACCTGGTTCACCGGCATCACCCAGATCCTCCTCGTCCTCGCACTCCTCGCCGCGGCTCATGCACCCCTGGGTGCCTATATGGCCCACGTGTTCATCACCGATCGCGACACCAAGGTCGAAGCCCTGTTCTACCGGATCACCGGCATCGACCCGGGCTCCGAGCAGCGCTGGCGGGTCTACCTCTTCTCGGTCCTTGCCTTCTCCGCGGTCTCGATCGGCGTGCTCTTCGCGCTGCTGCGCCTCCAGCACGTTCTGCCGCTGTCCAACGGCAAAGGCTCGGTGTCTGCCGACCTCGCCCTCAACACCGCGGTCTCCTTCGTCACGAACACGAACTGGCAGGCCTACTCCGGTGAGACGACGATGGGCTTCCTCGCCCAGATGGCCGGACTCGGCGTGCAGAACTTCGTCTCCGCGGCCGTGGGACTCGCGGTCGCCGTCGCCCTCATCCGCGGCTTCATGCGCCACAACTCCCTATTCATCGGCAACTTCTGGGTCGACCTGACCCGCGGGATCCTGCGCATCCTGCTGCCGCTCTCCGTGCTCGCGGCCTTGGTCTACATCGGCCTCGGCGTCGTCGACAACCTCACCCCCGACCAGATCGTCCACACCGTCACCGGCACCGCCGGCGCCACTCAGACTATTCCTGGCGGTCCCGACGCCAGCCAGGAGGTCATCAAACACCTCGGCACCAACGGCGGCGGCTTCTTCAACGCGAACTCCGCCCACCCGCTCTCGGCCCCGAGCGCCCTGATCAACCTCCTCAATGTCTTCCTCATCCTCCTCATCCCCTCCGCCCTGCCCAGGACCTTCGGGATCATGGTCGGCAGCCGGAAGCACGGTTGGGCGATCCTCGCGGCCATGGGCATCCTCTTCGCACTCTCGCTGAGCGCCGTCATCGCCGCAGAAATCTCGGCGAGCACCCCCGCCGCCCAGGCCGCGGGCGCCGCGATGGAGGGACGAGAGACGCGCTTCGGCATCATTCCCTCGGCCTTCTTCGCCGTCGCCACGACGATGACCTCGACCGGAGCCGTGGACTCGGCCCACTCGAGCTATTCGGGCCTCGGCGGGGGAGTGCTCATGGTCAACATGATGCTCGGCGAGATCGCTCCCGGCGGCGTCGGCTCCGGCCTCTACGGCATGCTCATCGTCGCCATCATCGCGGTCTTCGTCTGCGGGCTCATGGTCGGCCGCACCCCCGAAATCCTCGGCAAACGAATCGGACGACGAGAGATCACCCTGGCCAGCGGCGTCATCCTCATCACCCCGACCCTCGCCCTGGCCGGCACCGCCGTTGCCACCCTGTGGCCGGGCACGATGGATTCGATCCTCAACACCGCAGCAGGCTCCGCGACCCTCAACCCCCACGCCCTGTCCGAGCTCCTCTACGCCTTCACCTCGGCGGCCAACAACAACGGCTCCGCGTTCGCCGGGCTCGCCGCGGACACCCCGTTCTTCAACGTGTCCCTGGCTGTGGTGATGTTCCTCGGCAGGCTCGTCCCGATCGGGCTGGTGCTCGCACTCGCCGGTTCCCTGGCTGGCCAATACACCGCCGAGGCGACTCCCGGCACCCTGCCCACCCACCGACCGCTGTTCGTCGGGGTCGTCGTGGGCATCGGCCTCATCATCGGGGCCCTGACCTACCTCCCGGTGCTCGCGCTGGGACCGATCAACGAAGGACTGATGTGAGATGAGGAAGTCATCCACCGCACCAACGCAGGCTGCCGCCCCCACCCAGACACGCACCACCGCGACGCTGTCGCTGACCGCCCTCGCCGAGGCGGCCGTCCTCGGGCTGCGCAAGCTCGATCCGCGCACCGCCTGGCACAACCCCGTGATGTTCCTCGTCGAGATCGGCGCGGCCATCACCCTCGTCCTCGCGATCCTCGATCCCACCCGCTTCACCTGGGCGATCAGCATCTGGCTCATCCTCACCGTGGTCTTCGCCAACACCGCCGAGGCGCTCGCCGAAGGCCGCGGCCGCGCGCAGGCCGAATCGCTGCGGGCGACCCGGGTGAGCGCGAATGCACTGAGGATCGACGAGTCCGGCCACGAGGAGACCGTCCTCGCCTCCGCCCTACGCGCCGGTGACCGGGTGCGCGTCGTCGCCGGCGAGGTCATCCCCGGCGACGGCGACATCATCGCCGGAGCCGCGACCGTCGACGAATCCGCGATCACCGGGGAGTCTGCCCCGGTCATCCGGGAGGCCGGCGGCGACCGCTGCGCCGTGACCGGCGGGACGAAGGTGCTCTCCGACGAGATCACCGTGTCGATCACCGCGAGCCTGGGCGAGAGCTTCCTCGACCGCATGATCGGCCTCGTCGAGGGTGCGAACCGGCAGAAGACTCCGAACGAGATCGCCCTCGGCGTCTTCCTCTCCGTGCTCACTCTCATCTTCATCCTCGTCGTGGGCAGCCTCGCCCCGATCGCTGCGTTCTCCGGCGCCCCGCAGTCGCTGACCGTGCTCATCGCCCTCCTCGTCTGCCTCGTGCCGACGACGATCGGTGCTCTGCTCTCGGCGATCGGCATCGCCGGCATGGACCGGCTGGTCGGGGCGAACGTCCTTGCCAAGTCCGGGCGGGCCGTCGAAGCCGCCGGCGACGTGTCGACCCTGCTGCTCGACAAGACCGGCACGATCACGATCGGTGACCGGCAGGCGAGCGATCTCGTTCCTTTGGGGTCGACGAGCGAAACCCAGATCGCCGAGGCGGCCCGACTCTCGTCCTTGGCCGATGAGACCCCAGAAGGGAGGTCCGTCGTCACTCTCGCCGAAACGGTCTTCCACGTCGAGGCTGCGGGTCTCGAGGCCTATCCCGAAGCCGAGTTCATCCCGTTCTCCGCGAGCACACGGCTCTCGGGAATCGTGTTGCCCGGGGAACGTGGAGCCGGAGAAACTGGAGCCGGCGGAACGGCTGGAGCAGCCGGAGATGCCGGAGGCGAGGGAACGGCTGGAGCGTCCGAATCCAGGGGGACGGCCGGCGTGAGTGCGCGAACCGTGGTCAAGGGCGCCGCGAAGGAGGTCATCGCCTGGGCGAGCGAGCGCGGCGCCGAGGTTCCCGCCGAGGCCACGGCCGAGGTCGAACGCATCAACACCGGCGGCGGCACCGCCCTCCTCGTGGCCGAGTCCATCGAAGCCGGCGCGCCTGCCGCCACCGCCGCGACCACGTCGGCGCGGGCTAGCGGCTCGGCAACCGCAGCGACGGCACCGGCCGCAATCGCGACGGCCACCGCGCGGATCCTCGGGGTCATCGACCTGCGCGACGTCGTCAAACCCGGCATGGCCGAGCGCTTTGCGACCCTGCGTCAGATGGGGATCCGGACCGTGATGATCACCGGCGACAACGAACTCACCGCCCGCTCCATCGCCCGGGAGGCCGGGGTCGACGATTTCCTCGCCGAGGCGACTCCCGAGGACAAACTCGACCTCATCCGACGCGAGCAGGCAGGCGGCCGGATGGTCGCGATGACCGGGGACGGGACGAACGACGCCCCCGCCCTCGCCCAGGCCGACGTGGGGGTCGCGATGAACACGGGAACGACCGCAGCGAAGGAGGCCGGCAACCTCGTCGACCTCGATTCGGATCCGACGAAGCTCATCGACATCGTCGCGATCGGCAAGCAGCTGCTCATCACTCGCGGGGCGCTGACGACCTTCTCGATTGCCAACGACGTCGCGAAGTACTTCGCGATCGTGCCCGCGATGTTCCTGCTCGCGTTCCCCGGACTCGGGGCGCTCAACATCATGGGGCTGCACAGCCCAGAGTCGGCGATCCTCTCGGCCGTGATCTTCAACGCCCTGATCATCCTCGCCCTCATCCCCGTCGCCCTGCGCGGGGTGCGGTTCACAGCGACGAGCGCCTCGGCGCTGCTGCGGACCAACCTGCTGATCTTCGGACTCGGCGGCCTCATCGTCCCGTTCATCGGCATCAAACTCATCGACCTCCTCATCGCCCCGCTTCTCTGACCACACCGTCCCAACGACCCCGCTGCTCTGAAAGACAGGCTCACCATGGTCACCCTCCTCACCCGCCAGCTGCTCACTGGCGTCAAGGTCCTTGCCGTCCTCACGCTCGTCCTAGGTCTCGCCTACCCGCTGTCGATGGTGGCGATCGGCACGCTCGTCCCCTCCCAGGACGCGTCGATCCGCGACGCCAGCGGTCAGGTCGTCGGCAATGCGCACCTGGCCCAGGAAGTCACCGGCGACGAGTGGTTCTACCCGCGACCCTCGGCCGGCGAATTCGACGGGCTCGCCTCCGGGGCGTCGAACCTCGCGGCCACCAGCCCCGAACTCCTCGCCGACATCCGGGTCAGGCGGGCCGACATCGCCGCACGTGAGCACGTCGACCCGGCCGCGATTCCTGCGGATGCGCTGACAGCTTCGGCCTCCGGCCTCGATCCGGACATCAGCCCTGAGTATGCTCGACTCCAGATCGCTCGCGTCGCGCGCGAGACCGGAATCAGTGAGAGGGGAGTGGAGGCCATGGTCGCGAAGAACACCGCGCAGCCGCTGCTCGGCTTCATCGGCGAACCCCACGTCAACGTGACCACTCTCAACAACGACCTCGCCAACAGCTTGGCCGATTCATCCGACCACCGCACCGAATCGCCGGGCACGCACTGATGGTCCCACCTCGGCGGGGGACGCTCACGGTCTTTCTCGGCTACGCGCCCGGGGTCGGCAAGACCGTGGCGATGCTCGAGACCGCGGCCGCCGCCTCGGCGACCGGGCGCGATGTCGTCATCGGCATCGTCGAGGACCACGGGCGCGCCTTCACCCGTGCCCTGGCCGAAGGGTTCGAGATCGTTCCACGCCGGCAGGTTCCCCACCAGGGGAGGACCTTCGAAGAATTCGACGCCGAGGCGGTCCTGGCCAGATCCCCCGAACTCGTCGTCATCGACGAACTCGCTCACGCGAACGTCGTTCCCGACGGCGACACAACCACCGAAGACGCCACCACCCGAGCCAAACGCTGGGAGGACGTCGAGGTGATCCTCGCCGCCGGCATCGACGTGTACACGACGATCAACATCCAGCACCTCGAATCGCTCGGCGACGTCGTCGGGGCCATCATCGGGCGCAGACAGGCCGAACGCGTCCCCGACCCGTTCCTCCGCGCCGCCGACGAGGTCGAACTCATCGACATCAGCCCCGCCGCCCTGCGGGCCCGCCTCGCCGAGGGCAACATCTACGCCGCGGCGAAGGTCGACGCCGCGATGGCGAACTACTTCCGCCTCGGCAACCTCACCGCCCTGCGCGAACTCGCCCTGCTGTGGCTGGCCGACCGCGTCGACGAAGGCCTCGAGAAGTACCGTGACGAGAAGGGCATCCGCACCACCTGGGCCGCCCGCGACCGGATCCTCGTCGCCATCACCGGCGGCCCGGAATCGACCACCCTCATCCGCCGCGGCCTGCGCATCGCCGGCCGGGTGGCCGGCCGCGAACTCCACGTCGTCCACGTCGTCGAACCCGACGGCACCCGCCGCAGCGGTGCCCCGGCCCTGCTCGCCGCCCGCGAGCTCGCCGAGGCGAACAATGCCGTGTGGCACACCGTCGTCGGCGACGATGTGGCCAAGGCGCTCATCGAGTTCGCCCGCACCCTCAACGCCTCCCAGATCGTCCTCGGCGTCTCCCGCTCACCCTGGTACCGGCGCATGCTCGGCCCCGGCGTGGCCAATCGCGTGATCAATGCCGCCGCCGACATCGACGTGCACATGGTCACCCACGCCCAGGCCGCGAGATTCTGGCTGCCGGACCGCGAGTCCCCACGGGCCAACCCCCTGTCGACGCTGCGACGGATCCTCGGCTGGGTCATCGGAGTGCTCGCCCCACCGGCGCTGACCGCCCTGTTCATCGGACTCGGCCCCGGATCGACCTCGCTGAGCTTGAACTTCCTCTCCTACATCACCGTCGTCGTCCTCGTCGCCCTCATCGGCGGGCTGTGGCCAGCGGTGATGACGGCGGTGTTCGGCACCGTCCTCATCAACTTCTTCTTCACCCACCCGGTGAACTCTCTCTCGGTCAAACAGCTCGAGAACATCCTCGCCCTCATCATCTTCATCGCCGTGGCCGTCGCGGTCGCCACCGTTGTCGACAAGGCCGCCCGCCGCTCCCGGCAGGCCCAGGCCGCCGAGCACGAAGGGGCCGTGCTCAGCGAGCTCGCGGGAGCGATGATCGCCGAGGGCGACAGCCCCGAGGCGATGGTCGCAAGCATCCGCTCGACCTTCTTCCTCGACGGGGTGACGCTGCTGAGCGCGGGCGACGACGGGACCCGCGCGATCGCCTCGGCGGGGGAGGAGGCCCGATCCCGCGCGCAGGCCGGAGAGATCATCGACCTCGACGAGACCACGTTCCTCGCGCTCAAGGGACGGGCGCTCAGCGCCGGCGAGCAGCGGATCCTCGACGCCTACGCCGGGCGGCTGCTGCGGGTGCTCACCGAATCCCGGCTGCGGGTTTCCCGCGAACAGGCCGAGGAGCTCTCCGCCGGCAACGCCGTCCGCACCGCCCTGCTCACCGCGGTCTCCCACGACCTGCGCACGCCGTTGGGGGCGATCAAGACCGCCGCCTCGGCGCTGCAGCTCGAGGAGATCGAACTCTCCGCCGCCGATGAACGACTCATGCTCGAGACCATCGAACACGGCACTGAACGCCTCGAGAAGCTCATCGACAACCTCCTCGACATGAGCCGGATCCAATCCGGTGCGGTGACGATCGCCACCGCACCGGTCCTCGTCGAGGATCTCGTCGCCTCGGCGCTGGCCGAAATTGACCCGGGATCCCGGGTTCTCGACCCGGGATCCCGGCCCAGCAGCCGAGGCTCGCAACCGCTCGACCAGGGATCCCAGCCGCCGATCACCGTCGACATCGCGCCTGGGACCTGGGTCGACGTCGACTTCGGGCTCTTCGAACGCGTGCTCGTCAACATCATCGAGAACTCCGTGAAGTACGGACAGGGATCCCCGATCATCATCGATGCCTCGACCGACGCCGAGGCGGTCCACCTGAGGATCGCCGACTCCGGCCCCGGAGTGGGTGCGGACGCCCTCGAACGGATCTTCACCCCGTTCACCAGGCTCGACGAGAGCAACACCGTGGGCCTGGGGCTGGGCATGGCGGTGGCGCTGGGACTGTGCCGGGCGATGAACATCGAACTGCGCGCCGAACAGACACCCGGCGGCGGATTCACCGCCGTGCTCACCTGCCCCGTGACCGAGGAGGCGACCCCGTGACCGAGGAGGCGGCATGAAGCACGTGCTCATCGTCGAAGACGACACCGACATCGCCCGGGCCGTGAGCATCGGCCTGCGCGGCAGAGGCCACGAGGTCTCGATCGCTTCGAGCGGTCGGCAGATGAATGAGATCCTCGCCGAGGCGGAGATCGACGTCATCCTCCTCGACCTCGGCCTGCCCGACGTCGACGGCATCGAGCTCATCGGCCAGGTGCGCCGGTGGAGTCAGGTGCCCATCGTCGTCGTCTCGGCCCGCCACGATTCCCATGGGAAGATCGCCGCCCTCGACGCGGGTGCCGATGACTATGTGACGAAGCCCTTCTCCCTCGGCGAGGTGCTCGCCCGGCTGCGGGCGATCGAACGGCGCTCGGGCTCCGGCGGCGGTTCGAGTCTCGTGCGCACCGGCGATGGGCGGGTGGTCATCGACCTGTCCGCCCACATCCTGGAGGTCGAGGGCGCCGAGGTGCGCCTGACTCCCATCGAGTGGAACATGCTCGCGGTCTTCGTCAAACACAAGGGGGCGTTGGTCGAGGCCCGCACCCTGCTCACCGAGGTGTGGGGTCCGGAGTACAGCGGGGAGCGCGGCTATCTGCGCGTCTACATGTCCCAGCTGCGGCAGAAGCTCGAAGCCGATCCGGCCAGGCCTGCATACCTGCACACGCAGATGGGGATGGGATATCGGTTCACGCCGTAGTTCGGCGGTGCACGGTTCGACGGTACGGCGGTTCGGCGGTGTGCGGCTGGCGGCCGTCCGTAGGATGGACGGCATGCCCAATCACACCCGCGTCGCCGTCCGCATCGTCCTTCTCGGCTCGGAATCGCGGGTCCTGCTCTTCGAAGGGCGGGATCTCTCCGACGCTCAGGACAGCATCCGTTTCTGGTTCACCGCCGGCGGGGGCAGCGATGCGAATGAAACCCTGGGGGAGACCGCTGACCGTGAGCTGGAAGAGGAGACGGGCCTGTCCGGCATCGACCTGTTCGGGCCGTTCCACCGGCGCGAGTTCGACTTCCTCAACCACGGCGGACCTCAACACCAGGTCGAGCACTTCTTTGCCGCGCGGACTGATGAGACGAACCTGAGCGACTCGAAGTGGACCGAGCTCGAGCGAACGGCCATGACCACGTGGCGCTGCTGGAGCGCCGACGATCTCGAGGGCGCATCGATCCGGTACTTTCCGGAGAACCTGCCGGAGAACCTGCCGGAGCTGGTGAGGGAAGCGGCGGCCTTGGTGTAGAACCGCCTCGGCGAGGGTGCCACTGGGTGTCGGGACGCCTGCCGTCACCGGGCGGTGGGACTCGCTGCGTCCGTCGTCACAGCGTCTTGCCAGCTGATACCTGGATAATTGATCCCAGCCGCCCACTTGATCACTTTCGGAAGGACCATGGACGACTATCGAAGTCCCGGCTGGGACATCTACTGCTGCATCTCATCACAACTTCATCCCGCGCGGGCAGGTGAACACCGTTGACCTGGCTGCTCTCGCTTCTCATCGGACTCCTCGTCGTCCTCCTCATCACCGTGGCCACCGGCTACTTCGTGGCGCAGGAATTCGCGTACATGGCCGTCGACCGCTCCCGCCTCGGCGCGCGGTCTGCCGCCGGTGATCGGGCCGCGGATCGGGCTCTGTCGATCACTCGCCGCACCTCATTCATGCTCTCGGGCGCTCAGCTGGGCATCACCGTGACCGGACTGCTCGTCGGCTACGTCGCCGAGCCGCTCATCGGCACGGCCGTCGGCGAGGCCCTCGGCGGGACACCGATCCCGCAGGGCACCGGCATCCTCATCGGCACCGTGCTCGCCCTGCTCGCCTCGACGCTCATCCAGATGCTCTTCGGCGAGCTGTTCCCGAAGAACCTCGCGATCGCCCGACCGGAGGCGCTCGCCACCTGGTTGGCCCGGTCGACGTCGATCTACCTCACCCTCTTCGGGTGGCTGATCACGATCTTCGACAAGTCCTCGAACGTGCTGCTGCGTATCCTCGGCATCGAACCGGTCCACGACGTCGACCATGCCGCGACCCCGCGGGACCTCAAGCACATCGTCGCCGAATCCCGTGAAAGCGGCGACCTCGTCGACGAGGATTCCCTCATCCTCGACCGGATCCTCGACTTCCCCCAGCAGAGCGTCGAGCACGCGACCGTACCGCGTTCCCGGGTCGGCGTCGTCGGTGCCGATATGAGCCTGAGCGAAGTCCGTGGTCTCATGCGCACCGGACATTCCCGGTACCCCGTGCTCGAAGCGGACGGGCAGGTCGTCGGCACGATCGACCTCCTCGACGTCCTCGCTCCCTCCGAGACCACCCTCCGCGCCCTCATGCGGGAGCCGGTCTTCGTTCCCGAATCCCTGCCGCTGCCCGATGCGGTGCGCATCCTGTCCGATAACCGGACCCAGATCGCCTGTGTCGTCGACGAGTACGGCGGGTTCGCCGGCATCGTCACGATGGAGGACCTCGGCGAGGAGCTCGTCGGCGACATCGCCGACGAACACGACGTGGCTATCGAGGAGATCATCGAGGCCGGCGACGGCACGTGGACGGCCCCCGGCCTCATCCCCCTCGACGAGGTGGAGCGTGCCCTGCAGCGGGAACTGCCGGCCACCTCGGCGCAGACCCTGTCCGGGCTCGCCATCGAACATGCCAAGGGCTTCCCCGAGGTGGGGGAGCGGATCGTCATCGATCTGCCGGTCGACCCCGCGGAGTTCGCCGGCACGGAAACGCCGCGTCCCGCGCGACTGCTCGCCGAGGTGCTCGAGGTGGAATCGCACGTGCCCTCCCGGCTGCGGATCGGAATCGAGGTGGACCGATGAGCAACCCTTGGGTCATCGCCCTCATCACTGTCCTCATCATCGGGCTCAGCGCCTTCTTCGTCGCCGTCGAGTTCGCGCTCATCGCCGCCAAGCGGCACCGCCTCGAGGATGCCGCTCCCGGCAGCCGTTCGGCACGTGCCGCGTTGCGCAGCTCGACCGAGCTCTCGGTGCTGCTCGCCGGCTCGCAGCTGGGCATCACGGCGTGCACGCTGGCGCTCGGCGCGATCACGAAGCCGGCCGTCCACCACTGGATCACACCGGTCGCCGAGGCGCTCGGCCTGCCGCTGTGGATCGCCGACATCACCGGCTTCGTCCTCGCGCTCATCATCGTCACCTTCCTCCACCTGGTCGTCGGTGAGATGGCGCCGAAGTCGTGGGCGGTGGCCCATCCGGAGCGCTCGGCGATCATGCTCGCGCTGCCGATGCGGGCGTTCATGTTCCTTACCCGGCCGCTGCTGCACGTGCTCAACAACGCCGCGAACGCGTGCCTGCGCATCGTCGGCGTCGATCCCGTCGACGAGGTCGACCGGGCGCATACCTCGGATGATCTGCGGCAGCTGCTGCGGCATTCGGTGCAGGCGGGCACTCTCGAGCGGGAGTCCTCGGATGCCCTGCTCGGTGCACTTGAGCTCAGTCGGATCAGCCTCGATGACCTCGTTGCAGGACGGGCGGAGCCGGTCGTCGTCGGTCCCGAAGCGACCGTCGGGGAAGTCAGCGAAGCCGCACGCAGGACTCGCCACCGGCGTATCCTCGTGCGCACCGCGGCCGGGCAGGCGGCGACGCACATGGTCCATGTCCGCGACGTGCTCGATTTCGCTTCGGGGGACTCCGTCGCCGAGGTGATGCGTCCGGTCTCCGTGGTCGCGGGGTCGCTGACTGTGGTCCGGGCCTTCGGTGCGATGCGGGCCGAGGGCACACAGCTCTCGCTGGTCGAACGCAGCGACGGCAGATACGCCGTCGTCACGGTCACCGACGTGCTCACGCATCTGCTCACGGTGGACGGTGCCGAGGAGGCGCGACCCTCTCACTGATATCGCGATCCTCTGCTCGCTGCGGCGGACACCGCGCAGAGGCAGCGAGCCAGTCGGTCTCCGGTGCGGACGGCGAGGCTTCAGCGTCCGTGCCACTCCATCGGGGTCTTCGAGAGAAAGGACTCGACGGCGGCCGCGAAGTCCTCGCTGCCGTAGACGGAAGCGATGACATCCGAATCGTCGACTGGATCTGAGGAATTGAGGCGGCGGAGATTCTCCTTGATCGACCACTGGGTGAGAGGGGCGCCGCCTGTGATGGTCGCTATCGTCTGTTCGGCGGCAGTATCAAGATCGTCCTCGACCGAGGTCAGGAAGCCGCTGACAAATGCTTCCTGAGCATCGACTCGTCGTGCGGTCAGCAGCATGGATGCGACGCGTGGTTCGCCGAAGACGCGCACAAGTCTGCGCAGAGTGCTCGCGGACAGTGTGTTGCCGAGCGTCTTGGCGATCGGGACCGAGAACGATGCCTTGGGCGAGCCGACGCGGACGTCCGCACAGGCGGCGATTCCTAGGCCGCCGCCGACGCAATGTCCGTCAATGACAGCGATGACGGGCTTGCCGACAGCAGCGAGAACGCTGAGCACCTCGTCGATTCGCTTCTCATAGGCTACTCCGTCCTCGCCGGAGAAACCTCTGAACTGGGCGATGTCCGTGCCGGCGACGAAAGCGCGCCCGCCGGCCCCTCGGAGGACGAGCGCTCGGAGGGTCGGATCCTCGTCTGCCCTTGCCGCTGCCTCGGCGAGGGCCTGGTACATCTCCCAGGTCATCGCGTTCCGGGCCTCGGGCCGGTTGAAGGTGACGTGGAGTGCGGAATCGCGCACCTCGGTGATTACGTCGGTTGTCGTCATCGCTGGGCCTCCGCTTTCTGTGCTGTTCCGACCGGTGGTGTGAGTTCGTCGAGAATCTTGTCCGTATCGGCACCCAGGGAGGGTCCGGCGGTGCCGTGGGTGAGCTGTGACCGTGAGAATCGCATCGGATTGCCCAATTGTCTGACTGATCCGAGTGTGGGGTGCTGTGAGTCCCAGAAGTAGTTGCGGGCGTTGAGGTGGTCGTCGTTGAATACCTGCTCGAAGTCGTTGATGGGAGCCGCTGGTACTCCGACTCTGTTCATCTCCTCGAGAATTTCCTCGACCTCTCGTTCGGCGAACTGCTCCTCGATGATTGCGATGAGCGCCTCTCGGTTCTCTAGTCGTTTCGCCGGTTCGGAGAACAGTTCGTTCTCCTCGAGGAAGGCGAGCTCGAATGCCGAGCAGAATCGCAGCCAGGTCGCCTGGGTGTTCGCTCCGATGGTCACATAGCCGTCCTTGGCCGACACGGCTTGGTAAGGAGCCTGCGCCTGATGGGCCGAACCGTTTGGGCGACCAACTGTGCCTGCGGCGTAGTAGCTGCCCGCTTCCCACACTGCCAAGGAGACTGCCGACTCGAAGAGCGAGACGTCGAGATGCTGGCCCTGGCCAGAGGCTCTCCGTTCGTAGAGTGCGGACACGATACCGAGGGCCATATAGAGGGCGGTCGTGAGGTCGCAGATCGGCACTCCGACCTTGACGGGAGGTTGGTCGGGGAAGCCTGTGATGCTCATGAGTCCTGACCGCGCCTGTGCCATGATGTCGAGACCGGCCAGCGGTGCGAGGGGACCGTCCTGTCCCCAGCCGGATGCTGAGGCGTAGATAAGCCCGGGGTGGTCGTCCTTGAGATCGTCGTATCCGAACCCCATCTTCTTTAACGATCCCGGCCTCAGATTCTCCACCAGGACGTCCGCGTTCTCTAGAAGCGCCTTGAACGAGTTGCGCCCGTCTTCGGATTTGAGGTCGAGCACGATGGATTCTTTGTTCCGATTAAGCCGCAAGAATGGGCTGGACTCGCCGTCGATGTGGGGACCGGATGCTCGAGTTGAGTCACCGGTGCCGGGGGTCTCTATCTTGATCACACGTGCCCCCATATCGGCGAGCTGCATCGTCGCGAACGGTCCGGCGATGAAGACCCCGACTTCGAGGACTGTGATCCCGGAGAGGGGGCCAGGGGAAGCCGTTGGGGAGGGTTCCGCATCTTTGGTCGTCTGGGTCATGGTATCCACCTCACTGTGTTGCATATCACTGTCGATTGTCTACAATAGGCTATCAGGAAGCGAGTTGCACGTCACCGGGGAGGCGCTCGCACGAGAATGGAGTGGCATCGAGATGACGACACCATCACAGGCGACGGACTCGCTCATCGACAGTCCAAGTTTGGCGGAGCTCGCCGCAGTGAAAATCAGCGAACTGGTCTTCCGCGGGGAAATCGGACCTGACGATCGCGTAGTGGAGGAACATCTCTGCAGCCGACTTGGAGTCTCCCGGGCACCGGTGCGCGAGGGACTGCGAATTCTCGAAGGCTCTGGACTTGTCGTCCGTCGTCCACGGGCCGGTGTGCGAGTTGCCAGCCTCAGTCAGAACGACGTCTTCGAGATCCTCACGTTCAGGGAGGGGCTCGAGCAGATGGCCGTCACCCACCTCTACCGGTTCACCGACGACATTGCCGATGTGGACGCGACAGAGCTGGACGCTGCGCTCGTCAGGCTCGCCGATGAGTTCGAGAACGGCGACGACGAGTTCGGTCGTATCCAAGCCAGCTACGCCTTCCACACCGAGCTGGTCAGACTCTGCGGCAACTCCCGGATCGTCTCCAGCTATCGCCAGATCACAATGCAGGTCAAACTCTGCATGTCATTGAATCTCCGTCGTCTCAACACCGTCGAGACTCCAAGCGAAAACGTGGCCAGGCACCGGGACCTGCGCGCCGCCGTTCTATCCGGCGATGTCAACCGGGCACTTGACGCTATCAGCGGTCACGGGCATGACACCTTCGCCAGAGAATTCTTGGACACCCTTCCCGGAGGTACCGAACGATCCGCGCAGTGGCTCGACGCTCGAGACTGAGCCGGAGCACAGAACATCAGCACCAGGCGCGAACCCGCCCCACGGTTCGGATTCAACGAAGAATCAGGAGTTCCAAACAATGGCCGACTGGCTGACAATACTGCACACCCTCATCACGGTCGCCGGAGTCATCGTGTTGATTCTGGCGCTGAAGATCAACCCGCTTTTCGCGTTGCTGATCGGCGCCGGGTACCTGGGATTGGTGACCGGGCAGGGCTTCGGCCCGACGACGGAGATCATCGCCACAGGCTTCGGCAGCATCATGGCCGAGATTGGGCTGCTCATCGTTTTCGGCGTTCTGCTCGGCAAACTGTTGGCGAAGCTCGGCGCGATCGAGGGTCTGGTCGCCGCGTTGATGGCTGTTTCGGGCAAGAGGTTCGCGCCCTATGCACTCGGCGTGACGAGCGGAACCGTGTTGCAGTCGATCTTCTCCGATGTGATCTTCGTGATCACGGCCCCGGTCGGACGATCGGTCGCCGCTCGAATCGGTCGAGCAGGCACAGGAATCATCTCGGCGGCAATGTGCGCAGGCATTCTTTTCGGGCTGACCATGATGATCCCGAGCGTCGGATCGCTTGCTCTGAGTTCGCTGCTCGAGATCCCGATTCCGCGCTTCCTGGCTTTCGGCATCATTACAGCGGTCCTCGGCATCATCATCACGATCGCCATCATGAAGACGCTGTTCCTTCGCTTCGGATTCTGGGACGCTGCGACCGATGAGGAAACCTACACCGGCCCGGTCGACGATTCCGCGCCTGAGGAGGACGCGCCTCGGCGCCTTCCCCTGTGGCTGACGATCAGCCCGGTGTTCCTTGCGCTCGTGCTCATCGCTTCCGAGTCGATCCTGACAAATCTATCGATCGACATTCCGATCATGGACTTCTTCGGTGCCCCGACCATTGCCATGTTCTGCGCGACTTTTATGGCCTATGTTCTTCTTCTCGTGCACAGGGATCATGAATGCGTGACGACGACTCTCAAGTCGGGATTCGCAGCGAGCGGAGAGATCTTGGCCCTCACCGGTCTGGGAGGATCTTTGGCCGAGATGGTGAAGTCCATCGGGTTGGGAGACATCTTGGGAGGCATGTTCGAAGCGGATGCCGCTTTCCCGATCCTCTTGGCCTGGGTTCTTGCGGTGGTTCTGCACACCGCGATCGGATCCGTGTCGGTCGCCTCGATCACGGCCGCAGGATTCCTCGCTCCCGTCGCAGCCTCGACCGGAGTCGACCCAGTGCTCATCGCCCTTGCAGCCGCCTCGGGGTCCCTGTTCCTGATGACCGTGCACAGCAACTTCTTCTGGATGGTCAAGACGATGCTCGGTCAGACGACCAAGGGCGCCGTGAAATCTGTCAGTGTGACGACCAGCGTCGGAAGCGTCGTCGGCCTCGGGCTTGTCTATGTGTGGTCGATATTTCTCTGAGGGATCATTGTTTCAGAGCCAGAATCGCGAACCCTCGCGTATTTCAGTTCTCTCCCATTGTCTAGGATGTCAGGTAGCCGCTAACAACCCGATTGTGAGGAAACAATGTTCGGAAGTCAGCGTAAGAATTCGTCACCGGCGGTCAGCGCCCTCATCGACATCGTGGGCAGCAAGCATGTGCTCACCTCGGCTCGCGCCACCGAACCCTATGCCAAGGGCAACCGCTTCGGCGGCGGGAATGTACTCGCGGTGCTGCGGCCGGGCAGCCTCGTCGACATGTGGCGCTCCCTTCAAGTCTGCGTCGAACACGACCTCATCGTCATCACCCAGTCCGCGAACACCGGACTGACCGGTGGCTCCGGACCCGGCGACCAGGACTACGACCGTGAGATCGTCATCATCTCCACCCTGCGCATCGACGACATCCACCTCATCAACGACGCCCGCGAAGCGATCTGCCTGGCCGGGTCGACGCTCTACGAACTCGAAGACGCCCTTGCCGCCCACGACCGCGAACCGCACTCGGTCATCGGCTCGTCCTCGATCGGGGCCTCGGTCGTCGGCGGCATCGCAAACAACTCCGGCGGCAGTCAGATCCGCAAAGGCCCCGCATTCACCGAATACGCGATCTTTGCCCGGGTCAACGAGTCAGGCCACGTCGAACTCGTCAACCACCTCGGCGTCGAACTCGGCAAGGATCCCGCGCACATCCTCGACAAACTCCAACGCGGCGACTGGAACCCCGCCGACGTCACCCCGCCGCCCGAGGACACCTTCGACACCGAATACAGCGACCACGTGCGCGAGATCGCCGATTCGCCCGCCCGCTACAACGCGAACCCGAAATTCCTCCACGAAGCCTCCGGCTCGGCCGGCAAACTGATGGTCTTCGCCGTCCGCGTCCGCACCTTCCCCAAACAGAAGGACCCGACCACCTTCTACATCGGCACGAACGAACCCGCGACTCTCGAAGACCTGCGCCGCGCCATCCTCGCCTCCGACCGTCCGCTGCCGATCTCGGGGGAGTACATGGGCAGGCCCTCGTTCGATCTCGCCGAGGAGTACGGCAAGGACACATTCGTCTCCGTCAAGCACGCCGGCAGCCGTGAACAGGTCAAGCTGTTCGCCCTGAAGAACTGGGCCAACGGGGTGTTTGCGAAGCTGCCTTTCTTCGGCCCGACGGTCGCCGATACGATCGCGCAGAAGGCCTTCGATCTGCTTCCCGATCAGCTGCCCGCGCGGATGCTCGACTACCGTGACCGGTACGAACACCACCTGCTTCTCGTAGTCAGCGGTGACGACAAGGCCGACACCGAAGAATTCCTCAAGTCCTTCTTCGCCGAGGCGGCCCACGACGGTGACTTCTTCATCTGCACTCCCGATGAGGCCCAGTCCGCGATGCTCCACCGGTTCGGTGCCGCGAGTGCCGCGACCCGATACTTCAACCTCAATCGTGAGGACTCCTCGGGCATGATCACCTTCGACGTGGCCCTGCGCCGTGACGACGACGACTGGCTCGAGGTGCTGCCGGACGAGATCGCCGACCAGCTGCACATCAGCTCCTATTACGGCCACTTCTTCTGTCACGTCTTCCACCAGGACCATGTGGCGAAGAAGGGCGTTGACCCGGTCGCACTCAAGGCGCAGATGACGGAGTTGCTCGAGGCCCGGGGAGCGGCCGTGCCGGCCGAGCACAACTACGGTCGCCTCTACCGGATCCCGCCGGAGATGGAAGCCCACTTCAAGGAACTCGACCCCTGCAACATCTTCAACCCCGGCGTGGGGGAGACGTCCCCGCACAAGAACTGGGCTTGAGCGGCGATCGCTGGCGTCCCGCGCACGTCTCTCCTGCAGAGAGTGACATCAGCAACCGTCGTCTCGGTTGCTGATGTCACTCCCGCGAGGTGAGGGTATTGAGGGTGGATGCCGGAGATCCGGTTGGCGAATCCGTCGGGTGTGCTGTTCTTGTGCGCTCATCACAATGGACCTGCCTGAGAGCAGTCACCTGTCTGACTGGGATTCTTCGGTTTCGTCCTCAAGTAGCGTCGCCACACGGATGAGCACGTCGATCTGTGCCGAATGATAGATGCCGTTGAGCGCGATGCCGATGTCGCGGGGCGACCCCGGGCCGGACTGTTGCTTCTTCTGGCGGTTGCGTGCCGCGGCGCGAGCGGCGGGGAGCATTCGCTTGGCAAGTTCTCCACGGTAGTCCTCACCGGCATCTTCGGCGAGAGCCTCGAACTCGTCGTCCGCCGCTGAATCGCAGGATGTGGTCAGCCACTGCCGCAGTCCTGCCCGCTGTTGCTCAGGCAGCAGCGTGTCGAGAACGGTCAGTGTTGCTTCGTCGCGCTTCGTTATTCGCGCACCGATCCCACTGAGGTCAATGCCTGGCGGCAGACCACCACGGATCTCCCCGGTCACTACGCTGCGAAGACTCTGCAGAATCGTCCGGAGTTCCGCGATGCGGGCGGAGATCTCGTCTTCCAGCGAATGGACGACGTCGTCGACATCGACCGCGCGAGAGTCGAGGGCCCGAACCTGCTCCAAAGTCAACCCAATGCCAGTCAGGCGTCGTACACGCAGGAGCCGTATCAGGTGGGTGACATCGTAAGATTTGTACCCATTCGACAGCCGGCGTGGATTCTCGAGGATTCCGACCTCGTGGTAATAGCGAACCGTCCGGACACTGACACCAGCGAGCCGGGCCACTTCAGCAGTGCTCCATCCGGATGCGGTCACGACTGCAGCGAATCTCGCGGAGACGTCTTGTTGAGGAGCTCGGCCTGCTCAATGCGCGGCAGCACGATCATCGCGGTTGCCGTTCGTGCGATCGCTACCAGAATGAGCGTGACGCCGATCGATGTGACGAAATCGGCGTGCAGCGTCAGTGCGACCGGACGCAGCGCTAGACGAACCGCGACGAACACAGCCCAGAGTGCTGCGCCCAGCCAGCCAGTGCGGATCAGTATACTGCGGCCGCGTCGGTCCTGCGTGGGGGTCACCGACGTCGAGGTGAGTTTGCCCATTCCGATTCCGATGAACACGCACACGACCACCTCGAACGTCAGGAGGGCGGCGTCGATGAGGTGGAATCCTGCGACGGTCGCTGGAAGTGTCGACAACCCCACTGCAGTCAGGATGAGCGGTGCCTTCCATATCGCACGAGTGTCTGCGTACTGCCCTTTGACCTGACGCCAAGCGATCAAACCGACGAGGGCTGAGATCAGGCATGCTTCGACGGTGAAGATGATCATGTTCATCGTAACGGGTCTCCTCAGGTTCTGCGGTAGTCGGAAACCTCAGTCAAGACTATGCCGTCACGTCATAGTCAAGAATTCGCAGGCAACAGCGGCAGGAAACTGTGTCAATTCCTCTCCGCAACTCGGTCTAACTGCTCGGTGCCTGGCGTTCAACCGCTTCTCCTGGAGAAGGTTCGCTTGTGATCATTGCTACGCGAGAGAACACCTGTGCGTGAGGGCTCGGATCCACTGCGCACGCTGATTGCAGAGCACTTGGTGTGGCAAAGGCGAAGAGCGCGGCCCTACTCCTCGCCGTCCACCCGCACGCGGCGGGCGTCCTTGGCCAGGCGCACCTCGTGGCTCGAGCGGGTCGGGTTGAGCAGCTTGAGCAGAGACAGCGCGAGCACCGCGCCGACGAGCGCGCAGCCGGCGGGGAGGAGCATCGCGGTCTTCGCATTCGCCGCGTCGATGATGTTGCCGGCGATCGCCGAGCCGAAGGCGACGCCGAAGCCCAACGAAGTCCCCAGCCAGGCGAAGGCCTCCGTGAGCCGCCTGGGCGGTGCCAGCTGCTCGATGACCGAGTTCGCCCCGATGAGGCTCGGCGCAATAGTGAACCCGACGAGGAAGAGGATGATCCCGTAGGAGAGCATGCTCTGCGCCAGCAGCATTGAGCAGGCGCCGATCGCCAGCAGCGAGACGCTGAATCCGAACCGGTGATGCGTCGCCGAAGTCCAGTTCCGCGAACCGTAGAGCGCCCCGGATATCAGAGACCCCATGGCGAAAGCGCTGAGCAGGATGCCGGCCAGCGGCTTCAGTCCCAACTCGTCGGAGAAGGCCACGGCGATGACGTCGATGGCACCGAAGTTCACGCCGAGGAACACATTGACGAGGATGATCGTGAAGATGCCGGGGTTGGAGAACACGTGTCCGCGCGCCTCGGTGGTGCGCTCGACCGGCGGAGGTTCGGTCGATTTCTGGATGTAGAGCAGCGTCGATCCGACCGCGGTGGAGAGCATCGAGAGGATGATGCCGGCCGGCGGCCACACGGCCGTGGCCATGACCGTGGCGAGCACGGGCCCGGAGACGAAGAGGAGTTCATCGGCCACGGATTCCCAGGAGAACGCGGTCTGCAGCTGCTTGGGCGAGCCCACCACGTGTGACCAGCGTGAACGCACCAGCGAGCCGACGGAGCCGACGGTGGCTCCGGCGATGCCGGCGAAGATGAAGACGAACCCGGTCCACCAGTCGAGGTAGACGGAGAGGATGAGCAGGAGCAGCGCGGCCAGGTGGATGATGACGATTGGCATCATGACCCGTGCCTGGCCGTAGCGGTCGACGAAGCGTGCGATCCCGGGGCCCGCAATCGCTTGGACGATCATGAAGACGGCGGCGACGATGCCGGCCAGACCATAGGAGCCGCTGACGCCTTGAATGAAGAGTACGATTCCCAGGCCCAACACTGCGATGGGCATACGTGCAACAAGACCAGCCAAGGAGAACTTGAGAGCACCGGGAAGCGAAAGGATTTCCCGATAGTTCTTGAACACCAGAAGATTCTACCCACGGGGCCGTTCATCCACCAGACGAATCGTCGGCGATCAGCGGTGAATCGGGTCACCTCGTCCGAAACTCTATGATGCCCGGTAGAATAGCCGAGATTGCTCACTGAACTGACGGCGCGAAGCGCCGAATCGACTGAAACCTCGGAGCGCCGATGACGGACAACACTACTTTCGATGATCTCTTCGATCGCCAGAACGACGAACCGCAGCGACCCCGACGCAAGAAGAAACGCGTCTGGCGCAAGGTCCTCGTGGCGATCCTGATCATCGTCATCCTTGCCGTGCTCGGCATCGGCCTCTACGTGTGGAACGTGGGCCGCTCGTTCGACAACAACGCAAACAAGCTCACCGATGAGCAGATCTTCGGCACTCCGAAGGCTGAGCGCAATGACGAGGGCGGAACGAACATTCTGCTGCTCGGCTCCGATGAGCCGATGGATCAGGTCGACGTCAACGACTCCCGTGGACTGCGCTCGGACACGATCATGGTCATGCACCTGCCCGAGTCCGGCTCGAACGTGCAGGTTATGTCGATCCCGCGTGACAGCTGGGTCGACATCGAAGGCCACGGCAAGGCCAAAATCAATGCCGCCCTGTCCTACGGCGGACTGCCGCTGGCCGTGTCCACGGTCTCGGACTTCATCGGCACCGACCTCGACCACGTGGCGATCATCGATTTCGAAGGCTTCAAGGCTTTGACCGACAGCCTCGGCGGGGTACGCGTGGACTCGGAGCAGGAATTCGAGAAGAATGGGCACACATTCAGTAAAGGCGAGAACATCCTCAACGGCGATGAGGCACTGACCTTCGTGCGCGAACGCAAGCAGTTCAAGGACGGCGACTTCCAGCGTGCTCGAAATCAGCAGGCCTTCATCAAGGGCCTGACCAGTGAGATCATCTCCGCGGACACGCTGTCGAATCCGAAGAAGATCCAGGACATGGTCAAGAACTTCGCGCCCTACATGTATGTCGACTCCGGCCTCGACGCGCAGTACATCTCCGCCACCGCTTTCGGAATGCGCGACGTTCGCCCCGGCGACATCGAGTTCTTCACCGCCCCAACGGCAGGCGTCGGCACCTCGAGCGACGGCCAGTCGATCGTCAACGTCGATGCGGACGAGCTGGAGAAGGTCCGCGACGCGTACAAGAACGACACCCTCGCCGACTACGTGCAGAACGCCCCGGAGGCGCACCTGTAAACGTACTTTGCGCGCAGACTGCAGCCCCACACCAGTTCAGACTGGTGCGGGGCTGCAGTGTTTGGGGTGAGGCGCCCGCCGCGGATCAGCCTTCGAACTGGACCTTGTGCACGCCGTGGGCCGTACCCCACTCGTTGTCCGGATTCGAGACGGCCTTGTTGGAGACGCCGACGGCCATCTTCTCTCCGGTGACGGTGTTCTCATAGTCCACGTAGGCCGTGCCCGCAGCACCGTCACCGCCGACGCGCTTCCAGTGAGTGGCGTCGTCGTCGCCGTGCTCGGCCAGAGCATCGGCGACGTCTTCGGATGCGAATGCTTCGACGCGCGAGGTGTTCCCGGCGCCCCAGGCTTTGACGAGCTCGTCGGCATACTCTGTGGTGTCGGTCGGATAGTAGACCGACTGCGTGCCGACCGATGCGGCCGATTCCGCCTGCGCTGCGTCGGCGGCGATGGCCGGTCCGCTGGCGAGTCCGATTCCGGTGAGGCCGGCGGCCCCGGCGATGGCTAGGGCTGCTGCACGATTGCGAATGGTGATCTTCATGGCGTCGATCCTTCCCTTTGTGTGCTGTCACCGAGGAAGCGGTGACACGTGCTTCGACGCCGACCAGTATTGTCCTCGCGGTTGAAGACGGGACAACGACGGCTGGGAGGAGGCTTGAAGCGTGTAACAGCTGAGTGACGAGTATTCGGCAGTCCCGCGGCGGATATGCATACAGACTGTGACAACGCCGACGACAGAACAACAGGCCTTGCTCGTCTACCACCTCGAACGCTGCCGCACACGTCTCAGCTCAGCGTTGGTGCTCTGGCGTGGACGGAACTCGGATGCAACGTTTTCGTCAGTGCAGTGATACCCCATCGTGATCGGGTTCATTCAGCCGAGGGCAGCCGCGCTCCGACTGTGGCGACCGGTGCTCCTGAGCAACTCGAGTCCGAAACCAGGCGGGTCCGCCAGTGCTACTTTTTCTTCGTTTGGCGTCTGCGAGGTTCTGGAATAGTCAATGTCGGAATCGCGCGTTTCAGGAACTGGTCAAAGTGCGGCACTGTGAACGCCGCAAAGCCATGATCCGGCGTATATAGCAGGCCCATATTGATGAGTTCGGCACGTGTAGGGGCAATGTTCTGAGAGGTCCGACCCATTACCTCGGCAACGTCGGCCGCTTTCTGCGGTTCCGGGCCAAGCTCAGCCATGGCACGAAGATACGCCTTCTGCAACTCCGTTGATCTATTGAGGCGCACTCTGAAGAACGATTCATCGAGCTTGGCCTGATAGGCGGGAAGAGCTAACTCCACGTCATCGGCTGTGATCAAGGGCCCTTCGGCAACTGTCCATACCGCGTACCCCAGTTCCTGAAGGAAGTAGGGGTATCCACCCGTGACGGCGATCGCTCGGTTTAAGGCATCGCTCGTAAAATAAGCGTCTTCGTCCTTTGCGGGCTCTTGTAGGGCGGATTTGGCATCCTTGGCATCAAAGTTGTCTATTGAGGGAAATTTGAACAGACGTTCGGCGTAAGATTTGGCGTCTCCTGCCAGTTCCGCAATCTGCGGTAGACCCGCGCCGACGAGGGTGACTGGAAGTTTTCGCTGCACCATCTTGTGCAAGGCGGCGATTATAGCTTCCAGCTGGACTCGGTTGAGAAACTGAATCTCGTCGAAAAGGAGGACCACTCCACGGTCCTTTTCATTGGCAGCTTCGCCAATTGCGATAAACAGATCGGTGAGATCCAGCGATAGATCGCCATGATCGGCGACCCCTTCGGCGATATCGACATCCAACCCAGCGGACCAGGCGCCCGACTCCTCCAGCTTCACAGTAAACGAACGAAGCACCGACCCTGCGCGTTTGAACCTATCGGTCCATTTTGCTTTGGGGGACAACTCGAACAATGCACCTCTGAGTTTTGTGGCGATCAGCTGTCTGAAATCGCTGTCATCGCTCTTGTTCACTTCCATTTCGACAACAACCCAGTTGTGACGATCTGCCTTCGCTCTGAATTGGCCCAGGAGCACGGTCTTGCCGACGCCTCGCAACCCTGTGATGATCATCGACTGTTCTGTCTTGCCGCGTTCAATTCGAGCGAGCAGATGATCGAATAATTCCAGCTGGTCGTCGCGACCCACAACCGCTTGTGGTTCGGCACCTGCGTTCGGAGTATAGGGGTTGGTCAACGCCTTCATGGAGGTAGTTTAGCATTATTAGGCGGTTTTATTGGATTCAGATAAACCTACCTAAAGTTCAAAAAATCGCTCACGATCAATGTGCTGAGGCGGTGGTGGCCGCCAGCACGAGCGCCGCGAGGCCTCTACTCCAGCACCCCGTCGACCAGGGTCCGCGCATCGTGCTGCACGGCGCGCAGGTGGTCCTCGTCGCGCAGGGACTCGGCGTAGATCTTGTACACGTCTTCCGTGCCCGAGGGGCGCACGGCGAACCAGGCGTTGTCCGTCGTGACCTTGAGTCCGCCGATGGGAGCGTTGTTCCCAGGCGCCGAGGTGAGCACCGAGTTCACGGCTTCACCGGCGATGGTCTTCGCGCTCACCTGGGAGGCGTCAAGGGCTCCCAAGCGAGCCTTCTGCTCCCGGGTGGCCGGAGCGTCCTGGCGAGCGTAGGCGCTGGTGCCGAAGTTCGCGGCCAGCCCGGCATAGCGCTGGGAGGGAGTCTGTTCGGTCTTCGCGGTCATCTCCGCGGCCAGGAGCGAGAGGATGATGCCGTCCTTGTCCGTCGACCACACCTTGCCGCCTCGGCGCAGGAAGGAGGCTCCGGCGGATTCCTCACCCCCGAAGGCCAAGGTGGAGTCGAGGAGACCGTGGACGAACCATTTGAAGCCGACGGGAACCTCCGTGAGGCTGCGCCCGTGGGCGTCGACGATGCGATCGACGATCGACGAGGTGACCAGGGTCTTGCCGATGCCGGCTCCGGTCGGCCAGTCGGGGCGGTTGTCGAGAAGGTAGTCGATCGCCGTGGCCAGGTAGTGGTTGGGGTTCATCAGCCCGGCGTCGGGGGTGACGATGCCGTGCCGGTCCGCGTCGGCGTCATTGCCGGTGGCGATGTCGAAGTCGCCGCGGGAGGCGATGAGCCCGGCCATGGCGTAGGGGGAGGAACAGTCCATGCGGATGTTCTCATCCCAGTCCAGAGTCATGAACGACCACGTGGGGTCGATGTCGGGATGGACGACGGTGAGATTGAGGTCGTAGTCCTCGGCGATCGCCGCCCAATAGTCGACACTGGCCCCGCCGAGGGGGTCGGCACCGATCCTGATGCCCGAGCCCCGGATGACGTCGAGGTCGATGACCGATTCGAGGTCGGCGACATAGTTGTCGACATAGTCGAAGTTCTCGGTGTTCTCGAGATGGAAGGCCCGCTGGAACGGGGTGCGGGGGATCTTCTCCCACCCGGCGGTCAGGTAGGAGTTGGCGCGCTCGGCGATCCAGCTCGTCGTCTCCGACCCGGCCGGTCCGCCGTGAGGCGGGTTGTATTTGATGCCGCCGTCGGAAGGCGGGTTGTGGCTGGGGGTGACGACGATGCCGTCGGCCTGCGCGTCGGTGCGGGACTTGCCGGCGTTGAACCCGAGGATCGCATGCGAGATGGCCGGTGTGGGGGTGAACCCGTCGCGTTCATCGATGAGGGCGGGCACCGAGGCGGCGGCGAGTACCTCGAGGACGGTGAGGAACGCCGGTTCGCTCAACGCATGAGTATCCCGACCGAGGAAGATGGGCCCGTGGATTCCCTTGTCCTTGCGAAAGTCGACGATCGCGGCGGTGATCGCGGCGATGTGGGCCTCGTTGAAGGAACGGTTGAAGCTCGAACCACGGTGTCCCGAAGTCCCGAAACTCACGGCCTGAGAGGGCACCGAGGGATCAGGGACAAGGTCGTGATAGGAGTCGAGCAGTGCGGGGATGTCAACGAGATCCCGATCCTGGGCCAGCTGGCCGGCGCGAGTAGTCATGGTCCTACCTTGCCAAAGTCCGGCGGCTGCACACAGTCACGGGCCATGAGTTCTTGCATCGTGGACTCAGCGGCCGGACTGAGGCGACCCAGATGGCAGGCAGTGCGGGCTCCGAGACGCGAGCTCCCCGATGATCTCGCTGATCGCGCCCTTCCCTTATGCCGAGTGCCATCGTAGCGTGGGAGGACCACTGCGCCTTCAGGAGGCCGAGACGTCTACCGATCACGGATTTATCGGTGAACGTTCGTGCGACTCAACCGCTCTCGGACTCGCCTTCACCCCGACGAACTGCTCGAACTGAGAGTCGGTTTCTACCGCAACTGCTGCGCTACCGCCTACGACACTGAGGGTCGGGTTCTCCCCGTCGCGACCGAACGTCGAAAAGCCGAACACCCTGCCCTCGTCCTCGTCCTAGGGCCGAGCTATCCGGCTTAATGGGAGTTCTTGAAGGTGCATAGATAACGAGCCTCCCTTGGGCGCCGGGAACGCCAGCGGAACTGTCGTCAGAATCGGCGCGAATGTGCGTACGCCGTGGTCTAAGTCAACGATCTCAGAGGTGCCATTCGTCGAAGCGCTGCGTTCCAGCGATATCGATGTGCCTAAACCGCTCGGCCGTGATGAGTGCGGTCGGCAGATTCAAGAGTTCGTGCCTGGAGCTCTAGCATTGACCATCTTCCGCCGCCGGCCCCGTGCTCGTAGATTGGAGATGCTTGTGCGAGGTCTCACGGCGGGGAATGTTCCTGTCTGTGTGCGGTCTCACTGCGGTTGAGGTTCCCGAGGATGCGGCATGGTCGAGAATTGTCAGTGGACGTCTGCTGAGTGCCGAGCATGTTCGCGCATCTCGACGTAACTCTGGGCCGGTGATTCGTGGTCGTCGGGATGATGGTCCATCGCGTGATTGAGGTCGCGCAGAAATCTTGTGATAACGCCTCGCTCCTCGGGAGTCATCGAATCAGCGACGTTCAGCATACGGGCATGCATGTCCACCAAGGTGTGGCGTACATCCTCGCTGGCTAGCGCCGTCGGTTTCACCGCTATCGAGCGGCGGTCATCCGGGTGCGGGGCGCGCTCTGCATAGCCGTCTTTGATCAGGCGATCGACGAGGGCACTGGCCGACGCGGGCTGGATGGAGAGACTTTGCGCCAACTCACGCTGACGAATTACACGCCCTTGGGCCTGGGCCGAGAGGAGGAGACGCAATGCTAAGAGGTCCTTCTCACCCATGCCCATGTCCTGCCTGACCTTGGAGCGCATCCGAGCGTTGGACTCGCGATAGCGCCGCAGCTCATTGAGCAGCTCGATCGAGTCAGCAGACTCGGCTCCCCGTTCGGAATACCAGTAGCCACTGCTTGCCGAAGATCCGTGTGAGGACATTTTGCCGGCTCCTTTCGAACCATTCGTGATACTGTTAGTCTAGCTAACTGTTAGATTATCGATTGTACCAAGATTTCAAGAGGCGGGTATCATTATGGCGGCAGGTTCGACGGTCGAGGCTACCGAGGCTGAGCCATACGCCGACCCGCTTAAGCGCCTCATGTGGGATCTCTCGACGACTGGTGCCTGCACGTACGCGGAGCATGCGGCATCTCAGATCGATGGCATAGTTCGCGCGACGTTCTCCTTCTTCGGGGTTGCCGCTGAGTCAGTTCTGGACGTGCATGTGACCTTGACCGAGGGGTCGGACTACGTCGCTCTCATTGGACGTGTCACCGATGACATCATTCCGCGTCTCGAGGTCAGCGCGGGAGTAGTGGCCTCAGAGAAACGCATTGAATTCTCGGTGGCCCCCGAAGAATTGACGTCGATCAGCAGCGCACCCCGCTCCACTCAATCCCTCGAGGGCCTCCCGAGCGATGGGGCGGTGGCCGCAGCCTGACGAATGCGAACAAAGAAGGCGAGTCGATAGTTGACTCGCCTTCTTTCGCGTCCACACCTAACGGGGTGTGTTTGATCGAGATCGCCACCCGGCTCGAATGCCACCGCCGCCGGCGGCTGTGTTGAGTTTGCCGAACCCTGACACATCGCGGCCGAGGAAGTCCTCGCCCGCTAGTAGGTGGCGCAACTCGTCGAATGTCTGAGTTGCGCCACCCAACCCAGCCCATGCAACGCACTTATAGTTGCCCGGACTGCACCGCCTTCCGCTGGCTCAGCGCTGCCGGGGGGTGCGGTTTTCCGCGCTTACGAACCATGCCTGCTGCTCGAGTTTATCGATGACCTCGTGCAAGATGTCGGCGGTAGTTGGGTCCGCTTCGTCGACCTCGTCGTGGACGTCTCGCATGGTTCCGACGGTTGCCTCGATTGCTTTGGTCGCCAGGTTGACTGCGTCGCTGGTGAGGATCTCTCCCTGCGGGAACTCTGGAAGCGAGTTCTGCTCTGCGATCACCGAGGGTCGACCGTCCGGGGTCGCATGGAGGGCGCGCATCCGCTCGGCCACATCATCGGATGTTTCGCGAGCAATGCTCACGATTTCGTCGAGATTGAGGTGGAGGTCGCGGAAGTTGGGTCCGACGATATTCCAGTGAGCCTGCTTGCCAACCAGCTGAAGTGCCAGCAGGTCGACGAGCACTGACTGCATGTTCTTCGCCAGAGCGTCAGAGGCGAGGAACCCTTTCTCGGCGTTCTCGGTCTTGGTGAGTTCTGATCCTGCGGGATCGGGACCAGTGACTGTGTGCGACATGAGCTCTCCTGAATATTAGATGATCTAACCATTAGATAGACTACCTGTTTTCCTCCAGTGGGCAAACATAAGCTCGGATTCAACACCCGGCAGGAAAACATCCCTGTGCCTTGTCGACCCGAGTTGCCCGGAGTGTCGATGAGCTGCCCTTGGAGCCATTGACCTGTTTGGAGCCTGGCGGGAGTCGGATTGCTTATCTGAAGCCGCCAACGACGTTTTCGTCGCCTGTGTCTAGTGGTCGCCAGGCAAGTGCCCGAGCGGGTCCCGCGATGATGGGGGCACTGTGGCGTCAGGGTCCTTCAGTGATCGGCTGATCGCCTCACGGATGCCGCAAGGTTGATAGTTGCTCTCCCGTGTGATCAGGTCACTTGTCCATCGCGCGTCGGCAGCGACCATGTTCTGCTGGAGGCTTTCGATGAGTGCTTCAGCCGTGGCCGTGTGGACACTGGTGATCCGGGCGGCAAGCTTCGCCACGACTGGTTCGGGTAGGAATGGGAGGTGTAGCTGATCGCGGTGAATGCTCGCGGCTTCAGCGAAGAGTTCGAGAAGGTCGGGGTAGCTGAGACGCTGACCGCAGCCGACGTCGTAATGGCCGGTGGGGATTCTCGCGGTTAGGGCTCCCTCGATTGCCAGGGTCACGTCTTCAACTGAGATCGGTTCGACTTGGTGGTTCATCCAGTACGGAACAATTGTGATGGGAAGCCGTCGGGTAAGTTCGGCCATCAGATCGAAGCTTGCTGACCCTGCGCCGATGAGCATCGCGGCACGCAGAGTGATCACCGTGGGTGTTGCTTGTGCGAGTATTTCTTCGACCTCGAGGCGGGAGATCAGATGCTCGGAGAGAGCCTCTCGTTTTACTTGAGGGACGATGCCAGAGAGGTAGACAAGGCGTTCGACGTTGCTGGTCGGCAAGGCTGAAACGAGGTTCCGGGCCGCCTTCCTATCGGTTGCCCGGAAGTTCATGCCGTCCATGCCATGGACAAGGTAGATGACGGCCTCGATGTCTGGACGGAGAGCTTTCGTGATTGAGGTTTCGTCGAGAACGTCAATCTCGGCACGTTCGACTGAATCGGACCAGTAGAAGCGATCAAGCTTTGCTGGTCGTCTCGCTCCGGCGATGACCTGGTGTCCGGCTTTGAGGAGGGTGGGGATGAGTCGGGAGGCGACGTAGCCAGTTGATCCGATGACGAGTACTCGCATGTGACCTCACTTCAGTTAGTCAGGCATTGCTCGACGGGGTTCTCGAAGTGTACTCCTGGCTGCGCGAAGCGCTCTCTAAAGATCAACGTTTTCGTTGCTTGGCTGTGTCACACTCGGAGTCATGGTCCCAGGCACTGTCAATGAGCTCTCTGAGCATGATCGTCTGATCCTCGACATAGAGAAGACATCGCCCTCGCATATCGAGCGCGAGTCTCTATGCGAGCGTATCGGTCTGCCAATCGGGCGGTATTCCGGTGTACTCGAGGGCCTTGCGGATACGGATGCGGCTTATGGTTACGCTCCCTTTGTCGTGGAGCGAGTTCGGCGTCTTCGTTCTGAACGCTTCGCCTTCGAGCGGCGGCAGAGACGGTGGCAGCGTTTGCTTCACTGATTGTTGGGCTCGTTGACGGGGCTATTTGATCCTGGCTTTTTCTGTGACCGGAGGACCCAGGCTCTGCGGTAGAAAATGTTCCTTGAAATTCCGAGATCCCGGGCGACTTGCGCTCTCCCGGTCAGCGGGTTGATGCCACCGTCGGCGCGGGTGGCACCCATGACCGCGAGGTCGTGGGCGGTCCCCGACAGCGAGCACTGCAGTGTATAGATCTCGACGCGGATCGCCTCCCACTTCTCTGCCTGGCTCTCTCCGGGCACGAGGGCGGTAATGGCGATCGCCCCGGCGTTGACCATCGAGTTCATCGGTTTGCCGTCATCGAGTTCGATGGCCATGACCGAGTTCAACGGCAGCCCGGCATTATTTCCCTGCGCTGCCAACGGGCCTGCTTCCACCACTCCCGATCCCTGGGCATGAACCTCTTCGCTTCAGCCCCGACCGCCGGGCTGTTTCTCCCCAGATCCTCATGTCCTTCAACGTTGCGACCCTGCCGATCCCCCTGGGCGGAATGGTCGAGGACTTCGGTGTCCCGCCCACGGTCGCCTCGTCGACCAGCGGCGTCTTCGCACTCAGCTTCACCCTCCGCTCCGATAAGGGTGATCGTGCCGTGTACATCGATCTCCTCGCCTCGGCGGTAGCCACAGACGTGATGGGAGTCCTGCCCGAGTACTGTCGTGACGAGGAGATCCCCGACCCGAAGAGGCGGCCGGCAGGCCGAGCATCACGACACTATTTCACCCAGGGTTCTTCGCGGGTCTCCGAGACGATGGGTTTGCCGTTGTCCAGGTGCCATGAGCCCATGCCGCCGGCGACGTTGAAGGCGTCGAAGCCATTGGTGTTCAGCCAGGCCACGGCCCGGTTCGAGCGACCGCCGGTGCGGCAGATGACGTACAGATCGTCGTCAAGTGGGAGGTCATCGAGTCGCGTCGGCAAGTCGCCGAGGGGGACGTGGATGGCGCCGTCGATGTGGCCTGCCTCCCACTCATCGTCTTCTCGGACATCGACTATGGCGGCACCGTCGGGGATTTCGTTGACTGAGACTGCATCTTCGTCCATGACACCAGTGTAGGCGCGAGCGGAGGCGAGCACACCACCCCCGGGGCGCGATCGCCGAGGTGATGTGAGCGCTGAATGTTGCCTGGCAATATTCGCCGTGTTTACGATGTAAGCGATTGGCTCAGCGGGCTGATGCAAGAATGACCACAACGAGCACGATAGCCCTGGGAGGGATTGCTGATGAGCAACGACAGAGACACAACCGACGAGTCGCGAGGCGAATCTGCCGCACGCGACGCCGCCGCGACGCTGGATAAGGCGACGGAGAAGATCGGCGGCACCTCTGATGTCGACTCGGGTGTGCAGGTCGGCTACACCGAAGAGAATGTCGAGGCTCGGGCGTCTGCTGCGGCACAGAGCCAAGGTGCGACGCTCTACCGCAACTCCGATGGCTCCCATACGGCCATCGACGAATCAGCTGCCGTGGTCGGTGGCGCAGATCCGGATCTCGCCACAGCGAGAACCGCACAGTCTCAGGGAAGGAACGCAATGGCAGCGAACGAGGACTTGAATCAGCATGATGTCATCAGAATCCTCAGCGACAGCGGCTACGTCATGCTGACGACAGCGTTGGATGACGGTAAGCTGCTGGCTCACCCCATGGTGCCGCAGCAGGTCACCGATGACGCCGACATCTGGTTCTTCATCGGGCTGCAGGGAGATCAGGCCTCGGCCCTTAAGCACAATCAGAACGTGAATGTGACCGTCTCAGAGGCGGGCAATTGGCTGTCCGTGGCTGGTCGGGTCGAATTCGTCGACGATCAGGCTAAGATCGATGAACTCTGGAGCGATTCGGTGGCCGCCTGGTTCGACGGTGGTCGCCATGACCCCGACGTCGGCCTCATCAAGGTCACCGGTGACTCGGCGCAGCACTGGGGCCTGAAGGGTGGCAAGGTCGCGGGGTTGGCTCAGATCGTCAAGGCCAAGGTCACTGGACAGCGCACCGGCGGTGGGAGCTCGACGACCGAACTCTGAGGAATGACGCTCTGAAAAGAGACACCTCGATCTCCGGGGCGGTTCGGTGAGGTCACCCGGGCCGTCCCGGTTCGTCGTCTCCGGTATTTTCGGCAGCATGACGGGTCGAGCATACTATTATGGCAGTATCGGTCCCGAAAACGGGCTCTACGGTGCCGTGCAGAGTAGCCCGGCACTCTTGCTTCCGAAAGGAAAAGCCATGTCATTTCAGGCCTACCTCGACAGCATCGAAGACAAGACCGGACTCACCCCGCGTGAGTTCATCGACATCGCCAAAGACCGCGGCTACAACGACGACTCGGTCAAGGCCGGCGTCATCCTTGACTGGCTCAAGGCCGACTACGGGCTGGGCCGCGGCCACGGCATGGCGCTTGTCCACGTCATCAAGAAGGGTCCGCAGATCGACGCCAAGCACGTTGGGGCCGGCGGAACCCACAGTGACGAGTCGGACATTCTGTGGCTCGATGGCAAGGCGAGTAAACCCGCCTGACTGCCCGGATGCCGGCCCAGCTGCCCTGATCCCCGCCTGACTGCCCGGAACCTCACCCGAGCCGATGTGACCCGGCACTCACCCCACCCCGACTAGCATGGGGACCATGGCTAAGCAGATCGTCATCATCGGTGGGGGACTGGCCGGGACCACCGCGGCCAGGGAGCTGAGCGAACACGGGCAGACGGTGACCGTCATCGACCCGAACGCGGGCGGGACCTGCGAGCTACCGCCGCTGTCCAAACACCTCTTCGACGACTCCCGCTTTCACCTGCCCTACCACCTGGAGCACCGCGAGCTCATCACGTTCATGCGTGACACGGCCACGGAGATCACTCTCGCCGAGGCGGGGGCTGGGGTGACCGTGGGCACCGTCCACCTCAACTCGGGCGGCACCCTCGACTTCACCCACGCCATCCTCGCCACCGGGATGGAGGCCAACCGACCCGAGATCCCCGCCTACCCGGACGCGCTGCCGGTCTACAACCTCGGCGAGGCCGAATGGGTCCGCGCCCAGGTCGCCAATGCCACTCGCACCCTCGACGTCGGGGTGCTGGGCTCGGGATACCTCGGGATGGAGGTCGCCGCCTCGGCAGTGGCAGCCGGACACCGCGCCACGGTCTACCTGCGCGGCGACGAACCCCTCCGCAAGCAGCTCTCGGCACCCGTGCGGCAGGCACTGTTCGAGAAGCACCGAGCCGCGGGTGTGGACTTCGTCACCCACACGGCCAGCCCCGACGACATCCCGGCGGGAGTTCACGATCTGTTCATCACCAGCGTCGGCGCTCGCCCGATCACCCTCCCTATCGACGGCGACAGGCCCGCCGAGGCATGGGACGTCGATGAGAAATTGGCGACAGACCACCGAGGCATCTGGGCCGCCGGTGACTGCGCGCGCATCACCTCCGGTCCCGCCGCCCTCGACCATCCCTGGGCCTGCGAACCCGTGGCTGAATCCCACGGCAAACACCTCGCCGAGGTGATCCTGGCCGAGCCCGACGACACCGCCGACCCAGCGACGCTGACCTGGAACGATGTTCCCTGGCATTGGAGTTTCCAAGGCCCGGAGAAGGTGTTCACAGCGGGCCTGACCAGCCCCGATACCAGCGACACGATCATCAGGACCGACCCCAGTGGGGCGAAGTTCCAGGTCTTCCACTTCGCCGGCACAACCCCGGAGTCCACGCTCATCGGGGTTGAGACCCTGAACTGGCCGCCCATGCAGGCCGCCGCCAGACGGGTACTCGGCGGTAACTCGATTCCCACCCGGTCCCAGCTCGAGGACCCGGAATTCGACTTCAAGGCTCACAGTCGACTGTGAGAAACCGATAGTCTCATCACGTAGACTTCTTGATTGTTCCAACCCCAGTCGCCGACGAGAGATTCTTCTGTTCATGGACATGGCCAGGCTTGCTGCCGAGCACGGACTCGACAGAGTGGGCGGGCGGCCGTCTCTGCCCCAATACGTCAAGCAGCTGATCACTCGCAGCGATTTCACCTTCACGCTCGCGCGATATCGGATGCAGAGCGAGAACGAACGCAACCGCCTCGGCATGCTCTGGGTGCTGTTGCGCCCGGCGTTCTCCGCCCTCATCTACGGCACGGTCTTCGGCGTCATCATGCAGGGTGCCACGGCTCGTCCGCCGGACTTCGCGCCGTTCGTCATCATCGGCGTCTTCGTCCTCGAGTTCTTCAACTCCTCGATGAACGGGGGAGCGAAGTCGATCATCTCGAACGCCTCTCTCGTCCAATCCCTGCCGTTCCCGCGCATCGTCCTGCCCATCGCCACGGTGTTCCAGAACCTGCTCAACTTCATCCCCACGTTCATCTTCATGGCGATCCTGGTCATGCTGTTTGGGGCTCGGCCCAGTTGGGACTGGTTCCTCTTCATCCCCCTGGTCATCCTGTTCTGGATCTTCAACCAGGGCGTGGCCTTCATCTTCGCCCGCGTCACCGTCCACTTCCGTGACCTGTCCCAGGTGACTCCGTTCATCTCCCGGATGATCTTCTACACCTCGGGCGTCTTCTTCGACCTCAAGGTCATGGTCGAGAAGATCAACCCGGCACTGCAGCCCTTCGCCGACTGGCAGCCGCTCAACAACGTGCTCGCCATCGCCCGCGGCATCCTCATGAAGGACGGCGTCATCCCCTACGACTACTTCTGGCACCTGGCGATCTGGGCCTTCGCCATCTTCATCTTCGGCTTCGTGTTCTTCTGGCAGGCCGAGGAAAGGTACGGTCGCGATGAGTGAGAACCTTCCGCCGGACACCGGCAGCCTCCCCGAGATGACCCAGCACAACGAACCCGTCGTCATCTGCGACGGCGTCCACGTCCGCTACAAGACGCTGGCCACGGGCAAGAAGCTCAAGCTCGGCGGCGGGGGCGGAATGCTCAAACGCCAGCGCGGCATCCAGGAGGTCCACGCACTCAAGGGCGTCAGCTTCGTCGCCCATCGCAACGAGTCGATCGGCATCATCGGCACCAACGGCTCCGGCAAGTCCACACTCATGCGCTCGATCACCGGGCTGACCCCGACCTCCGAGGGGTCGATCTTCGCGAGTTCGCGACCGAACCTCCTCGGCGTCGGTGCGGCCCTGATCCCGGATCTCTCCGGTGCCCGCAACATCATCCTCGGTTCCCTGGCTCTGGGCCTCACCCGCGCCGAGGTGGAGGAGAAGTTCGACGACATCGTCGAGTTCACGGGACTCCAGGACTTCATCGACCTGCCGATGCGTACGTATTCCTCGGGCATGTCTCAGCGTCTGAAGTTCGCGATCGCGACCTCGGTTCAGCATGAGATCCTCATCGTCGATGAGGCGCTCAACGTCGGCGATAAGAAGTTCCGTGACCGCTCCGAAGGTCGGATCCGGTCGATCCGGGAGAACGCCGGTACGGTCTTCCTCGTCTCGCACTCGATGCGGTCGATCAAGGACACATGCAACCGCACGATCTGGATCGAGAAGGGCGTCTTGCGCGCGGACGGCCCCACCGAGGACATCGTCAAGGAGTACGAGGACTTCAACAAGGCAGACCGGAAGTAACTCGTCCTCTCCACCGACTGAGACGAACGATTGCATCCGGCAACGACCGCAGTAGACTCATCCCCTGACATCAAGGCGACCGGTCGGGCCGCCTCAAGCCGGGTGACGAGCGATGGGGCCCGCATCCCAGAAACAATGAAGAGGTATGCGGATGAGTGCGCCGACACTAGAGACGAGCGCGGATAAGGCGAGGGCCCGCAAGGCCGTCGTCGCGGCAGGATTGGGCAATGCCCTCGAGTGGTACGACATCATCCTCTTCGGGTTCATGGCCACGTCGATCACGGCCACCTTCTACCCTGGCGAGGGACTGTCCGCGCAGCTGATGACCTGGGCGACCTTCGCGATCACCTTCGTCGTTCGGCCTCTGGGTGCCGTCATCATCGGCCGCTACTCGGACAGGCACGGCCGCAAGGCAGCCCTGTCGCTGACGATCGGACTGATGACGCTCGGCGTCTTCATCATCGTCGTTCTGCCCGGCGAGTCCGTGCTCGGAATCTGGGCGGCGATCGGTCTGGCCATCGCCCGCATCATCCAGGGCATCTCCGCCGGCGGCGAGTTCGGCTCGGCCACCGCCTTCCTCACCGAGAACGCCAAACGCGGCAAGGCCTTCTACGCCTCCTTCCAGACTGCGACTCAGGGCATCTCGATGTTCCTCGCCGCCGGTATCTCCTGGATCTTCAGCTCCATCCTCACTGAGGACGCCCTGCACTCCTGGGGCTGGCGAGTCGCCTTCGCCCTCGGCCTGCTCATCGGCCCCGTCGGCTGGTATATCCGCGCGAAGATGGACGACACCCCGGAGTTCGAAGCCGCCGAGAAGACCGACAATCCGCTGCGCACCCTGCTCGGCCAGCATTTCGGCCGCCTGGCCTCGGCGTTCCTCATCATCGCGATGGCTACGATCTCGGTCTACCTCATCACCTTCTTGCCGCAGTTCGCCGTCGGCAACCTCGGCCTTGAACCGTGGGCTGCGTTCCCCGGCGCCGTCGTGGCCGGCGTCATCACCCTCATCGGCGCTCCCTTCGCCGGCAGCCTTGCCGACAAGGTGGGTGCCACGACCGTGATGATCCCGACGACCATTGCCGGCATCGTCGTCGCCTGGCCGATGTTCATCCTGCTGACCGCCAATCCCTCGATCGGTGTCCTCACCCTGTGCGAGGCGATCGTCGGTCTGTTCATGGTCTTCTACTTCGGCCCCATGCCCTCGCTGCTCTCCGAACTCTTCCCCGTCCAGATCCGCAGCTCCGGCATGACCATCGCCTACAGCCTCGGCGTCGCGATCTTCGGCGGTTTCGCCCCGCTCATCCTCACCGCACTGGTCAGCGCCACCGGCGAACTGACCGTGCCCGGCTTCTACTACGCTGCACTGTCCCTGCTCTCCCTCATCGGCGTCATCGCCGCCCGGAAGGTGTACAAGCAGCGCTGATCTTCGCAGAGGCGGGCCGACCAGCTGCTGGATACATGGTTCACAGTGACAAAGGGAAAGCTCTTTTGAGCAGCGCGGTTCACTTTGCTTTTCGAATATGCCGCAAAAGCAAAGCAGAACGTGTTCTGCCAGCCTGCTGCCTATTTAAGAGCCTCGCTTGTTGGAGCAAGGCCGAGGTACTCAACTCCCATTTTCCTGAGGAGTCTCCGGCTGGAGAATAGTTGCGTTTCCACGCGGAAGATAGTGGGCGTTACGGCCGGCAGCATCTCCGCGAACAAGTCGTCCTTCCTGGACGAATCGATCAAGTGCGCCCCTCGCTCCGGCCGGAGTCATTCCAGTCAACTTGGAATAGTCACCCGACGTGATCCGGTCTTGAACCTCAAACCATTGGCTGACTATTTCGGAAGCCTCTTCGGCGCCTGGTGCCATGAACCAGAGCACCCGCTGGCGTTGCAGCATCTTTCGATCTGCGGCCTGCCCTCCAACGATATGGCGAGCTTCCTTCGATAGTGTCCACACATTCTTAAGGGGGGAGATCAGCGGCTGTCCATCGATGACGCATCTGTGCGCTATTTCGAGGGCCTCGGCAGCTTCGTCGACGGTTCGCTGCAGTATCTTCGACATTCGTTGCACCGTTGTGAACGGGCTTCTCAGGAGAGTGTGAACTATAAGCGCAATTTGCACGTCTCGTTGCCGGGCTGCCGGTTGAATCTTTGAAGTCAGCCGAATAATGGGAAGAAGAGGTTGACCTCCTGCGAGGCGTACTCGCACTCGCGGCCCAGGCTCCTCCACGAGCAATGGTGGACGATGTCCAATACTGACCATTTCGCGATACATCCTGTCGACTCCGACGCCCTGCTTATCGACCAGTCCGAGCGCTCGAGAAACATCAGCTAATGCGGGATACCGGCTATAGCGCTGTGTGAGGACATTGTCTGCTGAGATTCCTCCGACGAACCCACCCGGGGAGACAACGGTCAGCGACGCGTCGGCCTCAACCCAAGTCGCGGTCGTCGGCTCTTGTAGATTCCAATCGCGATGCACCACTCCATTGAGTACGGCTTCTCGGGCCGAGCGCGATGGCAGTTGACGAATCGCGCGTTCTGAGAATTCCCCTGGCAGGGTGATTCTGTCGTTGGCCGCGTCCAGAAGTGCTTCTACCCGCTCTATTTGTTCGAGGAGGCTCAGTCCTTCGTATTCAGAATCATAGGCAAGAATGTCGCCGCCTTCGACATCTAGCCTGGTCCATGTCAGCCATGCTCTTGGTGCAGGACAGAACAGCAAGGCTCCAGCCTCTGTGAGATAACCGTCGACGCTCAGCACCCCGATGCGACGCAGCATGTCAGTAGGCGCAGCTGCAGCAAGGTCAGCTTGAGTGTCATTCGAGGTGTCGCGTCTGGCCAAGTAATCCCGGGCCACTGCAATTGCTTCGGGCCTGACACTATCTATGGTGAACGAAGTCGGTCTGGCCATGGAGTCCCAGCCGCTTCGGTCTTGACGTCGAGCCCACCATTCCCCTCGGTCGACGGGCGCCGAGGCGGCTCCCACCCTCCAGCGGATTCGTCCGCTTGTATCGTCGACGGGTTCGCGAGCTTCAGCTGCGTAGATCACAAGCAGCCTGATCCCTTGCTCGATGTGCTCCTCGATCTCTGGAGCAACCTCAACTCGTCGGTAGATCTGCTGGCGAAGCCACTCAATGTTCAAGTCTGTGCCGAGCAGGTCCCCTGAGCGATCTTCTACTCCGACGATGAGCGCTCCGCCTCCAGGAGTATTGGCCATAGCCGAGACCTCATCTGCGAGCTGATCGGCGGCCTTAGTGTTCTCTGAAACTCCAGGTAGCAGACTTCCGGCGACTCCTCTGCGTCCAGCTTCTTCTTTGAAATCCACTCGCTGACGTTCTGCGCTGTCAGGAAGTGCGCCGGTCCGCAACGATTCCAGGCAGACCTCCACCGCCTCGCGAGAACGTGCACGGTCTGCCATCAACTCGGTCCCCGGTTCAAAGGGAAACCCACTTTGCGGTTCGCTCATGACTTTCACTTTACACCTGCATCTAAATGCAAAGTAGTCGTGAGTGTCTGGGGGCGCTATCTATTTCCAGAGAGGATGATCGACGAGCCGCAAGGTCGTCCTTTCTTGACGCAAGATATCCACAGCTGGAGTGACGAGTTTCGACACTAGGCGATCGCTAGTCCTTAGCCGTACCGCCCGCACCCTTCGCAAACCGCGCGAAGTACGTCAGCACCTCGAACGAATCGACGGCATCCGGGTTCGCCACCTTCTCCAGCGGGTGCCCCTGGATCAGCCGCTTGACCGGCACTTCGAGCTTCTTTCCCGTGCGGGTGTGCGGGATCGCAGGGACGGCGATGATGTCGTCGGGCACGTGGCGCGGGGAGGCCTTCATCCGCAGGTCGTCGGTGATCCGCTCACGCAGCGAATCATCGAGCACAGCATCGTCAGCCAGCACCACGAACAGCGGCATCCAATACCCGCCGTCCGGCTGCTCGGCGCCGATGACGAGGGATTCGGTCACCTCGGTGATGTCATCGACGATGTCGTAGATGTCCGCGCTGCCCAGGCGCACGCCGTGCCGGTTGAGGGTGGCGTCCGAGCGTCCGGAGATGATGACGCTGCCGTGGTCGGTGATCGTGATCCAATCACCGTGGCGCCACACTCCGGGGAACATCGAGAAGTACGTGTCCCGGTAGCGCTGCCCGTCGGGGTCGTTCCAGAACTTCACCGGCATCGACGGCATCGGGGCGGTGATGACCATCTCCCCGACCTCGCCAATGAGTGGATGACCAGAGTCGTCCCAGGATTCGAGGGCCACGCCGAGGTTCGGCGCCGAGAGCTCACCCGCCCACACCTCGAGGTTCGGCGCGGAGCCGGCGAATCCGCTGACCACGTCCGTGCCGCCGCTCGTTGAGGCCAGCTGCACGCGTTCGCCGATGGCATCGCGGACCCAGGGGAAGCAGTTCGCGGGTACGGGTGCGCCGGTGGCGCCGATGAGCCTGAGGTTCGTCAGGTCGTATTCCCGACCGGGTTCCAGTCCTGCCTTCATTCCCGCCAGGAGGATCCCGGGACTGAGTCCGAGCACGTTCGCCTGCGTGTCCGCCGCGATCTCCCACAGTCGTCCCGCACCGGGGTAGAGGGGGCAGCCGTCGAAGCAGACGGTTGTGCCTCCTGCCACCAGTGCGGAGACGACGAAGTTCCACATCATCCAGTTCGTGTTCGTGTACCAGAAGAAACGGTCGCCGGACCTGATGTCCATGTGCAGACCGAACATGCGCAGGTGGTCGACGACGACCCCGCCGTGGCTGTGCACGATTCCCTTGGGGATGCCCGTCGTGCCCGAGGAGTAGAGCACCCACAGCGGGGTGTCGAAATCGACGCGCACGAACTCGGGCGGGGTATTACCGGAGGTGACGTCGTCCCAGGTGGTGAAGTTCGCAATCGTGTGGTGCTCATCGAAGGCACCCACGCCGAGGCTGCCGACCCCGACGACGGCCCGCAGACTCGGTATTCGTGCGGCCAGGCCCGCGACCTGGTCGCGGCGGTCGTGGGCGGTGCCGTTCCAGAGGTAGCCGTCGGCGGCGAAGAGGACTCTCGGCTCGAGCTGGCCGAGTTTCGCGGCGGCTCCCTCGGCCGCGTAGTCCTGGGCACAAGCCGACCAGATGGCACCGATCGAGGCAGTGGCGAGGAAGGCGATGAGGGTGTGGTGGGTGTTGGGCAGGTAGCCGACGACGCGGTCGCCCTGGCCGACGCCGAGGTCGCGCAGCCAGGCGGCGACGGATCCGACCTGGCGGCGGAGTTCGTGCCAGGTGGTCTCCGATCTGCGGCCGTCTTCGGTGATGGTGATGATCGCCGGCTGATCGGCGAGGTCGTCGTCGAGGGCGGCCCGCAGAGCGTGTTCGGCGTAGTTGAGGTGGGAGCCGGGGAACCACGAGGCACCGGGCATGGTCCGGTCGGCGAGGACTTCGGTGTACGGTTCGTCGGCGATGACGTCGAAGAAGTCCCAGATCGCACCCCAGAATCCGTCGAGGTCCTCGACCGACCAGCGCCACAGATCGTCTTAGCTGACCATGTCCTGCCCCGTGCGCTTGTTCGCGAACTCGGTGAAGTCGAGGATCTGCGGGCGAGGCGACTGGTCGGGGTCCGGACGCCAGATCGGTTCAGCGGTCAATTCTTCTCCTCAGCACTTCGGTGGGCAACAGTGGAAGCAGACCTCAACGGCCGAAACGATGGTATTCGTTTTGCAGTCGAGGCTTTGGGTCCACCTTACGTCCGGTGCCCTGGTAGATGGGTCCGGTTGCCCAAAACGCAACTGCGCCGCTGAGAGTCCTCAACGGCGCAGTCGGCAGAAGGGTAGGTGCAGGCTCAGCCCCACACGCCTCGGGTGTCGTGGACGATCTTCTGCGCGAGCAGAGACCGATCAAGGCGGGTGAACTCGTTGTGGTCGACGAGGAGCAGCACGATGTCGGCATTCCTCACCGCTTCATTGAGTTCGGTGAGAGTGACGTTCTCGCAGTCGGCGAGCTCGGCCGGTAGAGCCTCAATATTCGGTTCGACTGCCATGATGTTCGCCTGCGGCAACTCCGCGGCCAGGCGGCCGACGATCTGGCGGGCAGGGCTCTCACGGAGGTCATCGATATTCGGCTTGAACGCCAGTCCCAGGGCTGCGATCTGCACGTCGTTGATGCGTTTGGCCTGGGGGAGGAGCTTGTCGAGGACGAAGCCCGGCTTGGAATCGTTGACCTCACGGGCGGTGCGCACCAGAGAGGACTGCTCCGGCGCCGAGGCGACGATGAACCAAGGGTCGACCGCAATGCAATGTCCGCCGACGCCGGGGCCGGGCTGAAGGATATTGACTCGAGGGTGGTGGTTGGCCAGCTTGATGAGCTCCCACACATTGATGTCGAGACCGTCGGCGATCATCGACAGCTCATTGGCGAAAGCGATGTTGACGTCCCGATAGGCGTTCTCCGTCAGCTTCGCCATCTCTGCAGTCCGGGCATCGGTCATGAGGAACTCGCCCTCGCAGAAGAGTTCGTAGAGCTCGCGGGCACGTTCGCCTGCGTCGCCATTGAGGGTACCGACGATACGGTCATTAGTGCGTAACTCAATCATAATTCGCCCGGGCAGAACGCGTTCGGGACAGTGCGCGAAGTACACAGAGTTAGCCGTTCCCGGTTCAAGAGTGAGGTCGGGTCGTGCGTTCAAGATGGTGTCCGCGAGAAACTCGGTGGCCCCCGGGGGTGAGGTGGACTCGAGGATGACGAGTTCATTGCCCTTGAGGAGTGGAGCGATCTGCTTGCCTGCGGTCTCGATGAAGACCAGATCCGGTTTGTGGCCTTCCTTGAATGGCGTGGGAACCGCGACGATGTAGTTGTCCGCATGCGGGGTCTCGGTCGTCGCCTTCAGATACCCCTGTGACACGACACCTGCGACGGTCGTGCTCATGTCAGGTTCGACGAACGGTACTTCGCCCTGATTGATGAGGTCGACAGCTTTCTGATTGATGTCGACGCCGATGACATCGGCACCAGAACTGGCCAGGACCGCTGCAGTGGGGAGGCCGATGTAGCCGAGTCCGATCACGGCGACATTCGGTCGGCTGCTTCCAGAAGTGGGCGTCATTGAGTGGTGCTCCAAAAAGATGGGTGACAGTGAGTACCCCGATATTCTAGTCCGAAATGAGCTGCGCCTGATCGCCTAATAAGGTTATCGCCACGACAGGTGAAATTTAAGTGAGCGAGTTTGCGTATCAATGATGTCTCAGTCATCTGTGCAGGCCCGCTCGCAGTCCTGCTATATCCTGGCGTGAGGGGGAGTTCCGCTCCAGATTTGTCGTCCGAAGGAGATTTGATGAGTACGTCCGCTTCGCCGCAGAGGCCGAAGGTCATGGTCGTCTATGGGACTCGTCCCGAAGCGATCAAGGTTGCCCCGGTGATTAAAGCACTCGAAGCGGATGAGACTCTCACCCCTCTCGTTGTCGTGACTGCTCAGCATCGGGAGATGCTCGATCAAGTCAATGAAGTTTTCGACATTGTTCCAGACGTTGATCTCAATCTCATGGCACATGGACAGACGCTCAACGGCATCGCAGGCAGTGTGATCACCATGATCGATGCCGTGCTGGAGGAGCACCAACCGGATGCTGTACTCGTCCAGGGGGACACCACGACGGTCATGGGTGCGGCGATCGCCGCGTTCAACCGCGAGATCCCAGTCGTCCACCTCGAAGCAGGGCTACGGAGCGGCGATATCAATTCTCCGTTCCCGGAGGAGGCGAATCGAAAAATCGTATCGCAGATCGCGCGCATTCACCTCGCGCCGACGATGGTCTCCAGGCAGAATCTTCTCGCCGATGGCGTGCCTGACGAGAACATCCACGTCATCGGCAACACAGTCATTGACGCGTTGCATTGGGCAGTGGAGCGTCCGACTGAAATCACCGTGCCGGAAATCTCCGCTTCCCACAGCGAGGGTAGGAGTGTTCTCCTGGTGACGACACATCGTCGCGAAAACCTCGGAGAGAACATGGTGAATATCGGCCGTGCCATGCGGCAGCTCGCCACCAGCTACCCCGAGCTTCTCATCGTGTGGCCAGCGCATAAGAACCCAAAGGTCCGCGCGTCGATTGCACCGCAGATTGAAGATCTCGACAATGTTGTGTCTATCGAGCCAGTTGAGTACGGAGAGTTCTCGCACCTCATTGCGAGATCAGACATCGTGCTCACGGACTCGGGCGGCATCCAGGAAGAGGCCCCGAGCCTCGGTAAACCGGTGCTGGTGCTCCGGGAGAATACAGAGCGTCCCGAGGCCGTGGATGCAGGAACGGTTAAGCTGATCGGCACAGCGAGTGACAAGATCATCTCCGAGGTCTCGCGGCTCCTTGACGACAAGAAGGCGTATCGAGATATGGCGAATGCTGTGAACCCTTACGGCGACGGTCATTCTGCTGGCCGCAGCGTGGATATTCTCAACGATCTGCTCAGCGACAGCTGAGCTTTCGGTCAGAAGCAGTAATGTCCATGGCTGAAGCCAAAGCTGTGGACATTACTGTTCGCAAGAAGCAGTTCGTCGTCGACAGTCCATGTGTGGCTATGCGAGTCACGAACTTGGACGAAATTGAACCGGTCCGCTGAGTAAATACGTGCTCCGTCGGAGACGATTCGACGTTGAAGATCGGTGTCTTCGCCCAGCGTGCGGTTGGCAAAAGGGAAGCGCCGGAACAGTTCGTTGCTCCCCATCAACGTGGGTCCCATGACAAGGTCGGTGAATCGATGTTCGCGTTCGGGAAATCGGCACATGACGATGTCACGATTGCGCAAGTGAAGGTAGTGGGCCTGCTTGCCGACAAGATCTGCGTTTGAGTAACGCAGTGCCGCCAACTGGTCCGTCAGATAGTGTTCACCGTAGATATCATCGTCATCCATCTTGGCGATGATGTCACCTGACGCCGCTTCAATTCCGCGGTTGAGGCAGGTGCCCAGGGAGTCCGAGCCGGGGGCCTCAAGCAGTACTAGGTTTTCGATACCCAGATCGGCGGCATGATTCAGCATCTCCGGCGATGATCCAAACCCATGTTGGATGAGGATGAGCTCTCGGTTCTCAAGCTTCTGCGCGGCGTGTGTTTCAAGGACGTTTCTGAGGTGTTCCGGCCGATTCGTCGAAACCACGACAGATACGGAACGGGGAATCGGATCGCTATACTCGACTCCGATAGAGTCCATGATCGACATTGCGCGGTGAGTGTAGGTGTGCTCGTTCCAGATGCGCCGTTGCGCGAGATGGACAGTGCGGTCGCGGAGTTCGCTACTTCTGACGTATGCCCTGAGGGTCAGTTCGGCTTCTTCTTGGGTCTCAGGCTGCGGGAGTTCTGAAAGTGGGAAGAAGCGCTTCGTGGCTTCGCTGGGTGTCGAGATTACCGGAGTTCCGGCGGCGGTGATCTCGAAGATGCGTCTCGCACACATGCTCGGTGAGTCGACCACCGAATTCACATTGAGGAAGACCTTGTAGTTCTTGTAGGCCGTAAGAAGGTTTCGGTAGGGCAGGGACCCGACTACTCGTTCGGCCAAAGTGCCCGGAAATTGGTATCGTTGGTTATCGCCAAGGAACCGAGAGAAGATCTCCAGCCCGTGCTCCATCCGTGGGGACACCTTGTGGGCTGCCCCTAAGAGCAGGTCCATCTGAGCCCGACGTTCAGGGAACTTGTGCGTGAAGTACATTCCCGCGAACGCAATATCGCGAGCGGCGAAGTTGTGCGCTGGTCGGACCGGAGAATGTATCGCGGGTTGAGCGGCAAACGCCAAGGGGGCGATACGTTCGTGTCCGAGGAGTTCTTTGTACTTGTGGACAAGCCGCACGTCGCTGGTGAAGACGACATCGAACAACTTCGCAAGAGGGAGGAAGTCGTCGAAATGCGGCGGATCTTCCTTGTTCCAGAACACCGTGGGGATACCACGATGGCGGCAAGCCTCCAACAGTTCGACAATTTCGGGGCTCGGTCCGGCCGTGCCGGTCAGTTTGAACTTCCACTCGCCGGCGTTGCCGTTCCATGCAGATTCGATGAAAACGAAGTCGACCAAGTTCAACTGCGATTCCCATCCACGTCGATGCAGTGGGACCGTGTCCCATTCGTAGCCAAAGCTCCCTGCTGAGAACTCATCGAGGATGGTGCCTACTCTGAGCCCGTCGAAGACAGGTCGACGGTCGGACCTCGGAGCTGGAGGGAACGATTCTTCCAGACTGTCTGCGGAGAGCTGATCGGTCGACCGGCCTTCGGCAATTCCTTCTCGAAGATTCCTGCGACGCTTCCACTTCAGAAATTGAGCAGGACCGCCCTGTCGCAAGTGCCAGAGACCGGTCCTCAGAGTGTGAAGCGGCGATTGAGGCACAGTCGGATCCTTTCGACCTGAACAGAAACACGCACTGACTGGGTTCGCGGAGACCTAGTTCAGTATGGCGCTTTCAATAAGACGGTCTATTCCATGCTACTTGCAGTGTTTCAACCGAGAACGAAAACAATTCTTAACGCTTTCAACAGCCTTCCTGTGCGAAAGCTGTTAGCCCCAATAGTACAATCGAGAGGTTGCAAGTAGTTCGGTCGGCTGTTGTGAGATGCACTCCATAATTCTAAGCTGAACAGAGTCAGACCATGGACGTCGGGAGAAATGAGGACAGTGGGAAGCAATTCAGGGCCCATACCCTCACGAACCCCGATGAGACGGCACGGCCGAGCAATGGCGCTGTCACTCATCGATGGTCTCGTCTTCGCGTTCCTCGTCGTAGCGATGACACTCGTGCGATACGACTTCCATACGTCTCTCGTCAACACGCCCGGAATGCTCGTCTGTTCGGCGATCGGTCTGATCGTCTTCCTCATCGGCGGGCCTCTGGCGATCTACCGCGGTCGCTACCGACGGGGCTCGACCGATCAGTTCGCTGCAATCGTGGGAACGGTTGCTTTGGGCGTCGGGGTCATGTGGGTGGTCGAATTCGCCTTCGCCAGTCGACTGCTCATTCCGACCAGCGTTCCCATTACGGCGGGAGCGCTCATGGTCGTAGTCAAGAGCCTCGAGAACTGGGTTCGACGAAACATGAGGCAGCGCAGTCTTACCACGTCCGGCGCTTCCCGGCCTACGATTGTCGTTGGCGCGGGAAACCAGGGCATGCTCGCCCTCGACATGATCGCTCAAGACACGCACAACGAATTCGTCGCTGTCGGCATCCTCGACGACGACCCTGCCAAGCGGCATCTGCGCTATAACGGAATACGCGTGCTCGGACCGATCGCCGACATCGCCAACCATGTCGATCGTACCGGTGCCGGGGCCGTCATCATTGCGATCGCTGACCTGCCTCCCGAGGAACTCTCTCGTATCGCTTCGAATCTCGAATCCAGACCGGTCGAGATCAAGATCATGCCGAAACTCTCGGATTCCGCGTTGGCACGTCCCGAGCCTGACGGTCATGACGTCGCCGACCTGCGTCACCGAAGCTTCCGCGATGTCAGCCTCGAAGACCTCATCGGACGCAAACCGATCTCGACGAATATCGACGACATCGCCTCGGCGATCACCGGCAAAGTTGTCCTCGTGACCGGGGCAGGCGGTTCCATCGGCTCACAGCTGTGCCGTCAGGTCGCCCGGTTCGACCCGGCCCGACTCATCATGACCGATCGGGACGAATCCGGTCTGCATGCTACTGAGCTCGGTCTCGATGGGTCAGCCCTTCTGATCAGTGATGACCTCGTCCTCGGAGACCTGCGCGATCCGGCATTCATCGATAACCTCGTCGCCGAGGCGAAGCCGGACATTCTCTTCCACGCTGCGGCTCTCAAACATCTGACCTTCCTTGAACGTTTTCCGGAGCAGGCAGTGCGCACGAACGTCGGAGTCAGCCTCGATCTGCTCAACGCAGCAGTGGCTCACGACGTTGATTCCTTCGTCCACATCTCCACCGACAAAGCCGCCGGTGCGACCTCGGTGCTGGGGCGGACGAAGTTCTCCATCGAGCGCGCGATCGCCTCCGTGGCTGCGGCAACTGGACGTCGTTATATGTCGGTGCGTTTCGGAAACGTGCTCGGTTCCCGGGGGTCCGTGCTCGAGACCTTTGTGGCTCAGGTGGCGGCAGGGGACCCCGTCACTGTCACCGATCCCGAGGTCACTCGGTACTTCATGACCGCAGGCGAGGCATGTGAGCTCGTTCTGCAGGCCGCGGCGATCGGTGGCCCCGGAGAGACTTTGGTCCTCGACATGGGCGAACCGATCCGCATCGCTGACCTCGCCAAGCGAGTGATCGCGCTGTCAGGTCGCAGCGATGCGCAGATCGTCTACACGGGTCTGCGTCCGGGGGAGAAGCTCACTGAAGCCCTTCTGTCGCCGGTGGAGGTCGACAGCCGACCTAATCATCCGCTGATCACTCAGGTGCCGATCGCTCCGATCGATCTGGAGAAGCTCGGTGCCCTGGTCGCCGAATCCCGCGACCCGCGAGTCTTCACACAGCGGTCGACACTGGAGCACCACCTGACGAGTCTCCTCGACTCCGAAGCAACACCGGTCACCGATGACGCGACGGATGCGATCGCCCCGGACTCGACATCATCAAGTGCCTCCGAACCCGGCGCGGATCCTCATGACACCGGAGTCGGCCTCTGATGGCTATGCAGTCGCTGGTGATCCTGGTTGTGGCCGCAGTAGTCACGGTACTCAGCGCCCTCATCGCCTTTCCGCTGCTGCGGCGAGCGGGTGTCGTCGATGTCCCCTCTCATCGATCCTCGCATACTCTGTCGACCGTACGCGGCGGGGGAATCGCCATCGGCTGCGGCATCACAGTAGCCACGATTCTCGCCATGGTCTGGAGCGTTAGCGAAGACGGGGTCTTCGGCCTCGGCGGAACCCTCCTGCCGATCGGTTTCCTGGTCCTCACCTGGTGCTATTCGGCCATCGGGATGAGCGATGATCTCGACTCCCTGCGCCCCGCCGGGCGTCTGATCGGACAGGTCATCCTGGCTCTGCTGTTCAGCGCCATCATCGCAATGTTCTCCACTCAGGGAATCGCTCACGTCATCGCCTTCGCGGTCATCGGCGTAACCACTGTCAACGCCGTGAACTTCGTCGACGGACTCAACGGGTATGTCACCGAGTGGACCATCGTCACCGCTGGATGGTTCGCCTTCGTCGGGTCCTGGGTGGGCGAGAGCGATATTGCGCTGCTCGCTCTGGCGTTGGTCGGGGCTGCTGTCGGGTTCCTCCCGTTCAACCTCGGTCGGGCCAAAGCGTTCCTCGGAGACACGGGAAGCTACGGCATCGGAGCGGCAGTGTTCGCACTCGCGGTCTGGCTGTTCGTCCAAGGCGTCCCGATCGTCGTAATCATCGCACCGATGATCTTCGTCTTCTTCGACGTCGGACTCACTTTGGTCCTGCGCTTGTTTCGGGGGGAGAATATCCTCTTGCCTCATCGTGAACACATCTACCAGCGGATCCAGCAGGCGGGCTGGCCGCACAGTTCCGTTTCGCTCTTCCACGCCGCATTGAGTGTTCTCGCCTGCATTATGGCCGTTCCAACCCTCATCAGCGGAAATACAGCGATGACGTACCCGGCCCATGTGTTCTGGGTCGGATTGCTCGCCCTCTACGCGCTGCTGCCCATATGGTTGAACCGTCGAGCCCCTACGGAGGCGGTCACCGCATGAGAATCGTTCTGCTCAGTCATTACTACTACCCCGAAGTCGGCGCACCGCAGCGACGGTGGCGGATTCTCGTCGACCACTTGCGCGCAGTCGGACACGACGTCATCACGGTGGCACCACACCCGCACTACCCGTATTCCGACCGGAACGGATTCTTCGGCTCCAATGTCGGGCGAGGGCGCCGTCGAGTCGACGTGCGCCTGGGCGGTACCTGGGACACCGGAATCGACGGTGAGCGAATCCTCCGCGTGCCGTATTTGCACAGCGGATCGTCGATGGCTCGTCAGCTGCTCGACCAGTCGGTGTCGGCAACGGGCGCGATGTCGGCGGTCATCGACCGGCTGCGGGGCAGAATGCGCCCCGATGTCATCGTCTCCACGACTCCGGCACTGCCGTTTCTGCTGGCCGGCGACACTCTGTCGCGACTGCTGCGGGTTCCGCATATCGCTGAAGTCCGCGATGCATGGCCTGACCTCATTTCGGAGATGAACTTAGTGACGGGAGCTGTTGGGAAGTATCTTCCCGGGACGCTGACGCAGCGTCTCGAACATCGACTGCTGCCGGACCTGCTCACTCGCGCTCAACGGCGTGCAGCGGTCGTCGTCGTTACTACGGAAGGTTTCAAACGTCGGTTGGAACAGCGCGGGGTAACCGCCCAGGTCGTTCGCAGCGGAGTTTCACCGGCGGAGTTGGAAGGCGCGTCCGGGCTGACTGCAACGGGGGCGATTCCCCTCGTTCCTGCGGCAGAGGAGTCGAGTACTGCCGGCGGCGAAGTCATAGGCAGGGTCTCTGCCGATCACAGTGGGCTCAACTTGCTGTATGTGGGCACGGTCGGGCGATCTCAGGATCTCAGCACCTCGATTCGTGCTCTGGCTCGCACCGAGGGTGTGCGACTGCGAATCGTGGGCGATGGCGTCGGTGCTGTCGAACTCAAGACGGTCGCTTCCTCGTACGGAGTGCCGGTGGAATTCCATCCCCAGATCGCAGGTGCCGAACTCGCGGCCCATTGGGAGTGGGCAGATGCCGGGCTGGTCAGCCTCAGCTCGCTCGACTCCTACGAATGCACAGTGCCATCGAAGCTCTATTCACTGATGGCCCGTCGAATTCCTGTCCTCGGCGTCGTCGCCGGTGAAGCCGCCGACATAATCGCCCGCACCGCGGCAGGAGAAGTTGCGGTTCCCGGTGAAGTCGATTCCGTAGCCGCGGCGATGAAGAGGATGCGAGAACGAGTCGAATCTGGTGAGGAATTCGGATCGAATCCGATCTCAGGTCTGAACCCGCGCGACTGGGTGGTTCGGAATGCTTCGGCAACCGCAATGGGACGCACCTACGAACGGCTCCTTGAGCAGGTGGTTTCGTGAATCTGCGCTTCCTCGCCCGACAGCTTACGAATGTGGTATTGACCACGGCTGGTCATATCAACGACGACCGCGTGTTCTTCGGTATGCAATTGGCACGTCGCCTGCCAGGCCCTGCCTCTCGCTTCGTCGGACAAGCACTCGGACGTCTGCCGGGCGGCGCCACTCGGGCGGCTTCAGCGTGGCTGCTCGGTGAAGAGACGACAGCGAAGTCATTGGTTGCCGGATGGTACTCGCCTTCACGCCTTCTCGGCGAGATCGCTCTCAATCTGGGACTCCTCGACGAAGCCGAGTCGATCGCAGCTGCTCTTCCGGTTGCCCAGGCACTGAGCTCACGTATCGAGTGGACCAATGGACACCTCGACGAAGCCATCTCAGTTCTGCCCTACGGCGCACGCCGGACACGACTGCTCGATGAGCGGCAGTGTCTGCAACCGCAATGGTGGCCGGAGGTGTCGAGCCATGTCATGGCTCGTCGGGCACGCGGCAATGCGGAACATGACCGAGGTCAGCATCCGACCGCGCTGCATGTGTTGACGAACTCCCTGCCTCATACACGCTCGGGCTATGCGTATCGCTCACATGCCATCCTCACGACTCTGCGGGAAGCAGGCCATCAAGCGGCTGCGGTCACACGCCCGTCGTATCCCGTCACCATCGGACGACTGAGCCAAGGGCCGGTCGAAGTCGTCGACGGCGTCGAATACATCCGCGACGTGCCGCTAAGACCGCTTCCCACGCCATCCGAAAGGCTGAGCGAACAGGCGAATCACATCGCTGCTGAAGCCCACGAACGCGGAGCACAGATCCTCCATACCACTACGCACTACGTCAACGGCTTGGCGACTGGTGCTGCCGCGGCAGCAGCGGGCATGCCCTGGGTCTACGAAGTCCGCGGAGTCCTGGAAGAGACGTGGGCGTCGGCAGGAAGCAGCCCGGAAGAGCGCTCTGCACGACGGGACAGCCAACGCTTCGCACTCATGCGGGCCAAGGAGATCGAAGTCGCATCGGCAGCCGACGCAGTCATCACCCTGGGCGAGACGATGCGGGAACACCTGATCACCGGGGGAGTGCCGGCAGAGACCATCACCCTCATTCCGAATTCGGTCTCCGAAGCCGTCGTCGACACCGACGTCACCCGCAGTCCGGCTGAGGTGAGGACGAGCCTCGGCCTGCCCGAAGACGGAATCTGGGTCGGTACGGCAGCGTCGGTTGTCGGATACGAGGGCCTCGACGACCTTGTCGACGCCGTCATCCTCGCCCGGAGCCAAGGGACGGACCTGCGGCTGCTGGTCGCCGGCGACGGTGTCGCGCTGCCGGTACTGCGCGAACGCGCAGCTGCTCTGGGAGAGCACGCCGTCTTCACCGGTCGGGTCTCCCAAGCCCAGGCGATTGAGTACCAACTCGCGCTCGATGCGATCGTCGTGCCGCGCAAGGATGAACCAGTCTGTCGTTTGGTCACTCCTATCAAACCGATCGAAGCGATGGGTCTTGCGAGACCCGTCGTCATCTCCGACCTGCCGGCACTGCGTGAACTGGTTCCGGACAGTGCAGGCTTGGCGACGCCGCCTGAAAACCCGCAGAAACTCGCGGAACTGCTGTCCGAACTCGCCGCCGATGACACGGCGCGGGCAAGATTCGGAGACAATGGACGAGCACACGTTCTTGCAACTCGCAGGTGGAAGGAAATCGGACGACGATATGGGCAGGTCTATTCTCAACTCGTGGGAAGTGATGTGCAATGAGTGAGACGAAGAACCCTCTCGGGCTGAGCTCAATCCCGTCCGTATCGAGTAAAGGACTCGTGCCCGTCGGACGACGGACGAGCCTGAGCAGCTACCTCGCCGCACTGTGGAACCGCCGCCACTTCATCATCGCCGAGTCCCGAGCCAAGATGTCGAGCTCGACGAGGAAGAACATACTCGGCTACGGCTGGTTGTTCCTCAACCCGTTGCTTTCGGTGCTCGCTTTCTGGTTCATCTTCGGATTCATCCTGCAGACTCAGAAGGGAGTCCCGAACTTCCTGGGCTTTCTCGTAGTCGGTGTGTTTTTCTTCGGCTTTACAGGCAAGTGCATGACCGGCGGAACCGCGGCCATCCGAACTGGCTCATCGATGATCAAAGGATTCCAATTCCCGCGTGCCGCACTTCCGATCTCAACCGTGGTCCGGAATTTCCTCGACTTCATACCAACCCTGGTGGTTATGGTTGTCGTCCTCATAGCTGTCCCTCCGCTGGAGGTGGTCACGTGGCGAATCCTTCTTGTGATTCCAATTGTCTTCCTTCAGACGATCTTTAACGTCGGTCTTGCCTGCTTCCTAGCGCGTCTTGGACACAAGATCCCGGACCTCACGAATTTCATGTCGATTGTCAGCCGGTTCTGGCTCTACGGATCGGGAGTGTTCTTCTCCATCGAAGACCGTTTGGAAAATCACCCGGCACTCTTGGAAGCAATGCAGTACAACCCGATGCATGCTTATCTGACGCTGGTGCGCAACTCACTGCTCTACGGAGTCGATTCGGATCCGAAGATGTGGATAGTCGGCACGGTCTGGGCCTTTGGCCTTCTCATCGTCGGATTCCTGTTGTTCTGGAGGGGGGAGGAGAACTATGGCCGACTCTGAGGTCCAGGAACCCAATATCATCGCCGAGAACGTCCAGGTCCGGTACACCGTCAGCACCAATGATCCAGGCAGTAAGGCAACTGGAGTCCGACGCCTGACGAACAAGATCGTCGGACGGCAAGGTCAGACCACCGTAAGAGCACTGCGCGGGGTCAACTTCGTCGCCCGCGAAGGAGAGATGGTGGGGATCGTCGGCACCAACGGCTCCGGAAAGTCCACATTCCTGCGTAATGTCGCCGGCGTCGAGCAGCCGGACCGCGGCCGAATCCTCGTCCGTTATCAGCCGCTTCTGCTCGGCGTCAGCGCTGCCCTGCAACCTGCACTGTCGGGGAGCGAGAACGTCCGCCTCGGATGTCTGGCAATGGGATTGTCTCCGGAAGAGGCGGCCGAAGCCTTCGACTATGTCGTTGAGCTCTCGGCATTGGGCTCGGCGATCCACCGGCCGATGGGAACCTATTCCTCGGGCATGGGCGCCAGACTCCGATTTGCCATTGCATTGGCTGCGCGACCGAAGATTCTGCTCATCGACGAAGCACTTTCGACTGGTGACGCGACTTTCGCTGAGCGCAGTGAACGTGCGATGGATGAGCTTCTCGCTGAAGCGGGAACGGTTCTGTTGGTCAATCACGCTGCCAAGGTGATCCAGGAACTGTGTACCCGTGCAGTGTGGATGCACCGAGGTGAGATCCTCATGAATGGCCCAGCCGAGGCTGTTGCAGAGAAGTATCGGTGGTGGGCGTGGAATGTGGCGAAGGGCAAGGAAGATATCGCCGACAAGCTCCTCGCCGATGTGGTGGGCAATGCGGTCAAAGAGGAGATTAATATCCTCGAACCTGAGCTCATCAAGAACCCTATCCCGCGCCATGCGGCGCGCCCTTCTAAGAGGAAAGCCGCTCCTGCACGCCATGTGAAGCGACAGGACACGGACGAAGGAGTCGAAGAGACTCCGACTCCGATGTTGGCTGCCGCCGAAGAACAGGTTTGGCCGAAGTCCTTCGACTCTGAATTGCCAAAGGCTAAGTTCCCAGCGTTGCCCAAACCTGCTTCTCAGTCGGTGAGCGCTCCACGAATCACCGATGCCCCGCCGTTGCGACTGAATCCCAGTAAGAAACGGGTCGTTCTACGAGCAGCAAACCCGAGCGACCGTGCGTCGTCATTTGCCGCCGCGGACGACTTCACCAGTCGCAGGCTTGCCTCTCGCGCACGCCAGATCGCCGACCAACGCTACGAGGAGCGCCAGCGCTTGAGACAGGACGGTGCTTCTCCTGCAGTTCACCAGGATTCACGCCGATGAAGGTCGCAATCTTCGGTTCTTGCGTGAGCCGTGATACCGCGAACATCATGCCCGAGGCCGAGGTCGTCGCCTACGTGGCCAGGCACTCGGTGACGAGCCTGGAACGTCCGCATGGGACAACCGGAATTGATCTCAGCGAACTGACCTCTACCTTCCAAAAGCGAATGGTCACCAGCGACCTCAAAGGCACCGGCGTTGAAACGATCGTGAAGAACGCCAACAACCTCGACGTCGTTCTCCTCGATCTGGTTGATGAACGGCGAGGGTTTTGGAGCTTTCCTGACGGCACGACGATAACGAACTCAATTGAATTTGAAGCATGTGGGGGCGCCCGTATAGCACGACGCGACGGGGCTCGACTGATCGAATTCGGCACAGATAAACACTTCGACCAGTGGCAACCAGGTTTTGAACTACTGATTGACCGACTGAAGAACGCAAAGCTTTGGAAAAAGACGATACTACTGGATCTTGAGTGGGCCGCTGCAATCGATGGAGCCCGCCACCCGCGCAGCTTCAAGACGGTAAAACTCAGCCGAATTGCCGGGCATACTAGGCGCACCATGCAAATAGGGAAGCAAGCAATTGCTCAAGGCAACAGTCTGGCCACTGTGCGAAGAAGAATGCAATCGGTCCAGCCGACCGAGTCTGAAACATACGCTATGCGTGCCTTCAAAGCAAACAGCGATTACCGACGATATCGAGAATATGCAAGCACGATGGTAAGAAACGCAGTGTCCAGGAAGAGTGACGAGTTGCGGATAGATCCAGAACATAAATGGGGAGCGCAACCATTTCACTATACTCTAAATAACTATAAGTCAGTAAGAGAGGAGATTCTTGAAACTGCGAAAAGCTTTAAGTGAAATGCAAGCGCCACCAGACCAAGTTCCAACTCCTCAGTTTGTCTGCTTTGACAGATCTCGCCTACGGACGCGATCTGCTTGAGACATCACTATAGTAATGACGCCCAGCCCCCAAATACTAAGAATAGCTTTGGAGACCTGCGAACCGACGGGGAACAGGCAATTTAAGACTCGGGATAAACAAAGCCAACAAGAGAACTGATCCAAAAAGGATAATCGTGAACGCGAATAGAAAAGAAATCATCTTAGAAGCTGGCATGGGCGCGGCCGGAATAATTGGTGCAGTCTTCGTTGCATACGGACTGGTTAATAATTCGATAGTTCCCACTGTGGTAGGCGTGGCGGTGTGCTTGATCGCGTTCTGCAGTTTAACTGTGATTCGAAAGCGACGCGAAACGCGAATTAGCAATCTTGAACTGTCTACATCGCGGGCCACGAAAGCGATAGCAGAAGAAACCAACCATCGACTAAGCCTCTTGAACCCGATCGTGCGCAATATCGCCGGGAGCGTTGGACGTGCGGCACCGCTAATCCGAGAGAATCACAGAAAATTGTCGCGAGTCGAGCGAGAAACAGAGATAGCGGCCCAGGTTGTTGACAGAAGTGTTTCGAGTACACCGAGCCTGAACGGTACTAGTGCCACCGAAAGAAAGCCGACTCGCGCCGAGGCTGCTCGCCAGGTTGCCGCAGAATCGAATGGCAACCCGCATAAGTTACCGTCCGCGCCGGTGCGGGAGCGGAAAAGTAAGACTCGTCAGTTGCGAACGATGATCATCGCTGACGAATTCACGCTTCAGGCATTCAAATATGAATGGAATCAGGTCGAGGTCACACCCACGAATTGGCGTGAAACACTGGACAATGATCGCTTTGACCTACTATTCGTCGAAAGCGCATGGGAGGGAAACGGCGGCGAATGGCGATATCATTTCACGGGCGGTAGCGCCCCGAGGCCAGCAGTCATCGAGCTAGTGGATGAATGCAAATCACGAGGAATACCGACCGTATTCTGGAACAAGGAAGATCCGCCGCACTATTCAGATTTTATAGAAACGGCGAAACTTTTCGACTTCATATTTACAACCGATCAAAATATGTTGCCCCGGTATACCGAAGATGCTCCCGACTCAGTTGTAAACGTACTACCTTTCGCTGCGCAACCGGCAATCCATAACCCAGCTCGAATAGGGCTCATACACCGTACAGAATCGATTGTGTTCGGTGGAATGTATTTCCGTCACAAGTATCCTGAGCGCCGACATCAGATGGATTTCATTCTACCGGCAGCCGCCAACTTCGGGCTGGACATATACTCACGCCAGCTGGGTGGAAGTCAGAACTACCAGTTTCCGGAAGGTCTGACCTCACAGGTGGTGGGCTCGCTCAAGTATTCAGAAATGCTATCTGCATACCATAAATACAAGGTTGTGGTTAATGTAAACTCTGTCGTGGACTCTCCCTCGATGTGTGCCAGAAGAATCTTTGAAGCAACCGCTTCCGGTGCGGCTGTAGTGTCGTCATCAAGTCCAGCAATTGAGACGTTCTATCCTCGGGGCCTGATTACCGAAGTTCACGACTCAACCGAAGCAAATGTGGCCTTTAAGACACTGTTAAGATCGCCAGAATATATAGACCGGAAGGTGCACCTGGCGCAGCGGCACACATGGGAGAATCACACTTACAGACATCGTGTTGGGGCTATCGCCGAAACCGTCGATGTAAGTACCGACAATCTGGACAAATCCGTATCCGTGATTTCCCCAACTAATCGCCCTCATATGATTGGTCAGATCATGGAGAATTTTTCTCGGCAGTCGTATCCTGAGAAAGAACTTCTAGTTCTTACGCATGGATTCGAGATCAGCCAGCTTGTTTTAAGCGAATTGAAAGAGCGGTTCGATCTCGCTGACGTAAGGGTGATATCAGCGGATAAATCGAGCACGCTTGGTGCCAATCTGAATTGGCTAATCGGGGAATCTCAGGGTGCAATAATTGCGCGAATGGATGACGACGACTGGTATGGTGAAAACTATCTTAGAGATATGGTGAATTCTCTTACCATTAGTGGAGCCGAACTAGCCGGAAAAGCCGCGAGCTATATCTACTTCGAGTCAACAAATCAAACAATTCTGACGTATGCGGCCAAAGAAAAGATGTTCACTGACTTTGTTCGTGGTGCTACAACAGTGGCGTATCGCGACCTTTTTGATACCTATAGCTTTCATGATGCGAACCAATCTGAAGACTCAGAGTTGCTGAGTAGGCTTAAGTCTGACGCCGTCGCCGTTTATGCAGGTGACAGGTTCAATTTCAGTGTCTTTAGATCAAGGGATCTAAATTCTCATACTTGGCGCGAAGCTGACGCAGCGCTCTTTTCGTCTGGGGAGCTGAAGTTTATGGGTCCCGCATATGACCAGATTTCAATTTAATAGTTGCTAAAGGATTGAGTTGCCGATGAAATACACGCATCACATGAAGAAACGCATTGCCGGCGAGGAGAAAGGCGTCCCTGTACGGTTAATGCACAAGTCGAACTTGAAAGCGTTTTGCGATCAGATAGGTGTACTGGCGCCCGCAGAGATCGCTCGATTCGAAAGTGTCTCTGATATTGATTTGAACGGGCTACCGGATCGGTTTGTATTGAAGCCTGCTTTCGCGTCAACAGCAGAAGGCGTAATGCTGCTGGACCGAGATGGGTCTCGCTACTACGATGCAATGTCAAAAAAATACTGGTCGGATGATGAGATCGTCCAACTCCAACAGCGGATATTCGAAAAGTATTCAGGTGTCCGCAACCGAGTGACGCTAGCGGAGCAGAGGGTTGATTGCTCCGAGGGTCTTGCTATTCCTCCTGACTATAAGTTTCTCGGGTTTCAGGGAGAGATTGGGATAATCATTCGCATTGATAGGACCAAAGAAAAGCTCGCGATGAGCTACTACGACGGAAACTTTGTCCCTATCGTGGATGAACGTGTTAGGTTTAATTCTGATATCGCTGATCGTGAATCGAGGCTGCCACCTGCGGACTGGCGCAGGTTATTGAATCTAGCACGTCGAGTGTCCGTAGCTGTACCGACTCCTTGTGCTCGCATCGACTTGTTTGCAGATGCGAATGGTCCGTTGCTGGGCGAGATTACCCTGACCCCAGGTAGCTTCTATTACGCGGCTGGGCACACTTTAACGGGCACCGAGGACGAACGTCTTGGTCTGCTGTGGGAGCAGGCGGAAGCTCAGTTGTCGGTTTGATGTACTAACCGATCGGAGTGTTGCCTATTTGGTGCCGGAGAAGATTTCAGTGGAACTGGCTATTCAATTTGGCAGTATTTACGATTCTGGGGGTTTCGTTGTCATTTGTCTGCAACCGTTCGGGTGAATGTTCGATAGTTCGTGTCACTAGACGTACGCATATTTGACGGCACGTTTGTATCGTCTCAAATATTATTTGACAGAATGTTTAGTGCCGGACTAGCCGTACGTTCGAAAGCTTGCTTTCGGGTTCGTGATTGATATTGAGTAGATTGCGAACCCGAGCTGGTGATCGAGCAACTCCGGTGTGATTCTTAGGACTGTGTCAACTATTCGCGAACTTAGAATCGCTGTTTAGTGCAGAGACTAAGTTGCTTCATGCTTTGCTTATGCCTCCGTCCTCGATTTAGCTGAGTCGGAATAAACGGCATGTTGTGTTTCGCTGTTTTCTGATCCTGTCCAGTGTGCCGGGTCAAAAATCTAGGCACTAGATTCGTCTGTGGTTGCGACAGCAATTCTGCCGTAAACGTGGATTCCGATAGTTGAAGTCCACTACCGCGACAGCAGGGGACTCTTGTTGCAGATTCGCGGTGAGGGGATCGATTGCAGGTGCATGCTGTTCACTCTGTAGGTAAACGGTGGGGACTCTGCAGTGATGTTTGAGTGGCTGTTGGCGTCTCGTGGACTTTTGATTTGAGCGAGCGCTACCCGAGATCGATTTCTGCATTGATTTCTGAGGATCTGAGTTTTGGCCATTGTGTACGTTGCGTTGTATATCCTTAAGCGAGTGCGTCCAGTTTGCTGGCCTGGCGATTGTTAACTGGCTCATCGTAATTGAGAGTGTAGAACCGGTCTGAAGCCACCGGATTCGAGTAGACACCTCGCGATGTAATGCGTGAGGTTGCGGAATCCCAGCGCGGACCCGCGTAGATGTTCGAGTCTGCCGTTGATCGCTTCAGTGGGACCGTTCGATGTTCCCGGTCGGGTGAAGAACGCGAGCACATCGGAGGCTCGACGCTTCAAAGTTCGTCCTAAGCGTTTGAGCTCGACAAGTTCGGATGGCAGATTCGTTGTCAGGGCGTCGATGACCGTTTGCAGGAGTCTCTTGCCCTCGTTGCGGTCCGCGGTTCGGTAGGCGCTGACAACGTCTTGGTAGACGGCCCAGGTGACTTCGACTTCAGTGAAGTTCGGGTCGGCGAAGAGGCCCGTGATTCTTTCCTGTTGCTTGGTCGTGAGTAGGCTGCTGCCCGTGTGCAGAGTTCTTCTTGCCCGGTATAACGGGTCCTTTGCTCGTCCACGATGGCCGGTGGTCTCCTGCTGAACTCGGCGACGTACCTCGTCGAGTGCATCACCGGCGAGTTTGACGACGTGGAAGGGGTCCATGACTTCGACAGCGTCGGGCAGTTCTTCGGCTGAGGCTATTTTGAATCCAGAGAATCCGTCCATCGCGACGACGTCGATGCCCTCACGCCAGTCCCTCGGACGGGCCTTCAACCATTGCTTGAACACCTGCTTCGACCGTCCGGGCACCATGTCGAGCAACCGCGCCGGACCTGATGCCTGGCTGATCGGGGTGAGGTCGATGATGACGGTGACGTACTTGTCACCACGCCGTGTGTGCCGCCACACGTGCTCGTCGACACCAATGACGGTGACCCCGTCGAAACGGGTCGGGTCGTTGATCAACAACCGGCGACCTTCAGCGAGGATTGCGGAGTTCGCGGTGTGCCAGGACACGGCGAGTTTCGCAGCGATCACGGACACAGTGTCGTGATCGATGACAAGAGCACGCAACGCCCAGTCGAGGCCGGTTCGAGAGATCTTCGCTCGCGGTGGTGCCGCAGCTGTGGTGTCTTGCCGCCATACCAGGCCGCACTCGACGCATTTGTAGCGGCGGAGGCGAATGTGAAGCGTGGTCGGTCGGTGGCCGAAAGGTTCGTGGGCCAGACGACGGACGACGGTATCGCGGACGATCCCGTGGCCACCACACCGACGGCACCAGTCATCGGCAGTGTTGGGCCGGCATTCCAGAATGGCTGTGTGTCCGGTGACATGTTGGCCGGTGCAGGTGAGATCGAGGGTGTCGAGCCGGCAGAATCTCGTGAGGTCAGGGGTTGAGAAAGTAGGCTTGGCCACGTCGAGGTCTTTCGGATGGACTGTGTGAGAACTTCCATCATCGGAAGACCTCGACGTCTATCCGGGCAGCGCCACACCGTGTCCTGGAATCACAGATCTACACGTTGATACTGGAAGTGGACGGGATCGGTATGACCGGCTTCTACACCGACGGCCCCTTTCGGGGCTTGTCTTCCGAGGGATTTGTCTACTCCTCCCGCCCGTGGGTGCCGGCCCGGACAGCCATGACTTGATAGGAGCACGACCTCGCGAAGGCCTCACCAACGTGTTGTCTGGCTACCCGGACCGGCGCCTCCCAGTGTGAGCCATCAAGCAGGGAGTCCACCATGTTTACACCATCACCAGTCCGCGAAGTCGTTGGAGGAGTCGATACACACAAAGACACCCACTTCGCTGCGGTCATCACCACGACCGGGCAACATTTGGCTGCGACGCAGTTCCCAGCCACCAGTGCAGGCTACGAAGCACTGATCGCTTTCATCACCAGCTTCGGAGTGCTACTGAGGATCGGCGTCGAAGGAACCAACTCCTACGGGGCCGGCTTGACCAGACGCCTGGAGAGAGCAGGAATCACCGTGCTCGAGGTTCTCCAACCCGGCCGCGGCCGACAAGGAACCCGAGGCAAGACCGACGAGATCGACGCCTACCGCGCGGCTGAAAGCGCTTTGGCCCAGGTCCGATGTGCACAACCGAAGAACTCGCAGGGACTCGTCGAACAGATGCGCATCATCACGATAGCAAGGACCAGTGCGGTATCTGCGCGCGCAGAAGCACTGACTCAGATCAGCAACATCCTGATCACGGCACCTGATGACCTGCGAGAACGCTACCGCAATATGCCCACACGACGACGGCTTCAGATGCTGGGACGGATGCGATGTGGTGGCCGGGACAACGGTGTGATCGTGACAACGAAGCGGACGCTCAAGAGCCTCGCGACGCGGATACGCTCATTGAGCCTCGAGATCGATGAGCATGACGAAACGCTGAAGGGCCTCATCAACACGGTTAACCCGTCGTTGCTTCAGACCCGGGGTATCGGTGTTATCAGCGCCGCAGTGCTACTCATCAGTGCCGGAGACAATCCGGACCGGTTGGCTAACGAAGCACAGTTCGCGATGCACACCGGCGCGGCACCGATTCCTGCCTCGTCTGGCCAAACTATGCGCTACCGGCTCAATCGAGGTGGCGATCGGAAAGCAAATCATGCCTTGCACACCATCGCCATCGTGCGTTTACACACGTGCCCGAGGACGCGTGCCTATGTTGTAAGGCGGAAGAGCGAGTGTAAGTCGCCGAAGGACATCTGGGACTGATGCAGGGTTCGGTGACATCTAGTCTGGCTTGTTTGAAAGCAAGTCTGGAAGGATAGACACCATGCCACAGCCCTACCCGAAAGAATTCCGCGATGACGTCATCCGCGTCGTCCAGACCAGGGATTCTAAGACGACGATCGGACAGATCGCCAAGGACTTCGGAGTCCACGAAGGCACCATCAACAAATGGATCCGCCAAGCAGAAATCGATGCCGGCAACAAACCCGGCAACACCAGCGACGAGTCTGCAGAACTACGGGAGATGCGTCGGCGCAATCGTCTGCTTGAGCAGGAGAACGAGGTCCTGCGCCGCGCAGCCGCCTATCTGTCACAGGCGAACCTGCCTTCAAAAGGCTCTACCCGCTCGTGAGAGAGCTCGCCGCCGACGGGATCCCCGTCGCGGTGTCGTGCCCGGTCTTGAAGCTCTCCCGCCAGCCCTACTACCGGTGGCTGGCCGTGCCTGTCCCTGATAACGATCTCGCCCAGGCATATCGGGCCAATGCGCTCTTCGATGCCCACCGCGATGATCCCGAGTTCGGGTACCGATACCTCGCTGACGAAGCCAAAGCGGCCGGCCAGCCCATGGCGGCACGCACTGCGTGGCGGTTGTGTTCGTCCAATGACTGGTTCTCCGCCTTCGGCAAGGGCAGAGCCAAGAACGGGAAGAAGCCGGGACCACCGGTCCACGACGATCTATGCGCGGTTGTCGATGCCGACGGACGGACCAGACACGAGTTTCGAGCTGATGGCCCGAACCAGCTGTGGTTGACCGACATTTCGGAACACCATACGACTTGGATTCCATTAGTCGTTGCAACACCGCGTTTTCTACTGAGGTTCCAGTAAACCACGGAGTCGTTCTGCCGGTGTCTCCCAGTTCAAAGTCTTTCGCGGTCGAGCATTGAGTTCCGCAGCCACTTCCTCGAGTTCCTCGGGACCATGACGGGACAGATCGGTGCCTTTTGGAAAGTACTGGCGCAAGAGTCCGTTGGTGTTCTCGTTACTCCCACGTTGCCAGGGGCTGCCCGGGTCGCAGAAGTAGACATCCATGTTCGTTGCTGTACGAAACGCAACGTGCCCAGACATCTCCGCGCCCTGGTCCCACGTCAATGATCGCCGCAGAGTCTGCGGGAGCTTGCTGACGGTCTTGACGAGTCCATCGCGGCCCGTCTCGGCGGTGTGGTCTGCGTCAAGATGGATAAGCGTGACGAACCGACTGGATCTTTCGACGAGCGTGGCGATCGCGGAACGACTCTTCGTCCCGATGATGAGATCGCCTTCCCAGTGTCCTGGTATGGCACGGTCGTCAACCTCAGGAGGACGGTCAGCGATCGAGACCATCTCATCGACAAACCGTTTCGTCCGGTGTGTTGGATCTCGTCTGGGTTTGCGCACTACCCGTCCGCGACGCATGAGTGCTGCGATCTCTCGTTTGAGTCCACCACGGCCCTGAACGTAGATCGACTGGTAGATCGTTTCTGTACTCACCCGCATTCGCCTGTCATCGGGGAAGTCTTTGACCAGCCGGTGGCTGATCTGTTCCGGCGACCACTTCTGCTGCAGCTTGCCCTGGATGTAGGCATGCAGCCGACTGTCTCCTTCGAGTTTACGGGTTCGTGGCCGCGGGCGGCGAGCCGCGGCCATTCGGTGTGCGGTATAGGGAAGATACCCCAGCGTGTTGGTGGCATTACGTGCCAGCTCTCGGCTGATCGTTGAGGGGCTTCTCCCCAGCGTTTTCCCGATGGTGCGCATCGATTGCCCGCTCCTGGCCAGATCGTGGATCTTCTCGCGCTCGTCCAGGCTCAGAAATCGAGGATCGATCGGTGTTTCGAGGCGTTCGACATCGACGGGAATGCCTCGCGTATAGGCTGCGCGCGGATTCTTCACAGTTTTCAGTATCGCCGATTGCCGATAGCGAACAACCCGCCCATCAGGATAAATCCGCCCACCGGTGAACTGTTTGATGTCTTTGTCCCAGTCCTGGGCCGAGCGCTGGTCGACACCGACCTGCTGAGCGGCCTTCCCACGAGGGATACCGGCGGCTCTGAGAGCTTTGAACTGTGCTCGCTTGGCGCGTGTGTCTGTTCCGGTGAAAATGCCGGCCTGGTGGGCCCATTTGTAACAGGTGACTCGCACGAATCCGAGTTCTTTCGCGACTCGGGCGACGTTGCCTGAGGCCTTCAATCGTTTGAAGAACTCTGCCTTGTCTTCAGCCGTGTAGGAACGGTTCTTTCCTCGCGGAGTCGACACTCCTGCCTCGCGACGCCACCGGTAGCACGAATCCACACTGACACCGAGCTCGGCGGCGACTGCACGGATGGTGCCGCCACGATCGAGGCGACGGAAGAACTCCTCGCGTTCCCTCGCTTTGTACTGGATGTTGTCTTTGCCTCTTGGTCGAGCCATCACACACTCCGTTGATCTGCGGTGTTGCAACGACTAATGGAATCCAAGCGAATGAGGGCAAGCTGTACCTCTGCGCAGTCAAGGACGCCTACTCCTCGCGCATCGTCGGTTATTCGATCAGTTCGAGGATGAAGGCCCGGCTGGCTGTTGATACCCTCGAGATGGCTGTGACAAGGCGCGGTGACGTGGCTGGATGCGTGACGCACAGCGACCGCGGCAGCCAGTTCAGATCGAATATATTCACTCGGGCTCTGGCCCGTCACGGCATCATCGGGTCGATGGGCCGAGTCGGCGCAGCGGGCGATAACGCGGCCATGGAATCGTTCTTCGCCCTGTTGCAGAAGAACGTTCTCGACCGTCGCAGGTGGGCCACCCGTGACCAGCTGAGAATCGCGATCGTGACGTGGATCGAGCGGACATATCACCGACGTCGACGACAAGCCCGGTTGGGTCGATTGACACCAGTAGAGTACGAAGCAATCATAGAGCCAGCTGCTCTCGCAGCATGACACTCACGCTGTCACCCTTCTTTGCATCAGTCCCTCTTGCGGTGCTTGAAGCGGGCAATCGCTCGAGAGGTCTGCCACCTGCTCACAGCTCCTTTTGAATACGTCGACCCCGGCCAGTTGCGCCACTTGCGGCTCGAATCTGGTTGCACGCTGGCTGAGGTCGCCGACAGTATGGGGTGCAGTATCGCGAAGCTCTCCTGTGCCGAGCGAGGTGTGCTCAATGATCGAGAATTCCTCGATGTCTATCGTGCCCATCTCGAGCAACAGAACACGGTCCAATCCGTCGCTTGACGAATATAGGAGTCCCTCAATTACGAAGAGCCTGTTTACTTCACTCCGTGGAGTAGAATTATATAATTATGGATTGCAGCTTTGGGCGCTTTATGCTGATCGCGTCAGGCGCTATGTTGAAGTCTATTTTCAAGGGGCCAACCTAGTTCATAGATTACGGTTATCGCTGTTGTCAGTTCGGCCTTTCTGAGAGGAACTGCGAAGACAATTGTTCGGAGACGAATTGGTAGAATTCGTCTACGTAATGAAAAGCTTCGAGTCCCCAAGTGTGATCTTGGGAGGCAATGCAGTATTCATCGGGTACTTCGATGATGGGGAATCCGAGTTCTTCGGCAAATGAATAGTAACGTGCAAACAGTCTATTCCATTCGTCAGGAGGCGTCCGCATGCGTTCTGACATCTGGTAACCGTCATTGGCTCGCGCGGCATACTTGGAACGAATAAGTCTGGTTCTATTAATATTGTTTGTTGCGTCTAGTAGCTTGATCAGTTTTTCAGCTGACGTGGCCCATATGTTGAAGTGCTCATCGGTCCCAAATTCGAGTTTCGAACTAACACCTAGGGCGGGTTTCCAACCAGTGCCCTTGAGTTCGTATGAGTCCGTGAAGATGTTTGGGCCTGAAGCCACGAGTCCCAGTCGCTCGTCTACCAAGTCGAGTAGCAGGACTTCGAAACTCTGGTCGTTGGATAGAAAGTCCCTCGGAAACGATGACTGAATATCGTTGATCACCATTCGATTCTGGAAGGCAGAATCCAACTTCGAGGGTATTGATGGGGGTTCTGTCGGCAGCGAGGTCGCGCTCGCCCAAGACTGACGCGCAATGTACTTCGCTGCCGTAAGGTGCTCTGGGCAGACGCGTGTAACGTCCCGAGACACGCATGAACCGTAAACATAGACATTGAGTGTTTGGGTCAAAGGGACGCCGTCCGTGTTTAGAGAGTAGTCTTTGTGTAGCCATCATGAGCTGGGTGGGTTGGTCCCGGTTCTGTTGCTGGCTTGAGTGCCAGTATACTCATTGCTTCCTCGGACATGTCGGTGCCAGCCGCGCTTGGCGTTGAACTGAAGGTGTGCACTCGCCGCACAGCGGTTTGTAGTACTTCGATCAAGCTGGCGGATCCGAATTTTCGGTCGGTGCCGTGTCTCAGGTTTCAATCCGGGAGCTATTAACCGGCGCCATCCTAGATTGAACGCTGTTTTGATTGCTTAAGGCAGTGGCACAGGACAATAATTGGGCTACAGTTAACGGCAACGAGAAAATTCATCTCGCGATGCGCAGTTGAAGGCGTGGATTTAGAGTTCGCGGATCTGTTAACAGTCGGGTCGACCCATGAGGTAACTGCCGCTATCATTTCACCCTCAAAGTCGGAGTGTGAAGCGAGCTGACTGTTGTGCTTACTCGTGTTGGACCGAGTTCCAACTGGTCTGTCCCCGTTCTTGCTCGTGCGTTTATGTTTCTCTGTGCGACTTAGGCCGGAATGTGATCGGATAGGCTTCTGTACGGGCGCGGCGGGATGCCCTCATATTTATTGGTGGGCCCGAACGCGGTCTGGTCGCTGGTTCTGGTATGGCTGGTTGTGCCAGATTTTGATGATCTGGGGTAGTGCCACTGTGCTAACTTTGTGAGTTTGCAGAAAGTGTGAAGAATCTAACGAACGGTAGTTCGTAGGGAGTTGTGATTAACTAGTTCTAGCATATTAAATCAGGAGGAAATCGTCACTTTGGTTGCCTAGTGTCATTTGCTAAGTCATTTCGAAGAACGTGCTGCCGCCAACTTCGTTGGCCGCCATTCGCAGATGCACTTTAGGAGCCTAGTCGAAATGCTGATTCTATTAGCCGAGCGACAATAGATAGCGCACGAAGTCGTCGAGGTCGTTGCTCGTCAAAGCGTTCTTGAGCGCCGGTTCCGCTTCGGGGTCGAAGTCGATGATGACTGTGCCGTCTTCTTCGCGCCGCGAGTTCGTGGGTACGGTGACTACCGCGATGTCGTCCGTCTGCAGGGTGCGGAGGCGGTTAGCGATCTCGACGAGTTCACCCGTGGTCAGCTCCGCATTGTGCTGAATGCCCGAAGCGAAATGTCCGAGCACGGCCGCGCCCTTGTTCGGGTTTTTGACCAACCCGCCTGACTTCAGCGCCTGAACGAGTGCGCGCACTATCGCACGCTGGTTACGGGTTCGCGTCTGGCCGGCATCATCGACCGGATCCGCCGCGGTGAAGATTGCCGATGTTGTTCCGCTGAGGTTGTTCGTCCCTTCGACAAAGTCGGTACCGCCAGCGGCGAACGCAGCCCGGCTGTACATTTGCATACCATCGAGTTCGTCGATGACCCGCCCGAGAGCGTCCGATTCCAACTGCGCGATGTGATCGATGCGGATGCCGAGAAATTCCTCGGCCACGGCTACGACGACCGGCCACCCGCCCTCGTCGGCAATGGTGGCGAAAGTCTGACCGGCCTCAATCTGAGTGGAGGGGTTGAGAACGAGGGCTGCGGCGAACTCGCCGGAAGCGGGAACATGGATGACCGCGAAGATGTCACCTTGGCTCGATGACTGCGGGGCCGCCTCGGCGAGGTTTCCGGGATTCGTCACCCGAAGCATCAGAGTGCGGGAATCGTCCGCCGCTGGGCGGATGTCTGCGGGTGGGAAAGCCGCCTCGGCGGGAATGGTCTTCGACGCGTCATCGAACTCGGCACGGGCGGCGTTGAGGTCCTTGAGAGAACCGATGGCAGAGACCATATTCGTCAGTTTGGCCATGGCTGTCCCACTCCCTCTGTCAGGTGACACGGGGATGGTCACAATAATTTCCGCGGGTGAGATCGGCACTGGTACCGATCTCACCCGCGGAAGAGGACTGCTGTGTTGGGCCGCAGCAGCCAACTGGGAAACTGATGGCAGCGGGAGTTCGCTGACTCAGCGGAGGCCGAAGATCTCTACGAGCGCGCCTCCGGACGAATGCGAATCCGGCTGGTTGGCCTCGGGAGCTTTGTCCGCAGGTTTGTCAGCCGGAGTTCCGGCGGGCTTGAACGGCGGCGAGGGAGGGAACTCCATGACGGCCGGTTCTGCGTGCGGGCCACCGATGCTGCACTCTCTGGGACCTTCGCTCGAACTCGAGAGGGATCGCCACTGTCTTCGTCATGTCACGGATCGTTAGATCATCGGAGCCGATATAGGAGCCTAGGTCCACGTCGACTATGGCCGATGAGACGTACTGGATTTCAGAGTAGGTCTCTACGTTGAAGAAGTCCGCCGAACGCAGGTGGGCATCGCGGTTCTCGGTGCCGGTGCCCTCGGACACGGTGGCTCCTCTCCTTCGGCGGCGATGTCTCTGCCACCACAAAGCCATGGCTGCGAGGCGATCGCCTCGGTAGGTGGGGATTCGGGCAGACGGCAGCTCGGGCGGCACTGTGGAAGTTGTCGGATCAGGACGAACAGGGCAGAGTTATTTCCGTGGAGATCAGGCGAACCATCCAAGGCGGCGTTCTGGCGCTCGCTCTTCTCTTCGCAGGGTGTACTGGGTCGGACTCGGACGGTTCGTCCTCGTCTATGGATCAGGCACCGGAACCTACCCCGACTCCAACCAAGTTCGAGCAGACAACGGTCGGCGCCGTCTCCGGCGAGGCCGCGACTATCACTGCGACCGTCGAGAAGCCCGGCCACGGTCTCACCGCTGATAACCTCGGCATCTCCTTCGAAGCCACCGACCTTGCCGATCCTCGTCTCGACCCCGACTCATCGAACCTCGATGAACAACTGAAGACCCTCGGGTCGCCAGCCCTCCGGTTCGGTGGCAACGCTCTGGACCGGCGCACCTTCTGGACGTCGAAGGGGGAGGAGCCGAAGCATTCCGAGCAGACGACGATCACACCCGAGGACCTCAAGCGTCTCAAGAAGCTCGTCGATGTCATCGGATCGCGTGTCACCCTTGGGATTCCTCTCGGGACCTACGATCCAGCGCGTGGAGCGGACATGGCCGCTCATGCGGTCGACATCCTCGGCGATTCACTGGTCGGTCTGGCGATCGGGAACGAACCGAACGGATACACGGTCAAAGATGTTCCCGACGGTGCTGTTCGCGGGGACGGCTGGAACGAACCCAAGTACGTCAAGCAGCTCGAAGCCTATGCCAAGGCGATCCACGAGAAGCGTCCCGATGCTCCGATCATCGGGCCCGATGTCTACGACGGGCAATGGATGGCGGCGTTCGCGGACTCGGACATGAAGAAGAAGACCGCGATCTCCCAGCACTGGTACCAGCTCTACGAATGCGACTCAGGCAAAGTGCCCGGTCGTGGCCCCAAGGCAGAGAACCTCATCGATCCATTGGCGAAGAAGTCAGCAAAGAGGAACCTCGGCATCGGCAAAGACCGTGCAGACGCCGCGGACCTGCCGCTGTGGCTCGAAGAGACCGGACCGACAAGCTGCCCGGGCACCAATGACACTTCCCTGACAAACGCCTCGGCGCTGTGGGCAGCCGACTACACCCTCTACGCGGCACAACTCGGCGTCGAACGCATGGCCATGCACTCGATGCTCGGGGCCTGCAACGGGGGAGCGCCGATGTCGCTGATCTGCGACCCAGCCGATCACGGACAGAAGTCGAATGACTTCGTGCCGAGGCCGAACATGCTCGGCCTGCGGCTCCTCGCGCCCAGCGTCGGTGGGACGTTCACAAAGACCTCGGTCAAGGGCGGTGGCAACATCAGCGCCTACACCGTGACCAAAGACGAGGGGAAGACGCTGGTGACCACCGTCATCAACGCCAATGACGCGGCCAAGGTCGGCGGGAACCCGGTAACGCTGAGCATGCCCGAGGGATTCTCCGTCGATAAAGCCTCGCAGGTGTACGGCGCCTCGAACGACGCGAAGAGCGCCACGCAGGTGATCCCGGCGAACCCGTTGCCGGACACGGTGCCCTACAGCGGGCCGGCATCGGCCAAGAGGGCATCCGCCTCGGCGAGTCCTGAAACGGACGAGAATGAACTCAAGATCGACATCGCCGGAAGCTCGGCGACGGTGTTCATCCTGCGAAAGAACTAGGGCATGTCTCCTTTATTGGCGGAGCCATGTCAGGATCGCGCTGATCACGACGGCCGCTCGATAGGTAATGGCGAGCTTGTCGTATCGCGTCGCTAACCCGCGCCATTGCTTGACGTAGGCAAATGAACGCTCAACGACGTTGCGGTTCCGATACGTAGCCGCATCAAACGCCGGCGGTCGCCCGCCTTTGCTGCCGCGCTTCTTGCGAGTCGAGATCTGGTCCTTCTTCTCCGGGATCACCGCCCGAATGCCACGCGAACGTAAGTACTCGCGGTTGCCTCTGGACCCATAGGCGCGATCAGCCAGAACGGCGTCCGGACGTGTGCGAGGACGACCACCGCCAACCCGCGGCACTCGAATGTCGGCCAGGACCTGCGGCAGGATCACCCCGTCGTGACGCTGTCCGCCGGTGACCACGACAGCCAAGGGTCGACCCTTACCGTCGACGGCATGGTGGATCTTCGTCGTCAGCCCACCCCGTGAGCGACCGATGCCGTGCCCGCCCGGTTCACACTCCGAATCGGGCAGATGGGGATGAACCCTGAGTGGTGGACACGCTGAGACTGGCCCATAATGGGCGGGAGAATGCGAGTAGAAACCATGCCGAAGAAGAAGTACTCGGACGAGTTCAAAGCCGACGCCGTCGAGCTGTATGAGACTCATCCTGACATGTCCTATACCCAAGTCGCTGCTGACCTTGGCGTCTCCCGCGGCGCGATCAAGACGTGGGTGTTCCAGGCTCGGAAGGCTACGGGAGCGGTACCCACGAGCGCGCCCGCTCATCCGGAGACACCGGAAGAGGAGGTGGCTCGCCTACGGGTGGAAAATGACTCGTTACGAGCCGACAAACGGTCTCTGCGCACTGATGTAGAGCGTTTGGAAGAAGAACGGGCGATTCTGCGCAAGGCCACGAAGTATTTCGCGGCAGAGACGACCTGGTGATCCGCTTCCAGTTCGTTGACGACCACCGAGACATCAATGGGGTGAAGCGGGTGTGTGAAGTGTTGAGTATTCAACGCTCAAGCTATTACAAGTGGCGAGATTCACGTCAGGATCGAGCTGATCGTCAGGCAGCTGATGATGCTCTGGTTGCGCGGATCGCTGACATCCATCGTGATTGGGATCACACGTATGGGTATCGGCGGATCGCTGTCGAGTTAGCCGCCGATCCCGCCGTGGACGGGCCGGTCAACCATAAACGGGTCGCTCGACTGATGCGTGCGAACAACATCGTCGGCATTCACTTGCGCAAACCGCATGTCACCACGGTCAAGGATCCGGGTGCCCAGGTCTTTGCTGATCGGGTGAAGAGGGACTTCACCGCAGACCGGCCCGGTGAGATGTACGTCGGCGACATCACTTACCTGCCATATGGTCACGAGGGGAAGTTCTTGTATCTGGCGACGGTGATCGATGTGTGTTCGAAGCGAATCGTGGGGTGGTCGATCACTGATCATATGCGCACCAGCCTCGTCGAAGACGCTTTACAGAACGCATCAAATAATAGAAAAACACTATGGGATGCGATTTTTCACAGTGATCACGGACGTCAATATACGTCCACGGCGTTTCAGGCTACGTGCCGCGGTTTGGGGGTGGTCCAGTCGATGGGTCGGATCGGGTCGAGCGCTGATAATGCCTTGGCGGAGTCGGTCAATGCGGCGCTGAAGCGTGAGGTGTTGCAGGGAGCGAAACGATGGGAGAGCGCGGCTCAGTGTCGCCGAGACGTATTCCGGTGGCTGGTGCGATACAACTCGGGGCGCAGGCATTCGAGTCTGGGTTATCGAGCACCGCTTGACGTTGAGAACGATTGGGTGTCTATGATGGATCTTGCCGCCTGATAGTACACATTGCTGTGTCCACTACTCGGGGTTCAGGCCCGATTCTTGTAATTCGAAGTAGCCCCCTGTGTCCTGGTCAGGGCGCGTCGTGTTCGTTGCGTGCTGGTGCGCACGGTTGATGGTGCCATCGACGGAGATGCTCCAATCGATGTCACCGGCAGCATCGGCATCAGAAAGCACCCGGGCCAGCACCCGGTCCCACGTGCCGTCAGCGGCGTAGCGACGGTGGCGTTTCCATACTGTCTGCCAGGGTCCGAAGTGCTCGCGTGGCAGGTCGCGCCAGGCGATGCCGGCCCGGTAGCGGTAGACGATTCCTTCGACGATTCGACGGTTGTTCTCAAACGGTCGGGCTCTCTTGCCGACGTTCGAGGGCAACAGTGGTTCGATCTTCTCCCACTGCTCATCAGTGAAAACTCGGTGTCGTTGCTGTGTAGTCACTAGCCCACCGTGTCAGTCCTGGAATGGTCAATAAAGGAGACACGCCCTAGTCAGTTCCGCATGGTGCTTCGTGAAGAGGCAGCATGCCACCCCATGTCGCGGTCAGTGAAATCTCAGTCTTTGACTAGTCAGAACATGGTCATCGGAACGTCACTAGGCTGTCATGTCATGTCATCGACTTCCCAGACCACGTCACGATCCGACGACACCACCGACACTGTGCCGTCCCTGCCCGCCGACCGCTACCGCACCGACCCCCGATCGGTGCGCATCATCGAACACACGCGCATCCCCTTGCGGGACGGGGTCGAACTCGCTGCCCGGGTCTGGCTGCCCGGCGATCTCGGAGACGCGGCGGTCCCCGCAGTCCTCGAATACATTCCCTACCGCAAGAACGATATGACCGCTGGTCGCGATGACACGATCCACCCCGAATTCGCCCGCGCCGGCTACGCCAGCGTCCGCGTCGACATCCGCGGCTGCGGCGACTCGACCGGGGTCATGACCGACGAATACTCGGAGACCGAACTCGACGACGGTCTGCAGGTGCTAGCCTGGATCGCCGCACAGGACTGGTGCAGCGGCAAGGTCGGCATCATCGGCAAGTCGTGGGGCGGCTTCAATGGCCTGCAGCTCGCCGCACTCAAGCCACCGGAGCTCGCCGCCGTCATCACCATCTGCTCCACCGACGACCGCTATGCCGACGACGTCCACTACAACGGCGGAACCATCGTCGGTGACCAGATGCTCTCCTGGGCCTCGACGATGTGGGCCTACAACGCCCGCCCCCAGGACCCCGCCGTCATGGTCCAAGGCTGGAAGGACGACTGGAAGCGACGCATCGACGAAGCACCTGTCAACATCGAGGACTGGCTCGGCCACCAGCGTCGTGATGACTACTGGAAGCACGCGTCGGTGTGCGAGACCCCGGATAGCATCGAAGTCCCCGTCCTGGCCGTCGGCGGACTGCTCGACGAATACCGGACCACCCTCTTCCGTCTCATGGACAACGCGAACCGCCGTCGAGCCACAGACCCGGACACGCCGGCAGTCCACGCCCTGCTGGGCCCGTGGGCGCACAACTATCCGCACCAGGCGGCCCCCGGCCCCGGCATCGACTTCATCTCCGAAGCGATCCGGTGGTGGGACAAATGGATGAGCGGCGCCGACAACGGCGTCGAATCCCAACCGCAGCTGCGCGCCTATGTGACCGACAGTGCCCCCATCTATTCAGACCGGCAGACCCGTCCGGGTCGATGGATCGCCGAGGCGACCTGGCCGGGCCCGCAGATCGCAGACACCCCGATGCCCGCCGCCGAGGTGCAGACCGCCGGCCCGAGGGTTCTCGATTCCACTGCGCTGCTGGGATACCAGGGAGGAAGCTGGCTGCAGTTCGGCGAAGCGGCCGGGATCGCTGGTGATCAGGCCGCCGATGACGCCCGCTCATTCATCTGCGACTGGGACCTCGAGACCGGTCTGGAGATCGTCGGCACACCCACGGTGCGGGCAACGCTGACTTCCGACCAAGACCGCGGAGTCATCGCGGCCCGCCTCTGCGATGTCGCCCCCGATGGCAGCTCACGGCTGGTCACGATCGGACTGTTCAACCTCACTCACCACTCGAGCCACGAACACCCCGAACCGCTGACCCCGGGTACTGCGGTCACCGCCCACTTCCCGTTGCTGGCCACCGCGCACCGGTTTGCGCCCGGTCACCGGCTGCGCCTGAGCATCTCTGCGAGCTTCTGGCCCAACCTCTGGCCCTCACCGAAGACCACACTTATCACCGTCGACTCCACCCCTGAACTGACCTTGCCCATCCGCACCGTGGTGAGCGAGGACGACGAGTCCCGCTCCACCGCCGAGGTGAGCGCACAGTTAGGTGCGGCGCCGACCCCGCCGCTGTCGACCATCGACGCCTCCGGCGCGCCGATGACTCGTCAGCTCGACTGGGACCTCGTCGATCGCAGGGCCACCGTGACCACGGTGACCGAGGACTGGCAGACCGACCGCAGCGACGGCCTCTTCTACTACACCAACGAACGCGACTCCTACTCTCGTAGTGAAACCGACCCGCAGTCTCCGGTGGCGACGTGCGAGCGGACGATCATCTACCGGCGCCCGGCGCTGCAGGCTGCGGCGAATCAGGGCCAAGCCGCCGCCACCGCAGCGGTCGATGCGGGCTGGGACGTCGAATTGCGCACCCGATCGACGATGCGCGGGGACGAGGAGAACTTCCTCGTCACCAACGAACTCGTCGCCTACCTCGACGGGCAGCCGTTCCACACTCGAACCACCTCGGCGAGCATCCCTCGTCACCTGAACTGAGGCGGAATGATCCTCCGTGGACAAGGACAACCCAACCGACGCCAAGCGCTGACTGGACTCGGCAGAGGACTGCTGGGCCTCGGGGCGCTCGGCGTTTCCGGGGCGGCGCTCGGCGGTTGCGCGAGCGATCAGCCAAGCGACCTGGCTGGGGCGAAGAAGGCAGGGAAGAGCCCAATCACCGTCGGGTCCAAAGGGTTCGCCGAAAGCTGGATCACCGGTGAACTCTACGCCCAAGGCCTGAGCAACCTCGGCTACACCGTGGACCTGAAGACGAACGTCGGCTCCAGCGACATCATCAAAACGGCTCTGCTGTCAGGCCAGATCGACCTCTACCCGGAATACACCGGCGTCATGGTGGTGACCTTCATGGGCGAAGACAGGCTGATGGACTCCGCGCAGGAGACCTTCGACCTCGCACAGACCTGGGCCGATGACAACAACGTCACGATGTTGCGGGCCACCCCGTTCGAGAACAAGAACGCCGTTGCCGTGCGCCAGGAATTCGCCGATAAGCACAAGCTCCAGTCCATGTCGGATCTCGCCAAGATCGGGGACTTCACCTACTCGACCTACCCCGACAACGTCACCGGCGCACAGGGGTACGAAGGCATCGTCGACACCTACGGTCTGGGGAACATGAAGCTCAGGACCCTGAGCATCGGGTTGAACTACCAAGCCATCGAACGCGGTGAGATCGACGCAGCCGATGTCTTCACCACCGACCCGCAGCTGCTGCGCAGCGATCTTGTCGTCCTCGACGACGACAAGAAGCTCTTCGGCTTCCAGAACGTCGTCCCCCTCATCCGGGACGATGCCTTCGCCGGACTCGATGAAGACGCGACGGAGTTCCTGGACGAACTGCAATCACTGCTCACCTTAGAAGCGATCCAGGCGATGAACGAGGCCTCCGCCATCAACCGCCTCGACCCGGCGAACGTGGCGGAGATGTTCCTCGACGAGAACGGACTGATCTGACATGACCCAGCACTCCACCGGCACATCGATCACCTTCGACCGAGCCACAAAAACCTACCCCGGAGCGGCCGCGCCCGCCCTCGATGCCCTCGACCTCGAAGTCGAGGCCGGCGAACTCGTCTGCCTCGTCGGGCCCTCCGGCGGCGGCAAAACCACCGCCCTGCAGCTGGTCAACCGCCTCGTCGACCTCAGCAGCGGCGACATCCGCATCGGCGACCGGTCGATCACCGACCTGTCGGCCATCGAACTGCGCCGGACCATCGGCTACGCAATCCAGCAGTCCGGTCTCTTCCCGCACTACACGGTCGCTGAGAACATCGCCACCGTCCCCACCATCCTCGGCTGGTACAAGGCGAAGATCCGCGCCCGCACAGCTGAACTGCTCGAGCTGGTTGGACTCAGCCCCATCGAGACATGGCTGCCGCGCTACCCGGCTCAACTCTCCGGGGGACAGCAGCAGCGGGTGGGCATCGCCCGAGCGCTCGCCGCCGACCCGCCGGTGATGCTCATGGACGAACCCTTCGGCGCTCTCGACCCGATCACCAGGGTGGCGGTTCAGGATGAGTTCCTCGCCATCCACCGTGCGGTGGGCAAGACGACACTGTTCGTCACCCACGACATCGACGAGGCGATCAAGATGGCCGACCGGATCGCCATCCTCAAACCCGGCGGCAAACTCGCCCAGTTCGACACCCCCACGAAGGTGCTCTCGGAACCGGCCGATGATTTCGTCGCCGAGTTCCTCGGCGCCGAACGTGGCCTCAAGCGCCTCGCGTTGACGACCGTCGGTGAGATCGTCACCAGCACCGGTGACCAGGCTGGGACCGCTGCTGCCATCAACACGGCAAACTGGCCCGTCGTCGAGGCATCGCTGACTCTGCGCGAAGCGCTGTCCCTCGTCTCCGCCGCCCGAGCGGACGGGGCCATCGTCCACGCCGGCGGCAGCCGCCTCGGCGAGGTGAGCCTGCACGATCTCATCGCACCTCCGGCGCCCGATGAGGACCGAGAAGGCGTGAGAGCATGAACGATTTCGCCCCCGCAGGCGATCCCGTCATTCCCGACTATGGGCAGGTTTCGGACTGTGTGATCAACAACGGGGCCTTCTGCACCGACTGGTTCCTCAGTCAGTGGTCGACAGTGTTCTGGCCCCCGCTGCTCAGCCATATCGTCATGGTCGCCATCGCTGTGGCGACCGGCTTCGTCATCGCCTTCTGTGCCGGGCTGATCGCGTACCGGAAGAAATGGTTGGCCGGGCCGATCGGCATGGCCGCGACGTTCCTCTACACCCTGCCGCCGCTCGCGCTCTTCCAACTGCTCGTGCCCTTCACCGGGTTGAGCCTGCTGACCGTGGAGATCGCACTCGTATGCTTCACCCTCGTCATCATCTTCCAGGCGGTCCTCGTCGGCCTGGCCGGAGTTCCCGAGGACGTCAAGCGGGCGGCGACAGGCATGGGGCTCGACCGGAACCAGCTCCTGTTCAAAGTCGAACTTCCCATGGCCCTGCCCTCGATCGTCTCGGGCCTGCGCATCGCCACTGTGCTCACCGTGAGCATTGCCACGATCGCGGCCTTCGTCGTCGATGACGGCCTCGGTTCCCCGATCATCAAAGCAGTCTCCTCACCGTTCAACACGCAGTTCGTCGGAGCCGGTGCCCTGGCGGTGCTGCTGGCCTTTGCCCTCGACGGACTGCTCGTGCTGCTGGGCAGATCGCTCACCCCCTGGACGAAGGCGAGGAGCTGATGGACGTCGTATTCGGGGCCTTCCCTTTCATGATCAACAACCTCGGGCTGCTGCTGGCCTCGACCGGAGATCACCTGGTCATCAGCCTCATCCCGCTGCTCGCAGCCATCGTCACCGGAGTGCCCATCGGGGTGTGGCTCGGTCACATCCACCGCGGAGAGTTCCTCGCCGTGAGTGTGACGAACATCGGCCGTGCCCTGCCGAGCCTCGCCCTCATCGCGATCCTCATCGGCTTCGTCGGCATCGGCATGCTCAACGCCGTCATCGCCCTGTTCTTGCTCGCATTCCCGCCGATCCTCAGCTATGCCTTCCAGGCGGTGAACTCCATCGACCGTGACCTCACACGTGCAGCCCGAGGGATGGGCATGTCACCGCTGCAGGTGCTGCTCAAGGTCGAAATGCCCTTGGGGCTGCCGATGATCATCGCCGGCATCCGGACCTCTGCCGTGCTGACCGTGAGTTCAGCGACCATCGCCACGATCGCCGGCAGCGGGGGACTGGGCGATGTCATCCTCAACCAGGTCGCCTACGGGATGGAAGGAGTCGTTGCCGGCGCCATCTGGGTGGCTGTGCTCGCCATCCTCGTTGATCAGGTATTCGCCCTGCTGCTGCGCATCGCCGCTCCGACCGGGGTGAAACGACTTCAGGCCGCAGCCGCCGCCTGAAGTAAGCCGCCAATTCTGCTCCACGACACAGAAAACCACAACCGAGTAAGAGGACAGTGTGAAAAAGAGTCTCATCGCAGGAAGCCTCGCCGCCACGACGGCGATCGTCATGACCGGCTGCACGCCGCCGGGAGGCGGAGACGCCTCGTCGAACGGTGCGGGATCCGTGCTCAACATCGGATGGAACGAAGCCTTCCGCTCGATGAATAATATGACGATGGATGGCAATGCCGTGGCCAACACCATCGTCGCCTATATGAGCAACGACAATTTCAAGTATTACGACGACAACCTCGAACTCCACGACGGCGCCCTGGGGGAAGTCGAGAAGATCTCCGAGGATCCACTCAAGGTCAAGTACACGTTCAGCGACGACGCGAACTGGTCAGACGGAAGTCCGGTCGACGCCGCAGATCTCGCTCTGACATGGGCGGCACGATCGGGGCACTTCAACACGGTCGATGACAACCGAGACGATGACGGCACCCTGCAGGATAACCCCGACGGCACGGTCTACTTCGACTCCTCGGCCGTAGGAGCCCCTCTGATCGAGGACTTCCCGGAGATCAGCGAAGACGGCAGATCTCTGACGTTCACATATTCGAAGCCCTTCGCCGATTGGGAGACCGAGTTCGGACTCGGAGCCTACGGCTCGGGAGTGCCTGCGCACATCGTGGCCAAGAAAGCACTGGGCACCACGGATCCGCAGGCAGGCAAGGACGCAATCCTCACGGCGATCGAGTCCAAGGATACGGCTGCCCTGACGAAGATCTCGAACTCCTGGAACACAGGTTTCGACTTCACCTCAATGCCTGAGGATGACGACCTGCTCGTCCACAGCGGGCCCTATAAGATCACTGACTTCGAGGAAGGGCAGTACCTGACGCTGTCCCGCGACGACGACTACACGGGGCCGGTCGAACCCAAGGTCGACACCGTGACGATCCGCTACAACGGTGACCCGATGGCCATGGTCCAGGCGATCGAGAACGGCGAGGTCGACTTGACCCAGCCGCAGTCAACGGCCGATGTCCTCTCCGCCTCGGAGAAGCTTGATAACGTCTCGATCCTGCCCGGTGAGGAAGCGACCTTCGAACACGTCGACCTCACCTTCGACAACAATGGGCCCTTCGACCCGGCCAGCTACGGCGGAGACGAGGACTCGGCGCTCGCAGTCCGGCAAGCATTCCTCAAGACACTGCCGCGCCAGGAGATCGTCGACCGTCTCATCACACCCCTCAACCAGGACGCAGAGGTTCGTGATTCATTCAATCAGGCTCCTGACTCGCCGCTCTATGACGACATCGTCGCCGAATCCGGCATCTCGGTCTATGACGATGTCGATATCGCAGGAGCGAAGAAGCTGCTGGACGGAGCCGGCGCCGAGGCACCGACCGTGCGGTTCCTCTACGACAATACGAATTCCCGGCGATCCCAGCTGTTCGCGCTGATCAAGGAATCAGCAGAGAAAGCCGGATTTAAGGTCGAAGACGCGGGCGACGTGAATTGGGGCAGCCGCCTCGGCGACGGAACCTACGATGCCTCGCTGTTCGGGTGGGCACTGACTACGACCGGGGTCACGGAGTCGGACTCCTACTATCGCAAGGGCGCTCTGAACAATTACAGCGGCTACGACAACACGGATCTGACGAAGACGCTCGATGAGATGCGTGTGACCATCGACCCGGACAAGCAGGCTACCTTGGCTGGGAAGGTCGAGAAGCAACTCATCGATGATGCCTTCGGACTCCCACTGTTTCAGCATCCGTCCCTGACGATCTCCGGGGACAAGGTCTCGAACGTGTCGACGACGACGCTCGATCCGCTGATGTTCTGGAACTACTGGAAATGGGAGACCAAGTAGGACCCCGGCTCGCCGTCGCTCAGGTGTGCCCTTGCAGGCCCGGGCGCTCGGCGGGTCAGCTGCGTTGCCAGTCGGGCACGTTGCAGGCGTGCGACCGCCCCGGTGGAGCTCAGTGCTGCAGCGCCCGGCGGAGCGGATCGAGTCCGATGGACCCGAGTCCCAGCGCACGAGAGTGGAACTCTTTGAGATTGAATCCCGCGCCCGCAGCGGCGCGGGATTCGTCACGAATTTCCTCCCACAGGCGCTGGCCGATCTTGTAGCTCGGAGCCTGTCCTGGCCAGCCGAGATACCGGTCGAGTTCAAAGGCGAGGAACGTCCGATCCATTGCGACGTTGCGAGTGAGGAAGTCCCACGCCTTTTCGCGGTCCCAGATGCCTCCGCCGAGGTGCGCGGGAGCTCTGAGGCCGAGGTGGAAGCCGATGTCGACGATCACCCGTGAGGTTCGCAGACGCTGAGAGTCGAGCATCCCCAGGTAGTCGGCCGGATCCTCGAGGAACCCGAGTTCGGCCATGAGCCGTTCGGCGTAGAGAGCCCAGCCCTCACCATGGCCGGAGACCCAGCAGATGTGGCGACGCCACTTGTTCAACGAGTCCGCCAGATAGGATGCCTGGCCCATCTGAAGGTGGTGGCCCGGTACGCCTTCGTGATAGACGGTTGTCTTCTCCTGCCAGGTCGCGAACTCGGTCACCCCTTCCGGCACCGACCACCACATCCGTCCCGGCCGCGTGAAGTCCTCGCTGGGTTGCGAATAGTAGATGGCGCCGGTGGCCGAGGGCGCAATCATGCACTCGATCGTCTGCAGCGGCTGAGGGATGTCGAAATGGGACTTGACGAGCTCGGTGATCGCCTCGTCAGCGACCGCCTGCATCCACTCCTGCAGGGCTTGCTTTCCGTGGAGGGCCCGCTGAGGGTCGCGGTCGAGGAGCCGCATGGCTTCGAAGAGGTCGACACCTGGGTGGAGGCTGTTCGCGACTCGTTTCTGTTCTGTGTCGATCGAGTCGAGTTCAGCAAGGGCCCACTCGTAGGTCTCCTCGAGATCGACCCGCGCGCCGAGGAACTCGCGCGAGAGGAGCTCGTAGTCCTCTCGTCCGCACGCTTCGTCCTTCGAGGCGTGTTCGGCCAGTTCGCTGCGAAGGAAATCTGCGAGGCTTTTGAAGGCTTCTGCGGCGGATTCCGCGTGAGCTGCCAGTTCGCGGGCGAGGGTGTCCGAGACCGCACATGCTGACTGAGAGGCAAGAGAGGTGAACCGGTTGTCGGCTTCACCGAGTGCTGCCGACTGCGCGGCGACGCGCTCGATCTGCGGGCGTGCAGGCACTCGGCCGAGGTGGTCCCGTGCAAAACGAAGGGATTCCCGGTAGCCGGCAATCGAGTCCGGAAGCGCTGCCATCGTCGCAGCGACGGTCTCCCAGCCGCCCACGGTGTCGGTGGGAATCAGGTCGAAGATGTCACGCATCTGCTGCACGGGGGATTCGATGACATTGAGAACCGTGTGTTGCAGACCGGCCTCGAATAGGTCCGTGGCGGTGCCGAAGCGCTCGCGCATCGCGTCAATGGTCACACGGTCGGTCTCGTCAAGTGAACCGGACTCGTGGCCGCGGGCTTCTGCGGCGGCGATGTCTCTGAGAGTACGCGAGCGAAGATCGTCTGCAGCCTGGAGCCCCGCGGGGGAGTAGTCATTGAAGCCGTGAGGGTTCTCGGTGCCGAGGAAGAGCGAGATCGACGGTGAGAGGACGGACACTTCATCGAAGTAGCTATCGGCGATGGCGTCAATGGACGATGGTTCTCTGCGGGAAGTCATGGCCAGACTCTAACCGTTCGATGGCGTGTCCACCGTGCTGCCCGCAATCCGACACTCGCGCCGGCTTGACCTAATCTTCGGGTTGCGGCGTATCCTCATGCGCTGCGATGGTGGTCAGCCATTCGACGAGAAGCTGAGTCTGGGTTCTGCCGAGGATCTCGGGTCGGGATGCGGCAATTTCCACTGCGCTAGTCAGTGGAGAGGCCGGCCGCTCCGCGGTGCCGGTGATGGCCGCGATCGTGCCCTCGCGCACCGCTGCCGAGAGTGCAGGATCCGGTTGGGCGAGGATGATCTGGCGCAGGGTGACTCCGATGTTGGTGACGAGCACATGCGCTGCAGCCTGCTCCGGCCGGACCACGAGTCTGCCCTGATCGGCTGCCCGATCAGCGAGACCGCGGAGAATCTCACTCGGCCGTGACTGCGCGGCCGGCGAGTAGCCGGGCTGAACCTTCCCGTACATCAGGGTGTAGAAGCCCGGATTGGCCAGGCCGAAGGCGACGTGGGCGTCCCAACCGGCTCGGATGTCCTGAATCGGATCGCCGGATGATTCCATTGCCGACTTCTCGCCCAGATAGAGATCGAAACCATGGGCGACGACCGCATCGATGAGTCCCTGCTTGGAGCCGAAGAAGTGATACAGCGTCGGCATCTTCACCCCAGCGGCGTCGCAGACGGAGCGCAACGAGAAGTCTTCGCCCGGAGAGGCCGCGATGAGATCGGCGGCCGACGAGATCAATCGTTCCCGTGTATCGCTTGTCGATGATTCCGGCATGATGCTATATTAACTCATGTATCGCAAAGATACGTTTATATATCATTGATACGAATGGAGCGGAAACATGGAGCACACACTCTCAGGGAAGAACGTCCTCATCGTCGGCGGTGCAAAGAACCTCGGAGGACTGATCGCCCGTCAGTCTGCGGCTGCCGGGGCCAATGTCGCGATCCACTACAACTCCGAGACCAGTCGCGGCGACGCTGAGGAGACACTCGCGGCAGTCGAGGCGGCCGGAGCCAAGGGGGCGGTGTTCCACGGAGACTTGACGGTGCCCGCCAACGTGTCACAGCTGTTCACCGACGCCGAGGCGGCACTCGGCACGATCGACGTCGCCGTGAACACGGCAGGCAAGGTGCTGCGCAAACCGATCGTCGAGACGACCGAAGCCGAGTACGATTCGATGTTCGACATCAACTCCAAAGCGGCCTACTTCTTCATCCAGGAGGCCGGGAAGCGCCTTGCCGACGGCGGCAAGATCATCACGATCGTCACCGCACTGCTCGCTGCGTTCACCGACGGCTATTCCACCTATGCCGGAGGCAAGTCGCCCGTGGAGCACTTCACCCGTGCGGCGGCGAAGGAATTCGCCGACCGTGGCATCTCTGTCACCGCGGTCGCTCCGGGCCCGATGGACACCCCGTTCTTCTACGGCCAGGAGACGCCCGAGCGCGTCGAGTTCCACAAGTCCCAGGCGATGGGCAACCAACTCACGAAGATCGAGGACATCGCTCCGATCGTTGAGTTCCTTGCGACAGGCGGTTGGTGGATCACAGGACAGACCATCTTCGCCAACGGCGGCTACACTACTCGCTGAAGGGAGCACAGAGATGACCGACCACACGATTCCCGAACCGATAGCCTCACTGCTTGAGCACATCAACGCCCACGACGAGCAGGCATTCCTCGACGCCTTCACCGACGACGGGGTCGTCGACGATTGGGGTCGTACCTTCACCGGACGTGAACAGATCAAAGCGTGGAGCGACGAGGAATTCATCGGCTCCCGCGGCACACTCGCCGTCGAAGAAGTCGAGGTCGCCGGCAGCACAGTGACTGTCGTCGGCGACTGGCGCTCCAACCACGCCAACGGCCGCTCGACGTTCGTCTTCGAGATCGCAGATGGCCGACTTGCTCAGATGATCATCCGCGAAGGCTGACCGGTCGTCCCCGCCCGAGCCGCCGCCGGTGAGTCGGAGGCGGCTCGGCGCTGTCCTCACCATCCGTTCATCCATCCCTGCACGAGGTTCACCACATGACAACAGCCCCCTTGGCTCGGGCGGGCCACCGCCGCTCCGAGGTCGGGCCGGTCGAACTCTTCTTCGACCTGGTCTACGTCTTCGCCATCATTCAGATCTCCCACCTGCTCATCGAGCATCTCTCATGGATCGGTGCCGCACAGACGGTGATCGTCTTCGCGGCCGTGTGGTGGGGCTGGAACTACACGGCCTGGGCGATGAACTGGCTCGACCCGACCCGGACACCTGTTCAGCTTCTCTCCGGAGTGCTCATGCTCTCCGCTCTCGGCATGGCCATCGCCATCCCGACCGCATTCGCGGACGGGGCATGGCTGTTCGTCGGCTGCTACCTGTTCATGGGAATCCTGCGGCCGGTGTTCATGATGATCGCCTACCGCGGCCAGCAGCTGGCCGCGAACTACCGCATGCTCCTCCTGTGGACGCTCATCGCCGGGGTGCTGTGGGTAGCCGGTGCCGCATTCGACGACGAGTGGCGACTCCTGCTCTGGCTGATCGCAGTGGTCGTCGACTACGCGGCGCCCTTGGCCCACTACCGGATCCCCGGCATCGGAGCTGCACCGATGCACACCTGGGACACCGATGCTGAGCATCTGGCCGAGCGCAATCGCCTCGTGTTCATCATCGCGCTGGGCGAGTCGGTGCTGCTGATGGGCGGATCGATCGTCGAGCACGGCCAGCTTTCAGGGTCGCTTGCTATCAGTGCGCTGGTCGGCTTCGCCTCACTCTTCGTTCTGTGGTGGAACTACTTCGCCCTCGCCGGACCCGATACCTCCGGCGGGGACTCCTCCACCGGTGCGCTGCGTTCGGCATATGCGTATGCGCACGCGTTCATGGTCCTCGGCGCGATCCTCGTCGCCGTCTCCATCGAACTCCGACTGACCCACGATCACCTCACACCGGCGAGCATTCTGGTCACAACGGTGGGGCCGCTGGTCTACCTGATCGGCAACGTCCTCTTCCTGCAGTCCCGATTCGGCAGTTTGGCGCGCTCGCGCTTCATCGCCATGGGAGTCCTCGGCCTCATCACCGTGGGTGCCCTGCTCTCTGTGCACCGCCTTCCGGTGATGGTGCTCAGCCTCGCCGTCCTCGCAGTCACCGCGACGTTGGCAGTGCTTACCGCACGACGCAGGTAGGTGGTGCGGCAGGCGCGGTCGGCCCAGGCAGATCCGAAGTCGAAGCAGTTCTGCTCGCGTGCCGAGTGTGATATCACGGATCTATTGCTGTGCACGGGTGCCGAAGTCCTCTCGGGCCGATCGCGAAGGGAACGATGTCATGAACGGTGCGGAAAGCCTCCTCGAGACACTCACGGGCAACGGGATCGAGGTCTGCTTCGCAAATCCAGGCACGTCGGAGATGCATTTCGTCGCTGCGCTCGACCGGCAACCGGGAATCCGTGGAGTGCTGGGACTCTTCGAAGGAGTCGTCACCGGTGCCGCCGATGGCTACTCGCGGATGCTCGACGCACCCGCAGCGACCCTCCTGCATCTGGGGCCCGGGGCGGCCAACGGGCTGTCGAACCTCCACAACGCGCTGCGGGCGAGATCCTCGATCGTCAACATCATCGGTGACCACGCGGGCTATCACCGAGGCCTCGATGCTCCTCTGACCTCAGATATCGAAGGTGCGCTGCGCCCTTTCAGCGATTGGGTTCGGACGTCCCCCTCAGCGAACACGATCGCCACCGATGCCGCCGACGCCATCGGCTACAGTCTGCCGGGCAGAATCAGCTCGCTCATCCTCCCCGCCGACACAGCCTGGAACACCGCTGATGCCTACACCGGGCCGGTCAGCGCACCGCCGTCGACGGCACTGACCATCGACGAGAACGTCGTCGACGCCGCTGCCGACCGCCTCCGAACGCAAGGCCCAAGAACCGCGATCCTGTTGGGCGGCCGTGCCCTGCGCTCCGAGCAGCTCGACGTCGCCGCCCGCATCGCGGCCGCAACAGGGGCAAGCTTGCTGGCGGAGACCTTCGCCCCGCGCACCGAGCGCGGGGCCGGCCGGGTCACGCTCACGAAGATCCCCTATCCTGTCGAACCCTCAGTCGAGGTGCTTCGGCACTTCGACTCGGTCGTCCTCATCGACGCGAAGCCGCCCGTGGCTTTCTTCGCCTACCCCGACAAGCCCAGCGTCCTCACCCGACCGGGCACCGCCTTCTATCCGCTCAGCCCCATCGGCGCGGACTCCGCGAAGGCCCTCGAGGCGTTGGCCGACAGCCTCGGAACAGGTCCGGACACGGCCGCGGTATCCGAAGCGATCTACCCGAGCGAGCGAGCCGAGTTCGCCCCGGCCGCCGTGCCCAGCGGCACGATCACGGTGTCGAGCCTCGCCACCTGGCTGTCCGGGGCGATTCCGGAGAACTCCATCGTCGTCGACGAATCGATCACCACGGGGCGGGAATTCTACCCTCGGACCGCGCACTCCCACCCCCACGACTACCTCGGCGGGACCGGCGGGTCGATCGGCTGGGCACTTCCTGTCGGCGCCGGTGTGTCGATCGCGAGCCCGGATCGCAAGGTCATCGTCCTCGAATCCGACGGCTCAGGGATGTACATGCCGCAAGCGCTGTGGACCTACGCCCGGGAAGAGCTCGACATCGTCGTGCTCATCTTCTCCAACCGGAAGTACCAGATCCTGCGCAACGAGATGTCCAACGTCGGCGTCCCCGACTTCGGTCCGAAGGCACAGTCCCTTCTCGATCTCGACAATCCGAACATCGACTGGGTCTGTCTGTCCCGAGGCTTGGGCGTCCCTGCCGCCCAAGTCGACACGATCGAGAAGCTCGACCGTGCCTTCCACGCGGCCCTGGCCGACCCGGGGCCGCAGCTGATCGACGTCCTGGTGTGAGGTGAACCCTGGAGAGATCAATGATTCTCACTACTGATCACGGCATCGTATCCGCTTCTGTAGTCCGAATGCCGCACCGAGCCGAGGACGCTCCGCAGCAGGGTGCCATCGAGGAACCGACCGCTCGGTTCGCCGGTACCTGATCCAGCGGGAGCGGCAACACCGAGTCGGTGAGCGATGTGATCGACGACAGCGCCCTGCCACGCGGGGTGTCCGTCGACGGCATGGAGCAGACGCGGCGGCTCCGAGGAGGCCAGGATCGCCTCGATCGCCCGGACGAGATCGAGCTCATGGATGCGATTCGTCAGACGTGAGCGGTCGATCGGGCGACCGTTCCTGACCGAGTCGATCAAGCGACCTCGCCCAGGCCCGTAGATCCCCGCCGGGCGGACGATGATCGCGTCGAAGAGCTCCCGTGCGCTGTTTTCGCCGTCGAGGAGTGCTGCCGCCCTCTCAGTGACCGGTCGGGGCTCGGTCTCCTCGGTCACGCGATGATCCGGGCCCCATCCTTCGAATACCCGGGTCGACGAGACGAACACCGTGCGGCTCGGCACAGCCGGCAACGCGTCGATGAGGTTGTTGAGAGCAGTCCGGTAGCCGCCGGGAATCGCCGGCGGCGGTAGGGTGATGAGCATCCGATCAACCTGCGGAAGCTCGACTGTCGGAGGCGCCTCGAGGTCGACACCGAGGCGAACGAACGCGGGCGCAAGCGAGGACGGGTCCCTGCGGACGGCGACGACCGACTCGCCTCGGTCGACCAGGCGCAGACCCAGTCGGGACCCGACTCTCCCACACCCGACAAGAAGCGTCGTTGGCTGCATGTGCGTCTCCTCCTGCATCGTCTGTGCCCGGCGATTCGGTCACTTCCAGCTTATGCTTCGCCGGTAGGCGCGTGCGATGCCGGTTCATCTGGGGGAGGCCCGTGACAGTTCGCCGCCACTTCAGCGACGTGTGGCGATCCGGTCTCGACGACCGAAGCAACGGTGACGGGCTCGATACCCCAGAATCGAACGGGCGGATGCACATCCGGGGTGAGCGTGTGGGACTGGAGCAGGCATCGGACTGTCCAAACGCGAACAGCGCCATCGAGGATGCATCGATGTCGAAGCCTGAGCTTCGGCTGCTGCAGGGGTGCGGCGATTCGCCAGTCACATGTCACTAAACGCTGCAGCGGCCTTCAGTCTGCACAAGCTGCGCTCTCCACACCGGCGACCTGTTCGATCAGTCGATGAAGCGGCAGTGTCCGCATCGCAGGAGTTGACGGGGCTGAGGGTCAGTGTCGATCACCGGGGAGACGTCCGAGTGGATCACGGGCCGAAGGGGCCACAGTGGTATCGGGAGTCGTCAAAGATCGCTGGATCGCCTCACGCACACTGGTGAGTTCAGAGCCGCTGCGGTCGGCTGCAAGCTCGCTGATCCACCGTGTGTCGGCGGCGACCATATCTTCCCTCAAACTTTCGATGAGTGATTGCGCGGTCGACGTGTTCACGCTTGTGATGCGCGCAGCAACCTTCGCGACCATCGTTTCAGGAAGAAAGGGCAAGTGAAGCTGATCGCGATTGATCCCCGCGACTTCTGCGTACAGGTCCAACAGGTCGGTATAGGCGATGCGATGACCACCGCCGACATCGTAATGGCCCGAGGAGACGGCTGCCGTCATCGCTGCCTCGACTGCCAGCGTCAAGTCCTCGATGGAAATGGGTTCAACGTCATGTCGCATCCAGTATGGAACGACTGTGATGGGAAGCCGGCGGGTGAGTTTGGACATAAGTTCGAAGCTTGCTGATCCAGCTCCGATGATCATTGCTGCCCTGAGAGTGATCACAGTCTGCGAAGCTTGCGAGAGAGTCTCTTCGACTTCAAGGCGTGACAGCAGATGCTCCGAGAGAGCCTCACGGTCAATATCCGGCACGATACCGGAGAGGTAGACAAGGCGTTGAACGTTGGTCGAGGGAAGCACGGCAACAAGGTTCTCCGCCGCCTTTCGGTCGACTGCTCGGAAATCTTCGCGATCCATCCCGTGGACGAGGTAGATGACGGTCTCAATTGTCGGATCGATGGCATTCGTGATGGAGGTTTGGTCAAGAACGTTGACCTCGACTCGGTCGACTGAGTCTGACCAGTAGAAACGATCGAGCCTTTCGAGCGCTCTTGCTCCAGCGGTGACGTGATGCCCGCGTTGGAGCAGGGTGGGGATGAGACGGGAGGCGACATAACCTGTTGCCCCGATGACAAGCACTCGCATATGAGCTCTTCACGTGATGAGGTACCTGAGGAACTTCCCCCAGTTTACTCCTGCCTGTCGAAGTTCCCGTCGAGTTCTGAGGAGTCGCTTCAGTAGGGAGGACTCGGAGTCGTAGATCCCGGTAGTTCCAACGAGCTCTCAGCCCATGATCGTCTGGTCCTCGATCTTGAGAAGACTTCGCCCTCGCACACCGACCGCGAATGCTTGTGTGAACGAATCGACTTGCCGATCGCACCGTACTCGGAAGTTCTCGCGGGTCTCATCGACACGGATGCCGTGTGCATTTACGCGCCACAAGTGACTGGTGGGGTAGTCGCGACCCTCTCGTTTCAGCGGAGCCGAACGGCTCTGATCGGAAAAATTCAGTCATTGCCTTCTCCGCGCCGATCCTGCGACCGACTGCGTGCTCGGGCACTCCAGTGCTGTGCATGTCGAGATCTTCGCGTGGGAGGAGTGATAAGCTGCCGCACGTGTCATGGCGGCGGTTCCATTGCTTGAACTCGGCAACTTTTCCCGGTTCGCACTGAGGATCGCCCATTTTGCGTAGACGAAGATCTACGATGCTGTCGATAGAGGGAGGAACAATGGCCCCGACGATTCGCAACCTGTCAGCAGTCATTGCCGTTGCAGCAACGGCGCTCGTGGCCTCGGGTTGCTCGAGTGAAGACGTGAGAGCCGCAGACCCTCAGCCTTCTGAAACTTCAACCAGCTCGAGTGTTGAATCTGTGCAGTCCGGTGGTAGCGAGGCACCTACGCCAGGCGAAGGTTCGCGATCGCCGGCGAGCTCACAAACGGACAAGACTCAGGCCACTTCGCCTGCGTCCACGGCCAGCGGCAACGCATCTCAGGAGCTCCCGACCGATGCGGCATCCTACGCAGACGCCTTCGTGCGTGCGTTCGGTGAAGCTTCTGACATAGCTGTGCAGAGGATGGGGACGGACAGCGCCATCTTGACCCTGGAAGACCACGGAGACTCAGCCGCTTCGCACTGGGATCGCAGTGGGACCAGCGGGGCGGCTGGCTCAGTCGAAGTCGACTACACGAATACTGAGACTGACGAGCACATGATGATTCTCGTCAACAATGAACGGGCATCCAATGGGGATGAGCATGCGGTGACAGATGTGAAATTCGAGAAGTGATGGCTATCCGAGGCTCGAATAACAGGCAGCACCTGGGCCGAACACCTCGCCCACGTGATCACGACCTGAACCTCAAGAGGCCGATAGCCTGTCGAAGCCTTGAGCGATCATCGATTCGACATACGGCTGAGCACTTGATTCGATCATAGGCCCGACCAAGGGGAGTGGACAGTCGATCGTGATCCGGGCGTGCAGAGCAGTGACATCATCGTTCACACGGAGCAATGAAGTATCGACCTGCACGTTGATGGGGGCACCGGGAATCTCTGCCGTGATCCGCAGATTCGATTCGGTGGCATCGTCAGCGACAGGTTCTGAGCTGATGTGCTGGACGATCGTCGCCTCCGCTCCGAGGAACCGCTGCGCCGCAGTGGGGATCTGATCGCGCGAGATCGGTATCGAGGCAGTTAACCGGAGGCCATCAGTTCTGCCGGACTGCAGCAGCATGCTTCCGCCGTCCTGGACCCAGGTCTGTTCGTCAGCGAAGAAATCGAGGATCTGTGCTGGCCGCATCGGCATTTGACGTCTGAGCTCAGATCTCTTCATGAGAGAGATTATGGCATGGCGGCTGTCGGACCATCTGCCGATGAGACACCGCTGTCGATCTTGCCGACCTGCACGAGCGCCTTGGATGGTCCATCTCGCCCAGGACAGCACCGGCTCGCGATGTCGCCTTGACGCCGAATAGGTGGAGCTGCGGAGACCATGGAAACCTGGGATCTGCCAGGCCCTATTGACGAAGGTCTCGGATCTGCGCCTTCTGACCTCAACTGGCAATCCGGCCAAGCTATCAAGTCGTTGATGGTGGCGAGTCCTCCCCGCAGCGCCCGCCCGTCTCACCAGCGGGTGTCCGGTTCCTCCCCACAGGGCTCCGATCGGCACGAAGTCCGGTGCGGTCGATCTTCGTGATCCGTGTCGTGTCCTGCCGCAACCACTCGTCGGTGGCATGAGCCAGTCCCCAGCGCGACCATCGTCGTCGACCAGACCGTGACTGCAGTGGCATGTCCGATCCAGAAGACTGCGCTTTCGTCTGTACCACCCGGGCAGTCCTACTGGAACAGCGGAGCCATGCTTGGCTGCGGGCACGACGTGGCGGTGTGAACGCACAACTGACGTCTTGCACATCCCGCTGACAAGCCGCGTGCGGCCGGAAGATTCGGCTGAGACCGCTGGCCCGCCCGCCGTTGGAGGCGAACATTCTTCTGCGATGAGCATGAGCCTGAACGACGCTCAGTGTCACGCGCTGACCTGCTTTGGCGTCTAGAATCGGGGAGGGGTGAACGGTTTCCGCGGACCAACGCCACGGTCACAGAGCCAGACGGGCGATCATGGGAGATGGACGATGTCAGAAATCGCGAAGTCGGCGGTCTACGATATCGACTCGAGCGATCCCGAGCAGCACCTCGTCGACCGCTCCGAGCTGTCCCCCGAAGCGATCGCCCAGATCGGGGAGCTGATGGCAGCATTCGGCGAGCTGCGCGAAGCCGAACGGGCCATGTCGGAGGAGTCGCAGAAGTACATGCAGCTCAACGCCACCGACATGCGGGCGATCCACTATCTCATCATCTGCCGAAATCAGCAGCGAGTGGGGACGCCTGGAGGCATCGCCGAACACCTGGGCATCTCCGCTTCGGCGACGACGAAGCTGCTCGATCGGCTCGAGCGCGGTGAGCACATCGTGCGTGAACCTCACCCCAACGATCGTCGGGCACAGGCGATCAGCATCACTACGGACACCTACACCACGGCGATCGAAACGGTGGGGCGGGCCCAGTCCAGGCGTTTTCATGCTGCCGCCCGACTGACTTCCAGTGAGCGCGAGGTCGTCATCCGCTTCCTCCGAGAGACGAAACGCGATCTCACGGACCCGGACTTCTCCCAGGGCGACGGCAGCGAACAGGAGGTCGCCGAGGACCCACGGACCTGAGCCATCGAGCAATGGCCGCTGAAGTCTCTCCTTGGAACCTCAGTGCTTGGCGGGGTTCGCCAGGCGCGATGGCCACCAGATCCTGTCTCCGATCCACAGCGTGAGTGCCGGGACGAGAAGGGTCCTCACGATCAGCGCGTCGAGGAGGACACCGATCGCGACGATGATCGCGAGCTGAAGCAGGAACTGGATCGGGATGACGATGAGAGCGGCAAAGGTAGCCGCAAGAACTATTCCTGCACTCGTGATCACGCCACCGGTGACCGAGAGCCCTCGCAGTGCTCCCTCCCGGGTCCCGTGGGTGAGCGTCTCCTCGCGAACGCGGGTCATCAGGAAGATGTTGTAATCGATTCCCAATGCGACGAGGAAGACGAAAGCGTACAGCGGCACCGACGGATCGGACTGCGGCTGCCCGATGAGGCGGAAAATGAGTGCGCTGATCCCCAGCGCTGTGCCGAAGCTCAGGACCGTGGTCGCGAGGAGCAGCAGGGGTGCCAGCAGCGATCTCAGGAGGAAGGCGAGCATGACGGTGATGACTGCCAGGACGATGGGAATGATCACTGCCCGGTCCTTCGATGACGTGGTGTTCGTATCGAGATCAACAGCCGTGCTGCCTCCCACCAGCGCCTGAGTCGATGTGAGATTCTCGCGCAGCTCCTCGACCATGCCTTCGGCTTCGAGCGAGTCGGCGGGAGCGGAAAGAGTCAGGGAGAACATGATCTGTCCGTCGATCTCGGTCGGTTCGGCCGGCGGCGGGCCTGCTGATCCATCCTTGGCGACAGCGCCGTCGTCGTCGACCGGGGTTGTTCCCGAGAGGGCATCCTGAGCGACGAGGCTGAGACTGTCGATTCCAGGTGTCGACGAGATCGCCTCGGCGACCTCTCTTCGTTCGTCACTTGGCGCGAGCACGTACGCGGGGTTGCCCGATCCGGCCGCGAAATGCCGGTCGATGGCCTGTTGCCCGTCTCGAGCCTGACTCTGTCCGAGGACGAAGTCGCTCTGCGGCACACCGTCGGCGTCGAGGAGCACGAGGCCTGCACAGCCGGCGACGAGGACGACGGCGACGCCCGCGACGATTCGTCGTGGGGCCGCGGAGACAAAGCGTCCCACCTGTGGCCATAGCCCGGTGGCATTTGGCCCGGTCAGCTCCGGATGGGCGCTGCCGTACCGGGGGCTGCGCGGCCAGAATGCCGCGCGTCCGAAGACGGCGAGCATGGCAGGGAGGAAGGTGAGCGTGGCGAGCATTGCGCAGGCGATGCCGATGGCCGCGACCGGACCGAGCGCAGAGTTCGAGCCGAGATCGGACAGTAGCAGGCACAGGAGGCCGGCGATGACTGTCCCGCCAGAGGCAAGAATCGGTTCGACGACCCCGCGGATCGCCGTCCACGCCGCGGTGGAGGCGGAGCGGCTGTCTCTCAGCGATTCACGGTATCGAGCGATGTAGAGCAGCGAGTAATCCGTGGCGGCGCCGATGACGAGGATGAAGAGGATGCCCTGGACCTGACCATTGAGGGTCACGATGCCTTCGCGGGCCAGGGCGACGTTGATGAGCACCGCCGCGCAGAGTGCCGTCATCGAGCTGAGGAGAACGAGGATCGGCAGAAGTGGTGAGCGGTAGACGACGACAAGGATGACGAAGACGACGGCCAGTGCGACGACGAGAAGGATTCCATCGATCCCGCCGAAGGCCTCCTGCAGGTCGGCTGTGAATCCTGCGGGGCCGCTCACCCACACGTCCATGTCCGTCAGTGTCTGGTCGGCATCACTCTCGAGCTGCTCAACCACGTCTCCGATCTCGGCGTCGGACGGGATTGAGACGACGAGTTCGGCCGCCTCATTGTCCTCCGATGGGATTACGGGAGAGGCCTCAGCGCCGGGAACGATGTCGCCGGCCTGGTCGGCGAACGTCTCAAGCTGTTCTCGGTCGGCGTCGGTGAGTCCGCCTCCGCGTTCGGCAATCACGATCGCAGGGATCGCATCCGAACCCGTGAACCTCGCAATCTCGTTCTGCACCTTCGTCGACTCTGCACTCGACGGGAGGAATGACGCTCTCTCATCCGTGGCGACCTCGCTGATCGACCCGAAGCTCATTCCGCCGAACCCGAAGACGACGAACCAGACGACGATGAGAGCGGCGGGAACGATGATGCGGGCGATCCGGCGGGCACGCGCCGGCGATTCAAGAATTTCATTCACCTAGCTAGTATTTCACTAGGTGAAGTATAAATCCAACCACTGATGCTGCAGTACGATAGTCGAGTCTCGGGGTATCGCTTGGAAGACGGTGAGCGCGGTCTTACTCCGGTTGAGTCAGAGACCACTGGTTGCAACCAGAGCTCTCTGACTCAAAGTGTGCAGCTTCTTGGTCTGCGGCAGTGTGCCCTCCTGCGGGGTACGGCGGTATGGTCTAGAGGCCGATAGCGACGATCGGGTCCGTGGTCGGCTGCTCGGAACCGCCCTCGGGTTCGACGGTGATGCCGAAGACGCTGCCGGTGGCGAACTCATGGTCAGTGATCGTCACCGGCTGATCGGTCATCAGTCCCGCACTTTCAGGTCCATCGATCCCGATGACCCACATCTGCATCGACTTCCCGGCCGGAGCCTGCCCGACATCACGGGGGCTGAGACGGATGAGCTGCTCGGACTCCGAGGACAGCACCGTGACCGTTCCCCCTTCGGGCAGGTCTTTCGTGCGCGTTTGCAGATCGTCGGCTTCCATCAACCGTGCAGACTCGTCGAGCTGCTGCTGCGTGGACGCGAGGTCCTCCTCAAGCTGGTTCTGATGCTGCGTCTGCTGCCAGATCGTGACGCCGGAACCGGTGATGACGATGAGGGCGGCCGCTGCGGCCGCATAGGGCAACCATGATCGGCGACGCCCAGCATTGGTTCGGCGGTTCGGACCGCGGCCACCGCCCCATTCGCGGCCAGTGCTGTGGCTGCCGTCGACGCGTTCGTGCGGCTCGCTGCTGTCCTGAGACTCGCTGCGCTCACGGGATTCGCGGTGGTCAGCCAGGGAGGCTGGGGGTGCGGGTTCAACCGGGTCCGCTGCCGTTGAATTCTCCTGCGCATGGGTCGCGGGGATGGAGAGGATCGCCTGGCGGGTGTTCCCACTGATTTCAACCGGTTCATCGGAGCCGGCGACCAGCGACATCGTCTCGTCGTAGTCGGCGACCTCGGCACGGAAGTCGGCATCGGAGACGGCGAGGGCCTGTGCCTCGACCAGTTCAGTGTCACTGAGTCCCCCGAGTGCCAGGCCAGCGGCCAGATAATCACGATCGGTGCTCATCGATCCGCCTCCAATTCCTCTCGCAGCTTCTTCATTCCGTCTCTGATCCGTGACTTGATGGTCCCCAACGGGACCTTGAGGTTCTGAGAGATCTGAGCGTGAGTCAGACCTTGGTAGAACGCCATCACAATCGGTCTGCTCTGATCCTCCGGCAGTCCCTTCAATGCTGAGACCGTCCGGTCTGACTCCGCCCGGTCGATCACTGTCTGCTCGACCTCGTCACCGGTCTCGGCGGTGGACCGGAGCCCATCGGCGAGGTCCCGGTCCTGCTGGGACTGGACGCTGCGGACACAGTCGATGGCTCGCCTGCGACACAGAGTCACCAACCATGCCCGGCCCGTTCCCCTCGCGGGGTTGAAACCCGAGCACCGCGTCCACACCTCGGTGAAGCATTCCTGCAGCACCTCCTCGGCCAGTGACCGGCTCTTCACGATCCTCACGATCACGGCCATGAGGATCCTCGACTGGTCCGTGAACAGCTTCTCGAACGCCGCCGCGTCACCCGTGGCGATCCTCAGCAGCAGTTCGCCGCTGGGGTCCGCCGGTGCACATCCCCTCGATCCGGACTCCTCGGGTGGTGTGTCTGTGCCCGGGTACCGGGATTGTGGTGCAGACCCTGGGGGTCCTGGTCGAAACGTCGTCGGATCGTCTGAACTCATTGACCAATCATGTCATCCCACAGACATCGTTTCGCGCAATGTCCAGCGGGTGGGGGAGGAACAGGGTGGCCGGGGACCGATCGCGACATGACGGATCGTTCCCCGGCCACCTCACTGCAGTGAGAGTGACTCACGGTCACCTCAATGTCAGTCCTTGGGCATCATGACACTGTCGACCATGTACACGGTGGCGTTGGCGGTCTTGACTCCGCCGCAGACCAGACCGGCATCGTCGAACTTCATGTCCTCGCCCTCACCGGAGATCTTCACCTTCGAGCCTTCGACGGTCTCGTGCTCACCGGCGATCTCATCGGGGCTCAGCTGTCCGGGGATGACGTGGTAGGTCAGGACCTTCGTCAGCATGTCCGAGTCCTTGGCCAGGGCGTCGAGGTCGTCCTTCGGCACGGCGGCGAACGCGTCATCGACGGGGGCGATGACGGTGAACTCGTCACCATTGAGGGTGTCGACGAGATCGACATCCGGGTTGAGTTCACCGGAGACGGCCTTCGTCAGGGTGGTCAGCATCGGGTTGTTCGAAGCCGCGGTGGCCACCGGGTCCTGGGCCATTCCTTCGACCGAGCCCCCACCGTCGGGGTTCTCTTCGGCGTAGGTCGAGCAGCCGGAGCCGACGAGGTCGCCACCGGCCATCGACGCATCACCGGATTCCTCGGGCATCTCGGACTCAGCGGCCTGGGATTCGGTGCTGGAGGATTCGGAACCGGAGTCCTCGCTGCCGGAGTCCATGCCCCCGCAGCCCGACAGTGCCAGGAGTCCGATGGCGCCGGCTGAGAGGATGGTTGCGGTACGTGTGCGAAGCAGTGTTTTCATCGTTCTTCTCCTTGTGAACAGTGGTGCGTATCGGCCCACAGCTGTGAAGTTGTCTCCAGTGCTCGCTGTGTACTGGGTATTCGCAGCAACCGTGGTTCTGGATGGGAGAATCGTGAAGAATTGTGGAAAGTTTCTCTGTGAGAGCAGTACCGCCCTGCGCTGCGGGCACACCGACCACGGGTCAACCTCTCACTCAGCACGGAACTGGATGTGGCGGTCAGCCGATTCCCAAGCGAGCAAAGGCATCGCGGAAGATGGTCAGCTTGTCCAGTCCAGGCAGCTTCTGGACGCTCTTGTCGAGTTTGTCCAGTTCGTCGGTATGGTCCTGAAAGAGATGACTCATCACGTGTTTGACCTCGGCATCGTCCATCATCCCTGAGCCGACGGGCTTCCACAGCTTTCCCAGAGCCAATTGCACGATCTTCTGAGCTCGTGGATTGTCGTCGAGCCTCTGTCGCGCCTGGGTGGTGTAGAAGGCCACGTGCCGAGTCTCCTGCTTGGCGATGCGCTCAAGCAGCGGAGAGAGCACCGGGTGGTCTTGCATAGCTGCCATCCTCCGATAGCCGGCGGTGGCCGAGAGCTCGTTGGCCGCGCCCCAGGCCATGTGCACAGCAATGAAATCCGTGCCCACCATGTTCGAGAGCATCGATTGCTTTGCGGGTCCGAGAGCGAGTTTCCAGCCCAAGCTCATCCGCTTGGCTTTGACCTCGTCGTAATCGACGTGAATCCCGTGCTTCTCGAGCACGGCCGCCAAAGCCTCTCCATGCCAGAACTCCTCACGGTTCCACATCGTCATGAAAGCAGCCGTTGCGTCCTCGCTATGTGAGGGCGTGACGAGCAGTTCCCGGACGAAGCATGTCGTGTGATATTCGACGTCGCACATGTATCGCACTGACCGGAGAGTGTCTTTGTCCAATGGCATGTCGTCGAAGACGTCCAGATCCAGATCGGACCAGTTCACCGCCTCGGACGTCTCGGCGTACTTGTCGAAGTCAAATGCCATGGTTTCTCCCTGCTCGAGCATGGGCTCTGCGAGTCGAGCGCAGCGCCGCTGTGACTTGATTCATTGAAGGTTGTGGGTTCCCAGGAAGGAGCTGTCCGATTTCAGCGTCGGAGTCGATGAGGCCGCGCCTGTCGGCGGCAGAGGCGAAGATGCTCGTCAGAGCGCGAGCCTCATCCGGTTCGGCGACTCCGACGATCCGCAGCGGCGCCCACGGCCGGATGAGGTGGGCACGGGCGGTGACCGCTTCGATCCGTGACCGTCTGATCCGGGCCACCGCCTCCGAGCGGAAGAATGCGATGATCTCCTCGCGTCGGTCGATGATCTCGGTCAGGACGCGAGCGGCCTCACCACCGAGCCGTGCACGAACCGCTCGCTCAGCTGCCTGCAGGGTGGCCTCCTGGATGGCGAGCCGAGCCATGTGCCCGGCGGTGAGCGGTTCCTTGACCACCCCGCCGATGACTGGCGCGAGGATCGGAAGGCCGCGTTCGACCCAGATCCCGCGAAGCCTCGATACCGGGCCCCTGCGCGAATCCGTTGGCGTGGCCGAGTCGGCCGAGGGGGTCGGCGAGGCCTCGAGGATGTCGCGCAGTGCTCGCGCCAGCCAATACCGTTCGTAGCCCCACCCCGTCACGAAAGCGGTGATTCGCGCTTCGTTGGCCGTCCACGAGGCGAGCAGGGCCCGGGTTTCGGCCAAGGCTGAGTTCTCCAGTCGCCACAGGAACCCGAGATCTCGTGCTTCGTCTTCGCTGATCTCGATGCGCTCGGAGTCGACCGCGATGCGGCCTCGAGCCTGGGCGAGATAGCCGGGGACGTCGAACTCTGTGCGGAGCACTATGGGATGTTCTACATCGGAGAACAGCCGCCCGCGCACATGTCCGGGAGGATGTTCGACCTGCGGTCTGCTGTTCGTCACCATTCCATCACCTTCCATCGCTTCTTCAGAGCAAGCCCGTAAAGACCGAGATCCGGTGTAACGGCCACGGGGCTGCCGACGAGCTCGAGCCATGCCGCATCGCCGAGGGAATCGCCATAGCCGGTCGATCGCGCAAGATCGGCCCCCACCGTATCGGCGTATTTGCGCAGCCAGTTCGCCCGTGCTTCATCGACCAAGGGGGGTTGTGCGAGAAACCCCGAGAGAACGCCGTCATCGGTGACATCCATCCGGGTCGCCACCACCTCGTCGAAGAGATCGGCGATCGGTTCGACGAGGACATCCAGAGCGCCCGTCAGAAGCACAGTCCTATGACCTGCGGCGCGGTGCTCGTCGATCAGCTTCCTGGCCTGCGGGCGAATGGAGTCCCGGATCGCCTGCCCGAAACGTCCGGTGACGGCTTCGCGCAGGTCATCGAGGCGGAAGCCCTGATACCGGCGGTTGACCATGCGAATGAGCTCCGAACGGTCCCGATACTCGGCGCGCAGCAGCCCGGGGACGATGCCGGCGATCGTTCCCAACGCCGCCGGCCATCTGTGGATCGGCCTGGTGGCGCGAACGACCGCGACGAACTGCTGAACGATGTTCGCCGAGATCACTGTCCCGTCGAGATCGAAGACCGCCAGCGCCTCGGAGGTGGAACGCAGCGGTGTCGGAGTGCGCTGATTCTCGCGTCTTTGGCGGTCGCGCGAGTAGCTTCGAGTCAGTTCCGTGATTGCCGGAATGTGGATGTCTTTGAAGTAGTCCTGCCAGTCGATCTCGGTCACGTCGAACCCGCGGTGGGACAGGTACTCATCCGGCAGCCGGGCGAGCAGTCGTCTCGTGTTCGTGTCGTCGAAGATCATCTCGGTCTTCGTGTACTGCCGGTAGAGGTCGGCGAACTGACGCAGTGATTTCAGCTTGGTGTCGGTCTTGACGAGCCGAGAGGCCAGGGCACGTGTGCGCGTGGACGCGGGCAGCCTTTCGACGACCTCGCGGCCGACACCGGTCGCCAGTTCTTTCAACCGGATGCGCTGTTCGATCAGCTCTGAGCTGGGGAAGCTCCATTCGGGGACCACCGTGGGGACTCCCTCGCTGTCAGGCAGCGGGTGGGCAAGGAAGAACTCGCGAACCGTCCTGACCAGCTGATGGAAAGGAAGGGGGTTGCTCGTGCCCGATACGACTTGGTAGTACTCGGCCGAGGAGTCGCCTGGGGCGGGCAGGGTGGGGCTGCTCTGGGGATCTCCCATCTGCTGCTCGAGCGAGCCGTGCGCGGCAAGGGCCAGGATGACATTGACGACATAGTCGACGGGGATGATGTCGAGCACAGAGTCGGCGTGCCCGGGGAATTCCGACAGGCTTCCCTTGGCGTAGGCCATGATCAGCGGATCCGCGACCTTGAAGCCGTCGATCCATCCGGGGCTCGGCCGGCGAAAGGCGGATTCGATGATGGACGGGCGAACGAACGAGACCCGATGGCCTTCGGCGGCCCATTCCTCGCCGATGCGCTCGGCCAGGGCCTTGGTGAAGGTGTAGATGTCCGTCCAACCCAGCGACTGTGCACGGGTGCGCCCGAACTCAACGAGCCGATCCCTCACATACTTCTCCCGGGCGGCCTCTGCACCGGCTGCGACAGATTTGGGCCCCATCCGAGAGCTCTGCGCTTGGGCGATCCGGATGAAACGACGCAGCTTCTCGGGTTGTCTGGACTCTGCCTCGACGCTCTCCCTGGCCAGTCGTGCGGCCCGGAACTCATCGTCGTGATCGACGGTGTGGCGCAACCGGGACTCCTGGACGACTCCTTTTGCGATACCTCCGACATAGGCTGTCGAGACATGGATGACGTGGGGATCCTGATCCGATTCCGCTAAGGCGGCGTAGAGTCGCTCGACTCCGCCGACATTGGTATGGAATGCCTCGTCGATGGCGGCGTCGAAGGATACGCTCGACGCGGAGTGGATGACGACGTCATAGCGATCGGTCAGTGGCGGCAGATCAGCGAGATCCCCCTCGAGGACCGTGACTCGTGAATCGAACGCCTCATGCACCGCCTCCTCGCCGACCCGAGCGATCCAGGATGCGAAGACCGGCTTACCGAGGATCCGCTGCAGACGATCATGTCCCGATCGGTCCCCTCGGGGACGCACGAGTGCGGTGATGCGCACGTGCGGATCACTTTCGAGCAGGGCTTGCAGCACCGCTTGACCAAGGAACCCTGTGGCACCCGTGAGGAGATATCGGCTTTGTTGCATTCGGGAACCTATCGGATAGAGAGAACTTTCTGGCACAGTCACGAACCCAGCGGTCGTCAATGATTCGGTGCGGTCGCGTTCGTGGATGCCTGTATCGTAGCAATATGAATGTGGCCCTCATCACCGGTGGCAGCGCGGGGATCGGTGCGGCTTTTGCCCGCGCCTTCGCCAGGCGCGGTGTCCATCTTGTTCTCGTTGCCCGAGATCCCGTCGCGCTGGAGTCCTTCGCTGAGCAGATTCGCTGCGATTACGGGGTGGACGTCGCCACAATGGTCGCTGACCTTGCTGACAGGCAGGCTCACGCCGAGGTGGCTGCGCGGATCGAAGATCTCGGTCCCGAGCCCGCGATCGACATCGTGGTCAACAATGCCGGCTTCTCGGTGCGTTCGAGCCTGCTCAGTCAGGATGTCTCCGACCATGATCGGGGCTTCGAAGTGATGCAGCGCGCTGTCCTGGTCATCGGTGGAGCCGCCGCTCGGTCGATGAAGCGGCGGGGGCGTGGTTGGATCATCAATGTCTGTTCCGTCAGCGCGGCACTGACGCAGAACAATTACACGGCCATCAAAGCGTGGACGCAGAACTACTCGGAAGCGCTGTCAGTTCAGACTGCAGGAACAGGAGTCACCGTGACAGCTCTTGTCCCCGGCTGGGTGCGCACCGAATTCCATTCCCGCGCCGGCATCGCCGGAACGTCGATTCCCGACATCCTCTGGATGGACGCGGACATGCTGGTGGAGGGATGCCTGCGAGACGTCGCACGTGGAAAGAGGATCTCCGTGCCGCAGCTGCGATGGAAGGTCATCTCGACGACATTGCGACTGCTGCCGCGTCCGGTGATCCATCACCTTTCTGCTGCACTCACTTCTCGACGGCAACAGGAGGTTTAGAGCGACGATGCTCAACACTGGAAGATCTCACTCGGACTCTGGAGAGCATTCCGAACCGCCTTCGCGGTCGGCCGCCACGGGCCGGGGACGGAGAATGTCGTCGGAACGTCAATCCAGCAGCGGTCTCGGCTCCGAACACTCACCGATGACTGACTACACCCTCCCAACCTCGGCGCCGTCGAAGTACCGATCGCGCACGCGCGCTGCATTCCGATTCTTCCTCCAGCGTGTCCTCTTCCGCAGCCTCGTCCGTTCGACGATCACTCAGACGGTGACGATTGCGCCGGCGGTACGGCGACTCAACGGAGGTTTCCTCGTCATTGCCAACCACACCTCGCATCTCGATGCGCCGATCATCGCGCAGAGTCTGCCGCGGAAGCAGTCGCGCTTTCTGGCGACCGGGGTCGCCTATGACTACTTCTTCACGTCGTGGCACAAGCGGCTCTTCGTTCGCTGGCTCTTCAATGCGTTTCCGATCTATCGGGACGCTGCCCGCGGCAGTGCGAAGATCCCTCGCGCCCTTCTGCGGTCGGGGGTGCCGGTTCTGCTGTTTCCCGAGGGAGGCCGCCAGAAGAACGGCACGATTGCCGATTTCAAGGCTGGGTCGATCAGGCTGGCAGTCGATGCCGGAGTCCCGATCGTGCCGACGGCCGTCATCGGCGGCTTCGAAGCGATGCCCAAGGGGCGATCGTGGCCCGTATCCGGCAGGCCACCTGTGCGCGTAGTCTTCGGCGAGCCGGTCGTCGCCCGACCGGAGGAATCGCTTGCAGCCCTGACCTCACGGGTGAGGCACGTCGTCGAGGAGCTCTTCGCCGCTGGGGCCGCTGACATCGGTGTCCGCGGCGAACACACCGTGATGGATGAAAGGACGAAGAATTGAGCGAACCATTGAGGATGCAGGATGTCAGGCGACACCGGTGGTGGGGCTGGGGCTCCGAAGGCGTCGACTTCCATTGGGAGACGAAACCCGCCTTCGCCGCCATCGCCAAAGACAAAGTCGGTCTCGACCTCTGGAATGCTCCGCGCCCGCGGACTCCGGTGCTCGGCGACCTCGAGGTGCCCGAGTCCCGCATGCCATCGGCGCTTCTCGACGAGCTCGGTACCGTGGTGGAGCCGGACAATGTCAGCGTCGATGATGAACTGCGCGTCGTCCACTCGTTCGGGCGTTCCCTGCCCGACCTCTACCGGGTCCGCCACGAACCGATCGCCCGCCTCGTCGACGCCGTCGTCTACCCCGGCAGCGAGGACGAGATCACTGCGATTCTTGCTCTCGTCCTCAAGCGCGATCTCGTGCTCATCCCCTACGGCGGCGGTTCGTGCATCTCCGGCTCAGTGACCCCTGACCCAGCCGAAGCCCGGCCCATCGTCTCGCTGAACATGGGCAGGATGCGCCGCGTCGTCGAGATCGACGAGTACTCGAACCTGGCCCGGGTGGAAGCCGGGGCGTACGGGCCCGACCTCGAGGAGCAGCTCAACCTTCGCGGATGGACGATGGGTCACTTCCCCGACTCGTTCAGCTATTCGACCCTCGGCGGATGGGCGGCGACCCGTTCATCCGGAATGCAGTCGGATAAGTACGGTGACATCGAAGACATCGTGCGGGGCCTCCGTGTCGTTCATCCGCGCGGTGTGATGGTGAGCAAACCGATTCCCGGTCGTGACTCCGGCCCGTCGGTGCATGAGATGATCCTCGGCAGCGAAGGCCGCCTCGGCATCATCTCCGAGTGCACGGTGCAGGTCCACCGACTGCCGAAGGTACGGCAGGTCATCGCGTACCTCTTCCCTGACTGGGCGAGCGGGGTGGAGAGCATGCACGACATCGCTCGTTCCGAGGTCACCCCCGCGTTCACCCGCCTCTCAGACGGGCCCGAGACGCGGTTCAGTCTCGCGATGGTCTCCGAGCCGCGGGGCGTGAAGGCGAAGATCGCGGCCCACGGTCAGGACGCTCTGTTCGGCTACCTGCGCACGAAGGGGTGGGACACGACCGAAGGCATGTGCCTGTCCTATGTCTGCTTCGAAGGCTCGAAGGACCGGGTGGCGCGGGAGAAGGCCGAGGTCAAGGCCATCATCGCTCGCCGCGGCGGGATCAGCCTCGGCGCTGGGCCGGGAGCGATCTACGACCAGAAGAAGTTCGACACTCCGTACCTGCGTGACTTCCTACTCAACTACAAGGTCTTCGGCGACGTTTGCGAGACAGGCGTGACGTGGGCGAATCTCAAAGACGTCCATGCTCGCGTGCACGAGAGATTCCGGCGGACCCGCAGTGAGCAGGGCGGGCCGGGATTCATGTTCTGCCACCTCTCCCACAGCTACCACGGCGGTGCCTGCCTGTACTTCACCTTCGCGATCCCCTATACGAGTGAGGACACAGCTCTCGCGGAGTATCAGGACGTCAAGGATGCCATTCAGCAGGAGTTCATCGATTCCGGAGGCGGCCTGTCCCATCATCATGGGGTCGGCACCGAACATCAGCCCTGGCTCGTCGACGACATCACCGAGCCGGGGACGTTCATGGTCGATGCCCTGTTCCAAGCCACCGACCCCGGACAGAACCTCAACCCGGGGAAGATCCTCGGTCACCGGGCGAGAAGCTCTACCAGTCCCACGGCCTCGACGCGCAAGCGCTGAGCGCTGCTCACCGCCGCAACGTAGGGCCGCGGGCAGCTCAGTCGAGCGAGGTTCAGTGCATTGAGTTCGGCATGTGCGGGGGCTGTGATCGTGGCCGTCCAGTCTCCGCCCGGGCTGATCCCCGATGGCCGGTCCGCAACCTCGGTCACCTCGATGTCACTGGGCGGCACAGCCAGCCCGTGCCCGGTGGTCTTCACCGCAGCCTCCTTGCACACCCAGAGATCGAGGCGCTGACGAACCGGATCGCCGCCGGCGGGCAGAGTCTCCGTCGGGCCGAGGACGTAGTCGTCGAAACCGGGGAAGACATCGCCGGGCACCTGTTCGATGTCGACTCCGATCGGTGATGACTCAGGCGCCGAGGCGACCACTACCGCATCGTTCGAGCGAGACAGACTGAGCTCGGCCCCGGGGACTTCCGGTTTGCCATGGGGGCCGCCGCACGTGCGACAGCGCCGCGTCAGTTCAATGTCACCGGCCTCCCTGAGGTCGATGCCGAGGCGGCGGGCAGCCATGAGCCGAAAGAGCAGATGCGCCCCGCGGAACGCTGCCCGATCGGTGGGTCTGCGAAAACGGTCCGCTCGTGAGGTCTCGTCGGCTGACAGCAGCGAATCGAGCCAGGGGTGGTCGGTGAGCACCCGCTCGATCTCTGTGATGTCGCTGATGAGATATTCGATTGCGGCTCTCGTCATCTCCGACTGATCCGGCGGTACTGCGATACGGCGATGGGGGAGAAGACCGCGATGACCGCAACACAGCTGAGGATCGCATAGATGACGGCGTGATCGGCCGCCCACCCGGTGCTGGTGACGAATCCCGCCGGCGGTGCGTTGCCGAACAGTTCGCGGACGCTGGTGGCCACGGCGGTGATCGGATTCCACGCGGCGATCGCCTGCAGCGGACCGGGGAGGGTGTCGATCGAGACGAAGGCCCCGGAGATGAAGGTGACGGGGAAGAGCCAGATGAGACCGAGGCTCTGTGCCACCTCGACGCTCCTGGCCGTCAGTGCGATGACCGCACCGATCCACGACATGGCGAAGCTGAAGAGGAGCAGGAGCGTGATGCCCAGCAGCGCCGAACCGAACCCCTCGGTGATGCGCCACCCGATGAGCAGACCGCAGATCATCGTCACCGCCACCGAGATCAGGCTGGTGACCAGGTCCGAGGAGGTTCTGCCCAGGATCACGGCGACCCGTGACATCGGCAGCGAACGGAAACGGTCGATGAGTCCGAGCTGGAGGTCCTTGGCGAGGTAGACGGCGGTGAAGGAGGAATTGAAGGTCAGCGTCTGCGCCAGAATCCCGCCGATGAGGAACTCCCGGTACGGGGCACCGCCGAGGCTGCCGCCGAAGACGAACGCGAGGAGGAGGACGAAGATCACCGGCTGGACGACTCCCGTGACCAGGGCACCCGGGGTCCGACGGACGGTGAGCAGGTTGCGCCAGGCGATGACGGAGCTGTCGCGGGCGGCCGAGACGACTGCGGTCATGCTCCCACCTCGGCGGTCTCGGCTGGTGTCTGTACAGGCTCCGCTGAGGTGGGCTGGCCGGTGAGCTCGAGGAACACATCGTCGAGCGTCGGACGGCACAGGGCCGCCTCGGTGACGGAATGTCCCTCCTCCTCCAGGGCGGTGAGGACCTGCAGCAGATTCCTCTGCCCCAGCGGCGCGGAGGCGGTGATGCGCAGCCCAGTCGAGTCCGTCTGCGGGCGGGCGGAGTCGCCGATGATGTGATCGAGGATCCGCAGGGCCCCCTCGCGGGAATCTGGGTGGGTCAGCGTCAGCGTGATGCGTTCAGCACCGAGCTTGCCCTTGAGATCCGTGGCGGTTCCCTCGGCGATGACGTGTCCGGAATCTATGACGGCGATGCGATCAGCCAGCTGGTCGGCCTCTTCCAGATATTGGGTCGTCAGCAGCACTGTGGTGCCGCCTCTGACCAGGGTGGTGATGACCTCCCAGGTATCGAGCCGAGCGCGGGGATCGAGCCCGGTGGTCGGTTCGTCGAGGATGACCACCGGCGGGCGCACGACCAGGGCCGAGGCCAGGTCGAGTCGTCTCCTCATGCCTCCCGAATAGGCGCCTGCGTGTTTGCCCGCGACATCGCTGAGACCGAATTCGGCGAGCAGTTCGCGGGCACGGGCCGCCGAGTTCCTGCGGTTCATCCCGTAGAGGCGGGCGACCATGACGAGGTTCTCGTACCCGGTGAGCTTCTCATCGACGGCCGCGTACTGGCCGGAGAGGCCGATGCTGCGGCGCACGGCCGTGGGATCGGCGGTCACCGAGTGTCCTGCGACGAGCGCGGTGCCGGAGTCGGGGCGAATCAGTGTGGACAGAACCTTCACGGTCGTCGTCTTCCCGGCACCATTGGGGCCGAGGAGACCGAAGATCTGTCCCTCCTCGATGTCGAGGCTGATGCCGTCGAGAGCACGAAAGGCTCCGTAGTTCTTCCGCAGATTCTCCAGGCGAATCACTATGAGGCGATCTCGGCGAGCCGGCGCGGAGTGATGTCCGTCCAGTTCTCCTCGACGAATTCGAGGCAGGATTCGCGGTCGGCCGGTCCGAACACGAGGACCCAGCCCGCGGGCACATCGGCGAACGACGGCCACAGCGAATGCTGCTGCAGGTCGTTGACCAACACGCGGAAGGTACCTGTTGTGTCGTCGAAGGGGTTGTTCATGTCTTGTCAGCTCCTAGGGGTGTTTCTGGTGCGGGGTTTCGACCCTGGAGTGGAAGGGTCTCGTCTGTGATTCGGCGGCCTCGTCCAGGTGGATGGACAGAACCGGAAGAATCTCGTCGAGAGCCTCGGCACCCAGCATGTCCGAGTGCCGGGCGTCGACCTCGGTGGCGTGGATGTCGCCGGTGACGAACCGGCGCCATGAGTCAGGGCCGGGAGTGTCATCCGGAACGTCCCGGGTCGCGGTGAAGAGCAGCAGCTCACCGTCGAACGTCTTCACCGGCGCCTCGCGGATCAGCCTGGCCAGGGTGAAGAATCCCGACGTCATCGCCGCAATGGTCTCCGGTGCCACATTGCCGAGGGGATCCCCCTGTTCACGCAGGATCTCCATGGCTCGTTCGTCATCGAGGCCGTGAGTCGTCTCCGTGATCGCCGGATGATTGGCGCCGAGGTAGTTCGCCCACAGCTCGGATCCTTCGCCGACATCGGCATTGCTTTCCTGCCCGGTGGGGAAGGCATCGAGAATGCCGAGGAACGCAACGGACTCGCCGCGCTCCTGGAGGCGGGTGGCCAGACGGTGGGCGAGGATGCCGCCGAGCGACCACCCGATGAGGTGGTAGGGGCCCTCCGGCTGCACCGTCTGCATGTGGGCGATGTAGTCATCGGCGAGTTCGGTCAGTGTCTGTGCGGTCATGACCTCCGGATCGTCCGGGGCGAGCCCGGGCATCTGCAGGCCGATGAGCGGGCGCTGCGGATCGAGGCCGCCGAGCATCGCGGCGAATCCCCAACTGATGCCCGTGGCCGGGTGAACGGCGAACAGCGGTGCCTTCGTACCCGCCGATCGCAGCGGAAGCAGACGGTGGAGGCTCTCGGCGATGGAGTCCGCACCACCGCGGTCGGCCTCGAGGACGAGCTGTTCGACGGTCGGTGAGCGGAACAGGGCCTGGACCGACAGCTCGGCCCCGAGGGCCTCGTTGACGGCCGCGATGAGAGGCCGGGCGAGGAACGAATGCCCGCCGAGTTCGAAGAACGACTCGTCGATGCCGACCTGCGGCAGGGACAGCACGCGGGCGAAGATCGCGACGACGTCTTCTTCCTGCGGCGTGCGGGGCCGCAGCCGCGAACCGACGGTCGCGGTAGACGGATCGGGCAGGGCCGCCTCGTCGATCTTGCCGTGAGCGGTGAGGGGAATCCCTTCGATGACCACGATGCGCGAGGGCACCATGTATGAGGGAACGATCGAGCGCACATGGTCTCGCGCCTCATCGGCGAGAGCGGTGGCGGGCTCGGTGCTTTCGCCCGCCTCGGCGACGATATAGCCGATGAGCTGCAGGGTGGCAGGATCCGTGCCGAATGGACGGACGAGGGCGTCTTTGATTCCCGGCGCCGAGCGCAGGGCCCGCTCGACCTCCCCGAGTTCGACCCGGTATCCGCGCAGCTGAATCTGATCATCGCTGCGACCGATGAACACGAGTTCTCCGTTGGAGTGCCGGACGACGAGGTCACCGGTCCGGTACATGCGCTCGCCCGGTGCGCCGTGAGGATCGGCGATGAAGCGTTCGGCACTCAGCCCCGGTCGGCCCCGGTACCCGTGGGCCAGCTGCTCGCCCGCCAGATACAGTTCCCCGATCGTCCCGGACGGCACGTGGTGCAGGCGTGCATCGAGGACGTATCCGCGCATGCGCTCAAGCGGTGCCCCGAGCATCGGCGTCGAGGAGGCGGCCAGGGGCGCGGCGAATGCGTCGACCGTGGTCTCCGTGGGGCCATAGAGGTTGTGGGCGATGACGCCGGGGTGCTCGCGCAGCCACTGCCAGAGATCCGACTCGATCGCTTCCCCACCGAGGGCGAGGACGATCGGAGCCCCCTGCTCGGCGGCCTCTGCGAGCATTTGCTCGAATTCCGGTTCGGCGGAGAGCAGACGCAGGTAGCTCGGCGTCGTCTCCCAGAACCCGATGCCGAGTCTGCGGAGGTCGGCGGCCAGCTGCTGCGGATCGCGTTGGACGGTCTCCGAGACGATGTGCAGCGGGTGTCCGACCAGCATCCACAGCAGCGGATCCCAGGCGGCATCGAAACCGAGTCCGGTGGTGTGGGCCACCGGAATCCGCTCGGCCTCACCGCACGGGGTCGGCAGGAACCGGGCCCGGTGGGAGGCCAAGAGGCTCGCCAGGGCCCGGTGAGCGACCTCGACGCCTTTGGGGCGACCGGTCGAGCCGGAGGTGAAGGTCACATAGGCGGCCACATCCCGATGCGGTGCGGGCAGCATTGCGGTCGCGGTCGCCCCCGCTGATCCCGAGGGTGTGGCCGCCGGGTGGGCTGAGGTGTGGGCTGGTGCTGGGTGCGTCGAACCGCCGTTCGGGGTGACTTCGATGATGCTCGGGGTGATCCCGGCAGCGGCGAGGAGGGGCGTGAGCTCCGTAGCGCCGCCCGGCTGTGTGATGACGATGAGCGGTTCGGCATCGGTGAGAATCGCCGTTGTGCGGCCGCTGGGATAGTCGATGTCGATCGGGTTGAAGGCGGCACCGGACTTGAGTACGGCGAGAGTGGCGACGATGACGCCGATGCCGCGACTCAGCCGAACGGAGACCGTCTCCCCGGCATCGGCTCCCTGGTCGATGAGTTCGTGAGCCAACCGGGTCGAGGCCGCGTCGAGTTCACGGTAGGACAGTGATGCTTGGTCGGAGCGGACCGCCACGGCATCGGGCATTCTGGCGGCTGTGGCGGCGAAGACATCGAGGACCGGTGGCGGGGTGTCTGCGGGCACGGGGCCGGTGAGGGAATCGACCGCCGTCTGCGTTTCGACCGGGTCGAGCAGTGCGATGTCGTGCAGCGGACGGTCGGGGTCCGCCACCGCCTCATCGACGAATCGGGAGAATCGGCGGCAGATGCCGGCGATGGTCTCCGCATCGAACATCGATGAGTTGTAGTCGAGGACCACCGCGAGCCCCGCGTCGGCATCGCTGCGCCGGAAGGTGAATGAGAGGTCGAACTTCGCGTCACCGGTCTCGACTTCGGGTTCGATGTTCGTGGTGACCCCGGGCAGCTCGAGGGTCGGTGTGGCCGACTCCTCGAGGGACAGCATGACCTGGAACAGGGGGTGGCGGCCGAGCTCGCGAGGTGGATTGACGGATTCGACGAGGCGTTCGAACGGGACGTCATCGAGTTCCACAGCATCGATGACCGCACTGCGGGTGCGGGCCAGGAGTGTGCGCAGGCCCGGCCCCGCCGAGGTGTCGGTGCGGATCGGAATGGTGTTGACGAAGAGTCCGACCATGTCTTCGACTGCCGGGTCCGATCGTCCGGCACTGGGGGAGCCTATGACGATGTCCTCACCGGCACCGAGCCTGCTGAGGTAGCCGGCGAGCACGGAGTGCAGCGCCATGAACAGGCTGGCCCCGTTCTCTGCGGCCACCGCTGCCAGACGGGCCGAGGTGCGGGCGTCGAGGCTGAAGTGATGGTGACGGCCCGACTGCCTGGCGGTCGTGGGACGGGGACGATCGGCGGGCAGCGTGATCTCGGTGGGAGCCCCCTCGAGCCGTTCGTGCCAGGTCCGGATCTTCCGGTCCAGGAGCGGGGCATCGGTGCCGGGGCGCTGTTCGACCTCGAGGACATGGCGCTGCCAGAGCGCGAACTCGGCGTACTGGACCTCAAGCGTGCGCTGCATCGGATGGGCGGAGCCGCGCAGTGCGGCATAAGCGGTGGACAGGTCCTGCGTCAGCGGTCGCAGCGAAGCGCCGTCGGTGGCGATGTGGTGCATCACGAGGTGGAGCACCCACTCCTCGCCTTCGGTGAAGAGGCTCGCTCGAATGGGCAGGTCACGGCTGAGGTCGAATCCGATGGCGGCCTCGTCTCTCATGCGCGCCGTGGTCTCGGTGTCGGAGGTCGTGGTGCGGTGTTCCATCAGCCCGACACCGGCGTCCGGGGGCAGGATCTGCTGGACGGGGCTGCCGTCGACAGTGGGGTAGACGGTGCGCAGGATCTCGTGCCGGGCGATCACGTTCGTCAGCGCCTGCCCGAGGGACTCCGGGTCGAGGTCTCCGGAGAAGCGGACGGCCAGGGAGATGGTGTAGTCCGAGGCATCGGTGTCGAGCTGATTGAGGAAGTGCAGTCGCGCCTGCCCATAGGACAGGGGGATCAGCTGCGGGCGGGCATGCTGGCCCGATCGACTCCACGCGGTGAGGCTCGTGTGCTGTGCATTCTCTGCTGGCTCCGCCGTGATCGCGTCGTCAGCGGCGGGTGCCTGTCCGGTGGGGGCGCGGGATTCGAGTCGCTGAAGCAGCCGTGACGGGGTGGGTGAGTCGAAGATGGCGCGCAGCGGCAGCTCGGTTTCGAAGGCGGTCCGGATGCGGCCGATGAGTGAGACCGCCAGCAGCGAGTGCCCGCCGAGGTCGAAGAAGTCATCGTCGAGGCCGATGTCGTCCGTGCCGAGCACTGATGAGAACTGCCGGCACATGGTGCGTTCGTCCGCGGTGTGTGGGGTTCGGGAATTCTGGGTTCCCGACGCCTTGGGGGCCGGCAGTCGGGAGCGGTCGAGTTTGCCATGGGAGGTCAGCGGGATCGAGTCGAGGCCGACGAGGACGTGGGGGACCATCGCGGCCGGCAGCTGGGCGGCGAGGTGTTCGCGGAGGGCCGCATCGTCGGCGTCCCCGGTGTAGTAGCCGATCAGCCGTGCCGATTCAGGATCTGTGAGATTCTCGACGATGGCCGCCGCCTGGGTGACCCCGCTGCCTGAGGCCAGGGCGCTCTCGACGTCGCCGAGTTCGACTCGGTACCCGCGCAGTTTGATCTGGTCGTCGTCACGGGAGACGAAGTCGAGGCTGCCGTCAGGGTTCCGGGACACAAGGTCACCGGTCCGGTACATCCGGGCGCCCGGTTCGAGGGGATCGGCGACGAATCGTGTCGCCGTCTCCTTCGGCCGGTTGACGTAGCCGGTGGCGATTCCGGCGCCTGCGAGATAGAGGTCGCCGACGACTCCATGGGGGACCTCACGCAGATGCTCATCGAGGACCATGGTGCGAACATTCCCGATCGGATGGCCGATGGTGGGTCGTTCTCCCTCGACTGCTGCGGTGACGGAATCGATGGTGAATTCGGTGGGACCGTAGAAGTTGTGGGCACGCACACCAGGGTGCGCGGCGAGTTCGCGCCACAGGTCTGCGGGCACGGCCTCTCCGCCGAGGGCGAGCGACAGCGGGACGCGGTCTGCCTCGGTGTCGTCCTCGAGCAGTCCTGAGATGATGAGCTGCCGGACGAAGGACGGGGTGGTCTCGAGTGCCCGGATCCGGTGCTCGCGGCAGAATTCGACGAGGGCCTCGGCATCGCGGCGGACCTCGTCGCCGACGATGTGCAGGCTCGCTCCGGCCACGAGCCAGAGCACAGGGTCCCAGGCGGCGTCGAAGCCCAGCCCGGCCGTGTGCGCTGCCTGGACCGGGCCGGAGTCGAGCCCCGCCTCGGCGAATATCGTCTGCCGATGATGGGCGAGGAGATTCATCAGCGCAGTGTGGGGGACGGCCACCCCCTTCGGGGTGCCGGTCGAACCCGAGGTGTACATCTCATAGGCGCGGTCGCTCGGGACCGGGCGGACGGTCGCGTGCCGGGCGACCTCGGCGGTGTCATGGTCACGTCGCCCCACCTCGGCGGTGTGGAGTCCGGTGGTGCCGATCGCTGTGCCGGGGCGCACCGGGAGCGCGTCCTCGTCGGTGATGACGGCGTCGGGGCTGCTTGCGTCGAGGATCAGGCGAATCCGCTCTGCGGGATAGCTGAGGTCGATGGGGACGGCGACCGCCCCGAGCGAGAGCACGGCCAGGGGTGCCGCGACGGCATCGGCGGACCGGGGAAGGGCGATGGCGACGGTGTCTCCGGAGGTGATCCCCCTGGCGGCCAGGTTATGCGCGAACCGGTCGATGCGGGCGCCGAGTTCGGCGAAGGTCAACTCACCGTCGTCGGCGATGAGAGCCGGCCGTTCGGGATGGTTCCTGACCGTCGCATCGAGGACCTCGAGGATCGTCGACTCGGGTGCGACCAGGTCGCGGCCCTGACTCTGAGCGCGGATCACTGCGAGCTCGTCCGGGCGCAGCACCTCGAGTTCGTGCAGCGGCGTGTGCGGATCGGCGATGAATTGGTCGATCACGCGGACGAATCGTGCGGCGATGGCCTCGGCGGTGGATTCGTCGAAGAGCGCGGAGTCGAATTCGAGGGAACCGGTGATGCCGGCGGCTTCCTCGGGCACGCGAGTTCCGCCATGGGTCTCGTGTTCGGCGAGGTCGAGGAGGAGGTCGAACTTCGCGTCCGAGACCTGTGGCCCGGGCGCAGGTTCGATGTCGAGGCTGCCCATGTCCAGATTCGCCGGGGCAGTGTTCTGCAGGGTCAGCATCACCTGGAACAGGGGATGGAGCCGGTCCGAGCGTGGAGGTCCGACCTCGTCGACGACACGGTCGAAGGGCGCATCCTGATTGGCATAGGCGGCGAGGTTGGACGCGCGGACCCGATCGACGACATCGACGAGGCTGGGGTTGCCGGAGGTGTCGGTGCGCAGGACGAGGGTGTTGACGAAGAAGCCGATGAGATCGTCGAGCTTCGTCTCCGTCCTGCCGGCGACGGGTGTGCCGATGGGGAGATCGTTGCCGGCGCCGAGCTTGCTCAGCAGCACCGCGAACGCGGCCTGCAGCACCATGAACAGACTGGCGTTGCGCTCGCCGGAGAGTCGGCGCAGACCGGCGTGGGTCTCGGCGTCGATCTCGACCGGGATCCTGCGGGAGACATGGTCCGAGGTTTGTGTGCTCCGGGGCCGATCGACTGGAAGTCTGAGTTCGACCGGCGCCTCGCTCAGCGCCTCCTTCCAGAAGGCCAGTTGGCCGGCGATCTGACTGTCGGGTGCCTCCTCGGAGCCGAGAGTCCTGTGCTGCCACAGTGCGTAGTCCGCGTATTGGATCGGCAGCTCGGCGAGAGCGGGGGTGACGCCGTGGGCCCGAGCGCGGTAGGCGGTGGAGAGGTCATGCGCTAGAGGACGCAGCGACCAGCCGTCGGCGGCGATGTGGTGCAGCGTGAGGAGCAGGAGATGGTCCCCGGCGTCCATTCTCACCAGCAGGGCCCGAATCGGCAGCTGCGTTGAGACGTCGAAGCCGCGGGTAGCCTCGGCGTTGACGGTATGATCGACGAGGTCTTCGCTGATCTCCACGATGGGCAGGGCGATCTGCGCATCGGCAGCGGGGAGGACCACCTGTTCGGGCTGACCTTCGGTCCACGGAAACACGGTGCGCAGGCTCTCGTGCCGAGAGACGACGTCGTTGATTCCAGCGTGCAGGGCACCGGAGTCCAGGTCTCCGCGGATGCGCAGGGTGAGCGGAATGTTGTAGGACGCGGACCTCGGGTCGACCTGGTTGAGGAACCACAGTCGGCTCTGTGCATAGGACAGGGGAATGGTCGCGGGACGGTCTGAGGCGGTGAGTTCGTCCACGGGATCGTGGGCCGCGTCGACGAGTTCGAGCCTGGCACTGAGTTCACGGACGGTGGGGTGGTGGAAGATCTCGCTGAGAGCGGGTGGGGCGGCGAATCGCTTCCGCAGCGAGGCCACTAGCTGGGTGGCGAGCAGGGAGTGCCCGCCGAGCTCGAAGAAGTCATCGTCGATTCCGACGGTGTCGATTCCCAACGCCTGCGTGAAGGCTTCGGCCACGGCCTGTTCCTGGAATGTCCGCGGTGCCGCCGAGCCTGATCGCGTCGACTCCGGTTCCGGCAGCGCAGCCCTGTCGAGCTTGCCGTTGACAGTGAGAGGAATCCGGTCGATCTGGGTGATGAACGAGGGGACCATGTAGTCGGGGACGCGCGTCTTCATGTCCCGGCGCACCTCGGCGGTATCGATCTGCTCATCGGCGGTGATGTAGCCGAGGAGCTGACTGTACCCGGCCTGGTTCTGTCCCAGAATGACTGCGGCCGAACGGATCCGATTCTCCGCCTGGAGGGCGAGTTCGACCTCGGAGAGTTCGACCCGGTAGCCGCGCAGTTTGATCTGCTCATCGGCCCGGCCCAGGAACTCGATGCCTCCGGCCAGGGGCCTGCGGACGATGTCACCGGTGCGATACATTCTGGAGCCGTCATCGGCGAAGGGATCGGCGATGAACCGTTCGGAGGTGGCGGCCGGCCTGCCCACATAGCCGCGTGCCAGGTTCAGTCCCGCAATGTAGAGCTCTCCCCGTGCCTGTGCGGGAACGGGGGTCAGGCGGGAGTCGAGGACGTAGTGTCTGGTGTTGGCCACAGAGCTGCCGAGCTCGGGTGAGGCGCCGGCGACGATGGGGGCGGTGAGACTGTCGACGGTCGTCTCCGCCGGTCCGTACAGGTTGTAGGAGTCCACCTCGGGCAGGGCGGCGAGCTGGTCCCAGAGTCCGCGTTCGACCGCTTCTCCGCCCAGCGCGACGACGCTGGGATGTCCGCTGCCGCTGAAGGTGCCGTGGGCGAGGAGGGCCTTGACGAATGAGGGCGTCGTCTCGATCGAGTCGATGCCGTGGGTGGTGAAGTAGTCGGTGAGAGTTTCGGGGTCGCGGCGGGTGAGCGTGTCGATGAGGTGGAGTTCGTGCCCGGCGAAGAGCCACAGCAGCGGATCCCAGGAGGCGTCGAATGAGATCCCGGCCGTGTGCGCCACGCGCAGTCCGCGCCCGAGTCGTCGGGCGGCCGGATCGAAGATGGTCTCCTTGTGACTGTGGAAGAGATTGAGCAGCGACTGGTGCTCGACGCCGATGCCTTTGGGGCGACCGGTCGACCCGGAGGTGAAGATGACGTAGGCAAGGTCATCGAGGGCAGGCGTCGACCGGGCCTGCTGTGATCCGGCCTGCGCTGGTCCGGTATGGGCCTGCACTGACCCGGCCTGGGTCGGCTCGGTCGCCGGTGCTCCCGGCTGAGGTTCGGCATCGATGTCGATGACGGGACGGTCGGAGTTCACACTCGTTTCTCCGTCCGGGCCCGCTGCAGTTGAGGAATTGATGACGAGCACCGGTGCTGCATCGGCGATCATCGCGTTGATGCGGCCGGCCGGATAGTCGGGATCGAGGGGCACGTAGGCGGCACCTGTTTTGAGGATCCCGAGCACGGCGATGGGCAGAGTGGTGGTTCGGCCCAAGCGTGCCGCGATGCGAGTCCCGGGCCCTGCACCGTACTCTCGAAGATAGTCGGCAAGCTGAGTCGAACGGCGGTCGAGTTCGCAGAAGCTGATGTGCCCGTCCTCGGCGACGACTGCGGTGGCGAAGGGGGACTTGCGGGCGTTCCGGGAGAACTCCTCCACCACGGTGTGGCCGGGAAGATGTTGGTCGGGTCCTTTGCCGCCCGCGATGAGTTCGTCGGACTCGCCGGCATCGATGAGTGAGAGTCCCGACAGGTGCTGATCGTCGCTCGCGTCGAACTGGCACAGGACGGAGAGGAACTGCCGCAGGTGCTCGGCAAGGCTGTGCCGATCGTAGAGTTCGGCGTTCGCCTCGAAGCGGACGATGGCCGGCCTGCTGCCTCCATCGGAGTTCGGATCGGCTCCGATGCCGTGGATGATGATCGAGAGGTCATCGACCGGGCCGGTCGAGAGCAGGTGCAGCGAGGCGGACGACATTCCGAAGTCGATGTCATCGACGTGGGGGAAGATGTTGACCGAAGGCCCGAGGTAGTCGCTGTCGGTGCTCAGCTCCTGATATTGGAAGCGCTGGTGGATGAGCGTCTCGCGCAGTGTCGCGCCGGCGTCGGCGACGAGATCTGCCGTCGTCATCTCCGGTGCTGCTCGCAGCTGCACCGGCAGGATCTTCGACATCATGGACGGCACAGATTTCGCCAGGGAGCTGCGGCGGGCGGTGACCGGGAGGCCCACCGAAATGGACTCTCGTCCCGTCATGCGGTGCAGGTAGGCTGCTGCGGCGCTGAGGATGAGCGTCGGTGCCGACCGGGAACCGGCCAGGCGTGATGAGAGCTCCTGGGGGATGTCGGCGTTGCAGGTGACGAGGCGTCGTGCCGGGGAGGCCGGGCGTGTGGCCAGGCCGGTCGCTGCGTCCGACTCGGAGCTCAGCTGCCTCCAGAACTCGGCGTCGGTGGTGAAGCGCTGCGAGAAGCGGTAGTCGCTCTCCTCGGCGACCAGGTCGTCGAGGCTGCCGAAGGGTGAGGCGGAAAGCTCGGTTTCCTGCCCGGTTCCCTGCTCGGTCAGTTCCCGATAGATCTGAGATTCGCGGCGCAGGACGAGGACGGCGGAGTATCCATCGACGAGCAGGTGGTGGGCTCGCTGATAGAAGATCCAGTGGTCGGGTCCGAGGCGGAACAGCTGTGACCTGAGCAGGTCACCTTCATCGACATCGTGGGCGGTCTCCAGGTCCTCCTGCATCAGCTCTAGAGCCGAGGCTTCGGGATCTTCGGCTCCTTCCGACTGCAGGTCACGGACCACGAGGTGGCTGCGAGCCGGTCCGTGCTCTTGGAAGGGTCCCCGCTCATCCTCGCCGAAGACGACATTGAGCGAGTCGGCTTCGGCGACGGCCGTGGCGACCGCCTCACGCATTCTGTCGACATCGAGCGGGCCGCGAATATCGACATAGAGCCCGATCTGGAACGTCGGGTTATCGGGTTCGATCTTCTGGGCGTACCAGATTCCGCGCTGAGCCGAGGTGAGGTCGATTCGAAAGGTCTCGTCAGTCATCGTGTCTTTCACATTGAACGGGGGTGGGCCGACGGGGTCGCGGCGCGCGAGTGCTCAGCACAACCCGGTGCAGGGTCGCGCGAGCACGGCGCCAGGACAGCGGTCGTTACTGGAACTGACCGATGTTGATGCTGCTGAGGAGGTCTCCCAGATCGATGAGCGGGCCGTTGATGAGTGCCCCGGAGGCCTCAGTCGATTCCGCCTGGGACGTCTCGGCGGCGGAGGCGCCGGCGGGTGCGGCCATGAGACCGACCGCAATGACGAGGGTCGCGAGTGTGGCACCGGAGGCGGCGCGGGCGCTGATGAGCTTGAGATTCTTCATTGTCACTGTCCTCTTCTGACTCGGGTTGCAATCGTCCGCAGCGGAGCGAACATGAGGCATTCGGAGGGCTCGGGCACGTGGATTGGTCGGTGGGGAATATTCTGGCGACCGCCTCGGCGAGAGTGGAAACGAAACGACGCGGATGCCGGCACTCCCACGTTTGGGGGAGTACCGGCACCCGCGTCGTCTCCTGCGGGGGCTTAGCCCGCGTCAGGGCAGGAACCTGATCAGGACAGGGTCGACACCTTCTCTCCGGGACCGGACTCTCCGCCGTCGGCCGGAGCGCCGTGGGCATCGGGCTGGAGGGAGAGCTCATCGAACGGGCTCTGGCCGTTAAGTGCGGCACGTGCCTGGTCGAGGTCGATCTCGTTCGTCCACTTGCCGATGAGCAGGGTGGCCACGGCGTTGCCGGTGAAGTTCGTCAGGGCACGGCACTCGGACATGAACTTGTCGATGCCGACGATGACGCCCATGCCGTCGAGGAGTTCGGGGCGGTGGGACTGCAGTCCGGCGGCCAGGGTTGCCAGACCCGCACCGGTGACACCGGCGGCACCCTTCGAGGCGATGATCATGAACACGAGCAGGGAGATCTGTTCGCCCAGGCTCATCGGCATCCCCATGGCCGTGGACACGAACAGGGAGGCCATGGTCAAGTAGATCGCGGTGCCGTCGAGGTTGAACGAGTAGCCGGTGGGCACGGTGATGCCGACAACCGGCTTCGAGACTCCCGCATGCTCCATCTTCGCGATCAGACGCGGCAGAGCCGACTCCGAGGACGAGGTGGAGAAGATGAGCAGGAACTCCCGGGCCAGGTACTTCAGCAGCAGGAAGATGTTGAGCCCGGTGACGAGCTTGAGCATGCCGCCGAGGACGATGACGATGAAAAGGGCGCAGGTGAGGTAGAAGGCGCCCATGAGGATCGCCATCGACCCGATCGCGGCCCAGCCGGTCTTGCCGACGACCGCGGCGATCGCACCGAAGGCACCGACGGGAGCGGCCCACATGATCATCATCATGAGCTTGAAGACCACGGCCTGGATGTGCTTGATGCCGGTGAGCACGGGCTCGCCGGCCTTGCCCATCGACTGCAGGGCGAAGCCGACGAGTAGCGCGAGCACGAGGGTCGGCAGAACCGGGATGTCACCGGGGATGAGGCTCATGAGGAACGCGACCATGCCGCCTTCGTCATCCCCGCCGCCGGCAGCCTCATAGGGCTTGAGGTGCAGGCCTTCGCCGGGGTGGATGAAGTTGCCGACGACCAGCCCGATGATCAGGGCGAAGGTTGCCATGATGAGGAAGTAGACCAGCGCGATGCCGCCGACCTTGCCGACGGTCGCGGCCTTCGCCACGGACCCGACGCCGAGGACGATCGTGCAGAAGATCACCGGGGCGATGATCATCTTGATCAGGGCCACGAAGGCCGTGCCCAAGGGTTCGAGGGCGATGCCCGCATTCGGGGCGATGAGTCCGATCGCGGCACCGGCGAACACGGCGACGATGACCATGATGTAGAGCCAGTGGGTGCGATCCTTCTTCTTCGGCTGCTGCTCAGCCGTGTGTGGCGTCGTTGCCATCTCTCCTCCTTGAGTGGTCGTGACTATCTGCCCAGTAATGTTGCCACCAAACGTGACCGGTGTCTCGGTTGCGTTCATAGTGTTCACAGACACAGTTCGCGGCTAGTCTTAAGGTGGACGTCAACCGCATACGAAGAGGTAGGACATGAGTCTCAGCACAGCACTTCTGCGCGCCGTTCCCGGTGCCTTCATCCTCAACTCCGGAATCGGCAAGCTCGGCATGGACGCCGACACCGCCAAAGGCCTGCAGGAGATGGCCGCCAACGGAGTTCCGATCGTAGAGAACATGACGCCCGAGCAGTTCGGGAAGTTCCTCTCCTACGGCGAGATCGCCGTCGGCACCGCGCTGCTCCTGCCCTTCGTGCCCACCCGCGTCGCCGGAGCGGCACTGGCCACCTTCGCCTCGGGGCTGGTGGCCAACTACTTTTCGATCGATTCGATGACCGAGGACGACGGCATCCGCCCCTCCCAGGACGGCACCGCCGTGGCCAAGGACACCTGGCTGCTCGCCATCGGCGCGGCCCTCGTGCTCGGCGGGTCGAAGAAGTGACCCGTCCGGGTGGTCCGGCACAGCATTCAGGAGGGTAGGGGCCTGTCAGGCCGGGTCAGACACCGGCGCCGAGGCGGCCCCTTGGCCACGCAGCTGTTCCTGTTCCAGCTCGTGCTCATCGTCATCGTCTGCCTCGCCCTGTCGATCATGAGCTACGTGCGCACCTTCGACCAGGAGCGCACTGCGACGGCCGATCGGGTGCTCTCCATCGCCGAGACCCTCGCCCACGACCCCTTCGTGGTCTCCTCGGTCGACGAGTCGGACGCCTCAGCGCAGCTTCAGCCCTATGCGCTCACCGTCATCGCGACCGCCGATGTCGACTTCGTGACGATCATGGACCGCGACCGCACCCGCTACACCCACCCGGACCCCTCCCAGCTCGGCCAGCCCTACATCGGCAGCATCGGCGCCGCCCTGAACGGGCACAGCCACGTCGAGGAATACGAAGGCACGCTCGGGCCCTCGGTGCGCGCGATCGTGCCCGTCTTCGACGAGACCGGCGAGGTCACCGCGATGGTCGCCGTCGGGGTCACCCTCGAATCGCTGTCCGTTGCCCAGGCGGCCTCCCTGCCGCAGATCATCATCGTCGGCCTCGCCGCCATCGCCCTCGGCGGGCTGGGGGCCTGGATCCTCAGCCGGTATCTGCGACGGGTGACTTTGGGGTACGGTCCCGAACAGCTCAAGAGCCTCTTCGCCTTCTACGACTCCGCCCTGCATTCGGTGCGCGAAGGCCTCATCCTCGTCGACGAGGACCGGCGGCTCGTCCTCTACAACGACGAGGCCGCGTCCCTGCTGGGTCTGCCCGATCCCGGAGATCATGACCCCGTTCCCCTCGCCGAGGTGGCCCTCCCGGAATCCGTGCGTGACCTCCTCGACTCGGGCCGGGTGGCCGTCGATGAGATCCACCTGACCCGGGAGCGGGTGCTCGTGGTCAGTCAGAAGCAGGCGAGCCAACCCGAGGGCGGGGACCGCGGACCCGGCGGCGGTCGCCGTCCGCGCGACGATGGCGGACAGGGCACCGTCGTGACTCTGCGCGATCGCACCGACATCCAGGAGCTCACCGGGGAGCTCGCCACGATGACCACCCTGTCCGAGGCGCTGCGGGCTCAAACCCACGAACATGCCAACCGACTCCACACCGTGTCCACGCTCATCGAGCTCGGACGCAGCCAGGAGGCCCTCGACTTCGCGGTCCGCGACCGGCAGGAATCGCAGCGACTGACGGACTCCTTCGTCGATTCACTGGACGAACCCTTCATCACGGCGCTGATGATCGGCAAGGCCGCCCAGGCCAACGAACGCGGCATCGAACTCACCGTCACCGCCAACGGTGAACTGCCCCCGGGCAGCCTCGACGCCAGAGATCTCGTCACCGTGGCCGGGAACCTCCTCGACAATGCCTTCGACGCCGCCGCCGACTCGGACGAACGGCACGTGTGGGCGGACTTCCTCGCCGTCGATGGCGAACTCATCATCACCATCGCCGATTCCGGACCGGGAGTCGGGGAGGCCGACATCGACGCGATCTTCCACCTCGGCGCCTCTGCGAAGACGGCAGACGACGGGCTCGCCGGCCGCGGATTCGGCCTCGTCCTCGTCCGGCAGGCGGTGACGCGCCTCAGGGGCCATCTCGGGGTCGAATCTGATGGGGGCGCGATCTTCACGGTGACACTGCCGTTGAGGGCGGAGCGCTTCTGCGGCGAGGATGGCGATGTGAACGACGGAGAGGACGGTGACGGCGGTGGCAGATGACCGCGAACTGCGGGTCCTCATCGTCGAGGACGACCCGCTGACGGCCGAGGCGCATGCGGACTTCGTCCGGCGGGTGCCCGGCTTCTCGGTGGCCGCGGTGTGCCTGAGCGGCGGTGAGGCCCTGACCCGCTTCGATGAGCTCGCCGCGGCCGGGACGCCGGTCGACATCGTGCTGCTGGATATGAATCTCACCGATTCCCACGGCCTCGAAGTGGCGAAGAAGCTGGGCGCCCGCAATCACGATGCCGACATCATCGCGATCACCGCGGTGCGGCACCTGCAGGTGATCAGGTCCGCGATCTCCACAGGCATCACCCAGTACCTCATCAAACCCTTCGCCTTCGCCGCGTTCCGGGAGAAGCTGGAGAACCAGCGGGAGTTCCGGCAGGGCCTGACCGGTGGGGGAGCGCTGGCGACGCAGGCCTCGGTCGACAATGCGCTCAGCGCCCTGCGCTCGGTCTCGGCGACCCCGCTGCCCAAGGGCCTGATCGCTGAGACCCTTGAGACGGTCTCGGCGGTGGTGCGCGACTCGGAGACGCCGGTCTCGGCCACAGAGGTCGGGACGCGTCTGGAGCTTTCACGGGTGACCGTGCGCCGTTACCTCGAGCACCTGGTGGCGACGAAGCAGGCGGCCAAGCAGCCGCGGCACGGCACCCCGGGACGCCCGGAGTACGAATACCGTTGGGTGTGAGCGGCACTCAGTCCGCGGGGTCGGTGTTGGAAGGCTCTGTGCCGGCAGCGTTGGTGTCGGTTGCGTCGGATGCGGCGATCTCCGTACCGGCGGTGTGGGTGTGCATGCGCACCCCGTCGTTGTTGAAGATGCTCAGCACCTGAGCCGAGCGTTTGCCCGCCGCGCAGATGCTGTGGGGGACGCGGGTGTCGAACTCGGCGGCTTCGCCGCGTGAGAGCACGAGGTCCTGATCGCCGAGGATCAGTCGCACCTTCCCCGTGAGCACATAGAGCCATTCATAACCGTCGTGGATCTTCGGCTCCGGGAGCGTGTCCACTGGCGGGTAGGTGATCTTATACGTCGCGATGGGGGCGCCCTCCGGGGCCAGCGGCGCGATGACCATCCCGTTCCTGTGGACGGGACTGCGGCGAACCCTCGGATCGCGTGCGGTCGGCGTGATGAGACTGTCGAGGCTGATGCCCAGCTGTCGGGTGAGCGGGACGAGGAGTTCGAGGCTGGCCTGCCGCTTCCCCGACTCCAGGCGGGAGAGCGTGCTCGTCGACATCTGCGCCCGAGCGGCCAGATCCTCGAGTGTCCACCCGCGACTGTTGCGCAGCGCCCGCAGTCGCGTGCCGATGTGCTTGAGTTCCTCGACCATCGGAGTCCTCCCACTTGTCTCTTGTGTGCCGGTGTTTTGCCGATTCTGCAAGAATGTTTGCGCATGCGCAAGTCGAGTGGGGATGATGGAGTCATGAGCGAACAGCAATCAGCACACGAGGAATCCCCACAGCAGTACTGGGAGGACCAGTACTCCGACAGCCACCGACGATGGTCCGGCCGGGTCAACCCCACCATGGCCGAGGTGGTCACCGAGCTGCCCGTGCGCCCAGGCAGGGCCCTCGAACTCGGCTGCGGCGAGGGCGGGGACGCGGTCTGGCTGGCACAGCAGGGGTGGCAGGTCACTGCCGTCGACATCTCCGCTACGGCCACCGCACGCGGCGCCGAGGGCGCCCGGGCCGCCGGAGTCGGCGACGCGATCACCTGGATCAGCCACGACCTCGGCGAGTGGACGACGGAGGAGACGTTCGACCTCGTCACCGCCTCGTTCTTCCATTCGACCGTTGAACTCCCGCGCACCGAGATCCTCCGCCGCGTGGCGGGTCGCATCCGTCCGGGCGGGCATCTCCTCCTCGTCACCCATGTCTTCGACGATCCCGCCGACATCCCGCCTTGGGCGCCGCGCCATCACGGGATCGACGACCCGCGCGACTTCGACCTCGGCGAGCATCACAGCGATCTCCTCTCACCGACCGCCGAGGTCGTCGAGCTCGACCTCGACGACTCCGAGTGGGAGCTCATGACCGCGGAATCCCGTCCTCGCGAGGCCACTGGACCCGACGGCATCGAGACGGCCACGGTCAAGGACGGAGTGGTGCTGCTCAGACGCCGGTGAGCTCTCTGGGGCGAGTCTTGGAACGCTGCCAAGATTCCTGTGCTATACCTGACTCCCAGAACTGCACATACCCCTCATTTCGGCAGCCACCCACTGCCACGGCTTCGGCCGTCATCACAGAGAAGACGCCCTTTTGCTCTCCAGCGACCCTGAAACGACCGTCGACATCGTCGACACGGCTCCCGACAGCGACACCGCCTTCGAGGCGGAGTTCGGACCACGAGCCAGGACCCTCGACCAATTCGCCGAGGTGATCGACCCCGGCCGTGCCCTGACCGAGACCGAACGGGAGAACCTCTTCTCCTGCAGTGCCGGGCGGGTGAAGATCGCCCGGGCGCTGCTCGGCGCGGCCGAACGCGCAGGGATCAGGCTCTCCGACATCGATGCGCCGCGCGTCGATGCGCTGCTGCCACCCGAGCTCACCCCTCATCGCAGCGGCGATGCCGAGCTGCCTGCAGACATCTACCTGCTCCTGCTGTTCTCCTGGCCGCGCAGGATCACCTCGACGCTGGTGGACCTCATCCACTCCGCTCTCACCCTCGCCGAGGCGGACGCCGCCGGTGAGACGCCGACCCGGGAGCTCATCTCGCGCCTGGTCGCGGCGGGTCTGCTGCGCATCGAGCACGGAGACGAGGAGGTCTTCTCCGTTCCGCCGCTGATCCGAGCCCTGATGCGCCGGGTCGTGATTCCTTCCGAGCATCCGCGGTGGCGTTCGCCCCGCCAGGCCTTCGCTCTGTCCCTGGAGAATCTGCATGGTCGGCTCAGGGCCGAAGGGGGACCCGGCCTCGACGAGGCGCTCGCCCTCATCGTCGACATCGAGAACTGGGATCTGCTCGAGCAGCTGTGGACCCGCCGTTCACTCAACATCTTCGGTGAGGTGGACACGGCCGTCGACGCGTATCTTGCGGTCCCCGAGGAGGTCATCTCCCGTCGCCCGATCCTTGCGCTTGCCAGGAGTGCGGCCCGCCTCGTCGACTCGACGCGTCGCCGTCTCGGCACGGACGAGGGTGTACGAGTGCTCCCGCGTACCGACTTCGATCGCTTGGTGCTCCCCGGCATCCGTGCCTCGATCACCGGCCGTGATGCCGCGGATCTCACCGCCGACGAGGTGGCCGTTCTGACCACGCTCGAGGCCAGGGAGCTGCGCGTCGGCGGTGACGTCGAGGCCGCGCTGACTGTCATCGGCACCGGGCGGGAACACCTGCGCGAGCGCGCCGGGCAGGCACCCGGCATTTCGCAGATGATCCAGGCCGAGCTCAACCTCGAACACGGACACAACCTCGTGACCGCCGGACGGTTCCCCGAGGCGCTGCAGATCCTGCAGCGAGTGGTCCAGTACTCGGAGACCTATACGCCGAACTCCTGGCATCCGATGCTCGAGGCCCAGCTGGAGACCGCTCTGGCCGGTGTCGGCCACGGTCGCGGCGCCGAGGTCGATCGGTCCTTTGCGCTCGCGCGGGAGCAGGCGGACTCGTTCGGAATGGACGTGCTGCCCGATGAGCCCAAGGCACAGGTCATCGCGGCGCTGCGCAGCCTCGATCGTCTTGATCTGGCGGCTGCCGAACGGGCACTGGGGAAGCTGCGGAGTCTCGGACCGGTGCCCCACCTCGGCGCGCTTCCGGCCTTGGCCGAAAGCCTCTGCAACGTCTACGTCGGGCGGTCCTCGATCGCGGCCAAGGAGCTCACAGAGAACGCCATCCAGCTGATGGTTCCGGTGACCAATCCTTCGACCACCCCGTTCTCGGGAATCGTCAACCTCGTCGGTTTCGTCTTCCTCGCGGCCGGGGAGGCGAAGCTGCTGCAGGAACTGGTGGCGAGCATGAACCCCTCGAGTCCCGGATACGCTCTGACGAGTGCGCGCCAAGGCCTGATGTTCGGACGCCGGGCGCAGCTGTGGAATCACACCGGTCCGGTGCTCTCCGGTGGTGAGGGGCCGAGGCTCAAGGCTTCGGCCGCGGCCCTGCGCACCACCGTCCTCCATCAGGAGGGGCGCGGCGCCGAGGCGGTCGAGCTCTTCGGCCATGTCCTCGACTACTGCACGATCGCCTCGACGGTGACACCGCTGACTCAACTGTCCAGGCAGGCGCGGATCGACCTGATCGCTCAGACCGCGGACGCCGTCGCCTGGACCGCCCTGGCCGCGACCTTCAGCCATCCGGAGATCAGCGCCGCGGAATTGCAGCAGCGACTGCTCGACCTCCCCGAGACCCTGCCGGTGACGACGGCGGCCGTGCCGGAGCTGAGCTCCGCGGAGCTGTCTCTGCTCGTCGCCATCGACTCGGATAAGTCGATCCCGCGGATCGCCAGCGACTACGCGATCGTGACCGGGTCGCTGAAGAACCGACTCTCCGCCCTGTACAAGAAGCTCGGCGTCCGCAGCCGGGACGAGGCCGTCGCCTACGGTCACCGCAACGGGTACCTCTGAGTCTCAGGCCGCGAAGACTCCGGGGGGTCGTGCCCAGGGTCCGGCGGAAATGCCGGGTGAGATGGGACTGGTCATGGAAGCCTGACTCGGCGGGGAAACTGTCCGTTGAATCTAGAACCTGCAGGTTCTATGATTGAACCGTGTGGGGCTTAGACGTCGAGCTGATCGCGGAATGGCTGGTCACTATTGATGACGATTCGCGTGATCAGGTAGTTGCCGAGTTGGAGTTGTTGCGGGACAACGGTCCCCATCTTGGGCGGCCGTTGGTAGACACAATTGTCGCTTCTCGGCATAAGAATATGAAGGAGTTGCGGCCTGGTTCATCAGGACAGACTGAACTGAGAGTTTTGTTCGCTTTCGATCCTGCACGAAAGGCAATCTTGCTGGTAGCGGGGGACAAATCTGGAAATTGGAAACGCTGGTATCGCCAGAACATTCCAATCGCAGACGATCTGTTTGATGACCATCTGCTGAGGCTGAGAGAGGAGTAGACGGCATGGCTATGGATTTGGACGAGTTCCTCGCGGATCATCCGGTGAACCGCGAGAAAGTCGCGGCGCATAAAGAGCGCATGCTCGCTGAAGTACGGGCTTATCGCCTTCGGGAGCTGCGTGAGAATGCGGGGCTGACTCAGCAGGAGCTTGCAGAGCGAATCGGTGTATCGCAACGTCAGATCTCTAAGATCGAGCACGGAGATCTCGACAACTCGAAAGTCGGAACGATTCGCGGATATCTGGAAGCCGTCGGCGGAGGACTCGCGCTTGAGTACGTGACAGCCGATGCGCGAGTTCAGGTGGCCTAACGGACCTCTGCTCCGGCATTCGCTTCAGGCCGCGAAGACTCCGGGGGTCGTGCCCAGGGTCCGGCGGAAATGCCGGGTGAGATGGGCCTGATCGTGGAAGCCTGACCGGGCGGCCGCCTCGGCGGGGGAGTGGCTCGACAGGAGCAGGCGCCGGGCACGGTCGACCCGGCGGCCGATGACGTACTGATGTGGCGCGATCCCGTAGGTCTGGGTGAAGACCCGGACCAGGTGGCTGCAGTGGGCACCCAACTCTGCGGCGGCCTCGGCGATGGTGACGGTTTCGTCCAGACGATCATCGAGCAGCTGTCGGAGGCAGCGGGCGAGCGGCCTGTCGGTCGCGGTTTCGACGGGTGACTTCAGATGCGGCTGCACGAGATCGCGCAGAGCCAGGACGCCGCATTCGGCGGCGAGGACGTCGGCCGGGTCATTGAGTGCAGCGTGGATCCGGTCGACGGCCGTGGTGACTCCGGGGTCAAAGAGCGTGGGAGACTCCGCGGCGGCATCGACAGCGGTGTCGGGCAGCCACTCGGGCTCGAGGTAGAGCACGCGTTTGCGAAACGGCACATCCGGAGTCGCCGAGCGGCCGTCATGGGGCACCTGCGGCGGCAGCAGCGTCACCGCCGAATTCGAAGTCTGATGCTCATGCCGGTCCAGATCGTAGGTCACCGTGCCCTGATCGACGAGCAGGACCGTCCACGAATCATGCGTATGAGACGGGTAGGCATGATGCTCGAACCGAGCGTGGAGGACCTCCTGGATCAGTGGCACCTCCGGGTGCCATGCGTGGATCACATCAGCCATGTCACAAACGTACAAGACTCTTACTCGCTCGGGAAGCAAAGTGGAGGCATGCACGAGAACACATCTGAATCACCGTCCCCAACCGAGCCTGCGGCTCCGGTCCGCTTCGATACGAAGGTCGTCGTCGTCCTCCGCGAGGACCTCAAGCCCTGGCAGGAGCTCAACGTCACCGCCTTCCTCATGTCTGGTATCGCCACCAGCGAGGCGGGCCTGGTGGGGGAGGACTACCGCGACGCCGACGGGCAGAACTACCTGCCGATGCTGCGTCAGCCGGTGCTCGTCATGACCGGCGGCGCCGAGGTGCTCGCGAAGGCCCGTGAGAAGGCGCTGGGGCGGGGAATGTCCGTGGCGATCTACACGGAGGAGCTGTTCTCCACGGGGCACGATGCGGCCAACCGTGCCGCGGTGGCAGCCGTGCCCGCGGACGAACTCAACCTTGTGGGGATTGCCCTGAGAGGACCGAAGAACGCCGTCGACCGGGTGGTCAAGGGAGCGCGGATGCACGAGTGAGTGGCTGCGCGGAGCGGTGTCGGCAGTGGAGGGGTTCCGGCAGTGGGGCGGTTCCGGCCGCCGGGCTATTCCGGGCTGTGGCGGACGATCAATCCGTTGCGAGGCCGAATCGGACGTCGGTGAGTCGTTCGGAGATCTCCCACAGTCGGCGTGCCGCAGCCGGGTCGCTGGCCTTCGCCGACCGTCCCACCAGGGTGGGGGAGCCGCGCAGCTCGCCGCGACCGTCCGGGCCGACGTAGCTCGCCCCGGGCAGGTCGTGGGTCGCCGCGAACAGTGACGGCAGTGCTCCGTGCTCGCTGCTTTGGGCGAACAGCCTGCCGGCGAAATTCGCTGCGGCGACAAGGGCCTTGGGCTGGCCTCGGGTGCCGAGGTTCGTCGCCGAATAGCCCGGATGTGCGGCCAGAGAGAGAATGCGGGAGTCGGCCTGCCGCAGACGGCGGTCGAGTTCGAGGGTGAACAGCAGGTTCGCCAGCTTGGACTGGCCGTAGGATTCCGCGAAACCGTATTTGCGTCCGCGCAGGTGGAGATCCTCGAAATGGATCTCACCCGCCTTGTGCGCACCCGAGGCCACGGTCACCACCCGGTCGGTGATGTGCGGCAGGAGAAGGTTGGTCAGGGCGAAGTGGCCGAGGTGGTTCGTGCCGAACTGCAGGTCGAAGCCATCCGCGGTCTGAGCACCTCGGTGTCCGGCGACTCCCGCATTGTTGACGAGGATGTCGAGGGGTCCGCTCCACGAATCGGCGAAAGCCCGGACCGAGGACAGGTCGGCGAGGTCGAGTTCTCGAACCTCTGTGCTCCCACCCATGGAGCGGGCGGCGTCCTGTCCGCGCTGTACGTCGCGGACGGCCATGACGACGTGGGCTCCGGCCCGCGAGAAGGCCGTCGCGGTGGCGGCTCCGACCCCGCTGCTGGCCCCGGTGACGACCACCGTGCGGCCGTCCATCGCAAGCATGTCAGCCGCTGTCCATCGATACTTCACCATGGCCTGAGGTTACGCAGTGCAGTCCGATCGAGCAAGGCCGGGTCCGGCGTGATGACACAGAGCTTCGGCAGGCCGGTGCGGCGGTGTGGCCGCTGCACCGGCTAATCGCCGGGGTCTGCGTCACCTGTACGTGATCGCGGAGGGCGGCAGGTGGCCGTGCTCGTTGAAGGAGACGAGGCTGATCCCGTTGCGACCGGTGATGATGCGTGTGATCCCGGTGTTGACGGTGACTCGGTTGAACGCCATCCATTGGTCGAAGCCGCCGCCGAGCAGTCTGGCCGCAGTCCAGGCGATGGCTCCGGCGCTGGAGACGACGATCGTCGACTCGCCTGAGCTCATCGCCGCACACGCCTCATCGAGGGCCCGGTCGACGCGAGAGGTGAACTCTGCGAACGTCTCCGAGTAGTCGCTGTCATGATCCCCGCTGGCCCAACGGGCGGCCCCGCGTTCGAGCTCGGCCTGGAAGACCTTCGAATCATGTTGTGCACGTGGATCGGGGTCAGTGAGCGCGCCGGTGAGCTCCCAGGCCTGGTACTCATTCCAGCCGGTGCCGATCTGCGGCGTGAGTTCGGTTCCGAGTCCAGTTTGGATCCCTTCGGCGGTCTGACGCTGGCGGAGCATCTCACCGTGAATGATGTGCGTCGGCGTGACTTCCTGCGCGACGAGGTGGCCGCCCGTGATGCAGCTCTGCTCCCTGCCGAGCTCGGACAGGTGGTCGTAGTCATCGGTGCCGAACGACGCCTGACCGTGTCGAACCAGATAGATGATGCTCATGAGTCTCTTTCGTCTCTTCGCGCCTCCGGTCGTCTCACCTCGACGGTGAGTTCGGGGAGGCTGGTGGGTCGTTCGCCTGCGGGGAACGCGGCGGCGACCTGGTGGAGCAGCGGCTGCAGGACCAGCCTGCCGAGCTGACGGACCATCACCGTGAGCACCTGCTCGACACGATCGCGATCGGTCGAAGCGTGACCGGCGGCTCGCATCGCGTCGACGCTCTCGACGGTCAGTGCCGAGAGGCGAGTGATGAGTCCGCCGTCCTCGGGCTGTTCGAGGACTTCGCGACGCAGATAGTCGATGACGAGCGGATTGTCCCCAAGCATCCGTGCCACCGCCGCATCTCGGGCACCGGCATCGGCGACCGATTCCTCGGATTCTCGATCGGCCAGGCCGAGGGCCGCTGCGAAGAGCCCGACGATCCACTGCTCGACCGCGTCCCGAGCCCCCTCCTTCGAGCCGAAGTGATGCGAGATGAGGCCGATGGCCACTCCCGCCTCGGCGGTGATGGCCCGCAGAGGCGTGCCCGCGAATCCACGAGTGGCGAACTGGTGGAGGGCGGCGTTGCGGATCCGCGCACGACTCGTGAGGTCCGCGGTCTCACCGGCCGCCTCGAGATCCTCGGCGCTGCTGCTCTCGGTCATCGCCCCCACTCCATCCAACTGTGCCATGACAGATTCTTCCATGACCACCATTGAACAATCTTTCAATATCTTATACGGTCGTTCAAAAGCGGCGAAGCAAGCGAAGGAAGCTGAGTCGGAGTGGACGAATTCTCACCCTTGGACGATGTCACGGTCATCTCCCTGGCCATCAACCTGCCCGGACCGCTGGCCGCGGCCCGACTCGCGGAACTCGGGGCGCGAGTGATTAAGATCGAACCCCCGACAGGCGATCCCCTCGCCCACGCTGTCCCCGACTACTACCGGGAGCTGACCGGCGGACAGGAGATCATCACCCTCGACCTCAAGGACGGCCAAGCCCGCGCGAGACTCGAGGTGCTCGCCGCTGACGCCGACATCCTCCTCACCGCCATGCGCCCGAAGGCCGCGGCCGGGTTGGGAATCCCCGAGCTCGTCGCCGACCACGGACTCGTCCACGTCGAGATCCTCGGCTTCGCCGGTGACCGCGCCGAAGTCCCCGGGCACGATCTCACCTACCAGGCCGCCCACGGCACCCTCATCCCCGGAACCAACCCCACCGTGCCGATCGCCGACATCCTCGGCGGAGAGCGCGCTGTCACCGCCGCCCTCGCCGGACTCCGGGAACGCGAAAGCCTGGCGGAGACCGAGAGCGCAGACCCGCTCGGGATCCGTAAGCGCGTCGTCCTCGACGATTCGGCCGCCTGGGCGGCGGGTCCGGCACGGCACGGGCTGAGCTCTCCGGGCGGCCACCTCGGCGGGCGTTCCCCGTTCTACCGCACCTACGCCACCGCCGACGGACACCTCGCCGTCGCCTGCCTCGAACCGCACTTCGCGAAGGCGCTGGCCACCCGCCTCGGCGCCGACGAAGCCACGCTCGAGGCGGAATTCGCACGCGAACCGACCGAGAGATGGATGCGTTTCGCCGCGGAGAACGACCTGCCGTTCGAGGCGGTCGTCGCTGCCGGAACCCAACCCACAGGAGAACGAGCATGATCCTCGACGGATACCGAGGCACTTGGGAGACCCAGGAAACCGACGACCTGCGCGACCTCACCCGCAGCTTCCTTGCCAAGGAGGTCGTTCCCCACCAGGCACGATGGGCTGAGGAGCACCAGGTCGACCGAGATTTCTGGAACCGGGCCGGAGATGCCGGGCTGCTCTGCATCTCCATCCCGGAAGAGTACGGAGGGGGCGGCGGAACCTTCGCCCACGAGGCCGTCATCCTCCAGGAACAGGGCTTCATCGGCGATTCCGCCTGGGCCAATGCCGTGCATTCGACGATCATCGCCCACTACATCAACGCCTTCGGCACCGAGGAGCAGAAACGTCGGTGGCTGCCGGGCATGGCCACCGGTGAGCTCGTCGCGGCGATCGCGATGACCGAACCCGGGACCGGCTCCGACCTCCAGGGCATCACAACCAGAGCGGTCCGCGACGGCCAGGACTTTGTGATCAACGGGGCCAAGACCTTCATCTCCAACGGCTCCCACGCCGACATCGTCGTCATCGTCGCCCGGACCAGCGAGGCTCCCGGCGGCAAAGGACTCTCGCTCATCGGCGCCGAGGTGAACGACCTTCCCGGATTCTCCCGCGGTCGGCTGCTCGACAAGATCGGCCAACACGGACAGGACACCCGGGAACTGTTCTTCGAGGACATGCGCGTTCCCGTGGACAACCTCCTCGGCGGGGAAGAGGGGCGCGGCTTCGTCCAGCTCATGCAGCAGCTGCCCCAGGAGCGGCTGGCGATCGCCGTCGGCGCGGCGGCGACCGCAGAGGGTGCCGTGCGGGAGGCGATCGGCTATGCGAAGGAACGCGAGGCCTTCGGGCAGCCGATCCTGAAATTCCAGAACACGAAGTTCGTGCTCGCCGAATGCGCCACCGAGGCGTTCGCCGCCCGCACCTTCGTCGACCACCTGACCAGCCAGCACATCGCCGGATCACTCTCGACCGAGCAGGCCTCGGCCGGCAAGTACTGGGCCGCAGACGTGCAGAACAACGTCGTCGACCGGTGCCTGCAGATCTTCGGCGGCTACGGGTACATGCTCGAATACCCGATCGCCCGGATGTACGCCGATGCACGCGTGCAGAAGATCTACGGCGGAACGAACGAGATCATGAAGGAGCTCATCGCTCGCGGGCTATGACAGCCGCAGTGCAATGGGAGAAATCAGTGACAGTATTGCCACCAACCGTAGTCGTGGCAATGCCAGCCGTCATCGTCATCGCTAGCGGCGGTGCCGTCCTCAGCATGTGATCCGTCGGCGTCGTCGGAATCAGCAGCCGCACCGGCTTGTCCCTCGTTGTCGGCAGCGGCATCTGTGCCGTCTGTATCGGCCTGCTCGGAGGATGACGAGTCATTTGCCGCGGAGTCGCTTGTGGTCGGGTCGGTGTCCTGATCGCGGCCCCCGTTCGCCTCGGACGCAGCTTCGGCTTCTTCGCTCGGATTCGCTGCAGTTCCCGAATCGACGTCGGCTTCGCCGGAGGCTTCGGCAGATGTCTCGGACTCTGGCCCGGCCGTCGCCGAAGGCGCAGGAGCCCGAGTCGGCCTCGGACCAGCTGGTGTCGGTTCCTCCGACTCTTCGGTCAGATCGCCTTCGTTGCTTGGTGTCGAGGATTCGACTTCTTCCTCGACCTCTTCCTCGGGCGCAGATTCTGCAACATCATCTTCTGCGGTCCTTGGCTCGGCGGAATCGTCCTCCGGTGCAGTCTCGCGAGCCGGTGACGGCGCAGGCACCTCGACTTTTTGCTGGTCGTGGGTGCTCGGCGAATCGGAAGGGATCTGCGCTGCGCCGCTCGGAGCGGCATCGGGTGACGTGCCTTCGGTCGGTGCGGATGGCTGCTCCAGCGCCCGTGTCGTCGACTGTTCCTGGGCCGAAGCGGGAGGTTGACCGGAACCACCCTGGACATTGATGACGGTGATCGTACCGGCGGCTATGGCCGCAGCTGCGGCCAGGCCGGCGATAGTGGCCTTTAGTGCGAGGGTGGAACCGAAGACGGTAGCAGTTCCACCCACACCGCTGCTCGCACTCCCCGCGGACGTGCTCAGCGATTGCTCACCAGCGGTCTGCGCAGGGGGCTGACCCACGGCAGACTGGGATTGCTCTGCAGAGTCGGCAGTGCTCTGGAGCAGGAAGGTCGCCCCTTCCTCAACTCGACCGAACTCGATAAGAGCTGCGGCGACGGCGGCAGGCGTGATCCAGGCCTGGAACGTCGAGTTGATGCTCCGGAGTCGGAAAGTCTGCAGGCGGCACGAACTGCAATCGCGGAGGTGTTCATTGATGGCGACAGTGCGTTTGGAGCTGAGTTGGCCGCGGACATACCGGGCGAACTCCGAAGTGTATTCGGAGCACTCAGGTCGGGAAGGCTCAACGTGCTGCTGAAGATAGGAGACGCGCAGGCCTTCGCGCGCACGCCGAAGCAGTGAGCTGAACGAGTTCACTGATAGGTTCATCGAGTCGGCCGCAGAGGATGTGGCCGTACCGTCGATGTCGATCATTGTGATGGCTTTCTGCCATCCTTGCGGAAGCGCTTTGAACGCTTTGGCCAGCTGATCTCGTTCCGCTACCTCATCGGCGTGATTGCCCGGCTCGTGTCCCGCGAGAAAGGTCAGGACGTCAGGCTCCACCGCCGCAGTGGCGCGGTTCGTGGCGCTGCGCCTGTACGACTCAGATCGAACTGCCGCCATGAGGTAGGGCTTGAATGCAGTATCCGGCCCTCTTCCATTGGTCCAGGCTCGCCACAACTTCGCAAAGGCCTCTGAGACTGCGTCTTCCGCGCGGCTGCGATCTCGATTGAGACGCAGGGCGAAGTGCAGTGCCGGAGCACGATGTCTGGCATAGAGTTCGCCGAATGCTGCACGGCCGGTGGCCGAGTCGGGACTGTGACGGCGAATCTCCGAGCACAGTTCCGCATCGTCGCGCTCAGATCTCGACCGTGGCAGACCAAAGGGCGAGTGATCGCCGCTGTCTGTCGTCGACCGGGCCTCAGACATCGACGTCTCGGGGCATGAGTGCTAAACGGGCCGAGGGGACAGGCATAACGGGTACCTCAACTGTGATCGTCGGGGAACTGCTCGAGGGGAGGATGGGGAGGTGGTGAAATTCTACCGCATCGGTTGTTCTCCCTTCAAAGCGATTGTGAGGCAGGTGGACTCCCCGCATGACGTCGAGGCTCGCAGACCTGAAGAGGATCGGCTGAAGAATTTTCTGATTCTCGCGAACGAATTCGAGCACTGCTGGGTCTGAGTCTATGGAAGGCCCACCACTGTGGTCCCTCCGTGATCGAGTCGGCAGCGCACGTATGCCTCTCGGTAACCCCTCGGAGTCTCGGACTCACCCCCTTGGGTGGCCCTGCATAATCACGTGACTGCAGGGCCACCTTCGAACCGAACCGCGGCCGCATGCGCGCTGGTGCTGCCGCACCCAAAGGAGTATCCCAATGACCTCACTGCGTCGATTGCTGAAGGCGCCGGCAGCCGCGGCTCTGGCGACTTCCATGCTCGCCTCATTCGCATTTCTCGGTGCCGCGCCTGCACATGCGGCGGTGGCTCCCTTGCCCAATCCGAGCCTCTCAGAAGCGTGCGGCCTTGACATCGGCATCGTGCTCGACCTATCGAACTCGTTGACAGATGAAGATGTCGCGAACTCAAAGGCGGCGGCCAAAGCCGTGGCTAAGGGCCTGAACGGCACACCGAGCCGTGTCTCGGTGAATACCTTCGCCACTTTCGGCCCCGACGGCACGAACTCACCGATTCCCAGCAGATCCGTTGCGACTTCGGAGTCGGTCGATTCGCTGAGTGAGGAAATCGATGCCATTCGGCGTGTGCCCAGCAACTCAGGTGGCACGAACTGGGACCGGGGACTCGGGCAACTCGACGGGACGAATCACGACCTCGTTCTCTTCGTGACCGATGGAAAGCCCACCGCCTATGGGGTGCCGGGAACCGACCCGGGCAATAGTGATCGCGGCACACGCACCGATCAGATCGACATTGACACTGCCGTCGAATCCGCGAATTCTTTGAAATCTCAAGGTTCGAAAGTCGTCGGCCTCGGTGTGGGAAGCGCCATCAACGAGGACAACATCAAACTCGTCTCCGGCCAAACTGAGGGCGATGACTACTACGTGGTCTCCGACTACTCGCAATTGGCCGACCAGCTGCGTGAAATCGCGACTAAAAGCTGCCAGGGCACTCTTAATGTCACTAAGCTCATCGACCCGGGTGCAGGCCAGCATGGAACCGAAACTGATGTTTTTCGGGGAGAGGGCTGGACGATTGCATCGCCGGACTCGACAGACGGGACCGAAAAGGTCACCAACCCTGATGGAACAGTGAGCTTTCGCTTGAAGACTCCGGCCGAAGGCGTACAAGCCACCGAGGTCCAGCAGGCAGGATACCGTCTCCAGCAGCAATCCGGTAAGAATGCGATCTGCACCGTCGACGGCAAAGAGATCGGAACTGAGAACATCGGCGATGGTTTCAAACTGACTGAAACGGTCGGAACTGATGAGATCGTCGCTTGCCAGCTGGTGAACGAACGGAACCCAGGTTCATTGGCTTGGAAGAAGGTCGATGAGAACGGAAACGAACTTGCTGGGGCCGAGTTCACGCTGACAGGACCAGATGGTCAGGACTTCGTCGTATCGGACAACGGCGAGCTCGATGTCAATGATGCGGATGGCCAGTTCGAAGTGACAGATCTGGCGTGGGGTGACTACACAATCAAAGAGACGGCTGCCCCGGATGGCTATGTGCTTTCCGAGGACACCCAGACGGTGACGATCAACGGCGAGGGGCTTGAAGGTTCGTTCGTTGACGTTGTCAACAAGAAGGACGAATCAGGCAATGTGGACGTTGAAGCAGACAATGATGCGTCTACCGACACGACCGCGGAGACAGACTCATCGTCTGATGACGAAGCATCAGCCACGGACAATGCCGGAGCAACCGCTGCTGATGACGCCGAAGCCGATGATAACGTCAATGCCTCGGCGTCCGCGTCGGCGTCGTCGAATGCCGATGACGACAGCAACCCTGCCGCACAGGCTTCTGCTCAAATAGCCGCGAATGAGGATGCCACAAGCACTGCGTCTGCCGCCGCGGACGAGAATGCCGTGGCCGCAGCCGAGGCTGCAGCCACCGAGGATGCTTCCTCGGAGGCGTCAACCGATGCGACTACCGACGAGAACGCTTCGTCGACGGCAGCATCGCAGGCAGCCGCGAATGCGAACAACACGGATGACACCAACGCTGAAGCCTCCGCCGCGGCCGATGCCAACCCGGCAGCAGCCGCATCCGTAGCCTCAAACGCTGACTCCTCGGCCACCGCCTCGGAGAACGCCGCTGCAAATGCAGCAGCCGATCCAGACGCGGCAGCTGATCCAGACGCGGCAGCCGCCGACGACGCGGATGCCAACGTCAACGCTGCGGCTTCGGCATCGGCATCGGCGAATGCTGACGATGACGGCAACCCCGCCGCTCAGGCAGCCGCTCAGGCAGCCGCTGACGAAGATGCCAACAACACGGCATCAGCAGCAGCGAATGAGAACGCCGAAGCAGCAGCCGAATCCGCCGCGAACGAAGAAGCCTCCTCGGAGACCTCGGCAGACGCCACGGATGAGACCAACGCCTCGGCACAGCAGGCAGCCAACGCCGCCGCCAACGCCGACAACACCGACGCCGCCAACGCTGACAACTCGGCAGCGGCCGATGCCAATGCGGCAGCTGCAGCCAGCACCGCCGCGACCGCGGACTCCTCGTCGGAGGCATCTGCCTCAGCAGCTGCTGATGCCGATGATTCCACGGTGTCGGATGCCAGCAATGACACAGCGGCGAATGCGAACGCCTCAGCTTCGGCTTCGGCTTCGGCCACGGCCGATGCTGACGATGACGGCAACCCCGCCGCGCAGGCAGCAGCTCAGGCAGCCGCTGATGAAGATGCCAACAACACGGCATCAGCAGCAGCTGACGAGAACGCCGAAGCAGCAGCAGAATCCGCCGCGAATGAAGAGGCCTCCTCGGAGACTTCGGCAGACGCAACGGATGAGACCAACGCCTCGGCACAGCAGGCAGCTAACGCCGCCGCCAACGCCGACAACACGGATGCTGCCAACGCCCAGGCATCGGCAGCAGCCAATGCCGATGCAGGTGCCGCGGCATCGGCAGCGTCGACGGCTGATTCCTCTTCGGAAGCATCCGCCACGGCAACTGCCGACGGTGCTCAAGCGGATGCCGCCGCTGAAGGTGCAGAGGCGAATGCCTCGGCCGACGGCGACGAGGCCAACGCCTCCGCCTCCGACGACGCGGATCAGGCCTCGGCCTCCGCGGATTCGGACCAGGCGGCTTCGGCCAACGCCGGTAGCTCTTCGGACAGCGGTTCGTCGGCCGACGCCGGTAGCTCTGCGAACGCTTCGGCTGGTTCGAGCACGAATGCCTCGGGCAGCAGCAATGGCGGGGACCTGCCGCGGACGGGTGTTGACGGCGCCCTGACGATGGCTGGCTTCGCAGCCTTGCTCATTGCCGGTGGTGCTGCGGTCGTCTTCGCGACTCGCCGCTATCGCGCCCAGGCGGGCAGGCACTGAAGTTGATTCGGTTCGTTCACTGAGCCGAACGCCGAAGCGGCGGGGTCGGAGCGAAGGCTCCGACCCCGCCGCTCGTCTCCGTCAGTTCAACGGGCCCGGTCGAGCCTCACCTCGAAGTGTTCATTTTTCGCGTCCCGAACTCGCCGATGTGGAGACATGAATTCTTGACCGATCGTTCGAGCTCGCTCAAGGCCGACCTGGCGAGCGTCCGTATTGCCCGGCGCTTCGATGTCGAAGATGAAGTGGGACTCGACGTCCTTGATCCCGCAGTAGGCGAAGACGCCGACGTCGATCTGAGTGCGCATCGCCTCGATGTAGCGATACCTGTCATAGGTTCGCTGCGAGGAACCGCCGACGCCGATCAGGCTCGTCGGCACGCGGGGGAGGAGGCCGTTCAGGGGCTGCGTCCCCCGATCCTCGACCCCCGCGCCGTACTGGTAGGCCCAGCCGCCGGTGAAGACACGATCGATCCAGCCCTTCATCACCGCGGGCATCGACCACCAGTAGACAGGGAATACGAAAGCCAGGCGGTCTGCCGCCTCGACACGGCGGTGCGCCTCAGCAATGCCCGCCGGGATCTCGCCACCCCAGAAGTGGGCGTGGTCGGCCCCGGTGAACCGCGGGTCGAAGCCCTCTGCGTGAAGATCGAGGACGTCGATCATATGACCGTCGGACTCGAAGGGTTCGTGGAAAGCCTCCATTACCCGGCCCGGATAGCTCGTGCGGATCGGATGGGCGAAGATAGTGAGCAGGCGCATGGAAATCCTCCGGTTGGGAGTGGCGGCAGTTGGGGTGACGCGGCGTTCGGTGGGCGTGGACTCTCGCGACGGCCTGATGGCCGCTCAATGGCCATCGCGGACGTGGTCGAGGAGTGAGAGGGCGCCGGCTCTCGCCGAGGTGACCGCCTCGGGGCCGAGATACGATGCCGCCGCGGTCGCACCCTCGACGAGGATGAGCACCTTGACCGCGAGAGCGGGGTCCGAGACGATGCCGGCGATCATGGCCTGCAGGCGCGCTCGGTATTGAGTGACCACCTCGGCGATGGCCGGGTTCCCTCCGGCCTCGCCCTGAGCGCGGAGGAACAGGCAGCCGCGCGAACCCTCGGCGCGGACCCAGTCCTCGAGTCGCGCGAACAGCTCGTCGACGCTGTCGACTTGGCAGCGGTCGAAGAAGCGCGACATTCTGGCCTCAAGAACAGCCACCGTCAGGCCAGTCTTGCTGCCCAGGTGCTTGTAAAGGGTGCGCGAAGAGACCCCTGCGGCCGCGGTCAGGGTATCCATTCCTGAGTTGGCGAAGCCGTGGAGGTCGAAGACGCGTTCAGCGCCTGCGATGATCTGTGTTCTCGGCTCTGCGGAAGCTTTCATGCAATCAGGGTACAACGAACGTTTTACACCGACAAGCGGGCCGTGCTGTCACCTCGGTTCTAAGGTGGTCACGCGGCACCACCGTTGGCGTAGAGGGTCTGGCCGTTGATCCAGCGCGCGGGGCCGGCGAGGAACGCGACCACCTCGGCGATGTCATCGGGTGTACCCAAGCGCTCCATGGGATTCGCCGAGGCGATGCCGTCGATCTGCTCCTGAGTCTTCCCCTCGAAGAACAGGGGAGTGGCGGTCGGGCCGGGAGCGACGGCGTTGACCGTGATGTCGCGTCCCTTGAGCTCACGGGCGAGGATCATCGTGATCGCCTCGACTGCGCCCTTCGATGCTGCATATGCGCCGTAGTCGGGGATCTGCAGGCGCGTGACCGATGTCGAGACATTGATGATCGCCCCGCCCTCGCGCATTCGCTGCGCCGCCAGCTGATCGACGACGAACGTGCCGCGGACATTGGTGCGCTGCACCTGATCGAAGACCTCGAGATCCAGCTGCGCGATCGGTGACAGGGGCATGATGCCCGCCGCGTGCACCAACACATCCACGCCGCCGAACTCGTCCTCGGCGAGGTCGAACAGTGCGGCCATGGCGGTCTCGTCGGCGACGTCGCCTCCGGCGGCAATGGCTCGGCCGCCGCTCGAGACGATGCCCGCGACGGTCTCGTCGGCGCGATCTCTGCCGCCGGCGTAGTGGACGACGACGGCGAGACCGTCCGCGGCGAGGCGTTCGGCAGCGGCTCGCCCGATCCCTCCGGAGCCGCCGGTGATGATGGCAACGCGATTGTGGGTGGTGGTCATGATCTCTCCTGCGATAGATATGAACGTTACGTTCATAAGCGAGCTTAGCACTTTAATGTACGATGTGTTCATAAAAGGAGGGGTACTCGTGGGAGCACCAGAGCAGAGGAAGGGCCGCGGCCGTCGACCCTCGGCCGAGGTTCGATCCGAAGTGCTGAACGCGACCGCACGACTGCTCCTCAACGGGGGAATGCGGGCCGTCACCTTCGAGAGGATCGCGAAGGAGTCCGGAGCGAGCAAGACCACGCTTTACCGGTGGTGGCCCTCGCCCGGTGCGATCGCTGCCGAGGCCTACTTCGCCAGCAGCGAGCCCATGCTCGAATTCCCGGACACCGGCGACCTGCATGCCGATCTCGTCGCTCAGCTCACCGCATTCGTCGACCTCGTCTCGGACGAGAAACGCGGCAGACCGATCACCGAGCTCATCGGCACCGCCCAGATCGACCCCAAGGTGGCCGAGGCGTGGAGTCGCACCTACGCCCTCCCCAGGCGAGAGCTGGCCAGGCAGCGTCTGCAGACCGCCCAGCGAACCGGTCAGCTGGGCGCCGAGGCGGACCTCGACCTCATGGTCGACCAGATGTGGGGAGCCTGCTACCACCGACTCCTCATCCTCAAGGTGCCGCTTAAGGACCTCAACATCGACCGGCTGGTGACCTACTCGCTGCGCGCCGCGGGCTGAACCCCTCATCGGGCGACACCCATTCGCCTCTGTGCAAAGGTCTGCCGAACATGCCGCAGGGACGGCGGGAAACCTCGGTGCGGGCATGGATTTCGAATGACCTTCCGCAGGTCTTCGGCTATGCTGGCCGAGTTGCACAACGCGACCCATGGGGCCCGAAACCTCGCCCCATGCCGGTTGCCGCGTGCCCTGCGCGCCATCGCCGATTCCTTCACAAAGGATGCGATCCACGCACTGCGCAGACGTCACCGGACCATCCTTGCGGTGACTGCACTTCGACTCGACCGCTGCCAGATATGCCCCGTGGTACGGCACCGCGGTTAGACGAACACTGTCGACAGCCTCGGCGAGAAGTCGGCTGTCACACGACCACGAGGATTGAACATGACGACAACGACCGACACTTCAACGACGACTCGGAACCCGCTGCCGCCGATCTCCGACGATGAGATCTTCGCCGGCCATGAGGGCGGCAAGCTCTCCGCCGAGCTCCTCCGACCGCTCGAGACCCAGCGCGACCTCTCGATCGCCTACACCCCGGGTGTGGCAAAGGTGTGCACCGCCATCAAGGACGAGCCGGAACTGGCCCGCACCCACACGTGGACCGGTCGCCTCGTCGCCGTCATCTCCGACGGATCGGCCGTGCTCGGCCTCGGCGATATCGGGGCCAAGGCCTCGCTGCCCGTGATGGAGGGCAAGTGCGCCCTGTTCAAGAGCTTCAGCGGCCTCAACGCCATCCCGGTCGTCCTCGACACGAACGACACCGATGAGATCGTCGAGACCATCGTGCGCATGGCGCCGACGTTCGGCGCGGTCAACCTCGAGGACATCTCGGCACCGCGCTGCTTCGAGATCGAGGACCGCGTCAAGGAAGCCCTCGACATTCCGGTGATGCACGATGACCAGCACGGCACCGCCGTCGTCGTCCTCGCTGCACTGACCAACGCCCTGCGCGTTGTGAACAAGTCCTTCGACTCCATCAAGGTCGTGCTCTCCGGGGCAGGGGCCGCTGGGGTGGCAGTGGCGAAGATCCTCGGCGACGCGGGCGTCAGCGACGTCGTCGTCCTCGACTCCAAGGGCATCATCGAATCCGGTCGCGGAGATCTCACGCCGACGAAGGAATGGCTGGCTGCGAACACGAACCCGCGAGCGGTCTCCGGCGGGATCGATACCGCCCTGGCCGACGCTGATGTGTTCATCGGCGTCTCCGGCGGCACGATCGATGAGAAGCACCTGCCGCAGATGGCCGATGACGCGGTGGTCTTCGCCCTGTCGAATCCGAACCCGGAGATCACCCCGGACATCGCCTCGAAGTACGCCACGGTCGTGGCCACCGGGCGCAGCGACTTCCCGAACCAGATCAACAACGTCCTCGCGTTCCCCGGAATCTTCCGCGGGGCTCTCGACGCCGGTGCCACCGACATCACCGATGACATGAAGCTGGCGGCCGCGCGGGCGATCGCCGACCTCGTCGGTGACGATCTGGCGCCTGACTATGTGGTCCCCGGTGCCCTCGATGCTCGGGTGGCCCCGGCCGTCGCCGAGGCGGTCGAAGCCGTAGCCAATGCCGCGGGAGTTGCGCGCGGCTGAGGTTGGTTTCGGGTCGGGGTCGGCGCTGCAGGTGCCGTTCCGGCCACCGACCTGAGAGGCTCGGCCGTTGAGGCAAGAGATGGGCCGGTCCCGTGTCATGACGACTCGGGACCGGCCCATCTCTGTGTGCGGAGTGCTCCGCGGGCTATCCGCGGATCATTCGCGGGTCAGGAGTCCTCTGCGGAGGATCCGTCCTGCGGGCCATTGCCGGTGTGCCCGGGCGCGTACTGCCCCAGGGTCCGCGGATCCTGGGCGGGTCGCTGCGGGTAGTTCTGTGTCTGCTGTCCCTGCTCCGGGGCGCCGGAGCGGTGGGAAGTGGAGTCCCGGATGCCGCGCGGCGTGGTGTTGTGCGCGCCGTCTTCGGAGGCATTGGCCGCGAACAGGGCGTTCCTGATCTCCTGACCCATCTCGCCGAGCCCGCCCGGGTTCGAGGGCATGAACAGCACGTTCGACCGGCCCTCCTGGGCGACGTTCTGCATCGTGTCGAAGTACTGGGTCATCATCAGAAGCTGTTCGGCGGTCTTGTCGATGCCGACCTCCTGCAGCTTCGCGTACTGCTCGGCGATGCCGGTGGCGATCGCCTTGCGCTGCGCGGCCACACCCTCACCGTGCAGGCGCATCGCCTCGGACTCGGCCTGAGCCTGGGTGACGCGCTTGATCTTGTCGGCCTCGGCCAGAGACTGGGCGGCGACGCGGTCACGCTGGGCGGCGTTGATCGAGTTCATCGAATCGCGGACCTTCGGGTCCGGGGTGATGTCCGTGACCAGGCTGCTCACGATCTTGAAGCCGTAGCGCTTCATCGATTCAGAGAGCCGGCCCTCGACGTTCTCGGCGATGTCGTCCTTGGACTCGAAGGCGGTGTCGAGAGTCAGTCCGGAGAGTGCGGAGCGGACGGTGTCGAAGACGTAGGAGCGGATCTGCTCCTCCGAGTTGGCCAGGCGGTAGTAGGCGTCGGGGACGTTGTCCTCTTCGACGACGTACTGGACGGCGACAGGAACCGTGACGAAGACATTGTCCTTCGTCTTCGACTCGATGTTGACCTCGAGCTGCTGGACTCGCAGGGAGATCGGCTTGCTGGTGGTTTCGATCAGCGGCATCTTGAAGTTGAGGCCCGGTTTTGCGACCCGCTGGAACTTTCCGAACTTCTCGACGATGACGTTCTCTTGGGTCTTGACCGTGAAGAACATGCTGGTTCTCAACTTGCCGAAGAGCAGGACGGCGAGGATGAGGATGACGACGACAATGACGATGACGCTGCCGGTGAAGATTTCCATGGTGTTTCCGTTCGACTGATGGCGATCGCGGTTTCACACAATCCTGGTTGTTCTCCACCCTAGATGTTGTGGTGAACGAGATGCCACTGACGAGGCGAATCGTTAGACGACCGTGGCCGCGCCGGCGCAATAATGTGGTCGACTGATCGACAGCCTGGCGGGCTCGAGTGCCGCGGACGCTGATCGAAGATGACGAGAAGGGGCGCCGGGAGTCTGTGCTCCCGGCGCCCCTTGATCGCCGCGCGCGGCGACCTGTGCTTCCTGCGGTCAGTCGTCGGTGACGGTGATCGTCACATCGATGTTGCCGCGGGTGGCATTGGAATACGGGCAGACCTCATGGGCTCGGTTGGCGAGCTCCTGGGCTTCGTCGGCGCCGAGGTGGGGGAGGGTGACCTCCAGCGTGACGGCCAGCTGGAAGCCGCCTTCGCCGTTGTCGCCGATCCCGACCTGAGCGCCGACCGTGGAGTCATCGACATTGGCTTTGGCCCTGCGGGCGACGAGGCGCAGCGCCGAGTGGAAGCAGGCGGCGTAGCCGACGGCGAAGAGCTGCTCTGGGTTGGTGCCTTCGCCGGACCCGCCCATCTCTGTGGGGGTGGCGAGGTCGACGTCGACCTTTCCGTCGCTCGTGCGACCGTGTCCGTCGCGTCCTTCTCCGGTGGCGAGTGCCTCAGCGGTGTAGATGGCCTTCATAATGTGTCCTTTCATCGGTGGTGCCTGTGGTCAGTTGAGAGTCTGTGTGGTCAGGATGTCGTTCTGTGGTGCTCGACTCGGTCAGGTCCCGGTGGCGGCCGCGGTGGCTTCGTCGGTGCCGCGGAGTCGGTCGGTGAGCGAGTGGAGGGTGTCGACGAGTTCGGCGAGGTCGCCGGGGTCGATCTGCATGAGTTCACCGAGTTCCTGTGGGACGCATTCGGCATGGGCGCGAGCGGCGATACCCTCGGCCGTGGTTCGGACAAAGACCTGACGGGAGTCCTCGGCGGAGCGTTCTCTGCTCACATAGCCGAGAGTCTCGAGGCGGGAGAGCAGAGGGGAGAGCGTTCCCGAATCGAGCTGCAGACGCGTACCGAGGTCCTTGACCGTGATGCCCTCCGCTTCCCGGTTCTGTTCCCACAAGACGAGCATCACCAGGTACTGCGGATACGTGATGCCGAGCTGTTTCAGCAGGCCTCGGTACGTCGCGGTCATGGCACGCGAGGCCGAGTACAGTGCGAAGCACAGCTGCCGGTCCAGTTCGAGCGGGTTCATGTCCATAATGATTGCACACAATTTAATTGCACACAACTAAAATAAACTCCTAGTCGACATGGAATCTCTGATGTTCATCTGTCCAGGGATGGGTAGTGCAGAGCTGACCGTGCGGGTTGGCGCTCGTTGAAAGCCGGAGGCATTTCGCTTGGAATGCGAGGATTGCCAGCTGACTCATCGCCATTCTCGGCAAGACTCACGTCGTGAGCGCCGCGATATTCTACGTGCTGGGTGGCGGAGGGAAGGCACTCCAGCCGTCGCGAAATTCGTCGCCGTCTGGCCCCTGGGGGTCCATTGATCTGATGTAATCCCCCAGATAGGGAAGGGAGAAGGCGACGTATCCTCGTCCATCAGGCTGAACGTAACCGCTGTCGATGAGTCTGTTCTTGTAGATCTGCACATACTGACCGTAGGTACCCATGCGGTCAGCTATATCTGACATCTTGCTACGGCCGCCTTCATCGAGGGCCATTGCGTTGACGAAGTCTCTATCGCGTTCGGACAGATCCTCGTACACTCTGCTGATTACACGTTTCTGGACGGATTTGATTGCCTTATCGTGCGCAACTTGTGCATCAGCGAGTGAAATGGCCGGCGAGTCCGGTGAATTTCTCCATGCATAGTCTCCCGCGAGCTGGATCAAATATGGGTACCCCTGCGCTACTCGTATCAGGAGCTGTAGTGCGTCAAACTCAATCGAACGGCCCGCGATGCGGGCAGTTTCTTCGAGTACATGAGCCGTCTCGCGGGGAGTGAGTCGGCGGAAGTCGAGGTCGCGGGAGCGACGGATGAAAGTCGTGTGATCGTTCTTCACCAATTCATCTAGATCCACCTTGATTCCGGCGAAGGCGATCATGATATTCGCGCCTTCCTCTTTCGCGTGTGCGATTTCGAGAGCGAATCGGGATAGCTCTCGGAGGCGGACTTTTCCGGATGAGACTTCATCGACGGTGATGAGGATGCCTGCGTCTCCGCCCAAGGCGGACGATAGGGCAATGAGGTCGTCGCGAAGTAGTGGCTTCACTGCCCGACTTCGATCGACAAATTCGAAGGATGCCGAGAAGTTCCATAGTCCGACGCTGCTTAATCTCATTCGAGTTGCAGGAGTCAGGCGGTTTATCTCACGAGGAATTGATGACTCGGTGATCCGTGTCATGAGACCCTTGCTGGCATCGTCCGAGAGTACGATCCAGCCTGACCGCCGAGCCGCATCCTGGAGTCGTGAAAGCATCGATGTCTTACCGGAACCACGTAGACCGGAGATCAGCAAGGAATCATTCTCACCGAAATCTAGAGTTTCGAATACGGCGGTGATCTCATGAAGCTCATTTTCGTGGCCCCCGAAGACTAGAGGGGGCTTACTGTAGCCTGGAGTGAACGGGCTCGGTCCACTTTCCGCTCCTTGGGCCATTGCTCCTCCTTGACTCCCCGACCAAAACGTTATTTATTTTATTTACTCTAGCATTTGGGTACGGGCCACCGCGGCTCAACTTTTCAATAACTGGCAGGTGGAAGGCTTCACGTGCGTGGTCTTCTCACCTGTGCGCCCCCTCAAGACCGAGCTCGCGCGCGTATGGAAAGATTGATGGCGTGTCGAACGTTCTCGAAATCCTGACCCCCGAGGGCCTGCCGCCCCTGCAGGAGATGCCCGGCGTCTCCTACATCATGCCGGTGCTCAACGAAGCCGAGCACATCGTCCACGCGATCACGACGATCCTCGCTCAGGACTGCGACGGGGACAAGGAAGTCGTCCTCGCGCTCGGGCCTTCGACGGACGACACGAACCGCATCATCGCCGACATGGCAGCGAAGGATCCGCGGATCCAGACCGTGGACAACCCGGAAGCAGCCACTCCGATCGGACTCAACCTCGCGATCGCCGCCACCCACCACCCGGTGATCATCCGCGTCGACGCCCACTCGGGACTGGGCGCCGAATACACCCGTCAGGCCATCGACACCCTCCGAGAGACCAAGGCGGCCAACTGCGGCGGGCTCATGCTCGCCCGCGGCCGGACCTCGTTCCAGAAGGCCGTTGCCCGGGCCTACATGTCGCCCGTCGGCCTGGGCGGTCCCGCCTATCACTCCGGCGACGAAGCCGGAGAAGCCGAGTCTGCCTACCTCGGCGTCTACCGACGCGAAGTCTTCGACCACCTCGGCGGGTTCGATGAAGGCATCAAACGCGGTCAGGACTGGGAACTCAACCTGCGCATCCGCACCGCGGGCGGACGGATCTGGTTCAACCCCGACATGGAGGTCACCTACTGGCCGCGCGCCTCGTGGTCGAAGATCTCCCAGCAGTTCTGGGCCACCGGAATCTGGCGAGCCGAACTCATCCGCCGCTACGGTTCGAAGAACTCCCTGCGCTACTTCGCCCCACCGCTGCTCGTGCTGGGCATGTCCGCGGCCGTCATCGAAACGCTGCTGCAGCTGAGCGGAACGACGAAGACCTGGCCGAAGTTCCTCCGCCGCTTCACCTCCCTCATCCACGTCCCGAGCTTCGGCTACATCGCCGGCATCCTCGCGACCGCTTCGGCGGCCAAGGACTGCGGGCGACGCGAACGCTTCTGGTTCGGCATCATCCTGCCCACCATGCACCTCAGCTGGGGCGCCGGCTTCCTCAAGGGCCTGGTCACCGGCGCCGGAGCGACGAAGGACGGCAGTCGATGAGCGCGAAGAAGCGCAGGAACCCGGGCAATCGGAACGACAGGACGCAACGGGCGGAGACGCCTGCACAATCCTCGCCGAATCAGCCCTCGCCGGAACAGCCGGAACCGCTCGACAACGAGCGGATCCCCATGCCCGAGCGCCCCGAGCCGAAGAAATTCAACGCACCCCTGTGGGCCGGCGGTATCGTCGTCATCGCCATCCTCGCCGTGCTTGCCTTCAATATCTTCGGCAGCAAAGACCAGCTCACCGTCGACTCGCTCGAGCGGCCCGCCGTCGCCGCCCTCGACGGAGGTTCCGAGGTCTACCCCGCGAACTCGAAGCTCGCCTTTACCGAGAACGTGAAGTTCGGCTACCTGCCGGCACCGACGCTGACCGCACTGAGCGACGGAACGATCATCGCCGCCGATCCCGAAGGCGCGAAGAAGGCCATGGGCCTCGATGACGACCTCGCCTCCCTGGACCGCTCTACTTTCCTCGACCAGACGATCAATCCGCCGCGCAAGGACACTTCTCCGGGCGATCCGATCACCTGGGATCAGCTCGTCGATGATCTCGGCGGGGACACTGTCCTCATGCCCGCCATCGATTCCGCCGAGGTGGCCCGCCCCGCGGTGGACACCATCATCGAGGCGAAGGCCGAGGAAGCGACGATCGTGCGGACCGAGGATCCCGAGGTGGCCAAGGCCGCCGTCCAGGCCGGCATCGCGGTCATGTTCACCGGTGATTACACGAGCACCTCAGCCGAGGACCTGCAGTCGCAGGGCTACGGCATGGTCGCCGTTGCCGCGGACGACGTGAGCGCCTGGACCGATTCGGGGCTCAAGGTCTGGGCCATCGGAGTCAAGGACGAGAAGCAGCTCGGCCAACTGGCCAAGGAGGACGTCTTCGGTGCCCTGAGCACCAACCCGTACAGCATTCAGCCCTCCGACGTGAAGACGGACTGACCAGACACGTCGGACTGACCAGACAAACAGAGAAGGAGACGCCATGACACAGCCCATCGGCAACCCATCGCACATCGGCAACCTCGACGCCGGACAGCTCGGCCCGCAACCGACCTACCTGCCGGACGACCACCCGGATGTCGAGGCGAAGACTCGCCTCGATGCGGGCGAGGAAGCACTCGACGTCGCCGCCGCGCTGCCGGCCTCCTCCCTGGCCTGGGCGATCCTCGCGAATGAGGCGCACCAGGAGGGCCGCCTCGTCGACTCCTACGCCTATGCTCGCGTCGGCTACCACCGCGGACTCGACGCCCTGCGCGCCGCCGGATGGCGCGGCGCCGGACCGATCCCGTGGTCGCACGAGACCAACCGCGGATTCCTCCGCGCCCTCTATGCCCTCGGTCGGGCTTCTGGGGCGATAGGAGAAGGCGAAGAGGCCGCACGCATCGAAGACTTCCTGCGGTCCTCCGATCCGGTCGCGCTCGACGCGATCGGCGCGGGGGAGTAGAGCCGCCGCCCACCGCCCGCGCTTACGAATCCGGGAGCTTGTTCGCCGCCGATGCCTTGACTGCCAAGGCGTCGGCGGCGCTTTTGTCTAACCCGCGGCCGGGGTATTCACGGCCGTCCCGCCCTCGATGCGTTGGGCGGCGAAAACGGCATCGAGGAGTCCCGGGAAGCGAGCGTCGAGATCCTCCTTGCGCAGTGAGTTCATGATCGACGTGCCCTGATACTCCTGGCGGATGACGCCGGCCTCGCGCAGCGTCCGAAAGTGATAGGTCGCCGTCGACTTGGATACCGGAAGCTCGAATGTCACGCAGGCATGGTCGTGGTGGTTCTCATTCAGGCGGCAGGCGATATGCCGACGAATCGGGTCGGCAAGCGCGGCGAGCACGGTGTCGAGCCGCATGTCCGCTCGCTCAGGATGCTTGAGAGTCCGCATCGTTCACCCCTTCGTCATGCGCGTTCACGGACTTTTGATTATACGGGGCTTTTGGTAGTACGGTAAATATCGAAGTACGAGAATACCCGTACTTGGGATCGGGTCAGCCATGTGCGGCTCGAGACCACCACCGACGACCGAGGGGTCTTATGTCCCATTTGCTGTTCGAGCCGCTCACCCTGCGAGGCGTGACATTCCGCAACCGGATCTGGGTGCCGCCGATGTGCCAGTATTCGGCCGAACACCAGGACGGTACGGCGACCCCATGGCACGTCGTCCACTACGGTGGGCTCGCCAGAGGCGGCGCCGGTGCGATCATCGTCGAAGCCACCGGTGTCACGCCGGAGGCTCGTATCTCCGCCCAGGACCTCGGCCTGTGGAATGACGAACAGCGCGACGCTCTCATTCCGGTCGTCGATTTCATGCACTCCCAGGGGGCTGCGGCAGGAATCCAGCTCGCCCATGCCGGCCGCAAGGCCTCGACCTATCCCGAATGGGGCACCGAGCACGAGGGCAGCCTGCCAGAAGGTGAGGGCGGTTGGCGGACCGTGGCTCCCTCAGCACAGGCCTTCCCCGGGCTGGAAGCTCCGCGTGAGCTCACCGAAGCGGAGATCGCCGAGATCGTGGCCGCCTTCGCCGCCTCGACGCGCAGGTCGATCCAGGCCGGGTTCGACTTCGTGGAGATCCACGCCGCACACGGCTATCTACTCCACGAATTCCTCTCGCCTCTGAGCAACACCCGCACCGACGCCTACGGAGGCACCCTGGAGAACCGGTCACGCTTCCTCCTTGAGGTCGTCGATGCCACTCGCGCCGAGGTCGGTGAGAGCGTGCCCGTGCTCGTGCGGCTCTCCGCAACGGACTGGACGGACGATGGTCTGAGTCTGTCCGAGACGGCGGAACTGTCCGTATGGCTGAAGGCCCATGGCGTCGACCTCGTCGACGTCTCCACCGGCGGCAACGTTCTGGCTCAGATCCCGGTCGGTCCTGGCTACCAGACGAATTTCTCCGCCGGAATCCGCGAGCGCGCCGACATTCCGACCGCCGCCGTCGGGCTGATCACCGAGCCCTTCCAAGCCGAGCACATCCTGGCGACGGGCCAGGCCGATGTCGTTCTCCTAGGCCGCGAATCCCTGCGCGATCCGAACTTCGCCATCCGCGCTGCAGCGGCCCTTCGTCACGAGATCGACTACACCCCGGCGCAGTACCAGCGGGCCTACAAGTAGGCCTGCGGGGCCGGTGCTGGAGTCGTCTCACTGTGGGCCGGCGACGGCATCGGCCCAGCGTCAGCCGATGCCGGCGTCGGTGGGCTCCACCAGTCTCTGCAGGTAGGCGCTGAAACCGCGCGTCGTGCGGCTGGTCAGCCTCGCCGAGGTGAGCACTCGACCGGCATCGGTCCGACGTACCTGACCGCCGGCCTCGAGCACCGCAGTGACGATCGCGGCATCCTCACCGCAGGCCAGCGGTGGGACGCCTCCGATCCTTGTGAAGAGGGATCCGCGCAGACCCAGATTCGCCCCGAAGACATAGGGATGGTCATCGCGGAGCTCGTGCGCGTCATGCCACCGGGCGAGGAGGTCCGCGGGCCCGGTCCCGACCCGCGGGGCAACGGTGCCGACCAGGCAGTCGGCATCCGCCTCGGCGTGCTCGAGATGGGTAGAGATCCAGTGCTCAGGAACTCTGCTGTCGGCATCGGTGAACGCCAGCCAGACTTCCTCCGGAGCAGTTGCCACCTGGTCGGAGGGCACCTGCCTGCCAATCGATGAGAGGACGTGGTCACCGGCGGCATTGCGAGCCCTGCCGACATTGGCGAACGTGGTGCTGAGCAGCTCGATGGACGGGTGCACCGCTGCCAACCCGGCGACCGCCTCCGCAGTGGAATCGGTGCAGGCATCCGCGACCACGATCACTCTCTGCCGGATGCGGCGTGCGCAGTCCTCCAGGCGGGCGAAGGAGGCCAGGATGGCCTCAATGCAGCCGATGATTTCGTCCTCTTCGTCACGCGCGGGGACGATGACCGCGATCTCCCCGATCACCAGTCACCGATCGATTCGTCGGGCTCCGAGGTCTTCGTGACCGTGACGATGTCGAGGCGATACCGGGCATCGTGATGGAATTCGATGCGCCGATGCGGCCAGAAGCTCAGGCAGCTGTCATGGACCTCATCTGCGTCGAGCGGCCAGTCCTCGATCTCGCCCCGCAGGTGACAGAGGACCAGGGTGAAACGCGGCGCGGTGCAGGCGTCGATACGCTGCAGAGTCCGGTGCAGCTGATGCCGGGAGAGATAGAATCCCGTCTCCGAGAGCACGACGCAGTCGAAGCTGCCCGCCGGCCACTCGAAGGGGATCGTGCCGTGGACGAAGCGGATGCCCGACCCCTCCGGCACCTGCTGCCCTGCGCGGTCCAAGGCCTTCCGGCTCGCATCGACCGCAGTGACCCAGCGAGCGTGCTCCGCCAGCTTGCGGCTGAGAACGCCGATCGAACACCCGAGCTCGAGGACGTGGGAGTAGTGATCCTGCGGCAGATGACCCAGGAGCATGTCGCGTTTGGCGCGCTCGTATGCAGAGTCGGTGACCGACCACGGATCGTCCCGGTCGGCATGGACGGCATCGAAGACAGCGGCGGCCGTCCGGGCATCGTTGGGGGCAGTCTCCGTCGAACGATCGACCCCATCCGCGTCCCCACTCGCCGAGGCTACTCTGAAGTCAGTGACCGCGAGGATGTCTCCGCCCCGCTGGTGATGGTCGAGGTGCCCCGCATCGAGCACCGGCTCGTCGCCTGGATGGTCCGAGAGCGGTTGCGTCTGCGAGCGATAGTGCTCGCAGACCTCGTGCCGGTCGAGCCCGGCGGGATCGGGCAGAAACGTCCACTGCCGCCACCGCGCATCGTCGGTTGTGGCCCAATGCCAATACCAGATCGGATACTCGAGTACGAGGGATCCGCTGCGCCGTCCGGCTTCCAATGCGGCGCTGCCGAGGGTGTCGTGATCGCCATGCCCGTCGTTATGAAACGGAGCGACGATGGTGACCGGACGGCGCGAGGCCGCAATCTCGGCGAGAACTTCGTTGAGCACCTGCTCGGAGTGGACGGGCAGTTCGGTATCCGGGAACTCGAGGCAGCGGCTCGTCGCCGCCGGGTTGAGCAAACTCAACGCGGAATCGAACTCTTGGAGACGGATCCGCCCGAGCTGCTTGGTCGAATGCGTCGAGGAGTGCGGATGCGACTTCTCTCCGGCGGTGAAGAGTAGGACGGAGACATCTGTCTCCCGGTCGCGGGCCGAGGCCACGACGGCTGCGGCACCCAGCGCTTCGTCGTCGGGATGGGCGGCAAGGATGAGGACGGTGCCCTTACCGGCGACGATGTCTGCTGACACCAGGGGCAGGTCGAGGACTCCGGCCTGACGCCAAGCGTCTTCCGGGGTGCCCGCATCCAGGTGGTCGAAGCTCATCGGCGGGCGGCCTCTTCGGCGATATCTGCGCCCAAAGACTCTTCGTCTCGCGGACCGTGGTGCTGGCTGAGGTAGACGGTGAGATCGGCATCAGCTTTCGCGAATGAGGCGTCACCGGTCAGCGCCGCCGGACCGGCGAGCTCCCGGCTCTGCTGCTGGATGCGCTGACAGCTGCGATAGACGACATTGCGGACGCGCAGAGCCAGAGTCCAGGCCTGCGCCCGTGTGTAATCGCCAGTGTCGGCGGAGCTGTCTGCGGCGGCAGCGGCGTGAGAGAGGATGCTCCGGACGGTGAAGATCTCCGCGTCGAGACAGCCCAGTGCCATATCGCCCAGCGGCGTCGGACCACTGCGAGCCAACTGCCGGCGCGCGGCTCCTCTCGCCAGTGCCAGCGCCCCTCCGAACCAGCAGGCGGCGACACGTATCCCACCCCAGGCGAAGGACGGCCGCTCCAGATACCAGCCAGGAGGACCGACCGCCTCGGCAGGTACCTGGTCGAAGACCACACCTGAGCTCGGAATCTCACGCAGCCCCAGACTCGGCCACGCGGCCGGTTCCGGGCGAACACCCGGATGATCGAGTCGCACGGCGACCGCCTGCGCAGATTCGCCGTGGCGCACGGTGACGATGGCGTGGCTGAGTTCCGCGGCCAGGGAGCACCAGGCCTTCTCCCCGTCGATGAGAATGCCGCCGTTGCCCTCGGTGATCGCGAGCTGCTTTCCGGGTGCCTCTGCTGCGTACACACCCCAGGTCGAGTGCGGATCCGGGGCCTGTATCCCGGCCTCGGCGAGGATGCCGAGCGCGTCGACGTGGGGTTCGAGCATGCGCGCGACGGCAAGATCGAGCGAGGCGACCCGCACCAGGGATTCCCACTGATGACGCTGTGTGGAACGGCCGCTCAGCTCGAAGAATCGCTGCAGAGCGATGATCGTCTTCGGTGCGTCGGCGTCACCCCTGACGAGGGTACTCAACTCGTCATCCTGCTCGTCGGGACCGACCAGCCAGGGAGTCAGCGGTGTGTCGACGAGGTGAGCGACGGTCGTTGGCAAGGTGGCACATCCTTCTGGGAGACGAATGAGTAGTGTTCGGAACCGGGAGCCGACGACGTTGGGACTCCTGGCTGCAGGTTAAGTGTTCATCGCGGTCCGCAGACGTTCGATGAGATCGTCGAGTCCGTCATCGAACTCGCGATCGGAATGATCTGCAGAGAGTCTGCCCCGGAGCTGCTTGACGATCGGATAGTCGTCGAGGTCTTCGATCTCATCGCCATGGTGGTCGCCCTCGCCCTCGGACACAGGCACCGCGTTGACGCCGAGTGCCGAGACCTGGAGGAGCAGGTTGCCGAGCAGAAAACTGGTGAAGGCCTTGTAGGCGTCGACGGCGTGGGAGTCGGTGAAGCCGTAGCTCTTGAGGGAGGACAGGAAGTGATCGACCCACCGGATGCTGCGCAACGGCGGCCGCAGCCAGGGAGCCTCAGGCGGTTGGGTGATCATCAGGGGAAATATCCGTGGGTGACCGAGCGCAAGCTTCCGGGTGGCATTGGCGACGGACTGGAGGTAGCCCTCCCACGACGTTGGCGTCTCCTGCATGAGATCGTCGTCGAAGAGGTCGTCGATGAGTTCGCTGACTGCTGCAGAAATGAGTTCTTCCCGACCGGGAACGTGCCGATACAGGGCCATTGCCTCCACTCCGAGCGAAGAGCCCAGGCGTCTCATCGTCAATGCCTGGACTCCGTATGTGTCGATGTAGGCAATCGCTGCCAGAACGATGTCTCGTCGGTTCAGGTGCCCCCGTGCCATGAAATCCCCTCACGATTCTGATCGGCAGACGCTCGCATGCTGCAGATATCTCTGACCCCATCGTAGTGAATCGTCCGTCGGGGGAGCAGATTCGGTTCGCTGCCGTCAGTCAGACGATGGGGTCGGGCCTATGCAGGATGCGTGTGGCCGACGGTAAAGCCGAGGCTGAGGTTGGGGATGAGACCCATGCAGTGATGCCCTTCTGCGTAAGTGAACGCGGAGCTGCCGAGAACAACGGTCACCGGAACATGCGCTACTGTCATTTAAGGAGTTTACAACGTAATCGATCTTATCAGTTGCGGATTCAGCTGACAATCAAGTTGTGGCCATCGGCATGTGATAGCGTTAAATTCGACCAGTTTACTGTGTAAACATCACGTCGAGTGCGATCTCGCATTCGCTCCACAACGAGGAGGTTCCCGATGTCCGGAGAGGATGGCCGACATTCGTTCGTCGTCGTTGCCAATCGTCTGCCCGTCGACCGGTGCGGCGATTCATGGCACACGTCCCCGGGCGGACTCGTCACTGCGCTCGCCCCGGTGGTCCGGCAGCGTGGGGGTGCGTGGATAGGATGGTCGGGCAGCTGTGACGAGGCCTTCGCCCCCTTCGAAGCCGGGGGCATGTCCTTGGTGCCGGTGGCACTGAGCTCCGAAGAGTTCGGCAGCTACTACGAGGGGTGCTGCAATGCCACGATCTGGCCGCTCTATCACGATCAGGTGGTGGCCCCGCAGTTCCGACGTCCGTGGTGGGACTCGTACCGGCAGATCAACGAGCGATTCGCCGAGGCGGTCGTGACCACCGCGGCCACCGACGCAACCGTGTGGATCCACGACTTCCAACTGCAGCTGGTTCCGCGCCTCGTCCGCGAGCAGCGCCCCGATCTCTCGATCGGCTTCTTCAACCACATCCCCTTTCCCTCGCTCGGACTGTTCTCCCAGCTGCCCTGGCGCGACGACATCCTCAAGGGCCTCCTCGGCGCGGATGTCATCGGCTTCCAGCGCGCCTCCGACGTCGTCAACTTCACCGCCGCGCTCGACCGACTCGCACCATCCCGGAGCACCGCGCTTCCCGCGCGAACCGAAACATCGCCCTTGACCGCCGAAACCGACCCCTCCGCGATCGAAGTCGTGCCGCAGGCGACCGGCACCGGCTCCTCGTCAGCGATGACCGCGCCGAGGATTCGGTGCTATCCGATCTCCATCGATGCCGTGGCGGTGTCTGCCGCGGCCCGGTCCGAGGAGGTCGCGGCCGAGGCGTGCTCCGTTCGCGAGGATCTCGGATCACCGACGACGCTCCTCCTCGGCGTGGATCGCCTCGATCACACGAAGGGGATCCTCGAACGTCTCTTCGCCTACGAGGAGCTGCTCGATGAGGGTGTGCTCGACCCGTTGAGCACACGACTGGTGCAGGTCGCCGTGCCGAGCCGGGAGGGGGTGCCGGCCTACCGGGAGCTGCGCGACGACGTCGAGCATCAGGTGGGTCGGATCAATGGGAAGTTCGCGGCACCGGGCAGCACGGTCGTCCACTATCTCCACCGGTCCTACTCTCTCGCCTCGACGATCGCCCTGTACCTGGCCGCCGACATTCTGCTGGTGACCTCGCTGCGGGACGGCATGAACCTCGTGGCCAAGGAATTCGTCGTCGCCCGGCGCGGACGCGGTGGAGCACTCGTGCTCTCCGAGTTCGCCGGTGCCGCCGATGAGCTCACCGGCGCTCACCTGGTCAACCCGCACGATCGGGCCGGGCTGAAGGCAGCGATCGCGAACGCCGCGACCACGGACGAATCGCTCGCCCGGAGACGTATGGACGCGATGGCCGAGGTCGTCGCCGGCCACGATGTCCATGTATGGGCGTACGATTTCCTCACCGACCTCGAAACCCGGCGTTATGATCGTTCCGAATCCACCGGTACGACAGACGGCGGCTCTCTTGAGACCGCCATGAGTCAGGAGGCGCAGTGACCGAGCCGAACCCGCACGAGGAGACCATCCGCCACAGCCCGAGCCCACGCCGAATCCTCGTCCTGGGAGCCACCGGCTACATCGGCGGTCGGCTCGTCCCCAGGCTTCTCCAGGCCGGCCACGAAGTGCGCGTGGGTGTGCGGTCGCCCGAGAAGCTGCGCGGTGTTCCCTGGGTCGACGATGTCGACGTCCGCACTATCGACCTCGAGACCGGCGAAGGTCTGGCCGACGCGATGGTCGGCATCGACGTTGTGCACTATCTGGTCCACTCGATGGGCTCCGGCGGTGACTTCGAGATTCGCGAATCCCGATCCGCCTCCCGAGCGATCGAAGCCGCAGAAGCCGCAGGCGTCCAACGCATCATCTACCTCGGCGGGCTCCACCCGGACAAGGACTCCCTGTCGAAGCACATGCGCTCACGAGCAGCGGTCGGCCGGATCTTCCTCGACTCGACGGTCGAGGCCATCATCTTCCAAGCCGGCATCATCATCGGATCGGGATCGGCTTCATTCGAGATGATCCGACACCTGGCCACGACCCTGAGGTGGATGCCTGCCCCGAACTGGGTGTCGAACCGGGTCGAACCGCTCTCGGTCCGCGATGTGCTCTACTATCTGCTCTCCGCCGTCGACGTCGAGGACCACGTCAACGGCACCTTCGACATCGGTTCGCGCGACGTCCTCACCTACGCCGAGGTGATGCGGGCCTTCGCACGAATCGCCGGGCTCAAACCCCGCCACGTCATCGCCGTGCCCCTGCCGGCCCCCACGCTCTCGGGCATCTGGGTCGGACTCGTCACCCCGCTGCCATTCTCGCTGACCCTGCCGCTCGTGCAGTCCCTGCAGGAGGACGCCGTCACCGACGATGCCGAGGTCGACGCGATCATCTCCGTGCCCGAGACCGGTCTGCTCACCTATGAGCAGTCCGTGCGCCTGGCACTGCAGCGAGAGACCGAAGGCGCCGTCGACACGAACTGGGATGCCGACTCGGGTCTGTTGGCGCAGTCCGCCAAGCCTCTGCCGAACGATCCGCATTGGGCCGGTCGCCGTGTGTTCAGCGACGACAGGCGATACCGTTTCACCGGCATCGCTGCCGAGGACCTGTGGCAGGTGATCGTCGGCATCGGTGGGGACAACGGCTGGTACTCTCTGCCGATCGCCTGGAAGGTCCGTGGAGTCTGGGACAAGGTCGTCGGCGGAGCCGGACTCAACCGCGGCCGCAGACTGCCTGAGTCTCTGCGCGTCGGAGACCCCGTCGACTGGTGGCGGGCCGAGATCGTCGAGCCGCACTCCCAGCTGCTTCTCCACGCGGAGATGAAGGTCTCCGGGGAAGCCTGGCTCGAATTCACCATCGACGAGACCGCGGACGGCGTCGACTACCGCCAGCGGGCGATCTTCATCCCCCGCGGCATTCGCGGCCGACTCTACTGGGCCTTCGTCTCACCCTTCCACCGCCTCATCTTCCCCGCGATGGCGAAGAACATCGAGAAGGCCGCCCGGAAGAACCGCCGCCGGCGCTGAGCCTCCGGTCCTGGGTGGGCCCACCGACTTGGGTGAGGCTTGGGGTGAGGCTCAGGGCGAGGCCCGGCCTCGGGGTCAGACGAGTCCGGCGATCCACAGTCCCAGCCCCGCCGCGCCGGTCGCGATGACGAGGGTCCCCAGCCCATTGCCGAGGCCGATGAGCCACTTGCGCTCCTGGAGCAGACGCACCGTTTCGACGCTGGCGGTTGAGAACGTCGTATAGCCGCCGAGGAATCCGGTGCCGACGACGAGAAGCCAGGCCTGCGGCAGAATCTGTCCCGCGGCGAGCCCGGTGAGGAATCCGAGTACGAGCGAACCAGAGACGTTGATGATGATCGTCCCCCACGGGGTCGGTCCCGCGATCCGGGACTTGATGAGCCCGTCGAGGAGCATCCGCGCAGCGGCCCCGAATCCGCCGGCCACGGCGAGTCCGATGAAGATCAGCGGAGTCACCTGGCACCTCCGCTCCGGGTATCGGACTCGGCGAGGTCCGCATCCCTCTGCGGCGGCACGGCGGAGCCGCTGCGATGCGTCAGCGTGGCCACCGCGATCCCCGCCCAGGTGGCGGCCGCGCCGATGAGCACGGTGAGCAGCCCGTATCCCAGCCCGGTGCCCACGGCACCCTCACCGAGGAGGGCCGCCGTGTCGACGGCGAGTGCACTGTAGGTGGTGAATCCGCCCATGAACCCGGTGCCGAGCAGGATCCGCGCCGTCCGTCTCAGGCCTTCGTCGGGACCGCGCCGGGCGAGGGCGTCGAGGAGCAGTCCGAGGCAGAAGGCGCCGAGGATGTTGATCGCGAAGATCGCCACCGGGATTCCACTGATCGGCGGGACGATCAAGGTCAGCGCCTCGCGGGCGGCGGTGCCGAAGGTTCCTCCCAGCAATGCGAGACCGAGGTAGGAGAGGCGCAGATGGCTCGGCCGGTTCACTCCTGGCCTCCCTCGGCCAGAGTGGGGGAGTGGTCCATGGGTCTCCTACCTTTCGGGCATACTTCGGCCGGCCGAGGTAGGGACTGTTGTCGGAGAACCGAGGTTGGGTACGGCGAGCCCCACCGCCTTGACGCATCCGCGTCACTGCCATTGTGCCACAGCAGTCATCCCTGGGGATGATGCGTGCCTTTTCGGCTCCGAACTACCATGTTCTCCATGAGCAATCGAGAGTCCGGGAACACAGCCGGCCTGCCCGCACCTCAGCAGTGGGCACCCGACCGAATCGACCGGGCCCGTCGCTTCCTCGCCGCCCGACCCTGGATCCTCGACTCCCTGCTGTGGGCCCTGCCGGTCACTTTCTTCGCCGTCCTCACCGCGACCGCTCAGGCCGAGAGAAGCGAACTCGCACTCGTGCCCGAGCCCATCCAGATCGCCATCGCCCTGCTCCAGACAGTTCCCTTGGCCCTGCGGCGCACCCGGCCGCTGCTGAGCTCCTCGCTCATCGCGCTCGGCTGCCTGCTCGCGGTGGTCACGATGATCGGGCCGACCCTGGGAATCATCGCCGTGCCGCTCACCGTGTATTCGACGACCGCGTGGGGGACTCGCAACCACGGTCGGATCGTTCTCGGTCTCGGTCTGCTCGGGGCATTGTTCCTCGGCGGATGGCTCTATCTCATCTCTCTGCAGGCAACGATCGGGCCGAACCCGCGGCCCCTCGAAGCCGGGGAGTACGCGCTGCTGGCCACTGTCGTGGCACTGTGTGCGGCGATCGTCCTCATAGCCTGGCTGTGGGGCGGTGCCGGGTACCGTCGCCGGCGTGAGATCGAAGGAGTCTGGGAGCGCAACCGCCTGCTCGAACGAGAGCGCGAATCCGAGACGCGACTGGCCGCCGACGCCGAGCGCATGCGCATCGCCCGCGAGATGCACGATGTCATCGCCCATTCGCTCTCCGTCGTCATCGCCCAGGCTGACGGCGGACGCTACGCCGCGAAGACCGATCCGGCGGCCGCGGCGGGTGTGCTCGAGACCATCGCCCACACCGGGCGTGATGCGCTGGCGCAGACAAGGTCGCTGCTCGGGTTCCTCCGCGCCGAGGGCGAGGAGGACCGGCCCTCCGCACCGCTGCCGGGTATCGCCGATATCGACTCGCTCATCGCCGATGTGCGCTCTGCGGGGCTGCCGGTCTCGGTGGCCGGCGTCGGAGGCTTCGATCGGGGGCGACTGCCCGATGGTGCTTCGCTCGCCGTCTACCGCATCGTTCAGGAGGCGCTGACCAATGTCCTCAAACACGCCGGAGGCGGTGCCCGGGCGCATGTCGAGCTGCAGATCGACGGCCAGGAGCTCGTGACCAGGATCAGCGACAACGGCACCGGGCTTTCGGCTGGTTTCGGCACCGGCCGTGCAACTGGTTCCGGCGCCGGTCGTGCTGCGGTTGGCACGGGTGCGGACACCGTCGCGGACGGTGACGATGTCACGCGCGGCCGCGGACACGGCATCCTCGGCATGCAGGAACGCGCCGCACTCTACGGCGGTACGCTCACCGCCCGGCCGATTCGCTCGACGGGCATCAGCGACGGGTCCGATGGGCCCAGCGGTGCGGGCCGTCGCGGCACCGGCAAGCCCGGATTCTCCTCCGGTGCGGTTCCCGGCAGCGCCTTCGGATCGATGACGGGATTCCTCGTCGAGGCCAGGCTGCCGCTGTCCCGCGCCGAGGTGACCGCCTCGTCGGCAGCGCTGGAATCGGCCCCCGCGACCGCCGAGCTCGACGCACCTGAGCCCGAGCAGGCCCGAACCACCGCGACCGAGGAGACCAGCCGATGAGCACGGATGCGAAGACTGAGGGTCCGGTCTCCGGGCTTCTGCGCGTCGTGCTCGTCGACGATCAGGCTCTCGTGCGGGCGGGCTTCGCCATGGTCATCGACTCCCAGGCCGATCTCAGCGTCGTCGGACAGGCGAGCGACGGCGCCGCAGGCCTCGACATCGTCCGACAGGAGCTGCCGGACGTCGTGCTCATGGACGTCCGCATGCCCCGCATCGACGGTATCGCCGCCACCGAGGAGATCCTAGCCCTCGCCGACGAGGGACAGATCCGGACCCCGAAGATCATCGTGCTGACCACCTTCGACGATGACGAATACGCCCTGCGGGCACTGCGGGCCGGTGCCTCCGGCTTTCTCCTCAAGGACACCCTGCCCGAGGTGCTCCTCGACTCGATCCGCACCGTCGTCGACGGCGGAGCGGTCATCGCCCCCACCACCACCCGACGGCTGCTCGACAACCAGCTCCTGCCCCGCCTCGGCGTCGGGGACGGTCCCGGGCCAGACCGCGCCTCGGCGACATCATCCCAGGTCAGTGAGCCCACACCCAGCCGACTCGATGATGCCGATGCCCGCAGGCTCGAGTCCCTGACCCCGCGGGAACGGGAAGTCCTCGTCCTCATCGCCACAGGTCTGAGCAACACCGAGATCGGCGAGCGGCTCTACCTCGCCCAACCGACCGTGAAGACCCACGTCGGACGCATCCTCATGAAGCTCGAGGCCCGCGACCGCGTGCAGGCCGTCGTCCTCGCCTACGAAGCCGGACTCGTCGAACCCGGACGCTGAGCTCCTCACCGGGACGGACGCCCATCATCCTCAGGTATGACAGCCGGGCCACGACCACCTCGGCGGGACCGGTGAAGACCATCCTGAGGTCCGATGTGGTCGGGTGGGGTCGGCGACGAAGCTGGAGTCATGAACTCATCAGCGACGCACACCGACCCCCACCCGTACCCGACCTTCGCCCCCTCCCCGGACTCCGCTCCGGCGCCGAGGCTGGCCATCCAAGCCATCGGACTGCGCAAGACCTACGGCGACGGCGATGCGATGGTCAGGCCGCTCGACGATCTCAGCCTCGACATCGAAGCCGAACGCTTCACCGCGATCATGGGGCCCTCCGGATCGGGCAAATCGACGTTGCTCAACATGCTCGCCGGCCTCGACACCCCGGACTCGGGGGAGGTCTTCATCGGGCAGACGGCGATCTCTCGGCTCAACGATCGCAAGCTCACCGCGCTGCGCCGCGACCGGATCGGATTCGTCTTCCAGTCGTTCAACCTCGTGCCCGCGATGAACGCCGAGGAGAACATCCTGCTGCCCTCGCAGCTGTCGGGGAAGAAACCCGACCGCCGCGTCTTCGAGCGCATGGTCGACCTGCTGGGTCTGCGCGACCGACTCCGCCACCGCCCCCACGAACTCTCCGGCGGGCAGCAGCAGAGGGTCGCCGTCGCCCGGGCACTCGTCTCCCAACCCGACGTGCTCGTCGCCGATGAGCCCACCGGCAACCTCGATTCGAACTCCGGCGAGGAAGTGCTGGGCATCCTCCGCTCCTCGGTCGACGAACTCGGCCAGACCGTCGTCATGGTCACCCACGATCCCCGTGCGGCCGCCCGGGCCGACCGGGTCGTGCTCCTCGCCGACGGACGTCTGGCCGGGGAGCTCGCCCACCCGGACCCCGAGACCGTCGCCTCCTCGCTCATGCGCCTGACCTCCGCAGGGGGTGCCCGATGAACCGCATCGCCTGGTCGAACCTGCGCAGCGCCTCGGGGCGACTGAGCGCGGCGATGATCGCGATCGCCGTGTCCGTGGCCTTCATCGTCGCGGCCCTCCTCTTCTCACAGGCCTTCGGCGACACCCTGCGCAATCAGGTCCGCGCCGAATGGGCCGGCGCCGATGTCGCCGTCACCGCCGAAGAACCCACCGACTCCGTCGCGGCCGCCTCAGGCACGGACGACGAGACTGCCGGCCTGACCGAATCCATGCGAGACACGGCCGCCGAGGTCGACGGCGTCGAGAGCGCCCAACTGATCCAGTCCGGTTTCGTATCCCTGACCGCCGGGTCGACGTCCGTGTCCGCCTCCGTGAGCTCCGTCCCCCAGGGGCAGGACGAGACCGAGTCCGGTGCACCCCCGCAGGGCGGCGATGAGCTCATGCTCCGCGAAGCCGATGCCCAGACCCTCGGGGTCGACGTCGGTGACGAGGTCAGCCTCGCCGAATTCACCGGCCCAGGCGACCCGGGCGCAGACGGGCCCACGTTCACGGTCTCGGGCATCATGCCCGGCTCCTCGTCCTCCGGGCTGACCCTCTACCTCACCGAGTCGGGGCTGGCTAAGGCGCCGACCGAACTCACGCCCGAGGCGATCCGCATCGTCGCCGCCGATGGGACCGACCGTGCCCACCTCGCCGAGGCGGTCGATGACGCACTCGAAATCTCGGATTCCGCGGGGGCGGTGACGGTCAGAACCGTCGACCAGGTCGTCGCCGATCAGCTCAAGCAGCTGTCCGGAGCCTCCGACATGCTCTCGACCGTCGGCATCGCCTTCGGCCTGCTGGCCGCAGGAGTCGCTGCCCTCGTCATCTCGAACACCTTCAATGTGCTCGTCGCATCCCGCACCAGAATCCTCGCCCTGTTCCGTGCGGTCGGAGCATCACGGACTCAGGTGCGCGGAGCCTCGGTGCTCGAGAGCCTCGGACTCGGCGTGGCCGGATCCGCCATCGGTGTGGGCCTCGGCCTCCTCCTCGGCTGGGGACTCGCCGCCGCGGCGCGGGCGTTCTGGATGCCCGAGTTCGCGCAGATGTCCCTGTCTCCGGCGGCTCTGATCGTGGGCCCGGCGGTCGGCATCGTCGTCACCGTCGTCGCCGGTCTCATCCCCGCGATCCGTGCCTCCCGGGTCTCGCCCATCGAGGCGCTGCGACCAGTCGACGTTCCCGCTGCGGCACCTCGCGTGCGCTGGGTGCGGATGACGATCGCTGTGGTCCTCGGGGCCATCGGGATCGGGCTGTGTCTGCTCGGGGTGTCGAGTCAGTCCGTGGTCTTCGGCATCCTCGGCTGCTTCGGTCTCTTCGTGGCCCTGCTCATCGGAGCCCGCGCGTTCGTTCCGCCCTTGGTGGCGCTGCTCGCCCGGCTCGTCTCCCTGGTCACCGGACGCTCGACCACGGTGAAGCTGGCCGGTCGTTCTGCCAGTTCGGCCGGGGGACGCACGGCCTCGACGACGGGTGCCCTGCTCATCGGCGTCACCCTCGTCACCGCGGTCGTCGTCGGCTCGGCGAGCCTGCAGCGCACTCTCGAACTCGCCACCGCCGAGGACACCCCCGTCGACCTGGTGGTCGCCGGCGGAGCAAGCGGCGCAGGTACCGAATCTGGGAACAGTGGGGATGTGAGTTCCGTGCTTGATGACTCACCCATCGTCGAGGACCGGGTGGATGTGGACGCCGCGGCCGCCTCGGTGCGGGTGGACGGAAGCGAGGCCTCCGGGGACCTGAGTCTCACGAGTGCTGCGGGAGCCGAGGACTCCCCGGTCCTGCGCAGCGACGGCTACGACGTGGCCGAGGGGACCGTGCTCCTCGACCCGAGCGCGCTGGGAGTGGACGGAGCGTCCGACGAACTCGACGGCAAAACCGCGAGCATCGACGTGGGCGGAACGACTCTGCAGCTCAAGATCAGCGGATCCTATGACGTCCCCGCGGGGACGGCGCTGGTCAGCGGAGCCGATGCACAGCGCATCGACGAGGCCGCAGGGGATGACCTGGGGGAGCAGACCTGGGTGAAGATCTCCGATGACGCCTCGACCTCGCAGATCGAGGCCCTGAGCTCGGAGCTCGACGGGGTCGGTGCGAGTGCGGATGCGGCGCCGGCGCAGCTGCGCGCCCAGTTCGCCTCGACGTTCCAGGTGGCGCTGACCGTGGTGCTCGGCCTGCTGGCCGCCGCCGTGATCATCGCCGTGATCGGTGTCAGCAATACGCTGACCCTTTCGGTCATCGACCGGCGCAGGGAAGGGGCCCTGCTGCGGGCCTTGGGCTTCACACGCCGGGCGATGTCGCGGATGATCACGATCGAGTCCCTGCTGATGACGGTCATCGCCCTCGTCTTCGGAGCCGGAGTGGGCACCTTCTTCGGCTGGGTGGGAACGGCGTCGATCACCCCGGAGTCGGCAGACCCGGTGCTCTCGGTTCCGCCGATCCAGATCGGGCTCATCGCGCTCGCCGCACTCGTGGCCGCCCTGCTCGCCTCGGCGATCCCGGCCCGGGCGATGTCCCGGATCGCCCCGGCCAAGGGCATGAGCATGGAGTGATGCGGGGTGCGCTCGGCTGGTGATTCAGTCGGGAACGCGCGCTTCGATCGGGCACTGTGTCGGGCGGGAGGGAATTCGGCCTCCCGCCCGCCGTCGTGTCCGTGTGAGCCAGTAGACTGACCGGGTAAAGACACCCCCTCTCTCACTTTGAGGTGAAGTACTCTCATGCCAGCAATCGTTGTCGTCGGCGCTCAATGGGGCGACGAAGGTAAAGGGAAGACGACCGACATCCTCGGAACCAGCGTCGACTACGTGGTCAAGCCCAATGGCGGGAACAACGCAGGGCACACGGTCGTCGTCGGCGGTGAGAAGTACGAGCTCAAACTCCTTCCAGCCGGCATCCTGTCCCCGAACGTCACTCCGGTCATCGGCAACGGCGTCGTCGTCAACCTCGAGGCGCTCTTCGAAGAGATCGACGCGCTCGAATCTCGCGGCGCCGACACCTCGAAGCTGCGGATCTCGGCCAACGCCCACCTCGTCGCGCCCTACCACCAGACCTTGGACAAGGTGACCGAGCGGTTCTTGGGCAAGCGCGCCATCGGCACCACCGGACGCGGCATCGGACCGGCCTACATGGACAAGATCGGGCGTCTAGGCATCCGGGTCCAGGACGTCTTCGACGAGTCGATCCTGCGGCAGAAGATCGAGGGGTCGCTGCGTCAGAAGAACGAACTGCTGGTCAAGGTCTACAATCGTCGCGCGGTCAGCGTCGAGGAGATCGTCGAGTACTTCGAGCCCTTCGTCGAACGGCTGCGCCCCTATGTTGCCGAGACCGAGCTCATGCTCAACGATGCCCTCGATCGTGACGAGGTCATCGTCATGGAGGGCGGGCAGGCGACGATGCTCGACGTCGACCACGGCACCTATCCCTTCGTCACCTCCTCGAACCCGACTGCCGGCGGATCCTGCGTGGGTTCGGGAATCGGACCGACTCGGATCAACCGCGTCGTCGGCATCGTCAAGGCGTACACGACCCGAGTGGGTGCCGGACCGTTCCCGACCGAACTCTTCGATGAGATGGGGGAGTACCTCCAGAAGGCCGGCGGCGAATTCGGTGTCAACACCGGACGTCCCCGTCGCTGCGGCTGGTATGACGCGGTCATCGCCCGCTATGCCGCACGGACCAACGGCTTCACCGACTATGTGCTGACCAAGCTCGACGTGCTCACCGGCATTGAGCGGATCCCGGTCTGCGTGGCCTATGAGGTCGACGGGCAGCGCGAGGACGAGATGCCGGTGTCCCAGACCGAGTTCCACCACGCCAAGCCGATCTTCGAGTACTTCGACGGCTGGAGCGAGGACATCACCGGGGCGCGGACCTTTGAGGATCTGCCGGTCAACGCGCAGAAGTACGTGCTCGCCCTCGAAGAGATCTCCGGCTGCCGGATGTCGGTCATCGGCGTCGGCCCGGACCGTGAGCAGTCGATCGTCAGGCACGATCTGCTGGACTGATGTTGGTCTGAGTTATTGAAGTGGGCGCTGCGGGCAGGATTGCTCGCAGCGCCCTTTCGCATGGTCGGATTCAGCCGCGGGCGCCGAGGGCTCGCAGCACCGTAGCACCCGCGGCGAGCACGACGACGAACGCGCCGTACCAACAGGCCGCGGCGAAGAGGCCGATGAGGGGGACGAGGATTCCGGCGATGACGACCGGGATGCCGAACGACAAGTAGCAGACGACGAAGACTGCAGCCATCACCTCGGCGTTGGTGCCGGGTCTGACCATGGACAATACTGACTGCAGGGCCCCTGGGAAAGTGGTGCCGAAACCGGTGCCGGTGATGACCACCGCGAGATAGTACAGCTCCGGCGACACGAGGGTGAGCGCGATGAGGGTCAGGGCACTGCCGCAGGCAAGGGCGATAGCGCCGAAGAGTGTGGTCGTGCGTGCGGAGCGCTTGCGGAGGACGAAACCGGCGACCGCCCCCGACCCGGCCAGGGCGGTGACAACCAGTCCGCTGACCAGGTGTGAGCTGGTATGGAACTGGGTGGCGACGATGTTCGCGCCCAGGGACAGATAGAGTCCGCCGGTCGCCCAGCCGGCGATGAACGCCGGAGTCGAATAGACGAAGACTCGGCGGATCTCGCGCGGCAGGGAAGCGCGGGGGAGGAGCGAGAGCCAAGCCCCGCGGCGACGTGCTGACGTTTCCGGGATCACCCAGATGAGGACGCCCAGGAGTATGTAGACGCCGGTCAGTGTGCCGAAGACTACGCTCGCGCCTGCGGCCTCGGTGAGGGCGAAGAGTGTGAGCGAGGCGATGAGACCTCCGATCGCCAAGCCGGCCATGGCGGAGATCGAATTCCATGCCGAGGCTGATCCGGGTTTGTCGGTTGGTTCGAGATCGACGACGGTGGCGGACAGGGTGGAGAGCAGAATTCCGCTGGCGATCCCCTGAACTACGCGGGAGAGGATGAGCGCCGTTGCGCTGTCGGCATGCCAGAACAGCACCATGCTCACGGCGAGCACAGCAAACGCGGCCGAGATCATCGGGCGCCGTCCCACATGATCGGACAGCGCCCCGGCGGTGAGCAGTGCAGCGAGAAGAGCAACGGCGTAGGCGGCGAACACGACGGTGATCATCACCGGGGCGAAGCCGAAGGTCTTCTGAATCACCGGATAGAACGGCGAGGGAGCGCTCGCTCCAGCCATCATCGCGGTCGTGGCGATGAGGGCGAGCCGCAGACGCCACCGCTCGCGCGACCACCAGGTCAGGGCGGGCGCAGGTTCGGTGGTGAGGGAGTCCTCCACCGTAGTGTTCGAAAGTTTTGGAACCATTGTCGGATCGTATATCAGCCGCTCAGACGGTTCAACTATTATCGAACTATGGTTGCCAACGAAAGTCTCCCGCACCCGGGACGCGAGGACATCGAGCTCACAGCTGTCCTCTTCGCGCTCAGCGACGAGGCGAGACTCGCTCTTGTCCGACAGCTGCAGGCAGGGCCGCTGGACATGGTCGACTGTTCGGCGCTCGGGCCGGAAGTGCCCAAGTCGACCCGCTCGCATCAGGTCAAGGTGCTGCGCGAAGCAGGCGTCATCGTCAGTGAACTCCATGGCCGGAACCGGCGCCTGACCTTGCGTCGAGAAGACATTGACGCCCGCTTCCCAGGGCTGCTCGAGTCCGTGCTGCCGGAATGAGGTCAGCTCAGCCGACCGCCATGTCCCAGCTTTCGGCGGGCAGTGCCTGACCGGTCTCCAGGTAAGACTTGAGGCCAGCGAGAACCGCGGGCCAGCCTTTCGCGATCCCGGTGCGCAGACCGGAATCCGCGAAGTTCGTGTGCGTCACCGTCAACTTCACGACCTCACCGGACTCCTCGATGAGATATGAGGCGATCGACCTTTCTTGGTCAAGGCTCTGCTCGGCTGATTGGAAGGTGAAGACGAGTTTGTTCGGCGGGTCTGTTTCGAGGACCTTCCCCCACGTGTCAAAGTCACCATCGGGCCCGCCCGCGTGGTGCGCCCACGAGGAGCCGACTTTCCAGTCGGAGACGACGGCGACATCGTTCCAGTACAGGCGGTGATCTCGTGGTCGGTCAGGGCATCCCAGACCTGTTGCGCGGTGGCGTGGATATAGGTGACGTAGACATAGTCGGGAAAATCGTTGTCGGTGTTCATGGCTGACTCCTCAGCGTTGTGTTTGACGGCGTCGATGACGTCGAAGTGCTTGTGCTCGAACTCGCGGGTCCACCGCTGGTGCATTTCGTGGATCGGATGCGGATTGAGATAGTGCCGCCGTTCTCTGCCCCTGCGGGTGACGACGACGAGGTTGGCCTCGACTAGGAGATCGAGGTGCTGTGTCAACGACTGTCGGGCCATCGAAGCGCCTTCGCAGAGTTCGCGCAGCGACTGTCCGTTCTCGAGTCTCAGTGCGTCGAGGATGCCGCGCCGAGTCGGGTCGGCCAGCGCCTTGAACACGGAATCGAGATCGCCGTCGTTTGTCACCTCTTCAATATGCAGGTGATTACCTGCATATGTCATCGATGCAGAGAGAAGTCTGCTGAAAATCGACGGTCGGAGGTCCGGGCACAAGGAATAGACTGCTGGCATGTCCGCGCCGGATGCCGATAACCTCACCCGCCATCCACATCCGCGCCTGCGCGAGTTCGTCGGGGACTACGTCGGCTACGACATCTCTGGCGTCCCCGCGGGGACGCATCTGGGACTGCCCTCGGGTTCGCTGACCTTCATCCTCTCGATCGGCGAATCGCTGCACCAATACATTGAGGCCAGCGATTCCACCGAGTCCTTCGACGTGCTCCTGGCGGGCTTGCACCTGCGCTCGACGCTGATCCGTCATGCCGGATCGATGGCCGGAATCCAGATCAACTTCGGACCGTTCGCGACGCGGGCGATCTTCGGCATCCCGGCCGGCGACTTCGCTCACCGCACCTACGACCTCGAGGAGGTCTCCCGGCCGATCGCTTCCGAGCTGTATGAACGGGTGAATGCCGAACCGACATGGGCCGCCCGGTTCGACGCCATTGATGAGGTTCTTCTCCGGGCCCTCGCCGAGGTGGAGCGCCGATCCGCGTCCAGGCTCAGCCCTGTTGAGCCTCGGGCGGAGCTGATCGAGTCGTGGAGGCAGATCGTGAGGAATTGCGGCGGTGTTCCTGTGGCCGGCATCGCCGAGCAGGTGGGGTGGAGCAGGCGCCACCTCAACGGCCAGTTCACGGCCGAGTTCGGCATCGGTCCCAAGGAAGCGGCGCGAGTGATCAGGTTCGACCGGGCCAGGCGAATGGTTGCAGCCCGGAGGCTGTCGCTGGCTGAGATCTCCGCTGCCTGCGGCTACACCGACCAGGCGCATCTCAATCGCGAGTTCAGGGCGCTGTCGGGCACCAGTCCGGTCCGATGGCTGAACGACGATCCGGTCGTGAGGAAGTCACCACCTGAGGCTGCTGGACCTATCGAGCGGATCTTCATTCGCTCCTGAGCTCCAGTTCCCATTCGTCCAAGACTTCCAGCAGTCGTTGCCACCACAGTGGAGTAAGCAAAGTCAGACGAGAGAAGGGAAGACTCATGTCGAAGACAACTGGAGCTGCCAACATCTGGCCCACATTCCGCTACCGCGATGCGAAGGCGGCGATCACGTTCCTGCAGGAGGCGTTCGGGTTCGAAGTCTCCGCCGAATACACGAACGCCGATGACCCGAACCGCGTCGACCATGCCGAACTCTCCTGGCCCGGTGGTGGGGGAGTGATGCTCGGCTCCGCCCGCGATGACGGTGGAGTGATGACGAAGACCGGTGTGGCGACCGGCTCCGTCTACATCGCCGCCGATGACGTCGAAGCCCTCTACCACCGGGCCATCGCTGCCGGGGCGACCGAAATCATGGGCCTGACCGAACAGGACTACGGTTCGAAGGACTTCAGCGTTCAGGATCCCGAAGGCGTGCTGTGGAGCTTCGGGACGTATCGGGGAGCGCAAGCAGAACAGGGCAGCCTCTGACACATAGGTCAGCATTTATTGATCGCACCTGAGTATGGTGAGGCCTGTGGCACGGATTCGCGCCACGAAGCCCATGAGAGGAGATCATTTCATGCGAGCGATAGTCTTCGAAGACTACAAGACCTTCCCCGTCCTTAAGGATGTCGACAAGCCCAAACCGGGTCCGGGCGAAGTTCTGCTCAAGGTCGCGGGTGCAGGTGCGTGCCACTCGGACGTAGCCGTCTACAACGAATTTGAGAAGGGCGGTCCCGGAGCAGTCCCGCCTCCATTCATCCTCGGCCACGAGAACTCCGGTTGGGTCGAAGAACTGGGCGAGGGCGTCACCGGGTTCACCAAGGGCGATGCCTATCTTGCCTACGGGCCCATCGGCTGTGGAAAGTGCCGCGCGTGCTCACGCGGGCAGGACACCTACTGCGTGAACGCCGCGACAAATCCCTACTTGGCCATCGGCCTCGGCCGTGATGGCGGCATGGCCGAGTACGTCACTGTTCCCGCGCGCAACCTTGTTTCACTCGGCGATGCAGATCCGGTTGCGGCCGCACCGCTGTCAGATGCCGGCCTGACGCCCTATCACGCGATCAAGCAGGCACTGCCGAATCTCAATGGCGGTGGCAAGTTCGCATTGGTCATCGGTCTCGGCGGGTTGGGTCAGATCGCCGTTCAGATCTTGCGCGCGCTCACGGGGGCGACGGTCATCGCCACGGATATGAAGGACGAAGCGATGGCGAAAGCAGCTGATGCTGGTGCCGTCACGGTAGCTGGCGGTGATGGTCAGGCGGAACGTATCCGCGACATCACTGGCGGTAAGGGCGTCGACGCGGCATTCGATTTCGTCGGCGCGAGCGGGACCATCGCAGTGGCCGCACAGTCGATGGGCCTCAAGGGGCGGTGCACCGTCGTCGGAATCGGCGGCGGATCCTATGAGTGGTCCTTCTTCACCAATCCCTACGAATCGACGCTGACCAACACCTATTGGGGCACCATCGAGGACCTTCACGAGGTCGTCGACATGTACAGGGCCGGCCAGATCGTTCCCGAAATCGAGCGTTACAGTCTTGAGGACGGTCTCGACGCGTATAGGAAACTGCAGGCAGGTGAGCTGTCCGGGCGGGCAGTCATCGTTCCGCACGACAGCTGATCAGCTCAGGCTCGCGCTCACTCCATCGGCCCAGCGATAGGGCTGGGTCGAGAGGAGGGCGCCGATCGAGCGGCGCAGGCGGGAGACCTCGGCGCGGACCGTGACCAGGTGGTCGGCATCGCCGTAGAGTCTGCGACTGAGTTCGGCGGCACTGATCCCGGCGTCCCCCGCCGAGGTGACCGCTGAGAGGATCTCCGCACGACGTGGGGTCAGCGGGATCGTCAGAGGCCCAGTGTCCGAGTCGATCTCGAGAGTCGCGGGCGACGTGGAGCAGCGCAGCGTCACCGCCACGGTGCGATCGCCCGCATTGCGTGAGGGCCGCAGCAGCCAGCCGCCTGTCACCCGCTCCGGAGAGCAGAGCCCGGCACCCGGAATGAGGATCGTCCTGTCCTCCCGCGGAGCCTCGATGCGATCCCGCGCCCCGACTCCCTGCTGGTAGGCGACCCAGCCCTCGTCATCGACGACGAGCGCTGGTCCGCGTGTGCCGCGCAACATCGGCGACATCCGATCCCGCAGGCCGTTGAGTGCCTCCTGCTGGATGATGAGCAGCCGCGCCTCGGCGAGTTTGACGGCGGTGGTGACCAGCGACTGCACCGTCGGATGCAGGGTCAGCGCAGGACCGCTGATGTCGACGACGCCGAGCAGCCGACCATCCCCGGGATCATGGACCGGCACCGCACTGCAGTACCAAGGGTGCTGGGCGGATTCGAAATGCTCGGCGGAGAACAGCTGCACCGGAGCCTCTTCGGCCAGGGCCGTGCCGATCGCATTCGTCCCGACCACGGACTCCGACCAGTGAGCGCCCTCGACGAAACCCAGGCCATCGGCCTGACGCCTGGCACCGCTGGCCCCGTCGCGCCACAGGATCACACCTTCGGCATCGGTGACGACGAGGATGAACGTGGCTGCATCCGGGGCGCGCAGGAGCACGGACTTGAGCTCATCGACGATGAGGCGCAGCTTCGAACGATGCCTGCGGGACTCAACATCCGCCTCGGCGGCCACGACCCGACGATTGCCCCCGGACGGGTCGAGACCCAGGCGCAGCATCCGATCCCACGAGCGCGCAACGAGCGCGCGAGGCTGCACCGGCGGCGAACCGCCGGTGATCACGGCATCGTGAATGCGTGTCAGATCCCTGGCGAGATGCGCCAGGTCCGGCTGTGGCATGTTTCGAGTATAGGCACTCCGGTCAACCGTGCCCATGCAACTCTATGCAACCCTTTCCCCGCCCGTGCAGCAGGCATAGCTTGGTGGCACCCAGCTCAACGAAGAGGAGTGACATGACCACCACAATCGATCGACCCCAGCGCACTGCCGATGACATCGCCACCGACTGGTTCACCGCCTTCGAGGAGGCGCTGACCGCCCGCGACATCGCGGCCGCGGCAGGACTGTTCGCCACGACGAGCTACTGGCGGGACCTCGTGTCCTTCACCTGGAACCTCAACACGGTGGAGAACCCCGATGGGGTGAGCGACCTGCTGAGCGCGAACCTCGACCGTGTTTCGCCCTCGGACTTCGAACTCTCCGAACCCGCGGCCACCGCCGACGGGGTCACCGAGGCCTGGTTCACCTTCACCACCTCGGTGGGTCGAGGCAAGGGACTCGTCCGCCTCATCGACGAAGACGGGACGAAGGCCTGGACCATGCTCACCTCCCTCCAGGAGCTGACCGGGCACGAAGAGCCCCGCGGCACCCGACGGATCAAAGGTGCCGAACACGGAGTCGATCCTGAGAGGAAGAGCTGGTCAGACAAGCTCGCCGAGGAGGACGCCGCCTGGGGTACGACCGCCGACCCCTACATCCTCGTCGTCGGCGGGGGACAGGGCGGAATCGCCCTCGGCGCTCGCCTCCGGCAGCTCGGTGTCCCGGCCCTCGTCATCGACCGCTGGGCCAGGCCCGGTGACCAATGGCGCTCCCGCTACAAGTCTCTGTGCCTGCACGATCCGGTCTGGTACGACCACCTGCCGTACCTGAAGTTCCCCGACAATTGGCCGGTCTTCGCTCCCAAGGACAAGATTGCGGACTGGCTGGAGTCCTATACGAAGATCATGGAGATCCCGTACTGGTCCTCGACCACAGCCGCCTCGGCGAGCTTTGATGAGGCGACGAAGACGTGGACGGTCGAGGTCGAGCGTGAGGGGGAGACGATCACGCTGAACCCGACTCACCTCGTCATGGCCACAGGCATGTCGGGCAAACCGAACATCCCGACGTTCCCGGGTTCGGACGTGTTCAAAGGGGAGCAGCAGCACTCCTCCCAGCACCCCGGACCGGATGCCTATGCGGGCAAGAAGGTCGTCGTCATCGGCAGCAACAACTCCGCCTTCGACATCTGCGGGGCACTGTATGAGAACGACGCCGACGTCACCATGGTGCAGCGCTCGAGCACACACATCGTCAAGAGCGATTCACTCGTCGATATCGCGATGGGCGACCTGTACTCCGAACGCGCGCTGGAAGGCGGAGTGACGACGGAGAAGGCCGACCTGATCTTCGCCTCGTTGCCGTACCGGATCATGCACGAATTCCAGATCCCGCTCTATGACCAGATCAAAGAGCGCGACAAGGACTTCTACGCCCGGATGGAGGCAGCCGGTTTCGACCTCGACTTCGGCGATGACGAATCGGGTCTGTTCCTCAAGTACCTCCGTCGCGGATCGGGCTATTACATCGACGTCGGCTCGGCCGAGCTCGTCGCCGACGGCAAGGTCAAGCTCGCCAAAGGGCAGGTCGACCATCTCACGGAAGACTCGGTGGTGCTCAGCGATGGGACGGAACTTCCGGCTGACCTCGTCGTCTATGCCACCGGCTACGGCTCGATGAACGGGTGGGTCGCCGACCTCGTCGACCAGGAGACCGCCGACAAGGTGGGCAAGTGCTGGGGGCTCGGCTCGGAGACAACTAAGGACCCGGGCCCTTGGGAGGGCGAGCAGCGCAACATGTGGAAGCCCACCCAGCAGGAGAACCTGTGGTTCATGGGCGGCAACCTCCACCAGTCACGGCACTATTCGCTCTACCTGGCCCTCCAACTCAAGGCCCGGTATGAGGGGATCGAGACTCCGGTGTACGGGCTTCAGGAGGTCCACCACCTGGGGTGAGGCGCGAACTGTAGGGGAGTTGCGGACGATTCGTGCGGGAGTGGGCCTCGAAAACGAGCACAGATCGTCCGCAACTCGCCGGGTGAGGGCTCGCAGAGGCCATAACTCGCGAGTTCCGGGCTTGCAGTGAACGCAACTTGCCGGCGCCGGGCTTGAAGCGGCCGCATCGCCATCCGCGGAGGACCTTCAAGCGCGTCGCCGTGGTGCCTCCAGCCCCAAATGACGGCGAATGGTCGTCTCGAGCTGCGCGTAGTTGATGCTGCTCGTCACTCGGAGCACGGTCCAGCCTTCGGCACGCAGTGCTTCGTCTCGATTGATGTCGCTCTGCCACTGCCGCTTCGAGCGCAGGTGGTGTTCTCCTTCGTACTCGAGGGCGAGCAGCGCGTCGGGGTAGCCGAGATCGGGTTCGACCACACGTCCGAGCATCCGACTGTAGATCTGGGGATGGACGACCGGTTCGGGCAGCCCGACCGCGATCGCCCAGAGGCGCAGGTCGGTCTCGGGAGGAGAGTCGACCGTGAGGCGAACCATGTCGAGTGCTTCGATGAGGTGTCTGCGCCCACGGACGAACGGGCGATCACGCACGGAGGCTCTGAGGTCATCGAGGCCGATCTGCGGGGATCCGTGCCACTTGCCGACCGCGGCGTCGCCGAGCTTGATGAGGTCGCGGGTGAGCAGGTCGCCGCCGAGGCCGATGAAGACGTCTTCGGGGGAGAGGATCGGCAGACCGAACCATTCTCGAGTCGACATCTGCTTCGCTCGATGCAGAGTGATCTGACGAAGTCTGATCCGAGAATTCGCATTCCTCACCGAGACGTGAAGCTGATCCGTCAGCCAATTGGAGGGAAGCGGCCAGCCATAGAGACGCGCGGCCATGGCGTGGCTGGCCACGACGCCGGGATAGAGGAGGAGCGCTGCGCGCAGCCGCTGAGCATCCCACCGCCAGTCGTTGTCAGCCCACACCGGGACCGGGCGGCGATCGCAGCACTCGAGGTCCATCCTGACTCCGGGGAGCACCTGTCTGTAGCGATCCGAGTGGTAGAGGCCGTGACGGGTGATTCCGCGCGAAACGTACTCCTTGGTCCGGAACAGCTGCGGGAAGTCCAACATCTTCCATCTGTCGTCATTGAACATAGACGACATAATGCATCACTGCAGAACGTAAAAGAATAGTACGAAGAGCGTCTGTGGATGGCGTTTCGCTGTCCACAGCTTTCTACGCGCGAGTGGTGAGCGAGAACCTTCGGAGTTGCGGACGATTCGTGCCGAGAATTCAGGTCCGCTCCCGCACGAATCGTCCGCGACTTCGAGGTGGAGCACGCCGGTTGCCGGAGCTTCGCGCGGTCGAGCCCTCGCCGCCCCGCACTCTCACGGCTCCGCGCCCTACAGCCCCAGGCGGCTGAGCACCTTCTTGACGTGGGCGAGCGCCTCGGCTTGGGAGAGCCCGAAGTTCTGATTGAAGTACATGCCGTCGCCGATGAGCTGGATGGTCATCGCCAAATCAGGATCGCCGAGGTGGTCGTTGAGGGTGTTGAACCAGGCTTCCCGGGTCCTGCGCAGGGCCGCCTTCGCGTCCTCGTTCTCCAGGGCCAGGCAGCCCGCGGCGATGAGGCTGCGGTCGAGGGGAGTGCCCACCTCGGCAGAGGTCTCCAGGTAGTAGAGGTGCAGGCGCTCCCCGGCGGCCTTCATATCCTCGACGTCCTCGGCGACGAGGCGGTCGAGTCGCTTGAGGCTGCCCTTGACGAGTTCGGCCTTCGACCCGTAGTGGTAGAGCAGTCCGCCCTTGGACACTCCCGCCTTCGCCGCGACGGCATCGAGCGTCGCGCCCGAGGTGCCGTGCTCATCGAGGAGGATCTCGAAGGCATCGAGCAGCTTGTCTTTGGTCTCGGAGGAGTTGCGGGCCATGCCTCCGAGCCTAGCGGATGGGTTGCCTGACTTTTCAACTGTACCGTCTAGACGGTACAGTAAATGTCATGTCCACTACACAGACTCCACAGCTGCGCGCCGGCCGGCGCGAATGGGCCGGCCTGGCGGTGCTGATGATCCCCGTTCTGCTCATCTCCATCGACAACACCGTGCTCGGGTTCGCTATCCCGGCCATCAGCACCGGTCTCCACCCGACCGGCACGCAGCTGCTGTGGATCGTCGACATCTACGCCCTCATGCTCGCCGGTCTCCTCGTGGCCATGGGCAGCATCGGTGACCGTGTCGGACGTCGCAAGCTCCTCATCATCGGTGCGGCAGGATTCGGTCTGGCCTCTCTGCTGGCCGCGTTCTCCAGCTCGGCGGAGATGCTCATCATCGCCCGTGCCCTGCTCGGGTTCTTCGGGGCCACGCTCATGCCGTCGACGCTGTCCCTGATCCGCAACATCTTCCTGCATGAGAAGGACCGCCGGGTCGCGATCGCCACCTGGGCGGCCATGTTCTCCGGCGGTGCCGCACTCGGTCCCATCGTCGGCGGCTTCCTCATCGAACACTTCCACTGGAGCTCGATCTTCTTCATCAACCTTCCGCTGATCGCGCTCTTCCTCCCGGCCGCCATGTTGCTTCTGCCGGAATCACGGGACCCAAATCCCGGTCGCATCGACCCGTTTTCGATCGCCCTGTCGATGCTCATGCTCACCCCGCTGGTCTTCGCCATCAAGCACGGCATGGCTGACGGCGTCGACCTGCTGTTCTGGGCGAGCCTGGCCGTCGCCATCGCCTCGGGTGCCGGTTTCGTCGCGCGGCAGCTGGCCATGCCGACTCCGATGCTCGACGTGCGACTCTTCACGAACCGAGTCTTCAGCTCGGCGGTGGCCTCGAACCTGCTCAGCGTCATGGGGCTGGCCGGATTCCTCTACTTCGGCACCCAGCTGCTCCAGCTCGTCCTCGGGCTCTCCCCGATCGAAGCCGCGCTCGTCCTCGTCCCCGGACTCATCACCTCGATCGCGGCGGGCTACCTCGCGGTGCCGATCATCGCCCGGTTCGAACCGCGCGTGGTCGTGCCCTGCGCACTCTTGCTCAATGCGACGGGCATGGGCATCGTCGCCTTCACCCCCGAGCACTCGGTGGCGGGAATGCTGCTGGCCTTCCTCATCCTCGGCATCGGGCTCGGCACCGCCGAGGTCATCACCAACGACCTCATCCTCGGTGCCGTCCCGGCGAACAAGGCCGGTGCCGCCTCGGCGATCTCCGAGACCGCCTACGAGTTCGGCTCGGTGATGGGCACCGCGGTCCTCGGCGGCCTCTCGACGTTCGTCTATGGGTCCACCCTGACCTCGACGATCGGCGACACTGCCGGCGGGTCCGAATTCGAGACCCTGGGCTCGGCCCTCGAACACGCCGCCGAGGTGGGCGGGGCCACCGGTGATCGGATCGCCGAGGCGGCTGTCTCGGCCTTCGACCTCGGCGTGCAGTGGGCCGCCGGTGCCGCCGTCGTCCTCGTCCTCATCGCCGCCGTGCTCACGACCTTCGGGCTCAAGGGCGCCGGACGACTCCTGCCGGGCTCGCAGTCGAAACCCACCGAGGAGGCCGATGGCCACGATGTGAAGACGCAGGGGAGCGTCCTCGGCTGAGGTGGCGGAACCGCCTGCGGTACTGAGCGCGGCAGATGCACGAGGCCCCACCGACGATGCGAATCGTCGGTGGGGCCTCGTGCAGGTCAACAGGTCAGCAGGTGATCAGCTCACCGGCTCCTCCACCTTGGCGGTGGTCGCCGCGGCCTGCCTCCGACGGGCCAGCACCCGGCCGACGCCGGTGTAGACCAGCGCCCCGATGAGGACGATGTAGAGCACGATCGTGATCGGTGAGGTTACGAGCACCGAGGCATCGTTGCCCGAGGCCAGCAGGGCATCGCGCAGGCTCGACTCGGCCAGGGGCCCGAGAACCATGCCGATCATCAGCGGAGCCAAGGGGACACCGTAGCGCTTGAGCACGAAGCTGATGATGCCGATTCCCAGCAGGACGAGCAGCTCGAACGTCGAGGCGGACGTCGCGTAGATGCCCAGCCCGCAGAAGACCGCGATGCCGCCGTAGAGGTAGGGGTCCGGGATCTTCAGCAGCTTCGCCCACAGGGGTGCGAAGGGCAGGTTGATGATGAGCAGGACGATCATCGCGAGGAAGAAGCTGGCCAGCAGACCCCAGACCAGCTCGGGGGAGCGGTCGAAGAGCAGCGGGCCCGGCTGCAGACCGTATTGGCGGAAGGCCGCGAGCATGATCGCCGCGGTCGCCGAGATCGGCAGACCCAGAGCCAGCAGGGCACCCATGGCGATGCCCGTCGTGGCGGATCCGGCCGCCTCGGGCCCGGCCAGACCGCGAATCGCGCCCTTGCCGAACTGCGGGTCCTTGCGCCGGGAGTCGAGCTTGCGCTCGAGGCCGTAGGCCATGAACGTCGGCACATCGGCACCGCCGACGGGGATCACGCCGAACGGAAGTCCGATCGCGGTGCCGCGCAGCCAGGCCGGCAGCGCCTCTCCGAATTCCTTGCGGCTCAGGTAGGGCCGGCCCGAGGCGTTGATCGTGTTGTCGTTGGCCTTGCGCCTGATCCGCGAGGCGATGAAGAACACCTCGCCCAGGGCCAGGATGCCCACCGTCACGGTGACGAGCGAGACGCCGTCGAAAAGCTCCGGGACGCCGAAGGTGAAACGCTCCGTGCCCGAGACCGAGTCGATGCCGATGACCGAGATCCCGACGCCGAGCACGAGTGCCATGAGGCCCTTGAGCACCGAATCGGCGACCACCGAGGAGGTGGCGACGAAGGCGAAGAGTGCGAGGGCGAAGTATTCGGCGGGACCGAAGCTCGTGGAGAGTTCGGCGAGCAGCGGAGCGACGAAGACGACGAGGAAGCAGGAGACGAACCCGCCGATGAACGCCCCGATCGCCGCGGTCGCCAGCGCCTGCGGGGCGCGACCGGCCTTGGCCATCTTGTGGCCCTCGAAGGTCGAGGCGATGGCCGAGGCCTGACCCGGGGTGTTCATGAGGATCGCCATCGTGGAGTCGCCGAAGAGGCCGCCGAAGTAGACGCCGGCGAACATGATGAACGCACCGGTCGGATCGAGCGCGAAGGTCATCGGCAGCAGCAGAGCCACCGCCATCGACGAACCGAGGCCCGGCAGCACGCCGACGGCGGTGCCGAGGAAGCAGCCGACGACGACCCAAAGCAGGTTCATCGGGGTCAGCGCGTGTGTGAAGCCCTCGAAGAGGGACAGTACTGCGTCCATATCAGAAGCCACCTCCCAGGATGCCCGAGGGCAGGTTGAGTCCCAGCATCACCGCGAAGGCGATGTAGACCAGGGACGAGAACGTCAGCGCCACGGTGAGATCGAACAGAGGCTTCTTCGATCCCATGGAACTCGCCACGCACCAGAACAGGAGAGCCGCGGCGATGATCCAGCCGGCGAACTCGAGGATCAGCGCGAAGGCCGCGAAACCACCGGCGCCCCAGGCCAGGGACACGAAGTCCGAATGGGTGCGGTGTTTGGAATCCGCGGCGCGCGCCTCGGCGAGGGCCTGACGATCACGGCTCGGTTCGTCCTCCTCGTGAGGATCCATACGGGACGCCGAGACCGCAGAGGTCACCGGCGTCGAGAACGCCTTCTCCTCCTCCGCCTCGGCGGGCAGCTCATCAGAGACATCGACGGGTTCGGGATTGCGGATATAGGCGATCGTCAGCAGCACGGTGATGGCGTAGCCGACGATCATGATGAGCATCGGGAAGAACTGCGGACCGGGCTGGTCCGCGTCCTCGGCGACCTCCATCGTGAGGATCCCGACAAGCAGATACGTCGAGAAGGCGGCCATGATCACGGGCACGATCAGTCCCGATCGGCCCTCCCACCAGGTCCCGGCGCCGAGGTGGCCCGTCCGGGTTCGTGTGTTCGCTTGCGTCTGTACGCTCACAGTCCCAACTCCTTGAGAAGCTTCTCGACCCGAGAGGTGTCTTCCTTGATGAACTCGGCGAATTCCTCACCGGTCAGCCACACATCGGTCCATTTGTTGCGCTCGAGGGCGTCCTTCCACTCCGCGCTGTCACGGGTCTTCTGAAGGATCTCGAGCAGCTGCGCGGACTCCTCGCCGGTGATGTCCGGTGCCCCGAGCCAGCCGCGCCAGTTCGTCAGCGTCACCTCATAGCCCTGTTCGGACATGGTGGGGACATCCTCGAAACCGGCGACCCGCTCCGGTGCGGCGACGCCGATGGCCTTGACACGGCCGGCCTCGACCTGGTCGGAGACCTCGTTGAACCCGCAGGAGGCGAAGTCCGTTGTGCCCGAGAGCAGGGTCTGGATCGCCTCGCCGCCGCCGGACTTTGGAATGTAGGTGATGTCAGAGGCTGGAATGTCGCCGAGGAGGGCGAGCTGGGCGATCGTGAGATGGTCGACCGAACCGGCCGATCCGCCCGTCCACACGAATCCCTTGGGATCCTTCTTCCAGGCGTCGATGACATCGTCGATCGTGTCATACGGGGAGTCCGCGGAGGCGATGAGCACGTCGTAGTCCTCGGCCACTCGGGCCAGCAGCGTCGTGTTGTCGAAGCCGACCGGGGACTTGTTCAAAGCGATTCCGCCGGTCATCGCGGTGCCGGTGGCCAGCAGGGTGTCGGCCTGACCGTGCATGGTCGAGAACTTGCCGAGGCCGATGGTGCCGCCGGCGCCGGGGATGTTGACGACCTGGGCGTTGTTGGCCAGGCGCGTCACGCGCATCGCCTGCTGGGCCTCGCGGGCGAAGCCGTCCCAGCCGCCGCCGGCTCCCGCAGGAGCGATGAGGGTGAGGTTCGAGGACAGATCGCCCTTCGCCGAGGCGGCCCTGACCGAATAGGTGGTCGCCGTTCCGATCGCGGCCACGGCGATCGCACCATAGGCGATTCGGCCGAACATGCGCCGGGAAGGATGTGAGGTCTTTCCGCCGGAGTCCTCGGACGGAGAGGGAGTGTGGATCGACATTGATCAGACTTTCAGTCAGTGAGTTTGAGAGTTCCCTGAGTAGGCGTCAACTTAGCACAGCAGGACGGCTTCAGGGCGCGATGATTGCTGTGGTGATGGCTTTGCGGGGGTGGGTGCGTGAGCGCGGGCTTCTCCATTGAAGGCAGTCTTCTCCTGTGAAGGCAGTTGTGATCTGTGACTCAGCGTAGAGGTGGGCGAGAAGCGGGGCGCGCTTGTGCTCACTCTGCTCGTTCTGCCCATTGAGCGCGTTGAGTGCATTCTGCTCAATACGGTGTGATCGATGCTGGTTCGGCACGACCTCTCGCCCGGATCGCCCCCGAATCGGGCACGGAGACCTCTTCCCGAGCAGCCGCCGCCCGAGCCGATAGGCTGACGTTCATGAGCGAAACTTCCGGAACGTCCACTCCCGAATCCGCGACCCCCGAGTCGGGGCAGGCACCCGTGGCCAAGAAGATCCCCGTCGAACGCACCCATCACGGGCACACCTTCGTCGATGACTACGAATGGCTGCGCGACAAGGAATCTCCCGAGGTCATTGCCCACCTCGAGGCCGAGAACGAGTGGACCCAGGCGCAGACAGCGCACCTCGAATCCCTGCGCGATTCGATCTTCACCGAGATCAAGACCCGCATCAAGGAGACCGACATGTCCGTGCCGACGCGGCGCGGAGGCTACTGGTACTTCTCCCGCACGAAGGCCGGACTCGACTACGGCATCAGCGTCCGTGTCCCTGTCTCCGGACCCGATGACTGGACGCCGCCCGAGGTTGGCGAGGAGGAGCTGCCCGGCGAAGAGGTGGTCTTCGACTCCAATGTCGCGGCCGATGGGCAGGAGTTCTTCTCACTCGGCAGCTTCTCCCTGACCGATGACGGCCGGTACCTCCTCTTCGGCGTCGACACCACCGGTGACGAGCGCTACACCCTGGGCCTGCGCGACCTGAGCACAGGAGAGGACCTGCCCGATGCTGTCGACGGCACCTTCGCCGGCGCCTCGATCGATCCGAGCGGCCGCTACGTCTTCTACACGACGGTCGACGATGCCTGGCGGCCCGAGAAGGTCTGGCGCCACGTCGTCGGCACCGACAGCGCCGAAGACGTATGCATCTTCCACGAACCCGATGAGCGCTTCTTCGTCGGCTCCGGGTTCTCCCGGTCGGGGAAGTACATGTTCGTCGTCACCGGCTCGAAGACGACCACCGGCTATTGGCGCCTCGACGCCGACGACCTCGAGGCCGCACCGCAGGAGATCTGGCCGCGCGTCGAGGGAGTCGAGTACAACGTCGAACATGCCGTCATCGCCGGTGAGGACAGGTTCCTCATCACCCACAATCTCGACCGTGCCGACTTCGACATCATCGACGTCCCTGTCACCGACCCCGCCGGCCTCCGTCTCGAAAGCGCCGATTCCGCAGACGAGCCCGAGACGGTCGCCGACCCCAAGGCGGTCGGACGCCCGGTGCTCGAGGACGTCGAGGGCCTGCGCATCGAGGATGTCGACGCCTTCGCGGACTTCATCGTCATCAGTTACCGTCGCGGCGGCTTCGCCCGCGTCGGCATCGTGGACTTCGGTCCCGCGAGCCCCGGCCACACTGATTCGCCCTACGGCGGTCTGCGCGAGCTGCCCTTCGAGCGGGAGACCGGCACTCTCGGCCTGGCCGGCAATCCCGAGTTCTCGCAGGCGAGCATTCGCCTCGTCTTCACCTCCCTGTCCACCCCGTCCGTGGTCTATCAGCACAGCGTCGCAGACGGCACTGACACGGTGCTGAAGCGCCAGCCCGTGCTCGGCTCCGTCGACCTCGACTCCTACGGGGAGACGCTGCTCTGGGCGACTGCCGAGGACGGGACACAGATTCCGGTCTCCCTCGTCTATCGCCAGGATCTCGTTCCGCTGACCTCCGGCACCGCCTCGGTGCGGGAGGGGGCTGCCGATCCGACGGGGAACGATGCCACCACCTCGGCGGGGGAAGGGGCGGCTGCGGCAACCGGGGACGACTCCGCCTCGGCGAACGATCCGGCACCCGAACGACCGGCACCGCTCGTCCTCTACGGCTACGGCTCCTACGAAGCGAGCATGGACCCGTACTTCTCGGTCTCGCGACTGTCCCTGCTCGACCGCGGAGTCGTCTTCGCCATCGCCCACGTGCGCGGCGGGGGAGAGATGGGCCGCCACTGGTACGACCAGGGCAAGACGACGACGAAGAAGAACACCTTCACCGACTACATTGCCGTCGCCCGCCACCTCATCGATCAGGAGTGGACCGCTCCGGAGAGCCTCGTGGCGACCGGCGGATCCGCGGGCGGTCTGCTCATGGGCGCCGTGGTCAACATGGCCCCCGAACTCTTCGCCGGAGTCAGCGCCCATGTGCCCTTCGTCGACGCCCTGACCTCGATCCTCATGCCCGAGCTGCCGTTGACCGTCATCGAATGGGAGGAGTGGGGAGACCCGCTCCACGACGAGCATGTCTACGAGTACATGCGCTCCTACTCTCCCTACGAGAACGTCGCCGAGGCGGACCATCCGAAGATCCTGGCCGTGACCTCGCTCAACGACACCCGGGTCCTCTACGTCGAACCCGCGAAGTGGGTGGCCCGTCTGCGCGAGGTCGGCGCCGAGGCGCTGCTCAAGACCGAGATGGTCGCCGGACACGGAGGAGCCTCGGGCCGCTATGACGCGTGGAAGGACACCGCCTTCGACTTCGCCTGGATCCTCGATGTCCTGGGACGCTCGGACCTCGCGATCGAGGCCTGAGCCCGAGGCCTGAATCGAGACCCGAACTCGCGGTCCGAGACGGGACGTTTGGATCGCTGTCGACCGAGGTCAGGGGACGTTTGTCGCAGGACATAACGATAGCGGCACGATTGTCCCCAAAACCCCTCTCCGGGCACCTGCGTCAGTGCCGACCAATAGAGTGGATGCATCAACGGTGATGCCTGCTCCGGCAGGGTCTGCATCGGTTCCCGACAGGCGAACCGACATTTTTCAAAGGGGAGAAGCATGCGTCTGAGGACAGTGACCACCGCAATCGTGGCCGTCGGATCGATCCTGGCGGTCTCGGCCTGCTCAGGCGGTGACGGAAGCGGTGACGGCGGCGAGGGCGACTCCTTCAAGATCGGCATCTCCCAACTCGTGCAGCACCCCGCGCTCGACGCCTCGAGCGCAGGCTTCAAGAAGGCCTTCGACGATGCCGGAGTCGACGTCGAATGGGACGAGCAGAACGCGCAGGGCGAGCAGGCCAACGCCACCTCCATCGCCCAGAACTTCGCGAACGAGGACCTCGACCTCGTCCTCGCCGTCGCCACCCCCGCGGCCCAGGCCGCCGCCCAGGCGATCACGAACATCCCGGTCCTCTTCACCGCCGTCACCGATGCCCAAGAAGCCGGTCTCGTCGACACCAACGACTCACCCGGCGGCAATGTCACCGGCACCTCCGACCTCAACCCCGTCGCCGAGCAGCTCCAACTGGTCAAGGACCTCAAATCCGATGCCAAGACCGTCGGCATCGTCTACAGCTCCGGCGAGGTCAACTCGCAGGTGCAGGTCGACCTGGCGAAGGAGGCCGCGAAAGACCTCGGAGTCGAGATCAAGGAAGCGACCATCGCGAACTCCGGTGAGCTCGCGCAGGCCGTGGACTCCCTCGGCAAGGTCGACGCCTACTACGTGCCCACCGACAACAACGTCGTCTCCGCGGTCTCGACGATGGTCCAGGCAGCCGAGAAGAACAAGGCCCTGCTGGTCGGTTCCGAAGCCGGACAGGTCGAACAGGGCGCGGCGATCACCCGCGGCATCGACTACACGAAGCTCGGCGAGCAGACCGGTCAGATGGCTCTGAAGATCCTGCAGGACGGACAGAAGCCGGCCGAACTGCCGGTCGAGACCAGCTCCGATCTCGAACTCGTCGTCAACCCGAAGGCCGCCGAGGCCCAGGGAGTCGAGATCCCGCAGGACATCATCGACGAAGCCGACAACGTCATCGAGTGAGCTTCGTGAGAGCACACCGCCACACCACCACCTGATCGGAAACACATGTTCGGAGCATTGGAGCTCGGGCTCATCTACGCCGCGATGGCGCTCGGGGTCTATCTGACCTTCAAGGTCCTCAACTTCCCCGACCTCACCGTCGACGGCAGCTTCACCACCGGCGGGGCCACCGCGGCCTCGCTCATCATCGCCGGGGTCAATCCGTTCCTGGCCACGGCCGCCGCGATCGGGGCGGGTCTCATCGCCGGGTTCATCACGGGTCTGCTCCACACCAAGGGCGGAATCGACGGTCTGCTCGCCGGCATCCTCACGATGATCGGCCTGTGGTCGATCAATCTGCGGATCATGGGCAAGGCGAACCTGCCGCTGCTGCGAGAGGAGACCGTATTCACCCCGCTGCGGGAGAACATGTGGCTGGGCACCTGGGTGTCGATCGTCATCCTCATCCTCTTCACCCTGGTGCTCAAGTTCACGATCGACTGGTTCCTCACCACCGATCTCGGACTGGCCATCCAAGCCACCGGCAACAACCGGGAGATGATCCGCAGCCTCGGCGTGAATACAGACAACACGACGATACTCACGCTCGCCCTGTCCAACGGCTTCGTCGCCCTCTGCGGTGCGCTCGTCGCCCAGTACCAGGGGTTCTCCGACATCAGCATGGGCATCGGCCTCATCCTCGTCGGCCTCGCCTCGGTCATCCTCGGCCAAGCGGTCTTCGGCAGCCGCAACATCTTCATGGCCAGCCTCGGCGCACTGCTCGGCTCGGTGATCTACCGGCTGATCATCTTCCTGGCCCTGCGCGCCGGACTCGACACCAACGATATGAAGCTGACGACCGCGCTCCTCGTCGTCCTCGCCCTGCTGCTGCCCAGATGGGGCATCCTCAAACGGATCCCCTCACTGCGCGGACGCGGAAACAAGGCGCCCGCCGCGGTGCCGAGCGGGACGACGGATATGAAGGACCCGGCCGAGATCACCGAAGTGCCCAGCGTCGGATCCGAAACCACGAAGGGCTGAGGCAGATGCTCAAGATCGACACCATCGGCAAGACCTTCTTCCCGGGCACGGTCAACGAACGCAAGGCGTTGCAGGGGCTCTCGCTCGAACTCGCGGAGTCCGACTTCGTCACGGTGATCGGGTCGAATGGAGCGGGCAAATCGACGCTGCTCAACACGATCTCCGGACGTCTGCCCATCGACACGGGCTCGATCATGATCGACCGTGCCGAGGTCTCCCGGATGCCCGAGCACAAGCGGGCGAAGTACCTCGGACGCGTCTTCCAGGACCCCATGGCCGGCAGCGCACCCGACCTCACGATCGAACAGAACCTGTCCCTGGCTCTGCGGCGCGGCAAGCCTCGCGGGCTGGGACGCGGGACCACCTCGGCGAGGCGGGAGAGATTCAAGGAGGAGCTGGCCACCCTGGAACTCGGCCTCGAGAACCGGCTGAAGACGAAGGTCGGGCTGCTCTCGGGCGGGCAGCGGCAGGCACTGAGCCTGCTCATGGCCGGATTCACCCAGCCCCGCATCCTCCTCCTCGACGAGCACACCGCCGCCCTCGATCCGCAGCGGGCGGCCCTGGTCACGGCGCTGACGAAGAAGATCGTCGAGAACGACGGGCTGACCACTCTCATGGTCACCCACAACATGGAGCAGGCGATTGCGCTGGGCAACCGCCTGATCATGATGCACGAGGGCCGGATCATCTACGAGGCGACGGCCGAGGAGAAGAAGAACCTGACCGTGAAGATGCTGCTCGCCGAGTTCTCCAAGCTCAAGGGCGCAAGCCTCGGCGACCGGGCGCTGCTGAACTGAGGGGCCGCCTTCGCCACTTTACCAACCGGAAGGTAAAGTGGAGGGCATGGACGGGAACACGAGAGACCGCATTCTCCAGGCAGCGCAGGAACTGGCCGGGCAGAACGAGTCGATTCAGGGTGTCACGATCTCCTTGGAATCGGTGGCGCAGCAGGCGGGTCTGACCAAACCCGGCCTGATGTATCACTTCCCCAACAAGGAAGCGCTCATGCTCGGCCTCGTCGCGCACGCCGCCGAACACTGGGCGCTGCTGCTGCGCACCCAGTCGGGCAGTGACGCCGCAGCGCTGGGTCCCTGCGACCGGCATCGCGCCTATATCAGGGTGGCGACCACCGCCGAGGTCTCCCGGGCCGACTACTGGATCTTCTCCGATGCGCTCTACCATCCGACCCTCGCCCAGGCCTGGAACGAGCAGCTGAGTCCCTGGTTCGACACCGCGGGACTGAATCCGCAGGCCCGGTCGCTGCTCACAGCCGCCCGGTTCTGCGCCGACGGGGCCTGGATGTCGGAGGCGACCGGAGTGTTCCCCGCCGAGGACCTCGCCGCGGTCCAGATCCACGCGCTCGGACTCATCGACGCGGCCGAATCCCTCGCGGCCGAATCCCTCGCGGCCGGCGACCGGAACGCAGAAGCATGAATGCCAATGACCATCACGACCGAGGAGGTGTGTCGATGAAGAGGAAACGCAAGTGGACGCTGCTGGCAGGAGCGATCGCCGCCGAGGTGGCCGGAACCCTGACCTTGAAGGCCTCTCTCGATCACCCGGGATGGATCCCCGCGGTCGTTGTCTTCTACGCCCTCGCCTTCGCCCTGCTCGGTCTGACGCAGCGCCTGGGCATGCCGATCGGCGCAGTCTACGGTGTGTGGGCGGCCTGCGGGGTCAGCCTCGTCGCGATCCTCGGCATGGTGCTCTTCGGTGATGCCCTGAGCATCGGCACGATGATCGGAATCGTCATCATCATCGTCGGCGTCGTCCTCGTCGAGACCGGAACCCCGGACAAACCCGCCGAGGCGGAGAGCGAGGTGTCCACATGAGCTGGATCTGGCTTTCGGCCGCCATCCTCAGCGAGGTCACCGGCACGCTCAGTCTGCGTGCGAGCGCCGGGCTCAAACGCAAACGCTGGTTCATCCCGGTGGCCACCAGCTATGCGATCGCGTTCTTCTTCCTCAGCCTGGCCCTCGGCGAAGGCATGCCGCTGGGGGTCGCCTATGGTCTCTGGGCCGCCTGCGGTGTGGCCCTGGTCAGCCTGCTCGCCCGAGCGATATGGAAGGATCCGCTGACCAGACGGGCACTCATCGGCATCGGACTCATCGCGATCGGCGTCTTCCTCGTCGAAATCAGCTGAGTGAAGTTCGGGCGAAGATGACAGCATTCCTTTGAGAAGCTCACAGGCAGCTGTTAAGGTCCGAAGCTATGGCAGTGACACGGATCTCCAGGGCGCAGCACCGTGCCCGGACTCTGCCTGCCGCGACGAACGCTCTCGCCCTGCCCCCTGCCGCCGCACTGAGGAATCGTGGGCGGGTGCGCCCGGCCACCTCGGCGGGGCCTGAACTCATCATCGCCACGCCGGCACCCCGGCCCACCCTCGGCTATGCCAACGACTCCTGGGAGGGTGCGGCGATCGGGTGGTGCGGTCGGGAGCCATAGACCCCACGGACAGTCTCCGATCACCCGCTTCGTCAATTCATGAGAAAGGGCCATCGCCGCATGTCCGATGAGACCACACCCGAACCCGAGAGTCACACCGTCGCCCGGAAGGCCTCCCGCGACCGCCTCAAGGCCGATGCCAAACGCGTCGGCCGCGAGACCGGAAAGACCCTGGGCAAACTCGACTACGCACGCCCCCGCTACCCGCGGGAGGAACAGGCCGAGAGCAACACCCAATACCCCCACAACACGCACCCGATCCTCGTCCCCGGCATCGCCATCGACGAACAGCGTCGCCGCTACTCCCTCGACAAGGTCATCTTCGCCATCGCCGGCACACTGACGGTGGCCTTCGTGATCTGGGGCATCGCCGATTCGGCCAGCGTCGCCTCGGTGGCCAAGGCCGCCTACGACTGGTCGACGATGAACGTCGGCTGGTTCTTCAACCTCGTCGCCATCATCATCCTCGTCGCCCTGCTCATCCTCGCGTTCTCGCCCTACGGCAAGATCCCCCTGGGCAAGGACGGGGAGAAATCGGAGTTCTCCACCTTCTCATGGGTGGCCATGCTCTTCGCCGCGGGCATCGGCATCGGCGTGCTCTTCTTCGGACCCTCCGAACCGCTGACCTACTTCATCAGCCCGCCGCCGCTGACCAATGAGGCAGAGACGACCGAGGCCCTGCACACGGCAATGGCGCAGACCTACTTCCACTGGGGCTTCCACGCCTGGGCGATGTACGCCCTCGTCGGCGGCGCCATCGCCTATGCCGCGTACCGCCGCGGCCGCTCCCTGCTGCTGTCCTCGATCTTCGTCACACTCTTCGGCAAACGCCAGTCCGAGGGCTTCGCCGGCAAGCTCGTCGACATCTTCGCGATCGTCGCCACTCTCTTCGGCACCGCGGCGGCCCTGGGCATCGCGGCCATGCAGATCGGCACCGGGGTCAGCATCGTCTCCGGGGCGGGACCGATGACGAACAACATGCTCGTCGTCATCATCTGCGTGCTCACCGTCGGCTTCATCATCTCCGCCGTCTCCGGTGTCTCGAAGGGCATCCGCTACCTCTCGTCGATCAACATCATCCTCACCGTCGGCATCGTCGCGCTCGTCCTCTTCCTCGGCCCGACCCTGTTCCTGCTCAACCTGCTGCCCTCGGCACTGATGGAGTACATGGGCTCGCTCTTCGACCTCATGGGCCGCTCCCTGTCCTGGGGTGCCGAGACGCAGGAGTTCCAGTCCGTGTGGACCGTGTACTACTGGGCCTGGTGGATCTCCTGGTCGCCGTTCGTCGGCACTTTCATCGCCCGCATCTCCCGCGGTCGCAGCATCCGCCAGTTCATCCTCGGCACGATCTTCATCCCCTCGACCCTGCTCTTCGTCGCCTACGGCATCATGGGCGGAACCTCGATCTCGATGTACCGTTCCGGGGCCGCCGGGTTCACCGACAGCATGGAGGCCCCCGAGGTGTTCTTCACGCTCATCGACAACCTGCCCTATGTCGAATGGCTGCCGTTCGTGGCGATCATCGTGCTCGCGATCTTCTTCATCACCTCGGCGGATTCCGCTTCGGTGGTGATGGGCATGCTCGCCAGCCGCGGGGACCAGGAGCCGAAGAAGTGGGTCGTCGTGTTCTGGGGGCTCGTGATGTCCGGGATCGCCGTGGTCATGCTGCTCCTCGGCGACGCCAGCGCGCTCGAAGGCCTGCAGCAGCTCGTCATCGTCACGGCCGTGCCGTTCGCGGTGATCATGCTCTTCATCGTCGTCGCCTGGTTCAAGGAGCTGCGCACGGATCCGCACGCTCTGCGCCGGAAGTACGCGCAGAACGCGATGGACAATGCCGTGATCGCCGGTGCCGATGCCTACGGGGACAACTTCGCCCTGCAGGTCGTCGAGACCGAACCGGGCGACGGCGCCAACGGCGACATCGACTCCGAACACGAGGACTACACGGACTGGTACCAGCGCACCGATGAGGACGGCGAGCCCGTCGGCTACGACTACGAGACCGGCCGGTGGGACGACGGGTGGACACCCGAGTCGGCTGAGTCCGATGAGTCCGGTGCGTCGGAGGCGGACGGCAGGGATTCCGAGAATACGGACCCCAGCGCCGAGGCGACCGCGGCCGAACGCTCGGCCGCCGGCAACTCAGAGGTTGGCGGCTCAGACGCCGACGGCTCAGATGTCGACGGCCAGTCGAAACCCCGTGTGACCGAGTGAGGTGTCCGGTGTCGAGCCAGTGCGCGCCGAGGTCCGATACCGGCGGCAGTAGGAGTCGTGGCACATGTATGAGCCACCGCGGAGGACCGCGCGATGGTCTCCGGAACTGAACGCATCGGTCGTCCACTCCCAGACGTTGCCGGTCATGTTGTAGAGACCGAAGCCGAAGGGCCGGAACGCATCGGCGGGCATCGTGCCCACGGGAGCGCTCGGTGCGTCGGGGAATTCGCCTTGGAAGGTGTTCATCCACGGTTGTCCGTGGGGTTCGCGTTCGGCACCCCACGGGTAGGGCTGCTGTTCGTGCTTGCCGCGCGCGGCGTACTCCCATTCGGCTTCGCTGGGCAGGCGGACTCCCGCCCAAGCGGCGAAGGCCTCGGCATCCCGTCGCGAGACATGCGTGACCGGATGATCGGCTCGTTCTCTCACGTCGGAACCGGGGCCTTCGGGTGCGTACCAGGCGGCGCCGGAGACCTGACGCCACCACGGGGTCGCCGCCACCGCGGGAGCGCTCTCCTGCAGGTCGGGGGAGAGCAGGCCGGTGAAGACGAGCGAGTCGCCGAAGGACTCGGCATCCGTAACATGACCGGTGTTGACGACGAAGGCCGCGAACTGGGCCACGGTCACCGTGGTCGGCGCCAGCGCGAACGGCGCGACCTCGACCCGGCGGACCGGTCCCTCACCGTCCTCGGGATAGGCCAGCGGGTCGTCGCTGCCCATGAGGAACTGACCTCCCGGCAGGGCGATCATCGGCAGATCCTGCGAGGCGCGGGCCGCCAGATCGGCCAGCAGCCCAGGATCGGCACCGGTCGCTTCGGGGGACGATTCCCGGCCCGGCACAGCCACCTCGGCGGGGGATTCTTCTTCCTCAACACCCACTTCGGAAGGCCGACGATCGCCCTGCCCCGCAGCAGCGGGAGACGTCCGTTCCGGTCCGCAGCATGAGCTCATCTTCGCCACCTTCACATTCCCGACAACAACTCCGCCTCCGCGGCGACGCCGTCGCCGGCGCGGAGACTTCCTTCCATGAGAAAAGGACGTGACCAGCATATGCAACCGCCGAACATCGTCGTCATCCAGGCCGATCAGATGGCCGCCCAGGCGCTCGGCGCCTACGGAAACGATGCCGCACTGACCCCGAACATCGATGCCCTCGCCGCCGAGGGCGCCGTGTTCGATCGCGCCTACTGCAACACCCCGCTCTGCGCCCCCTCCCGGGCGTCGATGATGACCGGGCGCATGCCCTCCGAGGTCGACTGCCTCGACAACGGTGACGACTTCGCCGCCTCGGTGCCGACCTTCGCCCACCGGCTGCGGGCGCAGGGCTATCACACGGCGCTGATCGGGCGCATGCACTTCATCGGCCCCGATCAGCACCATGGCTTCGAGGAGCGCCTGACCACGGATGTCTACCCGGCCGACCTCGACATGGTGCCCGACTGGACGAGGCCGCTGGACCAGAAGCTGCAGTGGTATCACGAAGCCGATCCGGTGTTCACCGCCGGTGCCGCGAAGGCGAACGTCCAGCAGGACTTCGACGACGAGGTGATCTTCCGGACCCTGCGTCATCTCAATGACCGGAAGCGGGCCAACCAGGCCGCGGGGGAGGATCAGCCGTTCCTCATGGTCACCTCGTTCATCCACCCGCACGACCCGTACGAGCCGCCGCGGGAGAACTGGGACCGATTCGCCGAGGTGGACATCCCCGACCCCGCCCACCCCGAGGTGCCCGATCCCGCCGTCGACCCGCACAGCCACCGGCTGCGGACGATGAGCGGATTCGACAAGCGCAACCCCGGCATCGAGGACGTGCGCCGGGCCAGGCGCGCCTACTATGCGGCCGTGAGCTACATCGACGACCACATCGGTGCGATCCGCAGGCGGCTGTGCGAGCTCGAACTCGAGGACAACACGGTCATCATCGTCACCAGCGACCACGGAGACATGCTTGGGGAGAAGGGCCTGTGGTACAAGATGTCCCCGTACGAGCAGTCCTCCCGGGTCCCGATCGTCATCACCGGCCCCGCCGAGGTGGTCCGCCCCGGCCGTTATGCCAACCCGGTGTGCCTGATCGACCTCGCCCCGACCCTGCTCGAGATCGCGCAGGGTTCGCGTGGTGGCGCCGAGGAAGAGGACCTCGCCGGGACCTCTCTGCTCGAGTCCGCGCGTCGGGAAGTCGCCGGCGAGCAGGGTCCAGAAGACCGGGACATCGTCATCGAGTACTTCGCCGAGGGCACCTACCGGCCGCAGGTGACGCTGGTGCGCGGAGCGTACAAGCTGACGATCTGCCCGGGCGATCCCGAGCTGCTCTTCGACCTCGAATCCGATCCGGATGAGCTGGTCAACCGGGCCGGGGATCCCGCGTATGCGGAGGCGCTCTCTGCGATGCGGGCCGATCTGGGAACCAGCTACGACCTCGAGCATCTCGAGGACCACGTGCTGGGTTCGCAGCGCAGCCGCCAGCTCGTCGCCGACTCCCTCAAGGTCGGGAAGGTCCGTCACTGGGACTTCGACCCGGATCCGGAGAACGGCTATGTCCGCGGTGACTTCTGGGCCGCGTTCAGCTTCGGCAAGATCCCCGACTCCACGCAGTAAGGGCTCTGCGCCGAGCGCAGGTCGCGGCTTCGAGAGCAGGCTTCACGAAGTCGTCCCTCGACGCTGCGGCCTGCGTTCGGCGTTGCACCCTGCGCTCGGTGGGCGCCGCTAGAGGGCGCCGCCGCTGTCGAGTTCACGCGAGCGGTCGATGAGTTCGCTCATCGACCGCTCGAATTCGCTGCGGCGCTGCTCGCTCCAGTCTGCGGTCAGTTCGCCGAAGACCCGTTCCTGCCAGGCGTGGGCATCGGTGAGCAGCGATCGGCCGGCCGCAGTCACGGTCACCTCTCGGCGACGGGCGTCGTTCGCCGAGGCGGTCGCAACGAGATGACCGGACTTCGTGGCCGCGGCGACCAATCGGGACGCCCCGCTCTGGTCGATGCCGATCTCAGCCGCGACCGCATTCACCGTCGCCGGCTCCCCGCGGAGCACGAGCGAATCGACGGCCTCAGTGACGAGGACGATCCGTCCCTGTTGTGAGGACTCCGACGGGTGGCCGCTGAGCTGTCGTCGCGACCAATGTCGGACGAAGGAGAAGAGGGTCTGTCCCGGCCCGGGCGAGCGGGCGTTCATTCGCTGGCCGCCATCTCACGGCAGATATAGGCCAGATCGAGCGCCGACCTGAGATCCGGCAGCCGCAGGGCGGCGGTGACCGTTCCATCGGTCACCCGGAAGACGGTGGCGACCTTGGTGATGTCGTTGCTCGGCTCGGCAGGATTGCGCGACCACGAGGCATCCTGCTCGACGACCATGAGCCGGTCGCTGACCGGATGCCATGAGCGTGGAACGAGGCAGATGCCGGAGCGTTCGACCCATTGGGCGAACTGTTCGGCGGTGATCGGCCCCGCGCCCTTCGGGCCGAGGACGACGATCGGCGTGCCGACCGCGGCGGCTGCCCGCTCGAGGTCGCCGTGATTGACCGCAGTGTGCCATTCGCTGATCGCGTCTTCGAGCGCAGTGTTCATGTTCATGAGCAGAATTATATGCGAATTGCATAGAAATCGATGCGGTGCGGTAGGACACTTCGCCGAGAGCAGACCGCAGCTTCGAGAGCATCCTGCAGGGAGTCGCCCCTCGACGCTGCGGTCTGCCCTCGACGCAGCCTGCGCCCAGGCGTGGGGATAATTCATCTGGGCTTGGGCGCGTTGTCGGGCTGGCTTTCAGATTCCGGTGGCATCATCTCTGGTAGGAGGGATGTCATGACCAATTTCGAGTGGACATCTGAAGTCCCGCTCGCTGCCGAGACGACTTTCAACTGGCACGCGCAGCCGGGAGCTCTGACCAGGCTGTCGCCCCATTGGGCGCAGGAGATCGTCGAGGAGAGCTATCCGCCGATCGCGCCGGGCTCCGTCGCTCAGGTTAAGACCAGCCTGCCCGGCAGCTACGGACTCGTCCGGCGGCCGTTCAGCTCGGTGCACTCGGAGGGGCCGTCCCGGTTCTCCTTCGTCGATGAGCTCAAGAAGGGTCCGCTGATTCAGTGGAAGCACACCCACGAGTTCACCTCGGTCGCGGGTGGGACGAAGATCGACGATCACATCGAGTTCTCGATGGCACCCCAGGGATTCGAGGCCATCGACCGCAGCCTCACCCACAATCTCGAGGCCACGTTCGAAGCCAGACACCGCCGCATGCTCGCGGACATCAAATTCCTCGAGAGCATCAACGCACCCCTGCTGACCAGGAACAAGGGCAAGAGGATCCTTATCGCCGGCGGCAGTGGGCTGATCGGCCGGCAGGTCGCGGCACTGTTCTCCACCGCCGGCCACTTCGTTCGCCTGCTGGTGCGCGGGACTCCGAAGTTCCCCTACGAAGTGCACTGGAACCCCGACCTCGGGATCATCAACTCCCGCGACCTCGCATGGGCGGATGCGGTCGTCCACCTCGGCGGGAAATCCATCGCCACCCGGTTCACGAAGAAGGCGAAGGAGGAAATCAGGTCCTCCCGGATCGAATCGACGACGCTGCTCGCAGAGACGATGTGCGCCCTGCCGGAGGAGAAGCGCCCCGAGGTGTTCGTCTGCGCCTCGGCGGTCGGGATCTACGGATCCAGCTCGGCGGAGCCCGTGGATGAATCCGCACCCGCCGGAGAGGGATTCCTCGCCGAGGTGTGCCAGGAGTGGGAGGCTGCGGCGGCCCGGGTCGAGGACGCCGGGATCCGTCGGGTCTCGATCCGCACCGGGGTCGTGCTGACCTCGCTGAGCGGGTTCCTCAAGCTTCAGGCTCCCCTCTATCTCGCCGGTGCCGGAGGCCGATTGGGCAGCGGTGAGCAGGGGCTGGCCTGGGTCTCCCTCGACGACGTGGCCAGGGCCTATGTGCATGCCGTGCTCTATGACTATGTGCGCGGTCCGGTCAACGCGGTTGCCCCGGATCTGGTGTCACAGGCGGAGTTCGCCGAGGCGCTCGCCGCCCACCTACGCAGGCCCGCCCGGATCTCGACGCCCGGTTTCGTCACCGAACTCGTGCTCGGCCGCGACGGTGCCAAGGAGCTCGCGCTGGCCGATCAGAAGGTGGTGCCGGAGAAGCTCCAGGAGACCGGATACCAGTTCGCCCACCCCACGCTGCCCGCCTGCCTCGAGGAGGAACTCGGCAGCGGAGCGTGAAGTGGGCGAAGAGTCGGATCGGATCAGGTTCTGTGAGTCAGAACCGCTTCGAGGCGATCTCGGCACCTTGAGTCAGGGACTGCAGCTTGGCCACAGCGATCTCCGGGTGGACGCGTCCGCCGAGGCCGCAGTCGGTTGACGCGACGACGTTCTCGGGGCCGACGAGCTTGGCGAAGCGCTCGATGCAATCGGCGACGAGCTCGGGGTGCTCGACGACGTTCGTCGAGTGGGAGACGATGCCGGGGATGATGTACTTGCCCTCGGGCAGCTTGGTGTCCTCCCAGATCCGCCATTCGTGCTCATGGCGGACGTTGGCGGCCTCGAATGTGATGCCGCCGGCGTTGACGGAGAGCACCTGATCGACGATCTCCTTGAACGGCAGGTCGGTCACGTGCGGTCCGTGCCATGAGCCCCAGCAGGTGTGCAGACGCACCTGGGCCGGGTCGATTCCGCGCAGGGCATGGTTGAGGGCATCGATGCGCACCTGGATGAACGCCCGGTAGTCGTCGAAGGACGGTTCGGGGTTGATCTGGTCGAAGTTCTCGGCCAGGGACGGATCGTCGATCTGGACGGTCAGCCCCGCCTCGGTGATGGCGAGGTATTCCTCACGCAGCACATCGGCCCAGGCCCAGATGAACTCTTCATCGGACTTGTAGTATTCGTTGGCGATGCGGGAGGCAGAGCCGGGGGAGAGGGCGTTGATGTAGCCTTCGCGCTCGCCGTAGCCGGCCGCAGCCAGGCCCGTCTTGAGGTTCTTGATATCGCTGGCGACCTGATCGTGGCCGATGTAGCTGATGGCGCTCGTGGCCTTGGGGAACTGGGGCTGCTGGCCGGTGTCCGTGCCGGCATTCGCGTCACCGTAGACCCCGGGGAAGAGGTTGCGGTCGCGGCGGTCGCCGAAGCTGGTGAGAACCGTCTTGCCCGGTTCGGAGCGGACGGCGGGAGCGTCCCACTTGTCGACGTTGTCGAGCTCGAGTCCGCCGGTGCGGGCGAACGAGTAGTGCCACCAGGCTCCGTAGTCGAAGTCCGCCGCCATCGAGTGACCGTATTCGCCGTCGTTGGGCAAGGAGATGCCGAGGTTCTTCTGTCGCTTGACGAGGTCGACGACGCTGGCGGCCAGCAGCTCGTCGAACTCCTTGGTCTCGGCGTCGGAGACGGACTCACCAGCGAGACGCGCGTGGTTCTGCGCCTGCTTGACCTTGTTGGCTTCGATGAGTTCGGGGGTGCGGGGTAAGGATCCTGCGTGCGAGGTGCGGATGGCGGCCATCGTTGACTCCTTCGGTGGTTCGACTGCCTGTGCACTGCGGTCGTGGCAACGGCCGTTCGACCGCAGTTCTTCCCTCAGGCAATCACATCAGCGTGGATGCATGTGTGGGTGTCGTCATCTTGGGTCACCTGGGTGATTCGGGTCCTGGAACGTCGCGCGCAATCGTCGCTGGTGGGTCCTGGTCGTCGCCGTGATGTGGGCCGGTGTCTGCGACGGAGTCACGGCGCTGGTCCAAACGACGATCGGGTCGAGTGGATCCGTCGGCGCCGGTTTGAACATCGTCGTTCGGCTGAACACGGCGTTGCGGGTAGGAGGCCCCGGCGCAGGACTATAGTTGCGGAATGAGCGACCAGCGGTCGGAGCGGAGCGGTCCCGGGGGCGACTCGGACTGGGGCCCGGGAGACAATGCCGAGGCGCACTTCGGGCTGGGGATCCTCCCCGGCCAGCAGGAACGAGTCCGCAACTCCGGCATCCCGGCGCACTTGCGAGGAGTGACCGCGTCCCAGGACGCACAGGTGCCGTCCCCTGGGAATCCTGCGGTTCAGGCCCCAATCGGAGGCTGGAACGCGATGCCGACCCCGCCGTCCGCGGTCGTTTCCGGCTCCTCCACCCCGGGTTCCTCCACCCCGGGCTGGCCTGCTCGGATCCTGCTGTGGTCGGGAATCCTCGTCGCCCACCTGCCCGGCATCGTTCTGCTGCCGCTCGTCATCACCGGGGAGCGGCTGGTGATTCTCTCGGCATATCCGCTCATCAGCGTCATGGCTGGGGTGCTCAGTCTCCTCGTTGTCGGCGGCGCCTTCCTCCTCGCGCGGAACACGACCTGGGCCAAGAGACTGATCGGTGGAGGGATCTACGCGGTCGCCGGAGTCCTCGCGCTCGTTGTCCCGCCAGCTCTGAACAGGCTCATGCTCATGATGATGTATGACTTCGGTCCCGGAATGTGGATCCACAGCCTCATCTTCATCGTCTTCTCCATGGGCATCACGGCGGCAATGCTCATCGCCTGGAACATCGCCCGCAACCGTCGCTGGTGGGTGCATCTCATGGCGGCAGGTCTTGCCATCCTCTTCGGCACGTTCTCGACGACGGTGCAGCTGCTCTTCAACATCTCAGGGGTTCCGCCGGTCCTCGCGACCGTATCGACGCAGCTGCTCGCGCTCGTGCTCATGTACGGCTCCCTCATCCTGCTCCACGCCTGCGGACGTATGAACGGAGGATCGGTGCCGAGCGAAGGCTGACCCGTCCCGCCAGGCACTGACCCACCCCGCCGGACGACGAGAAAAGGCCCGGACCAAGCCCCTTTGCGGGGGTGGTCCGGGCCTGAGCTCTGCCGGATTCGACTTACAGAGCGGCTTCGGTCGCCGCAGCGGCTGCGCCGCCGAAGTGCTTCGGCAACGTCGCCTCGTGCGTCTCGCGCAGTTCGTCCAAGCCGATGGAGAAGTGATCGACGACCTCGAGGGCGGGTGCCTCGTCACCGGTGTCGGTCATGCCGATGCGGATGAACGGGAAGTGCCGAGCGGTGCACATGTCCTTGAACCGGACCTCCTCCGACCGCGGCACGGCCACGATCGCCCGGGCCGTCGACTCGGAGAAAAGAGCGGTGAAGACGTCGATGCCATCGCGTTCGCACACCTCATCGAGCCAGACCCTGGCCCCGGTGCCGAACCGCAGGGACGATTCGACGAGCGCCTGGGACAGGCCGCCCTCGGACAGATCGTGGGCGGCATCGATCATGCCGTCGCGCGAGGCGTTGACGAGGATCTCGCCGAGCTCCCGCTCCGCGGCCGGCTTGTACTGCGGGGGAACCCCGCCGAGGTGGCCGGCAGTGACATCGGCCCATGCCGATCCGTCGAGCTCCGCCGCGGTCGTGCCGAGCAGGTAGATCGTCTGGCCGGGCTCCTTCCACCCGCTCGGGGTGGCGCGGGTGACGTCGTCGAAGACACCGAGGACACCGACGACCGGGGTCGGGTGGATGGCCACTCCGCCGGTCTGGTTGTAGAGGGAGACGTTGCCGCCGGTGACGGGAATGCCGAGATCCTGGCACGCCTCGGCGAGGCCTTCGACGGCGGCGGCGAACTGCCACATGATCTCCGGATCCTCGGGGGAGCCGAAGTTGAGGCAGTCAGTCACGGCCCGGGGGATGGCCCCGGCGGTGGTGACATTCCGGTAGGCCTCGGCCAGTGCCAGCTGGGCGCCGCGAGCAGGATCGAGGTAGCCGTAGCGGCCGTTGGCATCGGTGGCGATGGCCACGCCGAGCCCGGATTCCTCGTCGACGCGGACGACTCCGGCATCATCGGGGAAGGCCTGGGCGGTATTGCCCTGGACGTACTTGTCGTACTGCCCGGTGATCCAATCCGCCGAGGCGAGGTTGGGCGATCCGGCCAGCTGGAGGACGGTCCGACGCAGTTCCTCATCGGTGGACGGACGCGCCAATCCGGCGGCTTCGACGGTGTTCGCAGCCACCTCGGCGGTCCATGAGGGCTCACGCATCGGACGCTCATAGACGGGTCCGTCGTGGGCGACCGAACGCGGGGGCACGTCGACGATGACATCGCCGTGCCATTCGATGATGAGGCGGCCGGTGTCGGTGACCTCGCCGAGCACGGAGGTCTCGACATCCCACTTGCCGACGATTGCGAGGAAATCCTCGAGGCGGTCGGGGCGGACCACGGCCATCATGCGCTCCTGCGACTCCGACATGAGGATCTCCTCGGGAGTCAGGGTCTCATCGCGCAGCAGCACATCGTCGAGGGCGATGTGCATGCCGCCGTCGCCGTTCGACGCCAGCTCCGAGGTCGCGCAGCTGATGCCGGCGGCTCCGAGGTCCTGGATGCCCTCGACGACTCCGGCGTGGAAGAGTTCGAGGCAGCATTCGATGAGCACCTTCTCCGCGAAGGGGTCGCCGACCTGCACGGCCGGACGCTTCGAGGGCTTCGTATCGTCGAAGGACTCCGAGGCGAGGATCGAAGCCCCGCCGATGCCGTCGCCGCCGGTCCGGGCACCGAAGAGCACGACCTTGTTGCCCTTGCCCGAGGCATTCGCCAGGCGAATGTCCTCGTGGCGGAGGACGCCGACAGCCAAGGCGTTGACCAGGGGGTTTCCCTGGTAGACGGAGTCGAAGACGGTTTCGCCGCCGATGTTGGGCAGGCCCAGGGAATTGCCGTAGTTGCTGATGCCCGAGACGACGCCGTGGACGACGCGGGAGGTGTCGGGATGGTCGATCGCACCGAAGCGCAGCTGATCCATCACGGCGACCGGGCGGGCGCCCATCGAGATGATGTCGCGGACGATTCCGCCCACGCCGGTGGCCGCACCCTGGTGCGGTTCGACATAGCTGGGGTGGTTGTGGGACTCGACCTTGAAGGTCACGGCCCAACCGTCGCCGATGTCGACGACGCCGGCGTTCTCGCCGATGCCCACGAGCAGGTGCTTCTTCATGTCTTCGGTGACCTTGTCACCGAACTTCGACAGGTGGACCTTCGAGGACTTGTAGGAGCAGTGTTCGGACCACATGACCGAATACATCGCCAACTCCGCCGAGGTGGGGCGACGTCCCAGGATCTCCCGGATCCTGTCATATTCGTCGGCCTTGAGACCGAGATCCGCATAGGGCTGTTCGACCTCCGGATTCGCGGCGGCGAACTCGACCGTCTCCTTGACCTTCTTCGAATTCTCCTGCGGGGGATCGACCTGCGCGGAATCGGCAGAACTGAGGTGTGACGACATGTCCTCTTCGGGGCCCTTTCATACGACGCGGCACTCAGCGCCAATCTTAGCCGGGGTCACGGCGGGGGAGCGAAGCGGTCCGCGCCTTGACCATCGCGGGCCGGATGTCGGGCGGATGTCGGGCGGACATGCGGTGAGCGCCACGGTCCGGATGAGGATCGAGCGCCTCGGCGCGCATTTAGAATGGTGGCCATGGCAACTCCCAAGATCGTCCTGTTCTACGTCTTCACCCCCTTGGCCGACCCCGAGGCGGTCAAGCTCTGGCAGCACACCCTGGCCGAGAGCCTCGGGCTCAAGGGGCGAGTGATCGTGTCGAAGGACGGCATCAACGCTACCATCGGCGGGGACATCTTCGACGTCAAGCAGTACGTGCGGGCCACGAAGTCCTACGCCCCATTCAAGAAGGCCGACATCAAATGGTCCAACGGCGAGGGCGACGACTTCCCGCGCCTGAGCGTCAAGGTCCGCCCCGAGCTCGTCACCTTCGGCACCGACGACGAGATCACCGTGACCGAGAACGGCGTCGAAGGCGGCGGCCGACATCTCAAGCCCGGAGCCCTGCACAAACTCCTCGACGAACGCGGCGATGACGTCGTCTTCTTCGACGGCCGCAACGCCATGGAGGCCCAGATCGGGAAGTTCCGCGACGCCATCGTGCCCGAGACCGACACGACCCGCGACTTCATCGCGGAGATCGAATCCGGCAAATACGACGAACTCAAGGACAAGCCGGTCGTCACCTACTGCACCGGCGGAATCCGCTGCGAGGTCCTGTCCGTGCTGATGAAGAACCGCGGCTTCTCGGAGGTCTACCAACTCGACGGCGGGATCGTCCGCTACGGCGAGACCTTCGGCAACTCCGGCTACTGGGACGGCTCCCTCTACGTCTTCGACAAGCGCATGCACGTGGAGTTCGGGGAGGACGGCGAATCGATCGGCCAATGCGTGTGCTGCGGGAAGAACACCCCGGAGTTCGTCAACTGTGCCAACCTCGAATGCCGCCGGCAGTATCTGCGCTGCGCCGAGTGCACGGAGAAGGGTCTCCAGCCCTACTGTGCCGAGTGCGTGGAGGCAGGGATCCCCGCCGAGGCGGCCGCCGGCTGAGCGCAGCCGTCACCTACGCGGCTGGCGCGGCAGAGCGCAGCCGTCACCTACCGGGGTGGCGCAGCAGAGACTTGGTCGCGGCCCGGATATCCGTCCAGCGGAAGTCGAAGCCGGCCCGCTCGAGCTTTTCGGGCACGGCCCAGCGGCTCTTGAGTACGAGCTCGGATTCCTGCTGCAGGACGATCATCCCGATCTCGAGCAGCCACCTCGGAGCGGGAATGCCGATCGGCATCCGCACGGCCGAGCGCAGTGCGGACATGAGGGCCGAGTTGTCGGAGGCCCCGGGGGTGGAGACGTTGATCGGGCCGGTGAGCTCGTCGTGGGTGTCGATGAACCGGATCGCGCGGATGACGTCCTCGATGTGCACCCAGCTGAAGCGCTGGTGGCCATGCGTCGGCGGGTGCTGTCGCCAGACTCTCGGCCCCGAGGCGTCAGGACCGATCCCGCGGTACCGGGTATGCGGCAACCATCGGCCCTCGAGCTGAGGGCCGCCGACGCCGAAGCGTGCGGCAGTTGCCAGCATGTTCAGGGCGGCACCGTCGCCGAGCACGATGGCCATGCGCAGCGCCACTCGCCGGGTCTCAGGCAGCTCTCCGGCGAAGAGCTCCTTCTCCCACCCTTTGGCCACATCGACGGAGAAGCCCTCCCCGACGTCGCCGTCGGCCTCGGTCTGCGGACGGTCCGTCGCATGGCGGTAGATCGTCGCCGTGCTCGAGTTGATCCACAGGCGTGGAGGCGCCGAGGCGGCCGCGACAGCATCGTTGAGCGCTCGGGTGGTCAGCATCCGGGAGTCCCAGATCTCCTGCCGGTTGCGATCGCGATAGCGACATCCGACGCTGCGCCCGGCGAAGTTGATGAGGAGATCGGCGCCGTCGATTAGGTCGGCGATCTCGTTCGGTGAGTCCCAAGTGGCATCGCTGCCCGAGGCGGGGCGTCCGATGGTGCGCACCTCATAGCCCCACACGCGCAGGGGAGTGACGAGAGAACCGCCGATGAAGCCGGAAGCTCCCGCGATGACGGCACGAGGACGGGCGGACTGACCGGAAGAACTGATGGAGTCATCGCTCATGGCACGACCGTAGCACCGGGTGCAGGGCCAAGCCGCGGGAGAAATCAGCCGCTCGAGTTTGCTGGTGACCGTTGTCACAAGCAAGACTCCGGTTTCGAGTTGCACGCACATCCCGAACTGGTCTAGAGTTATATCTCGTTGCCCCGGCGATAACGGATCGAAACGAAACGTTCTCCACAGGGTGTGACCAGGACAAACACTCAGATGTTTGGCAGGTCTTCCAGCAGGGCAACAAGAAGCTGATACCCCCAGTGAACGTGCCGCTCTTTTGTGTGGTTCGGTGATGGGTGTGTGTTTGTGGTTTGAGAATCCAATAGCGTGTTTGTTTGAACAATTAGTGATGCCAGATAATTATTTTCTGGTAAGACAACCACATGATCAAACATTTGGTGCCGACCCTTCGCCGGGTGGGTGCCGTTGTGGTGTTTGGTTGTGTTTTTTTTGGGTCAACCTTCTCACCCCGTGAGGGGTTGGCTGTCTTGCTGGGATTCTTACGTAACATAAAGTTTTTTATGGAGAGTTTGATCCTGGCTCAGGACGAACGCTGGCTGCGTGCTTAACACATGCAAGTCGAACGCTGAAGCCTACAGCTTGCTGTGGGTGGATGAGTGGCGAACGGGTGAGTAACACGTGAGTAACCTGCCCCCGATTTCGGGATAAGCCCGGGAAACTGGGTCTAATACCGGATATGACCAGAGGACGCATGTTCTCTGGTGGAAAGTTTTTCGATCGGGGATGGGCTCGCGGCCTATCAGCTTGTTGGTGGGGTAATGGCCTACCAAGGCGACGACGGGTAGCCGGCCTGAGAGGGCGACCGGCCACACTGGGACTGAGACACGGCCCAGACTCCTACGGGAGGCAGCAGTGGGGAATATTGCACAATGGGGGAAACCCTGATGCAGCGACGCAGCGTGCGGGATGACGGCCTTCGGGTTGTAAACCGCTTTCAGCAGGGAAGAAGCGAAAGTGACGGTACCTGCAGAAGAAGTACCGGCTAACTACGTGCCAGCAGCCGCGGTAATACGTAGGGTACGAGCGTTGTCCGGAATTATTGGGCGTAAAGAGCTCGTAGGTGGTTGGTCACGTCTGCTGTGGAAACGCAACGCTTAACGTTGCGCGGGCAGTGGGTACGGGCTGACTAGAGTGCAGTAGGGGAGTCTGGAATTCCTGGTGTAGCGGTGAAATGCGCAGATATCAGGAGGAACACCGGTGGCGAAGGCGGGACTCTGGGCTGTAACTGACACTGAGGAGCGAAAGCATGGGGAGCGAACAGGATTAGATACCCTGGTAGTCCATGCCGTAAACGTTGGGCACTAGGTGTGGGGGACATTCCACGTTCTCCGCGCCGTAGCTAACGCATTAAGTGCCCCGCCTGGGGAGTACGGTCGCAAGGCTAAAACTCAAAGGAATTGACGGGGGCCCGCACAAGCGGCGGAGCATGCGGATTAATTCGATGCAACGCGAAGAACCTTACCAAGGCTTGACATACACCGGACCGGGCTGGAAACAGTCTTTCCCTTTTTGGGCTGGTGTACAGGTGGTGCATGGTTGTCGTCAGCTCGTGTCGTGAGATGTTGGGTTAAGTCCCGCAACGAGCGCAACCCTCGTTCTATGTTGCCAGCACGTGATGGTGGGAACTCATAGGAGACTGCCGGGGTCAACTCGGAGGAAGGTGGGGATGACGTCAAATCATCATGCCCTTTATGTCTTGGGCTTCACGCATGCTACAATGGCTGGTACAGAGAGAGGCGAACCCGTGAGGGTAAGCGAATCCCTTAAAGCCAGTCTCAGTTCGGATCGTAGTCTGCAATTCGACTACGTGAAGTCGGAGTCGCTAGTAATCGCAGATCAGCAACGCTGCGGTGAATACGTTCCCGGGCCTTGTACACACCGCCCGTCAAGTCACGAAAGTCGGTAACACCCGAAGCCGGTGGCCCAACCCTTGTGGAGGGGGCCGTCTAAGGTGGGACTGGTGATTGGGACTAAGTCGTAACAAGGTAGCCGTACCGGAAGGTGCGGCTGGATCACCTCCTTTCTAAGGAGCACACATTAAGATCCTCATGCCACGACCCGTACGTGGTCGTCATGAGAGCTCAAGGGTGGAACATCATCTAATTGGCTCGTCCACACAGCGTCGCCTGGGGTTTGTGCCTCGGGTGGCGGTGAGCGTGGGCGAATATGAACTGACACGTTATTGGGTCCTGGAATCACAAGCTCCCGCACACTGTGTGTGGGTGTGGTTTCAACCAACAGGACCAACCCGAACCAGCAGGTGCCACGTGTTGTGGCAGGTGTTGGGGTGGTGTTTGGTAGTGGTTTGAGAATCGTATAGTGGACGCGAGCATCAACAGGCCCGCAGCAATCCCCTCTTTGTGGGGGAGTGTGTGTGGGGTTGTTTATGTAATGTGATTTTCTTGTGATCATCTTAGAGTGATTGAAAAATATTTTCGCGCATACACGAAACCAGCCCGTGTGGGGTGGGATGAGTGTATAAGAGCGCATGGTGGATGCCTTGGCATCAGGAGCCGATGAAGGACGTGGAAATCTGCGATAAGCCTCGGGGAGCCGATAAACGGGCGTTGATCCGAGGGTGTCCGAATGGGGAAACCCCGCCACCTGTGAGGGTGGTGACCCGCATCTGAATATATAGGGTGTGTGGAGGGAACGCGGGGAAGTGAAACATCTCAGTACCCGTAGGAAGAGAAAATAACAATGATTCCGGGAGTAGTGGCGAGCGAAACTGGATGAGCCTAAACCTGATCAGTGTCAAGCGTGCTGGTGTTGCTGGTTGGGTGTTGTGGGGTGTGCGTGTTCGGTCCAGCATGACCGGGACGTTGATGTGTGATGCGTGTAGTCGAACCTGGTGGGAAACAGGACCGGAGTGGGTGAGAGTCCCGTAGGCGAAACATGTGTCCCCGACGTTGTGTACATACCCGAGTAGCACGGAACTCGTGGAATTTCGTGTGAATCTGCCAGGACCACCTGGTAAGGCTAAATACTTCCTGATGACCGATAGCGGAATAGTACCGTGAGGGAATGGTGAAAAGTACCCCGGGAGGGGAGTGAAAGAGTACCTGAAACCATGTGCTTACAATCCGTCAGAGCCTCCTTTGTTGGGGTGATGGCGTGCCTTTTGAAGAATGAGCCTGCGAGTTAGCGGTGCGTGGCGAGGTTAACCCGTGTGGGGTAGCCGTAGCGAAAGCGAGTCCGAATAGGGCGAATCTAGTCGCGTGTCCTAGACCCGAAGCGGAGTGATCTAGCCATGGGCAGGGTGAAGCAGCAGTAAGATGTTGTGGAGGCCCGCACCCACTTCAGTTGAAAATGGAGGGGATGACCTGTGGTTAGGGGTGAAAGGCCAATCAAACTCTGTGATAGCTGGTTCTCCCCGAAATGCATTTAGGTGCAGCGTTGCGTGGTTCTTGCCGGAGGTAGAGCTACTGGATGGCTGATGGGCCCCACCGGGTTACTGACGTCAACTAAACTCCGAATGCCGGTAAGGTTCAGCGTGGCAGTGAGACAGTGGGGGATAAGCTTCATTGTCGAGAGGGAAACAGCCCAGACCATCAACTAAGGCCCCTAAGCGTGTGCTGAGTGGGAAAGGATGTTCAGTTGCGAAGACAACCAGGAGGTTGGCTTAGAAGCAGCCACCCTTGAAAGAGTGCGTAATAGCTCACTGGTCAAGTGATTGAGCGCCGATAATGTAGCGGGGCTAAGTACACCGCCGAAGTTGTGGCAGCATCCCAGATAGCCGTAATGGTGGGGTGTTGGGTAGGGGAGCGTCGAGTCGCCGGTGAAGCTGCAGTGTGAACTAGTGGTGGAGGCGGCTCGAGTGAGAATGCAGGCATGAGTAGCGAAAGACGGGTGAGAAACCCGTCCACCGGATGACCAAGGGTTCCAGGGCTAGGCTAATCCGCCCTGGGTAAGTCGGGACCTAAGGCGAGGCCGACAGGCGTAGTCGATGGACAACCAGTTGATATTCTGGTACCGACACACAACCGACAGTACCAAAACACATGATACTAACCCCCAGACTCGCCCTTTTCGACTTCGGTTGAGTTGGGATGAGCGAGGGGGGACCTGAGTGTGGAGTCGGTAAGCGTGAGGTGTGACGCAGAAAGGTAGCCAGGCCGTGCGATGGTAGTCACGGTCTAAGGTTGTAGCACGTGGGGGTAGGCAAATCCGTCCCCACACATAGTGTGAGAGCTGATGGGCGCCCCACTTGGTGGGGTGATCTGGTGATCCTCTGCTGCCGAGAAAAGCATCGACGTGAGGGTGTGTGTTGCCCGTACCCTATAACCGACACAGGTGGTCGAGTAGAGAATACTAAGGTGATCGAGAGAATCGTGGTTAAGGAACTCGGCAAAATGCCCCCGTAACTTCGGGAGAAGGGGGGCCATCCCGGTGAACCCAACTTGCTTGGGGATGTGCTGGTGGTGGTCGCAGAGGCCAGAGAGAAGCGACTGTTTATTAAAAACACAGGTCCGTGCGAAGATGTAAGTCGATGTATACGGACTGACGCCTGCCCGGTGCTGGAAGGTTAAGAGGACCTGTTAACCCCTTTCGGGGGGTGAAGCGGAGAATTTAAGCCCCAGTAAACGGCGGTGGTAACTATAACCATCCTAAGGTAGCGAAATTCCTTGTCGGGTAAGTTCCGACCTGCACGAATGGCGTAACGACTTCTCTGCTGTCTCAACCACGAACTCGGCGAAATTGCATTACGAGTAAAGATGCTCGTTACGCGCAGCAGGACGGAAAGACCCCGAGACCTTCACTATAGTTTGGTATTGGGCTTCGGTGTGGTTTGTGTAGGATAGGTGGGAGACTATGAAGCTGGATCGCTAGATCTGGTGGAGTCATTCGTGAAATACCACTCTGACCATTCTGGATTCCTTAACTTCGGACCCTGATCGGGTTCAGGGACAGTGCCTGATGGGTAGTTTAACTGGGGCGGTTGCCTCCTAAAGAGTAACGGAGGCGCCCAAAGGTTCCCTCAGCCTGGTTGGCAATCAGGTGTCGAGTGTAAGTGCACAAGGGAGCTTGACTGTGAGACGGACGTGTCGAGCAGGAGCGAAAGCTGGGACTAGTGACCCGGCCATGGCTTGTGGAAGCGTGGTCGCTCAACGGATAAAAGGTACCTCGGGGATAACAGGCTGATCTTGCCCAAGAGTCCATATCGACGGCATGGTTTGGCACCTCGATGTCGGCTCGTCGCATCCTGGGGCTGTAGTCGGTCCCAAGGGTTGGGCTGTTCGCCCATTAAAGCGGTACGCGAGCTGGGTTTAGAACGTCGTGAGACAGTTCGGTCCCTATCCGCTGCGTGCGTAGGAAATTTGTGGAGGTCTGTCCTTAGTACGAGAGGACCGGGACGGACGAACCTCTGGTGTGCCAGTTGTTCTGCCAAGGGCATGGCTGGTTGGCTACGTTCGGGATGGATAACCGCTGAAAGCATCTAAGCGGGAAGCCTGCTCCGAGATGAGATTTCCAACCCACTTTGTGGGGGGAGGTGTCCTATAGATGATGGGGTTGATAGGCCGGGTATGGAAGCACTGTGAGGTGTGGAGTTGACTGGTACTAATACACCGATCACTCATCAACCTTTTGGGTTGGTGTGTGCGTGGAAGAGTAGACACTCTGTTTGATCATACGAGATCACATTTTTTGTGGTGTTCGCGTTCGCTGTGCGGTTCTTGGACCACTACCGCCGATACGTCGTTGTGGCGTGTGGTGGTGGTTTGTTGGTTTTGCGGTGGTGATAGTGGTGGGGAAACGCCCGGTTAACCGTTCCGATCCCGGTAGCTAAGCCCATTTCATGCTGATGGTACTGCAACTTGGTGGTTGTGGGAGAGTAGGTGACTGCCGCAATATTTTTTGGAGAGGGTCACCCCCTGTTGGGGGTGGCCCTCTTCGTGTATTCACACCCAAACACAAACGAGGGGAGTGTCCTCCTGGCTACGGTCAGGAGGACACTCCCCTCGTGGCTTTTGCGGCTTCCAATCGGCTGCATAGTTATCTGCTGATGATGGCAGCTCGGAGCCAAGTGGGAGTAGCTGGTTATGACGGTGTGCAGTGGCGCAGCGACGCCGCACGGATGCCGAGTCGCCCCTTGTCGAGCCGTATGATGAGTCGTAATCTAGTCATATAGCGGGTTAGTGGGTAGTAGCTCAGTCGTTAGGATTCGAGATGGACGTTACACGGTCAGTTACGCGTCGCCTCGGCGAGGTCGGAGGGTCTGTACGCCGGTGGCGACTGCTGCAGTCGCTCAAGGCCGAGGAGCTCGCGGAGCGTGCAGGAATCTCCCGCTCTACCCTGCAGAAGATCGAACGCGGTGAGGCCGGTGTCTCGTTCGGGGCGGTGCTGTCGGTGATGCAGGCATTAGGGCAGCTGGAGCACGTCGCCGAGTCGTTCGACCCTCTGAGCACCGACGTGGGCAAGTTGCGTGCATCTGAGGTACTGCCTGAGCGGATCCGTCGATGAGCGAAGAGATCCGGGTCGAGATGGCTCATGACGATGGCGCGGTGCTCGTCGGCACGGCCTACTTCCATGTGGCCAGAGGGCAAATCTCGACGACCTTCAGATACTCCGACGACTATCTCTCCTCTCGTTGGGCCTACCCCATCGATCCATTGCTGTCGCTGTCTGCTGCTCCCTTCAGCGTTCCTGGGCTGCCCGGGTGCTTCTCCGACTGCGCCCCCGATCGATGGGGCAGGAATCTTGTGGCCAAACAGCACCGCAGGCTTGTCGGCGAGGGCATCGCTCGGGATCGTCGGCTGACCGATGTCGACTATCTGCTCGGCGTCAGCGATGAGACACGGCAGGGTGCGCTTCGCTTCAGACATTCCATCGCAGAGGAGTACCTCGGCTCCGGCACTCATATCCCGAAGCTGCTCTCACTCCCGGAGCTGCAGCGGGCCGCGGACGATGCGGCAGAGGGATCCGACGTCGCCATCAAACGCCTGCTCGAGGCCGGTACCGGTTCACTTGGTGGCGCCCGGCCCAAAGCGTCCGTCCTCGGCGATGACGGAACGCTGATGATCGCGAAGTTCTCACGAGAGACCGACGACTGGAACGTCATCGCCTGGGAAGCCCTGTCGCTCAGGCTTGCGCAGTCCGCCGGCATCTCGGTTCCGGTCAATAGACTGCTGACGATCGACGAGAGGCCCGTCCTGCTTCTGCAGCGATTCGACCGCACCGGCAACCGTCGCCACGGCTACATCAGCGCCATGACAGCCGCAGGACGACGTGACGGAGAGCCGGCCGACTACCTCGACGTCGTCGAAGCCATCGAAGATCTCAGCGGTCGCTGGCGTCGCGACTGCGAAGCACTCTTCCGTCGTTTGGTCTTCTCGGTGGCCACTCACAATACAGATGATCATCTGCGCAACCATGGATTCGTTCGCACCGAATCCGGTTGGGAGCTGTCGCCGGCGTTCGACATCAATCCCCAGCCTTCGCTCGTCGTTGATCGGCAGACTGGGATCAACGGCGTCACCGAAACCGACGACGAAGCAGAGGCGCTCCTCGAGTTCGCCGGCTTATGTCACCTGACCATTCCGGCCGCACGGAGGATCATGGTCGACGTCGCCGAGGCGGTCGGGCAGTGGCGACAGCATGCTGCGGCACTGCCGATCACGTCCACAGACCTCGACCGCATCGGCAGTGCCATCGAGACACAGGTTGACCGGGTGAAGAACGCCGCAGGCGCCTGACCGGACAGCGGCGATTCCAGCTCGGATGTTCGGTGTGCTGAAAGCAGGAAAGCGTCGTCAATCCAGGTCGATGGTCCGGTGATGACGGGGCTGCAGGGCTACGTGCGCGGTGTCACAGTGGCGTGGTTGGGTTTCGAGTTGCACGCACATCCCGAACTGGTCTAGAGTTATATCTCGTTGCCCCGGCGATAACGGATCGAAACGAAACGTTCTCCACAGGGTGTGACCAGGACAAACACTCAGATGTTTGGCAGGTCTTCCAGCAGGGCAACAAGAAGCTGATACCCCCAGTGAACGTGCCGCTCTTTTGTGTGGTTCGGTGATGGGTGTGTGTTTGTGGTTTGAGAATCCAATAGCGTGTTTGTTTGAACAATTAGTGATGCCAGATAATTATTTTCTGGTAAGACAACCACATGATCAAACATTTGGTGCCGACCCTTCGCCGGGTGGGTGCCGTTGTGGTGTTTGGTTGTGTTTTTTTTGGGTCAACCTTCTCACCCCGTGAGGGGTTGGCTGTCTTGCTGGGATTCTTACGTAACATAAAGTTTTTTATGGAGAGTTTGATCCTGGCTCAGGACGAACGCTGGCTGCGTGCTTAACACATGCAAGTCGAACGCTGAAGCCTACAGCTTGCTGTGGGTGGATGAGTGGCGAACGGGTGAGTAACACGTGAGTAACCTGCCCCCGATTTCGGGATAAGCCCGGGAAACTGGGTCTAATACCGGATATGACCAGAGGACGCATGTTCTCTGGTGGAAAGTTTTTCGATCGGGGATGGGCTCGCGGCCTATCAGCTTGTTGGTGGGGTAATGGCCTACCAAGGCGACGACGGGTAGCCGGCCTGAGAGGGCGACCGGCCACACTGGGACTGAGACACGGCCCAGACTCCTACGGGAGGCAGCAGTGGGGAATATTGCACAATGGGGGAAACCCTGATGCAGCGACGCAGCGTGCGGGATGACGGCCTTCGGGTTGTAAACCGCTTTCAGCAGGGAAGAAGCGAAAGTGACGGTACCTGCAGAAGAAGTACCGGCTAACTACGTGCCAGCAGCCGCGGTAATACGTAGGGTACGAGCGTTGTCCGGAATTATTGGGCGTAAAGAGCTCGTAGGTGGTTGGTCACGTCTGCTGTGGAAACGCAACGCTTAACGTTGCGCGGGCAGTGGGTACGGGCTGACTAGAGTGCAGTAGGGGAGTCTGGAATTCCTGGTGTAGCGGTGAAATGCGCAGATATCAGGAGGAACACCGGTGGCGAAGGCGGGACTCTGGGCTGTAACTGACACTGAGGAGCGAAAGCATGGGGAGCGAACAGGATTAGATACCCTGGTAGTCCATGCCGTAAACGTTGGGCACTAGGTGTGGGGGACATTCCACGTTCTCCGCGCCGTAGCTAACGCATTAAGTGCCCCGCCTGGGGAGTACGGTCGCAAGGCTAAAACTCAAAGGAATTGACGGGGGCCCGCACAAGCGGCGGAGCATGCGGATTAATTCGATGCAACGCGAAGAACCTTACCAAGGCTTGACATACACCGGACCGGGCTGGAAACAGTCTTTCCCTTTTTGGGCTGGTGTACAGGTGGTGCATGGTTGTCGTCAGCTCGTGTCGTGAGATGTTGGGTTAAGTCCCGCAACGAGCGCAACCCTCGTTCTATGTTGCCAGCACGTGATGGTGGGAACTCATAGGAGACTGCCGGGGTCAACTCGGAGGAAGGTGGGGATGACGTCAAATCATCATGCCCTTTATGTCTTGGGCTTCACGCATGCTACAATGGCTGGTACAGAGAGAGGCGAACCCGTGAGGGTAAGCGAATCCCTTAAAGCCAGTCTCAGTTCGGATCGTAGTCTGCAATTCGACTACGTGAAGTCGGAGTCGCTAGTAATCGCAGATCAGCAACGCTGCGGTGAATACGTTCCCGGGCCTTGTACACACCGCCCGTCAAGTCACGAAAGTCGGTAACACCCGAAGCCGGTGGCCCAACCCTTGTGGAGGGGGCCGTCTAAGGTGGGACTGGTGATTGGGACTAAGTCGTAACAAGGTAGCCGTACCGGAAGGTGCGGCTGGATCACCTCCTTTCTAAGGAGCACACATTAAGATCCTCATGCCACGACCCGTACGTGGTCGTCATGAGAGCTCAAGGGTGGAACATCATCTAATTGGCTCGTCCACACAGCGTCGCCTGGGGTTTGTGCCTCGGGTGGCGGTGAGCGTGGGCGAATATGAACTGACACGTTATTGGGTCCTGGAATCACAAGCTCCCGCACACTGTGTGTGGGTGTGGTTTCAACCAACAGGACCAACCCGAACCAGCAGGTGCCACGTGTTGTGGCAGGTGTTGGGGTGGTGTTTGGTAGTGGTTTGAGAATCGTATAGTGGACGCGAGCATCAACAGGCCCGCAGCAATCCCCTCTTTGTGGGGGAGTGTGTGTGGGGTTGTTTATGTAATGTGATTTTCTTGTGATCATCTTAGAGTGATTGAAAAATATTTTCGCGCATACACGAAACCAGCCCGTGTGGGGTGGGATGAGTGTATAAGAGCGCATGGTGGATGCCTTGGCATCAGGAGCCGATGAAGGACGTGGAAATCTGCGATAAGCCTCGGGGAGCCGATAAACGGGCGTTGATCCGAGGGTGTCCGAATGGGGAAACCCCGCCACCTGTGAGGGTGGTGACCCGCATCTGAATATATAGGGTGTGTGGAGGGAACGCGGGGAAGTGAAACATCTCAGTACCCGTAGGAAGAGAAAATAACAATGATTCCGGGAGTAGTGGCGAGCGAAACTGGATGAGCCTAAACCTGATCAGTGTCAAGCGTGCTGGTGTTGCTGGTTGGGTGTTGTGGGGTGTGCGTGTTCGGTCCAGCATGACCGGGACGTTGATGTGTGATGCGTGTAGTCGAACCTGGTGGGAAACAGGACCGGAGTGGGTGAGAGTCCCGTAGGCGAAACATGTGTCCCCGACGTTGTGTACATACCCGAGTAGCACGGAACTCGTGGAATTTCGTGTGAATCTGCCAGGACCACCTGGTAAGGCTAAATACTTCCTGATGACCGATAGCGGAATAGTACCGTGAGGGAATGGTGAAAAGTACCCCGGGAGGGGAGTGAAAGAGTACCTGAAACCATGTGCTTACAATCCGTCAGAGCCTCCTTTGTTGGGGTGATGGCGTGCCTTTTGAAGAATGAGCCTGCGAGTTAGCGGTGCGTGGCGAGGTTAACCCGTGTGGGGTAGCCGTAGCGAAAGCGAGTCCGAATAGGGCGAATCTAGTCGCGTGTCCTAGACCCGAAGCGGAGTGATCTAGCCATGGGCAGGGTGAAGCAGCAGTAAGATGTTGTGGAGGCCCGCACCCACTTCAGTTGAAAATGGAGGGGATGACCTGTGGTTAGGGGTGAAAGGCCAATCAAACTCTGTGATAGCTGGTTCTCCCCGAAATGCATTTAGGTGCAGCGTTGCGTGGTTCTTGCCGGAGGTAGAGCTACTGGATGGCTGATGGGCCCCACCGGGTTACTGACGTCAACTAAACTCCGAATGCCGGTAAGGTTCAGCGTGGCAGTGAGACAGTGGGGGATAAGCTTCATTGTCGAGAGGGAAACAGCCCAGACCATCAACTAAGGCCCCTAAGCGTGTGCTGAGTGGGAAAGGATGTTCAGTTGCGAAGACAACCAGGAGGTTGGCTTAGAAGCAGCCACCCTTGAAAGAGTGCGTAATAGCTCACTGGTCAAGTGATTGAGCGCCGATAATGTAGCGGGGCTAAGTACACCGCCGAAGTTGTGGCAGCATCCCAGATAGCCGTAATGGTGGGGTGTTGGGTAGGGGAGCGTCGAGTCGCCGGTGAAGCTGCAGTGTGAACTAGTGGTGGAGGCGGCTCGAGTGAGAATGCAGGCATGAGTAGCGAAAGACGGGTGAGAAACCCGTCCACCGGATGACCAAGGGTTCCAGGGCTAGGCTAATCCGCCCTGGGTAAGTCGGGACCTAAGGCGAGGCCGACAGGCGTAGTCGATGGACAACCAGTTGATATTCTGGTACCGACACACAACCGACAGTACCAAAACACATGATACTAACCCCCAGACTCGCCCTTTTCGACTTCGGTTGAGTTGGGATGAGCGAGGGGGGACCTGAGTGTGGAGTCGGTAAGCGTGAGGTGTGACGCAGAAAGGTAGCCAGGCCGTGCGATGGTAGTCACGGTCTAAGGTTGTAGCACGTGGGGGTAGGCAAATCCGTCCCCACACATAGTGTGAGAGCTGATGGGCGCCCCACTTGGTGGGGTGATCTGGTGATCCTCTGCTGCCGAGAAAAGCATCGACGTGAGGGTGTGTGTTGCCCGTACCCTATAACCGACACAGGTGGTCGAGTAGAGAATACTAAGGTGATCGAGAGAATCGTGGTTAAGGAACTCGGCAAAATGCCCCCGTAACTTCGGGAGAAGGGGGGCCATCCCGGTGAACCCAACTTGCTTGGGGATGTGCTGGTGGTGGTCGCAGAGGCCAGAGAGAAGCGACTGTTTATTAAAAACACAGGTCCGTGCGAAGATGTAAGTCGATGTATACGGACTGACGCCTGCCCGGTGCTGGAAGGTTAAGAGGACCTGTTAACCCCTTTCGGGGGGTGAAGCGGAGAATTTAAGCCCCAGTAAACGGCGGTGGTAACTATAACCATCCTAAGGTAGCGAAATTCCTTGTCGGGTAAGTTCCGACCTGCACGAATGGCGTAACGACTTCTCTGCTGTCTCAACCACGAACTCGGCGAAATTGCATTACGAGTAAAGATGCTCGTTACGCGCAGCAGGACGGAAAGACCCCGAGACCTTCACTATAGTTTGGTATTGGGCTTCGGTGTGGTTTGTGTAGGATAGGTGGGAGACTATGAAGCTGGATCGCTAGATCTGGTGGAGTCATTCGTGAAATACCACTCTGACCATTCTGGATTCCTTAACTTCGGACCCTGATCGGGTTCAGGGACAGTGCCTGATGGGTAGTTTAACTGGGGCGGTTGCCTCCTAAAGAGTAACGGAGGCGCCCAAAGGTTCCCTCAGCCTGGTTGGCAATCAGGTGTCGAGTGTAAGTGCACAAGGGAGCTTGACTGTGAGACGGACGTGTCGAGCAGGAGCGAAAGCTGGGACTAGTGACCCGGCCATGGCTTGTGGAAGCGTGGTCGCTCAACGGATAAAAGGTACCTCGGGGATAACAGGCTGATCTTGCCCAAGAGTCCATATCGACGGCATGGTTTGGCACCTCGATGTCGGCTCGTCGCATCCTGGGGCTGTAGTCGGTCCCAAGGGTTGGGCTGTTCGCCCATTAAAGCGGTACGCGAGCTGGGTTTAGAACGTCGTGAGACAGTTCGGTCCCTATCCGCTGCGTGCGTAGGAAATTTGTGGAGGTCTGTCCTTAGTACGAGAGGACCGGGACGGACGAACCTCTGGTGTGCCAGTTGTTCTGCCAAGGGCATGGCTGGTTGGCTACGTTCGGGATGGATAACCGCTGAAAGCATCTAAGCGGGAAGCCTGCTCCGAGATGAGATTTCCAACCCACTTTGTGGGGGGAGGTGTCCTATAGATGATGGGGTTGATAGGCCGGGTATGGAAGCACTGTGAGGTGTGGAGTTGACTGGTACTAATACACCGATCACTCATCAACCTTTTGGGTTGGTGTGTGCGTGGAAGAGTAGACACTCTGTTTGATCATACGAGATCACATTTTTTGTGGTGTTCGCGTTCGCTGTGCGGTTCTTGGACCACTACCGCCGATACGTCGTTGTGGCGTGTGGTGGTGGTTTGTTGGTTTTGCGGTGGTGATAGTGGTGGGGAAACGCCCGGTTAACCGTTCCGATCCCGGTAGCTAAGCCCATTTCATGCTGATGGTACTGCAACTTGGTGGTTGTGGGAGAGTAGGTGACTGCCGCAATATTTTTTGGAGAGGGTCACCCCCTGTTGGGGGTGGCCCTCTTCGTGTATTCACACCCAAACACAAACGACCGGGAAGCACGGTCTCAGCGGTAGTGTCCTAGCCCAGAGAACCATCGCGACGGTCTTCCGGTTTTCCTGCCTCGCGATATGGTTCTCCCAACCTTTCTTGCCGCTCTGATATCGATAGTCTGAAGACATGTCTGCAGGCACTTCTCCTACATCCGAACCTGAACTTTCCGATCGGCCGAGCGCCACCTCGGCAAAGAAGAACCCCCGGACCAGAAGTCGATGGTTCGGTGTCCTCTGGGCGGCACACTGGGTGCTGCGAATGCTCTTGGTGCTCTCCCTGACGCCCTATGCGTTGACAAAGGTCTTCCCACACTCAGATGGGCTACTCCGACTACGCTGACGCACTCGTCCAGTACGGAGAGATGAGCCCGATGGGCCTTCTCTGGCGGTTCATGGCCTTCTCGCCCACTGTCCAGCTGCTTGCCGGCCTCGCCGAACTCCTCGCCGTGATCCTCCTTCTGTTCCGGCGCACAGCCTGGCTCGGAGCGCTCATCGCGGCTCTCGACATGGGTGTTGTGTTCCTCCTCAACCTCACCTTCGACGTCCCCGTCAAACAGCTCTCTGGAGCCATGACTCTCGTCGCATTGATCCTGCTCATACCCAACCTCGGCCGGCTCGTCTCCTTCCTGCTAGGGCGGCCCACACGAGCGGCCGTGAACGGTCGCATCTGGAAGAACCGGAGGTTCATCGCCATCACCCGATGGACCTCGCCGCTCCTCGCTCTCGTCATCATCGCCGGCGGCGGCCTGGCGGTCGGCAGCTCGGTCGGTTGGGGCCAGTCTGGCGAACCCACTGCACTCTCTGGTGTCTACTCCGCAACCGCCGAGGGCACAGCGACCGACATCGAGGGCGCAGACCACACCACCGATGACATCACCCAGATCGCCTTCAGTCAGCACTCCGTCAACGGCTACAGTCGTGCCAGCCTGCGCTACTCGAACGGGGACTACCAGGACGGCACCTACTCGATCGACGGCGACTCCGTGTCCCTCAGACTGTTCCCCATCCGGCAGGGCGCACAGGGGCTTATCCGAGACTACGAAGCTGAGATCGGGTTCGAATACACACGGATCGGCGACGACGGGTTCCGCCTGAATACCGATGGTGCCGAGATGATGATCCGCAGCGATGCCGAACGCCGGTTCTTCTTCGATCGCGGATTCCACTGGGAGTCGGACGTGCCCATCAACCGCTGACTCTCATCCAGTTAACGCTCGAGGACCCGGACCTCCGTGAAGTCCGGGTCCTCGAATGTCAGAGCGAGCTCGCAGTCACCCTCGCGAAGTCTGGGGCTGTGAAACCTCAGCGACCGAAGAGCTTGGAGAAGAGCCCCTTCTTCTTCGGCTTGTCCTCGGCCTGCTTCTCCGCATCGGACGACCGGGTCGGCTCCTCGTCGGCGGTGCTCGACGAGGCTTCGTCCGCATCGTGTTCCTGTCTCCCCGCCGAACGTTCGCTGGCGGACGGGGTCTCCGCGGCCGACTGTGAGCCGCTGGTGGGGGACTCGTCGTTCGCCGAGGCGGCTGCGGCCTTCTCATCGGCTGCGGTGGTCTCTTCGTCGGCGGTGCCGGACGGGGCCTCGAAGCGTGCGCCGACCGGCGTCGTCTCGGAGGCTTCGGCGTCTCGGTCCTTCGCGACGGCCGCCGCATCGGATCCGGTCTCGGCAGGCTTCGGTGCGCTCGTTCCTCCGACAGGCGATCCCGTCGGTGCGGTAGCCGCGGCCTCGGATCCCTGCGCACTCGAGGCGGCCCCCACCTCGGCGGGGGGAGTCGTGTTCGCCTTGGCGAACTGCTCGGCGGCCTCGCCCTCGAGTGGGGCGTGGAAATCGCAGTTCGAGATCCGCCGCTGCTCATCGAAGGACAGATCGGCCGAGCCGTCGGCGAAGAGGATCCGCACCCCGCCTTCGGGCAGCTCGGCGGTGGGAATGCCGCGCTTGGCGACATAGGCGTCGAGAGCCGCACGGTGATCGGTCACCGTCGTCTGGGTCAGCCCCTGCATGAGCGCCCGCACCGCCACCTTGACCTGGGGTGCCGGGAGCGCAAGCTCGGGAGCGTCGACGAGGAGCCACACGGTGGTTCCGGCGCCGGCCGCAGCAGGATAGTGCGCCCACTTCCCGGTGGCTTCCTTCGCCGCCAAGGTCAGGCGCAGGGCAAGTTCGTCATCGAGATCGAGCTCCGGGGTGATGAGCTCCCCTACGTCCTCGGCGGCACCGAATTTGCGGACATCGTGGGAGAGGCCGACAACAGCCTCGGGGAACTCATTGATGTTCTCCCACCCCCACAGCCACGTGTTCTGGCCGCTCGATTCGGAGCCGAGCAGATGCGGCCGGGTGCGCAGCGTCGTCCCGTCCTCCGCGGTGAAGCTCAGGTGCGGGTCGGCGGTGAAGTCGACTTCCCAGGAGGCATCGGCGATGAGGCCCCCGAAATGCGACTGCATCTCTGTGGAGTAGAAGACGGCGCGGTTGACCAGGTCCTGCAGAGTTGTGCTCATGTTTTCAAGACTAGAGATGTCCCGCCCAGAAGCGAGGAGGCACGCGGAACCGGCCCCGAGGTCACCGTTCCGAGGGGCCGATCGAGAAGCTCGCCCGGGGTCGCGCTGACGGTCCTGTCGCGCTCGTGTCAGTGCCGCATGGTGGACTGTTCTCGTGGGAAAGATTCGGCAGGCATCTACCGCTGGGAGGTGATCGTCGGTAGGATAGCTTGTCGCGCTTATTCATCTCACGACGTCTCATCCGCCACTCTTCACTCAGGACGTTCAACGTGGCCTTACTCCGCCTGTCCCTGAAATACGCGAAGCCCTACTGGGTCTTCATCGTCTTCGTCGTTGCCCTCCAGCTGGCGGCGACCATCGCGGCTCTCTACCTGCCGAGCCTCAACGCTCGGATCATCGACGAAGGCGTCGCCAAAGGTGATACCGACTTCATCTGGTCGACCGGAATGACGATGCTCCTCGTCTGCCTCGTCCAGGTGGTCACCGCGATCAGCGCGATCTACTTCGGTGCCCGCACCGGCATGGGCGTCGGCCGCGACCTGCGGCGCGCCATCTACGGCAAGGTCGACGAACTCTCGATGCTCGAGGTCGGGAAGTTCGGATCCGCGACACTGATCACCCGCAACACCAACGACGTCCAGCAGGTGCAGATGCTCGTGCTCATGACGCTGAACTTCATGGTCTCCACCCCGATTATGTGCATCGGCGGCATCATCATGGCACTGCGCGAGGACGCCGGACTGTCCTGGCTGGTGTGGGTCTCCGTGCCGGTCCTCTTCATCGTCGTCGCGATCCTCGTCTATCTCCTCATGCCGCTGTTCCGGCGCATGCAGGACCAGGTCGACGACATCAACGGCGTCCTGCGCGAACAGATCACCGGCATCCGAGTCATCCGTGCCTTCGTCCGCGAGCCCTTCGAGACCGACCACTACGCCGATGCCAACCGCGCCCTGACCGAAACCTCGGTCAAGGTCGGAAACCTCTTCGTCCTCATGTTCCCCGCGATCATGATGATCCTCCACCTCGCCACCGCCGCGGTGCTGTGGTTCGGCGGCCACCGGGTCGACGCCGGGCAGATGGAGGTCGGCTCGCTGACGGCGTTCCTGCAGTACCTGCTGCAGATCCTCGTGGCCGTGATGATGGGCGTGTTCATGATGATGATGATCCCGCGCGCGGTCGTCTGCGCCGAGCGCATCTCCGAGATCCTCGACACCACTTCCTCCATGGTCATCCCGAAAGGCGTGAACGAACTCCCGCGCCGAGGTGAACTCGAGTTCCGCAATGTCACCTTCGGCTACCCCGGGGCCGAGGTGCCGGTCCTCGAAGGTCTCGACTTCACCGCGAAGCCGGGCACCACGACGGCGATCATCGGATCCACCGGTGCGGGCAAGTCGACGATCGTCAATCTCATTCCCCGCCTCATCGACCCCCAGGTCGGAGAGATCCTCATCGACGGTGTGCCGGTGTCCTCATTCAACCGCCAGCAGCTCGCACAGCTCGTGGGGCTGGTCCCGCAGAAGCCGTATCTGTTCTCCGGCACGATCGCGAGCAATCTGCGCTTCGGCAACGAGGAGGCAAGTGATGAGGAGCTGTGGGAGGCACTGCGCATCGCCCAGTCCGATGACTTCGTCGCCGCCAAGGAGCACCACTTGGAGGAGGGTGTCGCCCAGGGCGGCATGAACTACTCGGGCGGGCAGCGCCAACGCCTCTGCATCGCCCGGGCCCTGACGGCCAAACCGCGGATCTACGTCTTCGACGATTCCTTCTCCGCCCTCGACGTGGCCACGGACGGCCGCCTGCGCGAGGCCTTGGCCGCGTCTACCGGCGATGCCACGGTCGTGGTCGTCGCCCAACGCGTATCGACGATTCGCAGCGCCGACCAGATCATCGTCCTCGAAGACGGCAAGATCGTCGGCCGCGGCACCCATGAGGAGCTGGTCGCGGAGAACGAGACCTATCAGGAGATCGTCGAATCCCAGCTGACCACGGAAGAGGTGAACTGACATGGCCGAGGACGCCACCGAATCCACCACCGTCGTCGACAGGGAAGACGACTACATCCCCAGCGGTGAAGAGCTCGAGATGAGCGGGGGAGTGCCGCCGCGGAAGGCCAAGCATTTCTGGCCCTCGGTCAAACGGCTCTTCGGACTCATGGCCAGCGAGAAGGTCGGACTCATCAACGTCGTCCTCCTCGTCGTCGGTTCCGTGGTGCTCACCGTCATCGCTCCGAAGGTTCTGGGCAAAGCGATGGACGTCGTCTACTCCGGCGTCATCGGATCCCAGCTGCCGGCCGGGGCGGACATCGCGGACATCATCGCCGGAGCCAGGGCGGAGGGCCGCGACGACTTCGCGGACATGCTCGCCACCGCGGATGTGGTCCCCGGGCAGGGCATCGACTTCACAGCTCTGGGACAGATCATCATCATCGTCCTGCTCATGTACCTTGTGGCCTCGATGCTCATGTGGGCGCAGGGCTACATTCTCAACGCCCTGGTGATGCGGGTCGTCTACCGACTCCGCGAGGACATCGAACGCAAGATCAACCACCTGCCCCTGCGCTACTTCGACACCCGGCAGCGCGGCGATGTGATGTCGCGGGTGACCAACGATGTCGACAACATCCAGCAGGCGCTCCAGCAGGCCTTCTCGCAGCTGGTGCAGTCGGCGCTGACGATCATCGGCATCGGCGTGATGATGTTCGTCGTGTCCTGGCAGCTGGCGCTGCTCGCACTCATCGCACTGCCGCTCTCGGCGATCATCGCCGGGGTCATCGGAACTCGGTCACAGAAGCTGTTCAAGGCGCAGTGGAAGCACACGGGAGCCGTCAACGGCCATGTCGAGGAGTCGTTCTCGGGCCTCGACATCGTGCGTGCCTTCGGCCGCGGCGAAGTCATGCGGGACGAGTTCGACCGTCGCAACGAATCGCTGTACACCGCCTCGGCGGGTGCTCAGTTCGTCTCCGGGATGATCATGCCCTCGATGCAGTTCGTGTCCTACCTCAGCTATGTCCTCATCGCGGTCGCCGGCGGTCTCAAGGTCGCTTCCGGGCAGATGACGCTGGGCGATGCGACCGCGTTCATCCAGTACTCGCGCGAGTTCTCCCAGCCGATCTCCGAGATGGCCGGTGTGGCCAATATGCTCCAGTCCGGCGTCGCATCGGCGGAACGGACCTTCGAGCTCCTCGACGCCGAGGATGAGGAAGCCGATGATGCTCACGAGGCCCTGGCACAGAGGACTCCGGGCAAGGTCGAATTCTCCGAGGTCAGCTTCCGCTACGCCCCGGAGACGCCCCTCATCGAGAAGGTCTCCTTCACCGCGGATCCGGGACAGACGGTGGCGATCGTCGGACCCACCGGAGCAGGCAAGACGACGCTGGTCAACCTCGTCATGCGCTTCTACGAGATCACCGGCGGGACCATCTACCTCGACGGAATCGACACTCGGGAGCTGACCCGGGCGGACCTGCGCTCACATGTGGGCATGGTCCTCCAGGATGCGTGGCTGTTCGAGGGCACCATCGCCGAGAACATCCGTTACGGCCGACTGACCGCCACCGACGATGAGGTGATCGAGGCGGCCAAGGCGACGATGGTCGACCGCTTCGTCAGGCAGCTGCCCGAGGGCTATGACACGGTCATCGACTCCGACGGCGGCAGCGTCTCTGCCGGTGAACGTCAGCTGATCACGATCGCTCGCGCGTTCCTCGCCGATCCCTCGCTGCTCATCCTCGATGAGGCCACCTCCTCGGTCGACACCCGCACCGAGGTGCTGGTGCAGCAGGCCATGGCCGCACTGCGCACGGATCGGACCTCCTTCGTCATCGCCCACAGGCTCTCGACGATCCGCGACGCCCACACCATCCTCGTGATGGAGGACGGCGCGATCGTCGAGCACGGCACCCACGATGAGCTCCTGGCCGCAGGAGGCGCGTACCACCGTCTCTATATGTCGCAGTTCCGCGGAGAGGACGCTGAAGAGCAATTCACCGCCGAGGTGCTCGCCGAGACCGAGACCGAACCCGGTGCCATCGGTGAGGAGACGAGCGCTGAGTCCGCTTCTGCTGCCGGTTCCGCTTCCGCAGCCGGTTCCGCTTCCGCTGCCGGCGGAGAAGGCGGAGACTCCGAGCGAGGCGATTCTCAGGAGAGCTGACTCGACCTCTGCGCCAGAATGGCACTTCGCCAGAATGGGCTCCGACGCTTCGTCGTAGGGGCCCATTTCTCTGTTTTTGCGGGTAACCATTATCTGAGGCGAGCGGTCATTCTTCTCGGGATTGTGACAGCTCTGTCGTCACGGGCCGCGGAGCCCCGCGGCCCGTCCTGGAGGGCGAATCCCCTGGTGGTCCTGGTGGCCTGGGAAAGTTCTCACAATGGGGCAGGCCGGTGTCCGGGTGCGCGACATATCGAAGTGATAAATGTTGCAGAAAACAGCAATCACACTTTCGTCATGTACTAAACGACCAAAAGTCGCCGACTGTATTACTACATGCGTACGGTCCCAGCCATAACCACATACGGCAGCCAGAATGAACTCTGGAGGGATCATCATGAAACGGCTGGCACTGGCAGCTGCCGTCGCCCTGACGGCGTCCACGATCGGGGTGGCCCCGGCAGCTGCAGAGACAACGGACAGCACGACCGAGCTCGCGGCCCAGGAGGCATCGCCGTCTCCGGGAGAGGACGCGACCGACGGCGAGGACGTCGCGGACCCGGGCTCGGACGACGCAGCAGGCAATGGCGCCGACGGCGAGGATCAGAACACCGGCGAGGACACAAGCACAGGCTCGAAGGACGGGGAGGACTCGGCGGCCTCCGACGAGACCACCCCGCCGGATGATAAAGCCGACGAAGCCGAAGGCAGCGAGAATGGCTCCGAGGAATCCGAGCCGATCGATGCCTCGCTCTCCCTCGACAAGACGGAGATGACCGTCGACGAGGCGGCCAAGGCGATTCCGTACACCGTCACCGGTCTCAAGGCCGGGGACACCGTGACCGCCGAGCCGGGCGAAGGCGGTGCACACACCGTCGACAGCGACGGAACGTTCAAGGGAGAGCTCCGCGGCAACACCGAGCTGAAGGAGGGCGCCGTCCTCGACGTCACCGTGACCGTCGCCCGCGAGGGTCAGGAGTCGAAGACACTTACCGACAGCGTGGAGATCACCGCCGACGATGATGACTCCGACGTCGGTCTCAGCGTCGACCCTGAGAGCCAGGGCATCGATACTTTCCTCGACAACGGAGTCGGCATGACCATGTCGAACTGTGAACCCGGACAAGAAGTGAAGTTCGAGATTCACGCCGCCGACGACCCCGACTAGTTCTACTGGGAGGACACGCAGAAGGCCGATGAGGACGGCGCATCTTTCATGACCTTCATCCCAGGAACCGGAGCCGACGGCTGGATCGGTGACTTCGTCGCCACCGCCACTTACGGTGACCAGAGTGCCGATGCGTCCTTCACAGTGACCGAGGACGGCGACGAATCGGATGCGGATCTGACTGTCACGCCGAAGACTCAGAAGCTGCAGGACTTCCTCAACAATGGTGTCAACATCACTCTGGTCAACTGCCATGTCGATTCAGACGTGACGTTCCGTGTGAGTACCAAGCGCGACCCCGACACCGAGATCTGGAAGGAGACTCAGAAGGCAGGTGAAGATGCGGCCGGATCCGTGCAGTTCACACCGGACGGCGATGGAGGGGCTGGATGGGCAGACGAATTCCTCGTCATGGCCTCCTGCGCCGACAAGAGCGCAGAGACCACATTCACGGTCACCGACGACGGCAGCGTCCTCGACCCGAAGCTCTCGATCGACCCGACCGAGATCTCCGGCGCGGACTTCGTCAACCGTGAAAAGGGGATCAGTCTCACGGCCACCGAGTGCGCAGCGGACGCGGAGGTCAACTTCCAGGTCTGGGACCAAGACTCCTCAAACAAGCTCTATGACCAGACGACCACGACCAATGAGGAGGGTGTTGCTGGGGTTCAGGTCTACGGCCTCGATGACCGGCCCGAGGCCTACGTCGGCACCTACGAGGTGACTGCCGTGTGCATGGAGCAGAGTATGGACGGAAAGTTCGTCGTCACTGTCGAAGGATCCGGAGGAGGCTCCGGCGGAGGTGCGGGCGACGTCGGTGACTCCGACAACGCCGGCTCGATGCCGCGCACCGGAGCCGAACTCACCGGACTCGGAGTCGGTGCCCTGCTCGTCATCGGCGGAGCGCTATCGATTCTTGTGGCTCGTCGCCGCGGGATGCTCGGGCGGTGACCGGTGACCCGTCGGGTTGGTGACCAGTCCCGGCCCGACGGCGCGAACCAACACTGACCGAGCAGCGATCGTCCCCGGTTCCTCGCACATCTGGGAAGGAACCGGGGAAGATCCGTGTGCGCCGCGGACGCAATTCCGGTGGGCAGGAAAGTGCCCTGCAGTCGAGGATAACGATCCGATCATCGACAATGCCCCACAGAAACCGCGCCGGCAGACGAGAACGCTTGGGGCGACGCAATCTGCGGTGGGCCGACTCAGCTGGAGCCGGTCAGTTCCCGCTCACGAGGGTCCGCACGGCCGAGGAGAAGAACCCCTGGCCGTCGATCCCGCCGCCGTCCTCGGGGCCGAAGCCGGCCTCGACGGCGTGCTCGGGGTGGGGCATGAGGCCGACGACGTTTCCGGCCTCGTTCGTGATTCCCGCGATGTTACGCAGGGACCCGTTGGGGTTGAGTCCCTGGTAGCGGAAGACCACGCGTCCGGTGGATTCGAGCTCGTCGAGGACCTCGTCGGTGGCGACGAAGCCGCCCTCACCGTTCTTCAGCGGGATCCGGATGGTCTGGCCCTGGGTGTAATCACCGGTCCAGGCCGTGTTCGCGTTCTCCACGACGAGCTCCTGGTCGCGGCAGATGAAGTGCTGGTGGTCGTTGCGGATGAGCGCCCCGGGCAGCAGATGGGATTCGCAGAGGATCTGAAATCCATTGCAGATGCCGAGCACCGGCATGCCGGCATTCGCCGCAGAGACCACGGCCTCCATGATCGGTGCGAATCCGGCGATGGCCCCGCAGCGCAGGTAGTCCCCATAGGAGAAGCCGCCGGGCAGGATGACCCCGTCGACACCGGACAGCGTCGCATCGGCGTGCCACAGGTTGACCGGCTTCGCCCCGGCCAGTCGGACCGCGCGTGCGGCATCACGGTCATCGAGCGTTCCGGGGAACGTGACGACGCCGATCGAGACTCCGGACTCGGCTCCCGCCTCGGCGACGGAAGGATCGTTGGCAATTGCGGTCATCGGGCGTCCTCGGCGACGCGCACGGCGACGACGTTTTCGATCACCGGATTCGACAGGAGCTTCTCGGCGGCCTCACGGGCCTGCGCGAGGACTTCATCGGTGGCCTCGCCGTCGACCTCGAGTTCGAATCGCTTGCCCTGCCGGACCTCACCGAACCCGGTGAAGCCGAGTCGGGTCAATCCACCGGAGATCGCCTTGCCCTGAGGGTCCAGGATCTCGGGCTTGGGCATCACCTCAACGACGACACGTGCCATGCGTGTTCTGCTCCTTCATGAAAGTCTCGGGACGTCCTCCCGCGCTCGCCGAGAGTCTATCAAGTGCCGCGGGCGCGAGCGGTCACCGTCTCAGGAGTCGAAGCCCATGCCTACGGCGTCGAGGACCTTGAGCAGCGGACCGCGCTTGCCCTCGTTCTCATCGGCCTTGATCAGCGCGTTCGTCGTCAGGGTGATGCCCAACCACGCCACAGGCTCCGGCGGGAACGGCAGCGGCAGCCTGCGCACCATCTCCAGGCGGGTCAGCTCGGTCTCCTCACCGGAGAGCAGATCGAGCATGACCGTGCCCGCGAATCGTGAGGCACCCACGCCGAGGCCGGTGAACCCAGCCGCCATGGCCACCTTCTGACCGTAGGCCGTGGTGAAGAAGGAGAAGAAGCGCGAGCAGGTGTCGATCGCCCCGCCCCACTTGTGGCTGAACCTCAGGCCTTCGAGCTGCGGGAAGGTGGTGAAGAAATGCTCGGCGAGGGTATCGAAGGTCTCCGGCCGCTGGTCGTACTTCCACGAGACTCGCCTGCCGTAGTGGTAGACGGCGTCCCAGCCGCCGAACAGGATCCGGTTGTCGGCGCTCAGCCGGTAGTAGTGGAAGCGGTTCGCGCAGTCCCCGATTCCCTGCCGTCCGTCCCAGCCGATCGCGGCCAGCTGGGCCTCGGTCAGGGGTTCGGTCATGAGCGCGTAGTCGTAGACGGGGACCGTGTGCAGGCTGACCCGCTTCAGCAGCGAGGGGAACACGTTCGTCGCCAGGGCCACGCGGTCGGCGGTGATGGTGCTGCAGGACGCCGCCCGACAGTCGTCCAGAGTCTCGGCGGTCACCTTCGTCGTGAGCAGGACCGTGGAGCGCCGGTCGCTGACATCGGTGACCTTCGTGCCTTCGTAGACCTCGACGCCGAGTTCGCGGATAACGCGAAGCAGCTCCCAGCACAGCTTCGCCGGGTTGACCATGGCGACCTCGCGGGAATCCCACAGAGCCCCCTTGTAGGTCGGTGACTTCACGACCTGGGCGAGCTCCTTCTGGTTGTAGAAGATGAACCCCGCTTCCGGGTCGTGGGCATCTCGCAGCTCGGCGACCTGGTAGTCCTCGGTGGCGACGTCGAGTTCACCGGTGCGTTCGAACTCGACGTCCATGCCGTAGCGGGCCACAGCGGCTTCGATCTCATCGAGGTTCTCTCGTCCCAGCTCGGCCAGGCGCTCGTTCTCCTTCGGCAGGTGGGCTTCGCCGTTGTCGTAGCCGTGGGTGAGGCTGGCGGCGCAGAACCCGCCGTTGCGCCCCGAGGCGGCCCATCCGACCGAGTTCGCCTCGAGCAGGACGACATGCCGGTCGGGATCGCGTTCCTTGGCCTGCAGGGCGGTCCACAGTCCGGTGAAGCCGCCGCCGACGACGAGGAGGTCGGCGGAGATGTCGCGGCCCAGCGGCGGGAGCGGCTGCGGGCGTTCGTCGGTGTCGAGCCAGAACGGCACGGTGGAGGCGTCGGCCAATGCGGCTTTGACGTTCATTGCACTTCTCAATCTGCCTTGCGGCATCAGATATCGGTCATACGGCATCAGGGATCTGTCTAGCGGGGAATCTCGGTCCTCACCCGGCCATGGTCTTGATGATCTCCGTCGAACTTCCGCCTGCCTTGCGCAGCACGAAGCCTACGAAGGCCAGGGCCAGCAGCGTGAGCAGGAACATCACGGTCGACATCGCCGCGACCTCGGGGCGCAGCGCCACACGCACGGCGGAGAAGATGTAGACCGGCCACGGCGTGTACCCGGGCTGCTGGACGAAGCTCGAGAGGATCGTGTTGTCGAGGCTGACCGTGAACGACATCAGCGCACCGGCGAGGATGCCGGGAGCCGCGATCGGCAGCGTGATGTCCTTGAACCGGTTCCACGGACTCGCCCCGAGGTCCGCGGCCGCGTCCTCGAGCTGCGTGTCGATGCCGGCCAACCGGGCACGGACGATGAAGGTGACGATCGCCATCGAGAACATCGCATGGGAGATGATCAGCCTGACCAGGCCGTTGTTGAGCGGTGTGATGCCCCAGTCGACGCCGACGGTGACGAACCACGGCAGGAACGAGATGCCGTCGACGATCTCTGGGGTGACCAGGGTGAGCCCAAGGATCGCCGTCAGCCCGAGTGCCCACCAGGCGCCCTTCGGCGCCCTGGCCAGGGCCACTCCGCCCAGCGTCCCGAAGATCGTGGAGACGAGCGCCGCACCCACGGCGGCCTGGAGGCTGGTGACGATCGAGGAGATGATGATGTCGTTGTTCAGCCCTGAGATGTAGGCCTCGAGGCCGAAGCCGCGGAAGTTCGCGAGCACCTTGCCGTTGTTGAACGAGTAGGCGATGATCACCGCGATCGGGATGAACAGGTACGCGAAGACGAGGATGCCCCAGACGTGGAGTCCGATGTCCGTGGGCGTGCGTCGGGCGAAGGTGTTCTTACGTGACATCTCAGGCCCTCCCATCTGTCAGCGGCACGCTGTTCAGCCTCGCCGCGATCGTCTGCCCCAATTTGAGCAGCCCGAAGCCGATTCCGACCACCGCCAGGGTCGAGAGGATGAGGATCATCGCCATCGCCGCACCGACCGCCCAGTTCTGAGCGGTGTTGAACTGGTTGGCGATGAGCTGACCGACCATCGATCCGCTCGCCCCGCCCAGGACGGTCGCCGTGACGTAGTCGCCGTTGAGGGGGATGAAGACGAGCAGGCAGCCGGAGACGACACCGGGCATCGCCATCGGCAGGGTCACCCGCAGAAACGTCTTCACCTTCCCCGCGCCGAGGTCGTAGCTGGCTTCGCGCAGCTTCTGACCCGAGGCGTCGATGGCGACGAAGAGGGGCAGGATCATCAGCGGCAGATAGTTGTAGACGACGCCGATCTGCACGGCCGAGCGGGTGTAGAGGATGTCGAGCGGAGCGTCGAGGAGGCCGAGTCCCTGCAGCCAGTTCGAGAGGAACCCGTCGGGGGAGAGCATGATCTGCCAGCCCAGGGTGCGGACGAGGAAGTTCGTCCAGAACGGCACCATCACCAAAGCCAGGGCCAGCGACCGTCTGGCCGGGGAGACCTTGATGGCCAGCCAGTAGGCGAAGGGCAGGGCGATGAGCAGGCACAGGATCGTGCCGAGGATCGAGATCCGCAGGGTCGCGAAGAATGTGGAGACGAAGCTTGCTGACATCGCCTCCGGATAGCGGTCGAAGGACAGCTGATCGGTGGCGATGGCGGTGAACTCATCGGGCTTGTAGCCGAAGCTGTAGAAGATGACCAGTGCCACCGGGATGATGAAGAAGAACAGCGCATACGCCCAGGTCGGAAACGACATCGCTGAGGCCCCGAAGAATCTCGTCGACATGCCGCCGGGTTTCACAGGTTTCTTCCTCGCTGGTGTCGAAGTCGGTGTTCGGGTGCTCATGCTCCGCTCCTTGCCTGCGCATCAGCGAAGATCTTCGTGCGGATCTGATCGGCCGGCGTCTGCTTGCTGGGTTCGAGTCGGTCGAGGACCTCCTGGGTGGGGAAGATGAGATCGCGTTCGTCGATATCGGCCTCCTTGGCCAGCTCGGCCAGGCCCTTCGTGCCGATCGGGTAGCCGATGTAGTCGAGTTGGTCGACTGCGGTGTCCGGGGAGATCATGTGGTTGATGAAGGCGTGTGCGGAGTCTGGGTGCGGGGCGCCGGTGGCGATCGCCCAGCAGTCGGTCCACAGATTCGCCGAGGGGGTCGGGAACACGTATTTCCAGTCCTCCGGGTTCGGCACCTCGGACAGGCCCTGGCGGGCGTCGCCGTTGAAGGCCTGCAGCAGGGTGAAGCTGCCCTGGATCATGCCGGTGGCGACATTGCCGATATAGGCCTTCGTGTTCGGCGCCAGCTGGTCGACGATGATCGTGCGCGCCTCATCGAGCTCGCCCTCGTCCTCGGTGTTGAGGCTGTAGCCGAGCGCGGCCAGGGCGATGGCCGAGACCTCCCACGGGTCCTCGAGCAGAGAGGTGGTCCCCGCGCCCTCCTTCTGCGCGGCATCGATGAAGTCCTGCCAGCTCGTCATCTCGTGAGTGATCGTCTTCGTGTCGTAGACGAAGCCGGTGGTGCCCCAGGCCTTGCAGATCGAATACCGGTTGTCCGGGTCGAAGTACTGGTTCGTGAAGTTCGGGTCGATGTGCTCGAAGTTCGGGATGAGATCCATCTGCAACTCCTGGAGCAAGTCGTGCTCGAGCATCTGCGGAATGTTCGACCCCGTCGGCACCACCACGTCGTAGCCCGAGGTTCCGCGCGAGGTCGAGAGCTTCGCGATGAGCTCCTCATTCGATCCGTAGGAGTCGACCTGGACGAGCACGTCGTTCTGCGCCTTGAAGGCCTCGATGAGTTCGGGGTTGTCGTAGTCGCCCCAGGAGTAGAGGTTGAGCTTCGACTCGAGCTCACCGTCCGTGGCCGGGGACTCCGCCATCTTCGTGTTCCGTCCGCAGGCCGACAGTGCACCCAGTCCGGCGACCCCGAACCCGGCCAGCAGTGCGCGTCGGGTCAGTCTCGCCGAGGCGGTCCTCGGCGCCAGGAATGTCACATCGGGTCGTCGTCTGACCATCTCAGGCACCGTCCCCACCGGCCGGCGCGGACGCACCGTCTTCGTAGCCGTAGACGGCCACGTCGTCGGCATCCCAGCTGAGGTCCACCTCGGCGCCGGCGGCCAGCAGCTCATTGCCGGTCGCGGGCACGCGGGCGAGGATCTCGTCGTTGTCGCCGACGATGATCATGTACTGGATGACGTCTCCGAGGAAGGACACCGACATCACCGTCCCGCGGGCGGAGTTCGTTCCCGGTCCCTCCTGGCCGGCCGGAGCCACGCGCATACGTTCGGGGCGGATGGCCACCCGCACCCGTTCGCCGACGCTCAGGGTCCCGGCAGTCCCCGACGCCGAGGCGGGTCGCCGGTTCAGGGACGAGGCCTCCATGATCGCGTTCGCCGTGCGCAGGCGCGCGGTGCCGGATTCGGCGGCGACCACCTCGGCGGGGACGAAGTTCTGTTTGCCGATGAACCCGGCGACGAAGCCGTTGACCGGGTTCGCGTAGATGTCCTCCCCGGACCCGATCTGCTGGATCACGCCGTTGTACATGACGACGATGCGGTCGCTCATCGCCAGCGCCTCGTCCTGGTCGTGGGTGACGAAGACGAAGGTGGTGTCCAACCTCGTGTGCAGGCGCTTGAGTTCGAGCTGCATCTCCTCGCGCAGCTTCCGGTCGAGCGCCGACATCGGCTCGTCGAGGAGAAGCACCTGCGGGCGGTTGACCAGGGCCCGGGCCAGTGCGATGCGCTGCTGCTGACCGCCGGAGAGCTGTTCGGGCTTGCGCCCGGCGAAGTCCTCCATCTGCACCAGCGCGAGGACCTCGCGGACGCGCTCGGCGATCTCGGGCTTCGGGGTCTTCGACTGCTTGAGCCCGTAGGCGATGTTGTCGGCGATGTTCATGTGCGGGAACAGCAGATACGACTGGAACACCGTGTTGACCGGTCGCCGGTGCGGCGGGAGGGAGACGATGTCCCTGCCTCCGAGGAGGATCGCACCGTCGGTGGGGACTTCGAAGCCGGCGATCATGCGCAGCAGGGTGGTCTTGCCGCAGCCCGACGGTCCGAGCAGGGAGAGGAACTCGCCCTTGCGCACGGACAAGTCGAGGCGTTCGATCGCCGTGTTCTCGCCGAAGACCTTCTTCACGCCCTGGATCTCGAGGTGCTCGAACTGCGTGGTCGCCGAGGTGTCGGCCTGAGCTGTGCTGGTCATGATTGCCTTTCAGCGTCGTCGGCTGGGATGGTCGAGGTGCGGCTGTGGAGCCGGGCCGCGTCGTGGACGATGCGGCCGCCGGCGATCGTCAGCTCGGTGGTGATGCCGGCGATCTGTGTGGGATCGAGGGCGAAGGGGTTCCTACTCGCCAGGGCGAGGTTCGCCGGTGCGCCCGCGCGGATGGTGCCGTTGGCCTCCGAGCGCAGCAGGTGCGCCGAACCGGAGGTGTAGGCGGTCAATGCCGTGGACAGGTCGATCGCCTGCTCGGGCAGCAGAGGTGCGGGGTCCCCGGCGCTCGGGTGGCAGCGGTTGAGGGCGACGTGGATGGCTTCCCACGGATTCGCCGTCGACACCGGCCAGTCCGATCCCATCGCCAGGTGGGTGCCCGCCTCGGCAAAGGAGGCGAAGGGGTAGAGCCAGGTGCTGCGCTCGGGCCCGAGGACGGGGAGATTGAGGTCGATCATCTGCTGGTCGTGGCAGGCCCAGAGCGCCTGCAGGTTCGCGGTGATCCCGAGTTCGGCGAAGCGGGGCACGTCGATCGGGTCGACGACCTGGACGTGGGCGATGTGATGGCGGGCGTCGCTGCCGGCGCTCGCCCCGATCGCTGCGAAGGCGTCGAGTGCGGCCTTGACCGCAGCGTCGCCGATCGCGTGGCAGTGGATGTCGAAGCCGGCGGCGTCGAGGGCGGCGAAGGAGCGTTCGAGGTGTTCGCGGGTGAAGTAGCTGGTGCCGAATCCGCCGCACGCGCAGGCGTACTCCGCGCTCATCGCGGCTGTCTGCGATTCGACGATGCCGTCGAGCATGAACTTCACCGAGGTGGTGCGGAAGCCTCCCTCGGTGCGGCGCAGCCTCAGCAGCCGGTCGACCTCGGCGTCGATGTCCTCGACGTCACGGGGCCACCACAGGCTCCCGACCACCTCGGCGCGCAGATCGCCCGTCCGCTCGGCCTCGACATAGGTCTCGAAGGGGGAGCGGTGGCCGGAGTAGTCGCCGACGATGGCATCCATCCACGCGGTGACGCCGAGCGAGTGGAGATAGGACTGTCCGGCGAGCAGTCCGGCGCGGATCACTTCGTCCGCGGCCGGGGGAATGTAGGCGGAGACGAGGTCCATGGCGGATTCGTGCAGGCAGCCGGTGGGTTCGCCGATGTCGTTGCGGACGATGACGCCGCCGGGCGGGTCCGGGGTGGTGATGTCGATGCCGGCGAGAGCCAGGGCCGCCTGGTTCACCCAGGCCGAATGGTGGTCGGCGCTGAGCAGGAACATCGGACGATCCGGGCTGACTTCGTCGAGGATGTCCGCGGTCGGTGCCCCGCCGGGGAAGCCGGCCATCGACCAGCCGCCGCCGGTGACCCAGACCTGGGTCTTCGTCAGGTGGAGGCGGATGAGGTCGAGCGTCTCCTCGAGGTCCTGCGCCCCGCTGATGTCGCAGGCCAGGGATTCCTGACCGCCGAAAGTCGTGTGCACATGAGCGTCGACGAATCCGGGGGTGAGCAGCGCTCCGGTGGCGGTGATGGTGCGCGGGGCTGGCTCGGCGGCTTCGCCAGTGCCGATCTCGGTGACGATGCCACCGCGGATGCTCACCCGGTTTGCGGGCAGGAGGGAGTGACCGTCGAAGATGCTGACGTCGAGGATGTCGAGGTCCATGGCTGCCTCCCGACTGCGATGCCGAAGATCAGGCGAAGACGCGCCGGACGCGCTCCGCAGAATGTCAGTCTAAGTCCGGGTCGCGGCGTCCAATAGGCCTTCTGCCCAGCCGTTATCCGTTCGTGTTCGACGAATGACCTGCATGGGTTCTCCTGCTGGTCAGCGAGGATGCGCCGCGGGTGTGCGGGAGCATGACTCGCCGTGTCGTCGACCGGACCGGGGAGTGTGTTCCCGGTCACTAACGGAACACCTTAGCCCACCGCCGAGGTGGAATCCACCGAATCCGTTGTGTGAGACGGTTTGCGGAGTCGGAAGTTTCAGCGGGAGCGTTTACCGGGTGCGGGATCAGTATCCGTAGGTGCGGTTATCGCGGGCGGGTGGGCAGTGCTCTCGCCTGCGCCGATAGGTCAGGGGAGCGGGATTCGCTCCGCGGTGAGCACTCAGCCGGGGAACGTCTCTCCGGTGAGCTTCTCGAAGGCCTCGATGTAGCGGGCGCGGGTCTTCTCGACCACCTCGGCGGGCAGGGCCGGGGGAGGAGTGTCAGAGGACTTGTCCCACCCGGATTCGGTGGTCAGCCAGTCGCGGACGAACTGTTTGTCGAAGCTCGCCTGCGCCTGTCCCGCCTGGTACCTCGAGGCGTCCCAGAAGCGGGAGGAGTCGGGGGTGAGCACCTCATCGCCGAGCACGACCGTGCCGTCGGGCAGCGTCCCGAACTCGAACTTCGTGTCGGCGAGGACGATGCCGCGCTCGCGGGCGATGGCCTCGGCACGCTGGTAGATCTCGATCGTGAGATCGCGGATCACCGAGGCGGTGCCATCCCCGATGGTCTCGGCGACCTGGTCGAAGCTGACGTTCTCGTCGTGATCGCCGAGCTCCGCCTTCGTCGCGGGGGTGAAGATCGGCGGTTCGAGACGGTCGGCCTCGACGAGTCCTGCGGGCAGGCGGATGCCGCACACGGAGCCGGTCGCCTGATAGTCGGCCATGCCCGAACCCGTGAGGTAGCCGCGGGCCACGCATTCGACGGGGATCATCGACAGGTTCTTCACGATCAGTCCCCGTCCGGCCACGGCGGCGGGCACATCGGAGCTGATGACGTGGTTGCCGATGAGCTCGGCGAGCTGGTCGAACCACCACAGGCTCAGTCCGGTGAGCACCTTGCCCTTGTCGGGGATCTCGGTGTCGAGCACCCAGTCGTAGGCGGAGATGCGGTCGGAGGCGACCATGAGCAGCCGCTCGGCCGAGGCCGCATCGGCGGCACCCTCGGGGATGTAGAGGTCGCGGACCTTGCCCGAGTACACGTGCGTCCAGCCCGGCAGCTCGGGGGCGTTCGTGTCGAGTCCGGTCGCCGGCGCCGAGGTGGTTGCCGGCTCCCCGTAGATCTCGGGCAGTTGGATGCGTCCCCGGGCGGCCGCCTCGGCGATATCGGTCCGGTGCTGCTCACCGTCCCATCGGATCTCGTCCACGGCCGCATAGGCCTTGGCCCGTGCCTCGTCGAGGTCGGTGCCCAGAGAGACCACGGAGAGCACGCGCCCGCCGGAGGTGACGATGTCGCCGGTCTCGGCGATGTCCTCGGTGATCACGGCATCCTCGGGGGCGAACCCGCCGCTCGGGCCGGTGGCCAGGGCGGTGCCGGCGTGGAGGACGCTGATGTCATCGAGTCCGTCGGCGGTTTCGAGACCGCGGATGATGTCGCCGGCCGAAGGTGTGCCCGGATAGTTCTCGGCGGCCATGACCACGGTCACCGAGGTGCGCGGATCCCACTCGAGTTCGCCCACCTCGTCGAGACGACCCTCGGCGGCGGCGAGCATGGTCTGGCCCAGCGGGGAGGCCAGACGCGCGAGCACCGACTGGGTCTCCGGGTCGCCGAAGCGGACGTTGAACTCGACGACGCGCAGGCCCTTCGAGGTCAGCGCCAGACCGCAGTAGAGCAATCCGACGAACGGGGTGCCGCGCTTGGTCATCTCGTCGACGACCGGCTGGGCGACGGTGGACACGATCTCATCGACAGTGCCGGCGGGCAGCCATGGCAGCGGGGAGTAGGCGCCCATGCCGCCGGTGTTCGGGCCGGTGTCGCCGTCGCCGATGCGCTTGAAGTCCTGCGCGGGAGCCAAGGGCAGGGTGTGCTGCCCGTCGCAGAGGACGAAGAGGGAGACCTCGGGGCCGTCGAGATAGTCCTCGATGACGACCCGGTCGGAGACCTCGAGGCAGGAGGTGGCATGCGCCAGGGCCTCATGGCGATCGGAGGTGACGACGACGCCCTTGCCGGCGGCCAGGCCATCGGCCTTGACCACGTGCGGGGCACCGAATTCGGCCAGGGCCGCGGCCGCCTCGTCGACGGAGTAGGCGACCACCGCACGGGCGGTGGGCACGCCGGCGGACTCCATGATCTCCTTCGCGAAGGCCTTCGAACCCTCGAGCGCCGCGGCGTGGGAGCTGGGGCCGAAGACCGGGAACGACGCCTCCCGCAGGGCGTCGGCGACCCCGGCGACCAGCGGAGCTTCGGGCCCGATGACGACGAGGTCGACGTCGAGGGTCTCCGCCAACGCGGTCACGGCGGCGGCATCGTTCGCATCGACCGCCTCGGTGTGGGCGATCTGCGCGATCCCGGGGTTGCCGGGAGCGGCGATGACGGCGTCGACCTGGGGGTCGCGGGAGAGAGCAAGGACGAGGGCGTGTTCACGGGAGCCCGAACCGATGACAAGAACCTTCACACCACCAGCCTATAAGGTCGTAGGCTTGAGTGCGTGACTCGTTCCACCTTCACCCCCGCCGAGGCGGCCGAACTCGCCGTGGTCATCCGCGGCGGATTCGTCGAATCCCGGCACATCGGATCCGCCGTCGTCCTCGATCCCAGTGGTTCACCGGTGCTGAGCCTCGGCGCGCCCGCCGTCCCCGTCTTCACCCGTTCGAGCCTCAAACCGTTGCAGGCGATCGCGGCGATGAGCCTCGGTGCGCGCCTCGAGGGCGTCTCGGCCGCGCTGGCGAGTGCCTCCCACAAGTCCGAGGCCGGGCACGTCGAGGTCGTCGAGCGGATGCTCGCCGATGTCGGTCTGACCGACTCGGACCTCAGATGCCCCTCCGCCCATCCGGCCGACGGGTCCTTCCGGCGCAGCCTCCAGGCCAAAGGCTTCAGCGGGGAGTCGGGACTCATCGACCCGAAGTCGCGCCTGTACTTCAACTGCTCCGGCAAGCACGCGGCCTTCCTCGCAGCCGCCGTCGCCCAGGGGGCCAGGACCGCCGACTACCTCGACCCGGCACATCCGGTCCAGGCCAAGGTCGCCGAGGTGGTCGAGACCTTCGCGGACGAGACTCCCGCGGCCGTGGGCATCGACGGCTGCGGTGCCCCGGTGTTCGCGCTCAGCCTGCTCGGACTCGCGAGAGCGATCGGCCGGGTCGTGCGCTTGGGCAGCGGCGACGGGTCCGTCGCGGACGGGGTGAACCGGCACGGCGCGGACGGGGTGGACGGGTCCGTCGCGGACGACGTCGACCCGGGCACCGCCTCGGCGCCGGAATCATCGTCTGACTACACGGTTTACACGGCCTACGCTGCCGAGGCCCGCACCCTCATCGACGCAGTCTTCGCCCACCCCTGGGCGATCGAGGGACATGGGCGACCGAACTCCACGGTCATCGACCGCCTCGGCGTCTTCGCCAAGGGCGGAGCCGAAGGCGTCATCGTCATGGCCACGAAGACCGGCTACTCGGTGGCACTCAAATGCCTCGACGGATCCTCCCGAGCCACGGGACTCGTGGCGCTGCGGCTGCTCGAGAAGGCGGGAGCCTTCGCCCGGTCAGGTGCGGGCGCCGAGGACGGGGCCGCCTCGGCGTCGGATCCCGTCATCACCGAGGAACTGCTGGCGCAAGTGATCGCGGCGATCACCGAGCCCGTCACCGGCGGCGCGGATTCCGAGGGGCGGACGGCGGTTGTCGGGCGCACCGACCTGGGTGAAGATGTGAGCCAAGGATCGAGAGGGAGACGGACTGATGGCGATTCGCAGAAGAATTGACCCTGTCGAGGGGCGCAACGCCCTCGAGATGTGGGTGGCGCACGCGCACACAGACGCGGTGCCGGCTGATCGGGCGACCCTGGCCACGGCCGTGCGGTTCACGCTCGAGGAGCTCGCCGACCGCGCCGAGGGCAACAGCGTCGAGGTTCGGGTCCCGCCCTTCGGCGTCACCCAGTGCATTCCCGGGCCCCGGCACACTCGCGGGACCCCGCCGAACGTCGTCGAGACCTCCGCACAGGTGTGGCTGGAGATCGTGACCGGAGCGACCGACTTCTCTGCCGCGCTCGCCGAAGGCCGGGTCGACGCCTCGGGCACCCGCGCCGACATCGGAGATTTCGTCCCCCTGTACACCCGGGAAGAACTGGAAGGCCGACGATGAGCGCGCAGATCACCCAGACCACCTCCTTCATCGGGGGTCGCCATGTTCCCTCCCTGACCACCTACGCCAACATCGACCCGGCCACGGGCGACCACCTCGGCGACGTCTCCCGCGGTGGGGCCGACGAGGTCGACCGTGCGGTCAAGGCCGCCGCCCGGGCGCAGCAGGAGTGGAAGCGCTCGAGTCCCGAGCAGCGCTCGAAGCTGCTCGTGGCCACCGCCGAGGTGGTCCGGGCCAACCGTGACGAGCTCGCCCGGCTCGAATCCGAGGACACCGGCAAACCCCTGACCCAGGCCTACGCCGACGTCGATGTCTGCGCCCGCTACTTCGAGTTCTACGGTCACACCATCGAGTCGTACTACGGGCATCAGATCCCGCTCGGTGAGGACATGCACGTCTACACTCGCCGCGAACCCTATGGGGTGACCGGGCACATCGTGGCCTGGAACTATCCGCTGCAGCTCATCGGCCGGGCGGCGGCGACCTCCCTGGCCACCGGCAACTGCGCGGTCGCCAAACCCGCCGACGAGACTCCGCGCTCGACCGTGCGGCTGGCCGAACTCATCCATTCCGTGGGCTTCCCCGCCGGGGCGTTCAACGTGGTCACCGGGCTCGGGGCCGAAGCCGGAGCCGCCCTGTCCGCCCACCCCGGAGTGGCGCATCTCGGGTTCGTCGGGTCCACGCAGATCGGCTCGGCCATCGCCCACGCCGCCGCGGATCGGGTGGTGCCGACGGTCCTCGAGCTCGGCGGCAAGTCCGCGAACATCGTCTTCGCCGATGCCGACATCGACGCCGCGATCCCGTCCCTGGTCCGGTCGATCATCCAGAACGCCGGTCAGACCTGCTCGGCCGGGTCCCGGCTCATCGTCGCCCAGGACGTCCACGCCGAGGTGGTCGAGAAGATGGCGGCAGCGATGGAGCAGGTGACCATCGGCTACGGCCTCGACGATCCGATGCTCGGCCCGCTCGTCTCCGCGAAGCAGCAGTCCCGGGTCGAGGGCTTCCTGTCCCAGGTCGGCAGCGGCCAGATCATCACCGGCGGCACCCGGCCCGAAGGGCTGGCCGCCGACCTCGCCGGCGGGGCTTTCGTCCGTCCCACCCTCGTGGACAATGTGTCACCCGGTTCGACGATCGCCCAGGAGGAGATCTTCGGCCCCGTGGTCGTGGCCATGACCTTCGGTGACGAGGAGGAGGCCGTGGCCCTGGCCAACGGCACCGATTACGGGCTGATCTCGGCCATGTGGACCCAGAACATCTCCCGGGCACACCGGGTCGCCGCCGAGGTGGATGCCGGACAGATCTTCGTCAACACCTATGGTGCCGGTGGGGGAGTCGAGCTGCCCTTCGGCGGTTTCAAGAAGTCCGGCTACGGGCGCGAGAAGTCCATTGAAGCCTTCGACGAATACACGCAGACGAAGACCGTCGCCGTGAAGCTGTGAGGCCGTGAAGCTGTGAGGTCGGCCGGCACGGGCGTCGCGGTGGGGGCGGGGCCTGCGGTGGAGCCGAGGCTCGCGCCGCTGCGTGGTCGTGTACCTGCGCCGCCGCATGGTCGCGTGTCTCGATGACTCCTGCTGTCCTCGCTCTGGTCCTCGGCGCCTCGTTCGCCCACGCCCTGTGGAATCTTGCGGCGAAGTCCGTGTCCGGGAAGGGGTATGCCTTCGTCCTGGCCTATCACGGGCTCTCCGCTCTCCTGCTCGCCCCGATCGCGATCTGGCTGCTCGTTTCCGGTGCGCACACCCTCAACTGGGGACTCGTAGCGGTGGCGGTGCTCTCGGCGATCTTCCACATCGCCTACTCGGTCTCTCTGCAGTCCGGCTACGACCATGCTCCGCTGGGAGTGGTGTATCCGGCCGCCCGGGGGATCGGGCCGGTGATCACGATCATCATCGCCGTGGCCTTCCTCGGCGAGCGGCCGACGATCCCGGAGATGCTCGGCGGCTTCGTCGTCATCGCCGGCATCGCGGTCGTCACGATGCGTCCGCGGGGAGTGCCGAGCCGGCAGCGCGTGGATACCGCCGCGACTGCCGATGCCTCCCCGCATGCGTCCGGGGTCCGTCGCGGCCTGGCCTGGGGCGGACTGATCGGGGCGTTCATCGCCTGCTACACCCTGTGGGATGACTTCGCGGTCAACCACATCACGGATTCGCCGCTGCTCTACTTCGCCGTCTCCGAATCCTGCGTGGCGATCATCATGGCAGCGGGCATCGTCACCGTCCCCGGCGGCGCGGGGCGGCGGGCCGACTTCCTCTCGATCCTCCGCGAGCACAAGAGAGCGCTGGTCACGGTCGCGATCCTCTCGCCCCTGGCGTACCTGCTCGTGCTCTATGCGATGCAGCGGGCGCCGGTGGCTCTCGTCGCCCCGGTGCGGGAGACCTCGATCATCGTCGGCACCCTGCTGGCCTGGTGGTTCTTCGGGGAGAGGAACATCGCGGCGAAGCTCATCGGGGCCGTGATCGTCGTCGCCGGCATCGCCCTCATCGCCCTCGGCTGAGCCCCGCTGGCTGTCGCCACCGCAACCGCAACCGCTGCCTCCGCGGCAACCGCTTGCCAGAAGACCCTGCGCTACGGACTAGTTCACTACGCTGGGTCTTCTGGCAAGCGGTTGGTGCGGCCGCGCGACCGGCAGGTGCTCAGCGTCAGCCGGACCCTACCGGCGGCGGGTGGGCTTGCGGCGGGTGACGCGGACGACTCGGACCGGGCACACCGCATGGGAGAGCACACCCTGGGAGGTCGAGCCGAGGATCGTCGAGATGAAGCCGCCGCGGCCGCGGGAGCCGATGACCATGAGCTCGGCGGAATAGGTGGCGCTGACGAGGACCTCGGTGGACGGGGCGTCGAAGACCGACCAGCGGACGGCCACCTCGGCGAAGTCTTCGGCCAGACTCGCTGCGGCCAATTCGCTCGCCGTCGCCGCTTCGTCGTACATCTTGGTCAGATGCTCTTCGCTCGGCAGCCATTCGGGGGAGAGGATGTGGGTGGCGGTGACTCCGACGAGGTGGAGCGGCAGTCCGTAGAACCGCGCCTGCGCCGCAGCCTCACGCAGAACGGGGGTGTCCGTCTCGAACGGATCGATCCCGGCCACGACCTCACCGGAGAACACGGGGCGCTCGGCACCGGAACCTGCGGACACGGTCTGCGCGTTCGAGGAACGGACCGGCAGCTCGATGGGCAGCGGAGTCTCGGGCATCACCCGCTCCGGCCAGGTGCTCGGAATCACCACGGTCGGGCAGTGGGCGTGGGCGGGCATTGCCAGAGCCACGGAGCCGAGCAGCCGACCGGCGAATCCGCCGCGGCCGCGGGCGCCGATGACGGCGAGATCGGCGTTCTTCGAGTTCTCGACCATCACCCCGGAAGCATCCCCGGGGGCCACCATCGTCGACACGGGAACCCCGGCCTCGGTGACGAGCTCCGCGGCCGCCTCGGTGATGTCATGGACCGATTTCTTGACCGCAGTGTCGAAGTCGGCGGGATAGACGATGTCGGCCTGGCTCATATTCACCCCGGGCACCGTGTATGCGGATACAAGCCGGATCTCGGCGGAGGTCAGCCGCGCATGGCGGATCGCCCAGGTGAGAGCACACTGGCTGTTGGTGGAGCCGTCGATGCCGACGATGATCGTATGAGACATGTCCAAGCCTTCGTGAGTGGGTGTCCGGTTCGGCGTGCTTGATCTGGTGCCTGTCCCCAGTTTATGGGATCGGCACGGATTATTGGGGGCTGTGACCGGGGATGAGACCGAAGGTGAGACGAGGACGGACCATCGGGACTGCCTGAGAACCGGCTCAGGAGATCTCGATTAGACTGTCCGCGACGTGTTCAGCCGGGCATCCGACCCGGAGCAGACCCCGCATCGCCCAAGGAGATCATGAAGGACCAGATCGACGTCGCCGTTCGTCGCAGCCCCAAGTACTCGGTATTCATGGGTCTCGGGGCGGTCCTCGGCGTCGTGGTCACAGGTGTACTCGCACTGTTCGTCGACCCTGCTGCGATGCCCACCGGCTACACCGTGTCCAAAGGGCTCGGGCTGATGCTGCTCGTCCTCGGTGTCGGCGGTCTCTTCCTCGGTGGGTTGCTCGCCCTCATCCTCGACTGGATCGGTCGGCGTCGGGCCAAGCAGTTCCGGGTCGAGGCGCAGATCGATATGGTCGATGATCCGAAAGAGATCGCGCGCCGTCGCCTCGCCGAGATGCGGGGCGAGGATCCCGATGCAACCGACTCTGCCGGCCCCGACGCTCCCGATGCGACCGACCATTCCGTTCCGGACATGGCCGACCCCTCCGCTCCCGATGCGACTGACTCTGATGTCGCCGGTGTCGCCTCCGGTTCCGCCGATTCCGCATCGTCCGAGCACGGCGGGGAACCCACCGACGCCGAGGCGGTCGAGCCCGATGAGAGGCCCCGGAGCCAGGAGCCCGGTTCCACAGTCTGATCACGCGTGAGAATCGACCGCGGCGATGTGAGACAATTTCACGCGTGGCAAGAGGAGACGGGCAGCTGACGCACGAAATCGACCCCCTGGACCGTGGACCGCAGGATGAATGCGGAGTATTCGGAGTCTGGGCCCCCGGCGAGGAAACCGCCAAACTCACCTACTTCGGGCTCTACGCCCTGCAGCATCGCGGACAGGAATCCGCGGGCATCGCCGCCAGCAACGGCAAACAGATCCTCATCTATCGCGATATGGGCCTGGTCTCACAGGTCTTCCACGAACGCGACCTGGATCTGCTGCAGGGGCACATCGCTCTGGGGCACACGCGCTATTCGACGACGGGTTCGCCCTCGTTCGAGAACGCCCAACCGACCCTCGGGCCGACCCCCTTCGGCACCGTGGCGCTCGCGCACAACGGAAACCTGACGAACTACGACGAGCTCGAGGCGATGGCCGACGGCCGCCGCGACGATGCCACGAAGCTCGTCGAAGAGGCCACGAAGAAGACCGCCCGAACAAGACCCTTCCGTGATTCCTCGAACGACACCTCGCTGGTCACCGAGCTGTTCGCGACCGAAGGCGGAGCCGACCTCACCGAGGCGGCGCTGACGCTGCTGCCCAAGGTCGACGGCGCGTTCTCGCTGGCGTTCATGGACGAGAACACGCTCTACGCCGCCCGCGACCGGCACGGGGTCCGCCCCCTGTCGCTGGGTCGGCTGGAGAACGGCTGGGTCGTGGCCTCGGAGACCGCGGCCCTCGACATCGTCGGTGCCACCTTCGTCCGCGACGTCGAACCCGGTGAGCTCATCGCCATCGACGAGGACGGGCTGCGCTCCTATCGCTTCGCCGAGGCCGAGCACGCCCGCTGCGTGTTCGAGTACGTCTACCTGGCCCGCCCCGACAGCATGCTCAACGGCAAGAACGTCCACGCCGCCAGAACCCAGATGGGCCGCCAGCTCGCCGATGAGTACCCCGTCGACGCCGACCTCGTCATCGCCACTCCCGAATCGGGAACACCGGCCGCCGTCGGCTATGCCGAGCAGTCCGGGATCCCCTTCGGACAGGGACTGATGAAGAACGCCTACGTCGGCCGCACCTTCATCCAACCCTCGCAGACGCTGCGCCAGCTGGGCATCCGGCTCAAGCTCAACCCGCTGCGGGAGAACATCGAGGGCAAACGCCTCGTCGTCGTCGACGATTCGATCGTGCGCGGCAACACCCAGCGGGCGCTGATCCGCATGCTGCGTGCCGCAGGCGCGAAGGAGATCCACGTACGCATCTCCTCACCCCCGGTGAAGTGGCCGTGCTTCTACGGCATCGACTTTGCCACCCGTGCCGAACTCATCGCCAACGGCCTGACGACCGATGAGATCCGGGACAACCTCGGCGCCGATTCGCTTGGTTACATCTCACTCGACGGCATGATCGCCGCAACCCAGCAGGAGCGCAGCCAGCTGTGCACCGCCTGCTTCTCCGGTGAATACCCGATTCCCGTCAACAACACCCCCGCCGACAAAGGATGCTGAGTTGAGTTCCGAAGCCGACGCCCCGAAATCCACCACCTACGCCTCAGCCGGTGTCGACGTCGAGGCCGGCGATCGCGCGGTCGAGCTGATGAAGTCCGCGGTCTCGGCCACGCACAATGCCAACGTCGTCGGCGGGATGGGCGGCTTCGCCGGACTCTTCGACGTCTCCGTGCTCAGGGACTACGACCGCCCCCTCCTCGCGTCCTCGACCGACGGAGTGGGGACCAAGGTCGCGATCGCCCAGGCCCTGGATAAGCACGACACCATCGGCTACGACCTCGTGGGAATGGTCGTCGACGATATCATCGTGTGCGGGGCGAAGCCGCTGTTCATGACCGACTACATCGCCTGCGGCAAGGTTGTGGCCGAACGCATCGCCGACATCGTCCGCGGCATCGCAGACGCCTGCGCCAGCGCCGACGTCGCCCTCGTCGGCGGGGAGACCGCCGAACACCCGGGGCTGCTCGGGGTCGACGAATACGATGTCGCAGGTGCGGCCACCGGCGTCGTCGACGCCGCCGATCTGCTCGGCCCGGAGAAGGTCAGGGCCGGCGACGTGCTCATCGGTCTGCCCTCGTCGGGCATCCATTCCAATGGGTATTCCCTCGTCAGGCACATCATCGCCGAGGCGGGATGGGGTCTCGACCGGTCCGTCGAGGAGTTCGGGCGGAGCCTGGGTGAGGAGCTTCTCGTTCCCACCCACGTCTACACCGGCGAACTCAACGCCCTCTTCGCGGCACTGCCCGGGGCCGTTCATTCGGTCTCGCACGTCACCGGCGGCGGACTCTCGGCGAACGTCGCCCGCGTGCTTCCCCAGGGTCTCGTGGCGAAGATGTCCCGAGCCTCGTGGGAGGTGCCCGCAGTGTTCTCGGTCCTCGGTGAGCTGGGCGGAGTGCCGCGGGAAGACCGCGAACGCACGTGGAACCTCGGCGTGGGTATGGTTCTCGTCGCCGATGCCGCGTCCGCTGACAGCGTGCTCGCGGCCAGCCCCGGTTCGTGGGTGCTCGGTGAGGTCGTGGCCGATGACGGTTCGCTGGCTTGCGAACTCGACTACGTGCAGGGCGCCAAAGGCGTCGACGGCGGTGCCGCGATCCTCCAGTGACCAGGACTCAGCGACAGTGACGATGCAGTGAGGGCGGGGACCGAAGTCCCCGCCCTCATCTCAAGTTCGTCGGCTCAACGGCCGTGACCGTGAAGCGTCGATGCAGACCGCTTACGACTCCCGCTGCGAATATTCGTCGTACTCGTCGTCATCATCGTCGACGTTGTACTTATCGGCGTAGTCGGAGTAGTCCGGTTCGTCATCATAGGGATCGGACGAGCCGTCCTTCGAGGAATCGGCGCCCAGTTCCTGCTGGAGTCGATTCAGGTCGGTGTCCGGGCTGTAGTACTTGAGCTTCCGGGCTACCTTGATCTGCTTTGCCTTTGCGCGGCCGCGACCCACTGGCGTGACCCCCTCCGTCGTCATGTGGGGCGATCCGCCCCGGACTAGATCTCTGCTATGCGCTTAAATCCTACCTGTTCGCACTGGGAAGTTCCATTTTGGGACCCGACCTTGGATAGGCTGAGTGCATGTCCTACAGTCGCGATTACGTTGTCACTCTGCGGATCTTCGAGCCCACCGTGGTTCATTCCGAATTGCAAGACAAGCAGGTGGAAGACAACCGGTCCCGGGTCGAAGACCAGATCTCGAGGGACGCCGACAAGCGCCTGATATCTCTGCCGCCGAGGCCCGTCGCCGATTCCTTCCGGAACACTCCGATCTTCCTCCCGGCGTCTCAGAGCGCGGACGGGGTGGACCGCTTCTGTCCTGCTCAGGAGGACATCCGCGGGTGGGAGGCGCTCGAATCGCTGACCGAGCACACCTCGAAGGCCACCCTCGACATCATCGCTCCGAAGTCCGCTCGCAGGCGTGCGGCCAGCCACCGTGCCGAGTGGGTGCAGGACGCCAAAGACACCCGCATCTTCACCCGCGTCTCGGCATGGGATGTGCCGCCGTCGTGGTGGCTGTTCTTCTCGCTGAGCGAGGACACCATCATCACCGACGACACCGAGGCGGGACCCAGAGTGATCATCCGCACAGACATTCTGGCCGCCTCGGCGCGGATGGAGTGGGCGGCCGAGACCGTCGCGGACAAGTCGAAGGTCGTCGACATGGTCGAGCAGACCGCGAACCTCGCGCAGTGGATCGACAGCTTCGATATGAACTCGGTGCTCGAACTCGACCTCGGCGGGATGAGCGATGTGCTCTGGCCCAACGAAGGCCCCGAACTCGTCGACTCCTGGGTGACGGCGCTGAGCAACGACGACTCCGAGTCGGCGGTGGCGGCGTTCCAGAAGTATGCGGCCGCCTGGGAGCAGCTCAACCTCTACGCCCGCAGCTCCTGAGCTCGGCGGCGGGGAAGCTACGATAGTCTGCGTACCCCGGGCCCCGAGAGAATGATCCCCACCGCGCATGGAAGAGAAGAAGCATCGACTTCTGAGCCGAACCGACCCCACGGCCGGCCCGGATTCCGAGGCCGCCGACACCGGGGCCGCCGACCGTCATGGTCGCACCGCCGACACCGGGGCCGCATCGAAGAAGCGTCTCAAGCCTGCCCGCCGCACACCGATGTCGCGGGTCTCGGTCGGATGGCGCATCGGCGCGACCGCGGTGGCCTTCGTCATCCTCACCTGCGGACAGTTCCTCAACACCAATGACTTCTTCCCGCTCGGCTCGCTCACCCAGTACGCCACGGCCAAGGATCTCAACGGGACCGTGAACTCTACGTGCATCGCCGCCGAGTTCCCCGGCGAGGACGAACGGCGTCGGCTCGGCTTCAACACCGCCACGGTCGGCATCGAACGCGGCGACATCGAATCCCAGATCGACCGGGTCGTCACCCACCCGGAGCTGCTGCAGACCCTGGCCGACTCCTATGTCCGCCTCCACCCCGATGAGCCGAAGCCGGAGACGATGATCCTCTGCCGCACCGTGACCCAGTTGGAGAACGGCCGCAGCGTCGGCGAACCCGAGATCAAGACCCTGGCGACCTGGGAGGTGCAGTGAGCGACTCCGCTGAACCCACCACGGGTACACAGCCCACGGGTACGCAGCCCACGGGTACACAGACCCTGACCACCGCCGAGGCGGAGCGCCGCAATCCGGTCCTGCGCTGGTTCATGCCCGAGATCCCTCTGGCCCGGGTCGCGGTCTTCCGGGTCTTCATCTACGTCTTCATCATCATCGATGTGCTCACGATCTCCGGGGACGTCATCCCGCACGGGTGGACCCCGGACCTCTACCAGCCGCTGTGGCTGGCCCGGTTCCTCCACCTCCCACCGGTCAGCGTCCTCGGCGCGCAGATTCTGCTGGCTTTCATCATCGTCTTCTCACTCCTCGCCGCCGCCGGGATCCTCCAGCGCATCAGCGGGTGGATCGTCGCGATCACCTTCGGCACGTGGATGTTCTACACCCAGGGCTACGGCTACGTCGCCCACGACCACATGGCTCTCGTCATCGCCGCCCTGGTGCTGCCGACGATCGGAATCGCACGGTTCCGCGAGGGACGGACCACCTCGACGCGGGCCGGTTGGGCCTTCCGCGTCGTGCAGGTCTCGGTCGTGCTCACCTACTTCTACTCGGCGGTGATGAAGTGGATCGCCTCGGGCAACATCGCCCACTGGGGCAACGGGGCCGTGATCATCTGGGCGCTGATGCGCCGCGGAGCCGAATGGTCGAAGCCCTTCCTCGAGATGCCCGGATTCCTCATCGCCGGGCAATGGGCGACGCTGGCCTTCGAGTTCCTCTCGCCGATCGCCCTGTTCGTCAAGGGCAAGTGGCTCTACGGCGTCGTCATCTTCTTCTGCATCTTCCACCTTCTGACCTACCTGGCGCTGGGCATCCACTTCCTGCCGACCGTCATCTGCTGGGCGGCGTTCCTGCCCTTGGAGAAGCTCGTGCCGAAACGATTCCGGAGCCTCGAGGGCTGAGCCTTCGCCGTGTTCGTGCGGGCTAAGCCTCCGCTGTGCCCGTGGCTGTGCTCGTGGCCGTGCCTGTGCCCGTGCGCAGGGTCTCGAGCACGCGGCGCACGGCCGCTCGGCGGGCGGTGTCGGGTCGCATCACCGCGACCACCCAGCGTTCGGTCGTCACCCCGGTCAGCGGGATGAGGGTGAGGCCCCTGCCCCGGGGCGTGGTGAAACGGGGCAGCAGTGCGAGGTGCTCGCTCGAGGCGACGATGGATTCGATGAGACGGTTGTCGCGGATGCGTTGGGTGACGTCGAGGGAGCGGCCCGTGATGTGCTCGATCGAGGTGAGGATCGTGTCGAAGGGGTAGCCGAGGGGCACGCCGATCCACGGTACGTCGACGACATCGGCGGGGCTCAGCTCGGTCCGGTCCGCAAGCGGATGGCTGTTGGAGAGGGCGACGTCGATGGGCTCCCTGGCCAGCGATTCGACGCTGAGACCGTCCGTTCCGGCGGGGCGTCGGGAGACGAGGCTGTGGGCGATGACGATGTCGTGATCGGAGCTCAGACCCGCGAACTCGTGTTCGGCGAGGTCGACGTCCGTGGTGTGCAGGGTGATGGCCGGGTTCGTTTCCCGCAGCTCTCTCAGCGCGCGGGGCAGCAGGTAGCTCAAGGCGCTGGGCAGGCCCGCGATGTGGACCTCTCCGCTGGCTTCGCCGAGGTAGCCCTCCCAGTCCGCCTGCACGCCGGCGATCGCGGTGGCCACGTCCCGACCGCCGGCGGCCAGCAGGCGCCCGGCAGCGGTGAGTCGAAGGCCGCGTCCTGCGGGTTCGGCCAGCGTGTGCCCGAACTCCCTGGTGGCGGCCTTGAGCTGCTGGGACACCGCGGAGGGCGTTCGGAAGGTGGCTGCGGCCACGGCGGTGATGCTGCCGCGTTCGTCGAGGGCGCGGAGGAGTTCGAGGTGCCTTGGGTCCATGGCTTAAGGCTAGGGGTGCGGGCAGCGATTGTGAAGTGTGGCTACATCATCGGGTTAGAAACAATCGATTGTGTTAATGGTCGGTGACTTCGAGAATGGGTTCATGACACTCAAGCACTGCCTTCTCGCCGCCTCGGTGGCGCTCATGTGGGGACTGAACTTCCTCGCGATCGATCTCTCGCTCGATCAGTTCCCGCCCTTCCTGCTCGCCGCCGTCCGCTTCGCCCTCCTGGCTGTGCCTGCGCTGCTGTTCGTGCCGAAGCCGGACGTGAAGTTCCGGTGGATCCTCGGCTACGGGGCCGGTTTCGGGCTCCTACAGTTCCTCTTCCTCTACTGGGCGATGGCCGCCGGAATGCCCGCCGGGCTGGCCTCGCTGGTCCTCCAGGCCTCCGGGCCCTTCACGGTGCTGTTGGGGATGACGTTCCTGCGGGAGCGGGTCCGCGCCTCGCAGATGGTCTTCCTGCTCGTGGCCATGGCCGGACTCGGCATCGTCGGCTGGCAGCGCCTGGACTCCTCGGCGAGCTTCCTGCCCTTCTTCCTCACCCTCGCCGGAGCCTTCGGGTGGGCGATCGGCAACACCTGCAACCGGCAGGCCCACTCCACCGAGCCGGTGAAGTTCACGATGTGGATGTCCGTGGTCCCGCCGGTGCCGATGTTCGTCCTCTCGCTCCTCGTCGAAGGACCGGAGCGGATCGGCCGGTCGTTCACCGGACTCGATTCGCCCACGGGTCTGCTCGGCCTCGCCGGCCTCGTCTACACCGTCGTCATCGCCACGGTTCTGGGATCGGGAATCTGGTCGTGGCTGATGGCCCGCAACCCGGCCGGCGTCGTCGCTCCGTTCTCGATGCTCGTGCCCATCGCCGGCATGAGCGCGGCCTTCGTCTTCCTCGGCGAGAGGGTCACCCTCGGTGAGCTGTGCGGTGCGGCTCTGGTCATCATCGGGGTGCTGGGGGCCGGGCTCAAGGCGGCGAAGGGAGCGAAGATCCTCGCCGCCGAGGTGGTGCCGGTCGACGAGACCGAACTTCCTCCGCCCGATTCCCGGGACGGTGCGGGCGACGGAGCCGAGGTCCCCGCGGGGACGCGGTAAAAACGTCCCCGCGGGTACACGATCACTCGCGTTCGACGGGCAGCCACAGTTCCGTCGTCGCCGTGCTGAAGTCCTCGGCGCGTTCGAGAACGGAGACGATCGATGGCCCCGGCCGCAGTCGCCAGGGGTTCGAGGGGAGCCATTCGGCGGCTGTAGCCGCCCACGTCTCCTGGAGCATTGCCGGGTAGGCTCCTGACGCGGTGAAGATCGCGCACGTCCCCGCGGGGACGTCGATGACATCGAGGTCTGCCGACGCCGAGGCGGTCGCCAGGACCGCGACCCCGTGCAGGTAGGTCAGCTCGGTGCCTTCGCGGTAGTCGGGGTCGACGCCGTCTGTGACCTGGAGGGGCCCGGCGGGCTCGGACTCCGAGAGTGACTTGAGACGGTGATGTTCGTCGACCGGGATCGTTTCGAGGAAGTCGCGGATGTGCGGATTGACTCCCTCGTGGATGAGCGGCACCCGCGCCGAGTGGCCGATGAGTGAGAATGCTGGTCTGTCGATGATTCTGGTGTCCATAGTTGTGTTCCCTTCGATGGTCAGGCGGAACCTGATCGATTGTTGACTGTGAAGGGGTCCACCGTTTCGTCTGGCTTCGGACGGACCGATGCCGTGCACCGAACGGAAGGCTCGGCCGAAGGCCTCGGTCGAACCGTAGCCGTATCGAACCGCCACGCTCAGCAGATCCTCGCCGGCGATGACCTCAGCTGAGGCGATCGTCATTCGCCGGCCGCGGACGTACTCCGAGAGCGGCATTCCGGCCAGCGAGGAGAACATTCGCCGCAGGTGGTACTCGGTCGTTCCGAGTCTCGCGGCCAAACTGCTGATCTCGATGGCCTCGGCCGGGTCGGCGGACAGGCTCGTCTCGATGATGTCGATGAGCGTGTTGAGTTCGGCGATCACGATCTCTCCCTTCGCTCATCCATGCTTCCGGAATGCGGGGTCGTCCCGCCCGACAATCTGTGCCCGATTCAATCATGCGTGCGACTTGGGCCTGGCGCATAGGCATGGGGACATGCACTCATCCGCACCCGACTCCCTCACCGCCGATGAGCTCCTGGCGTCCCCGCGGGGACGTTCTCTGGTGTTCGGGCTCGCCGGTCGACCGGTATGGGAGACGGATCCGCGGTGCCTTGCTGAAGGCGAACCGTGGAGCGACGCCGATCGTCGGTACATCGAATTCCGGCAGGCGGCAGGGGAAGCCCAGTCCTGCATCGATGCGCAGCGCGGGAACTCAGGTGTGACTTACACGTCCGGCTCAAAGCGTCCACTGCGGCGGGACCGCCCCGAAAAGCAGGACCTCAACGCGCTCATCGCCGAGGTGGTCGAGACACTCGGGGCCATCCGACCGCGCGAACCGACTCAGGCAGACCTGCGCGGCGCAATGACTGAAGTCATCGCCGGTGCGATGTACTGGCAGCCGCCGCATGCGGACGCACTCTTGGCAGGATTTCCCGCGGTGCGCCGAGCACTCCGGCCGTTCGCGGTGGCCCTCGTCGACTCCGGCCTCCTCGATTCCTGGCCGCACTCCGCGGTGGTGAGATCACAATGGGCACCGGCCGGGGACGATGAGGATCAACGGAACGGACTGCCCGCGGTGTTCACTGTGGATCCGGCAAACGGATCAGAACTCGCCGGAATTGCGCGAGCGGACATGGACGCGGTCGATGGCGCGGAGCCGTGGGCCACCTCGGCGGACCTGCTGCGACACTGGCTCGCCGACTCATTCGTCGCTGAACTCCGGTGGAGGCGAGAGTTCGCGAAGGGCCCCCACCAGCAGGTTTCCGGGGAGTGGGAGTCAGCTCCTCCGAACGACCTCTGGTCCTCGACCGGGACGTGGCCGGATGGGAAGCCGGTCGGTCTCGACCTCGTCGAGGATGACTTCGGTCTCGAACGGGCACGCGCCTGTCGCCTGCGGATCAATGACGACGCCCGGATTTATGAGATCCACCGCCCCGAGGACTGGGCGCAGCTGTGCCGCAGATTCCCACTCGACGTCACCGCGCAGCGCCGCCACGTGTGGTTCGAGACGACCGACCGGAAGGGCCTCTGGGTGATCCCGGACTGGGCTCGCGTGGCCGAGGAGTTCGACGGAATCCACGTCAGTCCCGCCGGCTATCTGCGCTCGGCGGGTGCCGTCATCGACGTCGGTGACGCGAGCCTCGTCGAGGAGTCACCGTCACGTCCGACGGTCGGCGATACGGATGACCGGGCGGCAAGTCTCATGGCGGGGTGGAATCCGGACACGATCTATTGGCTGAACGACGTCATCGCCGGAGTCGCAGAGGTGGTCGAATGGGTCTACGACAACGACGCAGATGCGTGGAGGCAGACGCCGACTGGCTGAGAGCCGAAACGTCCTCGCGGGGACGTGGCTTAGGCCTGCGGTGACAGGCTCGGTGCCTCACTGATGCCGAATCGGTTCTTCAGCGCACGGCGGGCGGCGAACCAGCCGTTCATGCCGTGGACGCCGGGCGCCGGCGGTGTCGCCGCCGAGCACAGGTAGGCACCGGGCACGCCGAGGCTGTAGTTGTCCCAGCTCGTGCGCGGCCGCGCCATCATCCGGTAGAACGACACCACGCCGGTGGCGATGTCCCCGCCGATGTAGTTCTGATTGTGCCCGGCCATCTCGGACGCGGGGATCGAATTGTAGGCGACGATCGTGTCGCGGAACCCGGGTGCGAAGCGTTCCATCTGGCGGATGATGTACTCGGCCGGGTCGAGCGGACAGTCGAAGGGCACATGACAATACGTCCACAGCGGCCGCAGCCCGTTCACCTCACGCGTGGGGTCGAAGATGGTCGGGTCGGAGACCAGGCAGACCGGGTGCTCGGGCATCCGTCCATTCATCACATCCGCCTCGGCGGCGGCCATCTGCGCGCGTGTTCCGCCGACGTGGATGGTTCCGGCCCGGTTGACGTTCGGATCCGCCCAGGGGACGGGTCCGTTGAGGACGAAATCGACCTTGGCCGCGGCATTGCCCTGTCTGAAGCCGCGCAGCGCCCGGTCGACGTGGGTGGGCAGCAGTCCGGAGAAGATCTGGGCTGCACCCAGCGCTGAGGTGTCGAGCAGATAGGCGCGGGCCGCCGGCATGTTCGAGACATGCTCGATGCGCGCATCCGCGGTGACGGTCCCGCCGTGAGCTTCGAGGTCGGCGACGAGGTGGTCGATGATCACCTGCGACCCACCGATGGGGGAGGGCCAGCCGGCGGCATGGGCCACGGTCGAGAGCATCGTCGCCGTCGCCGCCGTGCCCATGCCCGGCAGCCCGCCGATCGCGTGCGCGGCAACGCCGGTGAACAGAGACTGGGTGGATTCGTGCGAGAGCGGAATGTTCCACGCCGGGCTCGCCTGGGACAGCAATCGGAGACCGAACTTCACGACGTTGGCAATGCCGGGAACGTCGCGGAGGGTCTCGGGCACGGATCGTTTGTCGCCGAGAGAGAGCCAGATCGCGTCGTCGACGCGCTCGAGCAGCGGAGCGAAGAACCGGTGCCATTCGGGTCCGGCCGCGCCGAGGTGGTCGACCGTTTCCGCAAGATCGTGAAATGCCAGCGCGGCGGGTTTGCCGTCGAGCGGCTGCGCATAGGAGATGTCCGGGGTGGTCAATTCCATGCCTCGGGCACGGAGGTCGAAGTCGACGAAGAAGGGGCTCGAGATCGCGAGGGGGTGGACGGCCGAGCAGATGTCGTGGGTGATTCCCGGGGCCAGGCCCAGGTCGAGGGTGCGGGCGCCGCCGCCGATGGTGGGCTGAGCCTCGAAGACCTGCACGGACAGGCCCGCGCGAGCCAGGGTCACCGCCGCGGCCAACCCGTTGGGACCAGTTCCGACGACGACTGCATCAACCTCAGTGCTCATGGGGCCAGTCTAGGTCAGAGGACAGGCACGGGTGCTCGAGCTCTGTGTTGTCGACGACCCAGGTGGCGCGTTCCCAGGGTGAGGCCTCTGCGAAGTAGAGCCGTTGCCCGCCGACTGAACGTGGCCCTATGGTTTTTCGGTGCCGATAGCTGACGGCATGAATCGTGCTGGGAGTCGTGGGCCAGTGATCTCTTCTGTCCTGCAAGAATGCGAGTCTCTGTCCTGACGCACTGTGGGCTGTTCTAAAGGTGATAGTGGTCAACAGGATCTATTTGACGAAGTCCGGATTCAGCTTCGAAGCTGGAGTCAGCAAGATAATTTGCGTTCATTTCCAAAGGGGAACGCCATGTTCACGTGCGCTCTGAATCGACAGCCGAAGCCTCGGGTCACGCTGTCTTCACTGGTGAGGAAAAGGTCTGCGGCTCAGAGATGAAACACTTCATTCTCGTGGTCGCTGCCGCGGCCGCCACCTTTCTGATCGCGGCCGCAGCAACGGTACTCACGCACAAGCAGATCGACCCGACACTGGTTCTGACTTGGGTCTTCAATACGGCGCTCATTATGGGAATCGTCGAATACGCGTGGTACTCCCGAGCGCGGTCTGCCCATGACACCGACGACCTTCGAATGGGAGGTCGTACGAGTCCCCGCGCAGACCAGCAGCCGCCGCCATTCGACGAGGAATAGCCGGATCAGGGCCTCGATCTCGGGAGCGCAGAGGCCGCGTGGCTTGTGTTCAATTTCTGGTCCGGTGGGAAACATTCTTCTTCTTGTCGATGACAATCGTCACCAGCCCCAGAAGCAGGAGTCCTGAAACGGAACTGATCCAGGCACCAGCAGAGCCGAAGAACGCTGAAACGGCACCAAAGGCCACGAGGACTGCGGACAACGTCAGATACACGTGTCGGCGGCCTCTGAATCGTTCGTCCGTGCCCTCACCAGACGCGAGCACCAGAGCTATCAGCGCGCTCAGCACCAGCGGGGCGAACTGGGTGATCGGGACGACTCCTTCGATGACCGGCATGATGACACCGCACGTCAGATAGGCGCAGTTGGCGGCAAACAGCAGCACCATCCCGGCTCGATACTTCGTCTGTTTCACTTGCACCTACTTCCGTCGTCCGTTTGCCCTTCTCCCCGACGTCAAGAGCCTGGCTCAGGCCGGAGGAATCACCACCATTCCAGGGTTTCCCCGGACCGGTGGGGATGTCGTTCCACGCGTTACCGACCAAGTCAGAGCAGAGGCCGCCGCAACCGTTGAGTGTTCCCGATGGCAGTTCAGCTCAGCCGTGGAGTATCGAGATCGGCGTTGTCGATGAACCAAGTGGCGCGTTCCCACGGTGCTGCCTCGGCGAAGTAGAGCCGCTGCCCGCCGACGTAGCGGTGGCTCGCCTCGGATTCCGGATCTGAATCGCCGAGGTGGGGAAAGCGTTGGTTTCCCCTCGGCACGGACACTTCGAAGGGAACCTTGACCCAGATGCTCGCATCCCAGATCTCGCGCAGTTCGGGACGGTGGAGGAAGATGCCGTCGACGAGGAGGACACAGTCCTCAGGCAGGTCGAGCACCTCCGGCGACACCGGTTGATCCGCATCGACGTCCCAGACCGCCGGAGTGATCACCGCTCCCCGGCGGAACGGTGCCACCACCACGCGTTCAAAGGCTGCGTAGTCATAGGAGTCGCGGTAGAAGGACTCGGGGCCTCGGCCCGCGGCATAGCGAACCGCTCGGGGGTGGTGGAAGCCATCGATGCTCACCGAGGCGACCGAACGAGCGCACGCGCCCTCTGCCGCCAACCTCACAAGCTCCTCGGCGAGGACCGTTTTGCCCGCACCGTCGAGACCATCGACGGCGACGATGGCGCGATGCCCCGGTCGCACTTCACGGATCGCTGTGAGCAGGCGGCGAAGAACTGCTCGACGCGCACTCTTCATACCGACCAGAGTAGCCGAGCCGCACCCTGCGGTCTCGGCAGCACTCGGCAGTCTCAGTGGGACTCGGCGGTCTCAGTGGGACTGTGTGAACGCCTCGGTGCCGGGCACCGCCTCGGCGAGTTCACCCTTGAGGAATTCTGCAATCCGATCCGCGGCAGCGATCCGGCCGGCCCCGCGTTCGGTGTCCTCGACGCTCGGGTTGTAGTTCGTGTTCGTGTTGATGTCGTAGACGACCTGTCGGCCATCGAGGGTCTCGATGAACTCGATGCCGGCGATGTCGATGCCCAGCTGACTCAACAGCGTCTCTAGCCTGCCGACGAGGGGAGTCTGCGCGGTGATCTCCTCCCGGCGGGTGAACGGATCGACCGCAGATGCCGATGTGCCGGGCACCGCGCACGCGTCGGCCGGGCAGAGTTCGAAGGATCCCGCGGAGACATCGACGCGCACGGCATAGTGCAACCGGCCGCCGATGAACTCGGCGCGGGTGATGAAGGGCTGCGCGGGCTGCAGGTACTCCTGCACGAGGGTGATCCCGTCGATCGGCTCACTGGACCCGCCGGGAGCGAAATCGCCTGCCGCGGCATCGAGCTCGGCATGAGAGTCGAAGCGACGCACACCGAGGCCTTTGCCGCCCTGATTGTGCTTCGTGATGAATGGGGGAGTGAAGTCCTGTGCCGCCGCGGCGAGTCCGGTGCCGCCGAAGACCGCCGAGGTGCGAGGTGCGTCGAATCCGTGCGCGACCAACTCCTGGTGCTGGCGGACCTTGCTGACCTCGAGCTCGTAGACATGCGACGCATTGATCACCGTGCGCCCCGCCGCCTCGAGCCACGCGAGCACGGCACGTCCGTACTCCTTGACATGGGAATCCGTGCGGGTATGAGCTGACGCCGAGAGCCGGGACCAGAACAGACCCTGAGGCGGCTCCGCCGTGAGGTCGATCTGAGCCTCAGGCAGAAGCCATTCGACATAGTCGACGCCGAGACGCTCGAGTGCCTGCGCAAACGGGGCGATCCATTCGGGATTGTCATGGATGATGTAGACCGCGGGACCGTCCGCGACGGGAAGCAGCTGTGTGCTCATCGGTGATACCTCGCATCCTCCAGCGGCAGTGTCGGGTGACTGAGTACACCCGCACCTCTGATCTGTTCAACAATCTTAGTCCGGGTGGTCTTATCCATGCGAGGGAAACAGAATATGGACCGAGTGCGCCGGGGTCACGAAACGTCGTTGACCGCGTACGCCTCATCGAAGAACGCCAACTCCAGATCGACCGCCCGTTGCCAGATCCGTGCCAGTCTGTCTTGCGCCGCCACGGACTCCGAGTCATCACCGGTGGGAAACACGCGGTCGAGCTCATCGACGAGGAACTGCACCCAGGCGCGGAAGTCCGTCCCGCGGTGCAGTTCGATCCACCCGGCGTGGACGTCTCGTTCCGGCAGCGGATCCGAACGCTCACCCCAGTCGAGGTAGAGCCACTCGGCGATGACGAGGACGACAAGCAGATCCGGGTACGAAGCCGAGTCGACGACCTCGTCCATCAAGTCGCTGAACCCTGCGGTCGGGACGGTCAGCTCGGGATCAGCGTAGGCGGATTCGCCGACTCCCACCTCGGCGAAGGCGCGGACGAAGTACGAATCCTCATCGGCCACGAGGATTCCGAGCTGCTTGGCGAACCGCAGCTTCGGCGTCAACTCGTCGGCGTGGGCGACGCAGGCGCCGAGCATGGACAGGAACGATTCGAAGAACTGATAGTCCTGGATCAGGTACGTGCTCATCACGGCGTCATCGACGGTCCGCGCGAACAATTCGGTGACGAACCTGTGTCCGACAGCGGCGTCCCACGCCTCTGCGGACCGGGCTCTCAGGGCGGTCACGGGTCCGCCTTCGTTCAGCTCAATAGTGGTCATTGCCGTGTCCTCACTTCCTCCGCCGGTGCTCACCGGATCAGGTTCAAAGGGTCTGCTCTTCGCACTCTCAGCGCCGCTTCTCGGCGCTCCCCTGGGGTGATTCGAGCCTAACACCAGCGCCTTCGCTCAGGGTCTCTTCTCTGCGTCAGTGCCGCGGCGTAGACTCGCATCATGGCTATCGCAAAGCAGCCCGTGGTCGTTCTCGACGCTCCTGATGCAGGCGAACTCGCCAAGTTCTACGGCGAACTCCTCGACTGGACTGTCAACGTCGATGAGGACGGAACCTGGGCAGAGATCACATCCGACTCCTGGCCGCCGATCTGCTTCCAGCAGGTCGAGGACTATCACGCCCCCAGCTGGCCCAGTCAGGCGCACCCGCAGCAGATGCACATCGACGTCATGGTCGATGACCTCGACGTCGCCGAGGCGGCTGTGACTGAACTCGGGGCAGGAAAGGCGGCCGACCAGCCGGGGGAGACCTTCCGCGTCTTCCTCGACCCAGCCGGACACCCGTTCTGCCTGTGCCAGAACTGATGAACTGAGCCGTCGGGGGCCTAGCTCGCCCGGAGGGCCGGTGCCGACGACCCAGATGCTCGCGCCCGGACCTCAGGCGTGCTCGGCCTCGCTGTTGAGCTCCTCGGCGAGGTCCTTCGCCTCCTCCTTCGACGCTGCCGACGGGGTCGAACCCCACAGGGGACGACGATTGCTCTCCGGCACGAAGTGGATGGCGATAAGTCCGACGACTCCGGCCGCCACCAGGTAGACCGCCGGCCACATGAGGAACCCGGTCGCATTGATCAGCGTCGTCATGACGAACGAAGTGGTGCCGCCGAACAGCGAGATCGAGACATTGAACGCGATCGCCAGGGCACCGGCGCGAACCATCGTCGGGAACAGCGACGGCAGAGTCGAGGGCATCGTCGCGCTGAAGCAGATGAGGCTCAGACCCATCACTAGCAGCCCGAGGAAGACGACGACGTCATTGTGACCGCGGATGAGCCACAGGGAGGGGAACGAGAGCACGATGAGCGCAATCGAACCTGTTCTCACCACGGCCTTGCGTCCGACCTTGTCCGAGACCCGTCCGATGATCGGAATGAGACCCAGGCAGGCGGCCATGACGAGGATCTGCAGGATCTGCGAGGTCAGTTCGGAGACCCCGCCGCTGCCCTGGATGTCCTCGACCATCGGGAAATAGAGCGGCATGAACGAGGTGAGCATGTAGTTCGTGACGTTCCAGGCCAGGACCAGTCCGCAGCAGGCGAGCAGGTTCGGCCACAGGGCGAAGATCTTCTTGAACTCGCCCTTGGCATGATTCTTCTGCTCCTCCTGCTCCGACAGCCTCTCCATCTCCTTGTAGGCGGGAGTGTCGGCGAGCTTCGTGCGCAGGTAGACGCCGATGAAGCCGAGCGGCAGGGCGACGAAGAACGGAATCCTCCATCCCCAGGATTCGAGGAATTCCGGGGTGGACGCGGCCTGGATGATCGTGGCGAACAGAGCGCCGAGGACATAGCCGGTGAACGTGCCGACTTCGAGCAGGCTGCCGAGGAACCCGCGCCGCCGGTCCGGAGCGTATTCAGCGATGAAGGTCATCGCATTGCTGTACTCGCCGCCGGTCGAGAAGCCCTGCAGCAGTCGGCAGGCGAGCAGCAGGAACGGCGCCCACAGACCCACGGTCGCGTAGTCGGGGATGACACCGATGAGGAATGTGCCCGCGGCCATCATGATCATCGTGATCGCGAGGACCTTGTTGCGGCCGATCTTGTCGGCCAGGGGACCGAAGAAGAGACCTCCGAGGGGGCGGACGAGGAAGGCGACGGCGAAGAGACCGGCGACGATGATATGGCCGATGGGGCCCGAATCCTTCGGCAGGAAGATGCCCTCGATGACGACCGCCAGATAGCCGTAGACGCCGAAATCGTACCATTCGGTGATGTTGCCGATGGCCGCGGCGCCGATCGCCCGCTTGGTCACATCGGGCTTGGTCACGGTGATCTCTTCCGGACGCCACCGGCGCCGGACATTGTCTGGACCGAACATGTGCTTCCCTCCCTGCTGATGTCGTGAGAGGCACACGAGAACAGTCGTTCAGGGAACCGAGAATCATGCGCGGTCGAACCCGGCATGCCCCTCGCGATTGTGAAGATCGCTCGTGCGATCGTCCGAGTCGCCCCGACCGAAAGCACCACTCAAGGCTAGTCCTCTCAGCTCCTATGGCAAGTCCTCTTCCTCTTCCGGGATCTTCTCCGACCGCAGGAGCGCTGATCTCGCGGCTACAGTGAACCCATGCGCGTGCTCACTTCGTTTCACGAACTCTCACCCGTCCCCTGGGCCAACGGCGCCGGAGAGACGACCGAGCTGGTCTCGCTCGCCGACTCCGTGGCGCTGACCCCCGGACTGCGGCGCTGGCGGCTGAGCATCGCAGCACTTGAAATGCCAGGCCGGTTCTCCTCCCTGCCGGGGATGGCGCGATCGTTCCTTCCCACCGCCGAGGTGGTCCTCGAGATCGATGGACGTGTGCACCGGGTGGAACCGCGGCAGGTCCTCCGCTTCCACGGCGAGCAGGAGGTCACTCTCCTCGAACTGTCCCGCCCATGCCATGCGGTCAACCTCATGGTCGCCGATGCCGATGCCGATGCCGATGCCGATGCCGACGCTGATGCTGTGGCGAGCGGCGGTGCAGCGGCCGCGATGCGGCTCTCAATCGACAGCGATATCGACAGTGATGCTGCGGTCGGACGGCACCGCTTCGCCGTGACCCTCGACGAGGTCCCCGGATACTCTCGCTTCCAGCTGCTCGAACTCGAGGCCGCCGAGGTGTTGCCAGCGGGGCTCGGCGCGGTCATCCTGCACTGAGGCGATACCGACTCGCAGAGCTGCCGCGCACGGCGGGCTCCCGCGGCGACCTCGTACCCGTGATCCGAGCCTGAGGAAATGGTGCGAGTCGACTGTCCTCTGCGTCACACGAACCGACGTCCTTACTGGTCAGAGACGCCATTGGCGGTCGCGGCCATCAGCGGACTCTCAGCCTCGACGAGGGCGGGTCAGGGTGTCCGAACATTGCCGTCGCATACTGGTTCGAAGCACGGGCTTTTGGAGGAACATTGGCATCGAATCAGGGCGAATCAAACACACCGAACAAACGGGGAGACGAGCAGGGAACCACGGACGCTGAGAATGCAGCGCAGCACTCTCAGACGCTTCCGCTCATCACCGAGGAACTCGCCGCCACCCAGCACACCGGACAGTCCGGGGCCGACTCGACGACCCCGACCCAGCATGTGACGACCCCGGTGATGCCCCCGAATCCGATTCGCCGGGACGACGTGTCCCGAACCGCCGCGCTGTCGCGCACCTCCCCGACACCACCATCCGCTCATGCGGGCGACGCGGTCCAGACGGCCGAGGCCCAGCCGCAGGAGTCCGACGGCAAGGACGAGAAGAAGAGCGAAGGCCGGATCTCGGCCACGCAGCTGCTCGCCGGTGCCGGTGCCGCGGCCACCTCCTCGGTGATCGGCGGACAGCTCGGCGTGGCCGGCACCGTCGTCGGTGCCGGTGTTGCGAGCATCGTCACCGGTCTGGCCGTGACCCTCTACAGTCGCAGCCTCGACAAGGGCAAAGAGAAGATCAAGGAAGTCGGGCAGAAGCTCGCCCCGGCGGTCAAGGCCCAAGCCGGAGCCGTGAACCGGAGAACGGGCGTCGACGATGCGACCCTCGTCGACGCCCGACCCCTGAACGCGGCGGGCGGCCGACCGGCGGACGAGCCCGGGGGAGGGACCGCCTCGGCGGAATTCCCCGCAGCCGCTGCCGCCGGAACCGAGCCCCAGGACTCCGAGCCGGCAACGGCGGTCGACGACGACGATGAGACGCAGTCCTGGTGGCAGAAGCTGCGGCGCAAGCGGGTGCTCTACCCGCTGACGATCGGCGTTGCCGCCTTCGGCATCGGCCTCGGCGCAGTCGTCATGGCCGAATCCTTCACCGACGCCGACATCTCTCCGGGCACATCGGAGATCTCCCGCTCTGTGTCTGGGAACTCGAGCAGCGGCGACGAGACCGGGACAAGCGAGGACGGCGGCAGCTCCGCAGATTCGGGATCGTCCGGTTCAGGATCCGGCTCGGGAGAGAACGCGAATCAGGGCGGTAGCGAGAACTCGACGTCGAGCGAGGGAGAGTCCACCTCGGCGGGTGAGGACACCTCAGGGTCGACGAGCACCGGCGAACAGGCCGAACAGGGCACCGACGCAAGCTCGAGGTCGAATGCGGACACCAGCGGATCGACCACATCGGAGGGATCCAGCCAGGGCAGTACCGACTCGTCCAGCGGCGGCACCGACTCCTCGAGCGGAAGCTCGAGCTCCTCGGGATCGTCCTCGGCCGGTGGGTCGTCCTCGAGCTCCGGGTCCGGCAGCTCCGGATCCTCGGGGTCGGGCAGCGGTTCCGGCAGCGGCTCGGGAGGCTCCGGCAGCGGCTCCGGCGGCGGAAGCGCGGGCGGCTCAGCCTCGGCGCAGGGGTGAGCTGATCGACTCCGGATTCGGGAATGAGGGCAGGGTGGCCTTGGTTGTACTGGGTGGAGAACCTGGCTAGCGTGAAAATCAGCTCCGACGGCCGTCCCCAAGATGGTCGTCGATGCCGGGAAATCGATATCAGGTGAGTGGCGTACGGCCCTCCGTCTCATCACACGAGGATGAGTGATTTTCAGCGTGTGACGAGACGCCGTGGTCTTGAGCCGCCATCCTGCGCCCAAGTGGTTGAAGGAGATGCAATGACGTTACACACCGATCATGAATACCCAGGACACGACAGCAAGAAGCCCTCGACGACCGAAACCGGTGCCCGGAGGGAATCCGACGCCCATTCGCTGAGCGTCGGAAACGACGGTCCGCTTCTCCTCCACGATGTCGCCCTCGTCGAGAAGCTCGCCCGCTTCGACCGGGAGCGGGTGCCCGAGCGCAGCCCGCACGCGAAGGGTTCGGGAGCATTCGGCGAACTCGAGATCACCGCAGACCTCTCCGCTTACACGAAGGCGGATTTCCTGCAGCAGGGCAAGAAGACCCCGATGCTCGCCCGTTTCTCCACCGTCGCCGGCGAACTCGGCTCACCGGACTCCTGGCGTGACGTGCGCGGATTCGCGCTGAAGTTCTACACCGAAGAAGGCAACTTCGACATGGTGGGCAACAACACGCCCATCTTCTTCGTCCGCGATCCGATGAAGTTCCCCGACTTCATCCACTCGCAGAAGCGCACCCCCGATTCGGGCCTGCGCAGCAACAACATGCAGTGGGACTTCTGGTCGCTCTCGCCCGAGTCGGCCCATCAGGTCTCCTACCTCATGGGACCGCGCGGTCTGCCGAAGACCTGGCGGAACATGAACGGCTACTCCTCGCACACCTACATGTGGGTCAATGCCGAGGGTGAGAAGTTCTGGGTCCAGTACCACTTCCACACCGATCAGGGCGTGGAGAACATGAGCAACGAGGAAGCCGGGAAGATGGCCGGGGAGGACGCGGACATGCACCGCCGCGATCTGTTCGACGCGATCGAACGCGGCGACTACCCGTCCTGGACCGTCAACGTCCAGATCATGCCCTACGAAGAGGCGAAGACCTACCGGTTCAATCCCTTCGACCTGACGAAGACCTGGTCGAAGAAGGACTACCCGCTCGTGGAGATCGGCAGGTTCACCCTCAACGAGAACCCGTCGAACCACTTCGCACAGATCGAGCAGGCGGCCTTCAGCCCCTCGAACACCGTGCCCGGTACCGGAATCTCACCTGACAAGATGCTCATGGGCCGCGTGTTCTCCTACCCGGATGCGCAGCGCAACCGGATCGGCACGAACTACAACCAGCTGCCGGTCAACGCACCCGTAACGAAGACGAACGCGTACGACAAGGAGGGGCAGATGGAATACCACCACTCGGGCAACGCGCCGGTCTACGCCCCGAACTCGTACGGACGCGCCTACCAGGAAGAACAGGGCCCGGTCGACAACGGCTGGGAATCTGACGGCGAACTCGTCCGCAGCGCCTACACCCTCCACGCCGAGGATGACGACTTCGGCCAGGCACACACCCTGGTCCGCGGGGTCTACTCCGAAGAGGAGCGTCAAGGTCTCATCGAGACCGTCGTCGGAATGCTCCAGGACGGGGTCGAAGAGCCGGTGCTGACCAACGTGTTCACGTACTGGAAGAACATCGACGCCGAGGTGGGTCAGGCCATCGAGGACAAGTACCGCTCCGAGAGCTGAGCCTCGAACCTCGCGCTTCCAACTGCTACCCGACGGGCGCCCAGATACCTCGCGCCAGGTATCTGGGCGCCCGTCAGGTAGCTGGGGTCAGCCTTCTTTCGCAGCCCGCTGGGCGATGCGACCGCCCGCGAGGACCATCTCGACCTGCCTGGGCGAGAGGCCATGGCGGAAGGAGAACTTCCGACCGTCCGCCTCGGCGGTGATCGTCTCTCCTCGGCCCAATTCCTCGCGCAGCCTGCGGAACTCCAGCACATCGCCCTGGGACAGAGCGTCGTAGTCGTCCTCCGCGGCGAATTCGAGGGCGAGGACCCCGAAGTTCGCGAGGTTCTGCCAGTGGATGCGTGCCAAGGACTTCGCAACCACCACGCGCAGACCGAGGTAGCGCGGCGCGATGACAGCGTGTTCGCGCGATGATCCCTGACCGTAGTTCTCCCCGCCGATGATCGCGTGCCCGCCCTCGTGCTCGGCCGCACGTTTGGCGTAGGTGTCGTCGACCTGGATGTAGACGAACTCGGAGATCTTCGGAATGTTCGACCGGTACGGCAGCACACGAGAACCGGCCGGCATGATCTCATCGGTGGACACATCGTCGCCGACCTTGAGCAGGATCTCGAGGTCGATGTCGTCGGGCAGCGGATCGAACTCGGGGAGGGTCGAGATGTTCGAGCCCTTGACGAGTTCGACCTCCCTGGCCTCCTCGATCGGCAGGGGCGGAACGAGCATGGAGCGATTGGCGGAGAATCGCTCGGGCAGTCGCACCTGCGGGTAGTCCATGTCGAGGTCACGGGGATCGGTGATCCTGCCGGTGAGTGCCGCGGCGGCCGCGGTCTCCGGTGAGCAGAGCCAGACGGCGTCCTCGTCCGTGCCCGAACGGCCCGGGAAGTTCCGCGGCATGGTGCGCAGGCTGTTGCGGCCCACTGCCGGGGCCTCGCCCATGCCGATGCAGCCCATGCAGCCGGACTGGTGGATGCGCGCTCCCGAGCCGACGAGCGAGGTCAGCCAGCCGCCGGCGATGAGGTCGGCGAGGATCTCCCGTGAGGTCGGGTTGACGTCGAGGGAGACCTGGCCGTGGATCTGCCGGTCGGCCAGCGTCTCGGCGACGACGGCGAAGTCACGCAGCCCGGGGTTCGCCGAGGATCCGATGACCACCTGGAAGACGTCCTCACCGGTGACCTCGCGGACGGGGCGGACGTTGCCGGGAGAGGACGGTGCCGCGATGAGAGGTTCGAGCTGCGAGAGATCGATCGAATCGTGCAGATCGTACTCGGCTCCCTCGTCGGCGACGATGCGGGTGAAGTCAACGGCGCGGTCACTGGCCGTCAGATAGTCCTTGACCGCGTCATCGGCGGGAAAGACGGTGGCCGTGGCCCCGAGCTCAGCGCCCATATTCGCGATGACATGGCGATCCATGGCCGTCAGAGATTCCAGGCCCTCGCCGTAGTACTCGATGATCTTGCCGACTCCGCCCTTGACGCCGTGGCGGCGCAGCATCTCGAGGATGACGTCCTTCGCCGAGACCCAGTCCGGGAGCCGGCCGGTGAGCTCGACGCCCATGACCTGCGGGGAGCTGATGTAGAGCGGTTCCCCGGCCATGGACATGGCGATCTCGAGCCCGCCGACACCGATCGCCAGCATGCCCAGAGCCCCGGCCGCGCAGGTGTGGGAGTCCGAACCGATGAGCGTGGTCCCCGGCCTGCCGAAGCGCGACTGGTGCACCGGATGGGAGACGCCGTTGCCGGCCGGGGAGAACCACAGGCCGTAGCGCTGCGCCGCCGAGCGCAGGAACATATGGTCCTCGGGGTTCTTCTCATCGGTCTGCAGCAGGTTGTGATCGACGTACTGGACGGAGGTGTCCGTCCGGATCCGATCGAGTCCCAGAGCTTCGAGCTCGAGCATCACGAGCGTGCCGGTCGCGTCCTGGGTCAGGGTCTGATCGATGCGGATGCCGATTTCGCCGCCGGGTTCGAACGTCCCTGACTCGAGGTGCGAATCGATGAGCTTCAGAGCGACATTCTCAGCCATAGCGACCTCCTTCGGCGGCATCGACGCCACCTCGTGGTCCTTCCACGTTAGACCCGAGCGCGGGCACGGACAAGCCAGGTGACCCTGTCCTCCCACCGCCGTTCGTTCTCCGGTGACAGTGACACCGGCACACAGGAACACGCGCACACGGATGCGCGGATGACGCTGACGACCGAACACGGATGACGCGGATGATCGAGTACGGATGCGCGGATGACCGAGCAGGAGCATACTGGAGTCATGCCGGAGCTGCCCGAGATCGACGCACTCGTCGACTTCCTGCGCCCGCGCCTGACCGGGGACTTCATCGAACGCGCCCTCGTCGGCGAGCTGAGCATCCTCAAGACCGTCGATCCTCCGCTGGAGGCGATCGCCGGATTGGAGATCACCGGGTTGCGCCGCGTCGGCAAGGCCCTCATCCTCGAATTCGAGGGTCTCAGTCTCGTCTGCCGATTCGCTCGCATGGGCTGGCTGACCTTGCACGACGAGGTGCCGCTGACTCCGGTGAAGATGGGGAAGGGGCCCTTGGGGCTGCGTCTCCGCCTGGCCTCGGGAGCCGGGGTCGACATCGTGGAGCAAGGCACGAAGAAGAACGCCTCGGTGGCCCTGGTGACCGATCCGACCGAAGTCGCCGCCATCGCCGAGGCTGGTCCCGATGCGCTGAGCATTGACGTCGAGGAGTTCACCCGAGTCCTCAAGGGCTCGACCTCGCGGATCAAGACCGTTCTCGAGGACCAGAGGCTCATCAGCGGCATCGGCAACGCCTACTCCGACGAGATCCTCCACGCGGCCACGCTCTCCCCGTTCGCCGCGGCGAACGCCGTCGACGCCCCCGCCCTGCTCGAGGTGGTGCGCCACGTGCTCGGCGATGCTCGGGCGGCCCTCATCGGATTGCCCCCGGGAAAGATCAAGGCGGCGAAGAAACGCGGTTTCGCCGTCCACTCACGCGCCGGGCAGGTCTGCCCGGTGTGCGGGTCGACCATCGCCGAGGTGTCCTTCGCCGAGAAATCGCTGCAGTACTGTCCCGGCTGTCAGACCGGCGGGAAGAAGCTCAGTGACCGCAGAATGGACCGCCTGCTCAAGTGAGGGTCCCACCTGCTGAAACAGGGAAATAATCGCCGCCGGCCCTTCGTTGTCTCCGATGACAGAGAAGACCATGGACTCGAAGGAGCGAGATGACGCAGCACAGCCAGATCCCGGGAACCGACCTGAGCATCTTCCCGATCAGCCTTGGCACCAACACCTTCGGCTGGACCGCCGACGAGACCGAATCCCACGCCGTCCTCGACGCGTTCGTCGCCGCCGGCGGCAACTTCCTCGACACCGCCGAGTCCTATCCCGCCTGGGTGCCGGGCAACACCGGCCGTGAGTCCGAGACGATCATCGGCACGTGGCTGGCTGAGCGCGGCAACCGCGAAGACATCGTGCTCGCCACGAAGGTCGGGGACCATCCCGACCACAAGACTCAGGACCCTGCCTACATCCGAACCGCCATCGACGCCTCCCTGCAGCGCCTGCAGACCGACCACGTCGACCTCTACTACGCCCACCGGGACGATGAGGTCACCCCCATCGCCGAGGTGGCCCGCGTCTTCGACGAGATCGTCCGTTCCGGAAAGGCCCGGTATGCGGCCGTGTCCAACTACTCGCCTCAGCGCCTGGGCGAATGGCTCGCGGTCGCCGAGGCGGAGAACCTCGCGAAGCCCGTTGCCATCCAGCCCCAGTACAGCCTCGTCTTCCGCGAGGAGTACGAGACCGAGCTCGCCCCTCTGGTCCGCGAGCACAACCTCGGCGTGTTCACCTACTTCAGCCTCGCCGCCGGCTTCCTCACCGGCAAATACCGCACCGAGGCCGACCTCGAGGGCGCGAGCCGCGGCGGAATGGTCCAGGGCTACTTCAACACCGAGGGGCTCAAGGCCGTCGACGAGCTGCTCGCCGTCGCCGACGCCCACGGTGCGGCACCGGCCACGGTGGCACTGGCCTGGCTGCTGACCAAGGGAGTGAGTGCGCCGATCGTCTCGGCACGGACCCCGGACCAGCTCGACGCGCTGATGGCGGCACCGGAGCTCACACTCAGCGCCGAGGAGGTCTCCCGACTCGACCGGGCCTCCGCACCCTTCGCCTGAGCTGCGGTCGGCTCTCAGCCGCCTTCGATCGTTCGGTGGAGCAGCGGAGTCACCCGGTAGCGGACCATCTGCTTCATCGTCACCAGCGTGCGGGTGCGTTTGACCCCGGGGATCGCGAGGATTCGCCCGGCGATGCGGTAGAGATCGTCCGTGTCGCGGGCGACGACCTGGATGAGCGTATCGGCGGTGCCGGAGACGCCGATGACCTCGAGCACCTCAGGAATCCGGCCGAGTTCGTCACCGACCTCGTCGAGCCGGGACTGTTTGAGGTTGGCCATCACATGCGCCCGCAGCGGATAGCCGAGCGCCGCGGCGTCGACGCGATGATCGAAGGGATGCAGCCCCTCGGCCTCGAGCCGACTCAGCCGTGCCTGGGCGGTGTTGCGAGCGGCGCGCACCCGGTGGGCGATCCCGGCCACGGTCGCCCGCGGCTCCCGCACGAGCTCGAGGAGGATCTTCGCATCGAGGGCATCGGCGATTCTGCGCTGTCTGGCTGCGGACATGGGGCACCAACTTCCGTGAACGAAACTGTTACTCAACGATAGGTCACAGGGTTCGAGATTGAGCACTATGCTCAGTTTCATTTCTGAGTGTTGAGCACTCCGCGCAGATCTGTTTGGATCCTGACTACACCGATCGGCATCCTGATCGGTGCCCTGCCGACCGATCCCGTCGGCGAACTTTCGGGCGACCCCGCCCTCGGTGTGCAGGTCCACGCGCGACACATCGCGTTGGACCTGCACACGAACCCGGGGCCCAGCATGCCAGTTTCGAGGAGGAAACCGTGTCCGCCATCGCCCGTCCGGAGCTCTCAGCCGCACCCGCAACCGCACCCGCCGATCTCGCCGCACTCGAGGAGATTCACGATCGCCTCCTGTGGCTGGCGACCTCGATCATCCACCATGCCAATCGCGTCCGCCCCAACCGGAGCGGTCTCAAGGTCGGCGGGCACCAAGCCTCGTGTGCGTCGATCGCCTCGATCATGACCGCTCTGTGGTTCCACGAGCTCGGGCCAGAGGACCGCGTGAGCATCAAACCGCACGCCGGTCCCGTCTGGCACGCCATCAACTATCTCTTCGGCGACCTCGACGAAACGCAGATGACGAGCCTGCGCGCCTTCGGCGGTCTCCAAAGCTACCCGAGCCGCACCAAGGACCCGGTCCCGGCCGACTATTCGACTGGCTCCGTCGGCATCGGTGCGACCGCTCCGATCTGGGGCGCCGTCGCACGCCGCTATGTCGACTCCGGCCTGCGGCCCATCGGCACCGGCCGTCAGTACTCGCTCGTCGGCGATGCCGAACTCGATGAAGGCGCCGTCTGGGAAGCCGTCAACGATCCCGGGGTCAAACACCTCGGCGAGATCGTGTGGATCGTCGACCTCAACCGGCAGTCACTCGACCGCATCGTCCCCGACATCGCGGCCGGGCGGATCGAAGCGATGTTCGCCGCCGCCGGCTGGCAGGTCATCCCGGTCAAGTTCGGACGACTGCTCGAGGAGCTGTTCTTACGGGAGGGCGGGACGGCGCTGCGCACCCGCATCCTCACGATGTCGAACCCCGAATATCAGCGGATCCTGCGCTGCACTCCCGCGCAGCTGCGTGAGCGTCTGCCCGGCGAGGGCGAGGACGCGGGAAGCCTGCGCGCCCTCATTGACGACCTCGATGACGACACGCTGCTGGCCGCGATCAGGAACCTCGGCGGGCATGACATTCCGACGCTGCTCGAGGCCTTCGCACGGATCGATGACACCCGACCGAGTGTGATCATCGCCTACACGATCAAGGGATACGGGCTGCCGAGCTCCGGGCATCCGCAGAACCACTCGGCGCTCATCGACGAGGCCGAGTACGCCCAGCTGGCCAGTCGGGTCGGCCAAGACCCGCAGCATCCCTGGGCCCGGTTCACACCCGGAACTCCCGCCGAACGCCTCGTCACGGCGGCCGCCCGGCGTCTCAAGCGCACGGACTTCGCGCCGGCCCCGGCGGTGGACCTGCCGCGGGACCTCGGCAGGTCACACAAAGGCACCTCCTCGTCACAGGCGGCGCTCGGGCGGGTCCTCATGGACCTCAGCCGGCAGTCCCCGGAGACGGCCCGCCGGGTCGTCACCGTCAGCCCCGATGTGTCCTCGACGACCAACCTCGGCGGATGGGTCAACAAGGTCGGGGTGTGGAGCGCGGACGCGGCGAGGAATTGGTTCGCCGACGATGCGGAGACGATTCTGCAGTGGAACGAATCGGCGACCGGGCAGCACATGGAGCTCGGCATCGCCGAGACCAACCTCGTCGGCCTCCTCGGCGAACTCGGTGCGACTTGGAGTCGGTGGGGCGAACCGCTGTTTCCCATCGGCGTGATGTACGACCCGTTCGTCAATCGCGCGCTCGAGCCGTGGACCTTCGGCATCTACGCCGGTGGGCAGTCGATCCTCGTCGGGACTCCTTCGGGTGTCACGCTCGCCCCGGAGGGCGGTGCCCACCAGTCGATCACGACCCCTTCGACGGGGCTCGAGGTGCCCGGTCTGCTCACCTACGAACCGGCGTTCGCCCAGGACGTCGAGTGGACGCTGCTCCACGCCATGTCGCAGATGGGCAGGCCCGGCGGAGAGTCGGCCTACCTGCGTCTGTCCACCCGTGGGGTCGACCAGTCGCTGGCGGCTGTGCCCGCCGATCCCGCCGCCCGTGAGCGTCGCCGTCAGCAGACCGTCGCCGGAGCCTATCGGATCCGGTCGGCCGAGCGTCCGGCCGTGCGGTTGGTGGGAATGGGGGCGCTGATGACCGAGGTGCTCGCCGCCGCGGACCGTCTCGAGGAGCTCGGGGTTCCTGCGGAAGTCATCTGCGTGACGAGTCCCGGACTGCTCTACCGGGCGCTGCAGTCCAAGCAGCGTCGTGCGCCGGCCGGGGAGGTGGGGACCGCCTCGGCGGCCGAGAGTTCGTGGATCCTCGACCAGGTGTTCCCGGCCTCGAGTACGGCCCCGTTGGTCACCGTCCTCGACGGCCACCCGCACACGCTGTCGTTCCTCGCCACGATCAACCGCGTCGAGCACGTGGCCCTCGGGGTCAGCAGCTTCGGGCAGTCCGGTGACATCGACGATGTCTACCGCCATCACGGCATCGACACCGATTCGATCGTCTTCGCGGCCCTCGACGCGGTGCGCGGCTGAGCCCTAACCCTCCCCACTGCTACCTGACGGCGGCCTAGCCACCTCGCGCCAAGTATCTGGGCCGCCGTCAGGTAGCAGGGGCGAGGATGACTGCACCGTTCAGCGACCGCACCGCTCACTGACAGGGCGCGGTGATCCCCTCGACGCTGGAGCCGACCAGGGCGGCCGCGGCACGTTCGGCGATCATGATCGTCGGGGCGTTCGTATTGCCCGTGGGCACAAGCGGCATGATCGAGGCATCGGCGATGCGCAGCCCCTCGAGTCCGTGGACCTTGAATGAGGCGGGGTCGACGACCGCGGTCTCGTCCCGGCCCATCCGGCAGGTCCCGACCTGGTGGTGGTAGGTCACCACCGACCCGCGGACATAGTCCTCGAGATCCTCATCGGCCACCTCGGCGCCGGGGAAGATCTCTTCCGGCTGCCACGAGTCCAGGGCCTTCGCGCGACCGATCTGCCGGCACTGGCGCACCGAGGCGACGAGGGCGTCGACGTCGGCCTGCTCGGATAGGACGTGCGGGTCGATGATGATCGGGTCCTGCGGATTCGGTCCGCTCAGCGTCACCTCGCCGCGGGATTCGGGTCGGACGAGTCCGCCCTGGAGCGTGAACGCACCGCCGGGTCCCGGCCCGATCTGGGCAGCGGGAGCCGAATCCTGGGCGTACATCGGCACGGAGAAGAAGAGCGGCTGAGTGTCGGGGACCGGAAGCTCCGGATCTGATTTCCAGAACAGATGCACCTCGGCCGGTGCCACCTCACCCATCGGCACCTCGGTGTCACCGGTGGCGAAGACCACGGGCGAGAGCCAGTGATCCTGGAGGTTCTTGCCCACCCCGGGCAGATCGTGGACCGGTTCGACCTCGACCTCACGCAGCTCCTCGGCGGGGCCGATGCCCGAGCGCAGGAGCAGCTCGGGAGACGCCAGGGCGCCCGAGCTGAGAATGACCTCGTCGGCGCTGATCTGACCGGTGCGACCGCGGAAGTCGACCTCGACGCCCGTGACCTGTGTGGTCTCGATGAGCAGGCGGCGGGCGTGCGCGGAGGTGAGGATCGTGAGATTGTCGGCGCCGAGGCGGGGCTTGAGATAGGCGCGCCACGTGTTCAGCCGCTTGCCGTCCCGGACGTTGAGCTGGATCCGGGAGACGCCTTCGACGCAGCCGGAGTTGTAGTCCGGGTTGTAGGCCAGTCCGGTCTGCTCGGCCGCGGCGACCATGTCCTCCTGGAGTCGGTTGCGCGGGTAGTCGATGCGCACATCCATCGGGCCGTCCGTGCCGCGAGTCTCCGTGATCGCCCCGTCGAAGTTCTCGATGGCCGCGAAGACCGGGGACACCTCATCCCAGGACCAGCCGGGGCACCCGGAGTCGACCCACTGCTCGTAGTCCCAGGCGTCGCCGCGGACCCAGATCACGGCGTTGAGCGCATTCGACCCGCCGAGTACCTTGCCGCGCGGCAGATGGATCTTCCGGTTCATCGCGCCGGGCTGCGGAACCGTGTAATAGTCCCAATCCTGAGCCGAATGCCAGATCAGGCCGAGGTTGTTGAGATGGTCGATGTTCGGATTCGTCTCATCCCCGCCGGCCTCGATCAGGCACACCGTCTTCCCGGCATCGATGAGTCGGCGGGTGATCACGCACCCGGCGGATCCGGCGCCGACGACGATGTAGTCGAAGTGTTTGGTGGGCAGTGCGGTGGGGAAGGTGGCGCTCGCCTCGGCGACGGTGCCGGAGTCTGTGATGGTCATGGCGTCAGGCTAGTGAGCCGGGTCACCGCAGCGAAAGGGATCGGCAGCAAATCCGCACGCGTCGCCAATCCAGGCCGCGCACCCACGCACGCATCGTCAATTCCCCGCCTCAGTTGAACTCTCAGAACTACCCGACGGCGGCCCAGCAACCTCGCGCCATGTTGCTGGGCGCCCGTCAGGTAGCAGTGGGAGGGGTCAGGCGTCGCAGCAGCGGCCGCCGGAGGCCGGGGCCGGGACGTCGAGGACGGGGGAGCGGTCGAAGAAGCCCTCCGGCCGCAGCTTGAAGCCGACCGTGTCCACAGGCATGATCGGCCAGTCCTCGACCCGCGGGAAGTGGGTGAGGCCGAAGCTGTGCCAGAGGACGATGTCCTCACCGTCGACGCTGCGATCGGCGGCCGTCCACGCCGGCAGCCCCGCATGCCCCGGGTGCTGATTCGGGAAATCGCCCGTCGGGTAGCGTTCGTCCTCGTGATACTGCGTCACCCACAGTGCCTTCGACGCGAACGTCGCCCGCCGGTGGATCGAGGAATCCTCGGCCGCGAGCAGCGTCGGCAGCCCTGTGGGATGGAGTTTGTATCCGACCGGTTCGCCGAGGCGGTTGTTCGAGCTCGGGTTCGTGACCACCCAGGTCCGAGCCTTGGACTGGTCGGCGTCGCGTTGGGCTGCCAGCTCCGTGCCCAGCACCGTTCGTGACCGGCTGAACGCATTCCCGCGCGGGTTGTCCGCCGAGCTCGGCAGGCGCACGACATCCTCTTCCTCGACCCGGCACCTGCCGCCGTCGAGGGCGAAGTCGAGACGCGCCCCGAAGAGATGCTGATGGAACGGAGCGCCGAGGCCGGGTGCGATCTCCGAGGCGAAATCGCTCGAGCCGTTCGGCAGCGCCGAGGTGAACACGACGCCGGTCGCCTTGGCCTCGAACTCGATCGTCCCGTCGAGGTAGAGGTACCAGTAGAAGCCGTAGTCGTAGTTGCCGACCGTGGTGAAGAACGAGACCACGAAGCGCCGATTGCGCCGGGTGTAGGCCACCCCGGACCACAGGTCCGAGTGCTTGGCGAGGATCGAGGCGTCCTCCTCGTGCATGCAGATGCCGTTCTTGATCTGCCGCGGCTCGCCGAGGTTGTTCGCCACCCAGGGGGAGAGATAGGTGATGTCGCCGAGGCAGTCGCACCCGAGCTCGAGCGAATTCGCCCACTGCCCGACGAGGTATTCACCGGTGTCGAAGTAGTTCTGCCAGGACCGTACGGGCGAGGGATCCCCGTACGGGACGACCATCTCCGCGATCGCCGCCCGATCGAGGATCCTGCGTCGGCGCTCGCCGTCATCGAAGGCGATGTTGTGGAGGATGAGGCCTTCGCGCATGTCGAAGCCGACGTCGAGCGACCACTTCTCCCACTCGATGTGATTGCCCGCGGTGACTCTGAAGCTCGGGCCCTCGGGTTGGGTGATCTCGATCGGCTTCTGGCTTGTGCGCGGTGGCCCTGTCAGCTCCGGATCCGTGTAGTTGCCGTGCTCGGCGGGGACGGGCACGTCTTCGAGGTCGAGGATCTGATCGACGGTCCGGTTGGTGACATCGACATAGGCGACGAGGCCGTCGATCGGGTGCGCCCACGCCGAATCGGACTTGTGCTGCTGGAGGAAGGCGAGACCGCGCAGGATCCGCCGCCCCGACTCCTCGGGGTACTCGAAGACCCCGGCCGACAGGGGTGCCACCCGCACCTGGTCGAGAGGCAGACCGCGGCGCTCGAGGATCTCCTGCCACCTCGGGTCGGCGGCGAGGACGGCCTCGACGACCTCGAACTCCTCCTCCATGACGGGGAACTCGCCCTCGACGGTGGAGTCCACCTCGGCGACGGAGACCAGCCGGGAATGTGTGGCGGAGACGATGATGTCCTTCGCCGTGCCGGCGGACTTGTCGAGGACGAAGGCGCGGAAACGGCGGTCCGCCTCGGCGGTGATCTGCTCGGCCCGACCCGCACCTCGGACGGGATCGAGCAGACCGACATAGGCCAGGCGTGCGGTCTTGGGGAACTCGCCCGCCTCCCGCAGTGCCGCGGTCACGGTCGCGATCTCGGACTCGGTGGGCAGGGAGAACGCGGTGAGAGCGGTGGGAGCAGCCACCTCGGCGGATCCGGAATGGCAGGACATATGTGCACCTTTGCAACGTAATGTGTGTTCTGACTCACGCAATAATCTACGCTTGTAGAAAATAAAGTCAAGAGTGCCGCCATCGGAGATACGGAGGACGCATGCCCAAGATCGTCGACCACGACCAGCGTCGCAGCGAGCTCGTCGGGGCGACCCTGCGCATCATCGTCCGCCAGGGTCTGGCCGGGGCGACGATGCGCGACATCGCGGCGGAGGCGGGATTCGCCAATGGTGCGATCAAGTCCTACTTCGCCTCGAAGTCCGAACTGCTCGCGGCCACCTACCTCTACGTCTTCGAGGCGACGAACCGGCGCGTCGAACTGACAACCGCCGGACTGCGCGGCCTGCCCGCCCTGCGCGCATTTGCCTCCGAAGTCCTCCCCCTCACCCCCGAACTCCACGATGAGGCCAGGGTCGTCCTGTCCTTCTTCGCCGAGGTGGCGCAGAGTCCCGAGCATGCCCGCTCGACGCGGGGGACCATGACCCTGTGGAGGGGGTGGATCCTCGGCTGGCTGCGCCAGGCCAGCGAGGACGGTCGGTTGGCCGCCGAGGTGGTGTTCGAGCCCTGCGCCGAAGTCCTGCTCACCTACCTCCTCGGTGCCCAGACGACGGCGATCATCGGCGGGGACGTCGTTGATTTCGCGGGCCTCCGAGCCCAGCTCGACTTCCTTCTCTCCCGCATCTCGACCGAACATGACCGATCGGTCGGTAATTCCGCGCCGAACTCGTGACTCTCAGCACGGTTGCGGCTAGAGTGAGCGCCAGGTGATCGCCGACGCAGAGGTCGGCGGTCGGTCGTTTCTGTGGAGGACGTCGATGCTGCTCGAGAGCACAGCCTCAGACTTCGACGGGTGGCAGTCACTCGTCTCGGACTCGTTCGTGCCCTTGGACACCGAACCCCAGCGCCGCGGCGGGTTCCGCGGAACCATCGGCGCCCGCGACTACGACTCGGTCGTCATGTCCCACATCACCGCCAATCCCCACGCAGTGCTGCGCACCCCCGAGCTCATATCCGCAGGTGTCGGCGGCACCGACGGCAAGGCGCCACCGCAGAACTACTACAAGGTCTCACTCCAGCTCAAAGGGCACGGACTGCTCATCCAGGACGGTCGGGAGGTGTCCCTGGCCCCGGGATCGCTGGCGATCTACGACACCTCCCGGCCCTATACGCTCAGCTTCGACTGCGACTTCTCCTCCTACGTCATGATGTTCCCGCAGTCACGGGTCAACCTGCCCACCGACACCGTCCGGCAGCTCACCGCCACCTCGATCGGTGCCGACCACCAGCTCGGCGCCGTCGCCACCCAGATCATCACCCAGGCCGGGGCGATGCTGCCAACCCTCAGCCGCTCCGTCGGCATCAGACTGGCCGGCAACGTCGTCGACCTGCTCACCACCGTGATGGCCGACGAACTCTCCGACTCCGGCGAAGGTGCGGACGAGAGGCACCGCCTGTGGTCGGACATCACCGCTCATATCGAGGCCAACCTCGGCGACCCCAGGCTCTCACCATCGACCATCGCGGCCGCCCACTTCATGTCGGTGCGCACCCTGCACCAGATCTTCGCCGGCAGCGGGGACACCGTCGCCGGGGAGATTCGCCGGCGCCGGATCGACCGCTGCCGCCAGGACCTCGCCGACCCGCTGCAGCGCCAGGTCCCCGTCTCAGCGATCGGGGCCCGCTGGGGACTGAGCGACCCTGCCCACTTCTCTCGCCTCTTCCGTGCGGCCGTGGGTCGCCCGCCCGCGGAATTCCGTCGTATGACCGCCGAAGGATCGACCCGCCGAGGCTGACCGGCGCTCTTCCCGCACCGATCGTCAAGCTCTCTGCCTGCAAAGCCAAGACGCGGAGGCCCGCCCAGGGCCATGCTGAGTGCACAGACACAGACGTCAGGTGGATCTCATGAGCATTCTCGGATCGGAACCGGCCGCAGACAGCGCGGCCACTCCGGACACCACGGTGACCGCGGGCCTCGATGCCCGCCGCATCGGCACCCCGGCACTCGTCTTCATGATCATCGCCGCCTCGGCGCCGCTGACCGTCGTCGCCGGGGGAGTGCCGAGCAACTTCGCGGTCACCGGACTGACCGGGATCCCGCTGTCCTTCGTCGTCCTCGGCATCGTGCTGATCCTCTTCGCCATCGGATACGCGGCGATGAGCCGTCACGTGCACAACGCGGGAGCCTTCTTCGCCTACATCTCGAAAGGCCTGGGCAAACCCGTAGGCATGGGCGCGGCACTGACCGCGCTCGTGGCCTACAACGCGATGCAGATCGGCATCGCCGGAATGTTCGGATTCGTCTTCTCCTCATTCCTCGACTCGCTGTTCGCGATCGAGGTGAACTGGTGGATCTGCGCACTCATCGCCTGGGTCATCGTCGGGATCATGGGCGTCTCGAGGGTCGACTTCTCCGCCAAGGTCCTCGGCGTCATCGTCGGCACCGAATTCCTCGTCGTCATCGTCTTCGACATCATCGGGCTCGGTCACAGTCCGGGCGGTGTGAGCGCGGCCGGCCTGCTGCCAGGGGAGCTCTTCGCTCCGGGCGTCGGTGCGGCCCTGGCGTTCTCGATCGCGGCCTTCATGGGCTTCGAATCCGGTGCCATCTACAACGAGGAGGTCAAGGACCCCAAGCGCACCGCGGGCCGGGCGACGATCATCGCGGTGTCCATCATCGCCGTGTTCTACGCCTTCTCCGCCTGGGCCATGGTCGTCGGCGAAGGGGCCTCGAACGTCATCGGCCGGTCCCAGGAGTTCGGGCCCGACCTCATGTTCGTCTTCCTCGGCGAGCACGCCCCCGTGTGGTTCGTCGATCTCGCGAACCTGCTCTTCCTCACCTCTCTGCTGGCCGCTCTCGTCGCCTTCCACAACATCGTCGCCCGCTACTTCTTCGCCCTCGGTCGCGACCGCGTGCTGCCGACCTTCCTCGCCCGGACATCGCGCCGGTCGGGTGCCCCGGTGGCCGGATCCCTCGCCCAATCGGGGCTCGCGCTCGTCGTCATCGTCGTCTTCGCCATCGTCGGCTCCGGCACTGAGGATCCGCTGTTTCCCGTCGTCACCCTCTTCACGTGGCTGACGAACATGGGCGCCTTCGGCCTCGTCCTGCTCATGGCGCTGACCGCGCTCGCGGTGATCGGCTTCCTCCGCACTCGTGCCGACGAATACTCCCTGTGGACCCGGGCCATCGCACCAGGGCTCGCCGCGATCGGACTGGCCGCGCTCTTCATCGCCATCGTTGTGAACTTCAACGTCCTCATCGGACTCGAGGGCGCCTCGGTGCTGTCCTGGCTGCTGCCGGCCATCGTCCTCATCCCCGGCGTCATCGGCACCATCTGGGCCCTGCGACTGCGCTCGAGCAGACCGGGACTCTATGCAGGAATCGGTTCGGGTGGTTCGCTGGGATGAGAAGCCCGCCCACCCCGATTCCGATCCCACCCCGACCCCGACTCCATCCCTAACCCGACTTCACCATCACGTGCAGCGAAGGAGAGACCACATGACCACCGATCTCACCACCACCGAGGCCTTGCGCAGGGCAGTCGATGACCCGAGCGGTCGCGAAATCCACGATCCCGCCACCGGCGAACTCGTCGGACGCACCCGCGAAGGCAGCGTCGCCGACATCGTCACGGCCGTGACCGCCGCCCGCGCGGCCCAGCCCGACTGGGCGGCCCGCTCAGCCCAGGAGCGCAGCGACCTGCTGAACAGGGCCGCCGACGCCGTCGAAGCCTCCGCCGAGGCGCTGGCCGAACTGCTCTCCCGCGAACAGGGCAAGCCGCTCAACGGACCCAATGCCCGCTTCGAGGTCGGGGCCTGTGCGGCCTGGCTGCGCGCCAACGCCGCCTTCGAACTCGACCCCGAAGTCCTCGTCGACGACGGTGAGACCCACGCCGAGCTCCACTACGATCCCGTCGGCGTCGTCGGAGCGGTCGGCCCATGGAACTGGCCGATGATGATCTCCGTCTGGCAGTTCGCACCGTCATTGAAGATGGGCAACACCGTCGTCCTCAAACCCTCGGAGTACACGCCGCTCTCGGTCCAGGCGCTCGTCGCTGTCGTCAACCAGGTGCTGCCGGCCGATGTACTCACCGTCGTCCCCGGCGACGGTGCCGTCGGAGCGGCCCTGACCAGCCACGATGGTGTCGACAAGATCATGTTCACCGGGTCGACGAAGACGGGTCAGGCGATCATGCGCACCGCCGCGGACAAGCTCGCTCGGATCACACTCGAACTCGGCGGCAACGATGCCGGGATCGTGCTCGAGGACGCCGACCCGGCCGCGATCGCCGGCGACCTGTTCTGGGGTGCCTTCATCAACACCGGCCAGACCTGTGCGGCGATGAAGCGCCTCTATGTTCCCGATTCCCTCTACGATCAGGTCTGCGACGCCCTCGTCGAAGTGGCCGCACAGTCTCCGATGGGTGTGGGGCTGAAGGAGGAGAACGTCCTCGGTCCCCTGCAGAACAAGCAGCAGTACGACATCGTCGCCCGACTCGTGCAGGCGGCGAAGGACTCCGGTGCCCGAGTCCTCACCGGGGGAGACCCGGTGGCCGACCAGCCCGGCTACTTCTACCCGACGACCCTGGTCGCCGACATTGACAACGACAACCCGCTCGTTGCCGAGGAGCAGTTCGGGCCCGCCCTGCCGATCATCAGGTACAGCGACCTCGACCAAGCCATCGCCTGGGCCAATGAGCTCGAGGTCGGACTCGGCTCCTCGGTGTGGGGCAGCGACCTCGACGCCTGTAAGAGCGTGGCGGCCCGTCTGCAGGCGGGCTCGACCTGGATCAACAAGCACGGGGCCGTCGACCCGCGTGTGCCCTTCGGCGGAGTGAAGAAGTCCGGCTTCGGTCTCGAGTTCGGTCTCGAAGGGCTCAAGCAGGTCAGCGTCCCCCACGTCATCAGCTGGTAACCCTCCCCAACTGCTACCTGACGGCGGCCCAGCCACCTCGCGCCAGGTATCTGGGCCGCCGTCAGGCAGCAGCCAGGGGGGCTTCGGGGAGGATCTCGCGGATGATGTCGAGGACTCGGGCCAGTGCCTCGGAGGGGTTGTTGTGCCGCCAGCCCAAGGCCAGGGTGAAGGCCTCGGTGCCCTCGGCGAGCGGAACGTAGCTGACCCCGTCGATGCGAATGTGGTCGGAGGATTCGACGACGAGCGCGATGCCGACCTGCGCCCCGACGAGCGCGAGCAGGCTGTAGGGATCCGGTGCTTCCTGGGCGATGCGGGGCAGGAACCCGGCCTCGTCGGCCAGGCGCATCATCACTTCGCGCACCTGAGAACCATGGGAGGGTGCGTAGGAGATGAAAGGTTCGTCGGCGAGCTCGGTCATCGACACGCGTTCCCGTTCGGCGAGCCGATGAGTGCTCGGGACCGCGGCCATGACGGTCTCCTGCCTGATGACATGGACATTCACGCCGGCCGGAGCCGGAGGGCTGATCACGGCGAGATCCATCTCTCCGTCGCGAACGGCCAGGGCGGCTTCGCCCGAGTAGGTCTGCGGGTGGAGCTCGAGGCCGATGCCCGGATGGCGGTCCGCGACTTCTCTTGAGAGCAGCGAGAGGATCGAATAGCCGCTCGTGCCGCCGAAGCCGACCCTGACCCGGCCGACCGTCCCCTCCTGGGCCGCTCGGGCGATGCGCCTGGCACCCGCGACCTGGTCGCCGATGGTGCGGGCAGGGTCGAGCAGGGCCTCTCCCGAGGGGGTCAGCCTGACCCGTCGAGTGGTGCGTTCGAACAGCGGCACCCCGAGGTCCTTCTCCAGGGCCCGGATCATCTGGCTCAGGGCCGGCTGGGCGATGTGGAGCTTCTCGGCGGCGCGTCCGAAGTGGAGTTCCTCGGCGACAGCGACGAATGCCGAGAGGTGTCGCAGTTCCATCGGATCGCCTCCTGTGGCCGGCCCGGCCGCACCGATTGCACGGGTCGACCAATTGATAAAGAATCGATAATGATCACCTAGATATTAAGTCTTGGACACCCGGTAATGGAAGTGGAAGAGTGGCTTCCGGCAATGAAGCACACCCACCTCCACCTCGGGAGACCACACATGAGCAGCACCGGATCAGCGTCGATCCCAGAGCCCACTCCAGCGGCGATCGACCCCAAGCAGGGACGTCGCGCAGGCGTGGCCGCCTTCGTCGGCACCACCATCGAATGGTTCGACTTCTACATCTACGGCACCGCCTCGGCGCTCGTCCTCGGGCCCCTTTTCTTCCCCGATGTCAGCCCCGCAATGGGCACGCTCGCCGCTTTCGCCACCTTCGCCGTCGGCTTCATCGCCCGCCCGCTCGGCGGCGTCATCTTCGGCCACTTCGGTGACAAGTTCGGTCGCAAGAACACCGTCATCACGACCCTCATGCTCATGGGGCTGGCCACAGTCGGAGTCGGCCTCCTGCCCACCTATGAGCAGATCGGCTTCATGGCACCGATCCTCCTCGTGGCCCTGCGGATCATCCAGGGCGTGGCCATGGGCGGCGAATGGGGCGGAGCGGTCCTCATCGCCACCGAATTCGCGCCACCGGGGAAGAAGATCCTCTACGGTGCCTTCGCCCAGCAGGGCTCACCGGTGGGCAACCTCCTCGCCACGGTCGCCTTCCTCGGTCTGACCTACATGAGTGCGGAGAACTTCGGCGACTGGGGCTGGCGGATCCCGTTCCTCGCTTCGGCAGTGCTCATCATCGTCGGTCTCTACATCCGACTCAAGATCACCGAATCGCCGGAGATGATCGCGGCGACCCAGAAGGAACCGCAGCAGCGCACTCCTCTGGTCGAACTGCTCCGCGATCATTGGAAGGTCGTGTCTCTGGCCATCGGAGCGGTGGTGACGGGAGTCGCGATCACCTACGTCAAGACCACCTTCGCCCTGTCCTGGGCGACGACCGACCTCGGATTCGGGCGCACAGAGTTCCTGCAGGTCATCACCGTGGCCCTGATCGCGCAGGTGATCGTGCAGCCATTCGGCGCAATCCTCGCCTCGAAGATCGACGCCCGCAAGGCGATCCTCATCATGCTTCTGCCCGAGCTCGTGCTGCTGCCGCTGATGTTCGTGCTCATCCAGACCGGCAGCTACGGACTCGCAATGCTCGGCATGGTGCTGGCCACCGCCCCGCACGCCATGTATTACGCAGCCCTGGCCGGGGTGCTCGCCCAGCTGTTCCCGACGACCATCCGCTACACCGGCATCTCCGTGGCCTATCAGGTCTCGACGGCACTGTTCGCCGGCACCGCCCCGTTCCTCAGCCAGGCTCTGCTGGGCGCGACCGGTTCGATCTGGGTCGTCGTCGGCCTCGGCCTCGGCTACGTCCTCATCTCCGCGGTGTGCATGTCTCTGCTCCTGCGGGCAAAGGCGTGGACGGGCCGTGAAGGAGAACCGGGCCACCTCGCCGAGGCGGAGCCGAAACCCAGCGTCAGCCGCTGACGACCACCCCAGAAGAGAAGAACACAGAAGGACAGATGAACTACGTCGATCTCGACCCCGCCCTCGCACCGCTTATCGAGTCCTACCTCGACCCGGCCGACCGCGCACTGCTTGCCCCAGTGCTCAGCGCGCTTGGCACCGACGCGGCCGAGCGCCTGGCCCCGCTCGCCGATGTCGCGGACAAGAACCCGCCGACCCTGGCCCAGTTCGATCGAGAGGGCGACCGGGTCGATGCCATCGACTACCACGCGAGCTACCAGGAGCTGCAGAAGGCCGCCTACGAGGAGTACGGGCTCTCCGCGCTGTCCCACCGTGGACTGCACGGCTGGGACGAGGCGCCCCCGCATCTGATCAAGTACATCCTCTCCTACGTCTTCGTGCAGGCCGAGTTCGGTCTCGCCTGCCCGGTGTCCATGACCGATGCCGCCGCACGGACCCTGCGGAAGTTCGGCGAAGGCGAGCAGATCGCCGAGGCGGTCGAGCGTCTGATCTCGACCGATCCCGAGCACCGATTCACCGGGGCCATGTTCATGACCGAGATCCAAGCCGGCACCGACATCGCCCAGACATCGACCGTCGCCGAACGCGACGGTGAGAACTGGACGCTGTCCGGCCGCAAATGGTTCGCCTCCAACCCCGACGCCGACATCATCCTCACTCTCGCCCGCTTCCCCGGAGGAGAGGACTCCACCCGCGGCGTCGGACTGTTCATGCTGCCCAAGCGGCGCCCGGACGGGACGAAGAACTCCTATGTCATCGACCGTCTCAAGGACAAACTCGGCACCCGGTCGATGCCCAGCGGAGAGGTCACGCTCAACGGAGCCTACGCCGTCCAGGTCGGGGCGCTCGAGCGCGGCTTCCGGCAGATGGCGGAGATGGTCAACACCTCTCGCCTGTCCAATGCGATGCGAGCCACGGCACTCATGCGCAGGTCCATCAACGAGGCGCTCGCCCACGCCCGCACCCGCGTCGTCTTCGGCGAGCCGCTCGTCAAAGCGCCGCTCATGCGCATGACCCTGCTGCCGCTGCAGGCCGAGGCCGAGGCCGCCCTGGGGCTCGTCTTCCACTCCGGTGACATGCTGCAGCGCGGCGATGCCGGAGATGCGGACGCCGCGGCTCAGATCCGCGTGCTCACTCCGCTGGCCAAGCATTACATCTGCAAACGCGTGCGCTTCGTCGCCGGGGAGGCGATGGAAGTCCGCGGCGGCCGCGGCTACATCGAGGAATGGCCCGACGCCCGCCTCGTCCGCGATTCCCACCTCGGCTCCATCTGGGAGGGCTCGAGCAACGTCATTGCCCTCGACGTGCTGCGCTGCCTGCGCAAGCAGAACACGCACCGCCTGTTGGCGCAGTCGATGACCGCGAAGCTCAACGACAGCACCCTCGCCGAGGCGGACTCCGAGATCCGTGAGCTGCTGAGTCGGTGGGAGGCCATCGTCTCCCGTGGAGACGCGCTGTTGGCCGCACAGTCTGAGGCCGAGGCACTCATCGGCAACTACGCCGACGACCTGGCACAGCTCATCATGGCGACGCTGCTGCTCGAACAGGCGGGCGGCGAGGTCGCTCGCGAGGAGAACTATCGCACACTTCTCGTCGCCAAGGCCTTCATCGCGGGCGCCATCGCCCGCGATGACACAGCTGTGGCGCGTCTCCTGTCCCATTTCGAGGACATCGTCGACGGAGTGGCAGTGTCCCGCGAGGTCGCAGCCTCGACCACACTGACGCCTGTGGCATGAGGCCACACGAAAGTCTGGAGCACATCGTGAGAACCACAGAATCCGAATCCACACGGGAGACAGCGAACTCCGCTGCGGCCACCTTCGAAGGCCCGCTGTCCGGAGTGCGCGTCATCGACCTCTCGAAGATCCTCGCCGGCCCCTACGCCACCATGTCGCTGGCCGACCTCGGCGCCGAGGTCATCAAGGTCGAACATCCGAATGGCGGGGACCCCACGCGGGCCTGGGGCCCGCCGATGGTCGGTGCCGACGCCACGTACTTCCATGCGGCCAACCACAGCAAGAAGTCTGTGACCATCGACCTCAAATCCGAACGGGGACAGGCACAGGTGCACGAACTGCTTGCCGAGGCCGATGTGCTCGTCGAGAACTTCCGACCCGGCAGCTCACTGCAGACGATCTTCGACTATCAGGAGCTGTCGGCGAAGTTCCCGCACCTCGTCATCCTCCACATCTCCGCGTATGGGGATCACGGACCGATGCGCGACGAACCCGGCTATGACATGGTCGCCCAGGCACGCGGGGGACTGATGTCTCTGACCGGTGAGCCCGGCGGGCCACCGATGAAGGCCGGATTCGCGATGGGCGACCTCGGTGCCGGTCTGTTCGGGATCATCGGTGTGGTCTCCGCTCTCTTCGAGCGCAGCCGCACCGGCAGAGGACAGTACCTGACGACCTCTCTGTATGAGGGGCAGCTGGCGCTGCACGTGAACTGGGCGACGAACTACTTCGCCGATGGCAGACGCCCTCATGCTCTCGGTTCGGGCCACCCCAACCTCGTGCCCTATCAGGCGTATCCGGCCGCCGATGACTACTTCGTCATCGCCATCGGCAACGACTCCCTGTGGCAGCGTCTCTGCACCGCCATCGACCGCTCTGACCTCGGCGAGGACGAGCGGATCTCCGCCAATGCGGGCAGGCTGGTCCACCGCGACTATGTCAACGAGGAGCTGTCGAAGACGCTGCGGACGAGGTCGGTCGACGAGTGGTGCGAACTGTTCTCTGCAGCGGGGGTCCCGGCGGCGCCGATCAAGCACCTCGATGAGGTCTACGCCGATCCGCAGACCGAGGCTCTGGGCATGGTTCAGACCGTCGACCACCCCACTGCCGGGCCGATGCGCCAGGTGGCCTTCCCCGTGAATTTCAACGGAGTTCGCCCACCCGTGCGCTCGGCACCACCCGAACTCGGCGCCGATACGGACGAGATCCTCGGTCGCGACAGGGACGACCACCTCGGCGCAGCAGGACCGCAGACGATCGCCACCACCACAGGAGCCTGACATGACTACGACCGCTTTCACTCGCGCGAACTCCAGCAGCGAGAACTCCGACCTGCTCAACCTCGAGGGACTCTTCAGCGAGTCCGAGATCGCCCTGCGCGACACAGTCCGAGCCTTCGTCGATGAGCGCTTCCGCCCGAACATCGCCGACTGGTATGAGAACGCGGTCTTCCCGCGAGAGATCGTGGCCGAGATGGGCGAACTCGGGCTGCTGGGTATGCACTTGCACGGCTACGGCTGCCCCGGCCGCTCGGCCGTCGAGTACGGACTCGCCGCACTCGAGCTCGAAGCCGGGGACTCCGGTCTGCGCACCTTCGTCTCGGTGCAGGGATCGCTGGCGATGTCGGCGATCCACAAGTTCGGCTCCGAGGAACAGAAGAACCGCTACCTGCCCGGCATGGCCAAGGGCGAGATCATCGGCTGCTTCGGTCTGACCGAACCCACCGCCGGATCCGACCCCGGGTCCATGGCCACCACCGCGATCCGCAGTGACGACGGATCCTGGACCCTCAACGGTGCCAAGCGTTGGATCGGTCTGGCCTCGATCGCCGATGTCGCCGTCATCTGGGCGGCCACCGATGAGGGCATCCGCGGCTTCCTGGTTCCCACGGACACCGCCGGGTTCACCGCCACTCCGATCGAGCAGAAGCTGTCGATGCGCGCCTCCATCCAATGCGACATCACCCTCGAGCAGGTGCAGCTGCCCGCCGATGCGGTCCTGCCCGAAGTGACGGGACTCAGAGGACCGTTCTCCTGCCTCAACGAGGCTCGTTACGGAATCATGTGGGGCGCCATGGGCGCCGCGCGTGACTCCTACGAGGTCGCGCTGAAGTATTCGCAGGAACGTCTCCAGTTCGACAAGCCTCTCGCCGGCTACCAGATCACCCAGCAGAAGCTGGTGAACATGGTCCTCGAGATTCAGAAGGGGATCCTCGTCGCCGTCCAGACCGGACGTCTTAAGGACGCCGGGACGCTCGACCCGGTCCAGATCTCGGTCGGCAAGCTCAACAACTGCCGTGAGGCGATCGCCATCTGCCGGGAAGCTCGCACGATGCTCGGCGGCAACGGAATCACCCTCGAATACTCACCGCTGCGGCATGCGAACAACCTCGAGTCCGTGCGCACCTATGAGGGCACCGACGAAGTCCACACCCTCATCCTCGGCCGCCACATCACCGGGGAGCAGGCCTTCAGATGAGCTGAGTTCCCGCCACCCACACCTCGGCGGGGGAGTGCAGTGCAGAGACGTCGCCCAGCGGATCTCCGCCTGCGACCAGCAGATCAGCGCGAGCCCCCTCGACGATGCGTCCGCGATCGCCCGGCCTCAGCGCATCCGCAGCACCCGAGGTGGCCGACCGGACCACCTCGGCGACGGTCATTCCGGCCTCGATGAGATAGTCGAATTCGTCGTGCAGCGATGGGCCGTGCGGCACCGGAGCGAACGGCGTCTCATTCGCATCGGTGCCCGCGATGATCTTCACCCCGGCCTCGTGGAGGGCACGGACATTCGCCAGGGCCATTCCGAAGGCCGCATCGGCATGCTCGCCGAGGCGGGCCTCGGCGATCGCGCGCATCATCACCAGGGTCGGGGAGACGAGGGTGTTCGTCTCAACGATCCGCTCGATCGTCTCCGGCCGCAACGGGCCGTCGAAGGGGATGTGGGTGAGGACGTCGACCCCCGCGTCGAGGCCGCGGTCGAAGGCGGCGGCCGTGACTGCGTGGGCAACGGTGAGCAGTCCGCGCTCGTGAGCTCCATCGACCAGCGCCCGCAGGGTCGGAATGTCGAGGGCAGGCACCTCGGTGGCCTCGGGATCCTCGATGATGATCCTGATGAGATCGACGTTGTTCTCGGTCCGCCAGTCGAGGAACCGCTGCGCATCCTCGGGTCCGGAGACCCCGGATTCCGCGGGGAAGCCCATGGCGGTGGTCTGTGTGCTGCCCGGCGCCGAGGCGGCCGAACCGGCACTGAGGATCGCAGGGATCCCAGCGTCGGCCCGGAAATCGGCGACGAGCGAATCCGGGTGCGTGCCCAAGTCGACGATCGTCGTCAACCCCGCGGCCCCGGCGGCGACGAGAGGCTCCCGGGACTTCAGATGGACGTGGGTGTCGATGAGGCCGGAGAGGAGCGTGGCCGCCGACGTCGGATCCGGATCCGCGGCCGGGTGGATCGCGGTGATTGTCTCGGAGAACTCGATGTCGACGGGCTCACTGGAGACGGCAGAATCGACGTCGAAGATACGCACATTGTGCAGAGCAGTCATGACGCCACGATACTCAGCGAGCTTGTGAAACCCGTCGAATCACCGAAGCGAATCGGGAAAGGTCACTCCCGTCAGCTCCTCGGAGACCTTCCACAGGCGGCGCGCCACGTCCTCGTCGAGGGATGCCGCTCCGCGACCGGCGAAGGCCGGGGCGCCCCGCGTCTCGAGCCAGCTGCCTGGGCCCAGGTAGGAATTGCCTGGGACATCGGCGATCGCGGCGTTGAGCGCCGGCGCGGCACCGGCGGCCTCGGGTTGGGTGAACAGGCGGGTGAGTGCCTTGCCGAGACTGTCGCGCACGCGTCGCCGCTCACCGGATCGGAACAAATTGGTCGCCGCGAGACCAGGGTGAGCCGCCGTCGCGATCACTGCGGAATCCTGGAGTGTCAGCCGGCGTTCGAGCTCGGTGGTGAAGAGCAGATTCGCGAGCTTCGACTGTGCATAGGCGCTCATCGCCCGGTACCTGCGGCGCTGCCAATTGAGATCGGCGAAATCGATCGACCCCTGCCGGTGGGCCAGCGAAGAGACCGTGACCACCCGAGCCCTGATCTGCGGCAGAAGCAGATTTGTCAGCGCGAAGTGCCCGAGGTGGTTGGTCCCGAACTGGGATTCGAAGCCATCGACGGTGTAGCCCAGGGGAGGGGTCATGATGCCCGCATTGTTGATGAGGACGTCGACCGGCGTCTCCAGCGCCGCGGCGAAGGCGCGCACGGAGCCGAGATCGGCCAGATCGAGCTCACTGACCTCGACGGATCCGCTCATGGTTGCCGCCGCGGCAGCTCCCTTCTCCACGTTGCGCACCGCCAGAATGACGTGGGCCCCATGCGCGGCGAGGGCACGGGCGCTGACTCGACCGAGGCCGCTGTTGGCCCCGGTGATGACGAAGGTCTGCCCTGTCAGGTCGGGGAATCCGTGTTCGAGGTCAGAGGTGATCGGCAGCATAGTGGGCAGTGTAGACCCTGAAGATGCACGAACTGTTAGGGTAGCCTTCGTGCCGCAGACTCCTTCATCAGGTTCGAAACTCCTCCGCAGAGCCGCTCGGCGACGCCTTTCACTCCTGCTCCCCGGGGCGGCCACGCTCTCGCTGTGGCAGGTCTGTGAAGCGCTCGTTCCCGTGGCCATCGGCATCGTCGTCGACCGGGCGATCATCCCCCTGTCGCTGCCGATGCTCATCGTCACGATCATCGGCGTCGGTCTGCTCTTCACCGTGCTCAGCCTCGGATACCGCTTCGGTTCCCGCTTCTGCAATGCCGCCCGCGAACACGAAGCCCATGCCCTGCGGGTCGAGATCACCCATGCGGCGCTGACCTCGGCGAACCTGCCCGCCGACCGTGCCTCCGGAGAGGTCCTCTCGATCGCTTCGGCCGATGCCGACACCGCCGCCCAGTCCTTCGCCCAGGCCGGGCGCGGCATCGCCTCGGTGTTGGGCATGATCACCGCCGCCGTCTTCCTCCTCATCGCCGACCCTGTCACCGGACTCGTCGTCCTCATCGCCGTGCCCATCGGACTGATCATCGTCGCCCTGCCCGGCCGCTCCGTCTCCGCGAAGGCCGGCACCCAGCTCGAGGCCGTCGCCCGGGCCGGACGCTCTGCCTCCGACCTCATGCACGGACTCCGCGTGATCAAAGCCATGGGCGGCGAACCCTGGGCCGTCGACCGTTACCGGGTCACCTCCGACGAGGCGGCCACCGCCGGCATCGCCACCGGCGAGCGCACCGGGCGACTCGCCGGACTCGGCGCCCTGGTCATGTCGATCGTGCTCGCCGCCGTGCTCATCGTCGCGAGCCTGCGCCTCATCGAGGGCCAGATGAGCGTCGGCGCCCTCATCGGCATCCTCGGCATGACCGCCTTCCTCACCGAACCCATGCGGGCGCTCGCCGACATCGTCGGACTCTTCGCCCAATCCCACGGTGCGGCCGGCCGGATCGCCCGACTGCTCGTCGACATCGATTCCGCCGAAGCCAGCGATACCACCGACGGCTCCTCGAACGAAGCGACGCCGACCCCGCGCATCGGACTCGACGACACCGCACTGACCGTGCGCGACTGGGCCGTCGGAGCCGAGCGCAGCGTCGACTTCACCACCGATTTCGGGGCCCTGACCTGCATCGTCACCGAAGCCTCCGAACCAGCGGCGAACCTCCTCGGCGCTCTGGCCACCCATGCCCGGGGCACGGGGCCGGACACGATGATCGTGTCCCCGCACACCGTCGACATGTTCGAAGGCACGATCCGGTCGAACATCACGATGATCGTCGGCACCACCGACCACCCGGTCACCGAGGAGGTGCTCACCGCTTCGGGCACCGATGAACTCCTCGGCCTCGTCGACGGCGGCCTCGATCACCGCATCCAGGAACTCGGCGGCAACCTCTCCGGCGGTCAGCGGCAGCGCGTGGCGCTCGCTCGAGCACTCGACGCCGACCCGTCGATCCTCGTCCTCCACGAACCGACGACCGCCGTCGACGCCGTCACCGAAGCGCGCATCGCCGAGGGGGTGACCCGTCTGCGAGGCACCGCCGAGTCCGCCGCAACGATCATCCTCACCAGCTCGCCCGCCTTCCTCGCCGCTGCGGACTCCGTGGTGTTCGTACCCGAGACCGGTCCGGTCCTCATCGGCCGCCACGCGGAGCTGCTCACCGCCGCCGACGAAGCGTCCGAGGCCTACCGGCAGGCGGTGACCCGATGAGCGCCCACACCACCCTGAGCATCGCCACCCGGCGCCGCGCCTTCTCCCACCTCGCCCCGCTGCTGCGGGCACGGTCCGGCTGGATCGTCCTCCTCGTCATCGCCGGCATGGCCAACGCCGGAGCCGGCCTCGTCGGACCCTGGGCGATCGGTCGCCTCGTCGACGAGCTGCCCGCCGGTGCCGGCTCCGAACTCGTGTGGACCTGCGCGATCGCGGTCGCCGTCGCCGGTATCGTCATGGCCCTCGGCACCTGGATCGGAGCCTGGGCGCTGGCACACATCGCCATGCCCGTCGTCGCCGAACTGCGCACCCAGGTCGTCGATTCGGCCATGTCTCTGCCCTCCCAGCGGATCGAGACCACCGGCACCGGGGACCTCGTCTCCCGCGTCGCCGACGACTCCCGAAAGATCAGCGAAGCCGCCGCGCAGGTGCTGCCGCTCGTCGTCGAATCCCTCCTCGTCGTCATCGTCTCCGCCGTCGGGCTGGCCGCCATCGATTGGCGTCTCGGCCTCACCGGTCTCGTCGCCCTGCCGATGTACTGGCTCACCCTGCGCTGGTATCTGCCCAGGTCGGAGCCTATCTACAAAGAGGAGCGCGCGGCGTTCGGCAGACGTGCCGGCCGCCTCCTCGGCGGGCTCACCGGAGCCCAGACCCTGCGGGCCTACCGCGCCGAGGCCGGAGAGATGACCCGCATCGACTCGGCCTCCGGGCAGGCCCGTGACCTCTCGATCGATGTGTTCAGATTCCTCACCCGGGCCTTCGGCCGCAACAATCGCGCCGAGGCGGTCGTCCTCTCCCTGCTTCTGGCCGCGGGGTTCGCCCTCGTCTACTTCGGTGAGACCACCGCCGGTGCAGTGACTACCGCGGCGCTGGTCTTCCACCGCCTGTTCAACCCCATCGGGGCGCTCGTCGGCCTCTTCGACCAGATCCAATCGGCCGGAGCCTCGCTGACCCGGATGGTCGGCGTCATCGATGAGGCCCAGACCTCGCCGAGGCGCTCGATCGATATCGACTCGAGTTCCCCTACGCTGCTGCTCGAGGACCTGTGGTTCACCTACGATGCCGACCCGCACTCGAACAACCATGTCCTCAAGGGCGTGAGCCTGCGCATCGATCCCGGTGAGGTCGTTGCCGTGGTCGGCACCACCGGTGCCGGAAAATCGACGCTGGCGAGGATCGCCGCGGGACTCTCGGCGCCGACACGCGGACGTGCGGCGCTCGTCGACGACGGTGCCGCCTCGGCGGGGGAGCTGACAGCACTGGCCGAACCCGTCCTCCGATCCCACATCTCGATGGTCGCTCAGGAGGTCCACACCTTCGCCGGCGCCCTGCGGGAGAACGTCTCCCTGCCCGTTCCCGCGGCCACCGCCGAGGCGGTCAGCATTGCCCTCGAAACCGTCGGTGCGGACTGGGTGCGATCACTGCCGAACGGTCTGGACACGGAGCTCGGCGATGGGGGGATGCGCCTGAGCGCGGTGCAGGAGCAGATGATCGCCCTGGCCCGACTCGTGCTCGCAGATCCCGATTTCGCGATCCTCGATGAGGCCACCGCCGAGGCGGGATCCGCCGGTGCCCATGTCCTCGAAGGCTCTGCGCGGGCGGCCCTGTCCGGACGCGGGGCGTTGATTGTGGCCCACCGCCTCAGCCAGGCGGAGACCGCCGACCGGGTGCTCGTGATGGAACACGGTGAGGTCGTCGAAGAGGGCAGTCATACCGAACTCGTCGCCGCCGGTGGCCGCTATGCCGAACTCTGGGCGGCGTGGTCGGCCTGAGGCCTCCGGCACCGGCGGTCAGCGGCGCTCAGCGCCAGCGCTGCCAGGCCGCCTGACGGCTGATATCGGCCATCTCGGCCACCCTGGCCCAGGAATTGTGCTCGGCCATCGTGCGCGCACTCGTGCCCATGGCCTCGCCGATTTCCGCGGAGAGGCTGAGCAGCGCCGAGAATGCCGCCGGGTCCGGCGAGTGGGACAGGTCGTGGATCGCCTGCCGTGCGGTGCCCAGCGTGTCGGCCACGGCGGAGGTCTCGCTCGCGCCCGTGGGTGGCCCCGTGAAATCGGATTCGGCGGACGGTCCGGTCACGTCTATCGGTTCGGGGCTGTCTTCATCGAGGGTCACGATGATCTCCTCCTCGGGCGAGCTCAGGCTGCGGGTCCAGGTGCGGTCGTGCCAATGATATTCGACCTCGCCGCGCAGCGGCAGATAGACGGCGGTGTACAGGGTGCCGAATGCGTTGTCGTAGTCCGCACTGAAGACCCCCGGACCGAGCATCCTCGCGGTCATCTCCTGGACATCGCAGCCCTGGTCCACCGCCTCGGTGAGCAGATCCTGACGCTCCACGCTGCGGAAGCGGCGGGCATGGTCGGGGAACTCCGGATGCCGTCCGCGGTGGTTCGTCGCGACCGGATCCTCGATGATCTCCGGGGTCATTCCGGGACCGACGTAGGCGGTCGCCGCGGTGCCCGTGGAGTCGATCATGGTCAGGTTGTAGTACATGGAGACGGGGATCGTCTGGAGCCTGCGCAGAGCCTCGGGCACGGATTCGGCGACCTCGAGGAGGAAGCGCACGACCAGCGGGGCGGCGAATCCGTCACCGTCGCCGGGGCGCCCACCGAAGGCAAGCGACACGGCAAGCCCGTCCTCGTTCATGCCGTCGAGCAGACCCCACAGGCAGTCGGACGTTCCGATCACCCGGCGGGAGCCGAATCGGGTCGAGGCGTGGACCTGCTCGAACAGCTCGAGCCCGTAGTCGTAGTTGCGCAGCAGGGCAGGCTCGGGAGACTGCAGGGCGACCTGTGAGCACCCGGGCAGGAAGCGGGGAGGATTCCACAGGGTGAGCATGCGGGCCGCGGTCTCGTCCCCGCCCGCCAGCTCGACGAGCCGCCGCCAGGTGGGGACGAGCTCGGGCATGTGCTCGCGCAGTCGGGCCTCGGCTTCCGCGAGGCTGGGTCGAGCGGCATCTCCGTCACGGAGATACCACGCCCGATAGGCGGGCCAGACGGTATCGAACAGTGCCTGCCAGCGGGTGGAGGGGAGTTCTTCGGTGATTCCGAAAAAGTTGAATGAGGTCATTTGTCAAGGCTAGGTTGACACTCATCGGGTGTCAATAAAAACTTGACAGTGGTTGTGGAGCTGGACTCAGCTCAGTCCGAGCACCGTGGTGGCGATCGTGAAGTAGATGATCAGTCCGGTGGCGTCGCAGAACGTGGAGATGAACGGGTTGGAGAACACAGCCGGGTCGGCTCCGAGCCGCTTCGCGATGATCGGCATCAGCCCGCCCACGGTTGCGGCCATCATGCACACCGAGAGCAGGGTCAGGCCGATGACCAGGCCGATCGCCCAGCCGTAGACGAGTCCGGCGATGGCGAAGCCGAGGCAGCCGAGCACGGCACCGAGCAGCGCACCGACGCGCAGTTCGCGCCAGATGACCTTTCCCAGGTCACGGATGCGGACCTCGCCCACGGCCAGAGCCCGGGTCACGGTGGTCGCGGCCTGGTTGCCGGTGTTGCCGCCCGTGCCGGTGAGCAGGGGGATGAACAGGGCGAGGATGACGACCTGATCGAGGCGGTCCTCGTAGACCTCGAGGACTTGGACGGTGAGGACCGCCGAGACCGCGAGGACGAGGAGCCACACGATGCGGCTCTTGACCAACCGGACGATGCTCGAGGAGAGGTAGGAGCGGTCGAGGGGTTCGGAGCCGCTGGAGCGGGCGATGTCCTCGGCGTCCTCTTCGTCGACGATGTCGAGCACGTCATCCATGGTGAGGATCCCGACAAGGCGGTTCTCCTCATCGACGACCGGCATCGCGATGAGGCGGTGGGAGAGGAACGTGCGGGATGCTTCCTCACGGTCGGTCTGGGCATGAGTCGTGATCGATTCGCGCACCATCTCACCGATGATCGTCTCGTCGGCGGCGGCGATGAGGTTGCGCAGGGAGATCACCCCGAGGAGGACGCGTCCGGAACCGACGACAGGCAGCAGGTAGACGGTCTCCGGACCGTCGATGCGGGCACGGACGACCTCCATCGCCTCGGCGGAGGTCCAATCTTCGTGGAGACTGAGCACCTCCGGGGACATGTACCGGCCGATCGCGGACTTCGGATAGCCGAGGACCGCCGTCGTCATCTCTCGTTCCTCGGCGTCGAGGCCCTTCATCAGGCGGGAGGCAACGCTCGCGGGCAGCTCACCGAAGAGTTCGGCACGATCATCGGGGTCGAGACCGTCGACGATGTCGGCGACCTCCGGTTCGCGGAGATTCTGGATCAGCTCGGCCTGGTAGCCCGGGGTCAGATTCTCAAAGACCGCGAGGGCCTCGTCCTTGTTGAGCACGCGGAAGAGGACGGCCGACTGCAGGGGAGTGGTGGTGTGGACGAGCCGGGTGAGTTCCGGGAGGGGGACCTGCCCGGCGAGATCGGCGACCGAGTCCATCGCGGTCCGGTCGACCCGGCCGGAGAGTGCGGATTCGAGCCGGTCCGCCGCCGACCTCTCTACCATCGCATCTGCCACGACTGCCTCCTGACATCCCTGCCGCCACTGTGATCGCCCTCCACCCTATGCCACGAGGGCAATGATCGACTCAGCCCCTCTTCGCGGACTCCGGTACCCGCACGGTAAGTACCGGGACGGGGGAGCGGAGGATGAGGCGTTGGGTCACGGATCCCAGGAGGACCTTGCCCACCCGCGAGCGGGAACGTACGCCGAGGACGAGCCGGTCCACCTCGGCGTGGTCGGCCAGCTCATCGAGGACCGCGGTGACCGGATCACGGTCCCGGCGGCCGGAGCGATTGATGAGTGTGACCTCAAGGTCGCGGGGGATCTCCTCGTCGGCGAAGTCGTGGAGGGTGAGGTTGACGAGCAGCAGGCCCGTCTTCAGGGCGCGCGCCTCGGCCACGGCGCTCTCGAGAGCCGTGCGGCCTTCGGGGCTGTCGGTGACGGCAACTGCGACTGACATTCTGACTCCTTACTCTCTACTTCCGTCCGTACTTCGCTTTGAACTCCCGCTCGAACTCCGCGAGGTCCTTGTCCTTGGTCTCGGGCAGGAGTGTGTAGAGGAAGATGAAGGCGATGACGGCGAAGCCGGCGAACATGCCGAAGGTCGCGGTCATGCCCATCGCCTCGATGAGCGGCGGGAAGAACTGGGCGACGACGGCGTTCATGATCCACAGCACGAACACGCAGATGCCCATTGCGAAGCTGCGGATCTTCATCGGGAAGATCTCCGAGAGCATCAGCCAGGTCAGCGGACCGACCGTGCCCTGCATCGAGAACACGAAGAGGACGAGGAAGACGAGCACCGTCCACGCCTGCCCCGGTCCCGGCGGGACGACGACCGCGGTGAGCGCGATGAGGGTGTGGAAGACCGCGATGAGCCCGTAGCCGGTGAGGAACATGACGCGGCGCGGCAGCTTGTTGAGCAGGAACATGCCCAGTGAGATGCCGGCCAGGGAGAAGACGCCGTTGGCGATGTTGCCGATGATTGCGACACCGGAGTCGAGTCCGGCGTTGGTGAGCAGCTGCGTGCCGTAGTACATGACCGAATTGATGCCGGTCAGCTGCTGGAAGAAGCCGAGACCGGCACCGATGATGACCAGCCGCAGCACCCACCGGGTGCCGAGGTCGGTCAGTCCGCCGGTGGACTGCTTCGCGTCCTCGGAGGCGAGGTGGGTGACCTCGGCGACTTCGGCCTCGGCACGTTCGGGGGAACGGACCTGCTTGAGCACCGCGAGCGCCTCCTCGGTGCGGCCCTTGGAGATCAGCCAGCGGGGGCTCTCGGGCTGGAAGATCATGCCCACGAGCAGGGCGATCGCGGGCAGCAGGGCGACGAGGAGCATCCAGCGCCAGATGGAGTCGACGTGGCCCCAGACGTTGAAGATCACGGCGTTGATGATGAATGCGGCGAGCTGACCGGCGACGATCATCAGCTCGTTGCGAGTGACGAAGGAGCCGCGCTTCTCCGAAGGGGCGATCTCGCCGAGGTAGACGGGGACGGTCGCCGAGGCGCCGCCGACCGCGAGGCCGAGGACGAATCGCGAACCGATGAGGAACTCCGCGCCCGGGGCGAGCACGCAGCCGAGGGTGCCGATGATGAAGACCCCGGCGAGCAGGAGAATTGTGTGTCGTCTGCCGTAGGCGTCGGCGACTCGACCGCCGAAGACCGCGCCGAACGCGGCGCCGATCATGAGGCTGGCGACGACCATGCCTTCGGAGAGGGCGGTGAGACCGAAGTCCTGACTCAGCGGCTCGAGCGCGCCGTTGACGACACCGGTGTCGTAGCCGAAGAGGAGACCGCCGAAGGTGGCGACTGTGGCGATGACGCCGAGGCGGTGGACCGGCCGACCGGAACCGGCATGCGGCAGGTCGAACCGCTGTCGATGGGGATAAGGCGATGAAGACACGAACGCCTCCTTTCCTCTCTCGTTCTAACACACTTCGATCCGCGCCGAAGCAAGCGGGTTCTAGCATGGAGCCATGAGCAGGAGCTACCCGGAATCGGCGCCGGACATCGCCGCCCTCGCCTCGGCACTCGCCGATCCCACGCGCGTGATGATCTGCATCAGCGTCCTCGACGGCAGGGCCTGGACGCTCACGGAGCTCTCCCGGGCCCTGTCCATTCCGCTGTCGTCGATGTCGGAACACGTGAGCATGCTCGTCGACCGCGGCATCCTCGCCGAACGCAGGCAGGGACGCCACCGCTATGTCCAGCTGGCCTCGAACGACATCGCCGAGTGGCTCGAACACACGGGAGCTCTGGCCGGGCGCAGCGTCGAATCCGCACCGTCCCTGGCCGCGAAGACCCGCGACCATCACCTCCTCGAGGCCCGTACCTGCTACAGACACATCGCCGGTCGCCTCGGCGTCCAGATCTTCGCCGCGCTGTCCGACCGGCAGTGGATCGACGACACCGTGACCGTGACCGACTCCGGTCGCGCAGGCCTCGCCGAGGTGTGGGGAATCCATCTTCCTTCCTCTCCGGCATCGGCGCGCTCGGTCGCACGCCCCTGCCTGGACTGGACGGAACGGCGGACCCACCTCGGCGGGTGGCTCGGTGATGAACTCTGCCGAGTCTTTCTCGACAGGGCCTGGATCTCCCGGCGGTCGAGCAGCCGCGCACTCGCACTCACACCGACCGGTCGGGACGAGCTCGACTGGATCCTGACCGCAGAGGTGACCCAGCTGTGAACTCGACCCCGGAATTCCACCGCCTCCACGTCCACGGGGCGCCGTTCATCCTGCCGTGCGCCTGGGACATCGCCAGTGCCCGATTGTTCGTCGAGGCGGGTCACCGTGCCGTCGGCACGACGAGTCTCGGTGTGGCGGCGGGAATCGGTACCGTCGATGAGGACCGCGAGACCCTTGAAGCCATGGCCGATCTCATCGGCCGGATTGCGACAGTACTGCCCGAGAGGCTGCTCACCTGCGACTTCGAAGACGGGTACGGTGACACTCCCGCCGAGGTCGTCGACATCCTGGCGGAGCGATTCGTCCGTCCCGGCGCACCGAGCGGCACAGGCCTGGCCGTCGCCGGAATCAACATCGAAGATTCGACCCGCGGCCGCCTCGTCGAACCCGTCGTGCTCGCCGCGAAGATCACCGCGATCAAGGACGCGTTCCCCGACCTCTTCGTCAACGCACGGATCGACACGTACTGGGTTGGGCAGGACAACCTCGGCGAGGTTGTGCAACGGCTCCGTATCTATGCCGATGCCGGGGCGGACGGGGTCTTCGTGCCCGGCGATCTCGATGTGGACATCATCGAGCAGATCGTCACGGCCTCGACGCTGCCGCTCAACGTCCTCGCCAGCCCGCGTTTCAGCCGCCGGCAGCTGGCCGAGGCGGGGGTGGCGCGGATCAGCACGGGTTCGCTGCTCTACCGAGCCGCGGTCTCAGCTGCGGTGGAGAGTCTCGGCAGGCTCAACTTCGACCGCCCGGCGCAGACGACTGGCGTGCTGTCCTACCGGGCGGTGTCGGAGCTGGGCGAATGACCTGAGCGGCTCAGTCCTCGTCGAGCACGGTGTCCAGGCCATCCTCGGAGAGGGCATCGGCGTCGAGGTCGTCCCCGGCGAGTTCGGCCACCTCGTCATTGTCGTCGTCATCGCTGACCATCTCATCGCCGGGGCGGTTGCCCTGCTCAGCCGCGGCGATCGGGTCGGTGTCGAACTCTCCGTCGAGGTCGGGGGCGTCGTTCTCGTCCTCCCAGCCGGCATCCTCGATGAGGGCGTCGTCGGCACCTTCGATGCCGGTCCCTTCCGGGCCGTCGGCTCCGGGCTCGACGAATGGATCCTCGTCATCGGACTCAGGCTCGAGGTCGTTGTCTTCGGCCTCGGCCTCGGCAAGTGCTGCGGTGTCCTCGACCGCGCCGAGCTCGTCGGCCGTGGGTTCGTCGAGGGTGGGCTCATCCAACTCCGCTTCGTCCTGCCACTGTGTGGGATCGGTGGATTCGTCACTCATGATCGCTCCTTCGCTGGGGGTCGATGCGAGTCGCATGTCGACGCGGCCATTGTTGCACGGACCGCCGCGTCCACGCATGGGTCGGGTCTGTTCAGGCTCAGGCCGTGCGCATGCCGATGCCGCTGATCACGGCCGAGACCGCACCGAGCAGGCCGAGGATGACGACGATGATCCGGCCTGCCTTCGGGGTGATGAAGGGCTCCAGATAACGGGCACCGAAGAGACCAGCCAGCAGAGCCGCGGCCATGAGAGACCATTCGGGCAGGGCGAACGTCGGGAACGATCCGGGGGAGGCCAGCAGGGCGGCGACCGCTCCGATGCCGGAGACGACGGCGACGAAAGGCTGCATCGATGCGGCGAACTTGCGGTGCTCCCATCGCGTGACGACCGAGTACACGGTCATCACCGGTCCGCCGATGCCGGACATCGTAATGAGCATTCCGGTGCCGGTTCCCGCCATGGTCGTCGCCGGCCAGAGTTTGGCCATCCAACTCGTACGGGCGATGACCAGGGAGACGAGGATGGCGACGATGAGGATGAGGCCGACGACGATCTTGAAGGTGCTCGCGTCCAAGGCGCGGATCACCACGGCCCCGAGGAGCGCGCCGACCAGACTGGTGCTCACAAGCACGGACACCTTCGGCCATTCGACGTCCTTGCGCACCGGCCAGATCAGGATGAGTGAGGCGACCATTCCCCAGACATTGGCGAGGACCACGCCTTCTTGCCCGGGGAGGAGAAGCAGAGCCAGCGGGGCGACGACCATGGCGAAACCCATTCCGGCGATGCGCTGCAGGGTGGCGCCGACAAGCATTGCCGCGACGAGGGCGATGGTCACCATGTCCAAGCAGAGTCTCCTCGTGTGTCAGCGGTGTCAGCAGATAGGTCACGCTAGCACGGGAGTCCTTGCCGGTCAGTTCCGGTCCGAAGGGTGAGGAGTCAGCGAGTCGCGGGGGAGGAGTCGGCGGAGCTGAGCTCTTCGGCAGGTGCGGCGGTGTTCGCTTCCGCGACCACGGGACGGCGGCCGGTGAAGTGGTCCATCGTCTTATTCACGCCGAGGAAGTCCATCGCTTTGTCGAACATCCGCGTGGGCAGCAGTCGTGCTCCGGGCAGGATGCGAACCAGCGAGGGCATGACCAGCTGTTCGCGCCCGGACGCGATGGAGTCGAGGACCTTGGTCGAAACGTCGGTCTCTTCGAGGATAGGCAGCAGGCGAGGGAATTTGGTGGTCACACCCTCGAACATGCCGGTGTTGATGTAGTACGGGCAGACGACGAGGGTCGAGACCTTGCTGCCTTCGGCGCGCAGCTCCGCACGCAGGGACTCGGTGAATCCGACGGCGGCGAATTTGCTCGCCGAGTAGTCGGTCTGCCGCGCCACGCCGGTGAATCCTGCGGCGCTGGCGATGGTGACCACCGTGCCGCGGTCGCGTTCGAGCATTCCGGGCAGGAAGGCGCGGGTGACCCAGTACAGAGCGAGGGTGTTGACGTCGTAGACGCGGCGGATCGCCTTCTCGTCGGCCTCCAGCAGCTTCTCGCCGGTGACGATCCCGGCGCAGTTGATGAGGATGTCAACCGGCCCGGTGTCCTCGGCCGCTGCCGCGACCTGCGCGGAATCGGCGACATTGACCGCAAAGGATCGGGCGCGTGAGCCCGCAGCCACGATCTCCTCGCGCACTCTCTGTCCGCTCTCGGTCGACAGATCCCAGATGAGAACCTCCGCGGCCCCGCGCGCAGCCGCATCGAGGGCCATAAGTCGTCCGATTCCGTTGCCGGCACCGGTGATCAGCACCCGGGCTCCGGCAATTCGGGTTCCACGTGTCATCTGTATGCTCCTTTGCACCATCGAGGTTCGACGGTCTTCCCATCGGTGTAAGTTACTGTACAGTACGATCCCTGGGTTCGGTACGGTGGAGGCGGTGAACGCCCTCAGTGCGCAATGCGGTAGCGCAGCACCATCGTCCCCGATCTCAGCGCACGGTGAGGCACCAGTTCGAGCCGGAGACGTTCGCTCAGCCCCGCGGGCAGGGACGGTCCGTGTCCGGCGATCATCGGCTGGACGAGGAATTCGTATTCGTCGATCGGCCCCAGGTCCGCCAAGGCCTTCGGCAGGGTCACCCCGCCGACCCATAGGCGCTCACCCGGCTCTGCCTTGAGCCGTTCGACCGCCTCTGCCGCAGGACCGTCGACCAATTCGGCGTTCCAATCGACCCTGCTGAGCGTGCCCGACATGACGAACTTGTGCGCGCGATCGATGGCCTCGGCGAGGGGGTTCTCCCAGTCCTCCATTCACTCCGGCCACACCCCCGTGTTCGGCCTCCGCCACGCAGACTCCATTATCTCGTAGGTGATCCGGCCGAGGAGGAGGCCGTCGGCGCGTTCCATCTCCGCGGCCCTGTAGCGCATCGACTCTTCGTCGGGCGGGATGCCGGCCTCGTGGTGGCAACTGCCGTCGTGGGTGAGGTCGATCGAGTAGCGAAGGAGTCCCATGCGCAGATGCTACTGCGGCAGGCCCGCGGGTGCGATTGCGGAGGGGCCGCGGAACGAGAAGAACCCCCGCGATCATCGCGAGGGTTCTTCCTAAGTGGTGGCTCCGACCGGCGTCGATCCGGTGACCTTTCGATTTTCAGTCGAACGCTCTACCAACTGAGCTACAGAGCCTGGTCGCCGGCATACCGAAGTATGCCGAGAGAAACAAAGGCTCTTCCGAAGAAGAGCCTTATGCTCCGCGACCCTGACGGGACTCGAACCCGCGACCTCCGCCGTGACAGGGCGGCGCGCTAACCAACTGCGCCACAGGGCCTTGCTGTTGTTGCGATGTGGAACCTCTCGATCCTACACCGTACCCCCAACGGGATTCGAACCCGTGTCGCCGCCGTGAAAGGGCGGTGTCCTAGGCCTCTAGACGATGGGGGCCTAGTTTGCTCTCGGATTCCCCGTGGGCAACGACGTTAAGCTTATCCCAAGGGTTTCCCGGAATGCAAAACGAACCCAGGTGTCCTCGGTCACAGAATTTCGGCCACCCGGGGCCCGCCTCGGCGAGGGGAACTCCAGAGCGCGAAAGCTAGAGTTGACGGCATGGAATACCTCAGCGACGACGAGTTCGAAGCGATCCTCGACGAGGCGCTGGACGAGCTGCCCGCGGGCGTGACCGACGAACTCGACAACGTTGCCCTCTTCGTCGAGGACCGCCCCGAGGACGGCAGCACCAACCTGCTCGGACTCTACGACGGCACACCGGTCGGCGAACGCGGCATCTCAGGTCTGGAGATGCCGGACAACATCTTCCTCTACCGCGACAACCTCATCGCCTTCTCCCGCGACCGCGATCACCTCAAGGACGAAATCGTCATCACCATCGTCCACGAGATCGCGCACTTCTATGGCATCGACGACGATCGCCTCCACGAACTCGGCTGGGGCTGAGTTGCGCACCGACCACCAGCGAGGACGCGTGCACGTGAAAAGTCGAACTGTCGTTTCACGCAGGGTCTTTGATTGGCGCTCGGCCCTCCACTTCGCCTATTGTGGGCGGGTACCCATCAGCATCGATACAACATTCCGTCCGTGTCGAGGCGGGAACACAGGAGCTGCGAAGCTTCGGGCCCAGTGCCCGCCGTGTCCCGACGCACCACGGGCAGGAGGCACGACCCCTTTATGACAGTTGCATCCACCAAGACGACAAGCGCGGCTACCCCGGCCGTTCGAGTGCTCAACCTGGCAGGCATCGAATACAGCCTGCACAGCTTCGATCATGATCCGAGCACTCGTCGCTATGGCTCCGAAGCCGCCGACAAGCTCGGCGTCGGCTCCGACCAGGTGTTCAAGACCCTGATGATCCAGGTCGACGGCGCCCCCGTGACCGCACTGGTTCCCGTGTCCGGTCAGCTCGACCTCAAAGGTCTCGCCTCTGCCCGCGGTGCGAAGAAGGCCCAGCTGGCCGGCGTCGCCGAGACCGAACGCCGCACCGGCTACCCTGTCGGGGGAGTCTCCCCGTTCGGGCAGCGCCATGCGGCCCCGGTCGTCATCGATCGCACGGCCCTCGAGCATTCCTCGGTCTTCGTCTCCGCCGGACGCCGCGGGCTCGAGATCGAGATCCGCCCCGAAGACCTCGTCATGCTCACCAACGCCCAGGTCGGCAAGATCGCCGCTCTGGACTGACCGTGACCGACCGTCCCCGCGGCTAGATCCATTCGATCTCGCCGATCTCGGGTTCGGCCCGACCGGCCGTGAGGTCGGCGTACATCGCAATCGCCGCCTCCACCTCGGCGACGGGGACGAGGACATCCACGTCGACACGCGCGCCGTACTCGGCCCGCGTCGACCAGCCCCGCACCTCGGCGCCGCGTTCGAGCGCATTGGCCTGCGCGTAGTCGACGCCGGCACGCACCGGCACCAGCTCATGCTTCGTCACGATCGACGCCGTTCCCACCGCCGCCGAGGTGGCCTGACCGTAGGCGCGCACGAGTCCGCCCGCACCCAGCAGGGTTCCCCCGAAATACCGGGTCACCACGGCGACGACATAGGTGAGTTCGTGCCCGGCCAGGACATCGAGGATCGGGGCACCGGCCGTGCCCGCGGGCTCCCCATCGTCATTGAAGCGCTGGGTCCGCGAATCCGGGTCGAGGATGAACGCCGTGCAGTGGTGGCGGGCCTTGGGATGGGCGCTCCGGCGCTCGGCGATGACCTCGCGGGCGGCCGCCTCGTCGACGACCGGAGCCAGAAGCGCGAGGAACCGTGAGCGCTTGATCTCGACTTCCGCCTCGGCGGTCCGTCTGATGGTCCGGTAGGGCATGCTCGTCACTCTATCGAATCTGATCTACGATGAGCGGACACGCGCAGATCACGCGCGCGGACAGCCTCCTCCGTGGTGAAAGGGTGATGCAGATGCAGCAGCTCAGCGATGACGAGATCACAGCGATCAGGGACGAATCGGCTCGCGCCTACGACCTCGATCGGGCCCACGTCTTCCACTCGTGGTCGGCGCAGCGCCTCATCGATCCGATGACCATCTCCCGGGCCTCGGGCTCGACCGTCGTCGACGGTCAGGGACAGTCGTTCCTCGACTTCTCCTCCCAGCTGGTCAACACGAACATCGGGCACCAGCATCCGGCCGTCGTCCAGGCGATCAAGGACCAGGCCGACCTTCTGTGCACGATCAGCCCCGCCCACGTCAACGCCGCCCGCTCCGAGGCGGCCCGGCTGATCACCGAACGCACTCCGGCCGGACTCGACCACGTCTTCTTCACCAACGGCGGTGCCGACGCGAACGAACACGCGATCCGGATGGCCCGACTGCACACCGGCAAACGCAAGGTCCTCTCCCGCTACCGCTCGTATCACGGCGGCACCGAGACGGCGATCAACGTCACCGGCGACCCGCGCCGCTGGTCGAACGACAACGGCGACTCCGGAGTCGTCCACTTCTTCGGCCCCTTCCTCTACCGGTCGGAGTTCTCTGCGACTACCGGGGCGGAGGAGACCGAGCGGGCCCTGCGCCACCTCGAACGGACCATCGAACTCGAAGGACCCTCGACGATCGCCGCGATCGTCCTCGAGTCGATCCCCGGCACCGCCGGAATCATGATCCCCAGCGCCGACTACATGCAGGGAGTGCGACAGCTGTGCGACAAGCACGGCATCGTCTACATCGCCGACGAGGTGATGGCCGGGTTCGGCCGGTCCGGGAAATGGTTCGCCTTCGAACACTTCGACATCGTGCCCGACATCATCACCTTCGCCAAGGGCGTGAACTCCGGGTATGTGCCCCTGGGCGGGGTGATCATGAACGAGGCGATCTATGACTCCTTCGGCGAACGCGCCTACCCCGGCGGACTGACTTACTCCGGGCACCCGCTGGCCTGCGCGGCGGCGGTGGCGACGCTGACCGCGATGGATTCCGAAGGCATGATCGACCACGCCGCGCGCATCGGCGAGGACATCATCGGGCCCCGGCTGCGTCAGATCGCTGAGAACTCCAAGCACGTCGGCGAGGTCCGCGGAGTCGGTGCGTTCTGGGCGATCGAACTCGTCTGGGACAAGGAGACGCGGGAGCCGCTGGCACCCTACGGCGGCGGCTCACCCGAGGTCGCCTCGGTGCTCGGGGCGCTCAAGGAGCACGGCGTCATCCCGTTCAACAACTACCACCGACTCCATGTGGTCCCGCCGATCAACATCAGCGACGAGGACCTCGAGCGCGGCCTCGGCGTCTTCGAGAAGGTCCTCACCGACCTTGACTTCTCCCGCTGACCACCCCGAATCTCCTCCCAAAACTACCTGACGGGGTCCCAGACACCTCGCGCCACGTTGCTGGGACCCCGTCAGGTAGTTGTCAGCGGGCGTCGTGGGTGAACTCGCCGCCGAGGACGGTCGCCCGCAACGGGATCTGCGCGATCTCGGTCGGGGCCACCTCGGCGGGATGAGCGTCGAGGGCGACGAAGTCGGCGAGCTTGCCGCGACTCAGCGTCCCCTTGTCCGCTCCCTGCCCGGAGCCGATCGCCGCGACCTTCGTGTACGCGGCGATCGCCTCGTCCGGTGACAGGCATTCGGCGGCCGAGCCCATCACGTCGCCCTCGCGCGTCGCCCGGGTGACGAAGGCTTCGATGCCGCGCAGCACATTCCCATCGGCGCAGGGCCGATCCGAGCTGCCGGCGAGGATCACCCCGGCGTCGATGAAGGACTTCGCGCGGTAGATCAGCTGCCGCCGGTCGGGGCCCACCGACCGGTTCATCCCGTCGCCGATGCCTTCGGCGAAGGCCGCCTGCGGGGTGACGACGATGCCGTTCTCGGCCAGTGTGCGCAGATGTTCCTCGTGGACGAGTCCGGCGTGTTCGATCCGGTTGGGCACCGCACGCCTGCCATAGCGGTTCTGCGCGTCGACGATATTGGCCACGGCCGCGTCCACTGCCGCGTCGCCGATCGCATGGACGGCCAGCGACCACCCGGAGGCGTAGGTGTCGAGGATCTGCCGGCGCAGCTCCGCGGCGTCGGCCTGCAGATACCCGGGGTGATCCTTGCCCGCGTAGTTCTCACGCAGCGCCGCGGTCTCCCCGCTCATCGCCCCGTCCATGAAGAATTTGACCGGGCCGATCGAGAGGAGCTCATCGCCGAGGCCGGTGCGCAGTCCCGCATCGAGGCCGATGCCGAAGCCGTCGGCGGAGTTCGCCGCGATCGCATGGAGGCCGTCGGCCTGCGGCAGCAGCTGGGCGCGGGCCCGCAGCTTCCCCTGCTCGCGGGCAGCGAGGTAGGCGGAGATCTCGATGGGGGAGTGGCCGATCCAGCCGTAGGCGATGCCGCATTCGCCGAAGGAGGTGATCCCCTCTTTCGCATAGTGTGCGGTCGCGAGGTCGAGGGCGTCGACGATCGTGTCGATCGAGTACGGCCGGATGAGGTTCTGCACGAGTTCTTGAGCGGTCTCCTCGAGCAGTCCGGTCGGATGCCCGGCGGCATCGCGGACGACCTTGCCGCCGACGGGTTCGGTGAAGTCCGGTGCGAGGATCCCGGCCCGCCGCATCGCTTCGGTGTTGACGATCGCGGCATGCCCCGAGGTCTGGCGCATGAACAGCGGCCGATCCCCGGTGATCTCGTCGAGCCGGGCCAGATCCGGGTACTGCCCGTCGTAGTCTCGGTGGGCGTAGCCGGTGGCGTTGATCCATTCGCCGGCCGGTGTCGTGGCCGCGGCGGTCTCGAGGGCCGCGTAGACCTCGTCCAGCCCGCCGGGCAGGGCGGTGACGTCGATCGAGGCGAGGGTGAGTCCGAACCAGGCGGTGTGGCAGTGGACGTCGTTGAAGCCCGGCAGAACGGTGGCACCGCCGAGGGATTCGACGCGGTCGGCATCGATGCCCTCGAGCTCCTCGTCGAAGCCGATGATCCGCCCGCCGAAGACCCCGATCTTCGTCGCCCGCGGCCGTGCGGGATCGAGGGTGCGGGCGTCGAGGTCGGTGAAGATCGCGTCGATTCTCATGAGCTCACTCTTTCATGCTCAGGCTCAGGCCCGGGCACCGCGGATCGCGGGATCGGTGATGCAGTGGACGAGGGCCGGTCCCTCGTGGGCGAGTACCGCGGCGAAGGCCTCCCTGAACTCCGAGGTGGACTCGACCCTGATGCCGAGCCCGCCGAAGGCCTGAGCCATGCCCGCGAAATCGGGATTGACCAGCGTCGTGCCCGTCGCCCGGCCCGGGTATTCGCGGTCCTGGTGGCCGCGGATCGTGCCGTAGACGGAGTTGTCGTTGACGACGACGGTGAGGTCGATCCCGTATTGGGCGGCGGTGGCGAGCTCCTGACCGTTCATGAGGAAGTCCCCGTCCCCGGCGATGCAGAACACGGCCCGTTCCGGATGGACGAGACCCGCGGCGACGGCGGCCGGCAGCCCGAAGCCCATCGATCCGTTCCGCGGTCCCAGAGCCGAGGGGAATCCGTGGGCGGGCAGGAACCGTGTCGCCCAGCCGGAGAAGTTCCCCGCCCCGTAGGTGATGATCGCGTTGTCCGGAAGGAGCTCGCGGACGTGGACGAAGGCCTCGTCCATGTCGACGAACTCCGGCGCCGAGGTGGTTGTGCCCACCCGTGGTTCACGCCAGTCCTCGAACTCGGCCCGGGCGCGACGGATCCATTCGGGCAGCGGCACGGCCGCCTCGGTGGGGGTCAGGGAGGAGTCCTCGGCGGCGGGTTCGTCGATCGACCCGTCCGAGGACACCGAGTAGGCGCGGGACCCGTCTTCGGTGAACAGCGATTGGGCGAAGCGACCCACCGAGGTGACGATGTGCTGGTCGAGGGGGCCGAAGTGACCGTGGGCATCGGCATCGGGGCCGATGACGACGGTCTTCTGCTCGGTGCCGATGGTGAAGCCGGCGGTGGACACATCGGTGCGGACACAGCCGAGGAAGATGTGCAGGTCAGCCTCGGCGAAGGTCCTCTTCGCCACCTCGGAGGCCCCGTAGCCGAGGATGCCGAGGAAATTGGGGCCGGCATGGTCGATGCCGTCATAGGCGCGGAAGGTGCCGATCACGCCGAGGCCGCGGTCGCGGGACCATTGGGCGATGCGCTTCGAGGTGCTCGGTGACCAGTCCTCGCCGCCGATGACGAGCACGGGACGGTCGGCCTGAAGGATCCGGGCGCGCAGCTCGGTGAGGTCCCCGCTGTACGGAGCAGGGGAGCCGAGGGTGCGCGGCGGAAGGGTCCGGGCGGTGGTCTCCCGGACGAGGACCTCCTCGGGGAGACCGACGATGACGGGACCCGGCCGCCCGGCTACGGCGGTGTGCATGGCGTCGGCGACCACCTCGGCGGCCTTGTCGGGGTCATCGAGGGTGAGGACCTTCTTCGCGGTCGTGGAGAACCAGCCGGACAGGTCGAACTCCTGGAAGGCCTCCCGACCGCGCTGCGCGGTGGGGATGAGACCGACGAACACGACCATCGGCGTCGCGTCCTGGAAGGCGGTGTGCACGGCGACCATGACGTTCGAGGCCCCGGGGCCGCGGGTGACCATGGCGATGCCGGGCACCCCGGTCATCCGGCCCTCGGCCACGGCCATGTAGCCGGCTCCGCCCTCCTGGCGGCAGACGATCGCACGGATGGACGAGTCGTGGAGGCTGTCGAGAACATCGAGATAGGACTCGCCCGGGACCAGGTATGCGCGTTGGACTCCGTGCGCCTCGAGCTCACGGACGAGAAGATGACCGGCGGATTTCGGCTCTGAATTGCCCATGCTTCATGCTTATCATTCTTTCGTCTCATATGGGCACACCGTTGACCATTCGGTCGCGGGAGGTCGTATGATCTGTGCACAACGGAATCCGCAGGGGGACGCCGTCCCAGCGAGAAGATTGACAGCCAGGAGGCTTACGCATGACCGGCATCGACTCCGACGACCATCCGGCACCGACTTCGTTCGGGCCGGATCGATCCGCCGCCGGAGCAGCGCCTCGAACGCACGCCGGCTCCGGGTTCCTGTCCCGACCGCGGAAGGCCAAGCTCGAACGCGATCCGGGAATGCCGGCAAGCACCTGGCGGCTGCGCTCCGATGCCTGGGAGTACCTCAAGTTCGCGATCAAACGCCTGGCGATGAGCGGTGGGGACTTCTCGATGATCGCCGAGGACGGGGAGGTCTGGCGCTCGCTGCGGTCGCTGAAGACCATCGAACTCTACTGGGGCGGATTCGGTCAGCGCTACGTTGAGGAGATCGCCGAACTGCTCTCCGACGGGGAGTTCGACAGGGCCCACGACATGATCACCCGAGCCGTCAACCGACTGCGTGGGACGACCGTGCCCGACGTCATGGACGAAGACCTCACCGAGGAGGAACGCGCCGAGCACAAGGACCGGCAGGACCCGCGTCCTCGCTTCGAAGTCCTCATCGTCGACGAGACCACCGAAGGCGGCCGCGATGAGCTGCACACCGACCTGCTCAAGCTGCGCAACGCCTCCGACCAGTTCATCTACGACTACGTCATCGTCCCGACCGCCGACGATGCGGTGGTCGCGGCCCTGACGAACCCGAACCTGCTCGCCTGCGTCATCCGTCCCGGCTTCACCGACCGGACCCGGGAGGTGCTCAGCCGGGACCTGCGCAATGCGGTGGCGCTCGCCCACGAGGGCACGGCCACCTCGCCGACGACGCCGATGAGTCCGCTCAACTCGGTTCGCCGGGTGCTGCGCCTGGCCGACACGCTGGCCGGTCTGCGCCCGGAGCTCGACCTCTACCTTATGGCCGGCGCCCATATCGAGAACCTGGCCGGTGCCCTGACCCACCGATTCCGTCGCGTCTTCCGCCGCGAGGACCAGTTCGAACTCCACCTGTCCCTGCTGCGCCGCGTCCAGCACCTCTACGACACGCCGTTCTTCACCGCGATCCGCGAACACGCCCGCCGTCCCGCCGGTGTCTTCCACGCCCTGCCCGTCTCCCGCGGCGGATCGGTCGTCGGCTCGAAGTGGATCAGCGACTTCGTCGACTTCTACGGCCTCAACCTGCTGCTCGCGGAGACCTCGGCGACCTCGGGTGAGTTGGATTCGCTGCTCGCCCCGGTGGGCACGATCAAGAAGGCGCAGTCCTTGGCGGCCCGTGCCTTCGGCGCCAAGCGGACCTACTTCGTCACGAACGGCACCTCGACGGCCAACAAGATCGTCCACCAGGCCGTGGTCTCACCCGACGAGGTCGTCATGGTCGACCGCAACTGCCACAAATCGCATCACCATGCGCTCATGCTCACCGGTGCCAGGACCGCGTACCTCGAGGCCTACCCGCTCAACGACGTCGCCTTCTACGGGGCCGTGCCGCTCGATAGGATCAAGCAGCTCCTGCTCGACTACCGTGCCGCCGGCCGCCTCGACGAGGTGCGGATGATCACCCTGACCAACTGCACCTTCGACGGCATCGTCTACGACCCGTACACGGTGATGGCCGAATGCCTCGCGATCAAACCGGATCTCGTGTTCCTGTGGGACGAGGCCTGGTTCGCCTTCGCCCGCTTCCACCCGGTCACCCGCAAGCGCACCGCGATGGTCGCGGCCGAACGCCTTGAAGAGGTCATCGGCACCAGCGCGCACGCCACCGCCTATCGTGAGCAGCAGCGCAGGCTCTTCGACCCCGAGACCGGGCAGCCGGCACCGGACGAGGTGTGGCTGAACGAATCGCTGCTGCCGCCGCCGGACGCCAGGATCCGGGTGTACGCGACCCAGTCGACGCACAAGACCCTGACCTCGCTGCGGCAGGGGTCGATGGTCCACGTCTACGATCAGGACTTCGCCCATGGGGCCGAGGAATCCTTCCACGAGGCGTACATGACGCACACCTCGACGTCCCCGAACTATCAGATCCTCGCTTCCTTGGATCTGGGCCGCCGGCAGGTCGAGATGGAGGGCTTCGCCCTCGTGCAGAAGCAGCTCGACCTGGCGATGAGCCTCGCCTCGGCGGTGGCCCGGCACCCCCTGCTGAAGAAGACCTTCCGCGTGCTCACCGCCGCCGATCTCATTCCCTCGGAGTACCGGGAGACCGAGCGGACGATGCCGCTGCGTGACGGTCTGGCGACCTTCTGGAAGGCCTGGGCGACCGACGAGTTCGTCGTCGATCCCAGTCGCATCACCGTCGAGATCAGCGGCACCGGGGTCGATGGGGACACGTTCAAGCACGAGCACCTGATGGACCGCTACGGCATCCAGGTGAATAAGACGAGCCGCAATACGGTGCTGTTCATGACGAACATCGGCACCTCGCGGTCGGCGGTGGCCTACCTCATCGAGGTCCTCGTCAAGCTGGCGCAGAAGTTCACCGATCCGCACGAACTCGACACTCCGGACGCCCGGAACGAACCGGCCGCGGTGATGCCGCCGCTGCCGGACTTCAGCGCCTTCGCCCCGGAATATGCCGCCGAGGTTCCGGCAGAGGATCCCTCGAAGCAGCTGCCCGATGGTGACCTGCGCACCGCCTACTATGCGGGTCTGCGCCGGTGGAACATCGAACACGTCCTGCCCCATGAGCTGCGCCGTCGGGTCGAGGCGGGGGAGCGGCCGGTCTCGGCCGGCTTCGTCACCCCGTATCCCCCCGGGTTCCCGGTGCTCGTGCCCGGCCAGGTCATCACCGCCGAGGTGCTCGACTTCATGTCCGCGCTCGACACCCGGGAGATCCACGGCTACGAGGCGAGGCTCGGGTACCGGGTGATCCTGCCGCAGGATGTGATCGAAGCCAAAGCCGCCGAGGCGGAGAAGAGCTGAGCGAGCATGCGCAGCAACCGTCTTCTGCAGACCGTCGAAGCCCACACCGAAGGCCTGCCCGTGCGGGTCGTTACCGGGGGAGCAGGAGTCTTCCCCGGGACGACCATGGCCGAGCGACGCGAGTGGTTCATCGAGAACTCCGATGACCTGCGCACCCTGCTGATGTGCGAACCGCGCGGGCACGGATGGCTGTCCGGGGCGATCCTGCAGCCGCCGACCCGCGACGATGCCGACTGGGGTGTACTGTTCATCGAGGTCACCGGGGTGCTGCCGATGTGCGGTGCCGGCACCATCGCCGTGGCCACGGTGCTCGTGGAGACCGAGATGGTCCCGGTCATGGAGCCCGTGACGACGGTGCGCCTCGATGCTCCGATCGGACTCATCACCGCCGAGGTGGCCGTTGCCGATGGCAAGGCCGAGGCGGTGACCATCGTCAACGTCGCTTCCTATGCCCATGCCCTCGACCAGACCGTCGAGGTGCCCGGGTTCGGGGCCGTGGCGTGCGACATCGCCTTCGGTGGGAACTTCTATGCGTTCGTCTCGGCCGAGGAGGTCGGCATTTCCTTCGAGCGGAACCGCTCCGAGGAGTTCATCGCCGCTGGGCGAGAGATCATGGCCGCGGTCAATGAGCAGATCGAACCCGTGCATCCGGACTCCGGGTTCCGCGGCTGTGAGCACGTGGTGTTCCTCGCCCCGGACTCGGGTGCCTCCGACGCTCGCCATGTGCTCATCAACCATCCCGGTTGGCTCGACCGCTCGCCCGGAGGCACCGGCACCAGCGCCCTCATGGCCGTCCGCCACGCCCGTGGCCAGCTGGGGCTGAACACGGACTTCGTCAACGAGTCCTTCATCGGCACCTCGTTCACCGGTCGACTCGTCGAGGAGACCACCGTCGGAGAGCATACGGCGGTGATTCCTACGATCACCGGTCGCTCCTGGCTGACGGCCACTTCGCAGTTCATGCTCGACCCGTCGGATCCGTTCCCCGCGGGGTTCACGCTCTGAGGCGCGGCTGAGTGTCGAAAGCAGACCGGAGCGCCGAAAGCCGACTTCCTGAAACCAACTCTCGACGCTCCACCCTGCGCTCGACGAATAGTCGGGCTCAGCCCCGCGGGATACGTGCCAACAGCGTGGGGAAGCGGGTGACGAAACGTCTCTGCCAGGGGGTTTCGACGGCCTTCGGGTCATAGCCTTCGCGGACGAACTCGACCGCTTCCTCGGCCGCAACTCCGTCGATGATCGCAATGCAGGCGAGTGCGGTTCCGGTCCTGCCACGACCGCCGCCGCAGGCGACGCACACCCGCGATGATTCGGCGCGTGTCCACAGGTCGAGCATGGCCGCGGCCGCATCGTGACGGTCGCTCGGCAGCAGGAAGTCGGGCCATTTCACCCATCGGGACTCCTCAGCGGAATCCGCGCCTTCGGCCACGTCGGTGAATTGCCGGCGGGATCCGAGGAGGACCAGCTCAAACTCCGCCGCAGCATCTGCGGCAGTCGACCCACGCAGAGAACGCCCTCGAACAAGCCGCCCAGAGAGCAGTTCGAGGACGTTCGCTGCTGTGGCGTCCCAAGTGCTCATGTGATGAGCCTAAGTGAAACGTCCCCGCGGGGACGTCCCGTGCACGCGAGCCCCTACCCCAGCTGGCCGGGGTTGAGCACGCGGGAGAGGAAGTCCTTCGTCCGCTGCTCCTGCGGGTTGCCGATGACCTCTTTGGCCGGACCGGCCTCGACGACGACTCCGCCGTCCATGAACAGTACGCGGTCGGCGACCTGACGGGCGAACTCCATCTCATGGGTGACGACGACCATCGTCATTCCGGCCTCGGCGAGGTTGCGCATGACTTGGAGGACGTCGCCGACGGTCTCGGGGTCGAGCGCCGAGGTGGGCTCGTCGAAGAGCATGACATCGGGATCCATGCTCAGTGCGCGGGCAATGGCCACTCGCTGCTGCTGGCCTCCGGAGAGTGAGCCGGGCTTGGCCTCGATCTTCTCCGACAGGCCGACCTTGGCGAGATTCGCCTCGGCGACCTTGTTCGCTTCGGCCTTCGAGCGTTTGAGGACTTTGGTCTGGGCGACCGTGAGGTTCTCGCGCACGGTGAGGTGGCCGAAGAGGTTGAAGGACTGGAAGACCATGCCGATGCGGGTACGGGCGGCATCGATGTCGAGATCGAGGTCCGTCATGTCCATGCCGTCGACGACGATGGAGCCGCCGGTCGGGGTCTCGAGGGTGTTGATGCACCGCAGCATTGTCGACTTGCCGGACCCCGAGGGCCCGATGACGCAGACGACTTCACCCTTGTCGACGTCGAGATTGATGTCGGTGAGGACTTTGTTCGAACCGAAGCTCTTCTTGAGTTTCTTGATTGAAATGATCGGAGTCGCGGTGCCCCGCGCCGATGCTCTGGTTCTGGTGGTCATCACTTCACTCCTGGCTCGGCGGAACCGTATTTGCGTTCAAGGACTCGGGACAGATATGACAACGGGATCGTGATGATCAGGTAGCAGACCGCGATGACGATGAACGGTGTGAGGTTCGCTGAGTTGACGATCTCGGCCCTGCCGAGCGCTGCGAGTTCACGTCCGTCGACCGAGGACCCGAGGATATAGGCCAGAGAGGAGTCTTTCGTCAGCAGAATGAGCTCATTGGTCAGCGGCGGCAGGATGATGCGCATCGCCTGCGGCAACACGATCGTGAACATTGCGCGAGAGGAGGACATGCCCAGTGATCGAGCCGCCTCGACCTGTCCCTTGGGCACGGCCTGGATGCCGGCACGGATCGTCTCGGCCATATATGCCGAGGAGACAAGTGCCAATGCGACCATGATGATGACCAGCTGCGGCAGATTGAATCCGGGGAATGCGACCGGGAGACCGAAACCCATGACGAGGAAGACGACCAGGGCAGGCAACCCGCGGAAGAACTCGATGTAACCGAACGAGATCCATCGGTAGATGCCGACCGAGGACAGGCGCATGAGCGCGAGCACGATCGCGATGAGAAGGCCGAGAATAAAGCCGAGGGCTGTGAACACCACAGTGTTCTTCAGTGCCTTGGTGATGACATCGGGAAACATATTGACGGCGATATCTACGCGACCGAAAGTGTCCAAAAGTGTAGGCCAGTCGGCGACCGCGATGATGATCACTACGACGATGAGCAGGATGGCGTACTGAATCCCGCGAGAGATCTTCGCCTTCTTGCGCTTGCTCATCTTGGCTTTGGGCGTCTCGTTGGCGACGGGTACTGCAGGGCCGGTCGGGCCGCGGCCTCCCGCCGTGGGTGAAGTCGACATGGGTATAGTCCTTCAACAGTGTCGGCAGATCGTGATCCGCCTGCGTTCAGATGGGGCTGTGGGCGCGAACACGCCCAGGGAAACGGGCGGCCGGCCCCGGCTCATAAGCCGGGGCCGGCCGCCCGATCACTGATCATTCTTTCGGGGGCTCCTGGTTGAACCATTCCTTGTAGATCTTGGCGTACTCGCCGTTGTCCTTGAGCTCCTTGAGGGTCTCGTCGACGGCCTTCTTCATCTCGGCATTGTCTTGCTTCATGCCGATGCCATAGTGCTCACCGGTGTCGATGTCGAAGCCAACAGCGAATCCGTCATTGTTCGCGGCGTAGTCGTAGAGAACTCCATTGTCATTGATAACTGCGTCGGCCTGCCCGTTCTTCAAAGCCTCGAGTGAGAGTGGCAGGTCTTCGTAGGTGATGACTTCGGCATCCTTGAAGTTCTCCGTCGCGTAGTCGAGACCGGTCGTGCCAGCCTGTGCGCCGACCTTGAAGTCCTTGAGCGCGTCGGCGTCCTTCGCGGTCTTGTCATCCTTGGTCAGGACGGCCTGGTTGGCGGCGAAGTACGGCTCGGAGAATCCGATGGCTTCTTCGCGTTCCGGGGTGATCGTCATGGCAGCTGCGGCGACATCGCATTGGTCCTGATTGAATGCGGCGCCGGTCGTGATCGTCTCGAACGGCGTATTGACGATCTCCTGCTCGACGCCGAGCTTCTTCGCCACGGCATCGACGATGTCGACGTCGAAGCCGACCACTTCACCGTCCTTCTCGAACTGGAACGGCTGGTAGGACAGGTGGGTGCAGGTCGTCAGCTTGCCCTCTTTGACGAGGGGGACACCGCCCTCGGCCGTCGCTGCGGGTTCGGAATCGCCGCCACCGCCGCAGGCGGACAGGGCGAGCATGGCGCCGACGGCCACAGTGGCCAGGGTCAAGCGTCGTTTCATGGTTCCTCCAGGAGTATCGGTGGCGTCGCTGCCACGTATCAAATGTCGCTCGGCCGGAAAGCCTGAGCAACGTCTGAATGGAATCGTACCGTGTCCTGAGTCACACCTGTAACCGACATCACCTCGCCGAGGTGGTCGTTGCCGAATCGTAGTGTTGAGTGCCGTGGCGGCAGAGACGCAAAGAGGCGGCCGCCGTCCCGGAGGACGACGGCCGCCTGGCCGATCACGACTGCGGAGCAGTCAGGCAAGGGGTGTCAGCTCAGCTGATCCTCCATGTCGAGATCCCGAGTGTCCTTGGCCAGCCAGAGGGCTACGAAGGTGAGGATCGCGGCGGCGACGATGTAGAGGCCGCACCAGAAGATCGTTCCTCCCTCGGTCTGCCACAGGGCGACCATCGCGAAGGGCGCAGGCCCGGCGCCGATGACGCTGGACATGTTGTAGGACACGGCCGAGCCGGTGTAGCGGACATTGGCCGGGAACAGCTCCGGCAGGTACGCGGCCATCGGACCGAAGGTCAGTCCCATCAGGATGAACCCGACGATGAGACCGGTGACCACACCGGCGGTGCCGGCATTGAACAGGGTGTTGACGACGAGCCCATAGGCGGCGATGAGCACCGTGACGCCCAGCAGTATCTTCCGCCGGCCCAGCCTCTCGGCCAGCGGACCGGAGACGACGGTGAAGATGCCGAAGAAGACGACGCCGATGATGAGATAGGTGAGGAACTCGCTCTTCTCATAGCCGAGCCCCGCGACGAACCCGGCGGGATCGAAGTCCTTGCCTGCCGCCTCGGCGACGGACTTGGCCTGATCGGTCGTGGCCGGGGAGGTGCCGTAGGTCAGCGTGAACGCGGTCATGAAGTAGAAGATCACGTAGGTCGCGAGCATGATGAACGTGCCCAGCACGAGCGGCTTCCAGCTCGTCGCGAACACGCGGCCGATGGGGGCCTTGGAGATCTGCTGCTTCTGGGCCACCAGCTGGAAGGCCGGGGTCTCCATGAGCGAAAGGCGGACGTAGAGTCCGACGGCGACGAGCAGCGCCGAGAGCAGGAACGGGATGCGCCAGCCCCAGGCGAGGAACGCCTCGGGGGAGGTCCAGGAGTTCAGGCCGATGAAGAGCAGGTTGGCGATGATGAAGCCCACGGGAGCGCCCAGTTGCGGGAACGTGCCCCAGATCGCGCGTTTGCCCTTCGGCGCGTTCTCGGTGGCGAGCAGCGCTGCCCCCGACCATTCGCCGCCGAGGCCCACGCCCTGGCAGAAACGGAGGAGGACGAGCATGGCCGGGGCGAGGACTGCCCAACCCGGCGCCGAGGCGGTCGGTAGCAAGCCGATGAGGAAGGTGCCGATGCCCATGATGAGCAGGGAGGCGATGAGGGTCTTCTTCCGGCCCACACGGTCACCGAAGTGACCGAAGATGATCGACCCGAGGGGACGGGCGACGAAGGCGACGCCGAAGATCGCGAACGAGCTCAGCAGCTGAGTCGTCGAGGTCTGATTGGGGAAGAAGAGGGCCGGGAAGACCAGCGACGAGGCGGTCGCGTAGGCGTAGAAGTCGAAGAATTCGATCGTCGTGCCGACCATCGACGCGGTGAGGACCTTGCCGCGGGTGTTGTTCTTCCGAGTGGCGGCGATGGCGTCGGAATCAGCTCCGGGTGCTGCCCCGGGACCGTTGTGCTGGGTTTCGGTGGACATGGTGGTGTGTGCTCCGCTGTTGAAGTGAATACGAAGGCACGGGCTCGGTGGTGCTCGTGTCGGTGTCAATGAGTTCGCCCGGTGCATTTGGGCACCGAGCGAACTGCAACGAGAAGACACTACGCTTGTCTCAGCATTCGCACGAATCGGATCTCAGGCTATGAGATCGGTTGAATATCCGAGTGTTTCAGAGCACATGAGGCAGCGGCCTCGATGTATTTTCCCGAGGCTCCTCTACTTCGTACTCACACCGGTGATGGTCACGGTTTCCTTGGGAGCTCCGTCTCCTGCACCGGTGTCGGTGCCTTTGGCCGCGATGTCGGCGACGGTCTTCGTGCCGTCCTCGTCGAGCTGGCCGAACACCGTGTAGTCCGGGGGCAGCGAGCTGTCGTCGTAGACGACGAAGAACTGGGAACCGTTGGTATCCGGTCCGGCGTTGGCCATCGCCAAGGTGCCTGCCGGATACTTCTCGGAGCCGTCGACCTCATCGGCGAAGGAGTAGCCGGGGCCTCCGCTGCCCGTGCCCGACGGGTCGCCGCACTGGAGGACGAAGATGCCCTCGGTGGTCAGGCGGTGGCAGTCGGTGTCATCAAAGTACGTCTGTTCGGCCAGGGAGAGGAAGCTGTTGACGGTGCAGGGTGCGCCATCGGCATCGAGGGTGACGGCCAGGTCGCCGACGTTCGTCGACACGGTGGCCGCAACCTCGCCGGAGGATTCCGGGTTCTCCGGTGGGGCCGTGACCTCTTTGGCCGCGCCCTCGGAATCAGCGGGGTAGGCGCAGGCGGCCGAGCCGGCATCGTCGGTCGACACCGAGTCCGCCGAATCATCGTCGGACTCGCCGGACCCGCACGCGCTCAGCGCGAGGAGGGCGAAGATCGCCACCGCGGCAAGAACGGCGAAGGCCGGGAGTCGGCGGCGGGTCAGGTCGTGGGAGCGCAGCCGCGCGAAGAGATCCATGCCCCCATCCTAGCCAGCTCGGTCGACAGCCAGCTCAGTCGACGACGGTGCGGTTCGCGTGCTCGGCGGAACCGCCTCGGCGCAGGGCGATCGCAATGAGGATGACGATGAGTCCGGCCAGGCACAGGCCCACGCCCACCCAGGCCGGGGCCCGGTAGCCGAGTCCGGCGGTGATGACGATACCGCCGAGCCACGCTCCGAGGGCGTTGGCGAGGTTGAAGGCGGCATGGTTCATCGCCGCCGACAGGCTCGGCGCATCCGTGGATTCGCGGAGCAGTCGCATCTGCAGGGCCGTGGTGATCATCGATCCGGCGATGCCGATGAGGAAGAGGGCGATGATCGCGATCGCCGCGATGTGGGTGAACGCGCCGAAGGTCGCGAGCACGAGGGCGGAGAGGATCATGCCGCCGATCCCCGAGCGCTCGATGGACTTGTCGACCAGCGGACCGGCGATCAGCGAACCGGCGGTCATGCCGAGGCCGTAGACCGCGAGCACCCAGGGGATGGCCGTCTCGGGGACGCCGGCGAGGTCGGTCATCGTCGGGGTGACGTAGGTGTAGACGGCGAACATGCCGCCGAAGCCGACCGATCCGGCCAGCAGGGTGAGGATGATCTGCGGGCGGGCGAGTGCCTTGAGCTCGCCGCGGGCCGAGGGTGCCTGGCCGAGCTTCACCCGGGGCACGGCGATGGCGACCATGATGACGGTGAGGATGCCCAGGGCCGCGACCAGGGCGTAGGCGCTGCGCCAGCCGAGCATGTTGCCCAAGGCCGCGGCGAAGGGAACTCCGAAGATGTTCGCGATCGTCAGGCCGAGCATGACCCTCGACATGGCCCGGCCGCGGCGATTGGCCGGAACCAGGGAGGAGGCGACGATCGCCCCGATGCCCAGGTAGGCGCCGTGGGGCAGGCCGGAGACGAAGCGGGCGATGTTGAACAGGGTGGCGTCGGGGGCGAGCATCGAGGCGAAGTTGCCGAGCGCGAAGAGACCCATGAGGCACAGCAGCAGGATCTTGCGATCCATGTGCGCGGCGATCGTGGTGATCAGCGGGGCGCCGATGACGACGCCGATCGCGTAGAAAGAGACCGCATGCCCGGCCTGCGGCACCGTGATGCCCAGCTCCCGGGCGATGTGCGGGAGCAGACCCATCGTCGCGAATTCGGTGACGCCGATCGCGAATGCACCGATGGCCAGGGCGAAGACAGCGAATTTGTAGACTCGACGTGGCACTGGAGCGTCGCTCATGAGGGTCCTTCGCTGGGATGGGTTGGTCAGGGAGATCGGCGGCACGGCAGCTCTCGCTCGGCGCACCGCAACCGCACCAGCCTATTGCCCATGGTCACGGGCCGAAAGCCCGATGGTCACAATGTGACGATTCGAACAGGGCCCTCAGCCCTCCGCATCGACCTCGGCCAGTGCCTGCGAGGCCACCGAGAACGCGGTGTTCGCACTCGGCACCGAGCAGTAGATGGCCGACTGCAGCAGCACCTCCTTGATCTCTTCGCGGCTCAGGCCGTTGCGCAGTGCTGCCTTGACGTGCATCGCGAGCTCGGCTTCGTGGCCGCCGGCGATCATCGCCGTGAGTGTGATGGCCGAGCGCATGCGCCGGTCGAGTCCGGGTCGTGTCCAGATCTCACCCCAGGCATAGCGGGTGATGAGGTCTTGGAAGTCGGCGGTGAAGTCGTCGATCTTCGCGTTCGCGCGGTCGACGTGGGCGCCGGAGAGGACCTCCCGGCGCACGCTCATGCCCGCTTCCCGCACCTCGTCCCGGCTGGCTTCGCGCGGTCCCGATGCGGTGGGCAGGTTCGCCGAGGAGGCCGCCGGGTCCCCGATCGCACCGGTCGTTCCGCCGTTCCCGGCCTTCCCGGCGAGGAAGTCACTGAGCAGTCCGGCGACCACGTCGGGTGCCTCGGCGGGCACCAGGTGGGCGGCGCCCTCGATGACCTCGAGCAGGGCGCCGGGCACGCCGTTGGCGATCTCGACGAGCTTCGTCGGCGGGGTGGGTTGGTCTTCGGAACCGGCGACGGCGAGCAGCGGCAGCGAGATCTCCGACAGGCGCTCACGGACATCGAAGCCGGCCAGGGCGTGGCAGAGTCCGGCGTAGGAGAAGCGGTCGGCGTCCTGGAGCGAATGGAGCAGCGCGGCCGAGGCTTCGGGTTCGCGGTCCATGAACCCTTCGCCGAACCATCGTTGGGCGGAGCCGATGATCTGCGTCGGCGTCCCCGAGGTCGCCACCGTCTCGGCTCGTTCGACCCAGGCGGAGGCCTCGCCGATCTTCGCGCCCGTGCAGAAGACGGCGACGCGGCCGAACCGCTCGGGATGGTCGAGGGCCAGCTGCAGGGCGATGGCCCCGCCGATGGAATCTCCGGCCAGATCGACCGGGGTGCCGGGGTCCACGGCGTCGGGCAGGACACGGTCGAGGGTGGCCAGCACCGCCTCGGCGAGGTCCGTCATCGACCACCGCGGGACCTCTGACGTCCCCGAGGGGACGTGGGGCGAGCGGCCGTGGCCCGGCAGGTCGACGCCGATGACCGTCGTCTCCGGGCTCAGTTCCGACAGCGCGCTGGCGGTCTGCTGCCACAGGGCCGCCGCGGAGGTGCCGAGCGAAGGGAGGACGATGAGGGCGCGGGCCTCGGCGGAGGGGATCGTCGGGGCGGCGAGTACGGAGGCGGTGAGGTCCACGAAAGTCTCTTTCTGAGTCTGCTGGGTCTGTCGATCAGTCGAAATAGGGCAGGTCGGGTTCCGGCTGGCCGGTCTCATCGATGGCGGCGAGGATGCTGCGGCGGATGTCCTCGGCGTCGCCGAGGCTCGACTCCGCGGTGAAGAAATCTTCGAGTCCCGGTTCGTCGCCGAGGGCCGATCGCAGCTCGGTGAGCGGATCGGCTCCCGGGGCGAGGATCGCGGTCCGCTGCTCCTTGGTCAGCCGGTCGCCGAAGACGATGTTGAGTTTCTCGCCGTAGATCCCGGGGCTGGCCGCCTCGAGGTTGGCGCGCATCGCTTCGGGGCTGACGCTCAGGCCCTCGATCATCTCGTCGAGGATGATGAGGGAGGAGATGGCCAGGGTCATCAGCTCGGACAGGGCCGGCCATTCCGCATGCCAGGCCCCGTCGGAGCGTTCCTCGACGGCTTCGGCCGCGGCCGTGGTCAGGGTCGACAGGGCGCCCGGGACGCGCATGCCGTTGCGATGGAGCAGCACCGCCGAGGTGGGGTTCGATTTGTGCGGCATCGCCGAGGATCCGCCGGTCGAGGCCAGTGCCAGCTCCCCGATCTCGGGGCGGACACCGATGAGGACGTCGCGGGCGATCGAGGCTCCGACGGTCACGCACTGGGCCAGGTGGGAGCCCCAGTTGAGGATGCGGACCCGGTCGGTGTGCCAGGGCACGGGGACGTGGGTGATGGCCGCATCGGGGCCGCGGAGCTGGACGTGGAACTCCCGCAGCAGGGAGTCCGTAGAGTCCCCGGCCATCTGGCGGATCGCCGCCCGAGTTCCGGCCGCCCCGCCGACCTGCACATAGTCGACGAAGGGGGCTTCGGTCTTGACCTCGTGGACTTCGGCGGCCCAGGTCGCCGCCTTGAGTCCGAAGGTCGTCGGCAGCGCCGGTTGGGTCAGGGTACGGGCCAGGCACAGCGTGCTCGCCTGGGCGTCAGAGAGTGAGACGAGGGTCTCGGCGATGACCTCGAGGCGGGCCTGCATCTGCCGGACGACTCGCCAGACGAGGAGTCCGAGAGCCGAATCCATCACGTCCTGGCTGGTCAGCCCCCGGTGCAGGGCGCGAGCGGCCTCGGGGCCGAGTCCGGTGCGGACGTGGGCGAGGAACGGAATGACCGGGTTGCCCCCTGCCTCAGCGTTCTCGCCCAGGGTCTCGAGCTCGCCGGGGTTGTCCTGCAGGGTGCGGATCGCGGCTTCGATGCCGGCGGTCGCCTCGGCGCGGATGTCCGAGGAGATCAGCCCGACGCGTGCCTGCGCCTCGACCCACGCGGATTCGACATTGCCGATCGCGGACACGAGGGCGACATCGTCGATGGCCTCGGCCCCGCGCAGATCGCCGGGGGCGAAGAGGAAGCGGGTGTGCGGGGCGTTCTCGGTCATGTGTGTCCTCACTGTCGGCGGCGGCTCAGTCCTCGTGTCCGGGGAAGCGGAGGAAGGGTGTTTCCTGCTCACCCTGCAACCGTATGTCGAAACGCAGTGATCCGTCAGCCTCTCGGCTGGCGATGAGGCGTCCGCGCTCCTCGGGCTCCAAGGATGACAGCAGCGGATCTGCAGCCAGCGCCTCGGTGTCCTCGGGCAGGTAGATCCTGGTGAAGAGCCTGTTGAGGAGGCCGCGGGCGAAGATCACGACGCTGATGAAGGGGGCCTTGCCCGCCTCGGTGGGTCCGGGATTGAGAGTGGAGAAGCTGAAGGCGCCCTCGGGGTCGACCGCGGCCCGGCCGAAGCCGGTGAAGGTGAAGCCGTTGCGGCGCAGGGAGCCTGTCGCTCGGGGCACCTCGCCGGTCTCGTCGGGCTGCCAGATCTCGAGGATCGCATCGGGTACCACGGCTCCGGCGCCGTCGTAGACGACTCCGTGCAGGCGCACGGCATTCGCCGATCCCGGTGGGACGAGTTCGCTGTCGTGCTCATAGGGCAGGGCGTAGCCGTAGAACGGGCCGACGGTCTGACCCGGTGTCGGGGTGAGATCGGGGGTGGTGGTCTGCTCAGTCATCGTCGTCCTCTTCCATCCAGGTGCGGTTCGCTCCGGTGAGCACGATGTCCCAGTTGTAGCCCATGAGGAATTCGTGTTCGGTGATGTCGTGGTTGTAGGTCGCGACCAGGCGGTCGCGAGCCTTCTGGTCGGTGATCGACTGGTAGATCGGGTCGAGTGCGAACAGGGGGTCGCTGGGGAAGTACATCTGGGTGATCATCCGCTGGGTGAACTCGGTGCCGAAGAGCGAGAAGTGGATGTGGGCCGGGCGCCAGGCGTTGTGGTGGTTCTTCCACGGATACGGACCCGGCTTGATCGTCGTGAACGAATACGAACCGTCATCGCCGGTCAGGGTCCGTCCCACTCCGGTGAAGTTCGGGTCGATCGGGGCCGGGTGCTGATCGCGTTTGTGGATGTAACGTCCGGCGGAGTTCGCCTGCCAGATCTCGACGAGTTGGTTGCGCACAGGTCGGCCGTTGCCGTCGAGGACGCGGCCGGTGACGCGGATGCGCTCGCCGATCGGTTCGCCGCCGGCCTGGATCGTCAGGTCCGATTCGAGGGTCCCGATGTCCCGGTGGCCGAAGGCGGGGGAGAAGAGTTCGATCGTCTCGGGGTCGGTGTGGCGGGGGTCCTTCGTCGGGTGACGCAGCAGGGAGGAGCGGTAGGGCGGGTAGTTCAGGCGCGGCTGCGTCTCTGCGGGAGTGCCGGCCGTGACGGCTGCCTTGTGCTCGGCTTCGATCTGCTTGATCTCGGCCGAGAGCGTGGCCTGGGATTCGGCGGCGTCGTCCGGTCCCTTCACAGGTTCGGTGATGACGGTCGAGGACGGGAACGTCTCGTCGACCGCATCGGGTTCGGTGAGCTGCTGTTCACTCATTGTCGTCCCTCTCTGACGGTGTGTACGTGTGTGCATTCTGTGGGGCGCTTCGCGGGCGGCTCAGCCACGGGGCCAGCCCGTATAGCATTCGGCGAGGTAGCGGCGACCGTGGTCGGAATCGAGGATGGATCCCAGCTCGCCGAGGCTGCGCTTCGTTTCGAAGGCATCCGCGCCAGGATCGGTGTGCAGCATCCGTGTCATCTGGTAAGAGAAGTTCTGGGCCTTCCACACGCGTTTCGTCGCGATCTGCGAGTACCCGGCCAGCGCCTCGGCGTCGGAGTCCCTGAAGGCTGCGATCAGGGCCGGGGCGAGCACGGAGACGTCGGCGAAGGCGAGGTTGAGGCCCTTCGCGCCGGTCGGGGGCACGGTGTGGGCGCTGTCGCCGGCGAGGAACAGGGAACCGTGCTGCATCGGTTCGGTCACGGCCGAGCGGAAGGGCAGGACCGTCTTGTCGATGATCGGTCCGGTCTTGAGCTGGAATCCGTCGGGACCATCCACCCTGGATTGGAGCTCGGACCAGATGCGGTCATCGGACCAGTCGGCCACCTCGGTGTCGGGGGAAGTCTGGAAGTACATGCGCTGGACATTCGCGCTGCGCTGGGAGATGAGCGCGAAACCGCGTTCGGAGCGGGAGTAGATGAGGACTTCGTGGCTGGGTGGGGCTTCGCAGAGGATCCCGAACCAGGCGAAGGGGTATTCATGGAAGAAGCGCTGCCGGGTGTCGTCGGGGATCATCGAGCGGCAGGGGCCGCGGGAGCCGTCGGCGCCGACGACGTAGCGGGCGCTGATCTGGAGATCCTCGCCGCCCTCGGTGGTCGCGCTGACCCAGGGGCGCTCGGATTCGACATCGCCGAGGCGGGTGTCGGTGACCGAGTAGAAGGTGGGCCGGCCGGTGTGGGCCCTGGCCGCGGCGAGGTCGACGAAGATCTCGTTCTGCGGGTAGAGCCAGACGGAGTCGCCGACGAGTTCGGGGAAGTCGAAGGAGTGGCTGATGCCGTTGACGCGGATGTCGATGCCGTCGTGGCGGTGGCCTTCGGTGTGGACGCGTGACTCGATGCCTGCGGATTCGAGCATGCGCACGGAGCCGGCCTCGAGGATGCCGGCGCGGTGGGTGTGCGCGATCTCGTCGTGGCTGCGGTTGTCGATGACGACGGAATCGATGCCCGCGATGTGGAGCAGATGGGCGAGCATGAGCCCGGCCGGGCCTGCCCCCACGATCGCCACGTCTGTCTGAAATTCCGGCACCGTTGCCTCCTTGCCTTGTCTGTCTTCACAGTGTGCGCCTGGTCACTGACACGAGGCGAGGCAGTTTTCATTGAATGGGATCAGCGCTTCGGGTAGAGGGGATCAGGTTCGGACGGCGCCGGGTCTGCGGGTTGACGCTCCGCGCCGGATATATAACATTTTGGGAACAAAAGACGTCCGTGGTGAATAAAAGTGTTATCAAAGTAATTCACCGGTCATTATTGAGTCATCACTTCCGCCTCTCACGCACCCGCGTCCGCATCAAGGAGTCCATCGTGGCGAAACCATCCACCCGCTCTCGCAAGTTCAAGGCCATCCTCGCCGGTGGCATCGTCCTCGGTGTCGGAGCTGCAGTCACGCTCGCGGCATGGACCGATCAGGAATGGGCCGAAGGTGTCTTCGGCGCCGGCGACTTCAACGTCGAAGGCAGCACGACGGGAGCTGAAGACAGTTTCAGCGACCACACGAGTTCCGACGGCGCAGCCTCTCTGAGCTTTGAACTTCCGGCCAGTGACAACCTGTCACCCGGCGACGCGGTGGCCGCGCCATTCGTCCTGCGTTTGGACGAGGCGACCACCTATGACGCGACCGTCGATCTCACCAGCGCGGCTGGAACGGGAAACAACGCTTCCAACCTGACCTACGGGATCGTTCAGGTTGCCAATGCAGGCGCCTGCGAGGTCGGTGCGACCGGCACACAGATCGTGCCTTCCGGCACCGCGCTCACTGCGACGACGGGCAAGCAGGGCTTCAACCTCGCGGCCGGAGCCGACGGCGCTGCAGGCGCACCAGTCACACTGTGCTTCACCGTCACCGCGGGTGATGACCTCGCCGAGGGCGACGCCGCGACTGCCCAGTGGCAGTTCACAGCGACCTCGGCCGAGTAGTCCGGCGGGAGTTCCATGCGCAATCTCCTCGCGTCGCTGCGCGACATCCTCTCGTCGAGGCGGGTCGACAGGTCGGCCCGCCCGGCGAGTAGACGCCGGATCCGAGAGAACCGGAAACGCCTGCGCAACCGCCGGATCAAGGCGATCTTGGCCGGCGGATTGGTGTTCGGGGTGGGTGCGACCGCCACCGTCGCCGCGTGGACCGACACGGAGACGGCGAACGGGTCGTTCGCGGCGGGGCGATTCAACATCGAGCTCTCGGTCGACGGGACGGCGTGGACGAGCAACCCTTCGATGGTCTTCAACGCCGGGAATATGTATCCCGGGTCGAAGGTCTATGCGAAGGTGTTCGTGAAGACGACGTCGAACACGACGATGAAGGGCGACGTCAAGGTGTCCGGTGGCGGCATCGGCAGTCCTGGGACCGGTATCGGAAACAGCCTCGCATACCGCGCAGTCACTCAGGCGACAACGGTCGGCGGTATGAACGGTTTCACATGCGGTGAGGCTTCATTCACGGGCTCACCCCAGTACGTTCTCGGCGGGGCGTCGCGGATCCCACTCAAAACCGGAGTCGAATCGGGTTCGACGCAGTCCCTGAGCTCCGCCGCGGCATCGGTTCAGGCGTACTGCTTCGAGGTCGCCCTCCCCGACACCACACCCAACGACGCGCAGGGCTCAACGGCCGACCATACGTGGACGTGGAAAGCCACGTCTGTTCAGGGCGGATGATGAATCCACGACAGGGCACCGCGAAACGGGGCCGAGTCGGCGCCTGGCTCGGCGCCGCTCTGCTCAACGTCCTCGCCGTCCTCGGGGTGGTCTGCATCGTTCTGGTCATTCTCAGCTTCATCTTCAACATCTCGATCATGATGTTCAAGACCGGTTCAATGGGTCCGACGATCCCGGCAGGATCGATCGCCTTCGTCCGCGAGATCCCGGCGACCGAGATGGAGGTCGGTGACGTCGTCACGGTCGATCGCGGTGAGGATACGTTGCCGGTCACACACCGAGTGATCGTCATCGACAATCCGGACGAGTCCTCAGGTCCGGTGACCTTCGAGATGCAGGGCGACGCCAATGATGTGAAGGATCCCGAGCCTTACACTGCGGAGTCCGTGCGGAAGGTGATGTTCTCGATTCCGGGTGTCGCACCGATCATCCAGTCCTGGCGCAATCCCTTCCTGCTCGGCGGCATCACCATCGCAGCCAGCCTGCTCGTCGTCTGGGCCTTTTGGCCGCGCCGAACAGATGAGGAAGAGTCGCCTGAGGGCCCAACTGATGACCGGCGCTCCGAAGTGGAAGCCCTTCGCACACCCGCCCGTTCCCCGAAGTACGCGGTAGCGACGCCGATCATCGCGGCGATGTTCCTTGGCGGAGAACTCTTCGCCCCAAGCGGTGTGATCGCCGCCGAATCACAGCAAGCGACGTCCAATGAGGTCCACGGCCAATATCTGAGAATGGAGACCTTCGGCGACGAAGCGCAGATGCGCAATCTCAGTCCGGGCGCCTCGGCGAACTGGTCGGTCGACGTGTGGACCGATGCGCCGGACGAAGGCACGGTGAAACTCGAAATCGGAGCCGGGCAGTTGTCGGAGCCGATAGCCTCGGCGCTGCTGGTCGATGTGCGCACCTGTCCGCGGACGGCTGCCTCGCAGGAGTGCCCGAGCGGGACACGTCCTCTGCTCGCCGACATTCCGATCGCCGATCTCGGGCAGGCCCCGAACGGCAATCGTTCGTTGTTGGAGATGACCAGTGACGAGGAGCAGAGGATTCAGGTGACGGTCACTCTTGCCTCGAATGCTGACGGGGGAGATGTTGCCGGGCTGACAAGCGGCGTGCGTCTCACCGCGATCGGTCACGGCGAAGAGATCTCAGCCGGTCCTGGTGATCCGGGGCCGGATCAACCCGGTGGGGGCGGCGACCTCCCGCGGACCGGTGTCGAGGGCTGGCTGTGGTTCCTGCTCGCGGCGTTCGTGCTCATCGCGATCGGCTCGGCAGTTGTTACGCGAACGAAGCGCGGGAAGGTGTCGTCATGACAGCTATCCGTCGCTCCAAGCCATGGTGGATAAGAAGCCGAGCCGTTCTCGCCTCAGTCGCTTTCCTGGCCCTCGTCCTCGGGCCTGCGGCAGTCAACGGAACACTCGCCGGCTGGACCGATTCCGAGACTAGCCGGGGGACGTTTCAAGCAGGAACAGTGCCCGCACCGTTATTGACGAAGACCTGCGTGTTCCAACCTGGGGTGCTCGGCGTCGGTGCTCGCGTTCGGATCTTCTGGAAACCGCCTGCAGGCTATCAACTCGGCGACATCGTCGTGACTGCATCGACCAGTGGGCTCGGATCTGTTCTGGCACCTATCACCGGGTTCAGCCTTGCTTCGAACACCACGTCGAATGGCGACGGTTCATACACGACAGCCGTCCCCACCAACCTCCTCGGCGGATTGCTGGGACTCGGATCGGAACTGGAGATTGCTTTCCAAGTCAAACACGCAAGCGGGTGGCTATCGGTGCCAGCCTCCGTTGCGAGCAACGCCGGGCTGCTTGCCGGACTCGGTGGAAATTGCCGCAACCTCACGTGAGCCGTTACGGCGGGCTCCGGTGAGAGCGACTGTTCGCGGATACGGGCGATTGGGATCATAGACAATGAGGAGAGCTCGGGGCGCCTTCTAGACCGTGCAGCCCGAGCTCTCCACCAGCGTCGTCTGCTACCTCACTTCGCCGGAGCCGGGTTGATCACGCGTCCCCAGGTGGACTTGTTGCCCCAGATGTTCTGGCGCAGTCCCTCGAGCTGGAGGATCTGCGAGTGGTCGACGAACAGGTTGCATTCGTTGCCGTAGTTCTTGATGTACCACTCGAAGACTGGCCCGTCCGCGGCTTCGAACATGACGTTCTCGAGGCCCAGGCCGTTGATGATCGACGCCGCCGCAGCGGTGTTCCACTCATCGACGTTCTCCGTGATGCCTTCGGACTCGATCATGATGATCGAGGCTCCGGCATCCAGGGCCCGCTGTCCGCGATCGACGAGGTCACCGATGTCCTTGGCGGACTCGGCAGCCAGCTCGGCCTCACCGGAATCGCCGCCGGAGCCGATCTGGATGCCCAGTTCCGGCTTGGCCTTGAGCCCGGTCTTGACGACCTTCTCCACCAGACGCTCCAGGCCCGAGGTCGGCAGCATGATGAAGCCGGTCGAGATCTCGATGACGTCGAAGCCGACCTCCTTGGCCTCCTTGAGGTACTGGTCGACCGCGTCATCGCCGTAGCGCAGCACGGTCTCGATCCAGCCACCGGAGGAGACGTACGAGCCGTTGTCATGGGCGATGTCGCTCATCGCCTTGACCTGCTCGGCGGGGACGAGGGAGAAGGATCCGCCCGCCCACTTGATGCCGTCGACCCACTGACCGGCGACGTCGAAGACGTCCTGGAGGTGGCGGGTGCCGAAGGTCGAGTAGTACGGGGCGCGGATCTCGGTCATCCCGATCGTGCGGGGCTTGGCCGGGCGCCAGGCGCGGGGGACGAAATTCATGGACACATCGAAATCGATGGCGTTCGACATTGTGTTTCCCTTCTTCAGGTGCCGACACTGTGTCGGCGGGGTGCCGGGGTCTCCGGCAGGGGAGGCTTGGTCAGCTGCGCGCGAGGGGAACTTGCGCGAGGACGGCGGTGAGCTCTTTGATTCGGTGATTCTCGAGGTCGTGGACGAGGTCGGCGATCTCGTCACGCAGCCCCGCCTCGGCGAATGGGGAGGTCAGCGCGTCGAACTTCTTCCTTGCGCCCGCCCAGTCGAGCGGGTGGGTGGTGAAGCCCTCGTAGTCGTCGGTGCTCGCCCGGAACTGCTTGCCGTCGCCGAGAGTGACGACGAGGTCGGCGCACATGTGCTCGGGGAACCGGTCGCTGAACTCCTTGGAGGGAGTGATCGTGACCTTGCGCATGAGGTCCTGCACATCATCGTCGATGATGCGCTCGGGCTCGTACTGCGCCGGGTTGAGCTCCCCGTCGAGGAGGACGACGGCGACCATCCACGGCAGTGAGTGGTCGGCTTCCTCCTTGGTCCGGATGGAGCGCTTGTCACCCTCTTCGCCGCCGCCGATGATCGAGTAGGCGACGTCGAAGGTCGTCAGTTCCACACTGGCGATGGCGTCGGCGCGGAATCCCTCCTGACTGCGGATGTCTTGGGCGGCATCGAGTGCGGACTGGGAGTGGATCTCGGCGTTGTGCTTCTTGATGATCGTGCCGGTGACCTTCTCCAGATCCTCGGCTGACCAATCGAGATCGAAGTCCCCGGCCAGGGCCTTGAAGCCCTTGTTGCCCTCGAAGACCTGGGCGGGGCCGGTGATGCCGTGCGCGGCGAGCAGGGCGTCGAAGACTCCCTCCTTCGACACGTGCGGGTAGGCCAGGCCCTTCCAATGGCTCAAGCTCCCGGTGCGCGTCACCCGCAGGGCGACGTTCGCGGTCCCGGCCATGGCGGCCGCATGAGCGATCTGCTCGGCGTTGAGTCCCAGTGCCTTCGCCGAGGCGGCGCCCGCAGCGAACGCACCCTGCGTCGTGTGGTCGAAGCCCAGGTCACGAACCGGGGCAACGTCCGAGAGGCGGGCGTGGATCTGGTAGGCGACGGCGAAGGCCGTGAGGAAGTCCTTCCCCGACGCGTCTGCGTGCTCGGCCGCGGCGAGGACTGCGCCCATATTGTCCGAGGGGTGGTTGGTCTCGCCCTTGGCGAGGTAGGCATCCATGAAGTCGAGATACCTGCTCAGGGCCGAGTTGTAGAAGGCAGCGTGGTCCGGGCTGGCGTGTCCGCCGCCGATCAGCGTGGCTCCCTGGCCGGCATCGAGATCTTCGATGAGTGCCCTGATCTCCTTGAGCGGTTCGGCATCGAGGGCGCCGATGGCGACGCCGATCGTGTCGAGAACGCGGATCTTCAGCTGTTCGAGTGCCTGTTCGCTGAGCATGTCCAGCGAGGCCTTGTCGACGAATTCGGCAAGTGCCTGAACGTCGGTGAGTGTCTGGGTGTCAGATGTCTGAATGTCTTTCATCGTGCCTCTCCTAGTTAGGTTAGGTATCCCTAATTATGCCGATTAAAGTATCTTGACGTCAAGATACTTTTCGTGAGACCTGAGTCACATGAGGCTATGTGGAGTGGTCGATGCCTCCTTGACGGTCATGAAATTGTTGAGCAATATGGATGGCTGTTGCCATCGCTCGGTACCCCTCAACTACAGAGAGCAGATTCATGATTTTCACCGGACTTCTCGTCGGACTGGTCCTCGGATTCGTGTTCCAGAGAGGGCGTTTCTGTGTCACGGGAGCCTTCCGCGATCTCACGCTGACCGGGAACACGCGCTGGTTCTCCGCGCTCATCGTGCTCATCGCTGTGCATTCGATCGGTCTGTTCCTGTTCAACAGCTTCGGCGTCATCACTCTTGAGGCCTCGCCCTTCCCATGGCTCGCCTCGATCGTCGGCGGCCTGATCTTCGGATTCGCGATGGTGCTCGCCGGCGGATGCGCGACCGGCACCTACTACCGTGCCGGTGAGGGGCTAGTCGGCAGCTGGTTCGCCCTCATCTTCTACGCCCTGTTCTCGGCAGTGATGAAGCTCGGCCCTGCCGCCGGATTCACCGAGGGGATTCGCGGAATCACCCTCGAGAGCGGAAGCGTGCAGGCGAGCACGGGGCTGAGTCCGTGGGTCTTCGTCGTCATCATCTCGGCCGTGGCGATCTGGGTGACCGTCCACCACCAGCGTAAGCTCAAGGCTCCGCTGGCGACCCTGCCGCCGCGGAAGAAGGGACTGTGGCCCACCTGCTCACCGAGAGGTGGTGGAACCCCTTCGCCACTGCGGTCGTCATCGGCATCATCGCCACGATCGCCTGGCCTCTCTCGGCGGCCACGGGACGCAACTCCGGGCTGGGAATCACGACACCCTCGGCGAATCTCACCGGGTACCTCGCCACCGGGGACACCGAGCTCATCGACTGGGGCGTCATGCTCGTCATCGGCATCCTCGTCGGCTCCTTCATCGCGGCAAAGGCCTCCGGCGAGTTCCGAATCCGTGTGCGCGATCAGGCCACCATCATCAAGTCGATCCTCGGCGGCATCGGCATGGGAGTGGGCGCGGCCATCGCCGGCGGCTGCACCGTCGGCAACGCCATGGTCTCGACCGCTCAGTTCGAGTATCAGGGCTGGGTGGCGACGCTGTTCATGATCGTCGGCGCCGGTGTTGCCGCGAAGGCCACCATCAAACCCAAGCAGTCGGCGGCCGCGGTGCCGACGACAGAAAGCAGGTCAGCGTGAAGCAGGTACTCGAAACCGACGGACTCGTCTGCCCGTTCCCCCTCGTTGAGGCGAAGGACGCGATCAGCGGCCTCGAGATCGGCGATGAACTCGTCATCAACTTCGACTGCACCCAGGCCACCGAGGCGATCCCGCAGTGGGCGGCCGAGAACGGCTATCCCGTCACGCACTTCGACCGGGTCACCGACGCGAGCTGGACGATCACCGTCCAGAAGGCCTGAGTCTCACACCCGCACCACATTCTCCGCCCCATCGGCCACGGTCAGCCGCATCGCGGTGTTCTGCTCGATGAGACTCCACCCTCTGTGCTCGAGGCCCGAGGACGAGACGATCGTCGCGCCGTCGTCGAAGCGCTGCCAGCTCATCCGGTAGTAGTGATCATGATGGTCGGGCGGCAGGTCTCCGTCGAGATAGGGAATCGGCGTGCCCGCCGTCGCGTGGACGACGATCATCTCCTCGGGCGAGAGGACGAGCAGGTTGATCCCCGGGTGGTCGAAGTCGGTGCGCAGCATCCGCACCGTCGCCACAGTCGCATCGAAGAGATTCTCGCCCTCGTCCATCCTGCGCAGAATCAGCGCGAAGATGATCGCGCTGTCCGTCGTCCCGCCGATACGCTCGACCTCGGCGGTCGTCACATACTCACGCAGCCGCTCGACGGGGTGGACCGAGCCGTTGTGGGCCAGCGCGATGTCCGAGGCGAGAAACGGGTGAGTGTTCTCTTCGAGATCGGCCATCCCTGTCGTCACAATCCGCAGGTGAGCGGTCCGCCCGGTGCTGGCATCGGCGTCGAGAGCCTCGGTCAACCGCGGATTATCGGCACCTTCATGGGGCGTGCGGAACCGCTGGACCACCTCGGTGCCGGTGGGGTCGTCATCGATCCACGCCGTGCCCCATCCATCCGCATGGAGCCGCCCCAGATTCTGCCACTGCCGGCCCTCATCGGCACCGATGAGGTCCGCCGCGCTCGGCGATGTGGGGGAGGTGTAGCCGAGCAGTCGGCACATGTTTCCCCTTCCCTTCTCAATCCCGGAGTACGTCCGGTCGGACTTACTGAGGTCGAACGCACCACCCCTGTTAGAGCCGACTTCCGCTGACTAGACTCGCACCATGAAGATCACGGTACTCGAGGGAGACATCACCGAGGCGGTCGTGGACGCGATCGTCAATGCCGCGAATTCGAGTCTGCTCGGCGGAGGCGGCGTCGACGGGGCGATCCACCGCGCGGCAGGGCCCACACTGCTCGAGGCGTGCCGCGAGGTCCGGCGCACGAGCCATCCGCGCGGTCTTCCCGCAGGTCAGGCGGCGGCAACTTCGGCCGGTGACCTTGAGGCGAGGTGGGTCATCCATACCGTCGGACCGAACCGTTACCAGGGTGAGGCGGATCCCGAGGTGCTCGAATCCTGCTTCGAGTCGAGCCTCAACTTGGCCGAGGAGCTCGGCGCCACCTCGGTGGCCTTCCCTGCCATCGGCGGGGGAGTCTATGGGTGGTCGGCGAGGGATGTCGCCGAGGCGGCCCATGCGGTCATCGTCGACGGCCGGGAGCGTGGGCGCTGGGAGACCATCGCCGAGGTGGTCTTCGTCCTCTTCAGCGACTCGATGACGAGTGTGTTCTGCCAGGTTTTCGACCACGATCAGTGGTGAGAGGAAGAATAGTGAAGGTCCATGAGGTCATTGCCGACATCCATGTTTCCGACCTCGAGGGAGCCAGGGACTTCTACGAAGGCTTCCTCGGACTCGGAACCGAAGAGTTCAACCTCGGTTGGGTCGCCCGCTTCACCTCACCGGAGACCGGTGCCCACGTCCAACTCGTCACTGAGGATGCGGCGGCCCCGGAGAGCCCTGTCGTCTCGATCAAGGTCGACGATGTCGATGCCGCCTTCGCCGAGGCGGTCGGGCGCGGGCTCGACATCGTCCATCCGCTCACCACGGAACCGTGGGGCGTCCGACGATTCTTCGTCCGTGACCCCGATGGCAACGTCATCAATATCGCTGCACATCGGGAGCCGGTGGACTGACGTCACACCGCGGTGTAGCCGCCGTCGATGAGGTAGTAGGCGCCGGTGACGAAGGATGCGTCACCCGAGAGCAGGAAGCTCACGACCTTGGCGACCTCCTCGGCGGTGCCGAGGCGACCCAGCGGGTGCTTGGCCTTGAGACCCTCAAGGGTATCGGCGTCGAGGCTCGATTCGAGCAGCGGAGTCGTGATGTAGCCAGGGCCGACGGCGTTGATGCGCAGCCCCTGAGCGCCGTATTCGGCGGCGGCGTTCTTCGTGATGCCGACGACGCCGTGCTTGGCTGCGGTGTAGGCGCCGTTGTTGATCGCGGCGACCGAACCGTGGACGGAGGCCATGTTGACGATCGCCGACTCCGACGCTCCGGCTTCCAGCATGGCGGGGATCTGATAGCGCATGCCGTAGAGGACGCCGTTGAGATTGACGTCGATGACCTTGTCCCACGAGTCGAGGTCGGTCTCTCCGACCGGCAGCTGCTTGCCGCCGATGCCGGCATTGTTGATCGCGTAGTTGAGTGAGCCGTAGGTGTCGACCGCGAATTTCACGACCTTCTCCGAGTCGTCCTTGCTGCTCGTGTCCTGCTTGGTCGCCGAGGCGGTTCCGCCGTTTCCGACGATCTCGCCGACGACCCGCTCGGCGGCGTCGAGGTTGATGTCCGTGACGACGACCTTCGCGCCCTTGGCTGCGAGATCCTTGCTGATGGCCTCGCCGAGTCCCGAGCCGCCGCCGGTGACGAGTGCGACCTTGCCGGTGAAATCTGACATTGAGATGACCTGCTTCCTGTCCGAGTTCGGGTCGGACTCTCCGGCCCTCATCAGGCACAACGCCATCATTGCTCGGTCCATTCCGGCCGAATCGGTTCCCTCGCTCACAGCCCGGTGCGGCCGGGGCCTTGCGCATCGTGATGCGTGATGCTTGAATCATTGCAGTTGCAATCTGCAACTACTGAGGCTCGAGGGGGAGCGATGGCACCAGTCACATGGGGATTCACGGCATCACTCGACGGGTTCATCACCGGCCCGAACCACGACATGTCCTGGATGTCCGGCCTCGGATCGTTGGCCGAGGGAACCGTCGAGGACCTGGCCTCCCAGGTCGGCGTCATCATCTCCGGCCGGCGTGGCTACGACGCCGCCAAGGCCCAGGCTGCCGACCGTGACGAACTCACCTCCGAAGCCTACGGGGGAGCGTGGTCGGGCACCGAGTTCATCCTCACCCACCGTCCCGAGGAATTGGCCGATGACACCTCCGTGACCGCCCTCAACTGCTCCATCGCCGAGGCGGTCGACCGTGCCCGGTCCATCGCCGGAGACCGGGACATCCAGATCATCAGTGCCGACATCGCCCGGCAGGCCCTCGAGGTCGACCTCATCGACGAGCTGCAGATCTTCGTCGTACCGGTCTTCCTCGGCGACGGGACACGGATCTTCGACGTCCCCGGCGGCAGACGCGTCGACTGGGAACTTACGGAAGTCGACGAGGCGAACACCGGCGCCTGGTTCCGTCGGTTCAGACCGACAACACGCTAGGACTCAGCTCTCGCGAGCGCTCAGCTCCCACAGGATGCGCAGGGACTCGTCATCGAAGTCCTCATCGGACTGATCGTCGGGTTCACCGTCGTGGACTTCGGCATGGAGCTGCTCCATCCGACGATCGAGCTGGCTGGCCACCTCGGCGGTCTGCGTGAGCTCCTCGAGGAGCCGGTCGGGAACTTCGCCGGCGAACTTGTAGTTGATCTTGTGCTCGAGGCTCGCCCAGAAATCCATCGCGATGGTGCGGATCTGAACCTCGCAGATCACCGGCGTCCGACCCTGGCTGAGGAAGATCGGCACCTCGAGGATCGCATGCAGGCTCTTGTAGCCGTTCGGCTTGGGATGGGCGATGTAGTCCTTGATCTCCACGACTCGCACATCGTCCTGCGAGGTGAGTGTCTCAAGCACGTGATAGGTGTCGGCGATGAAGCTGCAGGTGATGCGGATTCCGGCGATGTCGGTGATGGACTGCCGGATGACATCGATGTTGAGGGGCAGTCCTCGCCGATTGACCTTCTCGAGCAGGCTCCGCGGCGACTTCACCCGTGAGGTGATGTGTTCGATCGGATTGTAGCTGTGCGTGTGCAGGGACTCTTCGCGCAGGATCGAGGTCTTTGTCAGCAGCTCATCGATGACGAAGCGATGCTCCATGAGCAGACGTGAGAAGTCATTCCGCAGGGACCGGACGCTCGCCATCTGCTTCGGCGACAGGGGGAGGCCCTGAGGCTGCGGTTCGTCGGTCATGGTTCTCCAGGAGAGTGAGGCTGAGGGGTGCTCGGTCATTCTATCGACGGCCGCACCGCGCCACCCCCTACCTCATGTCAGGACCGCGGGGTACCGTTTGATCATGTGCAGGAACATCAGAACCCTTCATAATTTCGAACCCCAGGCCACCTCGGACGAAGTCAATGCCGCGGCATTGCAGTACGTGCGCAAGATCGCCGGCACGACGAAGCCGTCCCAGGCCAACCAGGAAGCCTTCGACACCGCCGTCGACGAGATCGCGCATGTTACTCAGCATCTGCTCGATGCGCTGGTGACGAACGCCCCGCCGAAGAACCGCGAGGTCGAAGCCGAGAAGCGACGAGCCAGATACGTGGCCCGCGCATGACGGTCATCGGACTCATCCTCGCCGGCCTCGCTGCGGCCCTCCACGTATTCATCTTCTTCATGGAATCGATCGCGTGGACGAGCCCACGGTCGCGCGCCACCTTCGGGACCACCGCAGAGGAAGCCGAGGCCACGAAGTCGCTAGCCTTCAACCAGGGCTTCTACAACCTGTTCCTCGCCCTCGCGGCATTCATCGGCATCATCGTCTTTGCGACGAGCTCGACCGCGGTCGGCCTCACCCTCGTGCTCACCGGCACCGGATCGATGCTCGCCGCCGCCCTCGTCCTGCTGCTCTCGAGCCCCGAGCTGCGCGCCTCGGCGATCAAGCAGGGAACTCTGCCTCTCCTCGCCGTCGCCGCACTCCTCGTCGGGTTGGCTCTCTGACACCAGGGCGGATCGTCGGCACTCTCAGACCACGGTGCGTCCCTGCGCCTCGAGATCGCGGGTGATCCCCGCCGAGGCGGTTCGCAGAGCCTGCATGATCGCCGGCACCCCGACGTGGTGCTCGGAGTCGACGACGACCCCGAGGCCGGCGATCGTCAGCCCCGAACCGTCGAAGACGGGGACGGCGATGCCGGTCGTGCCGTCATCGATATGGCCGACGAGCTCCGCGAAATGATAGGTCCGAATCGTCGCGAGCATCCTGCGCAGCTCGGTCAGATCCGTCGTCGTCCGCTCCGTGATCGCCGCCAACGGACCCCGCAGATAGGCCTCCCGCACATGCTTCGGCGCATGGGCGAGCAGCACCAGCCCGCAGGAGGACGCGTGCGCCGGCAGTCGCCCGGCGGTCTTCGAGCGGTGGATGACCGCACTCGGCTTCGACATCCGCTCGATGATGAGGACTTCGCGTTCCCGCAGGATCCCCAGTTGCGTGTTCTCCCCGACGAAGTCGTGGACGGCCGTCATGTGCGGCCTGGCCACCGATGCGAGATCGACCGCGTCCGAAGCTCGGTTCGATAACTCCCACATTCCCACGCCGATGCGAATCCGACCGCTCGGGTCGCGCTGAAGCAGATCGTGGCGCGTCATATCGGAGATCAGCCGGTAGGCCGTGGACTTCGGCAGCTGTGCCCGGTCGGCGATCTCCTCGGTGCTCAGGCTCGGATGCTCGGGATCGAACGAGCCGAGCACACGCACCAGCCGATCGATCATCGAATCGCCCGATTGAGAGTTCGCCATGGCCGCAATCGTAGCCGCCGACACTGAGATTTCTCAATCAATGGATCACCGATGGCACACCGTGTTCCCGATCACTATTGTTTCGAGAAGGCGTGGCCACCACGTGCAAGATCAGTGCCGGAAACGGTCGACCTCAAAGAAGCGGGAGCCAATGACAGCGATCTCCGTCCGTCGGGCGGTCCACGAACTCATGGCCTTCCACGGCATGACGACGATGTTCGGCAACCCCGGCTCCAACGAACTCCCGTTCCTCAAGGATCTGCCCGCCCGCTACATCCTCGGCCTGGGCGAATCCACCGTCGTCGCCATGGCCGACGGCTATTCGCAGATCACCGACCGGCCGACCTTGATCAACCTCCACGCCGCCTCTGGGACAGGCAACGGTCTCGGCGCGCTGACGAACTCGACGATCTCGCGCTCGAAGCTCGTCATCACCGCGGGCCAGCAGATCCGCGACATGGTCGGACCCGAGGTCATGCTCGCCAACGTCGAAGCCACGGCCCTGGCCAAACCGCTCGTCCACCAATCGCTCGAACCGCTGTCCGCCGCCGACGTCCCTCGTGCCTTCTCCCAATCGGTCTTCGCCGCCGAGCACGGGCCCGTCTACCTCTCCGTGCCCTACGACGACTGGGACGTCGAGGTGCCCGCGAGCCTGATCGACCAACTCTCCCGAACTGTGCGGCCGGCGCAGAGAGTCGACCCCGAGATCGTCGCCGAACTCACCGAGAAGCTGCGCACCGCGCAATCACCCGTCCTCGTGCTCGGCCCCGACGTCGACGACGAACGCGCATGGGTGGCCTCGATCGCCCTCGCCGAGGCGTACGACCTCCCGGTCTGGGCGGCACCGTCCCTGCCCCGCCTACCGTTTCCCAACCAGCACCCGAACTTCCGCGGCGTCCTGCCCGCCGGCATCGCCCCGATCGGCGAGATCCTCGGTGCCCACGACCTCGCCCTCGTCATCGGCGCACCGGTCTTCCGCTACCACCAGTGGCAGCCCGGCGAATATCTGCCGCCGAGCACCGAACTCATCCAGATCGGTGAGGACACCGCCGCCGCGGCCCGTGCTCCCTTCGGCGATGCGCTCATCGCCGACCCCGTCGAGACGATCATCGCCCTGGCCGCTGGCCTGAACCCCGCCCCACGCGAGGCCCACACGCAGATCGAACCCCCGACCGCCTCGGCGACGGAGGGCTTCCTCCACCCGGAGGAGGTCTTCGCGAGCCTGCGGGAGACCATGCCCGCCGACACACGCTTCGTCGTCGAATCGACCTCGACGAACGCCGCCTTCTGGTCGCAGATGGACCTCCGCCACCCCGGCTCCTACTTCTTCCCGGCCTCGGGCGGCCTCGGCTGGGGACTGCCCGCCTCGCTGGGCGTGGCCCTGGCCGACCCGGACCGTCCGGTCCTCGCCATCATCGGCGACGGCTCCGCCCACTACTCGATCTCTGCGCTGCGCACCGCAGTGGAGGAGAACATCGGCGTGGTCATCGTGCTGCTGCGCAACGGCACCTACGGTGCCCTCGACTGGTTCGCCGGAATGCTCGGCGTGGACAAGGCACCCGGACTCGACCTCGGCGAGGTCGACTTCGTCTCGATCGCCCGCGGCTACGGAATGTCCGCCGAGCATGCGGACTCGCGAGAGGAACTGGAGCGACTGCTCGCCGAGGCGGCCGAGCGTGCCCGCGACCGCGGAGAGCCGATGCTCATCGAGATCAGCACCGAGAAGACCCGACCCGAGAAGAAGTAGGAATCATCATGAGTGAGCACAGTTTCCTCGGCACCGATTGGCACGAGTTGATCTTCACCGGCGACTGGACCGCCGGCGAAGGCGAATCCTATGAGGTGATCGAACCCGCCACAGGGAACGTCCTCGGCAGGCTCGGAGCCGCGAGCGCCGACGACGTCAACGCCGCCGCCACCCGAGCCGCCGCAGCCCAGAAAGCCTGGGTGAAGCAGACCCCGGCCGAGCGTGCCGCGGTGCTGCGCCGGGCCGGAGCCCTGTGGGCCGAACACGCCGAGGAGATCTCGGACTGGATCGTCCGCGAATCCGGTGCCATCCCCGCCAAGGCCGGCCTCGAAGTCAGCAGCGCCGAAGCGATCTGCTTTGAATCCTCCGCCCTGCCCAGCCACCCCAAGGGGCAGGTGCTGACCTCGAACGAACCCCGCTGGTCCTTCTCCCGCCGCGTGCCCGCCGGCGTGGTCTCCGTCATCGCCCCGTTCAACTTCCCGCTCATCCTCTCCATCCGCTCGGTCGCCCCCGCGCTGGCCCTGGGCAACGCGGTCCTGCTCAAACCCGACCCACGCACCGCGGTCTGCGGCGGAGTGGCGCTGGCGAAGATCTTCGCCGAGGCGGGACTGCCCGAAGGACTCCTCCAGGTCCTGCCCGGCGGCCGGGACGCCGGCGAAGCCGTCGTCGCCGCTCCCGAAGTCTCGGTCATCTCCTTCACCGGATCGACCGCAGCGGGCCGCAAGGTCGGAGAGGCCGCCGGACGGCTGCTCAAACGCTGCCACCTCGAACTCGGTGGAAACAACGCACTCGTCGTCCTGCCCGGGGCCGAGGTCGGTCCGGCCACCTCGGCGGGGGCCTTCGGATCCTGGATGCATCAGGGTCAGATCTGCATGACCACCGGCCGTCACCTCGTCCACGAATCGATCTACGAGGAGTATGTCGACCAGTTGGCCGAGCGTGCCCGGAACCTGCCGGTCGGGAACCCCGCCGCCGAGGAGGTCGCGTTGGGTCCGATCATCGATGAGACCCAGCGCACCCGCGTCCGTGACATCATCGACAAGGCAGCCGCCGACGGGGCACGCGTCGTCGCCGGGGGAGTGGGCGAGGGAGCATTCGTACCGCCCACCGTGCTCGCCGATCTCAGCCCCTCGAACCCTGCCTGGACTCAGGAGATCTTCGGACCTGTCGCCCCGGTGAGCCGATTCTCGAGCCTCGAAGAAGCCGCGGAACTCGTCAACGCCAGCGAATACGGGCTGTCCCTGGGCATCCTCGGCGATGTCGGCATGGCCCTCGAACTCGCCGACCTCATCGACACCGGCAAGGTCCACATCAACGAACAGACCGTCTCCGATGAGGCGAACGTGCCCTTCGGGGGCATGAAGGACTCGGGCAACGGCTCTCGCTTCGGCGGGGCCGAGGCGAACATCGAGGCCTTCACCGAGACCCAATGGATCACGATGCGCTCGACGATCGCACCGTACCCCTTCTGAGGAGACACCCATGTCCGCTTCCACCGCCGCACGCGCGGCCACCACCCGCTGGCCTGCCGTACTCTGCTGGCTCGCCGTCGCCCTCGAAGGCTTCGACCTCGTCGTCCTCGGGGCGGTGATCCCCGAACTCATCGCCACCGGCGCCATCGGATTCACCCCTGAAGCCGCCACGCTCGTGGCGACGATGAGCCTCGTCGGCGTCGGCCTCGGCGCGGCCGCCGTCGGACCGGTCGTCGACCGCTTCGGGCGGCGCTGGTCGATCATCATCTGCGTGCTCGTCTTCAGCATCTTCACCCTGCTTGTGGCCTTCGCCCCGAACGTCGCACTGTTCACGATCTTCCGCTTCATCGCCGGCCTCGCCCTCGGCGCTGTCATGCCCAGCTGCCTGGCCTACATCAGCGAGTACAACAAGTCCGGCAAGACCGGCAAGGCGACGACGCTGACGATGACCGGCTACCACGCAGGTGCCGTGGCGATCTCCCTGCTCGCGGTCTTCTACTCCCACAACTGGCACCTGCTCTTCGCCGCCGGAGGCATCGTCGGCCTGCTCATGGTCCCCCTGCTGTGGTGGAAGCTCCCCGAATCCCAGGCCTTCCTCGACGCGCAGGCCGCGAAGGCCGCCGGGCAGGCCGAGATCGGTGCTCCGGCGAAGGCCGAGGCCGGGGCCGTGGATGCGGTAACGAACACCGAAGTCGCCGAGAAGACCGGGTTGGCCGGCCTCTTCGTCGGTCGTTTCGCACTCGTGACCATCGGCGTCTGGGCGGCGAGCTTCATGGGCCTGCTGCTGGTCTACGGACTCAACACCTGGCTGCCGAAGATCATGGCCGATGCCGGGTACGAGGTCTCCGACTCCCTCGTCATGCTCTTCGTCCTCAACGTCGGGGCCGTGGTCGGGCTCATCCTCGCCGGTTGGCTGGCGGACAAGCACGGGACGAAACCGATCGTGCTCATGTGGTTCATCCTCGCCGCCGTGTTCCTCGCCGCGCTCTCGATTCCGATGACCAGCCAGGTGCTGCTCAACATCGCCGTGTTCATCACCGGAGTCTTCGTGTTCTCCGCCCAGGTCCTCGTCTATGCCTTCGTCTCCGCGATCTACCCCGCCCAGGTCCGCGGTTCGGCACTCGGCATGGCCTCTGCCGTCGGCCGCCTCGGCGCGATCCTCGGCCCCTTCATCACCGGCACCCTGGTCACCGCTGGCATCGCCTACCCGTGGGGCTTCTACCTCTTCGCAGTCGTCGCCGTGCTCGGCTTCGCAGCGATGGCGATCGTGCCGAAGGCGGTCAGCGCCGCCGGACGGTGAACTCCGCTCGCTAGGGTGGGATCATGACTCGCTGGATCGACGCCGCCTTCGTGCGCGGCGGGACAAGCAAAGGCCTCTTCTTCCGTGCCGACGCGCTGCCGCCGCTCGGCGACGATGGGGACACGTCCGCGTGGGACTCCGTCTTCACCTCGGCGATGGGGTCACCGGACTCCTTCGCTCGGCAACTCGACGGGATGGGCGGCGGCATCTCCTCCCTGTCGAAGGTGATGGTGGTGTCCGCCTCGGCGCGGGAGGGCGTGGACCTCGACTACACCTTCGGGCAGGTCGCCGTCGCCGAGGCGGTCGTCGACTACTCGGGCAACTGCGGAAATCTGTCCTCGGGTGTCGTTCCCTTCGCGTTGGAGGCGGGATTGCTCTCGGCCTCCGACGGCTGGCACGTGTTCCGGCTGTTCAATACGAACACAGGCAAGCTCGTCGACGTGGGGCTGACCGTCATCGACGGGCGCGCGGCCGTCGAGGGGGACTTCGAACTGCCCGGAGTCAGCGGGCGAGGTGCACCGATCGAACTCATCTACCCCGACCCTGCCGGCAGCCGAACCGGTGCGCTGCTGCCGACGGGAGCGGCGCGCGATGACTTCGACGTGGACGGACAGAGATTCGAAGCGACACTCGTCGATGCGACCCTGCCGCTGGTCATCGTGCCGTCGACATTGGTCTCGCTCAAGGGCACGGAATCTCCGGAGGCCATCGACGCGAATGCCCATTCGCTGCGCCACATCGAGGAGCTGCGGTGCAAGGCCGCCGTGCGCATGGGGCTGTGCGAGACCCCGGAGACGGCGCCGCAGGTTGTGCCCAAGGTCGCGGTCGTCAGCCAACCGCGGCCGAGCGCGCTGCTCGACGGCACCGAGCTTCCAGCCGGCGACGTCCACCTGCTCGTCCGCGTCATCTCGATGGGGCAGGCGCACAGGGCGGTGCCGGGAACCGCGGCGATGTGCCTGGCCGCGACGGCGCTCATACCGAGCGACGATTCGTACGTGCGGGCCATCATCACACGGAACAACCCGGACTGGACCGGCCCCGAGGTGCGCCTGGGGACTCCCTCGGGCGTGGTCACGGCCTCGGCCGTCTGGGACTCGTCGCAGAAGACAGCGACGGCGACCTCCCTGTTCCGCACCGCGCGGGTGCTCATGCAGGGAAAGGTCGCCGTCGAGGCCCGGTAGCCGGCCTGCTGGTCAGCTCAGGCGGCGTCGGCGCACGATGAGGACGACGGTCGCGCCGATCGCGATGAGGCCTGCAGCGATCGCCATCATGATCGTCGGATCGGTGCCCGTCCGGGGCAGATCTCCTCCGGCCTCACTGTCCGAGGAGCCGTCGCTCGATGCAGACGATCCGTCGGACGAGGACGAGCCGCTGTCAGCGTTGCTGCCGCTGGAATCTCCACCGTCGGAGCCAGCACTGTCAGCATCGGAGCCGCTGCCGGCCGAGCTGCTGCCGGAATCCCCACCATCGGCATCGGCTTCGACGCCATCAGCGTCGTCCGAGCCCGCGGAATCCGCGGACCCCTCGGCCCCGTCGGCGTCATCCGAGCCGCCAGCGTTCTCCGAACCTTCGTCGTCTCCGCCGTCCGAGTCGTCGTCGAAGAGTCCGACGACCACCGGGTCATGATCCGAGGCCCGGAACTGATCCGGAGCGTAGAGATCGGCGACGTTGTAGTTGAAGCGGCTGTACTCGAGAGCGAGGGACTCCACCGAGTTGATGTTCCACACATCGGCACCCGTGATCGCGTCGAACGCGCTCGTCGGCAGGTCTGCCTCGGCGCCGGTCGCCTGACTCCGGCCGCCGGAGGTGTCGAGGGCGAGCACATGGTCGAGGCTGCCGGTCCGACTCTGATACACATAGGTCGACTTCTCGGTCTTCTCCGCGGCGACATCCTTGAACCCGGCCTCGTAGAAGACCTGCATCGGGTCCTCCTGCGTGTACGAGTTGAAGTCGCCGAGCATGAAGACATAGTCGCTGTCCGCGGCCTTCTGCTGCTCGCCGGCGAACTTCACAAGGGACTTCGCCTGCTTGACGCGGTCGGCGTTCGAGGCGCCCTGACCGTCGCCGTTGTCCTCATTGCCCGGGCCTTCGCCCGATCCCTTGGACTTGAAGTGGTTCGACAGAGTGACGAAGGTCTTCTCCTCCTCGACCTCACCGGCCTCATCCTTCGGAACGAAGGCCTGTGACAGAGGTTCGCGCGCATTCGAGAACGCGTCCTCATCGTCAAGGATCGTCGAGTCCTCCTGCGGGGCCACCTCGGCGGGCTGATAGATCAGCGCGGTGCGGATGACGTCCTCATCGGCAGGCACCTCGGCGGGCGAGGGCACGAAGTCCCACTTCTCGGACCCGGCTGCCTCGTTGAGTCGCTCGACCAGGGTGGCCAGGGCGGCATCGCGGTCCTCGTCGAAGGCCGCCGAGTTCTCGATCTCCATGAGGGAGACGACGGAGGTGTCGAGCTTGTTGATCGCCGTGACGATCTTCGTCTCCTGACGTTTGAGGCTCTCCGCGTTCGCCGCGCCGCGGGCATCGCAGCCGCCGCGGACGGTGATGTGGTTGCCCTCGCGATCGTCGTAGTACTGGCAGCCCTCGAGCTGATCACCGGTGGTGGTGAAGTAGTTGAGGACGTTGAAGCTGGCGAGGCTGACCTGCCCGCCGATCTCCTCGGGAGCCTCGGTGCGGGTGTCGGAGAAGCTCGCCGGCTGGATCGCCTCGGCGTTCTCACCGGTCAGGCGGGTGGTCGGCTGGAACCGCCACTTCTCATGATCGAACCCGAGCACGACCGGTGAGGTGATGGTCGCGGTGGCACCGACCCGCACGGGCTCATCCTTGGAGACGTAGGGGAGGGGAACGTCCTTGTCGTCGTTGAGGAAGTTCACGGTCGCACCGTCGTCGAGGACGACCTCACGCTCGAGGTTTTCGGCCTCGATGGCCTTCGCCTCCTCGGTGCCGGGGCGGGCGACATCGGTGGCCTGCGGCAGCGTGCCCTCGCCGGGAGCCAGGACCACCTCGCCGTAGGTGTTCGTGTTGTAGTTGTCGGCCACGGTCAGCTCGCCCCCGGGCTGCAGGAGCATGCCTTCGAGGGCTTCCCGCTCGGCAGCATCGGTGGGGAGCTCATCCTCGACGGGCTTGACCGCCTCGGCGGGTTCACTGAGGACCTCGAAGTTCTTCGCGCTCACCGACATCTGAGTCTGGCCGTAGCGCTCGGACACGGTGCCGGTGACCTCGACGTGATCGTCGATGTTCACCTCGCCGACGGTGTCGGGGGAGTAGACGAAGACGCCGTCCGAGGCTCCGGGGGTCTCATCCTCCGCACCGCCGGTGCCCGGGGTCTGGATGTAGTAGCCGTTCAGCCCGCCCTCGGGATAGGCGGCGGTGATGACGCCGCGGGTGCGGACGCTCTCACCCTGCAGCGGGCTCTCCGCGCCGGTTCCCTGGATCTCGGCGATCGGGGTGACATCGTCCGGGGTGTCACCGTCGTTGTCATCATCGTCGCCGTCATCGCCGGGAAGCGCATTTGGGGTCGGTGCCTGGGACTTCCAGACTCCCTCGATGAGCTGGATCGACTGACCCGCCGAGGCGGTGGTTCCGGTGGGTTCGGCCTCCTGACCGACGACAGGCTCGGGGGTGTGCTTCCCTTTTGTCCCCGTGACACCCTTGCCGCCGACCGTTCCGCCGATCTGCTCGAAGTCGACGAGGCTGTCCTCGGAGTCGATCGCGTAGGCGCTGGATCCGTAGTCCCCGTCGGCGGCATTGCCGGACTTCACGGAATTCGTGATCGGCACCTCGACAGCCAGCGCCCCGGAGTCGCCGACGGTAGTGTTCTCCGGCAGAGTCGTCGTGTTCTCTTCGGCCTGCACGCTGCCGCCGCGGGTGACCGAACCGATCGTCCACCCGGAGACGTCGGTGCCGGGGTCGGCGGCGATCTCGATGAAGTCGGTATCGAGGGTGTAGGCGATCTCGCTGATCCGGACGGCGTCTGCGGCATCCGAGATGGTGGCGGCCGTCGCCGGTGCGGCGAGACCGAGAGCGGTCACGAGGCTGAGGGCGGCGGCCGAGGAGAGGGTGGGCGTGACTTTCATGAAGGCCTTTCGAAAGGTCCGATTCGGGCACACGCATCGCGCGCACCCAGGCAAGAACGCAATCCACCCTAGCCTCGCGAGCGACGGCCACGGCGGCGAAGATGTGAACACGTTGTGAACACTCGAACAGTCCGCTGTGCGATGCAGATGTGACCGAGCTTACACGTCACCCCGGACACGCCCCCAAAACACCTGGCGGCGGCCCAGCACCCTTGCGCAAGGTTGCTGGGCCGCCGCCAGGTAGCAGTGGGAGGGAAAGCCTCAGGACCTGAGGCGGGCCGCCAGGTCGTGGAAGTCGCGGCTGGGGTTGCCGAAGCGGTGCAGAGTCATCGACACCGCCTGCTCCTGCACGTAGTAGCGCAGCTCGACCCGACCCGAGGAGGTCACCGGCTCATCGATGACCGCGACCTCGGGACGCTTCGCGGCGACCGCCAGCAGCTCCGGTTCCTGCTCCCCGAGCACGCGGATGCGGGCGCCGACGGTGTCGTCGTAGCTGCCCCCGGCGACCATCTCGGCGAAGGTCTCGGCGGACTCGGTGCGGGCGGCCACACCGGCGTTCGTCACGGCGATCTTCACCTCGGCGGGCACATCCTCGGCGACGGAGAGCTGCACCGTCGATCCCACGGTCCGTGCGGCATGCAGCGAACGTTCGAGGTCGAAGAGGCTCGCGGCCGAAGTCACGCGCAGAGTCACCGGACGCGGACGGTAGCGGAAGATGTTCGCCTCCGAGCGCAGCCCGGTGTGGTCCTTGGCCGCACCGAATTCGCGCTCGAGCCAGCGCCGGTCATCGGCCTGCGCGGCCTCGAGGCTCTGGGCCTGCTCAGCAGAGACACCCGGCAGGGAAGCCGGATCATCGGAGTAGTGGCCGAAGAGCATGAGGTAGTTCGGTCCACCGGCCTTCGAGCCCAGACCGACCGAGGACTGCTTCCAGCCGCCGAAGGACTGCCGGCGCACGATCGCCCCGGTGATGCCGCGGTTGACGTAAGCGTTGCCGACCTGGACCCGGTCGAGCCAGGTCTCGACCTCGTCGGGGTCGAGGGAGTGGATGCCGCCGGTCAGACCGAAGTCCACGGCGTTCTGGAACTCGATCGCCTCATCGAGATCACCAGCATGCATGAGCCCGAGGACGGGTCCGAAGACCTCGGTGAGGTGGAAGAACGAACCGGGTTTGACCCCGTCCTTGATGCCCGGGCTCCACAGGCGTCCGGTGTCGTCGAGCTGCTTGGGCTCAAGCAGCCAGGACTCGCCCGGCTCCAGGCTGGTCAGGGCCCGGCGCAGCTTGTCCGAGGGATCCTCGGTCAGCGGCCCCATCGTGGCCGAGAGGTTGGCCGGCCAGTCCACGACCATCGAGGCGGCGGCATCGATGAGCTGACGGCGGTAGCGCTCGGAGTCGTAGGTGGAGCCGACCATGATGCCCAGGGAGGCGGCAGAGCACTTCTGCCCGGCGTGGCCGAAGGCCGAGTGGACGAGGTCGGCCACGGCCAGGTCGCGGTCGGCCGCGGGGGTGATGACCAGCGCGTTCTTTCCCGAGGTCTCCGCATTGACGTGGAGTTCGGGGCGGAAGGACTTGAACAGGGCCGCCGTCTCAGACGCACCGGTGAGGATGACGCGGTCGACATCGGGATGGGAGACCAGGTGCTGGCCGAGTTCCCGTTCGATCGGTGCGCACAGCTGCAGCACCTCGCGGGGGACGCCGGCTTCCCAGAGGCAGTCGATGATGAGTGCCGAGCAGTACGGTGTCGGCTTCGACGGCTTGTGGATCACGGCCGAACCGGCCGCCAGCGCGGCCACCGTTCCGCCCGTCGGGATGGCGATGGGGAAGTTCCACGGGGGAGTGATGACGACCATCTCGTCGGGTGTGAACGTGGCTCCCTCGAGGTTCTCGAGTTCGAGGGAGTTGAGCGCGTAGTAGCGGATGAAGTCGATGGCCTCGGAGACCTCGGGATCCGACTGGGAGGGCATCTTGCCGACCTCGGCGGCCTCGACGGCGATGAACTCGCCGCGGCGGGCCGCGAAGATGTCGGCGGCCCGGTGGAGGATCTCGGCGCGGCCGGCGGCACCGAGTGCGCGCCAGTCCTTGGCTGCGGCGCGACCCGCGGCGATCATCCCATCGAGCTGCGCGGTCGATTCGATCGTCGGCGTCTGCGGGCGGTCATCGAGGTATCCGGGGGCGGTCGCCTCGGCGATGATCTTCCGCACCCAGGCTTGGTTGGCCGGCAGCGACGGATCGGTGTCGGGTTCGTTGCGGAACTCGGTGGGCACGACGGTCTCGGCCGCGGCAGATGAGGAATCAGCCTCGGCGGCCCGGTCCTGCTTCCGGTTCGGCCGCGGTGCACTTTCCCCGTCCTCGGCGAGGATGCCCTCGAGCTGGTGCACGGCGGCGGTGAAGCGATCGGCTTCGCGCGTGAAGACCTCATTGCCGTTGGCGAGGTCGAAGATGCCGGACATGAAGTTCTCCGAAGCGGAGTTCTCCTCGAGGCGGCGCACGAGGTAGGAGATCGCGACGTCGAACTCCTTCGGATGGACGGCGGGAACGTAGAGCAGGAGGTCCCCGACGTCCTCGGTCACGGCGGCGGCCTGCTCGCTGGCCATGCCCTGCAGCATCTCGAACTCGACCCGGTCGGTCACGGCCCGGTCGACGGAGAGGTGGTGGGCGAAGGCGATGTCGAAGAGATTGTGGCCGGCCACGCCGATGCGCAGGCCCTTCATCCGCTCAGGGGTGAACAGCCAGTGCAGCACGCGCTTGTAGTTGGCATCCGTCGACTGCTTCGAGTCGCAGGTCGTGGCGGGCCAGCCGGCGATCTCGGCATGAACGGTCTCGAGGGCGAGGTTCGCGCCCTTGACGAGGCGGACCTTGAGCCCGACTCCGCCGTTCTCGACCCGGCGGGCGGCGAATTCGCTCAGCCGCTGGATCGCCCCGAGCGCATCGGGCTGGTAGGCCTGAATGACGATGCCGGCCTCGAGGTCAGCGAACTCCGGTTCGGAGAGCAGGCGCGTGAACACCGCGATCGTAAGCTCGAGGTCCTGGTACTCCTCCATGTCGAGGTTGACGAACTTCGCCCCGGTCGGGGCCTTCGCAGCTTGGCTGTAGAGGGGGCGGAGGCGCTCGACGACGTAGTCGACGGTCTCGTCGAAGGCCCACATCGAGATCTGCGAAGCGACCGAGGAGACCTTGACGGAGACATAGTCGACGTCCTCGCGGGCGAGCAGACGGTGGGTCTCCTCGAGGTGGTGGTCGGCCTCCCCGTCACCGAGCACGGCCTCACCGAGGAGATTGATGTTGAGGCGGTGACCGTCGGCGGTCAGCGTCGACACGGCCTTGCCGAACTGCTTGTCGCGGGCGTCGACGACCATGTGCCCGACCATCTGGCGCAGTCGGGTGCGGGCGGCGGGCACGACGACCTGCGGGGCGATCTTCGCCAGGGCAGCGCCGGTCTTGATCTGCGCCCGGTCGAGGGCGGACATGGTCTCGGGTGCGAGCTTGCCGACCTCCGCCAGGGCATCGGCGGCGGCGTGCACGTCATCGGTGCGCACGACGCGGTCGACGAAGCCGACCGTGAAGTCGAGGCCGTTGGGATCCGAGAGGACCGCGGAGAGGCGTTCCGCGGCGGGGTTCTTCGCCCCGCTCATCGTCGTCGCCACGCGCAGCCAGCGGCGGACCGTGTCGATCGAGCGGGTGGTCAGCTGGTCGAGGTCGGTGTCGGTGTGCAGCACGTGCTCGTTCCCCTTCGGTAGGTCGGGCCGCAGCGTCGTCGTCGAACCGCCGCGGAATTCGTTCCCCTCAGTATGCGCCGCAGGTTTTCGGCGGTGAAGAGTCCATGTTCCCGGCGAAGACACCATGAGTCAGAAGTAATAGAATTGAGTGATGTATTCGACAGAGACGAGGCGTGCGGCGGTGGCCGCGGCGGGTGAGTCGTCCATCGCCGAGGCGGCCGTCGACTTCGGTGTGTCCGCGTCGAGTCTGCGGCGCTGGGTGGGCAGGAACGACCTGGCCGATCGTCCCCGCAACGGACGTCCGCCGATCCAGTCCACGGCCGATCAAGTGATCGAAGCGCTCGTGGGCACGGCGGGTGCGCGCATCTCCGGAAGCGACTACTCGACCCGGGCGCTCGCCGAGGCGACGGGGCTGAGTCAGAGCATCGTCTCGCGGGCCGTGCGGGGGATGACTGTCCCCACCGCCGAGGTGGCCGGAGGTGACGAGGTCACGGTCGTGGCCGCCGGCTTCCCGCTCATCGTCGTCGGGTTCCGGACGGCCGACGGCGGTGCGGAGTCGGCCTCACGGCAGGCGGTCCCGCCTCGGCGCATCCAACGTCGCATCGCCGGTGTGGTTGCGGCGCTGCGCTCCGGGGGAGTCCGGAACTGGCCCCAGCGCTTCGGCAGCGAGCACCGGCAGGCGGATCCGGGCGAACTGCTCGCACTTCTCCATGACACTTCGGCCGGGACGGGCGCCCGCACGCGCTTCCTCGTCTTCGACCCCCTGTCCGAGGTGCCCTCCACGGTGAGCTCCGTCGAGGTGCATCGGGACTTCGCCGAGTTCACTTCCGCGTTGCGAGCCGATCTGGCTTCCTGCCGGGACATCCCGGGCTCGCTGCTCGACCTGCTCGCCGCGCGCGTCCGCCACGGTCTCGAAGGGGTCATGTGGCGGTCGACGTCGCAGGGTGAGAGTCCGAGAAGTTCCAATACTTCTGACTCAATGGAGATCTCGTCCTGGCTTCCGAAGGAGACCCGCTCGATCACCGAGCACCTCGCGATCGCGCTGCGCGAGGAGATCATCGACTCCGGCTACCAGCCCGGGGACAGGATCAACCCCCGGCTGCTCTCGGCCCGAATGCAGGTCCCACGCGCCTCTGTGGACGCGGCCCTGCGCCGGATGGTCGATGACAAACTCCTCGACGGCTCCCGCGGCGGTGCCCGGATCCCGCTCATCACCACCGTCGACGTCCTCGATCTCTATGCCGCGCGCATGGCCGTGGGCGAAGTCGTGCTGCGGTCTCTGGCCCTGCGGCCGAAGCGCTATCTCGTCTCCGTCGGGATCGCTCTGCGACAGGTCGAAGCCTCGGCCGCGACGAAGAGCGGCATCGACGTCGAGGATGCCGACCTCCACTTCCAGCAGGAGCTCGCACGCGCCTCCGGGCTGCGCGAGTCCGCACGGACCTTCGAATCCCTGACGCTGCGTCTGCGTCTGTTCATCTCCGTCCTCCAGCTCGACTACTCCCCGGCCAGCGACCGCATCCTCAGCGATGACCAAGCGATGTTCGCCGCCCTGAGCCGCGGGGACGCCCGAGCCGCCATCGAACCGTGGCGGGCGAAGGTCGACAATGCGGTCCGGCACATGTCCGGACTGCTCGGACGGCGTCGTTTCGACCAGGAGCTGTGGACCCAGCTGACCCGACGCCTCGACTGAGTGTCGACGGTCACTGGGGGCCGCCTCGGCGCGGGTGGGTGGTATAGATTTGGGGGAGTCGACGCCGAGAAGGAAGAACGAACAGTGGAGACATTGGTTGTGGGAGTGGCCGGCGGAACCGGCAGCGGGAAGACGACGCTGACCCAGGCGCTGCTCGACAAATGCGCAGGGCCGCCCTCGGTGCTGTTCCACGACAACTACTACCGCAGGCGCGACGAGCTGACCTATGAGGAGCGGGAGAAGGTCAACTACGACGACCTCGACGCCTTCGACAACGACCTGTTCGTCGATCATCTCACGGCGCTGCGGGCCTCCGAGCCCGTCGACAGCCCGGTCTACGACTTCTCGATCCACAACCGCAGCGACGAGACGACCCTCGTCGAACCGGCGCCGGTGATCATCGTCGAAGGCATCCTCATCTTCGCCGAACCGCGGATCTGCGATCTGCTCGACATCAAGCTCTTCGTCGACACCGATGCCGATGTCCGGCTGCTGCGGCGGATCAAGCGCGATGTCGTCGAACGAGGTCGGACCCTGCAGTCGGTGGAAGACCAGTATCTGGGCACGGTCAAGCCGATGCACGAACTATACGTCGAACCCTCGAAGCGCAATGCGGACCTCATCATCCCTGATGGCGGGCACAATATCGTCGCCATGGACATGATCCTCAACCGGATCCAACGGGGTGTGAGCTAGGCCGACTCTCTTTGTCGGAAGCCTTGTGACGGGCCTCGTGTCAGGCCGGTGAGAATCTCGTGATGCTCCTATAGGTTGTCAAGCCGCTTGAAGGAGAAATTCTCGATAGGCCAAGGCAAATTCGTCATCGCGGGATTTCCCACGTTCGATGGTTGAGACCTTCATCGGCCAGATGCCGAAATGTTGGGCCACGAGTTGCAGGGTGATCTTCTTTGATTGTCGTAAGGGCCGCAGATCATCGACAGCAGGAACAGCGGGTGGCCTGGTGATCAGGGTGAATATCTCGTTCGCGACGTAGCGTTTGAGACATCGCATTATTTCTTTCGTGTTCTTGCCCTGGGCTTCTCGTTTCGCTTTGTAGGCCCGGGTTCGCGGGTCCCAATTTAGTCTGTTCTTGACGATGTCGTACAAGGCTGAGTTGGCTTGCCTGTCCCCGCCTTTGTTCAATCGGTGTCGACTGGTCTTACCAGATGACGCCTGCAATGGGCTGGTCCCGCACAGTGCCGCGAATGCTTCTTTCGACGTGATCCGTTCGGGATTCTCGCCCACGGTGTTGAGTAGTCTGGCCGCTGTGATGGAACCAACGCCCTTCGTTGCTCGTAGGGCTGGAGCTATTGCGGTGGTCTGGTCATCGAGGCGGGATTGTGCTTCGTCGATCTCGTCGGTGAGGAATTCGATCCTCAACGCCAGGCGGCGCAGCACTATACCGAGGTCGTCCTCGCCAGAGGGGTGTATTCGTGCCAGAGCAGGGACCAGTTCAGTGTCACTGTAGCGCGCATATGTCTCCCGGAGCTGAGCTGGGGCGGTGGTGAGGAAGTTCTTGATCTGGCAAATCGCAGCTGTGCGGGCCTTCAGCGCGGAGGCTCGGGCTTTCAATGTCATGCGGAGTCCATCGATGGCTCCACCGAGGAGTTTGGGTATCGGGAGGTCATCGAGGTCAGCGGCGACGGTTTTTGCCGCTGCGTAGGCATCGATGGGGTCGGATTTCCCGCCGCGGCGGGTTTGTCGGTTGGGGCGGATGACTTCCTTGACGAGTACCTCCTGGGATCGCAGATACGCGGTGATGCCTGCGCCGTACGATGCGGTTCCCTCGATGCCGACTGCGAGGAGGGTACCGAAGGACAGGATGAAGGTCAGGAGGGCTTGGTAGCCGGTGCTGGTGGTGGGAAACTCTTTGTCGCCGAGCTTCTTGCCGACTTCGTTGATGATGCCGACGTGGTTCGTGTTCTGGTGGGTGTCGATGCCGACGTACACATTCGCCTGTGTTGGTGTCATGATGGTGACTGCCTCTTCCCTTGGATTGGGTGGGGTAGGGCCAGTCGGTCGGGCAGACAGGACGTAGACGAGACTTCGGTGCTACGGAGTCACGCTCCTATGAGGTCATGTCCCCACCGGCTGGTTCCTTCGATGGACGACGAGGACCCCGGTGGACAGATCACGAAAAAGACATCACTGAGAGGGTCAGTCAGGGGCTGAGTCACACCGGGAAACTCGTCCCTATCATTCTCTACGTCAGGGGCGAGTCGTAGTCTGTTGAGCATGGACACCGATGTCGATGCGGAACCCGATCTGCTGACTGAGCTGGCTCGGTTCTCAGACATGCTCCGTCACGCCGAGGTGGGGTGGACGGAGGCGGGGACGCTCGCACGGATCGCGGCGCTCGAAGAGCTGAAGGCGACAGTGGTCGCGGCCCAGGCCCGGGAATCCGTCGCTTTCGCCGAGCTTCGCCGAGCCAGGGATCGGGCGAACCAGATTCCCGAACGCGACTGCGGCGTCCGCTCCGGTGAGGAGATCGGACTCGCGAAGAAGGTCTCACCGGCCGCCGGGCGGAAGTTCCTGACCACGGCCCGGGCGGTCGTGACCGACATGCCCAACACGCTCAAGGCGCTGAACTCGGGCGAGATCTCCGAGGACAAGGCCCGCATCATGGTCGATGAGACCGCGGTACTCGAGCCCGAAGACCGTCGGAAGGTCGACACCCGTATGCGCGGCAGCCTCGGGCCGGCCGGGCTGCGCAGTCTGCGCGCTGAGGCACGGGCACTGGCCGAGGAGATGGACGCCCGGTCCGCCGCCGAGCGAGCCGAGAAGGCCGCGGCGAATCGGCGGGTGACGATGACCCCGATCGCCGACGGCATGGGACGAGTCTCCGCGATCCTGCCTCTGCCGCAGGCCGTCGCCGTCTTCGAAGGGCTGACTGCCGCGGCCGAGGCCGTGATCGCCGCCGGCGGGGCCAATGGGCGGGGCCGACGGCAGGTGCTCGCCGATGCCTTCGTCGAACGGCTGACCGGGCAGGACTCTGCCCAGGCTGTGCCCGCCAAGGTGCATATCGTCATGGAAGCCGAATCTCTGCTCGCCGACGGACTCGTTCCTGCCTGGCTGCCCGGGTTCGGACCGCTCCCGGCGAAGACGGCTCGGAACTTCCTCGCCGCCACCGAGGCGAAGGTGCTCATCCGACGCCTCTTCACCAGGGCCGCCGACGGGCAGCTGGTGGGAATGGAAGCGCGCGGACGCGCCTTCACCGGGCAGCTGCGACAGATGGTGGTCTTCCGCGACGATGTCTGCCGGACACCCTGGTGCGATGCCCCGATCCGGCACGCCGATCACGCGGACCCTCACGCGGCGGGCGGAGACACCTCGTGGGAGAACGGCTCGGGACTGTGCGCGGCCTGCAACTACACAAAAGAGCACCCCGGCTGGAAACACGAGGCCACTGCCGAAGGACTGAGCGTCACCACGCCGAGCGGAAGCACCTATGAGACTGTGTCTCCGCCGTTGATGAAGCGCATGCGCTACCCCCGGGCCGAGGGAGGTTCACGGGCATCGCCTAGAGAAGACGATTGGCGACTGCAGCTGGCCGGACTGCTTGAACCGTCCAGGGCTGAACCGGAGGAATCGCCTCCTGAGACGGAGGTCGAACTCCCGTATCTGCCGCTGACCTCCGCCGAGGCCAGAGACTGGGAGGAACAGGTCGCCGTATCGGCGGAGGCTGTGGACAGTGCGATCGAAGCGTGCCTGCGCCAAGCCCTTGCCGAGGTCGGATGAGGTGTCGAGTCTGACACATCGCTGATACCGGCGGGGCAGCCGCGCGGCGAAGAATTCTTCGTATGGACACGAAGAGAGCTCTGTCGGCAGAGCATCGACGGTTGAGACTGCTCGCGCAGGTGCTGCCACTGGTGACGGTCGCCGCGTGGATCATCACGATCTTCGTGCCCGTGCTCGACAGTCGCACGTCCACGGGACCCGGAATCGTCATCACCTCTTTGGGGGATGCGGACAGCGGGGGCAGGGTCACTGAGAATCCCGGATTCGCGGCCCTGTGGCTCATCATCCTCGCGATCGCCGCTCTGGCGTGGGTCTTCCGCGCCCCGAAGTGGTGGTCCGGGGTGGCTATCATCGTTGCCGCGCTGCTGCTCATCTGTCTGATGTATCTGGTCATCGAACCACCGTTTCTCATGTGGGACGGGCAGACTCCGGGCGGTCGGCCCACGGGAGGCATGGAGGTTGCCTATCCGGGGCCGGGCTTCATCTTCTGGATCTTGGGAGTCGGAGCACTCGGAACGGCCGGCTTCTGCGGCCTCATCGCCGAAGACCGGGAAGCCGCAGCCTCGCGGTGTGTGAAGACAGGGACATGACCCGGCTGCTGCCGTTGGTGACGGCGTCCCGGTCGGCATCGTCATCACCTCGCTCGGCGGGAACGTCCTCGACCTCGAGTCGGCCCGACCGGCGTTCCTGCACATCTGGATCGGGGTGCTCACGGCCGCGGTAACCGTGTGGCTGGTCCGGTCGCTCGTCATCTGGTCCGCGGCCGTCACCGCGCTCGGAGCCCTCGCCCTCATCCGTCTGATCACGATGATCGGCGATCCGCCGAGGATCATGTGGGACGGCGCCGCCGATGACGGCAGTCGGGCTTCCGCCGAGGTCGTCGCTGTGCCCGCTCCCGGTGCTCTGCTGTGGACCGCAGGCAGCCTCTGCCTGATCGCGGCCGGCATCTGCGGTCTTGTCGAACAGCGCCGGCGGAATCGCCGGCGGCACAACTGGCACAACCGGCTATCGGTCGACGGCAGTGGAGATCAGCCGTGAGCACAGTCGACCAACGTAAGGCCCGAAGCCGACACAAGCTCCTGCTGGCGGCCAGACTCCTGCCGTTGGCAACGGTCGTCGCGTGGATCATCACGATCGTCGTTCCCACCATCGACAGCAACACCAGTGACGGCGGCAACGAGGAAGGTCCGAGCCTCACCATCACCTCCCTGGGACACTCACCGGTGCTGCTGGAATACCTCGATCATGAGGCCATCAGCATCTGGATCGGCATCCTCACCCTGGCGATCCTGCCCTGGTTGGTGGGCGCTTCGAAGTGGTGGTCGGCTGCTGCAGTCCTGTTCGGTGCCGCCCTCCTGTGGATGCTGAGCTCGTATCTCATCACGCCGCCGATCATGATGTGGGACGGTCAGACCGAGGACGGAACGCCGACGGGCGGCATGGAGGTCGGCCGCCCGGCACCCGGCTTTGCTGTGTACGCCATCGGAGCTCTCGCCCTCACGGCAGCGGGCATCTGCGGGTGGATCTCTTCGTCTGGGAGTACGGCAGCGCTGCGACACAGAGGTGCCCTCGACCCGGACGTCTGACCGGACCGAGGGCAGAAGCTCACTGCTCGGGTAAGAACACTCCGTCGAAGAAGCGGCCGATCTCTTCGTGTGCGTCCAGAGGGAAGACGCCCGAGACGTACTGGTCCGGACGGACCACGACGACCGCTCCGTCGCGGCTGATGCCGCGGGCTTCGAAGATGTCCTCCTCGTCAAGCGTCGCGTAGATCTTCTCCACATACTCGAGTCCGAACTCTCCCACATGCGGGCGGAAGGCCGTCGGCACATCGGGGAAGGAGAACTCGGTGTGGCCCTGCTGGTAGATGACGCTGAGTTCGAGAAGGCTGTCGAGATCCTCGCCCTCACGGCGGAACTTCACCAGAGGGGAAGCCGGATCGGACTCGAGCCAGGCAGCGAGGGCCGCGACCTTCGACGGCGTCGCGTCCGTCTCGTCCGCAGCGCCCGCCGTGTCCGCACCGTCGGCGTCTGTCCCGGCGAGCGTCGGTGCCGCGGCATCGGCGAAGACATAGACCCGCCAGCGGCCGTCGGCGCGCGCCTCATGCCCGAGGTGGATGAAGTTGCCATCGCAATTGCGCTGAACCCTGGCCGATTTGAATCGCTTGCCCACCGGGAATCCGGTCGACAGCTCCTGGTGTTCGGTCGACGTGGTGATCATCGACTCGGCGTACTCGGTCATGAACCCGGCGGGGAATTCGGCGGTTTTGACGTAGAAGTCTTCGAGATAGCTCGCATCCGGCAGCTCCTCCTGCGGAGTCGCCATCAGCGTCGACCATTCCTTGTCGAAGTCGATGAGGTTCTTCGCCGCCACCTGCCGTTCGGCAGAATAGGTGCGCAGCAGCTCCTGCGAGGAGCGGCCGGAGAGTACCTGCCCGAGCTTCCACGCAATGTTGAAGCCGTCCTGCATCGAGACGTTCATGCCCTGACCGGCCTTGGCCGAGTGCGTGTGGCAGGCGTCGCCGGTGATGAACACCCGCGGGGAGGGTGCACCGGGAGTCGTGTCGTCGGCGTCGTCGAAGGCATCGGTGAGTCGGTGGCCGACCTCGTAGACGCTGTGCCAGGCGACGTTCTTCACGTCGAGGCTGTAGGGCGTGATGATCGCGTTGGCCTTGGCGATGATGTCGTCGATGCTCGTCTGGCGCACCTTGCGCTGATCGCCCTCCGGCACCTCGCCGAGGTCGACGTACATGCGGAAGAGATGCCCGCCCTCGCGGGGGATGTGGAGGATGTTGCCGTGCTTAGAGGAGATGGCGCACTTCGTGCGGATATCGGGGAAGTCCGAGTTCGCGAGCACGTCCATGACCCCCCAGGCGTGGTTGGCCTGATCGCCGGTCATCGTGCGGCCGATCGATCTGCGCACACCGGAACGGGCACCGTCGCAGCCGACGACGTAGCCCGCGCGGATGGTGCGCTCCTCACCTGCACGCTCACCTGAGGTGTAACGGACGGTGACAGCAACGGGATGCTCTGAGCCGGAGTCCCTGTCGACTGCAAGGTCGACGAACTCGATGCCGTAGTCGGGAGTGATGCGGCCGGGGGACTGCTTCGCGAACTGGGCGAAGTAGTCGAGGACCCGAGCCTGGTTGACGATAAGGTGCGGGAATTCGCTGATGCCGGCTTCGTCGTCCTTCGGCCGCCCCGTGCGGATGATGTGCTCGGGGTTCTCCGGGTCGGGATTCCAGAAGGACATGTCGACGATGTGGTATCCCTCGCGCATGATCTCCTCGGCGAAGCCGAACGCCTGGAAGGTCTCCACCGAGCGGGCCTGAATGCCGTCGGCCTGACCGATGACCAGGCGTGAATCGCGCTTCTCGATGAGGCGGGTGTTCACCTCCGGGTACTGGGACAGCTGTGCCGCCGCGATCATGCCCGCAGGGCCGCTGCCGACGATGAGGACATCGACCTCATCGGGCAGCTCCTCAGGACGATCGATTCCGCAGCCTGCCGCTGCTTCGATCCGCGGGTCCGCGGACACATAGCCGTGCTGGTGAAAATGCATGTCAACCTCCGGTCCATCACACGTCTTCGTGACTTCTCAATACTAACAGTTCATATACGATCTGGTGTTGCTCGGCTCATCTGGTGTGATGTCCGACAAGGGGGCTGACGGACTGCTCCTCCTCGTGGTCGGGTCCCAGCGGGATGCCGGAGCGATCCTTGAGGCACAGGGTCGCGACCAGAGCGATCAGCGTCATCAGCGCCAGATAGGCGGCCACCGAGGTGGTCGTGCCGGTCGCGGACACGAGCGCCTTCGCGATGGTCGGGGCGAAGGCCCCGCCGAGGATCGATCCGATCGCATACGAGACCGAGACTCCGGAGAAGCGCACGCTGGAGGGGAAGAGCTCGGCGTACATCGCCGGCTGCTGGCCGTAGGTGAAGCCGAGGCCGACGCTGAGGACGACCAGTGCGGTGAAGAGCAGCCAGATGCTGCCGGTGTTGACCAGCGGGAAGAGGGAGAAGATGCCGATGAGCAGCAGGGCCCACCCGAGCAGATAGGTGTTCTTCCGGCCGATCCTGTCCGAGACTGCTCCAGCGACGATCGTGAAGATCAGCCAGGAGACCGCCGAGGCGGACACCGCCCAGAGGACGGGGCCGCGGTCGAGTCCGATCGGTCCGGTGGGGTCGGTGGCATAGTTCTGGATGTAGCCGCCGGTGGTCATGTAGCCGGCGGCGTTGTTGCCGACGAAGACGAGGGAGGCGAGGATGACGAGCAGCCAGTGGTTCCGGAACAGCTTGCCCAGCGGATTGCTGACCTGCTCCTTGCGCTCGGCGATCTCATGGAAGACGGGCGATTCCTCGACTCCGCGACGGATCCAGTAGCCGACCGCGACGAGGAGGATCGAGAGGAAGAACGGCACGCGCCAGCCCCATTCGAGGAAGGCATCGCCCGGTGCGATCGCGGTCATCAGGGCGAGGACGCCTGAGGACAGGATGAGTCCGATGGACACGCCGATCTGCGGGTAGGACCCGCGCAGTCCGCGGCGTCTCGGTTCGGCGTGCTCGACGGCGAGGAGGACTGCGCCTCCCCATTCGCCGCCGGCCGAGATGCCCTGGATGATGCGCAGGACGATGAGGAGGATCGGGGCGGCGATGCCGATCGAATCGAAGGTCGGCAGGAAGCCGATCAGCGCTGTGGCGGCGCCCATCGCGATGAGGGTGATGATGAGGATGACGCGGCGCCCGAGTTTGTCCCCGAAATGTCCGGCGAGGAACGCTCCCAGAGGGCGGAACAGGAAGCTGATGCCGACCGTGGCGAAGGCGACCATGGTCGACATCGTCGGTCCCAGTGGGCCGAAGAACAGCTGGTTGAAGATCAGTCCGGAGGCTGCCGCGTAGAGGAAGTAGTCGTACCACTCGATGCTGGTCCCCACGACGGTTGCGAAGGCCACTCGGCCCTGGGTGTGCGGTCTGCTCATCATGACTCCTCTGTCGCAATTCGGCGTGTGTCCGAGTCCTGCCGTCACCGTCAACTCGGCTCCGAGGATGTGACGCGGACTACTTGTCCTCCGGAACCGTATCATATACGATCTGAGTGAAGTTCAACCGAAATGAGGTGTGAGATCGATGTCGACTCCAGCTGGTGCTCCGGCCCGACCGGGCAAAGTCATCGCAGTCCATGTGGCGTACGAATCCCGTTCCGCCCAGCGCGGCAAGCGGCCCGACCAGCCGTCCTACTTCCTCAAGGCCGCCAGCTCCATCGCCGGCACAGGGGAGACCATCGAACGTCCCGCCGGCACCTCGCTGCTCGCCTTCGAAGGTGAGATCGCCGTCGTCATCGGCACCCTCGCACACCGCGTGAGCATGGAGGACGCCTGGAACCACGTCGAGGGCGTGACCGCATCCAACGACTTCGGTCTCTACGACATGAAGACGCCCGACAAGGGTTCGAACCTGCGGTCGAAGAGCCGCGACGGCTACACCCCGCTGGGGCCGAACATCATCCCCGCCGCCGAGGCGGACCCGCAGTCCCTGCGCATCCGCACCTGGGTCAACGGCGAGGTCAAGCAGGACGACGGTACGTCAGCCGAGCAGCTGATCTTCCCCTTGACCCAGATCGTCGCCGATCTCAGCCAGCACATGACCCTCGAACCCGGAGATGTCATCCTCACCGGAACCCCGGCGGGCTCGAGCGTCGTCGCCCCCGGGGACACTGTCGAGGTCAAGGTCACGGCCACCTCGGCGAGCGGTTCCGAACTCAGTTCGGGACGACTCGTCACCACTGTGATCGAAGGCCCGGGCGACTTCGACGAAACTCTCGGCAGCACCCCCGCCGTGAACGAGGCTCTGGCCATCGACGCCTGGGGATCGCGTGAGGAAGCGGGCCTGCCGCCGGAAGCCGAGACCGACGCGAGCGCATCACTGAGCGAGGAGCTGCGTGCCAAACTCACCGCAGCCCCGACCGCGGGCCTGTCCGCGCAGCTGCGCTCCCGGGGGCTGAACAACGTCGTCATCGAGGGAGTCGCACCTCTGAAACCCGGCAGCAAGATCGTCGGCACCGCGAAGACCCTGCGATTCGTACCCAACCGCGAGGATCTGTTCACATCCCACGGCGGCGGCTACAACGCCCAGAAGCGGGCCTTCGATTCGATCTCGAACGGTGAGGTCATCGTCATCGAAGCCCGCGGCGAGGCCGGATCGGGAACCCTCGGCGATGTGCTGGCCCTGCGAGCCAAGGCCCTGGGCGCGACCGGAGTCATCACCGACGGGGGAGTCCGCGACTCCGCCGAGGTGGCCGAGATCCTCCCCGTGTTCGCGACCTCCCGCAACCCCGCCGTGCTCGGGCGCAAGCACGTGCCCTGGGAGTCCGAAGTGGCCGTGGCCTGCGGAAACGCCACCGTTCTGCCCGGCGATGTGATCGTCGGCGACGACGACGGAGTCATCGTCATCCCCCGCGACCTCGTCGAGGACGTCGTCGACGCCGCATTGGCCAAGGAGACCGAGGACGGCTGGGTCGCCGAGCAGGTCGCGGCCGGCAACCCCATCGAGAACCTGTTCCCACCCAAAGGCGCATGGAAAGAGAAGTTCGAGGCATGGAAGGCCACTCAGTGAAGACCGCAGACGGGGAGACCTCCGAGGCCGAGCTCTCGGCAGAATCCGGTTCGCTGAGCAAGGCGGAGACGGCCTACCGTTGGATCCGCCGACGCATCGCCGAGCAGACCTTCGAGCCCGGGCACAAACTGGTCCTCGCCCAGATCGCGCTCGAACTCGACACCTCCGTCGTCCCGGTTCGCGAGGCGATCCGGCGTCTCGAGGCCGACGGGCTCGTCACCTTCGAACGCAATGTCGGAGCCCGGGTGGCCATGGTCGATCAGAGCTCCTATGCCCAATCCATGGAGGCCGTTGCGATTCTCGAAGGAGCCGCAACCGCCCAGGCGCTGGAGTTCCTCACCGAGGATGACCTCGCCGAGGCCGAAGCGATCAATGAGCGCATGCGCAGCCTCCTCGACGACTTCGACCCCACCGAATTCACTCGACTCAACCACGAGTTCCACGCAGCCCTGTTCCGCCGCTGCCCCAACGAGCGACTGCACTCCCTGGTCGCCGTGGAATGGGACCGGCTGGCTCATCTGCGGAACTCGACGTTCTCCTTCGTGCCCGAACGGGCACTGGGCTCGGTCGACGAGCACGCCCGCATCGTCGCCCTGATCCGGGCCCGCGCCTCGGCGGACGAGATCGAACGGGTGGTGCGCGGCCATCGGTCCGCGACCCTGCACAGCTACCAGGAAGCCCAAGCCAAGACCACAGAGAGAGAAGAGGACAAGTCATGACTGACACCACCGCTGCTCCCACCGGAATTCCGGAGAAGATCCGCCACTACATAGGCGGCGAATTCGTCGACTCCATCGACGGCGATGAATTCGACGTCATCAACCCCGTGGACAACCGGCCCTATATCAAGGCCGCCTCGGGAAAGAAGGCCGACATCGACGCGGCGGTCGCCTCGGCGAAGCAGGCCTTCGACGAAGGCCCCTGGCCGAGGATGCTGCCACGTGAGCGCGCCCGCGTGCTGAATAAGATCGCCGATATCGCCGAATCCCGGAATCAGGAGCTCGCGGAGATGGAGTCCTTCGATTCCGGTCTGCCGATCACCCAGGCCCGGGGGCAGGCCGCCCGCGCCGCGGAGAACTTCCGGTTCTTCGCCGACCTCATCGTCGCCCAGGTCGACGATGCGTTCAAGGTTCCCGGCCGCCAGGCCAACTACGTCAACCGCAAGCCGATCGGCGTGGCCGGACTCATCACCCCCTGGAACACCCCGTTCATGCTCGAGTCCTGGAAGCTCGCTCCGGCGATCGCGACCGGCAACACCGTGGTCCTCAAACCCGCCGAGTTCACCCCGCTCTCGGCTTCCCTGTGGCCGGGAATCTTCGAGGAGGCCGGACTGCCCACGGGCGTGTTCAACATGGTCAACGGCTTCGGCGAGGAGGGCTTCGCCGGGGATTCGCTGGTCAAACATCCCGACGTTCCGCTCATCTCCTTCACCGGCGAATCGAGCACCGGTCAGACGATCTTCGCGAACGCCGCTCCCTGGCTCAAAGGCCTGTCGATGGAGCTCGGCGGCAAATCCCCGGCCGTCGTCTTCGCCGATGCCGATCTCGACGCGGCGATCAACGCCACGATCTTCGGCGTCTTCTCCCTCAACGGGGAACGATGCACCGCGGGTTCGCGCATCCTCGTCGAAGAATCCGTCTATGACGAATTCGTCGAACGCTACGCCGCCCAGGCCAAGCGCGTGAAGGTCGGTCTGCCCTCGGATCCCGACACCGAGGTGGCCGCGCTGGTCCACCCCGAGCACTTCGAGAAGGTCATGTCCTACGTCGAGATCGGCAAGGAGGAGGCTCGCCTCGTCGCCGGAGGCGGACGTCCCGAGGGATTCGAGACCGGCAACTTCGTCGCTCCGACCGTCTTCGCCGATGTCGCCCCCGACGCCCGGATCTTCCAGGAGGAGATCTTCGGTCCCGTCGTCGCGATCACCCCGTTCAAGTCCGATGCGGAAGCGCTGCAGCTGGCGAATGACACCAAGTACGGCCTCGCCGCCTACATCTGGACCTCCGACCTCAAACGCGCACACAACTTCTCGCAGGCCGTGGAATCCGGAATGGTGTGGCTGAACTCGAACAACGTCCGCGATCTGCGGACCCCCTTCGGCGGCGTCAAGGCCTCGGGCCTCGGCCACGAAGGCGGCTACCGGTCGATCGACTTCTACACGGAACAGCAGTCCGTGCACATCAACCTCGGCGAGGTCCACAATCCCGTCTTCGGGAAGCAGTGAAAGGTTTCCACCCATGTCCCAGCCAATTCCCACCCCCACCGTCCCGGCACCGGACGTTCTGCGCTGCGCCTATATGGAGCTCGTCGTCACGGACCTGAAGAAGTCGCGTGACTTCTACGTCGATGTGCTCGACCTGCAGGTCACCGAGGAGGACGAGTCCACCGTTTACCTGCGGTCGATGGAGGAGTTCATCCACCACAATGTGGTGCTGCGTCAGGGGCCCGTGGCCGCGGCGGCGGCGTTCGCCTACCGGGTGCGCACTCCCGAGGACGTCGACCGTGCGGAAGCCTACTACCGCGAGCTCGGCTGCCCGGTCGTGCGGAAGAAGGACGGGTTCGTGCGCGGCATCGGCGACTCGGTGCGCGTCCAGGATCCGCTCGGCTTCCCCTACGAGTTCTTCTACGAGGTCGAGCACGTCGAACGTCTCGCCTGGCGCTACGACCTCTACTCGCCGGGCGCACTTGTGCGTCTCGATCACTTCAACCAGGTCACCCCTGACGTGCCGAAGGCCGTGGACTACATGGAGAACCTCGGCTTCCGCGTCACCGAGGACATCCAAGATGCCGAAGGCACCGTCTACGCCGCCTGGATGCGCCGTAAACCGACCGTCCACGATACGGCGATGACCGGCGGGGACGGTCCGCGCATGCACCACGTCGCCTTCGCCACGCACGAGAAGCACAACATCCTCGCCATCTGCGACAAGCTCGGCGCACTGCGTCTCTCGGACACGATCGAACGCGGGCCCGGACGGCACGGCGTCTCGAACGCCTTCTACCTCTACCTGCGCGACCCCGACGGCCACCGGATCGAGGTCTACACCCAGGACTACTACACGGGCGACCCGGACAACCCGCGCGTAACCTGGGACGTCCACGACAATCAGCGTCGTGACTGGTGGGGCAACCCGGTCGTGCCCTCCTGGTACACCGACGCCTCCACCGTCCTCGACCTCGACGGCAACCCGGTGCCGATCGTCACCCGCACCGACACCTCCGAAATGGATGTCACGATCGGCGCCGACGGGTTCTCCTACACCCGGCGCGAGGATGCCTCCAGCCGGTTCGGCGAGCACTCGGGTGCCGACGACGGCGAAGACGAGTTCAAGCTGGGTCACCAGCTCTGAGGAGGAGCAGACATGCTCGATGAGACAACGATCGCAGCGATCGCCGACGATCTGGCGACCGCGGAGAAGAACCGGTCGAAGATCGGCCTGCTCACCGCGAAGTACCCCGAGATGACCGTCGAGGACTCCTACGCCGTGCAGAACGAATGGCGCCGGCGAGGTGAGGCGGCCGGCCGCCGACTCTTCGGACACAAGATCGGCCTGACCTCGAAGCCGATGCAGCAGGCCACCGGCATCACCGAACCCGACTACGGGACGATCTTCGCCGACCAGGTCTACGACACCGGTTCGGTCATCGACCACTCCCGGTATTCGGGTGTTCGGGTCGAGGTCGAGCTCGCCTTTGTGCTCAAGGACGAGCTGCGCGGACCGGACGTCAGCCTCTTCGACGTCCTCCGGGCCACGGAATACGTGGTGCCCGCGCTTGAGGTGCTGTCTTCACGGATCGAAATGGAGGGCCGGACCATCGTCGATACGATCTCGGACAATGCGGCGCTAGGGGCGATGGTCCTCGGCGGTCGTCCCGTGGCCGTGGATGCTCTCGACCTGCGCCGGGTCGGGGCGCTGCTCTACCGCAATGAGTCCGTCGAGGACTCGGGGCTGGCCGCCGCCGTGCTCGACCATCCGGCCCGCGGCATCGTCTGGCTGGCGAACAAACTCGCCGAACACGGCGATGTGCTGCATGCAGGGGAGACCGTCCTGGCCGGATCGTTCACCCGACCCATGTGGGTGAGCCCGGGAGACACCGTCCACGCCGACTACGGAGAGTTGGGAGTCATCACATGCCGTTTCGAGTAGACCTGCCGCAGACCTTCACCCGACGAGTCGCCGAGTTGGATGCGGGGGAGTACCTGACCGGAATGTGGGTGTGTTCCGGATCGCCCGTGGCCGCGGAGATCGCCGCATCCTCGGGGATGCAATGGGTTCTCATCGACGCCGAGCACTCGCCGATCGGTCTCGAGACCACGACGGGCCTGCTCCGAGCGATGAATGGCTACCCGGCGACTCCCGTGGTGCGGGTGCCGGTCAATGATCAGGTGCTCATCAAGCAGCACCTCGACCTCGGTGCGCAGAATCTGCTCGTGCCGATGGTCGACACGAAAGCCGACGCCGAGGCGGCCGTGCGTGCCGTGCGCTACCCACCGCGGGGTGTGCGCGGGGTCGGATCGGCTCTGGCCAGGGCTTCGCGGTGGAACGCCGTGGAGAACTATCTCGGTCGGGCCGAGGAGTTCGTGTCCCTGACAGTGCAGATCGAGTCGGCAATTGCTGTCGAGAACGCCGCGGAGATCGCTGCGGTCGACGGGATCGATGCCGTGTTCGTCGGTCCCTCGGACCTGGCCGCCTCGATGGGCCTGCTCGGTCAGCAGACCCATCCGGACGTCACCGAGGCGGTGCTGGCCACCTTCGAGGCGGTCAGGGCCGCCGGCAAGCCCGTCGGCGTCAACGCCTTCGACCCTGAACAGGCACGGAAGTACCTCGATGCTGGAGCCTCGTTCGTCCTCGTCGGCGCCGATGTCGGACTGATGATGAACGGGGCCCGGGCGTGGGCGCAGACCTGGGTGCACGACTGAGGATCACTCTTCGCCGCGGCGTCGACCGGTGATCAGCAGGACCGTGGTGCCGAGACCGACGAGGACGATGCCGGCTCCGATGAGCATCCCGTTGCCGGTGGCGCCGGTCCGCGGCAGTTCGGCCGGGGGAGCGGGAGCCTCAGGCGCCTCGGCTACGGGTTCGACCGGCGGGGTCTCGGGCTGTTCCGGAGGGGCGGGCGGGGCACTGGGCTGCTCCGGAGGGGCCGGCGGTGTGCTCGGTTCCTCGGGCGGTGCACTCGGCTCTTCGGGTGGTGCCGGCGGCGTGCTCGGCTTCTCCTCCGGCGGACGATGCACGGTCTCGGAGGGGATGCCCCACTCGCTCGTCCAGGCCGTGTGCACCTCGCTTTCGGCGATCGAGGTCACGTAGGTGACCCAGCCGACCGGCATCTCCACCGGTTCGGTGGCGATCTCCGCGGTGCCTTCCTGGTCAGCGACGACGGTGACGTCCTGGCTCGACAGTTCCTCACCCGCGGGCTCCGCGGACTGCTTCGGCTCCTCCTCGACGTGGTAGGCGGTCACGGTGACCACGGCTTCGGAACCTGGCCGCAGGCCCGTCACTCGCACCTCGTCGTGGGTGGTGCTGCCTTCGTAGACCGCCTCGGTGTCGGCACTCGGCGTCCACGGGGTGAATCCGGTCTCCCGGGGCTGGCCGTGGATGCCTTTCCACTCCTTCGTCGCCTTGTCTCCGGCGATGGTCTCCGTGAAGTACATCCATCCGCGGAAGTCATCGGGCACGGTGATCGCCTCGGAGGTGTGCGTGCCGTTGCCGATGTTCTTCGAGGTCACCGAGCCGATGACGCGGGCGTCGTCGTTCTTCTTGCCCAGCTCGGGTTTCGACGCGGTCTGCCACAGCTCGTGTTCGACGGTGACTTTGTGGTCGCCGATGAGACCGGAGACCGTGAACTCATCGGTCACCGAATCCCCGGGCTGAGGCTTCTGGTTCGAGATCTCGGTGGTCACCCGCGGCTGTGAGGTCATGTCCAGCGAAACCTTCGCCTCGAGAGTGTCGGGTTTGTCCGGAGTGATCACCCGTTGGACCCGTTTCGACGTGTTCGGCTTGTAGAGGAGCACCGACTCCGGTGCCACCTGCGCGGAGGCCTTCACACTGACCGTTCCCGGTTCCGTGAGCTTGAGCCTCTTCACCGTGGCCTTCGTTCCGGTGGTCAGGGACTTCGGGGCATCCTCGACCCCGCTGATCTTCAGACCGATCGGGACGTCGGGGACTCGGGCACCGGAGGCGCTGGTGAGAGTCACCGTCATTGTCACCTCCCCGGTGCGGGGAATGCGCAATGTCGAATCGTCATCGGATCCGGGGTCCTCGACCTTCACGAAGTCACCATCACCGGGGCCAGGAGAAGGATCGGGCACCGGGGCGGACTTCTGCGCCTGGTCATAGGGTTCGAGCACGGGCAGGTCGAGCACCGGTTCGAGGGTGACATCGAGAGAATAGGGCCCGGCGAACTTCTTCGCCTCGGCTGAGATCCGGGAGTACTCCTTCGCCGCTCCGGCGAACTTCTTGCCGAGTTCGCTCGGCTTCTCCGCGGGAACGGTGTGATCGTGGGGGACCTTCTTGTCGAGCCTGGCCAGCGCGCTCAGCGCAGCTTGGACGTCATCGGACTTCGACCCGGAGTGGGTGTGCAGCGCCCACGCGGTCTCCGGACTTGTGACCGTCGTCGGTTTCGCGTCGGTGAAGTACTTCGGCAGCGGCGACTGCTTGCCCGCATCGATGCAGTATGCGGGCCGGTCCTTGAACGTCCGGTAGGCGCCGTACCAGGTCTTGCCTTCCTTGGCATGGTGCCAGATTCCCGGACCGTACGTGTCCGAGGACTTGAGCATCGGGACCTCGCCGAGTGCCGCCGGCGGGCCCGCGGCCATGGCCGGGCCGAGACCGATGAGCGAGGCCAGAGCCACGACGATGAGGAGGAGGGCTGAGCGGAGCGCGATTCGTCTGTGAGTAGTCATGGCACGATTCCACGCTGGGCCGGGTAAGTCTGACCAGGGTCGAAAATGTGCCTGTGAATTCACCTGTCGTCGTCCACAGGAAATCGCACGCGAGTCGGAATGCAGCGCGTCGGAGCTGGGGAGCGAAGTCGGCGCGTGGTCCTCGATGAAAGCCGAGGTGAGAGCGGTGCGAGCGCGGTCGGTTTTGGACCCGGGTTTCGACGATCCAAATCTGCCCGCCGAGGTGGCCGCTGAGTCGGCGGGTTGTCCACAGGGAATCGAGCGCGAGTGAGGTTTCGAAAGTACTCAACTGTTGCTGGACAGATACATCATTCTGCGCGGGATGTCAGCGTTCGACCGTAAACTTGGCACTGCGGTCATTCCCCACAAAGAAGGACGATAGCTCTATGTCGGCACAGAACGGTCCTGGCTCGCAGGGTCCGAACAACCCCGGACCCCACCGCGCGCAGCCTCCGCAAGTCGCGGACCCGAGGCAGCCCAACGGCCAGCAGTCGGGAGTACCGCAGCCCGGACCGCAGCAGGTCCCGCCTCAGCAGGTCCCGCCTCAGGGGCCACCGCAGCAGTCGGGAATGCCGTCCCAGCAGCCGCCGATGCAGCGACCGCCCCGGCAGGGAATGCCCCAGCAGCAGCCGATGCCGCCTCAGCAGCCGAGCAATGACCGGTTCCGTCCGCGGCCGCAACAGGGCCCCGGTCCGGGAACACAGCAGCCCCAGCGCCCGATCCCTCAGCCGGGGACGGCTGCGCAGAACCACCTCGGCGGGGGAATGGGGAACGGCCCCGGACAACCTCCGATGCAGGGCCAGCCGATGCAGGGCCAGCCGATGCCCGGCGGACCGCAGATGTATGGTCAACCGCAGGTGCCCGCCCAGCCGCAGTTGTACGCCCCGCCGATGCAGCCGCGCGTGTACGAACAGCCGCGCTTCGCTCCCACGGTCACCCAGGAGATGCGGATCCGCGCCGGCGTCCAGGCTCCCCAGCAGATGGTCACCGAGACGCCGTGGACCGGGGCTGTGCGCCAGTCTCGGCCGGTCGAGGAAGCTCCGGATTCGACCGGCAACATCATCCGCCTCGTCCTTGCCATCGTCGTGCTCGTCGCCCTGGTCGGCGGGCTTCTGCTCCTCGCCCTGATCGGCGGGATCGCCTTCGGCGTGCGACTCTTCGCCCTGATCGGACTCTCCGCGATCCCACTGATCGGAATCATCGCCTACGTCCTCTGGCTCGACCGGTGGAAACCCCAGCCGAAGCTCCTGCTCGGCATCTGTCTGCTCTGGGGCGCCGTCGCCGCGGTCATCCTCACCCTGTTCGTCTCATTGGTCGGTGAGGTCGCGCTCTATATGATCGGAGTCGGCGGGATGCCCAGTACGGTCGGCGCCGTCATCCAAGCCCCGATCGTCGAGGAGACGACGAAGACCGTCCTCCTCGTCGTCATCGTCCTCGCCGCCAGACGGCACTTCGAAGGCCCCCTCGACGGGCTCGTCTACGGGGCGCTCATCGGTGCCGGCTTCGCTTTTACAGAGAACGTCCTCTATCTCGCACAGGCATGGGACAGCGGACAGCTGGGAGGACTGTTCCTGACCTTCGCAATGCGCTGCATCGGTTCACCTCTCCTGCACACCACATTCTCCACCTGTGCCGGTGTGACGATCGGTCTCGCCGCTCGCAAATGGCCGTGGTGGGCCGTCGTCCTCATGTGGTTCCCGGGACTGATCGTCGGCATGATTCTGCACGGAGTCTGGAACGGCACGATGACCGGACTCGGTCAGATCCATCCGTTTGCCCAGATCGCGGGCCTCATCGTACTCAGCTTCATCCTCACCGGCTGTTGGGTCACGCTCGGCCTGATTCTGCGCCGCAGCGAGCGGCTGCACACCCTGAACATGCTCGGCGACTATGCGAACACCGGATGGCTCACCCATGCCGAGGTCGACATGCTCGGCACCTGGAAGGGCCGGAAGTTCGGCCGACAGTGGGCGGATTCCTTCCCCGGCGGCAAAGAGGAGATGCGCACGATGATCCGGACCTCGGGTGAGCTCTCGACCACGCGCATGCGGCTGCTCGCCGGCCTCGGCGGAGAGACTGAACGCGCGCTCGAGCGCTTCCAGCTGAAGAAGTTCTCCTCCGCCCGCGATCGTCTGCTCGCCGCCTCGAGACGAACGGCCGGATAGCCGCCACCATGCTCGTCGACATCGTCATCGTCCTCGTCGGAATCGCGGCGCTCTTCACCGGGTTCCGGCAGGGATTCATCACCGGCCTCGGCACCGCCGCGGGCTTCGTCGTCGGATGGATCCTGGGACGGCTGCTCTCTCCGCTGGTCGAATCCCTGAGCGAGGGCACCTCCGCGATGGACAACCCCGGAGTGGTGATGCTGCTGGCGTCGATGCCGCTGGTCCTCAGCGTGCTCTTCGCCTTCGCCGGCAGCGGCATCGGCGCATGGATCAAGAAGTCGATGGACTCCGAGCTCGGGCAGGGCATCGACGCGATCGGCGGAACCGTCACCGGGGGAATCGTCTGCGTCCTCGTCATCTGGCTGGCCGCCGGATTCATCCGCACCACGCCCTGGGTCGAACCGAACCGGTGGGTCGCCGACTCGACGATCATCGCCGCCGTCGACCGGACGATCCCGTATTCCTCGCAGCTCGCCCTCGGCGATATCTCCCAGGGACTCAAGGCGACGGGGTTCCCGCAGGTGTTCTCCGGTCAGACGGAGCAGATCCGGGGAGTCGGCGAGCCCGATTCGGCGATGGTCGATGTCGGCCGCAAGGTCGAGGATTCGGTCGTCAAGATCACGACCACGGCCACCACCTGCTCTGCCGGATCCGAGGGGTCGGGCTTCGTCTACCGCGACGGCCTCGTGGCCACGAACGCCCATGTGGTGGCCGGGTCCACCGAACTCGCCGTGCAGGTCGGAGGCAAGGGCAGGCCCTACTCCGCCGAGGTGGTCGAATTCGACGAGCAGGCCGACGTGGCCGTGCTGCGAGTTCCCGAGCTCAGCGCCCCCGCCCTGGACTTCGGTGATGGGCTGGCCACCGGCGACGACTCCGTGGTCGTCGGATTCCCCGCCAACGGCCCCTACACGATCTCACCCTCGCGAGTGCGGGACAAGATCGATGCCCGCGGGCTCGACATCTATGACGAGAATTCTGTAGTGCGTGAGGTCTACTCGCTGCGCGGAATCGTTCGGGAAGGCAATTCGGGCGGCCCGCTCATCGATGCGAACGGCGATGTCGTCGGCATGGTCTTCGCGCGTTCGGCCACCGACGGCGAGACCGGCTATGCGCTCACCCGCGCCGAGATCGCCGATGAGCTGGAAGCCGGAGCGAACACCAACACCCCGCAGCCGACGGGTCAGTGCACGAGCTGAGACGCGAGCACGCGCTGAGACGCGTGCACGAACTGAAGACTACTTCAGGTCGAGGCCGGCGATGACGGCGCGGTGGTCGCTCGATCCGCGGTTGAGCACCTCGTCGGAGGTGGCGTCGAAGCCGCGGTAGAGGATGTGGTCGAGTCGGGTGACCGGGAATCGTGCCGGCCAGGTGTAGCCGAAGCCTCCGTGGGCTTCTTGCCGCGAGTCCTCGAGCGGGGGCACCAGGGCGGACATGTTGGAATCGGTCGACGCGGTGTTGAAGTCACCGGCGACGATGACGTGGTCGGCTTCGTCGGTGGAGACCTCCGTGGCCAGGCGGCGGATCGCCGCATTGCGCATCGCCTCATGCCCGGGGCGCACCGAGGGCATGTGCACGGCATAGAACCGGATGTCGCCGTGGTCGGTTGAGATGGTGGCGGCGAAGGCACGTGGCCACTGCAGCCCCAGGTCGACCTCCTCGGCGTTCGAGATCGGCCACTTCGACCAGACGCCGATCGTATCGACGACCTGCGAATGCTCGAAGGAGCTGTCGAGCTCCTTGTGGATGATCTTTCCCGACAGGGACTCGAGCTCTTGGATCGTGACGATGTCCGGGTCCGCGGCCACGAGGTTCTTCGCCGCGGCGGTGGGCTCGGGCATGCGGGCGCCGACATTGTGGGTGGCGACCGTGAGGTCCGGATCGGATTCGTCGCTCGAGGGCAGCAGCGCGCCGCCGAACATCGCGGCCCAGACGACCGTGGGGACGAGGAAGCCGATGAGCGAGAGGATCGAGAACCGGAAGAGGAGCATGAGCAGCACGAGAGCGAGGAAGACTCCGGTCCACGGCAGGATCGACTCAACGAGGAGTGCGATGCCCATTCTGTTGGGCAGCAGGTCGTGGAGCAGGAGGAACGCCGCATAGAGGATCCCGAAGATCAGTGCGGTGATTCCCTTCGCGGGACTGTGCGCTCGTCGGGCGCGCGGATATGCCTGGTTCATCGATTAAGAATCTTAACCGTGAAGTCTGGCTCCGGGCTGGGTGAGGTCTGCGATGCGCCTCACACCTCGGATTCGCCGAGGCGGTCCGGCTCAGCGATGGGCGGTGGCGCTCCACACGGTGACGTCCGGGTGGGTGTCGTAGCGGTAGCCCGATCCCCTCATCGTGCGCACCACCGAAGCGTATTCGCCGAGGCGGCGGCGCAGACGTCGGATGTGCACGTCGACGGTCCGCTCATCGGGGACTTCGCCTCCGGACCAGACGGCGTCGATGAGGTCCTCACGCGGCAGGGTGGTGTCGGCGTGGGAGACGAGGGTGGCGAGCAGGTCAAACTCCTTCGTCGTCACATCGACGAGCTCGCCGTCGATGCGGACCTCGCGACGAGGGATGTCGATGCGCAGGCGTTCGGTCGCAGTTCCCTGGAAGCTCTCACCCAGACGGGAGCCGAAGGCCCCAGTGGGCCCGTCGCCGGCGCGCTGAGCGCCGGCCGCTTCGCCCTCTTCGCGGAGTGCAGGAGGGTGGATGCGGTTGGGAATGCGCGAACGCACAGGGCCGTGTGTTCCTGCCGGTGTTCCGGTGGCGGCGGGGGAGCCGGTGGCGACGGCACGGACGGCATCGATGTCGCTGCCGCGGCCTTCGGGGGCCAGGGCGATGACGGCCTGGGTCTCGGCCTGACTGGCGAGTTCCTTCGCATAGGCCTGGAGTTCCCCGGCGATCGCCGAGAGATTGGTGCCGTCGGCGGCGGCCTTGGACTCATCGAGTCCGATGTAGACGATGATGCCGCGGGCGGCCTTCGGTGAGGGGACCACACCGGCGGGACCGTAGGTGTGCGGGGGATTCTGCGGATCGACTGCGCTCAAGCGAGCTCCTGCGCGACGGACGGCGACTGCACTGCGGGGGTGAACGTACGCGGGTTCTGGGTTCGACATGACTGTCCTTTGCTCCGACCTTCGAGGCCGATGTGACTGGAAGAGTCCGCTGCGGAATGGGCGTGTACTCGTTCGAGGCCGAACAGCGGGAGGGCGATCACCGGCCACGAACGCAGGGCATACACATCTGTGCCATGCGCATTCGCAGCGAGTGAGTCGAAGAAGTCATGGCTTCATTATTCGTCACACAAAAGTCGAACTGCAATGATGGACGCGAAAATGAGACGACTGTGACGAAATATGACGTCACACGCCGAGGTGCCGCGTCCCTGGTGAGGCTCTGGTCGGTGAGCCTCTAGTCCACGATCCCGTACATGCGGTCCCCGGCATCGCCGAGGCCCGGAACGATGTAGCCCTTCTCATTGAGCTTCTCATCGAGGGCGGCGGTGTAGATCTCGACGTCGGCCGAGTCTCCGTAGTCGGCCTCGATGCGCTGGACGCCCTCGGGGGCGGAGACGAGGCAGACGGCGGTGACGTCGCGGGCACCGCGCGCGAGCAGGAAGTCGATGGCCATAGCCAGGGTGCCGCCCGTGGCCAGCATCGGATCGACGACGAAGATCTGACGACCGCGCAGATCATCGGGCAGGCGATCGGCATAGGCGCTGGGCTCGAACGTCTCCTCATCGCGGACCATGCCGAGGAAGCCCACCTCGGCGGTGGGGAGGATGCGCAGCATCCCGTCGAGCATGCCCAGGCCGGCGCGCAGGATCGGGACGACGATCGGGCGGGGTTCGGCCAGCGTGGTGCCGGTGAACGTCGAGACCGGGGTCGTGACCTCCTTGTCCTCGACGGCGACCGAGCGTGTGGCCTCATAGGCCAAGAGCATCACGAGCTCTTCGGTGAGCTGGCGGAAGCGGGCGGAGTCGGTGTCGCGATCGCGCAGGACGCTGAGTTTGTGGGCGATGAGCGGGTGATCGGCTACGTGAAGTCGCATACCCAAATGGTACGGGAGAAGTTTCCGACTTCGCGTGTCCAACTGTGGTCAACGACCGGGGGAGAGTTCACAATGGAGGCATGTCGTACTTCACTGAGATCCTTGCCGAATCCGCCGACGGCTTCCGTGCCCTCGATGTCGACGTCCGGGACGCCTCCGGCCTCGACAGCCTCGTCGACATGATGCGCTCGTCTGGCTCCGAGGACGGGGAGGCCGTGGCCGTGATCGAACACGAGGACGAGTGGTTCGGCCTCGTCCGACTGTGCGCCGACAATGAGGTCAAGGTCTTCCTTTCCGACCTCAGGGCGGTCGAGCTCAGTCCCTTCGCCGATATCTTCTCCGACTTCCTCGACTCCCAGCCCGATGCCTACGAGTCCGAACCCGAGGAGGAATTCGGGATCGACGAGGACGAGGACGGCCAGGACGATGACGAGGAGGATGACGACGAGGTCGAGATGCTCGAATTCGATCCCGACGCCGAATGGGGCGGTGATGCCGATATCTACGCCGACCGCGGGGTCACTGCCGCAACCCTCATCGACCAGGTCGAGTCCTACCGCTCCGACCCGGCGCGCGTCGTCGCCCATGTCGGTGAAGCCGTCGGCTTCGCCGATCAGCTCGAGGCGGCCCGCTGAACGAGCAGACCTGGATGGACCTCGCCCTCGCCGAGGCGGTCCTGGCCCCCGCGCATGACGACGTTCCCGTCGGAGCCGTGGTCCTCGATGCCGCGGGGCGGGTGATCGGGCGCGGTCACAATCGCCGTGAGGTCGATCGGGATCCCGTCGGCCATGCCGAGCTCATCGCGCTGCGGTCCGCCGCCGAGGCGCTCGGCCGTTGGCGGCTCGAGGACGCGACCCTCGTGGTCACCCTTGAGCCCTGTGCGATGTGCGCCGGGGCCATCGTCGGAGCCCGGGTCGCCCGGGTCGTCTATGGGGCCTTCGATGAGAAGGCCGGGGCGGCCGGTTCGGTCTGGGATCTGCTGCGCGACCGCGCGGCCCTCCACCACCCGGAGGTCGTCTCCGGGGTGCGCGCGGATGACTGCCGTGCGCTGCTGGGCGAGTTCTTCGCGGCCAAGCGCGGCTAGCCGGATCGCTCGGAGGAGACGCTCCTCGAGCAGTCCCCGTCGAAGACCGAGTCGATCGCGGCCTCGAGCGGGGCCGGGTCCGGTGTCATCCCGAGAGCGGAGCGGACCATGATCCCGTGGCAGAGAGCGAGAATCGCTCGTGCGGAGGCGGCGGCATCGCGATCGGGCGCGACCTCCCCGCATTCCTTTCCGTTGGTGACTGCGGTCTCCACCTGGTGGACGAGTTCGGCTTCGCGGTCTCGCGCTGTCGTAGTGAGCTGCGGGTTTCGCGCCGCCATGCCGAGGAACTCCTGACGGAGGCGGCACTCGGCCTCTCGTTCCGCGTCGAGGGGGAGGAGCTGGGCGAGGCCTGCGGCGATCATGTTACGGATCGGCAGTCTCGCATGTTCCCTCTGCTCGACCAGGGCTTCGACTCGTGCGCCGATTCGGTCGAGGCAGGCCTCGTAGGAGGATCGCAGAAGTGCGTCCTTGGAGTCGAAGTAGTGCTGGACGAGTCCGACCGAGACCTGCGCGGTGGAGGCCACGCGGGCGATCGTGACGGCACCGAGTCCGGACTCCGTGGCGGTGCGCAGGACGGCGTCGACGATCTGCTCGCGTCGCTGGGCGTGGTCTGAGGTTCGTGGCACGGCATTACCGTATCAGCATATGGTTTAATAACCGTATGGATATACGGGAATCTTCGAGCGCGCTCCGTCGAATCCTCACTGCGGTCCTGGCGGTCGTAGCTGCCGGCCAGCTGTGGGCGGCGCCGGCGGTTGCCGAGCTGCGCAACGGCGAACCCGGGGCTCAGGCAGCCTGTGACCGGATCGAAGGGGATCTGGCGGAGGCGATAGATGAGGCGGGGGTGCCGGGGGCGACCGTCGCCGTGGTGACGCCCGAGTCTGTGGATGTGCGCGCGGTCGGTGAGGATGCCGCGGGAGAGGCACTCGAGCCCGATGCCGCGATGCTCTGGGGGTCCGTGTCGAAGCCGATAGCCGCGACGGTGGTGATGAGGCTGGTCGAGGAGGGCCGCCTCGCACTCGATGATCCGGTGTCGGAGTATCTGCAGGAGATGCCGACGACGGACCCCAGATTCCGGTCGATCACCATTCGGCAGCTTCTCAATCACACGAGCGGATTGCCCTTCGGCGCCGAATTCCTCGACGTCGACGCTCCCGGAAGACGTGCGAGTGACGTCATCGCGGCGATGGAGGATCTTGAGCTCGTCGGTGATCCGGGCGGTGCGTATTCGTACAGCAGTGTGGGGTTCGTCTTCGTCCAAGCCGTCATCGAGGAGGTGGAAGGCGAAGGTCTGGCCGAAGTGGAGTCGAGGCTCTTCCCCGGTGTGGGAGAACTCGACGACGTGAGTCCGGGGGCGCGGTTCGTGGGGAACCGAGCGCTGTCGTGGCGGACTCCGCGCGATGGCGCCGGTCTGGGCTACGGCTATCAGGGCGGGTCGGTCGGGGCTTTGGCCGGCTTCGTCCAGGACTCCTTCGGGGAGCGGGGCGCCGGCGAGATCGACGAGATGATCGAAGAGCCCGTCGATTCCAGCGGGGGAGGATCGATGGGACTCGGGTGGCGGGTGCGAGCTGACGGAGTCGTCTGGCACACCGGCACGGTTCCCGGCTATTTCAGCGCCGTCCATATCGATCGTGAGCGGCAGGTCGCAGTGGTGGTGACGATGAATGCCTCGGGACTTCTGCCTGAGGAACAGCTTCTCGGCATAACCGAGGACCTGTTCGAGGAGGTCCGAGGGAACGAGGGCGACGGCGGGGGCTTCGGGGGCTCGCCGGTGGGGCTGCTGATCCTCCTCGGTGTCGCGGCGGTCGTGCTCGTGGTGGTCGGGCTCGGCATTCGGCTACGAGGAGGTCGAGTCCGTGCAGCATTCTGGCTGGCGGGGTCGCTCGTCGTCGGGCTCTGTGGGTGGTGGCTGCTCCCGGCCCTGCTCGAGGTTCCCGCCCGCTACCTCTGGCTGTGGGTCCCGGAGGTGGCGATCGCTTTCACTCTCATTCCGATCGCCTTGTTCGGCGTCGGCGTCTGGTCGGCATTTCGGTCCAGAGAAAGGGGTCGGCCACGGGCTCGAACCGGGCGTGGGCAGCAGCGGAGGGGAGCGGTCGGGAGTGGCTCAGCTCACCCCTGAGCGATTTGGCCGCCGAGTGCGCCAGACTGTACAGTTGTCGGCGGTGGCGTGTCCGAGCGGCCGAAGGTGCAACACTCGAAATGTTGTGTACGGTAACCCCGTACCGTGGGTTCAAATCCCACCGCCACCGCCATGTGATGTCTCACGTCATCGTTCACTCGATGGCGTGGGACATTTCTTATTTCTGACCCGGTCATGTCTCACGACATCGTGCACATTTTCGGGGTCATGTCTCACGTCATCGTTCACACCATGTCTCGCGTCATCGTTCACTTCTTCCTCTGGTAGTCCTTGCTCGCGTCGAGTGTGTGTTCAGCGATGATTTCTCCGTCGTCTCGATTGATGACCATCGTCTCGGACCCGTGCACGAGCAGAAGCACTCGCTTCCTCGACCATGCCCGGCCGATCCCTAGGTGGCGCAATCGGCCCGCGTAGCGGATGCTGATCGTGCCGGTGGCATCGACCTGGTCGTATCTGACTCGCCAGATGTGGCCGGTGGCCTCGAGGACGGGGAAGGCTTTGTCCGTGGCCATGTACACCTCGTGTGGGGTGCGGCGTCCGATGGCTCGGTGGGGTCGTTGAGTGTTGTAGATGACTGCGAACCTCGCCAGCTGGGCGTTGAGCTCGGCGATGGTCGGCACGAAGCCGTCGGCGCTGAGCCATCGCTTGAGTGTCTGGTGGTAGTGCTCGATCTTGCCCTGGGTCGTGGGGTGGTTCGCGGCCCCGTTCTTCTGCACGATCCCCAGATCGGCGAGGAGCTGTTCGAACCCGTTGGGTTGTTTCGGGGTTCCGTCGTGGCCGCGGGCGAAGCGCGTGGTGTAGACCATGCCGTTATCGGTCAGCGTTGATGCTGGTGGCCTGTAGATGTCCATCGTGTGGATGAATGTGTCGATGACTGTCTGTCCGGTGACGGGGGTATGTGTGGTCGCGTGGAGGAGTGCGCGGGAGTGGTCATCGAGCCAGGAGAGGATCTGGGTGTCGGTGCCATCGGTCAGGGGCCAGTGGGTGAAGTCGGATTGCCAGCATTCGTTGGGGGCGGCTGCTTCGAAGCGGTGCCAGGAGGTGCGGGGGCGTTTCTGGGGTTGATCGACGATGGTGTTGTGGCGGCGGAGGATTCTCCAGATCGTTGAGGTGCTGGGACGGGGTTCGGGGAGGCGGTCCCAGATCGATTCGGGGCCGGCGTCGAGTCCCTGGGTGGTGAGTGTGTCGCGGAGTTTCAGGATTCTGGTAATCGTGTCGTCGTCGGTGGAGTTGGGGTTGGTGTGGGGGCGGCGTGTTTGCGGGTCGACGGCGTTGATGCCTCCGGTGCGGTAGCGGGCGAGGAGGGTGTAGACCCATCGTTTCGAGATGCCGAAGCGTTCGGCTGCTTCGGGGGCTGTGAGTGTGCCTTCGGTGATGGAGAGGATGATGACTCGGTTTCTGTTTGTGTCCTTCATGAGTGAACGATGTCGTGAGACATGTGGTGAAGGATGTCGCGACACAGGTTGTGCATGATGTCGTGACACATCGAGTGATCGATGTCGTGAGACAGGGGTGAACGATGTCCTGAAACCAGACACCACCGCCACCGCCAGCGAAAAAGCCCCGGAATCCTTGATGAATCAAGGGTTCCGGGGCATTCTCCATCGTCCGGATGCTCACGACATCGTTCCGGTCAGGGAAGCGCTCGATCAACGCGAATCGCGAAAATGTCGCCTTTGCTCGGTGCTCAGTACTGTCGATCAACACTTAGCTCGAAAACAACGTCGCACGAGACGATGTTTTCGAGCTTCGCGTGGACTGACGCCGGACGGCTTCTACTGGAGTTCCGCGGGAGGCGAAAGAGCGACCGAGGGACAATGAGCCCAGCCGCCGGACGTCAGCAGCGGCGGTCAGTCCGCCTCAGCGCCGCTGCCGCTTCCGCTTCCGCTTCCGCTGCTGCCGACGGAGCCTGAGGCCGCGGCGTCATCGACGATGCGGATCGGGCGCAGGCGGGCCCACACGAGGAAGACGAGCGCCGCGACGACCAAGCCGATCCCCGTCCACAGGTTCGCATCGATGCCTCCGGTCCGCTCCGCCTCGTCGGGGGACAGGCCGATGATGCCGGCGATGGTCAGGATGATGCCGAAGATGCCCAGCAGCACCCCGATGACATTGCGGATGTCGAAGGCGCCGGCGGTCTTGGTGAGTTCGTTGCTTCTGCTCATTGTTCTCGGTTGCTCCTTCAGCTGAAGACCACGTTGAGGATGATGACCATGATCAGCGCCACGCCGGCCACCGGGGCCGGGCGCTTCCAGATCGGGGGCTTCGGTTCGTTTGGATCATCGAAGTCGGTTTTCGGCGTCTCCGAGTACACGAGGCCGCGCAGCTCGGCGGCCGGCTTCGGCGTGGTCATGAAGGTGACGATGACCGAGAGCACGATGTCGACGACGAAGGCGGTGCTGGCGGCGAGGAACGCCGCGCCCTGGCCCGGCAGGTCGAGGACTCCGGTCTCGGCGAGGATGAAGACGATGACCGCGGACAGGGTTCCGCCGACGAGGCCGACCCAACCGGCGGTCGCGGACATCCGCTTCCAGAACATGCCGAGGATGAAGGTCGCGAACAGCGGCGCGTTGAAGAAACCGAACAGCGTCTGCAGGTAGTCCATGAGGTTGGAGAAGTTCCCGGCGATGAGCGCGGTGAAGATTGCGACGATGCAGGCGCCGACCGTGGCGAAGCGGCCGACCTTGAGGTAGTAGTCGTCCGGGCGGTCCTTGACCACGTACTGCTGCCACAGGTCGTAGCTGAAGACGGTGTTGAACGCGGAGATGTTGGCGGCCATGCCCGCCATGAAGGCCGCGAGCAGACCGGCGATCGCGATGCCGAGGAGACCGTTGGGCAGGACTTCGCGCATGAGCAGAAGGAGGGCGTCGTTGTAGTTCACGCCCGTCTGAGCCTGCGCGGCCGCCTCGCCGGCGGTGCTCGAGATCTGCTTGAACTCGGAGAGCTGGGTGACCAGCACGGCGGCGATCATGCCGGGAATGACGACGATGAAGGGGATGAACATCTTCGGGAAGGCGCCGATGATCGGGGTCAGGCGGGCGGCGTTGATGCTCTTCGAGGCCATCGCTCGCTGCACCTCGACGAAGTTCGTCGTCCAGTAGCCAAAGGAGAGCACGAAGCCGAGGCCGAAGACGATGCCGACGACGGAGAGCACGGGGTTGTCGAATCCGGAGAGCTGCTGACCGGGCCAGCTGTTGAGCTGCTCTGCACCGAGCATCCCGTCCCCGCTGACCCGCTCGACGAGTCCGTCCCAGCCGCCCACGCGGTGGAGGCCGATGAGCGTCAGTGGCAGCAGTGCGGCGACGATGACGAAGAACTGGAGGACCTCGTTGTAGATCGCGGCGCTCAGACCGCCGAGGGTGATGTAGGACAGGACGATCGCCGCGGCCACGATGAGTGCCACCCACAGTGGCCAGCCGAGCAGCCGGTTGACGATCGTGCCGAGCAGGAACAGGTTGACGCCGGCGATGAGGATCTGCGCGATGGCGAAGGACAGGGCGTTGACCAGGTGGGCCCCTGTGCCGAAGCGCTTGCGCATGAATTCCGGGACGGATCTGACCTTCGACCCGTAGTAGAAGGGCATCATCACCACGCCGAGGAAGAGCATCGCCGGGATCGCACCGATCCAGAAGTAGTGCATCGTCGGCATGCCGTACTGGGCGCCAGTGGCCGACATGCCCATGATCTCGACGGCGCCGAGGTTGGCCGAGACGAAGGCGAGACCGGTGACCCAGGCGGGAAGGCTCCGTCCGGACAGCAGGAATTCGATGCTCGACGAGATCCCGCGTTTGGCGAACCAGCCGATGCCGAGGACGAAGGCGAAGTAGATCGCGATCAGCAGATAATCGACCCACTGGGCGTCCAGGCGGATGTCTTCCACGGGTAACTCCAACTTCTTCGGTGAATGGTCCTTCGGTGGTGTCGTGCACCACAGTCGGACACTCTAGATGACTGTGTGAATGATAGCTAGTGAACGAACATGAAAAGTTTTGATCGATTGTGATGTTTGACACGTTCGCAAGGAGCGGCGAAACTGTGCTGATGAAATCAGAAACCTTTTTCCGTATAGCGAAATCATCCCCGTGTGGGAGGATTGCGCTGCGGAGATCGGTCGAATTTCATTGCGCAGGTTCAAGGCGCGGGGTCGGAACGACGATGTTCCCGACCGATCAAATCGAACAACCTGAGGTGGTCCATGAAAATGGCTGACAACAATCAACAGCGGGAGAAGAGTCCCGCCTCGGAGGAGACGGGCGGCCACGGCGTGTTCGACCGGTTCTTCGAGATCACTCGTCGCGGCTCGACGATCAAACAGGAGATCCGCGGCGGCCTCGTGGCCTTCGTGGCGATGGCCTACATCGTCGTGCTCAATCCGCTCATCCTCGGAGGCTCGCAGGACGTCGTCGGCGGCGCCCTCGACTTCGCCCAGCTGACGGCGGTCACCGGCCTCGTCGCCGGTACCATCACGATCCTCTTCGGCGTCGTCGCCCGACTGCCCTTCGGCCTCGCCGCCGGACTCGGCATGAACAGCTTCCTCGCCGTCGCCGTCGTCCAGGAAGTCACCTGGGCCGAGGCGATGGGCCTCGTGGTGATCAACGGCATCATCATCGTCGTGCTCGGCGCCACCGGCATCCGCACGGCTATCTTCCACGCGGTTCCGCACGCGCTGAAGATCGCGATCACGGTCGGCATCGGCCTGTTCATCGCATTCATCGGATTCGTCAACTCCGGATTCGTCACCCGCACCCCGTCCGGCCCGCCCGTCCAGCTGGGCCAGGACGGCTCGATCGCCTCCCTGCCGACGGTGATCTTCCTCTTCGCGCTCATCCTCATCGGTGTGCTCGTGTCCCGGAAGGTCCCCGGCGCCATCCTCATCGGCATCATCGTGGCTACGATCGCCGCGATCATCGTGCAGGCCATCACGAAGCTCGGCACGGTCGGCGACCCGGTCAGCCCGGATCCGAAGGGCTGGAACCTCTCGGCTCCCGAGATCCCCAGCCAGCTCGTGGCCGTGCCCGACTTCTCGCTCATCGGCGCCTTCGACCTCGTCGGCTCCTTCGAGCGCATCGGCGTCCTGGCCGCGACGATGCTCGTGTTCACCCTCGTGTTCACGAACTTCTTCGACGCGATGGGTGCGATGACCGGCCTGGCCCGCAACGCGGGTCTGCAGACCTCCGACGGAATGTTCCCCCGCATCCGCGGCGCCTTCATCGTCGAAGGCCTGGGGGCCGTGGCCGGCGGTGGCGCCTCGGCGTCGTCGAACACGGTCTTCGTCGACTCCGCAGCGGGCATCGCGGAGGGTGCGAGAACGGGGCTGGCGGCCATCGTCACCGGCATCCTGTTCCTGCTCTCGATGTTCTTCGCCCCGCTCATCGCCGTCATTCCGATGGAGGCCGGTGCCGCCGCCCTCGTGGTCGTCGGCGCGATGATGGTCGCCGAGATCCGCGAGATCGATCTCAGCGACTTCCGCACCTCCCTGCCGGTGTTCCTGACGATGGTGACGATGCCGCTGACCTACTCGATCGCCAACGGCATCGGCGTCGGATTCATCACCTGGACGCTCATCCACTCGATGAGCCGCCGAGGCAAGGACGTCCACTGGCTGCTGTGGGTCGTCTCGGCCGGATTCATCCTCTACTTCGTTCGCGGACCGATTTCGGCTATCTTGGGAGCATGACGAATATGTCTGAGATCACAGCCTGGGGAAAGGGTCGGATCGCCCACGGCGACTGAGCAGCTGCACAGTCGATGCCGGATCCGAACCGATCCCGAGCCGACACCGCGTTCTTCGCTGCTGTTCGCATGGATAACCAGAAGTACGAAGAACGAAGCAACTGCTCCAACCATGCACTGTGCGCCACATCGACGAGGCGCAGGAGGTAAGTGCAATGTCCGCACCGACAACACAACGGGCCACCGCCGAGATCTCTGTGAACGGACGGGCCCATGAGTTCCACGGCCCGCCTCACACCAACGCCCTTGACTTTCTCCGCGGGCAGGGCCTGACCGGCTCCAAGGAAGGCTGTGCCGAAGGCGAATGCGGGGCCTGCGCGATTCTCGTCGCCCGCCCCGACACCGAGGATTCCACACGCTGGATCTCGGTCAACTCGTGCCTGCTGCCGGCCGCCGCACTCGACGGTCAGGAGGTCGTCACCGCCGAAGGCCTCGCCGCCGACGAACACATCCATCCCGTCCAAGAGGAGATGGCAGTGCGCGGCGGCTCCCAATGCGGATACTGCACCCCCGGATTCATCTCCTCCATGGCCGCCGAATACTACCGCCCCGAACGCGCTGGCGACGCCGTCGACCCGGGCGAGCACTGCGGTCCCAACGGCTTCGACATCCACTCCCTGTCCGGCAATCTCTGCCGCTGCACCGGCTACCGCCCGATCCGCGATGCCGCCTACGCCCTCGGCCAGCCCGAACCCGGCGACGTGCTCGCCCAGCGTCGAGACCGACCCGCCCCCGCCTCGGCGACCACGGACATCCACTGCGCCGACACCGCGACCGGTCAAGTGGGACGGTACCGTCGTCCCGCCACCCTCGCCGAGGCGGTCGAGATCCTCGCCGCCGAGCCCGAGGTCATCCCCGTGGCCGGGACCACCGACTGGGGCGTCGAGGTCAACATCAAGGGCGCCCGCGCCAAATCCCTGCTCGCGCTCGACCGGCTGCCCGAACTGCGCGGCATCACCCGCACCGACGAGCACATCGAACTCGGCGCCGCGAGCACCCTGAGCGAACTCGAACGCGAACTCGGCGGGTCGATCCCGCTGCTGGGCAAGCTGTTCCCGCAGTTCGCCTCCCGCCTCATCCGCAACGCCGCGACCATCGGCGGCAACCTCGGCACGGGCTCACCGATCGGGGACACCCCGCCGGCCCTGCTCGCGCTCGAGGCCGAGCTCGTGCTCACCTCGGCGCGGGGGAGTCGCACGGTCGAACTGGCCGACTACTTCACCGGCTACCGGCAGACGGTGCGCGAAGCGGGTGAGATCATCTCAGCGATCCGCATCCCGCTGCCCCTGGCACCCCTGACCTCCTTCCAGAAGATCGCCAAACGCCGCTTCGACGACATCTCCTCGGTCGCCATCGGCTACGCCGTGGACGTCGTGGACGGAACCGTGGCCAAGGCGCGGATCGGACTCGGAGGGGTCGCGGCCACCCCGCTGCGGGCACGCGCCACCGAGGCGATGCTCGAGGGGCGGCCGTGGACGCTGGAGACCGTGCACGCCGCGGCCGAGACCCTCGCCGCCGAAGGCACCCCGATGGACGACCACCGGGCCAGTGCCAAGTATCGGACCGCGATGCTGCGGTCCTCCCTCGAACGCTTCTTCGCCGAGCAGCTCGGCGCGATGAACCAGGAGGCCACGCGATGAGCCAGCTCTCCCAACGCCCCGTCGACCCGATCGTCGGCGAGAGCCACCACCACGAAAGCGCCTTCGGCCACGTCACCGGCAAGGCCCTCTACACCGATGACCTCGTCGGTCGTCTCACCGGCGTCCTCCATGCCTTCCCCGTGCAGTCGACCCAGGCGCATGCGAAGCTGGGTGCGATCGACGTCGACCCCGCCTATGCGGTGCCCGGCGTCGTCCGGGTGATCACCGCCGCGGACATCCCCGGCGTCAACGACCAGGGCGTCAAACACGATGAGCCGATGCTGCCCGTCGACGAGATCATGTTCTTCGGCCAGCCCATCGCCTGGGTGCTCGGTGAGGACCTCGAAGCCGCGAAGGCCGGAGCCGCCGCCGTCGTCGTCGCAACCGAAGAGCTGCCCTCCCTGGTCACCGTGCCCGAGGCGATCGCAGCGAACAGCTTCCACGGCGTCCAGCCGGTCATCGACAAGGGGCAGGTCGATGATGCCTTCGCCGATGCCGCTCACGTCTTCGAAGGCGAATTCGAGTTCGCCGGGCAGGAGCACTTCTACCTCGAGACGCAGGCCTCCCTGGCCCACGTCGACGAGAACGACCAGATCTTCATCCAATGCTCGACCCAGCATCCGACCGAGACCCAGGACATCGTCTCCCACGTCCTCGGGGTCCCTGCCCACGAGGTGACCGTGCAGTGCCTGCGGATGGGCGGCGGATTCGGCGGCAAGGAGATGCAGCCCCACGGCTATGCCGCACTCGCCGCCCTCGGCGCGAAGCTGACCGGCCGACCGGTGCGGCTGCGGCTCAACCGGACCTGTGATATCACGATGACCGGCAAACGCCACGGCTTCCATTCGACCTGGAAGATCGGGTTCACCGAGGAGGGGAAGATCCTCGCCCTCGATGCGACCCTGACCGCCGACGGCGGCTGGAGCCTCGACCTGTCCGAGCCCGTGCTCACCCGCGCGATGTGTCACATCGACAACGCCTACTGGGTGCCCAACATCCGCGTCCACGGCCGCATCGCCAAGTGCAACAAGACCTCGCAGACGGCCTTCCGCGGATTCGGCGGACCGCAGGGCATGCTCGTCATGGAGGACATCCTCGGTCGGGTCGCTCCGAAGCTGGGGCTCAGCGCCCGCGAGCTGCGCCGCCGCAACTTCTACTCCGCGGGCCAGGACACGCCCTACTACCAGCCGGTGCGCCATCCCGAGCGGATGGGTGCGGCCTGGGACCAGGTCCTCACCGACGCCGAGATGGCTGCCAGGGAAGCCGAGATCGCCGAGTTCAACGCCGGCAGTCCCGACGTCAAACGCGCCCTGGCGCTGACCCCGGTGAAGTTCGGGATCTCCTTCAACCTCACCGCCTTCAACCAGGGCGGGGCGCTCGTGCTCGTGTACAAGGACGGATCCGTCCTCATCACCCACGGCGGCACCGAGATGGGCCAGGGCCTGCACATGAAGATGCTGCAGGTCGCGGCCACCACCCTCGGGGTGCCCCTGTCGACGGTGCGGCTCGCGCCCACCCGCACGGACAAGGTCCCCAACACCTCGGCGACGGCGGCGAGCTCCGGCTCCGACCTCAACGGCGGTGCCGTCAAGGACGCCTGCGAGCAGATCCTCGGCCGCCTGCGCCAGGTCGCGGCCGGTCTGCTCGGGGCCCCGGCACACGAGGTCAGCGTCAACCGCGGGATCGTCTCCGCGCTGTCGTCGAAGAAGACCGTGACCTGGGAAGAGCTGATCAACACCGCGTACTTCCAGCGGATCCAGCTCTCGGCCTCCGGGTTCTATCGGACCGAGGGACTGCACTGGGACCTGTCGACGATGACCGGGGAGCCCTTCAAGTACTTCGCCTACGGGGTGGCGGCCTCCGAGGTCGAGGTCAGCCGCTTCGACGGCTCCTACTCGCTGCGCCGGGTCGACATCGTCCACGACGTCGGGGACTCGCTGTCCCCGCTCATCGACCTCGGCCAGATCGAGGGCGGGTTCGTCCAGGGTGCCGGCTGGCTGACCCTGGAGGATCTGCGCTGGGACGATTCCGACCGGCCCAGTCGCGGACGCCTGGCCACCCAGGCGGCGAGCACGTATAAGATCCCGAGCTTCTCCGAAGCACCGGAGGTCTTCAACGTCTCGCTGCTGGACAAAGCCCACGAAGAGGGAGCCGTCTACGGGTCCAAGGCCGTCGGTGAGCCCCCGCTGATGCTCGCCTTCTCCGTGCGCGAGGCCCTGCGGGAGGCCGTCGCCGCCTTCGGGCCGGGCGGAGCCGGCGTGGAGCTGGCCTCACCTGCGACCCCGGAGCAGGTGTTCTGGGCGATCGAGTCTGTGCGTGCCGCCTCGCCCGAGACAGCCGACCACCGGGAAGGCGAACGAGTACCGTCATGACCTGGATGGACACCGCAGCCGAGCTCCGCGGGGCTCGGGTGCCGGCCGTCCTCGTCACTCTTGCCTCCGTGCGCGGGCACGCCCCGCGTGAGGCCGGAGCGAAGATGATCGTTACCGCCGATGGGCTGCATGGAACCATCGGCGGAGGCAATCTCGAGATGACGGCCCTCACCCGCGCCCGCGAATTACTCGATGCCGAGGCTCGGGCCCCGGAGATGCTGACCCTGCGACTCAACGACAAGGCTCCGGCGAAGTACGGCCGCCAATGCTGCGGGGGAGAGGTCAACCTGCTGCTCGAACCCCTGCCGGTGCCCGCAGCGGTGGCGATCTTCGGCGTCGGCAATATCGGGCTCGAACTCGCGCGGATACTCAGCCGCCACGACATCGACCTCCACCTGTCCGATTCCCGGCCCGAGCTCCTCGCCGAACTCGACCGCCTCGAGGCCGGCGTGGCGAACATCGAGAGGTCCTTCTCCATGGTCGGCGAAGAGGTGCTCGTGGGACTGCCGGCCGGCACCCACGTGCTCATCATGACCCACGACCATGCCGAGGACCTGCATCTGTGCGATGCGGCCCTGCGGCGGGGAGACCTCGGCTCGATCGGACTCATCGGCTCGAGCGCCAAATGGCAGCGCTTCCGGAAGAACCTCATCGCCGACGGCCACGAACCCGCCCTCGTCGACACCATCGACTGCCCCATCGGCCTGCCCGAAATCACGGGCAAGAGCCCGGCCACGATCGCACTCAGCGTCGCCGCCAAACTCATCTCCACCATGGGCTGAGCAGCCCAGCCACGAACTTCACTGCAAACAGGAGCATCACCATGATCATCTACCGCGCCCGCGTGTTCGACACCCCCGAGAGTCCCTTCACCGGCGGTGAGCTGCGCGCGGAGTCAGATGTCGCCCTCGTCGTCGACGACGGTCTCATCACCGACCGCACCGACTTCGCCTCCGCGACGGCGGCCCATCCCGAGGCCGAGGTCGTCGACCTGCGCGCCGGAGTCCTCATTCCCGGCCTCGTCGACACCCACGTCCACTACCCGCAGGTCAGGGCGATCGGGCATCTCGGCAAACCCCTGCTCGAATGGCTCGACCACAGCGCCCTGCCCGAGGAGGCGAAGCTGGCCGAGGAGACCTACGCCCGGGCCGTGGCCGGCGAATTCCTCACCGGACTGACCTCGGCGGGGACCACCTCGGCGATGGTCTTCGGCTCCCACTTCGCGACCGCCATGGACGTCCTCTTCTCCCGCGCCGCCGAGGTGGGACTGCGGATGACCTCCGGCCTTGTCACCAGCGACGTCAACCTCCCGGAGGTGCTGCTGACGAACGTGGAGCGCTCGCACGCCGAAGGCCAGGCGCTCATCGACCGCTGGCACGGCGTGGGGCGGCTGCGCTATGCCGTGACCCCGCGCTTCTCCTTCTCCGCGGGACCTGAGCTGCTCGCCGCGGGCGGGCGGCTCGTGGCCGAGAACCCGGGCATCTGGGTCACCTCGCACCTGAACGAGAACCGCGACGAGATCGCCGGCGTCGCCGAGCTCCACCCCGAGTCCCGGGACTACCTCGACACCTACGACCGGGCCGGGCTGCTGGGCCGGCGCACGATCCTCGCCCACAATGTCCACCCCGGGGGCCGAGAGCTCGCGCGGATGGCCGAAGCGGGAGCCGCCGCGGCGCACTGCCCGACCTCGAACTCGGCCCTGGCCAGCGGATTCTTCCCGCTGCGCCGGCACATCGAGGCGGGCGTGCGCGTGGCGTTGGGCTCCGACGTCGGTGCGGGAACCGGATTCTCCCTGCTCAAGGAGGGGGCGCAGGCCTACTTCATGCAGCAGCTCGATCCCGCCGGGGGAGTCCCGCTCTCCGGGGCCCACCTGCTGCACCTGGCCACCGCCGCCGGCGCCGAGGCGCTCGAACTCGACGAGGTCGGCGATCTGTCGGTCGGCAAGCGCTTCGACGCCGCCTATCTGCGTCCGACCGAAGGTCAGCCGCTCGACGTGGGCCTGACCCATGCGGCCTCCGACGAGGATGCGCTGGCGAAGATCTTCGCCCTCGGCACCCCGGCCGACATCACCCAGGTCTGGATCGACGGAGCCCTCGTCAAGGCCTGACCGCCCACCCCACTGCTACCTGACGGCGGCCCAGCACCCTCGCGCGAGGGTGCTGGGCCGCCGTCAGGTAGCAGTGGGGAAATTCTTCTGAGCAGGTTGACTCCCGGCCGCGACCCTGCCTATGCTTGATTTCATCAAACGGAAATGAACTTCCACGATACGAAAACAGTGGAAGTCCGTACTCGCAGAGACGCGAAGGAGAACACCATGGCGACATTCGCTTTCACCGATGCCGACAGCTACGTCCTCAACTGCTCAACCCTGCTCACCGAACTGCCCGTCATGGAGCGTGCCCAGGCGGCCAAGGACGCCGGGTTCGGCCAGGTCGAGTTCTGGTGGCCCTTCGACGGCAACCCGCGCCCCACCTCGGCGGAGGTCGATGGGTTCATCGCCTCCCTCGAGTCCGCCGGAGTCGAACTCAAGGGCCTGAACTTCTGGGCCGGGAACATGGCCGGCGGCGATCGCGGCATGGTCTCGATCCCCGGTGCCGAGGCCGACTTCGCCGCGAACGTCGAGATCGTCGTCGAGATCGGGCGCCGCACCGGCTGCCGCGCCTTCAACGCCCTCTACGGCCTGCGGGTCGACGGCGCAGATCCCGAGGAGCAGGACCGGATCGCTGCGGCCAACCTCGAGCTCGCCGCGAACGCGGTTGCCGCAATCGGCGGCACCGTCCTCGTCGAACCCGTCTCCGGGGCCGAGGCCTACCCGCTCAAGCGGGCCGCCGACGCCGCCGAGGTGGTCGACCGGGTGCGGGCCCGCGGGGTCGACAACATCGCCATGCTCGCCGACTTCTTCCATATGTCGATCAACGGCGACGACGTCGCTGCGGTCATCGAAGCCGATGCGGCGAAGTTCGGCCACATCCAGATCGCTGACGCCGCCGGCCGCGGTGCGCCGGGCACGGGCGAGCTGCCCCTGCAGGATTGGATCAACCGCTCCTACGAGCTCGGCTACACCGGGGCCATCGCCCTCGAATACAAGCAGGACCGCGAGACCGCCTTCGAGTGGCTCGCGAACTGAGACCCCTCTTTCCAGACACAGCAGTGAGGACACGAACATGAGCAAGACAATCGCATTCATCGGACTCGGAATCATGGGCCTGCCGATGGCCAAGAACCTCGTGAGCGCCGGCTTCGACGTCCGCGGCTTCAACCGCAGCCCGGAGAAGGCCCAGGCCCTCGCCGAGGCGGGCGGCCAGGCCGCCGGAACCATCGCCGAGGCGGTCGACGGTGCCGAGGTCATCATCACCATGGTCCCCGATTCGCCCGACGTCGAAGACGTGCTCACCCGTGAGGACGGCATCCTCGCCCACGCTGCGGCGGGAGCCACCTGGATCGACTTCTCGACGATCCGCCCCGATGTGGCCAAAGGCCTCGCCGAGCAGGCCAAGGCCAAGGGGCTCAAGGCACTCGATGCCCCGGTCTCCGGGGGCGAACCCGGAGCCGTCGACGGAGTGCTCTCGATCATGGTCGGCGGAGACCAGGCCGACTTCGACGCCGCTGCCGAGGTCTTCGCCGCTGTCGGCAAGACCATCGTCCTCGTCGGTCCCTCGGGCTCCGGCCAGACCGTCAAAGCCGCGAACCAGCTCATCGTCGCCGGCAACATCGGCCTGCTGGCCGAAGCCGTCGTCTTCCTCGAGGCCTACGGGGTCGAGACCACCTCGGCACTGCAGGTCCTCGGCGGAGGACTGGCCGGATCGAAGGTCCTCGAGCAGAAGGGGCAGAAGATGCTCGACCGGTCCTTCGAGCCCGGCTTCCGACTGGCCCTGCACCACAAGGACATGGGCATCGTCACCGCCGCCGCCCGCGAGGCCGGCGTCGCGATCCCGCTCGGCTCATCGGTGGCCCAACTCGTCGCCGCGACCGTCCAGCAGGGCAACGGGGGCCTCGACCATTCGGGTCTCTTCACCGTCGTCGAGCAGCTCTCCGGCAAGAAGTAGGCCCCACCACGAACCGAGTCGGCGACAACGTCGTCGCCGGCTCACCAACGCAAAGGACAGAACAATGACACGAATGCGAGCAGTTGACGCGGTGGTGCTCATCCTCGAGAAGGAAGGTGCCACCGAGACGTTCGGCCTGCCGGGCGCGGCCATCAACCCGCTGTACTCGGCGATGAAGGCCCACGGCGGCATCCGCCACACCCTGGCCCGGCACGTCGAGGGCGCCTCCCACATGGCCGACGGCTTCACCCGGGCGGCCGCCGGGAACATCGGCGTGTGCCTCGGCACCTCGGGGCCGGCCGGCACCGACATGATCACCGGCCTCTACGCCGCGGCCGCGGACTCCCAGCCAATCCTCTGCATCACCGGCCAGGCGCCCGTTGCGGTCCTGGACAAAGAGGACTTCCAGGCCGTGGACATCGCCTCGATCGCCGCTCCGGTGACGAAGATGGCCAAGACAGTCCTCGAGGCCGGACAGGTGCCCGGGGTCTTCCAGTCCGCCTTCCAGCTCATGCGCTCGGCCCGCCCCGGTCCGGTGCTCATCGACCTGCCGATCGACGTCCAGCAGACGGAGATCGACTTCGACATCGCCACCTACGAACCGCTGCTGCCGTCGAAGCCGGCGGCCACCTCGGCGCAGGCGGAGAAGATCCTCGACCTCATCGCCGAGGCGAAGCATCCGCTCATCATCGCCGGTGGCGGCATCCTCAACGCCGATGCCGCCGAGCGGCTCGTCGAGTTCGCCGAGGCGACCTCCATCCCGGTCTCGCCGACGCTCATGGGGTGGGGGACGATCCCGGACAACCACCCCCTGCAGGCGGGCATGGTCGGAATCCAGACCCACGTGCGCTACGGCAACGCCTCCTTCCTCGAATCCGACCTGGTCATCGGCATCGGCAATCGCTGGGCCAATCGCCACACCGGCGACCTCTCGGTGTATCGGGCGGGACGGAAGTTCGTCCACATCGACATCGAACCCACCCAGATCGGACGCGTCTTCTCCCCGGACTACGGCGTCGTCTCCGATGCCGGAGCCGCCCTCGACGCCCTGCTCGCCGCGGCGCGTTCTCGCAGCGGCGGCGCGAGCCTGCCGGACTTCTCCGAGTGGGCAGGGAAGTGCACGGCGCGCAAGTCGACCGAGCATCGGAAGACGAACTACACGGAGATGCCGATCAAGCCGCAGCGTGTCTATCAGGAGATGAACGCCGCCTTCGACGAGGACGTGACCTATGTATCGACGATCGGGCTGAGCCAGATCGCCGGAGCCCAGATGCTCCACGTCTACAAGCCCCGCCACTGGATCAACGCCGGTCAGGCCGGGCCTCTGGGGTGGACGGGACCGGCCGCGCTGGGCGTGGCGAAGGCGAAGCCGAACGAAACCGTCGTGGCCCTGTCCGGAGACTACGACTTCCAGTTCATGATTGAAGAGCTCGCCGTCGGTGCCCAGCACAGGATCCCGTACGTCCATGTGGTCGTCAACAACTCCTACCTCGGCCTGATCAGGCAGTCGCAGCGCGGCTTCGACATGGACTATCAGGTGTCCCTGGCGTTCGAGAACATCAACTCCACCGGCAGCGCTGCCGGCTACGGAGTCGACCACGTCGCCGTGGCGCAGGGACTCGGCTGCAAGGCGCTGCGGGTCGAGGACCCCGAACTCATCGGCGAAGGGCTGCGGGTGGCCAAGGAGCTCATGGACGAACACCAGGTCCCCGTCGTCGTCGAGGTCATCCTCGAACGGGTCACGAACATCTCGATGGGTGCCTCGCTCGATAAGATCAACGAGTTCGACGTGCTCGCCCAGACCCCGGCCGATGCGCCCACGGCGCTGACGCCGATGAGCGAACTCGTCGCCGCGAAGTAGAGACCGCGTCGGCCGACACACGGCGCACATATTGGTATACCATGGCCCCGGGGGAGTCGCACAGGCTCCCTCGGGGCCGTTCCATCCGACCACGGCGGTCGGATCAACGAGGAGGATGCATGAGCAATGACGACAGCTTCGACCTGATCATCCGCGCCCGGCGGGCCGCCCTGCCCGCAGGCGTGAGCGCGGCCGAAATCGGCGTCCGCGACGGCGCGATCGCCCAGATCGCCACCGGTGAAGACCGACTGAGCGGGACCGCCTCGGCGAGTGCCGAGGTCATCGAGATCGACGAGTCGCAGGTACTGCTGCCCGGACTCGTCGATTCCCATGTCCACGTCAACGATCCCGGCCGCAGCGAATGGGAGGGCTTCGCCAGCGCCACCCGCGCCGCAGCCGCCGGCGGAGTGACGACGATCGTCGACATGCCCCTGAACTCCCTGCCGCCGACCGTCAACGTCGATTCGCTGCAGATCAAGCGCGAGGTCGCCGGTCCCAAGGCCTTCGTCGACGTCGGCTTCTGGGGTGGGGCGATCCCGGGCAACACCGCCGACCTGCGCCCGCTCTTCGACGCCGGAGTCTACGGCTTCAAATGCTTCCTCGAGGACTCGGGCGTCGAGGAGTTCCCACCGCTCGAGCCCGCCGAGATGAAGGCCGACATGGCCGAGATCGCCTCCTTCGACGGGATGCTCATCGTCCACGCCGAAGACCACGAGGTGATGGCCGAGGCGCCGTCGTTCTCGGGCCCCAAATTCAGCGACTTCCTTGCCTCACGGCCCCGCGAGGCCGAGAACGTGGCGATCGCCCGCGTCATCGACGCCGCCCGGGAGACCGGAGCCAGGGCGCACATCCTCCACCTCTCCTCGGCCGATGCGCTGCCGCAGATCGCCGCGGCCAAGGCCGAAGGCGTCAGGCTCACCGTGGAGACCTGCCCGCACTACCTCGTCTTCACCGCCGAGGAGATCCCCGACGGGGCGACGACGCACAAGTGCTGCCCGCCGATCCGCGAGGAGTCGAACCGGGAGGCGCTGTGGCAGGGGCTCATGGACGGCACGATCGACTGCATCGTCTCCGACCATTCGCCCTCGACCGCCGAACTCAAACTGCTCGACACCGGTGACTTCGGGGCTGCGTGGGGCGGGATCTCGTCCCTGCAGCTGGGGCTCTCGCTCGTGTGGACCGAGGCCGCGAAGCGCGGGGTCGACCTCGCCGAGGTGGTCCGCTGGATGTCTGCGGCGCCGGCCGCCGTGGCCCGAGTGGAGGGCAAAGGCGCGATTGCCGTGGGCAACGACGCCGATTTCGCCGTGTTCTCCCCGGACGAGGAGTGGACGGTCGCGGCCACCGAGCTCTACCACCGCAACCAGATCAGCGCTTACGACACCCGGACCGTGCGCGGACGAGTGACGTCGACCCTGCTGCGCGGCGCCCCCGTCGACTTCGACCAGCCGCGGGGCCGCCTCCTGACTGCCCGCTGACCCTTAAAAGTCCTCTCACTGCTACCTGACGGCGGCCCAGCAACGTGGCGCCACGTTGCTGGGCCGCCGTCAGGTAGCAGTGGGGGAGTTTGTGCTCAGGGTTATCCACAGTCTCATGTAGTATATTGCGATTTGTTGCCAGATGATGCAATTTAGTGTCTATGCATCTGTTTCTGTCGACCGGCAAACTTCACCGGCTGGGTTTCACCAAAGATGAAATCCGGCGAGCTCAGCGGTGCTGTCTCTCGCGCATCGCCCGTGGGCGTTATGTGGCCACCTCCGTCTGCGATGATCCGCGTCATCGGGCGATCTGGAGCGCGCTGTCAGAAGAAGAATTCGAGGCCCTGGCATCGCGAGGAAACATGCGCGACGAGATGGACCGGCTGAGATTGCTGATCCGGGCGCGGGCGGAGAAGGTGAATGCCGCATCGAGGCGGAACCGCGTGACAAAGGGCAGAGAGGTGTTCTCGCACATCTCGGCAGCGCTGATCCACGGGCTGGATCCGGCGTATTCCGCCACCGCACGCGTCGAGGCGCTGCGACCGAACGTCAGTCGGAAGTACAGGTATCTCCACGTTCGCAACAGAGAGCTTCCCAGAGACCAGACCACCGTGATCGGCATGTATTCTGCGACCACTCTCGAGAGGACGCTGGTCGACGTGGCCAGAGACTACGAGTTGGCCCTCTCCGTGGCACTCATCGATCAGGCGATCCGGGACGGACTCACATCGAGAAGTCATATTGCCGATCAACTTGATCGCTATCCGGCGGTACGCGGCGACGGTGCGGTACGTCAAGCGCTCGCCTTGTCCGACGGTCGGCGGGAGTCGGCCCCCGAGTCGATCGCAGCGGTTCGCTTCTTCGAACATGGAATCGAGGGATTCGAGCCTCAGGTGGAGTTCTTCGATGAGAGCGGTCGGATCTTCGCACGCGTGGACTTCTGCAATGTCGATGCCAAGGTGATCGTCGAGGTGGATGGGATCGAAAAGTACTTCATGGACGATGACGCCCGTGGGAAGCTTGCGAAGGAGAAGGCTCGGGAGTCGGCTCTGGAGTCACGGGGATACCGAGTCATCCGGCTGACATTCGGCCAATTGTTCCAGTCCGCGCCATTCGACCATATCCTCAACACGGTCGCGGCCCGGCTCCGACAGCGCTGAGACCTCCCCACTGCTACCTGACGGCGGCCCAGCAACGTGGCGCCACGTTGCTGGGCCGCCGTCAGGTAGCAGTGGGGTGGGTGGGGTCAGGCGCCGAGGCTCTTGCGCAGGCGGGCGACGTGGCCTTCGGCGTCGACGTTGTATTCGGCGGAAGTGAGCACTCCCTCCTCGTCGATGACGAAGGTCGAACGCAGAGTGCCCTCGAAGGTCCGGTCGCCGATGGTCTTCTCGCCGAAGCTGCCGTAGGCCTTCGCGAGTTCTGCGCCGGGATCCGAGAGCAGAGGGAAGGTCAGCGACTCGTCGGCCGCGAAGGCCTTGAGCGCCTCGGCGTCATCGGGGGAGACCCCGAGGACCTGGAACCCGGCCGCGGCCAGCGAGGACAGATTGTCCCGGAAGTCGCACGCTTCGGTCGTGCATCCGGGTGTGGCCGCCTTCGGGTAGAAGTAGAGGATCACCTTCTGCCCGGCGAAGTCCGCCTTCGAATAGGTCGTGCCGTTCGCATCGGCGAGGGAGAAGTCCGGTGCCTGATCTCCTGCGCTCAGCTGTGTCGTCATGCTGTTTCCTTCCGTCGGTGTTCGTTCCTATTGGTGGTCAGTTGCGGCTCGCGCCCACGCCCGTGCCTGCGCCCACGCCCGTGCCTGCGCCCACGCCCGTGCCCGCCGCGAGGAGCGCGCAGGCCTGGGCGGCCGTGGATTCGATGAGCTCGCCGGCTCGCTCGGAGAGCTCGCTCAGCTCGGCCGGCCCGTCGGCGATGGACAGGGCCGCGGTGATCCCGGCGGCCCGGCATTCGGCGGGACCCAGCCCCACGCGTCCGGCGATGACGATGATCGAGGCCCGGGCGGGAGCATGGTCCCGCACGGCAGCGACGACCTTCCCGCCCAGGGACTGCGAGTCGAAGGACCCCTCCCCAGTGAGCACGATGTCGGCCGATTCGAGGGCCTCGGACAGGCCGACCGCCTCGGCGACCATCGTCGATCCGGGCACCACCTCGGCGCCGAGCAGCGTCGTCAGGGCCAGGGGGATGCCTCCCGCCGCCCCGAATCCGGGGGTCGCTGCCAGCGATTCCGCCAGCTCCCGGGAGTCCGCGAGCACCTCGGCGAGGTGGCCCAACCCGGTGTCGAGGGTCTCCACATCGGCGGGGTCGGCCCCCTTCTGCGGGCCGAAGACCGCGGCGGCACCGCGCGGGCCGGTGAGCGGATTGTCGACGTCGACGGCGATGCGCCACCGGACCTGCCGGGCGCGCGGATCGAGACCGGAGTCATCGACCGCGGCCAGTGCCGCCAGCCCGCCGCCGCCGGGCGCGATGGGTTCGCCGTTCGCGTCGGTGAAGCGCGCGCCGAGGGCCGAGACGATGCCGGTTCCGCCGTCGGTGCTCGCCGAGCCGCCGATGCACAGGAGGATCTCCTCGACGCCGAGGTCGAGGACGGCGCGGGCGATGAGTCCGACCCCGTAGGTGTCGGCGCGCAGGGGCTCAAGGGCGACATCGGAGACCTGTGGCAGCCCGTTGGCCTGGGCGGCCTCGATGACCGCGGTCCGCCCGTCGGCGGAGACCCCGAAGCTCGCCGAGGCGGTTCTGCCCAGGGCGTCGACGACCTCGACGGTGCGCGGCGGCGTTGCCCACACGGCGAGCAGGGCGTCGAGGGTGCCCTCCCCGCCGTCGGCGAAGGGCAGTTCGGTGACTGTCGCGGCCGGGAAGACCTGGCGGGCACCGCGGGCCAGAGCCGCGGCGGCCGCAGGTGCGGAGGCCGAGCCCTTGAAGGAATCGGGCGCGCAGACGATGGTCGGGGTCTGTGTCGAAGCGTCGATGCTCATGGCCTCATTCAACCTCATTGTCGTGATCGCGGTGGCCGGGTGCCCACGGGGCGGACGGCCGCCGGCGGCTCCGCCCCCCATCAGTATCCATGATGCGGAAGAATGTTTCCAATTGGCGACCCCTGCAACTTGACATCCGCGCGGCCGGACAGCAGACTCGGATCAATCGAACGGAAATGGTATTCCGAAATGCGAAAGCCCATCGAGGAGGTCACCGTGGACCTGGACGAGTTCAACCGATTGCCCGAGGACGAGGCCCGCGCAGCACTGCGCCCCTGCCTCGACGTCGATCGGTGGATCGCCGAGGTGAGCGCCGCCCGTCCGTATCCGGACGTCGACTCCGCGCTCGCCGCCGCCCGCAGCGCCGCGAACCCGCTGACGCCGGAGGAGATCGATGCCGCGCTGGCCCATCACCCGCGGATCGGGGAGAAGGCCGCAGGCGATTCCGCCGAGGCGGCCCATTCGAGCCGTGAACAGGCGGGTCTGGGGCAGCTCGGCACCGACGTGCAGTCCCGTCTGGCCGCCGGCAACGCCGCCTACGAAGAGCGCTTCGACCGGGTCTTCCTCATCCGCGCCGCCGGGCGCGACCCCGAGGAGATCCTGGCCGAACTCGAACGCCGCATGGACAACACCGACGACGCCGAGCTCGCCGAGGTCGGCGAGCAGCTCATCCAGATCGCCGCCCTGAGACTCGAAGGAGCACTCACATGAGCTTCATCTCCGCCCACGCACTCGATTCGACCCTCGGCACGCCCGCCCGGGACCTCGAGGTCAGCCTCTTCGACGGAGGCGAGATCATCGCCTCGGCGCGCACTGACGACAACGGTCGTGTCTCGGAATTCGGACCGGAGCACCTCGAGGCCGGAGACTATCGGATCGTATTCTCTACCGGCGACTACTTCGCGGCCCAGGGGCAGGATCACTTCCATCCCGCGGTCACGATCGACTTCACGGTCAAAGCCGGTGAAGCGCACTACCACATTCCGCTGCTGCTCAGTCCATTCGCCTACAGCACCTACCGCGGCAGCTGAAGAACCGCACCACCTATAGACACCAGGGGAAGCAGGCCCCCTGCAGGATCTGGATCCTCAACAAACCGCCGAAGCCCAGCAGGGGCCTCGCAGATTGATTGGTCACGGCGCGCGCCCTCGGAGACGAGCAGATGCGAGCGCCGACAGAGCTATAGGAGCACGAACATGAGCACAGTGAAACTGACGACGAACCAGTACGGCAAGGCCGAGAACCGGCTGATGCGGGTCTACCGGGACTCCGAACGCCACGAGATCCGCGATCTCAACGTCACCTCCCAGCTGTGGGGCGACTTCGAGACCGCCCACACCAAGGGCGACAACGAACACGTCGTGGCCACCGACACCCAGAAGAACACGGTCTTCGCCAAGGCCAAGGAACTCGGAGTGAGCTCACCCGAGCAGTTCCTCCTCGGCCTGGCCGAGCACTTCACCTCGAGCTTCGACTGGGTCACCGGCGGACGCTGGGCGGCCGAAGAATACGGCTGGGACCGGATCAACGATCACAACCACTCCTTCTACAAGGCCGCCCCGGAGACCCGCACCGCGGTGCTCACCCGCGACGGTGAGACGAACACGCTGATCTCCGGCTTCTACGGACTCACGGTGCTCAAGACCACCGAATCGGGCTTCGTCGGCTACCCGAAGGACAAGTACACCACCCTGCCGGAGACCGACGACCGGATCCTCGCCACCGACATCGCCACCCGCTGGATCTACAACACCACGGACCTCGACTTCGAGGCCGTCTACACGCGTGTCAAGGAAATCATCCTCGACTCGTTCACCGATCACTACTCGCATGCCCTCCAGCACACCCTCTACCAGATGGGTGAGAAGGTCATCGAGGCTGTTCCGGAGATCGACGAGATACGCTTCTCCTGCCCGAACAAACACCACTTCCTCTACGACATCGAACGCTTCGGGCTGGAGAACCCGAACGAAGTGTTCATCGTCGCTGATCGGCCCTACGGGCTGATCGAAGCCACATTCACCCGCGACGGCGTGGAGGAGAACAAGGAGGCCTGGGCGCAGATCGCCGGCTTCTGCTGATCAGAGAAGTTCCATCTCCGGGCTCTCGGGGCACCTCCCCGGGAGCCCGGAACCCCGTGAGAAGGAAACCCCGATGACCCAGACCACATCCTCGGCGATCCCGAGTGAAACGCCCGAACAGGAAGTCGACGAATGGCTCGAGTCCTGGGAGGGACTCGTGGCCGAGCGCGGCACCCTGCGCGCCGGCGAGATCATGGAAGCCCTGCGGCTGCGCGCGGCCTCGAACTCGGTGGCCCAGCCGAAGGTGACGACGACCGACTACGTCAACACTATCCCGGCCGACCAGGAACCCGAGTATCCAGGCGATGAGCGCCTCGAGCGCAAGTACCGCAAATGGCTGCGCTGGAACGCCGCGATGCTCGTCCATCGCGCCCAGCGACCCGAGATCTCCGTGGGCGGTCACATCTCGACCTATGCGGGTGCCGCAACCCTCTACGAGATCGGGTTCAACAACTTCTTCCGCGGCCAGGACCACCCCGGCGGCGGCGACCAGGTCTTCTTCCAGGGCCACGCCTCCCCGGGCATGTACGCCCGCGCCTTCCTCGAGGGGCGCTTGAGCGAGGCCGACCTCGACGGCTTCCGCCAGGAGGCCTCGAAGTCTCCGCATGGACTCAGCTCCTACCCGCATCCGCGCCTGATGCCCGAGTTCTGGCAGTTCCCGACCGTGTCGATGGGCCTCGGCCCGATCAACGCGATCTACCAGGCGCAGATGAACCGCTACCTGCACAACCGCGGCATCAAGGACACCTCCGACCAGCGGGTGTGGGCCTTCCTCGGCGACGGCGAGATGGACGAACCCGAATCGCGCGGGGCGCTCCAGCTCGCGGCCAATGAGGGACTCGACAACCTCACCTTCGTCGTCAACTGCAACCTGCAGCGCCTCGACGGCCCGGTCCGCGGCAACGGCAAGATCGTCCAGGAGCTCGAAGCCGCCTTCACCGGCGCCGGCTGGAACGTCATCAAGGTCCTGTGGGGCCGCGAGTGGGATTCCCTGCTCGACAACGACCACACCGGCGAGCTCGTGCGGATCATGAACGAGACCCTCGACGGGGACTACCAGACCTTCAAGGCCGAATCCGGCGGTTTCATCCGCGACAACTTCTTCGGCCGCTCCCCGACGACCAAAGGCCTCGTCGAACACCTCTCCGACGACGACATCTGGAACCTCAAGCGCGGCGGCCACGACTATCACAAGGTCTACGCCGCCTACCGTCACGCGGTGAACACGAACGGCAAGCCCACCGTCGTCCTCGTCCAGACCGTCAAAGGCTACGGCCTGGGCACGAGCTTCGAATCGCGCAACGCCACCCACCAGATGAAGAAGTTCACCGCCGCCGACGTCAAAGCCTTCCGCGACCGGATGGACATCCCGATCACCGACAAGGTCATCGACGAGGACCCCTACGCCGTGCCGTACTACCATCCGGGCACCGACGCCGAGGAGATCGAGTACATGCTCGAACGCCGCCGGGAACTCGGCGGCTTCCTCCCGGCACGCAAACCTGAGCACTCCAAGAAGACCCTGCCCGAGGTGTCCGACAAGGCCTTCGCGCAGACGAAGAAGGGCTCGGGGCAGCAGCAGGCCGCGACGACCATGGCCTTCGTCCGCCTGCTCAAGGACCTCATGCGGGAGAAGGGCATCGGCAACCGGATCGTGCCCATCATCCCCGATGAGGCCCGGACCTTCGGCATCGACGCGTTCTTCCCGACCGCGAAGATCTACAACCCGAACGGGCAGAACTACCTCGCCGTGGACCGTGAGCTCTTCCTCTCCTACAAGGAGGCGACATCGGGCCAGCTGCTCCACGTCGGCATCAACGAGGCCGGGGCAGCGGCCGGGTTCACGGCCGCCGGCACCGCATACTCCACGCACGGCGAGCCGATGATCCCGATCTACGTGTTCTACTCGATGTTCGGCTTCCAGCGCACCGGCGACGCCTTCTGGGCGGCCGGTGACCAGATGACCCGCGGGTTCATCATCGGCGCCACGGCTGGTCGGACCACGCTGACGGGCGAAGGCCTCCAGCACGCCGACGGACACTCACCGGTGCTCGCGGCCACCAACCCCGCGGTCGTGAGCTATGATCCGGCCTACGGCTACGAGATCGGGCACATCGTCCGCGACGGCCTGCACCGGATGTACGGCGAGCACGACCTCGGCGAGGACGCCCGCAACGTCATGTACTACCTCACCGTGTACAACGAGCCGATGCTCCAGCCGGCCGAGCCCGAGGACGTCGACGTCGAGGGGATCCTCAAAGGAATCCACCGCGTCGCCGAGGCGGGGGCCGGGGACGGTCCGAAGGCTCAGCTGCTCGCCTCCGGCGTCGCCGTCCCCTGGGCCCTCGAGGCCCGCGGACTGCTCGCCCAGGACTGGGGCGTCGATGCCGCCGTGTGGTCGGTGACCTCGTGGTCCCAGCTGCGCCGCGACGGACTCGCCTGCGAAGCGGAGAAGCTCGAGAACTTCGAAGCCGAGCCGCGCACCCCGTATGTGCGACAGCGACTGGGGTCGGAAGCGGGGCCGATCGTGGCCACGAGCGACTTCGACTCCACGCAGCCGGACCTCATCCGGCCCTTCCTCAAGCAGGACTTCGCGACCCTGGGAGCCGACGGCTTCGGCTTCTCCGACACGCGGGCGGCCGCGCGCCGTCACTTCAAGATCGATGCCCACTCGATGGTCGTGCGGACCCTGCAGCTGCTCGCCGACCGCGGTGAGATCGCTCGCAGCGTGCCGGTCGAGGCCGCGAAGAAGTACCGTCTCGACGACGTCAACGCAGGCACCTCCGGCACCGCCGGCGGCGATTCCTGAAGCAGCTCAGTCCCCGCGAAGCAGCTCAGGCCCCGCGGCGCATGTCCTCGGAGATGCGCTGCGCGGCCGAGCGCAGGAGCGGGATGGCGCGGTCGGCGAAGGCCTGATCGACGCGGCTGATCGGGCCGGAGACCGAGATCGCCAGAGGAGCGGGAGCATCGGGGATGGACATGGCGAAGCAGCGCACCCCCAGCTCCTGCTCCTGCTCGTCGATCGAGTAGCCGCGCTCGCGGATGCGCTCGAGCTCGGCCTCGAGCGCCTCCAGGGTGCCGATGCTGTGTTCCGTGGGCGTCGGCATCCCCGCAGTGGCCACGATGTGGCGGACCTGCTCGGCCTCGAGGCCGGCGAGGATGGCCTTGCCGACCCCGGTGTCGTGCATATGGGTCCGCCGGCCCACCTCGGTGAACATGCGCATCTGCCGCTGGGAGGCGACCTGATCGACGTAGACGACCATGTCGCCGTCGAGGGTCGCGACGTTCGCGGACTCGCCGAGCTCCTCGACGAGCGTGCGCAGATAGGGGCGGGCGATCGCACCGAGCTGTTCCCCGGCGAGATTGCCGAGGCGGACCAGCCCGGGCCCGAGCGCATAGCCGCGGTTGGGCAGCTGTCGGACCACGCCGAGGTTGACCAAGGTGTTGAGCAGGCGATGGATCGTCGGCAGCGGCAGGTTGACATCGGCGGCGATGTGGCTCAGCGTCGCCGAGCCCGAGGAGTTTGCGATGCAGTCGAGAAGTCCGAAGGCGCGCTCGACGGACTGGACTCCGCCCTTGGTCTGACGAATCGCGGGAGTTGCCGTGTCGTTGCTTGTCATCGGAGTTCCTCTTCCTCGATCTGTGACGGTCGTCGCCGACTCGACTCTGAGTGCCGGGGCGAAGGTCCGCCTCGCTGAGCACAGCGGCTGCAGCGAAACTATCGGCCAGTCTAATCCCGAAATGGAAGAAACTTTCCACACTCAGTTGGATATTCCACAATACAGAAGTTAGTATCCATAGTACGGAAAATGCATATCAGAGAGGATATCAACCATGGCTGCTCCCAGTCCCGGCTACTCCATCACCCTTCGCGTGGCGACAGCGGTCGGCCAGGCAGCGACGTCCGATCTCGTCGCCGCCGCAGCGGCCACGGGCGCCGCGGTCACCGCCCTCGACGTCGTCGAATCGACTCCGCACACCGTCATCATCGATGTCAGCGCCGACACCCGCGACACCGCCCACGCCGAGGAGGTCGCGGCCGCGCTCGGCAAGCTCCCCGGCGTCGAGGTCCGCAAGTCCTCCGACCGGACCTTCCTGCTCCACCTCGGCGGCAAGCTCGAATCCGCACCCAAGGTGCCCCTGCGCAACCGCGACGACCTGTCCCGCGCCTACACCCCGGGCGTGGCCCGCGTGTGCAAGGCGATCGCGGAGAACAAGGCCGACGCCAGGCGCCTGACCATCAAACGCAACACCGTCGCCGTGGTCACGGACGGGACCGCGGTCCTGGGCCTCGGTGACATCGGCCCCGAAGCCGCGATGCCGGTGATGGAGGGCAAGGCCGTGCTGTTCAAGCAGTTCGCCGGGGTCGACGCCTGGCCGGTCGCCCTGGATACGAAGGACACCGAGGAGATCATCTCCATCTGCAAGGCCATCGCCCCGGCCTACGGCGGCATCAACCTCGAGGACATCTCCGCCCCGCGCTGCTTCGAGATCGAGGCCCGGCTGCGCGATGAGCTCGACATCCCGGTCTTCCACGATGACCAGCACGGCACCGGAATCGTCACCCTCGCGGCCCTGACGAACGCACTCAAGGTCGTCGGGAAGAAGATCGAGGATCTGCGGATCGTCGTCTCCGGCGTCGGCGCGGCCGGCAATGCGATCATCCGCCTCCTCCAGGTCGCGGGGGCAGAGAACATCATCGCCTGCGGTCGCGACGGGGCCATCGGCCCGAACTCGAAAGTCGACACCGAGCACAAGAAGTGGCTGCAGGCCAACACGAATCCGGAAGGGTTCGAAGGCACGCTCAAGGAAGCCGTGGTCGGCGCCGACGCCTTCATCGGCGTCTCGGCTCCCAATGTACTCGACGGCAATGACATCAAGGCGATGAACTCCGGCGCGCTCGTCTTCGCCATGGCCAACCCCGACCCCGAGGTCGACCCCGCCGAGGCGCTGAAGTACGCGGCCGTCGTCGCCACCGGGCGCAGCGACTACCCCAACCAGATCAACAACGTCCTCGCCTTCCCCGGCATCTTCCGCGGCCTCCTCGACGCCGAAGCCACCGATGTCGATGAGAACATCATGGTCGCCGCCGCCGAGGCGATCGCCTCCTGCATCCCGGAGGAGGAGCTCCACCCCGGTTATGTCATCCCCTCGGTCTTCGACCCCGAGGTCGCGAAGAAGGTCGCCGAGGCGGTCGCCGCCGTATCGAGGTGAGTGGCGTCCGGGATGGAATGAGAGACAATGAGCACAGGCCGTGCGATGACGCCGGAGACTCGCAGCCCGTGCAGAGAAAGTGGAAGTGACAGTGGAACAGAGAACCTTGGCCGAGATCGACTCGCTCCTGTCGGAGACCGATGCGCTGCTGCGCACCAGCTACCCGGGGGAGCGGGATGCCCGCCAACCCGTGCACACCGTCTATGTGCCCGGTCATGACACCAGCCCCACTCTGCCCCGGGACTGGGGGCGGCAGGCACTCGACGCCGTGGAGTCCAACGGCGGCATGGTCCAACTCGCCGAGCGCGTCATCATCGCCGCCCGCAAGGAGGCCGGGGCCGTCTCCGGGTCGATCGTGCCCAGTCTCCACCAGATCGCCCGCGAGGCCGAAATGCTCGCCGAGGCGGTCACCGAGAAGCTATACCGCGAACCCATCGAGGATCTCCGTCTCGACTTCGAGGACGGCTTCGGTCGCCAGTCCGATGAGACCGAGGACCGGTGGGTGAAGCAGGCCGCCCGCGATGCGATCGCCGGTCTGTCCGAGTCGGCGGCGCCCGCGTTCTTCGGCATCCGCTTCAAGTGCATGGAGGAGGAGACCCGGGCACGGGGTCTGCGCACCCTCGATCTCTTCATCTCCGAGGTGCTCGCCGCCCACGGCTCCTGGCCGTCTCAGCTCGTCCTCACCCTGCCGAAGGTCAGCACCGTCGACCAAGTGCGGGCCATGGTGCTCGCCTGCCGATCCCTCGAAGCCGAGCACCACCTCGGCGAGGGCACGATCCGCTTCGAGGTCCAGGTCGAGACCCCGCAGCTCATCCTCGGCGCCGACGGCACCGTCCCGGTAGCCACGGCCCTGCACGCGGGGGAGGGGCGAGTGACCTCCCTGCACTACGGCACCTATGACTATTCGGCCTCGATGGGTGTGGCCGCCGCCTACCAGGCGATGGACCACCCGGTCGCGGACTTCGCGAAGAACCAGATGATGCTCGCCGTGGCCGGCACCGGCGTCCACCTCTCCGACGGCTCGACGAACATCCTGCCGGTGGGCGAACCCGAGGAGATCCAGCACGCCTGGAGCCTCCACGCCGGACTCGTCCGCCGCCACCTGCGGCGCGGCATCTACCAGGGCTGGGACATGCACCCCAACCAGCTGCCGACGAGGTTCCTTGCGACCTTCAGCTTCTACCGCGAGGGTGGGGCGAAGGCGGCCGGACGACTGCGCAGCTACGTCTTCGGGGAGGACTCCGCCGTCCTCGACGAACCGGCCACCGCCAAGGCCATGGCCCGCTATCTCTCGCGCGGCCTGGCCTGCGGGGCGCACACCGAGGAATTCCTCACCACCCGCACGAACCTCAGCCTCGGCGAGCTCGATCGGCTCGCCCGGACGGGATCACTGAACTGAACCGCATGACCGAGAAGGAGACCCCACCCATGACGACGACCGACCCGTACACCTACTTCGCACCCACCGGCGGACATCCGCCGCAGTCGGACCTGCTCACCGACCGTGCGATCGTCACCGAGGCCTACACGGTCATCCCGCGCGGAGTCATGCGCGACATCGTCACCTCGAACCTGCCCGAGTGGACCGGCACCCGGTCGTGGGTGCTGAGCAAGCCCGTGGCCGGGGGAGCGGTGACCTTCTCGCAGACGATCCTCGAGGTCGCCCCCGGCGGCGGCTCGGACTCACCCGAACCGCAGCCCGAGGTCGAAGGCTTCCTCTTCCTCATGGCCGGGCAGCTCACCGTCACCCATGAGGGACAGGCCCACGAGCTGACCCCGGGCGGATACGCGTTCCTGCCCGCCGGCTCGACGTGGAGTGCGAAGTCCACCGGCACCGAGGCGGCCCGCTTCCACTGGGTGCGCAAGCGCTACCAGGAGGTGGCCGGGCTGACCCCGGAGGCGAAGTTCGGCAACGAATCCGATGTCGAGCCCGCTGCCATGCCGGGCACCGACAACCGGTGGCGGACCACCCGTCCGCTCGATCCGGACAACCTCGCCTACGACATGCATGTCAACATCGTGACCTTCGAACCCGGCGCGGTCATCCCCTTCGCCGAGACGCATGAGATGGAGCACGGCCTCTACGTCCTCGAAGGCAAGGCGGTCTACCGGCTCAACGGCGATTGGGTCGAGGTCCAGGAGGGCGACTTCATCTCGATGCGCGCCTTCTGCCCGCAGGCCTGCTACGCCGGCGGGCCCGGCCGCTTCCGCTACCTGCTGTACAAGGACGTCAACCGTCAGGTCGAACTCTGAGCGTGCTGCGCCACCGGCGGTGAGAGCGACAACCGCTTGCCAGAAGGCCCTGCGTCCCGAACTGGTTCAGGTCGCAGGGCCTTCTGCCAAGCGGTTGGTCCGCGGCGGCAGCGGCTCAGATGAGCTGCAGGGTCCGGGCGGTGTACTCGGAGAGTTCCTTGAGCAGGGTCTCGTCATCGGCGAGGCTGTGGCCGAGCGAGGGGACCATGTCCTTGAGCGAGGGCTCCCACTCCGCGTACTGGCGGGGGAAGCAGGTCCCCAGCAGGTTGAGCATGATCGCCACGGCCGTCGAGGCACCCGGTGAGGCACCGAGCAGGGCCGCGATCGAACCGTCGGCCGAGGAGACGAGTTCGGTGCCGAAGCCGAGGACTCCGCCCTTCTTCTCGTCCTTCTTCATCACCTGCACACGCTGACCGGCCTGGATGAACTCCCAGTCGCTCGGGTCGATGTTCGGGATGAACTCGTGCATCGACTCGAAGCGGGCCTTCTTCGAGGCGGCCAGCTCGCTGACCAGGTAGGTGACGAGGTCGGTGTTGTCCTTGGCGACATTGAGCATCGTCGCCAGGTTGTTTCCGCGCACGGAGAACGGCAGGTCGGTGAAGCGGCCGCCCTTGAGGAACTTCGGGGAGAAGCCGGCGTAGGGGCCGAAGAGCAGGTAGTCCTTGCCGTCGACGACGCGGGTGTCGAGGTGCGGCACGGACATCGCCGGGGCACCGAAGGAGGCCTGGCCATAGACCTTGGCCTGATGGCGGGCGACGAGATCGGGGTTCGAGGTGCGCAGGAAGATGCCGGAGACGGGGAATCCGCCGTAGCCGCGGCCCTCGGGGATGCCGGACTTCTGCAGCAGCGGCAGGGCACCGCCGCCGGCGCCGACGAAGACGAACTTCGCGCCGATCCGATGGGTCTCATGGGAGAGCTGGTCCTTGACGGTGACCGTCCAGCCGTCGGAGGCGCGGTCGAGGTCGGTGACCTGGTGGTTCGTGCGGACCGTGGCGCCCTTGTCCGCGACGTAGCTGAGCAGCTGACGCGACAGCGAGCCGAAGTCGACGTCGGTGCCGAGCTTGGTCCGGGAGATGCCGTTGACCTGACCGGGGCCGCGGCCTTCGAACATCAGCGGCAGCCACTCGGCCTGGGTGGCGGGGTCGTCGGTGAACTCCATCTCGGCGAACAGAGGGTTGCGGACCATCTGCTCGCGACGGTTCTTGATGTAGTCGCGTCCCTTCTCACCACGGCCGTAGCTGATGTGCGGGACCTGGTTGATAAACGACTTCGGGTCCGGCAGGACGCCGTTGTCGACGAGGTGCGACCAGTACTGACGGGAGTGATGGAACTGCTCGTTGATCTGCGAGGCCTTCTTCAGGTCGATGTGACCGTCGGCGTCCTCGGGGGTGTAGTTGAGTTCGCAGAGGGCGGCGTGTCCGGTGCCGGCGTTGTTCCACGGGTCGGAGCTCTCTTCGGCGACGTAGTCGAGCTTCTCGTAGACCCGGATGTCCCACTCGGGCTGAAGCTCGGTGAGCATCGCACCCAGGGTGGCGCTCATGATGCCGCCGCCGATCAAGACGACGTCAACCTTTTCCTGCGTTGAGGGCATTTCGACTCTCATTCCTCGTCACTGAACTGTATGGTCTTCGACTCACAGACTACTCTCCGGCCGCGGCGAACCGATAACCCGGGGAGGGGTGACGGACGGCCCGTGCGAGCAAGCTCACAACCGGCATGCGTCCCGTCGGTGACTCGAATTCCGGCCGTTCGGACCTTTTGCGCGGACACCCTGTGTCGGCCGCCACAAGGTATGCAACTATGGGCACATGTCGAATCGATTCCGTCTTCGCGAGGCCCTCAGCCAGTTCCCGCCCTATGTCCCGGGCAAACCTCCCGTGCAGGCACCAGGCCTGACCCCGTTCAAACTGTCCTCGAACGAGAACCACCTGCCGCCGCTGCCGGGTGTCCTCGACGCGGTCACCGACGGCGGACAGATCCCCGCGAACTATCCTGACCCGAAGTCGACGAAGCTCGTCGCGGATCTCGCCGACCACCTCGGCGTGGAGCCCGCGGAGGTGGTGCCCGGTGCCGGCGCCTCGGAGGTGCTCTCGGCGCTGACGAACATCACGCTCGAAGCGGGGACCTCGGTCGTCTACCCCTGGCCCTCGTTCGAGATGTACCCGATCCTCGCCGTGGCGCGGGGAGCCGAGAAACGGGCCGTGCCGACCCTGCCCGACGGCCGCCACGACTTCCAGGGGCTGCTCTCCGAGATCGACCAGACCACCAGGCTGGTCCTCCTGTGCTCACCGAACAACCCCACCGGACCGGCGATCACGAGCGAAGAGCTCGACGGGTTCCTCGCCGAGGTGCCCGCCGACGTCATCGTCGCCCTCGACGAGGCGTACTTCGAATTCGCCACCGGCGCCGAGGCGGTCGACGGTCTGGCCGCCTACCGGAAGCACCCGAACCTCGTCCTCGTGCGGACCTTCTCCAAGGCCCACGGGCTGGCCGGTCTGCGGGTCGGCTACGGAGTCGCCGATGAGACGATCGCGACCGCCCTGCGGCAGGTCATCGCCCCCTTCAGCGTCACCGCCGTCGCCCAGGCCGCGGCCGCGGAGTCCCTCGGGAGGGTCGGAGAGGTCCTCGTCCGGGCCAAGCAGGTGGCGGCCGACCGCGACCGCTTCGCCGCGGACCTGCGCGAACTCGGCTTCGACGTCCCCGACTCCGAAGGCAACTACGTGTGGGTGGCCCTCGACCCCGAGGAGGCCGTCGCCTTCGAAGGGGCCTGCGCCGAGGTGGCCGTGGCGATCCGCCGACTCACCGGAGGCGTGCGAATCAGCATCGGCCCAGATGAGGCACTCGACCGGGTGCGCACGGTGGCGGCGACCTTCGCCGCCGAGCGCCGGGACCGGTCCGCGCAGGCATGAATCCAGACGACCTGTCGGCACGGCTGAGCCCCGGGGCGCTCGTGACCGATGCCGATGTCATCGCCGCCCACGCGGCCGACAAGGCCCTGTTCTGCCCGGCCGGGACCGCCTCGGCGCTGGTCAGGGCGCGCTCGGTCGACGACGTCGTGTCGGTGATGCGCTTCGCCACCGAGCATCGGATCCCCGTGGTCACGCAGGGGGCGCGGACGGGACTGTCCGGGGCGGCCAACGCCGTCGACGGCTGTCTGCTGCTCAACGTGGCGGGCCTGAACCGGATCCTCGACATCGACCCGGTCAATCAGACCTGCACCGTCGAACCCGGTGTCATCAACCAGGACCTCAAATCGGCCCTGGCCGAACACGGTCTGTCGTATCCGCCGGATCCGGGGTCGGTGGCGATCTCGACGATCGGCGGCAATGTCGCCACGAACGCCGGGGGCATGTGCTGTGTGAAGTACGGGGTGACGAAGGACTACGTGCGCTCGCTGACCGTCGTCCTCCCCGACGGAACCCTGACCCGGTTGGGCCGGACCACCGCGAAGGGCGTGGCCGGGCTCGACATGGCCTCTCTGTTCATCGGCTCCGAGGGGACCCTGGGCGTCATCGTCGAGATCACCCTGGGACTCAAGCCGCTGCTGAGTCCTCCGATCACCGGGGTGGGGATCTTCCCGTCAATGGCTGCCGCCGGACACACGGTCACCGAGTTCATGTCGAGTGGGGCGGCCCCGTCCCTGCTCGAACTCATCGACGGTCCGACCGTGGGCATGCTCAATGCCTACGGGGACTTCGGTCTGCCCGACGGTGCCGGTGCCCTGCTGCTGGTCCAGTCGGATGCTCCCGGTGCCGGCGGTGTCGCCGAACTCGAAGCGTTCAAGACGATCGCCGAGGCCCAGGGGGCCGATGAGGTGTTCTTCTCCGATGATCCGGCCGACTCCGAGATGCTCGTGGCGGCCAGGCGGGCGGTGTCGCCGGCGATGGAGAAGTATGCGAACAGCCTCGGCGGGGGAGAGCTCATCGATGATGTGTGCATTCCGCGCTCCCGGCTGGGGGAGTTCTTCGAGAGTCTCGCCGCCATCGACGCCGAGGCCGGGGTCGAGGTGGCCACGGCCGGTCATGCCGGGGACGGGAACATGCACCCGAGCGTGCTCTTCGATGCCTCAGATGAAGCCCAGGTCGCCGAGGCGCGGGAGGTGTTCGCGTCGATCATGCAGCTGGGCCTCGACCTGGGCGGGACGATCACCGGTGAGCATGGGGTGGGCTACCTCAAACGCGACTGGCTGGTCCGCGAGCTCGACGAAGGAGCCCGGCTGCTGCAGGTCAGCCTCAAAGAGGCGGTGGATCCCCTCGGCATCCTCAACCCGGGGAAGATGCTCGGCTGAGACCACCCGGCGGCGACCCCGTATGACGCCGTGTTGCGCACGATGACCGACCAAGGGCATCGCTTCGCCTCGGCGGTCTATCGTCTGTGACATGACTCTCACACAGCTGCCCATCCTCGACCTCAGCCGCGCCGAGGACCCCGCTACGGCCGAGGCATTTCGTGCCGACCTGCGCCGCATCACTCACGAGATCGGATTCTTCTACCTCGTCGGGCACGGCATCCCCGACGCCGAATTCTCCCGCATCATCGAGGTGGCCGAACGGTTCTTCGCCCTCCCGGAGGAGGAGAAGCTGGCGATCGAGAACACGAACTCGCCTCACTTCCGCGGCTACACCCGCACCGGCGGGGAACGCACCAGAGGGAAGGTCGACTGGCGCGAGCAGATCGACATCGGACCCGAACGTGACCCCGTGGCCGGACCGGTCCACGACTTCGACAACCTCACCGGCCCCAATCAGTACCCGGCCGCACTGCCCGAACTGCGGGAGGCCACGGACTCCTGGCATGCTCAGCTGACCGAGGTCGGGAATCGGCTGCTCGGCCAGTGGGCGCTCAGCCTCGGACAGAGTGTCGACCACTTCGCCTCGGCGTTCGAGACCGACCCCGAATCGTTCATCAAGATCGTCCGCTATCCGGCGACTGAGGACGATGCCGTGACACAGGGAGTCGGCGAGCACCGTGACGGCGGAACGCTCACCCTGCTCTACCCGCAGCCGGGAACCACAGGCCTGCAGGTCCAGACCGACGACGGTTGGATCGACGCCGACCCGATCGAGAACGCCTTCGTCGTCAACATCGGCAAACTCCTCGAGGTCGCCACGAACGGCTACCTCAAGGCCACGGTCCACCGGGTGCTGCCGACCCGTCCCGGCGAGGACCGGATCTCCATCCCGTTCTTCTACAACCCCGCACTGAGCTCGCAGCTGCCTCCCGTCGACCTGCCTGCGGAACTGGCCGAGAAGGCGCGCGGAGTCTCCGTGGACGAACTCGACGCGCTGCACTCGGTGTACGGGGAGAACGCGTTCCTCTCCCGCCTGCGCTCACATCCCAATGTCGCGCAGAGGCACTATCCGGAGCACGTGAGCTGAACTGAGCTGAGCTTTCAGCCTCGGCCGATCCCCGAGGCCAGGGCCGCGATGTGGTCAGGCGTGGTCCGGCAGCAGCCCCCGATGAACAGCGCTCCGGTCTCCGTCCATTCGTCGACGGGCCAGGAGCCGGCTCCCGCCCCGTTGCTGTCCTGCCAGGTCATGGCTTCGGCGTCGTAGCGCTCGCCCGAGTTCGGGTAGGCGATGAGCGGCAGATCCGTGTGTGCTCCGAGCTCGCGCAGCGCCGGGGTGACCAGGCCCGGACGGACGCAGTTGACGCCGATCGCCTCGATGCTCGCCGAGGTGGACGCCGCCTCGGCGAGATCCGCCAGGGCCGATCCGTCCGGCAGGTGGGCCCCGTCAGCGGCCAGCGTCACGCTCAGCCACGCGGGAAGTCCGTACTCGGCGGCAAGCCGGCCGAGGACCAGGATCTCGTCGATGCGCGGCTGCGTCTCGATCGCGAGCAGGTCGACTCCCGCCTCGGCGAGAGCCTCGATACGGGCACGGTGGAAGTCGGCGAACTCGGCTTCCGAGAGGCGGTAGTCGCCGGTGTATTCGGAGCCGTCGCCGATTGCGGCACCGTAGGGGCCGATAGAGCCCGCGACGAGGGCTTCGCCGCCTGCGGCGGAGCGAGCGACCTCGACGCTTCTGGTGATGAGTCCGCGGCCTGCGGCGGCGTCGATGCCGGCCCGCGTGAAGCCGAGGGGAGTGGCCTGGTAGCTCGCGGTCGTGACGATTCGGGCACCGGCGCGGATGAAGGTGGCGTGCACCTCGGCGATGGTGTCGGGGTCATCGCGGAGCAGGTCGGCCGACCACAGCTCATGGCCGAGGTCGACGCCGCGGCTCTCCAGTGCGGTGCCCAGCCCGCCGTCGATGACGATGGGCGTGCCGGTGTCGAGTGCGTGCTCGAGCGTCTCGGTGAAGGTCTCGATCATGGTCCCAGTTAAACTTGTCCGGTGAGCCCATTCGAATCCCCTGCAGCATCTGAGACAGCCCCCGACGCCGAGGTGGGGGTCAACGACCGTTCCCGATTCGGATTCGAGGTCGGCACCCGGCTCGACACCGGCGGGCGCACCGGCGTCATCCACACCCCGCACGGGGACATCCAGACCCCGGCCTTCATCCCCGTCGGCACCAAGGCCACGGTCAAGGCGGTCCGCCCCGACGAGGTCGCCGAACTCGGCGGGCAGGCGGTGCTCGCCAACGCCTACCACCTCTACCTCCAGCCCGGATCCGATCTCATCGACGAAGCCGGGGGACTGGGCAAGTTCATGAACTGGCCCGGACCGACATTCACCGATTCCGGCGGCTTCCAGGTGATGAGCCTGGGCTCGGGATTCAAGAAGGTCATCTCGATGGAGTCGACGGGGGAGCAGAACGATGAACTCGTGGCCGTGGGCAAGGAGCGGCTGTCGAACGTCGACGACGACGGGGTGACGTTCAAATCCCACCTCGACGGGTCGATGCACCGATTCACCCCGGAGATCTCGATGGGCGTCCAGCACGAACTCGGCGCCGACATCATGTTCGCCTTCGACGAGCTCACCACGCTCGTCAACACCCGCGGCTACCAGGAGGAATCGCTGGAGCGGACGCGGCTGTGGGCGATCCGCTGCATCGAGGAGCACCAGCGGCTGACCGCACAGCGCTCGCACCGTCCCTACCAGGCGCTCTTCGGAGTCCTCCAGGGTGCGCAGTACGAGGACCTGCGGCGGAAGGCCGCCCGGGACTTAGGCTCCATGGACTTCGACGGCTACGGAATCGGCGGGGCGCTGGAGAAGGAGAACCTCGGCATCATCATCCGCTGGGTGTGCGAAGAGCTGCCGGAGAACAAGCCCCGGCACCTGCTGGGGATCTCGGAACCCGATGACCTGTTCGAGGCGATCAGGACCGGTGCTGACACCTTCGACTGCGTCTCGCCCTCACGCGTGGCCCGGAACGCCGCGATCTACACCCGCGACGGCCGCTACAACCTCACCGGCGCGAAGTACCGGCGCGACTTCGGTCCCCTCGACCCGGACTGCTCGTGCTACACGTGCCAGAACTATTCGCGGGCCTATCTGCGCCACCTCTACAAGGCCAAGGAGATGCTCTTCTCCACCCTGTGCACGATCCACAACGAACACTTCGTCGTCTCCATGGTCGCCGAGATCCGGCAGGCGATGATTGACGGCCGCTTCACCGAACTCGAGACCGAGGTCCTCGGCCGCTACTACGCGAAGAAGTAGGCAGGAACGGGCAGCCGGCCCGGCGCGCCTATCGACTCGCGTCGGCGGGCAGTTCGTAGCTGGGTTCGTGCTTCTTGACGATCTTGATCACGCGGTAGGTCACCGGCATGAGGATGACTTCGACGGCGACCTTGTAGACGAAGCCGACGATGATGTAGTTGATGAAGTCGAGGCCCGGGATGACTCCGGCGAAGGCGATGATGCAGAAGAGCAGGGTGTCGACGAACTCCCCGACACCGGTCGAGGTGAGCAGGCGGACCCACAGCTTCGATTCGCCCATCCGCTTCTTCACGGCCACGAGGACCCAGGAGTTGAGCAGCTGGCCGACGAAATAGCCGACCAGGGAGGCCGCGACGATGCGCGGGTAGAAGCCGAGGACCGCGGCGAAGGCGTCCTGGTTCTCATACCCCGGCCCCGGAGGTGAGATGAGGACGAGCCAGAAGACGAAGGTCGCGAGGATCTGCAGACCGAAACCGGTGATCACGGCCTTGCGGGCGGCCTTGAAACCGTAGACCTCGCTGATCACGTCGCCGAGGATGTAGGCGATGGGGAAGAGGAACGCCCCGCCGTCGGTGACGATGGGGCCGAAGCCGATGACCTTCGTCGCGGATATGTTGGAGATGATGAGCACCGCGGCGAAGACGGCGAGGAACACCGCGTAGTAGCGGCCCCGGGAGGATGCGAAGGCCGCGAGGCGGTTGGTCGGGAGGTCATCCGCCGGGTCGTCTGCACGACCCGGCCGTCCAGACTCGGATTCAGGCGTCGTCGGCGACAACGGTGATCTCCTTCCCGTTCGTCACCGCGAGCAGCTGCGAGTACGTCAGCGGCATCATCGAATTCGGCGTCCCCGCGCCCGCCCAGAGCACGGGGTGCGCCGCCAGCGTCACGTCGACAAAGCTGCGGATCTGCTGCGGGTGACCGCAGGGGGCGACGCCGCCGATGACCTGGCCGGTGGCTGAGCGGACGAAGTCCTTGTCGGCGCGATCGAGAGAGTCCACGCCGATGAGCTTCGCGACATGGTCGGTGTCCACGCGGTGGGCTCCGGAGGCCATGATGAGGACGGGTTCGCCGTCGGCGGAGAAGATCAGGCTGTTCGCGATCGCCCCGACCTCGACTCCGAGCTCTGCCGCCGCCGAGGCTGCTGTCGGGGTGGCAACGGCGAACAGTTCGATCCGCGGTTCGATGCCCGCGGCCTCGAGTGCGGTCGCGACCTTCTCGTGGTTGGGGTGCGGGTCGGGTGCGTCAGCCGCCGAGGCGGTCGTCGGCTCGGGCTCGGATTCGACGTCGGGTTCGGGCACCGGTTCGGCCAGTCCGCGACGGCGCAGCAGGGGCGCAACATCGGGGCGGGTGCCGAAGAACTTCTCGATCGCGCTCATCGGATCCACCGAGTAGCCGGGGGCGAGGATGGCTTCGCGGAAGGCATCTCCGGCCTCCCGGTTGAGTCCGCCCTTGTTCTCGAACCATTCGCTGACCCAGGCCGCGATGACCTCGGAGTAGAGGTAGGAGTAGTAGCCGGCGGCGTACCCGGAGGCGAAGATGTGCCCGAAGTAGGGCGTGCGGTAGCGCGGCGGCACGAGCGGGGAGAACCCGGCGGCGGCGAGGACTTCGGATTCGAAGGACAGGACGTCGGTGATGTGCTCCCCGGCCTCGAGCGAATGCCAGGACAGGTCGAGCATCGCGGCGGCGAGGTATTCGATGGTGGAGAAGCCCTGCCCGAACTTCTCGGATTCGATGAGGGCGTCGACGAGAGTCGCGGGCATCGGCTCACCGGTGTCGACTTGCTTGGCGAAGTGGGGGAGCACCTGCGGGTGGAAGGCCCACATCTCGTTGAGCTGGGAGGGGAACTCGACATAGTCGCGCGGCACCGAGGTGCCGGCGGTCGAGGGGTAGGTCGAGTTCGCGAACAGGCCGTGGAGGACATGGCCGAATTCGTGGAAGAGGGTGGTCAGCTCGGTCGGGTTAAGCAGGGTGGGTCGACCCGGTCCCGGCTTCGCGAGGTTGAGTGAGAGGGTGACGACGGGCAGGTGTCCGGTCAGCCGGGAGGAGGAGACGAGCTCGTCCATCCAGGCACCGCCGCGTTTGGTGTCTCGTGAGTAGGGATCGAGGAGCACGAGCCCCAGGGGGCGTTCGTTGGCGTCGGTGACCTCGAAGGCGCGGACGTCCTCGTGCCAGCCGATGATGCCCTCGCGTGGGGCGAAGGTGATTCCGTAGAGTCCGGTGGCGGCCCGGAAGACGCCCTCGGTCAGCACGGTGTCGAATTCGAAGTACTTGGCCACCTCGTCGGGGTCGATGCCGTACTCGTCGTGCTGGAACTTCGTCAGGTAGTACTTGACGTCGGAGGCGGGGACGTCGTCGAGGCCGTAGCGCTCCTTCACCGTGGCCAGTTCCGCATCGAGCTGGGCATTGGCCGGGGCGATGAGTGAGGACACGATGTCCGCGGCGGCATCGGGGTTGCCGGCGGTCTGGTTGTCGATCGCATAGGAGGAGTAGGAGGGGTAGCCGAGCAGCATCGCCTGCAGTGCGCGCAGGGCGGTGGTGTCGGCGACCTGAGTGCGGGTGTCGCCTTCCCCGCCGCGGGATCCGCGGGCGGTGGAGTTGCTGAGCACGTGGCGACGGGTCTGCGCGACCTCGAGGGAGCCGAGGGCGAGCTGCTGGGTGAAGTTGTTCAGGGTGAGCAGGAAGCCGTCGAGTCCGCGTTCGGCTGCGCGGGCGGCTGCGGCGGCGATCTGGTCCTCGCTCAGACCCACAAGCTGTTCGGCATCGCTGAGGTGGACGGCGAGTTCCTGCGTATCCGTCTGCAGGGCCCGGGAGAAGGAGGTCGCGAGGGTGGTGAGTTCGGCGGCGATCGTCGTCATCTGCTCGCGTTCCTCCTCGCCGAGGCGGGCTCCCGCCCGGACGAAGCGGTCGACCGTGAGCTCCTGCTGTCGTTTGTCCTCGGGGTTGAGGTCGGTGACGTGGACCTGTTCGATGCGGTGGAAGAGGTCGACGTCGAGCAGAATCGCGGTCTCGGTCGCCGACAGCTGGTCCCGCGCTTCGGCGAAGGCTTCGTGGAGTTCGGGACGGAAGTGGTTCGATTCGATGGCGTTGAGCACCGAGGTGATCCGCGACATCGGCACGGAGGCGGATTCGAAGCGGACCGTGGTGGAGAAGAACGTCACCTCGGTGTCGTCGGCGATGATCGCGGCCACCTCGGCGCGGGCGTAGTCGGTGGCTGTGTGCACCGCGCTCAGCATCGATTCGGGCGTGACCTGGGAGAAATCGGGGAGCGAATAGTCGCCCTGCGGGTCGAGGAAGGCCTCCCAGACATCGATGCTGTTCGGATCGGAGCTCATTCTCGACGTACCACTTTCTTCACGTATGGGTTCTCGCCCACGATCCTAACGTGTGTCGACCTCGGCGTGCATGAACGCTGACTACACTGGAGGCCATGGGCACAGGTCAGGGGGCGTCCCTCTCACTCAACAGCGCGTTCAGGGTCGGCTTCACCGGCACCCTCGGCGTGGGACTGGCCATCGGCCTGATCATGGCCCTGCAGTCCGTGGCCACCGTCATCATCTACATCGGTCTGGCCCTCTTCCTCGCGCTCGGACTCGAACCGATCGTGCTGTGGCTGACCGAGCGCAAGCTCTCGCGGTCCCTGGCCGTCATCCTTGTCGTGTTCGCGTTCATCGCCATCGTCGCCGGGGCGGTGCTGCTCATCGCTCCGGCCGTGATCAGTCAGATCCAGCAGTTCATCGACGACCTGCCGGACATCGTCGCGGACCTCGCGACCACCGGGTGGGTGACCGATCTCGAGCAGCGGTTCACCGGTGCCGTCGACCTCGACGCGATCTTCGCGAGCATCAGCGACTGGGTCTCCGATCCGCAGAACGTCCTGTCGTTGGGCGGCGGTGTGGTGTCGATCGGGGCGGGGATCCTCAGCTTCATCACCGGTGTGATCATCGTCGTCATCCTCACCATCTACTTCGCCGTGACCATGCCGACGATCAAGGCGGCGATGTTCTCCCTGGTCGCGGCCAGCTCACGCCCGACCGTGGAATCCGTCACCGAGGAGGTCACCCGATCCATCGGACGCTACGTCCTCGGGCAGGTGTCCCTGGGCATCGTCAACGGTGTGTGTTCGGCGATCTTCCTCACCATCATCGGTGCACCCCTGCCGGCGCTGCTCGCCTTCGTCGCGTTCCTCGCCTCGCTCATCCCGCTCGTCGGTCCGATCACCGGAGCGATCATCATCACGGCATCGTGCCTGATGGTCTCGCCGGGGCTGGGCATCGCCGCGGGCATCTACTACCTCGTCTACATGCAGGTCGAGGCGTACCTGCTCAGCCCGCGCATCATGAATAAGGCCGTCGACGTGCCTGGTGCGCTGGTCATCATCGCCGCGATCGCCGGCGGCACCCTGGGCGGAGTGCTCGGCGCCGTGGTCGCCGTGCCGGTGGCCGCCTCGGGGCTGATCGTCATCCGCAAGGTCGTCGTGCCTGCGCAGGACAAGAGGTAGGGCTAGCGGTTTTCGTCGCGTCCGCGTGACTTGCGGACGATGAGTCCGATGATGAATCGGCTGAGGTAGTAGGTGCCGAAATAGCCGATGACAGCGACGACCAAGGTGACGAGCAGGTTGGACTCACCGGTGCCGATCACGGACAGCGTGGCGAAGACCGTGACGGAGATCGCCAGGAGATAGGGGATCAGCCGCAGGGTCGGGTTGTCGATGTCGCGCATGAGTTGAGGGTACCAAGACTCGTGACCGGCGCCGAGGCGGCGGTGTGCCAGGATGGGGACAGGCTTCGGAGGGAGTGGGTGTGGTTCTGCCGCCCTGGCCATCGGTCTGTCCGGTCCGCGGGGCGGTTCAGTTGCGTCCGGTCGAGGTCCGTGATGTCGCGATGGCGCAGGAACTGTCCACCGATCCCTATGTGCCGTTGACCGGTTCGCTGCCGGGAGATGCCACCGCGGAGGAGGCCCTGGCTTGGGTGCGGAGACAACAGGGCCGGCATGCAGAAGGTCGTGGCTTCTCCTTTGCGATCGCGCGCCGATCCGATGATCGGGCGATCGGACACTGCGGCCTCTGGTTGACAGAGATCGACGAGGGTAGGGCAACTGCCGGATATGCGATAGCTCCCTCCTCGCGTGGCCACGGCCACGCGGCCGATGCGCTGATCGCACTGACCGAATTCGGCTGGACCCTGCCTGGTCTGCAGCGAATCGCACTGCTCATCGAGCCCTGGAACACGGCATCGCTGAGGACCGCCGAGGCAGCTGGCTACGTGAGAGAGGGAAAACTCGCCGGGTACAAAGAGATCGGCGGTGCGCCCCGCGACATGGTCGTCTTCGCTGCGATTCGACCGACAGCAATTCAACCGACCGCGGAAAGCGACAGCGAAGATGGCGACTGACCCACTCGAACTTGCCTACCCCTTCACCGGGCGGTGGTTGGTTCAGAACAGTCCCGCGGATCATGTGCCGAGCCACGGGACGGTCCGATTCGCGAGCTCGTATGCGATCGATTTCGTGCCGGTCGATGATTCGGGACGATCGGCCGCATTCGGTCTCGAATCACTGCTTCGTCCGCAACCTCCGGAGAAGTTCGTCGGCTTCGGCCGCGCCGTTCTGGCCCCGGCAGAGGGCACTGTCGTGGCCGTCCACCACTCCGCGCCCGATCATCCCGCCCACCGTGGCCTGCCCTCGCTCGGCTACGCGCTGACCCAACGCAGACGTGTCGATGCCGGATGGCTCGCGCTCGCCGGCAATCACGTCATGATCAGGACCGCCCGCGGAATCGTCGTCCTGTGCCATCTTCAACGGGGCAGTGCTCAGGTCTCGCCAGGAGAGGATGTGCGGATCGGCGATGAGATCGGCCGGTGCGGCAACTCCGGCAACAGCACCGAACCGCATCTGCATGTCCAGGCGATCGACGCTCTCGACATCTCGCGCGCAGCTGCTGTGCCGATTCGATTCGGCGAATCACTGCCCGCCAGCGGCACCATCGTCGAAGGGTGAGCCACCCCTCCCAACTCCATCACGAAGCAGTGACAGCTATTGTCCACGCAGACTCTGCGGCTTAGGGTGAGAGAACACGGACACATCCGCTCCGCACGGTCGGCCGAGACCGGAGGCAGCACGCGAAACAGCATGTGACACGGGGTGGATGGACTCACACGAAGGAGTGTCATGGCAGTCTACTCAGCACCTGGTACCGAAGGTTCTCTCGTCACGTTCAAACCGCGTTACGAGAACTACATCGGCGGGGAGTGGGTGCCGCCGAAGAACGGCAACTACTTCGAGAACATCACCCCCGTCACCGGCCAGGCATTCACCGAGATCCCCAGCTCCACCGCCGAAGACATCGAAACCGCTCTTGACGCCGCCTGGGCCGCAGCCCCCTCCTGGGGCAAGACCTCGACGACGGAACGCGCGAACATCCTCCTCAAGATCGCCGACCGCATCGAAGAGAACCTCGAGATGCTCGCCGTCGCCGAGACCTGGGACAACGGCAAGGGAATCCGCGAACCTCTCGCCGCCGACCTGCCGCTGGCCGTCGACCACTACCGGTACTTCGCCTCGGCGATCCGGGCCCAGGAAGGCGGCATCTCGCAGATCGACGAAGACACCGTGGCCTACCACTTCCACGAACCGCTCGGCGTGGTCGGACAGATCATCCCGTGGAACTTCCCCCTGCTCATGGCGACCTGGAAACTCGCCCCAGCCCTGGCTGCCGGCAACTGCGTCGTCCTCAAACCCGCCGAGCAGACCCCGGCCTCGATCCTCGTCCTCGCCGAACTCATCGGCGATCTGCTGCCTCCCGGTGTCCTCAACATCGTCAACGGCTTCGGCGTCGAAGCCGGCAAGCCGCTGGCCTCGAACAAGCGCATCCGCAAGATCGCCTTCACCGGTGAGACCACGACCGGGCGTCTGATCATGCAGTACGCCTCGCAGAACATCATCCCGGTGACCTTGGAGCTCGGCGGCAAGTCACCGAACATCTTCTTCGATGACGTGCTCGCCGCCGACGACAGCTTCCGGGACAAGGCCCTCGAAGGCTTCGCCATGTTCGCCCTCAACCAAGGTGAGGTCTGCACCTGCCCGTCCCGGGCGCTGGTCCAGGAATCGATCTTCGACGACTTCGTCGCCGCCGGCATCGAACGCGTCCGCGCGGTCAAGCAGGGCAACCCGCTCGACACCGACACCCAGGTCGGCGCGCAGGCCTCGAACGACCAGTACGAGAAGATCATGTCCTACCTGCAGATCGGCAAGGACGAAGGTGCCGAGGTGCTCATCGGCGGAGACAAGGCCGAACTCGACGGTGACCTCGCCGGCGGCTACTACATCCAGCCGACGATCTTCAAGGGCAGCAACACCATGCGGATCTTCCAAGAGGAGATCTTCGGACCCGTCGTCGCCCTGACCTCGTTCTCCGACTACGACAATGCCATCGCCACGGCCAATGACACCCTCTACGGCCTCGGCGCCGGAGTCTGGGCACGCAACGGCAACACCGCCTACCGGGCCGGTCGCGACATCCAAGCCGGTCGCGTGTGGGTGAACAACTACCACTCCTACCCGGCACACGCCGCCTTCGGCGGATACAAATCCTCGGGCATCGGACGAGAGAACCACAAGATGATGCTCGACCACTACCAGCAGACGAAGAACCTGCTGGTCAGCTACTCCGAGAATGCACAAGGATTCTTCTGATGACCGACTCAACCGACACCGCAGCCCTCGAATCCACACCGACGATCGACGGTGAGGAGAAGTCCCGAGTGGCAATGACCCAGGCCACGGTCGACCTGCTGGCCGACCTGGTCGCCAAACACGGACAGCTGATGTTCCACCAGTCCGGGGGCTGCTGTGACGGTTCCTCACCGATGTGCTTCCCCGAAGGCGACTTCCTCACCTCCGAAGCCGACGTGCTCCTCGGACACTTCGAACTGCCCATCGACGACACCGAGAAGGCCGGACTGGACTTCTGGATGTCGACCGAACAGTTCGAGTACTGGAAGCACACGCACCTGACCATCGACGTCGTCCCGGGACGCGGCAGCGGTTTCAGCGTCGAATCACCGACGGGCAACCGCTTCATCATCCGCTCGGCCCTCATGGACGTCGCCTGAGGTCAGTCGCCTGTGGTCAGAGGGACCGCCCGGTCAGCGGGCGCCCAGCACCTCCGGCTCTCCCAGGGAGAGCATCAGCCGGTTCGCCCAGTTGAAGAACGCCGCGCAGCTGAGGGCGTCGACGATGTCCCCATCGCCGAGGCCCGCCTCCCGCAGCGTCGAGACGTGCGTGGGACCGAAGGCCTGCGGGGTCAGGGTGAGTGCGACCGACGCATCGACCACGGCATCCCAGACAGGGTCGCCGAGGTCGGAGCGCTCCGCGACCCCGGAGCCGAGCAGCTTCTGCACGAGTTCCCCGCGACCGGACTCCGCGGTCGCCCGATCGGAGTGGATCGAGGCGCAGAACAGGCACCCGTTCAGCCGTGAGGCCGCGGTCGCCGCGAGCTCCCGCTCGGCCCGACCCAGACCGTCAGTGACGTTGAAGAAGATGTCGAGGTCGGTCAGGGTCCGTGCCCGCAGCGCCGCCGGATCCCTGGCGAGGAGACGGAAGTACGGGTTCTTCGCCCGCCCGGCCTCGATGAGGGCCTCGCGCTGGACCTCGGTGAGGTCCGCCTCGGCGACGGGGGCGATCCACGGCACCCAGCCGAGACCCGCCTGCCGGAACAGCTCCGGTCGATTGAGCCCGGGGTAGGTGTTCACACGGTCACCGACCGTGGTCAGGGCTTCGGTCGCCCGCGCCGAGGTGGTCCCACCCTGGCCGTCGACCGTGCCGGTTCCGCTCTCGGCCTGCCCTGCCTGCGGCGGTGCGTCCGTGGCCGGGGCATCGGTGGCGGCCGGAGCGTGGGAGAGTGCGGCCAGTCCGGTGCTGATGCGGATCTGGAAGTTCAGGAACGACACGAGCTGGGCGAGTGTGACGATCGCATCCTCGTCCCAGCCCGCAGCGAGGAGCAGCGCCAGATGCTCCGGCCGCGAATCCCGTGGGTGGAGGACGAGCAGATGTGCGAACTCGAGGCCTGCGACCAGTCGGTCGCTCAGGGTCTCCGTCGATTTCGGGTCGGCTGCGAACCAGGGCCCGGGGACGTTCTCCGCTGCCAGTGCGGCAGACTCGAAGACACCGTAGGGTCCACGCACAGCGGCGCGGGAATCAAGGGTGAGCACGGCCTCGTCGAGCAGCTCCGCGACCGCCCACGAGGCGGCTTCGTCCTCATCGCGGAGCAGGTCGCGGTAGAACTCCTCGGCCGCCGGTGCACCCAGCAGGCCCGCAGTGAATGCGGCCACGGCGTAGCGATCCCGGTGGGGGAAGGAACCGACGTCCTCGGGTTCGAGCAGCGCCTCGAAGCTCAGCTGAGCATTCTCCTTGGCCTGCGGCCGGTGGTCGCGGAGGGTATCGAGGCGATCACCGGCGGAGATTCCGGCCAGGGCGTTGATGATGTCCGTCATCTCAGGCCCCCTGCCCTTCGGCCAGGCTCAGACCGAGTGCCGGGGCCACCTCGGTGGCGAGCAGCTCGATCGAGCGCAGGGCGACCTCGTTCGTCGCCGGCACCGAATGGACCTGGAAGCTGACATCGGTGACCCGACCCAGCACACGGTCGGCCGAGAGTCGTTCGACCACCTCATCCGGGGTGCCCAGATACGTGTCGGTGGCGACGAGGAGCTCATCGAGGCTGAGGTTCGAGGTGTCATAGCCGACGAGCCGATTCGCCTCGGCCCGCAGCGCCGGTTCGGTCAGTGCCCGCAGTTCGGTGAGGTTCTCCGCATCGGCGACCACGGCCGTGCGGGAGGCGAGGATCCGCGGTGCCACACCCTCGGGCAGCTGCGAGAGGTAGGCGTCGATGACCGGCAGCTGCACCTCATCCAAGGACGCGCCCGTGTCATCTTGGTCCCGCGGCTGCGTCCGGGAGAGCATGAGTCCGTCCCCGGCAGCACCGGCGGCCGCAGACCCGCGGGAGGAGAAGGTCGCCTGCCACAGACGCTCGGCAAGACCCGGTCGAGTGGCCGAAGAATCGGCATCGGGGCCCGGGTAGAGCAGATGCTCGGTCGGCAGAGACCGGCCGGCCAGCAGGGTGCGCAGGGTGGAGAGATTGTCCGCGAAGACCTCCCGACGGTCCTCGAAGCTCGTGCCGAAGGCCGGGAACGACTTCGGGTTCCCACCCGATCCGAGGCCGATCTCGAGACGACCGGCGGAGAGGAGATCGGTGACGGCGGCATCCTCGGCCACCCGCACCGCGTTCTCCATCGGCAGGGTGATGATCGCCGTGCCGAGCCGAATCCGCGACGTGCGCGCAGCGGCATGGGAGAGGAAGACCAGCGGCGAGGGCAGCCCGCCCTCGGCGGCCGAGAAGTGGTGTTGGGCGATCCAGGCGGAGTCGAAGCCGAAGCGTTCGGCCCGCTCGATCTGCTCGAGGGCGAAGCGGTAGCGCTGCGCGGCGGGGGCGTCTTCGAGCAGGCGGGTGAAGAACCCGAGCCGCGGCCCGGCGGACCCGGCGGAGGACGTGGAAGGACTCGTCATATCAACTCAGCTTTCTGCGGTGGCCAAGGCGGTCGGAGCCGAAGGCTTCGGCTCCTCGTCGCCGGCCGCAACGGGTCGGGGGATCGCCTCGAGGAGAGTGCGGGTGTAGGTGGTGCGCGGGTGGGCGAAGAGATCCTCGGTGGGACCGTTCTCGATCAGGCGACCGCCGGACATCACCGACACCGTATCAGCGATCTGACGGACCACCGCGAGGTCGTGGGAGATGAAGACATAGGTCAGCCCCAATTCGGTCTGCAGCTGATCGAGGAGGTCGAGGATCTGCGCCTGCACGGTGACATCGAGAGCCGAGACCGCTTCGTCGAAGACGACGAGTTCGGGACCGGCGATGAGCGCCCGGGCGATCGCCACGCGCTGCAGCTGTCCGCCGGAGAGTTCGGCCGGCCGCCGGTCGAGGAACTCACTGGGCAGCGCCACCCGCTCGAGGGTCTCGGCCACGATGCCCGGCCGAGACGCCCGATCCCCGATGCGGAAGTTGCGCAGCGGTTCGGTCAGCGTCGCCCGGATCGAATGCTTCGGATCGAGCGCGGAATAGGGGTTCTGGTGGACGAGCTGGACTGTGCGCCGGAACTCCCGGAGTCGAGAGCGGCCGCTGAGTTCGGCCGCATCGAAGTCGCCGACGCGCAGACTCCCGGACTGCGGGGTGAGGAACCCGGCCAGAGCCTTGCCCGTCGTCGTCTTCCCCGAACCGGATTCGCCGACGATGCCGTGAGTGGTGCCGCGGGCGACGGTGAAGGACACGTCCTCGACGCCGATGACCTGATCGCCTGTGCGGTCGTAGATCTGGGTGAGCGAATCGACCGAGACGAACGGGCGTGCGGAGGGATCGACCGCCTCGGCGCCGGTGGGGGACCGTCGGGCCTGCGTCTGCAGGGCCGGGGCATCGGCGAGCAGCCGCGAGGTGTAGTCAGTGGCCGGGCGGGAGAAGATCTGCCGGGCGGGCCCGGATTCGACGAGGCGACCGGACTGCATGACGAGGACTTCGTCGGCACGCTCCCCGGCCACCGCGAGATCGTGGGTGATGAAGAGGACGCCCATCCCGGTCTCGGCCCGCAGCTCGTCGAGGAGGTCGAGGACCTGCTTCTGCACGGTTACGTCGAGCGCCGAGGTCGGCTCGTCGGCGATGAGCAGACGCGGACGCAGGGCGATGGCGGAGGCGATGAGCACGCGTTGACGCATCCCGCCGGAGAGTTCGTGCGGGAACTGGTCGACGCGCTTCTCGGGCCGGTCGATGCCCACCTGGCCGAGCAGCTCGATGACCTGGGCACGGGCTTCGTGCCGGTTCGCACGGCGGTGGATCCGCAGCGCCTCGGCGACGGACTTCCCGACGGTCTGCAGGGGGTTGAGCGAGGTGCCCGGATCCTGCGGGACGTACCCGATCTGGGTGCCGCGCACACCCCTCCAACCGGACGCCCCCAGCGAGAGCAGATCGACCTCGCCGAGGTGGATCTGCCCGGCCGTGACAGCCGCGGAGGAGGGGAGGAGTCCGATGGCGGCATTGGCCGTCGTCGACTTCCCCGATCCGGATTCGCCGACCACGGCGGTCATCGAGGAGGGCCGGACCTCGAGGTCGAGATCCGCGACGGCGGGGGAGGAGGTGCCGCCTCGGCGGGCGTAGTCGACGGTGAGTGCGGAGACGCGCAGCAGCGGTGTCACATCGCTCATGATGTCGCCTTTCGCAGGGTGTTGCCGATCTGGTGGGTGGCCAGGACGATGGCCATGACCACGAGGCCGGGCAGCACGGTCAGCCACCAGGCGGTGGCCACGAAATTGCGGCCTTCGGCGATGATGAGGCCCCATTCTGGGGTCGGCGGCGGGGTGCCGTAGCCGAGGAACCCGAGCGTGGAGATCTGCAGGATCGCCGAACCGATCTGCAGCACCGCCAGGGACAGCACGGGAGAGATCGAGTTCGGGAGGATGTGGCGGATCAGCACGGAGCCGAAAGTCCCGCCCGAACCGTAGGCGGCGGCCACGAAGTCGCTGGTGTTGATGCTCACCGCCTGCGATCTCGAGAGGCGGGCGAACTGGGCGATGGCGGTGACGCCGACCGCGATGGCCGCATTGATGGTGCCGAAGCCGAGGACGACGACGATCGAGAGGCTGAGCAGGATCGCGGGGATCGAGAGGAGGACGTCGATGAGCCGCATGAGCACATCGTCGACGAGTCCGCGGCGGGTGCCGGCGATGAGTCCGATCGCGGTGCCGACGATGAGGCCGACGCCGACGGCGACGAGGGCCGCGAGCAGCGACTGCGAGGCTCCGTAGACGACGCGGGAGAAGGCATCGCGACCGGTCTGGTCGGTGCCGAACCAGTGCTCGAGGCTCGGGGCGAGGAGTGCCGCGGTGTCCCCGCCGTCGTTGGGATCGTGGTGGGTGAACAGACCCGGGAACAGGGCCCAGGCGACCGCGATGAGCAGGACCAGCGCCGAGATGACGGTGGCCGGTCCGATCACGGTGCCGCCGCCTCGGCGCGGGCCGGCTCCGAGTCGGCGGGCACCCGGGGTGCGGGTGAAGACATCGGTGAGGCTCATGACTCGGACTCCTTGTCCTCGGCCCAGCCGAGGTCGACGCCGACGCTGCCGGCGGTCGTGCTCAGGGCCCGGCGGGTGCTCGCGTCGTGGCTCTTCCTGCCCGCCGAGGCGGCGCTCGGCTGCCGGCGCAGACGAACGTCGATGACGGGGTAGAGGAGGTCGACGATGAGGTTGATGATGACGTAGGCGAAGGTGGCGATGACGACTACAGCGAGCAGGATCGGGTTGTCGCGGTGGGTCACGGCCTGGGCGGTGATCTGGCCGATGCCGTTGCGGCCGAACACGGTCTCGGTGACCACGGCCCCGGCGACGAGTTCGCCGAAGACGAGCCCGATGATCGTCAGACCCGGCAGGATCGCATTGCGGGCGACCGCGTGGATGAGGATCCACAGTTCGGAGGCCCCCTTGGCGGCGGTGACCTTGACGAAGCCGGAGGCCTTGACCTCGGTGATCGAACGGATGAGGACCTGCGCGATCGGGGCCGAGAGCGGCACCGCCACGGTCAGCGTCGGCAGCACGAGCGCCTCGGTGGGGCCGGGGGCGACGGCGGAGACGAGGCCGAGCTGGAAGGAGAAGACCTGGATGAGCAGGATGCCCAACCAGAACACGGGGATCGAGATGAACAGGCTGGGCACCGAGTCGAGGACGCGGCGGATCCACGCGAAGGGACCGGTCGCAGGCCCGAAGGTGGCGAGCACCGCGATGATCACGGCGAGCACCAGGGCGGTGAGGAACCCGGAGAGTGCGAGCACCGCCGTCGAGGGCAGGGCCGCGGAGACGATCGTCGACACGGCCGCCCCGGTCTGCACGGAGAAGCCGAAGTTCCCGGTGAAGAAGCCCGCCAGGCTGAGGAAGTAGCGGCTGATCCACGATTCGTCGGCACCGGTGGATTCGCGGATCTCGGCGATCTGATCGGGGGACAGCCCCAGTGCCGGGTCGGCGAAGCGGGCGGTGACGCCGTCGCCGGGGATGAGGCTGAGCAGGATGAAGGCCGCGGTGAAGGCGAGGAGCAGCACGAGAACCGCCTGGCCGAGGCGGAGGGCGAGATAGCGGATGTCGAGGATCATTGCTCTCCTGCCAGCCAGGTGCTGTAGAAATCGGGACGGCCGACCGGTTCGGTGGCGAAGCCGTGGACGCGGCGCCGGAAAGCAAAGACCTGGGGCTCTTCGAAGAACGGCAGCACATAGGCGTTCTCGACGAGGTAGTCCTGGACCTTCTCCGCGGCGATCTGACGCTTCTCGGTCACGGGTTCGGCGGCGAGGGCGTCGAGGAGTTCGTCGACCTTCGGGTCGATGGAGTCATTGGCTGCGTCCTCACGGTTGGCGCCGTTGAGGAACACGTCGCGGTTGACCGAGGAGTAGTTCGATCGCAGATTGTCGTAGTCGGCGCGGGCGACCATCGAGTGATAGATCTGCACGGTGTCGAGGTCGAGGGCGTCGAGGGTCTGCTTCGACTGGTCGCCGGGGTTGATCGACAGGCGCACCCCGACCCGGCGCAGCTGCTGTTGGATGAGGGTCTGGACCTCGTTCGAACGCGGCTGTGGCAGGGCGATGTTCACGGTCAGCGCCAGCACCTGCCCGTCCCGGACCCGGTATCCCTGTCCGTTGCGCTCGCCCCAACCGGCCTCGTCGAGGAGGCGGTCGGCCGTCGTCGGATCGTAGGTCCACGATCCCGACTGGTCCTTGTACCCCATGGCGCCCTTGGCCAGCAGTCCCGTTGCCAGGGGGTAGTTGGGGGTGAAGAGCTTGTCGACGATCTCCTGCCGGTCGATCGCGGCGATGAGTGCCTGTCTGACGGCGATGTCGTCGAGGAGTGCGTGACGGAACCGGAAGTTGATGCTGTTGTTAATGCCGTTGGTGGCCTTCGCGTAGAGGCGCAGACCCTGTTCGGTCACCCGTGGTTCGTCCGGGGCCTGGACGTCGCGGACACCATCGGCCTGGCCGGAGAGCACCGCACCGATGCGCACCGAGTATTCGTTGTTGACGAGGTAGTCGATGCCGTCGAGGTGGGCCCGTCCCTGATGGTCGAGGTGGGGCGGTGCCCAGTCGTAGTCCTCGCGGGCCCGGACGGAGAGCTTCGTGCCGATGGTCTCTTCGGTGATGTGGAAGGGCCCGCAGGTGTGGATCTGCGTGGCACCTCCGGGGCCGAAGCCCTCGGCATCGAGGTCGAGGGAGGAATCGGCGAGCAGGCCCGCGTTCATCGTCGACGTGGCCTGCGCGAATCCGGGGGAGGGGGCGCTGAAGTGGAAGCGCACCCGGTGCTCGTCGAGGACTTCGGCTCGATCGTAGTTCGAGATCTGCTCGGACACCGGCAGGGTGCGGGCCTCGTCGCCCTTGCCGAACAGGTCGAAGTTCTTCGCCACGTTCTCCGGGGTCAGCGGCGAACCGTCCGAGTAGGTGACACCCTGCCGCAGGGTGAAGGTGAATGCGGTGGCCTCGGCGTTGATCTCGGGCAGATTCGTGGCCAGCCAGGGGTGGAGTTCGAGGGTCTCCGGGTCCTGCCACAGCAGGCGGGCGGAGATGTTGTTCATGATGCCGCCGTTGGGATAGAAACCGACCGAGGGCGGATAGAGCAGGGTCCAGGTCTGCGGCTCGAAGTACGTGAGCACCCCGCCCTTGACGGGCTGTCCGTCGGCCAGGGGTGCGGTGTCCGTGGGCGTGCAGGCGCTCAGGGTGATGAGGGTGCCCAATCCAAGTCCGAGGCTGAGGAAATTGCGGCGGTCCAACGGGGTGCGGATGGCGCGCGCCGAGGTGGAGGGACGGAGATCCGTCATGGCAGGTGGTCCTTCGGGCCGGTGGGATCAGAGACAGAACGAACGAGACGATAGCTCAACAATTGGAGCCGGTCGGGCTATTCCCGCTGCGACGCACAATGCGTCGACATGGTCGGGGCGCGGTCGTGTTCTGCATGGCTATGAGTTAAGCGCATCGGCGTATCGGCGGTCAATTCGCTCGGGTTAATATTGCACTATGTTGCGCGCCTCCGACTTCGACCATCTCGTCATCGCCGTGCCCAATCTCGTCGAGGGTGTTGAGCAATTCGAATCTCGTTTGGGTGTCCGGGCCGTTCCCGGGGGATCACACCCGGGCCTGGGCACGGCGAACGCTCTGCTCGGGATCGACGGGCACAGCTATCTGGAGATCCTCGGCCCGGACCCGGACCAGGATCCCGCGCTCGCCGCCGGGCGTCTGGCCGGCATCGTCGAACCCACGGTGCAGCGCTGGGCGGTCCGGCCTGAGGACTTCGACGGACTCGTCGCCGCAGCGGCGACGACAACGGACGTCGACCTCGGCGAGGTCCATGACATGGCCCGGAGGACACCGGACGGGAACGTGCTCGAATGGCGGCTGACCCGGCGGACCCCGCTGGCGCTTGGCGGGATTCAGCCCTTCCTCATCGATTGGCTCGATTCCCCGCATCCCGCGAGCCGGGAGATGCAGCGCATCGGCCTCGAGCGACTGTGGGCGAGCAGTCCGGACGTTGACGGGACTCGCAGTGTTCTGCGATTCTTGGGCGCTAACCTCGAGGTTGAGGCAGGCGAGACCGACCGTCTGCACACCACTCTGAAAGGTCCAGGTGGATCATGGACGCTCTGAAACCGATTCCCGCCGAACTCGACCATCTCATCGTCACGGTGCCCGAACTCGACGCCGGCGTCGCCGAGATCGAAGCCGCCACCGGAGTGCGCGCAGTTCCCGGCGGTCGGCATCCCGGCCGGGGGACCGCGAACTTCCTGCTCGGTCTCACCCCGAGGGGGTGGCCGGCCGGGGCGCACACGTACCTCGAGATCCTCGGCCCCGACCCTGAGCAGGCAGCACCCGCCGACGGCACCTTGCCGCTCGACGCCCACCTGTCCGAGGGGCTGACCCTGCAGACCTGGGCGATCCATCCGCCGGCGTTCCTCGCGAAGATCGCGGCCGCGAACACCGCGGGCATCGATTTCGGCGAGGTGCGGGACATGTCCCGGGAGACCGCCGAGGGGGAGCTGCTCGAGTGGCGGCTGACGTCGAAATCGCCGCTGCCGTTGTCCGGCGTGCAGCCGTTCCTCATCGACTGGGGAGAGTCCACCCACCCCGCCGAGGCGGCCCTGCCCGCCCTCGAGCTGCTCGAGTTCAGCATCGAGACCGCGAACCCCGAGGCGCTGCGCGGTGTGCTCGGGGAGCTCGGGGCCGGGGACGCGGACGTGGTGACCGGGCCGGAGAACCGACTGCACGCACGACTGCGCGGACCCGGCGGCACAGTGGAGTTCTGAGACTACACTTGCGAGTGTGCCGACTCATCCCCAGCCCCGCGCCCGCCTGCTCACCACGCTCACCGCAGTCTCCCTGCTCATCGGCCTGAGCGCCTGCGCGCCCGAGTCCGAGCAGGAGACCCGTCCGACCCCGCATGCCGCCGAGACCGTCGGTGCTCCGAGCACCGGATCCGCGGCGCCGAGTGAGTCCGGACAGACCAGCCGGTCGCCCGAACCGAGTGACGATGCCGACTCCGAGGGAGTCGAAGCCGCCGGAGCCGCTGAGGTGAGCGAGGGTGACATCGACATGCACGGCAGCGGGAAATGGGACCGTCCGGCCGAAGAGACCGGCCCGAACCGGGACGAGGGCAGGACCTTCAGGGTCGCACTGCGCGTCGAGGACAACCTGCCCATCGACGTCGACGAGGCGGCGGCGTTCATCATCGGCACCCTCCAGGACGAACGCGGCTGGCAGGACATGGACGACGTCGCGATCGAGATGGTCGACGACGGTCAGGACGCGATGATCTCCATCGCCAGCCCCGACACCGTCGACGAGATGTGCCTGCCGCTGCGCACCCTGGGCAAGCTCTCCTGCCGAAACGGCAACAACGTCATCCTCAACGCCAAACGCTGGGTCTCGGCGACCGAGGAATTCGATGACATCACCCAGTACCGCCACTACCTCATCAACCACGAGGTCGGCCATGCGCTCGGCCACGGGCACGAATCGTGCCCCGGCCGAGGCAAGACCGCCCCGCTCATGCAGCAGCAGACGAAGGGCCTGCAGGGCTGCACACCCAACGGCTGGCCCTCGAAGGGCTGAGGCCTCAGTGCTTGGGTGAGTGCGCGCGCTCGCGCGAGTTCCCTCCGGCCGCCGCTCGCGTCGCGGTCTCGAACTCGATCTCATCATTGACCGATGACGAGCCGGCCGGTGTCAGCGAGCCTGGCTGCTCGACGACGGCGATGCTGTCGGTCGCAACGACCTCACGCGGAGGTTGGGCCTCCGGGCCGTCGACCTTGGTGGCGAGTGCCTTCTCCCGAACGAACAGGAGGATAAGGGCGGCGATGATCCCCAGAGGGCTGACCCAGAGGAAGATCGGGACGAGGGCATCGCTGTAGGCGTTGATGATGATCGAGTGGATCGGATCCGGCAGCGAGGTGACCACCTCAGGGGTGAGCGAATTCGATCCGGCGCCCTTGAGCGCGGCGCCACCCTGCGGACCCAGCGACTTGATCCCGTCCTCGAGGTTGGCCGAGAGCCGCGAGGTGAAGAGCGCGCCGATGAGCGACATGCCGAGCGTGCCGCCGATCTGACGGAAGAAGTTGTTCGATGCCGTGGCCGTGCCGACCATCGCCACCGGGAACGAGTTCTGCACGATAAGAACGAGCATCTGCATCGACAGTCCCAGGCCGAGGCCCAGCACGCACAGGCAGCCGATCACGACGAGCACGTTCTGGTCGGCCGAGACGAATGTTCCCATCAGGAAGAGGGCGACGCCGACGATCGCGCTGCCGATGACGGGGTAGTACTTGTAGCGACCCGTCTTCGAGACGATGAAGCCGACGGCAATCGAGGTCGGCAGCATGACTGCCATCATGGGCACCATGAGCAGCCCGGCCTTCGTCGCCTCGATGCCGTGTGCCATCTGGAGGAACGTGGGCATGTAGGAGAGCACCCCGAACATGCCGACCGCGATGCACATGCCCGCGATCGTGCACATGATGAAGTTCCTGTCGGTGAACACGAACATCGGAATGATCGGCTCGGGAACTGCCCGCTCGACGAAGACGAACACGACGGCGCTGAGCACGGCGATGCCGATGAGTCCGATGATGATGGGATCGTTCCAGTCGTACTGGTGTCCGCCCCATGAAGTGGTGAGGATGAGGGCGGTGGTGAACTCCGCGATGAGGATCATGCCGGCGTAGTCGACGTGCCGCTTGACCGAGCGGTCGGACTTGGGGACCTTGAGGAAGAGCAGAGCGGCGATCAGCGCCAGCACTCCGAAGGGCCAGTTGAGCGCAAAGGTCCAGCGCCAGCCGGGTCCCTCCGTGATCCAGCCGCCGATCAGCGGTCCGGCCACCGAGGTGACGGCGAAGTTGGCGCCCATGATTCCCATGTACTTGCCGCGCTGGCGGGCGGGTACGACGGCGGCGATGAGGGACTGGGCGAGGATGATGAGGCCGCCGCCGCCGAGTCCCTGGATGACGCGGGCCGTGATGAGGACAGCCATGCTGTGCGCGGCGAATCCGACCACGGAGCCCAGGATGAACATGCAGATCGCGAAGATGAAGATCTTCTTGCGATTGAACGAATCGCCCAGCTTGCCGTAGATCGGCATCATGATGGTCGATGCCAGCATGAATGCCGTCGAGACCCACAGCATCTGATCGACGCCGTTGAGGTCGCCGACGATGGTCGGCAGTGCCGTTGCCAGCATGGTCTGGTTGAGCGAGAACATGAACATCGCCAGCATCAGGCCGATGAACAGCAGGATCACGGACGAGGTCTTGACCTCGGCCTCCTGTGTGGCGCCCTGCTCCGAAGGAGCGGTGGGCTCAGTCGCGGTGTGACTCATTTCAACCTTTCTATGACGGTCAGGAAAAGCTCTGTCGAGGAGGTGAACGCCTCGTCCACCTGGTCCTCGGCCAAGTTCTGTGCGGGATCGGACTTCGCCGATCTCAGGGTGTGCTCGATCGGAATGGAGCACAGCTGAGCCAGCATGCGCGTGGCGCTGGCTGCGGACTCCTCGTCCGCGAAGTCGACGCCGTGACGCTCGATGCGCCGGCGCACCCCGGCCAGGATCTGGTCGGAGTAGGACCGCCTCGTCTCCAGACTCAGCATGCTCAGATGCGGATACCGGGACAGGATCGTGCGCACCTTCCGCCTGTTCGTCGAGCGCGGCACGAGGAACTCGAAGGTGGCGCGGATCGTGTAGGCGAGGTCTTCGGCGAGACGCTCACGAACGGGTTCGAAGTCCTCGACGAACTGCTGCACCTCGGTGGCGAGGTCCGCGGACTCCGTGAAGCCGAGAATGGCCATTTCCTTGGTCGGGAAATAGTTGAAGAACGTGCGCGTCGAGACCTCCGCAGCCTCCGCGATGTGCGCGACGGTCACATTGTCGAGACCGTGATCGACGACCAGATCGACGGCAGCGGTGTGAATGGCCGCACGACGCTCTCGGGTCTTGCGCTCGCGCAGCGACACTTCTGGTTCGGAACTCACCAGAAAATTATGCATCTATTGCAATTTTGCATCAAGTGCAGAAGTGCACTTCATGCAAATATGGCCCGTGATCTTGATTACACGGCTTGACCGGCGCGGGAATAAGACCACCACCGCGGTCGTTGATTGAGTCGTATACGCTCAACTTTCCAACAGGAGGTCACGTTGGCCACATTCTTCGGACCCGCCGGTTCCGGCGGCGACTCGTTCGACGAGTTCCTCGCCCGCTACCTGCAGGGTCAGAACGGAGCCCGTCGGTCTCGCACCGTCGACATCAACCGGCTGCTGAGCAAGCGCAGCCATGAGGTCATCGAAGCGGCAGCGGAATTCGCCGGCCGCCACGGTCAGGCCGAGGTCGATGCGCTCCACATCCTGCGCACCATGGTCGACTCCGAACCCGGAGTCTCCGCGGTGCGTCAGGCCGGAGCCGATCCCGAAGCCATCGCCCGTGCCATCGAGGGACGCCTGCCGGCCACGGCCGACAGCGTTGCCGAATCGTCACCGTCGCTGACCGGCTCGGCTCAGCGAGCGCTCCTCGACGCCTACCAGGTGGCGCGCGCCTTCGGCTCGACCTACATCGACCCCGAGCACATGTTCTTCGCGTTCGTGCTCAACCAGGAGATGCCGGCCGGACGCATCCTCGCCCAGGCCGGGGTTACCCAGGCCGCCCTGCAGGCCGGAGCCGAAGCCGCCGAGGCGGGCGCCGGTCATCCCGGCGCAGAGGCCGAGGGCGAAGAGGAGACGATGCTCGAGAGGTTCGGCACCGACCTCACGGCGCTGGCCGCAGACGGTCGCCTCGACCCGGTCATCGGCCGCTCGCAGGAGATCGAGCAGACCGTCGAGATCCTCGCTCGGCGGACCAAGAACAACCCCGTCCTCCTCGGTGAGGCCGGAGTCGGCAAGACCGCCATCGCCGAGGGACTCGCCCAGGCCATCCACTCAGGCGAGGTGCCCAAGCAGCTGCACGGCAAGCGCGTGATCGCACTCGATATGCCCGGCATGCTCGCCGGCACCCGCTACCGCGGTGACTTCGAAGAGCGCCTGACCGGGGCACTCGACGAGATCGCCGAAGACGGTGAGCTCATCGTCTTCGTCGACGAGCTGCACACCCTCGTCGGTGCCGGCGGCAACGGCGAATCGAACTCGATGGATGCCGGGAACATCCTCAAACCGAGGCTGGCGCGCGGCGATCTGCATCTCGTCGGAGCCACCACGCTCAAGGAGTACCGGACGATCGAGAAGGACTCGGCGCTCGAACGCCGTTTCCAGCCGGTCACGGTCGATGAGCCGAACGTCGAGGACGCCGTGGCGATCCTCGAGGGCCTTAAGGACCGCTACGCCGAATTCCACGAGGTGACCTACACCGATGCGGCGATCCGCGCCGCCGTCGAACTCTCCCACCGCTACATCACCGACCGGTTCCTCCCGGACAAGGCCATCGATCTCATCGACCAGGCCGGTGCCCGGATGTCGCTGCAGCGCGGACCGGCGGTCGACGTGGAAGCGCTCAAGGCGAAGCTGAGCGAGCTCGAAGCGGAGAAGAAGTCAGCGATCGAGATCGAGGACTACGAACGCGCCGGACGGCTCCGGGACGAACTCACCGAGCTCGGCACCCGGATCACGGCCGCAGAGAACCCGGAGACCACCTCGGCGAACTCCGCCGATGCCGTCATCGACGAACAGCAGATCGCCCAGGTCGTCTCCCGGGCCACCGGAATCCCGGCGGCGCGGATGACGCAGAGTCAGAAGACGCGACTGGCCGGACTCGAAGGGGTCCTCCACGAACGGGTGATCGGACAGAACGACGCCGTGACCGCAGTGTCCAAGGCGATCCGCCGCAGCCAGACGGGGATGGGCGATCCCAACCGCCCGATCGGCAGCTTCCTGTTCCTCGGACCCACGGGCGTGGGCAAGACCGAACTGGCCAAGGCCCTGGCCGCGACGCTCTTCGACGACGAATCGGCGATGATCCGATTCGACATGAGCGAGTTCGGGGAGCGGCACACGGTCTCCCGCCTCGTCGGCGCCCCTCCCGGCTACGTCGGCTACGACGAAGCCGGTCAGCTGACCGAGCAGGTGCGCAGGCGCCCGTACTCGGTGATCCTCCTCGACGAGGTCGAGAAGGCCCACCCGGATGCGTTCAACCTGCTGCTGCAGGTCCTCGACGACGGTCGGCTCACCGACGGTCAGGGACGCACGGTCGACTTCCGCAACACGGTCATCATCATGACCTCGAACCTCGGTTCGGAGTTCATGTCCGGCAACCCGCTGGGCTTCAACTCCGGTGCCCAGGTCGACGCGGAGAAGGACCTCAAGGCGAAGGTGATGGGCCGGCTCAAGGAGTTCATGCGGCCCGAGTTCCTCAACCGCATCGACGATACGGTGATGTTCTCCCGCCTCGACCGGGAGCAGCTGCGGACCATCGTCGGCCTCCAGCTCGAGGCCTCGCGCAAGCGCCTGGCCGCGCGGGAGATCGCGCTCGAGGTCTCCGACGAGGCCCTCGACTGGTTGGCCGATCAGGGCTACGAGCCCGAGTTCGGTGCCCGTCCGCTGCGTCGGGCGATCCAGCGTGAACTCGACGATCGGATCGCCGACCTGCTGGTCACCGAGGCCGTGAGCGAGGGCGGAACCGTCCGCGCTTCGGTCATCGATGGAGCGCTGCGCGTGGCCCCAGGCACCGGATCGGCCATGGTCGCCGTCTGATCCTGCGGGATCGGCACGGCCGCACCGAGCACAGCGAACCGGCGTGAGCCGAGCAGAGCCCGGGGCGGAGGATGCGTTCCTCCGCCCCGGGCTCTTCGCGTGCATCCGGTCGGGGCGTGCATCTGATCGGCGCGTGCACCCGGTCCGCGCGTGCACCCGGTCCGGGTGTGCATCTGGTCGTCGCGCAATGCGGCGGTCGAAGAAGTCGTCGCCAGTGACGACTTTTTCCGATTTCGCAGTGATCGAGACGGACGAGGCTCCGCTCAGCTCTTCACCGGCTCGTTCGCGCCGAGGAGGCGGTTGAGCACCAGCCGTTCGCCGAGCGTCCAGGTGCTCGTTGTCAGTAGGTACAGGCCCGCGGCCAGCGGCACGAACAGGGCGATGATCGCGGTGATGAACGGCATGAAGCTCAGCACCTTCGTCACGCCCGAGAGATCGGGCATCGCCGGGCGATCAGCACTCGAGACCGCCGGCGACTGCGTGCTCGCCGGCTCCGGCATCGCCGGGGTCAGGAGGTGCCGGGAGAATCCGGCGACCACGGCGATGAGGACGATGAGCACGAGGTAGACGGTGATCGAGACCCCGCTGAGGTCACCGGCGCCCATGAGCGTAAAGAAGCTCGAACCCAGCGGGAGACCGAAGAGCGTGTGTCCGAGGAGTTCGTTGGCATGCCCGTTGACGAACGTATGGATGAAGAGCCCGTAGACGGCCATGAGCACGGGCATCTGCGCGAGCACGGGCAGACAGCCGGCCATCGGAGAGGCCTTCTCCTCCTTGTACAGTTCCATGACCTTCTGCTGCATGAGCTCGGGCTGCTTCTTGTACTTGGTCTGGATGGCCGTGATCTTCGGGGCCAGCCGCCGGCGGGTCATTCCGGCCTTGACCTGGGAGAGTCCGACGGGGATGAGCAGGCATCTGACGACGAGGGTGAGGACCACGACGGCCAGGGCCGCGCTCTGGGCTCCGGCGAGGGGTTCGAGCAGGGAGCTGAGTCCGGTGACGATCCAGTAGGCGGCGTCGACGAGCAGTTCGATGGGCGGGAATTCGTAGATGTTCATGGCGTTGCGTCCTTCGCTGAGGTGCGGTGATGGGCCGGTGGCAGCCATCGCCGGAACGACGCACAGAAGCACAACCTCGCCGAGGTGGGGGTGCAGTGGGAGTGAGAGCCCTCAGGCAGTCACACGGTCGTTCAGGCGCTGGCGCGAACGACGAGTGAAGGAGCTCTGGGCCGAGCGGTGCCGGGTGTTCCCGGTTCCTCGGGCATGCGGAAGTCACGGACCGCGGTCCGCTCATTCGGAAGGGTGGGCACCCGGGTGGCCAGAGAAAGCACCCTGACCAGGGCCGTCGATGCCCATGAGGCGATCGGGGCCAGCAATGCCGCGCCCAAGAGGACGAGCACGAGCATGTGGGTGGGGGACTGCGGGAGAGCCGAATCGACGTCGGAGACGAGCACGGCAAGCAGGAACTGCAGCGTCATCAGCAGATTCATCAGCATGGTCTCGTCCTCCTCTCCGTGGCCGATGCTAGCATGCGCACCTGCGCGGAGAGCTCAGTCCTCGGCGGCCTTGAGGAGATCGGGGTCCCGGGCGAGTCGCACGAGTGCCGCCGCCAGCCGCGCCAGGTCCTCGCCTGCGACCAGGTCGGCCAGCTCCTCGTCGCCCTCCGGCAATCCGGCAGTCTGCGCTCCCTTGCGGACCAGCGGGTCGAACGCCGGTCGCACCGTGGGCCAGACCTGCTGGACCTCACGCAGGAAGATGTTCGCCCCGGTCGGACCGACTCCGGTGAACTCCCGGAGCAGTTCGGCGATCCGGCGGGGCCGTCCCTCCGCCTCATCACGCAGCCGCCGCAGGTCTCCGTGCCACCGCTCGATGAGCAGTTCGGCGGCCTCTGCCAATCGGGTGGAGGTGCTCTCGTCATATCGGCGATAGCCGCCGCGGCCGAGCGCATCGACGCGCTGCTGCCACGTGCTCGCCCGCAGCCGCTGAGGTGTCCTCCAGCCCTTCGAGTGGAGCTCGCGCGCAGTGGTGAGGGCGATATCGGAGCCGATCGGCTTGGACAGCAGGAGGCTGAGGACGAGCAGCTGCCACAGTGGGGCCGGTTTGTCGCGCAGCGTGATTGCGGCGTCAGCGGCAAATGTGCGGCCGTGGGCATCGATGAGGCGTACGGCACGTTTTCGCTGAGTGCTCATGCCGCCGATCTTAGGCCGGTCCCGGGGCGGGCAGTCAAGAGCCGCCGGTGCCACAGAATCCGGGATCCATCCGCTCACAGCGGCATGGCACCGCCGTGAGCGGATTCGTGTTCCGCTGACCGGCGCACAAGGCCACAGTGAGGGCATGTACACACATCTTGCGCCATTCCTGCCGACCCTCTCCGACTCCGAGGACGATCCCGACACCAGCCCGATCCCCGAATCCCAGCGGATGCTCTACGCCTACCGCACCGTGGTCTTCACCGGGGAGCTGCGCGATGAGAACGGCATGGAGATCATCTCCCGACTCGTCCTCCTCTCCGCCGAGGACCCGCAGGCCGACATCCATCTGTGGATCAACTCGCCGGGCGGATCCGTGCCGATGATGCACGCGATCGCCGATACGATCGCGACCTTGCCGAACGACGTCGTCACGATCGCGTTCGGGTGGGCCGCCTCGGCGGGGCAGTTCGTCCTGTCCCTGGGCACCCCGGGCAAGCGCCTCGCACTCCCGAACGCCCGCATCCTCCTCCACCAGGGCTCGAGCGGAATCGGCGGGGCCGCCGCCGATATCGAACTCCAAGGCAGCGACCTCCGGGAAGTCAGGGACTCGGTGCTTCACCGTCTCTCCGCGGCGACGGGGCAGGACTATGACACGATCTTCGCCGATTCCCTCCGCGACAGATGGTTCTCCGCGACCGCGGCCCTCGAGTACGGACTCATCGACCGGATCCTCGACGATCCGGCCGAACTCCACGGAATGATCGGAGCACGCCGATGAGCCAGTACACGATCCCGAACGTCGTCGACCGCTCGGGCAGCAGCGAGAAGATCGTCGACGTGTACTCACACCTGCTCGGCAACCGCATCGTCTACCTCGGTGTGGGCATCGACGACGGGGTGGCGAACACGATCATCGCCCAGCTGCTCCACCTCGAGGCGAACAATCACGAGCTGCCGATCCACCTCTATATCAACTCTCCGGGCGGCTCGCTGACGGCGATGACCGCGATCTATGACGCAATGCGCCACATCCGCGCGACCGTGGCCACGACCTGTGTGGGTCAGGCCGCTGCCGATGCCGCAGTGCTCCTGGCCGCCGGTCAGCCCGGGCAGCGTTCGATGCTCGAACATGCCCGTGCGGTGCTGCGCCAGCCCTATGCCGAAGGGGCGCGGGGAACCATTCCTGATCTCATCCTCGCCGCCGATGAGATGTCCCGGCAGCGCCGTGAGGTCGAAGCCATGCTCGCCCGCGGCACCGGTCGCAGCCTCGAGCAGATCCATGCTGATCTCGATCGGGACCTCGTCCTCGACGCCGAGGCGGCCAAGGAGTTCGGACTGATCGACCAGATCCTCTGAGGTCTCGCCCGGAGTAGGAAACCACGCGTACTCCGCGCAGAGGGCAGCGCGATACTCCCCGGGGATGACGACGCAGGCCCGGGCGGGTGACTACGATCGGAGAATGAGCCGAACCCTGGGCCTATCCGCGATCGCCCTGCTGCTGCAGCTGCCGTTCGCAATCGTGCTCGCCGCCGGCTCGGATGCCGGAATCGTCGCCGGCGCCGTCCGCATCGGCGTGGCCGTGGCCTCACCGCTGGTCTTCCTGATCCTGGCTCGCCGCCCCGGCCTCCGTGTCGCGGTGCTCGCGGGACTTACGCTGCTCGACATCCTCGTCTGGGCGGCACTGGCCTCGGCCGCGGAATCATCGAGCGACTTCGGCTTCGTCGCCGGCCACGGGAGCGGAAATGGGCCGCCCTGGTCACAGGGATTCGCCGGACCGGAGATGACTCCGTTCTATGCCGCCTACCTGTCCGCGATCGTCGCGGCCATGCTCGGCGGGCAGACCGTGCCGGCGATCGCTTCAGCCGCCGGGGTGTGGCTCGGTGCCCTGCTGATCGGTCCGCTGTTCGGCGTCGACTGGTCGGCCGGTCGGGTCGCCTCGGCGAGCATCGGCCTGGCCATCGCGGTGGGAATCGGAGCCTTCGTCCGCAGGCGACGCGAGACCAGACGGCGGGAGGCCGCGGCCACCGCCGCCCGCCACGCCGAGGTGGTCCAAGACGAACGCCTGCGCATCGCCCGCGACCTCCACGACGTCCTCGGCCACTCGCTGTCGCAGATCAACGTGCAGGCCGGGGTCGGTGAACACCTCATCGACCGAGACCCCGAGCAGGCTCGGGCCGCACTCGCGGCGATCAGACGGCTGAGCAGCACCGGGCTGAACGAGGTCCGGGCGCTCCTGCATACGATGCGCTCGGACATGACCGGCGCAGAAGGCAGCGAGGATGCCCCCTTGGCCCCGGTGCTCGGCCTCGACGACCTGCCCGCGCTGATTGCGAGCATGACCGGGGGGCCGGCCATCGACCTCGACGACCGGCGACCGCTGGCGGCCGACGGCACTCGTCAGCGTCCGGGTGAGGCCGTCGGTGCCGCCGCCTACCGGATCGTTCAGGAGGCCCTGACCAACGTCGTCCGGCATGCTCGCGCCGAGGCCGCCCACGTCGAGATCGCCCGCACCGAGACGCGCCTGCACATCCGCGTCCACGACGACGGCACCGGGCTCGGCGAGGCGCAGGAGGGGACTGGGATCATCGGGATGCGGGAGCGAGCCAAGCTGCTCCACGGCACCGTCACAATCACCTCGGCGTCGGAGACCGGAACCGCAGCCGCATCCGGCACCGAGGTGGCCGCCGACCTGCCGTGGACGACGGCCGAAGCCGGCCGCACAGGAGAGGACGACCGATGACCGCGATCACCGTGGCAATCGCCGACGATCACCAGCTGGTGCGGGCGGGCTTCGCCTCGCTGCTCGGCTCCGAGGACGACATCGCCGTGACAGTCCAGGCCTCCGGCGGTGAGGAGCTGGTTGAGAAGGTGCGGGCGACCCCGGTCGATGTGGTCCTCATGGACATCAGGATGCCCGCTGGGGACGGTCTGTGGGCGACCGAGGAGATCGCCGCGGACCCGCGGCTGGACGGAGTGCGGGTGGTGCTGGTGACGACCTTCGGCCTCGACGACTACATCGTGAGGGCAGTGCGGGCAGGGGCCAGCGGGTTCCTGCTCAAGGACACCGAACCGGTCGATCTCATCCGTGCCGTCCGCGTCGTCGCCGCAGGCGAGGCGCTGCTTTCACCCGAGGTCACGAAGTACCTGCTGACACGCATGTCACTGGGCCTGCGAACCGGACCTGAGCACGGACTCGAGGCCCTCACCGAGCGGGAGCATGAGGTCCTCGCCCTCGTCGGCCAAGGCCTGTCCAACGACGAGATCGCGGCCCGGCTCGTTCTCTCACCGCTGACGGCGAAGACCCACGTCTCGCGGATCATGACGAAGGTCGCCGCCCGCGACCGCGTCCACCTCGTCGTCCTCGCCTACGAATCCGGGCTCGTCTCACCCGGCTGGTTGGGCGAGACCTGAGGGCGTCATCCCCGGGGAGCAGCCGCAGTGACTCCCGGCGGGGGATTCGCCGAGGCGGCCGAGAGCGAAGGATGGATGCCAGGTCCACGACACCCGTGGACACCTGACAAGGAGGCATCATGCATATGGAACACGGACCCGGTCTCTGGCCGTTCTTCGTCCTCATCCCGATCTTCTGGGTCGTCGTCATCGGCCTGGTCGTCACGCTCATCATCACCCTCAACCGTCGCCGCTGGCGCAATGCCGGGGGACCGCCGTGGGCGGATTCGCGCAACCAAGGCGTCAGGAGCGCCGAGGCGACCTTGGCCGAGCGCTTCGCCCAGGGGGACATCGAGGAGGCCGACTACCGGGCCAGGCTCGAGGTGCTGCGGGCCAATCGGCCCGATCCGGGCAACGGCTGATCAGGGAACGGCCGACCCGCGCCGCGGCGGATCAGGCCGCCAGAGACAGCTGTGCCCGTCCGCGCAGGGGAGCGGCGGGTGCAGCTGTCGCCCTGCCCGGAGAGCCCAGAGCGCTGAGCTGCAGGGATCCCTGACCGAGATCGCTCGCAGCGAGCACGAGGACCTGCGGGAGTTCGAGCCCGAGGACCACGGCGATCGCCTCGATGACCTCGGAGGAGGGGTCCTTGAGACCGCGTTCGACCTCGGAGAGATACTGGGTCGAGACCCCGGAGCGTCGGGAGACGGCGGCCAGCGTCAGAGCGAGGTCGGTGCGGCGCAGACGCAGCACCCGGCCCAGCGCCTCACGCCAGAGCAGCGGGGGAGTCCGATGGTCCTCACGATGTGCGTCCATGCTGCGAGCCTAGGGGCAGACGGGCGCGGCTGCGAGGGTTTCTGCTGTGAGCAGATGGACGCAGACTCCGAGCCGATCGACACGGGTTCGGAGACTCTTCTCACACAGGTTTCAAACTTTTTGAAACTTTAAGTTAGGCTGGCCTTTGTAAAACACGAGGGATCCCATGGAATCCCACTTGTCGAAGGGGCAGAAATGTCAGCTCAACTCTTGCGTCGATTCGCCGCCGCGGGAACGGTAATCGCGTTCGCGCTCACCGCAGGTGCCTGCAGCCAGGATTCGAAGGACACCGAGGCTCAGACTGCGGGTGATTTCGAGCCGGTGACGATCGAGCACGCCTTGGGCAAGGCGGAGATCAAGACCGAACCCGAACGCGTCGTCACCCTCGGTCAGGGATCGACCGAGACCGCCATCGCCCTGGGCAAGACCCCGGTCGGCATGGAGGAATACGCCTGGGGAAGCGATGACTCCGGCTACATGCCGTGGATCCACGAGGCCATCGAGGAGAAGGGCGAAGAGCTGCCCGAGCAGTTCCAGGGCGACACGGAACTCGACGTCGAGGCGATCGCCGAACTCGATCCCGATGTCATCCTCGCCCCGTGGTCGGGCATCACCCAGGAGCAGTACGATCAGCTCACCGACATCGCCCCGACCGTGGCCTACCCCGAACAGCCGTGGACGATCGAATGGGACGAGCAGATCACCACGATCGGCAAGGCCCTCGGTGAGGAAGAGGAGTCCGAAGGGCTCGTCGAGGACATCAAGACCCAGCTCTCCGATGCCAAGCGCAAGGAGTACGAAGGCCTGACCTTCTCCTTCATCTACAACTCCGGACCGGGCACCCTCGGCGTGTTCTACCCCAGCGAACAGCGCGTCTCGATGGTCTCGGCACTCGGGCTGACTCCCGACCCGGTCATCGACGAACTGAAGAAGGACTACGACGAACCGGGCACGGATTCGGCTCTCATCGGTCTGGAGAACGCGGACAAGCTCAACGACTCCGACCTCATCTTCACCTTCTACTCCGATGAGAAGAGCCGGAAGGAGATCGAGAGACAGAGCGTCTACGCGAACATCCCCGCGATCAAGGCCGGAGCGGTCGTCGCCCCTGATGACCAGCCCTTCGTCACCGGCTCGTCGATCATCAACCCGCTCACCGTCCCCTGGACGCTCGAGCGCTACGTGCCGATGATCGACGAGGCAGTGAAGAAGCTCGACAAGTAGAGTTCAGCGGTCTCGGACACGGGCCGATTCGAGTTCGGCCCTGCGCCGGGCCCAGGATCCGGCCAGGTCGAGATCGTCGACGAGCCAGGACATGTAATCGTGCATATTGACCACCCGGGCATGGGCATCCGTGCCCGGGTGGACTGCATTCAGCGCCGAGGCGGCCAGATCCCGTTGGGCACGGAGGTAGGGCACCTCGCGGGCGAGGAAGCCGGCCCACACATCGGAGTCCATGATGAAGTGATCGGCCCGGGATCCCGGTCTCCTGATCCGGCGCACGAAGCCGGCATCGACCAGTCGCCTGGTCGCACTCGACACGGTGCCTGCGCTGATGCCCAGCGCCTCGGTCAGCTCCGCGGCCCGCACTCCCTCGGATTCGTCGACGAGGAGGTAGCCGGCGATCCGGCCTTCGAGAACCGAGGCCCCCGACATCGACCACATCGTGCCGAACCGAGTGCTGAACTCGATCTGGAAGTCCTTCGCCGAGGCGGCCCCGGCCTCATCTTCGGAGCGCATCAGTCGAGTGCGCTCAGCTTCTTCCAGTCGTCCCAGTCGTAGACCCAGTCGGAGATGTCGCTGGCCTCGGTGGAGAGGCTGACATCCGAGCCGGTGATCTCGACGGGGTCGCCGTAGATCGCCGAATCGTAGTACTCCTTGGCACGTTCGGTGCTGAGGTTGATGCAGCCGTGGGAGACGTTGGCCGAACCCTGCGATCCTGCTGACCACGGGGCGGCGTGGACGAACTCGCCGTTGTTGTGGATGCGCACCGCCCATTTCACATCGGTCTCGTAGTCCCACTGCTCGGAGGTCATCGTGTAGTCGGCGGCCTTGGCCATGACCACATGGATGCCGTTGTAGGACGGCGACTTCTGGGCGCCCAGGGAGGCGGGGAAGTCCATGATCTCCTTGCCGTCGCGGGTCACGGTCATCCGGTGGGTCTTCGCGCTCGCCTCGACGACCTGTTCCCGTCCGATCTCGAAGTCGAGGGAGAGGTCGTTCTGGCCGACGCTCGACTCACCGGTGGGGACGTTCTTCAGCGGGGCGTCGACGGAGACCTTCGAATGTGCGGGCCAGTAGTCCTTGGGGCGGAAGTGCAGACGTGACTCCGGGTCGTCGGGCAGCCAGGCCCAGGACCCCTTGACCTTGCGCTTCTTGCCGTCCTTGTCGGTGACCTTGACCGAGAGGCGGTGTTCGACGTCGTCGCGGTACTCCTTGGACACGGTCGATCCGAAGGTGAGGATGATCGGGGCGGCGACCCCGACGGTCTGGTCGTCGGAGAGGACGGTGCGCACGGCCATCGGCGAGGAATCGCTCGCTCCGACGTTCACGGTGGTGGTGAACTCGTGCTCCTGGCCGTCCTCGGTCGTCGCCGTCGCCGCGACCTCGTAGGTGCTGTCGGCGACGAGGTCGTAGTCGGAGATCCACGCGGTCGCATCATCGGGCGCCGCGACGGCGGACTTCTTCTTCTCGTCCGATTTTGCTGTCTCGTCGGATTTCGGTGTCTCGTCCGAATCGGCGGATTCGCTCGGCTCGGAGGATTCGCTCGGTTCGACGGAGTCTTCGGTCTCGTCATCGGTCGAGCCGAGGGAACCGGATCCGGCCTTCGCATCCTCATCCTCGGCATCGAGTTCGGCGCCGGTGGAGTCGAAGAAGACCCCGGGGTCGGCCGAGATGCGCGGGTGTTCGGAATCGGTGATGGAGATGTCGGTGAATTTCGCGTCAGCGACGGTCAGCGATATGCGCTTGCCCGGCTCGAGTTCGATATCGGAGCCCGATTCGACGGCCTGGCCGCCCTGGGCGGAATCGCTCGCGGTGGGGGAGGGTGAATCCGTAGGGGCCGCCGATTCGCTTGCGTCCGAGGTCTCGTCGTCTGAGTCCGCGGATGCGGCCTTCGCCTCCGCCTCGGAGACCGCACCGACGTGGAAAGTCGGCTCGGGGGAGGCTTCGGCGGACTTCTTCGCATCATTGCGAGTGGAGTCGGGGTCGGAGCTCGAGGGAGTGCAGGCCGTCAGCAGGGCGAGCACCGACAGAGCGGCGAGCGCCCCTTGGATCTTCTTGGACAACAGGGAACCTCGTTCGAACACAGGGATGAGAGCTGCAGACCATGCTAATGAAGCCAAATCACGAAAGTATTAACGAAATGGCCTCGCAGCCGCGAAATTCGGCGTTCGGGACGTCGAAAGTCAAGGCTGACCTGGGCTGACAGCGACAAAGGGGAGTTGTGGAATTGTGACCTTGGGGGAATGAGGACTCCCCGTGCACCCGCCAGAGCTCGCTTACCCTTGCTGCCTTCCGGCCCTGGGGGAGTTCACAAGATGACGCCGCACGGGGAGCCAGCGACCAGTCTAGTCGAGAGCATCCCTGCCAGCCAAAACGAGGTCGACACCCCCAACCAGCTGACAAGGACACTGTTATGTTCTCGTGATCCGATCGCCGCCTGAGAGGCCCATCTGCTGGATAGGGTTGAAACGATCCCCACTGCCGATCCCCGAAGGAACCATGCACATCTTCCGCCGAGTCGTTCTGCCGCTCGCCTTCCTCATCGTTCTCGTCATCATCGCCGCACTCCTCGGGTGGATCGCCTTCAAACCGGCATCCGACGACGAATTCGACGGGGCCGCAGCCACCGGGGAGCCCGCCGGTTCGACCGTCACCGCCGAGCGTGGAGACATCTCCAACCTGCTCGAGGTCAAGGGAACGATCAACGTCGATTCACCGACCGCGGTCAAGGCCGAGCACGAGGGCACGGTCAATCACCTTTTTGTCCAACCCGGGGACGAAGTCATGGAAGGCGCCGAACTCTTCCAAGTCCGCAGCGAAGGCGAGGAGAGCGAGAACCAGGACAGTGCGGGCCGAACGTCCGAGTCGAGCACCGAGGGCACCGACGCCGAGGCGAGCGACGATTCCGACGAGCCGGCTCCGGCCACTCCGCCCAAGCCGAAGTATCACACGATCATCGCCTCCGACGACGGAACCGTCGGCGACTTCGAGGTGGAGATGGGCGATTCGGTCTCTGCCGATACGCAGGTGACCGAGTTGCTGAAGAACACGTTTACCGCGAAAGCCGCGATCAAGGCCGCCGACCTCTACCGAGTCCCCTCACTGCCGGACACGGCGACGATCGCCATCACCGACGGGCCGGAACCGTTCGACTGCGAGCGGCTGCGGCTCGACCAGGGCCCCGGCACGAGCTCGGGTTCGACAGGCTCGCAGGGCGAGTCCGGTCAGTCCGGAGACGACGGTTCCGGAGCCGAGGCGGACACCGGGGGAGAGGACGCCGGAGCCGGCGCGGGTGAAGGACCGCAGCTGATCTGCACGGTCCCCGACGAGGTCACGGTCTACAACAGCCTGGATCTGACCATGTCGGTCGAAGCGGGATCTGCCGCAGACGTCATCGTCGTCCCGGTGTCCGCCGTCCGGGGCCTGACAGACACCGGCACCGTGTGGGTCACCGGGGAGGAGGGCGAACCCGAGGAGCGCGAAGTCGAGATCGGCCTCAACGACGGGTCCATGGTCGAAGTGAAGTCTGGCCTCGACGAAGGAGAGGAGATCGAGGAGTTCGTTCCCGGTACGGAGCCCGAAGACGAAGAGCTTGACGAGGAGTTCGACGAGGGCATGTACATCGAAGGCTCGGGCCTGTGAGCGGCACCGACGCCGCGCCCGCCCCGGCTACGGAGCTGCTGTCCCTGCGCCATGTTTCGCGGTCGGTGCCCATCGCCGAAGGGCAGACGCTGACGATCCTCGCCGATATCGACCTCGAGGTCGGTGCGGGCGAGCACATCGGAATCGTCGGCCGTTCAGGAACCGGCAAATCGACCCTGCTCAATATCCTCGGGCTCCTCGACGCTCCGAGCACCGGGACCATGGAGTTCGCCGGTGAGCCGGTGCAGCAGATCGCCCGGAACCGGGCCGCCGAGATCAGAGGACGTGACATCGGGTTCGTCTTCCAGCAGTTCAACCTCCTGCCCGGTCGCACCGCGGTCGAAAACGTCGAAGCGCCGCTGATGTACGGCACCGGACGGGAGTTCCGCAACCGTCGACGGCTGGCCGCTGCGATGTTGGAGCGGCTCGGCCTCGGCGATCGCATCGACATGAAGCCGAACCGCCTCTCCGGGGGTGAGCAGCAGAGAGTTGCGATCGCCCGATCCCTGGTGCGCGAACCCAAACTGGTTCTCGCCGACGAACCGACGGGTGCCCTCGACGTCGAAACGGGCCGCCAGGTGATGGAAATCCTCGACGGCATCACCAAAGACTCCGGGGCCGCGCTGATCACGATCACCCACGACCTCGCGGTCGCGAACATGGCCTCACGACAGTTCTCCCTCAGCCAGGGACGGCTGAACCCGATCGTCGACGGCGCCACCGCCGAGGCTCTGGCCGGTGAGCTGCCATGATCACCGGATTCGCCGCATCGATCGTCGAAGCCTGGCAGGAGCTGCGGGTGCACAAGGTGCGCGTGCTGATGTCGCTCATCGGCGTCGGAGTCGCCGTCTGCGCTCTGACCCTCGTCGTCGGGTTCGGGAATATGATGCAGAAGGGCCTGGCCGACGAATATGAGCAGCAGGCAGGCAGGGCCGCCACCTACACCGTCAGCATGTACCCGACGGAGTCGGAGATGAGCGATTCCGAGTCCGAGAAGGTCGATGCGGCACTTCGGGACACCGCCGAGCGGTTCGGCATCAGCCACGTCTCCGCCTACGGCCAGACGGAGACCACCGTGCCCGGCCCGACAGGCAGCGTGAGCGCCTCGATGTCCATCGTCGATCCCGACTTCGCCGTGATGCGCCGACTCGCTGTCGACCACGGCCGGTGGTTCAGCGAGGCCGACGCAGCGAACCTGTCCCCGGCCGTCGTCGCCGATGAGACGTTCCTCAGCGACTACGGAATCGACCCGAACTCCCTGCCGGCCACGATCGAACTCTCCGGTTCGCCGCGCACCCAGGCCACGGTGATCGGCTCCGTGCCCGGCGACGACTTCGGCGATCACGGGAACATCTACGTCCTCAACGGCCAACAGCAGGCGTTCGCCGAGGAGTCCGATGCCGTCTCCGACTTCGAGGTGTGGCTGCCGCCGGAGGTGGGGCAGGAGCTGATCAAGCAGGTCACCGCGGATCTCGAGCGGCAGCTGCCGGGATTCGACATCAGCGGGGAGAGAACCGACTTCGCCTCGGGCCTCGAAGAGTCCTTGGGGCCGGTGAAGAACGTGCTGCTGGTCATCAGCATCCTCATCCTGTTCATGGGCATGCTCGGTCTGCTCAACATCTCCCTGGTGACGATCCAACAGCGGGTCAGGGAGATCGGGATCCGCCGGTCGTTCGGGGCGACCAGCCGGCGCATCTTCTTCTCCGTGATGATGGAGAGCGTCGTCGCCACCACCATCGCCGGTGCCGTGGGAGTGCTCATCGCCGTCCTCCTCCTCAAGGCTCCCATCGTCGGGGAACTCGTGTTCGGGGGTGCGACGACGCCTCAGGTGCCGATCAGCGCGGTGGTCGTGGGTCTGCTGGTGTCGATCGGGGTCGGTGCCCTGGCCGGACTGATCCCCGCCATCGTCGCCACCCGGGTGCGCATCATCGACGCGATCCGAGCCTGAGCAGAGCCAGCGCACCGGCCCCGAAGGCCAAGCTGAGGACCACCTGGACCAGGCAGGCGAGGGCGAAGGCGTCGTCGTAGCCGACGTCGAGGATGAACACGTGGAAGAGAGCGCCGAGGAGGGCCACCCCGACCGCGATCCCGGCCTGCTGCATCGTCGAGATCAGCCCGCCGCTCAGACCCGCGACACGGTCGGGGACCGCCCCGACGACCGTGCCCACGAGCGGACCGAACTGCAGGGCCTGACCGGCGCCGAGGCTGAGCGCCGGAATCTGTAGCCACAGGTTCCAGCTCGCCTCCGGAGCACTCGCCGAGACACAGGCGACGCCGACGAGGCTGAACACCTGCAGCGTCGTGCCGAGCAGCATCGTGCCCGGACCGCCCAGCCTGCCGACCACTCGCGGGACGAGCAGGGAGACGAAGAGGAAGGCCGCGGCGAAGAGACCGAGCGCGATCCCGGAGACCCAGGCCGGATCCCCATGGCCGGTTTGCGAGGTCAGCGAGAAGTTGAACAGGAAGGTGCCGAAGCCGGCGAAGAACACCAACGCCATGAGCATCCCGATCCAGGCGGCGGGAACACGGACCACCTGCGGCGGGATGAGAGGGTCACGACCGGTCGCCTCGGCGCGGTTCTGCCAGATCGCGAACGCCGCCAGCCCGAGCACTGACACGGCCAGGAGGAGGCCGGGCAGCGGCAGCCACCCGGTGACGGGGCCGAGGGCGAGACCGATGACGAGGGCGACCATGCCGATGCCGAGCAGGATCGCACCCGGCAGATCGAGCGGACCGGGGTGGGCGGAGCGGGACTTCGTGAGGCGCAGCGAGCCGAGGAATGCGGCCAGCGCCACGAGGCCGCAGGACAGGAAGGCCGCACGCCAGCCCCAAGTGTCGCCGAAGGCCGAGGTCAGTCCGCCGCCGAGGACCTGCCCGCCGACGGTGCCGACGCCGGAGAAGGCGCCGAAGAGGCTGAGCGCCTTGAGTCGGGCGGAACCGGTCAGTGCATGTTGGAAGCTCGCGAGTATCTGCGGCATCATCACCGCCGCGGCCAGGCCCTGCGCGGTCCGGGCGATGAGCAGGGTGAGCGAATCGGGGGCGAGGCCGACGCCGAGGGAGACGAGGACGAGCGCGCCGGTGCCGATCGTGAACAGGCGGCGGCGTCCGAAGCGGTCGCCGATGCGCCCGCAGAGGATCAGCCCGGCCGCGAAGGCCGCGGAGAAGAGCCCGACGACGAGCGCCGAGGTCGAATCATCGGCACCGAGGTCGGACTTGAGGGCCGGGATGGCCACATTCGACACGGAGAACATGAACGTCGCGAGGAAGGCGCCGAGGTGCAGCGGCCACAGGGTCGGGGCCGGTACGGAGCCGGCCATCGCCTCGGCGTCGGTGGGCAGGACTGACTGCGTGGGGGAATTTCTCATGACTCCAGTCTCGGGGCCGGGAAGCGGTTGTGGGAGGGCGTGCGGATGGTGTTGGTCGCACCACCTGGATGAGCCAGGCAGATCGGGCGGACAATTGAAGCATGGCACAAGTGAGTACCGAAGAGCTCGGACGATTCCTGCGCTCGCGGCGCAACCGGGTCCGCCCCTGCGACGTGGGCCTGGCCAAGGGCACCCGCCGTCGGGTGCCCGGACTGCGGCGCGAGGAAGTCGCCGTGCTCGCTAACATCGGCACGAGCTGGTACACCTGGCTCGAGCAGGGCCGGGAGGTCCACCCTTCCGAATCGGTGCTCGAATCCATCGCCGAGGCGCTCCTGCTCGATCGTGAGGAACGTGCCCATCTCTTCCTGCTCGGCGGATACCCGGACCGGGTGGCGAACCCGGGGGACTCGGCGGTCGGTGAGCAGATGCGCACCCTGCTCGACGAGCTGCTGCCGCTGCCGGCGATGGTCACCGACCCGAGGTACACGATCCTCGCCTTCAATTCCGTCGAGCGGTATCTCGCCTCCGACCTCGAGGAGCTCGCCCCGGCCGACCGCAACTGTGCGATCCAGTCCTTCGAGAGTCCGGAATGGGCGCGGACGTTCCATTCCGACGACGGTCATCGGGCGCAAGTCGTGGCGAAGCTGCGTGCCTCCTATGCGGAGTCGATCGACGATCCGGAATGGTCGCCGCTGCTGAGACGGCTGCGGGCGCATCCGGAGTTCTGCCGCCTCTGGGACTCCGGGACGGTCGGTCGTTCGGTGGGGCGGGTGAAGACCATCGAGAACCCGTATGTCGGCACACTCAAGCTGACGATGACGACGCTGATCGCCCAGGAGAACCAGCGGCTGACGCTCTCGGTCTACCAGCCGGTCGACTCGCTCACCCGTTCGCGGCTGGAGACCCTGCACGGCTGGATCAACGACGGCAGCATCGAACGCAAACGCGCCGAGGCGGGCCCCCGGCGCCACCTCCACGCCGTCGGAGACTGAGCCGCCTGCGGCCGGGTGCAGTGCTCGAGGCGCTGTGCTCGGGACCGCGTAGACGGGAGTGGGCGTGACTCATTCACCTCGCGATCGTGTGATGGTTCACACTCGGCCACTGCGATTTCGCATTGTCGTCACGACTCGGATAAGCTGATTCGCGGAGGATTCGCCTAGTGGCCTATGGCGCTCGCCTGGAACGCGGGTTGGGTTAACGCCCTCAGGGGTTCGAATCCCCTATCCTCCGCGCGAAGCAGAAGCCCCGCACCCGAGACACTCGGGAGCGGGGCTTCTTCACGTCCGTAGGCGCCCGGCCCCTCGGTCAACGCGAAATCCGAAAAGGTCGTCTCCGCTCGGACTCATCGGCGTCGGTCAACGCGAAGCTCGAATAAGTCGTCACTGGCGACGACTTATTCGAGCTTCGCGTTGCCTGAGCGGGTGAGCTGCCTGCGACAGTCCCGCGCGGAAGAGAATGCGTCCCCGTGTGACCCGATGCGAAGCAATGCGTCGATCGTGTGGGCTGGATCACCGGCGGTTCGTAGGCTGGCAGACACCTTCCGACGAATGAAAGGGGCCTGATGCCGTGACAGAGTCCAGCACCAGCACGTACATCTCCGCCAATCCCGTCTCCACGGGCGAACCCGAAGAGCTGAAATTCGCCTACTGGGTGCCCAACGTCTCCGGCGGCCTGGTGGTCTCGAACGTCGAGCAGCGCACCGACTGGGGCTATGACTACAACGTCAAGCTCGCCCAGACCGCCGAGAACGTCGGCTTCGAATACGCGCTCAGTCAGGTCCGCTACCTCTCCAGCTACGGGGCCGCCCAGCAGCACGAGTCGACCTCGATCTCCCTGGCCCTGCTGCTCGCGACCGAGAGGCTCAAAGTCATCGCCGCCATCCACCCCGGCATCTGGGAGCCGATGGTGCTCACGAAGTACATCCTCACCGCCGACCAGTTCTCGAAGGGCCGCGCAGCGATCAACGTCGTCTCGGGCTGGTTCAAGGACGAATACACGAAGCTCGGCCTGCCCTGGCTGGACCACAACGAACGCTATCGCCGCTCCGCCGAGTTCATCGAGGTCGTCCGCAAGCTCTTCACCAAGGAGAACGTGCAATACCGCGGCGACTTCTACACAGTCAACGACTTCACTCTCCGGCCCGGTCCCTATCCAGTCGAAGGTCGGCCCTACCCGGAGATCTTCCAGGGCGGGAACTCCACCGCCGCCCGCGACAACGGAGGTCGGCACGCCGACTGGTACTTCTCCAACGGCAAGGACTTCGAGGGCTTCCGCGAACAGTATGCCGATGTCACGAAGGTCGCCGAAGCGAACAACCGGAAGGTCCGCTTCGGACTCCACGGCTTTGCCATCGTCCGCGACACCGAGGCCGAAGCTCGCGAACAGCTGCGCGAGATCATCGCCCACGCCGACGAAGGATCGGTCAACGGCTTCCGCAAGTCCGTGCAGGAGGCCGGTGCCTCGACCTCGGACAAGAAGGGCATGTGGGCCGATTCGAGCTTCGATGACCTCGTTCAATACAACGACGGCTTCCGCACCCAGCTCATCGGCACCCCCGAACAGGTCGCCGACCGGATCATCGAATACAAGAAGCTCGGTGTCGACCTCGTCCTCACCGCGTTCCTCCACTTCCAGGAGGAACTCGAGGCCTTCGGCAAGACGGTCATCCCGATCGCCCGCGAGAAGGAGGCCGAACTGGCCGAGAAGGGCATTCTTCTGCCCGCCGGAGCCTGAGACCGAGCCCGGGCCGGAGCCTGAGACCGGCCGCGACCGCCAGTCCTACTTCACGCTGAAGCTGGCCGATTTCAGCCCGAGCTTGCTGCGCAGCTGGACACCGGTCAGGCTCGCGGTGGCGCCCTTCGTCGAGGTCGCCTTCGCGGTCCTGACCAGTCCGGCTCCGGTCCGGGTCACCGCGAGTGACTTCACATCCTTGAGGCCGAAGGCCTTGGCCATGGCGGACTGTGTGATCGTCACGGACCAGGAGGCGTTCGGGTTGCCCGCCGCCTTGGACTTCGAAGCGGCGTCGTCACGGGACTTCAGGTAGGGCACCTCGCTGCCCCACACCTCGGCGGCGGAATTGGTCTTCCCGGCCGAGGACGACGAATACACGGCATCGATGAGCGCGCCCTTGTAGGCGACGACCTTCGCCGTCTTGACGCTCGCACCCGAACCCGACTGGGTGGCGGCCACGGCCTTGCGCCACGGCGCGCTGCCCGAGGCGTTCTCATGCTTCCAGCCCATGAAGTGCTGGGAGGCGACCTCATCGTAGACATTGCAGCCGCAGGCGGACTTGAGCGATCCGAGATTGCGGTAGGCGTAGGTGCGGGCGGCGATCGCCTGAGCCTGCAGGGCCGCGGACTGCCAGGAGGCGGGCACCTCGGCAATGCCGGGCAGGTACTCGCTGTTCGTCCTCATCACACCCAACACGTTGAGGGCCTTGTTCAGCTGCCTGACCTCGATGCGTCCGTGCCGGTAGACCCCGGTCGACCCGTTCTGCGCATGAGCGACCGACACCGTCGTCTTCGACTTGCCCGACCAGTATCGGGTGCCCTGCCATTCGACGGCCAACCAGGTGGCCTCGTAGGACTTCCCGCCGACCTTCGCCTTCACCTTCCCCGCCGAGGTGCGCTCGAGAGTGAGCGCCGATCCCGATTCGACGGTCTTGCCGCCGACCTTGACCCGCAGGCGACCGGAGTTCGGTGTGATCGTGGCCGTCTTGCGTCCGGCGACGAGCTGAACCGTGATCTCGGAGTTCGCGTTCTTCGCCAGCGTCTCGACCTTCGCCGGATTGTAGTAGTGCTCGAGGATCTGGGTGGCGCTCTTGCCGGCCGCGGCCATGCCGCGGGCCCCGTACTGGCTCATACCCACACCGTGGCCGAAGCCGGCGCCCTTGAGCGTGAACGAGGCCGGCGCCTTCGTCACCGAGACCTTCGCGCCGCCGGACTTGGTCCAGGTGATCTGTCCGTTCTGGAAGTTCTGGCGGGTCTGAGACCCGGAGCGGTATTCGTTGCTCGTCGGGTAGCCCAGCTGCCCCCGCTCCCAGCCCGACTTCTTCCAGGCGGTGCGGATGGCGCCCCAGGTGGCGTGGGCTCCGGTGGCCTTCGTCCAGTGGATCGTTCCGTTCCTGAACGTCTGGTAGCAGCCTTTGTCCTTGAGCGTGCACCGCTCCGGAGTCGTCGGGGGACCGAGTCGTCCCGAATCTCCGCCGAGGCTGCGGTGCACGGTGCCGATCGCACCCTTCGTCGGGTACGCGGCATGGGCAGGGGCCACTGCAGGCGCTGCAGCGAGCAGCAGAGCGACGAGAAGACAGGAGAGAATTCCGGACGTCACGCGTCCGGCCGGGGAAGCTGGCATGAACTGATCATAGACAGTGCTGTCAAGACCGCGGGTGAATGGGGAGGGAAATCCTTCAGGCGGCCTGACATCCCGGGCACCAGAACAGGTTCCTGCCCGCCACGGTGCTCGTGAGAATCGGGGCGCCGCAGATCAGACAGGGCTGGTTCTGGCGACGGTAGACGTAGACCTCGCCGCCGTGATCGTCCTGCCTGGGCTCACGTCCCATCTCTTCGGGCTCGTGCTCGGGTCGGACGGTGTCGATGCGACCGCGCGCCCGACCGACTTCCATGAGTTCGACCGTGTCCGTCCAGATCTGTTCGGCCCGCTCGCGACCGAGCGATCTGCCCGGTGTGCGCGGGTCGATGCCGAGCCGGAACAGCACCTCGGCGCGGTAGATGTTCCCGGTTCCGGCGATGACCGACTGGTCCATCAGCAGGGTCGCGATCGTCGACCGGGAGCTGAGCACCCGGTCGACGAACTTCTGCGCGTCTGCCTCGGGCCGCAGCGGATCCGGGCCGAGCCGGTCGATGACGGCTGCGACCTCGGGAGGGTCGAGGAGTGCGCAGGTGTTGGGTCCGCGCAGATCGGCGGTGGTCTCACCGTCGCTGAGTCGCCAGCGGACCTGCCCGACGACCGCGGGCTGTCCGGGCAGCAGGCGCATGGTCCCATAGATTCCCAGATGGATGTGCACCTGCGCCTCCGTGGAGGCGAAGCCGACGAAGAGGTGCTTGCCCCACGCCTCGGCGCGCTCGAGCACGTCCCCGTCGACCAGCCCGGCACCGGTGAAGCGCCCCTGCGGACTCGAGGAGGCGACCCGGTGCCCGGCGAAGAGGTCGACGAGGTCGTGGGCGAGCCGGTGGATCACATGACCTTCGGGCATGTCCGCCGGTCAGCTCAACTTGTCGGCGATCGCTGAGTTGAAGGCGTCGAGGTCACCGGGGTTTCGGGAGGTGATGAGGTTGCCGTCGACGACGACCTCGGTGTCTTCCCAGTCCGCGCCGGCATTGACCAGATCGGTCTTCGTCGCGACGAACGAGGTCAGCTTCCGGCCCTTGGCGACCCCCGCCTCGGCGAGGATCCAGGGAGCGTGGCAGATCGCGGCGACCGGCTTGTCGGCGGCGAAGAACGCCTTGACGAGGTCGACGGCATGCTCATCGAGGCGCAGGGCATCGGCGTTGAGGGTGCCGCCGGGCAGGACGAGGGCGTCGAAGTCATCGACCGAGGCTTCTGCGACGGGGACATCGACGGTGAACTCATCGGCATGCTCCCAGTCACCCTCCATCGCCTGCAGCGTTCCTTCGGACGGGGAGACGATGACGGTGGTTGCGCCCGCCTCGTCGAGGGCGGCGCGGGGGCTGGTCAGTTCGACCTGCTCGACACCGCGGGTGAGGAGGAAAGCGACCCTCTTATCGGAGACAGCCATGTTCGAACTCCTTTTCTTCCGTGTGTTCGCGCCGAGTGCGACGCGAGGTGGTGCTGGGGGCACCGTCGTTGACAACGTCACCGGGCGGGCCCGGTATTCCGATCCTGTATTCCGATCCTGCCGAGTTCAGCCGTTGAGGTGTCCTCGCTGCGCGGCGCTGAGCGGGGTGGCCGCTATGCGCAGCACCACCTTGCCGGCCGGATGCTGGGTCTGGAGGAAGCGGTATGCTTCCTGCACCTCGTCGAAGGCGAAGACCCGAGCCACCGGCAGGTGGACGTGCCCGTAGGCGATGGCCTTGCCCAGCCATGCCAAATCCTCCCGGCGGGCGTGTGCTTCGCCGTCGATGTGGACGCCGTGGGTGTCTGCGACCTGAGGTCCGGCGCCGATCGAATCGATCCGCTCGGCCGGAACACCGAGGGCCAGCAGCTCCTCGATCCCTTCGGTGCCCTGGGTGGAGAAGGCGGCGTGGATGCCCTCGGGTGCCCCGGCGCGCAGACGCTCGGCAAGACCGTCACCATAGGCGATGGGTTCGATCCCGAGGCTGGCGAGCAGACCGAGATTCGCGTCGCTGGCGCTGCCGATGACCCGGGCACCGAGGTTGACCGCCAGTTGGGCGGCGATGATCCCGACCCCGCCGGAGGCGCCCGAGACGTAGACGGTCTCACCGTCCTGCGGTGCGATCGCGCGGATGCCGGCCACCGCGGTGCGTCCGGCGATGTAGAGGCCACCTGCCGCGTCGAGTCCGAGGCCGCGGGGGATGAGGTCGAGCCGGTTCTCCGGGTCCTCGATGAGCAGCTGCTCGGCGATCGACCGGTGGGGCAGTCCGCCGAAGACGAGGTCGCCGGGCTTGAAGTCGCTCACGCCCTCACCAACCTCGGCGACGACTCCGGAGAAGTCCGCACCGATTCCGGCGCTCCCGGACACTTCGCCCATCCCGCCGGAGAGGATCTTCCAGTCCACGGGGTTGAGTCCGGCCGCACGGACGTCGACCTTGACCTGGCCGGGTCCCACCTCGAGGAGGGTGCCGTCGACGATCTCGAGCCGATCGAGGTCACCGTTGCTGCTGTAGCGGACGCTTCTGGTCATGGAACACTCCTTGTCTGCTGTCGATCAGGCCGCAGGGCCCTCACGGGGCCGCACTGCGGTTGATGTGGACGATAACGACCCGCAGAAGGGGTTTGTTCCCGGCCCGGCATCTGGCGTCATACGACGACGCGAGGCGACTCCGAACGATGTCGGGGTCGCCTCGCGGTGGGAATGTGTCCGTGGTGCCTGAGGGGAGGTCTCGGCGTTCGGTCGCGTCTCAGCTGATGTTGGGGAACTCGAGCTGGTAGCCGACGCCGGCGCTCGTCACCGAGGTGACCTTGACCGTTCCGTAGTGGGTCTTGCCGCTGTCGGTGACCTCGCAGTTGGTGCTTCCGCGTTTGGCGATGATCCTCAGGTCGTAGCGGCATTCGACGATGTCGACGTAGACGCCCTTGTCCGCGTAGGCGTTCTTGATATCTGCCTCGAGGTCGGCGGCGGGGATCGTGCCGTTGCCCTGATCGTCGAGGTCGACGCCCTCTGAACCGCTGCCCTCGCCGGAGGAACCGGAGCCGGAGGCCCCGGAATCCGAGGCACTTGAGCCCGAGGCCCCGGAATCCGAGTCTGCGGTGCTGGTGGAGGCGGACGAATCGGTGACGGTGCCCGCCGAGGTGCTGGTGCCGCTGCTCGTCGAGGTGCCGGAGGTGCCCGAGTCGCTCGCCGAGGTGGAATCGGTGGCCGTCGTGGAATCGCTGCCCGAGGTCGAATCCTGTCCGGCGTCCGAGCCGGGAGCGGACTCCTCGGCGACCGTTTCCTCGGTGGGTTCGGATTCGGCCTCGCCCGGGTCGGTCGAGGCCTCATCCTGGAGGGTGTCGTCCTGGCCGAAGGAGATGTGCATATCGCAGGCCGAGAGAGTCAGGGTCGCGGCGAGGGCTCCGGCGACGGTGATGGTCTTGAGGAGGATCGGGGTCTTCATGATGTGCTCCTTGGCAGGTGCTGAGGATGTATCGTTCGTTTGTACATGACAAGCCTCTCAGCGCACGTGCCTGACCAGGGCCGATTCCTGTTCGCATCCGGTGACGGGTGTTGCAGGTCGGTTACATCGCCCTATTCTTGGAGAAGTTCTCCCCGGTGATGTCGAGAACAGCCGCTCGGCTCCGTCCCAGGGGTGTCAGCGAGCACAACCCGTGCGAGCGGCGATGGACAAGGAGACGATCATGGCCAAATACCTCATGCTCAAGCACTATCGGATGCCGAGCGAATACATGGACTACACCCCGATGGATCAGTGGGCGCCGGAGGAGGTCGACGCGCATGTGGCCTACATGAACGACTTCGCCGATCGGCTCAGGGAGTCCGGCGAATTCGTCGATTCCCAGGCGCTCTCACCCGAAGGCACCTTCGTCCGCTCCGGCGGCCCCGGGCAACCCCCGGTCACCGACGGGCCCTTCCCGGAGACGAAGGACCTCATCGCCGGGTGGATGGTCATCGACGTCGGCTCCTACGAGCGGGCCCTCGAACTGGCCGGTGAGCTCTCCGCGGCCCCGGGCAAGGACGGTCAGCCGATCCGCGAATGGCTCGAGCTGCGCCCCTTCCTGGGCGAGGCCCCGACCGTCACCGACTGAGCTCATGGTCGCTGACGACACCCTCGCCGAGGTGGAGCTGCGGGAGCTCGTCCCTGCAGTGATCGGCATCCTCCGCGGCCGCGGAGCCGACTTCGCGGCCGCCGAGGATGCCGTGCAGGAAGCGCTCATCGAGGCCCTGTCCGCATGGCCCGCCGATGCGCCGCGGGATCCGCGCGGGTGGCTGGTCACCGTGGCCTGGCGGAAGTTCCTCGACGTCGTGCGCTCCGACGCGTCCCGGTCGCGGCGGGAGGAGCGCGTCACGCTGCTCGACGGTCTCGACGAGGTCCGTTCGGCGGGGGAGTCGGTCTCGGTCGATGACTCCCTCGAGCTCTACTTCCTCTGCGCACACCCTGACCTCGCCCCCGCCTCGGCGGTGGCTCTGACCCTGCGCGCGGTCGGGGGACTGACGACGAAGCAGATCGCCACCGCCTACATGGTGCCCGAGGCGACCATGGCCCAGCGGATCAGCCGCGCCAAACGCACGATCGCCGGTCACCGGCTGGATCGCCCCGGCGACCTCGGCTCGGTGCTCACCGTCCTCTACCTCGTGTTCAACGAGGGCCATTCCGGCGATGTCGACCTCGCCGCAGAGGCGATCCGGCTGACCCGCGGACTGCGCTCACTCAGCGATGATTCCGAGGTCGCCGGACTGCTCGCGCTCATGCTGCTCCACCACGCCCGCCGGTCCTCCCGCTTCGACTCGGCGGGACGGCTGATCGCCCTGTCGGACCAGGACCGGGGGCGCTGGGACACGGCCCTCATCAGTGAGGGGATCACGATTCTCCAAGCGGCGCTCGCCCGGGATCGGGTCGGTCAGTATCAGGCGCAGGCTGCGATCGCGGCCCTCCACGCGGATGCCCAGCGGGTCGAGGACACCGACTGGGTGCAGATCCTCGACTGGTACGACGAACTCATGGCCCTGACCGACAATCCGGTGGTGGCGCTGAATCGAGCGGTCGCACTCGGTGAGGCCGACGGGCCGCAGGCAGGTTTGGCCGCCCTGGGGGAACTGGCCGAGGACCTGCCCCGCTATGCCGCCGTCGAGGCGCATCTGCGCGCGGCCGCCGGCGAAACGGACCGGGCCGCCGAACTCTTCGCGACGGCCGCCGCGCGGACCTCGAACCTCGCCGAACGCGATCACCTGATGCGGCGGGCGGCGGAGCTGAGGACGTCACTGTGATGAATCAGACGCGTGCGATCGCGGCCGAGCAGGGGGCTGTGACAGTCTTCGTGGCATACGATCGAAACTTCCCCACCACGTCATCGACACCGCCGAGGAGGCACACCGAGGGTGAACCATGTCCAGGAGTTCTTTCGCGTCCCACCGTCCGAACGCGATCACATCCCCGCATTCCGGATCGCCCTGGGTGTGGCCGTGCCGCTGCTGGTCCTCCTGTTCATCGATCGCCTCGACCTCGCCGTCTACGCAGCCTTCGGCGCCTTCACCGGCATCTACGCGCGTTTCGAAGCCCCGCGCTCGCGACTGCGACGCCAATCGATCGCGGCCGGAATCCTCGTCGTCTGTGTGGGCATCGGCGCCCTGCTGGGCGCGCTCGACGCCTCGATCTGGGTGCTCATCGTCGTCACCTCGCTGGTCTCGGGGTTCGGTGCGGCCACCGCTCTGAGATTCCGGCTCAAACCCGGCGGATCGATCTTCTTCATCTTCGCCACCGGTGCCGTGGGCTCGATCCCGAACGGCGCCTCGGTGCCGACGGCCATGCTCATCGCCGCGGTCTCGGCCGGACTGAGCATCGGATTCGGGGCACTGGCCCACTTGGCCGGCGAACGGGTGCCCGCGGAGAAGGCCACATACGTCCGGGTCGGGCTGTCTCCCGTCGGCAAAGGCGATCTGCTCGCCCATGCCGCGCGGTTCACCATCGCCCCGCTCATCGCGGGCATCGTCGGCACCCTGCTCATTGATGTGCTGCCGCTGCTGTCCCACAGCTATTGGGCGATGGTCGCCGCGGTCGCTCCGATCGCCGCTCCCGGTCGTTCGGCCCGACTCAAACGCGGCCTGCACCGGGTCGTCGGCACTTTGGGTGGAGTCGTCGTCACCGCGTTCCTGCTCTCGTTCCCGATCGAGCCGTGGCAGATCGTCGTGTGGGTCATCCTGCTGCAGTTCCTCGCCGAGATCTACGTCCTGCGCAACTATTCGGTGGCTCTGTTCTTCATCACCCCGCTGGCGCTGCTGATGACGCAGCTCGGCCATCCGCTCCCGGTCACCGAACTGCTGACCTCCCGGGCCGTTGAGACCGTCATCGGCGTCATCGTCGGACTCATCGTCGTTCTGTTCACCTTCAGCCGTTCTCCGCGGCCCGCGCTGCGGTCCGGTGAGGACCCGGCCGGCTGACCGAGCTGGGCGCCCGCGTGCGGTCTATCATGATCACACGTCGTTGCCCCACCCTCAGATCCGGAAGGCCCTCATGTCCACGACCGCAGAAGTACTCGATGCCCTCGCCGCGCTCGAGGATCCGAAGATCCGCGCCGTCAATGAGACGCACGGCGACGACCACGGGGTCAACCTCACAAAGCTGCGCGCCGTGGCCAAGGACCTGAAGAAGAACGATGAGCTCGCCGCCGAACTCTGGGCGACCGGTGACACCGCCGCCCGCCTCGTCGCGATCCTCATCATGCGACCCCGTGCCTGGGACCTCGAGCAGCTCGACGCGATGCTGCGGGACGCCCGGGTCCCGAAGGTCCACGCTTGGCTGGTCAGCTACATCGTCAAGAAGTCACCCCACGCCGAGGTACTCCGGCAGTCCTGGTTCGACGATCCCGATCCCGTCGTCGCCTCCGCCGGGTGGGCGCTGACGAGCGAGAGGGTGAACAGGAACCCGGCAGGGCTCGATCTGCCTAGTCTGCTCGATACTATCGAGGCGAAGATGGCCGACGCCGAGGAGCGTCTGCAGTGGGCGATGAACGAGACTCTGTCGTATATCGGCATTGAGAACCCCGAGCTGCGGGAGCGGGCCATCGCCATCGGCCACCGCCTCGGCGTGCTCGAGGACTATCCGACTCCGCCGGGCTGCACCTCTCCCTTCGCACCGAGCTGGATTGCGGAGATCGTCCGCCGCAGGTCAGACGAGTCGCCCACGGACGCCGCCGACTGAGGCGGCGCGGGCACGTTATCCGAGCGTGCGATGGCGTCCGATCGGCAGCATCAGCGGCTGCCCGGACACCGGATCCTCGATGATCCGATTCTCCAACCCGAACACGTGCTCGACATTGGCTTCGGTGAGCACCTCGGCGGGGGTGCCCTGAGCGTGTATGGTACCGCCGGCGAGCATGACGAGTCGGTCGCAGTAGCGGGCGGCGAGGTTGAGATCGTGGAGGACCATGACGATCGTGACCCCGGAGCGCTGATTGAGCTCGGTGAGCAGATCGAGGACTTCGACCTGATGGTTGACGTCGAGGAACGTCGTCGGTTCGTCGAGGAGGAGGATATCGGTCTGCTGGGCCAGAGCCATCGCGATCCACACCCGCTGCCGCTGACCGCCGGAGAGTTCGTCCACGGGCCGATCCGCGAGCTCCGCGGTGCCGGTGGAGTCCAGGGCCTCGGCGACGGCGAGGTCATCGGCGGCACTCCACCGGGAGAACGCGCCCTGATGCGGATGGCGACCGCGCCCGACGAGATCGGCGACCGTGATGCCCTCCGGGGCGATCGGCGTCTGAGGAAGGAGCCCGAGAGTGCGGGCGAGCTTCTTCGCCGGCATCGCATGCACCTGCTGACCGTCGAGGACGACCCGACCCGAACGCGGGGTGAGCAGCCGGGACATGGATTTGAGCAGGGTGGACTTGCCGCAGGCGTTGGCTCCGACGATGCCGTTGATGTCTCCTGCGGGCAGGGTGAGGCTGAGTCCGGAGATGATGTCTGCGTCCCCGTAGGACAGGTGCAGGTCCTCGGCCGCAAGCGAATGGTCCGTGGTCACAGGGAGCCTCCCGAACGATTGATCCTGATGATGAGGTAGATGAGATAGGGGGCACCGAGGATGCCGGTGATGACGCCGACCGGGTACCGGGTGCCGAGTGCGAACTGACCGACGAGATCGGCGACGAGCACGAGGAGGGCGCCGACGAGTCCCGCGGGGATGAGCGGTGAGGGCCCCGGACCGACCAGCCGAGCCGCGATCGGCCCGGACAGGAACGCAACGAAGGCCACGGGGCCGGCCGCTGCGGTGGCGAAGGCGATGAGGCCGACGGCGGTGACGATGACGAACAGGCGGGTCCGCGACACCCGCACGCCGAGGGCCTCGGCGGTGTCGTCGCCGAGCTGCGTGATCGAGAGATTCCTCGACTGGCCGATGAGCAGCGGGGACAGGACGATGAGGGCGATGAGCACCGGAAGTACGGCGTCCCAGTTCGCTCCGTTGAGGCTGCCGGCCAGCCAGCGCAGCGCCTCCTGCAGGTCCCACTGTGCGGCCCGGGTCAGCTCCCAGTTGATCAGTGCGCTCAGCATCGAGGAGATGCCGATGCCGACGAGGATGAGGCGGATGCCCGCTGCTCCGTTCTTATAGGCGAGCAGGTAGATGAGCAGGGCCACCGCGAGCCCGGCGACGATCGCGAAGACCGAGACGCCGGTGGTCCCGAGGCCGAGGGTGATGATCGCGAACACCGCGGCCGCCGAGGCTCCGGAGCTGATGCCGATGATGTCGGGGCTGGCCAGAGGATTGCGGAGCATGGTTTGGAAGGTGACTCCGCCGAGGCCGAAGCTCAGTCCCACCAAGAGCGCCAGCACCGCACGCGGCAGACGGAGACGACCGACGGTGAATGAGGCCCCGGGGACCTGGTCGCCGGCGATGACGCGGATGACCTTGTCGAAGGAGTAGAAGGTCTGCCCGACCATGAGGCTGGCGAGGAAGCACGCGATGACGAGCACGGCGAGGATCACGACGGTGCTCGTCCAACGCTTCGCCCGCGCCCGACGCAGGCCGAGGACCGCCTCGGCGGTGGGTGTCAGTGGGGTGGTGCTCACAGGGATCGGACCTTCTGACGGCGGACGATGGCGATGAAAAACGGGGCGCCGATGAGTGCGGTGAGGATGCCGACATCGAGTTCGGCGGGGCGGGCGACGATGCGTCCGAGGATGTCCGAGGCGGTGAGCAGGCCGGCCCCGGTGACCGCGGAGAACGGGATCAGCCAGCGGTGGTCGACGCCGATGAGCAGGCGACAGGCGTGGGGGATGACGAGGCCGAGGAAGCCGATGGGTCCGGCCACGGCGGTGGCCCCGCCGCAGAGGATCACCGCACCGGCGGCAGAGAGGAGGCGGGTGAGGCCGACGTGCTGGCCCAGGCCCGCGGCGAGTTCGTCGCCGAGGGCGAGGGCGTTGAGCCCCGGGGTGCAGTAGACGCTGATGAGGAAGCCCGCGATGAGGAAGGGGACAATGAGCAGGACCGAGTCCATGGTCACCCCGCCGACCCCGCCGATCTGCCAGTCCCGGGTGAGATCGGAGATGTCACCGCGGGGGAGGACGACGGCGGAGATGAACGAGGACAGGGCCGCAGCCGTTGCGGCCCCGGCCAGGGCGAGCTTGAGCGGGGTTGCGCCCTGCCGTCCGAGGGACCCGACGGCGTAGACGAACACCGAGGTGATCGCGGCACCGGCGATGGCGAACCAGATGTAGCCATCGGCGGTGGACAGTCCGAAGAAAGCGATGCCGATGACTACGGCCAGCGAGGCCCCGGTGTTGACTCCGAGGATGCCCGGGTCGGCCAGAGGGTTGCGGGTCACGCCCTGCATCACGGCGCCGGAGACGCCGAGGGCCGCGCCGACGCAGACGGCAAGCAGGGTGCGGGGGATGCGCTTGGCAACCGCGGCCTGATCGAAGCCGCTCGCCGAACCGCCGTAGGCGGCGAGCACGTCGTCGAGGCCGACATTGCGGGAGCCGATCATGGTCGAGGCGATCATGAGGATGACGACGAGCACGAGGGCTGTCAGCATCCACATCAGGCGGACGTGAGTCGACCGCCGCAGCCGGGCGGCGGTCGACTCGACTGTCGATTGAGCTGTCATCGAGGTGGGTGCCTAGTTCTGGTTCGAAGCGGCCTTGTCGAGTTCGTCGAGGTAGTCGTCGAGGATGAACGAGATCGACAGCGGGGTCGGGTTCGCCGCGGTGCCCAGGGGCTGGTCACCCGGGAGGTTGACGATCGCCTCGTTCTTCACCGCGGGCATCTGCGAGAGCAGCTCATCGTCTTCGAGGGTCTTGACGAGTTTGTCATCGCCGTAGGTGACGATGATGTCGACGTCGTCGAAGACGTCGGCCTGTTCGGCGCTGACCGTCGAGGAGAACTGGTCGGTCTCCTCGGAGGCCTTCGCGATGCTGGCCGGAGCCTTCATCCCCATGTCTTCGAAGAACATCGCACGGGTGTCATGCGTGGTGTAGAAGTTGACCTCGGACAGGTCGGAAGGGTCGACGTGGGTGAGGAACATCGTCGACTTGTCCTTGATCGCCGGGTGTTCGGCGACCGAGGAGTCGATCTCGGACTCGAGGTCGGAGATGAGCTCCTCGCCCTCGTCCTTCATGCCGATGGCTTCGCTGTTGATCTCGATCATCTCGCGCCACGGGGTTCCCCAGGCCGTCTCCGGGTAGGCCACGACCGGAGCGATCTCGGACAGGGTGTCGTAGTCCTCCTGGCTCAGGCCCGAGTAGCCGGCGAGGATGACATCGGGCTGGGTGTCGGCGACGGCTTCGAAGTCGATGCCGTCGGTCTCGTCGAACAGGGTCGGGGTCTCGGCGCCGAGCTCGTCGAGCTTGTCCTCGACCCAGGGGAGGACTCCGTTGCCGTCGTCATCGCCGAAGTCGGCGCGGGCCATGCCGACGGGGACGACGCCGAGGGCCAGAGGCACCTCATGGTTGGCCCAGTTGACGGTGGCGACGCGTTCGGGCTTCTCCGAGATCTCGGTGGTGCCGAGGGCGTGTTCGATGGTCACGGGTGTCCATGAATCGTCACCGCCCGAGGCGTCATCGGAGGACTCTGAAGGTGAGCAGGCAGTGAGCATGAGCGCGGCGGTTACGGCTGCGGTCAGTGCCAACGCGCGGGCAGGGCGGCGGGTCATTGTGGCCTTTCGACGGTGTGTGGTCGCTTGGACGATGCGGAGGGTGAACAGCTCGGTTCATCCGCTCGAAGCGGGATGATTTAGGTGTGCCTAAACAAACTATCCGAGGCGACCGTGCGCCGCAATCGAGCAATTCCGACAGGCTGTTGCGCCAAACGGACAGGCCCGTGATGGTCTCAGGCGCGGAACTGCCCGGGGGTTGTGCCCGTGATTCGTTTGAACGCCGTGGTGAAGGCACTGGTCGAGGCGTAGCCGACGTCGAAGGCGGCATCCTCGATCGCGTGACCGAGGCCGATCAGGCTGACGGCGTGTTGGATCCGCGCGGTCGTGACCCAGCGGTTGAATCCCAGGCCCGTCTCGGCCTCGAAGGCGCGGGTGATGGTCCTGGCGCTCGCCCCCAGGCGGTGCGCCCAGTCCTGGAGGCTCGTCTCATCGGCCGGATCCTCGGCGATGGCGGCGACGATCGGGTCCAGCAGCGGATTGTTCGGCCGGTGGAGGAGGAGTTCGTGGGCGGCCGGAGACATGACGTCGAGGATCATCGCCTCGGTCAGGGAATAGGAGTCGGTGTGGGCTTCGAGGGTCTGCAGGCGGTCGAGGAGTAGGCGGAGCAGCGGGGTGATCGCGATCGTGGTCGGGGTGTCGCTGACGTGCGAGTTGTCGACACTGAACTGTGCCGCGCAGACGACGACTCCTGCTGGGGTCCACCCGGAGTGCGGGATCCCGGCCGGGATCCACATGCCCAAGGGGGCGGTGATGGTCCAGGTCCGTGAGCCGATCGTGACCGTGCCGACGCCGGCATCGCGCCACAGGAGCTCATGGGTGGGATGGGAGTGCTCGGCCCAATAGGTCTCCCGATCCATCTCCTCCTGGGAGCCGAGGATCCGCACCGGCATCTCCAGCTGTCCTGCCTCATAGCGGGGCAGCCGACGTTCGGCGACCCGGGCGGAGCCAGTGGCTCTGTCCGGGTCGGTTCGGGTGCGGAAGGGCTTGATCGTGGGCACCCGATCAGAATACGCGACGCGTCGGAGCGCGTGGGCGGCCCTTCGGTGCTCAAACTCGCTCTGGCATCCGTCGGTCCACACTTCCGTCGCAGACGCCGTCTCCCGAGGCGTTGTCTGCGACGGAACTGTGGATTGAGGTCACCCATTTCAGATTGAGGGGCGCCGCCAGACGGGAGGAGGCGCGCACTCAGCCGCCGGCGAGCTCCGGGTGGCGGGTATGGAAGTCCGTGGACTGTTGGAACGCGTGCGCGGCCGAGAACAGCAGCTGCTCGCCGAAATCATCGGCGACGAACTGTGCGGCCAGGGGAGTTCCCCGCTGGGTGAATCCCGCGGGCAAGGTGATCGAAGGCATCCCGCAGTTGTCGATGGGAGCGGTCGGCACAGTGGCGGCGGCGAACAGCTCGGGGTCCGAGCCGAGGCTCTTCATCTGCTCGACGGTCGGTGACCCGACTCCGATTCCGGGCAGCAGGAGGAGATCGATGTCTGCCATCAGGGATCGCATCCGCCCGGTGAAGGCTCGCCGGGACTCGAGGAGGTGATGGTAGTCGATGGCGGAGAGGCCCCGACCGATGTCGATGAGTCCGGAGAGGTCCGGCCCGTATTCGCTGCGCCTGGCAGGGTAGGTCTCATCGTGGACTCCGGCCGTCTCGACCCCGCAAAGCGCTGTCCAGTCCTGGGCCGCGGCCAGGAAATCCGGAGTCCGCACATCGATGACTCGCCAGCCCAGGTTCTCGATCGTCTCAATCGTCGATTCCAGCATCGCGTTCGTCGGCGCGTCGAAGTGGGCCTCGGCCAATTCGCGGTCGAAGCCGACCACCGGGCTACGGTCTAGGCGCAGGTGCTGGCTGTAGCGAGGCACCGGTTCGAGCGCCGAGGTGGGATCGTGCGGATCGTGTCCTGCGATGGTCTCGAGAATGATTGCGGCATCGCGGGCACTGCGCGTCATCGGTCCGATGTGATCGAGGCTCGGTGCGAGTGCGAAGATGCCGTGCCGGGAGACGCGACCCCAGGTGGGTTTGAGGCCGGTCACCCCGTTGGCTGAGGACGGCAGTCGGATCGATCCGCCCGTGTCCGAGCCGAGGGAACCGAAGCACAGGCCCGCCGAGGTGGCAACCCCCGAACCGCTCGAGGACACACCCGACCAGGTGGCCGAGTCCCAAGGATTGACCGGGGTCGGCAGGTCCGGATGGTGTCCGGTGAAGGCGCCCTCGGTCAGGCGCAGCTTGCCGAGGACGACCGCACCGGCCGCCCGAAGGCGGGAAACGACAGTGGCATCGAAGTCGGGGCGGAAGTCCGAATGGATCGTCGTCCCGGCAGCCGTGGGTGCGTCGTGAGTGTAGGCGAGGTCCTTGACGGCTATCGGCACGCCGTGCAGCGGACCGAGCCAATCACCGCGGGCAAGACGCTCATCATTGCGTTCGGCTTCGGCAAGGGCACTCTCACGCATGACGGCGGCAAAGGCGTTGAGAGAGGGATCGAGGCGGTCGATCCGGTCGAGCATGGCTGCGGTGACCTCCCGGGAGCTCAGCTGCCCGGTCTGGATCAGGCGGGAGATCTCGTGCAGTTCGCGGAATTCGACTCCGGTGTTCGCCGAGGTGGTGTTCATCGTGCCTCCTTGCGTCGGATGACCCTCATGCTAGCCGGGAACTCAGTGGCGGTCACGCCTTCAGCCGCCGGCGAGCTCGCGCAGCGCCTGGATGTGGGCCTCGATGCGTCTGCTGCCCTCTTTGCTGATGGAGACCCAGGTGCGGGGGCGTTTGCCCACATAGCCCTTATTGACGGTGACCAGCTCGGCTTTCTCGAGTGCGGAGATGTGGCGGGAAAGGACCGAATCCGAAACGCCGAGGGAGTCGCGGAGGAGTTTGAACTCGGCCCTTTCGCGATTCTTCAGGCTCGAGACGATGCCCAGGCGAGTCGGGTTGCCGAGGTCTGGGTCGATGCGGGCCAGGGAGTCGCCGAGATCGGGGATCTCATCGTCTTCGGGAATGTTCTGATACGGGTTCATGATCGCCTCCCGTTCAGCGGCGCAGGCCGACGAGGGCGAGGTTCGGGGAGGCGATCCACAGGAGACCGGCTGCGGCGAAGGGCACCCAGGAGGTCGGGGAGTAGGAGTCGACGATGATCGCGACGAGGTAGACGAGCATCGTCAGCGGCAGCCAGGTCAGCAGCAGCACCGTCGACCGGCGGCTCCAGCTCAGCGCCTTCGAGATGTAGACGATCATCGAGGGGATGAGCCAGGCGAGGCCGGCGCAGAGGATGATCAGCTGCGTCGTGTTGTCCTCGAGGATGCCGACGGCCACGAGACTGACCGAGACGACGCCGCTGAGGACGAAGAGCATCATCACCAGGGGCCAGGCGTCGCTCGATCGTGCCTGCCGCTGGGTGGCGTCGACCTGGGCGAGGAGGTCGCTGGCCTGTTCCGGGGTGGGGGTGGCGTTCATGGCTGCTCCTTCGGTGGGATCGGTGCCGGTGGTTCGGCGACTTTCGGGGTGGAAGTGATTTCATCCTAGCAACTACTTTCCATATTGGAAAGTAGTTTCACCGAAAAGTTCGTACAGTCCCCGTTTCCCGGTTCCCGCCTCCCGGTCTCAAGCCAGGGCCGAGGCGGCCACCGTGGCCACGAGCTCCGTGGCCTTCTCCAGGTGCTCCGCTCCCACCTCGCCGGTGAGGATGAGCGGATCGAAGGCCAACGACCAGCCGAGTCCGGTGCTGATCTGCTTCATCGCGGTCTCGGCTCCGGTGGTGTCGTACCCACCGTGGATCCAGTACGAGAAGGGCCGACCCGCGGTCGGATCCCTGACCTCGTCATAGGTGGTGTCGAAGAAATGCTTGAGCGCACCGGAGATATAGCCGAAATTCGCGGTGGTGCCGAGCACATAGGCATCGGCGGCGAGTACATCGGCCGCGCTCGCCTCCAGGGCGGAACGCACGACGACGTCGATGCCGCCCAACCCGGGCATCCGCAGCCCGGCCAGGGCCGCCTCGGCGATCCGATTCGTCGCCTCCGAGGGCGAATGATGAACGAGAAGTACGCTGACCATGGGCTCAGCCTAGCTCTCGGTGTGCGTGGTGTCAGTCCCCGCGCCTACAGTGGGAGGCGACGAGACACGAGGAGGACGCATGGCGATCATCGTCGACCCCCTGCGCGGGCGCCTGCGCCCTGAGCCGAGCCACACCGACGGCGAGATCATCGGGGCCCTCACCGCCTCGGCGAGCTCCGACTGGGCGGTGCTCACCGGTGCCGGCATGAGCACGGCCTCCGGCGTCCCCGACTACCGCGGACCCGACGCCCAGCCGCGGCGGCCGATGACGATCCAGACCTTCCTCTCCCACCCCGACCAACGGGCCCGCTACTGGGCCAGGTCATGGGTCGGCTGGCCGCGGATGCTCAGGGCCCGCCCGAACCGCGGACACCGGGCGCTGGCCGAGATCGACGTGGCCGGGATCGTCACCCAGAACGTCGACGGACTCCACCAGGCCGCCGCCGAGGAGGTCCCTGCTCCGAGCCCCGTCATCGACCTCCACGGCAGCCTCGACCGAGTCATCTGCCTCGACAACGGGCACCTCTTCGACCGGAACTGGATGCAGCGGCGACTGAGCGAACTCAACCCCGACTTCGTCGAACTCACCGGCATCGACCCGATCGATGTCGAGACCGCTCCGGACGGCGATGTCGAACTCGAGGAGACCGCGGGATTCCGGGTCGCCGACTGTCCGATCTGCGGGGGAGCGCTCAAACCCGATGTCGTCTACTTCGGCGACTCGGTGCCGGTGGAGCGGCAGCGGGAGGCGAACCGCATCTGTGAGCAGGCGGGCGGACTCGTGGTGCTCGGGTCCTCTTTGGCGGTGCTCTCGGGGCTGCGCTTCGTCCGCGCCGCCGCCAAGGCGGCCAAACCGGTCGTCATCGTCACCGACGGGCCGACCCGTGGTGACGAGTTCGCCGATTTCCGCTCGGTCTCCCGGGTCGCTGACTTCGTTCGGGACTGGGCCGCTGAACTCGGCATTCAGGTGAGTCCAAGGCAGTGATGACAGACTTCCGAGCATGACCAATCTTGCTCGCACCGAACGACTGCGCCTCGTCGACTCCGCCCGCCGTGCCGGTGAAGACGCCCCGACCCTGTGCGAGGGGTGGACGGTCCGCGACCTCGCCACTCACCTGATCATCCGCGAACGGCACCCCCGGGCGGCCCTCGGCACATTCGTCTCCCGATTCGACGACGCGCTCAAACAGAAGGCGGACGAGTACGCGGAGATGCCGTTTCCGCAGCTGCTCGGTCTCGTCGCCGCCCCGCCGAGGTGGACCCCGGGAGCGCTGCCGGGTGTGGAGTCCGCGATGAACACGAGCGAATTCCTCGTCCACCACGAGGACATCCGGCGGGCGGCGATCGAATGGATCCCCCGGCGCCTGTCCCGGTCGGAGAACGCCACCGCCTGGTCGCAGGCGAAGCTCATGCTGCTGCCGTTCGTGGCCAAGGCCGACGGTCCGGTCGAGATCAGCAGCCCCGAATTCGGCAGCCGCCGGATCGGGAAGAAGCGCGGCAGCTCGGTGACGATCACCGGGGAGCCGCTGGAGATCCTGCTCTACCTCATGGGACGTGAGCGGCACGCGCTCGTCGACGTGAAGTGAACGGCGTGAAATGAGTGCGACTCGGGAAAACCCCCGTCGAGGTCAGAGGTTTTAAGCATTCACTCAGCTGACGCGGATTCCTAGGCTGGTCTCAACAGCCAACGCAGAAGGAGAGACCCAGCCATGAATGCACCCACCGATCCCACCCCCGGACTGCACCAGCACACCGACTACCAGCAGCACACCGGCCCCCAGTCCTACGTTCCCGGCCCGGCGCCGAGAGCCGAAGAGGACCCGGGCAAGGTCCTCGGCATCATCTCACTGGTCGCGACCCTCTCGACGTTCCTCGGCTTCAACTTCCTCGGCCCCATCGCCGGCATCGTCACCGGCTACATGGCCCGCAACAACTCCCGTCGGGCCGGCTACGCCGACAACGAGATGGGCAAATGGGGCTTTATCCTCGGCATCGTCTTCCTCTCCCTGGCCGCACTCGGCGGTCTGCTCGGGCTCGGGTTCGTCGGAGCGGCCGGACTGTTCGGACTCCTCGGGGCCTGAGCTCCTCAGTAGCCCACCCAGGCTCCGCGCTCCTGATCTAGTACGCGCGGATGAAGCAGCGTCGAGGCCTCCACCTCACCGACCGACGAGCGATCGCGATCGGGTGGGAACGTCGTCGAAGCGGCGAGCACCTCAGGCGTGGCGAACTTCAATCCCCCGGGATGATCCCGGGGGACCGTCACGTCCGGACCGTGTTCCCCACCGTCGGGGACGGCGGCGAGGAAGTAGCCCCAGTCGCCGAAGCTGGGCACGTCCACGTGATAGGGCGTGGTCGTCAGGCCCGCCTCGGCGACTCCCTCGCCGATTCCCCAATACGCCTCCGGGGCGAAGTAGGGGGAACCGGCCTGCACGACTAGGCGAGCCGAGGGTGACATCACCTGCTTGATCAGTCCGTAGAACTCGACGCTGTAGAGCTTCGAGGTGGCGACGTCATCGGGGTCGGGCAGATCCGCGACGACGGCATCATAGTGTTCGTGCTTCGCCTCGCGCAGCCACGTGAAGGCATCGGCGGCGATCGTGCGTACCCGGGGGTCGTCGAGCGAATCCTCGTTGAAGTCCGTGAAGTGCTCCGAGGTCCGGGCGAGTTCGAGGACCCGGGGATCGAGATCGACGAGGGTGACGGTCTCGACGTCGGGGTATCTGAGGATCTCCCGCACGGCCAGGCCGTCGCCACCGCCGAGGACGAGGACGTTGCGTCGCGGACCGTTCATCAGCGGGTGGATGAGCGTCTCGTGGTACCGGTATTCGTCGGCCGAGGCGAACTGCAGATCCCCGTTGAGATAGAGCCGAGTGTCCCCGGTCTTCGGGGACTCGGTGAGCACGATCTCCTGATAGTCCGTGCGCTGGGAGTACACGATCGGGTCGCGGTAGAGACGCTGCCGGGTGGTCATCTCGATGTCGTCGGTGAACACCCACACTGCGGTGAGACCCCCGACGATGACGACGAGGAGACCGGCGAGGATGACCTGCGTGCGGGTGCGGATCTGCGCTCGGAAGAGCCACAGGACGATGAGGATGCCGACGACGGTGTTCGTGATGCCCACCGCCAGCGCCCCACGCGGCAGACCGAAGATCGGCAGCAGCACGAAGGGGAAGGCGAGCCCGCCGACGAGTCCGCCCACATAGTCGGCGGCGAAGAGATCGGCCACCGCACTCGAGGCCTTCTGCGCACGGATGCGCTGCACGAGCTCCATGAGCAGGGGGATCTCCGCGCCGATGAGGGCGCCGATCAAGAAAGCGAGGACGATCATCGCGACGGTGTAGACATCGGCGAAGGCGAACGCGAGGTAGAGGAGGATGACCGAGAGTCCGCCGATGATGCCGAGTGCGGCCTCGATGAGGGCGAAGGCGACGGCGGCGAACCGGGTCAGCCGCTTCGTCGCCAGTGAGCCGATGCCCATCGCGAAGACCATCACCGAGAGCACGATGGAGGCCTGGACGATGGTGTCGCCGAGGAGGTAGGAGCCGAGCGCGACGAGCGCGAGCTCGTAGACCATGCCGCAGCTCGCGCAGATGAAGACGGCCAGGAGGACGAAGAAGCGGGCAGGTCCCGGCTTCAGCGGCAGCGTTGCCGCAGCCGGATCGCTCGCAGCGGTGTCTGTGCTCAAAGGAGCGCTGCGGCCATGATGCCCGCGATGCCCAGGTGTGCGGTGGCGTTGACCCACACCTCGGGGTGGAACTGATCGGGTTTGACGATGTCGCCGAGCTTGCCCGGGGTGAAGGCGTCGATGAGCAGAAAGCTCAGGGCCATCAGAATGATGCCGACGATGCCGAAGACCAGGGTGGAGATGACCCCGAGAAGCAGGTCATCGGAGCTGGCCCTGATCGCGGCGATGACGATGATCGCGACACCGGCGAGGTCCGAGGCCACGAGCACCGCCGCGGTCCGCGACTTCTGCTGCCACAGCAGGACGTGGAGCTTGCCGGGGGTGAGGAGGTCGACGACGAAATAGCCGATGAGCATGAGCACGAGGCCGCTCACGGCATAGGAGAGGACGATCCCGATCTCCAGGAAGAGTTCTGCCAACATGTCTGCCTTTCAGAGTGCCATCTGTGCTGGTCGCATCGTGTCTGCCGTCATTTGCCCGTGCCGGGTCCGCCGCCGCGGAAGCCCGAGCCGTCGCCGTAGTTCGATCCGGTGGAGCTGCTGCCGAAGAAGGGCAGGAAGAAGAATCCTCCGCCGCCGGAGCCGCCTTCGTCATCGGAGCATCCGCGCATGACGTTTCCGATGAGCACGAGGATGACGATGAGGGCGATGATCGTGCCGCAGCCGAATCGCCTCGGTTTCCGCCCCGAGTCGTTGTTCGCAGGCCCCGAACCCCAGCCGCCCGAGCCGCCGGAGGATCCGCGGCCGTTCTCGGCATCGAAGTCGAAGGAGCCTCCGCCCATGGAGACGTTCGGGTCGCGGCTCATGCGTCCCTCCTCAGCTCGCTGTGGCTGTGCACGATCTGGCGATGCTGCGGATAGCAGTGCCAGGTCTGCCAGGCCAGCCTGTCGGGATCAACGTGGGTCAGCGCCAGGGCGGTGAGCGCGCTCGGATCTCCTGGGAAGGAGACGACGAGGTGATCGCCGTGGGCGCCGGAACGCCGGACCACCTCGGCGGCGGCAGCGGCGAAGTCACCGGGCACCTCGGTCAGGGTGCAGGTGAACCGGTGCCGGGAGAACCCCACCCAGGTGCCGTCGGTGCTCCGCTCCCTGCCCCAATCGGGGGCCTCACCGGCGCCGAGGCAGGCGAAGGTCTCGATGAAATCGTCGTCGACGATGACCTGGTGGGAGGAGCCGATGACGCGGAGTTCGAGGCGGATGTGCGGGTCTTCGGTCCCCGCGGGGACGTCGACGAACCGGGAAGCCAACGGGGTGATGGGTTCGTGATCGAGGGTGAAGCGCAACGCGGCGGCCGAGACGTCGGTGAACGCCACCTCGGCGCGCAGCGGCACCGTCGGAAGCGGGGGAGTGTGGGGGAGGTCGCGCATCAGCTGCTCGAGTAGATGGTGAAGGAGCCGACGGGAATGGACTCGCCGGTGCTCACCTCCCACCGCCCGTGGTCGAAGCGTTCGAAGGCGAGGAGCCGGTGATCGGCGGATTCGTAGTCGACATAGTCGACCCCGCCCTTCTCGTTCAGTCCGGTGGTGCCTTCGGAGCGGTACGAGGCGGTGCCGTGTTCGACGAGCTGGTACTCGGTGCCGTCGATGGTGATGGTCTTCGCCTTCGGCTCGATGTCGAGCTCGGGGCGGTCGCGCCACCGGGAGACCTGCAGGTCGGGGTCGTGTTCGACGGTCAGCCACAGTCGGGTCGCGGACTCGTCGGACTGGAAGAAGTGCTCGGCCCAGTCGTAGCCGCCCTCGGAGATGCGCAGAGTGCCGCGGACGAAGAACTTCTCATTGCCGAATTCGAGCAGATCGCCGGCCTTGATCGCTGCCGGATCTCCACCGGTGTCCTGTTCGGCGGCGAAGGGATCGCGGGGCTTCGGCGGGGTCCGGTCGGCGGTCTGTCGACGCTGCTTCGCGGCGCGTGAGCGGATGACGAGCACGGTGATGAGGACGACGAGGATGAACACGAGGACGGCGATGATGATGTTGGGCGACACGGGTGCCTGCTTCGCTTCGGTGGACGGGACTGTCACCGTTCACTCTAGTCGAATCGCCCCTCCAGCGCGGTCATCGTATCGACCGTGCGGAAGCCGAGATCGCGGTTGAGAGCGAGCATCGGCGCATTGCCGGTGGCCGTGTAGGTCTGGATCCACTTCCCGGCGGCGGCCTCGGGCACGTCCTGGAGCTGACGCATGTTCGCGACCTTGAGGGCACGTCCGATGCCGCGCCCGCGGTGAGCCCGATCGACGAGGGTGTCTTCCTGGATGACGATGTCCGGCTGATCGCGGGAGACCATGATCTCCGTGTAGCCGACCGCCCGATCCTCGACATGAGCCAGCGAGCTGACGAGGATCCAGCCGTGTTCGTCCATGCGCTCCTCATGGCTGCGGATCGCGGCAGTGTCGGCATGCCGGGTGCTGCGGGTGAGGTCCCCGACGGGCACGTCCTCATCCATCTGCACCCGCAGCATCGCCCAGTCCTCGAGGACCTCCTCGGGGCAGGCTCCGGTCCACGAGGTGACCGCGAAGTCCGGATCCGCGGCGACGACCGGCACCGAGGTGGCGGCCCCGGAATCCTTGTAGCGGTCGGCATCGGCGGTGAGATAGTCCGGCAGGTCGAGCAGCAGCCGATGCTCCTCGATGCCGATGCGCATGCCCCGCGACTGCGCGAACGCGATCCCGGTCGGACAGTAGGTCTCGGTCTGGACGACCTCGACCCTTCTGCCTCCCGGCTGCGCCTCGCGCAGCAGCGCCTCGACCGCCTCGGCGAGTGCTGTGGCCACCCCTTGACGGCGGTGTGTGGGGGAGACGCCGAGTTCGACCTCAGCGGGGGCATCGGTGATGAGCGCAAGCTCCGCGCCGCCGACGGCCTCCCCGCCGAGGTGGGCCACGAGTGCGATGTCCTGCTTGTCGGTGCGGGGGTGGGCGAACTGGGCGAGCAGGGCCGCAGGACTGCGCCACCACGCCGCCGTCCGCTCGGCGGTGTAGGCGTCGCGCATGAGCGCATCCCAGTCCCTCAGCCCCGCGGCATCATCGGGATCGATGCGTGTGATCTCGATCTCAGGCATGCTTCGAGTCGACCATGCCGGGCCCGGGTTTGCAAGGAACCGCCTCACTCCTCGTCGGGGTCGGTGCCCTTCTTCCGGTCGGCCGCCTCGGTGCCGTGGTCGTTGTCATGCCGGGGCAGGCGGGAGCCGATGTGGGCACCGGGCTTGTTCATCACGCGATGGATGAGGAGCGCGCCGAGGCTGAAGATGACGATGATGCAGACCGTGAGGAAGAGGACGGCGCCGAGACCGGGTTCCATCACTTCGCCAGTCGCCGGCGGTCGAGCCAATTCGCGAAGCGGGCGCGGAAGGTGCCCATGCCGACCGATCCGCCGACGACGATGGTCGGTTTCCGCCCCTGGGGAACCGCACTGACCGAGGACCTCACGGTGCCCCAGGTCTTCGAGAGACGGTCGACGTTGACGCCCCAGTCGTCGGGGACGACCACGACGACGGAGCCCATGCCCGCGACGATCTCGACGTCGATGCGCTCGAGGTCGGTGGTGACCTCGAGGAAGTTGAGTTCGATGTTCGACATCGACGGTTCGCAGCGGATGACGGCGGGCACCAGCCACCGGCCGCGGCGGTTCTCCGACTCCCAACCGGCCTTGAGCACGAGCGGCTCGGTCGCGTCCCGGCCGATATTGTTCGGGTTCATGACGTCCTGGCCGGGAGCCGGTGGGCGAGCCAGACCAGAGCCGGGAGTCTGAGGCCGGAAGCGGTCGGAGGGCAGGTTCGTCGTCAGGTCGGCCAGGACCTCGTCGAGGTCGATGGGGAACTTCGCCGCCTGCACCTTCTCCATCCGCTCGTCGAGTTCCTCGACGGTGATCCGTCCGTCCCCGGCGGCCTCGCGGAGCACCTCGATCGCCTCATCGCGTTCCTGGTGGCCGATGCGGATGGACTTCGCCGGGTCGGTGGGGCGCGCCTCGGGGTCGTTCTCGTCGGGACGGTTCGCGTCGGGGTCGGGGATGGCTGGACTCATGGACTCTATCGTGCCCGATGCGCACTGCCGTCGACAACGTCGGGGGACGTTCCGGCCGGCCCGTGTGTCGTGTCAGTCGTTGGCATTAGGCTAGGGGGCGTGTCCACCGCACTGTACAGAAGATACCGCCCAGAGACCTTCGACGAAGTCATCGGTCAAGAGCATGTGACCGATCCGCTGAAGGCCGCGATCGAACGCGGCCGCATCAACCATGCCTATCTGTTCTCCGGGCCCCGCGGCTGCGGCAAGACCACCTCGGCGCGGATTCTGGCCAGGTGCCTCAACTGTGAGAAGGGTCCGACCCCGGTCCCGTGCGGAGAATGCCCGAGCTGTCAGGACCTGGCCAACGGCGGCCCCGGTTCGCTCGACGTCGTGGAGATCGACGCGGCCAGCCACAACGGCGTCGATGATGCCCGTGACCTGCGTGAACGCGCCATCTACGCGCCCGCACGCGACCGTTACAAGGTGTTCATCCTCGACGAGGCGCACATGGTCACCTCGCAGGGCTTCAACGCTCTGCTCAAGATCGTCGAGGAGCCGCCGCCGCACATCAAGTTCATCTTCGCGACGACCGAGCCGGAGAAGGTCATCGGCACGATCCGTTCGCGGACGCACCACTACCCCTTCCGCCTGGTTCCGCCCGAGGCCCTTGGCAACTACCTCGATGAGCTGTGCACCCGTGAGGGCGTGCAGGTCGCCAAGGGCGTGCTGCCCCTGGTCGTGCGTGCCGGCGGCGGGTCGGTGCGTGACACCCTGTCCGTGCTCGATCAGCTCATCGCCGGTTCGGGTCCCGACGGCGTCGACTACGGGCGGGCGATCGCGCTGCTCGGGTACACGCCCGATTCGCTGCTCTCCGACATCGTCGACGCCTTCTCCGCAGGTGACGGGGGAGGGGTGTATCGCGCGGTGGAGAGAGTCATCGAGTCCGGTCAGGATCCGCGTCGCTTCGTCGAAGACCTCCTCGAACGCTTCCGCGACCTCATCGTCATCAATGCCGCACCCGAGGCGGCCCATGCCTTCCTGCCCGAGGTTCCCCCGGATCGGCTCGAGCGGCTGACTCTGCAGGCTCGCGGCTTCGGCCAGGGTGAGCTCTCTCGGGCCGCGGATCTGCTCAACCACGGGCTGACCGAGATGTCCGGGGCGACCTCGCCGAGGCTGCAGCTCGAACTCATCTGTGCCCGCGTCCTGCTGCCCGGTTCGGGACGCAGCCGCGACGCGGTGCTCAGCCGCATGGAGCGCATGGAACGCCGGATCGGCATGTCCGCGACGGGCACCGCTGCGAATGTGCCCCCGGCTCAGGTCGAGTCGCAGCCTGCCGGTCAGGCGGCTGGCGCTGGTCAGGCGGCTGGTGCCAGTCAGGTGGCCGATGCTGGTCAGGCGATGACGGGCGGGTCGGTTCCCGGGCCGGGGCAGGACGGTGTGTCCCGACAGGGTGCCGCGGCTCAGCGGGGCGGTGCTGCTCAACAGGGCGGTGGCGCCGGTTCGGCCGTGCGCGGACCGTCGACTGCGTCCGCCGCCGCGCACGATGACTTCGATGACCTCGCCGATATCGCCGTCGCCGCCGAGTCGATGCTCAATGATTCCCCGCGTTCGGCCCAGCCGGAGGCGGCGTCACAGTCTGTGCCACCTATGCCACCTGCGTCGACATCGGATCAGGGGGAGTCGGGACCGTCGGATGCCGCGGCTCACGATGAGGAGACTCAGGCCTCTGCCGATCGACCGGAGGAACAGGCGAATCTGCAGGCTCCGGAGCGGCAGAATCCGGCACAGCAGACTCCGGCACAACAGACTTCAGCACAGCAGGTTCCAGCACAGCAGAGCCATGACGCGAGTGCGGGGCCGAACGAGACAGAACCTTCGGATGCCAGATCCCAGGTCGGGTCCGAAGTCCCGGATGAGTCTCGAGCACCGGCTCCGAACCAGCCCGAGGGTTCGAGTGATCCGACGGCTCCGGAAGCGGGCTCGGTGGCCGGTGCCGGCGAGATCGGCGGAGAGATCGAAGCGATTCGTCGCGCCTGGCCGAGCATCCTCGCCGCTGTCGAGAAGCGCAGCCGCCTGACTCGTGCGATCATCGCTGCCAATGCGATCCCGCAGTCGTTCTCCGACGGTGTCGTCTACCTCGGTTTCAACAATGCCGGTTCCGTCCAGGGGTTCAAGCAGCGCGATCATGCGGCTAAGCTCGCCATGGCGATCAACGATGTCCTCGGCATCCAGGCGCGCATCGACGTCGGTGATGTCGGTCGCGTCAGCGGCAACTCGGGCGGCGGTCCGACGGGAGGTGCCGGCGGAGGCGTCGGCGGCAAGGGAGCATCGGCTCCCGGGTTGAGTGATTCCGGTGCCAATCGCGGTCCGGCGCCCAGCCAGCGTCGCCCCAGCCCGCAGGAAGTCGCCGCGGTCGTCGGCACCCGCGAGGTCGACAAGCCTCAGGTCGACCACGAGAAGTTCTGGGAGACCGGCGGGCCGGGCCAAGGACCATGGTCCTCCGACGACGAGGAGGGAGAACAGCAGGCTGACACGGCCGACGTCTCCGTCGATTCCTCGCAGTCCAACGCTGCTGCGGCCTCGACTGACCATGCACCCGGCCCTGCACCTGAACCTGAGCCTGCACCTGAACCTGAACCTCAGGCAGATCAGCCTGACCAGGCAGATCCCGCCGATCAGCCTGATCTGGCACGTCCGGAAGAACAGCCTGACCCGGCAGATCAGGCACCGACAGCCCCGGCCGACGACCCCGTCGCCGTCAGCGACACTGCGGCTGGGGACGAGATCTTCGTCCCTGACCTCTCGGACGACGACTTCTTCGCAGCTTCGAGCGCTCACGACAGTGAACCCGCAGCCGGTCACGAGGGCGATTCGGCCACGGCCGTCGCCGCGGAGGACCGTCCTTCGAATCCAGCGCCGGCACCGGATGCTGAGCACCGGGAACCGACTGCGGCCGATGATGACGCCGCCGAACCCATGGAGTACGCCCAGCCCCGGTGGGAGGAGCCGACCTGGCACGACGCTCCTGCCGGTGGGGTGGCAGAGGGCGCCGAACCTGACAGCTCCGATTCGACGAGCGCCGGCAGCGGAGCGGTCGACGTCGGCGCGGTCGTCGTCCCGCCGCCGGATGACGACGACCTCGACTTCCTCGACGACTATGCGGGTGCAGACTCCCCGAGTTTCGCCGCGCCGAACGAAGCCGGGCCGAACGATGCGGTGCCGAGCCAGACTGCGCCCCCACCGCAATCGCACGGGAACGGTGGGGCCAAACCGTTCAAGTCCCGCTTCGCCGCGCTCGCCGAGAAGCACGGTGCGAGCTCGGCTCAGTCGACCCCCTCGGGCTACGGATCTCAGCGGCCGGCGAGCCCGGATGAGTCGTATGGCGGCAGCGGGGCATTCGGCGGCAACGGCTCGGCCCAGGGACAGGGTGCCGACACATCCGAGCAGCACAGCGGTTCCGTAGAGGACGAGTATGATCCGGAGACGGACCTCGACGTATCGGAGGCCCCGCAGATCGGAGTCGACGTGATCGCACGCGTCCTCGGCGGCGAAGTCATCGATGAAAGAGAAGTATGAGCGCGGTTTACGAAGGTGCCCTGCAGGACCTGGTCGAAGAGTTCGGCAAACTCCCGGGCATCGGGCCGAAGTCGGCGCAGCGACTCGCGTTCCACATTCTCCAGTCCGAGTCCGCTGACGTCACCGCACTGGCGCAGGCACTGACCGAGGTGAAGAAGCGAGTGCGCTTCTGCGATATCTGCGGCAATGTGTCCGAGGAATCCGAATGCACCGTCTGTCAGGATCCTCGCCGGGATCGGTCGATGATCTGCGTGGTCGAGGAGCCGAAGGATGTCGTCGCGATCGAACGCACCCGCGAATACCGCGGTCTCTATCACGTCCTCGGCGGCGCGATCGACCCGATGGCCGGAGTCGGACCGGACAACCTGCGCATCAAGGAGCTGATGACGAGGCTCCAGGACGGCGAGGTCAAGGAGTGCGTGATCGCCACGGATCCGAACCTCGAGGGTGAAGCGACCGCCACCTACCTCGTCCGCCTGCTCGGCACTCTCGGCGTGACCGTGACCCGACTTGCCTCCGGGCTGCCTGTGGGCGGAGACCTCGAGTACGCCGATGAGGTCACCCTCGGCCGCGCCTTCTCCGGCCGCCGCGAAATCGACTGACTTCGCCGCACCGGATCGCTCTCCGCCCCTGGCGCCGCCAGCGATCAGGGCCACCTGCAGCGATTGTTCGGCTACCTCCGAGCATTTTTGGGCCCAGATCTGCTCGGAAGTAGCCGAACAATCCCGCCTCAACCGTGCCGCGCGCTGATTTGAGCGCTGTGCGTCCCCGCCTCAACCGTGCCGCGCGCCGACTCGAGGACTGTGCGTCCCCGCCCCGGTTGTGCCGCGACCCTTGACAGCATATCGATTATCGTGAAGTATGTTGTTTATCGATATATCGAAGAACGATAGCAATCGCTTGGTCGCTCGCAGAGTCCATGGACTCGAAGGGTTAGGGACAAGGCGGGAACGGCCACCAAGGGAAGGCGCAGTCATGTCACCGAATACGGGACGCAACGAACACCCCGAAAAGCGCAAGGCCTTCGGCGCCGGCTACGAGCTCTGGGTCGGTCTGGCGATCGGCTTCTACGTCGTCTTCGCCGTCACCGAGCTCATCACCGACCTCGTCCACTCCGAAATCAGGCTGCCTCTGCAGTTCGAGTCCGATGCCGTCTCGACGCTCGACTTCCCCGAGGCGACCGCGGCCTTGAGCGGGCTCACTCAGATCACGGTGTCGACGGGCGACATAGCCGCCGGCGCCCTGGTCCTGGTCATCATCGCGAAGATCGCAGTGATCCTCACGTTCCTCGGAGCAGCAATCGCGATCGTGCCCGTCATCCGCGCAATCGCCGCGGGAACGCCGTTCACGACGCGCTCGATCAAGGCGCTGAGTGCGCTCGAGTGGGTCGTGACCATCGGCTTCGTCCTCTATTTCGCAACGATGGTGCTCGGCAGCAACTGGGTCTCGGCAGAGATCGGCATCGCGAACGGGGTGGGACCGGGTGTCACCACGATGCAGGCCTTCCTCGTCCTCGGCGTCGTCGGCGGAGCCGAGCTCCTGCGCCGCTGCTTCCGTTCGGGAAGAGTCGCGCAGGAAGAGCTCGAAGGTCTCGTCTGATGGTCGAAGAGTTCGCGAACCTCAAGGTCAACTGCCATCTGGATGCGCTGCTCACCCAGCGCGGACTGAGTCTGACCGAACTGTCGAAGCGTGTGGGAGTCTCCCTGGCCAACCTCTCGGTGCTCAAGAACAACAGGGCGAAGGCGATCAGATACTCCACGCTCATCGCTCTCTGTCAGGCGCTCGACTGTCAGCCCGGTGACCTGTTCACCGTCGAAGCCGATCCATCCTGAGGCCACGACGCGAGCCGAGGGCCCTCCTGGTCCTCCCAGCGCCCGCTGGGAGGGCCATCGGGGTGTTCGCGCCATCCATTCAGCGAGGTCACCGGGGTGTCTGAATGACGGGCGGCCGTGAAGTGAGATGAGCGACCTCATACAATGGTCGAGGTGCCGGTTAGCCGACACGGCTGAAATCCTGATCGATGCAGCACGAGACCTCCATGTTTGGAACCATGGAATCGATCGCCCGGCACGGAACTTATCAGCGATAAGGAAGAGACTGCAGTGAGCATAGTCGTCCAGAAGTTCGGTGGGTCCTCGGTATCCGATGCAGAATCGGTCAAGCGGGTGGCCAAGCGAATTGTCGAATACCGTCAGGCCGGTCACGAAGTAGTCGTCGTGGTGTCGGCCATGGGGGACAGCACCGACGATCTCATCGACTTGGCCCAACAGGTTTCTCCCATGCCCCCGGCCCGTGAGCTCGATATGCTCCTGACTGCCGGTGAGCGCATCTCGATGGCGGTCCTCGCGATGGCGATCGCCAACCTCGGCGAGGAAGCCCAGTCCTTCACGGGATCCCAGGCCGGAGTCATCACCGATGAGCAGTTCGGCAAGGCCCGCATCATCGACGTCACCCCCGGCCGCATCCGTTCGGCACTCGATGAAGGCTACGTGGCCATCGTCGCCGGCTTCCAGGGAGTCAGTCAGACCGCGAAGAACATCACCACACTCGGTCGCGGCGGCTCGGATACGACCGCCGTGGCACTCGCGGCCTCCCTCGACGCCGATGTGTGCGAGATCTACACCGATGTCGACGGTGTTTTCACCGCGGATCCGCGCATCGTGCCCACGGCACGCAAGATCGATGAGATCGGTTACGAGGAGATGATGGAGATGGCCGCCTCGGGCGCCAAGGTCCTCATGCTCCGCTGCGTCGAATACGCCCGCCGCTACAACGTGCCCGTCCACGTGCGGTCCTCATTCTCTCGCAACCAAGGAACCTGGGTGACCGATTCACCCATCCCAGAAGCCTTCCGACAGGGGCGGGGACCATCGACCCCGGAAGCGGAATCAGAAACGGAGTCCACCATGGAACAGGCAATCATCTCCGGAGTCGCGCACGACCGCTCCGAAGCGAAGCTGACGATCGTCGGCGTCCCCGACGTTCCCGGCAAGGCCGCCGAGATCTTCAAGACCGTGGCCGGCCAGGAGATCGACATCGACATGATCGTCCAGAACATCTCCACTCGGGAACCGGGCAAGACCGACATCTCCTTCACCCTGCCGAAGACCGACGGTGCCAAGGCACTCGAGGCTCTCGATGCGGCGAAGGCCTCGATCGGCTTCGACCAGGTCCGCTACGACGACCAGATCGGCAAGCTCTCCGTCGTCGGCGCGGGAATGCGCTCCCACCCGGGCGTGACCGCGACTCTGTTCGAGGCCCTGAGCGAAGCCCAGGTCAACATCGACATGATCTCCACCTCGGAGATTCGCATCAGCGTCGTCACCAGGGAAGACCTGCTCGACGACGCCGTCCGCGCCGCCCATGCGGCCTACGGACTCGACAGTGATGACAACGAAGCAGTGGTCTACGGAGGTACCGGACGATGAGTGTGAATATCGGAGTAGTCGGAGCGACCGGTCAGGTCGGCGGCGTCATGCTCGATCTGCTGGCAGAGAACCCCGGTTTCGAGATCGCGAGCCTGCGCCTCTTCGCCTCGGCGAGGTCCGCGGGCAAGACCGTCGATTTCAAGGGACAGTCCATCACCGTCGAAGACGCCGCCGAGGCGGATCCCAGCGGACTCGACATCGCACTGTTCTCCGCCGGTGGAGCCACCTCCCGTGGTCAGGCGGAGCGTTTCGCCGCCGCCGGAGTCATCGTCGTCGACAATTCTTCGGCCTGGCGCTCGGATCCTGAGGTTCCGCTCGTCGTCAGCGAGGTCAACCCGGAGGCGCTCGACACCCTGCCCAAGGGCATCATCGCCAACCCGAACTGCACGACGATGGCTGCGATGCCCGTGCTCAAGGCCCTCGATGCCGAGGCGGGTCTGCGTCGCCTCATCGTCAGCACCTACCAGGCGGTGTCCGGTTCCGGTCTGGCCGGAGTCGAGGAACTCGCCGGTCAGCTCGAGGCCGGGGTCGCCGACTCTCGGAAGCTCGTCCGCGACGGGTCCGCTGTCGACCTGCCGGAGCCGAACTCCTACGTCGAGCCCATCGCCTTCAATGTGCTGCCGATGGCCGGATCCATCGTCGACGACGGCGAGCTCGAGACCGATGAGGAGAAGAAGCTGCGCAACGAGAGCCGCAAGATCCTCGGCAAGCCGGATCTCCTCGTCGCCGGCACCTGTGTACGGGTGCCCGTGTTCTCCGGCCACAGCCTGAGCATCCACGCCGAATTCGACGCCGACATCACCCCGGCCCGCGCCGCCGAGGTGCTCGCTGCGGCTCCGGGAGTCGAACTCGACGAGGTGCCCACGCCGCTCAAGGCCGCCGGCAAGGACCCGAGCTATGTCGGCCGCATCCGCGCCGATCAGTCCGCGCCCGAGGGCAGAGGCCTCGTCCTCTTCGTCGCCAATGACAATCTGCGCAAGGGCGCGGCACTCAACACCGTGCAGATCGCGGCGCTGCTCGCGAAGAAGCTCGAGTCGCAGGCCGCCTGAGGCGACTGAGCCAGAGTCGGCCGAGCCGAAGACGAACCGCCCGGGAGCACATGCTCCCGGGCGGTTCGTCGTCATGTCGAGCCCATGCCGGGCACGGGATTCGCGTGGATCAATGCGAAGCTCGAAAAAGTCGTCACTGGTGACAACTTTTTCAGGCCTGGCGTTGCAACGGTGCACATCTGCGTCGGGACCGACGTCTCCGACCACGCATAAACGTAGTGCTATATATAAATATTTATATTAGTGGTGGGTCCCGAGTCTGAGTAGTGTGATCGTCGTTGAAACCTTGATCACCGCGCACACTCCCGAAAGGTCCACCATGACACCTTCCCGACTCGGATTCGCCACCGGGGCCATCGCCCTGACCTCGGCCCTCGCCCTCAGCGGGTGCGGGGGAGGAGCCTCCGGCGCGGATGCGGACGATGCCGACCTCTCGGTCGTGACCTCGACGAACGTCTACGCCGATATCGTCTCCCAGGTGGCCGGGGACTTCGCCGAGGTGACTCCCGTCATCGACGATCCCAACCAGGATCCCCACGACTACGAAGCGACCACCCAGGATCGCCTCAAGCTCTCGAAGGCCGACCTCGTCGTCGAGAACGGAGGCGGCTACGACGCATTCATGACGACGATGCTCGAAGCCTCCGACGCCGATGTCGAGACCCTCGATGCCGTGTCGATCTCCGGGCTGCCCGGCTCCGAAGGGCTCGGCAACGAACCCCACGACCACGGTGACGAGTCGGGCCACGACGATGAGGCTCACGCCGGCGGCCACACCCACGAGGATGAGGAAGACGGCCACGACCATTCCGAAGACGGCCACGACCACGGCGAGTTCAACGAGCACCTCTGGTACTCGGTGCCGACGATGACGAAGCTCGTCGACGAAGTCGCGACCCACCTCGGCGAGGCCCTGCCCGAGCACAAGGACGACTTCACGGCCAATGCCGAGGACTACAAAAAGACCCTGAACGAGCTGCAGACGCAGATCGACGATGTGAAGAAGGACCACGAGGACGAGAAGGTCGCGGCGACTGAACCGGTGCCGCTGTGGCTGTTTGAGGACATGGGCCTGGAGAACATCACCTCGGACGAGTTCCTCGAGGCCGTCGAAGAGGGCAACGACGTGCCGCCACTCGTGCTCAAGGACGCCGAGAAGCAGATCTCCGACGGAGAGGCAGTGCTGCTTGGGTACAATACACAGGCGGCCGGTCCGCAGGCGGAGCAGCTGAAGACCACGGCCGAGAAATCCGATGTTCCGGTCGTCGACCTCGGCGAGACCATGCCCGCCGATACGCACTACGCGGACTGGATGGGCGACTACATCACCGACATCTCCACAGCACTCGAAGGGCATGATCACTGACAATGGCCAAGGAATCCGACGCTTCCGTGCAACCTTCCGTGCGGGAGCCGGTGATTCGACTCCGCGACGCCGAACTGCGATTCGGCGATCGCGTGCTCTGGCACGACCTCGATCTCGATGTCTCACCGGGCGAGTTCGTCGCCGTGCTCGGCCCCAACGGCACCGGCAAGACCTCCCTGCTCAAGGTCCTCCTCGGCCAGAACACCCTGTCGACGGGATCGGCCGAAGTCAGCGGGCGGCGCGTCCATTCGGGGAATTCGGCGATCGGCTACATTCCCCAGCAGCGGGGAATCGACCCGCACACTCCGATGCGCGGACGCGACCTCGTCCGCATGGGCATCGACGGCCACCGATGGGGGACAGGCCTGTTCTCCCGAGGTCGGAAGAAGAAGGTCGACGAACTGCTCGCCTCCGTCGGGGCGCAGGACTACGCCGACGCCCCCGCCGGCACACTCTCCGGCGGTGAGCTGCAGCGGCTGCGAGTCGCCCAAGCCCTGGCCAACGATCCCTCGGTGCTCCTCTGTGACGAACCGCTGCTCTCTCTGGACATGCACCACCAGAAGGTCGTGGCCGCGCTCCTGCACGAGCAGCGCGTCAGACGCGGCACCTCGGTCGTCTTCGTCACCCACGAGATCAACCCGATCCTGCCCTACGTCGACCGGATCCTCTACATCGTCGGCGGACACTTCCTCATCGGCACACCTTCGGAGGTGATGACTACCGAATCGCTCAGCCGGCTCTACGGCTCCCCGGTCGAGGTGGTCCGCGTCGGCGGGCGGCTCGTCGTCGTCGGTGGCGAAGAGGAATGCGTCAACCACCATGTCCACTCCGATGAATTCGACCCGGAAAGGGGTGCGATCTGATGAGCGCCGCAGAGATCTTCGGCACCCTCTTCACCTTCGAGGACTACGGCGAGCTCGTCGCACTGCTCGCGAACTCACTCGTCGCCGCCGCGCTGCTCGGGGTCGTCGGCGGACTCATCAGCGTCTTCGTCATGGCCCGCGACATCCCCTTCGCCGTCCACGGAGTCTCCGAGCTGTCCTTCGCCGGTGCCGCCTTCGCCCTCCTCGTCGGCTTCGACGTCGTCGGCGGATCGATCATCGGATCGATCATCGCGGCCCTCATCATCGGTGTGGGAGGGGCGAAGGCCTCGGAGAAGAATGCCATCATCGGTGTCCTCATGCCCTTCGGCCTGGGGTTGGCGATCCTCTTCCTCGCGCTCTACGACGGACGTGCGGCCAGCAAGTTCGGGCTGCTGACCGGCCAGATCGTCGCGATCACGCCGGGACAGATCAGGACCCTCGTCATCTGCTCCCTCGTCGTCCTGGCGGTCCTCGCACTCGTCTGGCGACCGCTCATGTTCGCCAGCCTCGACCCGGAGGTGGCTCGGGCCAAGGGAGTGCCGGTCTCCGTGCTCACGATCGTCTTCATGCTCACCCTCGGCCTGGCCGTGGCCCTGAGCGTCCAGGTCGTCGGCGTCCTGCTCGTCCTCGCTCTGCTCATCACCCCGGCTGCCGCGGCCACTCAGGTCTCGGCATCCCCTGTATGGGTGCCCGTGCTCAGCGTGATCTTCGCGGTCACCGCCTCCGTCGGCGGCATCCTCATTGCCTTGGGTTCACCGGTGGTTCCGATCAGCCCCTTCGTCACGACCATCTCCTTCCTCATCTACCTCGTCTGCCGCATCATCGGCGGTCGCCGCATGAAGTCCCTGCACCGCCGACGCACGGTCCGCGCCGCACGGCAGCACGAAGCCCCAGCGCTCACCACTCCCTGACGGCGGGGAGTGTCCGGGGGAGCGGATAGAGTTGTCGGAATGAAGAAACGTGCACTTTTCGCCGGGGCTCTCGCCGTTCCCGCGGCCGCCGGCATCTGGGCTGCGGGCATCGAACCGCACCTCTTCGCGATCCGTCGCCACACCCTGCCGATCCTTCCCGCTGGGGCCGAGCCGATGAGAGTCCTGCACGTCTCCGATCTGCATCTGGCTCCCTGGCAGAAGCATCGCGCGGCCTGGGTCAAGGCCCTGACCCGCCTGGAGCCCGACCTCGTCGTCAACACCGGAGACAATCTCTCGGCCGATATCGTGCCGGAGGTCATCGACGTCTTCGACGGCCTGCTCGACGTCCCCGGCGTCTTCGTCCTCGGCTCCAACGACTTCTTCTCCCCGCAGGCGAAGAACCCCGCGAAGTATCTGCGCTCACCCTCCGAGGTCAAGCACCGGGTCGAGCCCGATCTCGACGTCAAGGCGCTGGTGCGCGGGTTCGAACCGGATTCCGAGCGACCGGGCGCTCGCGGGTGGCATCTCCTCGACAACGCCGAGGTGAGCCTGACCATCCGCGGCACCCGGATCGACCTATGCGGCTTGGGCGATGCCCATATCGACCGTGACCGGATCCGCTTCGACGAGGACTCCGGAGTCGCCGAGGCGGAGCTGGAGTACCCCCGTTTCGCCGCCGAAGCGGGCCTGAAGGTGGGCGTGACCCATGCGCCGTATTCGCGGACCCTGGAGGCGTTCGCCTCGGCGGGGGCGGACCTGATCATGACCGGCCACACCCATGGTGGACAGATCCGGGTGCCCTTCTGGGGTGCCCCGGTGACGAACTGCGATCTCGATCGGACACGCGCGAGAGGTGTCTTCGGCTACCGAAAATCGACGGTGGAGATCTCGGCCGGTTTGGGCTTCTCACCGTTCTCACCGGTGCGTTTCGCCTGTCGGCCCGAGGTCAGCCTGCTCACTCTGGTGCCGAGAAGTTAGCTCGTTCATCGATTTCTGAAGATTTGCACAAGTCGTATTCGCTAAACTTGGTTTCATGGTGTCTCCTGAGTCAAATCCGAATCCGACCAAGATGGGCGCGTTCGCACAGTTCGTCGCCGTCAGCGCGGTGGCGGGAATCGTCGCCGCTGGTCTTGCCATCCCCGGAGTCGGTGTCGCAACTGCCAGTGCCAACAGCGCCGTCGAGATCTTCGATTCGCTTCCCGCCACCCTGGAGATCCAGGATCTCGGCCAGAAGTCGACGATGCAGGCCTCCGATGGTTCGGAGCTCGCGGAGTTCTACTGGCAGAACCGGGTCGAGGTGCCTCTCGACGAGGTCTCTCAGGACATGCAGAACGCGACGATCGCGGTCGAGGACTATCGGTACTTCGAACACGGCGGCGTCGACATCGAGGGCATCGCCCGTGCCGCGGTGCACAATCTTGTGTCCTCGACGACTCAGGGCGGATCGACGCTGACCCAGCAGTACGTGAAGAACGTGCTCGCGGAGAACGCCCACGCTGAAGAGAACTCCGAGGGTGTCGCGGCGGCCAAGGAATCCGAAGGCACCGCGGGCTATGCCCGAAAGCTGCGCGAAGCCAAGCTCGCGGTCGCGGTTGAGAAGAAGTACGACAAGAAGGACATTCTCAACCGCTACATGAACATCAACAACTACTCCGGTTCGCCGAATGCCTACGGTGTCGAGGCGGCGGCGTACAAGTATTGGGGGATCCACGCCAAGGATCTCAACATCCAGCAGTCGGCGATGCTCGCCGGCATCGTGCAGAACCCTTCGGCCTACAACCCGCAGCGGTTCCCCGACCAGGTCCTCAAGCGCCGGAACACGGTGCTGGGACAGATGCTCAAGTACGAGCACATCACGCAGAAGGAATACGACAAAGCGGTCAAGACCGACCTCGACCTCGACCTGCATGAGACGCCGAACGGCTGCTCCGCGGCCAAGAGCAAAGCCGAATTCTTCTGCGACTACGTCGTCAACGTGATCAAGAACGACAAATCCTTCGGCAAGACCGTCGATGATCGTATCGCGAAGCTCCAGCGCGGCGGTCTGACGATCAAGACCAGCCTCAATCCGGACATCCAGAAGATCGCCGACAAGCAGATCAAGAGCCGGGTTCCCGTGGGCGATCCTTCGGGTGCCGGCCACGCCTTGGTGACGGTCGAACCCGGCACGGGTGAGGTCATCGCTATGGCAGAGAACCGCGAATACACCGCGGGCGAGGTGAAGAAGAAGGACAAGAACAAGAAGACGAGTGTCAACTACACCGTCGACAAAAAGCACAACGGCGGCGGCGGATTCCAGGTCGGCTCGACGTGGAAGCCCTTCGTTCTGGCGACCTGGCTGAAGTCGGGCAAGAGCCTCAACGCCACGGTCAACGCGACCAAGCGAAACTTCCCCGCCAGCTCGTGGAAGTACGACGGCTGTCCGAACATGGCCGGTGACTGGGATCCGAACAACGCCGGCGACGGCAAGGGCAACGGATCGATGAGCGTCATCAACGCGACGAAGAACTCGGTGAACACCGGGTACGCCGCGATCGGCAACCAGCTGAACATGTGCGACATCATGGACACCGCCATGGACCTGGGAATCCGCTACGGCAGCGGTGAGAAACTCGACTTCAAGGACAAGTCCGGCTTCATCCAGGCTCTGTCCCCATCGTCGATCCTCGGTACCACAGAGACCACCCCCATCGCCATGGCGGCGGCGTTCGCGACCTTCGCGAACGAGGGCGAATTCTGCGGACCGAAGCCGATCACCGAGATCAAGGACCGCAACGGCAAGAAGATCGACATTCCCGGAGAGGGCTGCAAACGGGTCCTCGACAAGGAAGTGGCCAAGGGAGTGTCCTACGCCCTGACGCAGACGTTCAACGGCGGTACGACCAGCGGTCTGGGTATCGGTGTTCCCGCCGGTGCGAAGACCGGTACGACGAACTTCGAGGTCGGCCACACCTGGCTGCTCGGGTTCACAAAGACGCTGTCCACTGCTGTCTGGACCGGTGACCCGGCCGGCACCAGGGACTGGCGCAGGAACGGCTCCGGCAAGGTCAGCGGACAGGTCTTCGGCGCGACGATCTCCGGTAAGACCTGGCAGGCGTACATGAGCCAGGCCGTCAAACACACCAAGGGCAACACCGGCTTCCCCAAGCCCAGCGGGAAGTACTTCTCGGGCGGCGGCTCCAGCGGCGGCGGATCCTCCTCGACCGGCGGTGGCGGCGGCGGTACCGGAGGCGGCGGTGGAGGCACCGGCGGCGGTAACGGCGGCGGCAGCACTGGCGGCGGCGGAAACGGCGGCGGTGGCGGTGGAGGCACCGGCGGTGGAGACGGCGGCGATGGCGGCGGCGATGGTGGCGACGGCGGCGACGGCGGAGGAGACTCCCCGGGCCTCGGCGGCAACTGACGCCACCGAGTTGAACGGCGATTCGAACGGCAACACGGGGCGAGACGATCATCATGATCGTCTCGCCCCGTTTCTGCCATGATGACGATGTCGCAAGCCGAAACGGTCCGGTCTCGGTTAGTGTTGGGAGCGATATCGACACCCATCGTCGATCCTCTGGAATCGAAGTGGCGGATGCTCGTCCCGTGCACCCGAGATTCCTGACAGACTGGGGTTTCTCAGCCGGATACAACTCAAGGAGAATCATGACCAAATGGGAATACGTCACCGTGCCGCTCATCGTGCACGCGACCAAGCAGATCCTCGACCAGTGGGGTGAGGACGGCTACGAGCTCGTCCAGGTCGTGCCCGGGCCGGACAACAACGGTCTCGTCGCGTACCTCAAGCGCCCCAAGGAATGACCTCAGGAGCGCACCAGCTCCACTGACACCCACCATCCCGGATCCACCCCGTCGAAAGAAGAGCCATGTCGAAGACCCTTGATCGCATCGCCGAGCTCGGCCTCGAACTCCCGCAGGTCGCCGCCCCCGCCGGTGTCTATGTGCCCGCGCTGCGCACCGGCAACTATGTCTACACCTCCGGTCAGCTGCCTGTCGTCGAGGGCAAGCTGCCGGCCACGGGCCACGTCGGTTCCGACGTCGATCTTGAGACCGCCTATGATCTCGCCCGGACCGCCGGACTCAACGCCCTGGCAGCCATCGCCGGAGTCATCGGAGACCTCGATACGATCGTCCGCGTCGTCAAGGTCACCGGCTTCGTCAACTCCGCCGATGACTTCACCCAGCAGCCGGCCGTCATCAACGGCGTCTCCGAACTCTACGGCGAGATCTTCGGTGACCGCGGGCAGCACACCCGCAGCGCCGTCGGCGTGAACACTCTGCCGCTGGGCACCCCAGTCGAGGTCGAGGTCGTCGTCGAGGTTGAAGGCGATGCCGCTTAGCGGACGCACCCTTCCCGTCTCGTCGGAACTGCGGTGGCTCCTCGATCACTGGCAGTCCGACGGGCGGATGCCCGTCCCCGAAGCTCCACGGCCCGCCTCGGCGATCGTCCTGATCAGGGACTGCGCCGAGGGTCTGGAAACCTATATCACCCGGCAGCTCGACGCCAGGGGAGTAGAGGACCGCAATCGCTGGGCTTACCCGACCTCGAGCCTGCGCCCGGGTGATGTGCGCAAACTTCCCTTGTCCGGGTGGAACTCGGCTCGGTGCGCCCGCGCTCTCAACATCGAGAACAAGTCTCGCGCCCTCAACCACTTCTCCGCCGCGGCCCGCATCTGCTTCGCCGCCGCGGGAATCCTTCTGGCCGAGAACGTCGACCGCGACGTCGTAGCCGCACCGCAGTCCGATTGGCACACCACCCGCTCCCGGCTCTTCACGAACGAGGTCGCGTGGTCCCAGATACTGCGCGAACGCGACCTCCGGCTTCGCCCGGACCTGTGCAAGCCCTGGCTGCGGTGGATCAACACCTCCACACAGCTGCACCGCTTCGACACCACCTTCTTCGTGGCCACGGTGCCCTTCGGCCAAGAGGTCGACTTCCTCTCCCCGAACGAAACCGCCGGTGGATGGAAACGTCCCGGCCAAGTCCTTGCCGACGCCGGGGGAGACCCCAACAGCATCGGCGCGAGCACCCGCCTGATCATCGAGAGCCTCCTCGAGATCCCCACCGTCGGGGCGGCCATGGCACAGGTCCGCAGCCTCCACCCGCTGCGCCCGGAGGTCGTCAGCGAAGACGGGGAGTGGAAGGTCGTCATCCAACCCGGCAGGGATCCGCACAGCAAGGGCACCCTGCGCGACTTCGCGGTGGCCGTCGGCGATGACGAAGGCGACCAGGGCCCGGGATTCCTCAGCTTCAACGACGCCGATGACGATGCTGAATCCGATGACGAGGAGACCGACGAACCATGATGATCCGCGCGAACAACCCCTCCCCGATGACCCTGACCGGGACGAACACCTACGTGCTCACCAGCCAGGACGACGCCTCGGCGGTGATCATCGATCCCGGACCGGAGATGGCTGAACATCGCCGGAACTTCCTCGCCGAGGTGGGCGACCGGGATCTGGCCGCCATCGTGCTGACCCATCAGCACGCCGATCATTCGGAGATGCTCGGCAGCGTCGAGGACTGGGCCCCCGAGGTCCCCGTCTACGCGGTGCTCGACCGGTTCTCCCGATACGTGGACCCGGTGGCCGACGGGGATCGGATCACCTTCGGGAACTCGCCGGCCGATGTCCTCGAAGTCATCGCCACTCCCGGCCACACGATGGACAGCATCAGCCTCATCCACGCCGGTGCCCTCTACAGCGGGGATACGATCCTCGGGGAGGGGACGACGATCGTCACCCACCCGGAAGGCTCCCTGGGGGACTATCTCGACTCACTCGACCGACTCCGCGGCCTCCTCGACGACGGCTCGTTCTCGATCATCGAACCCGCCCACGGACCGCGGATCGACAATCCCGCCGAGGTGATCGACTACTACCGCCGGCACCGCCGTGAACGCATCGACCAGGTCAGGGCCGCCTTGGACGAAGGCGCAAGGACCGCCTCGGAGGTCTGCGACATCGTCTACCACGACGTCGACCCGAGCGTGCGCGGTGCCGCCGAACAGATCGTCAAGGCCCAGCTGAACTACCTCGGCGCCCTGCCGGCGAACGAGGAATGAATCGGTGAATACACGAACGCCCCGACCACATGGCCGGGGCGTTCGTCGACGACTTGAAGTCAGCGGGCGCGGTTGCGCATACGCTCCATGTCGAGGATGACGACCGAGCGCGCCTCGAGGCGGATGAACCCGCGGGCGGCGAAGTCGGCCAGAGCCTTGTTCACGGTCTCACGGGAAGCGCCGACGAGCTGCGCGAGCTCTTCCTGAGTGAGGTCGTGGGCGACGAGGACACCGTCCGGAGCCGGCTTCGAGAAGCGGGAGGCCAGGTCGAGCAGAGCCTTGGCGACACGACCGGGAACATCGGAGAACACGAGGTCGCCGACGGTCTCATTCGTCCGGCGCAGACGCTGAGCCAGGGCCTTGAGCAGGTTCATCCCGGCCTGCGGGCGATCCTTGAGCCAGGTGGTCAGGTCCTCGTGCTTGAGGCTGAGCAGCTCGGACTGGGAGACCGCGGTGACGGTGGTGGACCGTGGACCCGGATCGAAGAGGCTGAGCTCGCCGATGATCTCGCCCGGTCCCACGACGGAGAGCAGGTTCTCACGGCCGTCGGAGGACTCACGGCCGATCTTGAGCTTACCCGTGGAGACGATGTAGAGCTCATCGCCGGCCTCGCCCTCGTGGAACAGCGCGGTTCCCCGACGGAGACTCCGCGGGTTCATGAACTTCATCAATGCGCTGGTGGCCTCATCGTCCAAACCTGCGAAGAGCGTCGCGCCCCGCACAACTTCAATGTCCACTGTGTCCTCCTTGTCGTGGTAATCACACATAAATCTACCTGGTCAACGGTATCGATACCAGCAAAGACGCGGGAGTGTGGCTGACTATTGGGAAACAAGGAGATCTGCCGGGTCCGTGTGAGGTGGGTGACTGCGGAAATCACAGCCACGGATTAGGATGGGGAATCGTGTTGACGGTGGCCGAGAAGAGTGCGCGGAAATTCGCCAGGGAGACCCCTTTGGGCCGGACTCGGCGTGCCCGGAAGATCAATCGCATCCTCGCCGAGGTCTATCCCAACGCCGAATGCGAACTCGACTTCGCCACTCCGTTCCAGCTGCTCGTGGCCACCGTGCTCTCCGCCCAGACCACGGACATCCGCGTCAATGCGGTCACTCCGGGCCTCTTCCGGGCCTTTCCTGACGCCCACGCACTGGTGGTGGCCAACCTCGTCGAGGTCGAGGAGCTCATCCGCTCCACCGGCTTCTACCGGGCCAAGGCCCGCAACATCGTCAAGCTCGCGCACGAACTCGTCGACGAATACGACGGAATCGTGCCCGACACAATGGACCAACTCGTCAAACTCGCCGGCGTTGGACGCAAGACCGCGAACGTCGTCCTCGGCAACGCCTTCGACACCCCGGGACTGACCGTGGACACCCACATGGGGCGCCTGGCCCGCCGGTTCGGCTGGACCGAGGAGACCGACGCCGTAAAAGCCGAACACGACATCGCCGCCCTGTTCCCGACCAGCGAACTCACCCTCCTCTCGCATCGGGTGATCTTCCACGGCCGCCGCATCTGCCACTCCCGCAGGCCCGCCTGCGGAGCCTGCCCGCTCACGGCCGTATGCCCGTCCTTCGGCATCGGCGAACTCGACCCGGACAAGGCTCGGGACATGCTGAGATTCGAAATGGCCCCCGAGGCGACGGCATGAGTGCCGAGGCTCTCGGCGGGACTCCCGCGCACGACCCCGAGGTTCGGGACCGTGCCCTGCGGGCGCAGCTGAGCGAGCTTGCTGACTCCCACGGGTCCCCGCTGTGGCTGCGTCGTTCGAAAGCTCCCGGTGCGGTGACCGCCCGAGACGCCGCCGTGCTCATGCTCTTCGGTCGTGGCGGGACACCCCGCACCGAGGCGGGAGAAGCAGAGCTCACGCGACTGTCCGGACTCGGCGTCGAGGACGTCGACATCGTCCTCCTCCAGCGTGCGGCGACCCTGCGCCACCATCCCGGGCAGGTCGCCTTCCCCGGCGGCGGACGCGACCCCGAGGATGCCTCGCTCACAGCCGCCGCGCTGCGCGAGGCCGAGGAGGAGGCGGGCATCGTCCCCGACTCCGTCGACGTGCTCGGGCAGATGGATCCGCTCTACATCCCCGTCAGCAAGTTCGAGGTCACCCCCGTCATCGGTCATTGGGTTAGGCCCGGAGCGGTGCAGGTGATGGACGAACGTGAGTCCTACTCCGTCTATCGGGTGGCGATCGCCGACCTCGTCGCCCCGGCCAACCGCGGCACCTTCGCCCGACCCGATCTCAAGATCTCGACTCCGGCCTTCGACGTCGGAGTGCTCAAGGTGTGGGGCTTCACCGCCGGCATCCTCGACTTCGCCCTCGACCAACTCGGCTGGTCGGCGACGTGGGACACCGCGACGCCGATCGACATCGACTTCTGACTCGCCGAGGCGGTCCCGGGTGAACGTGTCACCGCCGTCCCGCTTTGGCTGAGAACAGTCGGGCTGCCCAGATCACGGCGATGCCGAGGATCACCGCGCACCAGGCGGCCGCGAGCGTGCCCGCCGAATGAATGCACGGACGGCGCCGAACCCGAAGGTTCGACGCCGTCTGTGTCGCTCTGCTGTGCGGGTGTCCCTCAGTAACGGGGTCCCGAGGGGTTCTTCACGGCCCGTTTGACGGATGCGACCAGGGACTTGGCCGAATCGATGGCCGTGCCCGGAACCGGGTTGCCCTTCTTGAACAGGGGCAGTGCGATGAGCACGAGGATGATCGCGAGGACGGCGAGGATGCCGAAGATGATGAGGAAGCTTCCCCACCACGGCCAGCCGAGTCCCTCATGGAAGGCCGCTGCTCCCGCGAAGATCACCATGAACGAGGACAGGAACAGGAAGAACAGGGCGACGACGGCCAGTCCGGCACCGATGCCCAGGTTCTTCGCTCCGGCCGTCGCCTCGGCCTTGGCCAGGGCGATCTCTTCCTCGGCGATCGCTTTGGAATCGTCGCCGATGCCTTTGATCAGTTCGCTGATCGACCTTTCGGCCATGAGTGCTCCTATCGACAGGAAAGTGGACTATCTGACTCAAGAGTAGTCTGATCGGACCCGGTCACCAAAGAGGTGTCGGGCGAACTGTCGAAAAACCCGCTTGTTCAGGACTTCGCCACCGACTGCTCGATCTGATCCATCACCGAGGCGTCGGCGAGGGTCATCGTGTTGCCGACCTCCCTGTTCTCCGCAACATCCTTGAGCAGGCGGCGCATGATCTTGCCCGACCGGGTCTTCGGCAGATCGGTGACGATGTGGACCTTCTTCGGCTTCGCGATCGGTCCGATGTCCTTGCCCACGTGCTGCCGCAGCTCCTCGGCCGTCTCCGGGGAGTCCTCGACGCCGTTGCCGACGATGACGAAGGCGATGACGGCCTGACCGGAGGTGTCATCGGCCGCCCCGACCACGGCCGCCTCGGCGACCTTGGGGTGGGCGACGAGCGAGGATTCGATCTCCGCGGTCGACAGGCGGTGCCCGGAGACGTTCATGACATCGTCGACGCGACCGAGGAACCAGATGTCGCCGTCTTCGTCCCGGCGGGCGCCGTCACCGGCGAAGTAGGTCTCCTCGAACCGGGACCAGTAGGTCTCCTTGAAGCGCTCCGGGTCTTTCCAGATCCCGCGCAGCATCGACGGCCAGGGCTGTCGGATGACGAGCAGACCGCCCTCGGGTCCGGCCGGGTTCTCGCCGGAGTCGTCGACGACATCGACGGAGATGCCGGGGATCGGTCGCTGTGAGGACCCGGGCTTCGTCGACATCACGCCGGGCAGGGGAGCGATCATATGTGCACCCGTCTCCGTCTGCCACCAGGTGTCGACGATGGGGCAGCGCTCGCCGCCGATGACGCGGTGGTACCAGCGCCACGCCTCGGGGTTGATCGGTTCGCCGACGCTGCCGAGCAGGCGCAGGCTGGTCAGATCGTACTTCGCAGGGATCTCCTCGCCCCACTTCATGCAGGTGCGGATCGCCGTCGGGGCGGCGTAGAGGGTCGTCACCTTGTACTTCTCGACGATCTCCCACCAGCGTCCCTGATGCGGGGTGTCGGGTGTGCCTTCGTAGACGACCTGGGTGAGGCCTGCGGCCAACGGACCGTAGGTGACATAGGAGTGGCCGGTAACCCAGCCGACGTCGGCGGTGCACCAGAAGACATCGGTCTCGGGTTTGGCATCGAAGACGGCCTTCATCGAGTACACGACCTGGGTGATGTAGCCGCCCGAGGTGTGCAGGATGCCCTTCGGCTTGCCCGTCGTGCCCGAGGTGTAGAGGACGAAGAGCGGCTGCTCCGAGTCGAAGAACTCGCACTCGTGTTCGGGGTTGGCCTGCTCGACGGTGTCGTGCCACCACTGATCGCGGCCTTCGACCCAGTCGACGTCCTGACCGGTGCGGCGGACGACGAGGACGTGGTCGACGGGTGTGTCCCCGTGGGAGAGCGCTTCATCCACGGCCGGCTTGAGGCTGGTGGGTTTGGTGCGACGGTAGCTGCCGTCGGCGGTGATGACCACGCGCGCCTCGGCATCGATGATGCGTGAGCGCAGGGCGTCGGCGGAGAATCCGCCGAAGACCACGGAGTGGGCGGCGCCGAGGCGGGCGCAGGCGAGCATCGAGATCATCGCTTCGGGAATCATCGGCAGGTAGATCGCGACGCGGTCGCCGGTCTTCACCCCGAGTTCGGTCAGTGTGTTCGCCGCCTTGGACACCTCGGCGAGGAGTTCGGCATAGGTGAAGGACCGGGAGTCGCCGGGCTCGCCTTCGAAGTTGATCGCCACGCGGTCGCCGTTGCCGGCGTTGACGTGCCGGTCGAGGCAGTTGTAGGCGACATTGAGCCTGCCGCCGACGAACCATTTCGCGAAGGGCGGGTCGGTCCAGTCGAGAACTTCCCCGAAGTCTTGGTTCCAGTCGATGAGATCGCGGGACTGCTCGGCCCAGAAGCCCAGGTAGTCGGCGTCGGCCCGCTCGTACTCATCGGCCTTGACGTTGGCGGCAGCGGCGAAATCCTCTGGTGGGGCAAAGGTCTCGGTGTGATCGGCTGAGCTGTCAGTCATTTTTCCCTCCGGCTTCTTTGGTGGATCGAAAATTCTAGTTGCACTGTATACCCGCGATGGGTGCTCGGGTCACCCCGATCCGAGCGATGAGCGGGGGAAGTGGGGGTAGCCGTCGCGCCCCGAATGTGCTACACGCCACATTTCCGTTCCTCCCTGGTCTCGCCGAAGTGGTCGGGACCGGTGCGTGCGCACCTGACAGAGAGCACAGAATGGGTGCATCGGCAGGTTCTGTTCTGCAAGGATGGGGTCAGAGTCTGTCAGGATGGACACTGCACAGACACAGGAATGTCGATGACCCTGTCCCCAAGATCGAGTGGAGTTAAGCGATGAGTTCGCCGCAGCATCCAACCGGATCCGGACCACAGCCGTGGCACGATCAGCCCTCGCAGCATCCCGGCGGAACCGGCCAGCCTCCGGCCGGACAGAATCCGAGCTTCGGCCCGGGCCCCGGTCAGTACGGCTCGGCTCCGAGTCCCGCCTACGGTTCGAACCCGGGCCCCTATGGTTCGGCACCCGGCCCCTACGGCTCGGGTCCGGGAGCCCAGAACCCTGGGCCGGCAGGATCTGCACCGGCCGGCTACGGTTCCGGACCGGGTCCCTACGGTTCGGGTCCGGGTCCCTATGGTTCCGCTCCAGGTCCCTACGGTTCTGCTCCCGGCCAGTTCGGTGCGGCGCCGCAGAAGCGCCCCCGCACGGGACCGGGTCTGCTCGGACCGCTGACGCTGCGCGACCTGTTCATCCTCTTCGCGGGACTGCTCGCGTTCATCGCTCTGTTCGTGCCCTTCCGGAAATACAGCTTCGAGACGTACACGCTGTGGCACTGGAACGTCGGTGACATGGGTTCGCTGGTCTTCACCGTGCTGGGGATCCTGCTCATCTCGGCGGCCGTGCTCGTCAACAAGCTCGGCAATGGTCGTCTGCGCGTCGGTTCGCTCAGCCTCGACCAGTTCATCTCGGTCGTCTCCGCAGCGGCATTCACCTATGCCTTCATCGATCTGCTCACCGCTGCCGTCTTCTGGCACGTCGGTGCCTACCTCGCCTTCTTCGCCTCCCTGATCGCGTTCTTCGCCGGAGTGTTCACGATGCTTCCCTTCTTCGCGAAGGAATTTTCCATCCGTGAGGAGAGTCCCTCGCATCCGAAGGCCCGCGTCGTTGCCCAGCGTTCGCCGCACCCGGCGCCGGTGGCGCACATGCCCGGGGACACCCCCGGCTTCGGCGGACCTTCCGGCGCACCGCAGTCCGGACCCGGACCGCAGGGTCACGGTCAGCAGGGAACCGGACAGCAGGGGCCCGGTCAGCAGGGGCAGCCTGGATTCGCTCAGCCCGGTTTCGCTCAGCCCGGTCAGCCCGGCCAGGCTGGTGGGCCAGGTCAGTTCGGCGGACAGGACCAGCCCGGAACCCACGGTCAGCCGGGGGGATCCGAGCAGTTTGCTCAGCCGGACGGTCAGAACCAGCCCGGCCCATTCGGTCAGGAACACGGTCAGTTCGGTCAGCAGCCCGGCCAACCGGGACAGGCCGAGCAGCCGGTCGAGACCGCAGCCGAAAACCCCTACGCCCCGCCTGAGCAGCGCAGGGAATCCTCGTCGAGCTCCTTCGCACCTCCGGCCGAGACCGGACAGGGAGTCGGGGGTGACCAGCCGGTCCAGAGCACCGGGTCGGGTCAGACCTACCTCGGAGCCTCGGACCCCCAGGATCCGAAGCACACGCAGAGCGAGCCGACTCAGACCTTCGGCTTCGGCGCACTCAGTGCACAGGCCGCACCGTCGGCATCCGATCCCGCGTCTGCCGCCGACTCCTCGGTGACCTCGACCTCCGCCGAGGCGAGCCCCGAGTCATCCGCAGCCGCGGACTCCCGATCCGGTGACGATTCGGCTACGAATTCCGAGCGCCCAAGTGCTGGGGCCGGCGCGGCCGCCGGTGTCGGGGCTCTCGGTGCCGGAGCCGTGATCGCCGGTGCCGCCTCGGCGGACTCGGATTCCGATGCGCCCGAGTCCGATGCACCTGTCTCCGACTCGAGCGTCTCCGCCTCTGATTCGCCCGCGTCCGACTCCGAGGCCGAGCGTCACCGGGGTCGGCATGCCGCACCCGAGCACGATGCGACGACATCGCAGCCGGGCGCCGCAGCCGATGATCGAGACGCTCGGTCGAATGACCGCGGTGAGGAGCCCGCTGGGAGCAGCGCTGTCACCTCGGGCGAGCACAGCTCGCTGGCCTCGAAGGTCAATGCGCCCGAGCCCGAGGTCACCGCGACCGGCGGCGAGCGCTCCGAGGCCGGGGCAGACAGCTCCGAGGCCGCAGCCAACGGTGAGAAATCCGAGACCACCGATGCGGACGGACGCGGGCCGAACGACAACGTCCGCTCGACCGAAGCCACCGTCGTCAGCAGCCCGGCCGAAGCCGAATCGGGTGAGGCGCGGTCGGTCGCTCAGGAGCGCGCCGATGCGAACGGGGACACCGTGCCTGAGAGCTCGGAGCCGACGCAGTATGTTCCCGTCGGACGGTACGGAAACGGCGCGGACTCCCGGTCGGACCGTTCCGAGTCTGCCGAGCAGTCCGCGCGTTCAGCACAGACCGACCGCGCGCAGCAGCCTGAAGGTTCCGCACAGCAGCCTGAGGGCTCCGCACAGCCCGAGGTCTCGGATCAGGAGACAATGAAGCAGACGGCAGTCGATGCGGAACCGGTGAGGAATGTCTCCGGTGACGATCAGGGCAACCGCGGTGCGGACTCTGAGGGATCCGACGGCGAGCGGGAGGACGGCGGTCGCCCGATTATCCAGGCCTTCTGGTTCGCCGTTCCCGAACCCCGCGAAGCCGTGGATCCGACCACCGGAATGCCGGTGTTCACGATCTACCCGGGGGACTGGTACCTCAGCCTCGAGGACAACGGCTCCTGGTTCAAGGTCCGCGACTCCGAGGGACGCGAAGGACTCCTGCGCAACATCGACGGAATCCAGCGCGGCTGAGACCGCAGCCGACTCTCGCTCTGCGCCTGTGGATGCAGGTCGGCCGGCAGAACCCGAATGCTCGGGCTGAGGCCGCCGCAACGGCACACCAGGGCCGCTGAGCAGGAAAGACAGCGGCATCGACGTCGAAGGGCGTCTCCTGTGACTCGAACTCACAGGAGGCGCCCTTTGCGCATCCCATCCACAGGCACCCGTTCGTCCCTGTTGCGACCACTGCGTGCGGGGCACGCTGTGAGCATGCAGGTAGCCCTCATCACCGACCTCGGTGCGATCACCGAAGAATGCGCCCGAGTCGCCGAAAGCATCGGAGTCACACTCACGGTGCTGCCCCCGGACTCCGGCGGCTGGCAATCGGCCTCGCTCATCCTCCTCGGCGAGGACGTGCGCGAGGCCCCGGCCACGGACCATGCCGACCGCATCCTCGTCGTCCTCGACGGCGACGAACAGGGATCGGCCTGGAAACGGGCGGCCCACCTCGGCGCGGATCAGCTGGCGGTGCTGCCCTCTGCCGCGGAATGGCTGAGCGGGCGAATGATCGCAGCCATCGAACCGCCGACCGCTCCCGGTGTCACCGTCGGGGTCGTCGCCGGATGCGGGGGAGCCGGAGCCTCGGTCCTCTCCTGTGCCCTGGCCAGACGTGCCGGACCCGATGTCGACACGGTCCTCGTCGACGCCGACCCGCTGGGCGGAGGGCTCGACCTCGTCCTCGGGGCCGAACAGGTGCCCGGCCCGCGCTGGGCCGACCTCAGCGCCTCTCGCGGACAGCTGCGCCCCTCGACCCTGGCTCAGGCTCTGCCCCGTCACGAAGGCCTCGCGATCCTGTCCTGGGGACGAGATGACACCCTCGATCTCGACCCGGACGTCTTCGACGACTTCCTCGCCGCAGCCGGGCAGGCCTTCGAACTCGTCATCGTCGACCTGCCCCGCCACGCCCCACCGCAGTGGACGCGCCGCTGCCACCACGTGCTCCTCGTCTCCCCGGCCCGGGTCCGCTCGGCCGTCGCCGCCTCCCAAGTCGCCAAACGTCTGTCCCAATCCCATCCCGACGTCCGACTCGTCGTCCGCGACACCGGTGCCGGGGGCCTCGATGCCGAGCTGCTCGCCGATTCCATCGGCCTGAGTCTCGCCGGCAGCATCCGCGACGATCGGGGACTCTCGGCCGCCGTCGACCGTGGTGAGGGCATCCCCGGCGGTGCCCGCCTGGGCAGACTCGTCGACCGTCTGCTCGGGGAGTGGATGGAATGAGCGAATGGCTCGACGCCTCCCTCGTCGCCGAGGTCCGTAAGACCCTGCTGGACGATCCCGGGCCGGTGACCACGGCCGCCGTCGCCGAGGCGGTCCGCCGGACCGGACGGGTGCTCGGCTCCAGCGCCCTCCTCGAGCTTGTGACCAGGCTGTCCGCGCAGCTGTCCGGGGCCGGACCCCTGCAGTCCGTGCTCGAGGTCCCTGACACCACCGACGTCTTCGTCAACGGGCCGCGGGAGATCTTCGCCGACACCGGCTCGGGTCCCGAGCTGCTCGACCTGTCCCTGGGCTCCGAGGAGGAGGTGCGGTCCCTGGCCGTGCGTTTGGCGGCGCTCGGCGGTCGCAGGCTCGACGATTCGAGTCCCTTCGTCGATGTCCGCCTCCCCGACGGGGTGCGGATGAACGCGATCGTCCCGCCGATCTCCGGGGACCACACCTCGATCTCCTTCCGCGTGCCCAAACGCTCCGGCTTCAGCTTCGCCCAGCTGCAGGACGATGGCTTCATCCCCGGCGAACTCGGCGAGATCCTCACCGAGGCGGTGTGCTCGCGGGCGAACATCCTCATCTCGGGTGGGACCGGTACGGGGAAGACCGTTCTTCTCGGTGCCCTGCTCGGTCTCGTCGAATCCGGTCAGCGCCTCGTCATCGTCGAGGACTCCAGGGAGCTCATCGTCGGCCACTCCCATATCGTCCAGCTCGCGGCCCGCCAGGCCAATGTCGAGGGCGGCGGCGAAGTGACGCTGACCGACCTGGTGCGCAACGCCCTGCGGATGCGGCCCGACCGCCTCGTCGTCGGGGAGTGCCGCGGTGCCGAGGTCCGTGACATGCTCACGGCGCTCAACACCGGGCATGAGGGCGGATGCGCGACGATCCACGCGAACACCGCCGATGCGGTGCCGAGCCGGGTGGCGGCCCTCGGTGCACTGGCGAATATGAGCCCGCAGGCGGTGTTCTCCCAGTTCTCAACCGCCATCGACCTCGTCATCCACCTCCGTCGGGTCGGGCCCGATCGAGGGATCACCGAATTGGCGATCCCGACCAGGGTCAGCGCCGAGGGTGTGGTGATGGAACCGGTGTGGGGACGTGCCTCACCCCAAGCGGAGGGCACCTTCAACCGCCGTGCTCTCGCCCGGTTCGAGGCCGTGCTCGAACAGAAGGCCGCCTGATGCTCACCGTCCTCGCCGTGCTCCTGGCCGTGAGCATCATTCTCAGTGCCCCGCTCGATCCCACCCGCAGGCTGCGCGAGCTGCTGCCGGCGGCAGGCGGCGGAAATGACGTCGGCGTCGGGGGCGGTGGTCGTCGTGGGCGCGCCCGACGGCAGGATCCCGAACAGGAGAAGCTGTGGGCCATCGGCACCGTCGAGAACGCCGCACATCTGCTCAAGGTGGGCATGACTCCGCAGGCGGTGATGGCGACCCTGAGCCGGCAGAACGAGGATCTGGGTCCGATCTCACGGGCGATCTCGCTGGGGGAGGAGCCTGGGCGGGCCATCGTCACCCGCAGTTCCGGACTGCCGCCGGCCGCCGCCGAGGTGATGGCGGGCATGGCGGCGGTGTGGACCGTGTCCGAACGTTCGGGGGCGCCCGCGGCCGACATGATCCTCCGCTATGCCGCCGCCCAACGGGACGCCCTCGACGCCGACCGGGAGCGGCGGATCGCGATGGCGGGGCCCAGGTCCACGGTGCGGGTGCTCAGCTGGCTGCCGCTCATCGGCGTCGGACTCGGACTGCTCATCGGCGTCCGACCGGCCGAGCTGATCGCGGGACTGCCCGGTCAGCTGAGTGTCGGTCTCGGACTGCTGCTCTACATCCTCGGCCGCTGGTGGATGACGGCGATGATGCGAAGCGCCGAGCGGTGACGACGATGATCGGTCTGCTGGTGGGAGTCTTCGTGGCGGCCGGGGTGCTGCTGTGGTCGGGGTCGACATCCGGGCGGCTGCAGCGGCTGCTCGGGGCGGCGGGGTCTGGCAGGCCAGCGGGCGGATCGGGCGCGTCCGGTGCCGGCGGGACTGCCGGCACCGGCGGGGCTGCTGGCTCTGGCGGGTCCACAGTGTCGGGCGGGGCGGGCGACCTCGCTCGAACCGAGGGCGCGGTCGCCGATGATCAGCTGGCTTTCGACCTCGATCTCGTGGCGATCTGCCTGACTTCGGGCCTGCCGATCCCGGTGGCGCTGCACCTGAGCGCCGAGGCGACCGATGACCGCTCCGGACTGCAGCGGATCGGGCGGGCGATGACGATCGGCGGTCAACGGCTGTCCGCCGACGATCGACTTGCACCGGTGCTGGAGGTCTTCGAATTCTCCGAACACACCGGAGTCGGTCCGGCACCGCTGATCGAATCGGTGGCCAAGGAGCTGCGCGACTCCTCCCGCCGGCGCCGACAGGAGGCGGCCGCTGCCCTGGGAGTCAGACTCGTGGTTCCCTTGGGCGTGTGCATCCTCCCGGCGTTCCTGCTGCTCTCGGTGGTGCCCGTCATCATCTCCCTGCTCTCCGACCTCACGACCGTGTTCTTCTGAGTCGGGGTCCCCTCTGTCCGACTGCGCACCTGAGGCCATCCGACTTCGCACCTGGGGCTGTGGACGACCGGGCGACGAGCGGCCGGGTCGCTCGAATTTTGAACGGGCGTTCAGGAGGGATTGGTAGGGTCGTTCTATGGCACAGGTAACACCCTTCAACCAACTGTCCAACGTCGAACAAGCCGAAGACTACGCCGAGAATCTCTTCACGGGTCGCTCCGTGAGGATGCGTCCGCTGCGCCAGGATGACCTGCCCTACCTCGAGCAATGGTGGTTCGACCCTTCGATCGTGGTGCTCCAGAATCACACGGTCCTGCCGCGCCCCGAAGGAGGGGTCTCCGAACAGTTCTCGCTGTGGAGCGCGAACAAGACCAGCGAATCGGTCGGGTTCAGCATCGAACTCATCGAAACCGAGGAGTTCGTCGGCCATGTGACCCTGTTCGAACGCGATCCCATCAACCAGTCCGCGACCCTGGCGATCGTCCTCGGACCCGAATTCCATGGCCGCGGCTACGGTTCCGATGCCGTGCGACTGGCGATCAAGTACGGATTCCTCCAGCTCGGTCTCAATCGCATCGAACTCCAGACCTGGGCCTTCAACACTCGCGGCATCGCCTCCTATACGAAGGCCGGATTCGTCGAGGAAGGCAGGCGTCGTGAGGCCGTGTTCTTCAACGGACGCCGCCACGACCAGGTGATCATGGCCATCCTCAAGGAAGACTGGGCCGGCCGGAGCTGAAGCGTCACCGCTGCGCTCTGCGATCGTCAGAGTCGTGCGCTCTGACCCTCACTGACGTGCTCGAGGCTGTGGACAGGACTCTCACTCGCGTGCCGGCGACCTGTGGACGGTGATCCCGTTTCCACAGGCTCGTTTCGAGCCCTCGACACCCTCGGTGCCTGCCCTCCAGGCTGAAGGTCCGTTCGCAGATCGCGAGCACGGACTTCCACCAGGAGGAGAACATGAGCGAGACCACGAGCACACCGCTGCCACCACCGGAGAACGATGAACTCCCACCCGACTGCGCGGCACCACCCGGCATCGGGTTCGATGACAGAGACGAGTTCTGGGGCCCGGACGCCGGAGCGACCACGGCCGAATACGCGATCACCACATTGGCGGCCTGCGGATTCGCAGCCCTCCTGGTCGTCATCCTGAAATCGGGTCCGATCAAGGAACTCGTCACCGGTGTTATCCAGACCGCTCTCGGCCTTGGGGGCGGATCCTGACATGGACGGTCGGCGCTCTCGCGGGCGGGCCGAGGCGCGCGATGCGGACGCGGGGACGGCCACAGCGGAATTCGCCGTGGTCATGCCTGCCATCGTGCTCCTCGTCATCATGCTCACGGGAGCCGCCGCCGTCGGCTTCTCCCAGCTGAGGGCCTTCGACGCCGCTCGTTCGGCCGCCCGTGAGATCGCGCGCGGAGAACCGCAGGCCGCCGTCGTCGATGAGGCGCAGAAGCATGCGGGAGACGCCGCGAAGGTCAGAGTCCGCGCCGACGGCGGGTACTCCACCGTGACGGTGACCATCCGACTGCCCGCCGCGATCATCTTCATCGACACGGTCGAAGCGAACGCGACCGCCCGGATGGAAGGACAGCGAGGGGACGGACAATGACGAACATCGTCGTCGGACTCGCTTCGATGGTCCTGGTGCTCGTCACCGCCATCGGCAGCCTCGGGCAGGCCTTCGTCGCCCACAGCAGAGCCCAGAGCGCAGCGGATCTGGCGGCACTGGCCGCCGCCGATGCCGTCCGCGGGCTCGCCGCGGGAGAACCCTGTGACATTGCGAAGGAGGTGGCGAAGAAGAACGGCGGCTCGGTGGTCGACTGTCGGGCCTCGATGAGCGAGCAGAGCGCGTACGTCGAGGTCGCCGTCGACATCCCCGGCCCGTTGCCGAAGGTCAAGGAGAAGGCCGTCGCCGGCAAGTGAACGCTTCAGCCCTGACGCGAGGCTCCTCAGCCGAGGAATCCTCTCGAGCGAATGCTCCGCTCAAGCGAGGGTCCCGCTCAGCCGAGGACTCCGCGTAGCAGTCGCAGGGCGGCGTCCTTCTCCAGGGGCTCATTGCCGTTGCCGCACTTCGGCGACTGCACACAGGAGGGGCAGCCGTCGATGCATTCGCAGGCGGCGATCGCATCCCGGGTCGCGGCCAGCCAGTCCTCGATGACCGTGCTGCCGCGTTCGGCGAAACCGGCCCCGCCGGCCAGACCGTCGTAGACGAAGACCGTGGCCAGGCCCGTGTCGGCGTGCAGCGCCGTCGACACTCCGCCGATGTCCCACCGGTCGCAGCCGGCGAAGAGCGGCAGCAGACCGATCGAGGCATGTTCGGCGGCATGGACGGCACCGGGCAGATCGGCCGCGACGATCTCGGCCTCGTCGAGCAGGGTCTGCGGGATCGTCCACCACACGGCCTTCGTCTGCAGGGTCCGCTCCGGCAGGTCGAGTTCGTGCTCGGCGATGATCGCCCCACCGCGCTTCGCCCGCATCCGGTAGGCGACGACCTGATCCTTGACGTCGACGGTGCCGCTGCACACGCTCACCCCCGACGGCAGGACTCGCTGAGCGTCGGTGGAGACGATCTCGATCTCCGTGGCCGAGCGCGGCTGCGTCGTGTAATCGACCTCGGAGCGTGCGATCAGAGCGATTCGCTCCTCAAGGTCGAGGTCGAGGACCGTGAAATCGGTGCCCTGATGGGTATACACCGCACCGGGATGGGCGCCGGTGTGCGCCCCCGATTCGTCGACCGTACCCAGCAGAGTGCCGGTGCTGGCCTCGACGAGGCGGAACTGACCGCTGCCGCTGCCGCGGATGTCGGAGAGATCCGTGGCGGGTTCGTCCTTGGCCCAGAACCATCCGGTCGGGCGGGCACGTAACAGCTTGCGCTCGACGAGGTCGGTGATGACCGAGGCGGACTCCGGTGGGAAGTGCACGAGGTCGGCCTCCCGCAACGGCACCTCGGCGGCGGCAGCGCACAGCTGACCGGAGAGCACATGCGGATTGCCCGGGTGGATGACCCCGGCATCGACCGGAGAATCGAAGATGACCTCGGGATGGTGGACGACATAGGTGTCGAGGGGATCGTCACGGGCGATGAACACCGCCATCCAACGCTGCCCGGCCCGACCTGCCCGCCCTGCCTGCTGCCACAGGGAGGCCAGAGTGCCCGGCCACCCGGAGATGATGACGAGATCGAGCCCGGAGATGTCGATGCCCAGCTCGAGCGCATTCGTCGAGGCCACTGCCAGCAGGCGACCCGAACGCAGGGCTGTCTCCAACAGGCGGCGCTCCTCGGCGAGGTACCCGCCCCGATAGGCGGCGACCTTGTCGACCAGCGAATCGTCGACCTGTCCGACCTGCTCGCGCACGGTCGATGCGAGTGCCTCGGTGCCGCGACGGGAGGCGATGAACGTGATCGAGCGATACCCGGCACACATGGCGTCGGTGATGACATCGGCGGCCTCGACCAGGCCGCTGCGCCGATCACCGCCGGGAGAGACCGGCGGTTCCCACAGTGCGAAGCTGCCCGCGGCGCGCGGGGAAGAATCCTCTGCCACGGCGTGGACCTCACGGCCGGTGAGTTTGGCGAAGGCCGCGGCGGGTTCGGCCATCGTCGCCGAAGCCCCGATGACCACGGGGTGCGCCCCGTAGTGGGCGGCGATGCGCAGCAGCCTGCGCAGGATCAGCGCCACGTGCGATCCGAAGACGCCCCGATACCGGTGGGCCTCGTCGATGACGATGTAGCGCAGGGATTTGAACATCCGGGCGAAGCGCTGATGCTGCGGCAGGATCCCCCGGTGGAGCATGTCCGGGTTGGTGAACACGATGTTCGCATGCCGCCTGGCCCAATCCTTCGACGCCTGCGAGGTGTCCCCGTCATAGGCGGCCGGGCGGACCCCGCGGACGATGAGCCGCTCGAGCTTGCTCAGCTGATCGGCGGCCAGCGCCTTCGTCGGGGCGATGTAGATCGCCGAGGAGGTGCGCAGCTTGTCACGGGTGGCCTGGATCGATTCGAGCACCGGCAGCCAGAACCCCAGGGACTTCCCCGAGGCGGTCGGCGTCGCGATGACCACATCGGACCCGTCCCGGGCGGCCTGTGCGGCCTCGAGCTGATGCTCCCACAGCTGATCGACGCCGATCGCATGGCAGGCGTGCTTGAGCTCTTCGTCGATCCAGTCCGGCCACTCGGCGTCGCGTTCGAATCGCTGCGGAATGTCCCGGACGTGGACGAGCCGCTCATCCCGGACACCGAAACCGGTGACGATGTCGAGGAGGGCAGAAGAGGTCATGGCCCTAATTATTGCGCAGTCGTTAGGATTCTTCTGTGACCGAACACAGTGAGACGATTCCCCGCGAGACGATCCTGGCCGACACCCTCTACCGGGCCGGCTACACCGAACCCCGGCTCCGACAGTTCTGGGGGTCCGCCGTCTCCGATGCCCTGGTCCGCAACAATGCGGCCCCGGCCATCCACGTCTGCCTGACCACTCTGGACTCGGAAGCAGCCGCGGAAGCAGCCTCGGAGTTCGACCGCAGGCTCGCCGTCCTCGCCCTCCTCTTCCACTTCCACCGCGAGGTCGAGGGCAGGCTCATCCGGGATGCCCTCGGTGAGGAGGCCTATGACATTGCCGTCGCGGCGGGGCTCATCGTCGGCCACGGCTGTGACGATGACACCACACCGGACAAGGCGCTCGCCCCCTTCGCCCTCGTCCCTTTCGAGCTGCCGGTAGGGGTGCCCCGAGGCTTCCGTCCCGGGGATGCGAACCTCTATCTCGTCAGCGACCACGGGACGCTCGTCGAGCCCGGCATCCTCGGCGGGGACTTCGTGCTCGGCCTCGGCGGGGCCGGTCGCACCCTGGTGTCCATCACCCCGCGCGAACGGGTCGAGCTCGCCGCCGACATCGGCACCGGCTGCGGAATCCAGGCCCTGCTGCTGGCCCGGCATGCGAACAGAGTCATCGCCACCGACATCTCGCACCGCGCCCTGCACCTGGCCGAACTCTCCGCCCGTCTCAACGGCATTACCACGATCGACTTCCGGCACGGGTCGATGCTCGAACCCCTGGATGAGAAGGTCGACCTGCTCGTGTCCAACCCGCCCTTCGTGATCACCCCGCGCACCTCGGAGGTCACCTTCGAATACCGGGACGCAGGCATGAGCGGGGACCGCCTCGTCCGCTCCCTGTTCGCCGCGATCCCCGAGGTTCTGGCACCGGGCGGACGCAGCGTCTGCCTCGGCAACTGGGAGACCACCTCGGCGAGCGATGAGGGTCCCGAAGCCTGGGTCACGGACCCGGAGACCTCCGTTCTCGTCATCGAACGGGAGACCCTCGACCCGGTCGCCTACGCCGAAACCTGGATCCGCGACGGGGGAGTGCCGCGAGCCGGTGAGGACTGGAACCGGGCCACCGCCGCCTGGCTCGACGACTTCGCATCCCGCGACGTCGCCCAGATCGTCTTCGGGTACGTGCTCATGTCCCGGGCAGATAACGATGTGCCAACGATTGCCCCTCCCGCCCCGGCAAGCCCCGCCACAGATCGGACCGAGGGGCTGCGCGCCCGGGTGCGGACCACCTCGGCGGCGGCGAACAATCCCCACGGACTCGGCGAATTCCTCTCCACGGTCTTCGCCCTGCGCAGCTGGCTGGCCACCGCCGAGGCGGGCGAGATCGCGGACACCGCGTTCACCCGCTCACCGGATCTCGTCGAACACCGCCACCATGTGCCCGGCGAATCCGAACCCACCTCCATCACCCTGGAACAGGGCATCGGCTTCGGACAGGTCTTCGACCTCGATACGGCGCTGGCCGGGTTCGTCTCGGTCGCCGATGGGAGCCTGACGCTGCGGCAGACCGCCAACGCCTTGGCGCAGCTGCTCGACGTCGACCCGGTGGCCCTCGAAGACCAGCTGATTGCCCAGGTCAGAGCGCTGGTGGCCGAAGGTGTGCTGCTGCCGGCCACGGAGTCGCCGGCGCCCTGATGAGCACGTGTTCCGGGTGCCGGTGACGGGGCCGAAGCGGGGGTCGGTCACAAGGACCGTGGGGCAGCGATCACAAGGACCGTGGGGGAATAGCGATAGGATCGAAAACCGTTGACCCCGAGGTCGGGCCGCTGAAGCCCGATGCACGGCGAGCAAGATCAACAGTGTTACATTGGGCCGGATCGTCCCTATCATCGATCACCCTGTGCCCCGAGAGGAATGTGAAAGCGTGACCACAACCGAGAAGAAGCCCCGTCGTCTCGTCATCGTCGAGTCTCCGACGAAGGCGCGAACGATCGTGGGATACCTCGGCGACGGTTATGACGTCGAGGCCTCGGTCGGACATATCCGCGACCTCCCGACCCCTTCGGAACTGCCCGCCGATATGAAGAAGGGGCCCTACGGCAAGTTCGCCGTCGATGTCGACAACGGCTTCGACCCCTACTATCGGGTCGACCCGGGCAAGAAGAAGAAGGTCACCGAACTCAAGCGACTCCTCAAGGACGCCGACGAGCTCTATCTCGCAACGGATGAGGACCGCGAGGGAGAGGCCATCGCCTGGCACCTGCTCGAGGTGCTCAAGCCGAAGATCCCCGTCAAGCGCATGGTCTTCCACGAGATCACCCCCGAGGCGATCGAACGCGCATTGGAGAACACCCGTGACATCGACGAGGCTCTCGTCGATGCACAGGAGACCCGACGCATCCTCGACCGCCTCTACGGCTACGAGATCTCACCGGTGCTGTGGCGCAAGATCCGGGCCGGGCTCTCGGCCGGTCGTGTGCAGTCGGTGGCGACTCGACTCGTCGTCGAACGCGAGCGGGAACGCATGGCCTTCGTCCCCGCCGACTACTGGGACCTCGATATCGATCTGGGTCTGCCCGACGGCACGAATCCCTTCGCTGCGAATCTCTCCACCCTCGACGGGGCTCGCGTGGCCACCGGACGGGACTTCAACGACAAGGGCCAGCTGAAGAACGCCTCGGCGACGGTCGTCGATCAGGCCCGGGCCGAAGCACTGGCCACGGAGCTCAACGGGTCGGCGAAGGATTCGCTGAGCGTCACCTCGGTCGAGTCGAAGCCCTACTCCCGCCGACCAGCGGCCCCGTTCACCACCTCGACCCTGCAGCAGGAGGCCGGCCGCAAGCTGCGCATGAGCGCACGCCAGGCCATGCGCACGGCGCAGTCGCTCTACGAACACGGCTACATCACCTATATGCGTACCGACTCCTCGGCGCTGTCCGGGCAGGCGATCGCTGCCGCCCGCAAACAGGTGACCGAACTCTACGGTCCCGAATTCGTGCCGCAGTCGCCGCGTCAGTACTCGAGCAAGCAGAAGTCCGCGCAGGAGGCCCACGAGGCGATCCGTCCCGCCGGTGACTCCTTCCGCACTCCGGCGCAAGTGTCCAAGCAGCTCGGCGGTGAGGAGTTCCGCCTCTACGACTTGATCTGGAAGCGCACCGTGGCCAGCCAGATGGCCGACGCCAAGGGAAAGACCGCGACGATCAAGGTCCGCGCCGAACTCGACGGCGGACACGACGCCGGCTTCAGCGCCAGCGGCACCGTCATCACCTTCCGCGGATTCCTCGCCGCCTACGAAGAGGGCACCGACGCCTCCCGCTACGACACGAAGTCCGGGGAGTCGCGGCTGCCGCAGGTCGAAGAGGGACAGGCTCTGTCCGTGGTCAAGGCGGAAGCCGACGGCCACACCACCGCACCGCCGCCGCGCTTCACAGAGGCCAGCCTGGTCAAGCAGCTCGAGGAGCTCGGCATCGGCCGTCCCTCGACGTATGCGGCCACGATCTCGGTCATCCAGGATCGCGGCTACGTGACCACCCGCGGCAACGCTCTGGTTCCGAGCTGGTTGGCGTTCTCCGTGGTCAGACTCCTCGAAGAGCACTTCACCGGACTCGTCGACTATGCGTTCACCGCGGATCTCGAGACCGAACTCGACCGCATCGCTATGGGCGAAGAGGACCGCAACGCCTGGCTGGCCCGCTTCTACTTCGGCGACCAGGGACAGGACCGTGAGGGGCTCAAGGAGGTCGTCGACGATCTCGGCGACATCGACGCCCGTGCGGTCAACACGGTGCAGATCAGCGAGGACGTGGCTCTGCGCGTCGGTCGCTATGGGCCCTACCTCGAGGTGGCGTCGCAGGTCGAGGGCGAGGATCCCAAGCGGGTCTCGGTGCCCGAGGACCTGGCCCCTGACGAACTGACCGCCGAGAAGGCCGCCGAACTCATCGAGACCCAGGGCGGCGAGGACCGCGAGCTGGGGACCGATCCCGAGACCGGTCATGCGATCGTGGCGAAGAACGGCCGCTTCGGGCCCTACGTCACCGAGGTGCTGCCAGAGCCCGAGGAGAAGCCGAAGCGCGGAGCGAAGAAACTGAAACCGCGCACCGGTTCCCTGTTCAAGTCCATGAATCTCGAGACTATCGACCTGGAGACCGCGCTGCGCCTGCTCAGTCTCCCGCGCGTCGTCGGACAGGACGACGAAGGCACCGACATCACCGCTCAGAACGGCCGCTACGGACCGTACCTGAAGAAGGGCACGGATTCGCGGTCGCTGACCGAAGAGGAGCAGATCTTCAACATCACCCTCGACGAGGCGCTGAAGATCTACGCTGAGCCCAAGCAGCGTGGCGGACGTCGTGCCGCGGCCCCGTTGAAGGAGCTCGGCGAGGACCCGGAGACGAAGAAGCCGGTCGTCGTCAAGGACGGTCGCTTCGGCCCCTACGTCACCGACGGGGAGACGAACGCGACCCTGCGCAAGGACGACTCCGTCGAGGCTGTGACCCTGGAACGTGCGGCCACGCTGCTGGCCGAGAAGCGCGCGAAGGGACCGGCGAAGAAGAAGGGCCCGGCCAAGAAGAAGGGCCCGGCCAAGAAGGCTCCTGCGAAGAAGTCGACGGCGGCGAAGACCACTGCGGCGAAGAAGACGACCACGGCGAAGTCGACGGCCAGCAAGTCGACTGCGGCGAAGAAGACGGCAGCGTCGAAGACCACTGCCGCCAAGAAGACGAGCACGGCGAAGCCGAAGACTCCCTGAGTCGGCTCGCCTCGTCGACTTGCGGACGATTCGTGATGTTTCACAGCGTTGAATCCATCACGGATCGTCCGCAACTCGGCAGCGCCTCCGTGGCTCGCGTGGCTCGGCAGCGCACGGGCGCCCGGGCAGCGCGTTGATAACCCGGCAGCGCGCCCGCAGCGGGACCCACGAGCTCGCCCTCCTGAGTGAGCAGAGGCAAGCTCGAGGCCTGAGCTCAGACCTCGCCCGAATCAGCTCCGGCCGCCCCAGCGGAAGTCCGCGCGAACTCCTCAAGAGCATCCCCGTCGAGGCGGTAGGTCTCCCATTCGTCCTGGGCCTTCGCGCCCAGTGACTCGTAGAACCCGATCGAGGGAGTGTTCCACTTGAGCACGCACCATTCGAGTCGGGTGTAGCCTCGGTCCCGGCACAGCTGCGCCAGCCGGCCGAGCAGCGCCTTGCCGGCACCGCCGCCTCGGTGCTCCGGGTCGACGAAGAGATCTTCGAGCCAGATCCCGTTCTTCCCCGTCCAGGTGGAGAACGAATGGAACCAGATGGCGATGCCGATGATCGCACCCTCCGCCTCGGCGACGTGACCGTAGGTGTTCGGATGCCCATCGGCAGGGAACATCACGGCCGCGAAGTCATCTTCGGTGGCCTCGACAGCCTCGGGTTCCTTCTCGTATTCGGCCAGCCCGTGGACGAGGCGGAGGATGGCGGGCAGATCCTCCCGGGTCGCTTCACGTACGGTCACGCTCATGTGTCTGCCTTCCTCGTTGTCTCCGGCTCTTCAGAGCCGGTGCTTGTCCACATAGTCCGGTACGGCCGCGAGCTCCGCGGGATTCGGGGACTCCGGCGCGAGCGGGTGGGCGTTCGCATAGTAGGCGGCGAACGCCTCGGCGACGGCATCGGTCCTGACCTCGGGATGAACCTCACTGATCGACCCTCCCGTCGCCGGGTCCCAATCGACGCCGAGCGCCGCTTCGACGTCGGTGAGAACGGCCCGGATCGGATCCGGGTCCTCGACGATGATGGAGGAAGAGAACAGCCACGCGCCCGAGACCACGCGCTGCGCGGTTCCGATGGCCTTGATCCGTCCGGCGACGTTGACGCTGTGCTCGCCGGGGCAGTATTCGCCGGGAATCTCGCCGAGGCGAGCGTCGATGCCGATCGACCGCAGCACCTCGACATAGTCGTCACCGAAGGCGGAGAATCGGGCGGTCGTGTTCGTGATGAAGGAATCACTGGGTTCGATGTGGTCGATGACCAGTGACCCCCGATGGTAGGCGGCAGCTCGCCCGCCGAGGCTGCGCAGAGCAGGCGTGAAACCGTGGTCCCGGGCCGCTTCGATCGCGGTGGGGAAGCCGGGCAGGAACCGATCCCGAGCTCCGAAGGCCAAGGTCGGAGCGGGCCGGTAGATCCGCAGGGTCGCCCCGCGCGCCCCGGTCTTGACCGAATCGAGCAGGACCCGGGCAAAGGCGAGCTCCTCGAGCGGATCCAAGCCCTCGGCGGCGACGCTCGTCATGGCCGTATTCTCACTGTGCACGCACACAAGAGTAGAGGATCGGGATCGGTTGCAGGAGATCGGACCGGGTTCCAAGAGATATGTCAGTCGGGACAGATAGTGTAGGGACGTGAGCATGTTGACGACTACAGGACATCGACTTCCCGGAGCCCCTGGCCGGCTGGTCACCGAGACCGCAGCGTGGGGCGCCCTCATCGCCCTCGTTGCGATCAGCTACATCGTGGCTGGAACGAGCGGATTCTTCGCCACCGTCGGCGGACGAGCCTTCACCGCCACGGCCGAATCGCTCGGCGCGGGCGGATTCGACAACCAGCAGGGAAGCCTGTCTCTGCTCATCGTCTTCGTACTCTCCTGCACCGGACTCTTCATTCCCAGCAAGGTCTTCGCGACCAAGGCTCCGGCGATCCGCAAGACGGCGCTGAGCGTGGCCGCGGTCATCGAGGCCGCCCTGCTCATCGTCCTCAGCCTCGCCCCGAGCGCCTGGCTGACCTGGGTCGCCGCCCTGTTCCTCGGGGGAGTGGTGGGCCTGCTAATGAGCATCAGCCCATTCACGAACGAGAAGCCCTGGCGCCGAGTCGGAATTCCGGCGACTGTGCTCGTCTTCCTCTCCTGCGTCTTCCAGATCCTCGGCGGAGCCGCCGCCGGAACCCGGGCGTTGGGCTGGGTGAGCCTGCTGGTGGGCATCGGCATGGCCGTGGGCGCCGTCATCGTCTTCCTCACCCCCGAACGCGCACTCCACGCCGAAACCGCGACGACAGGCTCCTTCCCCTCCCTCAAGGCTCGTGTCGCCCGACCGGCCGCGAGCATCGCCAACCCGTGGGTGTGCATTGCCCTGTTCGCCGTCCTCGGCACGACGTTCATGTTGGCTCAACCCACCGCCGTCGAACACAACTTCGGGCAGGCAGGGTATGCGCTCATCATCGCCTGCTGCCTGATCGGCTGGGCGATCGGCTTCGAGATGGGGCCGACCTTCGCACCCGGCATGTCGAGGCCACGCGTGTCGACCTTCGCGCTGCTCGTCTCCGGTGTCCTGCTCATCGCCACCGGAGCCATCAACGAACTCTCAGGCAAGGTCGTGCTCTCGGCCGCCATCGCCTTCCTCGTCGGCATCGGCGTGCGATCGCAGCCCTATGACTTCTCACGTCGGATCGGCGCCGTGGCCGGCGCGGGGCTGGCTCTGATCATCAATGCGCTCGACCTCGGCGGAGTCGTCGATGTGGCTTCGACCGCCGATTGGCTGCTCGCCCCCAGCGATGTCGCCTTCATCATCATCGGCGTGGCCGCTCTCATCGCCGGCATCATCGGCCTCTTCGTCTTCGACCCGCACAAACTGCAGGGACTCTCGGTCGATATCGTCCACGGATTCCGTCCGCCGAGCAACGCCGAGAGCTCCGCCGGTGGCCTAGGGACCTCCGCCGAGCGCCTCGGCGCCGGTTTCTTCATCGCCATCGAAGGCGGGGACGGATCGGGTAAGAGCACCCAGATCAAGCGGATCTCCCGCGCTCTGGCCGACGAAGGCCACAATGTCGAGGCCACCCGTGAGCCCGGTGGAACCGAGCTGGGTCGACAGATCCGTTCCGTGCTCTTCGACTCCGAGAAGCCCAGTGCCCGCACCGAGGCGCTGCTCTTCGCCGCTGACCGGGCCCACCATGTGACCTCGCTGGTCGACCCGAGTCTCGACGCCGGGAACATCGTCATCACCGACCGCTACATCGATTCGACGGTGGCCTACCAGGCCGCCGGCCGCAACTTCGATCCGAAGACGATCCTGGCCCTGAGCAGGTGGGCCACGCAGGGCCTCGTTCCGCATCTGACCATCGTCCTCGACATCGATCCGGAGGTCGCGGCCGAGCGGATGGGCAAACGCGCAGAAAGCAACTACCTCGACGAGGAGAACCAGCAGTTCCACCAGCGCGTGCGACAGACCTATCTGACACGCGCCCACAAGGAACCCGACCGCTATGTCGTCCTCGACGCCTCGGTCAGTCCCGATGAACTGACCGCGGAGATCCTCACCGCGATCCACGCCCGCCTGCCCAATGAGTTGAGCACACGCTCGGGTGCGGCGGCCGGTGCCGTGGCCGCCGGTGCCGGTGCGGCAACAGTTGCACCGCCTGCCGAGAAGACCTCCGACACCGAGGCGGCTCCCACATCCGCTTCCGAGTCGGCGTCCGACGACAGCGCCGAGGCGGCAGAGGAGTCCGAGTCCGACTCAGTCGCCGCGCGTGGAGCCGAAGGCGACTCTGAAGCCGGATCCGGTCACGGTTCGACCGCCGATGAATGGACTTCACCTGCGGACGAAGACGACGACACGCCCCCCGAACCCGGCACCCGGTTCGTCCCCGTCACCGGCGACCGCTTCCGGCCAGGAGCCGTCTCCGACGAAGAGGTCGCGGATTCCGAGCATTTCCCGATCGAACGCGTCGACCTCGGCGCCGACCTGCGCGACCCTGAGGCTAATGAGAGTCCGGCCTTCCCCGCCGGTGACGCCGAGGCAGACCCGGTGGATTCGGACCTGCCGGCCGCCGCTGTCGACGATGCGGATCGGAGCGACTCGGACGTCCGAGCCGATTCGAGCTCTGCGCGAGAAGATTCCTCGGATGAAGACGCCGCGACAACGGTCCTGCCCGCACAGCGGTTCACGCCGAGCGCACCTGCAGCAGGGGACGACGATGACGATGACAGCGTTCCCACGAACGTCATCGACACACGTTCTGCAGAGGAAGCCGAAACACGTGTAGTCAAGCAGGTCGACCACAGTTCGGATGATGATGCAGAGACCACGGTGCTGCCCGCACGCAGTGCTCGGGCGATGAGCCGTGAGCGGCTGCATGCGCAGGCGGAGATCGAACGTCAGGCGCGGGAGCGACTCCGCCGCCAGCGCGAGCGCAACAACCGTCGCTTCACCAACCCGGAGGATTCCTGAGGTGAGTGTCTTCGACGAACTCGTCGGTCAGTATGATGTGGTCACGCAGCTCGAATACGCGCTGCGCTCACCGGCGGCGATGACCCATGCATGGCTGTTCACCGGTCCTCCCGGGTCAGGACGATCGAACGCGGCTCGTGCCTTCGCGGCCGCGCTGATCGCCGGGGGAGAGGAGAACACCGAGGTGACCGCGCGGGTGCTGGCCGGTCATCATGAGTCCCTGACGATCATGTCGACCCAGAAGTCGGTGATCTCGATAGATGAGGTCCGCGAGCTCGTGTCCAAGGCGCAGTCCGCCCCGGTCAACTCCGCTTGGCGGGTCGTCATCATCGAAGACGCCGATCGGATGATGGAGCGCACGGCCAACGTTCTGCTCAAGGCCATCGAGGAGCCGCCTCCGGCGACGGTGTGGCTACTGTGTGCCCCGAGTCCGATCGACGTGCTCACGACGATCCGGTCACGGTGTCGACCGGTGCGTCTGCGCATTCCGTCTCGGGATGCCGTGGCGCAGCTGCTGATGGAGCGCGACAGTGTCGGTGAGGACAAAGCGCGGTGGGCCGCCGCGGTCGCACAGAACCATATCGGTCGGGCCAAGTACCTGGCCCTGAACGAATCGGCCGGAGCTGAGCGCAAAGCGATTCTTGCCATTCCCGGCAAGCTCACCTCGGTGGGGGCGACGATTCGTCTGGCCGGTCGCATCGTCGATGAGGCGGCCGAGACGGCGAAGTCGCGGGTCGAGGCCCGCAATGCCGCCGAACGCAGTGAGCTGATGACGACCCTGGGCATCGAGGGGGAGAAGACCGTCCCGCCATCGGCACGGGCGCAGATCAGGAAGCTCGAGGAAGAGCAGAAGCGTCGTTCGGTGCGGGCCCGCAATGATGAGCTCGACCGCATCTTCCTTGAGCTGATGAGCCTCTACCGCGACATCCTCATGTATCAGCTGGGAATGCGCGAGGGGTGGATCAACGCCGGAGAGGATGATCTCATCGCCGAGCAGGGAAATCGCGACGGAGCGGATACGACGCTTCTGCGCATCGATGCCATCACCGAGGCCAGGCGACGGCTGCAGACGAACATGTCGCCGGTCCTCATCGTCGAATCGGCATTTGTGCTGCTGTCGAATCCCTGGCTGCAGGAGGACCGCAGCGAAGCGCTCTGAGTCTCAGGCTCTTAAGTCTCAGGCTTCTGCGACTCGGTCTTCGTCGAGGAGTTCGCCGACGAGTGCGGCGGTGAGTTCGACCCGGCGAGGGATCCAGATCTGCTGGGCGTGCTCGGTGCGGGCGTGGGAGCCGCCGCCGACTGTGCCCAGTCCGTCCAAGGTCGGGGTCCCGACGCCGGCGGTGAAGTTCCCGTCCGAACCGCCGCCCACGGCGACCGAGCGCAGCGGAGGATGGCCTAGTTCTCCGCTCAGTCGTTGCGCCCGGGCGTAGAGTCCCATCGCCATCTTCTCTTCCAAAGGCGCGCGGTTGATCCCGCCCTTGAGTTCGATCTTCGCACCGGCGACCGTCGGCTGCAGGGCGCGGAGGGCCCCGTCGATGCGTTCCTGTTCGGCCACCGCGGCGGCACGGGAGTCGATGCCCACGACCGCCTTGGCCGGAACGGTGTTTGTCGTCGATCCGCTGTGCATGACCGTGGGGACGACCGAGGTACCCACTGAGGGATCGTGCAGGGCGGCGATGGCCACCACCTGGTTAGCGACCTCGATCGTGGCGTTGATTCCCTTCTCGGGCTCGACTCCGGCGTGCGAGGCCAGACCTGTGACCTCGAGCGAATAGATGGCGACACCCTTGCGGGCGATCTTGACCGCGCCGTCCGGTGCGCCGCTCTCGAAGACCAGGGCCGCTGTGGCACCTCGCGCTTCGTCCTCGATGATCGTCCGCGAGCCGGGGGAGCCGAGTTCTTCGTCGGCGGTGATGAGGATGCTGATGCCGTCGAGGGTGCCGCGCTCGTTGCGCAGCTGAGCCATGGCGTAGAGGGCGATGAGCAGACCGCCCTTCATGTCGTCTGCTCCGGGGCCGCGCACGATTCCGTCGTGGACGGAGTAGGGGAATTCGGAGAGCGTACCGCTCGGCCAGACGGTGTCATGGTGGCCGACCAGCACGACCTCCCGGGGGCCGGTGCCGAAGCGCCAGAGCACGTGCGGGTGCGAGTCGGTTTCGATGATCTGGGGTGCCGCCCCGAGCAGTCCGGTGCCGATGCGGGAGACGAGTTGGGCGCTGCGGGCCAGAGCTGCCGGGTCGTGGGAGAAGGACTCACATTCGATGAGCGCTCGGAAATCACTCATGAAGTCATTCGAGTCGAACTCGACCACGTACGTCACCCTTTTCAGTTGCGGAAAACCTGTCCCGTCAAGACTAACTGGTCGTGATCGGGACGAGTCGCTCGACGTCCCCGCGGAGACGGTGTGGGGGTCCTCTCATCGTTTTGACCACCGGTGCAGAAGTTGGCTAAAGTTAGGTCGGTTGCCGCCTTAGCTCAGTCGGCAGAGCGATTCACTCGTAATGAATAGGTCGCGGGTTCGATTCCCGCAGGCGGCTCGGCAACTCCCTCTGACCAGCAAGTATGTTGGTCAGAGGGCTTTCTTTACTGCCCCACTGAATGGCTGCCTCGGCACAACGATGTCGACCCAAAGAAAGTGTCAGTGACCTGAGGCGCTGCATGGGGTCTCTTGCATGACGGAGACGCGTGCCCGGAGCTTGTGTTGAAGATGGCGGCTTTGTCGTCGATGGCCCGCACAGTGTAGCAATGCTCGTCAGTTCAACCATTCATTGTGAATTCGAAGAGTGAGCCGACTATGCGACCGGGTATATGAAGAGGGCCCGAACGGTCTTGCGTAGAAATTCACTCACCTTCTGCTGTCTTGGCCAACGTCACCTGACGATCTTCAGGTGAGGTGCCCTGAGCCGGGTGAGCGTTCTTGCTGGTCGTCTCGGAATTCTCATAAGGTCTTCGTACTCGGGTTCCTAGCCTCAATAGTTGGACTATTTGACTCGCAACCTGCGTGAGGCAGTCGCTCGTGCTTCAGGGTCGCACCTGAGACTGGATCTGGTATATTTCAACTTTGGAAGAGGCCCCTCGACAGTGAGGGCAAATACCTCAGGATGCGACTGTGCGAGCCGTGGTGTTGTGCGGGGCTGTGGCACGATGTCGGCATCATCGCTTGCGATATATCTACAAACTCGGGCGGTGCCGACGGGCGCAACCGGGCAACTCACCGGTCGAATCCTTCGATGGTGTACTGGCAGTCGGTCGCATTCGATAGTGTCACTGCGCACATAATCCGGCTCTTCGTAATTGAGAGTGTAGATCTGTGATTCCAGGACACGGCGAGTCGCTGCCCGGATAGACGTCGAGGTCTTCCGATGATGGAAGTTCTCACACAGTCCATCCGAAAGACCTCGACGTGGCCAAGCCTACTTTCTCAACCCCTGACCTCACGAGATTCTGCCGACTCGACACCCTCGATCTCACCTGCACCGGCCAACACATCACCGGACACACAGCCATACTGGAATGCCGACCCAACACTGCCGATGACTGGTGCCGTCGGTGTGGTGGGCACGGGATCGTCCGCGATACCGTCGTCCGTCGTCTGGCCCACGAACCTTTCGGCCACCGACCGACCACGCTTCATATTCGCCTCCGCCGCTACAAATGCGTCGAGTGCGGCCTGGTATGGCGGCAAGACACCACTGCTGCGGCACCACCGCGAGCGAAGATCTCTCGAACCGGCCTCGACTGGGCGTTGCGTGCTCTCGTCATCGATCACGATACTGTGTCCGTGATCGCTGCGAAACTCGCCGTGTCCTGGCACACCGCGAACTCCGCAATCCTCGCTGAAGGTCGCCGGTTGTTGATCAATGACCCGACCCGGTTCGACGGGGTCACCGTCATTGGTGTCGACGAGCACGTGTGGCGGCACACACGGCGTGGTGACAAGTACGTCACCGTCATCATCGACCTCACCCCGATCAGCCAGGCATCAGGTCCGGCGCGGTTGCTCGACATGGTGCCCGGACGGTCGAAGCAGGTGTTCAAGCAATGGTTGAAGGCCCGTCCGAGGGACTGGCGTGAGGGCATCGACGTCGTCGCGATGGACGGATTCTCTGGATTCAAAACAGCCTCAGCCGAAGAACTGCCCGACGCTGTCGAAGTCATGGACCCCTTCCACGTCGTCAAACTCGCCGGTGTTGCACTCGACGAGGTACGTCGCCGAGTTCTCCTGCAAACGGTCATCGACGCCCTGACAGCGAATCTGCCATCCGAACTTGTCGAGCTCAAACGCTTAGGACGAACTTTGAAGCGTCGAGCCTCCGATGTGCTCGCGTTCTTCACCGGACCGGGAACATCGAACGGTCCCACTGAAGCGATCAACGGCAGACTCGAACATCTCCGCGGGTCCGCGCTGGGATTCCGCAACCTCACGCATTACATCGCGAGGTGTCTACTCGAATCCGGTGGTTTCAGACCGGTTCTACACTCTCAATTACGATGAGCCCATAATCCTCAACGATTCCGAATTTCAGACTCAGAAGGATCTGCGTTTACGCTGCAATCGGCATATATCGCGCAGCTATCTCGGAGCAAACCTCGCCAATGGCAACTAAGAAGATCATCGAAACCCTGCAACGCCCAGAATTCACCACCGACACCCTTCAGATCGTGAAGACAGTCATCGCTGCCACGGCGGCATGGTGGCTGTCGATCACGATCCTCGACTCGGCCATGCCATTCCTCGCACCATGGACCGCTCTCCTCACCGTTCACGCGACGGTCTACCGGTCGCTCTCTCGAGGCGCGCAGTCGACGGTGGCCTCCGCGATCGGCGTTGGCCTGTCGTTCCTAATCGGCAGCTTCCTCGGAGTCAGCCTGTGGACGTTTGCTCTTGCACTGTTTGTCGGACTCATCGGAGCTCGCGTGACGTGGATCCGCGATGAGGGAATCGCCATTGCCACCACAGCGATATTCGTCCTTGGGAGTGGCTTCGACAGTCAGCAGCCCCTGCTCGTGGAGCGCATCGTCGAGATCGCGCTCGGCGTCGCGGTCGGTCTCGCTGTCAACCTCATCATCATCCCGCCGATTCGGGACCGGCAAGCTTCCCGCTACGTCGACAGCATCAACCGGCGCATGGGCGACGTCCTCATCAACATGTCAGACGAATTCAGCGACTCCTGGGACACCGACCGGGCGGAGGACTGGTTCCGCGAAACAGAATCGATGACCGACGAACTCAATACCGCTTGGCAGTCCGTGCGCTTCGCGCGAGAGAGCAGAAAGGCGAACCCGAGAGGAGACCTGCGAAAGACGCTCAAGAACCAGCGAGCGAACAGAGAGCACCATGAGGCAGGGGAAGAGGACTACTCGAACATTCTCTCTCGCGTCGATGAAGGGATCTCACACCTGCGGAATTTAGCTCGCACGCTCAGAGACGCCTCGTATGCCGAGGGGGAATGGGACACACGGTTCCGTCGCAAGTGGGCTGAGATCGTCAAGGACACCGGGCGCTCCATCAGTGACCCTGACGCCGATGTCGAACCGGTCTATGATCGTCTGGACACGCTGGCAAAGAACCTCTCAGGCGATGGAAAGCTGCCCGAAACCTCCTGGCCGCTCTATGGAGCTTTGATCACGAGTCTGCGACACATCGTCGTTGTCGTCGACGACGTCGCTTCCGCTCGGGAGGCGCGAGAACCGAACGACGCTTAGGGGACCGTGGAAGAATGCCCTCAGGCTGTGGGTTTGAGCCTATGGTGCAATATGAGGAATCGCGTCAACCGATTGAAGTGGGAACCGCAATGTATAACTTATCTGTCATCGAGCGGTGGATACCACCGGCAGCCCGTAAACTGCAGTCTCATCAGGCATTCGTTGCTGTCACTGACCACCATGGCCGTGATCAGGGAGTCTCCATCTTGCGAGTCCAGGGCGGGCCTACCATCGTCACAACATCAGCCGAACTGGCTTCCCAGTTCGGACTCCGGGATAGTGAAATCATCACCGCTCAGCAAGCTGAGCACCTCGTCGAGACCGACGGCCTCGCCTACGACCCGCAAGAACATATCCGCCTCTTGTATGTACCAGAGGACCGTCGTGCAGGAATGCAGGAACAGGAATCGGATTCACGAACTAGACGTCTGACTCAAGCCGATGAAAAAGCATTCTCCGATTTGACGAAGGCCGCGCCAAAGACAGATCTCGACGAAGCGCTCGTGGAACTTGACGATTGGCTGGTGTACGGAACGTTCGTCAACGAGTCACTTGCATCAGTATCCAGCATGTACATTCTGCAGGACACTCAGATTGCAGACATCGGGGTGATTACTCTCTCGAGAGCACGCCGGAATGGTCTAGCCAAAGCCACCGTTCGAGCGATTACGGCAGATGCCTTGGCTCAAGGTGCCGAACCGCAGTACCGGTGCCAATTCGATAATGCTGCGTCTACTTTCCTGGCGTCAGCAGTAGGATTCGAGCTTTTTGCAGATTGGAGGAAGCTCAGCTTAGTCACTCACTGTTCCTAGTTTCCATTAGCCTCGGCAGAGCAGTAGTGCGCCGACAACCTAGCTCCCGGCCGCACGATCACACCCGAATCTACAGAGGTGTCATGGCAGACGAGCATCAGGCTAGGTGGTCCACCCGCGTTGAGTCCGGGGGCATCGATTCTTCATCAGCTACCCTGAGCCCATGCCCTCATCGTCGAGTCCATCATGACCACTTGTGCTGTTGTTTGGTGTGACCGACCTGCTGTCTTGCGGGGCCTGTGCAGGCGCTGTTATGCCCGGTACCGCCGAGGCATCAGTCCTATTGCGCCAGGGCGAGGCTATGCGGTTGCCGAAGACAAGCAGCGCCTGCGGGTTGAGATCACGCGACGCCGTGAGTTTGGTGAGCGTGTTGCTGATATTGCCGCGGCAGTCGGGGTGGGGGTGTCCACCGTTGGCAGGTGGTTACGCGAGTGGGGTGTTCAGGCCGGGCCGAGGAAAAGCGAGCGAGCGGCGAACCTGTGGCGGCCATGGAGCCAAGAAGACATCGAGTTCGCTGTGAGTCGCACCGATCTGACTGTGGCGGATCGCGCTGCGAAACTCGGTCGATCTGCGACAAGCGTGATCGAGTGCATAAGGAAACACTCTAGACGCTGAATGCACGGGACGGCCCTGGCGCCACGGCGGGGCCAGTTAGTTCTCACCGGCGAGGGCCGGGACCGATCGGGCAACGGAGAGTCGCCGACCTCGCCGACACCAGCCCGCTGGACGCGAGCACGCACCGGGACGGGTGGGCGATGACGTAACGAGCTACGGGCAGGTTCCTGGTTTAGGATCTTCTGCCATTCGCGCCACGTTCCACTGCAGACGTCACTGGACCCGATCATGCGGTCTAATATTGACCGAGGCAGTGACGCGGCAGAGGGCTCAACCGTGAAGCGAGGCCAACCCGTCGATGCGAGCATCGACGGTATACTTCAATTGCTATGCCGACGATGCTAGAAGGTGGTTACCTATGTCAATTCCTCGCGATTTGATCAAAATGGCTTTAACTCTTACTGTCGCAGCGGTCGTGGGTGCTGGGATTGCAACCATCGTCACCTGGTCGCGCTCTCGCAGGACAGAAGGAGACCAGGAATATCACCCATGGGACCACACCATTGCACCTTCCGACAGTGCTAGGTAGTCCCCACGCCGCTCTGAGAATTCCCCAGTAGCGCCCGGTATACTTCGGTGCCCAGCCAACCGCAGGAGCGAATCATGGAACTGATTCAACAAAGCCAAGACGAGTGCACCCTCCGCAATGGCGACACCGCCGCGTACCACGTCGCAATCACCGGTGACGTGCACAGCGACATCAACGTGCCCGAACTGATACCGGGCCAACACGTCCAGTTCGAACTAGCTCCACCCCCGGAGAGGAAAACAGGTCAGCTGCAAGTGACCTGGGAAAATCACCTGGGCGAGAAACAGGTCCTCGACTTCGCGCTTCACTGAAGTAACTCGAAATGGAAACGACAATAGGCCCCCAGCCCACCGGAGTGGTGGGCTGGGGCATTCGAGTCTTGACTCCAAGCTGCTACGGCACTGCCTGCCCCGCGCGGTCAAACTGCTCACTCAGCATGGTGCCTCCGACCTCATACTTCGCGGAGGAGACCTCGTTGATCAGCACGTGCACGGATTCCGCAGGCGCTCCCGTACTCGATACAATCGCGTCAGTGATGCCACGTGTGATTCTCCGATACTGCGACTCCCTGTCGCCGTTCATGAGTTCGGGGACGATGTCGAGATTGACGATGGGCATAGCTTCTCCTTCTGTTCTTCGGCTCGTTCTTCAACTAGCCTGCTTGATACACAGCGAACCCGGAAGACGGCACTTTCAGGTCAGCAGCCATCTTCGAGGTAGGACATGTCAGCGACAGCACGGGACTATTGCGGTGAAGTCATGCGGACCACCATCGACATCGTCGGCGGTAGATGGACGATGCTGGTGCTGTGGGAGCTACTCATGTAAGAGCGTCGTTACGCGGACCTGCAGAGGCCGGTCATCGGAATATCGCAGAAGGTGCTCTCGAGCGAACTGAAGGCTCTAGTCGAACACGGCCTCGTCGATCGTGAAGTGGAACCCACTGTCCCTCCGCGGGTGACGTATCGAATCACAGATGAGGGCAGGAGCCTGGAACCGGTGGTCGAGGTTCTGCACAGATAGGGTCACGAGCATCGTTCGGAGGCGTGAACGTCTGCGCGACTAGCGCCGCAGCGGCGTAATGCGTCTGCACCCTCGCATGCATCATTCGTCCGCGACGAAATTGCTGAGCGCTTCAATTTGGCTTGCTTGAAACCTGCAAGTCCGCGGACAGAATCGGCGGGCGATGGCGGGCCGACTCATGCTGGGCGCATGGGCGAGGCAGTCGTGCTTTGCATAGGTGCAGAACCGCGACGACTCCGGACCGGTCTCGACCGGTCCCCGGCCGCAAGCCATGACCGGGGATTACTGGCGACCAGGCAACGCCCGGCTGGTTTGACTCACCGGCAGCAATCCGCGCGTCGACCGGATGCTTAGCCGGTCTTTTGGCCGCAACGAACGATCGCGAAGTCGGGGTCAACGTTGGGGGATCGCAACATCAGGGTCCTGTTACGCCTTTCACCTTCGAGTCGCAGACTTCGCCTCTATGCTTACTCACACTAGCGGACATAGGGAGGCCATCATGGGACTCGGTTCTTACGTCAGAAAGTTCAAGGCCGCACTCCGGGGAGGGAAAGGCCGGCAGCTCCTCGACCAGGCCGAATCCGCCGCGCGCAGGGCCACCGGAGGACGCCATGACGAGAAGATCAAGAAAGCTCGTGACGCGGCCGATCGGGCGATCGGCCTCGATGACGATGACCCCAATGACCGCCCCGCCGGTCGCCGATAGAACCACGCAATCAAGTCCCGCGCGCAATGGTCTGAAGTGAGTCGACGACAGAGCATCTCAGCCGCCAGGCGATGCCAGGAACCTCAAGTAGAATCCGCTGAACGCGCCAACGCACCGGCCACCCCACTCATTGTTGTTGCCGGCGTCCCCGGTGCCGGCAAGACTGAGGCACTCAAGGCTCTGCGGATTCAATCTCCCGGCCTTCGTATGGCGGACCCGGACCGTGTACGTTGTCGCTTGCGTCGCTTGGTGCCGTGGTTGCCCTACGCGTATGGTCGACCAATCGTCCACGTAATCGCCCATCTCTGGGTATTCGCCCGGATTCTCAACCGCGGCCGCGGTTCTCTTGTGGTCCATGACCCGGGAACTCGACGTTGGAGTCGACGAATGATTGTCGAACTTGCCCGACTGTGTGGGTACCGCCCGATGATCATCTACATCGAAACGAATCGTGACACGGCGCTCAAGGGTCAAACGCAACGGAAAAGAGTCGTCCGCAGCTATTCCTTCAAGCGGCACTGGGAACACTGGCTCGAACTGCAGAACCACATACTCGAAACTGGGGAAGTCGGGGCTGATGAGCCTTGGTGTCGTGTCGTGCTCTCGCGTCGAGAAGCGGTCGTCGATGATGTTCTTGGATTGCTCAGTCCGCGTCGGATCGAGTCGTCGTGAGGAATTGCGCCTCATTGAAAGCGGCCCGGAGAACATCGGTACTTGCCCGAGGCCGCGCCTATGTCCGCTGCAACAGCCCGATCGCCATGGCCGCAGCTGCCTCGCACCGGTTCCGCATAACAGTCATAGTGGGAAGTGTCCATGAGTGCGTCCGTGAGTTCGACTCGCCAGGTGGGGGTGAGTTCAAGTGCTGACGAACGGATGCCGGATGAGACCTGCAGTCGGTCGCGACACATCGGAGGCTCGGATCTGCTCATCGGTGGTGACATTGAAATCGCCGCGGTCGAGGAAGGGTTTGAGCGCAATGTCCTCGATGTGATCCCTGCTGCTGGGCCCCATCTGATGAGGTCAGAGACCGTGACGAACCGATAGCCTCGGTCCTTCAGCCGATCGATGACGGGAGCGACAACGTTTTGTATTGTTGTCCTGCCGGACCAGGGGTGGAGGAAGATGATCGACCCGGGCTGGGTGTTATCGACTGTCGTATCGAGGATGTCAGCGCTGTTCTGTGGATTGCCGGATCAGTACTCGAAGGAGACATCCCACGTCACCGTCAGGCGGTCATGCTTGACAATGAATGAAACGGGCAGCCTGGCTCGATCCAGCGCTCAGCTGGCCCGCTATCTCGGCACTGACTCGGCAATCCTGAGTATCGTCAAGCGAACTGGAGCAACGAAGATTTGCTGTCGATAAGGTTTGGCCAGCATCAAGAGAAATTCTGATCGCGTGAAACGATTGGCCCACCCGCATCATGAATGGGTCGCAGGTTCAATTCCCGCAGGCGGCTCGGAAACTGCTTAATCGCCAGACTCAACCGTCTGCGAGAGGGGAGTTTTTCGTGCCCATGAGTTCGTCGACCAAGGTGTTCACGAGCGCCCCCATCCGGAAGCGGGCAGGGATCGCCACCTTGATCCCGTGGTCCCACAGAGGCGCGGCGGTGACGTCGCCGACGGCTGCGGCAAGAACCCCGTGCTCGTGCGTGAAGGCGGCGATGACCTCAGGCAGCAAGTGCTGTTCCTCGGCGGCCTCGAGGAAGGCGGATGCGCCGGGTGCAGAGGTGAAGGCCACCGCGTCACACTCCCTGCGTGCAACCATTTCGACTGCAGCCACTACGGCATCGGGATCGGGTGCAGGTCCCCACCGGTAGATCACCAGCGAGCAGACATCGGCACCGGCGGCGTCGAATGCCTCGTTGAGTCCGTCGGCTCCAGACCCGTGATGCTGAATCGCAATGCGTTCGCCGTTCACGCCTGCTTCGAGCAGCTTCTCCTGGATCTCCGCACTGGTCTCCGACTCGGCGACCCAGCTGGCTTTCAGACCGGCGGCCTGAATCGCCCCGCGTGCCTTCGGCCCACGGGCGATGATGCGAGCCTCGGACAGCATGGCATGCCATTGCTCGGCAAGCCCGCCGGCCTCGGCCACCTCCGCCCACCCTTTGAAGCCGACGCCGGTCGTGATGACGACGATGTCGGGCCGCTCATCAATGAGCGCGCGAGTGCGTGCGAGAAGTTCGGGATCGTCGACATGCGGCACCACCGACAGCGTCGGTGCGTGCATGATCGTCGCTCCACGCCGCTCGAGAGCAGCCGCGAACTGTTCGGCTCGCCTCTGGGCCGTCAGAACGATCCGCTTGCCGGTCAGGGGGAGGGCATCGCCATCAGTGGACTCTTCCATGCTCTTATCCTTGTCGAGCAGAATCCGCAGGGCAACTTCCCCGGATCAGCTCAGCAGCGAACCGAGCGAGGCGACGAAGCCTCCGAGCAGAAATGCGCTGATGCCGATGACCAGCGGCCGATTGTCCATTCCCGCGTCATCGCCGAGGGCGTGGTGGGTGATGGCGTGCCCCTTCCCGCGACGCAGCAGGGCTCGATTGACGGGCCAGGCGGCGAAGAACGCAACTGTCAGAGAGATCGCCATGGACACCCAGAAGATGGGATTGAGCAGGCCGGCATTCATCGCACCGGGAATCACCATCATCACCAGGTTGTCCACGATCTCCATGGTCGCAATCGACAGAGTGTCGGCGGCGAGGACCAGGCTCAGGGCTGCCGACAGTGCGATGCCGCCGCGCACCAGCGGCAGTGCCGAGAGAGAATAGCCGAAGACGAACGCCAGTCCGATCGACAGGATTGTGGTGGGCAGATTCGACCAGCCGGCGGCGGTGCCGACAAGCAGCCCGATGATCTCGCCGATCGCGCACCCCGTCAGGCAGTGCAATGTCGCCCCGACCGCCATCCCCGACATGTCATGGGCATGGCCTGATGCGTGACCATTGTCGCCGTGGTGAGCATCGTCGTGTCCGCCATGCATGTGGCTGCTCATCGAGACCTCCTTCACCAATACCACCAGGGGGTATCTGAATCCGGACGTTACGCCTCGAGCCCATGAGGGTCAATCAACCACCGGTCACCGACGTGCATCCTATCCATCGACGGCGGCGACCGCGGGCTTCGCGGTGCGCGCACAGAGACGTGCGGACCGCACGACTGCGACCGTCGCCAGCGACAGTCCCCCTCCGGCCAGCATGAGTCCGACGATAAGATTCCTGCTCGAATCGCTGCGACACTCGACGATGCCGGCAGGCGGCGAACGATTCGCCGACTCGGTGATCTGAACGCCGCTGATGCCCGACGGGCAGGCCCACATTGCCTCGTCATCGACGTAGAAACCCTGCCCCAACTCGACGAAGAAGCCGCCGATGAGGAGGCAGAGAGCCACTGTGCCGATGACGACCGTGACGGTCGAGTTCAGCCGCCGCCCGTACTCCACGGCGACAAAACCGAGGATGGTGACGATGACGGCACCGATGGCGAAGAGCCACAGAGTGTAGCCCAGCTCCGACCAGAGAGTATCCGGCAGAGAATACTCGTCGTAGGTGTGGTCGCTGGCGAGTGGAGCGATGCTACTTCTTCTTCGGCTTGAACGACGTCGAGCACTTCCAGGTCGTCTTGCCCTTCTTCGCCACGACGGTCACCGAGACCTTCTTGCCCGGTGTTGCGCCCGAGATGTAGTACTTCAGCGAGGCCTTGCCCTTCTTCGAGGCGGTCGCCTTCTTCTGTGTCTTCGTCGTCTTGTAGTGCGCGGTCGTCGTGATCTTCGCCTTCGAGCCGACCTTGGAGACATTGACCCAGGTGTTCGAGTACTGGCGCGGCTTCGAGTTCGACATCTTCGCCGAACACTTCTTGGTCGCGGCCTCGGCCGGGGGTGCGTCGAGCACGATGGGACCGGCGAGCAGTCCGAGGGCCAGGAACAGTGCGAGGAATTTCGAGCCGAAACGGGAAGGGGCGATTCGGGCAGGAATGATCGAGGACATGATTCTCCGGGAGACTAAGAGTGTTAGATGGACCAATTCTAAGCACTGCGGGCGTGATTTCCAGCATTCGCCAACCGGTCTCAAAAAGTGATGTTGGTCACACGACGCGTCATCGCTCGAACGCTGGGATGCGCCCCTGGTTCGTGTTGACCGTCACAGCCAACTGGTATTGAATGGGGGTGTGAATGTTACTGAACGATCGATCAGCCGCGCGGCCGTTCGATCGTCATCGACTCAGCCACGTCAGGGATCCCACTCGGGGTCCCCGGACGCTCCCTAGGACTGTGAGGACCACATGAGCGAAGCGTACATCTACGATGCGGTGCGCACCCCGCGCGGTAAGAATCGCGGCGGCGCGCTGCACAGCGTCAAACCCATCGACCTCGTGACCGGGCTCATCGATGCCCTGCGCGAACGCAATCCCGACCTCGACGACAAGGCCATCGATGACATGGTCCTCGGCGTCGTCTCACCCGTCGGCGAGCAGGGCGGGGACATCGCCCGCACCGCCGCCCTTGTCGCCGGTCTCGACGAATCGGTGGCCGGGGTCCAGATCAACCGCTTCTGCGCTTCGGGGCTCGAAGCCGTCAACATGGCCGCCCAGAAGGTCGGCTCCGGCTTCGAGAGCCTCGTCCTCGCCGGCGGCGTCGAATCGATGTCCCGCGTGCCCCTCGGCTCCGACGGCGGCGCATGGGCTCAAGACCCGACGACGAACTTCGACACCTACTTCGTGCCCCAGGGCATCGGCGCCGACCTCATCGCCACCACCGAAGGATTCAGCCGTACCGACGTGGACACCTTCGCCGCCGAATCCCAGAAACGCGCCGCCTCGGCGTGGGAGAACGGCTACTTCGCGAACTCGATCATCCCCGTCAAGGATATCAACGGGGTCACCCTCCTCGACCGCGATGAGCACATGCGCCCCGGATCCACCGTGGAATCCCTGTCACAGCTCAACCCTGCCTTCACCAAGGTCGCCGCCCAGGCCGGATTCGACGAGGTGGCCCTGCAGAAGTACCACTGGGTCGAAGCCATCGACCACGTCCACACCGCCGCGAACTCCTCGGGAATCGTCGACGGCGCCGGCCTCGTCATCGTCGGCGACGCCGAGGTTGGCCAGACGATGGGAATGAAGCCGCGTGCCCGCATCGTCGCCACCGCCGTGACCGGATCCGAGCCCACCATCATGCTCACCGGACCGACCCCGGCCACCCAGAAGGTCCTCGACAAAGCGGGCCTGACCGTCGAGGACATCGACCTCTTCGAGCTCAACGAGGCCTTCGCCGCAGTCGTCCTCAAGTGGATGAAGGACCTGTCCATCCCGCACGAGAAGGTCAACGTCAACGGCGGCGCCATCGCCATGGGCCACCCCCTGGGAGCCACCGGCGCCATGATTCTGGGCACCGTCCTCGACGAACTCGAACGCCGCGACCTCAAGCGCGGCCTCGTCACGCTGTGCATCGGCGGCGGCATGGGCATCGCGACGATCATCGAAAGGGTCTGACATGACGAACACTGACAACTCCACCACGGAATACGCACACACCACCGACGCCGAGGGCATCGTCACGGTCGTCGTTGATGACCCGAACGCCAAGGTCAACACCATGAACGAGCACTTCGCGGCCGCCCTCGAGGGCACCGTGAACTGGCTCGAGGCCAACGTCGACGACATCACCGGCGTCATCCTCACCTCGGCGCAGAAGACCTTCTTCGCCGGCGGCAATCTCAACAAGCTGCGCGCGGCCGACCCCGAGAACTCAGAAGCCGAGGCCGCACAGACCAATCACGTCAAGTCCCTGCTGCGTCGCCTGGAGACCCTGGGCAGGCCGGTCGTCGCCGCGATCAACGGCGCCGCCCTGGGCGGCGGACTCGAACTCGCCTTGGCCTCCCACCACAGGGTCGCGGCCGACGACGTCTCGAGCCTGCGCGTCGGCTTCCCCGAGGTCTCCCTCGGGCTGCTCCCCGGAGGCGGCGGCGTCGCGCGAACCGTGCGACTGCTCGGCATCCAGGACGCCCTGCAGAAGGCGATCCTGCCCTCGACGAAGTTCAAGGCCGCCGACGCCCTCGACCTCGGCCTCGTCGACGAGCTCGCTCCTCTCGCCGAACTCGAGGATCGGGCCCGAGACTGGATCCGGGCCAACCCCGAGGCCGCTCAGCCCTGGGACGTCAAGGGCTTCAAGATCCCCGGCGGATCCCCGACATCACCGAAGCTCGGCGCCATGCTGCCGGCGATTCCGGCACTGCTGCGCCGCCAGACCAAGGGTGCGCCGATGCCGGCCCCGCGCGCGGTCATCGCCGCCGCCGTCGAAGGCGCCTACGTCGACATCGACACCGCTCTGGCCGTCGAGACCCGCTACTTCGTCCACCTCACCCACACTCCCGTGGCGAAGAACATGATCAAGGCCTTCTTCTTCGACCTCGGACACATCAACTCCGGCGGATCCCGACCCGAGGGCATCGCGCCCCGGCCGGTGACGAAGCTCGGTGTGCTCGGAGCGGGCATGATGGGCGCGGCGATTGCCTACACCGCGGCCAAGGCCGGCATCGAGGTCGTCCTCAAGGACGTCGAACTCGCCGCCGCCGAGAAGGGCAAGGCCTACGCCGCCAAGCGAGAGGAATCCGCCCTGTCCAAGGGCAAGACCACGGAAGAGAAGTCCAAGGCGGTCCTCGACCGGATCACCCCGAGCGCCTCGGTCGAGGACTTCGCCGGGGTCGACTTCGTCATCGAAGCCGTCTTCGAATCCGTGCCCGTCAAACAGCAGGTGTTCCAGGAGATCCAGAACGTCGTCGCTCCCGACGCCGTCCTCGGGTCGAACACCTCGACGCTGCCGATCACGGAACTGGCCACCGGAGTCGACCGGGATGCGGACTTCATCGGCGTCCACTTTTTCTCGCCGGCGGACAAGATGCCGCTGGTCGAGATCATCCGCGGCGAGAAGACCTCGGACGAGACCCTGGCCCGCACCTTCGACCTCGTCCAGCAGATCAAGAAGACCCCGATCGTCGTCACCGACTCCCGCGGCTTCTACACCTCCCGTGTCATCGGCACCTACATCGCCGAGGCGGTCGCCGCCGTCGGTGAGGGCGTGGAGCCGGCCACCGTCGAACAGGCGGCTCTCCAGGCCGGGTACCCGACCGGTGCCCTGCAGCTGCTCGACGAGCTGACGCTGACCCTGTCCCAGAAGATCCGCCAGGAGACGAAGGCCGGCACCGAGGCGGCCGGCGGCACCTGGGTCGAGCATCCCTCCGAGTCCGTCATCGACTGGATGGTCGAGCAGGGCCGCACCGGACGCAAGGACGGCGCCGGCTTCTTCGACTACGACGAGTCCGGCAAGCGGACCACGCTGTGGCCGGGGCTGCGGGAGAAGTTCGAGTCCGGTTCCACGGATCAGCCCTTTGCCGATCTGCAGGAGCGGATGCTCTTCGCCGAGGCGATCGAGACGATCAAATGCCTCGACGAGGGAGTGCTCACCTCCGTGCCCGATGCCAACATCGGATCGATCTTCGGCATCGGCTTCCCCGCCTGGACCGGCGGCGTCCTCCAATACGTCAACCAGTACGAGGGCGGTCTGGCCGGCTTCGTCGAGCGGGCGAAGGAACTCGCGGCGAACTACGGCGAGCACTTCACCCCGCCGGCCTCACTGGTCGAGCGGGCGAAGACGAACGAGACCTACGAGTAGGAGCTCCGGCCACGTAGGAACTCCATAGGATCTCCCACCACGTAGGATCTCCCACCGCAGGGAATAGGCCGCTGGCCTCCCGGTGTTGTCCGGACACACTGATACCTCAGTCACCGAGACGACAACCGGGAGGCCATTGCCATGCGCGCAGCAGTCTACGACCAGTACACCGACAACCTCGACGACATCACCGTCCGCGAGGTCGACGATCCGAAGCTGCCGCCGGCCTCGGTGCTCATCGAGGTCAAGGCCGCCGGCGTCAACCCGGTCGACTGGAAGCTCGTCGGCGGGCACCTCGACTCCTTCATGCCCGTCCAGTTCCCGGTCACCCCGGGCTGGGATGTTGCGGGAGTCGTCGTCGGACTCGGCTTCGACACCCCCGAATTCTCCATCGGCGATGAGGTCATCGCCTACGCCCGCAAGGATGTCCTGAGCACAGGAACCTTCGCCGAGAGAGTCGCCGTGCCCGTCCGCTCGGTGGCACCGAAGCCCAAGAGCCTGAGCTGGGAGCAGGCCGGCGGGCTGTCGCTGGCCGGGGGAACCGCTCTGCGGACCCTCGAGGCCCTCGGCGAGATCGACGGAAAGACCGTCCTCGTCCATGGTGCGTCCGGGGGAGTGGGCAGCTTCGCCGTGCAGATCGCCCGGGCATCGGGCGCCCGCGTCATCGGCACCGCCTCGGAGCGCAACCACGACTACCTCCGTGAGCTCGGGGCCGAACCCGTTACCTACGGCGATGGCGTGGTCGAGCGTGTCCTCGAGGCTGCCGGCGGCAAGGTCGACGGGGTCGTGGACTACGTCGGCGAACAGCTCGAGACGACTCTGGCCGTCCTCGCCGACGGCGGAGCTCACGCCTCGGTCGCCGACCCGAGCGTGTCCGAACACGGTGGACGCTACATCTGGGTCCGCCCCGACGGATCCGAGACCGCCCGCCTGGGCCAGCTCGTCGACGAAGGTCGGCTCACCGTCGAGGTGGCCGGCACCTACGGCCTCGACGAGGTGCCGCAGGCCTTCAAGGACAACGCCGCCGGTCACACCCGCGGCAAGATCGTCATCGTTCCCTGATCAGCCCTGAACGGGTTCGGCTCAGGCCAACCCCAGCGCCGCGGAAGCGGCGGCGCGCAATTCGACCCCGACCACCTCGGCGCTTGATCGCCGAGCCTGGTACGGGGTCGAATTCATCATCCCGAACACCGCGTGCACCCGCACCGTCGCAGCGTTGAGCGACCACTCGGGGTGCAGGCGGGAGACGACATCGGCCCAGGCGCTGACATAGGAACGCTGCAGACGGCGCACCGTCCGCCGCGATTCCTCCGGCAGAGCCGTGAAGTCGCGATCCTGGATGCGGATGAGCTCGGGCTCGCTCATCGCGAACTCGACATGGAAATCGATGAGAGCCCCCAGCGCCGAGGCGGCCGCCGCCTCTTCGTGCGCCGCGATGATCTGCGTACCGCCGGCATGCAGGTACTCCGAGATCCCGATGAGCAGCTCCTCGAGGACGGCCTCCTTCGAATCGAAGTGCCGATAGACCGCCGGGGCGGAGATTCCGGCTCCCTTGCCGAGGTCGTCGAGCCTGACCCCGTGGAAGCCGTGCCGGGCGTAGAGCGTCTTCGCCACACTCAGCAGCTGCTCGCGTCGAGCCGCCTTCGCCTCGGCGCGGGGAGTCGGCTTCGCCGCGGTCGGTGAGCAGTTCTTCGCTGCGTCCGTGCCCTCGCTTCTCACGCTCTCGCCTCCTTTCGCCCCCGCATTGTCACTTTCGCCTGTGAGCAGTATCATAGCAGTCAGTTAAGATTCATTAACTGAAATGGGGAGTGGAATGAGAGCAGTGGGAACTGCGGTCAGTCCGGCAGCGGGGCAGGTCAACGCCGACGCCCACGCCGAGCTCATCGCCGAGCTCCGGGAGCGCGTGCAGGCCACGGCCCTCGGCGGACCCGAGAAATCGCGGCAGCGGCACATCGATCGCGGCAAACTTCTGCCGCGCGAACGCGTCGAACACCTGCTCGACCCCGGCACCCCCTTCCTCGAACTCTCGCCGCTGGCCGCGAACGGCATGTACGAGGATGCGAGCCCCGGGGCCGGCATCATCACCGGCATCGGTCGCGTGGCCGGACGCGAATGTGTCATCGTCGCCAACGACGCCACGGCCAAAGGCGGAACCTACTATCCCGTCACCGTGAAGAAGCACCTGCGCGCGCAGGAGATCGCGAAGGACAACAACCTCCCGTGCATCTACCTCGTCGACTCCGGCGGTGCGAACCTGCCGAACCAGGATGACGTGTTCCCCGACCGTGAGCACTTCGGTCGGATCTTCTTTAACCAGGCCACGCTCTCGGCCGCAGGCATTCCGCAGCTGGCGGCCGTCCTCGGCTCCTGCACCGCCGGTGGCGCCTACGTCCCCGCGATGGCCGACGAATCGATTATCGTCGCTGATCAGGGCACGATCTTCCTCGGCGGCCCACCCCTGGTCAAGGCCGCGACAGGTGAGGAAGTCACGGCCGAGGAGCTCGGCGGCGGAGCGCTGCACTCTCGGGTCTCGGGTGTCACCGACCACCTCGCGGCCAATGATCCCCACGCTCTGGAGATCATGCGCGATATCGTCTCGACGCTCGGACCGAAGGTGGCACCGAACTGGGACGTCGTCGACCCCCGCGAGCCCGCGTACGCGGCCGAGGAACTCACCTCGGTCGTCCCCGTCGACTCGCGCACTCCCTACGACGTCCGCGAAGTCATCGCCCGCCTCGTCGACGGCTCGGAATTCCACGAATTCAAAGCCGAATACGGCACGAGCCTCGTCACCGGCTTCGGCCACCTCGACGGCCATCCGGTCGGCATCGTCGCGAACAACGGCATCCTCTTCGGCGAATCCGCGGTCAAGGGCGCCCACTTCATCGAGCTCTGCGACCAGCGCAGCGTGCCGCTGATCTTCCTCCAGAACATCTCCGGGTTCATGGTCGGCCGCGACTACGAAGCCGGCGGCATCGCCAAGCACGGCGCGAAGATGGTCAATGCCGTGGCCACCGCCCGCGTCCCGAAGTTCACCGTCGTCATCGGCGGCTCCTTCGGCGCCGGCAACTACTCGATGTGCGGCCGCGCCTACTCACCCCGCTTCCTGTGGATGTGGCCCAACGCCCGCATCTCCGTGATGGGCGGCGAACAGGCGGCCAGCGTGCTCTCCACGGTCAAACGCGACCAGATCGAAGCTCGCGGAGAGACCTGGAGCGCCGAGGCGGAGGATGAGTTCAAACAGCCCGTCCGCGACCAGTACGAAGCCCAGGGCAACCCCTACTACTCGACGGCACGGCTCTGGGACGACGGCATCATCGAGCCCGGCGACACCCGCCAGGTGCTCGCTCTCGCCCTCGACCTCGCCCGCTTCTCCCCGATGGAACGCCCGTTGAACGCCAGCGGCTACGGCGTCTTCAGAATGTGAGCCCCTCCATGTTCAACACGGTCCTCATCGCCAATCGCGGCGAAATCGCGCTCCGCGTCATCCGCACCTGCCGCAGACTCGGCATTCGCACCGTCGCCGTCTACTCCGACGCCGACGCCCACGCCGCTCATGTCAAAGCCGCCGACACCGCCGTGCACCTCGGTCCGGCCGCCGCCTCGGAGTCCTATCTGCGCATCGACAAGGTCATCGCCGCGGCTCGGGCCACCGGCGCCGAGTCGATCCACCCCGGCTACGGGTTCCTCTCCGAGAACGCCGACTTCTCCGCGGCCTGCGATGACGCGGGAATCGTCTTCCTCGGCCCGGGCCCGCACGCCATCCGGACCATGGGCGATAAGATCACGGCGAAGAACGCGGTCTCCCAGCGCGGTGTTCCCTTGGTGCCCGGCACCAAGGACGCCGACATGAGCAACGAGTCCCTCGTCGCGGCCGCTGCGGACATCGGCTTTCCCATGCTCATCAAACCTTCCGCCGGCGGCGGCGGCAAAGGCATGCACTCGGTCTTCGAGCCTGCCGATCTGCCCGCAGCCTTGGAGACCGCGCGCCGTGAAGCCGCGAGCTCCTTCGGCGACGACACCCTCTTCCTCGAACGCCTCGTGGCCACCCCTCGCCACATCGAGGTCCAGGTCATGGCCGATGCGCACGGCAACGTCATCCACCTCGGCGAACGTGAATGCTCGCTGCAGCGCCGCCACCAGAAGGTCATCGAGGAGGCCCCCTCGGCTCTGCTCGACGAGGCGACGCGGGCCCGGATCGGCCAGGCCGCCTGCGAGACCGCGAAGTCCGTGGGCTACGTGGGTGCCGGCACTGTCGAATTCATCGTCGGCGCCGACCGGCCCGAGGAGTTCTTCTTCATGGAGATGAACACCCGGCTGCAGGTCGAACACCCCGTCACCGAGGAGGTCACCGGAGTCGATCTCGTCGAACTCCAGCTGCGCGTCGGTGCCGGAGAGGTGCTGCCGCTGGCCCAGGACGACATCACGATGTCCGGGCATGCGATCGAAGCCCGCATCTACGCCGAGGATCCCTCCCGTGGGTTCCTGCCCACCGGCGGCCGTGCACTCGACGTCGTCTTCCCGAGCGGTGAGGGCATCCGCGTCGACGCCGGACTCGAGGCAGGACAGCAGGTCGCCTCCGACTACGACCCGATGATCGCCAAACTCATCGTCCACGCCCCCGACCGTACAGCGGCGCTCAAGCGACTCGATGCCGCTCTCGCCGCCTCGGCGGTGCCCGGAATCGTCACAAACATCGACTTCCTGCGCACGCTCGCCACCGACGGCAGGGTCCTCTCCGGGGAGCTCGACACCTCACTCATCGACAACCTCGGCGAGGGCCGGCTGGCCCACACCGCGAGCGAGGTCGACGTTCAGGTCGCCGCGGCTGCGGTGCTCCTGACCACGGGTGCGGCAGGGGCGAGCCTGACCGGGGCCGTCACAGCCGATCACCTGTCGCGGAACTCGGAAACCGCCTCGGCGTGGGATCGTCCGACTGCATGGCGGACCTCACGTCCCGACTTCCGACCCACGGTCGCGCTGAGCAGCGGGGGAGAGCTCGCCGAGATCGAGGCGCGAATCGGCGAGGTCACAGTTGACGATGTGGGACAGTGGCACGTCGTCCTCGACGGCATCCAGCACACCGCACGGGTCTTCTCCGACGCGCGCGACCGCAGCATCTGGGTCAGCAGCGACCGCGGCATCCACGTCTTCACCCGACCGCAGGCCGATACCTCACTGACACCCGGGCTCGGCGGCGCCGAGGTGCTCGCCCCGATGCCCGGATCCGTCGTGGCGATCCGCGTCGAGTCCGGCGACCACGTCGACGCCGGCGCCCCGATCGTCGTCATCGAGGCGATGAAGATGGAACACGTGCTCACCGCACCGGCGACCGGGATCGTCACCGTCACCGCCGTGCAGGGAACCCAAGTCGGACTCGACGAGGTGCTCGCCACCGTCGTCGACGAAGATTCTGCCACACCAGCCGATGAACCAACCAACTGACCACGCACAGAGCGGGGAGGAAATCATGACAGCTTTCGTTCCGGGCATGCTGCCCGAAGAATACGAGGACCTGCGCCAAGGAGTCGCGAAATTCGCCGACGAAGAGGTCGCGCCGGTCTCGGCCGAACTCGACGCCAAGCACGAGTTCCCTTATCAGCTCGTGGCGAAGATGGGGCAGATGGGCCTCTTCGGTCTGCCCTTCGACGAGGAGTACGGCGGCATGGGCGGCGACTACTTCGCGCTGTGCCTGGCCATCGAGGAGATCGCGCGCGTCAACCAGTCGCTGGCCATCACCCTCGAGGCCGGAGTCTCGCTGGGCGCGATGCCGATCTACCGCTTCGGCACCGAGGAGCAGAAGCGCGAATGGCTGCCCAAGCTCACCGACGCCTCCGGACTCGCCGCCTTCGGCCTGACCGAACCCGAGGCCGGCTCCGACGCCGGCGGCACCCGGACCAAGGCCACCCTGGACGGCGGCACCTGGACGATCAACGGCGGCAAGTGCTTCATCACGAACTCGGGCACGGACATCACCCGCCTCGTCACGGCTACCGCCGTGACCGGGACGAGAACCTCGAAGTCCGGTCGTGAGGTCCCCGAGATCTCGACGATCATGATCCCGACCGGAACCCCCGGCTTCACCGCCGAACCGGCATACGACAAGGTCGGCTGGAACTCCTCGGACACCCACCCCCTGACCTTCGACAATGTGCAGGTGCCTGAGGCCAACCTGCTCGGCGAGCGCGGGCGCGGCTATGCGAACTTCCTGCGCATCCTCGACGAAGGCCGCATCGCCGTGGGCGCACTCTCCGTCGGTGCCGCCCAGGGCTGCGTCGACGAATCGGTGAAGTACGCGAAGGAACGCCAGGCCTTCGGCCAACCGATCTCCGACTTCCAGGGCATCTCCTTCAAGATCGCCCGCATGGAGGCGCGAGTCGTCGCCGCACGCTCCGCGTACTACCTCGCGGCCTCGCGGATGCTGTCCGGACTGCCGTTCAAGAAGGAAGCGGCCATCGCGAAGATGGTCGCCGGTGAGGCGGCGATGGACAACGCCCGCGACGCCACCCAGATCCACGGCGGCTACGGGTTCATGAACGAGTACCTCGTCGCCCGCCACTACCGCGACTCGAAGATCCTCGAGGTCGGCGAGGGCACCACGGAGGTCCAGCTCATGCTAATCGCCCGCGAACTCGGCATCTGAGGGTCCGGGTGAGCTGAGCAGCCCGGTGCGTCTCCGCTGACCTCGTCGGTGAGACTCCGCTGACCGCGCCGGCCCGCCCGGCGCTTCGGCCCGCGCGACGAACCGATAGTGTTGACCGGGAGCGGCCACAGGTCCGGCCGCCGGTGAACCACAGGGCCGCGAACGCAGGCGAGGAGGGCGTGCATGGATCTCAGCGTCGTAGCGACCGTGGCTTCGGTGACGTGGCTCGTCATCGAATATGCGGCGAAGATCATCGCCATCGGAGTGGTGCCGGAGAACCGCCGGCCGTCCTCGTCCTCGGCGTGGCTGCTGCTCATCCTCTTCGTGCCCATCGTCGGGATCCCGGCATTCCTGCTGCTCGGCAGCCCTTATATCAATCAGCGCAGGGCGCGGATCCAGGCCGAGGCGAACGAACTCATGCACGAGGGTGCCGATGAGCTGCCCGATGTGCCGCCGTCGCTCGACGCCCCGCGTGAATTCGTCTCGGTCGCCCAGCTCGGACGCTCGCTGACCGCGCTGCCGATGGTCACCGGGGACAGCCACGGGGTGATCTCCGACTACGAGGAGAGCATCCGCCGGATGACCGAACTCGTCGACGCTGCCGAGGAGTACGCGCATGCCGAGATCTACATCATGGCCTGGGACTCCACCACCGACATCTTCTTCTGCGCCCTCGAACGCGCCGTGGAGCGCGGTGTGCAGGTGCGGGTGCTCTTCGACCACATCGGTTCGCGGAAGTATCCCGGCTTCCACCGTCTGGGCAAGCGTCTGAGTCGGGCGGGCATCGACTGGCATCTCATGCTGCCGTTCATCCCGTGGCGGGGAAAGCTGCGCCGGATCGACCTGCGCAACCACCGCAAACTCCTCGTCGTCGATGGGAAGCGGGCGATGATGGGTTCGCAGAACATGATCGATTCGAGTTATCTCAAGAAGAAGAACGTGCGGATCGGCCGCCATTGGCACGACATCATGGTCGAACTCAGCGGCCCTATCGTCGCGGGCCTCGAAGCCGTGTTCTCCACCGACTGGTACACCGAATGCGGTGAGGCCCTGGGGATCAGGCCCTATGAGGGCGATGACCATCAGCCCGATGTCGGGGGTGCGACGAGTGCGATGCAGCTCATCCCCTCCGGGCCGGGGTTCACCACCGAGCCCAATCTCAAGGTCTTCACCTCGATGATGTATCTGGCGCAGAAGCGGCTGGCGATCGTCAGTCCCTACTTCGTGCCCGATGAGTCCCTGCTCGCCGCGGTCGTCACGGCCGCCCGGCGCGGGGTCGACGTCGAACTCTACGTCAGCGAGGAGGCCGACCAGTTCATGGTCGACCGGGCCCAATCCTCCTACTACCGGTCCCTGCTCGAGGCCGGGGTGCGGATCTTCTTCTTCCCCAAACCCGAGGTTCTGCACACGAAGTGCTTCGTCGTCGACGACAGGTACGCGGTGATGGGCTCATCGAATATGGACATGCGCTCCTTCGGCCTCAACTACGAGATCAGCCTGCTGACGACCGGCGGGGACCTCGTCGATGACATCAACGAGGTGATCGCCGACTACCAACGGGTCAGCCCTGAGCTCTCTCTCGAGGAGTGGGAGAAGCGTCCACTCATCCGCCGGTACATGGAATCGGCGATGCGCCTGACCTCGGCACTGCAGTAGGAAGCGCCCACCGAGGCGGCCTCGCACCTGGTGATGCTCGCGAGAAACAGGTTAAGTGTCGGAGTGCGGGTGTGCACATGTGTTTCTTGGCACTCAACCCGATTTGGGCGGGCGGGATTGCGGCGAGCCAGTGTCTCGACGCTCAGTCTGTCTTCGGCGGAAACGTGCGGGTAGCCCGTTCAATGCTGCGCTTGATCTCGGCGAATATCCGCGGCCCCGGAACAGGTCGCCGAAGCTCAGATTGAACACCGTGAAGCCGGCATTGAGCAAGTCCATGTTTCGCTGATGGCTCGTTTTCGCAGCCTCGTCGGGACCATTCGAGTTGAGGTAGAACTTGCCGACTCCGTGGACTTCGACTGCTACTTGGGCCTTCTTGTGGCGAAAGTCGTTGCGACCGATGAACTCGCCCGACTCGGTCAAAGCGTCGAGCTGAGGGACCATTCCGGTGATCCCATGCCGATAGAACTTCACTGCGCAGAATGCTTCAGAAGGCGACTCGTGTCGGGCGTCGGCAAGTTCGAGTGCGAGTCTGGCTCGTCTTCGGCCACGTCGGCCGAGCGCCACGAACGCCTCGATGTCAGAGGGTGTCACGGTGCCGGCGTGCAGTGCCTGTGACATGAGTGGAACGGAGACTTCGAGTGCATGATCGAGTGCCAAGTCAGCCAGAGTGCGGGGAAGAGTCGTCGCCGGATAGGCGAACTCGTCTGTCGTATCCCCGGCGGAGAGTGCACGGGAGTAGCTGTAGAGCCCGTTGTAATTTCGGGTGGGGGACTGTCGCGAGATCTCGACTTTCGACGTTCCAGTGAGAACTGGATCGAGGTTGTGAATGAGTGCGGCCGAAACATGTGAGAACACGGCGTTGGGCGGAAGCGAATCGCGGCGGCAGGCGATCTGCAGGCGAAGCGCTTCCGCCCGGTCCCGAATGTCGCCGTACTCCGTGGGAAATGTGGTCTCTTCGTCGCTGGACAGATGAGCAATCGCTTGATGGTGACCTCGATTGCATCTGCGAGTGACCACATAGTGGCCTCGTCTCACCTTGTGCAGGCAGCAAAGCTCGGACTCAGCCAGATGGGCTCGAGACATGCCCAGCTCGCGGAGCTGTTGCGCAGTGAGTACCTGGAACATGAAATCAGTATGTCGATGATGAAAGCCAAATTCAATCAAACGGTACTAAACGTCATCAAAACTCTGGTCAAGGCTGAGCTGGAGGGTTGAGGCCAATCATTGAAAACGGGTTGAGTGTCGAATCGCGGGTGTACACATGCGTGTTTCGACACTGAGCCCGTTTTGGCTGGGAGTGGCGTGCACTAATTCAGTGTTTCGATACTTACCCCGTTTCTCGGCGGGAGAACCGTGTGGGCTGGCTGGTACGACGGAGGCCGCGCCCGTGGAGGCGGCGTCTCAGCCGAGGTGGATTCGGGCATCCCGCCGCGACCGCTCAGGCCGCGCCTGCTCAGGCCGAGCCGGTCACATCGGGGCCGAGCGCCTCGCGCTGATCGAGGGGAACGTCGAGGAGTTCGTGGACGCCGTTGACGATCTCATTGGGGCGGAACGGGAAGTGGCGGACATCCTCGGCGGATGAGATTCCGGACAGGACGAGAACGGTATGCATGCCCGCCTCCATACCGGCGATGATGTCGGTGTCCATCCGGTCGCCGATCATGGCGGTGCTCATCGAGTGCGCGCCGATCTTGTTCAGCGCCGACCGGAACATCATCGGGTTCGGCTTGCCGACGACGTAGGGGTCGCGGTTCGTGGCCTTCGTGATCAGGGCGGCGATGGCTCCGGTGGCGGGCAGAATGCCCTCGGGGCTCGGGCCGGTGGCATCGGGGTTGGTGACGATGAAGCGGGAGCCGCCCTGGATCAGCCGGATCGCCTTCGTGATCGCCTCGAAGGAGTACGAGTGGGTCTCGCCGACGACGACGAACTCCGGATCCCTCTCCGTCATGACGAAGCCGGTCTCGTGGATCGCCGTGGTCAGACCCGCCTCGCCGACGACGTAGGCGGTGCCGTGTTCGACCTGGTTGGACAGGAAGTCCGCGGTCGCCATCGCCGAGGTCCAGATGTTCGCCTCGGGTACGTCGAGTCCGTTTGAGCGCAGCCGGGCGGAGAGGTCACGGGCGGTGTAGATCGAATTGTTCGTAAGCACCAGGTAGGGAATGTCGGCCCGCCGCCACTGCGCCAGCAGCTCGGCGGCACCGGGTAGGGGATTGCTCTCCTTGACCAGGACGCCGTCCATGTCGGTCAGCCAGCAGTCGATCGAATCGCGATCCATCTCTCTCCTCGAGTAAGCGGGTGGGCCGAAGCGGCACACCCCCAGCCTAGTCGCGTTCATGACTGGCGGGGGAGCGGGAGGTGAACCCGCCCTTGACTCCTGCCCGCGAAGATGTAATGTAGGAATTGCTTAATTAAGGAAGTGGTTAAATGGATCTTGACCTCGTCTTCGGGGCTCTCGCCGATCCGACACGACGGGCGATCGTCGATCGTCTGCGCGGCGGAGAACTGAGCTCCGGAGAGCTGGCCGATCCACTGCCGATCAGCCGACCCGCGGTCTCCCAGCACCTCAAGGTCCTCGAAGAGGCCGGACTCATCACCCGGACGAAGCACGCGCAGCGGCGCATCGTCTCACTCAACGCCGATCATCTCTCAGGCGCCACCGAGTGGCTGCTCGCGGCGCACGAAGAATGGCAGCAGCGCTTCGACAACCTCGAAACGGTCCTCGCCGAGGACGGCCCCGGCGGTGACCGGACCACTTCGTCAGCGGAAGAATGATCGACTCAAGGAGGAGAACCATCATGAACACGACCGACACCACCACCGACACCACGCCCGCCGACCAGCCGAGCTTCACCATCGTCCGGGACTTCGCCGCGCCCCGTGACCGCGTGTGGGAAGCCTGGACGAACCCGGACGTCATGGCCCGCTGGTTCCACCCCGAAACCCTCGTCACCCCGCGAGAATCGGTGAGCGTGGACCTGCGCGTCGGCGGCACCTACACCTACACGATGCGCATCCCGGACACCGGTCAGGAGTTCCCGACCGCCGGGCGGTATCGCCGCATCGAGGAGCCTCGGCGGCTCGACTTCACGTGGGGGAGTCCCGAGGACATCGACGATGCACCGCTCGTCAGCATCGTCTTCGACGAGACCGACGCCGAGTCGACGCGGATGACCTTCACCGTCATCGGCCTCCCCAACGATTCGGGCACCGATGCGAGCGCCTACGACGGCTGGAACTCCGCGTTCACTGTCTTCGACGCCGAGATAGTTGGCTGAGCATCGGAGGTGCTCCACTCGAAGACGAACCACATCAAAGATCGCCGAGGTGGTACACCGCAGCCAGCGACCGCAGGGTCCGATTGCCGAACACATCGTCTTCGTTCAGTTCGGTGATGCACCCCGAGGTGGCCGCGAAGGTCGCCCGACCCATCGCCTCGAGCGGCAGCTCGAGCCACCGGCCGACGACGAAGGAGTGCGCGAACCCATGCGTGACGACCACCTGCTCAGTCGCCGGCCGCGCCAGCACGCTGTCCATTGCCGCGTACACCCGTGCCCCTGCCTCGCGCCTGGTCTCCGCTCCGTCGATGCCTTCGACATGGTCGAGGCGGAGGCCATGGTCGAAGGGGGCCTCGGGCACGGGAGGGAACACGAAGCGCTCATCGAGCCACGACTGCTCCCGCCCCTCGGCGACTCCATAGGACTTCTCACGCAGGCCCGGAAGAGCTGAGGCAACGGCGCCCAGGGACTTAGCGATCGCCTCGGCGGTCGACCAGGTCCGGCGCAGATCCGAGGAGAACACCTCCGCCGAGGTGCTCGCCGGGATGCGCCGCCGCAGTTCCGCGGCGATCGCGTCCGCCTGCCGCAGTCCGCGCTCGGTGAGTTCCGAGTCGTACCATCCGCCGACGCGCCCCTCGACGTGATGCCGGGACTCGGGGTGGGCGACGACGAACAGTCTGCGCGTGATGGTCATAGTCACCGAGGCTACCGAAGCCGCCCCGGGTTCACAGACCTCCCGGCACAGGCGATAAGCTCGAATCACGACGAGTGAGGAGAGACACATGAGCGAGAAGGTCATCGAACAACGGGGTCTGTGGCTGGACGAGATGGAAGTCGGAGCCACCTACAGGCATGCCCCGGGCCGGACCATCACCGAGGCGGACAACACCTGGTTCACGGCCGTGACCATGAATACCCAGGCCCTCCACCTCGACGCCGCCTTCGCCGAGACCGAACCCTTCGGCCAGCGACTCGTCAACTCGATGTTCACCCTGGCCACCCTCATCGGACTCTCCGTGACCCAGCTGACCCAAGGCACCATCGTCGGCAACCTCGGCTTCTCCGAGGTGAGCTTCCCGGCCCCGCTCTTCCACGGCGACACCCTCTACGCGGAGACGACGATCCTCGACAAACGGGCCTCGAAATCGCGCCCCGGTCAGGGCATCGTCACCCTCGAACACCGCGGCTACAACCAGGAGGGCACGCTCGTGGCCAAGGCCGTCCGCCAGACCATGATGTTCGACTCGTCCCACGCCAAGCCCGGCACCGACGACACCGCACACGGAAAGTGAGCTCCACGATGGCACTCGACTTCAAACCCGCCTGGCTGTTCTGCCCCGGCGACCGCCCCGACCGGTACACGAAGGCCGCTGAACGCTCCGACATCGTCATCCTCGACCTCGAAGACGCCGTCAACGACGGTGACAAGGCCGCCGCCCGCGAGGCGATCATCGACTATCCCCTCGACCCCAGCCGCACGGTCGTGCGCGTCAACGCCCGCGACTCCGAGCACCTCGGCGAGGATCTGCGGATGCTCGCCCGCACCGACTACACGGCCGTGATGCTGCCGAAGTCCGAGCACGCCTCCGACCTGACGATCCTCTCCGACTACCAGGTCATCGCGCTCATCGAGACCGGACTCGGCGCGATCAACGTCGCCGAGATCGCCGCCGCCCCCAACGCCTACGCCCTGATGTGGGGCTCCGAGGACCTCATCGCCGACCTCGGCGGCGGATCCTCCCGCAAGGCCGACGGAACTTACCGCGACGTCGCCAAGCACGTCCGCAACTCGACCCTGCTCGCCGCCCGCGCCCACGGGAAGTTCGCCCTCGATTCGATCTGGGCCGACATCCCCGACCTCGACGGACTGCGTGAAGAGTCCGAGGATGCCGTGCAGTCGGGCTTCAGCGGCAAGGTCTCCATCCACCCCAACCATGTGCCCGTCGTCCGCGAGGCCTTCCGCCCCAGCGAGGAGCAGCTGACCTGGGCGAACGCCGTCCTCGAACTCGCGCGGACCGAGAAGGGCGCCTTCGCCTATGAGGGCAAGATGATCGACGCACCGCTGCTCAAGCACGCCGAGCTCATCGTCGCCCGCGCCGTCTGAACACACGAAGAAGCAGAACATGAACGACGCTGACACTCGAATCGCCGCCCAGATCCGCTCGGTGCTGACCGCCGCGGCGGACAACGGGGGAGTGGCCCCGATCGTCGAGGCCGGGGACCCGATCCTGCGCTCGCCCACCCGCCCCTTCGACGGGCAGGTCGACGACGGCGAACTCGCGACACTCGCCGAGGTGATGCGGGCGACCATGCTCGCAGCCCCGGGCGTCGGCCTCGCCGGGCCACAGCTGGGCATCGGCCTGTCGATGTTCGTCGCCGAGGACCCCGGCAGCCTCGACCCCGAGGTCGCGAAGGTGCGGCAGCGCCACCCCATGCCCCTGCGCGTGGTCCTCAACGCCGAGTATGAGCGTGCCGGTTCCGAGGACGTCGCCTTCTTCGAAGGCTGCCTGTCGATCCCCGGCTACCAGGCCGTCGTCGCCCGTCCCCGAGAGATCGACCTGAGAGGTCTCGACCTCGACGGCAATCCCCTCGCCGAGTTGGTCACCGGCTGGTCGGCGCGCATCGTCGCCCATGAGACCGACCACCTGTCCGGGATCCTGTTCCTCGACAAGGCCGAGATGCGCTCCCTGGCGACGAACACCTCGGTCGCCCGATTCTGGAATCAGCCCTCGACACAGCAGGCCGCGGCCGAACTCGGCTTCTCCCTGCCCAGCGCCATGGTGATGTGAGCCAGTCCTGATGTCGGTGCTCCGGGAATAAGCGCACGCGCACATCGTTGTAGGAAATATGAGCGATCTTCGTACCCTCACCCTCGGCGCCGGCTGCTTCTGGTGCCTCGACGCCGTCTACCAGCGCACCACCGGAGTCACCTCGGTGATCTCCGGCTACACCGGCGGTCACACCCCGGACCCGCACTACCGTGAGGTCTGCTCCGGGACCACCGGCCACGCCGAGGCGCTCCAGGTCACCTTCGACGCCGACGTGGTCCCCGAGAGCGTCATCCTCGGACTCTTCTTCACCGGCCACGACCCGACGAGCCTCAACCGCCAGGGCTACGACGTCGGCACCCAGTACCGCTCGGCTATGTTCTACCGGGACGAGACGGAGAAGGAGCGCTTCGCCGCCGCCATCACGCAGGCGCAGGAACTCTTCGATTCTCCGATCGTGACCACCCTCGAACCGCTCTCGACGTTCTACCCCGCCGAGGCGGTCCATCAGGACTTCTACACCGCGAACCCCGACAACGGCTACTGCCGTGTCATCATTGATCCGAAGCTCTCCCGCGCACGGGAGGCCTTTGCGGATTGGGTGGGGTGAATGGGCAAGCACAAGGACAAGGGCTCGAAGAGGAAGTCCGACTGTCCGAAGGAGAAGGCGGCGCGGAAGCTCGCCAAGGAGCGGGCGCGCGCCCACTTCCTCGACGGCGAATCCGGGACGTGGGCGAAGAAGCTCGCCGCGGAATCTGAGAGCACCACGGTCCACGGCGGCGCCGAGGCGGGCGCGACCGATACCGCGCCTGATCAGGGACACGGCTCGGCCACCTCGGCGGGCTCACGCGGACCCGACTATTCGACGCCGACTGCGATCGACATCGCAGCCGACCCCGTGCTCAGCGCCATCGCCGCCCGCCGCTCGATCTCCAAGGTCGAATCCCTGACCCCGAACGATGCGGACCTGCGGGAGATCATCCGCACGATCTCCTCGGTCGCCGACCACAAGGGACTGCGCCCCTGGCGCTTCCTCATTATCCGCGGGGACGACCGCATCCGCCTCGGCGAGGCCTTCGACGAAGCGGCCGGAGTGACAAGAAAACCCGGCGAGATCAACGAGAAGCCCCTGCGAGCCGAACTCATCCTCGCCCTCGTCTCCTCATCGTCCGACCACCCGAAGGTCCCCGACTGGGAACAGCACGCCGTCGCCGCCGGAGCCGGGCACCTGCTCGAACTCGCCCTGTGGCAGGCCGGCTGGGGCGTCATGTGGCGCTCGGGCAACCTCACCAACGAACCGTCCGTGCGGCGTCTGCACCGACTGGAGGCGAACGAACTGCTCATGGGCTGGTTCTACATCGGTGCGATCCCGGACCGCTACCGACAGCGCCTGCAGACGAGCACCCGCCCCCTGCCCGAGCCCGAACAGTTCCTCGATACGCTGTGAGCGAGGAGAACGAGAAGACAGGCCCGGACGCGAACCCCACCGACGCAGCCACGGAAGATGATCGCAGACTCCCGAAGCAGATCTACGTCCTCGTCGCGGCCGCCTTCATCGTGGCGCTGGGCTATGGGATCATCGCCCCGGTGCTCCCGCAGTTCGCTGCGAGCTTCGACTTCGGCGTCACCGCCGCGACCATCGTCGTCTCCTCCTTCGCCTTCTTCCGGTTCGTCTTCTCACCCACCTCGGGCCGCCTCGTCGACGCCTTCGGGGAACGTCGCATCTACATCACCGGTCTGCTCATCGTCGCCGCCTCCACCGGCGCCGTGGCCTTCGCCCAGGACTACTGGCAGCTGCTGATCTTCCGCGGACTCGGCGGCATCGGGTCGACGATGTTCAGCGTCTCTGCGATGGCGCTGATCATCCGCCTGGCCCCGGTCGACGCCCGCGCCAAAGCCTCCTCGACCTACGCCACCGCCTTCCTCGTCGGCAACATCGCCGGCCCCGTGCTCGGCGGGGCGATGGCCGGCTGGGGGATGCGCATCCCCTTCATCATCTACGCGGTCGGTCTCGTCATCGCCGCCATCGTCGTGCGCATCTTCCTCGCCTCCACCGCATCCTTCGGTTCCTCGACGAAATCGGGCCGCGCCCGCCTCGAAGCGACGAAGGACGAAAAGCAGATGAAGGTCATGACCTTCCGCCAGGCATGGCAGGACTCCGCCTACCGGTCCGCACTGCTCTCTGCCTTCGTCCAGGGCTGGTCGGCCATGGGCATCCGTGTCGCCATCTACCCGCTCTTCGCCATCCAAGCGCTGAAAGCCGACACCGCAGTGGCCGGTCTGGCCCTGACGATGTTCGCCATCGGCAACGCCTCGGCGGTGACCGTGGTCGGCCGCTTCGCCGACACCTACGGTCGCAAGCCCTTCATCCAATGGGGGCTGCTCAGCCTGGGCGTGACCACCGCAGCTCTGGCCTTCACCGACTCGATCTGGCTGTTCTTCGTCTTCTCCGTCCTCGCCGGCATCGGCTCCGGCCTGGCCAACCCGGCCCAGCAGGCGACCGTCGCCGATGTCATCGGCCGTGACCGCAAGGGCGGACGGGTGCTCTCGAAGTATCAGATGGCCCTCGACGGCGGGGCGATCCTCGGCCCGGTCATCGCCGGAGCCGTCGTCGACCACTTCGACTACTCGTGGGCGTTCGTGCTCACCGGGGCGCTCTGCCTCATCGCCGCGGGGGTGTGGTTCACCGGCCGCGAGACGCGTCCGCGGGTGCGGGTTCAGACCGACTGAGGGACGTCGAGAATTCAGGTTATCCTCATGTGCCGTGGACCTCACACTCACTAGGATGGTGAAGTCGGCGCGTGTCAGCGGCGCCGGGCCCCTCGAAGAGAAAGTCCCCATGTGAGTTTTCTGACCCGCCTGAGCCTGAAGAACCGCGCACTCATCGCACTCATCTCCGTCGTCGCCGTGATCTTCGGTGTGATCGGTGCCGGAGCCCTCAAGCAGGAGCTCTTCCCCTCCCTCGAGAACCCACAGGCCACGGTCAGCGCCTCCTACGAAGGAGCCACTCCGGAGGCCGTCGAATCCGAGGTCATCGACCCGCTCGAAGGTGCCCTGACGGCTCTGCCGGAGGTCGAGGACATGACCTCGACCGCCTCGGCGGGCAGTGCGCAGATCACCGTGAGTACGAAGTACGGCGACGACTCCGACGATGTCATCAAGGCTCTGCAGCGAGCGGTCGCCCAGGTCCAGCCTCAGCTGCCCGACGGCGTCGAACCCGATGTCAACATGATGGGCACCGACGACATCCCCGTCGTCGCCCTGTCCGTGACCTCCGAGGCGGATGAGGACAAGCTCGCCTCCAACCTCGACGACATCGCCGAACCCGAGCTGAAGAAGATCGACGGCGTCTCCCAGGTGATGATCTCCGGGCAGAAGACCAAACAGGTCGAGATCACCATCCGCCGCGACGACCTCGAAGACGAAGGCGCCAGCCTCGACGAGATCGCCGGCATCCTCCAGTCCAACGGCGTCCCCACCTCGGCGGGCGAACTGAACGGCGACGACGGCACGGCCCCGGTCGAGGTCGGCACCCGCATCCGCTCGGTCGATGCCATCAAGGACCTCGTGGTCAGCGGCAAGGACGACCCGATCACGCTCTCCGACGTCGCCGACGTCAAACTCGTCGACGCCCCCATCGAATCGATCTCGCGGACCAACGGACAGCCCTCCCTGTCGATCTCGATCATGAAGGAATCCGACGCGAACACCGTCGACGTCTCCCATGCGGTGGCCGATAAGCTGCCCGAGCTCGAGAAGTCGATGGGCGATGACACTGAGTTCGTCTCCGCCTTCGACCAGGCGCCGTTCATCGAGCAGTCCATCCACGACCTCCTCAACGAGGGCGGACTGGGGCTGATCTTCGCCGTCCTCGTCATCCTCGTCTTCCTGCTGTCCGTGCGGGCGACGATCATCACCGCGATCTCGATCCCGCTCTCCCTCCTCATCGCCCTGATCGGTCTGTGGATGGGCGGGGAGACGCTGAATATGCTCACCCTCGGCGCGCTGACGATCTCCGTCGGCCGCGTCGTCGACGACTCGATCGTCGTCATCGAGGCGATCCGACGACGGCATGCCTCGGGTGGTGACAAATTCTCCAACATCCTCGCCGCGGTCTCCGAGGTCGCCGGCGCCATCACCGCCTCGACCCTGACCACCGTGGCCGTGTTCCTGCCCCTGGCGTTCGTGTCCGGGCAGACGGGGGAGATGTTCCGGCCCTTCGCCCTGACCGCGACGATCGCGCTGCTCTCGAGCCTGTTCGTGGCGCTGACCATTGTGCCGGTGCTCGCCTACTGGTTCCTGCGCCAGCGTGAGGCCAAGGTCAAGCTCACCCGTGCGGAGAAGGCCGAGATCCGTCGCGACCGGAAGTCCATGCTCTCCGAGTGGCGCAGCGAGAGGAAAGCTGCGAAGAAGGCGGAGAAGAAGCACAGCATCTTCGCCACCGGGCGACACGATGAGACCTCCACCGGCGCCGAGGCGGGTGCGGGGTCCACCTCGGACGCGCGGTCCACGTCGGATGCGCGGGCCGCGGCTTCGACCGGGGCGACTGCCTCGATCGGCGCGCCCACGGGCGCTGAGACGACCGCCTCGGTGCCGGGCCAGGGAACTGTGGCCACCGAGGGACCCCGCTACGGCGAGAGCGAGGACGGCACCGTCGAGGTCGACGAACTCGCCGGAATGCGCTCGCCGGTCACCCGGCTGCAGAAGACCTATATGCCGGTCATCGGCTTCTCCACCAAACACCCGGTGGTGATGATCCTCGTCGCAGTGCTCATCCTCATCGGCACCGGGGCGATGGTCCCGCAGCTGAAGACTGAGCTCTTCGGCGACACCGGTCAGGACTCCCTGCAGGTCTCCCAGACCTTCGATCCGGGCACCTCTCTCGAGGAAGCCTCGAAGCAGGCCGAACCCGTGGAGAAGATCCTCGAAGACGACGGCGACGTCGACAACTACCAGCTGTCCCTGGGCGGCACCACCTTCGGGTTCACCGACGACTCCTCGATCACGGGAACCTATATCGTCAACTCGAAGTCCGGAGTCTCCGCGGAGTCGATCTCCAACCAGCTGCAGGATGAGTTCGACGGTCTTGAGGACGTCGGGCAGGTCGAGGTGCAGAGCCAGACCTCGGCACCCGGTGCGCAGACCATCGACGTCACGCTCTCCGCCTCGGAACCCAAGGAGCTCGAGGACGCGACGAACGAGGTGACCGACAAACTCGAAGGCATCGACGGCGCCCAGTCGGTGACCAGCGATGTCGAGGCGGTCCAGCCCGTCATCGAGGTCAAGGTCGACCACAAGAAGGCCGCCGAGGAGAACCTCACCGAGGCCTCGATCGGCCAGTACGTGCAGCGGGCGATGCATGGGCAGAACCTCGGAGAGGTCGTCATCGACGATGTCTCGCATTCGGTGCTGCTCTTCGACCGCAATGCCGACACCGTCGAGAAGCTGCGCGATCTCAAGATCCCCGGCAAGCCCAAGGAGACGACGCCGACCGGCGGTGACACCGGAGCCGGCGGCGACGCGGGTGCAGCCGGCGGGGCCGGTGGCGCGGGTGCTGCCGACGCCGGTGGTGCCGCGGGTGGAGCCGGCGGTGCCGGTTCGGCCGGGGGTGCAGGCGGAGGTGCTGCCGAGGGTGCAGGAGGCGCCGGTGGCGGTGCCGGCGCTGCGGCCGATCCCGGAGCCAACGCCGGGGCGCCAGCTCCGACCGCGGAACCGCGGTTCATCAAGCTCGATGACGTAGCCGAGGTCAAGGAGGTCAAGACCGCACCGACGATCCGCCACACGGATTCGCAGCGTTCGACCACCGTGTCTGTGACGCCGGAGGGCGATGACCTGGGCACCGTGTCGACGAACGTGCAGAGTGCCCTCGACGAGCTCGATCTGCCCGATTCGGTCTCCGTCGACACCGGCGGAGCCACGCAGGAGCAGAACGAGGCGTTCTCACAGCTGGGTCTGGCGATGCTCGCGGCGATCCTCATCGTCTTCGTCATCATGGTCGCGACCTTCAAGTCGCTGCTGCAGCCGCTGATCCTGCTCGTCTCGATTCCGTTCGCGGCGACGGGTTCGATCGCGCTCTCACTGCTCACGGACACCCCGCTGGGTCTGACCTCGATGATCGGTCTGCTCATGCTCATCGGCATCGTGGTGACGAATGCGATCGTGCTCATCGACCTCATCAACCACTTCCGAGCCCGCGGAGTCGAACTGCGCACGGCCATCGTCCACGGTGCCCGGCTGCGTTACCGGCCGATCCTGATGACCGCGGCGGCGACGATCTTCGCGCTCATTCCGATGGCCCTGGGGCTGACCGGCGGGGGAGTGTTCATCTCCAAACCGCTGGCCATCGTCGTCATCGGCGGACTCGTCAGCTCGACGCTGCTCACGCTCATCCTCGTCCCCGTCCTCTACCTCCTCCTCGAAGGAGTCAAGGAACGCCGGGCGGAGAAGAAGTACGTGAAGAACCTCGCCCGCGGGCAGGTCCTCGACGTCGCCGAGGCGCGAGCCGCCGAGACCGCGAACGCACGGTCACAGCGGTCCTCGACAACCGCCTCGGCGTCGGGGAACGGCGCGACGCAGGAGCGCCGGGACACTGAGGCGGCCCCCACCGAGGCCGCCCGCACCGAGGCGGCGCCTGACACTGATGTGCCCAGCACGGACGCGCCTGACTCGGATGCACGGGATCGTGGGCCGGAGGACGAACCGAAGCACTGACTCAGGCACCCTCCCGTGCCGCTACAGTGGGATCCATGATGACCGAGCTCGAACCCCAGGAGAAGAAGCGCCTGTGGTTCGAGCTCGGTCTCGTTGCGGCGCTGTCGCTGGGTCAGTCGGCGATCTACGCGATCGTCCGGCTTGCCGACATCTCCACCCGCGGGCCGATCAGCGATGCCCAGGCCAAGCTCAACACCTCGCTGAACCCGCGGCCCGGCTTCGACCTGATCTACCAGCTGTTCGACATCGGCTTCACCCTGGTGCCCGTCGCCCTCGCCCTCTACCTGCTGACCAGGGACCAGGGCGCCGGGCACCTGAGCGCCCGCCTCGGCGTCGACGGTCACCGGGTCCGGGACCTCGGTCAGGGCACGCTGATCTTCCTCATCATCGGCATCGGCACCCTCGGGGTCTACGCGGGCGGCAGGGCACTCGGGATCACCGCCGAGGTTCAGCCGGCCAACCTCGGCGACCATTGGTGGACGGTTCCGGTGCTCCTCCTCGCGGCCGCGAAGAACGGCATCCTCGAAGAGGTCATCATCTTCGGCTTCGGCGCCGAACGCCTGCGCCGGCTCGGGTACGGGCCGTGGACGATCATCATCGGCCTCGCAGTCTTCCGCGCCAGCTATCACCTGTATCAGGGGATCGGGCCATTCATCGGCAACGTCGCGATGGGCCTCATCTTCGGCTGGTACTTCATGCGCCGGGGGCGGCTGATGCCGCTCGTGTGGGCGCACTTCATCATCGACGCGGTCGGCTTCCTCGCCCCCGGCGTGCTCACCCTCGTCGACAGTCGCTGAAGCTATAGACGAAATCGGCGAGCCCGACGCCGCTGAGTCTTTAGGCAAAGTTTCCCTGACGAAATCTACTGCTCCGCGGGGGTTCACTCTCGGTTCACCGACGGGTAGCGCCCGGGCAAGTTGACGCTGGAAGTCTCGATCGAGTGACTCACCAGAACCGTTGCGAGGAGAAAATCGATGCGTGAACTTCTGCCCATGGCCGGCCATGTGAAGGGAAAGCGAAGCCCCGTCACCTGCGCACTCAAGTGCGGAAACGCCTGCATCAAGGCCACCTGCAACACCTCCGCCAACGGCTACTTCCGTGACATCGTGGGAGCCCAGCTCTCGCGACGCGCCATGCTGGGCGTCTCCGCGGCCGGTGCGCTCGCCGTCGCCGTGACCACGGCACCGAGCCCCAGCGCACAGGCCGCCGCAGCAGCCGGCACCGCGGGCGGCAGCCTCGACTTCACCGCGATCGATCCGGTCCAGCACGAAGTCGACAAGTTCATCGTCCCCGACGGCTACTCCTGGCATCCGATCGTCCGCTGGGGCGACCCCCTGTTCCCGGACGCACCGAAGTTCGACCCCGAGAACCAGAGCGTCGAGGCCCAGCGCCGCCAGTTCGGCTACAACAACGACTACCTCTCGATCCAGGTCGACGAGGACGGCGACGGCAACACGGCGATCCTCTTCGCCAACCAGGAATACACGAACGACGCGATCATGTACCCCGAGTCGATGGATGCGGCCACGCAGCGGGAGATCAGCCGCAACGCCCACGGCCTGACCGTCATCGACCTGGTCCGCGACGACGAGAAGTCCCCGTGGAAGGTCGATGTCAACGGCAAGCACAACCGGCGCTTCCTCATCGACACCGAATACGCCTTCACCGGCCCCGCCGCCGGATCCGATCTGCTGCGCACCAAGGACTACCCGAACGGCGACAAGGCGCAGGGCACCCTGGGCAACTGTTCGGGCGGGCTGACTCCCTGGGGCACCCTGCTCTCCGGCGAGGAGAACTTCAACTCCTACTTCCGGGCGCCGGGCACCTCGGCGGCGGACAAGCGCTACGGACTTGCCGATGAGGAATCGGCCAACGGCTGGGAGGCCGATGAAGACCGCTTCGACACGAACAATGCCGGATACGCCAATGAGGCCAACCGGTTCGGGTGGATCGTCGAAATCGACCCCCGCAACCCGGACTCCACACCCCGCAAGCACACGAACATGGGCCGTCTCAAGCACGAGGGCGCCAATGTCCGCATCGCCGAATCCGGGCAGGCCGTGGCCTATATGGGCGACGACGAGAAGTTCGACTACCTCTACAAGTTCGTCTCGAAGGGCAAGTACGTCGAGGGCGATCTCGACCACAACCTCACCCTGCTGACCGAGGGTGACCTGTTCGTCGCGAAGTTCACCGGAAACTCGCCGAAGGACGAGATCGACGGCTCCGGTGCCGTGCCCTCCGACGGGGAGTTCGACGGATCCGGAAAGTGGCTGCCGCTGATCAAGGGCGGCAAGTCGCAGGTGGCGGGCATGTCCGTCGCCGAGGTGCTCGTGCACACCCGTCTGGCCGCCGACAAGGTGGGGCCGACGAAGATGGACCGCTGCGAGGATGTCGAACCCAACCCGGTCAACGGCAAGATCTACGTGGCGTGCACGAACAACGACGCCCGCGGCACCGAAGGCAAGGCCGGAGTCGACGAGGCCAATCCGCGGACGGAGAACCGCGACGGCCACATCGTCGAGATCACCGAACGCGGGGGAGACCACACCGGGACCGAATTCGACTGGACCCTGCTGATGGTCTGCGGAGACCCGAAGCAGGGCGATCAGACCTACTTCTCGGGATTCCCCGTCGATCAGGTCTCGCCGATCTCGTGCCCCGACAACGTCGCCTTCGACTCCGCAGGCAACCTGTGGATCTCGACCGACGGCGCCCCTGACGGCATCGGCTACTGCGATGGACTGTTCAAGGTCACCATCGACGGTGACCAGCGCGGACGTGTCGAGCAGTTCCTCTCCGTGCCGCGTGAGGCCGAAGTCTGCGGGCCGCTGGTCCACGACTCCTACGCCTCGGCGTTCGTCGCCGTCCAGCACCCCGGCGAGGACGGCGAATGGTCCGATCAGCACTCGCAGTTCCCCGACTACGTCGACGAGACCGACGTCGATGGCGGCAAGGCAGCCCTCCCGCGGCCCACGGTCGTGCAGGTGATCAAGGGCAGCGGCGAGACCCCGACCGATCCGCCGGAGGACCCGGATGACAAGGACGCCGATGCGGATGGTTCCGACGGTGCCGACGGCGGCTCGGCCGACAAGGACGGCTCGGCGAACGAATCCGGTGGTGACGACGGGTCGAAGGATGGTTCGTCTGCCGACAGCACCGGTTCGAAGGCCGGCTCACAGGACGGCGCGAAGGATGCCGCAGCGGCAGGCGCGGCATCGAATTCGGGCGGATCGAGCAGCTCCGGCGGTTCGGGTTCGGGCGGTTCGGGCGGTTCAGGTTCGGGTTCCGGCGGGAACGCGAGCGGAGGCTCCGGAGGAGGCTCGAACGGCGGAGGTTCGAGTTCCGGCGGCTCGGACGGCGGCGAATTGCCGTGGACCGGTTCGGACAGCACGCTTCCGCTGCTCGGCGGCGGTGCGGGTCTGCTGGCCGCCGGCGGTGCTATGGCCACCGCTGCGCACATGAAGCGCAAGAAGGCAGGCGAGGCCGAAGGCGGAGCGGACACTCAGTTCGAGGACGAGACTACTGGCGAGTGACCATGCCAGTCTGCCGGCCATGTGGCCGAATGGAGCAGTCTGACGATCGGATCAGTCGCTGAAGACGAGTTCAGGACGATCCGTGCGGAATCTGACTATAGAATCCCGCACGGATCGTCCTGAACTTGCTTGTTGGGTTGAGTTCTCCGGCGCTGCGGACAGTGAGGGACGCGTGAGTCCCGGTCTGCGGGCCTCGGAACCGGACCTCAGACGGCTCAGATGGTGACGAGGCCGTTGTGTTGCGTCTCGAAGCTCACCGACATGATGCCCGGAGTGCCGTGGGGTGCGGACCAGTCGATGTGGATCTCGGGAATCGGCTTGGCGTCCTGGGTGCCCAGCCAGTCGCGGAGGCGATCGCGATCGCCGGCGATCTGCAGGGTGTCGATGGCCACCGCCCCGTTGGTCTTGTGGGACGAAGGGTGCTGGGACGAGTCGGCGGACCACTTGATGAAGAACGGGAGCTGGGGATCGGCGATGAGCCCCTTGACTCCGATCTGCAGCCACCTGAGCTCGAGGCCGGTCTCCGGTGTGCGGTTGCCGTCGACTGCCTTGCGTTCAAGGCGGGTCTCGACTTCGGTGAGGTCATCGACCGAAACACACCAGCCCATCCAGCCGCCGCCGAGTTCGGACCGCGCCCGAACCGCCTGACCGAAGGGTGTTGACAGCGCGGCCGGGTGCTCCAAGGCTTCGACGACTTCGAGGTAGTGGCCGTTCGCGAGGGGGAAGATCAGATTTCTGGTGCCGAATCGAGGATGCACACCGCCGTCGTAGGGAACCACACCGAGCCGCTCCGAGATCCTCTCGGCCGTTGCCTGGTAGCCATCGGGTTCACTGGCGAATGACACATGATCGAGTTTCATGACTCGACAATCGCATAACCTGGCTCACACTTCCCATTAGGCTCACCTAAGAAATTGTGATCGAGACCACGGCCGCACACCCCGAGGCCACGACCGCGCCGCACCCGAGACGCGCCCACAGCCGGCGCAGAACAGACAACCGCCCGGACGTTCAACGTCCGGGCGGTCGTCGCAGCGCGAACAGCGCTACGCAGGTGTCACTGCGCCAACCGCGACTCAGCGGTCGCGGCTGGGCGTGTCGAGCCTCAGTGCCCCTCGGCCTTGAAGCGCTCGATCGAGGCGTTGACCTCGGCCTCGGCGGCCTCACGGCCGACCCAGCTCGATCCCTTGACGAACTTGCCGGGCTCGAGATCTTTGTACCGGGTGAAGAAGTGCTCGATCGAGTCGAGGGTGAACTTGTCGACATCGCCGATGTCGCCGAAGCCCTCCCAGCGGGGATCGCCGGCCGGAACGGCGAGGACCTTGTCGTCGCCGCCTGCCTCGTCCTCCATCTGGAACATGCCGATGGGCCGGACGTCGACGAGCACGCCGGGGAACAGCGGCTCGGTCAGCAGCACGAGCACGTCGAGAGGGTCGCCGTCATTGCCGAGGGTGTCCTCGATGAAGCCGTAGTCGGCGGGGTACTGCATCGACGTGTAGAGGTAGCGGTCGAGCTTCACCCGACCGGTCTCATGATCGACTTCGTACTTGTTGCGCGAACCGCGCGGGATCTCGATCGTGGCCAAGAGTTCCATAGTGCTCCTTCAAGCTAGGCGTGCATCACTAGAATAGAGCTTACAAGTCCCCACCACCGATGAGCACAGCGACCGGAATGCGGTCAGAAGAACGGGAGCTCGCGTTTGAAACGGAAGAAGACAGGCGCCGTCGTCACCGCCGGCATCGTGGTCCTGGCCCTGGGCGCCTACACCGTCGTCGACGCCTATGATCTCGTCCCCGGGATGCCCGGGTTCCTCACCACCGACCCCGCCATCGAGGTCCAGGCCGTGCCCACCCCCGATGCCACCGGCAAGGAGGTCCCGGCGCCGGCCTCGGCGGTCGACGATTCCGCTCCCACACCGACGAAGATCCCCGAGGAGGTCGACGCGATCCTCAAGGACGCGAAGGTCAAGGGCTTCGGCATCGAAGTCCGCGATGGGCTCAGCGATGACGTCCTCTACGCGAAGGACGAAACCAAGGCGCGCACCCCGGCGTCCGTGACGAAGGTGCTCACCGCGGCCGCCGCCCTTGAGACCATCGGCGGTCAGGCGCGGCTGAAGACCACGACGAGCTTCGACGCCTCCACCGACACGGTGACCCTGACCGGCGGCGGGGACCCGCTGCTGTCCGCGGGGGAGTCCGACCCCGGTTCCGTCAACGGCCACGGCGGACTGAAGACCCTGGCTGAGCAGACCGCTGAGTCCCTGAAAAGCAAGAACGTCGCCGAGGTGGCCCTCAACCTGGATACGTCCCGGTACTCGGGGGAAGACTTCAGTCCCGGCTGGGAGCGGGCGGACATCGCCAAGGGCGTGATCACCCCGATCCAGCCGCTGATGGTCGACTCCGGCTACGTCGGCAGCAAGGACCGTGCATGGCGCGGCCGCAGCGACAAGCCCGCCAAGGACGCCTTCTCCACCTTCGAGAAGGAGCTGAAGAAGGCCGGAATCACGGTCACCGACAGCAGCGACGCAGGCGATCAGGCCGCGGATGAGAATGCAGAGCCCCTCGCCGAGGTGGAATCGGCGACGCTCTCCGAGATCGTCGAATTCGCGCTCGTGCACAGTGACAACGTCGTCGCCGAGGTGCTCGGCAACGAGGTCGCCATCGCCCAGGGCGAACCCGGCAGCATCGAGGCCGGACCCGAAGCGGTGCTTGCCGCCCTCGGCGATTCCCTGGACCTGGGCACCATCCATCTCGAAGACACTTCCGGGCTGTCCTACGAGAACCGGATCAGCCCGCACGACCTGACGACGATCCTCCAGGCCTCGGTGGTCGCCGATGACTCCCTTGCCGGGCTGATCAGCTACTTCCCGGTCGGCGGACTGACAGGAACGCTGACCGAGCGGCTGACCGAGGACGAGAACGCCGCCGGCACCGTGCACGCGAAGACGGGCACGCTCTCGACCGTGACCTCCCTGGCCGGCGGGGTGCTCGACGCCGAAGGGCGCTATCTCGTCTTCTCCCTGCAGATCGACGATGTGGACAAGGACAGGATCTTGGAAGCCAGAAAGACCGTCGACGATGTCGTCACCGTGCTCGCGAACTGCGGGTGCCGATGATCATCGACGAGAAGTTCGCCGCCCGCACCGCCCGCGAACTCGTGCCCACCGCGAAGGTCCCGGACCCGGACGAACTCGACCAGCTGGTCGCCGGACTCAAGGACAATGCGCTGACCGCCCAGGACCTCGTCCTCGACTCCTTCCTGCTGACACCCGAGCACGCCGATGACGTGCGCTCGCGCCTGGCCGCAGGTTCCGTGCTCGTCCTCGACCAGCTCGGCTGGGTTAAGGCGAACGCGCAGTCGATCAACGGCATGGTCGAACCGGGTGCCCTGCCGGCCCCGGTCGGTCCGGCCACGGCGAAAGGCGCGGCCGTCGAACTCGCCGGAGTCCTCTCGCTGCTTTCGACCAGGGTGCTCGGCCAATTCGACCCCTTCGCCGTCGAGACCGGACGCCTGATGTTCGTCGCCCCGGCAGTGCTCATCGCCGAGGAGGCGATGAACGTCGACCCGCGTGACTTCCGGATGTGGGTGGCCCTCCACGAGGCGACCCACCAGGTCCAGTTCGCCACCGCACCCTGGCTGCGCGAGCACATGCGCACCCTGCTCTCCCGCGTCGTCGCCACCCCGCTCAAGGTCTCCGGGATCGGAGGCGTCGCGGATCTCTTCGCCACCCTCGGCCGGATCGTCAAGGGCGAGGCCAGCATGGTCGACCTCATCCGCGATGAGGACATGCGTGAAGCCCTCGATGAGGCCTCGGCGATACTCAGCCTCCTCGAAGGCCACGCCGACGTCGTCATGGACGAGGTCGGCATCGAAGTGATCCCGAGCGTGCGGAAGCTGCGCCGGAAGTTCGAGGCCCGCCGCGACGCCGGACAGGGCGGATTCCTGTCCAATCTGCTGGGCCTGAATCTCAAGCTCGCGCAGTACCGCGACGGGGCGAAGTTCGTCCGCGCAATCCGCCGCGAGGTCGGCCAGACCGGGTTCTCGGCCATCTACGCCTCGGTGCGCAATCTTCCGACGAGCGCGGAGATCCAGACCCCACGCCTGTGGCTCGACCGTGTCCACGGCTGAGACACCCGGCCCGCCGCCTCGCCGTCCGAGCCTCGACCCCGCCAGCAGCGCCATCCGCAATGCCGTGCGCGCCCTGCTGGCCGAGGTGAACGCAAGCGAAGTCGGACCCGGGACCGGTGCCCCGCCACGCATCATCCTCGCCGTGTCCGGGGGAGCGGACTCGATGGCCCTGCTCCACGCCTGCGCCTTCCTCCACCGCCGCGGGGAGTGCGAGGCCCGCGCGGTGACCGTCGACCACGGACTGCAGACCGGTTCCGCCGAGGTGGCCCGCCGTGTCCTCGCCACCGCCGAATCCTGGGGTGTGCCCGCAGAGATCAGCACCGTCTCCGTCGACGCCGGCACCGTAGGCCTCGAGGCGGCCGCCCGGGACGTCCGCTACGCAGCCCTCGAGGCGGCGCGCTCACGGGCCGGGGCGAGATGGATCCTCACCGCGCACACCCAGAGCGACCAGGCCGAGACCGTGCTGCTCGGACTCATGCGCGGCTCCGGCACTCGGTCCCTGGCCGGAATGGCCCCGCGCACGGGGGCGCTGCTGCGTCCCCTGCTCGGCCTGACCCGGGCCGAGACCACCGCTTCGTGTGCGGCACAGAACATCACCGTGTGGGACGACCCGATGAACGAGGACGAGTCCTTTGCGCGGGTGCGCACCCGCCGACTCCTCGCCCGGCTCGAGACCGAACTCGGGCAGCCGATCACCGCGAACCTCTCCCGCACCGCCGAACTGTGCCGGACCGATGCCGACTGCCTCGACTCCATCGCCGAGGAGGACGCAGCCGAACTGCGCGGACACTCCGAGATCCCTTTCGAACGGCTCACCGCCCTGCCCGAGGCGATCCTCACCCGAGTGCTGCGCGACTGGCTGACCTCCCTCGGCGTTCCGGCCCAGAGCTTCGGGGCCCAACGCATCGCCGAACTCTCCGCCCTGATCAGAGCCGGAAAGCGGGGCCGGCTGTCCCTGCCCGGGGACACCGAGGTCATCATCGCCGGATCCCGACTGCGGTTTCAGCTCGCCGCCAAGGCCCGCTGAGACTCTCGCCTCGTCAGTCCAGGCGCAGCCCGCCGAGCAGCCGTCCGCCCGAGGCGATCAGCCGACCCGCCTTGTAAACGTCACGGTCCGTCGGGCAGTCCATGATCGCCGAGGTGACCGTATCGGCATCGACGAGCATGAAGTCCGCGGGGGCGCCGACGGCCAGCCCGAACCTGGCATCCTCGGTCAGTGCGGAGCCGTCGGGTCTGGCCCCGGCCATCACCTGGGCGCCGCCCCGGGAGGCGATGTCGAGGCAGTGCTCGATAGCGGCATCGGCCCGGAACCCGTTCGTGAAGGCCAGCTGCCAGGTCCGCCGCAGCAGATCCCCGTCGCCGTAAGGGCTCCAGTAGTCGCGCTGCCCGTCCTCTCCGAGGCCGAGGGCCACCCGGTTCTCTGTCAGCAGCGTCTGCGGCAGGACGCTCTTGGCAGGAGCCACCGTGGTCAGGCAGATGCCCGCCTCGGCGAGGAGTTCGATCACGCGGCGAACCTCCGATTCGGGGTTCGAACTCAGGGCGAAGGCGTGGGAGATCGTCACCCGGCCTTCCATCGCCAGGGACTTCGTCCGGGCGGCGATCTCCTCCATCGAGAACACGCCGGCGCTGCCGCCCTCATGGAGGTGGATGTCGACGCCTGCCGCGTGCTTCTCGGCCAGAGCGAAGACCACGTTGAGGTGGGCCACGGGATCCCGATCATAGAGCAGCGGATCGAGTCCGCCGACGAGATCGGCGCCTTCGGACAGTGCCGCATCGAGGAGATCCCGCACCCCCTTCTCGGACACGATCCCGGCCTGCGGGAAGGCGACGAGCTGCGAGTCGAGGACATCGGAATGATCGGCCAGGGCATCACGGACCCCACGGAAGCGCTCGAGACCGCAGTCGGCGTCGACCTGCGCATGCGATCGGATCCGCGTGCCGCCGGAGGCGATGATCGCCCCGATCGCAAAGGCCGCCTGATCGCGGACGCTGCGCTCGCCGCCGCGCCAGTTCTCCCGATCGTTCATGATGTACCCGTGCAGGGTCCCATCGGCGGTGTGCGGACGGAAGGTCTGACCCATCCGGTTCGAATCGAGATGAGCATGGACGTCGCCGAGGCTGGGCAGCAGCAGCCTGCCCCCGCCGTCGATGGTCTCGCCGGCAGTCTCAACCGGCGATCCCGCCGAGGCGGTGATGCCGGAGATCCGCCCAGCGGCGATCTCCACATCGACGGCCTGATCATCGGGCCGACGGGAAAACAGGCGGACGTTCGTCAGCAGGGTCATGGCGGCATCTTTCGAGCGGGGACAGGCGGTCACTTAAACGGTATACCATTGAAGCTCGCCTCGGAAGGGATACCCGGCGCACCTCCACAGTTCCGGATGTGAACCTCAGCCGATCCGGGTGCGAACCGACACCGAACCGTCTGAAAGGATGAGGCCATGACCACTGAGCCCACCGCAGCACCCCGCACCGGGCGGGGGCTCGATGCGCTGGCGCTGCTCACCCTCATCCTCATCGCCTGCTCGCTGCGTCCCGCAGCCTCCTCGCTGGGCCCGGTGCTCTCCGAGGTCAAGTCCGCCTTTGCCCTGGTCGAATGGCAGACGGGGCTGCTCACCGCGCTGCCGGGGCTCGTGTTCGCGATCTGCGGATTCCTCGCCGTGCCGCTGCTGCGCCGGGTCGGCCTCTTCACCTCCCTCGTCATCGCCTGCTCGCTCATCACCCTCGGCGTCGGCGCCCGGGTGCTCGTCGGCGACTGGGTCGGATTCGCCGCGCTGACCGTCCTCGCCCTGGCCGGAATGTCGCTGGGCAACGTCATCCTGCCGGTGTTCGTCAAGACCCGCTTCCCCGACCGCGCCGGACTCGGCGCCACCGCCTTCACAGTCTCGCTGGGCCTGGGCTCGATGTTCCCCGCCTTCCTCACCGCCCCCATCGCCGGACACTTCGAGGACTGGCGCTTCGGTCTCGGCTTCTGGGTGCTCCTGCCCGCCTGCGCTCTGCTTTCCTGGACCGTGCTCAGACTGGCCGGATCGGTGCCCAACCTGCGCGCGAGCGCGCCCGAGACGGATGCCGCAGGGTCGCCTCGGCGCCACATATACACCTCCTCCAAGGCCCGGTACATGGCCATGTTCTTCGGGCTCCAGTCCGTCAACGCCTACGTCCAATTCGGGTGGCTGCCGCAGATCTACCGGGACGCGGGCCTCGATCCGGTGGCCGCGGGCATCATGCTCACGATCGTCACCCTCGGCGGGATTCCCGGCGGCTTCCTCGCCCCGCAGATCATCATGCGCGGCATCCTGCCGCGCTTCTTCCTCCTCAGCTTCTCTCTCAGCGCCGTCATCGGATACACGGGCCTGCTGCTGGCCCCGACCGCGGTCCCCGCGCTGTGGGCGATCCTCCTCTCCTACGGCGGCTTCGCCTTCCCGGCCGCACTCGCCCTCATCACCGGGCGAACCCGCGAGGTCTCGGTGACCGCTCGCACCTCCGCCTTCGTGCAGTCCTCCGGCTACATCCTCGCCGCCATCGGCCCGCTCGCCGTGGGCGGACTCCTCGGTCTCAGCGGGGGATGGGCGGTGCCGCTGTGGTTCATGGTCGGAGTCTCGACGCTCATGGGCGTGACCGGATTCCTCGCCGCATCCCCCGGTTCGGTCGACGAGGAACTCACACTGTGACCCTCCGCGGTGGCACGGCGGGTCGTCGGTGACCCATAATGGAGGCACACCCACCCCATACGAGGAGAATCGACCGCAGTGGACATCAACGATCTCGGCAGTGACATCGACCAGGTACTCGTCTCGGAAGAACAGATAGCCGCACGACTCGTTGAGCTGGCCGCCGCCATCGATGAAGACTACAAGGACAAGGACATCCTCCTCGTCGGCGTCCTCAAGGGCGCGGTCATGGTCATGGCCGATCTGGCCCGGGCCCTGCACTCCCCGGTGACGATGGACTGGATGGCCGTGTCCTCCTACGGCTCCGGGACGAAGTCCTCCGGCGTCGTGCGCATCCTCAAAGACCTCGACACCGATCTCACCGGCCGCCATGTGCTCATCGTCGAGGACATCATCGACTCCGGTCTGACCCTGTCCTGGCTGGTCCAGAACCTGCGCACCCGCGGGGCGGCGACCGTGGAGATCTGCACGATGCTGCGCAAGCCCGAGGCCGTCAAGGTCGACATCGACGTCAGGTACGTCGGCTTCGACGTCCCCAACGAGTTCGTCATCGGCTACGGCCTCGACTACGCCGAAAAGTATCGCAACGTTCCCTTCGTCGCGACCTTGGCGCAGCACGTCTACAGCTGAATTACGTCGAGAGCGCAATCGGATCCGCTGGGACCGGTAACAACGCCGGTCCCATTCGGGCTATACCGGTGACAGGGACTAGGCTGTGGGGGATGTTCCCAGGCAGCCTCGGTAGCCTGAAGCGGTTGCCCACATCTTTTTCCTGAGAGGACTTATGGCCGAGTCGAACAAGCGTCGCCCACTGCTCAACAAGGCGACGAAGGGGCCGTTGATCTGGATCGTGATGGCCCTGCTGGTGGTGTCCATCGGGGCGTTGCTCTTCAGCCGGGTCGGGTTCAGCCAGATCGACACCGAACAGGGTCTGGATCTGCTGGGCGACGACAAGGTCGAGCAGGCCAAGATCGTCGACAAGGACCAGCGCGTCGACCTCACCCTCAAAGAGGACTTTAAGGTCGGCGACCAGGACTTCGGCAAGAAGGTCCAGTTCTTCTACGTCGAGCAGCGCGGTGAGCAGGTCGTCAAGGCCGTCGACTCCGCGAGCCCGGACAAGGGATTCACCGACGAGGTGCCTAAGCAGTCCTGGCTGATGTCCCTGCTGGGAACCCTCATCCCTTTCGTCATCATCTTCGTTGTCTTCTGGTTCCTCATCTCCCAGATGTCGGGCGGGAAGATGATGAACTTCGGCAAGTCGAAGGCCAAGCTCGTCAACAAGGAGAACCCCGACGTCACGTTCAAGGACGTGGCCGGAGTCGACGAGGCTCTCGAAGAGCTCGAGGAGATCAAGGAATTCCTCGCCGAGCCTGAGAAGTTCAAGGCTGTCGGTGCGAAGATCCCCAAGGGCGTGCTCCTCTACGGCCAGCCGGGCACCGGTAAGACCCTGCTCGCGAAGGCCGTGGCCGGTGAGGCCGGAGTGCCCTTCTACTCGATCTCCGGCTCCGACTTCGTCGAGATGTACGTCGGCGTCGGCGCCTCCCGCGTCCGCGACCTGTTCGAACAGGCCAAGACCAACGCCCCCTGCATCATCTTCATCGACGAGATCGACGCCGTCGGCCGCCAGCGCGGCGCCGGCATGGGCGGCGGCCACGACGAACGCGAGCAGACGCTCAACCAGCTCCTCGTTGAGATGGACGGCTTCGACGTCAAGACCAATGTCATCCTCATCGCCGCGACCAACCGCCCCGATGTCCTCGACCCGGCGCTGCTGCGCCCGGGCCGCTTCGACCGGCAGATTCCCGTCGAAGCCCCGGACATGAAGGGCCGCAAGCACATCCTCGAGGTCCATGCCGCGGACAAACCCCTGGCCGAGGAAGTCGATCTCGGGCAGATCGCCAAGCGCACCCCCGGATTCTCCGGTGCCGATCTGGCCAACGTGCTCAACGAGGCGGCCCTGCTGACCGCCCGTGAGAACGCGAAGGTCATCGACAACCGGATCTTGGATGAGGCCATCGACCGCGTCATCGCCGGACCCCAGAAGCGGACCCGCCTGATGAACGACAAGGAACGCCTCGTCACCGCCTACCATGAGAGCGGTCACGCCCTGGTCGCGGCGGCGATGAACCAGACGGATCCGGTCACGAAGGTGACGATCCTTCCGCGCGGTCGGGCCCTGGGCTACACCATGGTGCTGCCGAGCGAGGACAAGTACTCGACGACGCGCAATGAGCTGCTCGACCAGCTCGCCTACGCCATGGGCGGGCGCGTGGCCGAGGAGATCGTCTTCCACGACCCGACCACCGGAGCCAGCAACGACATCGAGAAGGCCACGGGCATCGCCCGCAAGATGGTCACCCAGTACGGCATGAGCGAGAAGCTGGGCATGGTCAAGATCGGCGACGACCAGTCCGAGCCCTTCGCCGGCCGCGGCTACGGCGGGGGAGACGAGTACGGGGATTCGACCCTGTCCTCGATCGACGCCGAGGTCAGGACCATCGTCGACTCCGCCCACGCCGACGCCTACTGGGCGCTGACCCACAACCGCGACGTGCTCGACAATCTGGCCTACCAGCTGCTCGAACGCGAGACCCTCGACCAGGCCGCCCTCGAGGCGATCTTCGCCGATGTCGTCAAGCGTCCCACCCGCGAGGTGTGGCTGGCCCACGACGATCGTCCGGTCTCCGAACGCGGTCCGATCGATCCGCCGCCCTCGGCCAACGGCAAGTCCGAAGGTGAGGGCTCGACCGGCGCCGAGGTGGACACCACCGACATCCCGGGCGCGGGCCCCACCGGTGTCAACGGTCCGCACGTTCCCGAGAACCCGAGCGGACCGACCGGCCCCGACGGCCCGACAGGCCCGACCGGCCCCAACGGGCCGATCAACCCGAACGACGACAGAGGGAACGGCATCTGATGGCCGATATCGAAGGGGTGACCGCCGGCCTCGGCACGGCCCCCGCCGGGCACGAGAACAAGGTCGACCAGGCGCGGATCGCCGCCGCCGTGCGTGAGATCCTCATCGCCGTCGGAGAGGATCCCGACCGGGAGGGGCTGCTCGAGACTCCCGCCCGAGTCGCCCGCGCCTATGAGGAGGTCTTCGCCGGTCTCCACCGCGATCCCTCCGAAGTCCTCGGAGTGACCTTCGACATCAGCCACGAGGAGATGGTCCTCGTCCGCGACATCGACCTGTACTCGATGTGCGAACACCACCTCGTGCCCTTCCACGGCGTCGCCCACATCGGCTACATCCCGAGCAAGCAGGGCAAGGTCACCGGCCTGTCAAAGCTGGCCCGCCTCGTCGAGATCTACGCCCGTCGTCCGCAGGTCCAGGAACGGCTGACCACGCAGATCGCCGACGCACTGGTCGAACACCTCGAACCGCGCGGAGCGATCGTCGTCGTCGAGGCCGAGCACCTGTGCATGACCATGCGCGGGGTCCGCAAACCCGGAGCCTCGACGATCACCTCGGCCGTCCGCGGCCAGCTGCGGGAGACCGCCTCCCGAGCAGAAGCGATGAGCCTGATCCTGCGGGGGTAGTGGACACCGATGCCGAATCCCGAACCCACGAAGATCATGGGCGTCCTCAACGTCACGCCCGACTCCTTCTCCGACGGCGGACGCTGGTTCGATCATGAGCGAGCCATCGCTCACGGGATCGACCTCCTCGATGCCGGTGCCGACATCATCGACGTCGGCGGGGAGTCCACCCGCCCCGGAGCCGTCCGCGTCGACGAGGCCGAGGAGCTGCGGCGAGTCATCCCCGTGGTCAGAGAGCTCGCCGCCGCCGGCATCGTGATCAGCGTCGACACCATGCGGGCGAAGGTCGCCGAAGCCTCGCTGGATGCCGGCGCCCAGATCATCAACGACGTCTCCGCCGGACAGTCGGATCCGACGATGCTGTCCGTGGCCGCGCAGACCGCGGCCCCCGTCGTGCTCATGCATTGGCGCGGCTACCTCGATCAGGCAGCCGCTACCTTCCATTACGAGGATGTCGTCGCCGAGGTGATCGCCGAGCTGCGTGTGCGCATCGACGGGGCCACCGCCGTCGGGGTGAAGACGGAGAACATCATCGTCGATCCCGGCCTGGGGTTCTCGAAGAACGCCGAGCACAACTGGCAGATCCTGGCCGCCCTCGATGAGTTCGCGGTGCTCGAGCACCGACTACTTGTCGCCGCCAGCCGCAAGCGCTTCATCTCCACCCTGCTCTCTCCTAAGGATCCGAAGCGCGCCGAGGAGGCCGCGAAGGACCAGGCGACCGCTGCGATCTCGACCCTGGCGGCTCAGGCCGGGGCCTGGGCGGTCCGCGTCCACGAACCGGCCACCTCGGCGATCGCCTGCCGGGTCGTTGCCGCCGTGGCCGAGCATGCCCGCGGGGTGCAGGCCTGATGGGCGTGCAGAAGCACCCGCACGCACCCGACCGGATCGAGCTGCGCGGACTGCGGGTGCGCGGCAACCACGGGGTCTTCGACTTCGAGAAACGCGATGGCCAGGACTTCGTCATCGACGTCACCCTCCACACCTCGGTGGTTGCGGCCGCGGCCAGCGACGACATCGCCGAGACCATCCACTACGGGGAGCTGGCCGAGGACGTCGCGCACATCGTCGAGGACAACACCTTCGATCTCATCGAAACACTCGCCGAGACCATCGCCACGCACTGCCTGACCCTCGCCGAGCGGGTCGACGTCGTCGTCCACAAACCCAGCGCCCCCATCCAACGCAGCTTCGCCGACGTCTCCGTCAGCGTTGCACGCGCTCGCGATGCGGACGCCTCCGTGGACGAGGTGCCCACAGAGACCGAGGCGTACCTCAATCTCGGGGCCAACCTCGGCGATCCGAAGGACACCCTCGAACTCGCCGTCGAGGCTCTCGACCGGCACCCGCGGATCACTGTGACCGCACGGTCCTCGCTCTACCTCACGGCCCCGTGGGGCGGGGTCGAGCAGAACGACTTCCACAACCTCGGCGTTCTGGTCAGGACGAGCCTGACGGCGCACGAGCTGCTGGCCGTCGCCCAGGGGATCGAAGTCGCTTGTGGGAGGACTCGGGAGCTGCGGTGGGGGCCGCGCACGCTCGACATCGACCTGATCCGATACGGGAGAGGCGAGGATGAGACGATCCTCGACACCGCGGTGCTGAGCCTGCCGCACCCGCGCGCCCACGAACGCGCCTTCGTCCTCGCCCCCTGGGCCGAACTCGAGGAGCAGACGAGCATCCTCACCCCTGCGGGCAGGCGTCCGCTGACCACGGTGCTCGCGGAGCTCTCCGGGCAGGAGATCACGAAACTGCCCTCACCAACGGACCCCTGATCTGACAGACTGGGAACCATGCAGAGAACATCCTCGGGGACCCTCGCCGTCTGGGCCGTCATCGGCGCAGTGCTGGCGCCGGTGGTCGACGTGGTGCTCGAAAGCCAGGGCTTTGCACTGCCCGGCCTGCCCTGGTTCGCGATCATCGGGATGCTCATTCTCTCAGGCGTCCTGCTCGTCCTCGGGTGGCCGATCAAGAAATGGAACGACGGCGACCGGACCAAGGAGATCGACCCCCTGCAGGCGGCTCGGGTGGCCATCATGGCCAAGGCCAGCGCCCTGACCGGAGCAGGCCTCGCCGGCTGGTACGTCGGCAATGCCGCATACTACTTCCTCTCCGCCCCAGGAATCCGCAACGATCTGGCGGCAGGTATGCTGTTCGCAATGATCGCCGCCGCCGTCCTCACGATCGTCGGCATGATCGTCGAAGGGTTCTGTGAGATCCCGCCCCAAGACCCGCCAGGAGCCGAAGCAGCATGAGCCGTGACCTGTCCTTCTCAATCGGAGCCGATGTGAACTTCAACCGGGTCAGTCCGAAATACGGGCTCAAGGAGGTCATCGGCAGTCTCATCATCCTCGTGCCGATGATCATCGTCGCCCTCGTCTTCGCCATCATCTTCACCGCCGAGGTGCCCTGGCTGCATGCGATCTGGGCAGTGCTCGTGGCCTTCACCGTCTTCATCGTCATCATCACCCTGCGCCAGGCCAGAGCGATCGGCTATGCCGAACGCGAGGACGATCTGCTCATCCGCCGCGGCATCATGTTCCACCGGGCCACCGTCGTCCCCTACGGCCGGCTACAGTTCGTCGACGTCGACTCCGGCCCCATCGACCGGATGTTCGGGATGGCCACTGTCAAACTCCACACCGCCTCGGCGGCCACCGATGCGACCATCCCCGGCCTGCCCCGTGCAGAGGCCGACCGTCTCCGCGACAGCCTCGCCGGACTCGGCCAGGTCAATCTGGCGGGTCTGTGAGCATGAGCGAGGAACAGCCCGAGCCCACGATCAGCGACTCTGCCGCCGCTGACTCTGCGGTCAGCAACTCAGCCGTCAGCGACTCTCCCGTCACCAGCTCCCTGCACGGTGCGGCCGCACCCGAGGTGTGGCACCGGGTCCACCCGCTGACACCGATCCTCGAGAGCCTGGCCGTGCTCGTCGGTATCTTCATCGCCGCCGCCTACGGACTGCAGAACTTCGTCCAGTCCGCGGTCGAGGATCTGGCCACCGGAGACGGCGTCGACCTCGGGTTCGCCGGGTGGCTGCGCTCCCATCCGCTCGTTATCCTCGCCGTGGTCGGCGGCATCGTCCTCATTCTCCTGCTCACCGCCTTCATCAGCTGGCTGGCGTGGAGGGTGATGGGCTACCGCGTCGACGAGGAGTCCATCTACTACCGTCGCGGACTGCTGTCGAAGAAGCTGCGCAAGGCCCGCTTGGACCGGGTGCAGTCCATCGAGCTGCAGCAGAAGCTGCTGCCGCGGATGCTAGGCATGGCCGAGCTCGTCTTCGACGTCGCCGGCGGCTCCGACTCGAACATCTCCCTGAAGTACCTGGCGAGGAAGCGCGCCGAGGAGCTGCGCGACGAACTGCTCGCCGCCGTCAAGGCGAAGAAGCAGGGGACCGCCCGCGCCGAGGCTGGTGCCGGGTCGGTCTCGCCGGCAGGGGAGTCCGGGACAGCAGGGGCACCTGGGGCGCCTGGGGCGGGAAATTCCGTCGCTGCCGGGACCGCAGGGATTGCCGGTGCCGCTGGAGCCGCGGGGGCCGGCGCCGAGACCGACGGCACCGCTGCTGCCGCCGGTGCCGCGGAGCCGGGCATCGATCGCTCGGTACCCGAACGCCGGGATGAGAGCATCGGCGTGCGCCTTAGCAAGCAGCTCGGGACGATGGCCGATGGCGTCTCCCACGAAGCCGAGGGCAGTCTCAACGAACTGCTGGCGCCGTACAATCTCTCGGCCAATGTCGGCAAGGAGGGCGAGATCATCCGGGTGCCCGTGCACCGGGTGGTGGTGTCCTCACTGCTCAAGACCGAGACCATCATCTCGGTCCTCGTCGTCCTCCTCGTCCTTGCCGCCGCCATCGTGCTCCTGGCCTTCGGCATCACCGAAGCATTCATCCCGATGCTCGTCGGTGTCATCCCCGGCATCTTCGCCGCCTTCTCCGTGTTCAAGAAGAACCTCGACAATGCGAACTTCGTCGTGCGGCTCAGCGAGAACGGATTGGCCGTCAACCACGGCCTCTTCGCCACCTCACGCAAGGTGATCCCGCTCGATCGGCTGCAGGCCGTGTGCCTGCACCAGCCGCTGCTGTGGCGCTGGGCCGGCTGGTGGAAGGCCGAATACAACATCGCCAGCGCGAGCGGCTCGACAGATTCGAACCTGCTTCTGCCCGTCGGCGACATCGACCAGGCGCTGCTCATGGTCGGCCTCGCCCTGCCCGATCCGCAGCTGCCAGAAGGCGTCAGCGCCGACACCCTGATCCGCTCGGCGATGTATGACCGGAAGTCCGAGGATCCGCAGGCCCCCGCCGCGGAGGCGCTGTTCCATGGTCAGCCCCGGTCCTCACGGATCATCGACCCGCTGGTGTGGAAGCGGCGGGCCTACGCGCTGACCGAATCGATGCTCGTCCTCCGCCTCGGGGCGCTCGACCGGAGGGTCGACTTCGTCCCCCACGTGCGCGTGCAGTCGCTCAAATACCATCAGGGTCCTCTGCTGCGGAAACTGCGGCTCGCCTCGGTGTCAGTGCATTCGACCGCGGGCCCGATCATGCCCAGCGTCACCCACCAGGGTGTCGATGAGGCCAAACGCTTCTTCAACGAGCACGCCGATCGCACCCGCATCGCCCGCCAGCGCTTCGACGCGGAGGCGAAGACGGCCACGACCGCCCACCGCCCAGCCGAGGAGGACCGCGGATGAGCCCGGACGACGCCCCGCGGCTGGGCATCGGCATCATCGGCTGCGGCCGCTTGGGTGCGAGCGTCGGTGCCGCCTGGCGGCAGGCCGGGCACGCGGTCATCGGGGTCAGCGCCACCTCGGCGGCGAGCCTGGAGAGAGCCGAGAGCATGCTCCCCGGCGTACCCGTCCTCGACCCCGACGAGATCGCCGAACGGGTCGAGCTGCTGCTCATCGCCGTCCCTGACGGAGAGATCGAATCCCTGGTCACCGGGCTGGCGAACCTGGGGCGGATCCACTCCGGACAGATTCTCGTCCACTGCTCGGGACGCTACGGCACGGATGTCCTCGACGCCGGGACCCGCCTCGGCGCGCTTCCCATCGCCCTCCATCCCTCGCTGTCGTTCACGGGTACCGAGGTCGATCTGACGCGGCTGCGTCAGGCCACGGTCGCGGTCACCGCACCCGCGCCGATCCGCGCGGTCGGGGAGGCTCTCGTCGTCGAGATGGGCGCCGAACCGATCGAGCTCGCCGAGGCCGACCGCGCCCTCTACCACGCGGCCATCACGCATGCCTCGAACCACTCGATCACGATCATCAGCGAAGCCATGGAGATGCTCGCCGAGGCGGGAGTCGACGATCCTGCGCGTGTGCTCACCGCCCTCGTCGATGCGAGCGTGGCGAACACGTTGCAGAACGGACCCAAGGCTCTGACCGGACCGGTCAGCCGCGGGGACACCGGAACCGTCGCCGCCCACCTGAGCGCACTGAGTGAGTTCAGTCTCAGCGTCTCCAACCCGGCGGCCCGCAACAGCTACATCGCCTTGGCCCGGTCGACCACGGCGAAGGCGCTCAGCCTGGGGCGGATCAGCGACGCCCAGGCCCAGGAGATCCTCGCCGCACTCGACTGAGCGCACGGCTGAGCAGTCGGCTGACCACGCAACTGAGCACTCGGCTGCTCACGCGGCTGTTCACCCGACCGGACCGGTGGCTCCGAATTCCCCCGTGGGGCAGGGCACGGTAGCCTTGATTCCATGGCAGATACCGAGTCGAACACGCCCGAGAACGCAGACCTTTCACCCGAACATCTCGATCCGGAGCAGATCCGGATCCGAAAGGAAAAGCGCGCCAGGCTCTTGGACTCCGAGACCGAGGCGTACCCGGTTTCGATTCCCCGCACCCACACGCTGAGCGAGGTCCATGCCGCTCACGACGGACTCGAAGCGGGGGAGGAGACCGAGGACATCGTCGGCGTCGTCGGCCGCGTGGTCTTCGTGCGCACGACCGGGAAGCTGTGCTTCGTGACCCTGCAGTCCGGCGACGGCACCCGACTCCAGGGCATGCTCTCGCTGCGGGAAGTCGGTCAGGAGCGCCTCGACGACTTCAAGACCGATGTCGACCTCGGTGACTTCCTGTTCGTCCACGGCAAGGTCATCAAGTCCAAGCGCGGCGAGCTCTCCGTGCTCGCCGACTCCTGGTCGATGGCCTCGAAGGCGCTGCGCCCGCTGCCGGGACTGCACACCGAGCTGGCCGAGGACACTCGCGTCCGCCAGCGCTACCTCGACCTCATCACACGCGAGCAGGCGCGGGAGACGATGCTCACCCGCTCCAAGGTGATGAGCTCCCTGCGCCGGACCTTCGCCGACCAGGACTTCGTCGAGATCGAGACGCCGATGCTGCAGGTAATGCACGGCGGTGCCGCCGCACGTCCGTTCAAGACGCACATGAACGCCTACGACATCGATATGTACCTGCGCATCGCCCCCGAGCTCTTCCTCAAGCGCGCGATCGTCGGCGGCATCGAGAACGTGTTCGAAATCAACCGCAATTTCCGCAACGAGGGTGCAGACTCCACCCACTCGCCGGAATTCGCGATGCTCGAGGCCTACCAGTCCTATGGGGACTACCATTCGATCGCGGAGCTGACGAAGACGCTGATCCAGAATGCCGCGCAGGAGGCCACCGGTTCGCTCGTGGTCACTCTCGAAGACGGCAGCGACTACGATCTGGGCGGCGACTGGGCCGTGGTGAGTATGTACGAGAGCCTGTCCGCGGAGTCCGGGGTTGAGGTCACCCCGGAGACCGGTCTTGAGGTGCTCGATAAGATCGCGGCCGAACACGATGTCGACCTTGGCGGCGTCTTCCGCTCCCACGGAAAGTACGTCGAGGAGCTGTGGGAGCACTTCCACCAGGACAAGTTGTGGGCGCCGACATTCGTCACCGACTTCCCCGTCGACACCTCTCCGCTGGTGCGCGAGCACCGGACGAAGAAGGGCGTCGTGGAGAAATGGGATCTCTATGTGCGCGGCTTCGAGCTCGCCACAGGCTATTCCGAGCTCGTCGACCCCGTCATCCAGCGCGAACGCTTCGAGGCGCAGGCCGCCGACGCTGCGAAGGGCGATGACGAGGCGATGGGGCTCGACGAGGAATTCCTCACCGCCATGGAACACGGCATGCCGCCGACCGGCGGAATGGGAATGGGACTCGATCGCCTCCTGATGGCACTGACCGGTTTGGGAATCCGCGAGACGATTCTCTTCCCGTTTACGAAGCCGATTGCGAATTCGAGCGACGAAACGGTTCAGGAAGGCTGATTTCAATGATGGATCTCATCAAGGCTCTGCTCCCCTCGATCTGCGTGGGGCTGCTGTTCTGGTACGTGATGCGCAACATTCTTCGCGCTGACCGCACCGAACGCGAGCAGATCGATAAATTCTATTCGGAGCATGAAGTTAGTGAATTAGGCGGTAATACACAAACGGATGTTAAGCTGACTTCGACAAAAACCTCTGATTATGAAAAGAGTGATCATGGCAAGGGAGATGCGACTCGTTCTCACGGATGATTTTGACGGCTCCGAAGCGGCGGAGACCGTGCGCTTCAGCCTCGACCAGGCAACATACGAACTCGAGCTCTCGACAGAGAATGCCGATAAGCTCCGTGAAACGTTCGCTCCGTTCATCGCCAAGGCTCGCCGGGTAGCCAACCCCGGGGGACGCGGACGCCGTGCGGGCTCGAATGCGGGCCCGAAGCGCGACACCGCGAAGATCCGCGAATGGGCACAGGCGAACGGGTATCAGCTCGGTGACCGCGGACGTATTCCGCTGGAGATCGTGGAAGCCTACGAAGCAGCCGATAAATAGGATCTGATTGCGGTTTCTTCGAGAACCGCAGTATCCGCATTCCAAGCCGAGGGGCCAACGGTTCGACCGTTGGCCCCTCGGCCATTCACACGATGAGAATTCAAATCTCGTACGAATCGGCACCGTCAGTTCTTTGTCACAGGAATTTGCCAGAATTAGGTTCGCCCCATCCGTGGTCCGATCCGCGGTTCCCGCAATTGCGGGCAATAGTGTCTTCTTGACAAGGCGATATGTGATGGCTATAGAACTGGTCTCGGAAGGGGAATTCCGAGCGGAAATGGCGTCGCCGTTCTTCGTCGCGGGGTCGTCGGACCACCTTGGCGACGACATTGTGACGCGGCTTGGGTCCGCACGGATTGCGATGACCGGATTTCGCCCACAGCCAAACGGTTTCGGCTGATGGCGAAACGGGCAATAGAACCGTGCCCCAGGTCGTTAGGCTCAGAAGAATAACAAGACCGAGGAGGGTGAATATGTTCGAGCGGTTCACTGACCGAGCCCGCCGCGTGGTGGTGCTCGCCCAGGAAGAAGCCAAACTTCTCAAGCATAACTACATCGGAACCGAGCACATCCTGCTCGGACTGATCCACGAGGGTGAAGGCCTGGCGGCCAAAGCACTCGAGGGAATGGACATCTCCCTCGAGCAGGTGCGCGACCAGGTCCAGGAGATCATCGGACAGGGGCAGCAGGCGCCGAGCGGGCACATCCCGTTCACCCCGCGCGCCAAGAAGGTCCTCGAGCTCAGCCTCCGCGAAGCGCTGCAGCTCGGCCACAGCTACATCGGCACCGAGCACATCCTGCTCGGCCTTATCCGCGAGGGTGAAGGTGTTGCAGCACAGGTGCTCGTCAAGCTCGGAGCGGACCTGGGACGGGTCCGTCAGGAAGTCATCAAGCTGCTCTCCGGCTACCAGGGCAAAGAGCCCGTCTCCGCCGGCGGACGCGAAGAGGGGACCCCATCGGGTTCGCTGGTCCTCGACCAGTTCGGAACCAACCTCACCGCCGCCGCTCGCGAGGCGAAGCTCGACCCGGTCATCGGCCGGCATGAGCAGATGCAGCGCGTGATGCAGATCCTCTCGCGCAGGACGAAGAACAACCCCGTCCTCATCGGCGAACCCGGTGTCGGCAAGACGGCCGTCGTCGAGGGGCTGGCTCAGGCCATCGTCAACGGCGATGTCCCGGAGATCCTCGTCGACAAGCAGCTCTACACGCTCGACCTCGGCTCCCTGGTCGCGGGCTCCCGCTACCGTGGTGACTTCGAGGAACGCCTGAAGAAGGTGCTCAAGGAGATCCGCACCCGCGGTGACATCATCCTGTTCATCGACGAGATCCACACCCTCGTCGGTGCCGGTGCCGCCGAAGGTGCGATCGATGCGGCCTCGATCCTCAAGCCGATGCTCGCCCGCGGTGAGCTGCAGACGATCGGTGCGACCACACTCGAGGAGTACCGCAAGCACATCGAGAAGGATGCCGCCCTCGAGCGTCGCTTCCAGCCGATCCAGGTCCCCGAGCCCTCGCTGGCGCATTCGATCGAGATCCTCAAGGGGCTGCGTGACAAGTACGAAGCCCACCACAAGGTCACGATCACCGAAGGTGCCTTGGCTGCGGCCGTGAACATGTCCGATCGCTACGTCAACGACCGGTACCTGCCGGACAAGGCGATCGACCTCATCGACGAAGCCGGTGCCAAGCTGCGCATCTCGCGTCTCTCGGTTCCCCAGGAGATCCGCGACCTCGAGGAGCAGATCCTCGAGGCTCGGCACCGCAAGGAAGCCGCGATCGACGCTCAGGACTTCGAGCTGGCGGCTTCGGAGCGCGACTCCGAGATGAAGCTGCAGCAGGAGAAGGACGACCAGACCGAGGCCTGGCGCAAGAGCGGCAAGGACACCTTGGCGACCGTTGATGCGGACCTGATCGCAGAGGTTCTCGCCTCGGCGACCGGCATTCCGATCTTCAAGCTCACCGAGGAGGAGTCCTCGCGTCTGCTGCGGATGGAAGACGAGCTGCACAAGCGCATCATCGGGCAGAACGACGCGGTCAAGTCGATCTCCCGTGCGATCCGCCGGACCCGTGCGGGTCTGAAGGATCCGAAGCGCCCGTCCGGTTCGTTCATCTTCGCCGGGCCCACCGGCGTCGGCAAGACCGAGCTTGCGAAGGCTCTCGCGGAGTTCCTGTTCGGCGATGAGGACTCGCTCATCAGCCTCGACATGTCGGAGTACTCGGAGAAGCACACCGTCTCGCGTCTCTTCGGTTCGCCTCCTGGCTACGTCGGCTACGAAGAGGGCGGCCAGCTGACCGAGAAGGTCCGTCGCAAGCCGTTCTCCGTAGTCCTCTTCGATGAGGTGGAGAAGGCCCACTCGGACATCTTCAACTCGCTGCTGCAGATCCTCGAAGACGGTCGCCTGACCGACTCCCAGGGTCGCGAGGTCGACTTCAAGAACACGATCATCATCATGACGACCAACCTGGGAACGCGCGACATCTCCAGCGGTCTTCAGATGGGATTCCAGGTCGAGGGTGACACCAAGAACAACTACGATCGCATGAAGCAGCGGGTCAACGAGGAGCTCAAGCAGCACTTCCGCCCCGAGTTCCTCAACCGCGTCGATGACACAATCGTGTTCCCGCAGCTGAACAAGGAAGAGATCCTCGAGATCGTCGACCTGTTCCTCGAGCGGCTCGACACCCGTCTGGCCGACCAGGGCATGAAGGTCGAACTCACGGATGCGGCGAAGTCCCTGTTGGCCGATCGCGGCTACGATCCGGTGCTCGGCGCCCGCCCGCTGCGTCGGACCATCCAGCTCGAGATCGAGGATCATCTCTCCGAGAAGATCCTGTTCAAGGAGATCGGTCGGGGTCAGACCATCAAGGTCGACGTGACCGGCGAAGGCAAGGACGCAGAGTTCACCTTCGACGGTGTGGAGACCGAGAGCCTCGTCCCGAGCGGTGACGGCGACTCGGATGCCGAGAACGAGCTGGCCGGTGCCGGTTCGTCCGGTTCCACCGGTTCGGGCAGTTCGGCTTCCTGATCGGAGTGATCCGACTGATCGGATCGCTGCCTGGCGAAGGCACCCGTTCGACTCGCTGAGTCGTGAAGGCCCGGGGGACCAGCAGCAGCTGGGACCCCGGGCTTTTTCGTGCCCGCCGTCGATGGTGTTGAATGAGGTCATGAGCTCAGTCGCAGAGGATTTCGACCATGATCGGATCGCCCGGGACCACCACGACAACCACGGACTGCCCGGTGGCCTCTACCTGCGTCGAGCCCGGACCGGTGACGTCAAAGGCATCGAGGCCCTCGTCGCGCCGCTGGCCGAGGATCGCATCCTGTTGGCGAAGGACACGGTGACCTACTTCGAGACGCTGCAGGAGTTCTGGCTCGTCGTCGACCCGCAACCCGACGGCACGGAGATCCTCGCCGGCTGCGGGGCGCTGCACATCATCTGGTCCGATCTCGCCGAGGCGCGCACGGTCGCCACCTCGCCCGACTACCGGGGCAGGGGAGTCGGCAAGGCCCTCATCCGCCAGCTCATCGCCGATGCCCGGCAGCTCGGCGTCGACCGGATCTTCTGCCTGACCTTCGAGACCGGGTTCTTCGGCTCCCTGGGCTTCGAGCCGATCAAAGGCATCCCCGTCTCTCCGGAGGTCTACGTCGAGCTTCTGCATTCGACCGATGAAGGCGTCGCCGAGTTCCTCGACCTTGCTCGCGTCAAACCCAACACCCTGGGCAATTCGCGGATGATCAAGTTCCTCTGAGCCCTCGGCGATGGCGGCCTGCGGGTTTCAGCGCGGCAGGCTCAGCAGTTCGCCCCGGCGGTGCGCCAGCCCGTCGGTGACGAGGTCGGCGATCAGTCGTGAGACTCGTTCGGCATCCGTGCTCAGATCCCTCATCGTCCCCAGCTTCGCCGAGGTGGCCGTCCCCAGGGCGTCGAGGAGTTCGGGATCGATCCGGGTCGTCGAGGCCGTGAAGAGGTCGATGCACACCGCGTCGGAGTCCGTGCCCTCGGCTTCCTCGTGGGCGGCCTTGAGCACGTCCATGATCGCACCCCGGAGCTGCCGGTCCGTGCCCGCCCATTTCTGCGTCTTCGGCTTCGTCGCCGAGGCGGGTCTGCCCAGTCGATTCCAGGCGCACATGTCCTGCAGCGGGCATTGCCCGCAGCTCGGGTTCCGGGCGGTGCACACGAGAGCACCGAACTCCATGACTCCGGCGTTCCATTTCACATGGTCGACCTCGGGAACGAATTGAGCCGCCCACCGGGTCTCCGCCCGGCCGGGCGAGGCCGTCGGCCGCTCCTGTCCGGCGAAGAGTCGGATGAGGACTCTGCGGACGTTCGTGTCGAGGACGGTGGTCCGCTGACCATTGGCGAACGAGGCGACTGCCGCAGCGGTGTATGAACCGATTCCGGGCAGTCGTTCGAGCTCTTCGGCCAATTCCGGCACCTCGTCGTCGAGTTCCTCGCTGATGGCTCGGGCGGCTTCCTGGAGGCGCAGGGCCCGACGGGGGTAGCCGAGCCGATCCCAACGTCGCAGCACCTCGGCGGTGGGCGCCTTCGCGAGGTCGGCCGGTGTCGGCCAGGTCTCCATCCACTCCTGCCACCGGGGTGCGACGCGGGAGACGGGGGTCTGCTGGGACATGATCTCGCTGACGAGAATGGCCCAGGCGCTCGTTCCGGGTGCTCTCCACGGCAGGTCTCTGGCTGCGGAGTCGAACCAGGAGATGATCGTGCTGCGGACTCGGCGAATGTCCTCTGCGGCAACCTCCGGGAAGACGGGACGGGTGCCGCGGGAACTCGTTTCGCCGGTCGCTCGGTGTGTCATTTGGATGCTCCAACGCTTCGGCCTAGGCTCAAAGCGATGACTCCTTCCAATCGTGGTTCGCAGCCGAAGAACGGTGCCGGGCAGCCCCGCCAGTCTAGCGGGAAGCAGCCTGCGCACGTGTACCGTCGGCGACGGATCACGCTGGCTGTGCTCGGGCTCGTCGTCATCGGATTGCTCATCCTTGGCATCGTCGGGATCGTCAAAGCCATCGGTGGCAATGACGAGGGCAAGACCGATGTCGCTGCGGAGACCAGCCCCACGGCCGAGGAGAACACCGAGGCCCCGGTGCCCGATGAGAAGGCAGCGAGCGGGCGATGCCCCGATGACAAGGTCGCTCTCAAGGCCGAGATCGACAAGAAGAGCGTCAAGGATGGGGCCGAACCCGAGCTGGGCATGGTCATCGAGAACAAGCATGATGCCACCTGCCTCATCGAAGTCGGGACGGAGCAGCAGGAATTCGAGGTGAAGAAGGACGGGGATGTCGTCTGGTCCTCGAAGTACTGCGCGGCCGACAAGGACGAGAACGCCGAGGCGTCGACCGAGTTCGCTCCGGAGTCAGAGAAGACCTCGAAGATGAAGTGGAATCGCATCCAGGTCGATAAGAACTGCAACCGGACGAACAAGGACTTCGCTCCCGGCAAGTACGAGCTCGTCGTCAAGCTCGGTGAGCTCAAGAGTGAGCCGACGGAGTTCGAGCTCGAGAAGGATGCGGCCACCAAAGCCAAGGAGAAGAAGGAAGCCGAAGAGAAGAAGGCCGAAAAGGAGAAGGCCGAGAAGGAGAAGGAATCGGGGGAGTCGGAGAAGAAGACCGATGAGCCCGAGGACTCCTAAGGCTGAGTCTCAGGCTCCTCGGTAGGAACCCACTCCCCACGAGTTTCCGTCGTGGTCGCGGAAGTCGAATTCTCTGCCGCCGTGAGGCTGCGTGGCGACGGGGCGGACGATCGCATGCCCCATGTCGACGATCTCCTGGTAGAGACGGTCGACTTCCCGCTCGGTGTCGACGACGACGTAGATCGAGCTGCCGCCCACATTGTCGAGGGCAGAACCGTCGTTGCGGACCGAACCGAACATGATGCCGCCGGTCTCGCCGAGGGCGAACTCGGCGTGGACGATGATCTCCGGGTCCTCTTCGTCGCGGACGAGCAGCCGCTCGGTGAAGCCGAGCGTGGCCAGCAGTGCGAGCGTGGCCTGCCCATCCGTGGTTCGCATGGCTGGAAAGACTGTCGTGGTCATCTTCCAAGGATGCGCCATTTTCGGGCAGAAGTCCCGAGTTTTCCCGCAACTGCCTCTTAGGACTCCTTGGGCTTGAGCAGGATTTCGACGGCTTGGGCGATGTGGTCGCATTCCTTGATCGCCATGTCCTTGGGCGTCGACACGTTGCGCATCGCACCTCTGGCGACGATCGCATGGGTGATGCCCAGGCGGGCCGCCTCGTTGAGTCTCTGGCCCAGGTTGGGTACGTTGCGGATCTCTCCGGAGAGGCTGATTTCTCCGATGCCGACGAACTTCGCGGCCAGCGGTCGTCCCAACGCGGCCGAGGCCAGTGACAGGCAGATGGCGAGGTCGCTGGCCGGTTCGGCGAGCTTCGCTCCACCGACGGTGGCCGTGAACACATCGTTCTTGGCCAGGCTGAGGTTGCCGAGGTTCTGGCTGAGCACCGCGAGCATCATCGCCACTCGGGATGAGTCGACCCCGGAGACGGAGCGTCGGGACTGCCCGCCGGCTGATTCGGTGATGAGCGACTGGACCTCGACGAGCAGCGGTCGTTTGCCCTCCTGCGTCACGGTCAGGCAGGTGCCGGGCGGATTGCTTCCGCTGCGGGAGAGGAAGAGCCCCGATGGGTCTTCAAGGCTCTTGATCCCGTCCTCCTCCATGTCGAAGCAGCCGACATCGTCGGTCGGTCCGAAGCGGTTCTTCACGGCGCGGAGCATACGCAGCCGCGAGTGTCGTTCGCCTTCGAAGTTGCAGACGACGTCGACGAGGTGCTCGAGCAGCCGCGGCCCGGCGATGGTTCCGTCTTTCGTGATGTGCCCGACGAGGACCGTGGGCAGAGATCTCGCCTTGGCCTCGCGGATGAGTGCGGCGGCGACCTCGCGTACCTGGGTGACTCCACCCGGCACGCCGTCGATTTCGGAGGAGGCGAGCGTCTGGATCGAATCGACGATGAGCATCGAGGGAGCTTCCGCCTCGATCATGCCCAGTACGGCCCCGAGATCGGTTTCGGCGGCGAGCAGCAGGGAGTCTTCGAGGGCGTTGATTCGTTCGGCCCGCAGCCGCACCTGTCCCGCTGACTCCTCACCGGTGACGTAGAGGACCTTGGTGCCGAACTTGGCGATGCGGGCGGCCACGTCGAGCAGCAGGGTGGACTTGCCGACGCCGGGTTCTCCGGAGAGCAGCACCACTGCGCCGGGGACGATGCCGCCGCCGAGCACACGGTCGAATTCGCTGACGTAGGTCGTCCGGGCCTGTGCCTGTGAGGAGTCGACCAGGTTGATCGACTTCGCGCCGCTGGACTTCTTGACTTTCGTCTTCACCTTCGTCGACCCGGCGCCCTTCTCCTCGAGGGTGCCCCAGGCTTGGCATTCCGGGCAGCGCCCGAGCCATTTGACCGTCGAGTAGCCGCATTCGGCGCAGGTGAAAGACATACCGCAATTCTGGCACGAGGCACTGACGCCGCAGCGTCAGTGCCTCGCAGCCACGGTCGAGTGGAGATCAGTCGAGGGTGGTGAGCACCCTGGGCCCGTCTTCGGTGATGGCGATCGTGTTCTCCGAGTGCGCGCCGTTCGAACCGTCGGCCAGGCGCAGGGTCCAGCCGTCCTTGTCCACGCTGAGCTTCTTCGAGGTGAAGGACCACCAGGGTTCGATCGCCAGGGTCAGGCCCGGCTTGAGGACGAGGCCACGTCCGCCCTTGCCGCGGTTGGCGACGTGCGGATCTTCGTGCATGGTGTGCCCGAGGCCGTGGCCGCCGAAGTCGAGGTTGACCGGGATGCGCTGAGCGTCGGCGACATCGCCGATGGCCTTCGAGATGTCGCCGAGGCGGTTCCCGGCCTGGGCGGCGCCGATGCCGGCCTGTAGGCCTTCCCAGGTGGAGTCGATGAGACGCTGGTCTTCATCGGTTCCGTTGCCGACGATGACCGACCGGGCGGCGTCGGCGACCCAGCCGTCGATGGAGACAGCGAAGTCGAGGGTCAGCAGGTCGCCGTCTTTCATCACGTAGTCGTGCGGTTTGCCGTGGAGGACGCCGTCATTGACGGAGAGGCAGATGACGTTGCGGAAGGGGCCTTCGCCGAAGGAGGGGGCGTAGTCCCAGTAGCAGGACTTGGCACCGGCATCGGCGACGAGCTGTCGGGCCCGCTTCTCCAGGTGCATGATGCTCATGCCCGGTTCGGCGATCGAAGACAGTTCGGCCAAGGTCTTTGCGACGAATCGGCCGGTCACCGCCATCTTGTCGATCTCGGCGGGTGTCTTCAGCTCAATCACGGGTGCTCTCCTTCATCATTTCTTCGCTCATCTGCAACTTTAGTCGTTCGCACTCAGCCCGTCGCGCTCGCCAGCAGATTCCGTGACGAACCAGACAGCTCGACAACTGACGCTGAGCGGAGACCACGCAGGGAGCCTTGTCAGTCTGTCGCCGTCGAGGTAGATTCCCCGCCATGAGGGATATCTTCACGGCATTCATTCTCGGTCTTGTTCTGGCGAACTCCATGCATTTGGGTATTGACGATATCCACGAGGGCGGTTGGGTGTGGATCCTCGAACTCATCGTCTTCCCCGCGGCGGCCCTGGTCGGCTTGATCTCACTCCTGTGGACGCACAGGAAACGGGCGTCGGCCGAAGACCGACACCCGCATCCTTGAACACTCTTGCAAATCGTCCGATTCGTTCAGCTCAGCTCACTCGAACTGGCTGACGGTGCGGCGTGACTTGATAACGAACCAGCAGATCGGTCCGATCACTGGCAGGAGGAACACGATGATCGCCCATACGAGCTTCGATGGGGCATCAAGATCAGAGCGGTAGATGCTCACGAACGCCCAGATCAGCAGGGCGACGAAGGCCAAGAGAATTCCCGACCAGATGATGTCGTAGGCGGCCGGCAGCAGGGGATTCTCATTCATGGTTTCAGGCTACAACAGTGCCGGAAAAGTGGTCGTTGCGAGCGCCATTGGCGATCGAGGAGGGCCCTGGGCACCATCAGGCAACGCGAAGCTCGAAAAGGTCGTCACTGGCGACGACTTTTTCGAGCTTCGCGTTGACTCAGAGGAACTCCACCCCTTGAGCCAGCGGAAGTTCGCCCGAATAGTTGATCGTGTTCGTGGCCTGCCGCATATACGCCTTCCATGAATCGGTGCCCGACTCGCGGCCGCCGCCGGTCTCCTTCTCACCGCCGAAGGCACCGCCGATCTCCGCACCCGAGGTGCCGATGTTGACGTTGGCGATGCCGCAGTCGGAGCGGGACAGGAACCGCTCCGACTCGGCCAGCTCAGAGGTGAAGATCGCCGAGGACAGTCCCTGCGGCACGCCGTTGTGGATCTCGAGTGCCTCGTCGAGATCCGAGTAGGTGACGACGTAGAGGATCGGGGCGAAGGTCTCGTTCTCCATCACCGCGGTCTGCGCGGGCATCTGCACGACCGCCGGCTGCACATAGTGGGCATCCGGGCGCTCATCGGCCAGCACGCGTGCGCCGCCGCAGAGGACTTCGCCGCCCTCGGCTTCGGCCTGCTTGATTGCCGACTGCATCGCCTCGTAGGCCCCGGAGTTGATGAGCGGGCCGACGAGCACTCCGTCATCGGTCGGCGACCCGATGCTCAGCGTCCGATACGCCGCGACGATCTTGTCCACGAAGTCAGCGGCGATCGATTCGTGCACGATGAGCCGGCGCAGGGTCGTGCAACGCTGCCCGGCAGTGCCGGCCGCGGCGAAGACGACTCCGCGCAGGGCCAGATCGATGTCCGCGCTCGGGGCGACGATCGCGGCATTGTTGCCACCCAGCTCGAGCAGGACCCGACCGAAGCGCTCGGCCACGACCGGACCGACCTCACGGCCCATCCGCACCGAGCCCGTCGCCGAGACCAGAGCCACTCGCGAGTCTCTGACCATCACGTCGCCGATGTCCCGTCCGCCGATGAGCACAGGCACGAGACCCTCGGGCGCCCCCACCTCGGCGGCGGCCCGGGCCAGCAGAGATTGGGCACCCAAGGCAGCGAGCACCGCGTTCTCCGAGGGCTTCCACACCACGGCGTCACCGGCGACGAGTGCCAGGGCGGTGTTCCACGAGTACACGGCCACGGGGAAGTTGAAGGCCGAGATCACGCCGACCACTCCGAGCGGATGCCAGGTCTCCATCAGCCGGTGACCCGGGCGTTCACTGGGCATGGTCTTGCCCCACAGCTGCCGGGACTGACCGAGCGCGAACTCGCAGATGTCGATCATCTCCTGCACCTCACCGGCGGCCTCGGATGGGGTCTTGCCGGCCTCGACGGTGATGATCTTCGCCAGGTCCTCCTTATGCTCGGCCAGCAGCCGGCCCCAGCGTTGGACCAGCTGGCCGCGCACGGGAGCGGGCACGTCACGCCAGGTCTCGAATGCGGTCACGGCCCCGGAGATCTTCGCCGCGGCAGTCTCTGCGGTGTCGGCGGCCAGGGTGTCGAGTTCCTGACCGGTGATGGGGGAGCGGGCAGGCAGACTCGCCGGGGCGGTCCTGCCGTCGAGGACGTATGTGTCCACTCCGCAGGCGTTCAGTCCCGAGGTGAGAAGGTCGGTGATGGTCTGGTCGGTGGGCAGGGCGGTCATTGCTGTCCTTTCGTCGGTGGATCGTGTGCGTGTTCGTGAGTCAGACGATGTTGAGTTCTCGGCGGAGCCCCGAGGTGGCGAAGCGGCGTTTGTCCAGCGGCGAAACGTCGACGAAGGGTTCGCGTCCGGTCATGAGGTCGGCGACGACCTCGCCGACGGCCGGGCCCATGAGGAACCCGTGCCCGGAGAATCCGCAGGCGTAGAAGAAGCCGTCGAGTTCCTCGGCCTCGCCGATGATCGCATTGTGATCGGGGGTCATCTCGTAGAGTCCCGCCCAGCCGCGCCCCGGCTCGACGTCGGCCAGAGCCGGTGCCCGATGGTCGATGTGCTCGGCCAATGTGGCCAGCCAGTCGGGATCGCGTCGATCGTCGAAGCTCTCGACATCGGTCTCATCCGGGCACCCGAAGAGCAGTCCCGGCCCTTCCGGGTGGACGTAGAAGCTCGTCGTGAAATCGATGGTGAACGGCATCGACGCCAGGTCCACGCCGAGGGTGTCCGTGTCCACGGGTTCGCTGACCATGATCTCGCGGCGCAGCGGAGTCACCGGCAGGTCGACCCCGGCCAACTCGCCGATGCGGCCGGACCAGGCTCCCGCAGTGCACACCACCTGAGAGCAGGCGATTGTGCCGCGGTTCGTCATCACCGAGACGACCCGGCGTCCCGCGGTATCCTCACCGGCCGTCTCGAAGCCGGTGACCTCGCAGGACTTGAGTACGCGTACCCCCAGGTCGCGGGCGGCGGTGATGTAGCCTGCGACCACCGCCTCCGGAGTGCAGTGCCCGTCCCCGGGATTGAAGGCCCCCGCCAGGAGTCCTTCTGTCTCGACATAGGGGGCGAGTTCGGCCACCTCGGCGACGGTGAGCATGCGGGAGTCGAGTCCCATACTCTGCTGGAGCGCGACATTGGCGCGGAAGGCCTCAACCGCCTCGGCGGTGTCGAGGAGGAACAGGTAGCCGTTGCTGACCAGGTCGATGTCGATGCCGAAATCGGCCTCGAAGTTGCGCAGCACCTCGAGGCTGCGGACCGAGAGGGCGATATTGAGCGCATCGGAGAATTGGCAGCGGACGCCGCCGGCGGCCTTCGACGTCGACCCCGATCCCGGGGTGTCGCGCTCGACGATCACGATGTCACTCACCCCGGCCTTGGCCAGATGGTAGGCGGTGGACGCTCCCATCACTCCGGCGCCGATGATGACCACCTCGGCGCTCGCCGGTGCGTCGTTCGTCTGTGCTGGTGCTGCGTTGTCCACGTTTCACCTCGCTGTGTCCTGCCGCGCCGACCTCGTCGTCGGCGAACTGTGGCCTGATGCCATTGTGCTTCCGATCACTTTTAAGGACAAGCGCGAGTCTGTGAAAACTGTTTTTAGGAAACGTGAAAACACTCTATGCTGAGCCCATGGGATGGACACTCGGACAGCTGCGTACCTTCGTCGCCGTCGCCGAACTCGGTTCGATGACGAGGGCCGCCGAGCAGCTCGGCTACAGCATCGGCGCCGTCTCCCAGCACATCACCGCGCTGCGCCGGGTCGTCGGCTCCGAGCTCTTCCTCCGCCGCGGCAGGGGTTTGGTCCTCGCCGAGGCGGGCCGAACCCTGCTCCCGCGTGCCCGGAGCATCCTCGCCGCGCAGAAGCAGGCCGAGATGGCCATGCTCGGTCGGGACTTCCGCAGCGAGGCCATCGTCACCCTCGGCGTCTTCGGCTCCGCGTCGACGAGAGCGCTGCCCGAGATCGTGCGGATCCTCGGCGACCGGCATCCCGATATCGGGGTCCGGGCCCGCGAGATCAATGTCGAAACGATGTCCGCGGCCGTCATCGACGGCGCCATCGAACTGGGCATCGGCATCAACTATCCGGCCGTGCCGCTGCCGCCGATGCGGGGGCTGAGCTGGCACGCCGTGGCCGCGGAGGAATTCGGCGTCGTGGTCCCGGCCGGTGCGCCCCTGCCCGAGCCTGAGGAGTTGGCTGAGGCCGATTGGATCCTGCCCCCGGCCGAGGAGCTATTCGGCCGAGCGATGCGCCTTGCCACCTCGGCGCTGGGGATCGCCGCCAAGGAGACTCACATCGTCACGGATACGGCCGTGGCGCTCGCCCTGGCCGGCACCGGACTCGGCCTGACCCTGGCCACGCCGATCATGATGTCCCTGGGCGGGCCGGACGTCGAGCTCCACCCGGTCACCGCAGGCTCCGACGCCGAGGTAGGCGGTCGGGAGATCATCGTGCTGACCTCCCCGGATCCGGCGGGGCCGGTCAGGGCCGTCGCCGAGGTGGTCGCCGAGGTCTTCGCGTGAGGGTTTCGGCCTAGGATTGGGCCATGAGCTTCGATCATCAGTGGAACAGGATCCGTGAGACCAACCCCGATCATTCGGCGAACTACGCCGAACGGTGGCGCAAACTCGTCGCCGCCGGGCACGACATCGGGGGAGAGGCCCGCTTCGTCAACGCCATGGCTCCGCGCGGGGCTCGCATCCTCGACGCCGGCTGCGGCACCGGTCGAGCCGGCGGACTGCTGATCAATGAGGGACATTCGGTCTACGGGGTCGACCTCGACGAATTCCTCATCTCCGTCGCAGAGGAGGACTTCCCGAGCGGCCAATGGCACACCGGTGACCTCGCCGTCTTCGACTTCGCATCCGCAGGAGTCACGGACATCGACGTCGCCTTCTGCGCCGGCAACGTCCTGTCCTTCCTCGATCCGGCCTCACGACGTCAGACGCTGTCGAACATCAAATCGACGCTGAAGTCCGGAGGGCGCTTCGTGGCCGGATTCGGAGCCGGACGTGGCTACGACTTCACCGACTTCATCGAGGATGTGGAGTCCGCCGGCATGATCGTCAACCTCAAGCTCTCGACCTGGGAACTCCACCCCTTTGAGACCGACAGCGGATTCCTCGTCCTCATCGCCGAACGGGTCTGAGGCTGCATCGCCCTCACCACGGACCCTGGAGGTCGTTCAGAGGTCCCTTCGACATGGCGATGAACGCCTCGGTGGCCGGGGACAGGGTCGCATCGGTGCGGGAGATGAAGGCGAAGTGGACGGGGAACGCCGGCGACAGGTGTGCCCATGACAGCTCGTCCCGGAGGGGATGGCGCTGGAGCTCGACGAGTGGCCGTTCATCAACGTCAGATCCGAGCGCCAGAAAATCAAAGACGAAAGGATCCTTAGTCAGGTGGCGTGCCAACGCGGAATCCTGCTTCTCAAGATGTGCAGCGAAATTTGACGAAGCGTTGCCCTCCCGGTCAATCAGTCTGCTGGAGATCTGCTGTTCGAGCACGTTTCGGGACCAGCCGTTTTCGGCCGCTGCTGCCGCATACCATTCTCGGGCGAGTTGACTGTCAACCTTGTCCAGAAGCATTCGGATGTGACCCCACGGAAAAATTCCCACAGCCTGTGGGACTTTTGCCGTCCACTCAGGCCAAGCGCGGGCAAATGACCGCATGTAGAACAAATCCTTGCGGGAAAGCCCTCTCATATCAGGAAACGCGGAACGCAGATCAGCTGCAAGTCGATTTATCTTGCGGCACTGACGTAGATACGGGTACCGAGAACACCATCGACGGGGGACTCACCGCCAACTAGACTTCTGCTATGGCGACGAAGGCAGTGAACATCGAGTCCATCGAGAAGGCGCTCGGAGAACCCTGGGCGAAGACGCGGGAGCGTCTCGAAGCGGCGGGAGGAGCCTCGGCGAGTCACAAGGAACTCGCCGATGCCCTCTATCCGCAGTTCGACGGCGTCGTCGACAAACACGGCTGGTGGGTCCAGGGTGCTGTCGTGGCCTATGAGCAGGAGATCGGCAGGCGGGTGCCCGGCCAACGCGCCGACGGAACCTTCGACGTCGCGGTCTCCCGCACGATCGTCGGGCAGCGCAGCGACCTCGTCGCCGCGCTCGCCTCCCACGTCGACGGATCCCTCAACGGGGTCGCTCTCTCCGCTGCACCTCGCACCTCGGAGACGGCGAAGCGCTCATTCTGGAGAGCGAACCTCGAGGACGGGACGAAGAGCGAGATCGCGGCCGAGACGAAAACCGAGGACAGATCGCTCGTGGTGATCACCGCGTCGAAGCTGCCGAGCCCCGAAGCGCTCGAGGACTGGCGGGCCTTCCTCAAGGGCTTCCTCCAGCAGTTCTGAGCGTGTCTGAGGACTGAGCGAATCCTGACCTCTCAGTCCCCGCCGATGATCGGGTTCCACGTACCCAGGACATGAGCCGCGACGATTGCGAGCACGCACACGCCCATCGCGAGCACCACGACCACGAGATCACGGGCGCCGAATGTCGAACGCCTCCGCCACGTCCTGCCGGGACGCCCGAACGCTCTGCCCTCCATCGCCATGGCCAGAGTGGTGCCGCGGCGGATCGAGACCACAAGCAAGACGAAGACTCCGCCGAATAGACTCCCCGTGCGGCGGAGGATCGATCCTCCGGCCACACCTCTCGCGCGTCTGGCCATTGACAGGGTCTGCCATTCGCTCACGAGCAATCCGAGCAGCCGGGAGGCCGCGAGCACCGAGACGACGACCACCTCGGGCAGTCGCAGATGTTGGATGAGGGCATCGGAGAGGTCGCGCGGATCGATCGTCGAAGCGAGCACGATGAGCGGAATCGCCAAGGCCAGGGCACGGACGAAGATCGCCGCCGCCGCATCGAGAGAGCCTGTGGTGATGAGCAGCAGGCCGAGATCGATGACGACGGCTCCGGTCTTCTCCGCGAGGATTGCCGTGCCCCAGGCCGCCAGCAGCGCACCGAGCGGCAGGAACCACAGGCGCTTGAGCGCGGCGAAGAGGTCGAGCCCGGTCGCCGGCAGGCCGAGCAGGGTGAACCCGAGGACCACGCCCGCCGACACGAGGTCGATGCTCAGCAGCGCCCCGACCATGAGGATGAGTGCCACGGCGATCTTCGTCAGCGGATTGCATCGGACCAGGGCGGTCCGGCGCACCACAGGAATGAGCTGGCTGGGGTCTTCGACCTCGGAGCGTTCTGCCTGCAATCGAGTCTCAGTCGACACGAGCACCCCGTTTCGCCTCGACCCGAACACCGGACCCGGAGGCCGGAAGCTCGACTCGTCTGGCACCGATCGCATCGAGGAAGGCGTGGTCGTGGCTGACCGCGATCACCGCGGTGCCGTGGGCGAGCACGTCGAGGAACAGTTCGACCAGTCCCGCCCAGGTCAGTGCGTCCTGGCCGAAGGTCGGTTCGTCGACGATGAGGACCCGCGGGCGGGGAGCCATCATCGCCGCCACCGACAGCCGCCGCTTCTCGCCGCCGGAGAGTCCCTGCGGATGCGCCTCGGCAAGACCGTCGAGACCGAGCACATCGAGCAGCTCGGAGACCCGGACATCGATCTCGGTCGCCGACCAGCCGGCGAGCTTGGGCCCCAGAGCCAACTCCTCGGCGACGCTGCGGGAGAGGAACTGATGCTCGGGCTCCTGAAAGACCATCCCGATCCGCGGCGCCAGCTGGGCCGAAGGCCAACGGAACGGTCGGGCGTGCTTCGTCCCGGTCCGCAGCCCCGCCTCGGCGAGGACCTCACCGGAGAATTCCGGGATCAGCCCGGCCAGGGTCAGTGCCGTCGTGGACTTGCCCGCGCCATTAGGGCCGAGGATGCCCACGACCTCACCCGCCCGGATCGCGAGGTCGAGCCCGACAGCGGCCGGGACCTTCGCCCGCGCTCGCCCCACACTCAGGTCCCTCGTGCGCAGCAGCACCTCGCTTTCGGTGTGATCTGCAGGTTCGACCGGGCTTCTGTTCTCGTGGCGCCCGGGTACCCAGATCCCGCACTCATGCAGGACCTCGGACAGCGCCGGATCGTCGAAGATCCGCCTCGGCGGGCCCTGGGCGAGCAATCCACGGCGTCCGATCACGACGACGGTGTCGACGTGGTCGAGCCACAGGCTCACCCGGTGTTCGACGATGAGCATCGTCGCCGAGGTGGCCGCCTGGGTGGCGAGAATCGCGTCCCGGACCGCTTCCGCGGAGTCCGGGTCGATGTTCGCGGTGGGTTCATCGAGGACGATGACCTCGGGAGACATGGCGTGGATCCCGGCCAGGGCCAGACGCTGCTTCTGGCCGCCGGAGAGTGCCGCGGTCGGGTGATTCGCCGGCAGTTCGAGGCCCATTGCCGCCAGTGAGCTCGGGATGCGCGACTCGATGGTCGCGGCGGGCAGGCTCAGGTTCTCCATTCCGAAGGCGACATCGTCGCCGACCCGGGAGAAGATCACCTGCGAATCGGGGTCCTGGAGGACCAGCCCGGTGCCGCCTCGGCGAGGATCCGGTGCGGCGTCTCCGACGAGCAGCTCACCGGTCGACTCTCCCGACTCAGCCGGCAGGACGCCGGCGATCGCATGCAGAAGCGTGGTCTTGCCTGCCCCGGACGGGCCGAGCAGGAGGATCTTCTCACCGGCGGCGATGTCGAGATCGAGGGGGCCGACGGCGGCTCGTTCGCGGTCGGCATGGGTCCACGAGTAGCCGTGCGCCGTGATCGGCAGGGACATCAGCGGATGCGGCCGGAGGCGAAGGAGCTCAGCGCCCCGGTGCGGGCGATCGCCCGGTAGGCGTACCAGGCGCCGATGCCGGAGATCACGGCACCGGAGACGATCGCGCACACGGCGTAGGCGATCTGGAAGCTCGGCTGCCATTCGGCGTTGTACATGATGTTCTCGCTCACGGACATGAAGGCCCCGGCCATGAGGCCGGAGAGTGTGGTGATCCACAGTGAGAACCGGCGGTAGCCGAAGGCCGCGAAGATGATTTCGGCGCCGAGGCCCTGGATCAGCCCGGACAGCAGCACGGTGGCCCCGAAGTGCGAACCGAGGACGGCTTCGACGACGGCGGCGATGAGTTCGCAGAGCAGGGCGGCACCGGGTTTGCGGATGATGGCTCCGGCCAGGGGTCCGGCGAGGACCCAGAGTCCGGCGATCAGTCCGATCGAGGGTGGGAAGGCCTGGAAGCCGAGTTCGAGGACCTTCCAGCTCAGGGCCAGCACCCAGAAGATCAGTCCGACGGCGATGCCGAGGACGGCTGTGGTGACGTAGTCGACGACCCGCCACTTCTTCGTCTTCGGTGCCTGGGTGTGTGCGGGTGCGGTCTTCGCAGCGGGTTCCGGTGCGGTCGTTTTCGGCATTGTGCCTCCTCAGATCAAGGAGGGGTAGAAGAGTCTCGACTTCCTTCGGCGGTGCTAACCGCATCAGGTTCGAGGGTCTGCAGCTTCATCTGCACTCTCAGCGCCCCTCGCGGCGCTCCCCTGTCGTAGCCACCACTGTACAACAGGGTCTGGGTTCGGCCGAGCCGTTCTCATCATGGAGCGTTCACCTGCCGTTTCAGGCAGGGACGTATGCCGCAGACTCTTCTGTTACTACTGCTCGGTAGGAATGGTCTGGTGAAAACTCAGCTTCTCATCAGGTCCCTCAGCTCCGCGTCGGTTCTCGCACTTCTCACCGCGTTCGTCGCCGCTCTCGTTCCGGCTCACGCCGAGGTGGTCGAGGACTCGACGATCACCGATCCTGTTCTGCAGGTCGGTGCGGATGAGTTCTCCCGCAATCTGTCGTGGATGAGCGAGAGCTCGGATGGGGGAGAGGTTCGGTGGGTGAAGGTCTCCGAGCTCGAGGGCGAAGAGCTGCCCGAAGACGCCGACAGCGCTGAGACCTCCGATTCCGGTCGCTCGTCCGATCTCAAGCGACATTACAACCATGCGAGCATGACCGGTCTGGAAGCGGGCACCGAGTACGCCTACCAGGTTGGCAGCGAAGAAGATGGGTTCACGTCGGTGGAGACCTTCACCACCGGCACGCCGGGCGGGGACAGCGAGTTCCTGGTCTTCGGTGATCCGCAGGTCGGCTCCGGCAGCGGTGAGCCCGATGATGCGACCGGTTGGGCTCGGACGCTGAGTTCGGGTCTGACCACGGCCGAGGCGCCGCGCTTCTTCTATTCGCTCGGTGATCAGGTGAACTCGGCGGGCGATCAGGACGAGTACGCACAGTATCTCGCTCCGGAGGCGACCCGGACCGTGCCCCAGGCGACGACGATCGGCAACCACGATGTCGGCTCGAAGTCATACGAGCAGCACTTCAACCGACCGAACGTCAGCCAGGATCACGGGGGAGACGGACTGATCACCTCCGGCGGCGACTACTGGTTCATCGACTCCGGCGTGTTGTTCATCAACATCAACTCGAACAATCTCGACACGGATGAGCATGCCGAGTTCATCGACGAGGTTGTGGCTGAGCACGGTGACGAGGCCCGGTGGAAGGTCCTCGGATTCCACCACTCGATCTATTCGACTGCGACGCACAACGATGATCTCGATGTGAAGAAGCTGCGCAAGGCGATTCCGCCGGTCGCCGCTCGCAATGACATCGACCTGGTCGTCTCGGGGCACGATCACATCTATAACCGGACCTTCCTCATGGATTCCGAGGGGCAGCCGGTCGAAGGATCCGATGACGGCCGCGAGCAGGAGAAGGACGAAGGGCAGACCCTCTATCTAACGCTGACTTCGTCCTCGGGGTCGAAGTTCTACGACTACGTGCCCGGTCTCGACTGGGAGGCCAAGAGCGTCCACAACGACGTTCCCGCGTTCACTAGGATGCGGGTCTCCGACGATGCACTGCGGGCGACGACCTACGAGGTGCCGTCAGGAGCCGACGGACAGGTCTCGGCTCAGGCCGCCTCCGAGCAGATCGACGACGTCGAGCTCACTCGAGCCGGCGACGAGGACCCTGATCCCGGTGCGAACGCCGAGGCGGACGCCGATGGTGCCGAGGCGGACGGTGCAGGAGCGGAGGCAGACGCCGGATCCGAAGGCGCTGAAGGGGGCACGGACGCGGGTTCCGAGGCGAATGCTGCCGAAGCGGACACCGATACTGGTTCTGAAGCGGATTCCGACGCTGGCGCCCGAGCGGATGCGGGCGCCGACGGCACCGAAGCTGACTCAGGCGGCACCGAAGCAACGGCAGATGAAAGCGCTGAGGCCGGCGCGGGCGAAGAAGCAGGCTCCGACGGGGGAGAAGGTGACCCGGGCGCGGAGGCGGAATCCGACGCTGCCGGAGCGGAGTCCGACTCGGACTCCCACGACGCCGGTGCCGGTAGCACAGACCCGGTCGGCGGCGACCTGCCCCGGACCGGCGGTGAGATGGGACTGCCGGTCGCCATCGGCGCCGCCGCCGTTCTCCTCGGTGCCGGACTGGTGCTCCTCGCCAGACGTCGCCGTCGCGCTTGCAGTCACTGAGCCCTCCGCTCGCAAAGCGAGCGACACCCGCTCAGTTGGGATCGACACCAGCTCAGCTGGGAACGATCATCACCGGGCCTGCGGCATGATTGAGGACTCCGCGGGAGACGGAGCCAAGCAGCGCCGACTTCACGGCTCCGCGACCGCGTGTGCCCAGCACCGTGAGTTGGGCACGGCCGGTGGTCTCGACGATCGTCGACTTCGGATCGCCCACCGGCACCGAGGTGGTGATCGGCAGCTCGGGGAACTGAGCCTGCAGCCCCTCGGCCTCCGTGCCCAGGGCAGTCTCAAGCTGCTTCTGGCGACGCCCGGTGACCTCGGAGCTGAGTTCGAGGTCGGGGTACCAGTACAGCCATTCCTCGCCCGCGGGAAGAATGCAGATGATCTCGAGCCCGGTGCGCCGAAGCGAGGCCTCCTGGGCCGCGGTGAACATCGCGACCCGGCCGGCCTCCGAGCCGTCCACGGCCATAGCGACGGGACCGGACTCCTGCCCTGCAGCCGGCGAGTGCTCTCCGGAGCCTGAGTGCCGGGGCACGACGATCGTCGGGCAGTGCGCATGGGCGGGCAGGGCGGTGGAGACCGAGCCGAGTATCCGACCCATGAAACCGCCGCGGCCGCGGGCGCCGACGACGGCGACATCGGCACTGGTGCTGAGGGAGATGAGGACACCGGCGGCATCGCCGGGCGCGGTGCGGAAGCTCTTCGGGCCCTCGTGATCGCGGAGCAGTTCGACCGCCTCGGCGAGGGTCCTCTCCGCTGCCCGCTCGGCGACCTCGGCCTCATTCTCGGGCGGCATGGAGGCCATGTTCGCATAGACGGGGACCGGTTCCGTATACGACGTGACGACGGTCAGAGGGACATTGCGTCGGGTCGATTCCGCAGCGCCGTGGCGAACGGCCAGGGCCGACAGCTCGGAACCGTCGAAGCCGACGAGGACTCCCAGTGAATGCTCCAGCGACGCCTCGGATGCACGGGAATCGGTGGCACGGGCATCTGTGGGGCGAGAATCGGTGGGACGGGGTGCGGCAGTCATGATGGACCTCTCCATCGGGGCCTGACCAACCCTGAGACCGACGACGGCCCCGAAAACCAACTCCGTCGGCATCAGGGCCAGTCTATCAAAGGACTTCTACGTCTTGTAGAAAAATTTCCGGCTCAGGTTGCTCCGGCGAGCTCGACCCTTCAGATCGGGAAGCCCAGATGCGCGAGGGCGACTCGCAGGACGTGCTCTTGGCCGTGGCAGAGCTCGGAGACGATGTCCTCTCGCTGCGTCTCCTCCGGAGTCAGCCAATCGAGGCTGAGCGCATCGGCGCGCGGGGTGCACTCGCCGCGGACCTCGAGGATGAAGCACATCGAGATCGCGTGCTGCCTCGGATCGTAGAGAAGGGAGGAGCCCTCTGTCGGGAAGTACTCGGCGATGTGGAACGGGGCGATCGCCGGCGGAATGACGGGCAGGGCCATCGGCCCCAAATCGTTCTCCGCGTGCCTCATCAGCGCCGCGCGGATCGACTCGTGGAAGCGGATCCGTCCACCGACGACCTCACGGCCCAGGGTGCCGTCGTCAAGACTGCGCAGAAGCAGTCCGATGCGCTCGACCTTGCCCGACTCTCCGACCCGCACGGGAATCGCGTTGACGTAGGGGATGGGCATGCGTCGTCGCAGCTGTGAGAATTCGGCGTCGTCGAACCAATTGTCGTCGTAGTCTAAGGCGGTGCGCGTCATTGTGCCATCGTCCCACATCGTGGGCCGCGGCAGAAGACTTCAGCCGGAACCCGGCGGGCCCTGCCGAGTGCCGGGGCTTGGCCCGCTCTTCCCCCCCCGGTGGTGATCGAGGGGAGGCTTCGGGTAAAGTATCTTGATGTCGAGATAAAATTCCGGCCGATCCGTGACAGCGCAGTGACGTAGCCTACAGTGGTGAGCACGACACTCGACCCACACGGTCAAGGACGTTTGAAGGGGAAATCCATGATCAATCATGAAGTCCGCACGCATAAGAGCTCAGAGAACCTGGCTCGCGAAGACCAGCTCGCCTGGAAGATCGCAGAGGTTGCTTCCGACCCGACTCCGGTCGACGCAGACGTCACCGAGATGGTGATCAACCGAGTCATCGACAACGCCTCCGTCGCAGCCGCCTCGGTGCGCCGTTCGGCACCGCTGCACGCTCGCGAGCAGGCCCAAACCCACCCGTTCACCCCCGGCGCCGCAATCTTCGGCCTGCCGCTGAACGAACGCTTCTCCCCGGAATGGGCCGCCTGGGCCAATGGCGTCGCGGTCCGCGAACTCGACTTCCATGACACCTTCCTCGCCGCCGAATACTCCCACCCCGGCGACAACATCCCGCCGATCCTCGCGGTCGCCCAGCATAAGGGCATCGGCGGCAAGGACCTCATCAACGGTGTGGCCACCGGGTACGAGATCCAGGTCGACCTGGTCAAGGGCATGTGCCTGCACGAGCACAAGATCGACCACGTCGCCCACCTCGGCCCCTCGGCCGCGGCCGGAATCGGCGCGATGCTCGGCCTCGACACCGAGGTCACCTTCCAGGCCGTCCAGCAGGCCCTGCACGTGACCACCGCGACTCGCCAGTCCCGCAAGGGCGAGATCTCCTCATGGAAGGCCCACGCCCCTGCGTTCGCCGGAAAGATGGCCGTCGAAGCCGTCGACCGGGCGATGCGCGGCGAAGGCGCACCGAACCCGATCTACGAAGGCGAGGACGGCTTCATCGCCTGGATCCTCTCCGGCCCCGAAGCTCGCTACACCATCCCGCTGCCGGGCGCAGGCGAGGCCAAGCGCGCGATCCTCGACACCTACACCAAGGAGCACTCGGCCGAGTACCAGGCGCAGGCGCTCATCGACCTCGCCCGCAAGCTCGGCGGGGAGATCGAGGACCTGTCGAAGATCAAACGCGTCGTCATCCACACCTCGCACCACACCCACAACGTCATCGGCACCGGCGCCAACGATCCGCAGAAGATGGATCCGAAGGCCAGCCGCGAGACCCTCGACCACTCGATCATGTACATCTTCGCCGTGGCCATGGAGGACCAGGGCTGGCACCACGAGCACTCCTACGCCCCCGAGCGCGCCGGCCGCCTGGAGACCGTGGCACTGTGGCACAAGATCGAGACCACCGAAGACAAGGAATGGACCCGCCGGTACCACTCGACCGATCCCAACGAGAAGGCCTTCGGCGGCCGCGTGGAGATCGAATTCGAGGACGGTTCGACGCTGGTCGACGAGATCGCCGTCGCCGATGCCCACCCGCTGGGTGCCCGTCCCTTCGCCCGAGCGAACTACATCGAGAAGTTCAAGACCCTCTCCGAGGGCATCCTCACCGGTGCTGAGCAGACCCGCTTCATCGAGCTGGCCGAGGACCTCGAGAGCCTCGACGCCAAAGGCGTGGCCGAACTGTCCTTCGCCGTCGACGGACTCGAGCACAGCGGCTCGAAGGGCATCTTCTGATGCTGGGCGCCACAGCGACCCCGGCCGAGCGTCGGGCGAAGTTCCGCGAACTGCTCGCTGGGGACCAGATCGTCCAGTTCCCCGGAGCCATCAACCCGATCAACGCCCAGATCATCGAGCAGACCGGATTCGAAGGTGTCTACATCTCCGGCGGTGCGTTCTCCGCCGCCATGGGCCTGCCCGACATCGGACTGACCACACTCACCGAGGTGGCCGAACACGGCCGCAACATCGCCCGGGTGACGAACCTGCCGACCTTCATCGACGCCGACACCGGGTGGGGCGAGGCCATGAACGTGGCCCGCACCGTCCAGGAGTTCGAGGACGCCGGGATGTCGGGCATGCACCTCGAGGATCAGGTCAATCCGAAGCGCTGCGGCCACCTCGACGGAAAAGAGGTGGTCACCACCGCCGAGATGTCCAAGCGGATCAAGGCCGCGGCCAAGGGCCGCCGGGACGAGAACTTCGTCATCTGCGCGCGCACCGACTCTCGCGCCGGCGAGGGCTTGGACGCGGCGATCGACCGGGCCAAGGCCTATGCCGACGCCGGAGCGGACATGATCTTCCCGGAGGCCATGCGGGATCTGGGCGAATTCGAGAAGTTCGCCTCCAGCGTGGACGTGCCGATCCTGGCGAACATGACGGAATTCGGAAAGAGCGAGCTGTTCACGACCGAACAGCTGGCGAATGTCGGAGTCAAGCTCGTGATCTACCCGGTCACGACTCTGCGCATCGCCATGGGTGCGATCAAGTCGGGCCTGCAGACGATTCGGGACAAGGGCACTCAGGTGGACCTGCTCGAGGGAATGCAGACTCGTGCGGACCTCTACGACACCATCGACTACGCTGCGTACAACGATTTTGACTCAGCCGTATTCAACTTCTCACAGGAGGGTCACCAGTGACCGAAGAAATCAAGAAGGGACTGGCCGGGGTCGTCGTCGACACCACGGCCGTGTCCAAGGTAGTCCAGGAAACGAATTCGCTGACCTATCGCGGCTACCCCGTGCAGGAGCTCGCCGCCAAGCGCAGCTTCGAAGATGTCGCCTACCTGATCTGGAACGGCGAACTGCCCACCGAGGCTCAGCTCGAGGAGTTCAAGGCCCGGGAGCGCTCTCAGCGGACCGTCGATGATAGGCTGGTCCAGCTCATCCTCGACCTGCCCAAGGACTGCCACCCGATGCACGTGGTGCAGACGGCCGTGTCCTACCTCGGCGCCGTCGATCCTGAGGCCGACGTCGAAGGCGAAGAAGCCAACCTGGCCAAGGCCGAGCGTCTCTACGCCCAGCTGCCGACGATCGTCGCCATCGACCACCGTCGTCGCCACGGACTCGACCCCGTCGCCCCGACGACGGACCTCGGCTACGCCGCGAACTTCTTCAAGATGGTCTTCGATGAGGTTCCCGACGAGGCGGTCGTGCGCTGCTTCGACATCTCGATGATCCTCTACGCCGAGCACTCCTTCAACGCGTCGACCTTCACCACCCGCGTGATCACCTCGACGACGGCCGACCTGTACTCGGCGGTCGCCGGCGGCGTCGGTGCCCTCAAGGGACCCCTGCACGGTGGTGCCAACGAGGCCGTCATGGCGATGCTCGAAGAAGTCGGAACCGCTGACAAGGCATCGGCCTGGATCGACGACGCCCTGGCCAAGAAGGCCAAGATCATGGGCTTCGGGCACCGTGTCTACAAGAACGGCGACTCGCGGGTGCCGACCATGCGCAAGGCCTTCGAGAATATGGTCGAGGCGAAGGGTGCCACCGATCTGCTCGACCTCTACAACGCCTTCGAAGAGGACTTCGTCGGCCGCAAGGGCATCTACCCGAACCTCGACTACCCGTCGGGCCCGGCCTACCACCTGATGGGCTTCGACACCGATCAGTTCACCCCGATCTTCGTCATGGCCCGGATCACCGGCTGGACCGCTCACATCATGGAGCAGCAGGCCAACAACGCCCTGATCCGGCCCTTGAGCGCCTACGGCGGTGAAGAGCAGCGCGAAGTTCCGGACAACCGGGGCTGAAGCGGCAGCGCTGAATCGTCACAGCTGAAAGGCTCAACACATGACCGCTGACGGTGCCTACCGTCCGGTCGATCTCGAGGGTTTCGACTTCACCGTCACCGGTGGAGTCGGAACCCTCGTCATCGATCGGGAAGAAAAACGCAACGCCATCTCCCGCCCGATGTGGCGGGCCCTGCCGGACATCATCGCCGGCGTCGATGCCGATGATTCGATCGGCGCCCTGGTGATCACCGGTGCCGCCGGGCATTTCTCCGCAGGTTCCGACATCGCCGATCTCGACGTCCCGCTCGATGATTTCTGGTCCCTCAATTCCACCGCCGAGGCGGCCGTGGCGAATGCGCGGACCGTGACCATCGCGGCCATTGCGGGCAACTGCGTCGGGGGAGGCACCGAGATCGCCGCGGCCTGCGATATCCGCATCGCCGCCCCCGGATCGATCTACGGCGTCACCGCAGCGAAGCTCGGGCTCGTCTACCCGCCGGGACCGACCCGCCGACTGGCCAAAGTCCTCGGCGACGCCTGGGCCAGATACCTGCTCACCACCGCCTCGATCGTCTCCTTCGATCAGATGCGCGAGCTCGGATTCTTCCACGAGGTTTCAGAGGCCCCGCTGGCTGCGGCGCAGTCGCTGGGGGAGCGGATCTCTGCGCAGTCCCGGCTCAGTCAGATCGGGGCCAAGGCCGTGCTCGCCGGCGAACTCGACACCGCTGCGCCCCCGGCGTGGCTCGACGAGGCGTACCGGGCGGAGATCGCTCGCGGCCAGGAGGCCTTCTTCGCCAAGCGGTCGCCCGAGTTCGACTTCCGCGGCTCGGACTGGCGCTAAACTGAGCGAATGCGCCTAGCCGTTCTGGACATCGGGTCCAACAGCGTCCACCTGCTTGTCGTCGACGCTCATGTCGGAGCCCCGCCTCTGCCTGCAACCTCCCATAAGGAGGTGCTGCGTCTGGCCGAGTACTTGGGCGATGACGGTGAGATCTCCGCGGAGGGGCAGGAGCGTCTGCACAGCTTCATCGCCGAGGCGGTCGAGATCGCCGAGGACCAGGGTTCGGAGCAGATCCTCGCCTTCGCCACCTCGGCGGTCAGGGACGCCCCGAATGGAAACAGTCTGATCGAGTCGATCAACTCCCAGCTCGGGGTCACCCTCAACGTCATGTCGGGCAAGGACGAGGCCCGGGTGACCTTCCTCGCCGCGCGTCGCTGGTTCGGCTGGTCGGCCGGCAAGATCCTGCTGTTCGACATCGGCGGCGGTTCGCTCGAGATCGCGGCCGGACAGGACGAGTACCCGCAGGCGGCGGTGTCGATTCCGCTCGGCGCCGGTCGCACCTATTCCGATTTCCTGCCCGATCCGCTGCCCAGCGAGGACGACATCCACCAGCTGCGCAAATACGCGCGCTCCCAGATCGGCCGCATCGCCGGCAAGGTCAACCGCGTCGGCACCCCGGACCATGTCGTGGGCTCCTCGAAGACCATTCGGTCCCTGGCCCGGATCGCCGGAGCCGCCCCGAGCGGGGACGGCATCTACGCTCCGCGCAAGCTCTTCCGCCGGGACCTCGCCGGCATCATCGACACCTTGGCTGCGCGGACCCCGGAGGAGCGGGCGACCCTGCCGGGAGTCTCGCAGGCCCGGGCCGGTCAGGTGCTCGCGGGAGCCATCGTGGCCGAGGCGGCCTTCACGATCTTCGACGTGGGAGTCATGAGCATCTCTCCCTGGGCGCTGCGCGAAGGCATCATCATGCGCAAACTCGACCTGCTCGACTCCGCCGAGACCTCCTCGGCGATGCGTGTCGAACCGGTCGGCGGACTCGACTGACCCACGGATCGCGGCCGACAGAGCCGGATAACCGGACGTTTTCTCTTCTGTGCGGACAGTTTCACTTCTGCTCATTGCCTGTTAGGTTCTTCATATCTACCGAACTTCGCCCCACAGAGTCGGTCGGAAGACGATAATGGTGGATGTCCGAACGTTTGATAGAAGGAACAGAACAGTCAATGCGAAATGGCGAACTCTCCCCATCGTTCCGTGATCAGTCCCTGCAGATGCTGCAGAACACCACCGCCTCCGATCCCCTCGACGTCTTCGTCGTCGGGGGAGGAGTGACCGGAGCGGGATCGGCCTTCGACGCTGCGACACGTGGTCTCAAGGTCGGCGTCGTCGATGCGAAGGACTGGGCCTCCGGCACCTCCTCACGCTCCTCGAAGCTCATGCACGGCGGACTGCGCTATCTCGAGATGCTCGACTTCAAGCTCGTCGCCGAGGCACTCAAGGAACGCGATCTGCTGCTCACCCACACCGCGCCCCACCTCGTCGAACCCGTCGCCTTCGTCTTCCCATTCGAGCACCGCCTCATCGACCGGGCCTTCATCGGCTCCGGCGTCCTCCTCTACGACACGATGGCCACACGCCCGGGACGCAAGCGGGCCGTGCCCATGCACCGGCACCTGAGCAAGAAGGCCCTGAGCTCGCACTTCCCGGGCCTGGCCGATGACGCCGCGGTCGGTGCGCTCGAATACTACGACGCGAAGGTCGACGACGCCCGCTTTGTCATGACCCTGGTACGCTCGGCGGTCAGCTACGGCGCTGCCGCGGCCAACCACGTCTCCGTCATCGACTACCTCCATGACGGTGATCAGGTCACCGGTGTCCGCGCCCGTGACGAGCTCACCGGCACCGAATTCGACATCCACGCCAAGCGCACGATCCTCGCCGGCGGGGTCTGGACCGAGGAGCAGCAGGACCTGGCGAACGCCGACGCGGGACTGAAGGTGCTCGCGTCCAAGGGCGTGCACATCACCGTCGCCCAGGACAAGATCAAGGCCGATCCGGGCACGGGCATCATCTCGAAGACCGAGAAGTCCGTGCTCTTCGTCATTCCCTGGGAGGGCTACTGGGTCATCGGCACCACAGACACGCCGTGGAACGAGGACGTGGACGTGCCGGTGGCGACCGAGAACGACATCGACTACCTGCTCGAACACGCGAACGCGATCCTCGCCGACAAGCTCACCCGAGACGACATCATCGGCGTCTACTCGGGTCTGCGTCCGCTGCTCCAGCCGGTAGTCAAGGAGGGTCAGGCCTCGACGAAGGTCTCCCGCGAACACACTGTGATGGAGGTCGAGCCTGCGCTGGCCGCGATCGCCGGCGGCAAGTTCACCACCTACCGGGTGATGGCCGAGGACGCCGTGGACTTCGTGCTCGGCGACGATGCCAAGGATCGCCGCTCGCTGACCGAGTCGGTGCCGTTGCTCGGCGCCCAAGGTGTGGGTGCCGTGCGTCGCGGGGAGTCCGGAATCGCAGAGAAGTACGGCTGGGACACCGACCGGGTCAAGCGCCTCATCCGCCGTTACGGAACCCTGCTCGAGGACCTTCTCGACCTCGTCGACGACGATCCCGAGCTCGGCCGTGAGCTGGAGGGCGCCGAGCGCTACCTGCGCGTCGAGGCCCACTACGCGGCCGCCTCGGAGGGTGCGGTCCACCTCTCCGACATCCTGGAGCGACGGATGCGCCTGAACTACGAAGTCAGGGACCGGGGCAAGAACGCCGCCGAGGCGGTCGCCGCCATCGTCGCCCCGCTGCTGGGCTGGGACGCCGAGAAGCAGGCCGCCGAGGTCGCGGACTTCAAGGCCCACGTCGACGCCCAGATCGCCGCAGAGTCGATGGGTGACGATGCGGAGGCGGCGGCACTCGCAGAAGAGTCCCTGGCCTGAGGTCTGAGAAGTCCAATCGAATAGCGACAACTGAATAGCAACTGTCATGGAAATACCCGCGAGCAGGACAAACAATAGGAGTTTGTGAGATATGGGTACTATCTTCCTCTATGAGATCGGCGGCACCGCCATGCTCATCCTCCTTGGCGTCGGAGTCGTCGCCAATGTGGTGCTGGGCAAGACGAAAGGCAACGGGGGAGGCTGGCTGCTGATCTCGTTCGGTTGGGGCCTTGCGGTCTTTGCTGGTGTGTTCGTCGCCTACAAGACCGGCGCTCACCTCAACCCTGCGGTGACCTTCGGCATCCTCGCCAGCGGAGCCGATGAGTACGCGCCGGGCATCGCCGTGACCTTCGGCAACACCATCGCCTATCTCGCCGCCGAGATGATCGGTGCGATGATCGGTGCCTTCCTCGCCTGGGCCGTGTACAAGAAGCACTACGACGAGGAGAAGGAGGCCGGGAACATCCTCGGCACCTTCTCCACCGGTCCGGAGATCCGCAGCTACGGCTGGAACTTCGTCACCGAGGTCATCGCCACCTTCGTCCTCGTCTTCGTCATCCTGCTCTTCGGCGGGACCCCGCACGGACTGGGACCCTTGGCCGTCGGCCTGCTCGTCGTCGTCATCGGTGCTTCCCTCGGCGGTCCGACCGGCTACGCGATCAACCCGGCCCGTGACCTCGGTCCGCGCATCGTCCACGCCCTGCTGCCGATCCCGAACAAGGGCAGCTCGGACTGGGCGTACTCGTGGGTCCCGATCGCCGGACCGCTGGTCGGCGGAATTATCGCCGGTGTGGCCTCGCGGATCTTCATCTGAGCTATCTGAGCTGAGCACAGCAGCACAGTCCGAACCACCTCGACACAGGAGTCAAGAATGAGCCAGGAAAAGTACATCCTCGCAATCGACCAGGGAACCACCTCGTCGCGGGCGATCGTGTTCGACCACGAGGGACAGATCGTGTCCTCGGGCCAGCTCGAGCACGAGCAGATCTTCCCCCGCGCCGGCTGGGTCGAACACGACCCGACGGAGATCATCAAGAACACGAACGAAGCGATCGGCCAGGCGCTGAGCAGGGCCAACATCAACAGGCACCAGCTCGAGGGCATCGGCATCACCAACCAGCGTGAGACCACGGTGGTCTGGAACAAGAACACCGGCGAACCCGTCTACAACGCCATCGTCTGGCAGGACACCCGCACCCAGAAGGTCTGCGACGAGCTCGCCGGAGACGAAGGACCCGATAAGTACAAGGACCGAGTGGGTCTGCCCCTGGCCACCTACTTCGCGGGACCGAAGGCCAAGTGGATCTTCGACAACGTCGACGGGGTCAAGGAAGCCGCCGAGGCCGGTGACCTGCTCTTCGGCACCATGGACACCTGGGTGATCTGGAACCTCACCGGCGGCACCAACGGGGGAGTCCACGTCACCGACGTCACGAACGCCTCGCGGACGATGCTGATGAACATCGACACCCTCGACTGGAACGAGGACATCGCCTCCGACATGGGGATCCCGGTCTCCATGCTGCCCGAGATCCGGTCCTGCTCCGAGATCTACGGCTACGGTGCGAAGAACGGGCTGATCATCGACACCCCGATCTGCGGCATCCTCGGCGATCAGCAGGCGGCGACCTTCGGGCAGGCCTGCTTCGAGAAGGGCCAGGCCAAGAACACCTACGGCACCGGCAACTTCATGCTCATCAACACCGGCACCGAGCCCGTGGCCAGTAAGAACGGTCTGCTCACAACCGTGGCCTACAAGATCGGCGACGCCGAGGCGGTCTACGCCCTGGAGGGATCCGTTGCGGTCACCGGTTCGCTGGTGCAGTGGATCCGCGACAACCTGGGCCTGATCAAGGACGCCCCGGAGGTCGAGACCCTGGCCAAGCAGGTCGAGGACAACGGCGGCTGCTACATCGTCCCGGCATTCTCCGGTCTCTTCGCCCCGCACTGGGAATCCGATGCCCGCGGCATCATCGTCGGCCTCACCCGCTATGTGAATAAGAATCACATCGCCCGTGCGGCTCTCGAGTCCGTGGCCTTCCAGTCCCGTGAGGTCCTCGATGCGATGAACCTCGACTCGGGCGTCAAACTCACCGAGCTCAAGGTCGACGGCGGCATGGTCGCCAACGAGACGCTCATGCAGTTCCAGGCCGACCTCCTCGGCGTTCCCGTCATCCGTCCCGAGGTCGTCGAGACCACGGCCCTGGGTGCGGCCTATGCGGCCGGAATCGCTGTGAAGTTCTGGAACGGCGAAGAGGACGTCAAGGCCAACTGGCACGAGGACAAGCGCTGGAACCCCGAGATGGACGAGGAGAAGGTCGACCGCGTCTACCGGCTCTGGTCCAAGGCGGTCGACAAGTCGAAGAAGTGGGTCGACGAGGACGTCGAAGAACTCTACGGCTGATCCCCACCACCACTGCTACCCGACGGGGGCTGAGCTACCTGGCGCCAGGTAGCTCAGCCCCCGTCGGGTAGCAGTGGGAGGGGCGGTTCTGAGCAAACGTGGAATTTCGGGGCGTTAAAATGGAGTCGATGAGCAGCTCGAAGCGGTCGAAGTCCCAGCGCAAGGTGTACACCACCAAGAATTCCGCGCGCTCGAATTCCCGACGCCATCGCAATTACTTCGATTCTCACGAGGTCTACGACCACGACGCCCACCACGTCTCCGAACATCCCATCCGGCTCGGTCTCTCCAGCTCCTCGGTGTCCCCGATGACCGTGCAGGAGACCTTCTCCCAGGCGGCCAAGCACGGCTACGACGGCGTCGAGATCATGGTCACCCACAATGCCGAGACCCGCGACGTCGACCTCATCAACGGCCTCGCTGCTGAAACCGGCCTCGAGGTCATGTCGCTGCACGCTCCGACCCTGCTGTTCCTGCCCAGGGTCCTCCACAAGGACCACTGGGAGAAGCTGCGGATCACCGCGAACCTCGCCAAGGAGGTCGGCGCCACGACCGTCGTCCTCCATCCGCCCTTCCGCTGGCAGGGCGAATACGCGCTCGGCTTCGTCGACGGGGTCCGTCAGGTCTCCGAGGAGACCGGAGTCGCACTCGCCGTGGAGAACATGTACCCGTGGCGGGCGGGCCTGCGGGAGATCCTCGTCTACTACCCGGACTGGAATCCGCTCGACGAGGACTACGACAACCTCACCTTCGACTTCTCCCACGCCTCCACGGCCGGTATGAACGCGGTCGACACCGTCGCCGAGATCTTCGACAAACTCCGCCACGTTCACCTCACCGACGGCTCCGGCTCACTCAAGGACGAACACCTCGTCCCCGGAGCCGGCACCATGCCGGTGGCAGAGACGCTGCAGTACCTGGCCAAACACGACTGGTCCGGCGACGTGGTCGTCGAGGTCAACACCCGCTTCCAGCGCAAGCAGTCGACCCGGGAGCAGATGCTCGCCGATTCGATCGCCTTCGCCCGCAAGCATCTCGGACTCAACGACCGCGGCCCGCACCGCAACTCCGGCAGCCATGTGCGCACCTCGGATCGCACCGGGAAGAACTGAACCAGACGCAATGAGAAAGGAAGGTCCGAATTGACCTCCATCGCCTCCATCGGCACGGGAAACATGGGCTCGGCACTCATCAAGGGAATCCTCAGCGCCGACGAGAACCTCGAGGTCAGGGCCACAACGAATTCGACCGCCTCGGCGCAGAGGCTCTCGACCGAACTCCCGAACGCCACGGTCACCGCCGTGGAGGACGATCCTGAGGCCAATCGAAAGGCCGCCGCCGGCGCGGACTTCGTCTTCCTCGGCGTCAAGCCCTGGATGATGGCAGAGACGCTGCGCGACCTCGCCGCCGAACTCGACCCGCAGGCCGTGCTCGTGTCCATGGCGGCCGGCGTCGCGTCCTCCGACCTGGCGGTCCTCGCGCCGGGCAACCCGATCGTCCGGATCATGCCGAACACCCCCAGCTCCATCGGCCACGGCGTCATCGCGCTGGCCCCCGACGCCGAGGTGGACGCCGCCACCGTTGAGACCCTGCACACCCTGCTGTCCGGAGCGGGGCTCGTCGTCGAACTCTCCGAATCCGAAATCCCCGCGATGACCGGGATCTCCGGGTCCGGTGTCGCCTATTTCTTCCTCCTGGCCGAAGCGATGATCGCCGCCGGGGTGAAGATGGGGCTGAGCGAGGAGACCGCGAAGCAGATGGTCGTGGCCACCGCAGACGGCGCCGGTCGACTGCTCAGCGAGAAGCCCGACCCGGCCGCGCAGCGCCAGGCCGTGAGCAGCAAGGGCGGGACCACCTTGGCCGGGCTCTCACAGTTCCTCGATTCCAGAATCTTCGACATCGCCGAGGCGGCCGCCCGTGCCGCCGGTGACCGCTCCCTTGAGATGGAGCGGGAGAACTCCGAGGTCATCAACGGCTGAGTGCCCAGCGGCGGCTGTTGGGTCAGCAGCGACGCAGCCGTGAGCGCAGCCGTCCTTCAGGGCAGGATGCTCGAGGATCGAGCGATCGACACGGCTTCGTGCCGGGTCCTGGCCGAGAGTTTGACCATGGCGGTGTTGAGATAGGACTTCACCGTCGACTCACGGAGCTTCAGCGCCTCGGCGATCCTGGCATTCGACCATCCCAGGGCGACGTGGGAGAGGATGTCCGTCTCCCTGGGAGACAGGCTCACCTTCGACGTCGGGGTCGGAACCAGGTCCGGATTGTGGCCGGAGAGGATGTCCGCGAGCCGGTTCTCCACCGAGGACAGACGGTCCCTTGTCTCGTCGTCGGCGAGCTCGGAGCGGATGGCGCGCAGTTCGGCGTAGGTGTGGCGCAGCGCCTCGCGGCTGGACGCATCGAGGTCGGAGTAACGCTGCTCGGGCTCCGGGACCGCCTTGCGCAGTGAGGGCTGTCCGAGCCGTCCGAGGTCGACCGAGAGCTGCCGAACCCGCTTGACCAGATCACCGGTCTGCTGAGCGGCCGCGGCATAGTCGCTGCGGTGACCGCAATAGACCATCCCCGTCACGTCTCCGCCGCGAAGGGTGGGCACGGCGATGAGCACCTTGATCCCCTCGCCCAGAACCTCTTCGTCATAGTGGTGGGTGATGAAGGGATCGATCTCGTAGTCTCTGGTCAGCTGCGGCGTTCCCTCGGTCATCGCGCGTCCGCCCAATCCGCGCCCGGTGCTCACGACCAGTGACGAGAGTCTGTCCTTGCCGGCGCCGGCGACAGCCTCGACGGCGACCGAGTCCTCTTCGACCATCCCGCCGAACACGACATCGCCCGTTCCGCTGCGATGCAGGGAGTCGACTGCTTCGACGAACAGCCGGCGGGTCTCGGCCTTGAGCACCCGGGTTTCTCTGCCTTTCGCATTCATGTGAATAAGCTACCAACTTTCGGTGGTATTCCCCAGTACATACTGAGCGTTAGTTTGAACGTATGTGATCCAGACCACCGTAGTTCTGCACATATGAAGGAGAAGCTATGACCGATCCTGCCACCCAGCGGGTCGACTTCCTCGCCGAAGAGGACGATCCCGCTTTCAAGGCGCTCAAGCGCAAGAGATTCTCAGTGGTGATACCGCTGTCGATCGCATTCCTGGCGTGGTACTTCCTCTACGTCATCCTCAGCACCTACGCCCATGACTTCATGTCGACGAAGGTTGCGGGCGAAATCAATGTCGGGCTGGTCCTCGGGCTCCTGCAGTTCGTCTCGACGTTCGCGATCACGATGTTCTACGTCTCGTTCGCCAACAAGAAGCTCGACCCGCCGGCCTCGCAGATCCGTGAGCGCCTGCAGCGGGAGTCGGAAGGACACACCTCATGAGCACCTTGGCCATCGGAGACCTCTTCGCATCCGGAGTCGATCTCGTCTCCCAGGGTGTGACCGAGGTCGAGAACAACCCGGTCCTCAACATCACGATCTTCGCCGCCTTCGTCGCGGTGACCATGTTCATCGTGCTGCGGGCCAGCCGCAACAACAAGTCCGCCTCCGACTACTATGCCGGCGGTCGGTCGTTCACCGGCCCCCAGAACGGGTTCGCGATCTCCGGCGACTATCTCTCGGCGGCATCCTTCCTCGGCATCTGCGGGGCCATCGCCGTCAACGGCTACGACGGATTCCTCTATTCGATCGGCTTCCTCGTCGCCTGGCTCGTCGCTCTGCTCATCGTCGCCGAGCTCATGCGCAACACCGGCAAGTTCACCATGGCCGATGTGCTCTCGTTCCGCCTCAAGCAGCGGCCCGTGCGCATGGCGGCGGCGCTGTCGACACTCGCCGTGTGCTTCTTCTACCTGCTCGCGCAGATGGCCGGAGCCGGCGGACTCGTCTCGCTGCTGATGGGAATCGACAGCAAGGTCGGCCAGTCGCTGGTCGTCGCCGTCGTCGGCGCGCTGATGATCATCTACGTGCTCGTCGGCGGAATGAAGGGCACCACCTGGGTGCAGATCGTCAAGGCGGTCCTGCTCATCGCCGGTGCCGGTGCGATGACCATCTGGGTGCTCGCGCTCAACGGCTTCAATCTCTCGACCCTGCTGGCCTCCGCGGCGGACAATGCGGCCGAGGGTGTCGGCGAGGCCGTGCTCAATCCGGGTCTGCAGTACGGGGAGAACCCGCTCGACTTCATCTCCCTGGCGCTCGCCCTGGTGCTCGGCACGGCGGGACTGCCGCACGTGCTCATGCGCTTTTACACGGTACCCACGGCCAAGGAGGCCCGGCGTTCCGTGGTGTGGGCGATCTGGCTCATCGGCGCCTTCTACCTCTTCACCCTCGTCCTCGGCTACGGTGCCGCCGCGCTCGTCGGCGCCGATGCGATCAAGGAAGCCCCGGGCGGAGTGAACTCAGCGGCACCGCTGTTGGCACTCCACCTCGGCGGGCCCATCCTGATGGGCTTCATCTCCGCGGTGGCCTTCGCGACGATCCTCGCCGTGGTCGCGGGGCTGGCGATCACCGCCGCGGCCTCGTTCGCCCACGACATCTACGCCAATGTCATCAAGAAGGGCAAGGTCGAGGACTCGGAGGCCGAGGTCAAGATCGCCCGTCGCACGGTCATCGTCATCGGTGCCGTCGCGATCATCGGCGGCATCGGCGTGCAGGGTCAGAACATCGCATTCCTCGTCGCCCTGGCCTTCGCGGTCGCGGCGAGCGCGAACCTGCCGACGATCATCTACTCGCTGTTCTGGAAGCGCTTCACCACCCGCGGTGCGGTGTGGTCGATCTACGGCGGCCTCGGTTCGGCGATCCTGCTCATCGCCTTCTCCCCGGTCGTCTCCGGTTCGGAGACCGCGATGATCCCGGGCGCCGACTTCGTGATCTTCCCGCTGTCGAATCCGGGAATCATCTCGATTCCGCTCGGGTTCATCCTCGGCTGGATCGGATCGATCTCCGACCGGACCGTCGAGAGCCCGGAGTTGGCCGCGGAGATGGACGTCCGCGCTCACACCGGCTTCGGCGCCGAGGAGGCCGTGGAGCACTAGCGCCGTCGCGCCCTCGCCGACAACCGCTCGCCAGAAGTCCCTGTGTACCGGACTAGTTCCGTGCGCAGGGACTTCTGGCGAGCGGTTGTGCATGGCTGGAGCCCATTCGCCGAACTTCCGGTCGTTTGCCGCACCTTTCTGCGCCACTTCCTGGCCAGGCATGGCCCACTCGAGGCAGATCGGCTGGGGATAGGAGCCGGACTCGCGTGCAGATTGCCTGTGGATGGGGAAGCGGTTTCCCCAAGGGGATCTGCCGTCGTTGCCCCCATTCGCCGCTGCCAGGATGATCAGTGGATGTACAACGTCGTGCGAACCTCCGAACTGCGCAGCCACGGAAGCAACAGCAGGCTCATCTCACACGCGATCGGCTGCTGCCTTCTCAAACTGACCTATGGAATGTACTCGATCATTCGCCGCTGCGGTCGATCCGAGCACCGGCCGATCGCAGCCCTCATCAGTGACGAGGCGTGGATCGCAATGGTGCGAGAGGAGACGGACAAGTCGGGGCGGCGAAGCTACAGACTTCTCGACACGATCGAGAAGCTGTGTGTGGCCTCGTACCCTCACTACTGGCCCGATGACGTCGTCTGGGGGAGTTCGGCGGCGTTCATCCACGAGCTTCCTCTGTATCGTCCGCCTCGGGGACGGGTCCGCATCGCCAATCCTTCCCGGCGCGGTGCCAGTCGAGACATCACTCGCACGACGAGGCCGATACCGGAGGAGGATGTGGTTCGGATCGGCAAGATGGCGCTGACCTCTCCGATTCGCACCGGCTTCGACCTCGTCGGACAGCTCGGGGAAGCCGAGGGGTTTGCGGCACTTGAATCATGCCTGCGGCTGAGGGTGTTCGGCTCGGCGAAGGCGGCCGATCACGCAGCTCTCGTGGGATACGCGCCCGATACCGCGAGGCTCGCGCAGGGAGTCGTCGAGCAGGAGTTCGCTCCCGTACTCGACCGGCTGACAAAGGGCCGGAAGCGTGCAGCACATCTGGCCTCGATCATCGGTCCGTTCTCCGAGAGCTATGCGGAGAGCCGCTGTTCGTACAACCTTCGTCTGCTCAAGCTGACCGGCTTCGAACAGCAGGTCGACATTGTCGATGCGGGGCGGACGATCGCGCGTGTCGATTTTCTGCACCGCGAGACGAAGACGATCGTCATGGTCGATGGAGTGACCAAATATGCCGACAACGGCTTTCCGCTCATGCAGAAGGAGGCGCTGCAGACGAATCGGCTCATCGCGATGGGATATCGGATCGTCAGGCTCACCTTCGCCGATGCGACACGGCTGGAGGACTGTGCGACGCGACTGTTCGGTCAAGTGCCCCAGCTGCGCGGCTTCCAGGACCGCTGATGCGGCGAAAGCGCCGAGCTGCCCGCAACGCCCGGGTCAACCGCTTGCCAGAAGACCGAGTGTCACGGACAAGTACATGGCACAGGGACTTCTTCCCAGCGGTTGTGGCTGAGCGAGCTCGCCGAGGCTGTACACTGGTGGCGAGTCGTTCGACCCCAGGTCAGACACGATTCGCGGGCGTAGCTTAATGGTAGAGCTTCGGCTTCCCAAGCCGACGACGCGGGTTCGATTCCCGTCGCCCGCTCTCTTTGTGCCCGCACAGCGCGGCAAGTCTGCGCCAACCCGCCCCTACGGCCGGCCGGCGAAGCGACCGAGCAGCTCGACGTGGCCGGCGACGATGAGCAGATCCTGTTTGCCCACACGTGTCGTCGGCTCCGCATAGGTGAAGTCGCGACCGGGACTCTTGATGCCCACGATCGTCACACCGTACTTGTCGCGCACTCCCGATTCGCTGAGCGTGAACCCCTGGATCTCTCGGGGCGGACGCATCTTCACGACCGCGAAGTGGCCCTCGTCGAACTCGATGTACTCCATCATCCGCGAACTCACGAGGTGCGCCACCCGTCTGCCGGCATCGGATTCGGGGTAGAGGACGTGGTGGGCGCCGATACGGTGGAGGATCTTGCCGTGCGAGGGCGAGATCGCCTTCGCCCATACCTGACCCACGCCCAGGTCGACGAGGTTGGCCGTCGTCAGCACGCTGTCCTCGATCGAGGTGCCGATGCCGACCACGGCGGTGGAGAAGTCACCGGCCCCGACCTGTCGCAGGGCGTCGATGTTCGTGGCATCGGCCTCGACGACGTGGGTGAGCTTGCCGCTCCAGTCCTTGACGAGTTCGGCGCTGTGCTCGATAGCCATCACCTCCCGGCCCAGCTTGGCCAGGGTCGCCGCCGTCGACGACCCGAAGCGTCCGAGCCCGATGACCAGGATTGAGGTGTTCTCGTTAGCCAACGACCGGCCTTTCTTCGGGATAGCGGTACAGGCGCACCGTGTCCTGCATGGACAGGGCTGCCGCAAGTGTAATCGTACCCAGACGTCCGATGAGCATGATCACCGAGAGCACGTACAGCCCGGATTCGGACACGGAAGCCGAGACTCCGGAGCTCAGACCCACCGTGCCGAAGGCGGAGATCACCTCGAACAGCACCCGGTCGAGCGGTTCGGCGCTGATCTGGAGCATCAGCAGGGTGCCGATGAAGACGATGGTTGCGCCGGTGAGCAGGATCGAGATCGAGAGCTTGATCGTCGAGGAGGTCAGCCGCCGCCCGAACACGTGCACATCCTGCATTCCTCTGGCCTCGGCGAGGGCGGCGAGGACCAGCACCGCGACCGTGGTGACCTTGATCCCGCCGGCCGTGGACGAGGATCCGCCGCCGATGAACATCATCAGGTCCATGAGCAGGTGGGAGGCCTGGCTCATGTCCGCGATCTCCATCGTCGCGAACCCGCCCGAACGCGGCATCACCGCCATGAACAGGACCTCGACGAAGGTGTGCCCGGCCCCTTTGTCCCCGAGCGTGGCGGGGTTCGCGGACTCGAAGATGAGCAGGAAGAGCAGGCCGATCGCGAGCACCGCGGTCGTCGTCGTCAGCGTCAGCTTGGTGTGCAGGTCCCAGCGCTTCGGATGGTTCCATTGGATGGCGATCATCAGCACGACCGGGAAGCCGAGGGCGCCGACGAAGACTCCGAGCATGAGCAGGGACAGGATCCACGGATCCGAGGCGAAGTAGGCCCCGCCGCCCGGGTGGATGGTGAAGCCGGCGTTGTTGAACGCCGAGATCGAGTAGAACACCGAATACCAGACGGCATCGCCGAGGCTCTCCCCGCGGATGAGGAACCGCGGGAACAGGAGCAGCGCCAGGATCGCCTCGGCGGTGACGATGGTGATGACCACGGTCTTGAGAAGTGTGCCGACCTGGCCCAAGTTGAGCGCCGAGGTGGCCTGCTGGGCGATCAGCCGCTGCCGCACGCCGAGGCGGCGGGACACCGCCATCCCCAGCACCGAGGCGAGGGTGAGGATCCCGAGACCGCCGACCTGGATGCCGGCGGTGATGACCGAGACGCCGAAGTCCGACCAGTAGCTCTCCGTGACAACCGGGGTCAGCCCGGTCACGCACACCGCGGAGACCGCGACGAACACGGCATTGGCGATGTGCTCGGCCTGTCCGACCGAACCCGGGTCGCGCATGCTCGCCGGGAGCATCAGCAGGATCGCGAACAGCGCCACCACGGCGAGGAAGGAGCCGATGGCCAGGCGTGCGGGGGAGGCGACGGCGAGGTCGTCGACGAAGTCGCGGACCCACCGGCCGGGCCGCAGCAGCCGATCGAAGCGCTGCGAGGAATTCTTGGACACAAGCACCATGGTAGATCTCCGCGGACGGGAATCAGATCTCCGCGGACGGGAATCGGCGCAAGTGAACTGCGCCATATAGCATGGAGCACATGGCCGATAGCGATGTGTATGTCGTCTGGGACGATGCGGTGACCGGATACAACTTCGGTCCCAGCCACCCCATGCACCCCCTCAGGCTCGACCTGACCGCCAAGCTGGCGATGGACTTCGGGCTCTTCGACGCCGCCAACGTCCACGTGAACACCGTCGGCGAGATCGACGAGGACAAGCTCGCCCGCCTCCACGACGCCGCCTTCATCTCCGCGGTGAAGCAGGCCGGCACCGCAGCGGGTCTGAGTGACGAGGATGCCCAGCGGTACGGGATCGGCACCGAGGACGTCCCCGGATTTGAGAACATGCACACCGCCTCGGCGATGCTGTTCCAAGGCTCCGTCGATGCCGCACAGGCGATCATCTCCGGTGACTTCGCCCACGCCGTGAACTTCACCGGCGGTATGCACCATGCGATGCCGGACAAGGCCAGCGGGTTCTGCGTCTACAACGACGCGGCCGGAGCGATCCACGAATTCTTCGACGCAGGCTTTGAACGCATCGCCTACATCGACATCGACGCCCACCACGGGGACGGCGTCGAGACCTTCTTCTGGGACGACCCCCGGGTGCTGACGATCTCGATCCACGAGTCCGGCAAATTCCTCTTCCCCGGCTCCGGCTTCGCCGCAGACATCGGCGGACTCCGGGCGGCCGCCTCGGCGGCGAACATCGCCCTGCCCCCGCGCACCGGAGACGCCGACTGGCTGCGTGCCTTCGACGCCACCGTCCCGGCCATCATCGACGGCTTCGCCCCGGACGTCATCGTCTCCCAGCACGGCTGCGACGGGCACCGCTCGGACCCGCTGACGCACATGCGACTGAGCGTGGACGCGATGCGGGTGGCCGCGGAGATGATCCGCTCACTGGCCGAGACCCACGCCGAGGGCCGCTGGCTCTCCGTCGGGGGAGGGGGCTATTCGATCATCGACGTCGTGCCCCGGGCCTGGACGAATCTCCTGGCGATCTCCGCGGGACTCGACATCGATCCGGCCGCGCGGATCCCCGGCCGCTGGGCCCACTACGCACAGACGAAGACCGGTCGCGAGGCTCCGCTGTCGATGACCGACGGCTATGCGGGGGAGTTCACGGCTTGGACGAACGGCTTCGACCCCGAATCCGAGCTCGACCGGGCGGTGATGGGAACCCGGAAGAACCTCTTCCCCTTCTTCGGACTCGACCCGTACTTCGACTGACGAGATCCCCGCCCTGCTGTGGATCGCGACACAGTTTTGGGAATGCGGGCGGCCAAGCGATAGAATTGCACGGTTAGTTCAAAGGGTGGGCACCTGATGTTCACCTCCACCGACAAGCACAAGGGGTACCCGCGTGGGCTCAGTCATCAAGAAGCGCCGCAAGCGTATGTCGAAGAAGAAGCACCGTAAGCAGCTTCGCAAGACACGTCACCAGCGTCGCAACAAGAAGTAAGGCCGAGTCACGGTCCTACGCCCCCGCTCGAATTCATTTCGGCGGGGTTTGTTGCACCCGATGAGGAGCAGACCATGGTCGAGCTGACCTTCCTCACCCGCGTCGACTGCCATCTGTGCCAGAGTGCACGTGAGACCATCGCCGAGGTGGTCGGAGGCAGAGACGTGAGCGTGCGCGAGGTCGATATCGACACCGACGACGACCTGGCCGGACAGTACGGCTGGGACGTCCCGGTGGTCCTCCTCGACGGGCGGCAGCACAGCTTCCATCGGGTCGAGAAGAACCGGCTGACCAGGGCGCTCGACGCTCTGGGAGCATGAGATCGAATGAAGGAGTGACACGGATTCGTGGGCGAGATTCTGTCCGCCAACAGGATTGAGGGTGTCGTTCGCAAGGACGTACCCGAACGCGTGATCTCCCGACTCCCGATCTACCTGCAGGCGATCGAGACGATCGGTGCCACTGGTCGGACCACCGTGTCCTCGGATGAACTCGCCGCGCACAGCGGGGTGTCGCCGTCGATCCTGCGCAAGGACCTGTCACAGCTGGGCCGTTCGGGCCGTCGCGGGGTCGGCTACTCGTGTGAGGACCTGACGTCCACGCTGCGGACGTTCCTCGGACTCGACCGCTCCCGGAGCGTGGCCATCATCGGCGCCGGACGCCTCGGTTCGGCCCTGGCCGACTATGCCGGATTCCGACGCCGCGGCCTCGAACTCATCGCGATCTTCGACATCGACGAGGAGAAGATCGGAACCGCGATCGGCGGGATCACGATCTCCCGCCTCGACGAGCTTGCGACCTGGCCCGAACACATCGACCTCGTGGTCATGGCCGCGCCCGCCTCCGCCGCTCCGGCGGCAGCCCGCACGGCCGCCGCCGCGGGAGTCGGCGGCATCCTCAACTTCGCACCCACCGTGCTCGACGCCCCGGACACCGTCCGCGTGCATCAGGTCGATCTGGCCAGTGAGCTGCAAGTACTCGCATACTATTCGGCGCTTGATTCGGCACCGCTCAATCCAGGTTTTGAGGAGCACAGGCATTGACTCTCTTGGTTCTCGGCATTTCGCACCAGTCGGCGCCGATCGACATGCTCGATGCGCTGGCCTTCCGCGCCGGCGAGGTCTCCGAGCTGCGCAGCGACGCGATCGCCGGTGAGAACGTGGACGGACTCGCCGTCCTCTCCACGTGCAACCGCCTCGAACTCATCGCCGACGTCACCGCCTTCCACGGCGGGCTCGCCGACCTCGGCAATGCGCTGGTGTCTTCGATCGACAAGGAATGGTCGGACATCGCCGGGCACTTCTATGCCCATTACGACACCCAGGCCATGCAGCACCTGCTCAAGGTCGCCTGCGGGCTCGACTCGATGGCCATCGGCGAGGCCCAGATCCTCGGCCAGCTGCGCTCGACCTTCACCGACTCGCTGTCGGCCGGAGCACTGACTTCCGGTCTCTCCCACGCCCTCCAGCAGGCCCTGCGGGTGGGCAAGCGTGCGCACTCGGAGACCGGCCTCGACGAGGTCGCCCGTTCGCTCTTCAGCGCCGCCCTCGAAGCCTCCGCCGCCCACATCGGCTCCCTGCGCGCAGCGAACGCCCTGGTCATCGGGGCCGGTGCGATGTCGGGGCTCGTCGTCTCGGGTCTGCACAAAGAAGGCGTCAGCCGGATCACCGTGCTCAACCGGACCCTTGAGAAGGCGGAGCGCCTCGTCGCCGAGGTGGGCGGCCGAGCCCGCGAACTGACACCGCGGATCATGGCCGAGGAGATCGCCGACGCAGACCTCATCGTCTCCTGCACCGGTGCCCGCGCCGTGGTCGTCGGCCGTGACGACATCGTCGCCGGTCTCGCCCAGAATCCCAAGGGTGCGGCGAACAAGGCCTTCGTCGACCTCGCCCTGCCCCACGACATCGACCCCAGCGTCCGCGAATTCGAGCACGTCGCCCTGTTCGGCCTCGGCGAGATCCGGACCATGCTGACCAGCTCCGACAAGCAGCGTGACGCCCAGGTCGTCGAAACCGTGGAATCCGTGCGTCGGATCATCGACGAGGAGCTTTCGAAGATCGAGACCGGAGCCAAGGAACGCGCCGTGGCACCGACCGTGACTGCCCTGCGCTCCCACGCCAAGGACGTGCTCGCAGCCGAGACCGCCCGGCTGGAGAAGAAGCTGGGCGAGAGCATCGACGCGAAGTCCTTCGCGGAGGTCCGCAAGTCCCTGCACCGGGTCGCGGAGAAGCTCATCCACACCCCGACCGTCAAGGTCAAGGAACTGGCTGTGAGCGAGACCGACGTGGACTACGCGCAGGCCCTCATGCAGCTCTTCGACCTGCCCACGAACAAGGTCGCCCACGCGATCACGAAGCCCGAGACGAAGGTCGCGACCGCCTCGAGCCCGAACCACATCGAGGCCGACGGGATCCGTCCCGTGGCCGATCACACCCTCGACGTCGTCGAACCCGAGAACTTCTCCGGCCGGACCATCCGACTCGGCACTCGCCGCTCCCAGCTCGCCCGCTCCCAGTCCACGGCGATCGCCCATCAGCTCGCCGCCCTGACCGGCTGGCGGGTCGAGATCGTCGAGGTCGTCACCGAAGGCGATGTCAACATGTCGCCCCTGGCCGGCTTCGGCGGCACCGGCGTCTTCGTCTCCGCGGTCCGGCAGGCCCTGCACCAGGGCAAGATCGACATCGCCGTGCACTCGCTCAAGGACCTGCCCACCACCCCCGAGGCGGGCATCCAGATGGCCGCGATCCCACCCCGGGTCGACCCTGCCGACGTCCTCATCGGCCGTGACGGGCTCAGCCTGTCCCAGCTGCCCGCCGGCTCCGTGATCGGCACCGGCTCACCCCGGCGTGCCGTGCAGCTGCGTGCCGCCCGCCCCGACATCGAGGTCCGCGGGGTCCGCGGCAACGTCGACACCCGCATCGCCCACGTCCGCGACGGCCGCCTCGACGCGGTGGTCCTCGCCGCCGCCGGAGTCCGCCGCATCGGACGACTGGCCGAGGCCACCGACTCCCTCGATTTCAGCACCATGTTGCCGGCCCCGGGCCAGGGTGCCCTGGCCGTGGAGACCCGGGGTGCCGACAGCCCCTACGCCGTGGACACCGACGCTATGGCCGCCGACGTCGAGGTCCGGGCCGCGCTGCGCCGCCTCCACGATGTCACCACCGACCTGGCGGTGACCTGCGAACGGGCCATCCTGTCCCGCGCCGAGGCCGGATGCTCGGCCCCCATCGGGGCCTTGGCCACGATCGACGGTCGGGAATTCGTCGTCGACGCCGTCATGGCCGATGACGACGGAAAGCTCGCGCGCACCCGCCAGCGTGCCGAACTGCCGATCGTGCCCGATGTCGACTGGTCCTCCGAGTCCGAGACCGCGGTCTCGATCGCCGGGAAGGAACTCGCCCGCATCGCCGACGAGCTGGGCATCGCCGCCGCTGAGGACCTGCTGGGTCAGCTCGGCATCGATCCCGCCGCCTCGGCGGACCACCTCACCCCCGTCAAGGCCCAGGAGCAGGTATGACGAGCGACGCCGGAGCGAATTCGAGCCAGACGGGACAGGTGCAGCCGCGCCGGCTGCTGCCCGAGGCACCGCGCGTCGTCTTCATCGGCAGCGGGCCCGGCGAAGCCGGACTGATGACCATGCGCGGGGCCGACATCCTCGCCGATGCCGAACTCGTCGTCTACGACACCGATGTGCATTCGGAGATCGTCACCGCCTACGTGCCCCAGGCCGCCGAGCTCATCGAAGCCTCCTCCCTCGGCGCCACGGCCTCGACCCGCGGGCGCAAGCTCGCCGAGCTCGCCCGCCCCGACAAGACTGTGGTCCGGCTGAGCAACGACGACGGCATCATCTTCACCACGACCACCGCCGAGGCTGTCGTGTGCCGCAAGGCCGAGGTCGAGGTCGAGATCGTCCCGGGTGTGGGCCTGTCCGCGTCGACCGCGGCCTTCACCGGCACCGCGCTGACGACGAATCGGGTCCGCTCAGTCCGCTTCATCGAGGCCGGACCGCAGACTCACGTCGATGTCTCCCGCCACCGCAACACCACACACGTCCTCACGGGTTCCGCCGCCGGACACGAGCAGGCCATCCGCGCCCTGCTCGACGACGGCTGGGACGAGGAGACGACGGTGCTGCTGGGCTGGGACGTCTCCACGACCGAGCAGACGAGCATCGAAACCACCCTCCGCCAGGCCCTGACGATGGTCCACAGCGGTTCGGACCGTATGGTGGTCATCATGGGACAAGGTGTGGATTCGCGGGACGAACTCGGCTGGTTCGAGTCCAAGCCGCTCTTCGGCTGGCAGGTCCTCATCCCGCGGACCAAGGAACAGGGCACCTCCACCGCCGAGGCGCTCGGAGAGTTGGGTGCCGTCGGCACCGTCGTGCCGACGATCGCCGTCCAGCCCCCGCGGACTCCGACGCAGATGGAGAAGGCCATCCGCGGGCTTGTCGACGGCTCTTACGAATGGGTGGGATTCACCTCGGTCAACGCCGTGCGGGCCGTGCGGATGTGGTTCGAGGACTTCGGGCTCGACTCCCGTGCCCTCGCCGGGGTCAAGGTCGCAGCGGTCGGCGGGCGCACCGCCGCCGCGCTCACGGACTGGGGCATCACCCCCGACCTCGTGCCCGAGGGCGAACACTCGGCCCGGGGCCTTGCCGCCTCCTGGCCCGAGTACGTCGAGGACCTCGACCCGATGAACACGGTGCTGCTGCCGCGCGCCGACATCGCCACCGAAGTGCTCGTGTCCGGGCTGCTCGAGAAGGGCTGGGACCCCGACGACGTCACCGCCTATCGTACCGTCCGGGCCTCTCCGCCGCCGGCGCCGATCCGCGAGGCCATCAAGGCCGGCGACTTCGACGCCTTCCTCTTCACCTCCTCGTCGACGGTGCGCAACCTCGTTGGCATCGCCGGCAAACCGGCGCCGAGCTCGGTGATCTGCTGCATCGGCCCGGCCACGGCCAACACCGCAGCCGAGCACGGACTGCGCGTCGACGTGCTGGCCGAGGAAGCCAACCTCACCTCACTCATCGACGGACTCGTCGACTATGCACTCGCGAAGCGGCAGGAGGACCTGGCCGCCGGGACGACCCCGAGCCGGCCCAGTCAGACACGCCGCAGAAAGAAGGCCTGAGATGTCCCTGGTACCCGGAACCGTCCGCCCCCGCCGCCTGCGCACCACCCCGGCCCTGCGCCGCCTCGTCTCCGAGGTCCGGCTGCACCCCGCCGAGCTGATCCTGCCGATGTTCGTCAAAGAGGGACTGAGCGAGCCCGTGCCGCTGGGCGCGATGCCCGGCGTCATGCAGCACACGCTGGAGAGTCTGCTCGAGGCCGCCCGTGAGGCCGTGGACGCCGGGGTCGGGGGCCTCATGCTCTTCGGCATCCCCGAGCACAAGGACGAGATCGGATCCCAGGCCGATGCCCCCGATGGCATCCTCAACCGCGCTCTGGGCCTTCTGGCCGAGCACCTCGGCGAGGACACCGTGGTCATGGCCGACCTCTGCCTCGACGAATTCACCTCCCACGGACACTGCGGAGTCCTCGACTCCGCCGGCGGTGTCGACAACGACGCCACCCTGTCCCGCTACGCCGCGATGGCCGTGACCCAAGCTCGCGCCGGTGCCCAGGTCCTCGGTCTCTCGGGGATGATGGACGGCCAGGTCGCGGTCTGCCGCGAAGCCCTCGACGAGGCCGGATTCTCCGACACCGTGATCATGGGCTACACCGCGAAATACGCCTCGGCCTTCTACGGTCCCTTCCGGGAGGCCGTGGACTCCGAACTCCAGGGCGACCGCAAGACCTACCAGCAGGATCCTGCGAATGGACGCGAGGCGATGCGCGAACTCAGCCTCGACCTCGCCGAAGGCGCCGATGTGGTCATGGTCAAGCCCGGACTGCCCTACCTCGATGTCCTCGCCGAGGTCGCCCGCGAGTCGCTCGTGCCGGTCTGGACCTACCAGGTGTCGGGGGAGTACGCGATGATCGAATTCGCGGCCGCCGCCGGTGCCATCGACCGCGAACGGGCGATCGAGGAATCCCTCATCGCCTTCAAACGTGCCGGCGCCGACGCGATTCTGACCTACTGGGCGACCGAGGTCGCCCAGGGCCTGAAGGGACCGAAGCCATGAGCGAGACCCGCTGGCTGAGCACCGTCGACCAGAAGTCCTGGAGGAGCTTCCTCACCGGACACCAGCTGCTCACCGCGCAGCTGGACAAGGAGATCCGCGAGGAGCACGGCATCGGCATGCCCGAGTACGAGATCCTTGTGCGGCTGAGCGAACACGAGGACCGGACGATGCGGATGGCGCTGCTGGCCAGCGACACGACGATGTCGCGGTCGCGGCTGACCCACAGTGTGGCCCGGATGGAGAAGAAGTGCCTGCTGGAGCGCTTCGCGATCCCCGAGGACGGACGCGGCGTGAACTGCCGGATGACCGAGGCCGGATGGGAGCTGCTCACCGCGGCCGCCCCGACCCACGTCACCGGAGTCCGCGAGCACCTCGTCGATCTGCTCGATCCCGAGGAGATGGCCGTTCTGGGGCGGATCTTCACCAAGGTCACCGCGCACATGCGCGATATCGACGCCGACCCGAGCCACCCCTGCGACTGACCCCGTCCAGCCCGACCGTGACCCCGGCGAGACAATCAGGAGAACCCATGACAGCACAGACAGCGAACTCGGCGGCCCTGTTCACCCGGGCCGAACACGTCATCCCCGGCGGAGTGAACTCCCCGGTGAGGGCCTTCAAGGCCGTCGGCGGCACCCCGCGCTTCATCACCTCGGCGACTGGGGCCTGGCTGCGCGATGCCGACGGCAACGACTACATCGACCTCATCGGCTCCTGGGGGCCGATGATCATGGGCCACTCCCGCCCCGAGGTGCTCGCCGCCGTCCAGGAGGCCGCCGTCAAGGGCTTCTCCTTCGGCACGCCCTCGACCGGTGAGGTCGAACTCGCCGAGGAGATCGTCGCCCGCGTCGACCCCGTCGACCAGGTGCGCCTGGTCTCCTCGGGCACCGAGGCGACGATGTCGGCCATCCGTCTGGCCAGGGGATACACCGGCCGGTCCAAGGTCGTGAAGTTCGCCGGCTGCTACCACGGACACGTCGACTCCCTGCTCGCACAGGCCGGATCCGGCCTGGCGACCTTCTCCCTGCCTGACACTCCCGGTGTGACCGGAGCCCAGGCGCAGGACACGATCGTCGTCGACTACAACGATGCCGCCGGACTCGAGGCCGTCTTCGCCGAACACGGAGCGGACATCGCCTGTGTGATCACCGAGGCCAGCCCCGGCAACATGGGCGTCGTGCCGCCGCGCGAGGGCTTCACGAACACCATCCGAAAGCTGACGAAGGCGCACGGCGCGCTGATGATCAGCGACGAGGTGATGACCGGGTTCCGCGTCTCCGCCGCCGGCTGGTACGGCTTCGAAGCGGAGTCGCTGGGGTACCCGGAGGGTCCGGCCGACCTGTTCACCTTCGGCAAGGTGATGGGCGGCGGCTTCCCCGCGGCGGCCTTCGGCGGTCGCGCCGATGTCATGGCCCACCTCGCTCCTTCCGGTCCCGTCTACCAGGCGGGAACCCTGTCCGGGAACCCCGTGGCCACGGCGGCCGGTCTGACGACGCTGAAGCTCACGACCGAACTCGACGTCTACAGCCACATCGCCCGTGCCGCGGACATCCTGCGCCCCGCGGTCGCAGCGAGCCTCGAGGCCGAAGGCGTCGCCCACGTCATCCAGTCGGCGAATTCGATGTTCTCGGTCTTCTTCACCGACCGTGAGGTCGTCGACTACACCGACGCACGTTCGCAGAACGTCGCACGCTACTCGGCGTTCTTCAATGCGATGCTCGACGCCGGCATCCACATGCCGCCGAGCGCCTTCGAGGCCTGGTTCCTCTCCTACGCCCACACCGATGAGATCCTCGAGCGGATCATCGCCGCCCTGCCCGCCGCCGCCAAGGCTGCGGCCGCAGTGCCGGACGAGGCCACGGCATGACGGTCATCCACCTGGTCCGCCACGGCGAGGTCGACAACCCGGAGGGCATCCTCTACGGTCGGTTGCCGAACTTCGGGCTGACCGAACGCGGACACGAGATGGCCCGCCGGGTCGGTGACCACTTCGCCGCTGCCTCGACCCGTCCCGCCGTGCTCGTGGCCTCACCGCTGCTGCGTGCCCAGCAGACGATCGCGCCGCTGCACGAGAAGCTGGGTCTGCCGGTGCACACCGACGATCGGGTCATCGAGGCCGCGAACTCCTTTGAGGGGCAGAAGCTGGGTCCCCGCAGGCTCGCCGAACCGCGCAATCTCGTGCGCCTGTACAACCCGCTGACTCCGTCCTGGGGTGAGCCGTACAAGCAGATCGTGCTGCGCATGCAGGCGGCCATGGCCAGCCTGCGGGCGAAGCTGGCCGGATACGGGGCTGAGGCCGAGGGCGTCATCGTCTCCCACCAGCTGCCGATCTGGATGTCGCGCCTGGCGGGGGAGTCCCGTTCGCTTGTCCACGACCCGCGGAAACGGGAGTGTGACCTGGCTTCTATCACGAGTTTCACATTCGATTCGGCCACACTTGTATCCGTGAGTTACGAGAGCATCTGTGCAGATCTGCAGCCCGGTCAAGCGGTGGCAGGAGCATGAGTGGAGGACCCAATCCGCTCAACCGACGCGCTCTGCTGACGGGACTGATCGCGGGCACCGCCGTGGTGCTCAGCGCCTGCAGCGAGAACGATGAGCTGGCCGATCAGGCCGGATCCGACCAAGGCTACGTCTCCGGTTCCGGAGTCGTCTCCCAGGTCGCGGTCAAGGATCGCGGTGAGCCGCTGGAACTCGGGTTCGAGACCCTCGACGGCACGTCGATGTCCCTGGCCGAGCTCCGCCCCACCCCCGTGGTCATCAACCTCTGGTACGCGGCCTGCCCGCCCTGCCGGAAGGAAGCTCCGGACCTCAAGTCCGTGGCCGAGGGATTCGGTGACAAGGTGCAGTTCATCGGCGTCAACGTCCGCGACCAGGAGGCCGCGGCGAACGCGTTCATCTCCAACTACCAGGTGCCCTACGCGAACATGCTCGACACCGACGGTGACATGGTCGCCCTGCTCTCGGGCGTGCTTCCTCCGCAGGCCACGCCGTCGACCGTGGTCCTCGACGCCGAAGGACGGGCCGCGGCCCGGGTCGTCGGCGAGGTGGACGCCTCGACGCTGAAGGGACTCATCGAGGACGTGCAGGCCGAGTGAGTGGGATCGGGGCGGACTTCGCCCAGACGGTTCTCACCGGCCCGCTGCTCCTCGCCGCAGGCGCGGCCGCCCTTGCGGGTGTGGTGTCCTTCGTCTCGCCCTGCGTGCTGCCGCTCGTCCCCGGCTACGTCGGCTATGTCACCGGACTCTCCGGCTCCTCGCTCAAGGACAAGCAGACGTGGAAGGTCGTCGTCGGCATCGCCCTCTTCGTCCTCGGCTTCACCGTCGTCTACGTGGCCCTGGGCACCGGATTCTCGGCCCTGGGTGCAGTGTTCTCCCAGTGGCAGGGAGTGCTCATCCGCATCCTCGGCGCCGTCGTCATCATCGCCGGCTTCGTATTCATGGGCGGTTTCGGTCTGCTGCAGAGAGAGCACCGGATCCAGGCCAGACCCAAGGCCGGACTCTGGGGCGCCCCCGTCCTCGGTGCCACCTTCGCCCTCGGCTGGGCTCCCTGCGTGGGACCGACCCTGTCCGCGGTTTTGGCGATGTCCGTCGGCTTCGGCGGCGACGGCTCGATCTGGCGCGGGACGCTGCTGGCTTTCGTCTACTGCCTGGGACTCGGCATTCCCTTCATCCTCCTGGCCATCGCGATCCACAAGGGCGCGGGCCGCCTGACCTGGGTGCGCAGGCACCAGGCCACGATCGTGCGGGTCGGTGGCATCCTGCTCATCGTCCTCGGCCTGGTCATGGTCAGCGGACTCTGGAACCTGTGGATGACGAACCTGCAGGGACTGATCTATGGATTCGAAGTGGTGATCTAGTGACGGAGCGAACCAAACCGTCGAACGGGAAGAAGACCGCCGACGCGAAGGCCGCGAAGGCGAAGTCAGGCGCCGCGAAGGCGAACGTGACTCAGCCGCAGCTCGGATTCATCGGCATGTGCCGGTGGGCGTGGCGACAGCTGACGACGATGCGTGTGGCACTCATCCTCCTGCTCATCCTCGCCCTCGCAGCGATTCCCGGCTCCCTGCTGCCGCAGCGGATCCAGGACCCGGGCCGAGTCAACACCTTCCTCGAGAACAACGGGGCCTGGGGCGAGTTCCTCGACACCATCCAGATGTTCGATGTGTACTCATCGATCTGGTTCTCCGCGATCTACCTGCTGCTGATGATCTCGCTCATCGGCTGTGTCATCCCGCGCTCCGCCCAGCATTGGAAGGCGATGCGCTCGGCCCCGCCCAAGGCGCCGAGGCGGTTGGGGCGGATGCCCGGATACGTGGCGTTCACCTCGGCGAGGAATGAGGACGGGTCCGGGGACCGGGCCGCGGCCGACGAAGCCTTCCTCGACACCGCGCAGGCGCGGCTGAAGAAGCTCGGCTACCGCACTTCGCGTCATTCCGACCACATCGCCGCCGAACGCGGGTACCTGCGTGAGACCGGCAACCTCGTCTTCCACATCGCCCTGCTCGTGGCCACGCTGACGATGGCGATCGGGTCTCTGTTCGGCTACCAGGGCCAGCGCATCCTCGTCGAGGGCGACACCTTCACGAACTCGCTCGTCGCCTACGATTCCTTCGAGCCGGGCTCCTACTACGATGCCGACAATCTGCCCGACTTCCGGCTCAAGCTCGACAGCTTCACCTCGACCTTCGACGACCGCGCGGCGGGCAATCAGTTCGGTCAGCCGCGGACGTTCGATGCGAAGGTCACCGCGACCGCCGACGGGAAGTCCGAATCGCATGTCCTGCGCGTCAACGAACCCGTCCGCGTCGGCAGCACCGGGGTGTACCTGACCGGCAACGGCTACGCCCCGGAGATCACGGTCCGCGATGCCAAGGGCGATATCGTCCAGTCCGGTCCGCAGGTGTTCATCCCCGACGGCGGAGACCCGGGCTACACCTCGGAGGGCGTCATCAAGGTCCCCGATGCCGCCGGCACGCAGATGGGCTTCGTGGGAGTCTTCCTGCCCACGGCCACGCAGAACGAGGACGGCGAGCTGGTTTCGAGCTTCGCCGAGCTGCGCAACCCCTACCTCGTGATGAGCGGGTACACCGGCGACCTCGGCCTCGACAACGGCACCCCGCAGTCCGTGTACTCCCTCGACGCGGAGAACATGACGGAGATGACCGACGCCTCGGGCAATCCGCTGCTCATCCAACTGTCCGAGGGCGACACGCAGAAGCTGCCCAACGGCGGTTCCGTGACCTTCGACGGGGTCAAGAAGTACATCGCCGTCGACATCTCCCAGGACCCCACGCAGGGTCTCATGCTCGCCAGTGCGATCTTCGTCCTCCTCGGACTCGGACTCTCCCTGTTCATTCCGCGGCGGCGCATGTGGGTGCGGATCAAGGACGGCGCCGTCGAGGTGGCGGCACTGGCCCGCGGTGAGGATCCGATGGTCGAACGTGCGGCCACGGACCTGGCCGCGGACCTCCGCGATGACGATGACGACCCGGATGACGCGGAGGGCCGAGACGCCCCGAAGAGCCCGACCGATTCCCGCGGCCGGAGCAAAAGATGAGCTATCACCACTACGCGGAGTAGAATTGCCGCGGAGTGCGGTTGTCGGCCATCGCGACACGGCGACCGCCGACGCGGCAGACCGAGAATGCAGCAACCGAACGACGCAATGGAAGAGCACCCGTGGTGCGGAGGATGAATGGACGTCAACACTGACCTCGCAATGTGGTCGAACCAGCTGATCATCTCGGCGATGATCGTCTATGCGGTCGCCATGATCTTCTTTGCCTTCGACCTCTTCGGCGGCCGAGAGCTCAAGACCACACAGGACAAGGTGGCCGCGACCGCCAAGGTCTCGACGGTGCGCCGGACGAATCGGAAGACCGCCACCACGGCCGTCCTCGATCCGCCGGAGACCGAGGACGACGAGGCGGCCCCGAGCACATCGAGCTCCACGAGCCGGGCCAAACGTCGCCGGGGAGCCCGGATCGGCACCTCCCTGCTCGTGCTTGCGTTCCTCCTCCACGCCGCCGCGGTGATCACTCGCGCCCTGTCCGTGATGCGGGTGCCGTGGGGCAACATGATGGAGTATGTGCTCACCGCCACCGCGATCACCGTGCTCGTCTACCTCACCGTCAACATCAAGAAGGACGTCCGCTACCTCGGCACCTTCGTCTCCGGGGGAGTGCTCCTGTGCCTGGGACTGGCGATCACGGTCTTCTACACCCCGGCGGCCAAGCTCATCCCCGCCCTCGATTCGTACTGGATCGCCATCCACGTGCCGATCGCGATCCTCTCCACCGCGCTGCTCTACATCTCAGCGATCCTCGCGGTGTTCCAGATCCTGAAAAGCGTGCATGAGACGAAGGACCCGAAGTGGCTGCGGTTCATGCACCGTCTGCCATCGAGCGTCGACCTCGAGCGGATCTCCTACACGATCGCCGCGGTCGGCTTCATCACCTGGACCTTCACCCTCATCGCCGGCGCCATCTGGGCCGAGGTGGCCTGGAGCCGCTACTGGGGTTGGGATTCGAAGGAGATCTGGACCTTCGTCGTCTGGGTCATCTACGCCGCCTACCTCCATGCCCGTGCGACGCGCGGCTGGGGTCCGACGAAGGTGGCGGTGCTCAACCTCATCGGCATCGCCGCGGTGATCTTCAACTTCACCGTCGTCAACGTCTACTTCAACGGACTGCACTCGTACTCAGGCCTCGACTGAGCCGACGGCCGTAGGGCCGACCGGCCCTTCGGCGGAGGATGCCACTCTCATCCACGCTCACCCGCCTGGTCGGGACTCTGCCTCTGCTCGGCGGCAGGCCATTGCGCGAGGGACTGGCGTGAAGAGATGCAACAAGCCCGGATCGGCTGATTGCCGATCCGGGCTTGTTTCTGTTCGGAACTGTCTCCGAAGCGTCTCGGAAGTGTCGGTTCGAGCGGGACTGCGCTCAGTTCGAGTGGCCGCGGCCCTCGCCCTTCGAGCCGTGCTCGTCGGTGTTGGAGTCACGCTCACCGGTATCGCCCGAGGCGTCGTCGGCGTCCGTGACCGGCGGCTCAGGGGATGAGGGCTTCGTGTCCTCGGACTTGGGCGGCTCGGGGGCGTGCTTGCCGAGTTTGACGTCGCGATCGACCTTGCGCAGGTAGTCCTCATCGTCGTCAGGAGCGGTCGGTCCGCGGCGGCGCGGCGCCTGGGAGGGCTTGTCCTCCGAACCGCGTCCGAAGATGTACCACAGGACGAACCCGAGGACGGGGAGGACGAGGATGATGATCGCCCACACGGGTTTGGGCAGGACTCGGACCAGACCCCGATCGCGCAACAGGCAATCGAAGAGTCCGTACAGTGTCACCGCTGCCGCCAGGACGATCGCGGCAATGAGTAGTCGTGCCATGATCCAAGGATAGTCCACGAACCTGAACACCCACTCAGGCGGGCGGTGACGAAACGGTCACGAGAACGGACTAAAATGGTGCCAATGCGAAACTTCTGGATCTATACGCTCGCCCGCCTGGGCATCATCGTCGCCGTCGGATTGGTGCTGCAGCCCTTCCTCGGGTTCAACCTCGTCATGGCCGTGGCGGCCATTCTCATCGGGGCCCTGCTCAGCTACCTGTTCCTCGGCAGGATGCGCACCAAGGTCGCCGAGGAGATCGAAGAACGCGTGGCGAAGCGGGCGAACCGGCCCAAGAAGAAGGGCGTCGACGAATCCGTCGAGGACCACATCGTCGACGAGAACGAAGACCGCTAAAGCGCCAGTCCGAGCCCCATCAGTCCCGCGAAGCACAGGGCAGTCAGGCCCGTGGACTTGATCGGCGGGATCAGACCGGGGCCCGTCCTGCCCCGCAGCACCGTCTTCAGCGGGTTCAAGGCGAGCACGAGCGCGAGGATCGCCAGCGCCACCGTAGGATGTCCGTCGAGGATGGCCAGAGCCAGCAGGGCGAAGGGCAGCAGCACGAGCACGGCGTAGGCGATGCGCGCCCGATTGTCCCCGAGACGCACCGCCATGGTGATCTTGCCCGCGTCGAGATCGGTGGGGATGTCGCGGAGGTTGTTGACCATGAGCACCGCCGAGGCCAACGATCCGATGGCCACGGCACCGGCCCAGCCGCTGAGGGTGAGCTCGCCGACCTGCATCCACATCGTGCCCAGAGTGGCGACGAGGCCGAAGAAGATGAACACGAAGACCTCGCCGAGCCCCATGTACCCGTAGGGGCGCTTACCGCCCGTGTAGAACCAGGCGGCGGCCACGGCTGCAGCCCCGACGAAGAGGAACCACCAGGCCTGGGCGATGAGCACGAGAGCGACCCCGACGACTCCGGCGAGGCCGAAGAAGCCGAAGGCCGCACGTTTGACCGCGGCCGGTTCCGCCAGTCCCGTTGCGGTCAGTCGGACGGGGCCGACGCGGACGTCATCGGTGCCGCGGACACCGTCGGAGTAGTCGTTGGCGAAGTTCGAGCCGATCTGCAGGCAGAGGGAGACGATCAGCGCCAGCACTGCGCGGAACAGGATCTGCGGCAGCGACAGGTGTGAGGCATTGTCGCTGAAGTCATCGATGATGAATGCGGTGAAGCCGCCGAGCGAGCCGATCGCGGCTCCGGTTCCGATGAGAACGGGGGCGACTGCCAGTGGCAGGGTCCGTAAGCGTGCACCGGAGATCCACTGCGCGGCAGTTGCCATGGGTGGGATACCTTCCTCACGAATGTCGGAACCGTCTCATATTACCGATAGTTCACTTCATAGGGTATTCGGCGTCCGGCCCCTCGAGACGCAGCGCCAGATCTGCCGCGGCTCGTCGGTCGGGTTTGCCGATCGAGCGGTTGGGGATCTGCTCGACGACGAAGACCTCGGTGGGCAGCAGGCCGCCCATTCCGTGGTCGAGGCCGGTGAGGAGACGGGCGAGCCCACGTGGGGAATCGAGCGTCTCCTCCACCGCGGAGTCGACGTCGTCGCCGAGTCGGACGAGGCCGACGATCCGCTTCCCCCACTCCTCGTCGGGCACCCAGGTCACGAGCACCTCGGCGATGCCGTGCTTCTGCCAGCTCGGCAGCAGCCCGGTCTCGAGGGCATGCGGCGAGACGTTCTCACCCCCGGAGATGATGATGTCATCGGCACGGCCGAGGACCGTGAGCACACCGGCATCGAGGCGTCCGAGATCGCTCGTGCCGATCATCCTCCTGCCCTGTCCGTCGCGCGTCAGCGTCGTGCTGGGCAGCGCGGTGATGGTGCCGTCGTCGCCGATGTCGACGTAGGTCTCGGCGACGACATCGCCGTGCAGGTCGATCGTGCCCGCCTCGGAGATGGTGACGGCGACCCCGTCGAAGGGGATGCCGTCATAGACGCAGCCGCCCGCGGTTTCGCTCATCCCGTAGGTGCGCACGATGGACAGTCCGCGCTCGTCCGCCCGGTCGAGCAGCGCCGGTGAGATCGATGAGCCGCCGAGCAGGATCGCCTCACAGCGGGCGGCCGCGGCGCTGGCCTGCTCGTTCTCGAGCACGCGGTGCAGCTGAGTGGGCACAAGGGAGGTGTAGGCGGGACGCTCCCCGGCGCCGGTGAGGAGGTCCTCGATTTCGGCGGCGAAGGAATCGCCGGTGAACCTCGCCGAGGTGGTCCGCACCGGTGCGCGTCCGGCCAGCCGGGCCCGCAGCTCCACCTGGAAGCCCGCGATGTGGTTGACCGGCAGACACAGGTGCCACACGCCGGGACCGGCGAGGAATCGCTCGGTTGCCCACGCCGAGGTGGTCAGGGCCTCGGCGGACAGGGCCACGCCCTTGGCTGCGCCCGTCGATCCGGAGGTGAAGAGGATGAGGGCCGGAGCCGGACCGGAACCTGCCCAGGAACCCGGCTCCACCTCGGCGATGGCACCGTCCCGAGTGCGGGGCAGGACGAGGATCGAATCACCGTTCAGGGCCCGGTCGATGGCCTCGGGAAGCTCGGACGGGGTCAGCTCGGTGGCCTGCATGGCGGGGGAGTCCACGGTTCGCCTCGGCGCGCTCAGTAGTACCAGGGGTAGGGGACCCAGTCGGGGTCGCGCTTCTCGAGGAAGGCGTCTCGGCCCTCGACGGCTTCGTCGGTCATGTAACCCAGACGGGTGGCCTCACCGGCGAAGACCTGCTGGCCCATGAGTCCGTCGTCGACGAGGTTGAACGCGAACTTGAGCATCCGCTGCGCGTTCGGGGACTTGCCGAGGATCTCACGGGCCATGGTCAGCGCCGCGGTCTCGAGTTCGGCGTGGTCGACGACCTCGTTGACAGCCCCCATCTCGGCCATGTCCTGGGCCGAATAGGTCCGGCCGAGGAAGAAGATCTCGCGGGCCTTCTTCTGCCCGACGAGCTTCGCGAGGTAGGCGGAGCCGTAGCCGGCGTCGTAGGAGCCGACATCGGCGTCGGTCTGCTTGAACTTCGCATGCTGGGCCGAGGCGATGGTCATATCGCACACGACGTGGAGGCTGTGCCCGCCGCCGGCGGCCCAGCCGGGGACGACGGCGATGACGATCTTGGGCATGGTGCGGATGAGGCGCTGGACCTCGAGGATGTGCAGGCGTCCGGCCCGGGCGGGGTCGACCGTTTCGCGGGTCTCTCCCTCGGCGTACTGGTAGCCGGAGCGTCCGCGGATGCGCTGGTCGCCGCCGGAGCAGAAGGCCCAGCCGCCGTCCTTCGGGCTCGGTCCGTTGCCGGTCAGCAGGACCGCACCGACGTCCGAGGTCTGCCGAGCGTGGTCGAGGGCCCGATAGAGTTCGTCGACCGTGTGCGGGCGGAAGGCGTTGCGGACCTCGGGGCGGTCGAAGGCGATGCGCACGCAGCCGAGGTCGCTTCCGTCGGGGTTGACGGCGCGGTGGTAGGTGATGTCGGTGAAGTCGAAGCCGGAGACTTCGCGCCATTGGGAAGGGTCGAAGATGTCAGAAACCGTCATGGTCCCCAGCCTATCGCCTGTGCGGCGGTGGGGTGAGGCGGCGTCGGGGTCCGGGCGCTGCGGCCCAGGCGATAGGCTGGCCGCATGATTGCCAGTGAGAGCGGGGTGCACGGTTCCGCAGGTCTCGACTCGGTGGGTGACCTCGTCGACCGGATGCATGTGCTGCGGCTGCCGATGGTCACGCGTTTCCGCGGGATCACCGAGCGGGAGATCGTCGTGTTCGAAGGTCCTGCCGGATGGGCGGAGTTCTCTCCGTTCCTCGAATACGGCACCGCCGAGGCCTCGCGGTGGCTGCGGGCGGCCCTCGAGTTCGCAGGCCTCGGCGCCAGTGCGCCCCTGAGTCCTGCCGCGCCAAACGCTCCTGTGCGGTCCGTCGCCGTCAATGCGACTCTGCCGGCCTGTGCTCCCGGCGAAGTCGAGCCGATCCTCGCCCGCTATGGCCGGGTCGGCACCGTCAAGGCGAAGGTCGCCGAGCACGGGATCGACTCCCTGCCTGCGGATCGCGAGAGGCTGCAGGAATTCCGCCGGCTGTTTCCTGACACGACGCTGCGCCTCGATGCGAACGCCGGATACTCCCGCACCGATGCTCTGCGTGCCTGCAATGAGTTCGCGGGCCTCGGCCTCCAATACTTCGAACAGCCGGTCGCCGCTGTCGAGGAGCTGGCGCGACTGCGTGAGGACCTCGATGCGCGCGGTCTGCCGATCGTGCTCGCCGCCGACGAGTCGATCCGGAAGGCCGAGGATCCGATGCGCGTGGCTGAACTCGGTGCTGCCGAGGTGATCATCGTCAAGGTCCAGCCCCTCGGCGGAGTGGCGGCCGCGCGGTCCATCATCGAGGCATGCGGCCTGCCGGCAGTAGTCTCCTCCGCGCTCGAGTCCTCGGTCGGTCTGGCCGCCGGGGCCGAGCTGGCCGCCCAGCTTCCTCACACCGCACGCAGTCGGGAGATCCTCGGGGCGAGCCCGGCCTGCGGGCTGGGCACGGTGCGGCTCTTCGGCGCAGATGTCGTCGCCGATGACGCGGGGATGCGACCGGTCGACGGAGAGATACCCGTGACGCGAATCGTCCCGGACCCTGACCGCCTGCAGGAGCTGGCGGTGGATCCGGGACGATTCGAGTGGTGGGCCGACCGAGTGCGGCAGTGCTGGGCCTATCTGCGCAGCCGAGAGGCCGTCACGCTGAGACGCTGACTCAGCCCGCGTTCTGGACGGCTTCGACGAAGGTCTCGGCGGTCTTGCCGACCGTCGCCTCGTCGATGTCGGCGATGTTGGCGGCGGCGACGATGTTGTTTCCGACGCGGGCGTTGATCGAGCTCGTATTCAGCACCGTCTGACCACCGGCATCGATCGTGGCCTTGACTCCGACGGTTTCGTCGGCGCCGGCGACGCTGGCGTCGAAGGGCTCGAACTTCATCGTCATCTCAATGCCCTGGGTCTTGATGGTGACATCGTTGCATTCTTCGGTGACCTTGCTCGAGTTCTGCAGCTGCGATTCGGCGGCACCTTCGTCGGCGAAGCTGCTCAGACCGACCGAGAGCGTGCTGTCCGAGGAGGCACCGGCGACCGTGGTGCCCTTGCTGGCCTGCGAGGCGTTGAGCGCGGCCATGGTCAGGTCTTTGCATTCGGCCGGTTCGAATTCGGCGTTCTCCATGGCTTTGAGTGCTTCGCTTCCCGAGGAAGAGCCGGTGTCGATGGACTTGAAGGTCTGCCCGTCGGCATCGGTGGACTCGAGGATCTCCTTGAGCTTCGCCTCGTCGAGCTGAGTCACCTGTGACTCCTCGGCCGCTGCCGCCTGCGAAGGATCGTTGCCGCCCTCGTCCTGAGTCTGTCCCTCACCGCCTCCGGTGCAGCCTGCCAGGGACAGTCCGGCGATGAGAGCGATGGCTGGGAGTATGCGTTTCATGGTTGACCTCTCGAGTCAGCGTTCCGAAGGAGATTGCGCGGCCGCGGAAGTGCGACCGGTATAACCATATGCGGAGCTCTGACCGGTTTCGTCGTCGACGTGTGCCGGATCCGACACATCGGCCTGCGAGTCGGCCTGCGAGTCGCGCGAGACGATCGTGGTCGAGTCCTCCGGCGCCGAGGCGATCCGCACGGTGATGATCTCCTCCTGTCCCAGCGTGGTGAAGTGCTGGGTGCGCTTTCCCGGGATGATCGGGTCGTGCATGGCCGCGGCCAGCCGTCCGGTGAAGGTCAGACGTCCCTTCTTGTCCGCGCGCTGCTGGTAGGCGTTGTCCCCAGTCGGACCCGAGACCGAGATGTCGTAGCGTCCGTTCGGGGTGTAGAGGCCGGGCGTGCGAACCCGGAAGCTGCCGGTGCCGCTGAGCGAGAAGCCGGCCGCGCTGACCTCGCCGAAGCGCACGATCTGTGCCCGGCGGCGTGAGATCTCGACCCGCCACCCGTGGATGTCGAAGAGAGCGTGCCCGGTGAGGAAGGAGAACTCCCCACCGTCGGCGACCTCTCGGCGCGGTCGAGTCCGACGGTTCGAATCTCCATAGTCGCGACGGCGCTCGAGCGTCTTCAGCCATGCGCCGAGCTCACGCTCCCAACTCGTCCAGTTGTGCAGCCCGCTGGTGCGCGGGAACCAGGAGTGGCGGATGCCCAAGGCGTTGAGGCGCGCGGAGAAGCGCTCGCCATGACTGTTGATCATCGACTCGAGCAGGTCCCGGTCCTTCGACTCTTCGAGGCTGCCCGAGCCGGCGCTGAACCACAGGTCGAGCCCGCGGAGGTTCTCGGCGAGACCGTAGGGCGAGTTGGCGATCCATTCGCTGCGGTCGGAGGTGGGGTCGCCGAAGATCGTCATCGACTTCGCGCCCTCGCGCATGGCGATGATGTCGAAGGCCGGGACGGCGGAGAGCGGATCGAGCGGAGAGGAGAACGCCGCGGCACCGCTGTAGCGGTCGGGATGCCAGGCCGCATACTTCATCGCCCCATAGCCGCCCATCGACAGGCCGGCCAGCAGCTGGCTCTCCGGTGCGAAGTCGACGGAATAGGTCTTGCGCAGGAAGTCGGGGATCTCGACGTTGTGGAAGCGCGGCCAGTCATGGACCTCGCTGCCGACGGCCAACCGCGAATAGGTTCCGGCGCCGCCGTCGGGCATGACGATGAGATAGGGGGAGTTGAGGGTGAGCTCCTCCGCGGCACCGAAGTCGGTCCATGACCGGAAGTCGTCGCCGCCCCCATGGTAGAGGTGGATGACGGGGCTGACCTCGGCAGGGATGCCGGGCAGGAGCACCCTGACACCGACGGTGCGGCCGAGGGCGGGGGAGTAGATGAAGAACTCCCGCAAGCGGGGTGAGAGCTTGCGCTTGTCTCGGATATGCCACTTGCGGGCATCCTTGCCCCGGGGTTCGGGGCCGAGGAATGAGCTGTTCTGGTCGAGGGTGGGGAAGCGTCCGCGGTGGGAGCGGGCGGCGGTCAGCGAACGGATGGCACGCGCTCCAACCGCAATGAGGATCGATCGGCGCATGGGTCGAGCGTAGTCGGCCAATGTGAACCGCAGGTGGGTTAGTGGTTGAATATCAGGTGATGTCGAATTCGAGCGCAGTGGCGCAGCAGATTGCCCGGGCCCTGGTCGCCTCTTCGGTCACGGACGTCGTCATTGCGCCCGGTTCCCGGTCGGCGCCCTTGATCTATGCGCTCGCTCCACTCGCCGAGGCGGGGCTGATCCGCACGCATGTGCGCATCGATGAGCGCGATGCCGGGTTCCTGGCGCTGGGTCTGGCGCGCGGGCTGCGCGCGGCTCGGGGTCGCGAAGCGGGCGCTGCCTCTGAGTCGGGGTCGAATGCGTCGGGAGCCGTCGCCATCATCACGACCTCGGGTTCGGCCGTGGCGAACCTCCATCCGGCGATCCTCGAGGCCTCGTACGGGCGCCTGCCTCTCATTGCGATCACCGCCGATCGCCCCGCCAGGCTACGGGGGACCGAGGCGAATCAGACGATAGACGACCAGTCGCGGGTGCTCAGCGATGTGCGGGCTCGCTTCGACGTGCCTGCCCTCGGCGGCAGTGATTCCCTCGGTGGCGGCAAATACGGCAAAGTGGGCGACGTTGAAACCTGGCTCGCCGAGGCGGTCGGCCGGGCCGTGGGCGAGATCGGCGGAGTCGGCCAGAGAGCATCCGGTCCGGTCCAGTTCAATGTGCAGTTCGACGTGCCATTGGTGCCCAGCGAAGAGGAGCTGGGTGCCTGGAAGTGCGAAATCGAGGGCTTGCGGCACGAGTCCGGCGGCGAGCCGGACACTGGTGCAGAGCCGGCGCCCACTCACCGCTTGCGCATCACCGAGGCCACCGTCATCGCCGGCGGTGACGCGGGCGGTCACCCGGCCGATTCTCTGCGGCAGCTCGCGGAAGCGCACAGCCTGCCGGTGCTTGCCGAGCCCTCGAGCCCCCTGAGCTTCGACACGAGAGGCTCGCGGACGTTCGTGCCCGCCCATGCCGAGGTGCTCAGCCAGCGAGCCGAGCTGCGCGCGGCCGTCGACACCGTCATCGTCCACGGCAAACCGACCCTGACTCGTCCCGTTGCCGCGCTGTTGGCCGACGAGGGGGTGCAGATCCAGCGCCTGCCCGATGACGTCGATGCCCTCAGGCTCGAGGTGAAGACGGAAGCGCCCTCGAGCGCAGGCGCGGACGCAATCGACGGAGCACCTGCACGTCCTGATCGAGCCCAGTGGTGCCGGAAGTGGACCGAGGCGGGGCAGGAGCTCGTCGCGCGATCGACAGAACCTGCCTCGCGTGCCCGCGCCATCACCGAACGTCTCGCCGCTTCGCCGATCACCCTGTTCGTCGCGAGTTCGAACTCGGTCCGCTACCTCAGCAAGGTCACCGAGGTTCGCGCGCACATCCACGCCTCGCGTGGTCTCGCCGGCATCGACGGACTGGTGTCGACGGCGACGGGACTCTCGCTCGGACTCGGCGACCATGTCGTCCTCCTCATCGGCGACGTGGCGATGCTCCACGACGTCGGGGGGCTGCTCACCCCGAGCAGCGAAGAGGTCGGAGACGTCACCATCGTCATCCTCAACGATGACGGCGGTGCGATCTTCTCCGGCCTCGAACACTCCCAAGGCCACGTCGAGCAGTACCTCGAACGCTATTTCACCGTGCCGCACGGGCGCCGATTCGATGCGCTCGCCGCCGCCTTCGGCTGGGACTACGCAAAGGCCGATGACGCCGATGCCGTCATGAAAGAGATCGAGAGACCGAAAGACGGCGGTCCGGTGCGCCGGATCATCGAGGTCGCCATCGGCGAGTGATCGAGGGCGGCGGCGACCGAGCGAGGCGCTTGCGCCCCGTGGGCGGTCAGCCCGTATCCCGCAGGATCCGCTCGGCGAAGAGCTTCTCGACGGCACTGTTCTCCTCGGTGCTGTGCGTGACCGGGTTCTGCCCAACTGCTGACCCATCGGCCGATCGGCGCAGCTTCGTCACGAGCGGTGCGTCCTCGGCGGTGTAGGTGCCGGTGGGAGTGATCACCGTCAGGCCCTCGGCCGTGGCCTCGTGCCGCCATCCCGCGTGCTCCTTGGCGAAGTTGCACGAGGCGCACAGGCCTGAGGCATTCGACCATTCGGTTTGGCCGCCCTCGGCCGCCGGCCTGACATGGTCGGCGTGCTTGATCGGGGCATCGCACCATGGGGTGCGGCAGACGTCGTCGCGGAAGATGAGCATGCGACGCAGAAGTCCCCTGAAATTGCGTCGACGTTGGTCCATCGAAACCAATTTCCCGGATTCGGGTGCGGTGAAGACGCGCCGGAGGTAGGTGTCGGCTTCGTTCGCCGTGAGGAATTCCCGTGCCGTCCGCGCCGGCAGCGGGCCGTGCTCGGGCAGCCAGGCGGGGACTCTGCCGTCGGCGAAGAGGCTCTCGGCCTCCATCACGATGTGGACCTGTGTGGGTACGTCGCCGGCTCTCGATTGACCGGTGAGCTGTTCGACAAGCACATCGGCCATCAGCTGCCTCTCGGTCCGTCGGATTCCGGCGAGATCGCCGGCGGCGGAGGGGGCGCCACCATCGCCACCCTCGCCGGCATCGTCAGCGCCCCGACTCGCCGTCGCGGCCCGGCTGAGTGCGGCCTCCCGCAGACCGTCGAAGACGGCAACGGCCTGAACCATCGGCAGGACGGCATTGATCCGCGCCATCCCGTCGTCGAGGCAGCGCAGGGACACGTGACGCTGTTCGGCAGCCGCGGCGGCACGGTCGGCGGCAGTATCGGCAGTGATCTCTTGGACGAGCCCGCGCACTTCACGAGCCACGCGTCTGTTGCCCGTCCAGGTGAGTCGACCCTCCAGCTCCTTGTCGACGATCTTCCTCTCGCGGCGACTCAGCTTCGCGGTCCCTTAGGCGACGATCTGCGCACGGCTCTCGGGAATCGCTCCCTCGCTCAAGGCGGCGTAGGTCTTCGGCAGGTCCTGGCAGAGAGTGCGCGACCTGCTGAGGAACTTCCGTCCGGTGGCCGGTGAGACGCGCTTGGCCAGGGCGATCTCGTCCCCGGCATAGACGCCGCGCTGTTTCTTGGGCAGACCGTTGGCGAGGTCCTCGCGCCTGCGGAAATTGTGCAGTGAGACGGCCTCGCGGGACTGCACTGCGGCAATGGTGGAGGCGAGACGTTCGAGTGTGTGGATCCTCAGCTGCGAGTCCTTGGCAGACTGCGACGGTCCGAGCGTGCGCAGGCTTGCACACCACCGATCGATTTCAGTGAAGACCTCGGGATCCGCGAGCCAGGGCTCCGGATCCACGAACCCGTCTTCGGATCCGTCTGCGCTGTGTGCGTCCATGGATCAACACTATGAGTCGGCACTGACACGGCACTGACGTCGCACTCGCCAACCCTGACAGCGTGTCAACCCAAGCCGCGACCTACCCCAACCCCAGCGCCCGGCGCATCGGAGCGAACTTCGCCTCGGTCTCGGCCACCTCGGCGTCGGGGTCCGAATCGGGCATGATGCCGGCCCCGGCGAACAGTCGGATCCGATTGCGCTCCTCGAGCTGCCCGCACCGCAGGGCGATGCCGAACTGACCGTTGCCGCGCCCGTCCATCCAGCCGACCGGACCCGAGTAGCGGCCGCGATCGAGCGGTTCGAGCTCATCGACATGGACCACGGCACTGGCCTGCGGATACCCGCCGACCGCCGCCGTCGGATGCACCGCCGCGGCAACATCGAGGGCGGTGAGCTCCGAGCCCTGGGGCAGCTGCGCCTGCGCGTCGGAGGCGGAGTGGATGACATTGGCCAAGGGCAGCAGGTGCGGGCGTTCGTCGACGGAGACGTCCTCGGCCACGGAGCCGAGGCTGCGCTGCAGGGACGCGATCGCGAAGGCGTGCTCGGTGGAGTCCTTGTGGGCGCTCAGCAGCTTCCGCGCCGCCGGCATCTCCGCACTCGGGTCCGACTCGACCCGGTACGTGCCCGCAAGCACCCGTGAGGACACCCGCCTGTCGTCGACGCCGATGAGCAGCTCCGGAGTCGACCCGATGAGGCCGGCGACATCGAAGGTCCAGCAGCTCGGGTAGCTGCGGTTGAGCGCCCCGAGCACCGAGCGCACGTCGATGTCATCCTCGGTGGTGACCACCTCGTCGCGGGCGAGGACGATCTTGCGCAGTGTCGGATCCTCGGCGAAGGCGTCCACCTCGGCGGAATCGGCGACTGGGGTGAGCATGTCCGAGACTCGGGCGACGAGTTCCGCCCAGTCCGCGGCGGGAAGGTCCCCGTCCGAGGACCTCGCCGAGGTGACCCGGCGCAGGGGTTCGGCGTGGAGGACCGGGGGAGTGGGGACCGTGCCTTCGGCGGCGATCGAGGTCAGCCACACGCGACCGCCGCGGCGACCGAGCACGAATTCGGGGACGTGGATGATCGAATCGACCTCGGACTCCCCGGAATAGGCGACAGTGGCGAAGCACATCAGTCCCGAGCCGAGGAGTTCGACCTCGTCCTCGACCGAGGCGGCCGCCGTGAGCGCCTTCCAGGCCGCGGAGAGCTCGGCGAAGCGTTCGGGGCCTCGGGCGCGGATCCGCAGGGTCCGCCCGAACCCGATCAGCCCGGAGGTGTCGCGGACCCAGCAGGAGAACGCCGAGGTGGGCAGCAGCTCCAGCGTCTGTTCGACCGTGGTCGGCAGTCCGGATTCGAAGGGGAAGCCGGGCCCCGGATCGACGTCGTCGACGAAGCGGGAGCGCACGTGCAGGCGCTGTGGGGCGGAGGTGATGGCGGAGGCGGTGAAGGTCGTAGTCATGACGTGCCCAGCCTAGTCGAGTTCCGCGCGAATTCGGGCTGAATCCCGCGCCGTGAGAAGCCGGTGTCCGAGGATTCGCCCCCGGGCTCAGGTGTTGAGAGAATAAGGACATGAACCGTGCCCAGCTGGACAAGCAGCCCGACGACGTCGCCTCGATGTTCGATGACGTCGCCTCCCGCTATGATCTCACCAACGACGTCCTCACCTTCGGTCTCGCCCGCTCCTGGCGGCGGACGGTTGCGTATTCGGTGGCGGCCGGACCCGGCGAGCGGGTCCTCGATCTCGCTGCGGGCACCGGCACCTCGTCGATGACCTTCACCCGGCACGGCGCCGAGGTGGTCGCCGGGGACATCTCCTCCGGGATGCTCTCCGAAGGCCGCCGCAGGCACCCGAAGATCGACTTCATCTACGCCGATGCGATGGATCTGCCGTTCTCGGACTCGAGCTTCGACGTCGTCACGATCTCCTTCGGCATCCGCAACGTCCACGAGGTCGACACCGCCCTGGCGGAGATGCTGCGCGTGCTCAAACCCAGCGGCCGGCTCGTCATCTGCGAATTCTCGACGCCGACCTTCGACCCGTTCAGCCTCGTGTACAAGGAGTACCTGATGCGGGCCCTGCCCGCGGTCGCGAAGGCCGTGTCCTCGAACCCCGAGGCCTACGTCTACCTCGCCGAATCCATCCGCGCCTGGCCCGATCAGGACGAATTCGCCCACCAGATCCGCGACGCCGGCTTCGACCAGGTCAAGTACCGCAACCTCACCGGCGGGATCGTCGCCGTCCACCACGCGCTCAAGCCGGGAGCAGCCCGGTTGTGAACGAATTCGACGCCGAGGTCATCGTCGTCGGCGCAGGTCCCGCAGGCTCGGCGATCGGGGCCTACCTCGCCCAGACCGGCCATGAGGTCATCATCCTCGAGAAGTCCGGCTTCCCCCGCGACAAGATCTGCGGAGACGCCCTGACCCCGCGCGCTGTCAAAGAGGTCGGCTACCTCGGCATGGACACTCCCGTCGAGGACGGCTGGCACCGCAACCGCGGGCTGCGTCTCATCGGCGGAGGGCACCGACTCGAACTCGACTGGCCCGACATCGACGGCACCCCGAACTACGGGCTGACCCGCCCGCGCATGGGCATGGACGAAGCCTTCGCCCGCCACGCCGGGCGCAGCGGCGCCAGGCTCTTCGAGCAGGTCAAGGCCATGTCACCGGACATCGGCGAGGACGGCTGGATCCAGGGCGTGCACGCTTCCGGCACCGACCACCGCGGCCGTCGCGTCGGCCCCGAAGCCCATTTCAGAGCCCCGATCGTCATCGCCGCCGACGGGGTCTCCTCCCGGCTGGCCGTGTCCATGGGCCTCGAGAAGCGCGACGACCGGCCGATGGGTGTGGCCGTCCGCGCCTACCATTCCTCGCCGAGGCATGCCGACGACTACATCGAGAGCTGGGTCGAGATGCGCTCGACGAACCAGGCGGGCCAGTCCGAGATCCTGCCCGGCTACGGCTGGCTGTTCCCGCTGGGCGACGGCACCATCAACATCGGTGCCGGCCTCCTCGACTCCTCACCCCAGTTCGGTCAGGTCGACTTCAAGGCCATGATGAGTCAGTGGATCGCCGATATGGGCCACGAATGGGGCATCGACGAGACCACCTCCCTGGGCCCGATCAAGTCCGCGGCACTGCCGATGGCCTTCAATCGCACCCCGCACTTCCATCGGGGGCTGCTGCTCATCGGCGACTCCGGCGGCATGGTCAACCCCTTCAACGGAGAGGGCATCGACTACGCCCTCGAGTCCGCCAGACTGGCCGCCGAGGTGATCTCCACCTACGCGCGCTATCCCCGGCACGTGATGCGCCGACGCCTCGAGGAGTACCCGGCTCTCATCGGTGACTCACTCGGCGGCTACTTCACCCTGGGGCGCGTGTTCTCCGCCGTCATCGGACACCCTGCACTCATGCACTTCGGAATCAAGTACGGTATGGGTGTTGACGTCGTGATGGAGTTCGTCGTGAAATTGCTGGCGAACCTCTACCGCGACCCGACGGTGACCGAGGCCGATCTCATCGACCGGGTGATCTCCGCCCTGACCCGAATTGTTCCGGCCACGAGCAATGCCTGAGCACGATCGCGACGGCGGCACCCGCCCGCCGACACCGACTACGACGAATGACGAGGACATGAGCCACCTAGCCTCTCCGGCGACCTTCATCGGTGCCGATGCACAGCTTTCGGCGGACATCTCGACCCAGTTGGAGGCCGTCGAGACCAGGCTCTACGATGCGACCGCGCAGACGAGGAAGCTGCCGGACACGACGTCGAAGCATCTCCTGGCCGCCGGCGGAAAACGCGCCCGACCGAACCTCGTGCTGCTCACCGCCCGCCTCGGCGAGGCCGACTGCGACGAGATCCTCGATGCGGCCGTGGCCGTCGAGCTCATCCACCTCGCCTCCCTCTACCACGACGATGTCATGGATGACGCCCCGGTACGTCGGGGTGCTCCGGCCGCACACGAGGTGTGGGGCAACTCCGTGGCCATCCTCACCGGCGACCTGCTGTTCTCGAAGGCCTCGGGGGTGACCGCGAAGCTCGGTCCCGAAGCCGTGCGGATCCAGGCCGAGACCTTCGAACGCCTCGTCCTCGGACAGCTCAACGAATTCACCGGCCCGCCCGAGGGCACCGATCCGATCGAGCACTACATCCAGGTCCTCGCCGACAAGACCGGGTCGCTCATCGCGACCTCGGCGCAGTTCGGGGTCATGTTCTCCGGTGCCGATCAGGCCCTGGCCGAACCCGTCCGCGACTTCGGCGAACGCGTGGGCATCGCCTTCCAACTCGCCGACGACATCATCGACCTCACCACCACCTCATCGGTCTCAGGCAAGACTCCGGGCACGGACCTGCGTGAAGGCGTGCCGACCCTGCCCGTGCTCTACGTCCGCGCTGCTGCCGCCGACGGTGATGCGGCCGCCGCCGAGGTGGTCGATCTCCTCGACGCGGATCTGTCCTCCGATTCTGCGCTCGAGGCCGCGCGTGCCGCACTGGCCGCGCATCCCGTGACCGAGAAGGCCCGCGCCGAGGCTCTGCGCTGGGCCGAGGACGCGAAGTCCTCGCTGGGGCCGCTGCCCGACGGGCTGGTCAAGGACTCCCTGTTCGCATTCGCGGACTCCGTGGTCGCCCGCAGCGCCTGACCACCATGTCCGTCACCTCGGCTCCAAGCAGTCCCCGCCGGCTCTCGCCCGTCGATTGGGTGGGCCTGGGCGTTCTGGCCGCCGTGCTGGTCATCGGCCTGAGCTGGTCGAAGTGGATGCCGTACTGGGACAAGGCCTGGACGATGAGCCAGACCTCTGTCTGGGACGGGACTCCGCTCTTCGACGCCGCCGGGGAGACGATCTCACTGGCCGGCGCCTGGGACTTCACGCTCGTCTACTTCACCGCCGTGTGGAAGGCGCTGCTCGTGGCCCTGCTGATCGCGGCCGCTATCGATGCGCTCGTCCCACGGGACTGGCTGCTGCGGCTGATGAATCGGCGCAGTCATACCGGTCAGGCCCTTGTCGGGGCCGCACTCTCCACACCGTCCATGATGTGCACCTGCTGTGCCGCCCCCGTCGCCGCCGGCCTGCGCGACACCGGGGTGAGGAGGTCGGCGGCGCTGGCCTATTGGGTGGGCAATCCGCTGCTCAACCCGGCCGTCCTCATCTTCCTCGTTCTCGTCCTGCCGTGGCATTACGTGGCCGTGCGGATAGTCTTCGCCCTCCTCATCGCCGTGGGTGCCAGTGCCCTCATCGGGCGTTGGGTGACCGGCCGCGCCGAGGTGGTTCCGGAGCCCGAGCCGAGCCCGCCGAGGCTGTCCTCGCTTCCCACCCGATATCTGCGGTCCCTGTCCAGGTTCACCCTCATCCTCGTTCCCGAACACCTCGCCCTCGTCTTCCTCATCGGACTCATCAGTCCCTGGCTGACCGGGGTCTACGGACTTGAGGCGCAGCTCGGGGCCGGAGCGATCCTGCTCGCCGCGGTCGTGGGCACGCTGCTCGTCATTCCCACCGGCGGGGAGATTCCGATCGTCCTCGCTCTGCTGGCCGCGGGCGTCGGAGCTGGAGTCACCGGTGCCCTGCTCGTGGCGCTGCCGGCGCTCAGCGTCCCCTCGATGGTCATGGTGGGCAAGTCCATGGGCTGGCGCACCACCGCGGCCATGGGTGCGGCCGTGGCGGTGGCCGCTGTGCTCGCCGGCGGCCTGCTCCTTCTGCTCGGCTGAGTCCTCACTCAGGTGGTCAGGCGACGCAGGGTGAGGTAAGAGCCGGCGGCGAAGACCGTGCAGAGAGCCGCGGCCCACAGTGCCAGTCCGGTGGCCTCGGCGGAGACGAACCACAGCCACACCTCGGGCCAGGCCTGATTGGCGCTGATGAGTGCAGCCCCGCCGAGAATCAGGAGCGCGATCACGAGCAGCGAGATCGTGAGGATCAGCGGCCCGAAGCGCTTATAGGCGATCGCGAACCAGAAGCCGAGGACGAACCACAGCATCGTGAGGACGAAGTAGGTCAGTCCAGCGGCCAGCGGTCCCGCCTCCCACAACCAGGGCAGGTAGGCGAAGTAGCCGTTGATTCCGTACCCGTCCGTGGCCTGTTCGATGAGGCCGAGGAGAACGAAGACGAGGGAGATCCCGACCGCGCTGATTGCCGCGGCCACCAGTGAGCCGAGGCAGAATTCGCGACGGGTCAGACTCATCGCCTGGGAGAAGTAGAAGGTCAGATTCATCGCTTGGGCACCGACCACGGCGAAGTACCACAGGGGAGCCTGGGACCCGCCGCTGTACATCGGACCCTCGACCCCGGAGGCAGAGATGATCCAGTAGACGATGAGCGTGATCAGCCACACCCCGCCGAGGACGAGCACGGGCACCCACACGAAGGTCTGCGTGTTCGTGAACTGAAGGCGCACAACGCCGATGGTGCGGCTGCGAGGTCGGGGCAGGGCCGGGAGGCCGGGGGAATCTGCTGTGGCGGTCATGGCTGAAGGCTCCTGACATCGGTGTCGGAATCGGTGTGCTCGGCTGTCTCATCGCGGGTGGAGCGCACGACGAGCTGCTGCAGGGAGACCGGGGTGAGATCGAGATTGGCTTCGGCGATGTAGTGGCGGTCGACCTCGCTGAGCCGGCCGAGCATCGTCACCGAGGCGACCCGGCCCAAAGTCTCACGGTGGATGACCTCACGGCCGGCGACGAGGCGCTGGATGGAGTCGGCGTCGCCGACGATGTTGACCGCGCGACCCCGCACCGCATCGGTGGGTTCGTCCATGATGATGCGACCATGGTCGATGACGATGACATTCTCGATGAGATCGGCGACCTCGTCGATGAGGTGGCTCGAGAGCAGGATCGTCCGCGGGCATTCGGCGTAGTCGGCGATGAGATGGTCGTAGAACAGCTGGCGGGCGACGGCGTCGAAGCCCAGATACGGCTCGTCGAAGAACGTGATCTCCGCTCGTGAGGCCAAGCCGATGATGACTCCGATGGCGGACTGCTGTCCGCGCGAGAGCTTCTTGATCGGCGTCTTGAGCGGGAGCCGGAAGTCAGCGACGAGTTCCTCGGCGAAGGCCTGATCCCAGCGGGGGAAGAACAGCCGGGCACCGGCCAGCGCGTGCCTGGCGGTGGAGTCGTCCGGGTACTTCTGACTCTCCCGGACGAAGCACATCCGGTTGAGCACTCGGGCGTTCTCATAGGGGTGTTCGCCGAACACCTCGACCTCGCCGGAGGTGGCGAAGTTCTGTGCGGTGAGAATCGACATCAGCGTCGTCTTGCCGGCGCCGTTGCGGCCGAGGAGTCCGTAGATCGAGTCCGCCTCGATGCTCAGGCTGACATCATCGAGAGCGGTCGTGGTCTTGTACGTCTTGGTGAGGTGGCGGACCTCGATGACGGAGGTCATGTCTCATCCCTTCGTGGCGGCGGGGTCGAGTGCGGTGGTCAGGTGGATCTCTCGGGAGCGCTCGGTGATGAGCGCGATCACGTCCTCCGAGCCCAGGCCGAGGCGATTGGCTTCGGTGAGCAGGGGAGTGATGAAGCTGTCGGAGAAGGTGGTGCGGTGTTCGTTGATGAGCAGCGCCCGAGCGCCGTCGGTGACGAACATGCCGATGCCGCGCCGTTTCTCGAGCACCCCTTTGGATACGAGGAGATTGATTCCCTTGGCCGCGGTGGCCGGGTTGATCGAATAGAAGTGCGCGAGTTCGTTCGTCGAGGGTGCTCGGGACATCTCGGGCAGTGTGCCGTTGATGATCGAATCCTCGACCTTCTCGGCGATCTGTGCGAACAGCGGTCTGTCGTCGTCGATCACGGTGACTCCTGGTGGGTTGGTTAGTTACTCAACTAATTAACCATGCCACCAATGCGGTTGTCAAGGGTCTTCGGTCCCGAAGTCAGCGTCGCCGGCGACTGGCTCGGACGAGGTCGACGCTGAGCAGGATCACGGCGATCCAGATGACGACGAAGCCGATCCACCTCGGCGTGGACATCGCCTCGCCGAGGATGACGGTGCCGATGATGAACTGCATCGTCGGAGTGATGTACTGCAGCATGCCCACCCAGGACAGGGGGATGCGGCGGGCGGCGGCGCTGAAGAGGATGAGCGGGATCGCCGTGGCCGGGCCCGTGATGAGGATGATGATGACGTGGGAGGCGCCGAAGCCGGTGAACGTCGACAGGCCCTGGGCGCCGAGGGCGATGAGGTAGATGAGTCCGGGGACCGTGAGCACCATGCTCTCGATCGTCATCCCCTCGAGCGCCCCGACCCGATTGCCGACCTTGTTCTTCACCAGTCCGTAGAGGCCGAAGGACAGGGCGACGGTGAACGAGAGATAGGGCATCCGGCCGAGGCCGAGGCCGACGATGATGACGGCGACGAGGCCGAAGCCCACGGCCGTCCACTGCAGCGGGCGCAGCTTCTCACCGAGGAAGAGCACGCCCAGTCCGATCGAGATCAGCGGATTGAGATAGTAGCCCAGTGAAACCTCGACGAGGTGGCCGGATTCGACGCCGTAGATGAAGGCCGTCCAATTGATCGCGATGAGCACCGAGGCGAGGGCGAGGAGGCCGAAGGTGCGGCCGGAGGTGATGATCTTCCAGGTGCGGGCGAATCCGCCGGTGAAGAGCAGCAGGATCGCGCAGAAGACGAGGGACCAGATGACCCGGTGCGAGACGAGCTCGAGGGCGCCGGTGGGAGCGGCCGCGGCGAACAGGAGCGGGATGATGCCCCACAGCAGGTAGGCGCTGAAGCCGTTGATCAGGCCGGCGCGGCGGAAGGCGCTTTCATCGGGGGCAGGATTCGTACTCACACACAGAGTCTAGTGAGGTCTCGGGCCGCGGTGGGAATGCGAGCTTGCTCACGTCGTTGTAAGGACGACCTACATTGGCGATAGACTCGGGTATGAATGACTAGAGAGGTGTGAGAATGACTCGTCCCTTCCGGGTGGCCATCATCGGTGCCGGCCCTGCAGGTATCTACGCGGCTGATCTGCTGACGAAGGCCGAACGCGACTTCGAGGTCAGCATCGACCTCTTCGAGCGTCTGCCGACTCCCTTCGGTCTCGTCCGCTATGGTGTGGCTCCCGATCATCCGCGGATCAAGGGCATCATCAATGCGCTGATCAAGGTCCTCGATCGCGGCGACATCCGCCTGTTCTCGAATGTCGAGTACGGCGTCGACATCAACCTCGGTGAGCTCACCGACCGCTACGATGCCGTGATCTTCTCCACCGGCTGCTTCGTCGATGCCTCACTCAACCTGCCTGGTGTGGATCTGCCTGGTTCCTATGGTGCCGCGGACTTCGTCAACTGGTACGACTCGCACCCCGATGTGGGTCAGACCTGGCCGCTGGAGGCGAAGAGCGTGGCCGTGCTCGGCAATGGCAATGTCGCTCTCGATGTGGCCCGGGTGCTGGCTAAGCAGGCCGATGACATGCACACCACGGAGATCCCCGAGCATGTCTACGCGGGATTGAAGGATTCGCAGGTCACCGACGTCCATGTCTTCGGCCGTCGCGGACCGGCGCAGGCGAAGTTCACACCGCTGGAGCTGCGTGAACTCGGTCATGTGGCCGATGTCGATATCATCGTCTATCCCGAGGACTTCGAGTTCGACGAAGGGTCGATGGCTGCGATTGAGTCCTCGAACCAGGTCAAGCAGGTCGCGAAGACCCTGACCGATTTCACGATGCGTGAGCCCACGGGTGCGAAGCGACGCCTCCACCTGCACTTCCTCCACGCACCGGTGGCCATCCTCGGCGAGGATCGGGTGACCGGGCTGCGCACGGAACGCCAGGAGCTCGACGGGACGGGCAATGTCACTGGCACCGGCGAATTCCACGACTGGGACGTCGAAGCCGTCTACCGGGCCATCGGCTATGCCGGTACGGCGCTGCCGCAGCTGCCCTTCGACGCCGCCAAGGGCGTCATCCCCAACCATGAGGGACGCGTCGTCGACGCCGAAGAACAGGCCAAGGCCGCCGAGGCCGATGTCATCCCCGGCGTCTATGCGACCGGCTGGATCAAGCGCGGTCCGGTCGGGCTGATCGGGCACACGAAGGGCGATGCCCTCGAGACGATCACGCACATCATCGACGACCGCAGCGCCGGTGTGCTCAGCGATCCCGTGTACCCGGGGGAGGATGCGATCGTCGACCTCCTCGAGTCCAAAGGCATCGACTATGTCGACTGGGAGGGCTACCACCGGGTCGAGACGGCGGAGAAGGCCGCGGGCGAGGCCGAGGGCCGTGAGCGTGTGAAGATCGCGACCCGTGGGGGGATGCTCGCCGAGGCGCGCGGACACGTCCACAGCGAATCCGCGGCACCCGTCTCGGGCCACTGATTCGACTGCGGCAGGCGAGGACATGAGCGCGGATTCGACGCTGCGAACGCTTGTTGAGCAGGCGTATGCGCAGCGGCTCGAGGCCTGGGAGTCTGCCGCTGTGCAGATCAAGCACTGGCTCAAGGCCCAGCAGCGGGGACTGCTCAAGGACAAGGACATCTCTCGGCTCGACGTCGACGGCCATCGGATCAAGGACTCGGCACGGACGTTGAAGAAGCTCACTGAGAAGCTCGAGGATGATCCCACGCTGCACCTCGAGTCGGTCGGCGATGTCGAAGATCAGATCCGCGATATCGTCGGGGTCAAGGTGCTGTGCAAGTCCCCGCGGGATCAGATCATGATGTTCGACTCCCTGCGGGATCCGCAGCAGCTGGGCTCGTTCGTCCTCGTCGACGAGAAGAACTACGTCGACCCGCCGAAGCCGAGCGGGTACCGTGCCTGCCATGTGACCCTGCAGATCCCCTCCGACCATGGTGAACCGGTGTTCGCGGAGATCCAGGTCAAGACCCGCCTCCAGGATGCCTGGGGCGAACTGACGCATGAGGACATGTACAAGCCCGGTGCGGCGATGAAGCCGAGCGAGCTCCACGGGGAGTTCGCTCGGGCCATGGCGAACATGCTCGCCACCGTCGACGATATGGCCGACACTCTGGCCGAAGAGCTCTCGGCCCTGACGAACCCCGAACCGGACTCGGACCTCGCGGCCCAGCTCGCGGAACAGCGGACCATCGTGGTCAAGGTCCGCGCCACCGGGCCCAAATACGCCTTGGCCGTTGACGGCGACGGCCGTCAGGGACTCATTCCTGCCTTCGCCGTGCGCAGACTCGCCGAGGTCAAGGGCACCATCAAGGTCAATGAGTTCGTCCAGGTCGACGACCGCCTGCGGGTCAGCGTGGAGGAGGACTCGAAAGGCCTGTACTACATTCCCCTCGAGCTGCCCGGACACTGATTCGTCTCTTGGGCCTGCTGCGGCGTCGGCGGTCGTCCTGGAAGAGTAGGATCCAGACGTGGCCTCTGCTCGAACCGTGCGCCGGTGGGCGATCCGCCTGATCGCCGTCCTCCTCGTGATCATCGTCTGTGCGGCGATCGCGCTGGCGGTGTGGGCGAAGACCGGCGTGATGGAGGCCGAACCGGGACCGTTGGAGTCCGTTCTCACCGAGCCTGGCCTCGAGGTGGCCGAGGATGCGGATGCCATGGTGCTGCGCCCCACGGGAGAGGCCGATTCGAGCCTCGGGCTCGTCTTCTATCCGGGGGCGAAGTTCGATGCCGACGCCTACGCCGCACGACTGGTCGGACTGGCCGTCGACACCGGGACCACTGTGGTCATCGTCAAGCCCTGGCTGGGTCTGGCTCTCTTCGACCCGCGCGGGCTCACGGCGTTCACCGGGCATGTGCCCGAGGTCGAGACGTGGATGGTCGGTGGCCACTCGATGGGCGGGGTGCGCGCGTGTTCCGCGGCCTCCGAGGCCGCGGCCCTCGTCCTCTTCGCCTCCTACTGCGGAACAGATATCTCCGATTCGGACATTCCCGTGCTCAGTCTCTCCGGCAGCGCCGACGGACTCTCCACACCGCAGAAGATCGCGGAGAACCGTGACCATCTGCCCGCTTCTGCCCGGATGGTCGAGATTCCCGGTGCCAGTCACGCGAGCTTCGGCGACTACGGGCCGCAGAGCGGCGACGGGACACCGAGCATCGATGACGAGCAGGTGAGCACCGCGGTCACGGGCGAACTCACGGAGTTCGCCCGCAGCCTCTCGGCAGGGTGAGGGAGCCCGGCCCTGCCTCTAGCGGTAGTTGACGAACTGCAGGTCGACCTCGAAGTCCTGGCTCTTGAGCAGGGCGATGACCTCCTGCAGGTCATCGCGCTTTTTCGAGCTCACGCGCAGCTCATCGCCCTGGATCTGCGCCTTGACGCCTTTGGGGCCCTCGTCGCGGATGATCTTCGAGATCTTCTTCGCATTGTCCTTGTCGATGCCCTCCTTGATCGAGGCATCGATGCGATACTCCTTGCCGGACGGGTAGGGCTCGCCGTCCTCGAGGGACTTCAGCGAGATTCCGCGCTTGACCAGCTTCGACTGGAAGACGTCGAGGATGGCCTTGACTCGGTCCTCGCTGTTGGCCTTCATCTGCACGGCCTCGCCGCTCCAGGCGATCGAGGCATCGGTGCCGCGGAAGTCGTAACGGGAGTTGACCTCCTTCGCAGCCTGATTGAGGGCGTTGTCGGCCTCCTGCCGATCGACCTTGCTGACGATGTCGAACGATGATTCGCTGGCCATGGAAGCTCCTTCGTGGTCGGTGACCGGCAGCAGCCGGTATGGGTGAGTCACTGATGCCCGAGTCTAGTCGAGACCGGCAATTGTGACCTGCGTCTATCGAGTTGGTAAAACGGTCCCGCTGCTAGTATTCTTTTCGAGTGCTCATCGAGCGCCACCTGCGGCAGATTGCCCGAGCGGCCAAAGGGAGCTGACTGTAAATCAGCCGGCATTGCCTTCGAAGGTTCGAATCCTTCATCTGCCACGCAGAGCGGATCAGCCCCGTGACCAGTTTCTGGTCACGGGGCTTTTCCCTTGCCTCGGAGCTCCCGAGTCCATAGCGTAGGGATAAGCGGACACGAGGGGCACAGTGATGAACGGCGATGCGAACGACGACCACGCACCCAAGCGGATGAACTCGCTCGAGGACCGCAACGCCATCGTCGAATCCGCACTCGACGAGGCGATCAGGCGCGGTGACTTCGACGACCTGCCCGGACTGGGCAGACCCCTGAGCGGACTGCACAACTCCGAGGATCCCGACTGGTGGATCAAACAGAAGATGGAGCGCGAGGACATGAGCGGGGTCGCCCCCGCCGCCTTCCAGCTGCGCAAGGAGAGCGCGGTACTCGAGGACACTCTCGACGCCTTCACCCGCGAAACCGACGTCCGGGACTACCTCGCCGGCTTCAATGCCCGAGTCCGCGCCGCCGTGATGGACCTGCGCGAAGGCCCACCCGTGTTCACCCCGCCCCGCGATGTCGAGAAGGAGGTCGCCGCCTGGCGGGAGCGGAGGTCGGACAGCGAGCGGGCCGCGGACCGGGCCGAAGAACCGACGAACGGCGATGGCGCGGAGACCCCGCCGTCACCTCGGCGCCGGTGGTGGTCCTTCCGTCGAGGCTGAACCGCTGGTGAGGACCACCGCGGCGCGAGCACCGGCTTCGGGCTCTCCCACCGTTTGGTCCCCGTCGAGATCGCCCACACGAGCAGCAGGACCGCGATGACGAAGAGCGGTCGGCTCAGCCACCACACCCCGCTACCCGGGGCAGGCATCGGCAGCCACAGCAGCTGCACCCCGGTGAGTACGAGATGGACGAAGACGACGATGAGCACGCAGACCACGCGGGCGAGGTCGAGGGTCAGGTCACGGGTCCGGGGGATCGTTGGATTCACACTGGCAATGCTAGCCAGGCCCTGGTGAGCCGGGTGGGCAGTCGTATTCCGATTCGGTTACGCGGACACCTCGGCCGCGAGTCTCTCGATCGCCAGGTGCGCGAGCAGCCCGGCCTGATCCCCGAGCACCGAATCGTCGAAGACGACGAAGGGGGAGTGGTTGTTCCCCTGCCGCTCCTCGGGCACATCGGTGCGTTTGGCCCCGAGCATCATGTACGTGCCCGGCACCTCGGCGAGGACGAAGGAGAAGTCCTCGCTGGGCATGATCGGCTGTTCGAGGACCTCCACTCTGTCATCGCCGAGGAGACCGCGGACCTGGTCAAGGGCCCAGGCGGTCTCGTGTTCGTCGTTGACGGTGACGGGGTACTGGACTTCGAAGCCGACCTCGGCGGTGCAGCCGTGGGCGGCGGCGATCCCCTCGGCCAGCTGCTTCGATCGCGTCCGGACGGTGTCAAGGGAGTCTTCGGACAGGGTCCGCACGGTGGCTCCGAGGCTCGCCGAGGCGGGAATGACGTTGACGGCCTCACCGGCCTGCAGCTGGGTGACCGAGAGCGCGATCGGGTCGAAGACGTCGATACGGCGACTGACCATGTTCTGTAGAGCGGTGACGAGCTCGGCCAGGGCCGGGACCGGATCGACCGCCGTGACCGGTTGGGAGCCGTGGCCGCCGCGGCCGTTGATCGTGACGTGCAGGACGTTCGAACCGGCCTGCAGGGTCCCGGGCCTGGTGGCGACGACCCCGCGTTCGCCCATGTGGACGTGGGCGCCGAAGGCCGCGATCGCCCGCGGGCCAGCGGCGTCGAGGACGCCTTCGGCGATCATCACCGACGCCCCGTTGTACCCCTCCTCGCCCGGCTGGAACATGAACACGACATCTCCGCGCAGCTCGCCGCGGTGGGTGTGGAGCAGGCGTGCGGCACCGACGAGTCCGGCGGTGTGCAGGTCGTGTCCGCAGGCGTGCATGTTCCCGTTGGTCGAGGCGAACGGCTCTGCGGTCAGCTCCTCGACGGGTAGGGCGTCCATGTCCCCGCGCAGCAGCACCGCGGGAGCCTCGGCCGGTCTGTCCGGATGAGTGCCCCGCAGCACGGCCACCACCGAGGTGGTTCCCTCCCCGGTGGTGATCTCGAGGTCGAGGTCGGCCAGGGACTCCATCACCGTGGCCTGGGTGCGGGGGAGATCGAGTCCGACCTCGGGGTCGGCGTGGAGTCTGCGTCGCAGTTCCTGCAGCTGCGGCAGGAGTCCGGCGGCCTCGGCCAGGAGGCCCTGACCGGCGCTGGTCACGCCGCTCACAGGAGGCTCACGAGCACGCTGGCGATGACCACGGAGCCTGCCGAGACCGAGGTGAAGCCGCCGACGAGCATCGGCGGGAGCATGACGTTGAGCAGGGCCTCCTTCTCATCGTCGTCGCGGGCGATCGATCGGGCCACCTCGTTGGTCAGGAGGTAGTCGGCGGGGAAGCCGTACATGGCGGTCAGCGCCACCGACATGCCCAGGGTGGACTTCCACCGCAGCAGCTTGGTGGCGATGTAACCACCGCCGATGATGCCGGCGCCGCCGACGATGAGGATCGTGACGGTGGGCAGGAAGGCGTTGATCACGTCCTGCACCGAAGCGGCCACCAGCGGGGCCATGACGATGGCAATGACGCCGGCCATGGCGACGCCGAAGGAGTTCGATCGCTCCATCGCCTTGTCCGGGGAGAGCCCGATCGCGGTGGCGATGATGCCGAGGATGAGAGCGACGATCGACGATGGGATGTGGGTCGGGATCGCAATGAGAGTCGCGAGCGAACCGCCGACGAGGATGAGGAAGAGCATGAAGAGCTGATTGTCGACGAGAAAGTGCGGCAAGGTGACGAGCTTCTTCTTTGTCGCGGCCTCCTGGTCCTCCTCGTGATGGGCGGCGGCGAGTTCGTAGAGTTCGCCGCTGTCGCGCAGTTTGGTGGCATAGCGGCGGAGCAGGAAGTTCGTCATCGGCATCGACGGCAGTGACTGGAGCATGAGCACGAGGGCGGGCAGCACGATGATTGATGAGGCGGCTCCATGGGCCGTTAGGCCCTCGGTGGTCAGGCCGGTAGCGACGATGCCCCCGGCCAGCGGTCCGGAGCCGGCGACGAAGGTCTCGAAGCCGAAGAGCGGGGCGACCACGACGAGGATGAGGAGGACGGCGGCGAGCATTCCGGCTACGGCGATAATGACCGAGCGCCACTGTTTGAGCATCACCCGCAGGGGGATGAGCGTACCCATGTGGAAGAGCAGGGGTGCGACGAGGATGGTGTAGATCTGCACGAGCATCGAGTCGTCGACGACGGTGTCGGGGACGATGCCGATCTTCGCGAAGATGAAGATGCCGAGCATTGCGACGAGCAGGCTGGGCACCCGCGCTTTGGACCAGATCGAGATCAGTTCGCCGAGAGCGATGAAGGCGAGGACGATCGCGGCTGCGAATATGGCTTCCATGGTGAGCCCTTCTTAGGGGAAAGTGAATCAGCTCACAAGATAGTACGTCATCGGAGCTCTGAGCGTGTTTCGTCCTCGTTTCCTGAACTGTGGGACTACGTGCGCAGGCGGTAGGGCATAGTGTGGGCGTATGAGTTTTCTGCAGTTCCTGCATGAGCGAGGCATGACCGAGCGACCCGGATCGATGAACCGTCCGCTGGTCATCGCGCACCGAGGTTACTCCGCGGTGGTGCCGGAGAACAGTCTCGCCGCGGTCGATGCCGCTCGTGCCCTCGGCGTGGATTTCATCGAGGTCGACACCTCGACGAGTGCCGATGGTGTTCCCGTCATCCTCCACGATCCCGATCTCGACCGGACCACGAACCGGAAGGGTCCGGTCGCGAACCTGACCGCCGAGGAGCTGTCCTTCGTCGATGCCGGGTCGTGGATGGGCCCTGGTTTCACCGGGGTGCGGATTCCCACGCTGGCCGCGGTGATGCGCGATATCCAGCACCGAGGTGGTGAGCTCCTCCTCGAGCTCAAGGGGGAGTGGTCCTCCGGTGCGGTGGCCCGCATCGCCGAGCTCGTCGTCGAGACCGGCACGGCCGACCGGATGGTCGTCCAGTCCTTCAACACCGAGACCCTCGAGACCTGCCGGGATCTGCTGCCGATGGTCACTCGCTTCCTGCTCCGGATGGTGCCCAAGCCCGAGGACATCGAGATCGCCCGCGGTCTCGGTGCGGTCGCGATCAACCCCTCGTACAAGGGCTTCAGTCTGCGCAAATCGGTCGTCGCCGAGATCCGCGACAACGACCTCGGCGTGTTCGTGTGGACGGTCGACGGGATGAACGAATGGCGGGAGCTCCTCGACGCCGAGGTCGATGGGATCATCACCAATCAGCCCGGGCGGCTGCAGGGGTTCCTGGCCGGCCGATTCGATCCCGTGAAGTAGGAGTCGGGCGATTTGTGAGTGAGGTCACCGAGACCGGATTTGCCCCGGTCATGGAAACCCGTGTAAATTCTTACCTGTTGCCCCGATAGCTCAGTCGGCAGAGCATCTCCATGGTAAGGAGAAGGTCAAGGGTTCGATTCCCTTTCGGGGCTCTCGTGTCGCCTAGATTGCGGCGCTGGGGCGGGGTAGCTCAGCTGGTTAGAGCGCACGACTCATAATCGTGAGGTCGGGGGATCGAGTCCCCCTCCCGCTACCACTCAACTCCCTCACCAGGACGGACAGTCCGGTGGGGGAGTTCTTTCGTCTCCGGAGGTTCCGCGCATCCGTAGGGCGGCGTAGCCTCGTGCCAGGAACCTCACCCGTCCGGGGCGAGGCTGGATGCAGAGGAACGACGATGATCGATGCACGACTGGCTGACTGGCTTCTCGACTCCGACCCCGCCCTGCGGTGGCAGGTCGAGCGCGACCTCCTCGGCGCCGCAGAGGAGACCTGGCAGTCCACGCGAGCACGAGTGGTGCGCGAAGGATTCAGCCGCGAGCTGCTGAGCCGGCAGGATCCGGAAGGCACCTGGGCTGGAGGAGCCTTCTTCCCCGCGAACTTCAGCGGCGACGAAGACACACCACAGCCATGGACGGCCACCACCTGGGCACTCAACGATCTGCGCGACTGGGGAGTCGACGCCTCGGCGCTGGCCGGCACCGCAGAGAAGCTCACCGCGGTGCGCTGGGAATACGAGGACCTGCCCTATTGGGGCGGCGAGGTCGACGTGTGCATCAACTCGTGGACCCTGTCGAATGGACTCTGGCTCGGCGCCGAGGTCGACGGCATCGTCGACTGGTTCCTCACCCACCAGCAGGACGACGGAGGATGGAACTGCGAATGGGTCGAGGGTTCGCAGGTCTCCTCATTCCACTCCACCCTCAATGCCCTGATCGGACTGCTCGACTACCAACAGGTCACGGGTGATTCCGCACGGGTCGCCGAGGCGCGGGCCCGGGGAGAAGAATACCTGCTCACCCGCGATCTCTTCCGACGGCAGAGCAGCGGCGAACCCTTCGACGATCGCGTCTTCGCACTCTTCCACCCCCGACGGTGGTTCTACGGCTTCCTCCCCGCGACCGACTTCCTCCGACGCGCGGCGCAGGCCGACAGAGCGGTCCCCGACCCGCGGATGAGCGAGGCGATCGAGTCCATCCGCAGCCAACGGGAAGAAGACGGGTCCTGGCTGCAGGGGCACCGACACGACGGAGAGGTGTGGTTCCACGTCGACGTTCCCCCTGGCCAGCCCTCGAAATGGGTGACCCTGCAGGCCCTGCGCGTCCTCGACTGGTGGGACGGCGCACATTCGTCCTCCGCATCCTCAGCTGTGACCTAGGAACGCCACAGTCCCGCGCCAGAGCCGGCCTCCACGATGGTGTCATCACATCAGCGAAGGAAGGACAGCTCATGGCTCGCGTACCCGAACCGGACCAGACACCCGACGGCCCCGCCTTTGAGGGCAGGCTCCTCGACCGTCCAGAGGAGGAGGTCGTCGACCAAGGCGCCTCCTTCGACATCCGCACTCTCTTCAGCCGTCGCGGGGTCCTCGGACTCGTCGGCGCCGGAGTCGGCACCATGGCCCTGGCCGCCTGCAGCTCCGGAGCCTCCGGCTCGACGAGTTCGAGCTCGAGCAGCAGCGGATCGGTCACGGAGATCCCCGACGAAACGGCCGGCCCCTACCCGGCAGACGGCTCCAACGGACCGGACATCCTCGAAGAGTCGGGAATCGTGCGCTCCGACATCCGCTCGAACATCGACGGCTCCGACACCGTCGAGGGCGTGCCCCTGACCTTCAATCTCAAGGTCACCGATATGGCGGGCGACAACGCCCCCTTCGAAGGAGTCGCCGTCTACGCCTGGCACTGCGACGCCCAGGGCCGGTACTCGATGTACTCCGACGGTGTCGAGGACGCGACCTGGCTGCGCGGCGTCCAGGTCGCCGACGAGAACGGCGAAGTGTCGTTCACCTCGGTCTTCCCGGGCTGCTACTCCGGGCGGTGGACGCACATCCACTTCGAGGTCTACCCCGACGTCGACTCCATCACCGATGCCGAGAACGCGATCGCCACCTCGCAGATGGCCCTTACCGAAGACGCCTGCAACGCCGTGTTCGAACTCGAGGCCTACGACGGATCGGCGAAGAACCTCGCCGCCATCAGCCTCGATGACGACAACGTCTTCGGCGACGACGGCGGCGAACACCAGCTCGCCACGATCAGCGGCGACACCGACTCCGGCTACGTGGCCTCCCTCGACGTCCCCGTCGACACGGACACCGAACCCACCGGCGGTGCCGCACCTGCCGGGGGAGGCGGCGGCGAAGGCGGTCAGCCGCCCGAGGGCGGCGTCGGACCCGAGGGCGGAGGAGCACCTCCCGACGGTGAGGCTCCCGCCGGAGACGGCAGCGACTCCTCCGCCCAATAGTCACGCCCAGCAGACACCCATTCGAAAGGCCACACATCATGCTGCACAACCTCACGGGCTGGCACGCCCTCGTCATCCTCGCGATCATCGTCCTCGTCTTCGGGGCGGCGAAACTCCCCGCGCTCGCCAAGAGCCTCGGACAGTCCGTCCGGATCCTCAAGGACGAGACCACCGAGAAGAAGTCCCCGTCCGACACCGGCTCGGCGGCCGAGAGCGAATGCGTCTCCTATGAAGCAGTGACCGACCCGATCACCGCCGAGGCGCGGGCGCGGACCCGATCATGAGCACTGCCACCGCCGCGTCGAAGATGCCGCTGTCCGCGCATATCAAGGAAGCCCGCAATCGGGCGATCCGCGCGACGGTGGCGCTGCTCATCGGCACCGTCATCGGCTACCTCGCCTCGGACTTCGTCATGGATGTCCTGCGGGCACCGATCACCGAGCTCGCCGAATCCCGCAGCGCCTCGCTCAACTACGACAGCGTCACAGGAGCCTTCGACCTCCAGCTGCGGATCGCCGTGTACTCCGGAATCATCGTCTCCAGCCCGGTCTGGCTGGGCGAGATCTTCGGTTTCCTCACCCCGGGGCTGACGGTCAGGGAGAAGCGATACACCTTCGGATTCCTCTCCGCCGCACTCCCGCTCTTCATCGGCGGCTGCCTCACCGGCCTCTATATCTTCCCCCAGATGGTCGAGGTGCTCACGTCCTTCGCCGCCTCCGAAGACAGCACCATCCTGCAGGCCTCCTACTACTTCGACTTCGTGTTCAAGATCGTGCTGGCCACCGGCATCGCCTTCGTCCTCCCGGTCTTCCTCGTCGTCCTCAACTTCATGGGGCTGCTCTCGGCGAGCACGATCGCCAAGGCATGGCGGGTGAGCATCGTCGGAATCGTCGTCTTCGCGGCCCTGGTCACCCCGGCCGCAGATGTCCTCTCCATGATCTTCGTCGCGGCGCCCATGGCCCTGCTCTTCCTCGCCGCGCTCGCCATCGCCTGGATCCACGACCGCACCCGCGGCTATGACCGGCCACCGGATCAGCCGCACACTGAAAGGAGCCGAACATGTTCGGTCTGAGCTTCGAGAAGATCGTCCTCGTCGGCATCATCGCGGTGATCGTCATCGGTCCGAGCCGACTGCCCTCCTACGCACAGAAGCTCGGCGAGCTGGTCCGGCTGCTCCGGTCTCAGCTCGACGTCGCCAAGGACCGTGCCGCCGAGTCGCTGGGTGCCGAGGACTGGCAGACGCTCGACCCCCGCCACTACGATCCGCGACGGATCATCCGCGAAGCCCTGGACGAACAGGACCCGGTCCGCAGTGCGGAGGGCGAACCCGGTGCGGCCGGCGCTTCCGCCGCCGAGGCGCCCGGTCGATATGTCATCAGCGGATCATCCGGACACCCCCGGAAACGACTCGTCGCCCACACGACCGATGGTCATGTGGGCGACGAGGAGAGGGCAGCGGTGGGATCGACCGCCGATCGGTGATCAGTCCTTGAAGTCGAAGTCCTCTTTGTCGATCCCGGGGAACATGAGCTCGTACTTGATCATCTTGTGTTTGTGGTCGACGATCTTCACCGTCCCGTAGTAGGTCTTCTCCTTCTTGGTCATCGAGTCGTCCTTGACCGTGACGTTGCACGTCTCGAAGCCGTACCATTCGCGGAGATCCATATCTTCCGCGCACTCTGCCTTCTTGACCTCGAAGTCGAGTTTGTTCTCGAACAGGTCGACGAGATCGGCCTCGAGTGATGTGGCCGGCACCGTGCCGTTGCCCTTCTTGTCGACTTCCATCGCATCGTCGCTGGCCCAGTTGGTCGTTGTGGCAGCGTCGGCGAACGGATCCTCGGATTCGGTCTCGCTCGGCTCGGGCTCGGCCGCCTCGGTGGGCTCTTCGGTCTCCGCCGCCTGTCCCATCTGGCCCTCGGATTCGCCGAACTCCGCAGCCTCAGCGGACTGGGCATCCTCCGTCTGGGCGGCGTCTGACTCTGCGGGGTCGCTCTCATTCCCGCCGCCGAGCAGACCGCAGCCGGTCAGGGACAGAGCCAGCGCGGTGCCGGCGAGGGCAGTGAGAAGTCGCGGCATCGAAGTCAGCCGGCGCATCGGTGTCATGATCATTCTCCTCGGTGGATCACGGGTGTCGTTCGTACACCGTCGATTCTGCCACGGTCGATCGCCGCCCGAGCGTGGAGCGTGTGCGCATCCGGGGACATATGTGTCCGGACGGACACATCGGCAGACCGGCGTCGGCTACCATGACCGAATGATCCCGACCACCACACTGGCCGACGGCACTGTGCTTCCCCTCCTCGGGCAGGGCACCTGGCACCTCGGGGACCACACCGCCACTCGGTCCAGCGAGATCGCGACCCTGCGAACCGGCATCGAACTCGGCCTCACCCTCATCGACACAGCCGAAATGTACGGGTCCGGCCGTGCCGAGGACCTGGTCGCCGAGGCGATCGCCGGGATGCGCGACGACGTCTTCCTCGTCGACAAGGTGCTGCCGGCCAACGCTTCGAGGGAAGGCACGGTCACCGCGTGCAGGCGTTCGCTGCGGGCACTGGGCACCGACCGCATCGACCTCTACCTCCTCCACTGGCCCGGGCCCCATCCGCTGGAGGAGACGATCGCCGGATTCGAGGAGCTGCGCGAGCGCGGACTCATCGGCTCCTGGGGTGTGAGCAACTTCGACCCCGCCGACCTCGCCGGACTGCCGGCCATGCCGCAGGCCAACCAGATCCTCTACAACCCGTCCCGGCGCGGACCGGAATTCGACCTCCTCCCGCACCATCGAAGCGCCCAACCCCCGATTGGAACCATGGCCTATTCTCCGATCGAACAGGGCCGACTCCTCGACGACCCGATCCTCGCCGAAGTGGCCGGACGACACGAGGCCACCATCGCCCAGATCCTCGTGGCCTGGGCGATCCGGACCGGTGACGTCATCGCCATCCCCAAATCCTCGACGCCCGAGCACGTGCGCGCCAATGCCGCTGCCGCAGCCATGGAGCTCACCGCCACCGACCTCGCCGACATCGACGCAGCATTCCCGCCGCCCACCTCACCGCTTCCACTGGAGGTCCTGTGAACCCGCGCCCCGCACTCGGACTGATCTCCCACGGGACCTCCTCGGCGCAGGGCCAAAGGCTCATCGAGGCGCTCGCCGCCCGGGTCACCGCGGACCTGCGAGCCCGAGGCCTCGTCGCCGAGGTCATGCTCGGCCATGTCGATGTGCAGAATCCCGATGTCGCCGAGGTGCTCCGAACGCTTCCGTCCGAGGCCCCGACCGTGCTGGTCCCACTTCTGCTCTCCCCGGGCTATCACGTCCACGTCGATCTGGCCGAGGCCGTGGCGACGGCAGGCGGGGCCGGCGGGGCGAACGGAACTGCGGCCCGCGACATCCGGCTGACCCCGACACTCGGACCCGACCGACGCCTGGCCCGAGTGCTCGCCGCCCGCCTGCCCTCACTCACCGATGACGACCACATCGTCCTCGCCGCCGCAGGATCGAGCGATGAACGGGCGAACGCGGCCTGCCGGGAGATGGGCGAGGATCTGTCGGTCGAACTGGGACGTCCCGTCGACGTGGGATTCCACGCCGGGGGAGAGGCCAGCCTCGGCGGCATTGTTGAGCAGAAAAGAGCGCTCGGTGGCAGGATTGTCCTGTCCAGCTACCTGCTCGCCCCCGGCTTCTTCCAAGACCTCGCGCAGAAGCTCGTGGAGGGCACTGCCGACATCCTCACCGACCCGCTGCTGACCTCGGCCGACGATGCGAAAAGCCTGGTCGACCCTGCGGGAGAGGCGATCGACGACGTGCCCCAGGGGCTCGTCGACGTCGTCCGGGAGCGCATGATCTCAGTGCTGTGAACGACGGTCAACTCCTCCGTCGCAAATCGTCACGGACCGTCTCATGACTTAGTTCGACACGATGCGACATTGTTTGGGCACCCTAATTTGTTGAGCAATCAGGCCTCCAGTAGCGTAACCAGTCGAATGTGCACCGCAGCGTTTGGAGGCGACGATGTCCACACATGTCGATGAGTTGAAGAAGGACCCCGACACGGGGGCTCCGAAGCGACCCGCACGGCCGAAGAAGTCCAACGGCCAGTGGAAGGTCGACGGCACCGAACCGCTCAACCAGAACGAGATCGACAAGGCCGCGGACAACGGGCTGAATGTGCGCGCCCGCATCGAAGAGGTCTACTCGAAACAGGGGTTCTCCTCGATCACCGGCGATGACCTCCACGCCCGGTTCCGCTGGTGGGGGCTCTACACCCAGCGCAAGCCCGGCATCGACGGCGGCCGCACCGCGAAGCTCGAACCCCATGAGCTCGAAGACGAGTACTTCATGCTCCGGGTCCGCATCGACGGCGGCAAGCTCACCACCGAGCAGCTGCGCACGATCGCCGACATCTCGAACGACTTCGCGCGCGGATCGGCCGACCTCACCGACCGGCAGAACATCCAGCTCCACTGGATCGAGATCGAGAACGTCCCCGAGATCTGGCAGCGCCTCGAGGCCGTCGGCCTGCAGACCACCGAGGCCTGCGGAGACGTGCCCCGTGTCATCCTCGGCTCACCCGTGGCCGGCATCGCCGCCGACGAGCTCATCGACCCGACGCCGGCGATCGAGGAGATCTCCCGGCGCTACATCGGCGATACGAGCCTGTCGAACCTGCCGCGCAAGTACAAGACCGCGATCACCGGCCACCCCAGCCAGGACGTCGTCCACGAGATCAACGACTGCTCCTTCGTCGCCGTCGACCACCCCGAACACGGCATCGGCTACGACCTGTGGGTCGGCGGTGCCCTCTCCGTGGTTCCCCGCTTCGGTGAACGGCTGGGCACGTGGGTCGCCCCCGACCAGGTCGTCGAGACCTGGCTGGGCGTGACCCAGATCTTCCGTGACTACGGCTTCCGCCGCCTGCGGAACAAGGCGCGCCTGAAGTTCCTCCTCGCCGAGTGGGGACCCGAGAAGTTCCGCGAGGTCCTCGAGACCGAATACCTCGGCTACCGCCTCGCCGACGGGCCCGCACCGACCAAGCCGATCGTCGCCGGAGACCACGTGGGCGTGCACAAGCAGGTCGACGGCCGTTACTACATCGGCGTCACCCCGGTCGTCGGACGCGTCTCCGGGACCCTGCTGGGCCAGATCGCCGACCTCGCCGAGAAGTTCGGCTCGACCCGGCTGCGGACCACTCCGCACCAGAAGCTCCTCCTCCTCGACATCGAGAAATCCGATGTCGATGACGTCGTCGCCGGCCTCGACGCCCTCGGGCTCTCCAGCCGCAAGGACCTCTTCCGCCGCTCGACGATGGCCTGCACGGGCATCGAATACTGCAAACTCGCGATCGTCGAGACCAAGCAGACCGCCGCGGACACCATCGACAAGCTCGAGGAGCGCCTGGCCGGCATCGATCTGCCTCATCCGATCAGCCTCCACCTCAACGGCTGCCCGAACTCCTGCGCCCGGATCCAGACCGCCGACATCGGACTCAAGGGTCAGATCGTGACCACCGACGACGGCGAACAGGTGCCCGGCTTCCAGGTCCACGTCGGCGGGGGACTGGCCTCGAAGGACCGCGACGAAGCCGGCCTCGGACGCACCGTCCGCGGTCTCAAGGTCACCGCCGACAACCTCGGCGACTACGTCGAGACACTCGTCCGCCGCTTCCTCGACGGCCGATCCGAGACCGAGACGTTCTCCGAATGGGCCCACCGCGTCGATGATGAGGAGCTGGTATGAGCACGACCACCACGGACAAGCGCAGCATCGAGGAGCTCAAAGCCCTCGCCGAGGCAGGCAATCGGGCGCTGGCCGGAGACCCCGACAACGGCGTGGCCGAATCCAACCCCGCCGATGTCATCCGCTGGGTCTCCCGGAACTTCGACACCTCCGCCTGCGCCGTGGCCTGCTCCATGGCCGATGCCGCCCTGCCGCACTACGTCGCTCAGTACCTGCCCGGGGTCGACGTGCTCTTCCTCGACACCGGCTACCACTTCCCGGAGACCTACACCACCCGCAACGAGGTGGCGGCGAAGGTCGACGTCAACATCGTCGACGTGATGCCCGAGCAGACGGTGGCCGAGCAGGACGCCGAATTCGGCAAGGACCTCTTCGCCCGCGATCCGGGTCTGTGCTGTGCCCGTCGCAAGGTCGCACCTTTAAGCAAGTCCCTGGCCGGCTATGAGCTCTGGTTCACCGGGGTGCGCCGCGACGAGGCTCCGACGCGGGCGAACACCCCGCTGGTGACCTTCGACGAGAAGAACGGCCTGGTCAAGGTCAATCCCGTCGCCTCTTGGTCCTTCGATGACCTCCTCGACTACGCGCGCGCCTTCGACGTGCCGGTCAATCCACTGCTGTCGCAGGGCTACCCGTCCATCGGCTGCCAGCCCTGCACCCGTCCCGTGGCCGAGGGGGAGGACCCTCGCGCCGGTCGCTGGTCGGGCACTTCGAAAACAGAATGCGGACTACACGTATGAGCATCGACCACGCACCCCTGTCCACCCTCGACGTCCTCGAGTCCGAGGCCATCCACATCATCCGTGAGGTCGCGGCCGAGTTCGAGAAGCCGGTGCTGCTGTTCTCCGGCGGCAAGGACTCCGTGACCGTGCTGCACCTGGCGGCGAAGGCCTTCTGGCCAGCGAAGATCCCCTTCGGGCTGCTCCACGTCGACACCGGGCATAACTTCCCGGAGATCCTGAAGTTCCGCGACGAGACCGCCGAACACTACGGCCTCGAGCTCAGCGTGGCGAAGGTCCAGGACTACATCGACGACGGTCGGCTGCGCGAACGCCCCGACGGGACGCGCAACACCCTGCAGACCCAGCCGCTCCTCGACGCGATCGCGGCCGGCGGCTATGACGCGGTGTTCGGCGGAGCCCGCCGAGACGAGGACAAGGCCCGTGCCAAGGAGCGCATCCTGTCCCTGCGCGATGAGTTCGGCGGCTGGGACCCGAGCAACCAGCGACCCGAGCTGTGGAACATCTACAACGGCCGGCACGTCAGCGGTGAGCACGTCCGCGTGTTCCCGATCTCGAACTTCACCGAACTCGACGTGTGGAGCTACATCGCCCGGGAGAACATCGCCCTGCCCGAGCTCTACTACGCCCATGAGCGCGAGGTCTTCAACCGCGACGGCATGTGGTGGGCCACGGGTGAGTTCTCGACCCCGCGCGAGGACGAGAACGTGATCCGACGGACCGTGCGCTACCGCACCGTCGGCGATATGAGCTGCACCGGAGCCGTGGAGTCCGATGCCTCCGACATCGACTCCGTCCTCGCCGAGGTGGCCGTGACAACCGTGACGGAGCGCGGAGCCACACGCGCCGACGACCGGATCTCGGCCGCGGCGATGGAAGACCGGAAGAAGGACGGATACTTCTGATGACGACGACACCAGTGACCACGACGACGAAGACGCTGCTGCGCTTCGCCACCGCCGGATCCGTCGACGACGGCAAATCGACGCTCGTCGGCCGGCTCCTCCACGATGCGAAGGCGATCCTCGCCGATCAACTCGAGGCCGTCACGGCGACGAGTCGGGAACGCGGATTCCTCGGCGGAGAGTTCGACTTCGCCCTGCTCACCGACGGGCTGCGAGCCGAACGCGAACAGGGCATCACCATCGACGTCGCCTACCGGTACTTCGCCACCGACCGCCGCTCCTTCATCCTCGCCGACTGCCCCGGACATGTGCAGTACACCCGCAACATGGTCACCGGAGCCACGACCGCCGACGCCGTGGTTGTCCTCATCGACGCCCGCACCGGAGCCACCGAGCAGACTCGCCGCCATCTCACCGTGGTCCAGCGGCTCGGCATCGAGCACGTGATCATCGCGATCAACAAGATCGACCTCCTCGGCTACGATCGGGCCGAACTCGAACGGGTCGAGGCCGAGGTCGAGGCGCTGGCAGCGGAGATCGGCCTCGAGGCACCGCATCTCATTCCCGTCTCCGCACTGGCCGGGGACAATGTGGCGGAGACCTCGGCGAACACGCCGTGGTACTCCGGGCCTGCTCTGCTCGAACTCCTCGAGACCCTGCCGAGCAAGGAGGAGAACACCGCCGACCTCGAGCCCTTCCGCCTCGATGTGCAGTCGGTGCTGCGACCTCAGGGAGGGCTCGCACCGGGACTCGACCCCGAGGAATACCGGGACTACCGGGCCGTGACCGGGCAGGTGACCTCCGGGCGGGTCCACCTCGGCGATGAGATCGACGTCCACCCCGCCGGCATCAGGACCACGGTCGTGGGCATCGACACCGCCGACGGGCCTTTGGAGTCCGCGGGCGCCCCGCTGTCGGTGGCGCTGCGCCTGGCCGATGACATCGACACCGCCCGCGGCAGCGTGCTCGCCGCGGCCGGGACCCTGCCGCAGCCGCGCAAGGAGCTGCGCGCCGAGGTGTTCCCATTCACCACTGAGGGACTGCGCACCGGAGATCGGGTGCTCGTCAAGGCCGGCACCACCACGGTCAAGGGCATCGTCACCGTCGAATCGAGACGGAACCTCGCCACCTCGCAGATCGAGGACGCCGAGGTGCTCGCCGGCAACGACATCGGCGTGGCCCGGGTGAAGCTGGCCAGTGCGCTGCCGCTGCCCGACTTCCGCGAGCACGGCCGTTCCGGCGGCTTCCTCATCATCGATCCGCAGTCCGGGGGGACCGTCGCCGCCGGCATCCACGCCCCCGAGGAGGAGTGACCATGAGCCTGTTCACCCGTCAGGAACCGGGCAGCGTGCTGCTCATCGGCGCCGGCCCCGGTGACCTGGGTCTGCTCACGGTCAAGGGTCTGCGTGCCCTGGAAGGCGCCGACGTCATCGTCGCCGACCGCCTCGGCGCCCGCTCGGTCATCGAGCAGCTCGAAACCGAACGGGGACGAGCACTCGAAGCGGAGATCATCGACGTCGGCAAACATCCCGGTCATCACCCGGTGCCGCAGCAGCGCATCAACGAGATCCTCGTCGAAGAAGCCCGCCGCGGTCGCCGCGTCGTCCGCCTCAAGGGCGGAGACCCCTTCGTCTTCGGCCGCGGTGGGGAGGAGACCGCCCACTGCATCGCCGCCGGCGTCGAGGTGCAGGTCGTCCCGGGTGTGACCAGCGCGAACTCGGTGCCCGCCGTGGCAGGCATCCCCCTGACCCACCGCGGACTCGCCACCGCCTACAGCGTCGTCACCGGACACGACCAGCTGGCCGAACTCGGCGGGGGACGCGACCACACCGTCGTCGTCCTCATGGGCATCGGCACCCTGGCCCACTCGGCGATGACTCTCGCGAGAGGACCACGCGGGGGAGACTGCCCGGTCGCGATCATCGAGGACGGGTACGGAGAGAACCAGCGAGTGACCGTCGGAACGCTCGACACCATCACCTTCCAGGCCGCCAGACGCTCGGTGAAGTCCCCGGCCATCATCGTCGCCGGAGACGTCGTGACCCTGAGCCCCTACGCCGTCGGTGCCTTCAGAGCAGCGGCGCAGACCCAACCCGCACTCATGAGGAATCCATGACCTACATCATCGCCCAGCCCTGCGTCGATGTGAAGGACCGCGCCTGCATCGAGGAATGCCCGGTCGACTGCATCTACGAGGGCAAACGCTCTCTCTACATCCACCCCGAGGAATGCGTCGACTGCGGTGCCTGCGAGCCCGTCTGCCCGGTGGAGGCCATCTTCTACGAAGACGACGTCCCCGAGGAGTGGGAGTCCTACCACGCCGCCAACGTTGACTTCTTCGACGACATCGGCTCCCCGGGCGGAGCCGCCTCCCACGGCGTCATCGACGCCGACCACCCCTTCATCGCGGGCCTGCCCCCGCAGAACACCGACGACTGACCCGGGCTTCGCCCGATGAGAAGGAGAACCATGACGACCCAGCCCTTCCGGGTGGCCATCATCGGTGCCGGCCCAGCCGGCATCTACGCCGCCGATCTGCTGACCAAGGCCGAACGCGACTTCGAGGTCAGCATCGACCTCTTCGAGCGCCTGCCGACTCCCTTCGGCCTCGTCCGCTATGGTGTGGCTCCCGATCATCCGCGGATCAAAGGCATCATCAATGCTCTGATCAAGGTCCTCGACCGCGGCGACATCCGCCTGTTCTCGAACGTCGAGTACGGCGTCGACCTCGGACTGGGCGAGCTCACCGACCTCTACGATGCCGTGATCTTCTCCACCGGCTGCTTCGTTGATGCGCCGCTGTCGATTCCCGGTGTCGACCTGCCTGGTTCCTACGGCGCCGCAGACTTCGTCAACTGGTACGACTCGCACCCCGATGTGGGTCAGACCTGGCCGCTCGAAGCGGAGCAGGTCGCCGTGCTCGGCAACGGCAATGTCGCTCTCGACGTGGCCCGGGTGCTGGCCAAACAGGCCTACGACATGCACACCACCGAAATTCCGGACCACGTCTACGAAGGGCTCAAATCTTCGCAGGTCACGGACGTCCACGTGTTCGGACGCCGCGGACCGGCACAAGCGAAGTTCACACCGCTGGAGCTGCGCGAACTCGGTCATGTGGCCGATGTCGATATCATCGTCTACCCCGAGGACTACGAGTTCGACGAAGGGTCGATGGCTGCGATCGAGTCCTCGAACCAGGTCAAGCAGGTCGCGAAGACCCTGACCGATTTCACGATGCGTGAGCCGACGGGTGCGAAGCGCCGTCTGCACCTGCACTTCCTCCATGCACCGGTGGCCATCCTCGGCGAGGATCGGGTGACCGGGCTGCGCACGGAACGCCAGGAGCTCGACGGCGACGGGGGAGTCAAGGGCACCGGGAACTTCCACGACTGGGACATCCAGGCCGTCTACCGGGCGGTCGGGTATGCGGGCAGCGAACTGCAGCAGCTGCCCTTCGATGCGAAGCGAGGCGTCATCCCCAACCATGAGGGCCGCGTCGTCGACGCCGAAGAACAGGCCAAGGCGGCCGAGGCCGACGTCATCCCCGGCGTCTACGCGACCGGGTGGATCAAACGCGGTCCCGTCGGGCTGATCGGGCACACGAAGGGCGATGCCCTCGAGACGATCACGCACATCCTCGAGGATCGAGCTTCGGGAGCTCTCACCGGACCGGTGAACCCGAGCGAGGACGCGATCGTCGACCTCCTCGAGTCCAAAGGCATCGACTATGTCGACTGGGAGGGCTACCACCGGGTCGAAGCCGCCGAGAAGGCCGCGGGTGAAGCCGAGGGCCGTGAGCGTGTGAAGATCGCGACCCGTGAGGGCATGCTCGCCGAGGCGCGCGGACATGTCTCGAACGAACCGGCAGGGCAGCCGGCCGCCGGACACTGAGCCGCTGAGGCAGTGGTCTCCGAGACACTAGTCGCCGCGGCACTCGGTCTCCGAGACAACAGTCGCCGAGAGTGACACGTCCTACCGTTGCAACGGTAGAACGTGTCAGTCTTGGGGCGTTATGCGCCGAGGAAGGACGTAGGCTCGGAAAGAGGCGCCGCAGGCCGCGGCGCACAGGCATCGACGAAGGAGTCTGACCGTGACCGACCGTTCTGCCCGGATCGCCGTGATCGGAGGCGGCATCGCCGGAGCTTCCCTCGCCTTCGGACTGGCCTCCCGAGGTGCCGACGTCACCGTCATCGACGACGCCATGGCCGGCCAGGCCACCGCGGCCAGTGCCGGGATCATCGCCCCCTGGGTGTCCACGAGCACGGGTGCCTACTATGACACCTACGCCGCCGGCGGGGACTTCTACCCCGAATTTCTCGACCGGCTGCGCGAGCTCGGGATCCCCGAACTCGGCTATCGGCGCACCGGAGCCCTCGTCGTCAATCGGAACCCCGAGACCCTCGCCGAGGCGGCCGAAACCATCTGTGCACGCGTCGCCGCCGCCGGTTCCGTGGCCGGTGAGGTGTGCGAACTCGATGCGGCGGAGTCCGCCGCGGTCTTCCCTCCGCTGGCCGCCGAGATGACCGGGCTGCTCGTGACCGGCGGCGGGCGGGTCGACGGGCGCACCTTCCGCGATGCCATCCTCACCGGCGCCGCGCTCAAGGGCGCGAGGCTGATCCACGACGCGGCCCACACGATCACCGCCGCCGGTGCGCGCACGTGGTCGGTGGGCACGACCTCGGCGAGGGAGGACTTCGACGTCCTGGTCATCGCCGGGGGTACCCGCAGCGCCGCGATTCTGCAGACCCTCGGCACCGCGGTGGAGATCGCACCCCAGCGCGGACAGCTCATGCACCTGCGGCTGCCGGAGACCAACACCGCGGTGTGGCCGACGGTCCACCCGCTCGACCACCACTACATCACCCCCTTCGACGGCGGGCGCATCGTCATCGGCGCCACCCGTGAGGACGGTGTCGGGTTCGACGTCAGGACGACGGCCGCCGGGCAGAAGCAGGTGCTCGACGATGCCCTGTCCATCGCACCGGGACTCGCCGAGGCGAGCGTGCTGGAGACGCGGATCGGCATCCGCCCGATGTCGGTGCGTGCCGACGGACTGCCGTTCGCCGGTCCGGTGCCCGGCGCGCCGGGCCTGTGGCTGGCCTCCGGGTTCGGTGCCGGCGGACTGACCATGGGCCCGCTCATCGGCGACGCGGTGGCCAGGGCGATCCTCGGCCAGCCCGCCGCGGAGATCGCCGACCTCGGACTGTGACTTGCTAGTCTGAGCCCATGAGAGCGGTGCTGCCCCGAGCCTTCCGCTGGTTCTGGGCGGCCGAAACGGTCTCCGGCTTCGGCGCCTGGATCACCTTCCTCGCACTCCAGGTCATCATCGTTGAGCACCTGCATGCCGGGGCGATCGGCCTCGGCTGGCTGGGTGCCGCCAGATGGCTTCCCTATCTGCTCTTCGGCCTCGTCCTCGGCGCACTCATCGACCGGGTGAGACGGCGGCCGGTGATGATCGCCAGCGATCTGATGCGGGCCGGCCTGCTCTGCCTCATCCCGCTGCTGTGGTGGTCAGGGCACCTCTCGCTGCCGATTCTGCTGGTGCTCGTCGCCGTGCTCGGCACGGCCACGCTGATCAATGACAGCGCCTCCCAGGCGTTCGTCCCCCGACTCATCCCGTCCGCTGCGCTGCAGTCCGCGCATGCTCGCATCGACGGGACCAATGCGGCCGCGGAGACCGCAGGACCGGCGCTCGGCGACGGTGACCGGAAGCTGCTCAGGGAGATCGGGGCCGGTCTGCGCTGGGTGTACGCGAATCGCAGCCTGAGAGACTTGGCGATCTGGACCCATGTCTGGTTCGCCGCCCAGGCGATCCTTCTCACGGTCGCTGCCGACTACATCCTCTCCGACATCGGCCTCGACGCCTTCTGGTTCGGCATCATCGTGGCCGGCAGCGGACTGGGCGGGATCATCGGAGCGGTGGCGGCACGGCCGGTGGGACTGCGTCTGGGCTACGGCCGGACGGTGATTCTCGCCCATGCGATCTCCACGGTGGGAGTGCTCGTGCTCCTGGCCGCAATGCCTGTACATCAGGCGGGGCAGGTCGGGCAGGCCCCGCAGCTGACTGCCGTGTCCGTCCTCTTCCTCGGGCAGCTCCTCCACGGCTTCGCGATCGGGCTGAGCAACTCGCACGAGCTGGCCTACCGGCAGTCGATCACCCCGGATGCCTTCCAGGCCCGGACCAACACGACGATGCGCTCGACCAACCGGGCCGTCTTCGTTGTGGTCTCACCCGTGGCCGGGGTCGTCGCCGCGGCAGCGGGCGCTCAGTTCGCGCTGACCGCGGCGGTCTGCATCTTCGGACTCACCGCGATCGGACTGTGGTTCTCTGCGTTCCGCACGGTCCGCCTCGGCGAGGACTGACTCAGTCCGGCAGGGGCGAGGCGACGGCCTTGGCCACCGCGTCGAAGGCCCGGATGGTGGGGAACAGCTTCGTCGCGTCCTGGGGCAGGCCCCAGCTCGAGAGCTTGACGCCGACGACGTTTGCGCCGGGGTTGATGTAGATCATCTGGCCGTGGATGCCCAGGGCCAGGAAGGCGTGCGAATCGGGGTAGGGGAACCAGAACTGGTTGCGGTACATCCCCCCGGGCATCCGATTGTCGCCGGGGCCGTCGGCGAAGGCCTGCCGGGTGTCCGCGTCGCCGGTGAGCGTGTCACCGATCCACGAGGTCGGCGCCACCTGCTCGCCGGTCAGGGACACTCCGCGGTTCGCATAGAGGCAGCCGAACCGGGCGAGGTCCCGCAGGGTCGTATTGATCCCTCCGTCGAACATTCCCACACCGTACTGATCGGTGGCGATGAGGGCGTCGCGTTCGGCGCCGATGCGCGACCACAGCAGACGCGACATCAGCGTCTGCATGCTCTCGCCGGCGACCTTCTCGCACACCCAGCCGAGGACGTCGGTCTCACACGAGCGGTACTCGAAGGGCCCGCCGTGCTCGGACTTCGCCTCAAGAGTGGTGAGGAAGTCATACATGCCGATGCCCGGGGTCTCCCGCTTCGCCTCGGACCAGCCGATCGACTCCTCGATCTGTCTGACCTCGGACTGCGGGTCGAGGTAGTTCTCGGAGAACCTGATGCCCGAGCGCATGTCGAGGATGTGGCGCACGCTCGCCCCGGCATAGCCGGAGGAGGCGAGCTCGGGAACGTAGTCGGTGATCGGGCGAGCAGGATCGAGATCCCCGGCGCCGACGAGGTTGCCGGCGACGGTGCCGATGAGCGACTTGCTCACCGACATCAGCAGGTGCTCGGTCTCCGGTCCCATCGTGCCGAAGTACTCCTCGGTGAGCACGGTGGAGTTGTGGAGGACCATCCAGGCATCGGTGTCGCTGTCCTCGATGACGCTGCGCACGGTGCGCGCCGCGGAGAACTCGGTGGCCGGGATCTCGACGGCACCGAGGTCCTGCAGGTCGGCGGGGAGTTCGGCGATCGGGCCCGAGCCGCGTGAGATCGGCGTCGTCGGCAGCACCTGATCGACGTGCTGGAAGGACCAGCGGACGTGGTCGGGTTCCTGCCAGTTGTCCCGGTCGACCCCTGCGGCGGGGTCGACGACGGGCACGGTCTCCTCGGGTGACGTCTCAGCCACGCTTCACCTCTAGCTCTCTCATCGCTGCCTCGAAACTCCTCAGGCGGCCGGCTCCGGCCGCGCAGTCCGTGACGAGAGTATCACCGGGCGCCGCGGCGCCCGCCGTTCGGTCAGTCACCTTTGGCGCCGGGCCCGCCCAGGGCGGGGGAGGGGTCCTCGGCCGCGACCGGGACGCCGGAGTACATGGCGCGGATCGAATCGATGAAGTGCTTGGCGCGGATGCTCAGGGCGTTCGAGCCGCCCGCCTTCGTCTGCAGCGGGTTCTTCGTCACCAGCACGCCGAGGTCGGCTCCCTTCCAGCGATACTCCCCGGCACCGTAGATGCGCAGGAAGAACACCTCGCTGCCGTTCTGCAGGGGATGCCAGTCGAGGGCCGCCCGCTTGTACGTCAGGGTGCCGTACTGGTCGAGGAAGTACTGTCCGGTCAGCGGGGAGTGGGTGATGTACTCGGTGATGTCGGCGGTCTCCTTGATGACCATCTGCGACCACTCGTCGGCACCCGAGAGTTCCTCCCACCGTTCGTTGATCTCGTCGACGTCGAGATCGAATTCGACGTCGAGGTACTCGAGCAGATGGAACAGGAACAGCGGCACGTCGGCATAGGCTCCGGCCGTGACGTTCGTGATCGCCGAGGCGCCCGAGATCCGCGGATTGAGCTCGCCGAGCCAGACATCGTCGGTGTCGAGATCGACGAGCACATCGACCTCGAAGAAGCCGCGATACCCGCGCTTGCGCAGACCTTCGCCCATCTTCCGCACGAGGTCCCTGGCGCGGGTTCGCTGATCGGCGGTGAGCACATCCGGGGTCATCTCATTGCCGCACCAGCCGCCCTTGTACGGAGTCAGCTCGGTGAACCCGGCCAGCTCGGTGAGGAAGGGGCCGACGACGACGCCGCTCGAGGTGATCACGGCCTCCACAGCCACCGGTGTGTTGTTGATCCGCTTCATGATCTTCAGCTGTTCGCCGATGATGTCGTCCTTGTACTTCTCCCAATCGGCGGCCGAGGAGATGAAGAACGTGGTCTTCCCGGAATCGCCGTAGGGGGTCTGCACGACCAGATCGGTGCCCAGGTCCGCCTCGGCGGCCCCCGCATTCAGGGCCTCATAGGTATCGGCCGTGGTCAGGACGTTGGGCACGGAGAAGGCACCGGCCTCATTGCCGAGCTTCGTCGTCTCGATCTTCGAGTCGAGCTGATTGCGCAGCGCCGCCGAGGGCAGGATGAGATCGTAGCCGAGCTCACGGCAGATCCGCTCGGTCTCCTCGTCGAAGAAGACCATCGCCACCTGCACCCGCTCGCCGTGCGGGACGTTGCGGGTCATGTGCGCCCGGACCTCGGCGTTGAGCAGCAGCCAGTTGTTGATCGCCTCACCGGACTCGAACTCGACGAAGGGCTTGTAGCGCGGGGAGAAGACGCGCGGGTGTCCGCCGTCCCAGCCGTCGTAGTAGGTGATGTAGGAGAAGTTGCGCACCCAGCGGTCGAGGCCGAGCAGATTGAACGGGGTCGCACCGATGAAGTAGATCGGGGTCTGATTGGTGCGGAAGAAGTGTCGGACCTCCGAGATGTTGCGCAGGGGCCGTCGGATCTGGACCCGGTCGGCCTCCTCACCGGCGTAGGCGGCATCGGTGCCGACCGCGACCTCGGCTTCGGCCGGATCGATCGGCTCGCTCGGTGCTGCGGCACCCGTCGCCGAGGCGGTCGCGGCCTTCGGAGGAGGTGTTCCCGGAGAGTCGGGGGACGGAACCGCCACACCGTCCTTGACCCGGGCTCGGTCGTTCGTCTTCTGCGACGTGGCGGTCGTGTTCGAAGATTCAGTCGTCATCGCTCACTCCTTCGTACAATGTGATGTGGACAACATATAACAGTTCTAGTGCGCTGTGGCCGATAGTGGAGCAATTCCATGAACCGGAAGCGAACTCCCGGTGGCCCGCACCCGCCGCCGCTCGGATTCCGCCGAGGCGAAGCAGGCGGCTAGGCTGGGAGTACGCAGTCCCCACCGTCGGAAAGAGAGCACTATGCCGGTGAATACCGAGAAACAGGGAGCGAGCTACTCCCTGCCCAGGCCCTATGAGGTGTCCCGGGAGGCGATCGCGGAATTCGCGCTCGCCACCGGAGCCGAGGCCGACTACCACTTCGACGCCGAGGCGGCGACCTCCCTGGGCTACCGCGATGTCGTGGCCCCGACCACCTTCGCCGTGATCATCGCGCAGAAGTCGGAGGCCGCCTACATCTCCGATGCGGACTCGGGCATCGACTTCTCGAAGGTCGTCCACGGTTCCGAGCAGTTCTCCTTCACCCGCCCCATCGTCGCCGGCGACAGCCTCGAGGCCACCACCCATGTCGACGGAGTCCGCGCCGCCGGCAGCAACGCCATGATCACCACCCGCACCGAGATCACCGATATCGCAGCCCAGCCCGTGGTCACCGTGACCTCGACGATCGTCGTGAGAGGAGACGGAGAATGAGCACCATCGACTTCTCCCAGCTGACCATCGGCGACACCGTCGTCGAAGCCGAGATCCCCCTGTCCCGAGCCTCCCTGGTCGACTATGCGGCCGCCTCGGGCGATCACAACCCGATCCACTGGAACGAGCGCTTCGCCACCGAGGTCGGACTCGAGGGAGTCATCGCCCACGGCATGCTCTCGATGGCCGTGGTCATCGCCCCGATCGTCGAATGGCTCGGCGATCCCGGTTCGGTCGTCGACTACCGCACCCGCTTCTCCGCCCCGGTGCTCGTCCCAGACGCGGAATCCGGGACTCCGGCGACCCCGACCGCCTCGCTTGCGCTGAGTGCCACCGTCGGCGCCGTCGACGCGGCCGTGGGCACAGCGCGCATCGACGTCACCGTCAAGTCCGGCGAAACCGACGTGCTCAGCCGCACCCAGGTGCGGGTCTCCCGGTGATCTCGACCCACCTGTCCGAATTCACCACCTTCCACCTCGGCGGTCCGGCCCCGGATCTCAGGCTGGCGCGGGACCGCGCGGAGCTGCTCGACTTCTGCCGTGAGCACTCCCTGGAGCTGCAGACCCAGGGCGGTCACGATGTGCTCTTCATCGGCGGCGGCTCGAACCTGCTCATTGCCGATGAGGGCTTCCCCGGACCCGTCTGCGTGGTGGCGACCACGGGTGTGGGCGTCACGGAGGTCTCGGAGTCAACGAGCGAAGTCACCGCCGAGGCGGGGGAGAGCTGGGATGAGTTCGTCTCCCTCACCCTCGAGCGCGGACTCTCCGGACTCGAGGCGCTGTCCGGGATCCCCGGCTCGGTCGGGGCGACCCCGATCCAGAACGTCGGAGCCTACGGCACCGAGGTCGGCGAACTCATCACCTCCGTCGAGGTCTTCGATCGCATCGCCGGTCAGATCCGTCATCTCAGCGCGGTCGAACTCGAATTCGGCTACCGCACCTCGGCGCTCAAACGTGCCGCACAGGCGGCCGGGACACCGCAGTTCGTCGTGCTCTCGGTGACCTTCGCGCTCCAGCGCAGCTCCGAGTCGCTGCCCGTCCGCTACGCCCAGCTGGCCTCGGCGCTCGACGTGGAGATCGGTCAGCGCGTCGCCGCCGAGCGCGTGCGCAGCAGCGTCGTCGCCCTCCGCCGGTCCAAAGGCATGGTCCTCGATCCGGCGGATCACGACTCCTGGTCGGCCGGATCGTTCTTCACCAATCCGATCGTCGACGACCCGGATGCGCTGCCGTCCGAGGCGCCCCGCTTCCCCGTCACGGACCCGCTCAGCGGGGCCGAGATTCCGGGGCGGACGAAGACCTCGGCGGCCTGGCTGATCGAACACGCCGGTTTCGCCAAGGGCTTCGGCGTGGGCGCCGGGCGGGCCCGGCTCTCGAGCAAGCACACCTTGGCGCTGACGAACCGCGGTGAGGCGAGCACGGACGATGTGCTCGAACTCGCGCGCACGGTCGTGGCCGGTGTCGAGGAGTCCTTCGGCATCGTCCTCGAACCCGAACCGACCTTCGTCGGCTGCCGGCTCTGAATCTTCCCTGGATTTCTTCCCTAGACTGGGGGAGTGTCACCGCGCCGCCGAACCTCCACCCTGCTCATCACCCTCGCCGTGGTCGCTCTGGCGACCCTGCCGTGGTCGCTCTTCACCGCCCGCGCCGATCTGACCTTCGGCCCGCATGAGGCGCAATATCGTCTCACCGCGGACTCCCGGCTGACCGTCGACTTCGGGCCGCTGGGGCGCCTCCTCGTCCCCGCCGAGGACTACATCCCCCTCGGCCTGGGGCTGCGAGTCGACATCGGCGAGATTCCGGTCTCCGGGGTCTCCGCGGACGAGGGCCGGACCTCGGCATCCCAGCGACGGGACGCCGACGGCGGACTCGGCGATGGGAAATCGGCCGCCGAGGCGGTTCCCGGGGGAGGTGCCGTCGATGCCCTCGGCGGCGACATCGCCTCCTACGCCTCGCTGTTCTCCGCCCCGCAGGCTCAGGTCGACCAGGTCGTCGAGGGGCTGAGCAGAGAGATCCTCTCCCGTTGGGCACTGGCCGTCTGCCTCATCACCGGAGTCCTCGTCGGCGTGGCCGTGGTGCTCGGACCCACCCGCCTGGACGGGATCATGCGTGCCTTCGTCGGCAAGGAGCTCATCGGCATCGGCCTCGTCACCGTGCTCGTCCTCGCGGGCCTGGGCACCGCCGTGCTCAGACGCCCGGAGCCCCTCGTCGCCGATCCCGCCTTCGACGGGACTCCGCTGGCCGGATCTCAGGTCACGGGCCGCCTCGGCGGGATCATCGACACCGCGTTCACCGCGGTCAAAGACTTCTCCGACGACAACGACGCCTTCTACGATCAGGTGCTCGCCAACCTCCGCGCGCAATGGAACCAGCGACCCCTGACAGGAAACTGGAGCGACCGAGGCCTCGTGCCCCCGGCAGGAGTCGGCACGGGCGGTGACACCGGGGCAGGCGAGGGCGTGAGCACCTTCGTGTTCGGCTCGGACATCCACTGCAACATCGGCATGGCCCGGGTGGTCGGGGCCGTGGCGGGCATGAGCGGAGCCGACGCCTACATCGACGGCGGCGATATCACCATGACCGGAACCTCGGCGGAGAACTACTGCCTCGACGTCCTCGACGACGAACTGCCCGATGGCCTGCCGCGGATGATGGTCAAAGGCAACCACGACTCGACCGAGACGAGCGGACATGCGAAGAGCCGCGGCTGGAAGGTGCTCGAGGATTCGACCGCGGAGATGGCCGGAGTGACCTTCTTCGGCGGCCCCGACCCCAGACGCACAGTCTTCGGCTCCGGAGCTCAGCTCGAGACCGACCTCACGGCCGACCAGTACGCGCAGAAGCTTCGCACCGAGGCCTGCGAGACCGAGTTCGACATCATGCTCATCCACGATGCGAAGGTCGGCGCCCCGGCGCTGCGCTCGGGCTGTGCGCAGTACGCTCTGAGCGGACACTGGCACCGGCGGGTCGGACCGGAGACCTTCGGCAGCGGAGTCCGCTATCTCAGCTCCACCACCGGCGGGGCGCTGGCGAACGCGCTGACCCCGGGCCCGCTGAAGATGAACGCGGAACTCTCGATCCTCCGCGTCGACAACGCCACGAAGCGCCCCATCGACGTGCAGATCATCACGGTCACACCCGATGAGGTCGTGACCATCGAACCCTGGGTCCGATTCCCGACTCCGCTGCCGCTCGCGGCCCAGCCGCCGAGCACGCCCGACGAGGACTGAGACGCCCCCGGAGACCCGGTTCGACGAACGGCGGTCGGAGACGGTATGCTCGTTTCTCGTGGTCGGAGAAGTCCGGCCGAAGGGGTGTGGCGCAATTGGTAGCGCAACGGTCTCCAAAACCGTAGGTTGCAGGTTCGAGTCCTGTCACCCCTGCGCAGTTGACATCTGCCGTCGTCGTCTCGGCGAGATGCCGTCCTCGACAGGCATGAAACAATTGTGAAGTCCCCAATGAAACCGACCGAGTGAGGATGTGTGAGCGACACACCGGCAAAGAAGACTGGCAGCGCACCCAGCAGTGCCACCGGTCGAAAGAAGCTCGGGTTCTTCGGACGAATCCTCCAGTTCTTCCGCGAAGTCGTGGCCGAACTCAAGAAGGTCGTCACCCCGACACGCAAGCAGCTGGTCAACTACACCTTGGTGGTCCTGGGATTCATCCTCTTCATGATGCTCCTGGTCACGGTCCTCGACCTCGTCTTCGGCAAGCTCGTCGGGTTCGTCTTCGGCGGGACACCGCTGTGGCCATTGTGGTGACACACTCAGCTCAGACTTTTCACTCCCATCCGGGAATCACTACACCAGAAGCGAGGATTTGATCGGTGTCGGATACCAGTTCACCCGAGCAGGAGACCCCTGAGACTCAGGACGCGACCGTCGACGAATCGATCGACGCACCGGCGGCCGACGCCGAGGCTGTCGTGACCGAGGATGTCGTCGAAACCGACGATGTCGCCCAGACCGCAGACGTCGCGGACTCCGCCGAGGGCGAAGCCGCCGAAGCCACCGCGGACGAGGCTCCCGCCACCGACGCATCCGCAGACGCGGACGAGGCTCCCGCCGAGGATGTCGAAGGCGATGCCGCCGAGGCTCCGGCCGAAGACGATGCCGTGGATCCGGCCGAGGAGTTCAAATCCGAACTGCGCATGCAGGAGGGTGACTGGTACGTCATCCACTCTTACGCAGGGTATGAGAACCGCGTCAAGCAGAACCTCGAGAACCGCACCGTCAGCCTCAACCTCGAAGACTTCATCTTCGAATCCCAGGTTCCGATGGAAGACGTCGTCGAGATCAAGAACGGCCAGCGCAAGCAGGTCCGCCGCGTCCGCATCCCCGGCTACGTGCTCGTTCGCATGGAGCTGACCGATGAGTCCTGGGGCGCCGTGCGCCACACCCCGGGCGTGACCGGCTTCGTCGGCAACGCCTACGATCCGACCCCGCTGTCGATCGACGAGGTGTTCACGATGCTCGCCCCGATCTTCGAAGAGCGTCAGGCCGAGGCCGCCGCTGCCGAAGGTCCGGCCGCCGAGGCGGCTGCGAAGTCCGCCCCGATCACCGAGGTGGAGTTCGAGGTCGGCGAGTCCGTGCTCGTCAAGGAGGGCTCCTTCGAGGGTCACCCCGCGACCATCCAGGAGATCCGTCCGGAATCGCAGAAGCTCACCGTGCTGCTGTCGATCTTCGAGCGCGATGTCCCCGTCGAACTCGGCTTCGACCAGGTCTCCAAACTCTGACCACAGATGCGCAAACGAGAAGGGCCCGGATTCGTCCGGGCCCTTCTCGCGTCTCGGGGGTCCGAGCCGGGACCTCGAACTGTGGCCTCGAGCCGTGGCCTTGTGCCGGGACCTCGAACCGTGGCCTTGAGCCGGGCCTCGAGCCGGGATTCGGGTGATCGGAGCCGCCGTGATCCCACTCACGGGCATTTGCTCCGGGGTGAGTGCGCATGGAATACTGGTGTGGTTTGATCGCGGCTCTTATCGGAGGCCGCGATCGGACGATGCGCCGTATTCGTCTGGCGCATCGAAACTTCAAGATTAAGGACCGTACATGCCTCCCAAGAAAAAGGTAGCCGGCCTCGTCAAGCTCCAGATTCAGGCAGGTGCCGCCAACCCGGCGCCTCCGATCGGTCCGGCGCTTGCCCAGCACGGCGTCAACATCATGGAATTCTGCAAGGCCTACAACGCCGCCACGGAATCCCAGCGCGGGAACGTCGTTCCCGTCGAGATCACTGTGTTCGAAGATCGTTCGTTCAGCTTCGTGCTCAAGACCCCGCCGGCCGCAGAGCTGATCAAGAAGGCTGCCGGAGTGAAGTCGGGTTCGGCCACTCCGCACACCGTCAAGGTCGCTCACCTCAGCGCCGATCAGGTGCGTGAGATCGCCAGCACGAAGATGCCTGATCTCAACGCCAACACCCTGGAACAGGCCGACCGCATCGTGGCCGGAACCGCTCGTTCCATGGGCATCACCACCGACGTCGAGGTCTGAGACCCCACAACCCACAGTGGCAGGGCCCACGCAGCCCACACCACGACTGCAAGGAGAGAAGCAGATGGCAAAGCGTTCAAAGGCCTATGAGGCCGCGGTCGAGAAGATCGCCGCAGATGTGAAGTACGAACCGGCTCAGGCGATCGTCCTGGCCAAGGAGACCACGGTGGCGAAGTACGACGCCACCGTCGAGGTCGCCCTCCGCCTCGGGGTCGATCCCCGCAAGGCAGACCAGATGGTGCGCGGCACCGTCAACCTTCCGCACGGTACCGGCAAGACCGCCCGGGTCCTGGTGTTCGCCGCCGGCGACCGTGCAGAGGCAGCCCGCGAAGCAGGTGCTGACTTCGTCGGCTCCGATGACCTGCTGGAGAAGGTGGCCGACGGCTTCACCGACTTCGACGCCGCGGTTGCCACCCCGGACATGATGGGCAAGGTCGGCCGTCTCGGTAAGGTGCTGGGTCCCCGCGGCCTGATGCCGAACCCGAAGACCGGCACCGTGACCATGGATGTCGCCAAGGCCGTGACCGACATCAAGGGCGGAAAGATCGAATTCCGCGTCGACAAGCACTCGAACCTGCACTTCATCATCGGTAAGGTCTCCTTCACCGAGGCTGCTCTGCAGGAGAACTTCGACGCCGCGATCGAGGAGATCCTCCGCCTCAAGCCGTCCTCCTCGAAGGGCCGCTACATCACGAAGGCGACCGTGTCGACCTCGAACGGTCCTGGTGTGCCGATCGACAACTCGACTCTGCGAGTCTGATCGACTGATCCGGACATAGAGTTCGCCTGAGAAGGGGCGGGAAGTGAGCTGATCACTTCCCGCCCCTTCTTGTCTGCGGCCTTGCCCGGGTCGGGCTTCGAGGATAGATTGTGACCACTGAGACAACCCTCTGACTCCCGCCGATGGAGGTGGATCGCCCCGCCATGCAATCGATGCCGCTGCTCGAAGACGAGTACCAGCGCATGGTCCGCCGGGCCCATGAACGCCTGCAGAGTCTCAGCTCCCACGACACCGACCCGTCTGCGCCGGGCGTGCGCCCCTCCGTCCTCGAATCCTGGACCCGCTCCCTCGACCGCCTGCGGGATCCTGCCGGGGTGCAGACCCGGGTGGCCTATGAGGCCGAGCAGCTCGCCGAGGTGAGACGGCGTCACCCCTTCCACTCGATCATGCCTTTGCTGCGTTCCCACCTCATCGAACCCGCGAACGATGCGGGCCTGCTCGTGGCGCTCGGTGACGAGCAGGGACGACTGCTGTGGGTCGAAGGCGAACGGTCGGTGCGCAATCGGGCCGAATCGATGGGATTCGTGCCCGGAGCCGACTGGTCGGAGGATGTGATGGGCACCTCGGCGCCCGGTCTGGCCCTGCGGTCGGGCAGCGCCGTGCAGATCAGCCAGGCCGAGCACTTCGCCCCCGAGGTGCATTCCTGGAGCTGCAGCGCCGTGCCCGTCAAACACCCGCTGACCGGACAGGTCCTCGGCATCATCGACGTCACCGGGGGAGACGACGCCGTGTCCTCGATCGTCCTGCCGCTGCTGACCTCGACGGCCAAGGTCGCCGGCGCCGGACTCTCCGAGCTCTACACCCCGAACTCCGGCGAGCTCTCACGTCCCGGCGAAGGATCGGATGCCTACCTCACGGTCACCGGTTCCACTCCGCAGCTGCGCGGCCCCGACGGCACCTCGTTGACACTGACCAGACGCCACGCGGAGATCCTGCTCCTCCTCCACCGCAGCCCGGAGGGCATCAGCGGCGGGGGACTGGTCGAGCAGCTGTGGCCGGTCGGCGGCAGCGAAGTCACGGTCCGCGCCGAGATCACACGTCTGCGCCGGGCCATCGACCACCTCGGCGATCTGCGGGTCGACGCTCGCCCCTACCGGCTGCGCGGCGGCTTCGGCTCCGATGTCGAACGGATCCACCAGGCGCTGGCGCAGGGGGATGTGGAGACCGCGCTCGATCGGTACCGTGGGCGGGTGCTGCCGGAGTCCGATGCGCCGGGCGTCCGGGAGATCAGCGATGAGCTCGATGCGCTGATGCGCGAGACTCTGCTCCAGGACGGAACCTGGCAGCAGCTGTGGCGCTATGCCGGACTGCCGCAGTTCCGCGGCGATGACGAAGTGCTCATGGCCGTGCTGCGCCTCGCCCCGCCCGAGGCCCCCGAACGCAATGCGGCGCTCGTCCGCCTCGAAGCCCTCGGACTCTGAGCCTCGCGCCGCCGGCCGAGGATGTGATGCAACGCACGTGCAACGTTGCCCTCTGTAGCGTCTGAAGCACACGGAGAACATCCGGTGGAAGCAGACGCATCAAAGGAGTTGCAATGACTGTTTATGCACAGCCCGGCCAGGACGGCTCGCTTGTGACCTTCAAGTCTCGGTACGAGAACTTAATCGGAGGACAGTGGGTTCCGCCGGTCAAGGGCAACTATTTCGAGAACCCCACCCCGATCACCGGCAAGACCTTCACCGAGGTCCCCGCGAGCACGGCCGAGGACATCGAGGTCGCCCTCGATGCCGCGCACAAGGCGGCACCTGCCTGGGGCAAGACCTCACCGGCCGAGCGTGCGGTGATCCTGAACAAGATCGCCGACCGCATCGAGGAGAACCTCGAGACTCTCGCCGTCGCCGAGACCTGGGACAACGGCAAGGCGGTGCGTGAGACACTCAACGCCGACCTGCCCCTGGCCGTCGATCACTTCCGGTACTTCGCCTCGGCGATCCGAGCCCAGGAAGGTGGACTGTCCCAGATCGACGAGGACACCGTGGCCTACCACTTCCACGAACCCCTCGGCGTGGTCGGGCAGATCATCCCCTGGAACTTCCCGATCCTCATGGGCGTGTGGAAGATCGCCCCGGCGCTGGCCGCAGGCAACGCGATCGTCCTCAAACCCGCCGAGCAGACCCCGGCCTCGATCCTCGTCCTCGCCGAGCTCATCGCCGATCTGCTGCCCGACGGCGTGCTCAACATCGTCAACGGCTTCGGTCTCGAGGCCGGCAAGCCGCTGGCCTCGAACAAGCGCATCCGCAAGATCGCGTTCACCGGTGAGACCACCACGGGTCGTCTGATCATGCAGTACGCCTCGCAGAACATCATCCCGGTGACCCTGGAGCTCGGCGGCAAGTCCCCGAACATCTTCTTCGAGGACGTGCTCTCCAGCGACGACGCGTTCTGGGACAAGGCGCAGGAGGGCTTCACGATGTTCGCCCTCAACCAGGGTGAGGTCTGCACCTGCCCGTCCCGTGCCCTCGTTCAGGAATCCATCGCCGATCCCTTCCTCGACGCGGTCGTCGCCCGGACGAAGAAGATCGTCCAGGGCAACCCGCTCGACACCGACACCATGATGGGCGCCCAGGCCTCGAACGATCAGCTTGAGAAGATCCTGTCCTACCTCGATATCGGAAAGCAGGAGGGCGCCGAGGTGCTCACCGGCGGTGCCCGGGCCGACCTCGGCGGGGACCTGTCCGGCGGCTACTACGTCCAGCCGACGATCTTCAAGGGCAGCAACAGCATGCGGATCTTCCAGGAGGAGATCTTCGGACCCGTCGTCTCGGTGGCCACCTTCAGCGACTACGACAATGCGATCGCCACGGCCAATGACACTCTCTACGGCCTCGGCGCCGGAGTCTGGTCCCGTAACGGCAACACCGCCTACCGGGCCGGTCGCGACATCCAGGCCGGTCGCGTGTGGGTCAACAACTACCATGCCTACCCGGCACACGCAGCGTTCGGCGGCTACAAGGCCTCGGGCATCGGACGTGAGAACCACCTGATGATGCTCGACCACTACCAGCAGACGAAGAACCTGCTGGTCAGCTACGCGGAGAGCAAGCAGGGCTTCTTCTGACCCCGCACCCACTGCTACCTGACGGCGGCGCAGCAACCTCGCGCCACGTAGCTGGGCCGCCGTCGGGTGCTTCGGCCACAATCTCAAACCCCGCAATGCAGGAAATCCACCTCGCCGCATCACCACAAAGGAGTCAATGATGTCAGGAATGAAAGCAGCGGTCGTCGAGGAATTCGGCAAAGACCTCACAGTCGGTCAGAATGCCATCCCGGAGCCGGGCCCCGGCCAGGCACTCGTCAAACTCATCGCCTCGGGCGTATGCCACACGGACCTCCACGCCGCCCACGGCGACTGGCCGGTCAAACCGAAGGTCCCTCTCATCCCCGGCCACGAAGGTGTGGGGACCGTGGAGAAGGTCGGCCCCGGAGTCACCGACGTCGAGGTCGGGCAGACCATCGGCAACGCTTGGCTGTGGAGCGCCTGCGGAACCTGCGAACACTGCCGACAGGGCTGGGAGACGCTGTGCGAGTCCCAGGTCAACGGCGGTTACGGGATCGACGGCTCCTTCGGCGAATACATGCTCGTGGACACGAAGTTCGCCGCGATCATCCCCGAGGGCGCCGACCCCTATGAGATCGCCCCCGTCCTGTGTGCGGGAGTGACCGTCTACAAAGGCCTCAAGCGCACCGAGGTCAAACCAGGACAGTGGGTCGTCATCTCCGGAATCGGCGGGCTCGGGCACATCGCGGTGCAGTATGCGGTGGCCATGGGCATGCGCGTCATCGCCGTCGATGTCGCCGATGACAAGCTCGCCCTGGCCAAGAAGCACGGCGCGGAGATCACCGTCAACGCCTTCGCCGAGGACCCGGCGGAGATCATCCAGGAGAAGGTCGGCGGCAGCCACGGCGTGCTCGTCACCGCGGTCCACCCCGCGGCCTTCGGCCAGGCGATCGGAATGACCCGCCGAGGCGGCACCATCGTCTTCAACGGTCTGCCCCCGGGCGACTTCCCGGCTCCGATCTTCGACATCGTCCTCAAGGGTCTGACGATCCGCGGGTCGATCGTCGGCACCCGCCAGGACATGGTCGAGGCGCTCGAGTTCTATGCCGCCGGTAAGATCCACCCGACGTTCTCGAAGCGTCCGCTCGAGGACATCAACGGCATCTTCGACGAGATGCTCCACGGCAAGATCGACGGCCGCGTGGTCATCGAATACTGACCCCACTGCTACCTGACGGCGGCCCAGATACCTCGCGCAAGGTATCTGGGCCGCCGTCAGGTAGTTGGGGGAGGGGACGTGACCAGGCTCTCGGTGCGTATTCCGAGGGCGAGTGGACGGGATCGCTGCCGATTGGTTAGACTGAAGACACCCAAGACCGTCGGTCTCTGTGGATCCATCGAAATTCGCCATCGAATCTCGATGCCCGCAGACGAAGACTCGCAAGCGAGTGACCCACGCAGGTGAGCACGAGATACTTCCGGAAGGTTCGCATGAACCGAACGGTGAAGCGTTTCACGCCTTCCTGCGTGGAGCGCTTTTTTGGTGTCGGGGCAGACCGTGCGACTTATGAAAGGAATACCATGGCGAGGCCAGACAAGGCAGCCGCAGTAGAGGAGATCAAACAGCAGTTTGAGAACTCCGATGCTGTGTTGCTGACCGAGTACCGCGGTCTCACCGTTGCGCAGATGAAAGAACTGCGCGTCTCTCTCGGTGAGAACGTCAGCTACGCCGTGGTAAAGAATACGCTGACCAAGATTGCAGCCAAGGAAGCCGGAGTCGCCGGTCTCGATGAGCACCTCAGTGGGCCCACCGCGATCGCGTTCGTCAACGGCGAACCCCCGGAGGCTGCCAAGGTTCTGCGTAACTTTGCCAAGGCGAACTCCCAGCTCGTGGTGAAGGGCGGCTACTTCGATGGAGCAGCCCTGACCGCCGAGCAGGTCAACCAGCTCGCCGACCTCGAATCCCGCGAAGTGCTGCTTGCAAAGGCAGCCGGTGCCATGAAGGCAAGCCTCCACCAGGCTGCCTACCTGTTCACCGCTCCGCTGGTCAAGGCCGCGCGCACTGTCGATGCCCTCCGCGAGAAGCAGGAATCCGCTCCTGCTTCGGACGACTGAGCATCACCCCATCAACCTGGTCACACCGTGTGACCCCCACAGGAAGGACTGGCCACCATGGCTAAGCTCACACCCGAAGAGCTCATCGAAGGCTTCAAAGAGCTCACCCTGATCGAACTCTCCGACTTCGTCAAGAAGTTCGAAGAGGAATTCGACGTCGAGGCTGCCGCTCCGGCCGCCGTCGCCGCCGCTCCCGCTGCCGGTGGCGGAGAAGCCGCTGCCGCTGAAGAGCAGACCGAATTCGACGTCATCCTCGAATCGGCCGGCGAGAAGAAGGTTCCCGTCATCAAGGAAGTTCGTGGGCTCACCTCCCTCGGACTCAAGGAAGCCAAGGACCTCGTCGACGGAGCCCCCAAGGCCGTCCTCGAAGGCGCTTCCAAGGAAGATGCCGAGAAGGCCAAGGAAACCCTCGAGGCTGCCGGCGCGACCGTCACCCTCAAGTGATTCCACAGGCAGCGGTCTGACTGCTGCCTGATCCCGAAGAACCCCACAGTGGACCACTGTGGGGTTCTTCGCGTTCGGGTCCTGCGCCGTAAGTGTGAGTGTTGCAGAACCGGAACCGAAGGCGTCGGCGGGATCAGCGCCGACGCAATATCCTTGAACAGTGACCGAGAAGACCACCGGGGCCTCCGCGCTCGAGACGCTGCGATCGCGCATCCGCGACGCCTGGGCCGATGGCCCGCTCTACATCGATGAGATCGTCGCTCCCGGACTCACCGAGAACCAGAAGAGTGCGATCGAATCGGCCTCCGCGCAGACCGCGAAGTCGGGCCTGCCCCATTACATCGCCATCGTCTCCGAGGTCCCGCCCCGAGCCGCCGAAGACTGGGCACGGTTCACCTCGGATCTGGCCTACCGCGTGCACGAAGACGGAGATGCCGAACAGACGCTCATCCTGTTCTCGCAGGCCGTAGGAGGAGCGAACGCCCAGGCCTACCTCGTCGACGGCAACGGCCCAGCGATCCCACGGTCGTCCACGGCGCTGGCCCGCTCGGCCAGCGGCGACTTCCTCCCGGTCGAACTGGCTGTGCCCTACCAGCTGGCCATCCTCGTCGCGGCAGCACAGGGTGAGGAACCGCCCTCCCCGCCCGATTTCGACACCCGTGATGCGGGAGATCGCAACGAGGACTACATCTCCGCGACGGGGCTGAACATCGGCAACCCTGACGGACTCGTCTTCGGCGCCGCCGCCCTCGCAGCCCTCGGACTGAGCGCCTGGCTGCTGCGACGCCGGGAACAGTACTCCTGGCGGACGAGCCTGACGACCGAGCCCGAACTCGTCCGCAGTCGATCCCTGAAGGACCGTGTGGAGAAGGCCCTCGAACCGCTGCCCGAACCCACAGACGCGAACGAGGAGAGGTGGAGTCTCTACGACCGGGGACGGCGAATCCAAGAGGCGCTCACCGCCCTCATCGACACCCATCCCGATTGGGCCGAGAGCCCCGACTTCACCCACCGCCACGGAGTCAATGCGCTCGTGGTCACCGATCGTTGGGTGCGCTCATGCCTGCGCTCACGCTCCTCGTCCACGGCTCAGGCACCACGCTTCTGCTTCCTCTTCCCCCACCACACGAAGGGCATCGAAGAGTTCGTCCTCCGCCAGCAGGGAACGAACCTCACCGTCGACCTGTGTGCGAACTGCCGGGGTGCGGTCGACGAAGGACACGAACCGGCACGGCTGATGGTGCCCAAACGGCCGGGCTCGCGCCGCCCGGTGCCCTACTACCTCCGCGACGATGCCTATGCGCATTCGGGCTTCGGCAGCTTCCAACCGCTCGAGGACGCGCTGCTGGCATCCCTGGGCTCCGCGAACTCTCTGGCGGGCTCCTCCAACGCCCTGGCATCGGGAGGTCCGCGATGACCAGATGGTGGAGATGGGCGCTGGCAGTCTTCGTCTTCGCCGCGGTGACCCTCGGGGCGACGATGTTCAGCGTCTCGAAGTTCGACGAGGCCAGGTCGGTGCGGATCGCCGCCGGGGACAGCGATGAGATCTCCGTCGACTCGATCTACGACGATCGCATCGACGGTCAGTACGACCCCGACTACGACCCGGCACGCTACCGCGCGATCGCTGCCTCCTTCGCGGCCGACCCGATCCACATCGACGGCTACCAGGCCTTCGACATCGACGACGCCGACCTCGCCGCCATCCGAGACGAGACCCGCGACCTCGAGGTGCCGATCTACGTCGCGTTCCTGTCCACCTCGAATCTCGACGATGCCGACGGCGAGGCCGATCTGCTCGCCGCCCGCATCGCCGCGGAACTGCCCGATGACCGGGCCACGGTCCTCGTGATCGGCAACAGCACCGAGGCGGTCGGGGACAAAGGCGCCGTCCGTCGCCTCGAGGAACGCCCGGAGACCGATATCGACGACAGTGCCTCGGCTCAGGCCCTCACCTACGTCCGCGCGCTCGAAGGCGCAGAGGTCGAGGACCCCGCGGACAGCTATTCGCGCACGCTCGACCGGGACGGCGAACCGATCGTCGTCAACGAGGAACGTGAAGACGATCCCCGGGCCCTGAGCTATCCGGCCGGCAGCGCGGTCGCCGGCGCGATCTTCGGCATCCTCGTCGGAGGCGGACTGGGCACCGGCGGAATCTTCGCCTGGCGGGCATGGACGAGGAAGAGACAGACATGAGCATCGATGCACAGCAGGTCGCCGAGGCGCTGCACACCGACCCGTTCTACGTCGAGGAGTCCCTCGCGGGCACCCTCAACCCCGGCCTGCTGGAGAAGGCCGAGGCGAAGACGGGGGACATCGACTTCGCCGTCTACGTCATCGCCGTGGATGAGCAGACTGTCGACCGGGACCTCCTCGAGCAGATCAAGGTCTTCCACGGGGGAGAGGGCGCCTTCATCATGATCAACGGCCAGTCAGATCTAGCCGTCGACGAGCATTTCGAGGACCAGCACGAGCTGCACATGCAGGTGATGCACCAGCTCACCGTCGCCCGACAGGACTGGAACGTCTCGACCCCGTCGACGACGAAGCTGAATACGCTCCTCGACCTCTATGCGGACCCGCAGGAGCGCACCGAGGACGAGGCGGTCACCGGGCAGCAGGCTCCCGGCAGCGAGGTGCAGACGGTCGACGGTTCGGGATCGTTCTCGAGCCTGTTCCTCGGCGGTGCCGTGCTCGTGCTCGCCCTCGTCATCGCCGGGATCTGGCTCGCTCGGGCCGGGCGTTCGCGGGCGGCGGCGAGGCGCACGCAGCAGCAGTTCCGTCTTCCCTCCCGGATGCTCGAGAGGGTCGATTCCCTGCAGCGGAGGTCCCTGCGGGAGACCATCAGCTCCGAGACCCTCGAACTGGCCGAAGAGATCGAGGCGCTGCAGACCAGCAGCCTTGAGCCCGCCGATGCCGAGAGGGTCGAGCGCGGACTCGACGCCTATCAGGCGGCCCGGGCCATCGTCGACGACGAGGACTCCGAGCGCATCGACCTGGCCGGAGCGATGGTGCTCCTGCGCCAGGCAGGACGGGAGATCGCCGAGGTGAAGCTCCATCGCTCCGGCCAGCGCGGTTCCCGTGCGGCCCGGGCCGAGGCGAAGCGCGCCGGAGGCGCCCCGCAGAGCCTGTGCACGATCAACCCGCTGCACGGCGAAGCACAGACGAGCGCGCGAGTTAGCTCGGCCGCGACAGGATCTTCCGAGGGCAGAAGCGTGCGCGTACCGGTCTGCTCGACCTGCCTGGACGATCTCGACGCAGGACGGGAACCGCAGTGGATCTACGACGGCGACCGCCGCTATGCGGAGGTGCCCGGCATCTGGTCGCATACGCTCTTCGGCGCCATCGGCGGCGACCTCGTGACCGAGCTGCACCGCCAGCGCGGCATCACACCACCCTGATCTCCCGGGGAACCCGACGATCATGCTCACCGGGCAGGGCACGGGAGGGCAGGGCCACCTCGGCGTCGGACTGCTTCTCCCGCAGACCTTCGACATCGGCGAGCTGACGCTCGACGAAGCTGCGGTCGACGGGATGTCCGTGCCCGGGGACGAAGATCTCCGCCTCCGGGAAGTCGAGCAGCGCGCGCAGGCTGCTCGCCCACTCGCTCAGCGATGCGTCGGCCCCGGCCTGTGGGGGAGCGCCCTCTTCGACGAGATCGCCGGCGAAGACGATGCCGGCCTGGGGGAGTCGGACGATGAGGTCGGCCGTCGAATGTCCGCCGAGGACATGGAACTCCACCGGGCAATCCCCGAGGTCGAGGGTGCCGTGCCCGTCGGGCGAACCGTCGACGGGGGAGACGGCGACGACGAGCTCCATCGGATCGAGGGGCAGCTGCCCGAGGTAGTCGTCGGATTCCTCACCGCTGCGCACCGCATCGAGCGCGATCCAGGCGGTGGCCTCCTGATCGGCGGCGAAGGAGGCGGAGGCGTGCACGGTCTCGGCCCCGGCCCGCACGAGTTCCGCGGTGCCGAAGAAATGATCCCAATGGTCGTGGGTGATGACCACGTCCACAGGCTGCGACCGCCCGTTGGATCCCTCTCCCAACTCCACCGCACGGTCCATGAGAGTCCGCGCGGCGAGAGGGCCGGGGCCGGAGTCGACGAGCAGGCTGCGCTGCCCGCCGGTGATGATGCCGCAGTTGACGCCGGCGGGATCGAAGCTGAGTACATGTACGCTGACCATCCTCGAAGTCTAGAATGTCTGCCAGAGGCTGTCGCGTGAGGACGGTCACCACGCACACGACGAGGACGGTCCTGACAATGGAGATCACCCGGATCCGGGCGGGAGAGCTGAGCGAGCAGGCCGTGGACGGCATCCTCGCCGAGGTGCTCGACTTCGACACGCTCATCAACCGCGGTTCCGGACTCGGGGAGGATTTCGATCCGCTGCCCGCCGAAGTCCGCCGCCAGCTGTCCTCGGTCAACGACTATCTCACTCATACGACCTGGATCGGTCGCCTCGGCGGGATGATCGTGGCCAAAGGCCTCGCCTATCTGCCGCTGAGCGACAACATCGATGTCGCCGATCTGTGGTGCGCCGTCCATCCCGCCTATCGGCGGCAGGGGCTCGGTTCCCGGCTGCTGCAGGTGATGGAGGAGGAGATGCGAGCCGCCGGACGGACGCGGCTGTCGAGCTACTGCGAACTGCCGCCGACGGTCCGCGATGCCGCGCCGCAGGGCGCGCACATCGCGGCGGGGTCCGGGTTCGGCAGCCTGCCCAGCGCCCAACCAGATGTCGCCTTCCTGGCCGGCCGCGGATACTCGTTCCGACAGCTCGAACGCTGCTCGGTGGCGAGGGTCGGCGGCGAGGCCACGGGAGACGGGCCGGCCGGGGCGGACGAAGACCCAGCGGATCGCGAGGACGGCTATGTGATCGAGACCTGGCAGGGTCCGACGCCGGAGCACCGGCTCGAGCAGATCGCCGTCCTCCATCAGAAGATGTCGACGGACACTCCAGGTGCCGCCGAATTCGGCGACGAGGAGAAATGGGATGCGGCCCGGGTCCGGGTCCTCGACGCGGAACGGGCCGAGAAGCGCGAGATCGTGTCCACCGCACTCGCGCTCAGAGGAGAGGAGGCCGCGGGTTTCACCGAGGTCGCACACTTCGCGGATCGGCCCGAGATCGGCTGGCAGGGATCGACCCTGGTGGCTCGAGAACATCGCGGGCACGGTCTCGGTGCGCGGCTCAAGATCGCCAATCACGCGCGCCTCGGCGCCGATTCGAGTGTGGAGCGCGTGTACACCTGGAACGCGGTGGAGAACACGTGGATGCTCGCGATCAACGATGCCGCGGGATTCGCCACCTGGGCGTGGGTCGGCCTGTGGAAGAAGAATCTTGCATGACTTGACCGGATGCTATAAGCTTGATATTTGCGTTACTCTGCCTGTGGCGTGCCTTCATATAGCGGGGGGCAAGCCAATTCCACTCAAGTGAACCACGTTGTCGCCGAGTGTCGAAACCCGACACACCCACGGCTGGGAATGTGATGGCGAGTGGGCAGTCAACGTATCAAATGGTGAAGCACTCGGAAGGATCCCATTGGCCGCCGCCAACGACAACACCAGGACCGCTAACCCCCCACAGAGAATCTCCTTCGCGAAGATTCGCGAACCCCTCGAGGTTCCCGATCTGCTCGGTCTCCAGACCGACAGCTTCGACTGGCTCATCGGATCGGAAGCGTGGCAGGACCGCGTCGCCGAAGCCATCGAGGTCGGAGACGACTCTGTCGCCACCACCTCGGGACTCGAGGACATCTTCGAAGAGATCTCACCGATCGAAGACTTCGGTGGATCCATGTCGCTGTCGTTCCGGGAGCACCGGTTCGAGGCTCCCAAGTACTCGATCGACGAGTGCAAGGAACGCGATATGACCTACTCGGCGCCGCTCTACGTGACCGCCGAGTTCATGAACAACAACACCGGCGAGATCAAGAGCCAGACGGTGTTCATGGGTGACTTCCCGCTGATGACGGACAAGGGCACGTTCATCGTCAACGGCACCGAGCGCGTCGTCGTCTCCCAGCTGGTCCGGTCGCCCGGCGCCTACTTCGAATCCAGTGTCGACAAGACCACGGATAAGGACATCTTCACTGCGAAGATCATCCCCTCCCGCGGTGCCTGGCTGGAGTTCGAGGTCGACAAGCGCGACCAGGTCGGGGTCCGCCTCGACCGCAAGCGCAAGCAGTCCGTGACCGTCCTGCTCAAGGCCCTCGGCTGGACCGAATCGAAGATCCTCGAGGAGTTCGGCGAGTTCGAGTCGATCCGCGAGACCATGGCCAAGGACACGGTCAACACGCAGGACGAAGCGCTGCTCGACATCTACAAGAAGCTGCGCCCCGCCGAGCCCGCGGCCGCCGAGGCGGCCCGCAACCTGCTCAACAACCTCTACTTCAACCCCAAGCGCTATGACCTGGCGAAGGTCGGCCGCTACAAGGTCAACCGCAAGCTGGGCGTCGACGCTCCGCTCTCGGACTCGGTGCTCGCCACCGACGACATCGTCGCGACCATCCGCTACCTCGTGTCCCTGCACGCAGGTGTGGACACCTCGAAGGGTGTGCGTGACGGCGAGGACATCGAGCTCAGCGTCAAGCTCGATGACATCGATCACTTCGGCAACCGCCGCATCCGTGCGGTCGGCGAGCTCATCGAGAACCAGGTCCGCACCGGTCTGTCCCGCATGGAGCGCGTCGTGCGTGAGCGCATGACGACCCAGGACGTCGAGGCGATCACCCCGCAGACCCTGATCAACATCCGCCCCGTGGTGGCGGCGATCAAGGAGTTCTTCGGCACCTCGCAGCTCTCGCAGTTCATGGATCAGAACAACCCGCTCGCGGGTCTGACCCACAAGCGTCGCCTCTCCGCTCTGGGACCGGGCGGTCTCTCCCGTGACCGTGCCGCCATGGAAGTCCGCGACGTCCACCCCTCGCACTACGGACGCATGTGCCCGATCGAGACCCCTGAGGGTCCGAACATCGGTCTCATCGGTTCGCTGGCCTCGTATGCGCGGATCAACCCGTTCGGCTTCATCGAGACGCCCTACCGCAAGGTCGTCGACGGTGTCGTCACCGACGACACCCAGTACCTCACCGCCGATGACGAGCTCGAGTTCAACATCGCGCAGGCCAACGCGCCGCTGACCGAAGAGCAGCGCTTCGCCGAGGTCGAGGTCCTCGCCCGTCCGAAGGGCGGCGGCGGCGAAGCCGAGCTGGTCCAGTACGACTCGATCGACTTCATGGACGTCTCCGCACGTCAGATGGTCTCGGTCGCCTCGGCGCTGATTCCGTTCCTCGAGCACGACGACGCCAACCGCGCCCTGATGGGTGCGAACATGCAGCGTCAGGCTGTGCCGCTGGTGATGTCCGAAGCTCCGGTCGTGGGCACCGGCATGGAATACCGTGCCGCCGTCGACGCCGGTGACGTCATCGTCGCCGAGAAGCCCGGTGTCATCACCGAGGTCTCGGCCGACTTCGTCACCGTCCTCGCCGACGACGGAACCCAGCAGACCTACCGGGCTGCGAAGTTCAAGCGTTCGAACCACGGCACCTCCTACAACCAGCGCATCCTCGTCGACGAAGGCGATCGCGTGGAGGTCGGTGCGGTTCTCGCCGACGGCCCCTCGACCGAGAACGGCGAGATGGCTCTGGGCAAGAACCTCCTCGTGGCGTTCATGTCCTGGGAAGGCTACAACTTCGAGGATGCGATCATCCTCTCCCAGCGACTCGTCCAGGACGACGTCCTGTCCTCGATCCACATCGAGGAGCACGAGGTCGATGCTCGCGACACCAAGCTCGGTGCCGAGGAGATCACTCGGGACATTCCGAACATCTCGCCCGACGCCCTGGCCGACCTCGACGATCGCGGCATCATCCGCATCGGCGCCGAGGTCACCGATGGCGACATCCTCGTCGGCAAGGTCACCCCGAAGGGTGAGACCGAGCTGACTCCGGAGGAGCGCCTGCTGCGGGCGATCTTCGGTGAGAAGTCCCGTGAGGTCCGCGACACCTCGCTGCGCGTGCCCCACGGCGAGATCGGCACCGTCATCGGCGTCCGCGTCTTCGACCGTGAGGAGGACGACGAGCTCTCGCCCGGCGTCAACCAGATGGTCCGCGTCTACGTGGCCCAGCGCCGCAAGATCACCATCGGCGACAAGATGGCCGGCCGTCACGGCAACAAGGGCGTCATCTCGACGATCCTGCCGGTCGAGGACATGCCGTTCCTCGCCGACGGAACCCCTGTCGACGTCATCCTCAACCCGCACGGTGTTCCCCGTCGTATGAACATCGGTCAGGTCTTCGAGATCCACCTCGGGTGGATTTCGAAGCAGGGCTGGAAGATCGAAGGCAGCCCCGAATGGGCCGCCGAGCTGCCCGACGCCGCCCGCGAGGCCGGTGCCGGCACCAACCTCGCGACCCCGGTCTTCGACGGTGCGCACGAGCAGGAGCTGCGCGGACTGCTGGATTCGACCACCCCGAACCGCGATGGGGATCGTCTCATCGACTCCTCGGGCAAGGCCCAGCTGTTCGACGGTCGCTCCGGTGAGCCGTTCCCGTACCCGATCTCGGTCGGCTACATGTACATGCTCAAGCTCCACCACCTCGTCGACGACAAGATCCACGCGCGTTCGACCGGACCGTACTCGATGATCACCCAGCAGCCGCTCGGTGGTAAGGCGCAGTTCGGCGGTCAGCGCTTCGGTGAGATGGAAGTCTGGGCCCTCGAGGCCTACGGCGCTGCGTACACGCTGCAGGAGCTGCTGACGATCAAGTCCGATGACATTCCGGGCCGTGTCAAGGTCTACGAAGCCATCGTCAAGGGCGAGAACCTGCCCGATCCGGGAATCCCCGAATCGTTCAAGGTCCTCATCAAGGAGATGCAGTCCCTGTGCCTCAACGTCGAAGTTCTGTCTTCGGACGGCGACGAGGTCAACATGCGTGACTCGGAGGACGAAGTCTACCGAGCAGCTGAAGAGCTCGGCATCGACCTCTCCCGCCGCGAAGCCCAGACCGTAGAAGAAGTCTGAGGACTTCCACTTCAACCGACACAACTTTGCGATGAACGAGGTGTTCATCGCCAGGAAAGAGGATTTACGTGCCTGACGTCAATTTCTTTGATGAACTGCGCATCGGTCTTGCCACCGCGGAAGCCATCCGCGGTTGGTCACACGGTGAGGTGAAAAAGCCTGAGACCATCAACTACCGCACCCTGAAGCCGGAGAAGGACGGACTCTTCTGCGAGAAGATCTTCGGACCCACCCGGGACTGGGAGTGCGCCTGCGGCAAGTACAAGCGAGTCCGCTTCAAGGGCATCATCTGCGAACGCTGCGGCGTCGAGGTGACCCGGGCCAAGGTGCGCCGTGAGCGCATGGGCCACATCGAGCTCGCCGCTCCCGTCACCCACATCTGGTACTTCAAGGGCGTTCCCTCGCGCTTGGGCTACCTGCTGGATCTGGCTCCGAAGGACCTCGAGAAGGTCATCTACTTCGCCGCCTACATGATCACCTCGGTCGACGAGGACTCCCGGCACCGGGATCTGCCCAGCCTGCAGAACAAGATCGATGTCGAGAAGCAGCAGATCGGCACCCGCCGGGACGCCGACATCGACCGCCGAGCCAAGAAGCTCGAAGAGGATCTCGCAGCCCTCGAGGCCGACGGCGGCACCGCCCAGGCCAAGAAGAAGCTGCGCGACGTCGCCGAGAAGGAGATGGACAAGCTCCGCAAGAACGCCGACCGTGAGGTCGACCGTCTCGAGCAGGTGTGGGACCGCTTCAAGAACCTCAAGGTCAACGACCTCGAGGGCGATGAGAGCCTGTACCGCGAGATGTTCCACCGCTTCGGCCTCTACTTCACCGGAGCGATGGGCGCCGAGGCGATCCAGAAGCGTCTGCTCGACTTCGACCTCGATGCCGAATCCGAGAAGCTGCGCGAGCTGATCAACACCGGCAAGGGACAGCGCAAGACCCGCGCGCTCAAGCGCCTCAAGGTCGTCAACGCGTTCCTGACCACGGACAACAATCCCGAGGGCATGGTCCTCGACGTCGTTCCCGTGATTCCGCCGGAGCTGCGCCCGATGGTCCAGCTCGACGGAGGCCGCTTCGCGACCTCGGATCTCAACGACCTCTACCGTCGTGTGATCAACCGCAACAACCGCCTCAAGCGTCTGCTCGACCTCGGTGCTCCCGAGATCATCGTCAACAACGAGAAGCGGATGCTCCAGGAAGCCGTCGACTCGCTGTTCGACAACGGCCGCCGCGGTCGCCCCGTCACCGGACCGGGCAACCGTCCGCTGAAGTCGCTGTCCGACATGCTCAAGGGCAAGCAGGGCCGGTTCCGTCAGAACCTGCTCGGCAAGCGCGTGGACTACTCGGGCCGTTCGGTCATCGTCGTCGGCCCGCAGCTGAGCCTGCACCAGTGCGGTCTGCCCAAGACCATGGCACTCGAGCTGTTCAAGCCCTTCGTGATGAAGCGCCTGGTCGATCTCAACCATGCGCAGAACATCAAGTCGGCCAAGCGAATGGTCGAGCGTCAGCACCCGCAGGTGTGGGACGTCCTCGAAGAGGTCATCACCGAACACCCGGTGCTGCTCAACCGTGCGCCGACCCTGCACCGTCTGGGCATCCAGGCCTTCGAGCCGCAGCTCATCGAGGGCAAGGCCATCCAGCTCCACCCGCTCGTCTGCTCGGCGTTCAACGCCGACTTCGACGGCGACCAGATGGCCGTGCACCTGCCGCTGAGTCCTGAGGCGCAGGCCGAGGCCCGCATCCTCATGCTCTCGGCGAACAACATCCTCAAGCCCTCGGACGGCAAGCCCGTGACCATGCCCTCACAGGACATGATCATCGGCCTCTACCACCTCACCTCCGAGCGCAAGGGCCTGGCCGGCGAGGGACGTTCCTTCTCCGGCATGGGCGAGGCCGTCATGGCCTTCGATCGCGGTGAGCTGGACCTCGGTTCGGTCATCACGATCCGCCTGGAGAACGTTGTTCCCGGCTCCGACATCGAGGTGCCCGAGGGCTGGCAGGCCGGCGATCCGCTCGACGTGCAGACCACCCTCGGTCGCGCCGAGTTCAACGAGTACCTGCCCGCCGACTACACCTTCATCAACTCCACGATCGACAAGAAGGCGCTGAGCCGGATCGTCAACCACCTCGCGGAGGAGTACCCGAAGGTCGAAGTTGCCCACACGTTGGACAACTTCAAGGCCGGCGGCTTCCACTGGGCCACTCGCTCGGGAATCACCGTGGCGATGTCCGATGTCGTCTCGCCCGAGGCGAAGACGGAGATCCTCGCCGAGGCGGAGACCATCGACACCAAGGTCCAGCAGCAGTACGAACTCGGTGCCCTGACCGATGACGAGCGCCGCAACGAGCTCGTCAAGCTGTGGACCGAGACGACCGAGAAGGTCGACCAGGTGATGCGGACGAACTTCCCTGCGGAGAACTCAGTGCTCCGCCTCGTCGAGTCCGGTGCCTCCGGTAACTGGATGCAGGTCCGTCAGCTGGCCGGTATGCGCGGTCTGGTGACGAACCCGAAGGGTGAGATCATCCCGCGTCCGATCGTCTCGAACTACCGTGAGGGCCTCGCGGTGCTCGAGTACTTCATCGCCTCGCACGGTGCTCGTAAGGGACTGGCCGATACGGCTCTGCGAACCGCTGACTCCGGTTACCTGACCCGTCGTCTCGTCGATGTGTCCCAGGACGTCATCATCCGCACCGCCGACGCCGACACCAACAAGGGCATCACCCTGCCGGCGGCCGAACGCGACCACGAGGGCAACCTGGTTCCGCACGAATATGCGGAGACCAGCCTCTACGGTCGTCTCACGGTCTCCGACGTCACCGATGCCGATGGCAATGTCATCGTCCCGGCGAAGACCGACGTCACCGCCGCGACGATCGACACGCTGGTCGCCGCCGGCATCGAGGACCTCAAGGTCCACTCGGTGCTCACCGCGGATTCCGATACTCAGATCTCGGCCATGCACTACGGCCGTTCGATGGCGACCGGAAAGCTCGTCGACATCGGCGAGGCCATCGGCACCGTCGCTGCCCAGTCGATCGGTGAGCCGGGAACCCAGCTGACGATGCGTACCTTCCACACCGGTGGTGCGGCGGCGTCCTCGGGTGACATCACCCAGGGTCTGCCGCGTGTGACCGAGCTCTTCGAGGCTCGCACACCGAAGGGCTTCGCTCCCATCGCCGAGGCGACCGGTCGGGCCAAGATCGACGACAGCCGCAAGACCCGCTTCGTCATCATCACCCCCGATGACGGCAGCGAAGAGATCGAGCACGCAGTCTCCAAGCGTGCCCGACTCATGGTCGAGGACGGGCAGCACATCAAGGCCGGCGAGCAGCTGGTCGTCGGTGCTGTCGATCCGAAGCAGGTGCTGCGCATCCGCGGTCGTCGTGAGGCCGAGCGCTTCCTCGTCGAGGAGGTCCAGAAGGTCTACCGTTCGCAGGGTGTGGGCATCCACGACAAGCACATCGAGGTCATCGTGCGGCAGATGCTGCGTCGCGTGACCGTGATCGAGTCGGGCGACACGAACCTGCTGCCCGGCGAGCTCGTGGACCGTGGCCGCTACCAGGCCGAGAACCGTCGTGTGGTCGCCGAAGGCGGCCAGCCGGCATCGGCTCGTGACGAGCTGATGGGCATCACGAAGGCTTCGCTGGCGACCGAGTCGTGGCTGTCCGCCGCGTCCTTCCAGGAGACCACCCGCGTCCTCACCGAGGCCGCGATGGAAGGCAAGTCGGATACGCTCATGGGTCTGAAGGAGAACGTCATCCTCGGTAAGCTCATCCCTGCCGGCACCGGCCTGCAGACACACCGCAACATCGTGGTGGAGCCGACCGAAGAGGCCAAGGCCGAGATGTTCACCAACAGCTACGGCGACTTCTACGCGGGCATCGGCGCCGATTCCGGCTCCGCGATCCCGCTGGAGGACTACGACTACGGCGCGTTCAGCTGAGGCTGAGCCGCTGAGCCGCTAGGCAGACAAGAGGGGCACCCGCCATCAGGTGGGTGCCCCTCTTGTCATTCACCGGTTCACATCCGGGGCCTCAGCCGAAGAGGACCTGCGCCTCTTCCCACCGGTCCAACGGCACGGATTTGAGGCTGTCCACTGCCGAGGCCATCTCCACGGCGACGATCTCCGTGCCCTTGAGGCTGGCCATCTTCCCCCACTGTCCCGCCTCGGCGAGGTCGGCGGCGGCCATCCCCAACCGGGTCGAGAGCACGCGGTCGTAGGCGGTGGGGGAGCCGCCTCGCTGCAGGTGGCCGAGTATCGTGGCCCGCGATTCGATGCCGGTGATCTCCTCGATCTTCGGTGCCAGGAGGTTCGCGATTCCGCCGAGGCGGGTCCGGCCCTTGTTGTCGACACCGGCGTCGGCGATCTGCTCGTCGAGTCCTTCGGGGATGAACCCCTCGGCGACGACGACGATGGGTGCACGGCCGCGATCCCGGGCAGAGGTCACCCACTGCTCGATCTGGTCGAAGCTGACGGGGAACTCCGGCATGAGGATCGCGTGGGCGCCCGCGGCCATACCCGAGTGCAGGGCGATCCAGCCGACGTTGCGGCCCATCACTTCGATGACCATGCAGCGGTGGTGGGACTCCGCCGTGGTGCGCAGACGGTCGATCGCCTCGGTGGCGATGGACTGGGCGGTGTCGAAGCCGAAGGTGTAGTCGGTGTTGCCGAGGTCGTTGTCGATGGTCTTCGGGACCCCGATGATGTTCAGGCCCTCCTCGTCGACGAGTCGGGAGGCTCCGGCGAGGGTGCCCTCCCCGCCGATGGCGATGATGGCATCCATGCCGTGCTCGGCCATCACCGTGCGCATCCGCTCCGGCCCGCCGTCTTCGTAGGGATGCGTCCGGGAGGTGCCGAGGATCGTGCCGCCGCGCCCGGAGAGGCCGCGGACGTCGAGCATCGACATCTCGAACATGTCGTCGGTGAGCAGTCCGCGCCAGCCGTCGCGGATGCCGACGAATTCGTTGTGATGTGATCGGATGCCCTTGCGGACTATTCCGCGGATGACCGCATTGAGTCCGGGGCAGTCGCCGCCGGAGGTGAGTACGCCTATCTTCATTCCAGTTGTCCCTGATCCTTCGCTCGGTATCCCTTGGCCAGATGCACATCGTGACCGGCCATGAGGGACACGCCCTTGAGGACGAGAGTCCCGTTCGAACCGTCGCCCTTCGCCGATTGGCGGATCTCGTTGCCGGCCATGATGTTCACGGTGTCGTCGCGGACGCGCACACCGGGCGGCACATAGATGTCGTGGCCGCCCCACATGGAGTACGAGGTCACCGACACCGTCACCCCGGGGCCCATGACTTCGCAGAGGTCGATGTTGTCCCCGCCCATGAGAGCGTAGGTTGTCACCTCGGCGGTCCCTGCGGGCACGTCGACCTCGCGTCCGGACATGATGGCCACGGAGTTGACGGGTGCCGCGGATCCCGGATCGGCTCGCGGGGCCAGGGGAGAGGGCCCGGAACGCTGGACCAGCGAGGCACCGGCCGTGGTCCCACCCCCGGTCTGGCGCTGCAGATCACGGTAGAGCTCATGACCTTCGGGCAGGTCGAGGATGAGGGGCAGGAGTTCGTCGAGGTATTTCGCGGAGATCGCCTCGTCCTGACGTTCGGCGGTCTCCTCCGGATCGAGTCGACCATTGCTCACGGCTTCGGTGATCACCGCCAGGACGGCGTCCCGGTCCTTGTCGGAGGCGCGGATGCGTGGTGTCGCAGGCTGCTCGGAGTCGTCGTGTGGCATGGTGCCCAGTGTAGCGGGAACCACACTCGGGCCTGCCGGACACAGTCCACAGGCTGGCCACAGCTTCGACCCATGCCCGGCCTAAGCGCTGACGGGAATGTGGAGTCCATGAGACACGAGAACATCGCCTGGCAGGAGCCCGAGGCGCAGACAGCATCCACGGCCACCCGTCCGCCCACGACCGTCGACCTCGTCGTTCCGGTCTACAACGAGGAGGCCGGCCTCGCCGCCTCCGTCGAGACCCTGCTCGCCGCGGACAGCGGACGCACCACCGAGGTCACGGTCATCATCGCCGACAATGCGAGCACCGATTCGACTCCCGAGATCGGGGCGAGGCTGGCAGCGACACATCCGAACGTCGAGTACGTCCGACTCGAGGAGAAGGGCCGCGGACGCGCGCTCTCCCAGGTGTGGCGGGCCTCGAACGCCGAGGTGGTCGCCTATACGGATGTGGACCTGGCCACGGACATCAGGGTCCTCGACCCGATGGTCGAGGTCATCCGTTCGGGCCTGGCCGATGTCGCGATCGCCTCCCGGCTGCTGCCCGGGCTGGAGGTCAGCCGCGGGGTCAAACGCGAGATCATCTCCCGCTGCTACAACCGGCTGCTCAAGTTCAGCCTCGGCGTCGGATTCAGCGACGCCCAGTGCGGGTTCAAGGCGCTCTCTGCGAGAGCGGCGCAGGAGCTGCTGCCCGAGGTCGAGGACGAGGAATGGTTCTTCGACACCGAGCTGCTCGCCCGTGCCGAATGGGCCGGTTACCGGATCCACGAGTTCGGCACCGACTGGACAGACGATCCCGACTCCTCCGTCGACGTCGTCGCCACGGCGTGGAAGGACATCAAGGGGATCGTGCGGCTGCGCAGCAGCGGCCGGTCCTGGGACGGGCACGAGGTGCCGGCCCCGAACACCGGAGCCCAGATCCTCCATTTCATCGACGTCGGAATCATCAGCACTCTCCTCTACGCGGTGCTGTTCCTGTTCGGCATCCAAGTGGTCTCCCCGGCTGTGGCCAACATCGGTGCCCTGCTCATCTCGACGGTGATGAATACGGGCCTCAACCGCAGCCACACCTTCGGCGTGCGTTCACCGCACCGCCGTTTCGTCTCCCAGCTCAAGGGGTTCGCCGCCTTCGGCCTGTGCCTCGCCTTCACCTCTGCGGGTCTGGCCGTCTCTGCCGGTTTCACCGGCGAGTGGGCGAGCATCGCCACGCTCGCCGTACTCACGGCGGCGAACCTCGCGGCCACCATCGTCCGCTTCGTCCTGATGCGCACCTGGGTGTTCGCTCGCGCTCCTCGCCATGCGGGGACACGCAGCGTCGGCTCCGCACAGACCACACAGACCATTCAGACCACACAGGAGGAGACGCAGCATGTCTGAGACTCGCAGCGAAACACACACCACCGGATGGCGACGGCACTGGTACCCGGTCGCACTGGCCGTGCTCACGCTCGGCACCGTGGCAGCCTTCCTCGTCAACCTCAGCGCGAACGGCTGGGCGAACTCGTTCTACGCCGCGGCCGTCCAGGCAGGATCGGAGAACTGGGAGGCGTTCCTCTTCGGCTCCCTCGACTCCGCGAACGCGATCACCGTCGACAAACCCCCGGCCGCCCTGTGGCTGATGGCACTGAGCGCCCGCGTCTTCGGGTTCTCCTCGTTCTCGATGCTGCTGCCCGAGGTGCTTCTCGCCGGAATCTCCGTGCTTCTCATCGCCCACTCGACGCGGCTGGCACTGCGCGGACACCTCGGCGCCGGACTCGAGCGGGCCGCTGCCCTGGGTGCAGCCGGGATCTTCGCCCTCTCTCCCGTCGTGGCACTGATGTTCCGCTTCAACAACCCGGACGCGCTGCTCGTGACCCTCATGGTCGGAGCCGTCGTGGCCACCCAGCACGCCCTGCGCACCGCTGCCGGAAGGCATGACCGGGCACTGCGCATCGGCGGATGGCTGCTCCTCGCCGGAGTGTGCCTGGGCCTGGGCTTCCTGACCAAGCAGTTCCAGGTCCTCCTCATCGTGCCCGGCCTCGCCGCCGCCTGGGTGCTCTTCGCCCGCACCTCGTGGATCAGGCGTCTGCTGTGGCTGCTCGTGCCGATCGGTTCGATGGTCGTCAGCGCCGGATGGTGGATCGCGCTCGTCGAGCTCACGCCCGCAGACAGCCGCCCCTACGTCGGCGGCTCCCAGACGAACTCATTCCTCGAACTCACCTTCGGCTACAACGGCTTCGGCCGGCTGACCGGCAACGAGACCGGTTCCGTCGGCGGCGGTGGCGGCGGTCAGGGAGGCGGCTGGGGCGAAACAGGAATCACCCGCCTGTTCACCGGCAGCTTCGGCCAGCAGATCTCCTGGTTCCTGCCCACCGCACTCGTTCTCCTCGTCGTCACGATCGTCCTCCTCATCCTCGCCGAGGTGGCCCGTCGTCGCGGCGGCACCGCGGTGACGAAACGGGTCACCGACGGGGTGACCGGCGGCGTGGCCGACAGGGCGACAGACGGCAACGGCAGGAGCGGCAGCCTCGGCGCGGCCGTGCTCATGTGGGGCGCTTGGCTCGTCGTCACCTGGCTGGTGCTCTCGAATATGAACGGAATCGTCCACGAGTACTACACTGTGGCTCTCGTTCCGGCGATCGCCGTGGTCATCGGCATCGGCGTGGCCGTGCTGCTGAGCCGACCCGGCTATGTGCGGCGACTGCTTCTCGCGGTGGCCTGGGCGCTGACCGGTGCCTGGCAGTTCATCATCAGCTCGGAGATGTCCGGGATCCCCGAGTGGCTGCGGTGGGGCGTGCTCATCGTGTCCGTCCTCGGCAGCCTGTGCCTCATCGTCACCGCGCACCGGCGACCCACCCGCCCGCTCGCCTCGGTGCTCGTGGCCGTCGCCATCCTCGGCAGCGCAGCGATCCCGGCGCAGCTGTCCGTGCGGACGATCGTCGGCACCACCCAGGGATCCATCGTCACCATCGCCGGCACGAGCTCGGGAATGGGCGGAGGTCCCGGTGGCGGAGGCGGCATGCCCGGCGGCGGGGGAGCCCCCGGCGGGGGGAGCACGACCGCCGGGGACGGCACCGAACGCGCCGCGGGCGGACCCGGCGGCGGTGGGGGAGGCGGCATGGGCGGTCTGCTCAACGGCTCCGAGCCCTCGGACGAACTCACCGAACTGCTCTCCGCGGACGCCTCCGACTTCACCTGGGTCGCGGCGGCGACCGGGGCGAATCAGGCCGCCGGCTACCAGCTCGCGCTCGAGGAGCCCGTGATGGCCATCGGCGGGTTCAACGGCACCGATCCCTCACCGACCCTCGAGGAGTTCAAGCAGCTCGTCGCCGAGGGGCAGATCCACTACTACATCGGATCGGGATCCGGCGGCGGACCCGGCGGTTCGTATTCCGATTCCTCCTCCTCGCAGATTGCGGCCTGGGTCGCGGCGAATTTCGAGGCGACGACCGTCGATGATGTTGCGCTCTACGATCTCAGCGCCGGTTGAGGGGATAATCGTTCTATGAATCCGACTGCGAAGGGCCTCGACACGAGCTCGCCACGCGTGCTCATCGTCGATGACGAAGCGAATCTCTCGGAACTCCTCGTCATGGCCTGTCATGTCAGAGGCTGGGAGGCGACAGGAGTCGGCACCGGCCGAGAAGCCGTGGCCTTGGCCCGCAGCGAGCACTTCGACGCCATCGTCCTCGATGTCATGCTGCCCGACCTCGACGGGTTCGCGGTCATCGAGAAGATCCGCGGAGAGGGCATCGACACTCCGGTGGTCTTCCTCTCGGCCCGTGACGAGGTCGACGACCGGCTCACGGGCCTCCGTCTCGGCGGGGACGACTATGTGACGAAGCCCTTCAACCTCGACGAGGTGATCGCCCGGATCGAGGCCAGGCTGCGCCGCAGCGCCCCGAGCGTCCCGGCCGACGAGGACGATGTGCTGCGCGTGGGTGATCTCGAACTCGACGAACGATCCCATGAGGTCACCCGCGTCGGGCACCCGATCGAGCTGACGGCCCGCGAATACGAGGTGCTGCTGCTGTTCATGCGCAATCCGCGGGTGGTGCTCTCGAAGGCGCAGATCCTCGACCGGGTGTGGGACTACGACTTCGGCGGCAACGGCAACATCGTCGAACTCTATGTGTCCTATCTGCGGAAGAAGATCGACGCCCCGTTCGCCGAGCTGCCGAACCTCTTCCACACCAAGCGCGGGGCCGGCTACATCCTGCGGGCGGATCAGTGAGCCGGGGATTCTCCGTGCGCAGGCTGCGGCTGCAGACTCGGCTGATCATCATCGCCGGTCTCGTGCTCCTCCTCGTCGGGGCCGGGATCGGAGCCGCCTCGTGGCTGAGCGTGCGGACCTCGCTGATGTCCGACCTCGACGCCCAGCTCTCAAGCATGACCCAGCATGCCCGCTCCGACGGCGGGCCGAACCAGGGTCCCGGCGGCTCTGATTCGCAGTCACCGGTCGACGAAGCCCTGCGCTACCTGTTCCAGCCCGGAGTCGGGGACGGCGCCCTCGTCGTCGTCGATGCCGGCGACGGTGGTGAGGGGCTGATCGCCGAGGCGGGGCAGTCCCGGCCGCAGGTCCTCCCCGCCGAGGCCGTGTCGACGCTGCTGGAGAAGGGCACCCGGTCCGCGGCCGGGGGACACCGCTCCGTCGACGTCCCCGGTTTCGGCTCCTATCGTGTCGTGGCCTTCGACGATGACGGGACGACGACCGTCTACGGAGTCCCGCAGGGCAATGTCGACTCCGCGCTCGAGCGCACCGCGTGGACGACGGTCTTCGTCGTCATCATCGGCGTGCTCACCACTGCGGCGCTGATGGCGATCATCATCCATCGGCAGCTGCGCGATCTCCGAGACGTCGCCCGCACCGCGCGCGAGGTCGCCGATCTCGAGCTGAGCGCCGGCAGACCAGAACTCGCGCTGCGGGTGCCGAGCGAGCTCGCCGTGCCGGGCACGGAGGTCGGCGACGTCGGAGCCTCCGTCAACCGGATGCTCGACCACGTCGGGTCCGCCCTCGAGGAGCGCTATCGGGGCACGGAGCAGATGCGTCGCTTCGTCGCCGACGCCTCGCACGAGTTGCGCACCCCGATCGCGACGATCCGCGGCTGGGCCGATCTCACCCGGCCCTACCGTGAGGACCTGCCCGCCGAGGTGACCACCTCCCTGTCGAAGATCGATGCGGGGGCGATGCGGATGTCGGCTCTGGTCGATGATCTGCTGCTCCTGGCACGGCTCGAGGCCGGACGTCAGCCGACGAAGCAGGACACCGTGGACGTGTCCTCCCTGCTGCTAGAGCTCGTCGAGGACGCCCACGTCGTCCACCCCGACCATTCGATCGTCCTCGACCTCCCGCCCGAGGCCCTCGAAGCGCGGGGTGCTGTCGATCAGGTTCGGCAGGCCGCGTCGATCGTGATCACCAATGCCTGCGTGCACACACCCCCGGGAACCCGGGTCCACGTCGAAGCCCTGGCTGCGCACAAGCCCATCTCCGGGCAGATGCCCGGGGACATCGTGGCGATACGCATCAGCGACAACGGGCCGGGAATCCCCGAGGAGATCCGTGACAGGGTCTTCGATCGCTTCGTCCGCGGCGACGCTTCACGGACTCGGGCCGGGGTGCAGGGAGGCTCCTCCGGTTTGGGCCTGGCGATCGCGGCCGGTCTCGTCGACCTCATGCACGGCAGCATCACGATGTCGAGCTCCGACGATGGAACGGTCTTCGAGCTGCGACTCCGCGCGGCCTGAAGATCCCACAGCCAGGGCACAGGCTCGGCTGGGACTGGCTACAGCGCCGTGGCCGAGAGTGGAATCACTGACCAACAGAGGAGATTCCATGACCGAGAACCAGAACTCGAACCCGAGCCAGAACCCCAACCAGGCGCCGACTCCGAACCCGAGCCAGAACCCCAACCAGGGCCAGAACCCCAACCAGGGCCAGAACCCCAACCAGGGGCAGAACCCGAGCCTGGGCCGGAACCCCAACCAGGTGGCGTCTCCGGGCCCTGCTTCCAACCAGGGCCCGGCCATTGCCTACCCGCCGACGGCGGCGACCCCGGAGAGCGGGAAGAAGAAGCGGCGCGTGCCGCTCGTTCCGGCGATTCTCGCCGGTTCGGCCCTGTTCGTCGTCGGCGGACTCGCTGGGGGCGCGATCGGCGCCTCTGCCGTCCTGGCCTCATCCGACTCCGGCTCAAGCCAGGGACCGGGCGGACAGAACGGCCCCGGAGGAATGGGCGGCCCCGGCGGCCAGCAGGGCGGGACCCAGAACGGGGGTGGTGCCCAGCAGGGCGGCGGAACGCAGAACGGCGGAGGCATGCCCGGCGGCCAGTCGAACGGCAGCCAGGCGAACGGAGGCCAGTCGAACGGCGGAACGACGTCGGGCGGCTCCCAGGACGGCAGCAGCTCCGACGGAAGCAGCACCGACGGTAGCAGCACCGACGGTAGCAGCACCGACGGCGGCAGCCAGGACGGTTCGTCATCGACAGGCGACTCGTTCGACGGCTCGGATGCCACCGGTGACACCACCTCGGCGACGAGCGACGACACTGACATCGAGAACGCCGCCGAGACTCACTTCGGTCAGATCCTCACCGGGTTCGCCGTCCTCAATCGAGACGAATAGCGCCGAGCCCGGCCGAGCCTAGCTGAGCCGAGCCCGTCCGAGCCCGACCCAGCCGAGCCGAGCCGGACAACAGCGCCGACGACAAACATGCAGAGACAACGATGCCCCCACCGAAAACGGTGGGGGCATCGTCATGCGCTCACGCCGGTCACCTCAGTGACCGTGTCCGTGACTCAGCGGTGGAGATCGAAGCGGTCCGCCTCGACGACCTTGGACCAGACCTTGACGAAGTCCGCGAGGAACTTCTCGTGGGCATCGTCGGAGGCGTAGACCTCGGCGAGGGCCCGCAGCTCGGAATTCGCACCGAAGAGCAGATCGACCCGGCTGCCCGTCCACAGCTTCTCACCCTCGGGAGAGTAGCACTCGTAGACGTTGGCGGTCTCGGAGGGGCCGATCGGCTTCCACACATTGCCGAGTTCGAGCAGGTTGACGAAGAAGTCGTTCGTCAGCTCACCCGGACGCTGCGTGAACACGCCGAGCTCGGAATCCTCGTAGTTCGCTCCGAGGACCCGGAGGCCGCCGATGAGCACGGTCAGCTCCGGAGGGGTGAGGCCTAGCAGGCTGGCCTGATCGAGCAGCAGGTACTCGGCCTTGAGCGGCAGACCCTCCGTAAGGTAGTTGCGGAACCCGTCGTGGGTCGGCTCGAGGTAGCCGAAGGAATCGACGTCGGTCTGCTCCTGGCTGGCATCTCCGCGGCCGGTGGAGACCGGCACGGTGATCTCGTGGCCGGCGGCAGCGGCAGCGGTTTCGATGCCTACGGCACCGGCGATCGCCACGACATCGGCGAAGGAGGCGCCGGTCTGCTCGGCGATGCCTTCGAGAACCGGGATCACCTCGGCGAGCTTGGCAGGCTCATTGGCCTCCCAGCTGCGCTGCGGCTCGAGGCGGAGGCGTCCGCCGTTGATTCCGCCGCGCATATCGGAGACGCGGTGCGAGGAGGCGGCGGCCCAGGTCGTCGAGACGAGCTGGGACACACTCAGACCGGACTCGCGCACGGCTGCCTTGACGGCCTCGAGCTGTCCCTTGTCGAGCTGAGTGCCGGCCGGAACCGGATCCTGCCAGATGAGCTCCTCACTCGGCGCCTCGGGACCGAGGTAGCGGGTAGCCGGTCCCATGTCGCGGTGGGTGAGCTTGAACCAGGCGCGGGCGAAGGCGTCTTCGAAGGCCTTCTGATCGTCCTTGAACCGACGCGAGATCTTCTCGTAGGCCGGATCGAAGCGCAGCGACAGGTCGGTGGTGAGCATGCGCGGCTCACGGCGTCCGTCACCCTGGGCCATCGGGACCATGTCGTCCCCGCCGCCGTCCTTGGGACGCCACTGCAGGTGACCGCCCTCGTTCTCGAAGACCTCCCACTCGTAGGCGAAGAGGATGTGGAAGAACTCGTTGTCCCAGCGGGTCGGGTGGTAGGTCCAGGTGACCTCGATTCCCGAGCCGATGGAGTCATTGCCCTGGCCGCTGCCGAAGTCGGACTTCCAGCCCAGGCCCTGCTCCTCCAGGGGAGCGGCCTCGGGGTCAGCAGCCTTGTGGGACTCGGGTCCAGCGCCGTGGGTCTTGCCGAAGGTGTGGCCGCCGGCGATGAGGGCGACGGTCTCCTCGTCGTTCATCGCCATCCGTCCGAAGGTGTCGCGGATGTCGTGCGCGGCGGCGACGGGATCGGGCTCGCCCTCCGGGCCTTCGGGGTTGACGTAGATGAGACCCATCGTGGTCGCGGCCAGAGGCTTCTGCAGTTCGCGGTTGCCCGCGTAGCGCTTGTCGGTGCCCAGCCATTCGGACTCCGAGCCCCAGTACACGTCGTTGTCGGGCTCCCACACGTCCGTGCGGCCACCGGCGAAGCCGAAGGTCTTGAACCCCATCGATTCCAGGGCGACATTGCCGGCGAGGATGAAGAGGTCGGCCCAGGAGATCTTCTGTCCGTACTTCTTCTTGATCGGCCAGAGCAGGCGCCGGGCCTTGTCGAGCGAGACGTTGTCCGGCCACGAGTTCAGCGGGGCGAAGCGCTGCTGGCCCTCACCGCCGCCGCCACGGCCGTCCTGCACGCGGTAGGTGCCGGCCGAGTGCCAGGCCATGCGGATCATGAAAGGACCGTAGTGACCGAAGTCGGCGGACCACCATGCCTCATTGGACTTCTGCAGCTCTTCGATGTCGGCCTTGAGCTGGTAGTAGTCGAGGCTGTTGAACTCGGCCTCGTAGTCGAAGCCCGGGTCCATCGGATTGCGGGCCGGCTGTCCCTTGGCCAGGATCTTGAGATTGAGGCGGTTGGGCCACCATTGCGAGTTCGCATCGCCCTGGAAGGGGGTGACGAGATTCTCGTTGTCCGGCTCCTGTTCCGGTGCCGAGCTCGTGTGTGCGACGGGGCAGCCGCCGGTGGTCGTTTGGGTCATCGTGTTCCTTTCGCGGTCGAGTCCGCTGCGGACTCGTTGGGAGACAGATCGGAGAGAGGACTGGACTGGGGGCTCGGCCGGGGTCTGACCCGACTCAGACGGCAGGGGACAAGTCGGAATCCGTCGGCCCAGACTCCGATCCCGCACACTCGGGGCACAGGCCCCAGAACGTGATCTCGGCCTGTTCGACGATGAATCCCGAGTCGTGTGAAGGTGTCAGGCACGGGGCCTGACCGATCGTGCAGTCGACATCGACAATGAGATTGCACGAACGGCACACGAGGTGGTGGTGGTTGTCCCCGATCCGTCTTTCGTAGCGGGCGACGGACCCGGACGGCTGGATGCACCGCACGAGTCCAACCTCGGTGAGCGTGTGAAGCGAGTCGTAGACGGCCTGGTGAGAAACCGAGGGCAGTCGTTCGCGCACAGAATTGATGACGGTCTCGGTGTCCGCGTGCGGATGATCCCACACGGCATCGAGGACCGCTGACCTCTGCTTCGTCACGCGCAGAGAGCTGCTCCGCAAGGCTGCGGAGGAGTCCTGCCCGTGATCTTGAGTCGTCTCGCTCACAGCAACAGAATGCCGTCTACATTTGAATGAGTCAAGGAAGGCCTGCCTTTCCCTGCGCCGAGGCGGGGCGTGGTCCCCTTCGCGCGCGGAGTCACAGCCCGGAGCCGCAGGGGCCGGTTTTGACCTGATGTGCACGGGCGCGATATTCTGTAATGCGACTGATTGTGTTAACTGCACCGTCGAATGATCCTACCGAGCGTTCTGTGAGGCTCGGACCCTCAGTGAGAATTCTTCGGAGCAGGCCGCCGATCCTCGTTTCTGTGAGTCCGTGTCCTTGCGACACACCCGACCGCAGGGTTCGCAGGTTCGCGCGGTTACTGGCATCGGGAGCCGAGCTTCACCCGGTGTCCAGTCGGATATGTCCCACGGTTCGCAGACATGGCGTTCGCCATGGCCGGAATTGGGAATTAGGTCTATCGAGAAGCAAATGGAGAACGCTTAGTGCCGACAATCCAGCAGCTCGTCCGCAAGGGACGACATGTCAACCCAGCAGGATCCGACGCTCCTGCCCTGAAGGGCAGCCCGCAGCGTCGTGGAGTGTGCACCCGTGTGTACACCACTACCCCCAAGAAGCCGAACTCGGCTCTTCGCAAGGTCGCTCGTGTCAAGCTTTCGAGCCAGATCGAGGTGACCGCCTACATCCCAGGTGAAGGACACAACCTGCAGGAGCACTCGATCGTGCTCGTGCGCGGTGGTCGTGTCAAGGACCTGCCGGGTGTCCGCTACCGCATTGTGCGCGGTTCGCTCGACACCCAGGGCGTCAAGGGACGTCAGCAGGCCCGCAGCAAGTACGGTGCGAAGAGGGAGAAGAAGTAATGCCACGTAAAGGTCCTGCACCCAAGCGACCGATCGTCGTTGACCCGGTCTTCAGCTCGCCGCTCGTCACCCAGCTGATCAACAAGATCCTGCTTGACGGAAAGCGCTCGACCGCTGAGCGGATCGTCTACGGTGCCCTCGAAGGCACCCGCGAGAAGAACGGCAACGACCCAGTTGTCAACCTCAAGAAGGCTCTCGACAACATCCGTCCGTCCCTCGAGGTCCGCTCCCGCCGTGTCGGCGGTGCGACCTACCAGGTGCCGGTCGATGTTCGTCCGACGCGTTCGACCACATTGGCGCTGCGCTGGTTGGTGGGATACGCCCGCCAGCGTCGTGAGAAGACAATGACCGAGCGACTGATGAACGAGATCCTCGATGCGAGCAACGGCCTCGGTGCCGCTGTCAAGCGTCGCGAGGACACTCACAAGATGGCGGAGTCCAACAAGGCCTTCGCTCACTACCGCTGGTAATCGTCTGCTCCGCAACCCGTTCGGCGGATCTCGTCCGCGAGATCTGCCGGCCGGGTTGCCGGGGGAGTCGAACAAATCATCGATTGAGAGAGAGACACCGTGGCACTTGACGTGCTCACCGACCTGAACAAGGTCCGCAATATCGGCATCATGGCCCACATCGATGCCGGTAAGACAACTACGACCGAACGCATCCTCTACTACACCGGTGTGAACTACAAGATCGGCGAGACCCACGACGGCGCCTCGACGATGGACTGGATGGAGCAGGAGCAGGAGCGTGGCATCACGATCACCTCTGCCGCCACCACCTGCTACTGGCACGACAACCAGATCAACATCATCGACACCCCGGGTCACGTCGACTTCACGGTCGAGGTGGAGCGCTCGCTGCGCGTCCTCGACGGTGCAGTTGCTGTCTTCGACGGTAAGGAAGGCGTTGAACCGCAGTCCGAGACCGTGTGGCGCCAGGCCGATAAGTACGACGTGCCGCGTGTGTGCTTCGTCAACAAGATGGACAAGCTCGGTGCGGACTTCTACTTCACCGTGCAGACCATCAAGGACCGCCTCGGTGCGAAGCCGTTGGTCATCCAGCTGCCCATCGGTGCCGAGAACGACTTCGAAGGTGTCGTCGACCTGCTTGAGATGAAGGCCTACATCTGGCCTGATGAGTCCAAGAAGGGTCAGGACATGACCGAGATCGAGATCCCGGCGGACCTCCAGGCCAAGGCCGAGGAGTACCGGGCTCAGCTGGTCGAGGATGTCGCCGAGAGCACTGAAGAGCTCATGGAGAAGTACCTCGAGGGTGAAGAGTTCACGATCGACGAGATCAAGTCGGGCATCCGTGCGCTCGTCGTCAACTCCTCCGCCTTCCCGGTGATGTGCGGTTCCGCGTACAAGAACAAGGGCGTCCAGCCCATGCTCAACGCGGTCATCGACTACCTCCCCTCTCCGCTCGACGTGCCTCCGATGATCGGACACAACCCGAGCAACGAGGAAGAGGAGCTCACCCGCACGCCCTCGAAGGACGAGCCGTTCTCGGCCCTGGCCTTCAAGGTCGCCACGCACCCGTTCTTCGGTGCGCTGACCTATGTGCGCGTGTACTCCGGTCACGTCAAGTCCGGCGAGCCGGTGCTCAACACCACCTCGGGCAAGAAGGAACGCGTCGGCAAGCTCTTCCAGATGCACTCCAACAAGGAGAACCCTGTCGAAGAGGCCTTCGCCGGCCACATCTACGCCTTCATCGGTCTCAAGGACACGACGACCGGCGATACGCTCAGCGACCCTGCGAACCCGATCGCCCTCGAGTCGATGACCTTCCCGGAGCCTGTGATCTCCGTGGCCATCGAGCCGAAGACGAAGAGCGACCAGGAGAAGCTGTCGGCAGCCATCCAGAAGTTCGTCAAAGAGGACCCGACCTACCAGGTCGAACTCGATCCCGAGACCGGCCAGACCGTGATCCGCGGAATGGGCGAGCTTCACCTCGACATCCTCGTCGACCGCATGCGTCGCGAGTTCAAGGTCGAGGCCAACGTCGGCAAGCCGCAGGTCGCCTACCGTGAGACCATTCGCCGCACTGTCGAGAAGTACGACTACACCCACAAGAAGCAGACGGGTGGATCGGGACAGTTCGCGAAGGTCCAGGTCACCTTCGAACCCCTCGAGGTCGAAGGCGATACGATTTACGAGTTCGAGAATGCCATCACGGGCGGACGCGTTCCGCGCGAGTACATTCCGAGCGTCGATGCCGGCATCCAGGACGCCATGCAGCTCGGTGTCCTCGCCGGTTACCCGATGGTCGGCGTCAAGGCCACCCTGGTCGACGGCGCCTACCACGATGTCGACTCCTCGGAGATGGCATTCAAGATCGCCGGTTCGATGGTCTTCAAAGAGGCTGTCCAGCGGGCGAACCCGGTTCTGCTTGAACCAGTCATGGACGTCGAGGTGCGCACCCCTGAGGAATACATGGGTGACGTCATCGGCGACCTGAATTCCCGGCGTGGCCAGATTCAGTCCATGGACGATGCTTCCGGTGTGAAGGTCGTCAAGGCTATGGTCCCGCTGTCGGAGATGTTCGGTTACATCGGGGATCTGCGGTCGAAGACCCAGGGTCGTGCGGTGTACTCGATGACCTTCTCCAGCTATGCGGAGGTCCCCAAGGCTGTTGCCGAGGAGATCGTCCAGAAGATGCGTGGCGGAGAGTAATCTCCGGTCCCCGGTCGAACCGGTGACCAAGAACATGGTCATCGGCATGAAAGATAACCAACAAAGGTCTAAGATATGAACCGCATATCTTCTGACAACCACGAGGAGGAACCCAGTGGCAAAGGCTAGTTTCGATAGGACTAAGCCGCACGTCAACATCGGCACCATCGGCCACGTTGACCACGGAAAGACCACCTTGACCGCAGCGATCACCAAGGTGCTCGCGGACAAGTACCCAGATCTCAACGAAGCTCGCGCCTTCGACCAGGTGGACAACGCACCTGAGGAGAAGGAGCGCGGCATCACCATCAACGTCTCGCACGTTGAGTATCAGACCGAGAAGCGTCACTACGCTCACGTCGATGCCCCTGGTCACGCCGACTACATCAAGAACATGATCACCGGTGCTGCTCAGATGGACGGCGCGATCCTCGTGGTCGCCGCCACCGACGGTCCGATGCCGCAGACCCGCGAGCACGTTCTGCTGGCTCGCCAGGTCGGCGTTCCCTACATCGTCGTCGCACTGAACAAGTCCGACATGGTCGATGACGAGGAGCTCCTCGAGCTCGTCGAGTTCGAGGTTCGCGACCTGCTCTCGAGCCAGGACTTCGACGGAGACAACGCTCCTGTCGTCCAGGTGTCCGCTCTCAAGGCGCTGGAAGGCGACGAGAAGTGGGTCAAGAGCGTCGAAGACCTCATGCAGCAGGTCGACGACAACGTTCCCGAGCCGGAGCGCGACGTCGACAAGCCGTTCCTCATGCCCGTCGAGGACGTCTTCACGATCACCGGTCGTGGAACCGTCGTCACCGGTCGTGTCGAGCGCGGCGTCCTCCTGCCGAACGACGAGATCGAGATCGTCGGCATCAAGGAGAAGTCGTCGAAGACGACCGTCACCGCCATCGAGATGTTCCGCAAGACTCTGCCTGACGCACGTGCAGGTGAGAACGTGGGACTGCTGCTTCGCGGCACCAAGCGCGAAGACGTCGAGCGCGGCCAGGTCATCGTGAAGCCGGGTTCGATCACCCCGCACACGAAGTTCGAAGGCCAGGTCTACATCCTGAGCAAGGACGAGGGTGGACGCCACAACCCGTTCTACTCGAACTACCGTCCGCAGTTCTACTTCCGGACCACGGACGTCACCGGCGTCATCACGCTGCCCGAAGGCACCGAGATGGTCATGCCCGGCGACAACACCGACATGTCGGTCGAGCTGATCCAGCCGATCGCCATGGAGGACGGCCTCCGCTTCGCTATCCGCGAGGGTGGACGCACCGTCGGCGCCGGTCGAGTCACCAAGATCGTCGCCTGATCTGAGTCACCAGCTCCACCGGCAAGGGCCGCAATCGATTCGATTGCGGCCCTTGCCGCATCTGTATCCTGAAACTCCGGAGCACACGCTGCTCGACGTCCCGGCGGTGAGAAGGAGAACGACGGTCCATGAGCACAGGTGAGTCTGCGATGAGCACAGGAGAACGGAATCCCGCACAGGATTGGGCGCGGGACGCAGTGATCTACCAGATCTACCCGCGATCCTTCGCAGACGGCAACGGGGATGGCAGCGGCGATCTGCGCGGCGTGATCGCCCACCTCGACCACCTTGTGCGACTCGGCGTCGACGCCCTCTGGCTCTCACCGTTCTACCCTTCACCGAAGAACGACGCCGGCTACGATGTCAGCGACTACTGCGACGTCGATCCTCTCTACGGCAGCCTGGCCGACTTCGACGAACTGCTCGGTCGGGCCCACGGACTCGGGCTGAAGGTCATCGTCGACCTCGTGCCCAACCACACCTCCTCACGACACCGCTGGTTCCGGGAAGCGCTGGCAGCGGGTCCGGGGGTATCCGCGGCCCGGAGCCGCTACCACTTCCGTCCCGGTCGCGGTGCCGACGGAGAGCTGCCGCCGAACAACTGGAGCTCGGTCTTCGGCGGACCCGCATGGACACGCACCGACGAGGACGGTCAGTGGTATCTGCACCTCTTCGACCCCAGCCAACCGGACCTCAACTGGACCGATCCCGCCGTGCACGCCGAGTTCGAGGAAGTTCTCTGCTTCTGGCTCGACCGCGGCGTCGACGGCTTTCGCGTCGACGTCGCCCACGGTCTCGTCAAGGCAGCAGGGCTGCCCGATCAGACCCTCGCCGAGGCGGACCCTGAGCCCGCATCGACTGCGCAGTCCGATGCGACGGCCCCGTTCGGATCTCCGGCGCAGTCCGATGTCTCACCGTTCTTCGACCAGGAAGGCGTGCACGAGATCTACCGGTCCTGGCGGCAGGTTCTCGACGACTATCCCGGGCAGCGGATCCTCGTGGCCGAGGCCTGGGTCGAACCGCTCGAACGACTCTTCCGCTACGTTCGCCCGGGGGAGATGGACCAGGCCTTCAACTTCACCTTCCTCATGGCCGGGCACAGAGCTCCAGGACTCCACACCACGATCGACGAGACCTATGCTGCGGCAGAGAAGGTCGGGAGCGCGCCGACCTGGGTGCTCTCGAACCACGACACCGTCCGACACGCCAGCCGCTTCGGCCTCGAGAATGCTCCTGCCCACCAGCGGGGGATCGGTCCGGACGATCCGCAGCCCGACCGGGAGCTCGGACGACAGCGCGCCGCGGCACTTGCGCTCATCGAATTCGGACTTCCCGGCTCGGCGTACGTCTTTCAGGGAGACGAGCTCGGCCTGCCCGAACACACCGAGCTGCAGCCCGAGCAGAGGCAGGACCCGGTGTTCGTCCGCAGTCAGGGCACCGAGCTCGGCCGGGACGGGGCTCGGATTCCTCTGCCCTGGTCGGCCGGAGAGCCCCATCTGGGGTTCGGTACCGCCCTAGCGACACCGACATGGCTGCCCCAACCCGAGGGCTTCGGCGAGTTCGCCGTCGATCGGCAGGAGGCCGAACCGAACTCGATGCTCCATCTCTACCGTCGCCTGCTGCAGATCCGCCGGAGACGCGGACTAGGTCGCGGAAGCTTCGCCTGGCACGATCTCAACGAGCCCGACCACGGTCTGCTTGCCTTCGTCGTCACGGCCGGTGAGGCGAAGACGCTCGTCATCGCCAACCTCGGCGATGGGGCGCGCACGATCGCGGAGCTGCCGGACGGGCGGATCCTCACCTCCAGCCGGCCCGGGTGCCTGCAGGGTCGGGTGCTCGCGGCACCCGCCGCAATCTGGTGGGCGCTCGACTGATAACTTTCTGTGCAATCCGGGGTAACCTGAGTCACAAGCGAGTGAAATTCGAAGTCAGAGAAGACCGGCGGACGGTGGAATGAAGCACACGGCAAGAACCCGGGGGAGATGGCGCACCGTCATGGCCGCAACCGTCCTGTTCGGACTCGTGGGCGCCAGCGGCTGCGCAGCGGACGCCGCCACACCGACGCTGACCTGGTACATCAACCCGGACAACGGGGGACAGGCGAGCATCGCCGCGGACTGCACTGCGGAGGCCGACGGTGCCTATCGGATCTCGACGAGCCTGCTGCCCAATGACGCACCGGGCCAGCGTGAGCAGCTGGTCAGACGTCTGGCTTCGGAGGATTCCTCGATCGACATCATGAGCCTCGACCCGGTCTACGTCGCCGAGATGGCCAATGCCGACTATCTGGCACCGGTCCCCGACGACTACATCGAGGAGTTCACCGACGGCGTCATCCCCTCTTCGGTGGAGTCCTCGACCCGTCAGGACGAACTGGTCGCCACCCCATTCTGGGCCAATACGCAGCTGCTCTGGTACCGCAAATCCGTCGCGAAGGCCGCCGGCCTCGACATGTCGAAACCGGTCACCTGGGATCAGATCATCGACGCGGCGGCCCAGGAGGACAAGCGCGTCGGGGTGCAGGGGATCAGGGCCGAGTCCCTGACCGTGTGGCTCAACGCCATGATCGAATCCGCCGGTGGGGCGATCGTGACGAACCCCGACTCCGACGGTGCCGCCGAGGTGGAGCTGGGCATCGACACCGAGGCCGGAGAGAAGGCCGCCGCGATCATGGCGAAGATCGGCGAGACCGGAGTCGGCGGACCCCAGCTGAGCAATCTCGACGAGAACGCCGCGATGCTCGAATTCCAGAGCGACGACGGCGGGTTCATGGTGAATTGGCCGTTCATCTACGCCGCGACGAAGGCCTCGGTCGATGACGGAGTCCTCGAGGAGAGCCTCCTCGAGGACATCGGCTGGACGTTCTACCCCCAGGTCGACGAGGCCGAGGAATCGAGTCCGCCCCTGGGTGGGATCAACCTCGGCGTCGGGGCCTTCTCCGAACATCAGGATCTCGCCTACCGGGCCGTCGACTGCATCCGCCAACCGGAACGACAGAGCGCCTATTTCCTCTCTGACGGAAATGCGCCCTCGAACCTGGCGGCCTTCGACGATCCCGAGGTGCAGAAGGAATTCCCCGCCGCTGAGGTCATCGCCGAATCCCTCAAACGCTCGGCGGCACGTCCGCTGACCCCCTACTACAACGAGGTGACCGGCGGAATCCAGAAGTCCTGGCACCCGCCGGGCAGCGTCGACCCGGAGAGGACGCCCGCGAGCTCCCAGCGGTTCATCCTCGAGATCCTGCGAGGGGAGAGGCTGCTGTGAGCTCGCGTCTGTCGAACCGCGCCAAGGGCGAGATGAAGCTCGGGTGGCTGCTCTCGGCGCCGGCCGTGATCATCCTGCTGGCCGTCACCGGCTACCCGATCCTGCAGGCCGTGTACTACTCGTTCTTCAACTACCGCCTCACGGACCCCGACAACCGGTTCGTCAACTGGGGACACAACTACCTCGTCATCCTCACCGACCCGCTGTGGTGGCAGACGATCTGGGTGACCCTGCTGCTGACCGTCGTCACCGTCGCCGTCGAACTCGTCCTCGGCTTCGCCCTCGCGCTGGTCATGCTCAATGCGCTGAAGTCCGTGCGTCCCTGGGTGCGCACGGCGATCCTCATCCCCTACGGCATCATCACCGTCGTCGCCGCATTCTCCTGGAAATACGCCTTCGACCTCGGCACCGGCTTCGTCGGCACCTGGCTGTCGATGCCGGGATTCGACTGGTTCGGCGACTTCTGGTCGTCCTTCCTCGTCATCTGCGCAGCGGAGATCTGGAAGACCACCCCATTCATCTCCCTCCTCCTGCTCTCCGGGCTCGCCCAGATCCCCGGTGACATGCTCGAGGCGGCGACCGTCGACGGCGCCACCTGGTGGCAGCGGATGTCGAAGGTGATCATTCCCAATATGAAAGCCGCGATCATGGTCGCCCTCCTCTTCCGCACCCTCGACGCCTTCCGGGTCTTCGACTCCGTGTTCGTCATGACAGCAGGAGCCCAAGACACCGCCACGGTCTCCTTCCTCACCTACAACCAGTCGATCGGACAGCTGCAGCTGGGCATGGGCTCGGCGCTGTCGGTGCTGCTCTTCCTCAGCGTCGCGCTCATCTGCTTCATCTTCATCAGAATCTTCAAGGTCGATCTGGCCCAGGCGAGGGGTGAGTGACGATGTCCGGTCGCAGACACACGATCTGGTGGATCGTCATCAGCCTCGTCGTCGCCGTCTACGCGCTCTTCCCCGTGCTGTGGATCGTCTCCCTGTCCCTGAAATCTGCGGGGGATGTCGCCAACCGGAAGTTCTGGCCCACGGCGGTGGACTGGTCGAACTACGAACTCATCTTCACCGGAGCGGCCAAAGACCTGTTCCTTCCGGCGCTGGTCAACTCGATCGGCATCTGCCTCATCGCCACGCTCATCGCCGTGGTGCTGGCCACGCTCACGGCCTACGCGGTGGCCCGCCTCGACTTCCCGGGCAAGAAGTTCATCCTCACGATGGCCCTGGCAGTCTCCATCTTCCCGGTCATCTCCCTGGTCACCCCGCTGTTCCGCATCTGGTCGGCCATCGGTCTCTACGACACCTGGGCGGGACTGATCATCCCGTATCTCTCGCTGACCCTGCCCATCTCGATCTGGACGCTCGCGGCCTTCTTCAGGCAGATCCCGTGGGAGCTCGAGCAGGCCGCGCAGGTCGACGGAGCGACGAGCTTCCAAGCCTTCCGGAAGGTCATCGTCCCGCTGGCCGCGCCCGGTGTGTTCACGACGGCGATCATCGCCTTCTTCATCGCCTGGAACGACTTCGTCTACGGCATCTCGCTGACCTCGACCTCGGCGGCCAGACCGGTGCCGGCGGCGCTGTCCTTCTTCACCGGGGCCAGCCAGTTCGAGGAACCGGCCGGAGCGATCTCCGCCGCCGCCATCGTCGTCACGGTCCCGATCATCATCATCGTCCTGCTCTTCCAGCGCCAGATCGTCAGCGGCCTCACCTCCGGCGCGGTCAAGGGCTGACGATGCGCAGCCAACCGAGCCCGTCTCAGCTCTACAGCCTGTCGGTACCGCACCCATCCGAACGGAGTCAACGGCCATGTCCGTGATCGAACTGAAGAACATCGTCAAGCGCTACGGCGACGGCTACCCCGCGATCAACGACGTCAGTCTCGACATCGCCGAGGGGGAGTTCGTCATCCTCGTCGGCCCCTCCGGTTCGGGGAAGTCGACGCTGCTGCGGATGATCGTCGGACTCGAGGACATCACGAACGGCGAACTCCGCATCGATGACGAGCTGATCAACGATGCCGCTCCGCGTGAACGCAATCTGGCCATGGTGTTCCAGAACTACGCGCTCTATCCGCACTTGAGTGTGGCGGAGAACATCGCCTTCCCGCTGATGCTGACCAAAGGCCAGTACAGCAAGGCGGAGATCGACGAGCGGGTCAACCGTGCCGCCACGCTGCTCGAGCTCGGCGATCACCTCGATCGGAAGCCGGCGAACCTCTCCGGCGGCCAGCGCCAGCGCGTCGCCATGGGCAGGGCGATCGTCCGTGATGCCAACGCCTTCCTGTTCGACGAACCCCTGTCGAACCTCGACGCCAAGCTCCGGATCCAGATGCGCACGGAGATCTCGCGGATGCAGCGCAACCTGGCCGTCACCACCGTCTACGTCACCCACGACCAGACCGAGGCGATGACCCTCGGTGACAAGGTGGCGGTGCTGAAGAAGGGCGTGCTCCAGCAGTACGCGAGTCCGCAGGAGCTCTACGACGAGCCTGTCAACCTGTTCGTCGGCGGCTTCATCGGCTCTCCGCCGATGAACTTCCTGCCGGTGGAGAACGTCGACGGCGCGCTGCATTCGCCGTTCGGGACGTTCTCCCTGCCCGAGGCGCGATCGGCGAAGCTGCGCGAGGCCCCGCGCTACCTCGTGGCCGGAATCCGGCCGGAGGACTTCCACGATGCCGCGGCCCTCGACGAAGCCAAGCGTTCGAGCGGTGCGCTGCTGACCGCGGAGGTCGACGTCACGGAGTGGCTGGGCAACGAGGTCTACGCCTACCTCCCGTTCGAAGCCGCACCCGAGATCAGGAAGGCACTCGAGGAGCTGGACCGGGATCTCGACGGAGAAGGCACGCGCACCCAGGTGGTGGCCGCACTCGATCCCTCGACCGCCGTCGCCGAGGGCGATGAGGTCCAGCTGTGGTTCGACCCCGCCAAGGTGATGGTATTCGATCCCGAAACGGGGGAGAATCTGACCCGGGATCCGGAGAATGCGCAGCGCCTCGCCGACGCCTCCGAAGCCGCCCGCCGCCGGGCACTCGAGCGCGCACGGGAGCAGCAGCAGCGCGCCTGAGAGATCGCTCACAGCCCATAGGCCCGGAATTGCGCGGATGAAGTGGTATGTGACAAGATAGTGAAGTTGCGTTTTGGGCGTTGACCCCTGCACTGCGGCAGAAATGCCGCGAACAGCCCGAAACACTATCGGATCGATGAATCTGCGAATCAGCGGGTTCGGACCGAGCAGCCAATGAGTAGAAAGCGCCGTCGGCCTTGGCGGAGGAATCGCGAGATTCTCCGCCAGGATTAGCCGACACGCCCGACCTCGGGGGTCGGTCATGGTCAGCCGGCACAGACCACAGTCATCCCAGATCGACTGTCGGTTGATGGCCGGAAGCAACTAAAGAAAGAGACGACGCCATGGCGGGACAGAAGATCCGCATTCGGCTCAAGTCGTACGACCACGCTGTGATTGACAGTGCCGCACGAAAGATCGTGGACACCGTCACTCGCGCAGGTGCGACTGTAGTGGGCCCCGTGCCGTTGCCAACGGAGAAGAACGTGTACTGCGTCATCCGTTCGCCACACAAGTACAAGGACAGCCGTGAGCATTTCGAGATGCGCACGCACAAGCGTCTGATCGACATCGTCGATCCGACGCCGAAGGCAGTCGATTCGCTCATGCGTCTCGACCTCGCCGACGATGTCAACATCGAGATCAAGCTCTAAGGGAGGGAAACATGGCGAACAATCGTTCCTCAGCTCTCCCGACCACCCGCAAGGTCAAAGGCCTTCTGGGAACCAAACTGGGCATGACCCAGGTGTGGGATGAGCAGAACAAGCTCGTGCCGGTGACCGTTGTGGCCACCGGGAACAACGTCGTGACGCAGGTCCGCAACGAGGAAACCGATGGTTACCCCGCTGTGCAGATCGCGTTCGGCGAGATCGATCCGCGCAAGGTCAACAAGCCGACTGCCGGCCACTTCGAGAAGGCCGGCGTGACCCCACGCCGTCACCTCGTCGAGCTGCGCACCGCAGATGCTGCTGACTACGCACTCGGCCAGGAACTCGGAGTCGACACCTTCGACGCCGGGATCAAGGTCGACGTGACCGCCAAGACCAAGGGCAAGGGCACCGCAGGCGTCATGAAGCGTCACGGCTTCCACGGCGTCGGCGCCTCGCACGGTCAGCACCGCAACCACCGCAAGCCGGGTTCGATCGGCGGAGCCGCGACACCTGGTCGCGTGTTCAAGGGCATGCGCATGGCCGGCCGGATGGGCGCGGTCAAGCACACCACCCAGAACCTCACCATCCACGCCGTGGACACCGAGAACAACTTCCTGCTCATCAAGGGCGCCGTTCCCGGCCCCAAGGGTGGAGTCGTTCTCGTTCGCTCGGCCGTGAAGGAGGCCTGAACGATATGACTGATGTCAAGACAGTCGACGTCCTCGACGCCGCCGGTGCCAAGGCCGGTTCCGTTGATCTGCCCGCCGAGGTCTTCGGTGTGCCGACCAACGTGCCGCTGATCCACCAGGTCGTCGTCGCCCAGCTGGCAGCAGCCCGCCAGGGTACGCACAAGACCAAGACCCGCTCCGAGGTCCGCGGTGGTGGCCGCAAGCCCTACCGTCAGAAGGGAACCGGCAACGCCCGTCAGGGTTCGATCCGCGCTCCTCAGTACAACGGCGGTGGAATCGTCCACGGACCGGTGCCTCGCGACTACTCGCAGCGGACGCCGAAGAAGATGAAGGCCGCCGCCCTGCGCGGTGCGCTGTCCGATCGTGCACGCCTCGATCAGGTCTTCGTGATGAAGAACCTGATCTCCGGCGATGCGCCGTCGACCAAGCAGGCGAAGGCCGCACTGGCCGGCCTGTCCGACCGTAAGAACACCCTCGTGGTGCTCGACCGTGACGACGAGCTCACCTACCTGAGCGTGCGCAACCTGCCTCACGTCCACGTGCTCACGTCCGATCAGCTCAACACCTATGATGTGCTGCTCGCCGATGACATCGTGTTCACCGAGGCCGCGCTGCAGTCGTTCCTGGGCGGAAACCGCGAATCGGAGGACGCATCATGAGTCTGAACTTCAAGGACCCGCGTGACATCATCGTCGCACCGGTCGTCTCGGAGAAGACCTACAGTCTGATGGATGAGGGGAAGTACACCTTCATCGTCGACCAGAACTCGAACAAAACCGAGATCAAGCACGCCATTGAATCGATCTTCGATGTGCAGGTCGCCAAGGTCAACACCCTGAATCGCCAGGGCAAGCGCCGCCGCACCCGCACCGGTTGGGGAAAGCGCAAGGACACCAAGCGTGCCATTGTCGCCCTCAAGGACGGATCAATCGACATCTTCGGTGGATCGCTCTAAGCGATCCTTCGTCAAAGAAGGACAAGACTCATGGGAATCCGTAAGCACAAGCCGACGACTCCGGGCCGCCGTGGCTCGTCGGTCGCCGACTTCGTCGAAGTGACCCGGTCTACACCGGAGAAGTCGCTTCTGCGTCCGCTGCCCAAGCGCGGCGGCCGCAACAGTCAGGGACGCGTGACCACTCGCCATCAGGGCGGCGGCCACAAGCGTCAGTACCGTGTCATCGATTTCCGCCGCCATGACAAAGATGGCGTTCCGGCGAAGGTGGCACACATCGAATACGACCCGAACCGCACCGCGCGGATCGCTCTGCTGCACTACGCAGACGGAGAGAAGCGCTACATCATCGCCCCGCAGAACCTCAAGCAGGGCGCACAGGTGGAAGCCGGACCGGGTGCAGACATCAAGCCGGGCAACAACCTCGCCCTGCGCAATGTCCCCGTCGGCACCGTGGTGCACGCAGTTGAGATGCGTCCCGGTGGCGGAGCCAAGATCGCCCGTTCTGCCGGTTCGTCCGTGCAGCTCGTGGCGAAGTACGGCCGTTTCGCTCAGCTGCGGATGCCTTCGGGCGAAATCCGCAACGTCGATGCGCGCTGCCGTGCCACGATCGGCGAGGTCGGCAATGCCGAGCAGTCGAACATCAGCTGGGGCAAAGCAGGCCGGATGCGTTGGAAGGGCAAGCGCCCCTCCGTGCGTGGTGTCGTCATGAACCCGATCGATCACCCGCATGGTGGTGGCGAGGGCCGTACCTCGGGTGGTCGTCACCCGGTCAGCCCGTGGGGTCAGCCAGAAGGCCGCACACGCCGGCCGAACAAAGAGAGCGACAAGTACATCGTGCGCCGTCGCCGGACCGGCAAGAAGCGCTGATTGGAGTACTGACTTATGCCTCGTAGCCTCAAAAAGGGTCCTTTCGTCGACGAACACCTCTACCAGAAGGTGGCTCGCCAGAACGAGAAGAGCACCAAAAACGTCATCAAAACATGGTCTCGTCGCTCGATGATCATCCCGGACTTCCTGGGACACACCATCGCAGTACATGACGGACGCAAGCATGTCCCTGTCTTCATCACCGAATCGATGGTCGGACACAAGCTTGGCGAGTTCGCACCGACACGGACGTTCCGTGGCCACGAAAAGGACGATCGCAAGGGTCGCCGCCGCTGAGGCGGGGGACTCGAGCGATCCTAGACAAGAGAGAAGGAAGCGATGGAAGCCAAGGCTAAGGCGCGTTACCTGCGCGTCACGCCTCGCAAGGCTCGGCGCGTCGTCGACCTCATTCGTGGTCAGCAGGCGACCGAAGCACTTGCAGTGTTGAAGTTTGCAGAACAGTCGGCATCAGATCCGATTTACAAGCTCGTTGCCTCCGGCATCGCCAATGCGCGTGTCCGGGCCGACGAGACAGGCGTTGCGTTCGACGAGAACGAACTGGTCATCTCCGAAGCATTCGTGGACGAGGGACCGACCATGAAGCGGTTCCGCCCGCGTGCTCAGGGTCGCGCTTTTCGCATTGAGAAGCGCACATGCCACGTGACCGTGGTCCTGGCCAGCGGTGACGACCTGCCTCAGCGCAAGAGCCGGAAGGGGAACCGCTAATGGGCCAGAAGATCAATCCGAACGGATTCCGTCTCGGAATCACCACGGATCACAAATCCAAGTGGTTCGCTGACTCGACGAAGCCGGGTCAGCGTTACAAGGACTACGTGCTCGAAGATGTGAAGATCCGCGAACTGATGACCAAGGGCCTCGAACGGGCCGGCATCTCGAAGGTCAACATCGAGCGCACACGTGACCGTGTCCGCGTGGACATCCACACCGCACGTCCGGGCATCGTCATCGGACGCCGCGGAGCCGAAGCCGATCGCATCCGCGGTCAGCTCGAGAAGCTCACCGGCAAGCAGATTCAGCTCAACATCCTTGAGGTGAAGAACCCGGAGATCGACGCGCAGCTCGTCGCTCAGGGTGTTGCCGAGCAGCTCGCCAGCCGCGTGGCCTTCCGCCGCGCGATGCGCAAGGCGATCCAGAGCGCTCAGCGTGCCGGTGCCAAGGGCATCCGCGTGCAGTGCTCGGGCCGTCTCGGCGGTGCTGAGATGAGCCGTTCCGAGTTCTACCGCGAAGGCCGTGTGCCCCTGCACACCCTGCGCGCGAACATCGACTACGGTCTCCACGAAGCCCACACCACGTTCGGACGCATCGGCGTCAAGGTGTGGATCTACAAGGGCGACATGACCGACAAGGAGCTTGCCGCAGAGCAGGCCAAGGCTCCTGCTGCTCGTGGCCCCAAGGGCCGTGGGCGTGGTCGTGGTGGCCGCGGACGTGGTCAGGAAGGCGCACCGCGCCGAGGTGACCAGGCCCGTAACACTGAGAACAGCGCCGAAGCCCCCGCGGCTGAGGCCGGATCGGAGGGCTGAGCCATGTTGATCCCTCGTCGAGTGAAGTTCCGCAAGCAGCACCACCCCAAGCGGGGCGGCGCAGCGAAGGGTGGCACCACGGTGTCATTCGGTGACTACGGCATCCAGGCTCTCGAGCCCGCCTATGTCACGAACCGGCAGATCGAGGCCGCACGTATTGCCATGACGCGCTACATCAAGCGCGGCGGCAAGGTGTGGATCAACATCTACCCAGACCAGCCGCTGACGAAGAAGCCTGCCGAGACCCGCATGGGTTCCGGTAAGGGTTCGCCGGAGTGGTGGGTCGCCAATGTCAAGCCGGGACGGGTCATGTTCGAACTCGCCGGTGTGTCCGAGGAAGTTGCTCGTGAGGCCCTGCGTCTCGCGATTCACAAGCTTCCGCTCAAGGCCCGCATCGTGGCCCGCGAAGGTGGTGAGTGAGTATGGCAATCGGTTCGAAGAACCTTTCCATCGACGCACTGGACGGTTTCGACAACGAGCGTCTGCTCGAGGAGCTCAAGAAGGCCAAGGCCGAGCTCTTCAACCTGCGTTTCCAGTCGGCCACCGGCCAGCTGGAGAGCCACGGTCGGCTCAAGGCAGTGCGTCGCGACATCGCTCGTATCTACACCGTGCTCAACGAGCGGGAGTTGGACATCCGTCCGAACCCCGCCGACGCTAAGGAAGAGGACAAGTGATGGCGGAGACCACGAAGCCGGAGTCCGCGGCTGCGGAGCGCAACACCCGCAAGACCGTGCGTGGATACGTTGTGTCCGACAAGATGCAGAAGACCATCGTCGTCGAGGTTGAGGAGCGGATGAAGCACCGCCTCTACGGCAAGGTCCTGCGCAAGTCGGTCAAGTACAAGGTGCACGATGAGGAGAACAGCGCCGGCATCGGCGACCTCGTCCTCGTGGCCGAGACGCGGCCGGTTTCGGCCGCGAAGCGCTGGCGGCTCGTCGAGATCATCGAACGCGCCAAGTAAGCCAACGCCGTCCCTCCCACCCGGTCCCGCCCGCGGCCCTGTCCCAGGGTCGCGGGCGGCCACCGGGAATGGGGCGAAATGTCAATGAATCCGTTCCGCAAGGCTCATGCATATCACGCGTGAGAACCAGCGCGACGACAGGAGAAAATAGTGATTCAGCAAGAGTCGCGACTCAAAGTCGCCGACAACACTGGCGCCAAGCAGATCCTGGCCATCAGGATCCTGGGTGGCTCCGGTCGGCGCTACGCCTCGATCGGTGACACCATCGTGGCCACCGTCAAGGACGCTATCCCTGGTGGAAACGTGAAGAAGGGTGACGTCGTCAAGGCCGTCATCGTTCGCACGGCCAAGGAGCGTCGCCGTCCCGACGGTTCGTACATCAAGTTCGACGAGAATGCAGCTGTCATCCTCAAGAACGACGGCGAACCGCGCGGAACCCGTATCTTCGGACCCGTGGGACGCGAACTGCGCGATAAGAAGTTCATGAAGATCGTCTCCCTGGCACCGGAGGTGTTGTGAGCATGGCGGACAAGCTCAAGATCAAGAAGGGCGATCTCGTCCAGGTGATCGCAGGCGCTCGTGAGTCACGGGGCGGCGACCGGGGGAAGCAGGGCAAGGTCCTTGCCGTCTACCCCGAACGCAACCGCGTCCTCGTCGAGGGCGTCAACCGCGTGATCAAGCACAAGAAGGCAACGCAGACTCAGGCCGGCGGCACCGCCGGCGGCCGTGAGACTCACGAAGCCCCCATCCACGTGTCCAACGTGGCGCTCGTTGATCCCAAGGACAACAAGCCCACCCGCGTCGGATACCGCGAGGAGAGCGTCGAGCGCGACGGTCGCACCAAGACCGTTCGGGTTCGCTACTCGCGTCGCACCGGGGAGGAGATCTGATGACGGAAACAACCACCAGCCGTCCCGCGCCACGTCTCAAGCAGGTCTACCGCGAAGAGATCGTGAGCAAGCTGCAGGACGAGTTCAACTACGCCAACCCCATGCAGGTTCCCGGTCTGACCAAGGTCGTCGTGAACATGGGTGTGGGAGACGCAGCACGCGATTCCAAGCTGATCGAAGGCGCCGTCAACGACCTGACCCTGATCACCGGTCAGAAGCCGGTCGTGACGCGGGCCCGCAAGTCCATCGCACAGTTCAAGCTGCGCGAAGGTCAGCCCATCGGCGCCCACGTGACCATGCGCGGAGCTCGGATGTGGGAATTCGTCGACCGTGTCATCTCGCTGGCACTTCCGCGAATCCGCGACTTCCGCGGCCTCTCGGATCGTCAGTTCGACGGCAACGGAAACTACACCTTCGGTCTCACGGAGCAGTCGATGTTCCACGAGATCGACCAGGATCGCATCGACCGTGTCCGTGGTATGGACATCACCGTTGTGACCACGGCGGCGACCGACGATGAGGGACGTGCACTGCTGCGTCACCTCGGGTTCCCGTTCAAGACAAAATAATCGCTACGTTGCAGGTCCAAGCACGAATGTGGGCGGAAACCGTAACGAGGAAGGGCTGGAGCCCAAATGACAATGACTGATCCAGTCGCAGACATGCTGACACGTCTGCGCAACGCCAACTCGGCTTACCACGAGGACGTCAGCATGCCGTTCTCGAAGCTGAAGTCGAATATCGCTGAGATCCTCAAGAGCGAGGGCTACATCACCGACTGGAGCGTCGAAGACGCTCAGGTCGGCAAGACCCTGCTCCTGGACCTCAAGTTCGGTCCCAACCGTGAGCGTTCGATCGCCGGCCTCCGCCGCGTGTCGAAGCCCGGACTCCGCGTCTACGCGAAGTCGACCAACTTGCCCAAGGTCCTCGGTGGACTCGGCATCGCCATCCTGTCGACCTCCTCAGGTCTCCTGACGGACCGACAGGCCGCAAAGAAAGGTGTGGGTGGGGAAGTCCTCGCCTACGTCTGGTAAGGAAGGAGAGAGAAGTATGTCACGCATTGGCAAGAACCCGATCTCCGTTCCCAGCGGCGTCGAGGTCAAGGTCGACGGCCAGGATGTCGCCGTCAAGGGACCGAAGGGCGAACTGTCCGTCACCATCGCCGAGCCGATCACCGTATCGCTCGAAGACGGCGTCGTGACGGTGGAGCGTCCGGACGAGGAGCGCGAATCGCGTTCCCTGCACGGCCTCTCCCGCACCCTGATCAACAACATGGTGGTCGGTGTGACCGAGGGCTATTCGAAGTCCCTCGAGATCGTCGGCACCGGTTACCGTGTGCTGGCCAAGGGATCGAACCTCGAGTTCGCTCTCGGCTACAGCCACTCGATCACCGTCGAACCTCCTGAGGGCATCTCCTTCAGCGTCGACGGACAGACCAAGCTGGCGGTCCACGGCATCGACAAGCAGCTGGTCGGAGAGACCGCTGCCAACATCCGGAAGCTGCGCAAGCCTGAACCCTACAAGGGCAAGGGTGTGCGCTACGCCGGCGAAAATGTCCGTCGCAAAGTCGGAAAGGCTGGTAAGTAAAGATGGCCTTTGGCAAGAAGGAAAGCTACGGCAAGGGCAGGGCTGCGGCTCGCAAGCGCCGTCACGCACGTCTGCGCAAGCATGTCAGCGGTACGGCCGAACGTCCTCGTCTCTCAGTGACTCGTTCAACGCGCCACGTCTTTGTCCAGGTCATCGACGACACCGTCGGCAAGACCCTGATCTCGGCCTCCACCATGGAAGCGGATCTGCGGACATTCGACGGTGACAAGACCGGCAAGGCCCGCAAGGTCGGCGAGCTGGTTGCTCAGCGCGCCAAGGACGCCGGAATCGAAGCCGTCGTGTTCGACCGCGGGGGCAACGCCTACCACGGTCGCGTGCAGGCGATCGCCGAAGGTGCCCGTGAAGGAGGATTGGCCCTATGAGCACTGAAGAGAATAACGAACAGCAGGCATCTGCCGAGACCCGCACCGACAACAGCGGTGACCGCTCCTCCCGTGGCCGCGGCCAGGGTGGACAGGGCGGCCAGGGTCGCGGACGCGGCGAAGGCGGCGGACGCGGCGGTCGCGGTGGACGCGGCGACCGTGAAGAGAAGAACCAGTTCATCGAGCACGTCGTCACAATCAACCGCGTGTCGAAGGTCGTCAAGGGCGGACGTCGGTTCTCCTTCACGGCACTCGTCGTCGTCGGTGACGGAGACGGCATGGTCGGAATGGGCTACGGCAAGGCGAAGGAAGTTCCTGCAGCCATTGCCAAGGGTGTCGAGGAGGCGAAGAAGAACTTCTTCCGGGTTCCCCGCATCCAGAAGACCATTCCCCACCCGGTCCAGGGAGAGGAAGCAGCCGGCGTCGTCCTGCTGCGTCCGGCTGCCCCCGGTACGGGTGTCATCGCCGGCGGACCCGTCCGCGCGGTGCTCGATGCCGCAGGCGTCCAGGACATCCTGTCCAAGTCGCTGGGTTCGTCGAACGCAATCAACATCGTGCACGCGGCCATCACTGCTCTCAAGAGCCTTGAGCGTCCCGAGGAAGTCGCGGCTCGCCGCGGACTGCCCGTGGACGAGGTCGCACCGCACGCGCTGCTTCGCGCAGCGGCAGAAAGCGGGGCGAAGTCCTGATGGCAAAGCTCAAAGTTACTCAGCGCAAATCCGAAATCGGCGGCAAGCAGAACCAGCGTGATTCGCTGCGTTCGCTCGGGCTGAAGCGGATCGACGACGTCGTGGTGCACGAGGATCGCCCGGAGATCCGGGGCATGATCAACGTCGTGCGTCACCTCGTGACTGTGGAAGAGGTCGATTGATATGTCGAACAACGACTCACTGAAGCTCCACGACCTCCGTCCCGCCCCCGGAGCCAAGACCGCGAAGACCCGTGTGGGTCGCGGTGAGGCTTCGAAGGGCAAGACGGCCGGTCGCGGAACCAAGGGCACCAAGGCCCGTTACCAGGTCCCTGCCGGCTTCGAGGGTGGACAGACACCCATGCAGATGCGTCTGCCGAAGCTGCGCGGATTCAAGAACCCGGCCAAGGTGACGTTCCAGGTTGTCAACCTCGACAAGCTGTCATCCCTGTTCCCCGAGGGCGGAGACGTCACCGTCGCCGACCTCGTGGCCAAGGGTGCCGTGCGTCCCAAGCAGCCTGTGAAGGTTCTCGGCACCGGTGAGATCACCGTGGCCCTGAACATCACTGCGGATAAGTTCTCGGGCTCTGCCGTCGAGAAGATCCAGGCAGCAGGCGGAAGCGCCACAGGAGCCTGAACAGCTCCCGCACAGCGGGTCTGAGGTTTCTCTGAAGAAGGGGACGGCCACATTGTGGCCGTCCCCTTCTGCGTGCCGTCTCGCAGAGCTCGCCGGTTTCGGTCCAGGCCCCTGATCCTGGTAGTCTTTTGCAGGTATTTGTCTCATTCGCCAGGTCGCGGCCGCGACCCTGACTTTCCATCCCCCAACGAGGAGGACGCTTGATCGGCGCAATCCGGAGGGCTTTCAGAACGCCCGACCTGAGGAACAAACTCCTCTTCACCCTGGGCATTCTTGTCATCTTCCGACTCGGATCGTTCATCCCTTCCCCCGGCATCGACTACACCCAGGTCCAGGAATGCGTTGCTTCCCCGCAGCTCAACGAGGGCGGATTCGCGATGATCAACCTCTTCAGCGGCGGCGCGCTGCTGCAGCTGTCGATCTTCGCTCTGGGCATCATGCCATACATCACCGCCAGCATCATCGTTCAGCTCCTGCGCGTGGTCATTCCGCGCTTCGAGTCCCTGCACAAAGAAGGTGCCTCCGGTCAGGCGAAGCTGACGCAGTACACGCGCTACCTGACCATCGGCCTCGCCGTGCTCAACTCGACGACGCTGATCGCCACTGTCCGTTCGGGCGCGCTGTTCGGCGGCATCGAAGGCTGTGACAACCTCATCGTCAATGACACCTGGTGGGGCATCGCGGTCCTCGTCCTCACCCTCACCGCCGGCACCGGCCTGATCATGTGGCTCGGCGAGCAGATCACCGAACACGGAGTCGGCAACGGCATGTCACTGCTCATCTTCACCTCGGTGGCCGCGGCCTTCCCGTCCTCGCTGGGAGCCATCCTCCGCGAGCAGGGCGTCGATATCTTCATCATCGTCCTCGCGGTCGGACTCGTCCTCGTCGCGCTCGTCGTCTTCGTCGAGCAGTCGCAGCGACGCGTGCCCGTGCAGTACGCCAAGCGCATGGTCGGCCGGCGGATGTTCGGCGGCACCTCGACCTACATCCCGATCAAGGTCAACATGGCCGGCGTGATCCCCGTGATCTTCGCCTCCTCGGTTCTCTACCTGCCCAGCCTGGTCTCGCAGTTCGGCGATCCGGAGAGCCCGTGGGTCGAATGGATCAACACCTACTTCACCCGCGGAGACCACCCGCTCTACATCACGGTCTATGCGCTGCTGACGATCTTCTTCGCCTACTTCTACGTGGCGATCACGTTCAACCCCGAAGAGGTCGCGGACAACATGAAGAAGTACGGCGGCTTCATCCCGGGCATCCGCGCGGGCCGCCCCACAGCGGACTACCTGAGCTTCGTGCTCAGCCGCATCAACTTCCCGGGCTCCCTGTACCTGGCGTTCGTCGCGCTGATCCCGCTGATCGCGCTGGTGCTCATCAACGCGAACCAGAACTTCCCGTTCGGCGGCACCTCACTGCTCATCGTCGTCGGCGTCGGGCTCGAGACCGTCAAGCAGATCGACGCGCAGATGCAGCAGCGGCACTACGAAGGTCTGTTGCGCTGATCTGACGCAGTCACCCAGAGACCGCGGAAATCCATTGGAAGAAGGACACTCATGAGTTCACGCATCATCCTGATCGGCCCTCCCGGCGCCGGCAAGGGCACCCAGGCTGCCCGACTCTCCGAGGCGCTCGGCGTCCCGGCGATCTCGACCGGTGACATCTTCCGGGCGAACGTGAAGGGTGAGACTGAACTCGGCACACTCGCCAAGCGGTATATGGACGCCGGAGAATACGTCCCCGACGAGGTGACGAACTCCATGGTCGCCGATCGACTCGCCCAGGATGATGCCGCCGAGGGCTTCCTGCTCGACGGATACCCCCGCACCAGCGCCCAGGTCGACGAACTCGATCGGATGCTGGCAGCGGAGGGCAAGGAGATCGAACACGTCGTCGAGCTCACCGCCGACACCGACGAGGTCGTCGCCCGTCTGCTGGCCCGGGCACAGACCGAGGGACGCAGCGACGACAGCGAGGACGTGGTGCGTCACCGCCTCGACGTCTACGAAGAGCAGACCCAGCCGCTGACCGACATCTACCGTGAACGCGGACTCCTGCGTCAGGTCGACGGGCTCGGCGAGGTCTCCGAGATCACCGAGCGCATCCTCGACACCATTCGATGATCTTCGGTCCCCGGATCGAACTTAAGACCGATCGGCAGCTGCTGAGCATGCGCAAGGCGGGCCTGGTCACACACGCCGTGCTCGACGCAGCACGGGCAGCCGCGGTCCCGGGTGCAACCACCGCCGAGGTGGACACCGCCGCCGAGGCCGTCATCGACGCGGCCGGAGCCGCTTCGAACTTCAAGGGCTATCAGGGCTTCCCCGCTGTCGTGTGCATCTCCGTCAACGAGGAGATCGTGCACGGGATCCCCGGGTCACGAGTGCTCGCAGAGGGAGACCTCGTCTCCATCGACGGCGGCGCGATCGTCGAGGGTTTCCACGGGGACTCCGCGATCACCATGATCGTCGGCGGTGAGGAGAGTGCCTCGGCCGCCGATCTCGCACTGTCCCGTGCCACTGAGGCAGCGATGTGGGCGGGCATCGCCGCGTTCGCCACGGGGACGAAGGTCAGTGACATCGGCGATGCGATCGACGATTTCGTGTCCGAAGCCCACCCGGAACTCGGGCTGGTCGAGGAATTCACCGGACACGGGATCGGCACGTCCATGCACATGGCGCCCGAGGTGCTCAACTACCGTGCGAAGTCCAACGGTCCGAAGATCAAGCCGGGGATGTGCCTGGCGATCGAACCGATGCTCACCGCCGGCGGGTCCGAGACCGTGACCTTGGCCGACGACTGGACCGCTGTCACCGCCGATGGGTCACGGGCCAGCCATTGGGAGCACAGCGTGGCCAGGCATGACAGGGGAGTCTGGGTACTCACTGCTGAGGATGGGGGAGTGGCCGGTCTGGCACCCTTCGGGATCACCCCGGTGGCGCCGGCAGTCGACTAGACGGCGGAGCGCAGATTCCGCTGGCGCGACCTGGTCACGATGTAGACGGCGACGAATGTTCCGGAACCGGCCATGAGGCTGAGTGCGAACATCCAGGTGGCGGTCTCCACGATCTCGAATCCGAAGAGTTCGAACACGCTGAAGGCGAGGAATGCCGTGATGGCAGCCGCCAGGACTCCTGAGACCTTGGCAGAGTGGTAGGTCCGGCGGTCGAGTTCGTACTTCTCGTCATCCATGACGCAACTCCTTGAGTCGAGCTTGAGCGATGCAGGTGCCCGGCACGGGCCTTGTGATTCACGTTTTGATCTGCCCATGACAGGTGTCCAACACGATACGAAACGTCGGCCAGATGTGGGTGATCGCTATCGGCTCACGCGCAGCGCCTTCGACGTCGTCTCGGCCTTCGGCTGCCTGCGCGCGCGTGCCCTGCCCGGTCATCGTCGCGGTCCTGGCCGAACACGGGTATTCCACCTCCAGTGTGCACAACCAGCTCGTGCGGATGGTCAACCGCGGGATCATCACGAGCCGTCGGCACGGACGGGTCGGCGTCTACCGCCTCGGCGAGCAGCTCCTGTCCGGTTTCATGGACATCTCAGGCGAGAGCAGGGCCCCGGGATACGAGGGCCACCTCCACGCGGCCGCCTACTCGATCCCCGAGACCGAGCGGCTGCTGCGCGACCGCTTCCAGTACACGGCGCGTTACCTCGGCTACCGACAGCTGCGACCGGGACTGATGATCGGCTTCGCCGACGGTTCGGCACAGCTCCATGCCCAGCTTTCGCTCGTCGCGGCCCCGAGCTGGTTCGAGACCTTCACGATCGAACCCGAGAATGTGGATTCCGCCCGACGCATGAGCGCGCAGGCATTCGAACTCGCCGCCGCGCTCCAGGAGCTGCCCGGTCTCGAGACACAGCTGTCCGAGCTCAGCTGCGGCGGCGCCACTCCGGGCGGGGGAGCCCCGGAGATGTCGATCACGAAGTTCTTCGACCTCTACTTCGCCGTGGCCCTCGCGGTTCTCGCGCACCCGATTCTGCCCACGGAGCTGGTCGGCGCCGACCAGCCCGCTCGACGCTTCCGCGAACTGATGTCCCGGTGCAATCTCGAATACCTTCTGCGCTTCGATCAGAGGGTGCTCGAGATCGCCGGGGGCTCGTCCTCATTCGATCTCATCGAATGGCTGCCGGTGAGCTGAGTTCACAGGGCCTGGGCGATCCGCTCGACCGCCTCGGTGAGCAGCGGGCGGGGGAGCGCGAAGTTGAGCCGAATGTGCCCGGACCCGACCTGCCCGCACAGGCGCCCCTCGGTGACGGCCACCCCGGCCCGGTCGTTGAAGTGCTTGGCCAGGCCTTCACTCAGCCCGTAACCGCGCAGGTCCAACCAGGCGAGGTACGTGCCCTCGGGAGGCAGGTAGGTGGCGTTGGGCAGGAGGGTGCCGATGAGATCGGTGAGGTGATCGCGGTTGCCCTTCAGGTAGGCGGTGATCTCGGCCAGCCAGACGGCTCCCTGGGTGTAGGCGGCAGTAGTGGCCAGGATGCCCGGGTTCGACGCCGCCCCGGAGACGAAGCCGCTGCGCCGGGCCCAGACCGCGCGGTCCTCGGGATTGGTCAGGATCAGCTGCGCACACTTGAGCCCGGGGATGTTGAAGGCCTTGGATGCAGCGGTCGCGGTCGTCGTATGCGCGGCAGTGGTCTCATTGAGGCCGGCATAGGGCAGATGCCGGGCGGGATCGAAGACGAGCGGTGCATGGATCTCGTCGGAGAACACGCGTGCCCGGTTGGCCTCGACCACCTCGGCGAGCCGAAGCAGCTCATCCTCGCCGTAGACCTTGCCGATCGGGTTGTGGGGATTGCACAGGACGAGCGTCGCACCCGGCACCAGAGCCGCGTCGATGGCCTCATAGTCGATCGCCCAGCCGGTCTCCGAGCGGATCATCGGCACTTCGATGAGCTCCCTGTCGGTCGCCTGCGCGACCTCGAAGAAGGGCATGTACGCGGGGGTCGGCAGAACGATCGGGGTGCCGGCCGGTGTCAGATGCGTGAGCACCCCGATGAAGGCGGCGATGACGTCGCTGGCGAGCTCGATGTGCTCGGCCGGGACGGCCCAGCCGCAGTGCCCGGCATAGAACGTCGAGGTGGCCGACTTGAGGTCGGCGGTGGCGTCGTAGGGCGCATAGCCGAAGAGGTCGCGGTCATCGATCTCGCGCAGGGCCTGCCGGACGGCAGGGGCGACTCCGAAGTCCATCTCCGCGATGAAGGCGCCGATGGATCCGGGGAAACTCGACCATTTGCGGCCGCCCTTGGCGACGAGGGATTCCTGTGTGATCGAGTCCAGGTCCAGCATGCTCATTCTCCTTCGACGTTCGCGGTGGGGGGATCGGGACGCCTCGGGACGGTCGAGGCGGATGCTGCGATGCTCACGCTAGCAGGAGACGCTCACACGTCGAGACGGGGAATGACTTCCGGCGTCACTCCTGCGTGGACGCGCTGAGGTCACGAACAGATAACGAAAAGTTTGAAAACTCGCTGAACGTTATCTGTGCGTTACTATAGCCGTTATGACCCGAATCACATTCAAGGGGTCTTCGCGTGTTCTCGGAGCGTCGGTCATCGGCGCTTCGATGCTGTTGGCAGGCGGTTCGCCCGCCCTCGCCACGGATTCAGCGGAGCCGACCCAGTCCACCCAGCAGACTTCCCCCGAACCCCAGTCCGAGCATCCCGCGGACGAACTCGAGATCACACTCGGCATCGACGCCGAGGTGGAGGCCTCGACCGAACTCACCATTCCCATCACCGTCCGCGGCAGCGAAGCCACGACGGTGAAGATCGTCCACGCCTCGAACAACGAGACCGTTGCGGGCAGCGAGACCGAACTCGACGCGGAGAACGGAACGCTGGCAGGCGACCTCGACGGTTCCGGCCTCGAACCCGGCACCTACATCATCAAGTCCGACGACGATCTCAAGAGCAGCGAGGACTTCACCGTCGTCGCACCGGAAACCCCGAGCGGGTCACCGAGCAGCACCCCGAGTCCGAGCGAACCCGGAGACGGCGATGAAACCGCCGGGCCCGGCGAGTCGCCGGCCGCGACCGACGAGCCGAGTGAGGGCCCGAGCGAGGACCCCGCCGCGGTGCCCGGCGACCTCGACGAGTACTACCCGGAGCTTGCGAAGGAGCTGTTCGGCCAGGATGACGGCACCTACAAGATCTCCGACCCGAAGGGCGGCGGCAAAGGCGCCGGCAACATTCCCTCCGGACTCGGCGCGTACTACAACCAGGACGTCGACCTCAGCGCGGAGAACTGCGGAAAGCTCGGCTACCCCGACTACACGGAGCGCATCGGACGCGCCCCGGAGTGCGGGTACGTCATCGCCCCCATCGACGCGAAGAACCCGGAAGCGGGCAATGTCGCCATCGCCATGATGAAGGTCCCGGCCGGCAAGATCGTCGACGGCAAGTTCGTCAAGACGAAGTCCCAGGGAACCGTGGCCTGGAACCCCGGCGGACCGGGCGGTTCCGGCATGACCCTCGGAGTCGCCGGCGCCCTCTACGAACCCGACCTGGCCGCGAACTTCGACCTCGTCGGCTTCGACCCTCGCGGCACCGGCGGCTCGATGCCGTTCTCGCAGTGCTCGACCGATGAGCAGATCGACGCCGACCGCGCCGAGGACGCCTGGGCGGGGGACCGCGACGACGCCGAGGACGTGCTCAACGACCAGGCCGAGCGTTTCGCCAACGACTGCATCGAGAACACCGGCAAGCTCTTCGACCTCGGCGCAGGCGGCCAGGAGAACCTGATGAAGCACCTGGGCACCTGGGATGCCGTGGGGGACCTCGACCTCATCCGCTCGACCAGCCAGGACGACAAGCTCGACTTCATCGGCTTCTCCTACGGCACCCGCCTCGGCTACGTCTACGCCCAGAAGTTCCCGAACAGCGTCGGCCGTCTCGTCCTTGACGGTGCCGTCGACCCGGGCAACGTCTCCGCCTACAAGGCACTCAAGGACATCAACAAAGACCCGCAGGCCTACCTCGACGCCAGCGGCAAGATCGTGGCCGCCGAGGACGCCGAAGAGGACGCGGACGACTCGGTCAATCAGATCGCCGGGTTCCAAGGCACCTTCGAAGAATTCGCTCTCGACTGCTCGGCCAAGGGCGCCGAGGGGATCACCTGGGGCGAGGCCTACCCGAATGCCGAACTGCCCGATGAGCTCAAATCCGAGGCCTTCACCTGCGCCCTCGGCGACGGGATCTCCGACCGCAAGGAACTCACCACCGCGGTGCAGGCGATCCTGCGGTCCCTCGAGGGCAGTCCGGTGCCCACCGGCGTCGACGGCGATGACCGTCAGGTCACCTTCGGCGACGCCCGCACGGGTGTCATCCAGGCCCTGTACTCCGAGTCCCTGTGGGCAGATCTCGCCTACGGGCTGAACGAACTCAAGGAAGGGGAGTCCGCCGGAGCGCTGATGACCCTCGCCGATGCCTACAACGAACGCAATCCGGAGTCGGGCCACTACGATCCGATGCTCCAGGCGTTCACGAACATCCGCTGCACGGATGAGAACAGCTTCGGGGACAAGCCGGACATCGACGCACTCCGCGACCTCGCGAAGCGCTACGACGAGGCCGGTCCCTTCCAGTCTGCTTCGGTCTCGCCGGGAGTCTACGACTACTGCGACTTCTGGAAGTTCAAGGGCACCCTGCCTAAGCCGGAGAAGCTGACCGCGGTGCCGAACATCCTCGTGGTCTCGACCTCACACGACTCGGCCACGCCGTATGCCTCGGGAGTCAAGCTGGCTCGCACGATCGACGGCAGCCTGCTCTCGGTCTCCGGTGCCTCGCACACCTCGTACATGTCGAATGATGAGAATAAGGCGTGCACCGACGATACGGTGAACAACTTCCTGTCCAAGGGCACGCTGCCGAAGCTCGGCGACTTCGGACCGAAGCTGCCGAAACCGGACACCGCCGTCGACGACCGCGGGGAGACCATCACTCTGCCCAACCGGTGCAAGATGGACACCTTCCGCGCCGACGACTTCACCCTGTCCAAGGACGAAGTCCGTGCCGGCGACGACCTGACGGCCACGGTCGAACACCTCGGCTCCGAGCAGAGCTACACCGTGGCCTTCGAGACCGGGGGTACGCTGGGAACGCTGTCCACCGACAACGGCGGCAACGCCTCCGGCACCGTGAGTGTGCCCGCCGATGCCAAGCCCGGCACCTACGTCGTCCAGGTCCTCGACGCTGACTCCAAGACCGCGGCGAACACCACGCTGACGGTCGTCGGTGAGGGCGACGGCAAGGGCGACGACGGCGGCAAGGACGGCGACGATGACGATCCGAAGGGCGGCGGTGACGCCTCCGACGGCGGAAACGGCGGATCCTCGGACGGCTCATCCGATGGTGAGGACAACAACGGCAACGGCTCCGGCGGAGGCAGCCTGCCCCGCACCGGTGCCGAGATCTGGCCGCTGCTCGCCGGGGCGCTGGCCCTGCTCACCGCCGGCGGACTCGTCTATCGGGCCTCGCGGCGCAGGGTCGCAGCGCACTGATCCCCAGCGACACCGCTGCCGCGGTTCGCTGAGGCCATAGAGTAGAACCGGACACGAGAGCCGGGAGCGGATCACCGTCCGCTCCCGGCTCTCTCGCTTAGTCAACAGGAGGACGACGATGTCGCCGACGCCGCGCTCGACCTTCCGCCGCAACCAGTGGTCGCTCAGTCTCGCCCAGCTGTTCTCGGGCATCGGCATCGCCACCGGATTCGCCGTGGGCGGCATCCTCGCCGAGCGGCTGACCGGACGGACGGAGTTGGCCGGCTTCGCGCAGACGGCGTCCATCCTCGGCGCAGGCCTCCTTGCTGTCCCACTGGCCAGGCTCGCAGCCCGGCACAGCCGCCGGTTGGCCCTCGGCTGCGGCTACGGGATCGCGCTGGCCGGAGCGGTGCTCATCGTCTCAGCGATCGTGGGCTCCCATGACATCGTCTTCTTCCTCGGCATGGCCTGCTTCGGCGCCGCCACCGCCGCGGGACTCCAAGGCAGATACGCCGCCACCGACGCCGCACCGGAGCACCTCAAGGGATCGGCGATGTCCGTGGTGGTGTGGGCGACGACCATTGGCTCGGTGGCCGGGCCGAACCTCTCGGAACCCGGGACCCGCCTCGGCGCGGCCCTGGGCATCGATCCTCTCGCCGGTCCCTTCGCGATCGCCATCCTCGCCTTCCTGCTGTCCCTGCTCAGCGTGCTGTTCCTGCGGAGGGTCTCCCCGGTGGTCCGGGCAGAGGCCGGGCCGGACCCGGCGCACCGGCCTCGCCGAGGCGGTACCTGGGCGGCCATCCGCTCCTCGCCGAGTGCGCTGATGGGACTGCTCACGGTCATCACCGGACACATGATTATGGTCGCCACGATGGTGATGACGCCCCTGCACATGGACCATCACGGTCTGGGGCTGGGACTCATCGGCATCACCATCGGCGGACACATCTTCGGCATGTACGGGCTCTCACCGGTGTTCGGCCTCCTCAGCGACCGGTACTCGCCCGGACGGGTGATTCTCCTCGGACACGGACTCTTCGCCGTCTCGCTCGTGCTCGGCCTCATCGACGCTCTGGGCGAGTCCTCGTTCCTCCGACTCTCGATCGCCCTGTTCTTCCTCGGCGTCGGCTGGTCGGCCTGCCTCATCGCCGGGTCGACGCTGCTGACGAAGGAGATCGACGAGGAGCACCGGGTGGCGGTGCAGGGCCTCTCCGATGCGGGAATGAACATCGGGGCCGCCGGACTCGCGGCCGCGGCGGGTCCGCTGCTGGCCGTCGGGGGCTTCGCCTGGATCACCGCTGTGGGCTTCACGGTGCTCGCGATCGCCGTCATCGCCAGCCTGCGGGCGGGGTACGGGACCCGGCGCACGCGGCCGAGCGAGGACCGCCTCGGCGACGGTGAAGGGCGATTGTAAGGGACTTCACGTCGGGAAGCCAGGACCGTGTGGAAGATCTTTCACAGATCGTGTAGGGTTGATGATTGGTCTGTTCTCACTCAACTCACCCCTTTTCAGTTGTGGGCGGCATCTGCCATCCGCAACTTTTCATGTGGTGGGGAGAACACAGTCCATGGGGTCATCGGCATTGAGTCGGTGATACACGATTACGTCGAACGCGAAGGTTTCGCGGGAATACGAGGTTTGCGAACGATATGGCCAAAAAAGAAGGGGTCATTGAGATCGAAGGCACCGTTGTCGAGGCTCTCCCGAACGCATCGTTTCGGGTCGAGCTGAGCAACGGGCACAAGGTGCTCGCTCACATCTCCGGAAAGATGCGGCAGCACTATATTCGAATCCTGCCCGAGGACCGGGTCATCGTGGAGCTGTCTCCATACGATCTCTCGCGTGGACGAATCGTTTACCGCTACAAGTAAAGATCTTCGATCATTCGAGTCGTACTCCCGAGAGGGAGTAGGGGCCGGAAGAAGGAATAACGATGAAGGTTAAGCCCAGCGTCAAGAAGATCTGCGAAAATTGCCAGATTACCCGCCGTCACGGTCGGGTCATCGTCATCTGCTCCAACCCGCGCCACAAGCAGCGCCAGGGTTGAGCAGCTCTTCGAGCAGATCGAAGCACCCGTGAGGGGCTTCAGCAGCACCACACCCGCGCAGACCTCGCCACCTGCACGTGCCTCTGAGGCACAGGCAGGACGATACCTTCGGTCGGGGGCCGAGGACCTTGGTTCGCCAAGGACAGGTCTGCATCAGCACCTCCGAAACAACAACAGGAGCTAGTACCTATGGCACGACTTGCCGGAGTCGACATTCCACGCGAAAAGCGCGTGGAAGTCGCCTTGACTTACATCTATGGTGTGGGCCGCACCCGTGCGCGCCAGACCCTGACCGAAACGGGAATCAGCCCTGATACCCGTGTGAAGGACTTGAGCGACGCGGAGCTCGTCCAGCTGCGTGACTACATCGAGGGCACATTCCAGGTTGAGGGTGACCTCCGTCGTGAGGTGGCCGCCGATATTCGCCGCAAGGTCGAGATCGGAAGCTATGAAGGCCTGCGTCACCGCCGCGGTCTCCCGGTTCGCGGACAGCGGACCAAGACGAATGCGCGTACCCGCAAGGGACCGAAGCGCACCGTGGCCGGTAAGAAGAAGTAACATGCTCACCCGGTTGACCATGGTCAACCACCTCGATCAGGAGTAAAAACACATGCCTCCCAAGTCACGCGCCGCAACAGCGCGTAAGCCTCGCCGCAAGCTGAAGAAGAATATCGTCGCCGGCCAGGCTCACATCAAATCCACCTTCAACAACACCATCGTGTCGATCACCGATCCGACCGGTGCTGTCATCTCCTGGGCCTCCTCAGGTGAGGTCGGCTTCAAGGGTTCGCGCAAGTCGACGCCCTACGCCGCGCAGATGGCTGCGGAATCCGCCGCCCGCCGCGCGCAGGAACACGGCCTGAAGAAGGTCGACGTGTTCGTCAAGGGACCGGGCTCGGGCCGCGAAACCGCGATCCGCTCCCTGCAGGCCGCCGGTCTGGAACTGGGCACCATTCAGGATGTCACCCCGGTTCCGTTCAACGGCTGCCGTCCCCCTAAGCGCCGCCGCGGCTGATCCTTCCGTGGATCTGCAACGGATGACGGGCAATCGCCCGGCATCGGTCGCAGAACGGATTCCCAGATAACCCGAACCGTTCTTCATGGCTCAAGGCCATGACGTGCAGTGCGAACGTCATATAGCGGATGTTCGCTGAAAGGAAGCCCACGTGCTCATTGCACAGCGCCCAACGCTCACGGAAGAAGTCGTCTCCGAGAACCGGTCACGGTTCGCCATCGAACCGCTCGAGCCCGGATTCGGCTACACCCTCGGAAACTCTCTTCGCCGCACCCTGCTGTCGTCGATCCCTGGCGCCTCCGTCACCTCGATCCGCATCGACGGAGTGCTCCACGAATTCAGCACCGTGCCGGGAGTGAAAGAGGATGTCACCGAGTTCATCCTCAACCTGAAGTCCCTAGTCGTCTCGTCCGAATTCGACGAACCGGTCGTCGCCTACCTGCGCAAGCAGGGCCCGGGCACCGTGACCGCCGCCGATGTGTCGGCCCCCGCCGGGGTTGAGATCCACAACCCGGATCTGCACATCGCCACGCTGAACGGCGAGGGTCGTCTGGACATGGAACTGACCATCGAACGCGGACGCGGATACGTGTCGAGCGCGCAGAACAAGAACGCGGATGCAGAGATCGGCCGGGTTCCGGTCGATTCGATCTACTCTCCGGTTCTCAAGGTCACCTACAAGGTCGAGGCCACTCGTGTCGAGCAGCGCACGGACTTCGACCGTCTGGTCCTCGACATCGAAACCAAGCCGTCGATGACCCCTCGCGATGCCATCGCATCTGCGGGTAAGACACTGGTCGAGCTCTTCGGCCTGGCTCGGGAACTCAATGTCGAAGCCGAAGGCATCGAGATCGGACCCTCGCCGGTGGACGCAGCCCTGGCTGCCGACCTGGCGCTGGCCATCGAAGACCTCGATCTGACCGTGCGCTCCTACAACTGCCTCAAGCGCGAAGGCATCCACACCGTCGGCGAACTCGTTGCTCGCAGCGAAGCCGACCTCATGGATATCCGCAACTTTGGTTCGAAGTCGATCGACGAGGTCAAAGCCAAGCTCAACGAGCTGGGCTTGAGCCTCAAGGACAGTCCTGCCGGGTTCGAACCCGGACTCGTTGATGAGGACCAGTCCTACGTCGAAGACGAACAGTACTGATTTAGACCTAGGAGTAACTCACTATGCCAACCCCAACCAAGGGTCCGCGTCTCGGCGGTTCCCCCACACACGAGCGGCTCATGCTCAACAACATGGCCGCCCAGCTGTTCGAGCACAAGCAGATCACCACGACCGTGACCAAGGCCAAGCGCCTGCGTCCGGTGGCGGAACGTCTGATCACCTCGGCGAAGAAGGGCGACCTCGCCTCGCGTCGTCGCGTGCTCACGCAGATCACCGACAAGTCGATCGTGCATGAGCTCTTCACCTCGATCGCCGAAACCATGGCCGAGCGTCCCGGTGGCTACACCCGCATCACCAAGATCGGGCCCCGCCCCGGCGACAATGCGCCGATGGCCGTCATCGAACTGGTCCTCGAGCCCTACTCGCCGAAGCAGGCCACGGTCAAGGAAGCCGAGCAGGCCACCGAGACCGCTGCCGCAGCACCGGCTGCCGACGAGACCGCCGAAGCTGGCGCCGACGCCGTCGAGTCCGAGGTCGTCGAGACCGAAGAGGTCGTCGCTGAGGCTCCGGCCGAAGAGGCTGCCGCTGACGAGGAAGCCGCCGACGAGACCAAGTAGGGTCGAACTCGCGCAGCGCTGACGCTCTCGCACACTTCGGGCGGGCACCCACCACGGGTGCCCGCCCGAAGTGCATTCACACGGCAGTAGGACCGCGCTGCGGTGGGGTGTGAGAGCGGTGAGGTGCGGACGGCGCTGCGGTGGGACCACACATCGGTGAGAGCGCGTACCAGTGGGAGCACGCACCGGTGGAAGCAGAGACAGAGAACGGCGCCTCCTCTCCCAATGTTCCGGGGAGAGGAGGCGCCGCAGTGTGTCAGGGTGACAGCGGGCGGTCCGGGGTCAGCGGACCCGCGAGAGCTTCACGGACTCGTCGAACTCCGCATCGGCCTGAGCATCCGGACGGTAGGTGAACCGGCTGACGATGACGGCGACGATGAGGTTGACCGCGAAGCCGGGGATGATCTCGTAGACAGCGTCGGTGAGCGGGGTGCTCACCTGTCCCCAGACGAAGGCGACGACGGCACCCGAGAGCAGTCCGAACAGGGCGCCCCAGTTGCTCAGCCGCTTCCAGAACAGCGTGAGCAGGACGACCGGGCCGAAGGACGCGCCGAAGCCGGCCCAGGCGAAGGCCACGAGGTCGAGAATGCTGTTCGACGGTGAGATCGCCAAGAGGACGGCGATGACGGCGACGACGAGAATCCCCAGGCGACCGAGGAGGACATAGGTCTTGTCCTGCAAGGTCCTGGTCGAGCCCGTGCGCAGCGCCACGATCTTGAACAGATCCTCGATGAGCGCGGACGAGGTGACGACCAGCTGGGAGGACACCGTCGACATGATCGCAGCGAGGACGGCGGCGAGCACGAGACCGGCGATGAACGGGTGGAACAGGATCTGAGCCAGGTCGAGGAACACCGTCTCCGGGTCTGCGGGCTCCATGTCGGCATGTTCGGAGAAGTAGGAGATGCCCACGATCGCCGTGGCGATCGCACCGATAGCCGAGATGCCCATCCAGCCCACGCCGATCCGACGGGCGACTCTGGCATCGGCCGGTGAGCGCAGCGCCATGAACCGGACGATGATGTGCGGCTGACCGAAGTAGCCGAGACCCCACGCCAGTGCTGAGATGACAGCCAAGTAGGTGCCGCCGGCCCAGAAGGGTCCGCTGCCGGCCAGATTGAGCAGGCTCGGATCGATGTTCCGGACATTCGAGATGACGTTTGCGGGACCACCGGCGTTCAACACCGCGACGATCGGCACGGCGATGAGCGCTGCGAACATGAGCAGGCCCTGCGCGACATCGGTCAGCGTGGCGCCGAGGAAACCGCCGAACAGGGTGTAGACCATCGTGATCGCCGCGACGAGGAGCATCCCGGCCAGATAGTTGAGACCGAAGCTCGATTCGAAGAACTTCCCGGCCGCGACCATGCCCGAGGAGACGTAGAAGGTGAAGAAGACGAGGATGATGACTCCGCAGACGATGCGGAGCAGGCGCGTATTGTCCTTGAGGCGCTGCTCGAAGAAGCTGGGAATGGTGATCGAATCACCGGCCTGCTCCGTGAAGGCGCGCAGTCGAGGAGCGACGAACTTCCAGTTCACCCAGGCACCGACCGTGAGTCCCACGGCGATCCAGGCTTCGACGAGGCCAGAGAGGTAGATGGCTCCCGGGAGACCCATCAACAGCCATCCCGACATGTCGGAGGCCCCTGCGCTCAGAGCCGCGACACTCGGGCGCAGACCGCGGCCGGCCAGCATGTAATCGTCGAGGCTGTTCTTGGTCTTGCGATAGGCGAACCAGCCGATGGCCAGCATCCCCGCGAAGTAGAGGATGATGGCGATTGTGCGGAAGGTGGTTTCCGTCATTGTCAGTGAGTCTCCTTATTCTCGGCCCCGGCGACCCTACCTGAGATTGTGCATGGGGTGTGAATCAGCTGCGCGGCCGATCAGCGTGCCGTCGATGAGATCTCGGCACTGCGGTCATCGAACGGCCGAGTGAGAAGGCGGAGAATACCCGGGCCGGTGCCTCGAGGTGCCTCTCACACAGTCGCGCCACGACCTCCTGGGTCTCGGCGCAGTCCTTGATCTCCGAGTGCACGTCGACGCGCAGGCCGGCCCGGTCGAGCAGCAGCCAGGTCCGCAGCAGCAGGCGACCGAGCTCGATCTCGCGTCCGGTCCGGCTCGCAGTTGTGTCGTGCTCATCCGCGGAGACGGCGAGGACGACATGCTGAGGCGCCGATCCGTGGGCGCCATCGGTCGCAGCGGCCCTTACCGACAGTCGCCGGTGTCTGTCGATGAAACGCATAGGCCGCAGCGTTGCGGCGATGAGCTTTGCGAGCAGAGGTCGCAGTGCGCGCCGGCTGATTCCGGAGGCGATGCGCGCCGGGATCGGCGGCACGCGCAGGCACTCGGCGTTGAGTCCATCGACGAGATAGCGCGGATCCCGCGGGTCGAAGCGCAGCCAGTCGAGGGTCTCCTCGACAATCGGCGCAGATGAGAGCGACGAGCGGGAGGCCCGAGTCTGCAGACGCGTCCACAGAGCGTGGGGCACCTCGATCAGGTGCACCCGATGAGCGGCGATCTCGGCCTCGATCCGCTCCCGCACCTCGGCGAAGCTCGCCTCGTCGCGTGCCAGTCGTCCCCGATCGACCTGCCGGTGGCGAAGATCGGAGGTGCCGAAGTCGGTGAGTCCCGCAGCGGCGTCGACCTCACCGGCCGGTGTCGCGTCCGAGCCCATGACATCCTCGGGGTCGAGGCAGAGCCGGATCCGCAGCGTCTCACCCCGCCCGGTCACGGCGATCATCCGGGTGCGCAGTCCCACCTCGGCGGCGGCGATCGCAAACGACTCGACCCAGCACCCCATCGCCAAGTGGAGGTCCTCGGAGCGGGGATCGCCGAAGGGCAGGGTCCGACCGGGATCGACGGTGAGAATCACCTCGGCGGGGGAGTCGGCATCTCCGGCGAAGGCGAGTTCCGGCACCCAGGGTTGGGTGTTGTGAGCCGAAGGTGCACTCGCGGCAAGAGCGAAGAGCTCGCCGACGCGCTCGGGATCGAGCCTCATCGTCAGCCCTGCTCTCCGGCGTCGAGGCGGAGGTCGACGAAGCTGAGCTCGTGCAGTGCTCTGCCCCCGGAGCGTTCGAACACCGCCGCCGAGGCGGGATTGTCCTCGGCGATGAAGGTCACCCGCAGGCGCCGGTAGCCTCCGGCGACGAGAGCGGCGTTGAGGTCGCGGATGACGAGGGACAGGAGGCCTCGGCCCTGCCAGCGGGGATCGGTGCCCTGGATGATGAGCACGGCGTCGCGGAGGCGGCGCCGATCGCGGAGGAGGTCGAGCAGCGCCTTCGGTCCCAGATGCCCGCCGTGTCTTTGCAGGACAGGCAGCGGATCGGGGATGACGAGCGCGAAGCAGCGGGATGGGGCCTCCTCGTTATCATCGGCGGCGGCGACGTCGACGATGAGGTCGGGGTCCATGAGAGCGGACAGTCCCTGCATCTGCCCCTTGAGCTGGGCGGGAGAGATCTGTGTGTAGTAGGGCAAGGCGGAGAACGCGGAGTTGAGGGTGGGGAGGAGCCGACGAGCGAAGGCCCCCATGTGCCACCGGGAGACGGGACGCCGCCGCAGTCCCTTCGCCGCCCACTCTTCTGCGGCGACCGCGGTGGCGCGAGGAGCCGGGATCGCTCCGACCTCGACCTCCCAGGTGTGGGCGGGCCCCCAGGGCGCGAATCTGGCGTCGCGGAAGGCCGTAGCGTAGAACTCGGGGTTCCACACGGTGTCGAAGAAGCCGGGCTTGTCCTCACCGGAGACGAGCAGGCCGCCGGTGGCATTGGGCAGGGGAGAGACGGGCCCGAAGATGCGTCGGACTCGCAGGTCCCGGGCGCGCTTGGTGATGAAGACGATGAGTTTGTCGAGGGCTGCGCGGTCGGCCGCTTCGAGGGCGCCGAAGAAGAGCACCTGCTCATTCCCGTCGCCAGCGGGTTCGGACTCGGTGAGGCGGGCGGCCAGCTGTGGGCAGCGGTGGCAGATGGTGCGGGCGACGGGCCGTCCGGCATCGTCTTCGATCAGCCACAGTTCGACCGGCTCCGCGAACCAGCCGTGCCCGGTGTGCCAGTTCCTGATGTCGGAGGCGAAGAGCGGGACGAAGTGCTCGCTCTCGTCCCGCTGCGCCGCCAGATAGGACGAGAGTTCGATGAACGCCTCGAGTTCCCGGCGGGTGCGAACGCGTGTGGCCTTCATTCCGAGCTGAGCCTCGTGAACTCGTCGATCATGCCCAGTCGGCCGTCCTCGGCACGGAACTCGCCGTTGGTGTAGCCCCATTCCTCGGCGCTGAGGATGCGGATGAAGCCGCCTCGCGCCGGGGATGAGTTCCCCTTCCCTACCAGCCATTCCATGATCTCGACGTGTTCGGGGGTGCGTGCGAACCGCATCAGGTCATCGCGGGTCGCGAACGCCACGAACAGACCGATCCGGTCCGGGAACTCGTAGTAGCTGCGGTGCCACAGATATCCGGGGGAGCGTCGCAGCGCCTTCGCCAACCGGGGCCACCGACGCAGCTGACCCAGCATGACCACGGGATTGCGGTACCTGTTGGCACCGAGGAACACCGCCTCGGCGCGGGCCTGCGGTGGGGCCTGGGAGAAGTCATTCGATCTCATGGCTGGACTCCTTGATTCGACTCTTCTGCACGTACACGTTCTTGATCTTCGTTGTGGCCTCGGCGAATGGGCCGGTGGCGTGGTCGTGGATCTCGATGTGGATCTCTGCGGTGCTCGGATCCTCCTCCATGCTCTGCGCGAAGTCGCGGGAGACCGAGGCGAGGTGGTCGAGCACTCCGCGTCGGATGGTGCCGGCGAGTTCGGAGCGATCGGCGTCGCTGAGCTCCGGGGTCTCCTCGCGCATCTGGATGTGCACGGCCGGTCGCTGTTCGTGGGCCTCGCCTTCCAGCAGCTCGATCCGGAAGGATTCGATGAGGTGGGCCTGCGGGTTGTCGCGGTAGAGGCCGTTCTCGATGTCGAGCGGGTAGATATTCGCCCCCATATAGGAGATCGTGGAGTCCGCGCGACCGAACAGGAGCACGAACGGCAGCTTCATCCCATTGCCGGCGAATGCCTGTGAGCAGGCTCGGGCCAGTTCGGGATGGGCGCGGGTGAGCTCGACCATGCGGGGGAAGTCGATGAGCATGGCTTCGTCGCCGATGTTGTAGCGCAGCCTGGGACTCATCACCGACGCCGAGTTGATCGTGGCCACCAGCTCGCCCTCGTCGGTGGTCTCGAGGAAGGTCTCCAGGGGGTTGTACTGGAAGACCATCGGGACCCGCGATTCCTCGGGCCCGAGCACCTCGGCGCGGAAGTCGAGGTCTGTGGCCAGAGCTCGCCGGATCACCACGGAGAGATCCGATTCGCCGGCCATCCCGATCGTCAGATCGCTCGCTCCGTAACCGGAGTAGACGCGATCGAACCGCTGCTCCACGTAGTCACGCAGGCCTTCGGTCATCGCCTCGCCGCCGACGAAGCCGTTGAGGCGGTAGTCGTCCCAGACACCGGGCTCGGAGTCCATCCGGTCGACGAGGTGTTTGAGGAAAGGGGGATAGGCGCTGATGAGATAGGTGTGACCGGGTCCGAAGTGCCGCATCGTGTCGAGGATCTTCTCGAGGTCGGGTCCCGTGTTCTTGACCATGGCGACCTTCGCCATCGCCAAGCCGGTGTTGGTTCCGGTCGCCCAAGCGCCCATCGAGAAGGCGTTGATGGCGAACAGGTCCTGCTGGTCGAAGAGCATCGTGACATAGCCCGCGACGTTCTTGTGGACGGTACCCAGCTCACGCTTCGAGCGCATCCAGTTGAAGGGGGTCCCCGAGGATCCGGAGGATTCGTCGACGACCGTGCCGACCCGGTCGATCCGACCGCCCCAGCAGCGGTGCTCCTCGCTGTAGCGGCGGACGAATTCGTCCTTCGAGGTCGGGGTGTAGGACTCGAGGTCCCACCACCGGAAGGTGAACCCGGTGCGGGCCAGGTAGTCCTGATAGGCCGGGACATCGAGTGAGGCCTGCTGACAGATCATCCAGGCGTTGAGCTTCGCGAAGGGCTCGAGACCGGGGTGGTAGTGCTTGGCCGTGAACCGCCAGATCGCCGGATGCAGCCGGTAGGCGCCGTAGGCGGTGGTGAGCCCGAGGTTGGCCAGCCGGAGCACGGCCTGCCTGGCCAGATTCACAGGCCCGCGGGGGATCGGCAGGCGACGGAGAGCGGATGATTCGGGTGGCTGGTCAGTGCTCATAGCACGACAGTAACCCAGGTCATTTCATCTGTGGTGGGCAGCGGAGAAGTTGTGTCAGAATCGCACCACGATCCGCCGAGGCGCTCGGATCAGTTGAAGACGACCGTGCGGTGGCCGTCCATGAGCACGCGGCCTTCGGCATGCCAGCGCACCGCCCGGGCGAGCACCGCGGCCTCGACATCCTGCCCGCGTTGGACGAAGTCCGCGATATTGCGGTTGTGGTCGACCCGAGCCACATCCTGCTCGATGATCGGTCCCTCGTCGAGGTCGGGGGTGACGTAGTGGGCGGTCGCGCCGATGATCTTCACTCCGCGGGCATGCGCCTGATGATAGGGGCGGGCGCCCTTGAAGCTGGGCAGGAACGAGTGGTGGATGTTGATCACCCTGCCCTCCAGCCGGGCGCACAGCTCGGGGGAGAGGATCTGCATATACCGGGCGAGCACGATGAGTTCGACATCGAGGTCCTCGACGAGGCGGCTCAGCTCGGCTTCGGCGCTGTCCTTCGTCTCGGCGGTGATCGGGATGTGTTGGAACTCGTGGTCATGGAACTCCGCCAGCGGACGCAGGGTCTCATGATTGCCGGCGATGCCGACGATGTCGATGGGCAGCTGGCCCGAACTGTGCTGGAACAGCAGGGTGTTGAGGCAGTGGGCGGCCTTGGACACGAGGATGAGCGTCCGCGTTCTCTTCTCCACCGGCTGCAGACTCACGGTCATGTCGAATCGCACAGCCGCCTCGGCGAGAGCGGACTCGAGGGGGCCGGCCGCGGTGCCGATCGGATCCTCGGCGGTGCCGACCGGGTCCTCGGCGGTGAACTGCAGGCGGAGGAAGAATTGCCGGGAATCGGGAGAGGAGAACTGCTGGGACTCGGTGATATTGGCTCCGAGCCTGGCCAGCGCACCGGTCACGGCGTGGACGACTCCGGTCGCATCGGGGCAGGTGACGGACAGTATCCATTCGCGACTCATGCGCTCGATTCTATCCGCGGACACTCCCGGAGCGGCCTCCGGTTCGCTGTTAGCATGGTCAGCGGGTGTTCGCGGCAGCCGAGAGAGCTGTCCCACTCGCCACTTTGGATGCCACAGGAGTGAATGAATGACCGAAAACTCGATGCAGGCTTCGCTTGCAGACATCGATCCGCAGATCGCCGAAGTGCTCGATCTCGAACTGGGTCGCCAGCGTTCGACGCTGGAGATGATCGCCTCGGAGAACTTCGTCCCTCGGGCAGTGCTGCAGGCACAGGGCTCGGTGCTGACGAACAAGTACGCCGAGGGCTACCCCGGCAAGCGCTACTACGGCGGCTGCGAATACGTCGATGTCGCCGAGAACCTCGCCATCGAGCGCGCCAAGGACCTCTTCGGCGCCGACTACGCGAATGTGCAGCCGCATTCCGGCGCCTCGGCGAACGCCGCGGTGATGCATGCGCTCGCCCGCCAGGGCGACAAGATGCTCGGCCTCTCGCTGGCCCACGGCGGTCACCTCACCCACGGCATGAAGATCAACTTCTCCGGACGCCTCTACGATGTCGCCTCCTACGAGGTCGATCCCGACACCCACCGCATCGACATGGACAAGGTGCGTGAGCGCGCCCTCGAACATCGTCCCGAGGTCATCGTGGCCGGCTGGTCCGCCTACCCTCGGCAGCTCGACTTCGAGGCCTTCCGGTCGATCGCCGATGAGGTCGGTGCGAAGCTGTGGGTCGACATGGCCCACTTCGCCGGACTCGTCGCCGCAGATCTGCACCCGAGCCCCGTGCCGATCGCCGATGTCGTGTCCTCGACCGTGCACAAGACCATCGGCGGTCCCCGCTCCGGTTTCATCCTCGCCAAAGAGGAGTACGCGAAGAAACTCAATTCCGCTGTCTTCCCCGGTCAGCAGGGCGGCCCGCTCATGCACGTGGTCGCCGCCAAGGCCGTGGCATTCAAGCTTGCGGCGTCTGCGGAGTTCAAGGCCCGGCAGGAGCGCACCGTCGAGGGTGCCAAGATCCTCGCCGAGCGACTGCTCGCCGACGACGTGGCCCAGGCCGGAGCCAGCGTGCTCACCGGCGGCACGGATGTCCACCTCGTGCTCGTCGACCTGCGGAACTCCGCTCTCGACGGACAGCAGGCCGAGGATCTGCTCCACCAGGTCGGAATCACCGTCAACCGCAACGCCGTTCCCTTCGACCCGCGGCCGCCGATGGTCACCTCCGGTCTGCGGATCGGCACCCCGGCCCTGGCCACCCGCGGCTTCGGAGCGGCCGAGTTCACCGAGGTCGCCGATGTCATCGCCGAGGCGCTCAAGCCCGGTGCCGACGTCGACTCGCTGAGCGCGCGTGTGAAGAAGCTCAGCGACGGATTCCCCCTCTACGAAGGATTGGAGCAGTACTGATGAGTGCTCAGATCCTCGACGGCAAGGCCTGCGCGAAGGAGATCAAGGACGAGCTGACCACCGCGGTGGCCAAGCTCGCCGAAAACGGCGTCGTGCCCGGACTCGGCACGGTGCTGGTGGGGGAGGACCCCGGTTCGAAGTGGTACGTCGCCGGCAAGCACCGCGACTGCGCCGAGGTGGGCATCCACTCGATCCGCCGCGACCTGCCCGAGACCGTCACCCAGGAGGAGCTCCTGGCCGTCATCGACGAACTGAACAACGATGACGAGTGCACCGGTTACATCGTGCAGCTGCCCCTGCCCGATCACATCGTCACCGATACGATCCTCGAAGCCATCGACCCGGCCAAGGACGCCGACGGGCTGCACCCGACGAACCTCGGCCGACTCATGCTCAACGTCAGCGCCGAGATCACGACCCCGCTGCCGTGCACCCCGCGAGGGGTCATCGAGCTGATGATCCGCAACGGCATCGAACTCGCCGGCAAGCACGTCGTGGTCATCGGCCGCGGCGTCACCGTCGGCCGTTCGATCGGAGCCCTGCTGACCCGCCGCGAGTACAACGCGACGGTGACGCTGACCCACACCGGGACTCGGAACCTCGATGAGCTGCTGGCTCAGGCGGATATCATCGTCGCCGCCGCAGGGTCCGCCCGGATCGTCTCCGCCGAGGCGGTCAAGCCAGGTGCGATCGTCCTCGACGTCGGCGTCTCACGCGAGACCGACCCCGAGACCGGCAAGTCGAGAATCGTCGGCGACGTCGATCCCGGAGTCGCCGAGGTGGCGGCCTGGGTCTCACCGAACCCCGGGGGAGTGGGCCCGATGACCAGGGCGCTGCTGCTCAAGAACGTCGTCGATACGGCGGAGAGGACAGCCAGCGGGTCCTGAGGACTCCGCCCGCGCTCCCGCATTCGGCACTGCGCGAAACGACGGCGGCTCGGTCACCAAGAGTGGTGACCGAGCCGCCGTCGTTTCGCGCTCTGTGGAGGCTACTCCTCGGCCAGTTTGAGCTCGAAGAAGACCCGCGGATTGTTCTCCCCTGCATAGCCCTCGATGAGTTCACCGCTGAACCCGAGCGAGGAGTGGAAGGAGATCGCTCCGGAGGAGTCCGGCAGCGTCGTCGCCTGCACCGAAGCCACACCCAGATTGCGGGCGTGATCGATGAAGTGCTGGTAGAGGTGCCGTCCGATGCCCCGGTGGCGGAAGTCCGTCCGCGCGGCCACCAAGTGGATGTAGGCGGGCCCGTCGTGGGGAATCACTCCGAGCAGGTAACCCACGATCTCCGACCGATAGCGCGCGACCAGTCCCGAGGTGACGAACTGGCGGAACCAGTAGGCGTCGTGGTCGCCGCTGAGGTCGCGATCTCCCCAGAAGTTCTTCTGCGCACCCAGCAGGAATTCCCGCATCTCGCGGGCGTCGACTTCGTCGAGCGGGCTGATGCTCAGCTGCTCGGGATCGAATGTCTCGTCATCAGCCATTGCGCCTCCTGAATCATCTCTTCTTTCCATCACTCTATAACGCCCTGTCCCGTAAGAGTAGTGCGCTCATGCCATGATAGGACACATGATTCGGATCGCATCAGTCAACGTCAACGGAGTTCGCGCCGCGTGGAGAAAGGGGATGCCCACCTGGGTCGATGCTTCGCAACCCGACTTCATCACCCTCCAGGAGGTCCGCGCCGCCAACGACATCGCACACTCGGTTCTCGAGGACACCGGGTACGCCACGGTCAGCCACGACGCCGAGGCGAAGGGCCGGGCCGGAGTCGCTGTGATGGCCCGCACCGCCCCGGTCGAGGTCCGTGAGGGGCTGGGCTCGGACGGCTATTTCGACCGGGCCGGACGCTGGCTCGAGACCGACTACCGCCTCGGCGACGGATCGCTGCTCACGCTCGTGTCCGCCTACGTCCATTCGGGTGAGGTCGACACCCCCAAGCAGGAGGACAAGTACCGGTTCCTCGACCGGATGACCTTGCGGATGCCGGAGCTCGCGCAGCACGCCGACCACGTTCTCATCACCGGCGATCTCAATGTCTGCCACACCGAACGGGACCTCAAGAACTGGAAGGCCAACCGGAAGAAGGCCGGCTTCCTGCCCGAGGAGCGCGCTTACTTCGACGGGTTCTTCGGCGACCTCGGCTTCGTCGATGTCCATCGCAGCCTGAGCGGAGACGTCGACGGGCCCTACACCTGGTGGTCCATGCGCGGCCAAGCCTTCGACAACAATGCGGGATGGCGGATCGACTATCACATGGCGACCCCGGCGCTGGCCGGGGCGGCGGTCAAGGCCACCGTCGACAAGGCCGACAGCTGGGGCGAACGGTGGTCCGATCACGCTCCGCTGGTCATCGACTACGACCTGCCCCAGGCGAAGTGAGCGCTCGACCCAGGTGAAGCCTCCGCCTCGGCAGAACGACGAGGCAGAGGGACGCGGCGGAGCGACGCAGCAGAGAGACGAAACACAGAGACGAAGCGGCCCGCGGCGAGATTCGCCGCGGGCCGCTGTGTCAGGGGCGAACACCCTGGCTCGGTGCTTCAGCAGCATCGGGCCTTGGGGTTGCGATCCTGTTCGTCGGTGTGATCGCGCCAGAACTCCCGCTCACCCATCGCCCCCTCGCGAGTGCCGTGGCGGCGCTCATAGGATTCGATGTAGTGGAGGTAGGCGTTCTCGCCCATGATCTCCTTGAGATACCAGTGCAGCCAGGCCCCGCCTCGGCGCAGTGTCGTCCACGGGTTGCGCAGGGCCTCCTCGAGCGGATGTGCCGCACTCATGAGCGTCCCGCTGACCGATGCTCGTCCCACTGCGCCTGGACCTCACGCTCGGGCTTGCGGGCGATGAGGCCGGCGGGGGCGAAGATCTTCGTCTCGGTGAACGGCTCCTCGGTGGTCGGCAGGGAGCCCTTCCGGATGGCTTCGATCGACTTCCACACCGCCATCACGACGACCATGGCCACGAGCAGCGCGAAGACGATCGACAGGGTGCCCTGGACGAAGGTGTTGCGCACGACCGCGCTCATCGCCTCGACACCCTCGGTGTTGCCCAGGGAAGTCTCGCCGGCGGCCAGCGCGTCCTTGTAGGCGAAGTGCTGAGCCCAGTAGCCGAGCAGCGGATCCGAGGAGAAGATCTTCTGCCAGGAGGCCGTCATCGTCACCACAAGGTCCCAGACCAGTGGGATGCCCGGGATCCAGGCCCACTTGGCCAGGCCCATCTTGCACACGATCGCGAAGATCACCGCCAAGGCGATCGCTGCGAGCAGCTGATTGGAGATGCCGAACAGCGGGAACAGCGTATTGATGCCCCCGAGCGGGTCGGTCACACCCATCAGCAGGATCGAGCCCCACGCAGCGACCATGATCGCCGTCGTCAGCCAGGCACCGGGAGTCCACGAGGGATCGCGGAACCTCTTCGAGAAGTTGCCGAGGGCATCGCTGAGCATGAACCGGGCCACGCGGGTGCCGGCATCGATGGTGGTGAGGATGAACAGGGCTTCGAACATCACCGCGAAGTGGTACCAGAAGGACATCCACGCGGGTCCGCCGAACACATTGTGGAGGATGTGGGCCATGCCCATGGCCAGGGTCGGGGCACCGCCGGTGCGGGAGACGATGCTCTCCTCACCGACGTCGCGGGCGGCCTGATCGAGGATCTCCGGGCTCGTCTCGACACCGGACATGCCCAGTGTGTTGTTGATGAAGTCCGAGGCGCCCTGCACGGTCCCGCCGGTCAGCGGCTCCGCGGCATTCATTGCGAAGTACAGTCCCTTGTCGAGGCAGATCGCGGCCACGAGGGCCATGATCGCGACGAAGGACTCCATGAGCATGCCGCCGTAGCCGATGAGGCGCGCCTGGGATTCCTTCTCGATCAGCTTCGGGGTGGTCCCCGAGGAGATGAGGGCGTGGAATCCCGACAGCGCCCCGCAGGCGATGGTGATGAAGAGGAATGGGAACAGAGCTCCAGCGAAGGCCGGGCCGGCGGAGTTGAACGCGAATTCGGTCACGGCCGGCATCTGCACGCTCGGGTTGACGATGAGGATGCCGACGGCCAGCAGGACGATGGTGCCGATCTTCATGAAGGTCGAGAGGTAGTCGCGCGGGGCCAGCAGCACCCAGACAGGAAGCACGGCGGCGAGGAAGCCGTAGATCATCAGGCACCAGGCCAAGGTGACCTTGTCGAGGTGGAAGAACTCCGACCAGACGGGGGAGTTGTGGACCCAGCCGCCGGCGATGATCGCCAGGACCAGGAGCACGATGCCGATGACCGAGGTCTCAATGACCTTGCCCGGGCGCAGGTAGCGCATGTAGATGCCCATGAAGACGGCGATCGGAATGGTCATCGCGATCGAGAAGACACCCCAGGGGCTCTCGGCCAAGGCGTTGATGATGACGACGCCGAGGACTGCGATGAGGATGACCATGATGAGGATGATGCCGAGCGAGGCGATGATGCCGCCGGTGCGGCCCAGCTCGTCGCGGGTCATCTGTCCGAGGGAGCGGCCGTTGCGCCGCATCGAGAAGAACAGGACCATGTAGTCCTGCACTCCGCCGGCGACGATCACGCCGAGGATGATCCACAGGGTACCCGGCAGGTAGCCCATCTGGGCGGCGAGGATCGGTCCGACGAGCGGACCGGCACCGGAGATGGCGGCGAAGTGGTGGCCGAAGAGCACCCTGCGGTCGGTCGGGGCGAAGTCGCGGCCGTTGTCGTTGAGCTCCGCCGGCGTGGCCCGCTTCGGGTCGGGCCGGCAGATCTTCCATTCGATGAATTTGGCGTAGAAGCGGAAGCCGATGAGATAGCTGCCGACGGCGGCGGCGACGAACCAGCTCGCCGACATCTCCTCACCGCGGACGAACGCGACCATCGTCCAGCCGGCGGCCGCGATCAGCGCGATGACCACCCACAGGACGATCTTCGCCGGTGTCCAGCGGGGTCGTTCGACCACGGCGACCGGCGGCATCCCCTCTTCGGTCTTGACGTATTCAACCGACAAGATTTCCTCCTCGTTGAGCGCGATGCCAGTGCATCGTCGGGTTGTTCCATGTTCACGGGAGACCGTCTGCCCACGTCACTTGACCGAAACGTGTGAGGAACCTCGGTGAATCATGTGATCTGCATCGTCACTATACCGTTTGCCGGCGGTGGGAACATGATGCCGGTCACCCCCGCATCTCACCTTGTCCCAATCGTTAGCTGAGCCGCGATGCCTGCGATGGGGCGGGGGCCGGGCGATCCGCACCGAGGTGGCATCATAGAGTCATGACGATCTCCTCTCAGCCGCGCACAGTTTCAGGCATTCAGGCCACCTCCGACTCCCTCCATCTGGGCAACTACATCGGAGCCCTGCAGCAGTTCGTGGCACATCAGGAATCACACGACGCGTTCTTCTTCATCGCGAACATGCATGCGATCACCGTCGAACAGGATCCGCAGGACCTGCGCGAGCGCACCCTGCGCACCGCGGCCCAGTTCATCGCCGCCGGCCTCGACCCCGAGAAGTCGACGATCTTCGTCCAGTCGCAGGTGCCCGCGCACCCGCAGCTGTCCTGGGTCCTCGAGTGCACCACCTCGATGGGTGAGGCGAGCCGGATGACGCAGTTCAAGGACAAGTCGGCCAAACAGGAGCACGTCTCGCTCGGCCTGCTCACCTATCCGGCGCTGATGGCCGCCGACATCCTCCTCTACAACCCGCAGCTCGTGCCCGTCGGCGAGGACCAGCGTCAGCACCTCGAACTCACCCGCAACCTCGCCGAGCGCTTCAACTACCGCTTCGGGCAGACTTTCGTCGTCCCCGAGGCGCAGATCCTCAAGGCCACGGCGAAGATCTACGACCTGCAGAATCCTGGGGCGAAGATGTCGAAGTCGCAGCCCAGCCCGCAGGGCCGTATCGACCTCCTCGACGAGCCGAAGGCGCTGACGAAGAAGATCAAGTCCGCGGTGACCGATGACGGCACCCAGATCGCCTTCGACCCCGAGGCCAAGCCCGGGGTCTCGAACCTGCTCACGATCTACTCCTCCCTGACCGGCCGTCCCATCGAGGACATCGTGGCCGAGTACGAGGGCAAGATGTACGGTCACCTCAAGGTCGACCTCGCCGAGGTGGCCGTCGAAGCCCTGACCCCGGTGCGCGAACGCACCGCGGAGCTGCTGGAGGATCGCGCCCAGCTGCAGTCCATCCTCGATGCGGGGGCGGCGAAGGCCTCGGAGATCGCCGAGGCGACCCTGCGCGATGTCTATGACAAGGTCGGCTTCATCTGATTCCCCAGCCGAATCACGCTCGACCGCCGGTCGGGCATCAGCCCTGATACAGTCCGTATGGCGTCAGACGAGTGTGGAGGACGAACCGTGGCGAAGAAGAAACCCGATGAGGGACCGCTCAATCTCACCCCGGACATGCTGCACACCGCGGCCAGGGTGGAGGACCGGTTCAACGGCTGGATCCAGAACCGGGCGACCGATCACAGCTATCAGCGCACGGTCATCGCCTACGACACCTACGGCGGCACCGGCTGGGTGCGGGTGCTCGGACGTCTGGTGCTCACCCCCAGCGGCCAGCCCGCAGCGGACATCCATGCGAGCATCCGCGGCTGGAAGTCCTTCGTCAGCGTTCCGCTGCCCAATGACACCGCCTGGGTGCGGGTCAATGATGAAGAGCACATGGTCACCTCGGACCGCGGCGGCATCATCGACACGGTCATTCCCGGTGACTTCCAGCCGGGGGAGACGGAGATCGAACTCTGGACCGACGGGTCCCTGGTCGATTCCGCGGCGGTGCGCATCATCGGCGAGGACTCGACCTTCGGCATCATCTCCGACATCGATGACACGGTCATGGTGACCTCGCTGCCCAGGCCGTTCCTCGCCGCCTGGAACACCTTCGTGCTCAGCGAGCATGCGCGTTCGCCGGTGGCCGGGATGGCGGTCCTCTACGATCGCATCACCTACCTGCGGCCGGACACGCCGATGATCTACCTGTCGACGGGTGCGTGGAACTCCGCGCTAACCATCAAGCGCTTCCTCTCCCGCAATCTCTATCCGATGGGGCCCCTGCTGCTCACCGACTGGGGACCGACGACCACACGGGTCTTCCGGTCCGGCAAGGAGCACAAGCGCAACACCCTCGAGCGGCTGTCGCGGGAGTTCCCGTGGATGAAGTGGCTGCTCATCGGCGATGACGGGCAGAAGGACGAGGAGGTCTACGGCGAGTTCGTCGAGAACCATCCGGACAACGTCGCCGCCGTCGCGATTCGGCAGCTGACCGTCGGCGAGGCCGTCTGGGCCGGTGGTCGGTCGAAGCGCCACGGCCGTGGGCAGGGAGTGCCGTGGATTTATGCCCCGGACGGCGCCGGCCTGTCCTCCCGGCTGACCGAACGGGGCATCATCTCCACGATCTGAGCCCAGATCGCCCTGATCTGAGTCCGGCTCTTGCTGATCTGAGCCCGGGTCTTGCTGACCTGAGCCCAGGTCATCCTGATCTGAACTCAGCCGATGTGGGCGGCGGTGCCCACTCGGGCGGCGAGATCGCGCTGGGCGGCCTGGAATTCCTCGACGAGGCGCTCGACGAGTTCGGCGGTCGTCCGCTGCGCATCGAGCACGCCGATGCCCTGACCCGAACCCCAGATGTCCTTCCACGCCTTGGAATCGGACTTGTCGCGGGTGCTGAAGTCCATCTTCGTCGGATCGGCATCGGGCAGGTTGTCCGGATCCAGCCCCGAGGCGGTGATAGATCCGCGCAGATAGTTGCCCTTGACGCCGGTGAAGTAGTTCGAGTAGACGACGTCCTCGGCACCGGAGTCGACGATCATCTGCCTGTAGTCCTCGGTGATGTTCGCTTCGGCAGTGGAGAGGAACGCGGAGCCGACGTAGGCGCAGTCGGCACCGGCGGCGATGGAGGCGAGGATCGAGCGGCCGTGCGCGATGGCGCCCGAGAGGAGCAGCGGACCGTCGAACCAGGACCGGATCTCCTGGACGAGCGCGAAGGGGGAGAGCGCGCCCGCATGCCCGCCGGCGCCTGCCGCCACGGCGATGACGCCGTCGGCGCCCTTCTCGACCGCCTTGTGGGCGAAGCGGTTGTTGATGACGTCGTGAAGGACGATGCCGCCGTAGGAGTGCACCGCCTGGTTGACCTCTTCGCGTGCTCCCAGCGAGGTGATGACGATGGGCACCTGGTGGCGGACCACCTCGGTGAGGTCCTCCTCGAGGCGGTTGTTCGACCGGTGGACGATGAGGTTGGCGGCGAAGGGCGCTGCCGGTCGGTCGGGATGGGCCGCCGTGTGAGCGGCGTTGGATTCGCTGATCTCATCGAGCCAGTCGCCGAGCATGGATGCAGGACGAGCATTGAGCGTGGGGAACGAGCCGATGACGCCTGCCTGACACTGGGCCTTGACCAGCTCAGGACCCGAAGCGATGAACATCGGGGAGCCGAGGACGGGCAGTCGCAGCTGAGGGAGCAGGTTCGCGAAAGAATTCATTGTGTCTCCTTTGGGTGATGAACGATTCCACTCTAACTGAACGATTGTTAAATGTCGGGTCGCGGGCGAAAACGCCGATGGCGCGAACGAGTGTGGTCTCGTTCGCGCCATCGGCTGGTTCCGGCTGGTTCCGGCTCGCTCCGGCTCTCTGCCCGTGTCGGCGGGAGGCAGCCGCTCCCTCCCGCACGGGGAGCCGATCAGGAATCCGTGAAGTTCGGATCCCGCTTCTCGACGAATGCGGCCATGCCCTCGGACTGGTCGGCAGTGGCGAGGGAGGAGTGGAAGAGGCGGCGTTCGTAGCGCAGTCCCTGCTCGAGGGTCGTCTCGAAGGCCGTATTCACGGCTTCCTTGACCATCGCCGAGGCGATCCTCGACTTCGCGGCGATGGTCTGCGCAATCTCCTTGGCCGTCGCCAGAAGCTCGTCCGGTTCGACGACGCGAGCGACGAGACCCGAACGTTCGGCCTCCTCGGCGTCCATCATCCGCCCGGTCAGACACAGGTCCATCGACTTGGCCTTGCCGATCGCCCGGGTCAGCCGCTGAGATCCGCCCATCCCCGGCAGGACGCCGAGGTTGATCTCGGGCTGACCGAACTTCGCCTTCGTCGAGGCGATGAGGATATCGCCCATCATCGCCAGCTCACAGCCGCCGCCGAGGGCGAAGCCGTTGACCGCCGTGATGACCGGCTTGCGGACGTCGGTCAGGCGCGTCCACCCGGCGAACCAGTCGGCCTTGAAGGCGGTGGAGAAGTCGAGGGAGGACATCTCCTTGATGTCGGCGCCCGCAGCGAACGCCTTCCCGGTTCCGGTGATGATGATCGCCTTGATCTCGTCGTCGGCGTCGAAGGCGGCGGCGGCATCGGTGATGTCCGTGAGCACCTGCATGTTCAGGGCGTTGAGTGCGTCCGGACGGTTGATCGTGATGGTTGCGACGCCCTGCTCGACGTCGGTGAGGATGGTGTCGAATTCGCTCATGAGAAAACCTTGTCTTCGCGGTCGATGGTGAGGATGTCCTGGACGGTTTCGTCGCTGACTTCGGCCAGGGTAGCCGGAGTCCACTGCGGATTGCGGTCCTTGTCGATGACCTGAGCGCGAATGCCCTCCTTGAGGTCCGGGCGCAGGGTCAGCGCCACGGCCACCCGGTAGTCCTGTTCGAGGACTTCGGCCAGGGTCATGCCCGCGGCCTTGCGGATGGCGGCCAAGGTCACCTTCACCGAGGTGGGTGCCTTGGTGCCGATGAGCTCGGCGGCGGCGCGCGCCTCGGGACTCTCGTGCGCGGCCAGGGCCGCGACGATGTCTTCGGCCGAATCGTGGCGGTAGCATTCGTCGATCCAGGCAGATGCCTCGGCGAGTTCGTTCGCCGGTGCCTGCTCCGCATATCGGTCGATGACGGTTTCGACATCGCCGCCGGCGCTCAGCTCTGCGATGAGCTCGGCCACCTCGGTGTCGGGCACGTAGTAGTCGGCGAGGCCCAGGGCCAGGGCCGCTCCGGGGCCGACGGGCTGTCCGGTCAGTGCAAGATGGGTGCCGAACTCGCCGGGGGCGTTGGCCAGCAGGTAGGTGCCGCCGACGTCGGGGAACAGGCCGATGCCGGTCTCGGGCATGCCGACCTTCGTCGAGTCGGTGACGATGCGATGTGAGCCGTGTCCGGAGATGCCCACGCCGCCGCCCATCGTGATGCCGTTCATGATGACGACGTAGGGCTTGGGGTATTCGGAGATGGTGTGGTTCATCTTGTATTCGCGGTTCCAGAACCGCGCGTTCTCATTCGTGCCCGCCACGATGTCGTTGTAGACGGCTTTGATGTCGCCGCCGGCGCACAGCCCGCGCTCTCCGCGGCCGGTGACGAGCACGGCCCTGATCGAGTCGTCCTCGCGCCAGGAGCCGAGGGCGTCGTCGATGGCGCCCACCATGTCCAGGCCCAGCGCATTGATCAGCTTCGGCTTGTTCAGTTCGATCCGTCCCACGCCATCGGCGGTCGAGGTGATCACGGATGGTTCCGTCGGCGGCGCCGCGGTGTCTGTCGTCATATCAGCCCACTCCTGTGCTCTTGCGCGAGATGATCACGCGCATGATTTCGTTGGTGCCTTCCAGAATCTGGTGGACGCGCAGGTCGCGCACCAGCTTCTCAATTCCATACTCTGTCAGATAGCCGTAGCCGCCGTGCAACTGGAGTGCCCGATTGGCCACGTCGAAGCCGGTGTCGGTGGCGGTGAGCTTGGCCATGGCCGAGAGCAGCGAGGTGTTCGGGTCGCCGGCGTCATAGGCGTTCGCGGCCCTCCAGAGCAGCGACCGGGCAGCTTCGAGCTTCGCCTGCATGTCGGCGACCTCGAAGCGCAGGGCTTGGAAGCCGGAGAGTTCGGAGCCGAATGCCTGTCGTTCGCCCATATAGTCGATGGCCTTCTCCAGCGCGCCCTGTCCGCCGCCGAGGGAGCAGGCGCCGATGTTGAGGCGTCCGCCGTCGAGCCCGGACATCGCGATCTTGAAGCCCTGCCCCGGTTCGCCGAGGAGGTTCTCCTTCGGCACGCGGACGTTCTCCATGATGACCTGCCGGGTCGGCTGAGCGCGCCAGCCCATCTTCTGTTCGTTCGGGCCGAAGCTCAGGCCTTCCATGCCCTTCTCGAGGATGAATGCGGAGATCCCGCGGGAGCCCTCCTGGCCGGTGCGGGCCATGACGAGGTAGGTCTCCGAGGTGCCGGCGCCGGAGATGAACTGCTTGACGCCGTTGAGCACATAGTGATCGCCGTCCTCGCGGGCGGAGGTCCGCAGTGCCGCGGCATCGGACCCGGCGTTGGGTTCGGTGAGGCAGTAGCTGCCGAGGTGGTCCATTCCGGCCAGCGGGACGAGGTATTTCTCCTTCTGCTCCGCATTGCCGTACTTGTCGATCATCCAGGCGACCATGTTGTGGATGGAGATGTATGCGGCCACCGAGGGGCAGGCGGTCGACATCGCCTCGAAGACGAGAGCCGCATCCATGCGACCCATGCCGGTGCCGCCGGATTCCTCGCTGACGTAGATGCCGCCCATGCCGAGTTCCGCCGAGCGTTTGATGACATCGACGGGGAAGTGATGCTCGGCATCCCACTCCAGGGCATGGGGAGCGATCTCGGAATCGGCGAATTCGCGCACCATGCCGGAGATGGTCTGTTGTTCTTCGGTCAGACCGAATGGCAGGGCAGCGGCCGTGCTGCGGGACATGGTTCCTCCAGGAATGGAATCGGACGCGTATGTGGTGACAGGCACCACGATACGGAGAAAATACTAGGACGTCCAACTAATTTCGCCGAGGCGGTGCCGCGCGGCCGAACGGAGTCGGCATCGGTCGGTTCAGGCGCTGCCCTCGAGCTCGGTCCGCAGCGACTCGAGATGGGGGAGGAGCCCGCCGAGGTCGGTGCGGGCGAAGACTGAGGAGGTGAAGACCTGCTCATTGAGGGCGGTGGTCGCGCGGGCGGCGAGTTCGCGGCCCGCGTCGGTGAGATCGACGAGTGTGGTGCGGCGGTCGTCCGGGTGGCTGCGCCGTTCGACCAGTCCCGCCTTCTCGAGGCGATCGACGGAATTGGTCGTCGAGGTGGCATGGACCTGCAGGCGCGCGGAGATCTTCGACATCGGCAGCGTGCCTGACTTCGTGAAGGACAGGAGGGTGAGCACCTCGTAGCGGGAGAATGTCAGCGCGAAGGGCTTGAGCGCGGAGTCGACCCGTGCCAGAAACAGCTGGTGGACCCGCATCACCGAGATGACCGTATTCATGCCCTCAGCCGCATCGTCCCATCCATGGGCGAGCCACTGACGTCGTGACTCTTCGATCGGGTCGATTCTGTTCGCTGCTGTCTTTTCCGCCGCCATTGTCGACAGTGTAGTGAAGTGAGAAGATGATCGCATGTGCGGCCGACTCAATATGTCCCTCGACCCTGCGGATCTCGCCGATGAGCTTCGCCTGGACGTGGTGTCATACGACTACACTCCCCGCTACAACGTCCCGCCTGGGTCCTTCGTTCCGATCGTCGTCGAGCGACTCGATGAGGACGGGCAGCTGAACCGTCGCTTGGAGACCGCCTCCTGGGGTCTGGTGCCCGCATGGGCGAAAGACACGAAGATCGGCTTCAAGGCCTTCAACGCTCGCTCCGAGACGGTGTTGGAGAAGCCTATGTTCCGGCAGGCGATCAAACGACGTCGCTGCGCCCTGCCGATTCCCGGCTATTACGAATGGGAGGTCACCGACGACGGGAAGCAGCCGTGGATGATGACCTCCGCCGGCGACGACCCTCTCTTCATGGCGGGCCTGTTCGAGTTCTGGAAGCAGCCGGACCAGTCCTGGCTGGTGTCGACGACCATCATGACCATGGAGTCGGCGGGGCACCTGCAGGATGTGCACCACCGGATGCCGGTCTTCCTCTCCCGTGCGCACATCGACGAGTGGATCGATCCCGCGACTGTCAGCAGTGAGGTTCCCGCCCTGCTCGACTCGGTCCTGGGGCAGGTGGATCCCGCCGGGGTGGATCGTCACAAGGTGGGCAAGGAGATCGGAAACGTCCGCAACGATCGGCCCGAACTCGCCCGCCCCGTGGCCTGATCGGAGAGGCTTTCGTCCGTCTCCGAAGATGAATTCGAGGCCATGTTGCACGCTCCCTCAGAAGTGTGTAATGTGTACCAGGTTGCCAGGCCGCAAGGACAGGCAACAGCCACTCTGATCAGTGACTGATCCGGTAACGCGAAGATGAACTTCGAGTTGCACAGGGCAGAACAACGATGTAGAGTGAACATCCGCTGGTACGGCGGGCCGCAAGGCAGAAAGTACACAACCGATACCCCCAGTGAACGGGCCGCCTTGGTGTGGTTCGGTGATGGGTGTGTGTTTGTGGTTTGAGAATCCAATAGCGTGTTTGTTTGAACAATTAGTGATGCCAGATAATTATTTTCTGGTAAGACAACCACATGATCAAACATTTGGTGCCGACCCTTCGCCGGGTGGGTGCCGTTGTGGTGTTTGGTTGTGTTTTTTTTGGGTCAACCTTCTCACCCCGTGAGGGGTTGGCTGTCTTGCTGGGATTCTTACGTAACATAAAGTTTTTTATGGAGAGTTTGATCCTGGCTCAGGACGAACGCTGGCTGCGTGCTTAACACATGCAAGTCGAACGCTGAAGCCTACAGCTTGCTGTGGGTGGATGAGTGGCGAACGGGTGAGTAACACGTGAGTAACCTGCCCCCGATTTCGGGATAAGCCCGGGAAACTGGGTCTAATACCGGATATGACCAGAGGACGCATGTTCTCTGGTGGAAAGTTTTTCGATCGGGGATGGGCTCGCGGCCTATCAGCTTGTTGGTGGGGTAATGGCCTACCAAGGCGACGACGGGTAGCCGGCCTGAGAGGGCGACCGGCCACACTGGGACTGAGACACGGCCCAGACTCCTACGGGAGGCAGCAGTGGGGAATATTGCACAATGGGGGAAACCCTGATGCAGCGACGCAGCGTGCGGGATGACGGCCTTCGGGTTGTAAACCGCTTTCAGCAGGGAAGAAGCGAAAGTGACGGTACCTGCAGAAGAAGTACCGGCTAACTACGTGCCAGCAGCCGCGGTAATACGTAGGGTACGAGCGTTGTCCGGAATTATTGGGCGTAAAGAGCTCGTAGGTGGTTGGTCACGTCTGCTGTGGAAACGCAACGCTTAACGTTGCGCGGGCAGTGGGTACGGGCTGACTAGAGTGCAGTAGGGGAGTCTGGAATTCCTGGTGTAGCGGTGAAATGCGCAGATATCAGGAGGAACACCGGTGGCGAAGGCGGGACTCTGGGCTGTAACTGACACTGAGGAGCGAAAGCATGGGGAGCGAACAGGATTAGATACCCTGGTAGTCCATGCCGTAAACGTTGGGCACTAGGTGTGGGGGACATTCCACGTTCTCCGCGCCGTAGCTAACGCATTAAGTGCCCCGCCTGGGGAGTACGGTCGCAAGGCTAAAACTCAAAGGAATTGACGGGGGCCCGCACAAGCGGCGGAGCATGCGGATTAATTCGATGCAACGCGAAGAACCTTACCAAGGCTTGACATACACCGGACCGGGCTGGAAACAGTCTTTCCCTTTTTGGGCTGGTGTACAGGTGGTGCATGGTTGTCGTCAGCTCGTGTCGTGAGATGTTGGGTTAAGTCCCGCAACGAGCGCAACCCTCGTTCTATGTTGCCAGCACGTGATGGTGGGAACTCATAGGAGACTGCCGGGGTCAACTCGGAGGAAGGTGGGGATGACGTCAAATCATCATGCCCTTTATGTCTTGGGCTTCACGCATGCTACAATGGCTGGTACAGAGAGAGGCGAACCCGTGAGGGTAAGCGAATCCCTTAAAGCCAGTCTCAGTTCGGATCGTAGTCTGCAATTCGACTACGTGAAGTCGGAGTCGCTAGTAATCGCAGATCAGCAACGCTGCGGTGAATACGTTCCCGGGCCTTGTACACACCGCCCGTCAAGTCACGAAAGTCGGTAACACCCGAAGCCGGTGGCCCAACCCTTGTGGAGGGGGCCGTCTAAGGTGGGACTGGTGATTGGGACTAAGTCGTAACAAGGTAGCCGTACCGGAAGGTGCGGCTGGATCACCTCCTTTCTAAGGAGCACACATTAAGATCCTCATGCCACGACCCGTACGTGGTCGTCATGAGAGCTCAAGGGTGGAACATCATCTAATTGGCTCGTCCACACAGCGTCGCCTGGGGTTTGTGCCTCGGGTGGCGGTGAGCGTGGGCGAATATGAACTGACACGTTATTGGGTCCTGGAATCACAAGCTCCCGCACACTGTGTGTGGGTGTGGTTTCAACCAACAGGACCAACCCGAACCAGCAGGTGCCACGTGTTGTGGCAGGTGTTGGGGTGGTGTTTGGTAGTGGTTTGAGAATCGTATAGTGGACGCGAGCATCAACAGGCCCGCAGCAATCCCCTCTTTGTGGGGGAGTGTGTGTGGGGTTGTTTATGTAATGTGATTTTCTTGTGATCATCTTAGAGTGATTGAAAAATATTTTCGCGCATACACGAAACCAGCCCGTGTGGGGTGGGATGAGTGTATAAGAGCGCATGGTGGATGCCTTGGCATCAGGAGCCGATGAAGGACGTGGAAATCTGCGATAAGCCTCGGGGAGCCGATAAACGGGCGTTGATCCGAGGGTGTCCGAATGGGGAAACCCCGCCACCTGTGAGGGTGGTGACCCGCATCTGAATATATAGGGTGTGTGGAGGGAACGCGGGGAAGTGAAACATCTCAGTACCCGTAGGAAGAGAAAATAACAATGATTCCGGGAGTAGTGGCGAGCGAAACTGGATGAGCCTAAACCTGATCAGTGTCAAGCGTGCTGGTGTTGCTGGTTGGGTGTTGTGGGGTGTGCGTGTTCGGTCCAGCATGACCGGGACGTTGATGTGTGATGCGTGTAGTCGAACCTGGTGGGAAACAGGACCGGAGTGGGTGAGAGTCCCGTAGGCGAAACATGTGTCCCCGACGTTGTGTACATACCCGAGTAGCACGGAACTCGTGGAATTTCGTGTGAATCTGCCAGGACCACCTGGTAAGGCTAAATACTTCCTGATGACCGATAGCGGAATAGTACCGTGAGGGAATGGTGAAAAGTACCCCGGGAGGGGAGTGAAAGAGTACCTGAAACCATGTGCTTACAATCCGTCAGAGCCTCCTTTGTTGGGGTGATGGCGTGCCTTTTGAAGAATGAGCCTGCGAGTTAGCGGTGCGTGGCGAGGTTAACCCGTGTGGGGTAGCCGTAGCGAAAGCGAGTCCGAATAGGGCGAATCTAGTCGCGTGTCCTAGACCCGAAGCGGAGTGATCTAGCCATGGGCAGGGTGAAGCAGCAGTAAGATGTTGTGGAGGCCCGCACCCACTTCAGTTGAAAATGGAGGGGATGACCTGTGGTTAGGGGTGAAAGGCCAATCAAACTCTGTGATAGCTGGTTCTCCCCGAAATGCATTTAGGTGCAGCGTTGCGTGGTTCTTGCCGGAGGTAGAGCTACTGGATGGCTGATGGGCCCCACCGGGTTACTGACGTCAACTAAACTCCGAATGCCGGTAAGGTTCAGCGTGGCAGTGAGACAGTGGGGGATAAGCTTCATTGTCGAGAGGGAAACAGCCCAGACCATCAACTAAGGCCCCTAAGCGTGTGCTGAGTGGGAAAGGATGTTCAGTTGCGAAGACAACCAGGAGGTTGGCTTAGAAGCAGCCACCCTTGAAAGAGTGCGTAATAGCTCACTGGTCAAGTGATTGAGCGCCGATAATGTAGCGGGGCTAAGTACACCGCCGAAGTTGTGGCAGCATCCCAGATAGCCGTAATGGTGGGGTGTTGGGTAGGGGAGCGTCGAGTCGCCGGTGAAGCTGCAGTGTGAACTAGTGGTGGAGGCGGCTCGAGTGAGAATGCAGGCATGAGTAGCGAAAGACGGGTGAGAAACCCGTCCACCGGATGACCAAGGGTTCCAGGGCTAGGCTAATCCGCCCTGGGTAAGTCGGGACCTAAGGCGAGGCCGACAGGCGTAGTCGATGGACAACCAGTTGATATTCTGGTACCGACACACAACCGACAGTACCAAAACACATGATACTAACCCCCAGACTCGCCCTTTTCGACTTCGGTTGAGTTGGGATGAGCGAGGGGGGACCTGAGTGTGGAGTCGGTAAGCGTGAGGTGTGACGCAGAAAGGTAGCCAGGCCGTGCGATGGTAGTCACGGTCTAAGGTTGTAGCACGTGGGGGTAGGCAAATCCGTCCCCACACATAGTGTGAGAGCTGATGGGCGCCCCACTTGGTGGGGTGATCTGGTGATCCTCTGCTGCCGAGAAAAGCATCGACGTGAGGGTGTGTGTTGCCCGTACCCTATAACCGACACAGGTGGTCGAGTAGAGAATACTAAGGTGATCGAGAGAATCGTGGTTAAGGAACTCGGCAAAATGCCCCCGTAACTTCGGGAGAAGGGGGGCCATCCCGGTGAACCCAACTTGCTTGGGGATGTGCTGGTGGTGGTCGCAGAGGCCAGAGAGAAGCGACTGTTTATTAAAAACACAGGTCCGTGCGAAGATGTAAGTCGATGTATACGGACTGACGCCTGCCCGGTGCTGGAAGGTTAAGAGGACCTGTTAACCCCTTTCGGGGGGTGAAGCGGAGAATTTAAGCCCCAGTAAACGGCGGTGGTAACTATAACCATCCTAAGGTAGCGAAATTCCTTGTCGGGTAAGTTCCGACCTGCACGAATGGCGTAACGACTTCTCTGCTGTCTCAACCACGAACTCGGCGAAATTGCATTACGAGTAAAGATGCTCGTTACGCGCAGCAGGACGGAAAGACCCCGAGACCTTCACTATAGTTTGGTATTGGGCTTCGGTGTGGTTTGTGTAGGATAGGTGGGAGACTATGAAGCTGGATCGCTAGATCTGGTGGAGTCATTCGTGAAATACCACTCTGACCATTCTGGATTCCTTAACTTCGGACCCTGATCGGGTTCAGGGACAGTGCCTGATGGGTAGTTTAACTGGGGCGGTTGCCTCCTAAAGAGTAACGGAGGCGCCCAAAGGTTCCCTCAGCCTGGTTGGCAATCAGGTGTCGAGTGTAAGTGCACAAGGGAGCTTGACTGTGAGACGGACGTGTCGAGCAGGAGCGAAAGCTGGGACTAGTGACCCGGCCATGGCTTGTGGAAGCGTGGTCGCTCAACGGATAAAAGGTACCTCGGGGATAACAGGCTGATCTTGCCCAAGAGTCCATATCGACGGCATGGTTTGGCACCTCGATGTCGGCTCGTCGCATCCTGGGGCTGTAGTCGGTCCCAAGGGTTGGGCTGTTCGCCCATTAAAGCGGTACGCGAGCTGGGTTTAGAACGTCGTGAGACAGTTCGGTCCCTATCCGCTGCGTGCGTAGGAAATTTGTGGAGGTCTGTCCTTAGTACGAGAGGACCGGGACGGACGAACCTCTGGTGTGCCAGTTGTTCTGCCAAGGGCATGGCTGGTTGGCTACGTTCGGGATGGATAACCGCTGAAAGCATCTAAGCGGGAAGCCTGCTCCGAGATGAGATTTCCAACCCACTTTGTGGGGGGAGGTGTCCTATAGATGATGGGGTTGATAGGCCGGGTATGGAAGCACTGTGAGGTGTGGAGTTGACTGGTACTAATACACCGATCACTCATCAACCTTTTGGGTTGGTGTGTGCGTGGAAGAGTAGACACTCTGTTTGATCATACGAGATCACATTTTTTGTGGTGTTCGCGTTCGCTGTGCGGTTCTTGGACCACTACCGCCGATACGTCGTTGTGGCGTGTGGTGGTGGTTTGTTGGTTTTGCGGTGGTGATAGTGGTGGGGAAACGCCCGGTTAACCGTTCCGATCCCGGTAGCTAAGCCCATTTCATGCTGATGGTACTGCAACTTGGTGGTTGTGGGAGAGTAGGTGACTGCCGCAATATTTTTTGATGGGGAGGGTGTCTCGCATTTGGTTGCGAGGCACCCTCCCTTTCTTGCATTCACACCCTTTTCTGCACTCACGTGTCGTTTCCCTTAGAAGGGCGGGCTGGCCTGTATCGATTGTTCGGCTATCTCCGAGCAGGATCAGGCCCGATTCTGCTCGGAGATGGCCGAACAATCGGGTTATAGGCCAAACAAACGCAGGGAGAGCGGTTCTCGTCGCCGCTCACGATTCGGTGAGCCCGATGAAACGACGGAACACCTCGGCGCCTTCGACCGAGATCTCATCCTCGTCCTCCCTGAGCGCGGCAACGTCGAGGACCATGCCATGCTCGATGCGGGCCCGGCCGTCCTGGGTGACGACTCTGTGCCCACCGTTGGGGACGTAGCCGAGCTTCTCCGATACACGACGACTGGCCTCATTGCCGTCGAAATAGGAAGTCTCGAATCGTGCGGCCGAGAGCTCCTCAGCGAAGGCTCGGACCACCGCGGACCTCATCCTCGTCCCGATGCCGTGGCCCTGTTCCTGTCGGGCCAGCCACGATCCGGTGGTCACTGTGCGCGTCTTGAGATAGTCCTTCGCGCTCACCCCCTGCACCCCGAAGGCCCGACCGGAGACCCTGACGGCGAATTCGACGGTCCAGTTCTTAAGCGAGAAGTTGGCACGCGTCGACCACTGGTACTGGGCGATGGACCGGGCAATCGAGACATTGTCCCCGGTATCCCAGTCGACGAGGAAGGCCTTGATGCCGTCTCGGCGGACCCCGCCGCGCGCGATGTCGGCCAGCTCCGGATAGTCGGATTCTCTGACCGGGGACAGCTCAATGTCGCCCGAGCGGATGGTCAGGGCGAACGGCGGCCAGATTTCACCTAGATCCATGGCCCGATATTAGACGATGACGCTTTGCAGCAGCTCGGATATCGATTTCTGCAAATCGCCCTGTATCCGTCAATCACCACCACCCGTCCATTATCCGGTCGTTGCATCTCAAAGTTTCAACATCGGGTATTTTCGTGTGCATGAGCTTACATCCTTCACTGCAGCCAATCTTCGACACCGTTCTCCATCGCAATCCCGGAGAGTCGGAGTTTCACCAAGCGGTACAGGAAGTTCTTCACTCCTTGGGGCCCGTCGTCGACAAGCATCCCGAGTATCTGGAGCTCTCCGCTTTCGAGCGCCTGTGCGAACCGGAACGGCAGATCATCTTCAGGGTCCCCTGGATCGATGACGCCGGCGTCGTCCAGATCAACCGTGCCTTCCGCGTGCAATTCAACTCCGCACTCGGACCCTATAAGGGCGGTCTGCGCTTCCACCCCTCGGTCAACCTCGGCATCGTGAAGTTCCTCGGCTTCGAGCAGATCTTCAAGAACGCGATCACCGGCCTGCCCATCGGCGGCGGCAAGGGCGGCTCCGACTTCGATCCGAAGGGCCGCAGCGATCAGGAAGTCATGCGCTTCTGCCAGTCATTCATGACCGAGCTCTACCGACACATCGGCGAGTACCGCGACGTCCCCGCCGGCGACATCGGTGTCGGCGGACGCGAGATCGGCTACCTGTTCGGCCAGTACAAGAGACTGACGAACTCCTACGAAGCCGGAGTGCTGACCGGAAAGGGTCTATCTTACGGCGGTTCGATGGTCCGCACCGAAGCCACCGGCTACGGTGTGGTCTACTTCCTCAAGGACATGCTGGCCGCGGCGAAGAAGAACCTTGACGGACGCACCGTGTCCATCTCCGGATCCGGAAACGTCGCTGTCTTCGCTGCTGAGAAGGTCGAGGCATTCGGCGGCACGGTCATCACCCTGTCCGATTCCTCCGGATACATCCACGATCCCGACGGCATCGACACCGAGATCGTCAAGCGCATCAAGTTCGAAGAGCGCGGGCGGATCTCCGAGTACGTCGCACAGCGCGGAGGACGCGCCTCGTACCACGAGGGCGGAAACGTCTGGAGCGTCGAGGTCGATGTGGCGCTGCCCTGTGCGACCCAGAACGAACTCGACGGCGACTCCGCGAAGGCTCTCGTGTCCAACGGAGTCATCGCGCTGGCTGAGGGTGCGAACATGCCCTGCACCCCGGAGGCCGTGAAGATCTTCTCCGACGCCGGCGTCCTCTTCGCCCCGGGCAAGGCCGCCAACGCCGGGGGAGTGGCCACCAGTGCTCTCGAGATGCAGCAGAACGCCAGTCGCGACTCCTGGGACTTCGACTTCACCGAAGCCCGCCTCGCCGAGATCATGGGCGATGTCCACGACAGCTGCGCGGCCGCAGCCGATGAGTTCGGCTCGCCCGGCGACTACGTGGCCGGAGCGAACATCGCAGGCTTCATCCGCGTCTCCGAGGCCATGCTGGCCCAGGGCGTCGTGTGAGCCTGCGCACCGCTGATTGAATCAGAATCCAGCAGATTCAGGTTCAGTCAGACTCAGGTTCAAGACGGGTTGATTCAGGTTCGATCAGATTCAGGGTCCATCGCCTGATCCGCAGCATCCTCCGGGATGCGCAGATCAGAGCGGTGGGCCCTGAACTCATTCACTAACTCATTCACTGTCGAGTCAGCGCGCAGTCGAGTCAGCCGCGCAGTCGAGTCCGCGCACTGTCGAGTCCTCGCACTGTGGAATCAGCGCGGACCGATCGTGCCGTATCCCTTGCGCCAGCGCAGCAGCGGTCGGCTCGTCCCCGCCCTCTCACCGGCACCCTGGGAGATGACTTCGCCGACCACGAGGTTGTGGGTGGCCACCTCGAGCACCTCGGTGGTGCGCAGCTCGAACCAGGCGATCGCCTCGGCGAGCACCGGCTGCCCGGCCTGCGGCGCGGGAAAGGTGTCGATGCCCTTGAGCGAGCCGTAGAGGGGCTGGCCCGGCGCGCCCAGGCGCTCAGAGATGTCTCGTTGGGAGGAATTCAGCAGCGAAATCGCGAAATATTCGCTCGTCTCCAGGGTCTCCATCATCCGCGAACCGCTGTAGATGCTCACCGCCATGGTCGGGGGATCATAGGAGACATCGAGGAACGAGTCGACTGTGATCGCATGCAGGGCGCTGCCGCGCTTCGCCGACACCACCGCCACGGCGGCTGCGATGTCGTCGCTGAGCTCGCGATAGCGCTCTGTGAGGGAATCCTCGTGAGTTCGGTCCATGACACTCATTCTAGGCAACTACAATGGAGCCATGACCTATCCAGCTTCAGGCGGTTCAGCAACGATCGAACGCGAGCAGTCCGAGCAGCTTGTCGAACCCGGAGACCATGAACGCTTCAGCCACTATGCGCCGAAGGACAAGATCATGGAGTCCATGGTGACAGGGACTCCACTCATCGCCCTGTGCGGGAAGGTCTGGGTGCCCACCCGCGATCCGGAGCGGTTCCCGATCTGCCCGAAGTGCAAAGAGATCTACGCCTCGATGTCTGAAGGACCCAAGGAGTAGATGTCCGCGGAACGTCTCCCAGGGACCTCCGCTGCTGAACAGCTTCCACCGGCTTTCCCCGAACGTGCGGCGTGGGGAACGGCCGGAAAGCTGCGTGCGTGGCAGGCTGAGGCTCTCGATCTGTACTTTGAGCAGCAGCCGAAGGACTTCCTCGCAGTGGCGACCCCCGGAGCGGGAAAGACCACCTTCGCGCTCCGCCTCGCGGCCGAACTTCTGGCACAGCGGGTCGTCAACAGAATCACCGTGGTCGCCCCCACCGAACACCTCAAGGTGCAGTGGGCCGACTCGGCTGCCCGCGTCGGCATCAGACTCGATCCGCACTTCAAGAACTCACAGGGCAAGCACGCCCCCGGGTTCCACGGCGTCGCCCTGACCTATGCCCAGGTGGCGGCCAAACCCGTCCTCCACCACAATCGCACCGCCGCCGGTCGCACCCTCGTCATCCTCGATGAGGTCCATCACGGCGGCGACGCCCTGTCCTGGGGCGACGCCGTACGGGAGGCCTTCGGCCCGGCCGTTCGCCGACTCTCCCTGACCGGTACGCCGTTCCGCTCGGACACCTCGCCGATCCCGTTCGTCACCTATGCGCCGGACGAGAACGGGATCCGCACCTCGGTGGCGGACTACTCCTATGGATACGGACGAGCCCTGAAGGACTCCGTCGTCCGCCCCGTGCTCTTCCTCGCCTACGCCGGCGCCATGTCCTGGCGGACGAAGGCCGGTGACGAGATGTCCCACGTCCTCGGCGAGGAGACGACGAAGGACATCAACGCCCAGGCATGGCGGACCGCCCTCGACCCGAAGGGCGACTGGATCCCCGCCGTGCTCAAGGCCGCGGACCTCCGGCTGACCGAGGTGCGACGCACCGTCCATGACGCCGGCGGACTCGTCATCGCCACCGATCAGGAGTCCGCCCGCGCCTACGCGAAGCGCCTGCACGAGATCACCGGCGAGAAGCCGACCGTCGTACTCTCCGACGAAGTCGGTGCCTCCGAGCGGATCGAGAAGTTCCAGAACTCGACCGACCGGTGGATGGTCGCCGTCCGGATGGTCTCCGAAGGCGTCGACGTGCCCCGACTGTGCGTCGGGGTCTACGCGACCTCCTCGTCGACCCCGCTGTTCTTCGCCCAGGCCATCGGACGTTTCGTCCGTGCCCGCAAACGCGGAGAGACCGCCTCGGTGTTCCTGCCCTCCGTGCCGATCCTGCTGGCCCTGGCTAACACGATGGAGGTCGAACGCGACCACGCGCTCGACCGCCCGAAGAACGAGGACGAGAACGATGTCGTCGTCTTCGACGAACAGGCCATGGAGCAGGCCAACCGGAGCGAAGGCGCCTCGGCTGACCAGCTCGGCTCCTTCGAAGCCCTCGGCGCCGAAGCCCTGTTCGACCGGGTGCTCTTCGACGGCGGCGAATTCGGCACCGGCGGAGCGATCGGCTCCGAAGACGAACTCGACTTCATCGGCATCCCCGGCCTGCTCGAACCCGACCAGGTCCACGAACTCCTGCGCACCCAGCAGGCCAGGCAGGCCCAGCGGAAGACCGCAGCGGCACCGCCGGCGCCCGAAGTCGAGACGAGCGAACTCGACCACCGGGCGATGAAGGAGGAGCGCAATCAGCTCCAGAGCCTCGTCGGGGCCTGGTCGAGGCGGACGGGTACACCGCACAAGGCCGTCCACGTCGAACTCCGCAAAGCCTGCGGCGGTCCGGCCGTCGCCCAAGCCACCCGGGAACAGATCCAGGCGAGGATCGCCAAGCTGCAGGGCTGGTTCGTCGGCAAGAAGTGAGAGCCGGGCGCCGGAGTTCCCCGTCCCGGGCAGTGTCAGCCGCGGGAAGAGCCCTCAGCCCTGGTAGAACACGGTCGGAATCGCCGGTTCCCCGTCCTGCAGCCGCCGCGCCGATCGCGGCAGCTCGGCCAGGGATTCATCGTGCCTGGCGCACGCTTTCGTCACGCCGTCGGGTCCGATGAACGAGTCGTCGATCTCCCCGTTGACGACGAGGTCGACGCTCAGGGCCCGACCGTCACCGAGATCGTCGGGCAGGGTGGGAATTCCGACGGCCTCCTCGACGGCGATGGCCCCGTCGATGATCCGCAGGGCGTCCTTGTGCCCGCCGCGGGAGGGTTTGCCCGTCGAATTCTTCGCCACCGCGGTCCACGTTCCCGCTTCGTCGGCGCGGGCGACCAGTTTGTACACCAGCCCCGCCGCCGGGGCGCCCGAACCCGTGACCACGCGGGTGCCGACCCCATAGGAGTCGACGGGGGAGGCCGCCAGTGCCGCGATCGCGTATTCGTCGAGATCGCTGGTCACGGTGATGGTGGTGTCATGGGCGCCGAGGCGGTCGAGGCCGGCTCGGACCTCACTGGCCTGTTCGACGAGGTCGCCCGAGTCGATGCGCACCCCGCCCAGCCGATTGCCGGCGAGATCGATCGCGGTCGCCAGCGCCTCCTCGACGTCGTAGGTGTCGAGCAGAAGGGTGGTGTCGGTGCCGAGTGACTTCAGCTGCGCGGCGAAGGCCTCCCGCTCCGAGTCATGGAGGAGGGTGAACGAATGGGCAGAGGTGCCGATCGTGCGCAGCCCGTACTTGAGTCCCGCTGCGAGGTTCGAGGTGGAGGCGAAACCGCCGATCACAGCGGCCCGCGCCGCGGCGACGGCGGCGTGCTCGTTCGTCCGTCGCCCGCCCATTTCCGCGCAGGGCCGGTCGCCGGCCGCCTGCGCCATGCGAGAGGCCGCCGAGGCGACCGCGCAGTCGTAGTTCATCGCTGAGAGGATGAGCGTTTCGAGGATGACGCCCTCGGCGAAGTTCGCCTCGATCGTGAGCAGCGGGGAACCCGGGAAGTAGATCTCGCCCTCGGCATATCCGCGGATGGTGCCCGAGAACGAGTAGTTCGCGAGCCAGTCGATGGTCCGCGCATCGACGATCTGCTCCCGGCTGAGGTAGGACAGCTCCGCATCGTCGAAGCGGAAGTCCCTGATCATCTCGAGGATCCGACCGGTGCCGGCGACGACTCCGTAGCGGCGACCGGCGGGCAGGCTGCGACCGAAGACTTCGAACAGGCTCCTGCGGTGAGCGGCGCCCGATTCCAAGGCGGCCTGCACCATTGTCAATTCGTACTGATCGGTGAAGAAGGCAGTCGAATCAGCGCGTGTGAGATCACTCATAGGCGCGATCTTACGTCACGACAGCGTCTGTGTTCTGCCGTAAGCTGGAAAGGTGAGCAATCCAACGACACCAGTTCTGGAGCCGGAGGTCGACGTCCGGCCTGCGGAGGATCTGGCCAAGCCCTGGAAGACCGTAGTCTTCAACGACCCGGTCAATCTCATGAGCTATGTCAGCTACGTATTCCAGAGCTACTTCGGGTACTCCACCGAGAAGTCCCACGCGCTCATGCTCGAAGTCCACGAGAAGGGCCGGTCCGTGGTCGCCACGGGAGGGCGCGAAGCCATGGAGCGCGACACCCAAGCGATGCACGAGTTCGGTCTGTGGGCCGCGTGCCAACCCGAAACAGGATCCGACTGACACATGGCAGCCATTGACGCTCGAGGGGACGATGTCGTCCTCAAGCTCGAGGACAACGAACGTTCCCTCATGCTCACCGTCTTCTCCGACCTCGCGGCACTGCTCTCCGAAGGACAGGAAGGCGACGAGGGTGACGACAGCCCCGACTCGGAGAACTGGGAGGCGCGGCTCGGCCTCGTCGAGCGTCCGCGCCCCGAGGACCCGGCCCTGCTGCGGCTGTTCCCCGATGTCGACCCCGAGGACGCCGAACGCTCCGAGGAGTTCCGGCGGCTCACCGAGTTCGACCTCAAACAGGCCAAGGCCCACAATGTGCGCATCGTGATGACAGGTCTGGGCCGAGGCGAATCGATCACCCTCAGCCGCGATGAAGTGCTCGCCTGGATGAAGGGCCTCAACGATCTGCGTCTCGTCCTCGCCGTCCGCCTCGGCATCGACACCGAAGAGACGCAGGAGGCGATGTACGCCAACCGGGCGGACCTCGGGGAGTCCGAAGAGCTGACCCTGACCCTCTACGACTTCTTGACCTGGATCCAGGATCGACTGACGACGACCCTGCTCGAGGGAATGCAGGACGGGGAGGAGCGATGAAGCTCACCGCCATCGGCACCTCCGGATCCTTTCCCGGACCGAACTCCGCCGCCAGCTGCTACCTCATCGAAACCGACGAGGAATCGCCGACCCGCATCGTTCTCGACCTCGGGTCGGGCGCGCTCAGCCCGCTCCAGGCCGTCATCGACACGGATGCGCTGGACGCGGTCGTGCTCAGCCACCTCCATCCCGATCACTGCATGGACATGACCGGTCTCTACGTCAAGCGCTGCTTCGACCCGAGATTCTTCAACGGAGACATCACCGACACCGGGACGATCCGCACCCGCACCCCCGTCTACGCACCGGCCGGCGCGCAGGAGAGACTGACCCGGGCCTACTACACGGACCCGGGCAAGTCCCCGGTCGCCAACGGCGGCGACGACTCGGACCTGTCCCATGCCTTCGAATTCTTCGACATCGACCACGGGGACAGCCACCAGATCGGCAGTCTGCGGGTCGAGAGCTTCCTCGTCGACCACCCCGTCGAGGCCTATGCACTGCGCATCACCGACGCCCAGGGCCACGTCATCACCTATTCCGGTGACAGCGACGAATGCGAGAACCTCGTCGAGGCCGCACGGGGCGCCGACCTGTTCCTCTGCGAAGCCGCCTTCCAGGAGGACCGCGACACCGCCCGCGGCATCCACCTGACCGGCCGACGCGCCGGACGTGTCGCCCAGACCGCCGAGGCGGCAGCGCTCGTGCTCACCCACATTCCGTCCTGGACCGACTGCTCGATCGTCCGCGGCGAGGCCGCCGGCGAATACCGGGGACCGATCGAGCTCGCCAAGCCCGGGGCCAGCTGGACCCTCTGACTCAGGGCCCGGAGCCTCAGAGTCAGACGATCCGGCACGAATCCAATCAACCGAGAATCGAAAGAGGCAGACAGTGCGCGCAGATGGACGCAAGGCCGATGAACTCCGCGAAGTGACGATCACCCGCAACTGGATCAACACCGCCGAAGGCTCCGCGCTCGTGGAGTTCGGCAACACCCGTGTGCTCTGCGCGGCCTCACTGACCGCCGGTGTGCCCCGGTGGCTCAAAGGTCAGGGACGCGGCTGGGTGACCGCCGAATACGCGATGCTCCCGCGCGCCACCGACTCCCGCAACACCCGCGAGTCCGTCAAGGGCAAGCTCGGTGGGCGCACCCACGAGATCTCCCGGCTCATCGGCCGCAGCCTGCGTGCGATCATCGATCTCGACAAGCTCGGAGAGAACACGCTCGTCCTCGACTGCGATGTCCTCCAGGCCGACGGCGGGACTCGGACCGCCTCGATCACCGGGGCCTATGTGGCGCTGGCCGACGCCATCGACAAGGGACGCTCGACCGGCATCATCCCCGCCGCGCACAACCCGATCACCGATTCGATCGCGGCGATCAGCGTCGGCATCGTGGGCGGCGAACCGGTCCTCGACCTGCCCTATGTCGAGGATTCGACGGCCGAGACCGATATGAACGTCGTGATGACCGGCTCCGGGAAGTTCGTCGAGGTCCAGGGCACCGCCGAAGGCGCACCCTTCGACCGGGACGAACTCGGCGCGCTGCTCGACCTCGCGGCCAAGGGCTGCACCGATCTCACCGCCATCCAGTCCGAGGTCCTGGCCCGATGACCACCTTCGTCCTCGCCACCCACAACGAGGGGAAGAAGCGCGAACTCCTCGCCATCCTGACCCCCGCCCTCGGCGCAGGCACCGAGGTGAGGACCGCCGGCGAGATGGGACTCGGAGACGTTCCGGAGACCGGAGTGACCTTCGCCGAGAACGCCCTGATCAAGGCCCGTGCCGCGGCCGCGGGAACCGGTCTCACGGCCATCGCCGATGATTCGGGTATCGCCGTCGACGTGCTCGGCGGGGCTCCCGGCATCTTCTCTGCCCGCTGGTCGGGCCGGCACGGCGACGACCGAGCGAATCTCGACCTGCTCCTGGCTCAGCTCTCCGACATCGCCGCCGAACACCGTGGGGCCCAGTTCCGCTGCGCCGCGGCCGCCGTGACCGCCGACGGACGCGAGTTCACCGCCGAGGGCGTCATGCCCGGGCGCCTCGCCACCGCCCCGGCCGGAGAGAACGGATTCGGCTACGATCCGATCTTCGTCCCCGAAGGCTCCGAACTCAGCGCCGCCGAGATGAGCGCGGAGGAGAAGAACTCCCGCTCCCACCGCAGGGTCGCCTTCGACAAGCTCGCCGCGATCCTCGCCGAACAGTCGGGACTCTGAAGCCGGGCTTCAGGGCAGGGGATGCCGCCTCAGGGAAGGGGACACCGCCTCCGGCCGCCATGTGAACAGGACCGCCTCGTCTGCTGAGATCTTCGGTTAGACTCTGAGCATGCCCGGTGACGAACTCGTTCACCGTGGTCAGAGGGCTCAGGATCCCCGCTGCGGGACCGGCGAAACGAGGAGAGCGATGAAGACTCCGCGCATCATGGCGTGGGTGGCGGCAGCAGCCGCCACAAGCCTGTTCCTGACGGCCTGCTCGGCGGGGGCTTCGGACTCCGGTGAGGATGCTGCGAAGAAGGATTCGATGACGATCGCCTTCACCGCCGAACCCGTCAACCTCGACTTCACCTCCACCTCGGGCGTCGCGATTCCCGAAGCCCTGATGGAGAACGTCTACGAATCGCTCGTCCGCGTCGACGGCGAAGGCGAGATCCAACCGGCGCTGGCCGAGGACTGGGACGTCTCCGACGACCGCAAGACCTACACCTTCCACCTGCAGGAAGGCGTGAAATTCTCCAACGGTGCCGATTTCACCAGCGAGGACGTGAAGTTCTCCTACGAACGTGTGCAGAAGGACTGGAAGAACGCACTGAAGTCGAAGATGGACATCGTCGACTCCATCGACACCCCCGATGACGCCACCGTCGAGATCACGCTGAAGAAGCCCTCGAACACCTGGCTGTTCAACCTCACCAGCCTCGTCGGCGCGGTCTTCGACACCGAGGGCACCGGCGACCTGGCCAATGAGGCCATCGGCACCGGACCCTTCGAGATCGAGAAGTTCAATCGCGGCCAGTCCATCGACTTCACCGCCAGAGACGACTACTGGGGCGAAGCGCCTGCAGTCCAGAACGTCCAGTTCAAATACTTCAAGGATGCCGTCTCCGCCTCGAACGCGCTGAAGTCCGGTGAGATCGACGTGGTCTCGAACCTCCAGGCCCCCGAACTCGCCGGAGAGTTCCAGAGCAGCGACTATCAGATCGTCTCCGGGACCACGAACGGCGAGGTCGTGCTGTCGATGAACAATGCCGAAGGCATCTTCAAGGACAAGGCGGCCCGAGAAGCGGTCATGCACGCCATCGACCGCAAGGCCGTGCTCGACACCGCCTGGGCCGGCTACGGGGAGCTCATCGGGTCGATGGTCCCACCGACCGATCCCTACTACGAAGACCTCACCTCGGTGTGGGACTACGACCCGGAGAAGGCGAAGGAACTCGTCAAGGAGGCAGGTATCGACGGGGAGGAATTCGCCTTCACCGTCCCCAACCTGCCCTATGCGAAGGCGATCTCCGAGATCGTGTCCTCCCAGCTCGAGGAGGTCGGACTCACTGCGAAGATCGAGACCCAGGAGTTCCCCGCGGTGTGGTTGGACAAGACCTTCACCGAACACGACTTCGACATGTCGGTGATCAACCACGCAGAACCCCGCGACATCCTCACCGTCTTCTCGAAGGACTACTACATCGGCTACGACGATGCGAAGACCGCGAAGATCGCGGAGAAGGCCGACACCGGCACCGAGGAAGAGTACATCTCCGGGATGAAGGAGATCGCCAAGACGATCACCGAGGACGCGGCCTCTGACTTCCTGTTCCTGTTCCCGAACCTCGTCATCGCCAAGGCCGATGTCGCGGGCATCCCCGCCAACCGGGTCTCCGACGCCTTCCGGATCGCGGATCTCAGCTGGAACTGAGCACAGCCTCCCATGCTCACCTATGTGGCCAATCGTGCGCTCCAGTTCGCACTCGCGCTCATCGTCGCCTCGGTGGTGGTCTTCGCACTCATGAGCGTCCTGCCCGGCAACGCCGCGCAAGTCGCCCTGGGCACCAACGCCACCCCTGAGGCGGTGGCCGCGCTCGAGGCCCAATACGGCCTCGACCAGCCTCCGGCCACCCGCTACCTGGGCTGGGTGACCGGGATGCTCGGCGGGGACTTCGGCACCTCCTACGTCACCGGTGCCGCCATCACCCCGGTGATCGTAGGCAGCGTCCAGGTCACGGGCATCCTCGTCGTCGCCGCGATCGCCCTGGCCATCGTCATCGCCGTGCCGCTGGGCACCTTCGCCGCCCTCGAACAGCGCAACTGGATCGGGGTGACGATCTCCGCGCTCAGCCAGATCGGCATCGCCGTCCCGAACTTCCTCGCCGCGATCATCCTCGTCATCGTCTTCTCCCTGACCTTGGGCTGGTTTCCCTCCCAGGGCTGGATGGCCCCGATCGAAGGCTTCGGCGGATTCCTCGCTCGGCTCGTCCTGCCCGTCGTCTCCCTCGCCCTCGTCCAGGCCGCGATCCTCACCCGCTACGTGCGCTCCGCGGTCCTCGATGTGATGCGCGAGGACTATATCCGCACCGCCCGCGCCAAAGGGCTGACGAGGACCAAGGCACTGTTCGCCCACGGGCTACGCAATGCCGCGATCCCGGTCATCACCGTCGCGGGAGTGCAGCTGGCGACCCTGCTCGTCGGCGCCGTCATCATCGAACAGATCTTCGTCATCCCCGGCATCGGCTCCGAGCTCGTCCGCGCCGTGGCCAACCGCGACCTGCTCGCGGTGCAGGGCATCGTCATGGTCCTCGTCCTCCTCGTGCTCATCATCAACCTCATCGTCGACATCCTCGTGCCCGTAGTCGACCCCCGGATCCGGAACGCCGCATGAACGAGAACCCGAGCCCCACCTCGGCGGGGGAGACGAACCCCCGCGCTGCCGTCCACGCCGATGGGACGCCCGCAGCCGGCACCACGAGGACTCATGCCATCGGGCGCCGCGGGGGAGGACTGCGAGCGAATGCGTCGATGATCATCGGAGCGATCCTCGTCCTCCTCATCGTCCTTCTGGCGCTCGTCTCCTTCGTGTGGACCCCCTACGACCCCAGCGCCGTCGACCCCGTCGCCCGACTGCAGTCCTCGAGCCTCGAACACCCGCTGGGCACGGACAAGTTCGGGCGCGACACCCTGACCTGGGTGATGTACGGCGCCCGGATCACCCTCATGGTCGGTCTCGTCGCCGTCGGCATCGCCCTGCTCATCGGCACCCCGATCGGGATCATCGCAGCCGTCGTCGCCCAGTACCCGTGGGGCGTGTGGCTGGGAGCGGTGATCATGCGCGCCAACGACATCCTCCTGGCCTTCCCCGCGCTGCTGCTGGCGATCATCTTCGCCGCCGTCTACCAACCCGGAACCGGGCCGGCGATGGTCGCCGTCGGCATCGCCGCGATCCCCGGCTTCGCTCGCGTCGCCCGATCAGGCACCATGCAGGTGCTCGGCTCCGAATACGTGCGCGCCGCGAAGGCCTCGAACCGCAGCGCGCCCGCCATCGCCGTCGTCCACGTGCTGCCGAACATCGCCGGCATGGTCATCGTCCAGGCCTCCGTGGCCTTCGCGATCTCCGTCCTCGCCGAGGCGGGGCTGTCCTTCCTCGGACTCGGCACCCAGGCTCCCGTCCCCTCCTGGGGGCGGATGCTGCAGGAGTCCCAGCAGTTCCTCTCCACCCACCCCGAGCTGGCGCTGTGGCCGGGACTGTTCATCGCCCTGGCCGTGCTCGGCTTCAACCTGCTCGGCGATGGTCTGCGCGACCGCTTCGACCCGAAGATGGAGGTCCGCCGTGGCTGAGCAGCTGCTCGAGATCCGCGATCTGAGCATTACCCCTGCGGGCAGTCAGACCCCGGTGCTCTCCGAGGTGTCCCTGTCGCTGGCGCCGGGGGAGCGGGTTGGCCTGATCGGCGAATCCGGTTCGGGGAAGTCACTGACCGCCTCCTCCGTCATGGGTCTGCTGCCCGAGGAGCTGCACGCCGGTGGAACCGTCAGCCTCGCCGGCTTCGAGGGCAACGTCCTCGAGGCGAAGGAATCGCGGCTGGCCCGGATGCGTTCGGACCTCGTGTCGATGGTGTTCCAGGAGCCGATGAGCGCACTCAACCCGCTCATGCGCATCGGTGACCAGATCGCCGAGGTGCTGCGCATCCACGGCGGTGCGAGCCGTGCCGAGATTCCCCGGCGGGTCCGTGACCTCCTGACGAGTGTGCACATGCCCGATCCCGACGGTGCCCGCTTCGCCTACCCGCATCAGCTCTCCGGGGGTCAGCGACAGCGCGTGATGCTCGCGATCGCCCTGGCGAACTCGCCCCGGCTGCTCATCTGCGACGAACCGACCACGGCCCTCGACGTCACCGTGCAGAAGCACATGCTCGAACTCATCGCCGAACGTGTGGATGCGGTGGAGGCCGGTCTCCTGTTCATCACTCACGACCTCGCGGTGGTCGCCGGAATCTGCGACCGGGTGATCGTGATGAACGCGGGCCGGATCGTCGAGACCGGCAGCGTGGAGGAGATCTTCACGAACCCGCGGCACGAGTACACGCGCGGACTCCTCGCCTCCTCCGACCTCGAGGCCACCGATGAGAACGGGAAGCTGTTCACGCTGCGCACGGCGCTGCGGTACTCCGGGCCGGGGGATGCGCCGGCGCCCCGGGGCAGGGCGGCGCTCGCAGCGGCCGACGGGGCGGTGTGCTCGGATGGGGCAGGACGCTCGGACTGCGCAGGACGCTCGGATGGGGCAGTGCGTTCGGACGGCGCAGCAGACGTCGTCGACCGGGTGCACCCCGGCACCACCTCGGCGTCGGGCACCGCCCCGTCGTCGGGCACCGCCCCGTCGTCGGGCACTGCCTCGGCGTCGGAACAGGGTGCGCTCATCGAGGTCACCGGGGTGACCAAGCTGTTCCGCCCACGGGGACTGCTGCTCCGGCGCAGGGCGGCGGTGCAGGCCCTGGGCGGCATCGACGTCAGCGTCGCCGCGGGCAGCCGACTGGGCATCGTCGGCGAATCCGGATCGGGCAAATCGACTCTGCTCAATATCCTCTCCGGACTCGACCGGCCCACCTCCGGACACGTGCGGGTCGGGGACATCCGCGTCGAATCGGCGAGCACCTCGGCGCTGCGGAGGCTGCGAGAGAACCTCCAGATCGTCTTCCAGGATCCCTTCGCCTCCCTCGACCCGCGGATGCGGGTGGAGGACATCGTGGCAGAGCCGCTCGTCGCTGCGGGAGTGCCCGGCGATGAACGCACCGGCCGGGTCGAGGAGATGCTGCGAGCCGTCGACCTCGACCCCTCATCGATGCGACGCTACCCGCACCAGTTCTCCGGAGGACAGCGGCAGCGGATCTCCATCGCCCGCGCCCTGGTCACCCGCCCTCGCATCCTCGTCGCCGATGAACCCGTGTCCGCACTTGACGTCTCCGTCCGTGCGCAGGTACTCAATCTGCTCACCGATCTCGTCGACGACTACGCGCTGACGCTGCTGTTCGTCTCCCACGACCTGGGCGTCGTCCGTCACCTGTGCTCTGAGGTCATCGTGATGAAGGACGGCGGAATCGTCGAAGCCGGCGCGACCGAAGACATCTACGCCGATCCCCGCGAGGACTACACCCGTAAACTCATCGCAGCCACCCCCAGCCTGGCGGGAGCACTCGCAGCGCGAACCTGACCACGCTGCGATCCCGTCGACACGAATGCAGAAGAGAGAGGACGGCACTTGAGCACCTACACCCTTGCCGACCACACCGCGGCGGCACTGACCGCAGGATTCGCGACCGGAGATGTCGACCCCCGCGAGGTCCACGCCGCAGTCGTGGAGAGGATGGACGACTGGGAACCGGTCATCAACGCCCTCCACCACCGCGACGACGAACGCTCCCGCAGCGCCGCCGAAGCCAGTGCCGAACGCTGGCGGGAAGGCCGACCCCTCGGTCCTCTCGACGGCGTCCCGGTGACGATCAAGGAGAACATCGCCCGTCGCGGTGTGCCCATGCCCAGCGGCCACGCCTGGGTTGAGGTCCCGGTCTCGACCCACGATGCGCCGATCACCGAACGACTCGAGGAAGCCGGGGCCGTGATCCTCGGATCCACGACCATGCCGGACTGGGGGATGCTCTCCTCCGGGGTCTCCTCCCTCCACGGGATCACCCGCTCACCGCTGGATCCGAGCCTGACGACCGGGGGATCAAGTGCCGGCGCTGGGGCCGCGGCCGCCGCCGGATACGGGCCCATCCACATCGGCTCCGACATCGGCGGATCGATCAGACTGCCCTGCACCTGGCTGGGGCTGGCCGGACTCAAACCCAGCTTCGGCCGAGTGCCCCTCGACGCTCCGTACATGGGACGCTGCGCCGGACCGCTCGCGCGAACCATGGCCGACGTCAAGGCTGCGATGGACATCATCTCAGCCCCCGATGACCGGGATTTTTCGCGCCTGCCGCGCTTCGCCACCGATGACCAGGGTGCGCTGCCCGGTGGGGGTCCATCCGGGTTCTCTCCACGGGGGATGCGGATCGGACTCCAGCTCGACGCGGGCTGCGGCGTTCCGGCCACCTCGGAGACCGTGCGGATCATCGCCGAGGCGGCCGATCGTTTCGCTCGGGCCGGTGCCGAGGTCGAGACGGTCGAGGCCTTCATCGATGACGACCTGCTCACCGACATGGACCTGTTCTGGCGGGTCCGATCATGGAACGATCTGCGGGCGCTGCCCGTCGAGGAGCAGGCGCTCATCCTGCCCTACATCCAGGCGTGGGCGCAGGGCGGGGCCGATGTCACGGGCCTGCGACTCATGGAGTGCTACAACAGTGTGCAGGAGATCCGCCGGTGCACCGTGGCCGCCACGGCTGGCTTCGATCTCGTGATCTCGCCGACCGCTCCGGATGGGGCCTTCCCCGCTGAGCAGCCGATGCCCTTTCCGCAGGTCCACGAACCGATGGGGCATATCGGCTTCACCATGCCCTACAACATGTCCGAACAGCCGGCGGCGACCGTGCTCGCCGGCTTCACCGCCGACGGACGGACGGTCGGGGCGCAGATCTCCGGACGCCGGTTCGCCGACGAGGTCGTCATGGCCGCCGGTGCATGGTTCGAAGCAGAGGCGGACATCGAGCTGCCGAAGCGGGCGGAGCTGGGCTGAGAGCACAGCCGGAGCGGGGCTGGACGGAATAGAGAAGGCGGGGCGAACCGAATGGTTCGCCCCGCCTCTGCGTGGGATCGATCAGAAGTCGAAGAACTCGACCTCGAGCTTGTCCCCGTTGATCTTCACGCTGCCGGAGACCGACAGGGTGTTGCCGTTGGAGAAGTACGAAGACCCGGCCTTCTTGCCCTGCACGGTGAAGTCGAACTTGCCCGGCTTCTCCGTGAAGAACGACCCGGTGTTCGTGTCACCGGAGCCGAAGTCTGCCTTGACCTTGGGCATGTCCTTCATGTTCCACTTCGCGGTGTCCTTCTTGGCCAGATCATCGAGCTTGTCGTCGCTGCCGCCGACCGGGATCTCGGTCGGATCGAACTTGATGAAGTCGCACTTCGGTTCGATGCTCTTGTTGTCGAAGCACTTCTTGAGTTCGGCCTCGACCTGCTTCTGAACTTCCTTCTGGAAGTCATCCGTGGGGGAGAGGTCGAGGTTGAGAGTGGTCGGGGACACCTGATCGGTGTTCGGCTCGCTGCCGGGGGCGAAGGCCTGTGGGAAGTTGACCGCCGCGGTGTCCTGGGCCTCGCTGACCCACTTGCTGGACGGGATCTGGAAGTCGTAGTTGCCCGGGTAGACCGCGAACGAGGTGGTGCCCGCCTTGGCCTTGTAGTCCTCGCCGTTGACCGAGAGTCCATCGGCGGCGGGAATGTCGAGGGAGATGACGTTGAGAGCGGGTCCGGTCAGTGTCCACTTGTCGAAGAACAGGTCCTGCTTCCCGTCCTTCTTCGCGGTCAGTTCGACGTTGTAGGTGCTGCCGTCGAGATCGTAGGACACGACGACCGTGCCGTTATCTCCGTCGACCTGGGAGGAATCGACCTTCGCGTTCTCGATCTTCGCCGTGGAGGCATCGGTGAAGTTCTTCGACAGCAGATCGAGGTTGGTGCCCTCGGGTCGCGGTGACGGGGCGATCTTCTCCGCCGCAGCGAAATCGCCCTCGCTCAGTGCCGAGACATAGTCCTCGGCGACCTGATCCGGGCCGTAGTTGTTCTTGTTGACATTGTGCACGACGAGGAATCCGACGAGCACGAGGACGATGACGAGCGCAACCGAGCCCAGAGCGATGAACAGGGGAAGTCGGCTCTTCTTGCGCTCCGGGCGGGTCTCGGCGAGAGTGGCGGTGCCGGCCTGAGCGCCGGCGAATCCCGGTGCCGGAGCGGGCTGCGGAATCGCCTGCGAACCGCCGGGGCCGGAACCGGTGCGCTGGGCGTCCGGGCCGGAGCCGGTCGGGTACTGGCCGTTCGGCTGGGAGCCTGCCTGGCCGGGTGCGGACTGCGCCGACCCATAGCCGGCTCCACCGGGGTAGGGGGCACCGCCCTGGTACTGACCACCCTGGTACGGGCTGGCCTGGTACTGATTGTCCTGGTACTGATTTCCCTGCTGCTGGTTCGGCTGGTACTGGCCGGCCTGCTGGCCGCCCGAGTACGGACCGGGCTGCTGGGCTCCGGGACCGTACTGCGGTGCTTCGTTCGGTTCGGAGGGAGCCGAGCTCTGCGCGGAGTTCAGCGGGGGAGCCTGGCCGTCCGTGTAGGACGGGGCCTGCGGAGCGTCAGTGGAGGACGGTGCCTGCGGTTCCTGGTCAGAGGTCTGCGCTTGGTCAGATGCTTGGTCAGCCGCCTGGTCGGAGGGCTGATCTTCGCCGTAGGTCTGCGCGTCCTCACCGAAGGAGGGAAAGGGCATCGCCTGCGTGGCATCGTTGGTGTCGCCGGCCGTGGTCGAATCCTCAATGTGGTCATCCGCCGGGGTCTCCGCACCAGTACCCGTGTTGCCGTTGCTCGGGGGGTTGCTGGGAGGTGGCGGGAAATTGGGCTGATCGTTCCCGTTGCTCATCGCTGGATTCATCCTTCGTGTTTGCAAGCCTGTCCTGGCGCAATTGTACTTCCCGCGAGTGGGAATCGCGTGGTCAATACCGAGAAGCGAGCACGACGTCAGCGAAAATGGTACTGATGCACACTTCTCCACATCCTCACACCACTCGCCACCCGGTCCTGCTGGGACTGCTGGAGGCTCTCAGGATCGACCTCATCGTCGTGCCCTCAGCCTTCGTCGTCGCCACGATCTTCTGGATCATCGGACTCGGCTCGCAGCTGCCGTACTCGATCATTCCCGAATGGGCCTTCGCCCTCTGGTCGGTCGTGCACGGGCTGAGCGTATCGACCATCGGATTCGACTTCTCTCTGGCCCCGAGCCTCGTCTCCTTCGGTGTGTGGCTCTTGGTCGCTTTCGGTGCCAAGCGTCTGGTCACCTCGGTCTCCGGGGACGACCAGGCGGCGATCGATGACGATGCGGCGCAGTGGTGGAAGACCATCGCACTGTCCTTCGGCGGATTCGTCCTCGCCTATGTGGTGCCTCTTCTCGTCCTGGCGCTGGTGCTCGGGCAGGCCGTCGTGACCCCCTTCGGATTCCTCCGACTCCTCCTCTTCTCGGTCTCTGCGCTCGCCGTGGGATTCATCTGGGCGCGCGGTGTCTGGGACATCCCCGGCCTGCGGGTGATCGCCCCCGACACCTGGGACACCGGGGTGCGACTGTGCCGCAGACTCCTGTGGGGCTCGCTGATCCTCTCGGTCGTCATCATCGGCGCGGGTCTCGCTCTGCGCTGGGACGATGCGGCGGAGACGCTGCAGAGCTACAGCTCCCCGGCAGCCGCGGGAATCGGCCTGCTCATCCTCCAGGTCCTCTTCGCTCCCGGGGCTCTCTTCTCGGCCCTGTCCTGGGTCGCCGGCACAGGAGTGGCGATCGGCGGGGACGGGCCGAGCTCGGTCTTCCATCCGAGCCCGGGCCCGGTTCCTGATGTGCCCGTTCTGCAGTTGCTCACCGAGGGGTATCCGGCGTGGACCGCCGCGGCCCCCGTGCTGCTCGTCCTGCTGGGCCTGCTCAGTGTGATCCTCGGCCGCGAACGAGCCCGCGCGGTGATGGAGTCCTCATGGCCCGGACTGGGAGTCGCGCTGGCCTGCAGCTTCGTCATCTTCGAGGTCCTCGCCCTGTTCTCCAGCGGTGCCATGGGTCCGCTCGGACTCTCGGACTTCGGGCCTTCGGCACTGACCGCCGGACTCGCTGTCACGGCGTGGATCGGTGTGGGGCTGTGCGGGGGATTGGCGCTGACGAAGCTCTCGCACATGCAGTACGGTGCGAACTCGGATGCCGCAGATCAGGACATCGATGACGATGAGGCCGCGATCGACGACTCTGCGATCGACGCCGATGACGTCCTTGCCGAAGAGACCGAGGACGAGACTCGGTAGAATACCCGGAAGTTCAGGGTGCCCGACGATCAGAACACCCGTAAATTCAGGTGACCTCGACGATCAGAACACTTGGAAGTTCGCGCGCAGACCGCGAAGACTCAGTTCGTGCCGGGAATGTTGAGGTCCTGACCGGTGATCTGCTTGAACCAATCGCCGAGACCGGTCTGGTAATCGCTCGTGCACGAGAGCTGCGCCTGCTGGGTGATCGCATCGCGAACACATTCCTCGTACTTGGTCTGAACCGGCCACAGAACGACCGAGGACATCGTCGAGAAGATGAGATAGATGCTCAGCAGTCCGCCGAGGATGCCCAGAGACATGTTGCGCTTCTGCTTCGTCCTGACCACGGCGATGATGTAGCGGACCGACCAGACAACGGCGGCGATGGCGAAGGCGATGGCCGCGAGTTTGAACGGCAGCGGGTAGGTGAACGTCAGGACCGATGCGAGGATCAGCAGGATCAGGACGAGACCATGCCGCGCGGGTGCGGCCTGCTTCTCCTCGTCCGGAGTCGGCGCGTTCTTCTCTTCGGTGCTGTTTGGTGACGTCACCCCGCTAGTTTCTCACAGTCGACTGACAAATGCCTTGGCGGGTGGGCCTGGGCGGCGACGGGGGCGACAGCCGTTAGAATGGCTGGGTGCGCATCGTTCTTCTGGCCTCCGGCTCCGGTACCCTCACGCAGGCAGTCCTCGATGCGTTTGCCGAGTCAGGGCCCGGCGACCCCGGTGACCACGGAGTCGAGATCGCAGCCATCGGCTCGGACTCCCCGTCCGCCGGTGTCCTCGAGAGGGCCCGCGCGCACTCTGTGCCCACCTTCGTGCTCAGCCCGAAGGACTGCGCGGACCGTGACGATTGGAACCTCCGCCTCCGCGATATCGTGGCCGAGTACCGTCCCGACTGGGTCGTCTCGGCCGGATTCATGCGCATCCTCGGCGCCTCGTTCATCGCCGCCTTCGACAATCGCATCATCAACACGCATCCGGCCCTGCTGCCAGCCTTCCCAGGAGCCTACGGAGTCAGGGACGCGCTGGCTCACGGTGTCCGGATCACCGGTGGGACCATCCACCTCGTCGACGCCGGCGTCGACACCGGACCGATCATCACCCAATACGCCGTGCCGATCACCGATGAGGACACCGAGGACACCGTGCACGAGCGCATCAAAGCCCGTGAGAGAGTCGAACTCGTTCGACTTCTCGCTCATCTCGCCCACCATGACCTCGTCATCGACGGTCGGCATGTCCGTGGATATGCCACCTCGGCGGCGGCCCCGATCTGACCACCCGCCGATGTCCCATACGGATCGGCAACCGAGCCTTCAAGGAGGACCTGTGACAGGAACCCGCGCGATCAGAAGAGCGCTCATCAGCGTCTACGACAAGACCGGTCTGGAGGACCTGGCCCGCGGACTCGCCGCCGCCGGAGTCCAGATCGTGTCCACCGGATCGACGGCTGTTAAGATCGCCGAGGCGGGTGCCGAGGTCACGAGGGTCGAAGAGCTGACAGGGTTCCCCGAATGCCTCGAAGGACGGGTCAAGACCCTGCACCCGCGGGTGCACGCCGGAATCCTCGCCGATACGCGCAAGGCCGACCACCTCAGCCAGCTCGATGAGCTCGAGATCGAACCCTTCGATCTCGTCATCGTCAACCTCTACCCCTTCGCCGGCACCGTGGCCAGCGGGGCCGGCTTCGACGACTGCGTCGAACAGATCGACATCGGTGGTCCCTCCATGGTCCGCGCCGCGGCGAAGAACCACCCGAGCGTCGCCGTCATCACCGACCCGAACGACTACGCGGCCGTGATCGACGCAGCGGAGAACGACGGCTTCGACATTGCGGCCAGGCGTGCCTTCGCCGCCCGCGCCTTCGCCCACACCGCCGCCTACGACACGGCCGTGGCCTCGTGGTTCGCCGCCGAACTCTCCGGAGAATCCGCCTCGGCGGACGATGCGCAGGCCGAATCCGTTACGCAGCCGGCGTTCGCGGGCGTGACGGGAGAGAAGATCACGGACCTGCGCTACGGGGAGAACCCCCACCAGGCCGCCGCCGTCTACTCCGACGGGACCCGCGGAATCGCCGGGGCGAAGCTCCTCGGCGGCAAGCCCATGTCGTACAACAACTACACCGACACCGATGCCGCGATCCGCGCCGCCTTCGACTTCGATCGCCCGGCCGTGGCGATCATCAAGCATGCCAACCCCTGCGGCATCGCCGTCGCCGACACTGCGGCGGCTGCGCACAAGGCCGCTCACGAGTGCGATTCGCTCTCGGCCTACGGGGGAGTGATCGCAACGAACCGTGAGGTCGATGCGGAGCTCGCCGCTTCCATCAAGCCGATCTTCACCGAGTGCCTGGCCGCTCCGTCCTTCTCTGCCGAGGCACTCGAGATCCTCTCGACGAAGAAGAACCTGCGTCTGCTCGAACTCGGCGATGTCGACTTCTCCGCCTCCGAGATCAAGCCGATCACCGGGGGGTTCCTCGTCCAGGATCGCGACGCCTTCCAAGCCGAGGGCGATGCCCCCGGCAACTGGACGCTGGCCGCCGGTCCTGCCGCCTCGGCGGAGGTGCTCGCCAATCTCGAGTTCGCGTGGAAGGCCTGCCGCGCAGTGAAGTCCAACGCCATCCTCGTAGCCAAGGACGGGGCCTCCGTCGGCGTCGGCATGGGTCAGGTCAACCGCGTCGATTCCGCCAAGCTCGCCGTCGAGCGAGCCGGAGCCGACCGGGTGACCGGATCGGTGGCCGCCTCCGACGCGTTCTTCCCCTTCGCCGATGGCCTCCAGATCCTCATCGATGCGGGAGTCACCGCCGTCGTCCAGCCGGGCGGATCGATCCGCGACGAGGAGGTCATCGCCGCCGCGGAGAAGGCAGGAATCACGATGTATCTGACCGGGAGCCGCCATTTCTTCCACTGAGAAGGTCACGGCCTACCCGCGCCATGCCAGGCGCGGGCGAGGCCCGATCTCCAAGCGCTGGATCTACTGGAAGCGGCGCTACTCGAACCCGGCCAGGCGTGACTGGGTGCTCCTGGCATGTCTGCTGGGCATCGGCATCGCCGGAGCCTGCGCCTTCGTCGACTTCCGCTTCGGGGCGATAGTGCTCGCGCTCTTCCCTGCCGGCCTTGCCGCCGTCCGTGCGCTGCCCACTGTGTGGGGAGAGGCCTGGACGAACAGGTCGAAACTCGTCGACATTGTGACCTGCCTGCTGTTTGCGGTGCTGCTCGTCGGCATCGCCTTCGTCGTCCCGCTTTCACGGTAGAGTTCGGCCTGCTGTCACGGTAGAACTCGTTCCGCTTTCGCGCTGGAACGTGTCCCGCTTTCGCGCTGGAACACTGGCGAATCGAAGTTACTGAGGGTGTAGTCGAAGTCACCTTGTGCATTCGCTGGGAAAGGCAGAAATCCGGTGTTGTGGCACCCGAATCAGTGGCAGGGTGAAACACGTCAGCAGGTTCGCTTCGAACCTTTTCCGATGAAAGGAGACAGCATGGGACTGGACGATCTTACTAACAAAGCCAAGGACGCCTTGAATAGCGATAAGGGTGAAGAGATCAGCGATCAGGGCCTGGACAAGGCCTCTGATGCCGCCAACAATGTCACCGGTGGAAAGTTCGAAGACCAAATCAATCAGGGTCGCGACGGAGCCGACGACAAGCTTGGCAACGAATGATCTTTAATCCATAGCCGCGTCCGGCATGGATGGGCGCCGAGGAGAACGACAGTTCTCCTCGGCGCCTTCTTCTTTTCTGGCGTCGGTCACCGTGAATTCTGCCGTGGGCCACCGTGAAGCTCGGAGAAGTCGTCACCAGTGACGACTTCTCCGAGCTTCACGTTGACCCACGGGATTGAGTGCCGCGCCGGGTCCGACCGCGTGGCCGAACTGTGTCTCAGCCGAGCTTCTCGATCGGAGCGTAGCGCAGCAGGAGCCGCTTCGACCCCAGGGAACCGAAGTCGACGACCGCAACCGTCTTGTCGCCGACACCGTTGACCTCAGTGACCGTGCCGAGACCGAACGATTCGTGGGAGACCTTCTCGCCCACCGCGACCGTGATGACTTCCCGATTCGGTCGAATGCGATTCGGGAAGCCGGCGACAGGACCGGAGGACGATGAGGTCGACCTGGACCGGGAGGACCCACCGAAGCCGCGCGAGGAACCACTACGGGAGGAACCGAAACCGCCCGACCCGGATCCGTAGCCGCCGCCTCCGTAACCTGATGAGCCGTAGCCGCCGGAGGAGAATCCCGAGCCCAGGGCAGAGGAGAAGCTGCCGGTGTTCTCCCACTCGATGAGGTTCTCGGGAATCTCCGCGAGGAATCTGCTCGGCGGGTTGTACTGCGGCTGACCCCACATGCTGCGAGTCTCCGCGCGCGAGACCAGCAGGCGCTGACGAGCACGCGTGAGGCCGACATAGGCGAGTCGGCGTTCCTCCGAGAGCTCATTGGGATTTTCGAAGGAGCGGGCGTGCGGGAAGCCGCCGTCCTCGAGTCCGGTGAGGAAGACGACCGGGAACTCGAGTCCCTTGGCCGTATGCAGGGTCATGAGCGTGACCTGGCCGAGTTCCGCGTCGGGAATCTGGTCCGTGTCCGAGGCCAGAGCCACCTGCTCGAGGAACTGCTCGATCGAGGCCGCTCCGGCTCCCGGGGCAGGACCATCCGCAGTCTCGGCCTCGGTGGCTGCTTCGTCGGTCGCGGGCACGGACTCCGTGCGATCTTCGCTCGCGGCATCCTCGGCGGGCACCTCTGCGGACGCATCGGCAGCGACCACCTCGGCGACGGCCGATTCCGACGTCGACTCACCCTCTGCCGGTCCGCCCTCCGTCGGCTCACCCTCGGCCGTCTCGGCCTCCGCCTCGGTGGCGGCGAGCTCCTGGGTGGCCACGAAATCTTCGGCCACGGCGACGAGCTCGGCGAGGTTGTCCACCCGGGACTCATCCTGCGGGTCGGTGCTCTTCTGCAGGGACTCGAGGTAGCCGCTCTGTTCGAGGATCGCCTCGATGACACGTGAGAGCGGCGCAGCCTCGGCGGTGGTGGCCAGATCCTGCATGAGGTCGTAGAACTTCGCGACCGAGCTCGCCGCCCGCGAACTCAGGTGCGCGATCTCATCGAGGCGCCCCAGCGCGGTGTAGAAGCTGATGCCCTCGCGTTCGGCGAAGTCGGCGATGATGCCCTCGGTGCGGTCGCCGATCGAGCGTTTGGGGACGTTGAGGATCCGGCGCAGGTTCACATCGTCATCGGGATTGGCCACCACGCGCAGGTAGGCGAGGGCGTCCTTGATCTCCTTGCGCTCGTAGAAGCGCGTGCCGCCGACGACCTTGTACGGGATGCCCGAGCGCACCAAGGCGTCCTCGATGGCACGGGACTGCGCGTTCGTGCGATAGAAGACGGCGAAGTCCCCGTAGGTGTACTTCTCCTCGTCGATGAGGTCATCGATGCGATCGACGATGAAGCGGGCCTCGGCCTGCTCGTTCTCGGCCACCCAGCCGATGATCGGACGTCCCGAGCCCTCGGAGGTCCACAGCTTCTTCTCCCTGCGGTCCTCGTTGTTCGCGATCACCGCGTTCGCGGCGTCGAGGATGTTCTGCGTCGACCGATAGTTCTGCTCGAGCAAGATCGTCTCTGCGTCCGGGAAGTCCTTCTCGAACTCGACGATATTGCGCACCGTTGCCCCACGGAATGCGTAGATCGACTGGTCGGCATCGCCGACGACCGTCAGCTCCGCACCGGAGGGACCACCTGCACCGTCACCGGCCAGGGCCCGGATCAGCGCATACTGGGCCGGGTTCGTGTCCTGGTACTCGTCGACGAGGATGTGGCGGAAGCGACGACGGTAGGAATCGGCCACCTCGGGGAAGGCCCCGAAGAGGTGAACGGTCTCGGCGATGAGGTCGTCGAAGTCGAAGGCGTTGGCCAGGCGCAGCCGAGAGGTATAGCGCTTGAACACATCGGCCAGCACTTCGTCAGCGGGATTGTTCGGGCGCGGCGAGAAGTCGTCGGGGGTCTGCAGATCGTTCTTGAGGTTGGAGATCCGGTGCAGCATCGCCCGCGGCGCGTACTTCTTGGTGTCGAGGCCGAGCTCCTTGAGGATCTGCGAGACCAGGCGCTGCGCGTCCTGGGCGTCGTAGATTGTGAAGTTCGACTTCATGCCCAGGACCTTCGCCTCGCGGCGCAGGATCCGCACGCACGAGGAGTGGAAGGTCGAGACCCACATGGCCCGGGAGGCCGGTCCGACGATGGTGCTGACGCGTTCGGCCATCTCCTTGGCCGCCTTGTTCGTGAAGGTGATCGCCAGCATCTCTCCGGGGTGCGCGCGGCCGGTGGCCAGGGCATAGGCGATGCGGCGGGTGAGGACCGTGGTCTTGCCCGATCCGGCACCGGCGACGATGAGCAGGGGAGACCCGGTGTGGATTACGGCCTCCCGCTGCCTGGGATTGAGTCCGGTGAGGAGTTCTGCCGTGCGGGAGTCGGCTCCGGCGGCGGCCTTGGCGAGGTGTTCAGCTGCAGCAGTCATGTCGGGGACAACGATACCGTTTGCTGCTGACACGACACGATCCCGCCGTCCCTCCGCACTCCCAAACACAGGTGACGGCGGCCCAGCACCCTGGCGCGAGGTTGCTGGGCCGCCGTCGGGTAGTACTCAGCGGAGGAAGACGGCGATGAGGACGTTGAGGACGGCGAAGGAGAAGGTCAGGTGCGCCAGTCTCGCCGAGGGGTTGGTCACGGACGCAGGAGCGATGGTCTGAGTCGCTGGTCCCGCTGGTCCCGCTGGTCCGGCGGGCCCCGCCGGTCCTGCGGTCGACACCGTCTGGCCGGGTGTGAGCTGCTCGGTGGCCTCCTTCTCCTGCCGCCGACCGAGGAAGGCGAAGACGGTGACGAGGATCGCGATGACGAGTTTCAGCCCGATCTTGACATGGTCGACCTGCCCATCGCCCATCTCGGCGAGGGTGAGCAGGGCCAGTCCGGTGAGCAGCTGGAGGTAGGAGGCGTGGAGCATTCCCGCCAGCACTTTGGGGGACCGGATGACCGTGAAATACCCGCCGACGATGATCGCCATGCCGAGCAGATGCAGGATCAGCAGTATCTCCCGTAGAATTTCCATAGCGTTCATCGTAGTGGCATGATGGTGTCTCGTGAGCGCGGGCCCTGAACTGGTGCACGCTGTTCCGCCCTGGTGTAATGGCAGCACGCCGGCCTTTGGAGCCGTGCAGTATAGGTTCGAATCCTATGGGCGGAGCTGGCCCAATCCGACTTGCGAAGGATTCAACAATGTCGCAGACCCGACCCACCGCCGTCATCGTCCTGGCTGCGGGCCAAGGCACTCGAATGAAGTCGGCCCTTCCCAAGGTCATGCACCCCATCGGCGGACGGTCTCTGCTCCATCATGCGGTCGCCGCGGCCGCCGGCACCTCCCCGGAACACCTCGTCGTCGTCGTCCGCCACGAACGCGAACAGCTGGTCGCTCACCTCGACTCGCTGCCGGTCGCCTCGACGCGGACCGTGCTCATCGCCGACCAGGATGAGGTCCCCGGCACCGGGCGCGCAGCCGAATGCGCGCTCACGCAGCTGCCCGAGGACCTCTCCGGGACCGTGGTCGTGACCTACGGCGATGTGCCGCTGCTGACCGCGGAGACGATCAGCAGCCTCGTCGAGGTCCACGAATCCGCGCGCAATGCCGTCACCGTCCTGTCCGCCGAGGTGGACGAACCCACCGGATACGGCCGCATCGTCCGCGACGCCTCCGGTGCGCTGCTGCGCATCGTCGAGCAGAAGGACGCGAGCGAGGACGAACGCGCCATCCGCGAGATCAACTCCGGCATCTACGCCTTCGACGCCGCCGACCTCCGCGCCGGCCTGGCCTCTCTGACCACCGACAACGCGCAGGGCGAGAAGTACCTCACAGACGTCATCGGCCACTCCCGCGAAGCCGGACGCCCCGTCGCCGCAACCGCCACCGATGACCTGTGGCAGGTCGAAGGCGCCAACGACCGGGTCCAGCTGGCCAAGCTCGGCAAAGAACTCAACCGCCGCCAGTGCGAGAAGTTCATGCGCGCCGGAGTCTCCATCATCGACCCCGACACCACCTGGATCGACACCGACGTCGCCATCGGCCAGGACGTCACCATCCTGCCCGGCGTCCAACTCCTCGGGGCTACCGACATCGCCGCCGGTGCCGTCATCGGACCCGATTCGACGCTCAAGGACACCGAGGTGGGAGCCGGGGCACACGTCGTGCGCACCCATTCCGAACTCGCCGCCATCGGCCCCTCTGCCAACGTCGGACCCTTCGCCTACCTGCGACCGGGGACCAGCCTCGGCGAGGGCGGGAAGATCGGCACCTTCGTCGAGACGAAGAACTCCGAGATCGGCAAGGGCGCGAAGGTTCCGCACCTGTCCTACGTCGGCGATGCGGAGATCGGGGAGGGCTCGAACATCGGAGCCGCCTCGGTGTTCGTCAACTACGACGGCGTCAACAAGCACCGCACCGTCGTCGGCAAGCATGCACGCATGGGGTCGGACAATATGTACGTCGCCCCAGTGACGGTGGGCGACGGCGCCTACTCGGGTGCGAGCACCACGGTGCGCAAAGATGTCCCTGCAGGAGCGCTCGCCATCACCGTGGCGCCACAGCGCAACCTGGAGGGCTGGGTCAAGGCCAACCGTCCCGGCACGCCTGCAGCGCAGGCCGCCGAGGCCGCAACCGAAGGGGAACCGGCAAGTGAATGAGATTACGACGGCGGGCGAGAAGAAGCTCGTCCTGGTCAGCGGGCGCGCGAACGCCGAACTCGCTGAACAAGTCGCAGAGAACCTGGGGACCGAGCTCCTCCCCACCGACATCTACAACTTCGCCAACGGCGAGATCTATGTCCGGTTCTCCGAATCGGTCCGCGGCTGCGACGTCTTCGTCCTGCAGTCGCACAGCGCACCCATCAACGAATGGCTGATGGAGCAGCTGATCATGGTCGACGCCCTCAAGCGCGCCTCGGCCAAGCGGATCACCGTCATCGCCCCGTTCTTCCCCTACGCCCGGCAGGACAAGAAGCACCGCGGACGCGAGCCCATCTCCGCCCGTCTCGTCGCCGACCTCTACAAGACCGCCGGTGCCGACCGCATCATCACCGTCGATCTGCACACCGCGCAGATCCAGGGCTACTTCGACGGCCCGGTCGACCACCTCATCGCGATGCCGATCCTCGCCGGCTACGTCAAGGACAAGTATCCGACCGACCTCGCCGTCGTCTCACCCGACGCCGGCCGCATCAAGGTCGCGGAGAACTGGTCGAATGCCCTCGGCGGGGTCCCGCTGGCCTTCATCCACAAGACTCGCGACATCACCCGGCCCAACGAAACCAAGGCCAATCGCGTCGTCGGTGAGGTTGAGGGGCGGATGTGCGTGCTCGTCGATGACATGATCGACACCGGCGGCACCATCGTCCAGGCCGCCGACGCCTGCATGGCCGCCGGGGCCACCGGCGTCATCGTCGTCTCGACCCACGCGGTGTTCTCCGGGCCCGCCGTCGAACGCCTGTCGAACTCCGTGGCGCAGGAGGTCATCGTCACCAACACGCTGCCGCTGACCGAGGACAAGATGTTCGACAAGCTCACCGTGCTCTCGATCGCGCCGCTCATCGCCCGCGCCGTGCATGAGGTCTTCGAGGACGGATCGGTCACCAGCCTCTTCGAGGTCTGAGCCGATACGGTCCGGGCGGGCTCGGTCTGAACTGACCGTGTCTGAACCGACCAGATCCGAACCGACCAGATCCGAACTGACCCGATCTGAACCGCGGAGGCCCGACCGGCCCTCTGACGAACCCCGAACCGCACCTGCGGTTCGGGGTTCGTTCTACACTGGAGGCAACCGAGCGAAGGGAACCGCGACGATGTCGTCTCACGATTACAACCGGTACCGCGTCGACGTGACCGGCGGGCAGCTGTCCGTCGGGGTCTGGGAGCCGATGGCCGCCGAACCCGGGCGCGTGCCCACGGTGTGCGTCATCCACGGCATCACCTCGAACCATCTGTTCTTCGCCGGACTTGTCTCCGCCCTGCCCGGGGTGCGCATCATCGGCCCCGACCTGCGCGGGCGTGCGGACTCCCGGCTGCTGCCCGGCCCCTACGGCATGGCCGTCCATGCCGCGGATGTCCGTGCCGCCGTCGACGCCTTCGCCCCCGAAGGGCCGGTGACCCTCGTCGGGCACTCCATGGGCGGATTCGTGGCGATGACCGTGGCCGGCACCGCGGCGGATGCGGAATCCTCCGCCGAGGCGGCCCGTCGTTTTCGCGGACCCGTGCTCATCGACGGCGGACTTCCCCTGCCCGTTGCCGATGCGCACGGTGATCCGCTCGATGATCTCAATGATGAGGAGCTCGACACCGACGACCTCATCGCGGCCGTGCTCGGCCCGGCCGCGGAGCGTCTGGCGATGAGCTTCGCCAGCGTCGAGGAGTACCTCGCCTTCTTCGCCGCCCACCCGGCCTTCGTCGACGGACTCGACACCGTCGCCACGGAGAGCTTCGTCTACGACCTCGCGGCCAAGGACGACCACAGCTTCCAACCCTCGACCTCGATCGAGGCGATGCAGTCCGACTCGGCCGATATGTACGCAGGACAGGACTACGTGCAGGCGCTCGAGACGGTGATGGGCGATGAGCGCAGGCAGGCCGAGGTCACCTTCCTGTTCGCCGAGCGGGATCTCGTCGCCGCCGAACCGGGGCTCTACCCTCCCGAACTGGTCGCAGACTACACGGCGAGGTGGCCGGAGATGAGCGTCATCGACGTTCCGGGCACTAACCACTACGACATACTGCTCACCGAGACCGGCCTCGAAGCCTGCGCCGAAGCGGTGACCGGCCGAATTGGAAGCGGCGAGGACTCTGCCGTAGACTGAGCTGGTTGCCTCGGCGAGGGAGACTCCTGTCTCCGTGATCGACGCGGTCCTGACCCACGCAGCTGCGCGGCCCGAACACGGGCCGATGAACGCAGCCTTCCGTGCGGATGGTGGCTGTTTCGCCGTGGTGCTGATGAATACCTCACCACGAAGGAGAGAAAATGGCTGACTTCAAACTCATCGCCGAACCCCGTGACGAATTCGGCAAGGGCGCTGCCCGCCGCATCCGTCGTTCCGGACGCATCCCCGCGGTCGTCTACGGCCACGGCGGAGATCCCGTCCATATCTCGCTCGAAGGCCACGCCACCATGATGGCCCTCAAGCACGCCAACGCCCTGCTCGAGATCGAGAGCACCGACGGCTCGAAGAACGTGCTGGCCATCGCCCGCGACGTGCAGATCGAGCCCGTCCGCCGCGAGATCGAACACCTCGACCTCATCATCGTCAAGCGCGGTGAGAAGATCGAGGTCGACGTGCCCGTCCACGTCATCGGCGAAGCCGCTCCGGGAACCATGGTCTCCCAGGAGGAGTCGACCGTCGCCATCCTGGCCGATGCGACCAAGCTGCCCGAGCTCATCGAGGTCACCGTCGAAGGTCGTCCCGCAGGCGAGCACCTGCTCGCCGGTCAGATCGAACTGCCCGCCGGTGTCGAACTCGTCGCCGATCCCGAGCTGCTCGTCGTCAACGTCTCCGAAGAGGCCGAGATGGACACCGAGTCCGATGCGGATGAGACCGACGAAGAGACCGCAGAGGGCGAAGAGACCGCAGGCGAGTCGTCGGAAGGCGACTCCGAAGGAGATGAGTCCTCCGACGAGGAGTGATCTCACTCATCTGCTCCCGCGCATCGGCTGCGCCGATGTGGGGGACGCAGCCTGAGTCGAGAGTTCGGTGGGTCGTTGAGTCAACGGCCCACCGAACTTGTTCCACAAGCATACGAGGAGTGAAGGACGGCGATGACGAACGAAGCCTGGCTGGTGTTCGGTCTGGGCAATCCGGGCCCGAAGTACGAATCGACCCGCCACAACATCGGGCAGATGGTCGTTGCCGAACTCGCTCACCGCATCGGAGTCACCCTCACCCGCACGAAGCTGCGCTCGAACGTCGGCACCAGCCGGCTGCCGACCGGCACAGTGCCCGGTCTGCCCGGACCGCGGGTGGTGCTCGGCACGTCGACGGGGTATATGAACGAGTCGGGCGGACCGGTCAGACAGCTCGCCGACTTCTACTCGATCGCACCCGAGCGCATCATCGCCGTCCATGACGACGTCGACATCCCCTTCGACACGATCAAGGCGAAGCGCGGCGGGGGAGAGGGCGGCCACAACGGACTGCGCTCGATGACCTCGGTGCTGGGGACGAAGGACTATCTGCGCATCCGCGCCGGGGTGGGGCGACCGGTCGGTCGGCAGGACACCGCCGACTACGTGCTCAAACCCTTCTCCAAGGACGAACGGACCACGCTGCCGATCTTCGTCTCGGATCTCGCCGACGCCGTCGAGATGCTCATCAACGAGGGCCTCGAGGCGGTCCAACAGCGATTTCACTCGCGCTGAGACAGGCGCGGGGAACGGCTGACCGAGCCCGCGATCGTCACTTCTTCGTCGCGGCGAGCTCCGGGCGCCTGCGGTGGAGCAGCCACGCGGCGAAGACGCCGCCGGCGAAGCCGAACAGGTGGCCCTGCCAGGAGATGCCGTCGCCCTGCGGGAGCATCCCGAAGACCATCGAGGCGCCGTAGGTGACGAAGACGATGAGGCCGATCGCGAAGTAGATGATCTTGCGGATGACGTCATCGGTGAACCAGGTGCGTACGGCGAGGTAGCCGAAGAACCCGAACACGATGCCCGAGGCGCCGATGATGTGATGTCCGGGCCAGGTCGTCAGCCACGCGCCGAGGCCGGAGGCCAGTGCGGTGATGCCGGTGACCAGCCAGAATCTGCGGGCGCCTTCGAAGGCGATGAACAGTCCGAGGACGAGGAACGGGAACGTGTTGGCCATGAGGTGGCCGAAGTCCGAATGCAGCAGCGGCGAGGTGACGAGGCCGTAGAGCGAGAGCGGGTTCCACGACTGCAGGCTGAGGACATCGAGGTCGGCGGGCAGGATCGCATCGACGATCTCGACGACCCACATGATCGCCAACAGCACGATGACCGGGACGAAGCGTGAGAGGTGATGGTTGCGGTCGACGGTGGTGCGCAGCTGTGCGACCTGCGGTGATTCCGAGGAGGGGGATTCGGTGCCGAAGAGGAACTGGGATTCCGCTGCGGAGAAGCGATGGGACTGTTTGGAACTCATGGTCCAATTGTGGGTCATGAAGATTGGAGAACCCCGAAAAACCGGGGGTGCCGGACAATCGTGACCGATCCGTTAACCCTGTTACAGACTCGAGATGTTCGGGCCTGCGCACCCCTGAACCGCCGTTCGTGAGCGCAGAGAATCACCCGCACCCGGTCAGATCGAACCGACCGCACCCGGTCGGATCGATTCGGTCGTTCCCGGGTCGGATCGATTCTGTCGATCCCGCTCGGATCGGATCAGCCGTTTCCGGGCCGCACCCGAGTAGAGCCGAGCGTCTCGCCGTCGTCATCGAGGGCCTCGACGATGATCCGCGATCCTTCCGGTTCGACATCGGCGGCGGTCTCGAAGCCCTGACGGTCGACGACGGCCGTCTCATTCAGATTCTCTTCGTCATCGCCGCTGAGGATCCGCCAGGCCGCCACGTCCGTGGCACCGTTCCAGCTCATGTGGATCCGCGTCACTCCCGCCTCGGGCTCGGACTTCGTCGCCGTCGGCGGTGCCGTGGGCCTGCCGTGCCAGTCGAAGCGGTAGGCCCGGTAGTTCGACCCGCCGGTGAAGGTGAGATCTGAGAGCAGCTGCCCGTCCTTCGTGAACTCCGAGACGTAGGGCTGCGAACCCCACCCGACGACGACATTGCCGTTGTCGAGTTCCTGCAGATTTCCCTGACTGCCCGAGGACCGGTCGTCGGGGGCCGGATACTCGGTGACCACCTCGGCGCGTCTGCTCTTCTCATCCACGTCGAGTCGCAGACCCCTGGTGTCCCCGAGACGCGGAGCCGCATGATTGTCGAACAGGGTCAGGGTCCCGTCGTCCTGACGTTGGGCATCGTGCTGCCAGGCGAAGGTCGCACCCTCGCTCATCTCGAAGTCCGTGGCCTTGCCGCCGAGGACCCAGTTGAGATCGGCCGACTCCCGGTCGAGCTGGTACACGGCATGGGTGTTGCGGGCGGAGACGAGGAGGGACTTCCCACCGTCGTCGTCGGACACGGAATTGAGGTGGATGTAGTCGAAGGGTTCCTCCTCAGTGCCTTCCCCGTCCTTGAGTGGGGCCTCCGACTGATCGACGGGAACGTCGCCGAGCGAGCGCCATTCGAAGAGGGGCTTTCCGGTCTCGATGTCGACCTCCTGGACCACACCTTCCCAGACCCAGCCGTCGGTGGCCCCGCCGACAGAGCTGAGATCGGTCTGCGTCTTGATATAGGAGAGCAGGAGCATCGTGTCGTCGTCGGTGATCGTCGTCTCGTGCAGATCGGAGGTGTCCGTGGGCAGCTGACCGCCCATGCCGACGCGGGCGATCTCCTGATAGCTGTCGTCGAGCACGACGACCTCCCCGGCCGTGTGAGGGGTCTCCGCCAGACCCTCCCACCAGGTGAGCACCGGCTCATCCTGGTACTCCTGGACCCGCAGGTCCCACATCTGTCCGGAGTTCCCGCGGATCCAGAGGGGGTCGCCCGCGGAATCGAGGATGAGCCCGCCGACCCAGGAGGTGTCATCGGCGTCGGTCTGACCCTTCGGGGCGATGAAGGTCTCGAGCTCCTCGTCGTCGGACGGCATGGTCGTCGAGTCGATATCGACCTTCGGCGGGTCGAGCTCAGGGCGGGTGTGGAAGTCCCAGCGTTCGGCGACAGCGACCTCGTCATCGCCCTCGGCGGTGCACCCGGACAGCAGCAGCGCCGTCGCGGCCAAGCCCGCAAGGACGGTTCTCGTTGTGACCATGGTCTCATCCTCACACGTTTCGCTCCCGGCTTAGAGTCCAGTACCCGCCCTCCCGCGCCGAGGTGGTCCGCCTTTGCCGCGCCTGCGCGGTGTCCGTGCCGTGGACTAGAATCGTGTGGTGCTCAACGGACTCGATCTCACACGCCGCAATCCGACCATCACCCGCCTCGTCGAAGCATTCAACGATGCGAGCACGACCGGCGGAACGATCGACGCGATCAAGGGCCTGTGGCCTTCGATCCTGCGCCGCACCGTCCTGGCCGGTGCCGAAGGGCAGGCCTCCTCGGCGCCTCAGCTCATCGTCACCGCGACCACGCGAGAGGCCGAGGACCTTGCCGCGTCCCTGGCCGACTGGGTTCCGGAGTCGACGATCGCGGTCTTCCCCAGCTGGGAGACCCTGCCGCACGAGAAGCTGTCCCCGCGGTCGGACACGGTGGGCCAGCGCCTTGAGATCCTCCGCCGCCTGGCCCATCCCGTTCCGGGCCGGGAGCTGACATTCATCATCGCGCCGGTGCGCGCCTTCCTCCAGCCGCTGGCCAAAGGCCTCGGGGACATCGAACCGGTGGAGCTGGCCGTCGGTGACGACTGCGAGATCGAGGGCCTCGCGCAACGGCTGACCGAACTCGCCTACTCCCGCGTCGACATGGTCTCGCGCCGAGGGGAGTTCGCGGTGCGCGGCGGCATCGTCGACATCTTCCCGACCACGGCCGATCACGCCCTGCGCATCGAGTTCTTCGGCGACGAGGTCGATGAGATCCGCGAATTCTCCGTCAGCGATCAGCGTTCGATCCCCGCCGAGGAGGGTGATCGACCCCTGCAGCTTTCGGCCCCGCCCTGCCGGGAGCTGCTGCTGACCGAGTCCGTGCGGCAGCGCGCGGCCGATCTGGCCCCGAGCCTGCCGGCGGCGGCCGACATGCTCGAGAAGATCGCCGGCGGCATCGCCGTCGAAGGCATGGAGTCCCTGTCCGCCGTGCTCGCCGACGGTATGGAGCCGATGATCGCCTTGCTGCCGGCGGCGACGAAGATCATCGTCACCGAGCCCGAACGCGTCGAAGCCCGCGCGGCCGATCTCGTCGAGACCACGAACGAGTTCCTCGAGGCCGCCTGGTCGGGCGCCGCGGGCGGGGGAGAGACTCCGATCGACCTCTCGGCGGCGACTTTCCGCACCTTGGCCGAGATGGAGGAGGGGGCCGGCCTGATCGGTCTGGCCTGGTGGCGCCTCGGCGGCTTCGCCACCGATGAGGAGCTCGTCTCGCCGACCGAGAATGTCTTCGCGATCCCCGCACGAGCCCCGAAGGGCTACGCAGGAGACGTCGAGGCGATCCTCGCCGATGTCAAAGGCCTCGTCCACGAGAAGTGGCGCATCCTCGTCCTCACCGAGGGTCAGGGTCCGGGACGCCGCATGGTCGAGGTGTTCTCCGAAGCCGGAGTGCCCGCGACCTTCGTCGACGATCCCACCGACCTCCCCGAGGCGCTGGTCACCGTGACTACGGCCGCGTCCTTCGGCGGCTTCGTCTTCGACGACCTCCGACTCGCGGTGCTCACCGAAGCCGATGTGCTCGGCCGCGCGGCGGCCACTTCGACGCGGGACATGCGCCGACTGCCCACCCGGCGCAGGCGCAACCAGGTCGACCCGCTCAACCTCGCTCCCGGCGACTACGTCGTCCACGACCAGCACGGGGTCGGCAGATTCGTCGAGATGACCCAGCGGACCTCGGGTCGGGGTGCGGACAAGCACACCCGCGAATACCTCATCATCGAATACGCCCCGGCCAAGCGCGGCCAGCCCGGGGACCGCCTGTACGTGCCCAGCGACGCTCTCGACCAGGTCAGCCGCTATGTCGGCGGGGAGAGCCCGAGTCTGAACAAGATGGGCGGCGCCGACTGGCAGACGACGAAGGCCAAGGCGCGCAAGGCCGTCAAGGAGATCGCCGGCGAACTCGTCCGCCTCTACTCGGCACGTCAGGCCACGGTCGGCCACACCTACGGCCCCGACACTCCCTGGCAGCGGGAGCTCGAGGACGCCTTCCACTATGTGGAGACCGCCGACCAGCTCACGACCATCGACGAGGTCAAATCCGATATGGAGAAGCCGGTCCCGATGGACCGACTGATCTGCGGCGACGTCGGCTACGGCAAGACCGAGATCGCGGTTCGGGCGGCCTTCAAGGCGATCCAGGAGGGCAAGCAGGTGGCGGTGCTCGTGCCCACCACCCTGCTCGTCCAGCAGCACTATGAGACCTTCGCCGAACGCTATTCGGGGTTCCCAGTCACTGTGGGGGCGCTCTCACGCTTCCAGACCAAACAGGCCTCGGAGAAGGCCAAGGAGGATCTCGCGGCGGGCACCCTCGACCTTGTCATCGGCACCCACCGGCTGCTCAGCGGCGAGGTGCGGTTCAAGGATCTCGGGCTCGTCATCATCGATGAGGAGCAGCGCTTCGGCGTCGAGCACAAGGAGACGCTCAAGGCGCTGCGCACGAACGTCGACGTGCTCGCGATGTCGGCGACCCCGATCCCGCGCACCTTGGAGATGGCGGTGACCGGGATCCGTGAGATGTCGACCCTGGCGACTCCGCCCGAGGAGCGCCACCCGGTGCTGACCTATGTCGGTAAACGCGAGGACAAGCAGGTCAAGGCTGCGATCCGACGCGAACTCATGCGCGAGGGCCAGGTCTTCTACATCCACAACCGGGTCAGCGACATCGAGTCTGTGGCCGGCCACCTCGCCGAACTCGTTCCCGAGGCGCGGATCGCCATCGCCCACGGCAAGATGAACGAACACCGCCTCGAGCAGGTCATCGTCGACTTCTGGGAGAAGAAGTACGACGTGCTCGTGTGCACGACCATCGTCGAGACCGGCATCGACATCGCGAATGCGAACACGCTGATCATCGACCATGCCGACCGTTTCGGCCTCTCGCAGCTCCACCAGCTGCGCGGTCGGGTGGGACGCGGCCGGGAACGGGCCTATGCCTACTTCCTCTACCCGCCGGAGACGCAGCTGACCGAGACCGCCCACGATCGGCTGACGACCCTGGCCGCCCACACCGAGCTGGGTGCGGGCATGCAGGTGGCGATGAAGGACCTCGAGATCCGTGGGGCCGGCAACCTGCTGGGCGGTCAGCAGTCCGGACACATCGAAGGGGTCGGCTTCGACCTCTATGTCCGGCTCGTCGGTGAGGCGGTTGCGAAGTTCCGCGGCGAGGACACCGAGCCCGAAGCCGATATGCGCATCGAACTGCCCGTCGACGCTCACCTGCCCGCCGAGTACGTCGATCACGAGAGGCTGCGACTCGAGGCCTATCGGAAGCTTGCGGCGGCGGCGAACGAGCAGGAGCTGCAGGAGGTCCTTGACGAACTCGTCGACCGCTACGGTCCCTACCCGGAGCCGGTGGGCGTCCTCGCCGACGTCGCCCGGCTGCGGATCCGAGCGAAGGCCTCGGGCGTCAACGACATCGTCAGCCAAGGCAACTTCATTCGCTTCGGACCTCTCGAACTCGCCGATTCCCAGGTCGTGCGGCTCAAACGCCTGTACCCGAAGTCCCTGCTCAAACCCGCGATCCGGTCGGTGCTGGTGCCCAAGCCGAAGGCCGGCAGCGGTTTCGATGCGAAGGAGATGACGGACTCGGACATCCTGCGCTGGGCCCATCAGTTCCTCGACGCGATCGTGCCCGTCGTCGCCTCCGAGGCGGTCGAGGCCGGTTCGGAGTGACCGAGCGATCTCGACTCTCCTGAGGGTGGGCGGGCTCGACCGGCCGCTGCTGTGACCGCCACTGCGGTCGGCGGTCGCGGCGGTCTCTGAGAAGTCGATGGCTGTTCGCACGCGATTTCCCCCGGGCGTGCGTTCATGGCGTAGAGTGCGAAGCACGGGAAAATCCGCTCCATTCGACCAAGGAGATCTGCCATGGGCGTTGACGACAAGTTCGAGAACAAGGCCGAAGAGTTCGGCGGCAAGGCCAAGGAGACCGTCGGTGACGTCACCGGCGATGACGAGCTCAAGGCCGAAGGCGCGACCGATCAGCTCAAGGCCAAGGCCAAGGATGTCGGTGAGAAGGTCAAGGACTTCGGCGAAGACGTCAAGGACAAGTTCACCAAGTAATGAAGAAGTCGGCCCCCATCGCAGCTGCGATGGGGGCCCTTCTTGTCAGCGGACCGATGACCGGAGAGATTCGGGCGAAGTCGGTGATTCCGATGATTCCGGCGGTGTCGGAGGGAAGGGAACGGACGTGAGCCAAGCGCGGACCGACGGCGTGATCGAGGCGATGGCGACCCTGCGCAGGCGCTGCCCGTGGTCGAGCATCCAGGATCACACGAGTCTCGAGAAGTACGCCCGGGAGGAGACAGAGGAACTCGTCGAAGCCCTCGACCGCTTCACCGCCGAGGCGAGTGCAGGCAATCGGGCGGCCGTGGTCGAAGAGCTCGGCGACGTCTTCTACCAGGTCCTCTTCCACTCCGCCCTGCTCGACGAGAGCGACTCTCAAGACTACGGACACACATTGGGTCTCATCCTCGACGGCCTCGAGCAGAAGCTCATCCGCCGGCATCCGCTGGCCTTCGGCGATGACGGCAAGGACGGTGAGATGCCCGCGCTCGAGTACGTTGAGCGCGAATACCGACGGATCAAGGCCGAGGAGAAGACAGCGGGGGAGACGCAGCGGTGAGTCTGGAGCGAATCGATATCGAGGGCACCTTCAACTTCCGTGACATCGGTGGTTCCCCCACCTCGGCGGGGGATTCGACCGTCAGCCGAGGAAAGATCTTCCGCGCCGACGGGCTCGCCCAGCTGACCGATCGGGCACGGGCGGATCTCGGGTCCTTGGGTGTCGGCACCGTCGTCGACCTCCGGGACATCGGGGAGAGGTCGAAGCTGCCGGATGCGCTGACCGGACTCGACGTCGAATACATCGAACTCCCGATCTTCGGTGACCACTTCTTCCCCACCACACCGCTGAGTCGGGAGGAGATGAAGGCCGCGGCGAAGGCCACCGGGATGGACCTCAGCGACCGCTCGCTCGGTCGAATCTACGATCTGATGATCGCTCACTTCGGCGACAGGCTCGCGCTCGCCGTCGACACCGTCGCCGCACATGCAGAGACGGGAGTGGTGTTCCACTGCTCGGCCGGCAAGGACCGGACCGGCATGGTGGCCGCGTTCCTGCTCGACCTCCTCGGCGTGGGCAGGCAGGACATCATCGAGGAATACGCGATCACCTCCACGCATCTCTCCGGTGGCTTTCTCGAGTCGATCACCAGGAACTTCTCCGATGCCGGCATTTCGGGCAATCTCGCCGAGACCGCGACGGCGGCACCGCCGGAACTCCTCGATCGGATCCTCGACCAGCTCGCCGACGAGTACGGTCCCCGCGGTGTCGAGGATTACCTGCTGGCACACGGGATGGACCCCGCGACCCCGGACCGGCTGCGGTCGGCTCTGCTCGGGCCGGCGGCATCCGCGGAACCGGCGTGAGCCCGGCGGCGCGGTGCATTAAGCTGTTCGACAGGCACATGTTCCCCATGTGAAACCAATTGCGAAGGAGTAATCAGTGGCTGAGATCGTTGCCGCAAACGCCCGTGAAATCCTGGATTCCCGGGGAAATCCCACCGTCGAGGTGGAAGTGCTGTTGGCCGATGAGTCCGTCGGCCGTGCCGGAGTTCCCTCCGGCGCATCCACAGGTGAGTTCGAAGCCGTCGAACTGCGCGACGGTGACCCGGAGCGCTACCTGGGCAAGGGCGTCGCCAACGCCGTCGAAGCCGTCGTCGACGAGATCGACGAGGTCATCGTCGGCCTCGAAAGCGACGATCAGCGCCTTGTCGACCAGGCCCTGATCGAGCTCGACGGGACAGACAACAAGTCCCGACTCGGCGCCAATGCGATGCTCGGCACCTCCCTGGCCGTGGCCCGTGCGGCCGCCGTGTCCGCGGACCTTCCGCTATACCGCTACCTCGGTGGACCGAACGCCCATGTCATGCCCGTGCCGATGATGAACATCCTCAACGGCGGATCCCACGCGGACTCCAACGTCGACATCCAGGAGTTCATGATCGCTCCGATCGGTGCGGCGAGCTTCCACGAGGCCCTGCAGTGGAGCGTCGAGGTCTACCACGCGCTCAAAGGCGTTCTCAAGGACCGCGGACTCTCCACCGGTCTCGGCGATGAGGGCGGCTTCGCGCCGAACCTCGAGTCCAACGCCGCCGCTCTCGACCTCATCCTCGAAGCCATCGAACTGGCCGGCCACCGTCCCGGCCGTGACATCGCCGTCGCTCTCGATGTGGCCTCCTCGGAGTTCTGCAACGACGGCGTCTACGACTTCGAAGGCGGGAAGAAGACCGCCGAGGAGATGGCCGCCTACTACGAGGAGCTGCTCGCCAAGTACCCGCTCGTCTCGATCGAGGACCCCCTCGACGAGAACGACTGGGACGGCTGGGCGACGCTGACCGCATCGATCGGTTCAAAGGTCCAGCTCGTCGGCGACGACCTGTTCGTGACCAATCCCGAGCGCCTGCAGCGCGGCATCGACAACTCGACCGCGAACTCGCTGCTGGTCAAGGTCAACCAGATCGGCACCCTGACCGAGACCCTCGATGCCGTGGCCCTGGCCCAGACCAACGGGTACACGACGATGATCTCGCACCGTTCGGGCGAGACCGAGGACACGACGATCGCCGATCTGGCCGTGGCGACCAATGCAGGTCAGATCAAGGCCGGTGCTCCTGCCCGGTCAGAGCGTGTGGCGAAGTACAACCAGCTGCTGCGTATCGAAGAGCAGCTCGGCGACGCCGCCCGCTACGCCGGTCGCGGCGCCTTCCCGCGCTTCGACGGCTGAGGCGATGCCGCGGCTGAGGCGATGCCACGGGTCGTTCGGGGCCGCAAGCCGCGGTCCTCACGCCGCGCCGTGTGAGCTTCTAGCCGCATAACCTACCGCGAGTGACATGTCCTACGGGTGCAACTGTAGGACGTGTCACTCGCGGTTTTTGTCGTTCACGCGGGAGCCTTTCGCGACGAGGCGATGGCCCGTGAGATTTCGAAGAATCTGGCGTCTCTGAACAGCTCCTTCCAGCTGACCCTGATGATCCGCCACCCTCGATCGCGGAGCCACTGCTCACGGCGTCGCTCTTTCTCGAGCTCATCGCGAGGGACGCCCGAGCCGAGGTAGAGCTTGCCGATCCCGTCGATCTCCACGATGAGGCGAGCTGCCTGATGGCAGAAGTCCACGCGAATGGTTCGGCCCAAGGATTCGGCCCAGAACTTGACCTGGGGTTCCATGCCGCGGATGCCGTGCTGATAGAAGCGCACCGCGGCGATCGATTCCGCAGGCGATTCGCGCCGTGCGTCGGCGAGTTCGAGAGCCAGCACAGTCTTCTTCGTATTGCGCTTCTCACGGCACTGAGCCAAGACCACACGGATCCTCTCCTTCGTCGTCATCTTTCGGTGCAGCGCATCGTCGAGCATGGTCACCGAGATGTCGAGGCCATAGCTGCGTGCGACATCGACGAGGGTGCGCTCGAGCGTGGTCACTTCGCCGCCGTCGATCATTTGGTGGTGTGATCGGGGAATCATGCCGCCCCGGACATGAATGCTCTTGAACCGGCGATTGATGCCCAGCCGCATCACCTCGGCTTGCCGGGTGACCGGGTAGGCGACAGGCAGACCGTGGATGAGAGCGGCGGAGATATGTGAGAAGATCTCCGGCTCGCGAGAGGAGTCCGGATCGTCGCTGTTGCGTCGCTGTCGGACGGCGAAACGCGCCATCACCGAGGCGTTGAGTGCCGCGGTCTCGTCGCGGATGTCTCCGTATTCCTTAAATGGTTCGTGGAGATTGGCCTCGATGCTCGCCCACAGCGGTCGATGAGCCTTCTCCTCGCAGACGTGTTTGACGAGGTACACGCCGTAGGAGAGTCGACGGAGGCAACACCATTGTGCGCGGCGGATGTCTCGATGAGTGAAGCCGAGCCGGGTGATCTGGTGAGTGCGCAGCAGTTTGTACATGGTCCTAAGGTGCATCAAACGGCAACGAATGGCAATGAAAACATATAAAACTGTGGATAAGTTTGTGGAAAACTGGTATGCGGCGGGGTGGTCGTGAGGTGGGTTGTGCGAACGTCTTCGCGGCCGAATGGCGTCGTGCCTCGGTCATTTGGAGTGCTTGTGAACGGCATACCTACTTGAAAATGACATAACCTACCGGGGGCCCGCGAGGTTATGTCACATGTGTGTGTTTATGCGGCGCGCAGCGGCGACGACGATCGCAGCTACGCGACGCGCGCAGCGGCGGCGACGCGCACGATGACCGCGACGCGCGCGAGGCCGTGAGGGAATCGAACACGCCACGCGGCGCAAATCCTCGCACCTTCACCCGGGGCACGGCAGACTTGGATGTGTTGCGTCCGCCTTCCCCATCCCCGGCCGCAGAGGAAAGAGTCATGGTTCCGAGCAAGCCCAGAAGAAGCGCCCCCAAATCGGCTCCGGGCAGAGCCACTCCCCGTCGACGCCCGACACCGGTCGTCGAGGCCGACACCACCGCCGAGGTGCACCGCCGTCGGCTCTCCTGGCGCACCGGAATATTCCTCGCCGTCATCGCCATCGTGCTCCTGGCATTCCTCTCACCCATCAACTCCGCACTCAAGCAGGCCCAGCAGATCGCGGCCCTGAACAACGAGATCGAAACCACGAAGTCCGAGGTCCAGAGCCTCGAGGAGAAGAACGAGAACCTCAAGGACCCCGACTACATCAAACGCAAGGCCCGCGAGGACCAGTACTACGTGGAGGAGGGGAAGAACGCAGTCATCGTGACGAACCAGGAAGCCATCGAGGATGACGATTCGGATACGGATCGCCCGGTTCGCAAGCAAGCCTGGTACCTTGAGTTGCTGGAGTCAATTCAAGAGGTCGGCAATACAGTGGAGAAGGGCTGATGATCACAGACTGCACCGAGGCGGATTTCGCGAAGCTCGAGGACCAGCTCGGACGCGTTCCCCGCGGAGTGGTCGGCATCGCCGCACGCAGCACCTCCGGTGACCCGCTCGTGGTGGCGACCGCGCCCCGCCTCGAAGACGGCACTCCGTTCCCCACGACCTTCTACCTCACCCACCCGGCCTACGTCGCCGAATGCTCGCGCCTCGAAGCCTCCGGAATCATGGCCGAATGGACGACCGAGCTGAGCGAGGACGAAGAGCTCTCCACCGCCTATGCGCGGGCCCATTCCGCCTACCTCGCCACGCGCTCCGAGATCGGTGAGAAGGCGGGAATCGCCGAGGTGGTCGAGATCAAGGACTACTCCGCCGGCGGCATGCCCACCCGGGTCAAATGCCTCCACGCCCTCGTCGGGCATTCCCTGGCCGCCGGGCCGGGAACCAATCCGATCGGCGACCGTGCGATCTCCTTCATGACCGATGTGCCACCTGTCTCCGAGACGAAAGAGTAGGACACTCATGCGTGTAGCCGCCTTCGACTGCGGAACCAACTCACTCCGCCTGCTCATCGCCGATGTCGCCGAGGACGGCACCCTGACCGACCTGCGTCGGGAGACCCGGATCGTGCGTCTCGGCCAGGGGGTCGACGCGACGGGGGAGTTCGCTCCGGAAGCGCTCGAACGCACCTTCGCCGTGGCTCGGGAATACGCCGAGGTGGCCGCGGAGTATGCGCCGGAGAAGCTGAGGTTCGTCGCCACCTCGGCGAGTCGAGACGCACGCAACCGTGACGAATTCTTCGCCGGCATCTTCTCCATCCTCGGCGTCGTCCCCGATGTCGTCACCGGCGACGAAGAGGCACGCCTGTCGTTCCTCGGCGCCACCGCAGACCTGCCGACCGAAGCCGGCCCGTTCCTCGTCATGGACCTCGGCGGAGGCTCGACCGAACTCGTCCTCGGCACCAGGGACGTCGAGGCCGCCGTGAGCATGGACATCGGCTCGGTGCGACTAACCGAACGTCACATGCCCGTGGAGACGCCGAACGACGAGCAGATCCGAACAGCATTGACCGACATCGACGCGCAGCTCGACCAGGCGGCGCAGGTCGTCGATTTCGCAGCCCCGCGCACGTTCATCGGTGTCGCCGGGACCGTCACCACCATCACGGCCGGAGTCCTCGGTCTCGACAGCTACCAGCGGGAGAAGATCCACGGGGCCCGTCTCAGCGTCTCGGACGTCGACGCCGAGGCCCGGCAGCTGCTGAGCCTGGACCGTGAAGCCCGGGCAGCGCTGCCGTATATGCATCCCGGACGCGTCGACGTCATCGCCGCCGGCGGACTCCTGTTCTCCCGGGTCATCGCCCGGATCGCCGAGGCGGTCGAGGCCGGCGGGGGAGACCTCGACATCATGATCTCCGAAACGGACATCCTCGACGGCACAGCGCTCGATCTTGCGCGCTCGCAGTCGTGAAGCCGAACCGGCCCTCGATTCTGCGTTCCCGCGCCTCACGTGTGAGTCGCGGGAACGTCGCTGAACGGAGCACCAGGCTCACCGTGATCGGGACCCTCGTCCTCGGACTCGTCATCGGCACGACGCAGCCCGCCCTGGCCGCTCCCGAGGCAGGCCCGGGGCAGTGGTTCATCAAGGACTACGGCATCGACAAGATGTGGAAGAAGTCGACCGGCAAGGGTGTCAAGGTCGCTGTCATCGACTCCGGAGTGAATTCCGACCACGAGGACCTCGAAGGAGTCGTGAGCAAGGCCAAGGACTTCAGCGGACTCGACAAGGACGGGACCACCCCGATCGGCGGGAAGTCCACGATCCACCATGGCACCGCGGTCGCCGGTGTCATCGCCGGCCAGGGCACAGGCGCCGGGCCGATGGGCGTAGCTCCCGATGCCGACATCCTCTCGGCCTCGATGTGGTTGGGCCCGGACCGGCCGAAGGAGTCGGGGTCCACCCGAGAACAGGCCGACAAGGCGATCCGCTGGGCCGTCGATTCGGGCGCCCAGGTCATCAACATGTCTCTGGGCTGGGACGACCCGGCCTGGCCCGAGAGCTGGGACGAGGCCTTCGCCTACGCGTATGAGAAGGACGTCGTCATCGTCGCCTGCGTCGGCAATGCCTCTCAGGGAGCGACGCAGGCCTGGTCGCCCTCGACCGTTCCAGGCGTCATCGGCGTGGGCGGCCTCGGTGAGAACGGCAAGGTGCTCGCCGACTCGACGGCCCCCGGAACCGCAGTCGACCTCATGGGACCGGCCGCCGACATTCCGATCCCGTACTACTCCGGAGGATACGCGGAGGGTCAGGGCTGCTCCTTCGCCTCTCCCGTGGTCTCCGGGGTCGCCGCGCTCATCCGCGCCGATGACCCGGACCTGTCCGCCGACGAGGTCCGTGCCAAACTGCTCTCGAGCGCCGAGCCTGTCTCCGGGCACAAAGGCACGAGCAAGAAGGACAAACCCGATCCGATCGTCGGCTGGGGGCGACTCGACCCCGAGGCGGCGCTGAAGTCCGATGTCCCGAAGTCCGTGCCCTCGGCCGAAGAGGAACTCGCCGACTGGGTGAAGATGCACCGTCGCGGCGATGCCGACTCCACCGAGACCGAAACGGCTTCCCCGGCCGAGGATGAGAGTCCGAAGGCGGTGGCGCCCACAGACGTCGCGGCCTCGGAATCGACTCCGAAGCTCGGCTTCTCCGTGTTGGCCGCTGGTGGGTTGGTCGCGGTGGTGCTGCTCGTGATCTCGACCGTGGTCTTCCTCCGCCGCCGCAGGTGATTCGAGGCCCGCTGCCTCTCCTGCGCGAGCGGTCCGCGGCCCGAGCTGACGCTTCCGGTGCCTCTGATCTGGGGGATCGGCATCCGTCGCAGAAACAATTAGTGAAAGTTTTCACAAGGGCCTAGGATGGGGATATGGCACTCATCAGAAACTCAAAACTGCGTCCTCGAATCCTCGTCGTCGGTGGCGGCTACCTCGGTCTCGTCACCGCACAGAATCTGTTGAAGAACCTCGGACGGGGCGAAGCCACCGTCACCGTGGTCGATCCCAACCCGTACATGACCTACCTGCCGTTCCTCCCCGAGGTGGCAGCCGGTTCGATCGAACCTCGCCACGCCGTCGTGCCGCTGCGCCGCAACCTCAACGGCGCCGAGGTCATCACCGCCAAGGTCACCTCGATCAACCACGCCGACAAGTTCGTCACCGTTGAGCCTGAGAACGACGAGGCCTTCGAGCTCGACTACGACCACATCATCATGGCCGCCGGCTCCGTCGCCCGCGCCCTGCCGATCCCGGGTCTCAAGGAGCACGCGATCGCGCTCAAGCGCATCGAAGAAGCCGTCGCCCTGCGTGACCACCTCCTCTCGCGTCTGGCCGATGCCTCGCTGATGGAAGATGACGAAGAGCGTCGCAAGGCACTCACCTTCGTCTTCGTCGGCGGCGGCTTCGCCGGCATCGAGCTGCTCACCGAGCTCGAGGACGTCGTCCGTTCCGCCGTGGCTCAGTACGAGACGCTGACCGAGGCTGATGTGCGCTTCGTGCTCGTCGAGGCCCTCGATCGTGTGATGCCCGAGGTCGGCGAGGCTCAGGCCCGCTGGGTCGTCGAGCACATGCGCGAACGCGGCATCGACGTCTACCTCGAGACCTTCCTCCAGGACTGCACCGACAAGCACATCAAGCTCTCCAACGGTGAGGAATTCGACGCCGACACGATCGTCTGGTCGGCCGGTGTCAAGGCCAACCCCATCCTCGTCGATTCCGATCTGCCCCTGGACGAACGCGGTCGCGTGACCGTGCGTGCCGACCTCCGCGTCGAGGGAGACGACGGCGTCGTCGAGGGCGCCTGGGCGGCCGGCGACAATGCCGCCGTGCCCGATCTCTCCGGTGGCGGCGTTGGCGGCTACTGCGTGCCCAACGCACAGCACGCCGTGCGTCAGGCCCCGGTGCTGGCAGCCAATGTTCTCGCCGCTCTGCGCGGAGAGACCGAGTTCAAGCAGTACTTCCATAAGACCATTGGCACCGTCGCTGGCCTCGGACTGTACAAGGGCGTGTCCCAGATGGGCGACTTCGAGGCTCGCGGAGTCCTCGCCTGGCTCATGCACCGCGCCTACCACGGCTACGCGATCCCGACGGTCGACCGCAAGGTCAAGGTCTTCGGCAACTGGATCATCAATGCCGTCGTCGGTCGCGACAGCATGCCGCTGGCCGATCTCGATGTGCCGCGGAAGAACTTCGTCGAGGCGGCGAATTCGAAGCCGGCACCGAAGAAGGAAACCGCAAAGGCCTGATTGCGTGAAATCTCAGCCGGGCCCGCTCGGCTGAGAACTCTGATGAACCGCGAAACGCCGGGGATGCTCAAGCAGCATCCCCGGCGTTGTCCGTCTCCGCGATCAGTTGGCGACGGTGAACCTCGCGTCGATGTGCGCAGGTGTGACGATCTCATCGACCATCGCCACGGCGAAGTCCTCCGCTGAGATCGAGTCTCCCGCGGGGACCTCGAGTTCGGTCTTGTAGCTGCCGGTGCGCTCACCCGGGCCGATCTCCGGTGCGGGGGAGATGAGCGTCCACGGTGACCAGCTGCCCTCGCGCAGCAGTTCGAGTGCACGGGTGCCGGTCTCCGATTCCGTCTTGTATTCGGCCGGGAATCCCTCGGTGTCCTTGAGCATGGTGTCCCCGACGAAGAGGGAGCCTGCTCCGCCGACGACGAAGATGCGGGTGTCGCCGCTGGCCTCGGCCAGCGTCTTGAGGGCGTCGAGCCATTCCTGGTGGTCTCCGCCGGCACGGCTGGGGCCGGTGGTCGAGACGATGACATCGTGGTCGGCGGCTATCTGGGCATCGAATTTCGCATCGCCCATATCGCCCTGCAATGAACGCAGAGCTCCGGGAACCTCGGCACCCGAGCGGGTGATGGCGGTGACTTCGAGTCCGCGCTCGGCGGCTTCCTTGGTGACGCGGGATCCGATCATTCCGGATGCTCCGAAGAGTGCGATCTTCATGTTCGTTCCTTTCCTGCGGCTGCGCTGTCGCGGTGCCGCCGAGGTGGGTGCTTGTGCCTGACATCACGACACTATCGTTTGGATACCGAGTACCTCAAAGATACTATTGGTTCATGACCATGAATGTTTCCTGGGAAGGCGATGCCTTCGATCCGGACTGCCCGACCCGAGTCGTTCTCGATCGGGTGGGAGACAAGTGGACGGTGCTCATCATCTTGATCCTCGATGAAGGTCCCAAGCGGTTCAACGAGATTCGCCTGGCGATCGGCGGCATCACTCCGAAGGTGCTCACTTCTACCCTGCGCTCGCTCGTCGCCGACGGGCTGGTGACCAGGGAGGTCTTCGCCGAGGTGCCTCCACGTGTCGAATACGGCCTGACGGATCTGGGCCGTTCCCTGCTCGAGCCGGTCGCGGCCCTGAGCAAGTGGGCCGAGCGCAATGTCGCCTCGATCGAAGCGAACCGCGAACTCAGCGCGTCATGATCTCGCCGAGGACGGTGACGAACTCACGGAGCTGACCGGCCACCCGGTAGACGCGGGGAGACCCCGAGTAGACCCAATTGTTCGTGATGATCGAGGCGCTGCCGCCGTTCGTCGCCGTCTTGAACTCGGAGACATCGAGCGTGGCCAGTGGATCATCGATGAGACGCTGTCTCAGCTGAGGCGTCATCTGAACCCAGTGGTCGGCGGCCTCGTAGCCGATCTCGACCCAGTGGCCACCGGATTCGCGACAGGCGTGCGGGCGGCCGGCGAGCGCGTCCCTGACCGAGGGAGGACTCCCGGAGGCGCCTGGTTCGCCGGATCCTGCGGACGACGCGGCATCCGGGGACTCGGAATCGAGGACGACGGCCGGTCCGGCCGTGCTGGGGATCGCCCGGTCGTCAGCGCCGTCAAGCGAGCGGACTGTGAAGCCGGGGGCGAGGAGATACAGTGCCATGCGTCGATCATGCCGCAGGAGAGGGCGGTTTGCGAAGCCGACCGGGGATCGGCATCAGTCTCGTCTCCGGCAAGGATCGCGACCCGCTGGGGGAGTCGTCCGCGACGATCGTGGTCCCCCCACTGGGACTCGAACCCAGACTGAATCGATTTTAAGTCGACTGCCTCTGCCGATTGGGCTATAGGGGGAGGTGCCAGCACTCACTGTATAACCAAATCCCGCCTGCCGCGATCTGAGACGCGCGGACCCTGTGCGCGGCGGCGGACTACCCTCGAGCCTATGACCGAGACTCCGCCCAGCAGACAGGCCTGGGTGATCCTCGTCATCGGGGTGCTGACGCAGATGGCGGCCACCGTCGCCATCACAGGCCCGGCCTTCCTCATCCCGCACATGCACCGTGACCTCGGCTATACCCTCACCCAAGCCGGGACCGTCGCGGCCGCACCGAGCTTCGGACTCATCCTCACGCTCATCGCCTGGGGCGCCTTCGCCGACAGATACGGCGAACGCCTCGCAATGACCTTGGGCATCGGACTGACCGCTGTCGCCACGGCGTTGGCCCTGCCCATCGCAGGCTCGCCGATCTGGCTGATCATCGTCATCGCCGCCTCGGGAGCCGCGGCGGCCTCCGTGAACTCGGCCAGCGGACGCGTCGTCATGGGATGGTTTCCCCGGCACCGCCGCGGCCTGGCGATGGGCATCCGGCAGATGTCCCAACCCCTGGGGACGAGCGTGGCCGCTCTCGCAGTCCCGCCGATCGCGGCCGCCGGCGGGTTCTCCGGCTATCTGTGGTTGATCATCGGCGTCACCGCTGCGATGACGCTCGTCTGCTGGGTGCTCGTGCGGAATCCGCCGCGCACCGAAGCGACCCGCACCGAGGTCACCGATGCCGAGCCCGAATACGAGAACGAATCGGAACCCGATCCCGCGCTGGGACGCGAGGATTCCGCTCAGGCGGGGGCCGCCTCGGCGGGGGAACCTGCGTCGGCGGACCTGGGCAGGACCAACCCCTACCGAGCCGATTCCTTCCTGTGGCGGATCCACGGAGTCTCCGCGCTGCTGGTCATCCCGCAGTTCGCCTTCTCCACCTACGGCCTGATCTGGCTCATCGCGAACCAGCACATCAGTGCCGGAATCGCAGGCGGCATCGTCGCCGCCTCCCAGATCGTCGGTGCGTTGGGTCGCATGGTCATCGGGGGACTCTCGGACCGCTTCTCCTCACGGGTCGGACTGCTGCGCATAGTGGCCGTCGCGGCCGCCGTGCTCGTCGCGGCGATCGCCCTGATCTCGCTGACCCCGATGCCGGTCGTCGCGGCCATCGTCTTCATCCTCGCCTCGACGGTGTCGGTGGCCGACAATGGTCTCGCGTTCGCCTCGGTGGCGGAGGCGGCCGGCCCGCGCTGGTCGGGCAAGGCGATGGGGGCGCAGAACACGGGGCAGTTCGTCATGTCCGCGATCCTCGGGCCCGGATTCGGCGCCCTGGTCACGGTCTTCGGTTACCCGCTGTCGTTCGGAATCGTCGCTCTCGCCCCGCTGATCGGGCTGGGAATCATTCCTAAACGTGACGTCGATCGCATAACCTGATGTTCACCTCGGCGCGTTACGTTGCCGAGGTGCGAGAGCACGACGACGGCGCGAGTGCGTTCGGCGTCGGGGATGAGAAGGAGAGATCTTGTGAACAACCTGCTCCAGGAGAATCTGCGGGAGTACATCGACAAGCTCCGGCTCGAGGGCTACACGGTCCAGGACAGCCACACCACGGATCCGCACCTCATCGATCCGTTGGGGCGGGCGGTCGAAACCTGGCGTGAGGGCTACCCGTACTCCGAGCAGATGAACCGTGAGGACTACGAGCTCGAGAAGTATCAGCTGCAGGTCGAACTCCTGAAGTTCCAGTACTGGGGGCAGGACACGGGCTCCAAGCACGTCATCCTCTTCGAAGGCCGCGATGCCGCCGGCAAGGGCGGAACGATCAAGCGGTTCACCGAACATCTCAACCCGCGAACGGCGCGCGTCGTGGCCCTGAATAAGCCGTCCGACACCGAATCCGGACAGTGGTACTTTCAGCGCTACGTCAGTCACCTGCCGACCGCCGGTGAGATCGTCATGTTCGACCGTTCCTGGTACAACCGGGGCAATGTCGAACGCGTGATGGGCTTCTGTAGCGACGACGAGTACGAGACGTTCATGGAGCAGGCCCCGGTGTTCGAGAAGATGCTCATCGATTCGGGCATCCATGTCACGAAATTCTGGTTCTCCGTGACTCAGCGAGAACAGCGCACACGGTTCGCGATCCGCCAGATCGATCCCGTGCGGCAGTGGAAGCTCTCGCCGATGGACCTCGAGTCGCTCGACCGCTGGGACGACTACACGAAGGCGAAGGAAGAGACGTTCCGCCGCACGGACACCGACCACGCCCCGTGGGTCACGATCAAGAGCAATGACAAGAAGCGGGCCAGGCTCAATGCGATCCGCTACTTCCTCAACCAGTTCGACTACGAGGGCAAGGACTCCTCGGTCGTCTATGATGCCGATCCGCTCATCGTCCGTCGTGGACGGGACGCCGTCGACGACTGAGCGCAGGTTCGGCCGGTGCAGCTTCAGTCCGGGGGCTCGGGGTCCTCGTCATCGGACTTGGAATCCCCGCCGCGGACGTCCGGGCGTTCCTCGGACGCACGCGTGTCTTCGTCCTTGGCCGCGTCGACGTCGCCGTCGATATTGACACCGTGTTCGGATGCGATGCGGTCGAGCTTCTGCTCCGGAGTCTCATCCGGTGAGCCCGAATCCATGGCCGTCGTGGACTCGTCCTCGATCTCATTCGACTCGCCCGTGGGTTTCGGCGTGTTCGTCTCGGCATTCATGACTCTGCCTCCTGTTCGCATGGACTCATCGTTCGGCATGGACGGTGGGTTTCAGATTGGTCGCGGATCGGGTGCAGACATCGTGCACTGTGGCCTCTCCGCTGTCTTCCGACGCTAGTCTCCTTCGCCCTGCGCATCAAGATATCGACGGACGGCACAACGAATTGTCATCCTGTGTGCATCGAGCGGACAGGACCACCAGCGCGGATGTACGCTGCGGCTTCGGCCGGGCGAACGGAACTCGGCCGGGCGAACGGAACTCGTCCGGGCGAAAGGAACTCGAGCGAGACTCGGCCGGGGGAAAGAAATTCGGCCGGGTGGAAGGGGAAAGACCACCCGGCCGGGATTATGGGGCGGGCCGAAGCCCGCTGATTGCTCAGACTCGAAGCAACTCAGGCCTCGGCGTCTCGCAGCGCCTTCCGACGTGCGCGGCGCTTCTTGTGCCCGGCGAAGCTGAGGCAGAAGAGGACGATGGCGAGGAGGACGAAGAGTCCGCCGCCGCCGATGCCGGCATCGACCCAGAACTGCGGCGGGAACAGGCGGATGAGCGAATCATCGGAGTAGAACTCCCAGGTTCCGTCCTTGAAGAAGATCGAGTGGAAGCCGCGGAAGAAGCTGTCCCAGCCGAGCACTGCGACGACCGCGATCGCGGCCATGAAGATGATGCTGAAAATCGAGCCGAGGCGGACCCCGGTGTGGATGCCCATTCCGTTCCTCCGGCACATGTAGAGGCCGAAGAGGATCGCTCCGATGAGCCCGATCAGGGCAACGAGGTAGAGGAGCGAGATGAGGCCTTTGACATCGGCCATGTGGTTGAGCTCTTCGGAGATGAAGATCGGCTCGCCGTTGGGCATGATGACGTCGGCGAGGTAGCGGCGAGAATCCAGATTGTGCAGATAGTCGATGACATAGGTGCCGTAGTGCTCGCGGTCGGCCTCACCGAAGCCGAACTGATCGGCCGGGAAGCCGGGACGGAAGTACTCGAACTTGAGGAACAGTCCCGAGGCGACGAAGCGCACCGCCAGGGCCAGCAGGATGAACGGGGTGGCGAGCATGATCCAGATCGTGCCGATGACGTCGAGCGCGCTGCGGCGACGTTCGGGAACCTCGGGTTCGTGGGTGTCCCTCTCCGTCGCAGCCTTGGTCACGGCCGCCCATTCCGCTTCGCTCATCACCGCGGTGCGACCGTCGCTCGGAACCTCACGGGTCCGGGCGACCTCGGCATCGGGGGCCGAGGTGCTGTCGGCTCCGTGCCCGGCGTAAGCGGGTGTCGCCGAGGCGGCGGGATGAGGGTTCGACGAATGGGCAGGGGTGACGCGAACCGGGCCGGTCGAGGGCTTCGCATCTGCGGAATGCTTCGGGCCCTCCTCGGCGATGGGATCGGTGATCGGGTCGAACGCCTCGGTGTCGGTCGAGGGATCGTTGGCGGCCTCCAGAGAGGACCGCGACTGCTTTTCGGCAGCACTGCCCGACCCTGAGCTCATTCGTCTGCTCAGAAGGTCTTCGGTCTCGTTCTTCTCGTCTCCAGCCACATCCCCATTGTCAGTGACCCCACCGTCCAACCGGGGGAGGACACGCCACAAGGGCCGATATCGCCGAGGTTGGGCCCGGGACCGCGCGGAACCGGGCTAACCGAGGAGCGCGGCGACGATGACGAGGGCCGGGACGGCGAGGACCGTGGTGATGAACACGGCATCGCGCATCAGCGCCTCGGACTGCCGGTACTGCATCGAATAGATGTAGACGTTCTGCGCGGTCGGCAGGGCGGAGGTGACGACGATGGCGAACAGGTCGATGCCGTCGTAGCCGAGCAGCGGACCGCCGATGACCCAGGCGATGACCGGCTGGAGGACGAGCTTCGCGAACGTGATGTAGCCCAGCTGGGACCGGGTGCCCTTGACCGGCAGGGCCCAGCCGTCCTTGAGGGAGATCCCGAAGGCCAGGAGCGCTCCGGGCACGGCCGTGGCTCCGATCATGTCGATGGGTTCGAAGACGAAGCGGGGCAATTCGAAGCCCGTCGCCGAGGCGGCCACTCCTGCCGCTGCGCCGAGCACGATGGGATTCTTGATGACCTGCAGCGGCGCCGAATACCAATGCGAGTCGTGCTGCTTCTTGCCTGCACCGTCGAGCACGGCCATGCCGATCGGGGCGAGGATGAGCAGCTGGAACAGCAGCACGGGAGCGACGTAGCCGATGTCGTGGAGGACGTAGGCGGCGATGGGGATCCCGAGGTTGCCGATGTTGACATAGCTGGTCGCCCAGGCCGAGAACATGGCCTCGCCGGTGCTGCGTTTGCGGATCCAGCGGGTGAGGACGAAGAGGAGGAGACCGACGACGATCGCCGAACCGCCGGTGGCGAAGAGGGCGGTGTTGAAGATCAGCCCGAGGTCGGTCTCGGAGACGGTGACGTAGAGCAGGGTCGGGGTGCCGGCGTAGAAGACGAGCTTCGCGATGACCTGCTGACCGTGCGGTCCGAGCACGCCGGTGCGGCCGAGGATGAACCCGACGAGGATGACTCCCGCGATGACGGCGAAACCTTCGAAGACAGCCAGCATGGCCTACCCGTGGCCCTCGCTTTCTTAGAGCAGTGGAAGTTGCCTAACTGCGCAGCTGTGGTCTGAGCTGCGATGAATGGAGCGGCGGCTCAGTTCGCGTCGGCGGCATCCGAGGCCAGGTAGGCGGCCGCGGCGCTGACCGCGCTGACGGTGAGCACCGAGGGCCAGGCGCCGATCTTCTTCGCCAGGGGATGAGAGGCGCCGAAGCCGCCGAGGTAGGCCAGTCCGAGGCCTGTGGCCACGGGCCAGCCCTTCTTCACGTACCACGAGCGAGCGGCATAGGCGCCGGCCGCCGCGAGCACGACACCGCCGAGCGGGCGGATGCCCGTTTCCCGGGCGGTGAGGAAACCGCCGACGAGTCCGACGGCGACGAGTGGAGCGGTGGAGACTTCGCGTGCATCCTTCATGGCCACCAGTCTAGGCAACGCCGCCCGGCGACCGAACGGCGGTCTCACAACGAGGAACGCAGGATCGCTCCGCACCGCTCGCGTGAACGGTGCGCATGAGCGGTTCGCGCGGGCCGCTCGGGTGAGGGCGATCCGGTTCGGGCGGGCACGATCCGGCTCAGGTGAGGGCGATCCTGATCACCGAGGCGATCCCGAGGGCGGCGACGAGGCACACCGAGGTGGCGAGGAAGAGCACGGCCATCGGCGTGGGCCGGCCCCGCTCGGCCCGAATCGAGACCGAACCGAGCCGGTAGCGTCTGACCTGCATCGCGATTGCGGTGATCGCCAGGCCGAGGCAGATGACGAAGATCGCCACCGACAGGCCGCCGAAGACGTGGATGAAGCGGATGAAGAGGAGGCTGACGACGGTCATCGTCAGACTCGTGCGCAGCCACGACTGGGTGGTGCGCTCGGGTTGAAGACCCGGATCCGCGTGGGGCTGCGGGTGCCGGGGCGGGGGAGTGCTCACAGCAGTCCGGCGAACACCAGCACGAGGAGTCCTGCCCCCAGCGCCGAGGCGAGGCTGACGATGGGAATGATCAACGGCAGCGGCAGCGAGGTCTTGTGCCGCATCGCCGATTCGATCCGGTACCAGCGGAAGGCAGCGCCCGCGGCGAGGATGAATCCGATGACCATGAGGACGATCGACAGGGTCGCCCGCAGGCCGGGAGTGAAGATCGCCGAGGTGAATGCTTCGACCGCGATGCCTCCGCCGATGAAGGCCAGAGCGGTGCGGATCCAGGACAGGAAGGTCCGCTCGTTGGCGAGCGTGAAGCGCGGATCCGGGTCCTCCCCGTCGGGGAAGATCCTCCGGGCGATCCGGCTGCGTGAATCGTCTTGGGTCACACCTCGAGGATAACGGCAATTCGGTCCGCGTGTTCGCCGGACCCGTTCGACGGAGCTGTTCCCCGGGGCCGATGATTCCGGCAGACTTAAGCCATGGTCGACGATGACGCGATGAAGACGGTGCTCGCAGCCTCCCTGGCGACGGCACGGAGCAGCCTGCTGTTCAAGCTCGATGGGCTGAGCGAACGCGAACTGCGACTGCCCAGGACCCCGACCGGGTTCAACCTCCTCGGCGTCGTCAAGCACATGTCCCAGGTCGAGATCGGCTACTTCGGCGACACTTTTGATCGGCCCTGGCCGAACCGCGCCGAGGTGGTCACCCTCGTACAGATCGACGCCGATCCGCAGGCCGACTGGTACGCCACCGAGGCAGAGACCGCCGAGTCCGTGTTCGACCTCTACCGACGCGTGATCGAATTCGTCGAGACGAGCGTCGACTCCCTGCCCCTCGACGCGGTGGGCACTGTCCCGCATTGGTCGGCACCGGAGAACAGCGTCACCCTGGGCCAGATCATGGTCCACGTCCTCGTCGATCTCACCCGCCACCTCGGGCAGGTCGACATCATCCGCGAATCCATCGACGGCCAGGTCGGTCTCAGCGCCGCCAGTCCCAACATGCCCAAGGGCCATGACTGGGACGCGTACTCGCAGAAGCTGCGCAGGATCGCCGAACGCTTCTGATCCTCCAGCCGCTAAACTTGAAGGGCAATGGCAGAAGAGAACCCCACCCCGTCGCCTCGGACCTCGGAATCGAGCACTCACCAGCCGCCTCGGCGCAGGAAATCCGGCCGTGGCAAGCCGCGCCGGAAGACCGGTGCCGCGCACCATCATGAGCGCCGTGCCCGCCTCAAGGCTGCCCGGGAAGCTGGACAGGTCGCGATCACCTACCCGGCCGAACTGCCGGTCAGCGGGGCGAAGGACGAGATCGCCGCGGCGATCCGGGACAACCAGGTCGTCATCATCGCCGGTGAGACCGGCTCCGGCAAGACCACCCAGCTGCCCAAGATCTGCCTCGAACTCGGCCTCGGCGTCAACGGGCTGATCGGGCACACCCAGCCTCGGCGGATCGCTGCGCGCACCGTGGCCGAGCGTATCGCCGATGAACTCGGCGAGGAGCTGGGATCCACGATCGGCTACCAGGTGCGCTTCACCGCGCAGGTCGCCGACTCCACCCGGGTCAAGGTGATGACCGACGGAATCCTGCTCTCCGAACTCTCCCGCGACAAGCTGCTGCGCGACTACGAGGTCATCATCATCGACGAGGCGCACGAACGCAGCCTCAACATCGACTTCCTCCTCGGCTATCTCAAGGAGGTGCTCGGCAAACGTCCGGACCTCAAGGTCATCATCACCTCGGCGACGATTGACCCCGAGTCCTTCTCCGCCCACTTCGACGATGCTCCGATCATCTCCGTCGAGGGCCGAACGTACCCTGTGGAGGTCCGCTACCGTCCGCTCATCGACGAGACCGATGACGACGACGTCGACGGATCCGGGGAGTCGGGCAGCTACGAGACCGGCGTGGAGGAGCAGACCGAAGGCATCATCTCAGCCGTCGACGAGCTGACCGCCGAAGCACCCGGGGACATCCTCGTCTTCCTCTCCGGAGAGCGGGAGATCCGCGACACCGCCGATGCGCTCGAGGCCCACCTGCGGAAGAAGCCGAAGCTGGGCAGCTGGGAGGTCGTGCCGCTCTTCGCCCGACTCTCCGCCGGCGAGCAGCAGAAGGTGTTTCGACCCCACTCGCGCCCGCGCATCGTGCTGGCCACAAACGTCGCCGAAACTTCCCTGACGGTGCCCGGCATCAAGTACGTCATCGACGTCGGCACCGCCCGGATCTCCCGGTACTCCAACCGCACCCGAGTCCAGCGTCTGCCGATCGAACGCATCTCCCGGGCCAGCGCGAACCAACGCAAGGGCCGCTCGGGACGTACGAGCGAGGGCATCTGCATCCGCCTGTACTCGGAGTCCGACTTCGAGGCCCGGCCCGAGTTCACCGACCCGGAGATCTTGCGCACCAACCTCGCCAGCGTCATCCTGCAGATGGCGGGCCTCGGCTTCGCCTCCAGCGACCAGGAGATCCTCGAGTTCTCGTTCCTCACCCCGCCAGAGGCCAAGGCCGTCCGCGACGGGCGGACGATGCTCGCCGAACTCGGGGCGCTGACCAGCGACAAGACCGGCACGATCGCGGTCACGGAGATCGGGCGGAAGCTGTCCGTGCTCCCGATCGATCCGCGCCTGGCTCGGATGGTCATCGCCGGCGCCGAGGCGGGATGCGGGGGAGAGGTCACCGTGATCGTCGCGGCCCTGTCCATCCAGGACCCCCGCGAACGCCCGACCGAGGTGCGGGCGGCCGCCGACGAGAAGCACGCCCGGTTCACCCACCGCGGCAGCGACTTCCTGTCACTGCTCAACCTGTGGAACTACCTCGAGGAGCAGCAGGCGGCGCTGACGAGTTCGAAGTTCCGTCGCCTCTGCAAGGCCGAGTTCCTCAACTTCGTGCGGATCCGCGAATGGCAGGACCTCGTCGGTCAGCTGCGGTCGCTGCTCGGCTCCGCCGGCATCCGCGTCGACCGCTCCACCTGGCGCCCCGAGCGCAGCCAGGAGGCTGCCGGTGATCCCGGGGCCGACGAGGCCACCGGATCGGGCAAGTCCGGGAATGCTGCCTCAGCCGGCGCAGCGGTGGCGGCTCGGTCCGCAGGCGGTGCGCGGTCGCGCGGTGCTGGGTCTACCGGTGGCGCGTCGACCGGTGCTGGGTCGTCCGGTTCCACGTCGACTGGCGCCAGGCAAACGGCCACGGGTGCGAGCGGCAAGATCGGATTCGCCGAGCTCAGCGCCGCCAAACGCAGCGCCAAGAAGAACGGCGGCGCCGATGACGGCAAGGGTGCTGCGCAGGCGGTCGCGAACGTCAAACTCGACCCCCATGCGGCCGCGATCCACCGCGCGCTGCTGGCCGGACTGCTGTCGATGATCGGCTCCCGCTCCGAGCGGCAGAAGGACTACCAAGGTGCCCGCGGCACCCGCTTCGCCATCTTCCCGGGCTCGGGCCTATTCAAGGTCAAGCCCGACTTCGTCATGGCCGCCGAGCTCGTCGAAACCTCCCGGCTGTGGGCCCGCACCGTCGCCGCGATCGACCCGGACTGGGTCGTCGAGGCCGCCGGTGACCTCGTGACCCGGCAGCATTCCGACCCGCACTGGTCGAAGAAGGCCGGATCGTCGATGGTCTACGAGAAGATCTCGCTCTACGGGGTGACCCTCATCAGCGACCGTCGAGTCGGCTACGGAGCCATCGACGCCGAAGCGGCCCGCGACATGTTCATCCGCAAGGGGCTCATCGAGGGCGACTGGAACGAACGCTTCGGCTTCCTCGAGCACAATGCCGAGGTCATCGCGGAAGCGGAGGATCTCGCTTCCCGCACCCGCAACCGCCGAGTGCTCGACCAGGACGATGCCCTCTTCGAATTCTTCGACGAGCGGATTCCGGCCACAGTCACCTCGGCGGCGGACTTCCGGTCGTGGTGGAAAGGACAGAAACGTCGGGACTCGCACCTGCTCGACCTGACCACAGCGGTGCTGCTCAGCGACGACAGCGAGGAACTGACCGCCTCGGCGGCCTCCGACTTCCCACTGGAATGGGAACTGGCAGACGGCACCCGGGCCAAACTCCGGTACTCCTTCGACCCCGGCAGCACCGAAGACGGAGTGACCGTGGAGATCCCCGCCGAGGCGGTGCCGCTGGTCGACCAGGACGAATTCTCCTGGCAGGTGCCCGGCTTGCGGGAGGAACTCGTCGGTGCCTATATCCGCTCGCTGCCGAAGGGCAAGCGCCGCTACTTCGTGCCCGCTCCCGATGTCGCCCGCGACATCCTGCCCAGCCTCACGCCGTACCGGGGGAGCCTGCCCGAGGTGCTCGCGGCACATCTGAGCGAGCGTGCCGGTGGGGGAGGCCTCCACGACCTCGTGCCGATCACGGTCGCCGCCGATGATTTCGACCGGGACCGGATTCCGCCGCATCTGCGGATCCGCTTCCGGGTCATCGACGGGGGCCGAACCGTGGGCGTCGGCGAGGACCTCGCCAAGGTGACGACGAAGGCGAAGCCGCAGGTGAAGAAGGCGCGGGCGAAGCAGCTCGACTTCTCTCCGCGCACCGGGCTGAGCACGTGGAGCTTCGGCACCCTGCAGAACCCTGACGAGGCCGAACCGGGCGCGATCCCCGGACTGGCTGATCGCGGCACCCACGTCGATCTCGTGGCCTTCGACACGGCGGCCCAGGCCAGGGCCGCGAGCCGGGAGGGACTCATCACCCTGCTCGGGCTGCAGGCGAACGAGGCGCTGAAATACCTGCGGGACGGGCTGACAACCGAGGAGAAGCTCGTCCTCGCCGGGCACCAGAAGTTCGCGGACGAACTGCTGCAGGCGTTGCTGAGGGTCGGCATCCGTGGTCTTGTGGCCGAGCACGTGGGGCCCGTCGAAACCACGTGGGTCGGTGATGCCGAGGCTTTCGCGCAGCTGAGCAGATCCGTTCAGGCGGGGCTGCCCGAGCTGTGCGTCGCGCTGCTGCCGTCCCTGCTCAAGGCGCTGCGGGCGGCGACCGAACTCGACCGACTGGTGTCGAAGGCCTCGTCGTTGGCGATCCTGTCCAACCTCGCCGATGTGCAGGCTTGGCGTGCCTCTCGGGTGTCCGGACCGGCGGTGGCGGCGCTGACGCCGCAGCTGCTTCGCGACCTGCCGCGCTGGGTGCAGGCCGAGGACGTGCGCATCGGCGGAATGCAGGATTCTCCGATCCGGGACAAGCAGCTCATGGACCGTGTCACCGGCAGTCAGGACGCCGTGGACAAGAAGGTGGCGAATCGGTTCCCGGAGCTTGCGAAGGCCGACTGGTCGCAGATCCTCGTCGCGCTTCCGAACGATTGGAGTGAGGTGCTCACCATGGTCGAAGAGTTGCGGGTGAGTCTCTACGCGAATTCTCTGGGTACCGCACACCCCGTGTCGGAGAAGCGCATCGCGAAGGCCCTCGCGCAGCTCTGAGCGTCGTGGTGGCGTCGCAAGCTCCCGCGCAGCGTCGCTATAACCTACAGCGAGTGACACATCCGAGCGGTGCTCCCGTAGGGTGTGTCACTCTCGGGGCGTTACGGCTCAGTAGCGGGGCGTTACGGTTCAGTAGTAGCCGAAGACGAGCCACCACAGCGGCATGATTCCCGCGGCGAGAAGTGCCGCGCCGGCCCACCAGAGGCGCCACTTCCACGTGCGGCGACGGCTGCCGATGAAGAGGAACGCGAGCCAGAAGATCACGCAGAAGGCACCTGAGAGGCTGAGCAGCACCATTGCGGTAGCCTCCAACCCCGAGGTGCCGATGTCGAAGATGTAGCTGGTCACCTGCGCGATCGAGAGCGAGAACATGATCGCCAGGGCAAGGCACGGGATCCCGAGCAGTGCGGCGACGATGAGCGGCAGGGCCTTGAGCCACCGTTCCTTCGGTTCGGTACGGCCCGCGTAATCAACAAATTCCTCAGTCATCGCCCACCAGCATAAAGGCGGAATCCGACAGGATGCTGGATGCGTCCGCGGCGTCGTTGCACCGCCGCGGAGTCGTCGCAGGCACACGCCGTGTGGCCGTGCACGGTCTCTGTGACTGACCGGACACGCGACCGGAGGCGCGGCCGGGTGGAGAAGGGCGATAGGATATTGCGGTGACTTCCGGCCAGTATTCCGATAAAGACATTCGAACCCAGGCGGCCCGCCGCCGCACGTTCGCCGTCATCTCCCACCCCGACGCGGGTAAGTCGACGACGACCGAGGCGCTCGCCCTGCACGCCCGGGCGATCGGCCAGGCGGGAGCCACCCACGGCAAGGCCGGCCGACGCGCCACCGTCTCCGACTGGATGAAGATGGAGCAGGACCGCGGGATCTCGATCTCCTCGGCCGCCCTGCAGTTCGAATACCGGGACGCGGTGTTCAACCTCGTCGACACCCCCGGCCACGCCGACTTCTCCGAGGACACCTACCGCGTCCTCTCCGCCGTGGACTGCGCCGTCATGCTCATCGACGCCGCCAAAGGCCTCGAGGCGCAGACGATGAAGCTCTTCGAAGTCTGTGCCCACCGCAACATCCCGATCATCACCGTCGTCAACAAGTGGGATCGACCGGGCCTCGACGCCCTCGAACTCATGGACGAGGTGCAGGAGCGCACCGGCCTTCTGCCCACCCCGATCACCTGGCCTGTCGGACAGTCCGGAGACTTCCGCGGTGTGCTCGACCGGATCACCGGCGACTACACGAAGTACACCCGCACCGACGGCGGGGCGACCATTGCCGGGGAGGAGACCTTCCCCGCAGAGAAGGCCGCCGATCTCGAAGGCGATGCCTGGTCGACGGCCGTCGACGAATCCGAGCTGCTCGACATGGAAGAGCAGAACCACGACCAGCAGACGTTCCTTGCCGGTAAATCGACCCCGGTGATGTTCGCTTCCGCGGTGCTCAACTTCGGTATCCACAAACTCCTCGACATGCTCGTCGACCTCGCCCCGGCCGCAGAAGCCCGCGAGGACAAGAACGGCGAACCGCGCCCCGTCGACGCCCCGTTCTCCGGCTTCGTGTTCAAGGTCCAGGCCGGCATGGACTCGAATCACCGCGACCGACTCGCCTACATCCGCGTGTGTTCCGGAGTGTTCGAACGCGGCAGCGTGCTCACCCACGCCGCCACCGGCAAGCCCTTCGCCACGAAGTACGCCCAGCAGGTCTTCGGCCGCGACCGCGACGTCGTCGACGAGGCCTTCCCAGGTGACGTAGTCGGTCTCGTCAACGCCTCCGCCCTGCGGGTGGGTGACTCCCTCTATCTTGAAAAGAAGGTCGAATTCCCCGGCATCCCGACCTTCTCTCCCGAACACTTCATGGTCATCCGCGCCAAGGACTCCTCGAAGTACAAGCAGTTCCGCCGCGGCATCGAACAGCTCGACCACGAAGGTGTCATCCAGGTGCTGCGCTCCGACCTGCGCGGCGATCAGGCGCCGGTGCTCGGAGCGGTCGGACCGATGCAGTTCGAAGTCGCCGAGGACAGGATGGTCAACGAGTTCAACGCCCCGTGCGCGCTCGAACGTCTCAACTTCTCTCTGGCCAGGCGCACCACCCCCGAGTGCGTGTCCACCCTGTCCCGGGAACGCTCCGTCGAGGTCCTCCACCGCTCCGACGGAGAGCTGCTGGCCCTGTTCTCGGACCGCTGGCGCCTGCACGGAGTGCAGAAGAATCACCCTGATCTCGTGCTCGAGCCGCTCGTCGTCAGCTGATCGGCCGCACCGTGATCCCCTGGGCCGCGGGGTCCGGGCGATCACATGCCTCGCCACTTTGACGAGGAGTTTAAGATGAATAGTCGGGTCTGGTCGAAAACCTGACCCCGTCAGGAATATCCGAGGTTCGAAACCCCTTGAATCCTCGGGACACTTGGCACTCGGGGAGACCCGAAACAATAAAGGAGAAGTCACAGACGTGGGAACGAAATCGATTCGAGTCGCGATTGCCGGATTGGGCAACTGCGCCTCATCCCTGATCCAAGGTGTTGAGTACTACCGGAATGCGGCTCCGGGGACGAAGGTGCCGGGTCTCATGCATGTGGAGTTCGGGGATTATCACGTCGGTGACATCGATTTCGTCGCCGCCTTCGACGTCGACGGCAAGAAGGTCGGATCCGACATCGCCGAGGCGATCACCGCCAGTGAGAACAACACCATCAAGCTCGCCGACGTCGAACCCACCGGCATCGAGGTGCTGCGGGGACCGACCCTCGACGGACTCGGCGAGTACTACCGCGAGACGATCGTCGAATCCGACCGCGAAGCCGTCGACGTGGTCAAAGCTCTCAAGGACGCCGAGGCTGACGTCCTCGTCTGCTACCTGCCCGTCGGATCGCAGGAGGCCGTGGAGTTCTACGCTCAGGCCGCCATCGACGCGAAGGTCGCCTTCGTCAACGCCCTGCCCGTGTTCATCGCCGGGACGAAGGAATGGGACGAGAAGTTCCGCGCCGCCGGCGTCCCGATCGTCGGCGACGACATCAAGTCCCAGATCGGAGCGACCATCACCCACAGGGTCATGGCCAAGCTCTTCGAAGACCGCGGAGTCGTCCTCGACCGCACCTACCAGCTCAACGTCGGCGGCAACATGGACTTTAAGAACATGTTGGAGCGCCAGCGACTCGAATCGAAGAAGATCTCGAAGACCCAGGCCGTGACCTCGAACACCAACGCCCAGCTGGCCGACCGCGACGTCCACATCGGACCCAGTGACTACGTCGAATGGCTCGACGACCGCAAATGGGCTTTCGTCCGCCTCGAGGGCCGCAACTTCGGTGACGCCCCGGTGTCCCTGGAATACAAGCTCGAGGTCTGGGACTCCCCGAACTCGGCCGGAGTCATCATCGACGCCGTCCGCGCCGCGAAGATCGGCCTCGACCGCGGCATCGGCGGAGCGCTCATCTCCGCGTCGTCCTACTTCATGAAGTCACCGCCGGAGCAGACCGACGACGACTCCGCCCACGAGGCCGTCGAGGCCTTCATCCGCGGAGACATCGAACGCTGATCCCACACTGACGGCAGCGCACCGACTCAGCGCGCAACGTTCACGGAAGCCCCGCCTCGGCGGGGTTTTCCGTCCCCGCCCCCGCAGCCGATCGAGCCCCCAGGTGAGCAGGCCGACTACGGCTCCGACGATGGTGCCCGTGAGCAGGCTCGAACCGATGGCGAAGACGCGGACGATGAGGCTCGAGAGGCCGGGATCGAGTCCGGCGAACCTTCCGCCGAGGCGGGGCAGGGCACCGTCGAACTGTGCAGTCCAGAAGAGCTGATGTCCCACGGCGAGGACGAGACCATAGATGATCCCGACGGTCAGGAGGGTGAGGAAGGCGTTCGGCACTCTCGCCCACAGGGTCACAAGCACCCAGACGAGCAGCGGGACGGCAACGAAGAGCGCGTTGATTCCCGTGCCCTCGCTGATGATGCCGAGGTCGTGGAGGACCATGCGGGGCGCGGCGAGCAGAGCCAGGGCGATGATCGCCCAGACCGGCAGGCCGAGTCGCCGAGGTGGTCGTGAGGTCTCATCGGGGGTCCGGTGGCCGTCGGAGGAGTGGCCGTCCTGAGGGCCGTCGAAGGCGGGATGTGCGCTCATGTTCCGAGCCTAGGGAGGCATACCCCCGGACACAGTCGCCGAGGAGCGACAGTGCTGTGCGCCGCTCGGCGACATCCAGAATATGAGATTCCTTTGTTGCAATCGATCCTGTCCATAGACTGGTGACTTCCCGCGTGATCGCGCTCACAGAGCGAATCGCGGCCTGGGGCGCCCACCGGTGCCGACACGACCGAGGAGAACCCATGTCGAGCAACTCCGCCGCCGTCGACGAGAAGTCGAACGCACCCTCCGACCTCAACTGGCTGATGCGCCTGTTGGTCATCATCGAGAGGGCCGGCAACAAGCTGCCTCACCCGTTCTGGCTCTTCCTGTCGCTGGCCGTGATCGTCATGATCCTCTCGTCGATCTTCTCCGCCACCGGGCTCAGCGCGGTCAATCCCGCCACCGATGAGAAGGTGACGGTGACCAACCTCTTCTCCACGGAGTCCCTGCGCGAGATCGTCGCCGGAGCGACGAACAACTTCGTCACCTTCCCACCGCTCGGGCTCGTGCTCATCGTGCTCATCGGCGTCGCCGTCGCCGAACAGTCGGGGCTCATCCCGGCGATGCTGCGCGGGAGCATCGCCGGCGCCTCGCCGAAGTGGATCACCTTCATCGTCGCCCTCGCCGGAACCGCCTCGTCGATCGCCTCCGACGCCTCGTACATGATCATGATTCCGCTCGGCGGACTCGCTTTCAAAGCGGTCGGCCGTAACCCGCTGCTCGGCTGCCTCGTCGCCTATGCGGCCACCTCGGGCGGCTATTCTGCGGCTCCGATGGTCAACTCGCTCGACACGATCCTCGGCGGACTCTCCACCTCGGCGGCGCAGATCATCGACGCCGACTATACGGTCAGCCCGGTCGCGAACTTCTACTTCAACTTCGTCTCGATGTTCGTCGTCGCCGCTGCCGTCACCCTCGTCACCGAACTCCTCCTGTCCAAGCGGGCAGACCAGATCGAACTCGACGCACCCGATGAGAACGATCCCGAGAACTTCGACGTGAAGATGGAGCTCGACGCCAACGAGAAGCGGGGCATGGTCTTCGCGGTCATCAGCATCGTCGCCTGCGCGGCCATTCTGTTCTTCCTCGCCCTGCCCGCTGGCTCCTTCCTCCGCGACGAAGCCGGCGGCTTCGGACCCGAGTCGGGGCTGATGGCGGGAATCGCGGCCATCATCGGCTTCGGTTTCTTCATCGTCGGCATCGTCTACGGCTACGCCACCGGATCGATCAGGAAGACCTCGGACATTCCGGACATGATGGGCAAGGGCCTGCTGCCTTTCGTCCCCGTCATCGTCCTCTTCTTCGCCGCCAGCCAGTTCCTCGCCCTGTTCAAGATGTCGAGCCTCGGCGAGATCCTCGCCATCCGCGGTGCGGAGTTCTTCGGTTCGCTCAACACCGGGCCCTTCATCATCCTCCTCGGCGGGTGGCTGCTCGTGGCCTTGGGTGCGATGTTCCTGACCTCCGGGTCGGGGCTGTGGACGCTCATGGCTCCGGTGCTCATTCCGATGTTCATGCTCCTGTCCATCGCCCCGGAGACCACCCAGGCGCTCTACCGGATCGGGGATTCGACGACGAACATCATCTCCCCGATGAGCCCCTACTTCGTCGTCGTCCTCGGCTTCATTCAGCGTTATAAGCGCGATGCCGGCATCGGCACAGTCCTCTCGTTCACGATTCCGCTGTCGTTCGCGATGTTCATCTTCTGGGGGCTGCTGTTCTTCATCTGGTGGGCCACCGGAATCCCCTGGGGACCGGGCGCGGCCACCCACTACCAGATGGGCTGATCCCGACCGCCGGAATCGGTGGCTGCGCGGCGGCTATCAGCAGCGCCGTCCAGGCGCGACTGCCCCGGGGAATGCCGGGCATTACGATCGTGCAACGCTCGCCGTTCGGGGCCTGGGAATTTCAGTGTCCGCCCAGGTGTTATCGCTAGACTTGAACCGTGAATCACCACTCGCGTGACACCGCGTCACCGCGAAGTCTACTCAGATCGAAAGGATCTCGACCGTGAGTAACCCCATGATGAACCGGGCGATCAACCAGGGCGCCCAGGCGGGCCGCAATCAGCCCGTCATGTCCGATCAGGAACTCAACAACCTGTTCAATCAGCCGGCAGCGGAGAACCGCAACGCCGGACCGCAGGTCGCCGACCGTGCGATGACCTACGACGATGTGATGATGAAGACCGGCATTCTCTTCACCATCCTCCTCGCCGGTGCCGTGCTCGGCTGGTTCGTGCCGGTCCTCGCCTTCCCCGCGATGCTCATCGGCCTGGTCCTCGGCCTCGTCAATGCCTTCAAGAAGGAACCGAGCAAGGCGCTGATCATCGGCTACGCCGCGTTCGAAGGCGTGTTCCTCGGCGGGATCTCCGGAATCTTCGAGAGGATGTACGACGGCATCGTCATTCAGGCGGTCCTCGCCACCCTCTGCGTCTTCGGCGTCATGCTCGCCCTCTTCAAGTTCAAAGGCGTGCGCTACGGCTCGAAGATGAAGAAGTTCATGTTCATCGCCGTCGGCGGTTATGCGATCTTCTCGCTCATCAACTTCGGCATCGCCATGTTCACCGGAACCGGAGGAGCCCGCAGCATCGAGGTCTTCGGCATTCCGCTGGGAATCATCATCGGCATCGTGGCCACCGTGCTCGCCGCGATGACCCTGATCATGGACTTCCAGATGATCGAAGAGGGCGTCAAGCACAAGATCCCGGAGAAGTACTCCTGGATGTGCGCCTTCTCCCTCATGGTCACCCTCATCTGGCTCTACATCGAGATCCTGCGCCTCATCTCCTACTTCAGGAACTAGGCCGGTCGCCGGTCGAAGCAGCAAACGCTTCGTCCGCAGCACCACGTCCTCAGGGCGGATTCCCCTTCGGGAGTCCGCCCTGCGGCGTTTCCGGGGAGACAGCGTGTGCAGAACTCCGAGGAGACAGCGTGTGCAGAACTCCGGAGGGATCGTGTGCAGAACTCCAGATCGCTGTGGAGAATCGGCTATTGCCTGTGATCACAGGCTTGCCTAGGGTCGGAGCAACGAGGTTGCCCGCCGTCACCGAGGCTCGGCTGCCTCGAAACTGAGAGCGAAAGGACCATTCGATGACGAATCCGATGCGCGGCGTCTTCGCCGTACCGACCACCCCCTTCGACGAGGACGGAGAACAGCACCTCGACCGACTCGCCGCCCGGGTCGACGAAGTCCTGGGCACCGGCGTCGAAGGCATCCTCTGCCTCGGCGCCACCGGTGAGGCCCTGGCACTCAGCGACGCCGAACGGGAGGCCCAGATCCGGGCGATCGTCGACGCAGCCGGAGGCCGCGCCAACATCGTCGTCGGCTGCATGGCCTACACGCCCGCGCAGATGAGCGAACACATCGCGAACGCGCAGGCGTGGGGCGCCGATGCCGCCATGATCACTCCGCCCTTCTACGGCGGCCTCGAACCCGACTCCGCGACCGCCGCCCTGCACCAGGTGATGACGAACTCGCCGCTGCCGGTGATGGTCTACAACAACCAGCATTCGACCGGCACCGATCTGCTCCCGGAGCACCTGGCCACCCTCGCCGACACCGGGGCCCTCTGGAGCGTCAAGGAGACCTCCGGGGCGGCCACCCGAATCCGCGAGCTGCGCCGCGAACTCGGCACCGAGGTGGAGGTCTTCGTCGGGGCCGACGGAATCGCCCTCGAAGGCTTCAGCCAGGGAGCCAGCGGCTGGGTGGCCGCCTCGGCGTGGCTGCTGCCCCAGCAGTGCCAGACACTGTGGGCACACGCCCGGGACGGACGCTGGGCGGAGGCGATCGAGCTGTGGAACGGTCTGTCCGACGCGCTCGCGCAGATCGAGGACAACCCTGCGTTCATCTCTCTGATCAAACAGTCGCTCAGCCGCCGCGGCATCGACCAGGGGCCGGTGCGCCCACCTCTGCCCACCGCCGATGCCGAATCGCTCGAGGGCCTGCTGGCAACGATCACCGCGCTCGAGGAGGGACTCTGACATGGCTGACTCAGACACCGGCCGACAGGCACTTTCCACCATCATCGACAACAACCTCGGCGTCTTCACCGACGGTCGAGCGACCACCGGGCAGGGCCCGGCACTCGACCTCATCGCCCCGGCGAACGGCGAGCTCATCGGCACGATCAACGAAGCCTCCGAAGACCAGCTCGACGCCGCGGTCGCCTCCGCCCGCCGGACCTTCCGGGAAGCATCCTGGGCCGAGGACGGAGATCAGCGGGTGCAGGTGCTCCGCCGCCTCGCCGACCTCGTCATCGACAATGCCGAACAGATCGCCTACCTCGACGGAATCGAGGCCGGCAAGGTGTTCGCCGGCAGCGTGGCCGAAGACGTCGAGGACGTCGCCGCCAACCTGCGCTACTGTGCCGATCTCATCTCCCGCGATGACGGCCGGCACCTGCAGGGTCCGGACGGCTGGGGCTGGGTGCGTTCGGTGCCGATCGGCATCGTCGGTGCCATCCTGCCCTGGAACTACCCGATCGCGATGCTCGGCTGGAAGGTCGCACCGGCGCTGGCGGCCGGAAACGCGATGATCATCAAACCCTCCGAGGATTCCACGCTCAGTGCCCTCCACTTCGCCGGACTGGCCAAGGAGGCCGGAGTCCCGGACGGACTCTTCCACGTGCTCATCGGCACCGGGGCGAACATCGGGGCCGTCATGGGACTGCACCCGGACATCGACGTGCTCACCTTCACCGGATCCGGGCCCGTGGGACGCTCCTTCCTCGAGTCCTCCGCACGGTCGAACCTCAAGAAGGTCTCCCTCGAACTCGGCGGACGTGCGGCCTATATCGTCGATGCTGAGTTCGCCTCCGACTTCGACGCCATCGCCGCCGACATCGCTGGAGCCGCCTTCGGCACGAGCGGACAGAACTGTACCGCCGCCTCCCGGGTGATTGTCGTGGGTGACGATGACGCCCGGTTCGACGAGTTCCGGACCGCTCTGATCTCCGCCGCCGAGGCGGTCACCGTCGGCGATCCATTCGCCGACGGCACCGACATCGGCCCGGTCATCAACGTCAAGGCCCGCGACAGGATCACCGCCTGGGTCGACGAAGCCGTGGGCAAGGGCGCGCGGATCCTCAACACCCGCGCCGAGGTGCCCACCGCGGGCACCTGGTATCCGCCGACGGTCATCGAGGGCGTGCCCGATGACAGCGAACTCGGTCGCGGCGAGATCTTCGGACCGCTCACCCAGCTGCTGCGCCGGTCGACTCGCGCCGAGGCGGTGGCCGCGATCAACGACGAACCCTTCGGACTGGCCTCGAGCGTGTGGTGCGAGGATCTGGGGACCGCGAAATGGTGGGCCGATCGCATCCGCGTCGGCACCCTCGCGATCAACGGCTACAGCGAAGGCACCGCGGCGACCCCGTTCGGCGGACATCGCCAATCCGGATTCTGGGGACGGGACAACGGCCCCGAGGCGCTCGACACCTACCAGGAGACGATGACGGTGTGGATCGCCCCGAACTGAGCCGGATCCCGCCCGGACCGACCCCGCCGGCGACTGACTGAACCGGAACCCGCCCGAACCGGGACCGCCCGGAGCGGGCCCGCCGTCGATCGACTGAACCGGTCACCGCGGGACCTGGCAGCCGCCTCGGCGGGGTAGAGTCGAAGACCGAACCCGAGACGAGGAGGAGCCGACATGGGAGTCGACGCGGAAGACGTGCGGTACTTCCACGTCCTCGCCCAGGCCGGCACCCTCGTCCGGGCCGGGGAGGAACTCGGGGTCGATCACACAACGGTGAGCCGGCGCGTCCAACGACTCGAACACGCCCTGGACCAGCGACTATTCACCCGCACCCGCAGCGGGTGGGCGATCAATTCCAATGGGGAGAGGCTGCTGCCTGCGGCTCGGATGGTGGCGCTGGGCAGCGACGCTTTCTCCACCGGGGATCCGACCCGGCTGGGACCCGAGGAATGGACGATCCTCAGCCCCGACGGGTTCGCCGCCAGCGTGCTCACTCCGGCGAGCGCCCAGCTGTTGGCCACCGAGGCCGTCGCCCTCCACATCCTCTCGGCACCTTCCCTGGCCTCCCGCGAGGGCAATGCCTTCGACGTCGCCATCGTGCGCTCGCAGCCGTCCTCGTCGACGGTGCGGGCACGCCGGCTCGCCGACTACGAGATCGGGGTCTTCGCGCACAGAGACTATCTGCACAGACATCGGCCGATCACCGAGCCGGCAGACCTCGACGGACATGTGCTCGCCTGGTACGCCGATGATCCCATCGCCGGAGTCCCCGAATTCGAGGCGCTGCGCCCACAGCTGCCCACTGAGATCCGACTGCAGTCGAACAACCTCAACGTCCATGAGCAGGCGGCCCTGTCCGGAGTGGGCCTGGCGATCATGCCGACCTACACAGCGGCCCGCCACGAATCGCTCGTGCGCGTGCTGCCCGAGGCCATCGGCTTCCGCGGCCACTACTGGGCGGTCGTGCCCACTACCCAGCTGCGCGAGCGGACCACGCAGCGCGTGCTCGACTTCCTCACCGCCGCAGTCGCAGCCGCCGGTCTCGAACGAACGGAACTATGATGGCCCCATGACTGAGACCGCGGACATCGAGACCGAGATCCGGCGTCTGCGTGTGCGCATCATCGGACTGACCACCGTCCAGCTCGCCGAGGCGGGGGAGAATTCCCCCGTCGCTGACTCAGGTGAGCGGCTGAGCAGAAGAGCGACCATCGCCGAGGCGCTCGCCGAGTTCTCCGCGATCGGCTCCGAGGGCCGGCCGGTTCCCGAGCTGAACGACGAGAGTCTGCCGGACCAGGTCGTCGTCCTCCTTAGCCACGGTATGCGCACTGCTTCCGAGCTGACCGAGCCCGATCGTGAGGAGATGCTCGCCGCACTCCTCGACGCCGCCGTGCGTCTGCGCCGGGCACTGGCCTGAGGCCCGCGATGAGCGCACACCGACTGCCGATCTTCATCCTCGCAGGCGCCGTCGCCACCCTCATCTACTTCGGCGCGGCCGAGTTCATCGCCGCTGCCGTGGCGGTCACTTCGGCGCCGCTGCTCATCCTCGGTCGGGCCGTCATCCCGCTGACCCCGACAGCTCTGATCAAGGTCGCGATCGCGCTGTTCGGCACCCACGACAAGTTGGCCCTCGTCATCACCATTGCCGTGGTGGGCACGATCCTCGGCGGCCTCATCGGGTGGATCGGTCTGCGCCGGCGCGGGCTCTCACTCGTCCTACTCATCGGCTTAGGGATCCTGCCGCTGGTGCTCACCCTGGGCACGGGCGGAGGGGTCATCGACATGCTCCCGACGCTCGGGGGAGTGGTGCTGGGAACTGCGGGCTTCCTCGGGCTCATCCGCCTCGGCGACCGGGGGACGGCGGTCTCGGAAGGGACGTCGGTTTCGGAGGGGGAGCAGGTGGAGGAGCCTTCGGCCCCGGACGGGGCGCCGGACCGGCGGACCTTCTTCGGTGTGGCCGGCGGGCTCGGTGCCCTCGGCATCGCCGCGATCGCCGCCGGACAGTCGACGGCGGTCCTGGCCAGGAGTGCGGCAGGCACGGTGACGAAGCTGCTGCTGCCACGGCCGGCCACCTCGGCACCGGAGATTCCTGCCGGTGCCGATCTCGACATCGACGGACTCGCCCCCATCGTCACCGCCAGGGATGACTTCTACCGCATCGACACCGCACTCATCCCGCCGGCCGTGTCCGCGCAGACATGGTCGCTGCGCATCCACGGGATGGTCGAGGAAGAGGTCACGATCACCATGGATGAGCTGCTGGCCCTGCCTCTCGAAGAGCACTACTTGACCCTCACCTGCGTCTCGAACGAGGTCGGCGGAGACCTGGTCGGCAACGCGAAGTGGCTGGGCTATCCGGTGCGCGAGCTGCTGGCCCGGGCCCGACCGCAGGCCGGAGCCGATATGGTCCTCTCGACCTCCGATGACGGGTTCACCGCTTCGACCCCGCTCGAGGCGCTCACCGATGACCGGGATGCGCTGCTTGCGGTGGGGATGAACGGTGATCCGCTGCCGCGCGAGCACGGATTCCCCGCCCGCCTCGTCGTCCCCGGACTCTACGGATTCGTCTCGGCGACGAAATGGGTGACCGAGCTCGAGGTCACCCGGTTCGCCGACAAGCAGGCCTACTGGACGACACGAGGCTGGTCTACGCACGGGCCGATCCTCGTCGCCTCCCGTGTGGATGTGCCGCGCGCCGGTGCCCGCGTCGAATCGCGCGACGGCGGCGGCATCGTCACCGCGGGCATGGCCTGGGCACAGCACACCGGGATCGCCGAGGTGCAGGTGCGCTTCGATTCCGGTGACTGGCACACCGCCGAACTGAGCGAGGAGCTCACCGTCGACACCTGGCGGCAGTGGCGATTCGTCGCCGACGATCTCGACAAGGGCACCCACACGGTGACCGTGCGCGCTACGGATGCCGACGGCAATGTGCAGATCTCGCAGCACCGTCCGCCGATCCCCGGCAGCGCCACAGGCCTGCACGACCGTCAGTTCACGGTGGTGTGAGCGCGAGAAGTCTGTGAACCGCCAGGTGGGTGCTGTCCTCAGCCCCAGTTCTTCGCATCTGAGATGCAGAAGGGGTGCCCGGCGGGATCGAGGAGCACGACCCAGGTCTCACCCGGCTGTGGTTCGGCCCGAGCGGCACCGAGTTCCACACAGCGAGCGGCCGCGGCTTCGACGTCATCGGCGGCGAGGTCGAGGTGGAACTGCTTGTGCCCGTCGTCGGGCCAGTTCGGCTTCTTGAAATCGGGAATCGTGCCGATGCCCAGCGCGTGGCTGGGTCCGGCGAGCATCGCATAGTTCTCGTCGGAATGGACCAGCGGCCACCCCAGAACCTCGGCATAGAAGCGTCCGAGCTCTGCCGCATCGGGAGCATCGAGGGTGACCATGGCCAGTTTCGCGACCGGCGCCGACTCGGAAGCGGGAGCGACGGGGGCGTCTTTCATCTCTGTGTCAGTCATGTCTGCCATTCTGGTCCCATGGACGATGTCGTCGATAGGAAAAACCCGCCACTCGTGACCCGCGCCCCCGATCACTTCTACGGTCGCGTGCTCAGACCGGGGGAACTGCTCGACCACGCCCGCTATTCGACGGTGCGGGTGGTCCCTGAGACGCTGCGGCCCTTCGTCAAACGCTTCTGGGCGGTCGACTGGGACCTGGAGCCCGGCGAGAAGTATCAGACGGCCACGGTCTCCGAACCGACGATCAACCTCACCTTCGAATACGGCGACATCCGCCGAGCGTCGACGACCGGCCCCGGAGCCTGGATCACCGGACCCATCACCCTGCACCGCTTCGACGTGGGAATCTATGGTCGCGGCGGGGTGTTCGGCGTGAACTTCCACCTCGGCGCGACCCTCGCGTTCTCGGACCAAGCTCCGTCCGATCTCCGAGAGAAGACCGCGTCCGGCAGCACATGGTTCCCGCAGATCGAGGATGACCTCGACCTCGCCGAGGTGCTCGTCGGTCCCAGCCCACCCGACGTGTCCCATCTCGCCGAGGCGGTCGAAGCGTGGCTGCTCTCGCGCCGTCCGCAGGTCACCGACAGTTACGCCCGCTTCCGCCGAGTCCTCGAGGTGCTCGAGGACCCCGCGGTGATCAGTCTCGGCGAGCTCTCGAGTCGGGTCGAGATGAGCGAGCGCTCACTGCAGCGGATGTTCGACCGTTACTGCGGAGTGGGGGTGAAGAAGCTGCTCACCCGGGCCCGCGTGATCGACGCCGTCTCCGCCCTCGACCGCGGGTGGGACGGCACGTTCGCGGAGCTGGGAGCCGGCCTCGGCTGGTTCGATCAGTCGCACTTCAACTCCGATTTCCTCCGCATCACCGGGTACCGGCCGGGGGAGTATGTGCAGCAGATCAGGCGGTAGCCGGACGCCAGGTGTGCGGCGGCCCGGTACGTGGCGGCTCGGCCCGGTGCGCGGCGGCCAGGTGTGTGGCGGCCCGGTCGCGGCCCGCTCAGTCGAACGTGCCCGTGACCAGCAGCTGTCCGTCCCTGATGGTCTGTCGGCCCAGGGCAAAGGCATGCCGGATCGAATGGTCGGCATCGAGGAGCAGCAGATCGGCGTCATGACCGGGCGCGATCCGACCCTTGCGGGAGAGTCTGAGGGCATCGGCGGTATTGGCGGTGACGAGGGCGAGCGCCTGGGACACGTCCAGCTCGAGGGAGTCGGTGCAGGCCCAGACCTGTTCGAACAGAGTCGACTGGTTCGCCACCGCCAATTCGACGAGCCGCCCCCGGTCATCGAACTTCGGCAGGCTGCCGTTGGCGTCGGAGGACAGCGTCAGCTGGTTCAGGTCGCCGCCGAGTTCGCGGTACCTTTTCACCGATTCCACGGTCGAGGCTCCGGCCGTCATGTCGACGAACGCCCCTTTTGCCGCCAGGTCCACGGCGTCGGCGAGGAGCTCATCGTCTCGGGTGATGTGGGTGGCATAGACGGCCGGAGGCGCGATCGGATACTCATCGAGGAGTCGGTGCAGCGGGGCGAGCCGACTCGCATGCGATCCGACGTGGAAGTGGGTGACTCCGGCCTTGCCGCTGAGCAGCCCGCCGACATGACATTGGCTGACGATGTCGGCCAGCGCCTCGATCGTCGGTTGGAAGGAGCGGCGTTCGGAGACCGCGATCTCCCCGGCGCCGATGACCTTGTCGATGAGCACGATGTCATCGACGACCGAACCGGTGATCGTCCGTGCCGGAAGCTGGTAGCTGCCGGTGTAGACGAAGGTGGTGATCCCCTCCTCTTCGAGGCCGCGGGCCTTGGCGATGAGGTTCCCGTGGGAGCGGGTGACGGAGTCGGTGCCGAGGCAGCCGACCACGGTGGTCACTCCGGCACCGATGATGTCGGTGATGGTGATCTCGGGAGTCCGCGACGCATATCCGCCTTCACCACCGCCGCCGGTGATGTGGACATGCGGATCGATGAGACCGGGGGCGGCGGTGAGTCCCGAGGCGTCGATGATCTGAGTTCCCGGCACCTTCTCGAGCGCCTCCACGGCTTCTGCGGTGAGCTCGCCGAGGTGGGAGATCCGATGGCCCTCGACGAGGATGTCCTGCCGTCCCATCCGTTCGGGAGCATAGGTCTCCGCCCCGCGGATCACCGTGACCATCGGACCTCCTCGTTGCGTTCGCGGCTGAGCCTCAGCCGGGGATGATTCCCTTGCCGTCGACGCGGGGGATTGCCGCGAGCAGTTTTTGTGTGTACTTGTGTTGCGGATCGTTCCAGATCTGCTCGGTCGACCCTACCTCGACGATGCGTCCGGCCTCCATCACGGCCACCCTGTCGGCGATGTCGCGGACGACTGAGAGGTCGTGGCTGATGAAGATCATCGAGGCCCCGGAGTCGATGGCCAGATCCCGCATCATCCGAGCGATCCTCGCCTGCAGGAACGCATCGAGGGAGGCAATCGGCTCATCCCCGACGAGCGCCTTCGGCCCGGCGGCCAGCGCCCTTGCGATCGCGATCCGCTGGCGTTGGCCGCCGGAGAAGGAATGGGAGTATCGCTGGGCGGAGTCGAGCGGCAGATCGACCGCCTCGAGCAGGGATTCGACGGTCCACGTTCCACCCGGGTCGAGTGCGAGGGCATCGCTGAGCTGGTCGCGGATGCGCCGGCGCGGGTTGAGTGAGGCGTACGGGTTCTGGAACACCATCTGGATGCCGAGGAGGTGCTTCGGGCGTCTGCCCAAGCCCAACGGCTTCACCGGGTGCGCATCGAAGGTGATGGCACCGCCCGCGGGCTTCTCAAGTCCGCAGATGAGTTTGGCCAGCGTGGACTTCCCGCAGCCCGATTCCCCGACGAGACCGAGCACTTCGGAACGACCGAGGTGGAGGGAGACGCCGTCGACGGCGCGAAAGCGTCCGCCGCCGCCGAGCTTGTATTCGCAGGAGACATCGTCCAACTCGAGCAGGTGGTGTGTCTGCGCCGGAGGGCTGTCATGGTTCGGGTTCCGGTCCAGGGTTCCCGGCTCCGATGTGCTCGTCATTGTGAGACCTCCGCTCCGGGCAGGGATTCGATGAGGGAGCGGGTGTACTCGTGCTGCGGGGCGGTGATGACCGCCTCCCGGTCTCCGGCTTCGACGACGACTCCCTCCTTCATCACGACGATCGTGTCCGCGACCGAGGACAGGACGCCGAAGTCGTGGGTGACGAGCAGGACCGCGAGTTCGAGGTCGTCGCAGAGTTCACGCAGCAGCCGCAGAATCCCCGCCTGCACGGTGACATCCAAGGCGGTGGTGGGCTCGTCGGCGATGAGCACCTTCGGATCGCAGATGATCGCCGAGGCGAACGCGATCCTCTGCAGCTGCCCGCCCGAAAACTGGTGCGGGTACTTGCCCACAGCCTCGGTGGGGTGGGGCACCTTCGTGCGTTCGAGGATGTGCACGGCCCGTTCGCGGGCTTCCCTCTTCGAGACCTTCTGATGGTGTCTGAGGTGGTCGGTGATCTGGTCGCCGACGGTGAGCATGGGATGGAATGCCGAGGCGGGATCCTGGAAGACCATGGACAGCTGCACTCCGCGCAGTCGGTTGTGCGCCTTGGCCGGCATGTTGACGAGTTCGACGCCGTCGAAGTCGATGCTTCCGCTCAGCTGGGCACCGGCAGGGGAGAGGCCCATGACGGCCAGTCCGGTCTGGGTCTTGCCTGATCCGGAGGCTCCGGCGACACCGGTGATACGGCCGGCCTCGAGGTCGAAGGAGACGTCCTTGAGGATGTGCTTGGTGGTCTTGCCCGTGGTCACGGACAGGTTGAGGTCTCTGATGCTGATGACGCTCATGAGGTGGTCTCACCCACTTCCTGTGCGGTGTGCGGGTCGAGGGTGTCGCGGAGGCTGTCGCCGATGAAGTTGAAGGCCATGACGATCGTGAGGATGCACAGGCCGGGGAAGAAGGCGATCCACCAGGCGGCGAACTGGGAGACTCCCTCACTGATCATCGCTCCCCAGTCCGGAGTCGGTGGGACGACGCCCAGAGACAGGAAGGACAGACCCGCCATGGTCAGGATCGCCGATCCGACATCGAGGGTGGCGAGCACGACGACGGGGGAAACGACGTTCGGGGCGATCTCGCGGGTGAGTGACTTTCCGGCGCTGAATCCGAGGAGCCTGCCGGCGATGACGTATTCGCTGTTGCGGGCCGTCATCACCAACGACCGGGTGACACGTGCATACGAGGGCCAGGAGACGAGCAGGATCGCGATGATCGCGTTCTTCAGACCCGGTCCGAGGGCGGCGGCGATGACCATGGCGAGGATGATCGTCGGGAACGCGAAGACGAGGTCGGCGATGCGCATGATGATCTCGTCCACGGCTTTGCCGAAGTAGCCGGCGATCGCACCGAGGACCGAACCGAGAACGGCCGAGCAGATGACGACGAATACGGCCGCCGGCAGCGTGGTGCGAGCGGAGACGATGATGCGGGAGAACACGTCTCGGCCGAGGGTGTCGGTGCCGAGGATGTTCTCACCCCCGGGCGGTGCCAGCCGGGAAAAGCTCTGGGCGAGCGGATCGAAGGGGGCGATGAGCGGGGCGAAGATCGCCAGGAGCAGCCAGACGGCGAGGATGACCGCACCGACGAATCCCAAAGGGGTGCGCAGGGACTTCGGGAACCGGATCGTCCACCGTCTGACCCCGGGGTCGACGGGATTGCCCGGATTTCCGGGGCTTCCGGGATTGCCGGGAACCGCCTCGGCGCCGGGGTTCGTGTTCGTCGGCGGCTGTTTGGGTGTGCCGATGCTCATCGCACCCTCACTCTCGGATCCACGAAGCCGTAGATCAGGTCGACGATGAAATTGACGAGGATGTAGACGATGCCGATGACGAGGCCGACGCCCATGATGACGGGCAGGTCGAGTGTCGTGGCGCCGCGGAACGCGTATTGGCCGATGCCGTTCCAGGCGAACACGGTCTCCGTGAGCACCGCCCCGGAGAGCAGGGACCCGAAGGCGAGGCCGACGACGGTGATGATGGGGACCAGGGCGCCGCGGAAGATGTACTTGAAGACGACGGTGCCGGTGGGCAGCCCCTTGGCTTTGGCCGCGGTGACGTAGTCGAGCCTGATGACGTCGAGGACGCTGGATCGGCTGAACCGGGTGAGCAGGCCGATGGTGAACAGGGCGAGCACACAGGAGGGCAGGACGAGGTGGCCGAGCGCGTTGGTGAACGTGGCCATCTGCCCGGAGAGCAGGGCGTCGACGGTGTAGAGTCCGGTGACCTTCGGCGGGGGAGTGATCCACGGGTCGAGGCGTCCGGCGCCGGGGACGACGCGGAGTTTGAAGAAGAAGACGAAGTAGCCGACGGTGGCGATCCAGAACGTCGGCGCGGAGATGCCGATGAGGCTGAGGGTGCGGATCGCGTGGTCGAGGATCGTGTTCTGCTTGAGTGCGCTGAGGAGTCCGAGGAGGAGGCCGAGGATGACGGAGATGAGGATCGCTCCGATGCCGAGTTCGATCGAGGCGGGGAAGACCTGCCCGATCGAGTCGAGCACGGGTGTGCGCGTCTGATTCGAGACACCCAGATCACCCTGGAGCAGATTGCCCAGGTAGGTGAAGTACTGGACGATGAGCGGCTGGTCGAGGCCGAGCCGCTCCCGGGTCTGGGCGACGATCTCCGGGTCCGCGGCGGCCCTGTCGCCGAGGATCGCGGCGACCGGGTCGGTGGGGACGAGGTTCGTGAGCAGGAACGTCACGATGGTCACGCCCCAGATCAGGAGGATCGAGATTCCGATCCGCACGAGGACGTATCGCAGCAGCGGGTGGATCTTCGGGGGTCTGATCCGCTGCGCGGCGTCACCGGCGGAGGCACCCGGACCGGGCACCGCCTCGGCGAGGGTCGACCCTTCGTTCGCGGCTTCCGCCATCCTCACTCGGCCTGAGCGAAGTCGAACGAGGTGTCGGCGTTGGAGACGTACTTCTTCACGCTGTTGCCGACGACGATGGTGTCGACGGGCTGTACCAGCGGAATCCACACACCGGTGTCGGAGAGTGACTTGTACATCTTCGCGTAGGCATCGCCGCGCTTGTCCTCATCGGCCTTCTCGGCAGCCTCGGCGAGCTTCGTGATCTCCGGTGAGGCGTCCTTGTCCCAGTTGACGCGGTCGGCGACGCTGCCGCCGGGGACGAAGACGTTGTAGTTCGACGGATCCGGGAAGTCCGCGCCCCAGGTGCCGATGCCCATGGGCTGCTCGCCGGCACGGAAGCCGTCGAGCTGAGTGGCGCTCGGTGCGGGTTTGAGGGCGAGGTTGATGCCAGCCTCCTTGAGCTGAGCCTGCAGCGTCTCGGCCAGCTGGGCGAGGTCGACGCCGTTGACGGACTGGTCGCTCGAGTAGTGGAAGGGGATCTCCTCGCCGTCGTAGCCGGACTTCTCAAGGAGTTCCTTGGTCTTGTCGAGATCGCGTTCGGGTGCCTGATCCTTCGGCACGGCGCCGTTGAACTCATTCGGTACGAGACCGGCCATGCGCTGGGCTCCGTCTCCGGAGAGTTCGAGGATCTTCTCGTAGTCGATGGCCGAGGTCACGGCCATGCGGAAGTCCTCATTGGTCGTGATGTCGCTGACCTTGTCGTCCATATTGTTGAAGATGTAGAGGCTGCGGGTCGAGGGCAGCGAGGCCTTCTGCGCCATGCTGTCATCGATCGAGTTCGCCTGGTCGGAGTTGAGGTCGTAGGCGACCTGGGCCTGCCCGGACTGGATGTCGGTCAGCTGCGTTTCGGCCGAGACGTTGCGCAGGACGATGCGCTTGTACTTCGGCGCCGGACCGTTGTAGTTCTCGTTGGCGGTGAGCACGACCTGACTGTCCGGGTCGTAGGTGCCGATCTGGTACGGTCCCGAGCCCTGTGAGTTCTCGTTGAGGAACTGCTCCGCTTCGTCCTTCTCATCGGTCGTGCCCTTGTTCTCTTTGACGACCTTGGAGTTGACGATGCCGATCGAGGAGTTGGGGAGGATATAGGGCAGTGCCGGGTTGGGCTTCTCGCTCTTGAGTTCGATCGTCTCGTCGTCGACCTTCTTCACGTCGACCCCGTCGAGGAAGAAGGAGGGATTGCCCTTGAGTCCCTGGAGGCGCTCGAAGGAGAAGACGATGTCATCGACGGTGACGGGATCGCCGTTGGAGAACTTCGCGTCCTTCTGCTTGAGCTTGAGCGTCATCGTCTTGTCGTCATCGGACATCTCGAAGGAGCAGAGACCATCAGTGGGCTTCGTGAGGTCGCCGTCTTCGAATTCGAGGGCGGTCTGATAGACGGCGTTGTCGATCGTCGACCCGGTGAACTCGAACTGCCGATGGGGATCGATGGTCGTGAGGCTGAACGCGGTCTCGGCGACGAGGGTGTCTCCGGCTCCACCGGCCTGATCGTCGTCGCCTCCGCTGCAGGCGGCCAACCCCAGCGTCAGGGCCAAGGTGGAACAGATCGCGACAGTCGCTCGAGCCAGACGCCTCATGATGTGATCTCCATAACAGTAGGTGTTGTCAGTCACATTAGAGATGTTTGGCTATCTGTGCAATTCAAGTTGCCACAACGCTGAGGACGCTCGGCTGTGCGATTCCTCCAATGGAGTCACAGGTCAGAGGCGGTGAACTGGGGTGAGACGAACAATCCGCTCACAGTCTGGGGCGGGCTCCCGTCGACGAAGTGTCCGCGCTCGCCGCCTGGAGCCCGAGGGCCGGATCGGTGGCCGCGAATGAGCCCGCGACCGCCTCGGCGTCCCAGGTGCTGCGCTCCATATCGGGGATCGCGCGTTCCATGGTCGCCTGCCAGTCGCGGTGCCACTGTCCCGGGAACGATCGCCGGAGCAGATCGAGCATGATCGGCACGGCCGTCGAGGCGCCGGGGGAGGCCCCGAGCAGTCCCGTCATCGACCCGTCGGCGGAGACGATGAGTTCGGTGCCCTGTTGGATCACGCCGATCCGCTTCGGATCGGGGATGACCAGCTGTGCCCGCTGACCGGCGGGGACGAGCTGCCATTCGTTGAAGCGGGCGCGGGGGAAGTATCGGCGCAGACTCGCGAACTTCTTCCGCGGACTCGCGGCGAGCTCTCCGATGAGGAAGCGCACGAGATCGAGGTTCTGCAGGCCCGCGGCGGCGATGACGTGGAGGTTGTCCCGGCGCAGGGTGGTGAAGAAATCGGTGAGCCTGCCATGTTTGAGCAGCTTCGTGGAGAACGTGGCGAAAGGGCCGAAGAGCAGATGCTCCTGCCCGTCGATGACACGTCGGTCGAGATGAGGCACCGACATCGGGGGAGCCCCGACGGCGGCCTGACCGTAGACCTTGGCTTCGTGGCGGCCGACGACGGCGGGGGTCGAGGAGCGGTAGAAGGCCGCGCCGACGGGGAGGACCGCATAGCCCCTGACCTCGGGAATGCCGGCCTTCTGCAGGAGTCTCAGCGCAAAGCCGCCGGCGCCGACGAACACGGTCTTCGCCCGGATCGAGAATCGCCCGCGCGGGGCCGACCCGGTGATCGTCCAGCCGGCGTCGTTCGAGCGCAGGCCGGTGACCCGGTGTTCGAGGTGCAGTGCGTTCCCCGCCGAGGTGTCGGCTGCGGTGCTGGTTGGGCCGCCGGTCGGGGCGCCGGCTGAACTGTCGGCAGGAATGCGGGCGTAATCCCCTGTGATGATCCTCGTCAGCGCCCGGGTCAGGGCACCGAAGTCGACGTCGGTCCCGCGGGGATGGCGGGCGGCGGCGATCGGCTCTCCGTCGTCGGCCCGACCCTCCATCGTCAGCGGTGCCCAGCCGGAGATGACCTCGCGGTCCTCCGTGTACTCCATGCCGGAAAACAGCGGATCACGGCGCAGGGTCTCCACCCGATGCCGCAGATAGGCGACGTCGTCGGCGCCGAAGACGAAGTTCATGTGCGAGGTGGAGTGGATGAAGTCCGCGGGGTCGAGCAGACCGCGCTCGGCCAGGTGTGCCCACCATTGGCGGCTGAGGTGGAACTGGCCGGCGATCGCTGCGGGCTTCGTGCCATCGGCGGGGTCGGCCATGTAGTTGAGTTCGCAGAATCCCGAGTGTCCGGTGCCCGCGTTGTTCCAGGGATCGCTGCTCTCTCCGCCGATCTGTTCGGCGGCTTCGAGCATGACGATGCGCAGATCGGGGTCAAGGAGGGTGAGCATCGATCCGAGTGTGGCCGACATGATCCCGCCGCCGATGAGGACGACGTCGGCCTCAGGGATCGGGGTCATCTGTGCTGCGGTGTGAGTGTCCATGGCTTCACGATGCCTCCGGCTGATTCATCCGTCTAATGAAGAAAGTGGACGATATGATCGATATATGGATGATCTGCTTCGCGGTCAGTTCCCGCAGCTCTCCGTCCTCGTCGAACTCGTCCACCAGGACGGGCACATGACCGAGGCGGCCGCCTCCCTCGGCATTCCCCAGTCGACGGCCAGTCGACGCCTCCATTCGCTCGAGGACCACCTCGGCGTGGCTCTTGTGGTTCCCAGCGGGCGGGCGCTGTCTCTCACGCCCGCCGCCCGTGAGCTCGCCGCTGCCGTCCGTGCACCGCTGCACGAGATCGGCACGGCGCTGGCCGACCTCGCCGAGGCGGCCGATCCCGACCATGGGGTGATCAGGTTCGGATTCCCGCTGACGATGGGCACCGGGGTGATTCCGGATCTGCTCGCGGAGTTCGCGGCGGTGCACCCCGGCATTCGCCTTGACCTCAAGCAGGCTCACGGTGCCGAGCTGGTGACGGATCTGCGGCGGGGCGATCTCGACCTGGCGATGATCATTCCGCCGCCGGCCGAGATGCCGCACGAGGTGCTGGCCCGGCAGACCATCGTCGCCGCGCTGCCGGTCACGCATCCGCTGGCGAAGCGCAGAAGCATCGACCTCGTGCAGCTCGCCGACGACCGGTTCATCGCCAATCCGGACACGTACAACCTGCGCCGGCTCACCGATCGGTGGTGTCGGCAAGCCGGCTTCGCCGTGCAGGTCAAGACCGAGGTCACCGAGTTCCAGACCATCCGCGAATTCGTCAGTCGCAGTATGGGCGTGGCACTGCTGCCGCGTTCGGGTCGACCACTCGACGGCCTCGCCGAGGTGGAGCTGCGCGGCTCGGGCTACGTCCGTGAGGTTTCCCTGTGCTCAGCCGTGCGCAGGCCCGGCCGGGTGGTCGAACGGCTGCGGGACTTCATCCGGGATCGCGCAGGGGAGTGAGAGCAGCGGCATCGAAGCCAACCGCGCGTCAGAAGTGCAGGCGTAACGAACTAGTCCTATACGCAGGGACTTCTGGCAAGCGGTTGAGCCGGAGCGGCACCTGCAAAGCGCCCAAGCAGCCGCGCCCGTGACCCTACGCCCGGGAGCGGGCCAGCAGGTAGACGAAGTAGGGTGCGCCGATGAGGGCGACGATGAGACCGGCCGGGATCTGCGCGGGAGCGATGATCGTGCGCCCGATTGCATCGGCGATGACGAGGCCGAAGGCTCCCAGCAGCATCGCCACCGGGACCACACGTCCATGCTGTGCCCCGACCAGGGCGCGGGCAGCATGCGGGGCGACCAGCCCGATGAATCCGACCACGCCGACGGCCGAGACGCTCACGGCGGCAAGCACCGCGGCGGTGATGAGCACGCCGAGACGCACGGGTTCACGGGCCACGCCGACCAACCTCGGCGTGTCATCGTCGAGAGCGAGCAGGTCGAGCTCACGGGTCCACACGAACGCCAACGGCACGGCGACGACGAGGACGAGGGCCACGGGTGCGACATCGGACCACACCCGGCCATAGGTCGATCCCGACAGCCACGTGAACAGGGTCGGGGTGTCCCACGGGTTGGCGCGGATGAGGAAGAGCGTGGTCAGGGAGGTGAAGCCGTACCACATGCCGATGCCGATGAGCACGAGCCGATCCGTGTTCATCCCGCCGCGCCAGGCCAGGGCGTAGACGAGGGCGAAGGCCAGGAGTGCGCCGATGATTCCGACGGTGGAGATGAGGACGATGTTCGCGCTCGGCACGAGGGTGATGACGATGACCGCGCCGAGGCCCGCACCGCCGGTGATGCCGAGCAGCCCCGGCTCGGCGAGCGGATTGCGGGCGCTGGCCTGAACGAGGGTGCCCGAGAGACCGAGGGCGGCTCCGGCGGTCAGGGCCGCCGCCACCCGCGGGGCACGCGAGTCGAATGAGAAGTCGATGACCGGAGCCGCCTGATCACGCAGCCATAGCATGACGTCGCCGAGGAGGTAGAAGCGTTCGCCGGTCAGCAGAGCGAGAACTACCACGATCACCACCAGCACACAGCCGCAGACGATGACGACCGCGGCCCGCCGTGTCCCGTGCACGCGTGAGCGTGCCGCCGAGGTGGCCTGAGCCGGACCGGAGGAACGCATCGAGCGGGCGAGGAGGACGAGGACGATGGCGCCGAAGATCGTCGTCGTCACCCCCGAGGGCAGGGTGATCGCCGCGGTGGCCCCGACGAGAGCGCGCAGCACGGCATCGGCGAGGATGACGATGATCGCACCGATCATCGCGGTGGCGGGAATGAGCACGGCGTGCTTGGACAGCACGGGAACGGCGCGCGCCAGCAGACGGGCGATGACGGGAGCGCAGAGACCGACGAAGCCGATCGGTCCGGCCAAGGTCACGGCTGTGGCGGTGAGGATGACGGCGAGCAGGATCCCGATCGCCCGGGTCGAGCGGATCGGAACCCCGAGCACCGAGGCGGCGTCATCGCCGAGGCTGAGCAGATCGAGGCGACGGGAGAGGACGACGGCCAGGACGATGATGATCCCGATGACCGGAATCGAGCGCAGTGCCGCGGTGCCGTCGAGCTGATTGAGCGTGCCCGACCCCCAGGAGAACAGGCTCGTCGTCTCCTCCTGGAAGAGGATGAGCAGGGTCGAGGTGCCCGCCTGCAGAGCCATGGCGGTCGCGGTGCCGGCGAGCACGAGGCGCGTGGTCGAGGACGCCGCACCCCCGGCCAGGCCGAGCACGAGGGCGGCCGCGAGCAGCCCGCCGATGAAGGCGACACCGCCCGAGGCCCAGACCGGTATCGCGATCCCGAAGGCCGTGACCACGGTGACCGCGAAATAGGATCCACCGGTGACCGCGAGAGTATCCGGTGAGGCCAGCGGATTGCGCGCCAACGACTGGAACAGTGCACCGGCGACGCCGAGGGCGATCCCGACGAGGATGCCCGCACCCACGCGCGGCAGCCGGGACCCGATAAGGATGTCACGGGCACTGGGGCCCGCCTCGGCGGGGGAGGAGGTCAGACCGACGAGCGCCCGGAACAGGTCGCCGAAGCCGATCCCCGAGGTCCCCTGGGTGATGTGCCAGGCGGAGAGGAGAACGAGGACGACGAACAGCCCGAGCAGGGCCCCGGTGGCCGAGAGGGCCCCGGCGACGCCGACCTTCTTCGTCGACGTCGCCAGCTCCTGGCGCTGATCTGTGGGTGCGAGCATGGACTACTTGGTCAGAGCGTCGACATAGGCATCGAGGGCCTGCTCCGAGGACTTGGGTCCACCGAAGGTCCAGATGCCGGCCGGGAAGGCATAGGTGCGGTCATCCTTGACGGCGGGGATGTTCGCCCAGATGTCGTTCTTCTTCAGCAGCTCGACGTAGTCCTCGGATTCCGGATCCTCGGTGCCGGTGTAGAAGAAGTTCGCGTCGCCGACCTTCGAGATTCCCTCGATGTCGGTCTGGCCGAGTCCGTAGGCGGGGTCGACCTCGCCGTCCCAGACGTTGTTGAGTCCGAGTTCCTCGCCGAGTTCGCCGAACAGCGAGCCCTGGCCGAAGGGACGGATGGCGACGTTCGAGCCGTTGACCCAGCCGTCGAAGTAGACGAAGTCCTTCGTCGGCAGATCGGCATCGGCGAGAGCCTTCTTCGACTCCTCGACCTTGGTGTCGAAGTCGGCGAGCACGGACTCGGCGCGCTCGGTCCGGCCGGTCGCCTCGGCGACGGTGGAGAACGTGTCCTTCATGTACTTAACGGGGTCCTTCCCGTCCGCGCCGGTCATGGCCATGACCGGAATGTCCTGCTCCTCGAGCCGCTTGGAGATCTTGTCATCGCGCGAGGTCGCCTCGATGATGACGAGGTCCGGGTCGGCCGAGAGGATGGTCTCGACGTTCGGTTCCTGGCGGGTGCCGACATCGGTGGTGTCCTCGGGCAGCTTCTCCGCGGTGTCCCACGTGGTGAAGCCCTTGGCGTCGGCCACGGCTGCCGGGTTGACGCACAGGGACAGCAGATCCTCGGTGTACTGCCATTCGAGCGAGACGACCTTCGCCGCCGGCTTGTCGAGGCTGATCTCCTCGCCCGTGTCATCGGTGAGCGTGACCGGGTCCTCGGAGGTCGCGGTCGAATCGTCGGCGCAGGACGTCGAGGCGGTCGACGTCTCGGCGTCCTGCGCTTCGGTGTCGGTGGTTCCGCAGCCGGCCAATGCCAAGGAGCAGATCGCCGTCGCCGAGGCGAGGGCGACGAGGGACTTTCGCGGCAGGGTTGTCATGGGCTGGGTTTCCTTCTGCTGAGCCGATCGGCGGATTCGCCGATCGGGATGGTGGTGTGGTTGGTGCCGTAGTCAGCGGGTCGCGGCTGCGCGGCGACGTCGCTTCGGAAGAGCCTCAACGCGGACGAGTCCGGTGTCCTCGTCGATTCGGGTGGTGATCGGCAGGCCGTAGACCTCGGTGAGGTCCTCGGCCGTGAAGACCTCCTCGCAGGTGCCCGCCGAGCGGATGCGCCCCTGTTCGAGGAGGACGACGTGATCGGCCACGGTGGCTGCATGGCCGAGGTCGTGAAGGACGACGCCGATCGCGGTGTCGTGGTCCTCGGCGAGTTCGCGCATGAGGTCGAGGATCTCGGCCTGGTAGCGCAGATCGAGGTGGTTCGTCGGTTCGTCGAGCAGCAGGACGCCGGTGTCCTGGGCCAGGCAGGTCGCCAACCATACGCGCTGGAGCTCACCGCCGGAGAGCTGGTCGACCGGACGGTCGGCCATGCGGGCGGTGCCGGTGAGCTCGAGTGCCTGGTCGATGGAGGCGCGGTCGGCATCGGTGAGTGCGGCGAATCGCTTGCGATGCGGGTGCCGACCGTAGGCGACGACCTCGCGGACGCTGACCCCCGACGGATGCGGCCGGGACTGTGAGAGCAGGGTGACGACGCGGGCGAACTCCTTGGCCGTCAGCGCAGAGGAGGGGGTGTCCGTGCCGTCGGCATGGATCGTCACCTCGCCGGTGGAGATGGGATGGAGGCGGGCGAGTGAGCGGAGCACGGTGGATTTGCCGCTGCCGTTGGGCCCGATGAGAGCCGTGACCCTGCCAGGAGTGATCGACAGGGAGACGTCGTGGACGACCCGGGTGCGGTCGTAGCCGAGGTTGAGGTCGGTGGCGGTCAGAGCTGTCGCATTCACAGTTGATCAGCCTAACCTAAGTCTGCGGTTCGAGTCTCGCACTTGAGATGTCGTATTCCTGCGGGGCGGGGGCTGAGTGAGTCTCGGACGCTCCGATCCGGCCATCTGCCCAGGTGGTGGCCAGCCCTGCGTGGTCACGGGCGACGTGGTCGGCCGTCGAGAACGCATCGCTGATGATGAACATCACATCTCGTGTCAGTGACGATCCGTAGGGTGGGCAGTCAATCATAGGATGGTGTCGAGGACGAGCCGAGGTCGAGGAGAAGCAGATGAGGTTCATCGCCACGGGTGACTGGCAGCTGGGCATGACGGCGCACTATCTCAGTGCCGAAGCCCGTCCCCGGTTTCATCGCGCTCGCCTCGATGCGGTCAAGCGGATCGGACAGATCGCGGCAGAGCAATCGTGTGACTTCGTCCTCGTCTGCGGTGACGTCTTCGAAACCAATCAGCTCGATCGGGCGATCATCGCCCGCACCTTCGAAGTCTTGGCCGCATTCACCGTGCCGGTCGTCCTGCTGCCGGGCAATCACGATCCCCTCGACGCCGCCTCCATCTACGACTCCCCGGCCTTCACCTCCCGGAAACCCGAGCACGTCCACGTGCTCCGTGACAGCGAACCCTTCGAGGTGAGCGAAGGCATCGAGGTAGTCGGTGCGCCCTGGTTCTCCAAGCGTCCGCAGACGGATCTCGTCACCCAGGCGACGGAGAACCTCGCCGAGGTGGCCCCCGGGTCCGTGCGCATCATCGCCGGCCACGGGGCGGTGAGTTCCCTCGACCCGGATCGAGAGTCGTTGGCAACGATCGATGAGACCGGGTTGAGGGCCGTGCTCCGGGAGGGGCGGGCGCAGTTCGTCGCGCTCGGCGACCGGCACGCGAGCTACGAGGTCGACGACCGAATCTGGTATCCGGGAGCCCCGGAGGTGACCTCGCGACGGGAAGACGATCCCGGCAACATCCTCCTGGTCGACATCGATGCCCAGACTCATGAGGCATCCGTCGAGAAGATCCACATCGGGCAGTGGTCCTATGTCGTCATCGAAGAGGACCTCAACTCGGACGAGGATGTCGCCCAGTTGGAACAGCGCCTCTCGGACATTCCCGATAAGGACAGAACGGCCGTGTGGCTGGTCCTGCAGGGAACCCTGTCGACGGCCGCGAAGGCGCACCTCGATGACATCCTCGACCATGCCTCCGACCTGTTCGCGATGGTGTCCGAGTGGGGACGGCACACCGACATCGCCGTCATCGCCGCCGATGAGGATTTCGCTGGTCTGGGCCTGAGCGGATATCTCCAGGCCAGCCTCGATGAGCTGGCCGAAACGGCCACCGGGGAGGACCAGTCGGCGTCGGCCGCCCAGGATGCTTTGGGCCTGCTCTACCGGTTTGCGAGGAGCGGATCATGAAATTCCATTCCATCCACCTGCGCAGCTATCGGGGCATCGAGGACGCGCGGGTCGAATTCGCCGAGGGCGTGACCATCGTCGAAGGACCCAACGAGGTCGGCAAGTCCTCGATCCATGAGGCCATCACCCACCTGCGTGAGGACAAATCCAGTTCCCGCAAGGCCAGCATCAAGGAGACACAACCGGTCGGAGTCGACGCCGGTCCCGAGGTCGAGCTGCACCTGAGCACTGGAGACTACGAACTCAAGTACCGGAAGCGATGGATCAGGCAGCCCTTCACCGAGCTCAACGTCATCCGGCCCCGTCCGGAGCAGCTGAGCAGCGATGACGCCCACGACCGTTTCCTGGCGATCCTTGCAGAGACGGTCGACGTCGACCTGCTCGTCGCCCTCGACGTGGCACAGGGGGAGAGTCTCGCACAGGCGCCATTGGCCCAAATCAAAGCCCTGCACAATGCCCTGAGCGAATCGGGCGCCGAGGTCGCCGATCACGACGACTTCCTCGAACGCATCGAAGCCGAATACTCAAAGCACTTCACGAAGTCCGGGAAGCAGACGGGGGAGTACAAGGACGCGAATGCCCAAGTCCCGATCGCCGAGGCCGCCTTCGACGAACTGCGCAAACGCAGCGAGGCGATGGACGAACTCGTGGAGAACCATGCTCGAGCGAGTGCGCGGCTGGGATCGGTCCGCACGCAACTGAGTGAGGCGGTGGAGGAACGAGAAGCAGCGGAGGAATCAGCGCAGGCAGTCGCGGAGCTCAAGGCGGTGCTCGAAAGGGCCGAAGACAATGCGAAGACCGCCCACCGCGACGCCCAGATCGCCCGCGAGGCGCTGGACCGTCGCACCACGCTCATCGGTGATGTCGCTGCCGCCGGTGAGACTGTGGCAGCGGTGGACAAGACGGTCACCGAATTGGAAGCCTCGCAGAGCGACAAGGACGCCGAGGTCGATGGAGCCCAGAAGGCTCTCGACGCGGCCCAGACCGTGCTCGATGCCGCTCGAGCACGTGCGAAGAGAGCATCCAAGGCGGTGGCTCGGGCCCGCGCCAGAGCCGAACTCTCCGACCTCACCCGCCGTCTCGAGGCGATCCGCGAGCACGAGGAGAAGAAGAGCCGGGCGCAGGCGACGATCGGGTCGAACACGGTCACAGGCAAGGACGTCGAGAAGCTGAGTTCGCTCGAGACGGAAGTGCGGATCGCGGAGAATGCGAAGACCGCCGCCGCGGCGCAGATCGACGTCAGGCAGCTCGGAGACCAGCCGGTCAGCGTCGACGGATCCGATCTCGGCGAGGGGAGGACCGAGGAATTCGCGGCCGTCAAAGACGTCAGCATCCGAGTCGAGGGCATCACCGAGATCGCGGTGCGCCCCGGCGCCTCACCGGTCGAATTGGACCGAGCTCTGTCCTCGGCGAAACAGGAATTCGAAGCAGAGCTTGACCGCCTCGGCGTCGAGACGGTGGCACAGGCGCGGGAACGATCCCACACACGCGCCGACGCCGAGGCTGATGTGGCCGAGGCGAATTCCACGCTGGCTGTGCTGCTCGATTCCGAGAAGCGTGAAGACCTCGAAGCCAAATTGGCTCGCGCCCAGCAGCTCGCCGGCGGAGAAAGCTCCGATGGGGACGAAGGCGAGGTCGCTGACCACGCTGACCGCGGCGACAGCCCGGATGAGAGCGGCCTACGATTGGCGGATCTGGAGACAGCTGTTGCCGCTGCGGAGAAGGACACCGACGAGGCTCAGTCCGAAGTGGATGCCTCCCGTCTCCGCCTCGACCGCAGTCGCGCCTCCCGGGACGAGGCGCGAGTCGAAACGGTTCGAGCTCAGACCAGTCTGCAGGAGGCCCGGACTCAGCGCGATCGGCTGACGGCGAGCCTCGAGACTGCGCGTTCGGCAGAGTCCGATGAGGTGTTGCAAGCCGCGGTTGAAGCGGCCGACGCGAACGCGGCGAATGAGAGAGACGAAGTCGAGATGGCTCGGGCGTCCTATCAGGCAGCGGATCCGCAGACGCTGGAGATGCAGCTGCAGAATGTGCGCCAGCTCGTCGGCAGCAAGGAGACCCAGCGCGAAGAGGTCCGGCAGGAGGTCGATCGGCTTTCTGCTCTCATCGACGATCGGGCGAGCGAAGGCATCTACGACAGACTCAAGGCAGCCGAAGAGGAACTGGAGTCGGCCCAGAAGAAGCAGACGCGATTGGAACGGCAGGCCACGGCGATCGACCTGCTGCGCTCCACGGTGCTCAAGCACAAGGACGAAGCGCAGCGGAAGTACGTTGCTCCCTTCAAGGAGCAGATCGAGAAGCTCGGCCGACTCGTCTTCGGGCAGGGGCTGTCAGTGGAGGTCTCCGAGGATCTCGAGATCGTCTCCCGCACCCTGGGTGAGCAGACTGTTCCCTTCGAGTCGCTCTCCGGCGGGACGAGGGAGCAGCTGGCGCTGATCGGCCGACTCGCGGTCGCGACCCTTGTCGACGGGGACGCGGGGGCACCGGTGGTCCTCGATGACGCCTTCGGCTTCGCCGATGCCGAGCGCCTCAACGCGCTCAACGTCATCCTCAGCACCGTCGGTCAGAGCGCCCAGGTCATCCTGCTCACCTGCCAGCCCGACCGCTTCGCCCGCCTCGGCGGAGCGAAGACGGTGAGCCTGAGCTGACTGTCGACTGTCTGCTTTTCGACACAGTTCAGTCGAGGTACTGCAGGCCAGCCTTCTCCAGTGGCCCACGCATATCGTAGATGTCGAGACCCAGCTTTCCATCCATGAATTGCTGGCGTTTGGATTCTTCATTGTCTTCTCGTTTCTGCGCAGCGTCTGCGACCTCCGCAACTCGAGCACGGGGCACCACGACAACCCCGTCGCGATCGGCGGCGACGACATCGCCGGGATGCACCAAGGCGTTTGCACAGATAACGGGGACATTGACTGAGCCGAGCGTTGCCTTGACTGTTCCCTTGGCGTTGATGGCACGAGAAAAGACCGGGAAGCCGAGTTCCTCGAGTTCGGCCGTGTCACGGCATCCCCCGTCTATCACCAAGCCGCGGCCGCCGCGGGCAATAAGCGAGGTAGCGAGGAGCTCGCCGAAGAAGCCGTCCTCGCTCTCGGTGGTGCATGCGGCGACGACGACATCCCCCTCTTGCACTTGTTCGGCTGCGACGTGCATCATCCAATTGTCGCCAGGTTGCAAGAGCACTGTCACCGCTGGGCCACACAACTCGGCGGTGGGGTAGATCGGTCGGATATAGGGTCTCATCAGACCCACGCGCCCCAGTGCCTCATGGACGGTGGCGACTCCGAACGCACTCAAACGCCTGACGTCTTCAGGATCGGGGCGAGCGATCTTCGTATGGACTTTGCCGAGGTCGAACATGGTGACTTCCCTTGCTGCCGATGACCCTGAGGTGCTGACGGCGATATTGTGAGTGTTTTGGTCTAGACGTGCTGCGTCGATGTTCGACGCGAGTATGAGGCAATTCGCGCCTCGAGCCGCGGGTAGACCCGCCGAGCATTGTGCTCGAAGATGTCCGCGCGCTCCTCTTTGTCCAAGTCGGCATTGTCGATATATCGGACAGTGTCGTCGAAATTGAAGCCCGTAGTCGGATCTACAGTCCTCACGGCTCCGATCATCTCCGAAGCGAAGAGAATGTTCTTGATGGGGATGACTGAAAGGAGCTCGTCGATCCCCGGCTGGTGATAGACACAGGTATCGAAGTACACGTTCCCGAGAATGTGCTGCTCAAGATCGGGCCTCCCGAGCGCCTGTGCCAGCCCGCGGAAACGTCCCCAATGATATGGGGCAGCACCACCGCCATGAGGTATGACGAGCCGGAGTTCGGGATATCTGCCGAAGAGGTCTCCCTCGATCAGCTGCATGACCGCAGTTGTGTCGGCATTGAGATAGTGGGCACCCGTCGTGTGAAACGCAGGATTGACGGATGTCGATACGTGGACCATCCCCGGCAGTCCGTGCTCGATCATCTTTTCGTAGATCGGAAACCACGATTCGTCTGTCAGCGGGGGCGAGGTCCAATGGCCGCCGGAAGGGTCAGGATTGATGTTGAGTGCCACTACGTCATGCTCATTTACGCACCGGTCGATCTCCTCAATGCAGCTGGCAGGATCGGCGCCGGGGGACTGGGGGAGCATAATCGCCGGGGCAAACCGGTCAGGGTACAGACGAGACACTCGCGAACATAGGTCGTTGCATATACGTGCCCAGGCGCTGGATGCCGAGAAGTCACCGAGGTGGTGAGCCATGAATGACGCGCGGGGAGAGAAGACTGTCAGGTCTATTCCGCGCTCGTCCATCAGCTTCAGCTGATTGCCCTCAAGAGATTCTCTAATCTCGTCATCGCTGATCTCAGGTCCGCTCGCGTGTGGCATCGGCCCATTGTCAAGCGAGGCTATCTGGTCATCCCTCCAATCACCGAGCGGAGATGGCGCAGTTGTGTAGTGTCCGTGGCAGTCGATGATCAACTATGTGTTCTTTCTATGCGGCTATCTGACGTGCTGTGCTCCGGAGCCCAGACTTGTTTGGGGACCAGGACCTGACCCGCCATGATCATGCGAGCTGTTCTGGTCAGCCCGGCCCGAATGATGTGGCCCTCGTGGATGTGGAGGTCGACCGGAAATACTCCGCTGGGATGCTCGATCTTAAGAGTGCGTTGATCCCCGTCTCCTGAGTCGGCAAGCGGATGAGCAATGGTTCCGTCCATGCAAGCAGCAGTTGCCACTGTCAGTGCCGCTAGGACCCCGATCGATTGGTGAACTGTGCGTGGAATGAAGCTCCTCGTCGCGATGGCGCCGCCCTGCGTAGGCGGCGAGAGAAGGGTCATCTTCGGGTAGTTTTTGTCCTTCACATCGCCGAGGCCCATCATTCGACCTGCTTCGAGCCGAAGGTGCTCGATCTTTTCCCCAAGGTCGTTGGACGTCATGAGTTCGTCAGGAGTCTCTGTGCCGTCGACCCCGAGGTCGCGAGCCCGCAGCAAGACCAGTGGTTGGCCGTTGTCAATCATTGTGCCTTCGATACTGTCGCCGCTCGGAAGGTTGAGAGAGTCGATCGGCCTACCAGTCGGCAACAGGCCCGGCGCTATTGAACCCGCAGTATTGACGAACATGATCGATATTGGACTCGACCCCCCACTGACACCATCGATTTCAGTAGATCCGTCATAGCTGACTGTTCGTCGATCATCACCGGGAATTTGAGGCGTTCGGATCGAGATGGTGGCAATGAGGCCCGTGTTGGTGGTTCTTACGGTGACTTCTGTCGTGTCCGAGCTCGGAACGATAAGCCCTGTCTCGACAGCAAATGGGGCGACCGCGGCGAGCATGTTCCCGCAGTTGGCGGTGGTCTGTACCGACGAGGCGTCGGGTTGCAGCTGCGCGAATTCGAAATCGAGATCTACTTCTGGAAGCGGCGATTGGGAGACGATGCCTACTTTGCTTGTCAGTGAGTTCCCGCCCCCGATCCCGTCGACCTGGAGCGGATGGGGACTGCCCATCACAGACAGAAGAATCTGATCGCGTTTCTCGACATCGGCAGGTAGATCGGGCCCGAGGAAGAAGGCCCCCCTGGAAGTGCCTCCGCGCATCAGGCACATCCGGAGCGCAGTCTGGTCGCTTCGAGATGTGAAGAGTTGACGCGCGTTGTCAGTTGGATTCATTGCTTGTCCCCAATCGGTGAGTTAGCAGGTGCCTCGAGGAGGATTTCGCCATTCTGGACGGGTGCCACTTTGGTGTTCTTGCCAAACAGGGCAAGCACGATTGCTCCGAGCACCCAGGTGGCCGCAATGAATACGAACACCGATGCGTACCCCGAAGATGTGTACAGCGAAGCGATGACCAATGGGCCGACCGCGTTGGACAGACGGCCGATACCGTAGGCGATGCCGGTTCCCAGCGACCTGGTGCGGGTGTCGAACAGCTCGGGAGAGTAGGCGTAGGCCAAGGATGTGTAGCCTCGTTCGAACATATTCACCAAGAAGCCGAATACGACGATCATGATTGGGTTAAATGTGAGGCCGTAGAGCAGTCCCGAGAGACCGATAGTCGTTCCGAAGATGACGAGCAGCCATTTGCGTTCGAACTTGTCGGTGACGAAGGCCGCCAGGAGCGAACCAAGCGGTGCTCCGATCGTGGCCAGCGCGACGTAGAGAATCGAGTCCTCTACACTGATGCCCTGTTTCGACAGGAGCGTCGGCGCCCAGCTTGAGTAACCGAAGAATCCGACTGTCTGCGTCACCCACAGGACTGCAAGCACGAGCAGGGGAACGAAGTAGCGCCGCTGCAAGAGGGTGCGAAAGCCGGACTTCTTCTGTTCGCGAACCTCGGCGACTGGGGCCAGCGGTCGGGGGAGAGGTTCACCTGAGAAATCCGAAACCTTGGTTTCCATTTCTCTCAGGACGTCCTCGGCGCGGGCGAAGCGTCGTTTGCTCTCAAGCCACAGCGGCGACTCTGGCAGGTACCGAAACATGAAGATGATTACGACGCCGAGCGTGCCCCACAGGAAGACAAGACGCCAAGACCAGTCGCTGATCGGCACGACCGCACTTGCTATGAGGTTGGTCGCGGGAGTGCCGCAGATGCCGATCACCATGGCGTATGCCAAGTATTTTCCGCGGACCTTTGCGGGAAAGATCTCGTTGACATAGATGACGGCGACGACAGTCATTGCAGATAAGCCGGCACAGGTGAGGAATCTCAGGATTCCCATCGCATAGACATTCCAGGCGAACACTGTTCCGGCGGAGAAGATCGAAAACCACAGGGTTGTGTAGAGGAATGCTCCCTTCCGCCCGACTCGATCTGCCAGCCATCCGCCGCCGAGCGATCCGATGAACATGCCAATAAACGAGATTGATGTGATGTAGGCAATGTGATTGACGTCCAGCCCCCAGACCAGTGCGATCTTGGGAGCTGTCGTCGAGAAGGTATTGATATCGGCAAATTCGAAGAAGTAGGCCACCGCCACCACCACGATGATGACTTTGTGGAATCGGGTGATGGGCAGCCGGTTGATTCTATTGGCCGAGTTCGTCGTCTCCATGGTTCAGTACGCTCAATTCGGAAGAGGTCAGGCCCAATAGAGGGCGTTTGGGTTGTCGACCAGGAGTCGGCGCAGCTGTGCATCCGATTCCGTGATCTCAGTGAGGTAGTTCAGCAGGACAGCGTCGTCGGGCATGTGGGTCTTGAGATTCGGGTGTGGCCAGTCGGTGCCCCACAGCACGTGGTCCGGAAATTCAGCGATGACCCTGCGCGCGAATGGCACAACGTCTTCGTAGATACGTGTGTTGCCTGCTACGGCAAATGGCCCTGATTGGGAGAGTCGCTCCGGACAACTGACTTTGACCCACGCCGATGTGCGGTCGACAAATGAGATGAAGCGAGAGAACTCGGCGTCAGCTGCCGATGCGGAGACATCTGGTCGGCCCATGTGGTCGATGACGAGAGGCACTGGCAGTCCGGCGAGAAAGCCTTCGAGCTCGGGCAGGTCGGCGGCTTCGAAGTAGATGACGATATGCCAACCGAACGCTTTGATCTTCTCTGCGATGAGCGAGAGCTCGTCGTACGGAGAATGGTCCACAAGTCTCTTGACGAAGTTGAAACGTACACCGCGAACCCCCTGTTCGTGCATCCCTGAGAGTTCCTCTTCCGTGATGTCCGAAGAGACTGATACTACGCCACGGGTTGAGGCGGGAGCGCTGGCGAGAACGTCTATCAGGGCTGCATTGTCGGTGCCGTGGCAGGTGGCTTGGACAACCACTCGCCGTGCGATTCCGAGATCCTGGTGGAGCCGGAACAGGTCTGCCTTTGAGGCATCGCAGGGTGTGTATTTTCGTGTCGGGGCGAAAGGAAATACCTCACCCGGTCCGAAGACATGGCAGTGCGAGTCGATGCTTCCCTCGGGAAGCACGGTCTTCGACTGAGTTCGGTTGCGTTCCCAGTCCAACCAACCTGGAGTTGGTGCAAAGGACATCATTGTCGCCTTTCTGACGTAGCTATCGTCGCTGATGTAAGAGACTCTACATGTTAACAATATTGTTGACAATCGCGACCGGAATCATCGTTCGCCTTCACCACCAGATAGTCTGTGGAAGTTGAGTTCACGTAGATTGTGGGAAGGGTAAGAATGGGCGTCTCACCTGAGGCATCGTCGGCAGAACCGAACGCACAGTCGAAAGCCGTGCCCCGAATGACGGCTGCTGAACTGGGTCGTCGGCTTCGTGATGCCATTATGAGCGGACAGCTTGTGCCCAATCAGCGGCTGGTCGAAGCGGATCTGGCCGCGGAGTACGGTGCTTCGCGGGGCAACGTGAGAATCGCCCTGACCGAGCTGAGTTCGGAAGGGCTGATTGAGCGAGTGCAGAATCGAGGTGCGCGTGTGCGTGCCGTCTCACCGGATGAAGCAGTTGAGATCACTGAGGTCAGAGGGGCACTCGAATCATTGTGTGCGCGAAAGGCCGCCGAACGGGTATCTCAATCGGAAATCGAACTGTTGCGTGATATCGGCAGGCGGATGACGCAGGCCGTGGAGCGCGGCGACCGGGACGCCTATTCTGCTGGAAACACGGAACTGCACGCGCTCATCATCAAGGTCAGTGGCCAGCAGGTTGCTGCCGAGACGATCAACCGGCTGAGAAGCCAGGCCGTCCGCTACCAGTACAGGCTCGCGCAGAGACCGGACCGGCCTGCCCAGTCGTTGCCCCAGCACCTGTCAATAATCGATGGAATCTGCAGTCAAGACGCGGAGGCGGCTGCCAGCGCAATGCAGGACCATCTCAGAAGCGTTGCGGCAGAGATAAGTGCAACGGAAGCTTCCGTCTAGAACTTCCCGCATCAGTGTGTCGCTGATGGCACACATGCGAAATTGCCGGCGGATTGACATCGCCGAGCATCGAGACGGCCGCCCGTGCCTGTTTCCGCAACTCTCTTCTTGAGGAACTCAGGTCACTCCGAGGCGCTAGCCTGCTCTCTCGCTGCCTCGGCCGCGGCGACGGCATCCGCGCGGATCGTGCGGCGCAGGATCTTGCCGGAGCTCGTCTTCGGCAGTTCCTCGATGAAGGTCACCTGGTGGGGTGCTTTGAAAGCGGCGAGGTGTTCGCGGCAGTAGGCGATGATCGATTCGGCACTCGCCTCGGCGCCGGGACGGACGGTGACGAATGCGGCGACGTCTTCGCCCCTGTAGTCGTCGGGGAGACCGATGACGGCGGCTTCCTGGATGGCCGGGTGGGTGTAGAGGACATCCTCGACTTCACGAGGCCAGACCTTGAATCCGGAGGCATTGATCATGTCCTTCATCCGATCGACGATGTAGAGCCACCCGTCCTCGTCCATGAAGCCCACATCGCCGGTGAGCAGCTCTCCATTCGGGATCTCGGAGGCCGTCGCTTCGGGGTCATTGAGATAGGCAGGGACGACGGCCGGCCCCGAGATCGCGACCTCGCCGACCTGATCGGGGCCGAGGGGCTGTCGGGAGTCGTCGAGGATTCGGATCATCGTGTCCGCCTGCGGCAGTCCGCAGGCGAGATTTCCGCTGGCCGGATCGACCGGAGCTCGCAGACCGGCCGGGACACTCGCGGCCTGGGCGCAGGTCTCGGTCAGACCATAGCCCTGCCCGAGGTAGAGGCCTGTCTTCTCCTCGAACCTGATGGCGAGGCCTTCGGGCAGGGGAGCGCCACCGGACTTGACCCGCTTGAACGACGCGAAATGGTCCTTCGTGAAGTCAGGATGTCCCAACATCGCGGTGAAGACGGTGGCGGGGCCGACCATGAAGGTCGGCTTCTCGCAAAGGCACAGTTCAAGCATCGCACCGGCATCGAAGCGATAGTTGAGGATGAGCCGAGCACCTCCGGCGACCGCCGAGAGGAACTGGCTGACGAATCCGGTGATGTGGAAGAGCGGAGCCAGCGTCGCATAGCTTTCCTCGCCCGGAGCGAAATGCGAAGTGCGCACTGCCTGCCGGGAATTGCTCGACAGGTTCGCATGAGTCGGCGTTGCTCCCTTCGGCTTACCCGAGGTGCCGGAGGTGAACATGACAAGAGCGGTGTCCTCGGGCGAAGGAGTGTGCGGGGTGAACTCGGGACCGAGACGCTCCTCGACGACGGTGCGGAAGTCGAAGCGCTCGGGAACCTCGGGAAGTGCGGCGAACTTTCCGAAGACGCGTTCGGGTCCATCCATCTGGAAGTCGAGGTCATTGCTGAGCACGACCAGGGGCAGAGCATCGGCATAGGGCTTGACGCGGTCGAGATAGGCGGCTTTCGAGACGACGAGGCCCCGGACCTCCGCCGCCTCGAAGATGTGCTCGAGTTCCCCGCGATACATCGGATTGAGAGGCAGCACGCTGCCGCCGGCCTTCCAGATGCCGTAGGTGGCGATCATGAAGGCGGGAGTGTTCTGCTCGTAGATGCCGATTCGGTCGCCGGCCCTGATGCCCTGCTCGGTGAGGAATAGAGCGAAGGCCGAGGTGTAACGGTCGAATTCGCCCCAGGTGAGTGAGAAGCCGTAGTAGCTCAGGGCGATCTCGTCTCGGTGGCGTTCGACCGTGCCTGCCAGATCGGCCAAGGTGGTCGAAGGTTCCAATTTGTACGGGCGGACGGCTTCGTCCCCCATCGTCGCCAGCCACGGCCGAGACTCGAACCAATCGCTCATGTCCGAAACACCTTCTTCGCTCTGCATCGTGGATCTCATGGTCGGCGGTGCTGTCGACCCCACGAGTAAGAACGCTACTTCTTCGCTCCTTCAGAAGCAATCGAACGATCGCTCAGACTGAGCGCCCGCCTCACTCCGAGGAGCTCGCCGCGGCCCTCGCTTCCTGTGCGGCGGCGACGGCGTCCGCCCGGATCGTGCGCCGCAGGATCTTGCCCGAACTCGTCTTCGGCAGCTCCTCGATGAAGGTCACCTGGCGCGGTGCCTTGTAGGAGGCCAGCTTCTCGCGGCAGAACTCGACGATGTCGGCTTCGCTGACCGAATCGGCCTCGGGCCCCGACTGCAGCGTCACGAACGCAGCCACACTCTCGCCTCGGTACTCGTCGGGGATGCCGACGACGGCAGCTTCCTGGATCGCCGGATGAGTGTAGAGGACGTCTTCGATCTCGCGCGGCCAGACCTTGAAGCCGGAGGCGTTGATCATGTCCTTCTTCCGGTCGACGATGAAGAGCCACCCGTCCTCGTTCATATAGCCGACATCGCCGGTGCGCAGCTCTCCACCGGGAAGCTGCTCGGCTGTGGCCTTCTCATTGTTGATGTATGCGGAGACGACCTCGGGTCCGGAGATCGCGACCTCGCCGATCTCATTGGGCCCCAGCGCCTCACCGAAGTCATCGAGGATGCGGATCATCGTGTCCGGCTGCGGCAGTCCGCACGAGAGGTTCCCGCTGTCGGGGTCGACCGGTGCCCGCAGCCCGGGTGGGACAGTCGCGACCTGTGCGCAGGTCTCGGTGAGACCGTATCCCTGTCCGATATAGACCCCGGTCCTGTCCATGAACTTCTTCACCAGTCCTTCGGGCAGGGGCGCACCTCCGGACATGATGCGCTTGAACGAGGAGAAGTGCTCCGCGGAGGCGGCCGGATGGGACAGCAGAGCCGTATACACAGTGGCAGGTCCGGCCATATAGGTCGGCCTCTCCCGGAGGAAGAGCTCGAGCAGCGAACCGGGGTCGAAGCGGTAGTTGGGGATGAGGCGGGCGCCGCCGGCGACACCGGCGACGAACTGGCAGATGAATCCGGTGATGTGGAAGATCGGCGCCAGGGTGAGGAAGCCGTCGCCGGGTTCGAACGTCGCCGTGCGCACGCAATAGCGCGAATTGCTCGACACCGAGGCATGAGCTCCCGACGCGCCCTTCGACTTGCCCGAGGTCCCCGAGGTGTAGACGACGATCGCTTCGTCCTCCGGTGCCGGAGCGACCGGAGTGAAGTCGGTGTCGAGAAGCTCCGCGACGACCGCCTCGAAATCGGGGAGGTTCGGAACCTCATCGGCCCCGGGATTCACCCCTGGAACGCCGGGCAGCTCGGCGAACATCGAGAAGATCTCGTCGGGGCCGTCGATCTGGCAGCTCCTGTCATCACTGAGCACGACGACCGGCACGGGTGCGGCATAGGGAGCCACCCGGCTCAGGAACGCCGCCTTCGAGACCATCAGTCCTTTCACCTCGGCGTCGGAGAAGATGTGTTCGAGCTCCCCGCGGTACATCGGATTGAGGGGCACGACCACTCCTCCGACCTTCCAGATCCCGTAGGTGGCGATCATGAAGGCGGGAGTGTTCTGGTCGTAGATGCCGACCCGATCTCCCGCGCCGATGCCGCGTTCGTCGAGGTAGGCGGCGAACGCCGTCGAACGGCGGTCGAATTCCGACCATGTCAGCGAGAACCCGTAATAGCTGATGGCCTCCTCACCGCCGTATGCGGCGACTGTGGCCGCCAGGTCCTCCAGCGGCGTGGAGGTCTCCAGGACGTGCGGTTCCTGTGCGAGCTCGCCCCAGGTCTTCAGCCAGGGGCGGGTGTCGGCCCATGTGCTCATCGGGTCACTTCCTTCATCATCGAACGGGTGCCGAACCGAGTGGTCGGCTGCTACCGGTGCTTCTTGATCTCATTGCGGGCGATGCTGCGTTTGTGCACCTCATCGGGTCCGTCCGCCAGACGCAGGGTGCGCATGTGCGCCCACATGCTCGCCAGCGGGAAGTCCTGGGTGACTCCGGCGCCGCCGTGGACCTGGATCGCCCGGTCGATGATCTTCAGCGCCATGGCGGGAGCCACGACCTTGATCTCGGCGATCTCGTTCTTCGCGACCTTGTTGCCGTGCTTGTCCATCATGTCCGCCGCATGCAGGGTCAGGAGTCTGGCCTGGTCGATCTCGATGCGGGCCTCGGCGATCCAGTCCTGGATGTTCGACCGGGAGGAGAGCTTCTCGCCGAAGGTGACTCGTGATTCGGCACGTCTGACCATGAGCTCGAGTGCTCGTTCGGCCGCGCCGATCGCGCGCATGCAGTGATGGATCCGGCCCGGTCCCAGGCGGGCCTGGCTGATCGCGAAGCCTTCGCCTTCGCCTTTGAGGATGTCCTTGGCCGGGACATGCACGTTCTCGAACGTGATCTCCGCGTGGCCCTCCCGGTCGTGGTAGCCGAACACCGGCAGGTTGCGCACAACGGTGACACCGGGGGCGTCGATCGGGACGACGAGCATCGACTGCTGGCGGTGCACCTCGGCGTCGGGGGAGGTCTTGCCCATGACGATGAGGACCCGGCAGTTCGGATGCATGCCGTTGGAGGCGAACCATTTGCGGCCGTTGAGGACGAATCCGTCGTCGGTGGCCTCCATGCTCATCTCGACGTTCGTCGCATCGGAGCTCGCGACCGCCGGTTCGGTCATTGCGAACGCCGAGGCGATCGTGCCCTCGAGCAGCGGGCGCAGGTACTTCTCCTTGTGCTCGGCGGTGCCGAAGCGGGTGAAGACCTCCATGTTCCCGGTGTCCGGGGCGTTGCAGTTGATGGCCTCCGGGGCGATCTCGATGCTGCGGCCGGTGATCTCAGCCAAGGGTGCGTATTCGAGGTTGCTCAGCCCCGGACCCCATTCGGGGTCGGGATGGAAGAGGTTCCACAGGCCCTGGCTCTTCGCCTCGGCCTTGAGGTCTTCAAGGATCTGCGGCTGCGTGTGCGGGCTGTCCGCTGCGGCCATCTGCTCGGCATAGACCGGCTCGGCCGGGTGGACGAACTCGTCCATGAACGTGCTCAGACGCTCCTGGTACTCACGTCCGCGTTCAGTCGTCTCCAGCATGCGTGCTCTCCTCGTTCGGTCGGTTCTGGTCGTTGAGTCTGTCCTGGTAGCGGCTCATGCCCGCAAGCCAGCGGTCGTAGTCGCTGCCCTTCATCCGGTACATGTCGAGCACCTCGGGGTGGGGGAGGATGAGGAATGTGCCCGCTTCGACTGCGTCGAGGGCGATCCTCGCGACTTCGGCGGGGGTGAGCACCTGACCGGCCTCGGTGACGGCGCGTTGGGCCGGGCCCGAGGCTCCCGCGGCGCGCAGCAAATCCGTGTCCACTCCCATCGGGCAGATGACGGAGGCCCGGATGCCGTCGCCTCGGTAGGTCAGGGCGAGCCATTCGGCGAAGCCGACCGAGGCGTGCTTGGTCACGCTGTAGGCGGCCGACCCGATCTGGGTGAGCAGACCCGCCGCCGAGGCGGTGGCGACGAAATATCCGCGCCCGGCCTTCTGCCAGCGGGGCACGAGAGCCTGGGCGGCGCGGACGTGCGCGCGCAGGTTGACGTCGATGATCGTGTCCCAGTCGGCGTCCGAGGCGCCCAGGTCGGCGGGTCCGATGATGCCGGCGTTGGCGAAGTACATGTCCACCCCGCCGAGGCGGTCATCGGCGAGGGCGATGAGATCGGCGATCCCCTCCACCGAGGCAGCGTTCCCGACCCAGGCGTGCGCTCGCGGGCCCAGCTCCTGTGCCCGCGCCTCCACCGTCGGGGCCAGGTCGGCGAGGACGACCGAGGCGCCGCGGGCGATGAGTTCGCCCGCGAGTGCCGCACCGATGCCTCCGGCGGCACCGGTGACGACGGCGCGGCTGCCGTCGAAGGTCGTCGCACTCATGATGTCTCCAGCAGGGTCAGCGCCTGGCCCGCGAGGTCTTCGACTCCCGCGCCGGCCGTTTCCGGATCGAGGTCGAGGTCGCCCATCTTGCCCGTGGCCAATCGCGTGTAGACGCCCTCGCGGATGCATGCGAGCTTCCACATCGCGAAGGCCGAGTAGTAGCCGACGTCGTGGACTTCGTGACCGCTGACCGACTGATAGCGCTCGATGAGCTCCTCGCTCGTCGGGAATCCGTCCTGCGGGGTCGGCACCCAGATGCTCGTGTACTCCTCGGGGACGGTGAGCATGGCGATGAAGTAGCCGAGATCGGTGAGCACCTCGCCGACCGCAGTCAGCTCCCAATCGACGACGGCTGCCACGGTGCCCTGCGGCGTGAAGATCATATTGTTGGGTTTGAAGTCCCCGTGCGCCAGCCCGACGGGACTGTTCGCCGGATCGGGCATGGCCTCGAGCAGGACGTCGTGGACTCTGTGGATCATCGGCGTCTCACGCATGGAGATCGCTTCGACCTGGCCCAGCCACCGACGCAGCTGCCGTTCGATGAGACCACCGGGGCGACGCAGATCGCCGAGCCCCACCTCGTCGATGTCGACCTGGTGGATGGCGGCGAGGGTGTCGATCATTCCGAATGCGCATGAGCGCCGGTCGTCAGGTCCGGGCCCCTGCGGGATGCGCGCCCAGTCGGCGGGTTCGTTGATCGCGAAGCCCGGGCAGTGGTCCATGAAGACGAAGGGAACATCGAGCACCTCGGGATCATCGACGATGTCGATCACGTGCGGGACCGGGACATCGCTGTCATGCAGGGCCGCCATGATCCTGCCCTCGCGGGCGACGTTGTGGGCGCTGCCTCCGGAGTGGCCGAGTGGGGGCCGTCGGAGAACCCACCGCGGATGACCATCGATGGTGATCGTGAAGGTGAGATTCGACCGACCGATCGACATGATCTCGACGTCGAAGTCGGTGACGTCGAATCTGTCTTTGAACCACGCCCCGATGCGGTCTGCGTCGAATCCTGCTGGTACTGCGGTCACCATCGACCTCCCGAGTGAACAATCGTTCAATTTGGTTCAGATTATTCAACGTTTGCGGTTGAGTCAAACCGAAATCGTGATGCCGCTCACCTCGGGGTGTGATAGTGATGAGGGAACGATCGATCGGCTGTGCGGGCATCGTCCCGACCGCCGAACCGATCGCAACCGAGACTCAGATGCCGTCAGTGAGGAAAGCATGAAAGCAATTCGAGTTGCCGCCCTGACCGGGCCGGACGATGTCGAGCTGGCCGAGGTGGACCGCCCGCAGCCGGGGGAGAGGGAGGTCCTCATCGAGATCGCCTATGCGGGTGTGACCTTCCCGGAGCTGCTGCAGACCCGGGGGCAGTATCAGACCAAGCACGAGCTGCCCTTCGTGCTCGGGTCCGAGGCATCCGGAATCGTCGCCGAGGCGGGACCCGGGTCGCGATTCGCCGTCGGCGATCGTGTGGCGACGATCACCGGAGCCGGGACCTACGCCGAATTCGCCGTCGCCGGTGACGATCAGGTGATGGCCCTGCCCGACACCGTGAGTCTGGCCCACGGTGCGGGAATGCCGATGAACGTGCTCACGGCCGACTTCGCGCTGCGCCTGCGAGCCGGAGCCCGGTCTGGGCAGAGTCTGCTCGTCCACGGCGCCGCCGGCGGTTTGGGATCTGCGGCGGTGCAGGTGGGCCTGGCCATGGGACTCGAGGTCATCGCCGTGGTCTCGACGCAGGAGAAGGCGAAGTTCGTCCGGGAGTTGGGAGCTCAGCAGGTCGTTTCGGCCGAGGGCTTCAAAGACGCCGTCAAGGAGATCCGGCCCGGTGGCGTCGACTTCGTCTTCGACCCTGTCGGCGGGGATCGCTTCACGGATTCCACTCGTGTGCTCGCGCCCTTCGGTCGTCTGCTGGTGCTCGGATTCACCGCCGGAGAGATTCCGAGCATCAGAGTCAACCGGCTGCTGCTGAAGAACATCTCCGTCGACGGTGTCGCCTGGGGAGCCGCGACGGTCGGCGATCCCTCGCTCATCGCCCGGCAGTGGGAGGTGCTGGACGAGTACCTGATGGCGGGACGGCTGAATCCGCGCATCCACGCCACCTACCCGCTGGCGAAGGCGGCCGCGGCGATCAGAGAGCTCGACGAGCGAACGGTGATGGGCAAGATCCTGCTCGAGGTCGCAGGAGGCTAAGCGCCCGGTGCGTCGTCGTGGTCGAGGGCGCTCAGGTCTCCGACCACGACGAGCTTCGTCGTCGCCCGCGACATGCCGACGTAGAGCATGTCGATCGCCCGTGACCGGTCTCTGAAGCCATTGATGCACAGCACGACCACGGGGCGTTCAAGTCCCTTGAAGCCGAGGACATGGCCGTAGAAGACGTCTTCGGCGGCGAAGAACTGGTCCCAGTAGGCCGAAGTGCCCTCGGCTTCGACGATCTCGCGTTGGACGGGATGTCTGCTGCCCGTGGTCAGCAGCGCAATGTCACCGGGGTCCCATCCGGCATCCATGAGGGCCTCGACCTGCCCGTCCGCCTCGGCGAGGGCCGACTCTGCGTCGGTCTCCACCCATTCGATGTCCTCGCCGGGACCGTTGCGGGGGATCGGGCGTTCGAGAGCGAATCCGGCGAATCCGGCGACGATCTGTTCGGAGTTGCGCAGATTCTCGTCGAGTTGGATGGGGTTCATCGTGATCGGAGATTCGCCCTGTCGACCGAAGATCCGCTGCCGTTCGTCGGTGAAGACATAGAGCGTTCCGTCGACCTGGTTGCGCAGGCAGGACTGCACGGCCTCCCACCACAGCAGACTGAAGTCCTGGCCTTCGTCGATGACGACGGCATCGAACAGGCTCTTGCGCGGCCGCTCATCGGCGAGGTCCTTCAGGCGCAGAGGCAGCTCGTGCTCCCAATAGTCCGAATCGTCATCGCTGCCCGGTTCCGCGCCCCAGGAGACCGGCAGGTCATGAAACAGGCCGACGAAGGCCGGCCGATCGCTGTCCGGCCACTGGGCGGTGAAGAGTTGGAGGAAGCGTCCGAGGCCGCGGGAATAGCACATCAGCGCCACCCGCAGTCCGGCTTGAGTCAGCGCCCTGGCCTTGAGCAGGGCCAAGTAGGTCTTGCCCGAGCCGGCACCGCCGCTGATCTCCGCCCGATTCTGGTGTCGGAGGATCCGGATGAGCTTCGCCTGCTCTCGGCTGAGGGCATCGGCACGATCGGAGATCTCCGCGGCCCGCAGTCGGACGTTCTCGACGGCCCGATTGGTCCGACGCAGATTCTTGAGCACGTACTCATGCGGTGCGGAGAGGTCGTGACGCTCCGGATCGAAGTCGTAGCGCAGCTGAGCCGAGATCGCTCCGGCGAGCGAGTCGAGCTGCGTGGAGTCCGCGAGCTGACGGCGCGGAGCATCCGGCTGGTCCCAGTCTCTGGGCAGCTGCGTATAGGGCAGAACCGCGAAATGGCTGATGGGTCCTGGCATCGTCGAGACCCGGGAACGGAGGTACTTGACGAGGTTGTGCTTGGCGACCATCGCCTGGTGAAGTGGAGACTCCTTGAGCCGGTTTCGATGTCCCTGCGCGTCTGTGGTGATCCATCGCCCGTCCTCGATCTCAACCCGGCCGCCCTTGACCTCGATGACGGCGATGCCGAGTCCGGGCCAGAGGACGAGGATGTCGATTTCGATGTCCTTGTCGTCTCCGGTCAGGTGCTGGCCGTGAACCATCGTCGCCTCGGCGGGCAGCTGCTCGCTCAGAGCGTTCCACACGGCTTCCTCGGCGGCGGAACCATGGAAATCAGGCTGCGGGGGTATCAACGTGACCATGGGTTGAGACTAACCCACTACAGGCGGGATCGGCGGAGCGACGTGCACGATGATGAACTGGCTGAGTGCCTGTGAGGACAGAGTTCGGGCCCGCCGGAATTACTCCGACGGGCCCGAACTCTGCACTTGTGTCACTCTGCACTTGTGTCACTCTGCACTTGTGTCAGTTCACTTCTTGTCGTCGACGAGTTCGTTGTCGTCGAAGACGACGTCCGCTCCCTCTTCCGGAAGACCCGCACCGCGCAGCGAGGCACCCTTGGTCTCCTTCATGAAGATCGTGGCGATGAATCCGATCACGCAGGCACCCATCACATAGTACGCGGGGATGATCGGGTTGCCGGTCGATCCGATGAGGGCATCGTTGACCGACGGCGCCGTTCCGCCGAAGAGCGCGGTCGAGACGTTGTAGGAGATCGCGAAGCCGGCGAAGCGCACCGGGCCGGGGAACATCGCCGGGAACGTCGCCGAGATCGTCGACAGCTGCGGGATGTAGAGGACGCCGAGAACCGCCAGACCGACGAGGGCCCAGACGAAGCCGTTGGCCATGAGCATGAACATCGGGATGGAGGCGACGAAGAGTCCGATGAGGGAGAAGTACCAGACCGGTTTGCGACCGACCTTGTCCGAGATCATGCCGCCGAAAGGGATGAGGATCATCATGAAGGCCTGGGCGAGGAACATCACCGTCAGCGAGGCGTTGCCGTCCATACCGACCGGATCTTTCAGATAGGTGGGCATATAGGACAGAAGTGTGTAGTTGACGACGTTGACCGCGACGACCATGCCGCCGAGGATGAGGAGCTGCTTCCAGTAGTCGGTGAAGAGGACCCGGAAGACCTCCTTGACCGACTTGCCCTGGTCGCTGTCCTCGAGCTCCGTGTACACGCGGGATTCGTCGAGCTTGGTTCGCAGGTAGAGTCCGACGACGCCGAGGACGCCGGCGAGGATGAACGGGAGCCTCCAGCCCCAGTCCATCATGGTCTCTTCGCCGAGTCCCAGCTGGAGCAGCAGGACGATGAGCGAACCGGCGGCCATGCCGGCCAGGGTGCCGAACTCGAGGAAGCTGCCGAAGAATCCGCGACGATGATTGGGTGCGTACTCGGCCATGAAGGTCGCGGCACCGCCGTATTCGCCGCCGGAGGAGAATCCTTGGATGACGCGCAGCAGCATGAGAATGATCGGCGCCGCCACGCCGATGGTGGCATAGCTCGGCAGCAGCGCGATGCAGAAGGTGGAGCCTGCCATGAGCAGGATCGTCAGCGCGAGGACCGCCTTGCGACCGAGCCGATCGCCCATCGGGCCCCAGACGATTCCGCCGAGAGGACGGAAGATGAACGAGACGGCGAAGGTGAGCAGGGCGAGCAGCTGTCCATGTTCGCCGGGGAAGAAGTGTTGGGTGATGTACGCGACGGAGACCGCGTAGAGGCCGTAGTCGAACCATTCGGTGGCATTGCCGATCGCCGAGGCGGCAACGGCCTTGCGCACAGTCTTCAGGTCGGGCGTGGGTGGGGACGCGGGTGTCGCGAAATTCGGGTGGGAGTTGGGGTTGCTCACGAGATCCTCCGATCGTCTGGGGCCGCCGATCGAGCGGTCCGCTGGGAAGAAGCGACTATGAACGCTACGAGGATCTGCCTAGCCTTTCAACGTGGACTCGCTGTCAAGCCGGCGGCGTGTCTCTGGCGAAAGGTCCACTTTATGGGGCTTCTGACCAGGTGTGATGCTATGAAGTGAGGGAACTTCATCTGTTGGTGAGGTTCACAGGGAACACCAAAGATATCGTTACGCCAAGCTGGTTGACTTCGAAATCGATCAGTGGTCTCACCCCGTCGACGGGCTTCGGTGGTGGTAGTCTGCCGATCATGTGACCTGGGACAAGCGGGTGCTGGGCCTGACCACGAGGAGAAATGCTCATGGGAGTGCTGAGGAAGAAGGATGTCAACGACGTCATCCATCAGAACGATGACGCCGGTGAAGGCGGGCATCTGCGGAAGAATCTCGGTGCCAAGGACCTCATCGGATTCGGGATCGGCATCGTCATCGGCACCGGCATCTTCACCCTCACCGGTCTCGAGGCCAAGGAGCATGCGGGCCCCGCCGTGATGATCTCCTTCGTCATCGCCGGTGTCGTCGCTCTGCTGGCCGCCCTGTGCTATGCGGAACTCGCCGCCGCCGTGCCGACAGCGGGCAGCTCGTACACCTATGCCTATTCCACGATCGGTGAGATCTTCGCGTGGATCATCGCCTGGGATCTCATCCTCGAGTTCGCCCTTGGGGCCTCGGTCGTCGCCCGCGGCTGGTCGGGATACATCGCCGGAGTGTTCGACCTGCCCTCGGCGTGGTTCGCCGAAGAAGGGTCGATCGTCAACCTCGGCGCGATCTTCATCTCCCTCGTCCTCGGCTGGGTGGCCATGCGCGGGATCCGCGAATCCAAATGGGTGACCAACGGCCTCGTCATCATCAAGGTCCTCGTCTGCATCTTCGTCATCGTCGTCGGAGTCTTCTACATCAAGTCAGCCAACCTCGTGCCCTTCATTCCGCCCGCACAGCCGGTCGAGGAGGGTGCGACTTCGGGACTGCAGGCACCGTTGTGGCAGTGGGTCACCGGGATCGAACCTTCGAGCTTCGGCGTCGTCGGAGTCTTCGTGGCCGCCGCGGTCGTCTTCTTCGCGTATTCGGGATTCGAAGCGATCGCCAACCTCGGCGAGGAGACGAAGAAGCCTTCCCGCGACATGCCGATGGGGCTGTTGGGTACGCTGGCGATCTGCACCGTCCTCTACGTCGGGGTCTGCCTCGTCGTCACCGGCATGGTCCACTATTCGAAGCTCTCCGAGGGTGATGCGGTCGCCGATGTGTTCACGCAGAACGGCCTCGGCTGGGCGGGCATCCTCATCGGCATCGCCGCTGTCGCCGGACTCAGCTCGGTCATCCTCGTCGATATCGTCGCCATGGGCCGCATCGGCTTCGCCCTCTCCCGCGACGGACTGCTGCCCGGCATCTTCGCCCGCATCCATCCCCGCTGGGGAACCCCGGTGCTGATGACGGCCTTGACCGTCGGCTCAGTGGTGCTGCTCTCCGGGCTGGTGCCGATCTCCGTGCTCGCCGAGATGGTCAGCATCGGAACCCTGTTCGCCTTCCTCGTCGTCTCCCTCGCCGTGATCGTCCTGCGCAAGACCTCACCGAACATGAAACGCCCCTTCCGGACGCCGTGGGTGCCGATTTTGCCGGTGGTCTCCGTCCTCTCCTGCCTCGGCCTGATGGCCAGCCTCGCGGTCGAGACCTGGTTGCGCTTCCTCGTCTGGCTGCTGCTCGGCTTCGTCGTCTACTTCGCCTACGGCAACCGGAAGTCGCGTCTCGCCCGCCGGGAACGTGAGGGAGTCGACCCCGGACCGACCGATACCGGTGCCGGGACGGTCACCACGGAGGCTGATCCGAAATGAGCGTCCTTGTCGGTTTCGGCGTCGACACGAAGAGCCGTGCGAGCGTCCGCTTCGGCGCCGACCTCGCCCGGACTTCGGGGGAGCCGCTGATCCTCTGCTGCGTTGTGCAGGATCGATTCTCCTCGGCGCAGATGTCGGACTTCTCCGGGGTCTCCGATGACTGGAAGAAGGAGATACGGGGCATGACTTCGCAGGCGATCGCCGATGCGAAGTCCGCACTGCCCGATGACGCCACCGCCGAGGTGGTCGTGCGGACCGGGCGATCCGTGACCAGGGTCCTCCACAACGAGGCCGTCGACCGCAATGCGCAGGTCCTCGTCACCGGATCCTCCGTCCGCGGGCCCTTGGGTCGCATCGTGCTCGGGAGCACGACCGATCGCCTCGTCCACTCCTCACCGCTGCCGATCGCCTTGGTGCCCCGCGGGTACAACTCCGACCGCACCGAGGTCAGCAGGCTCGTCTTCGCCGTCGACCCCTCACGCCGGACCGAACGCTACTACGACTCGGTGGCGCGCCTGGCCAGATGGCTGGGCGTCGGCATCGAGGTCGTCACCTTCGCCGTGCGCTCTTCGAAGCCCTCCGGTCTGGGGGCATTTGCCGACCAGGGCGTGTATTCGACCTGGAAGGAGCAGGTCCTCCGCGGTCACCGGTCGATCGTGACGGCCGTGGAAAGCGGAGAGGGAAGTGCTGGCGTCACCGGCACCTCCATCATCACCGGTGACCGGTGGTCGAGTGCGGTCAATTCGTTCGACTGGCAGGACGGTGACGTCCTCGTCGTCGGCTCGAGCGAGTCGGCCCTGCACGGCGTCTTCCTCGGATCGACCGCGACGCACATCATGCGGCACTCGCCGGTGCCGATGATCATGCTGCCCCAACCTCGGCGCTGAGCGGGGAAGCCGAAGGTCCGGTGGCCGTCTGCTGCGGACACCGGATCTTCGTCAATTCGCTCGTGTGGTTGTCACTGCTGTGAGGCCGCCGCAGCGATTCTCACCTGTCTGATCCCACCCGGATCTCACTCGGCTGTTTCGGATCTCACTCGGCCATTCGGCTCGCCTTGGCTGCGGCGGCTTTCGTGCGCTGATCCATGGCCGGCGAGGTGTCGATGCCGCGCGCGGTGAGCTTTCTCTTCACGAGCGGCCAGAGGACGACGAGGACCGCGGTGGCCACGAGGCTGGTGCCCACCTGCACCCGACCGGATTCGCTGAGGAGCATGATGACGACGATGCCGAGGACGACGAGGATGAGGAAGAAGTTCAGTCCCGGAGTCAGCCACGACTTCAGGGTCAGCTTTTCCCGTTCCTCGTCAGAGAGCTTCGCGCGCATCCGCCACTGGGCCAGGGAGATGAAGACGTAGACGAACAGCGCGACGAGTCCGCCGGAGTTCATGATGAAGTCGAAGATGCCCGAGGCCGGCATGGTGAAGTTGGCGACCACCGCTGCCAGAGCGCCGAGGCTGGAGGCGATGAGTGCGGCAACGGGCACGCCGGTCTTCGAACGCTTGCGGATGATTCCCGGAGCATAGCCCTTGTCGGCCAGCGAGGCGAACATCCGCGATGCGGAGTAGAGGCCGGAGTTGAGCACGGAGATGACGGCGGTGAAGAGCACGATCGTCATGATCGCCGAGGCTCCGGGCAGACCGAAGAGACCGTAGACGTAGGCGAACGGAGCGATGGTGTCCGGATCCGGCAGCTCATCCCAGGGCACGGCCATGACGATGATGAAGACGCCCCCGACGAAGAAGAGCATGATCCGCCAGATCACGGTGCGGGTGGCTTGGTTGATGCCGCGTGCCGGGTCGACGGATTCGGCAGAGGCCATGACTGCGATCTCGGTGCCGAAGTAGCTGAAGATGACGGTGGCGACGCCGATCATCACGGCGCTGAAACCCATCGGCATGAAGCCGCCGTGGTTCCAGAGATTGGGCACGGACAGGCTGGCATTGGGCCACACGCCGAGGACGAAGAGAGCCCCGACGACGAGGAAGACGACGATCGTGATGACCTTGACGCTGGCGAGCCAGAATTCGACCTCGCCGAAGACACGGACGGAGAGGATATTCGTGCCGATGAACACGATGACGAGGACGAGCGAGAACAGCCACGCCGGAACAGCCGGGAACCAGCCGGTGAGGATTCCTCCGCCGACGACGGCCTCGTAGGCGATGACGCCGACCCAGAAGTACCAGTACAGCCAGCCGACGAGGTAGGCCGCCCATCCGCCCATGGATTCGTTCGCATATTCCATGAACGATCCGACGGAGGGCTTGCGCGCCGACATCTCACCGAGCATCCGCATCGCCAGGAAGACGAGGAGTCCGCCGATGAGGTAGGAGATGATGGCGGCAGGGCCTGCCGACCGGATGACATTGCCCGAGCCGACGAAGAGGCTGGCGCCGATGATCCCGCCGAGGGTGATCATCGTGATGTGGCGGTTGCGCAGCTTTCCGCTGTCGCTGGGCGACGCCTCAGTGCCGTCGGTGACGGCCTCTGTCGGTTCGCTCATCGTGCATTCTCCTTGAGAACCAGGGCCGCGACGTGGGCTGCGGGGTCTCCGACATCCGCTGCCTCGTCACTGGCCGACAGGCGGTCACAGTTGAAACCGCCTCCGGGATTCTACACAAAATGTGTTCAACAGAAAGTCGATTCGTCACCCTGCGGTCACGCGTGGTTCACCGCGCACGCGGCCCGCTCTCATCGATCCACATCCAGCCCTCAGGCATGGGCGCCCACGCGGCCACATCCCGTCCGGCCTTCGAACTGTCGGCGAGGACGACGACGGATCGGGCGCGTTCGGCGATGAGCTCCTTCGTGTGCGCCTCGTCGAGGGTCGGTTCGCCCAGGCCGTTCTTCTCATCCACCGCATCGGCGCCGAGGAACGCGACGTCGACGTGGATCCGGCCGAGGGCATGGTCGCTCAGCGCCCCGGTGGTGCCGTGGGACTTCGTCGACACCTCGCCGCCGACCATGATGACCTTCGGCCCCATCGGGTGGGCCAGGGCGAGGGCGATCTCGAGGCCGCGGGTGATCACGGTGAGTTCGGCGCGGTGCCGAATGCGTTCGGCCACACGCACGGTCGTCGATCCGGCGTCGAGGAAGATCGTGCGCACGCTCGAGTCCCTGATATGGGTCAGCGCCCAGGTCGCGATCGTATCCTTGGCCTCGGCATTGAGCTCCATCCGCTGGCCCAGCGGCGGTTCGACATATCCGGCAGCCGTGGCCCCGCCGATGGTGCGGATGACATCACCAGACTCGGCCATCTCCCGCAGATCCCGACGGATCGTCGACTCGGAGGTGTCGAGTTCGGACGCCAGGCGAGGGATCGACCACGAACCGGTCTTGAGCAGCGAGAGGATGTCATCGCGGCGCTTCTGTGTTCCCGTGCGGATTGCCATGTCTCGCTCCTTCTTTCCCTCGTCTGTCCACCGCACAGAAGCTTACTGCGGCAGGTACTCCTGGCGGATGCCATCGACGAAGGGAGCGTAGCCGATCGCCGCCCGGTAGGCCGAGCGCATGGTCCCGGGATCTGCGATGCCCTGGCCCGCGATGTCGAAGGCCGTGCCGTGATCGACCGAGGTGCGCAGAATCGGCAGGCCGACGGTGACCGAGATCGTGCCGTCGAAGTCGAAGGTCTTCGAGGCGATGTGGCCCTGGTCGTGGTACTGGGAGAGGATTCCGTCGAACCGACCGGACAGTCCCTGGTGGAACACCGAATCGGCCGGGATCGGGCCGGCGACCTCGAGCTCGCCGGCGTTGACACGCTCGACGGCGGGACGCAGGATTTCGATCTCCTCATCACCGAAGGCCCCATTCTCGCCCCCATGCGGGTTGAGCGCAGCGACGGCCAACCTCGGCGAGTCCACTCCGTAGAGCTGGAGGGCTCGGTGGGCGCGTTCGATCGAATCGACCTGCGTGTCGACGGTGAGAGCGTCGATGGCCTTGCGCAGCGACATGTGACGAGTGGCGAAGAAGATCTGGAGCTTGTGGTCGGGGACCTTGGTGTTCTCGACGACGAACATCGTGTCCTGCTTCGTCACCCCGGTCAGCTCTCCGAGCATCTCCGTGTGGCCGAGGTGCTTCGACCCGGACTTCCACACGGCCTCTTTGTTGATCGGGCCGGTGACGATGCCGGCGATCTCGCGGTCCATCGCGGCGTTCGTGGCGATCTCGATCGCGGTCACGGAAGCCTGGCCGGCGCGGGCATCGACGACACCCCAGTCGGGCAGATCCGAGCCGAGCACGCCGATGTCGAAGACGTCGATGACGCCGGTACCCGCCGACGGGGTCGACCAGTCGGTGATCGTACGAAGTTCCACATCGAGGCCGAGGACCTCGACGGCGCGTCGCATCACGGCCAGATCCGCGACAGCCACGCCGTGCTGATCATCTCGTCCGGCGAACTCGGAGAGAACCTGGGCGGTGATCTCCGGGCCGATGCCCACCGGGTCGCCGACGGTCACAGCGAGTACTGGTGCGGTCATGTCATTCTCCTCATGTTGGTGCATCTGTTTCGGTGGTGTGCTGGCCGGTCATCGCTGCCGGACGGGGGAGGCCGCGGCCAAGAGGTAGTCGATGCACTTGACTGCGGTGCTCGAATCCCCGATGAGGCCGCCCTTGGTCACGATCGGCAGACCGTCCGCGCCGCCTCCGACGAGGTGGCCGCCCACGGCCAGGGGGACGATCTCCTTCTCGACCTCCATCCCGACCGCGCCGACGGCTCTCATCACTTCTGCCGTGACATCGCCGCCGGTCGTATAGAGCCCGGTGATGACGGGCGAGGTCATGACCGCTGCCGTGATCGTCGCCAGCCGTTTCGTCGTCAGCTCCGACTGCTCATCGCTGAGATCGAGAAGATCGGCGGACTCGAGCACGGTGGCGATGATGATCGCCTGTGCCGAGGTGACTTCGTCGACCAGTGCGAGTGTGGCCTCGACATCGGGGAGGTTCTCCTCATCGAGGACGGTGCGGATGAGGGTGATCCTCGGGTCCTCGGCGAGCGCGGACAGTTGGGTGCGGGTCACCTCGGTGGCCGAGCCTGAGATGCCGAGGATCGCCCCGCCGGGCCGAGTCAGCAGCAGGGACTGGGCGAGGGCGAGGCTGCCCGGTCCGGGATCGACGGTCACCCAGTCGAGCAGCTCGCCGTGACGCAGCCGGGCCTGAGCTCGGGCGCCGCGGTCAGGGTCCGTGGTGTCATCGTCTGCGATCTCCCTGGTCACCGCGGCAACCACGGAGCCGACAAGACCGACGTGCTCATCGGTCAGGGCGTCGGCGATGATGATGTCGGTGCCATCGGCGATGGCGTCGAGGATTTCGGTTCGGATCGCTGCGTGGCCTTCCAGCACCGTCGAGATCTCGATGAGCCGGCACTTCAGCTCGGTGCCGGTCCGCAGGATCGATGCGACGTCGGAGGTGTGCATGGGGGAGCGGACGTCGCGACTGAGTTCGGTGTGCTCGAGGAGTCGACCATGGAGGAGCTGCCGGCCTTGGGCCGTCGTCCGGCCGGCGGTGGGAAAGGCGGGAATGCAGAGGCCCATGATCCGCTTCTTCTGCCCACCGTGCTCGACGACCAAGCCGGCTGCCCGGCTGCGGGCGTTGAGGGCCGCCTGAGCGGAGGGGCCGACATTGCCGCGCAGCGTCGTGTCGATGCGGCAGGCGACGAGATCGACGTTGCCGGCGCCGGTGACGAGAGCATTGGTGAGCTCAGCGGCATCCTCCGCTCCCAGGTGACGGGAGTCGGCGTTGAGGACGACGGCGTCGTAGTCATCGAGCAGACCGTCGAGGTCGACGTTCTCACCTCCGCTCGTTCCGCTCACGGTGATCGTGCGCAGACCCGCCTCGGCGAAGAGGGCACCGCAGGCGTTGCCGCCGGTGAGGTCGTCGGCGACGATGAGGATGCGGGGGCTGTTCTCGCTCATACGATCAAGTCGAGCACGAACAGGAGCGGAATGGAACCCGCCCACACGGCAGTGGTGATGCCCGACCAGCCCTTGATGGCGTTGATGCCGTCAAGTCCGGCGAAGCGGGTGACGACCCAGAAGTACGAGTCGTTGAAGTAGGAGAAGACCATCGACCCGGCGGTGCAGGCCATGACCGCGACCAGCGGACTCAGACCCAATGGTGCGATCAGGGGTGCGGTGACCGAGGCGGCGGTGATCATGGCGACCGTACCCGAGCCTTGGGCGATGCGCACGAGGGTGGCGATGATGAACGGCACGAGGAAGGCCGGCAGGCTGATCGAGGCGATCGCCTCTGCCAGGGCATCGCCGACACCGGATTCGGTGAGCACCATGCCGAAGCTGCCGCCGGCACCGGTGATGAGCAGGATGAGGCCGGCCGAGGCGGCACCGTCGGCCAGCCAGTTCTGGACCTTGCTGCGCGGGGTCACCCGGGGCAGGAGCGTGTAGACGGCGAGGACGAGTCCGATGATGAGCGCGACGACGGGGTTGCCGAGGAAGGCCAGCGGTGCGACCCAGGCGGAGGGTTCGTAGGCATCGCCGGCGAGCTCGCCTTGAGCGTTCTTGTCGATGGCCGTGGACACGGTGTTGGCGACGATGAGCAGCAGCGGGACGATGAGGGGGAGGAATCCGAGGAACGCTCCGGGCTTCTTCGTTGCTCCGGAGTCGGTGTCTGCTGCGTCGGTGGCTGAGTCCCCGGCTTCGGTCGAGTGGTCGGCGTCCTCACCGGTCAGTGTGGCCACGCCGCGGTGCTCGGTGTCCTCGCTGCCGCCTTCGACGGCACGTGCTCCCGCCGAGGTGGCCGTGGCCGATCCGTACACGTCGTGCTTGACCTTCTGGTTGAGCACGGGCTCGAGCTTCGGTCCGATCCAGCGGGCGTAGATGACGACGACGGGCAACAGGAAGACGGTGAAGATGACACCGGTGAGGATGACCGCACCGATGTCAGCGCCGAGGATGCCGGTAGCCGCCAATGGTCCCGGGGTCGGCGGAACCATGTGGTGGGTCAGGGTCATGCCGCAGCCGAGCGCGAGCGCCAGAGTGACGTAGCCGCCGCGCTTGACGCGGGCGATGGAACGCGCCAGCGGGTTCATGATGACGTAGCCCGAATCGCAGAAGACCGGTATGGACACGAGCGAACCGACGGTGCCCATGGCCCAGGGTTCGCGACCCTGGCCGAAGGCGCGGAGGAACGCGCGTGCCAGAGAGTCGGCGGCCCCGGAAACCTCGAGGATCTTCCCGATTCCGACGCCCAGGCCGATGACGATGCCGATGCTGGCCAGCGTGTTTCCGAAGCCCGTGGTGATCGCGTTGACGAGCGCGAGCAGGTCCTGACCGGCGACGATGCCGGTGACGACGGATGCGACAAGCAGGGCGATGAAGGCGTCGAGGCGGGTCGCCAGGACGATGACGACGATCGTCGCGATCCCGGCGATGAGCGCCAGGATGAGTTGCAGATCCATGAGTTCCTCCGCGGTGAGGCCGGATCGCTGGGCGAACCGGGGTGTGGGTGGTGCCGTGGTCGTTGCTGTTCTCGTCCGCAGCGATCACGAGTCGATCGCGGCGGACGAGAGAAAGATGAACAGTATGAGCAAGTATTATCATAACTGCGCATTCATGCAATGTCTGCCTGGGGTGCGGCATCCGGGATCGCGGCGAGTGTGCAGAGGGAAACTGTCCGGATAGGCTTCAGACCAAGGGCGCGGAGAGTGCGCCGGGCAGTCCGAGCAGGCAGGTGCTTGGATTCTGCGAAGTCAGGAGGGGGTTGCTGCCGATGGCATGGAGTACCCGCGAAATCGCCGATTTGGCCGGGACGACGGTCAAGGCGGTGCGTCACTATCATGGCCGTGGTCTGCTTGCCGAGCCGGAACGGGCCTCGAATGGCTACAAGCAGTACCGTGCCGAGCATCTGGTGAGACTGCTGCAGATCAGGCGACTGAGCGAACTCGGCTTCTCGCTCGGCCAGATCAGAGATTTCGACTCAGGCCTCGTCGACGATGATTCCGGGGAGTCTGAGCGATCCGATGGCCGGGCCGAGGGGATGGAGGCCATGCGTTCGACCCTGGAGGCTCTCGATGAAGAACTGGCGGCCGACATCGCCCGGCGACAGCAGATGCGCGATGACATCGCTGCCATCCTCGAGAACGGTACCGCCATGGACCTTCCGAGTGGATTCGGCACCGTCAGAGGTGCTCTCACCGAAGCGGATCGTGGACTGCTGCTCGTCTACTCGCAGGTTCTCGATGCGAAGTCGATGGCTTCGATGCGGGCGATGCTCGCCGAAGTGAACTCGACCGAGGCGTCTCGGGAGTTCCAATCCCTCCCCGCAGACGCGGCCGAAGAGACCCGAAGGGAACTGGCGCGGCGCTACGCACCGCAGATCAGGGAGATCGGTGAGAAGTACGGATGGGCCGACCGCCTCGGCGAGGTGCCGCATCGCAAGCGTCGGCAGATGGAGGAGACGATCGGTACGGCAATGGTGCAGCTCTTCAATCCGGCCCAGGTCGACGTGCTGGTGAGGGTCGAAGTCATCAATGCGGAGTCGGATCAGGGCCGCGGCTGAGAATTGTTCGCGGTCGAGGCTTGACCTTGCCCCTAGGGCAGGGCTTTCGGTGAAGATGTCAAGGAAATCGGATCTCTTCGGAAGGACCGAATCATGCAGTTCCCGATCGACACCACCATCCATTCGCCCCGCCGAGTGAGCCGACCCGGCTGGGCAGAGATGATCGTCGGCCTCATCGCCTACATACTCGCATTCGGGGCGGTCTTCCTCATCCTCAAGGCGGTCCCCGACGATCTCGCCGTTTTCAACGGCATCATCCAACTCGGGCTCTCGGGAATCATGGGTCTCGTGGCCTTCGCCGCCGCAGTTGCCGTCAAGCGCCGCGGCATCGCGGCCTTCGGACTGCGGAAGGCCTCCTGGAAGTCGCTCCTGCTCGGGGCCGTTCTCGGTGTGGTCTGCTGGATCCTCGGCACGATCGCATCGCTGATCGCCTACTCGGTCAACGGCGGGCTGGACAATGTCCAGGGCGACTACCAGGCCGCCGCGGTCGGCGGAGTCCTCGCGGTCATCGGCACGGTGATCACAGGCGCGATCCTCACACCACTGGGCGAGGAACTCTTCTTCCGCGGTGTCCTCACCTCGGGACTGCTGCGCTTCGGTCCCTGGATCGGTGTCATCGTCAGCGCTGCGGTCTTCGCCCTCGCCCACGGAATCAACCCGGTCCTGCCCGTCGCGTTCATCGTCGGGATCATCAACGGCGTGCTGTTCCACCGGACCGGTTCGGTGTGGCCGGGAGTCGTCGTCCACGCCTTCAACAACGCCTCGGCAGCGTTCGTTCCCGTGGCTCTGGCGGCGCTCCTGGGCTGAAGAGTCGCCGAGGTGGACCTGGAAATGGGCCCTGGCCGGATATGAGATTCCGGCCAGGGCCCATTGTGCGAGCCTCCGACTTCAGCGGGCGAGTGCCTCGTCGACCGAGCTGACTCCCGTTCCGACGGTGACCTGGGTGCCCCACGGATCGGTCAGGCGGACGGAGCCTCCGTCGTCGGCGAACTGTATCTTCCGAACGTTCAGTCGCGCGACGAGGGCGTCGAGATCCTCGCGTCCGGGGACGGTGATCGCAACGTCACCGAGTCCGAGCGCTGCCGCGCGGGGGCCTGCGCCCTTGCTGTTCCAGGTGTTCATCGCGACGTGGTGGTGGTAGCCGCCGGCCGAGGCGAAGAGCACGCCCGGCATCGAGGCGAAGGTCGGCTCGAAGCCGAGGGCGTCGACGTAGAAGGCGCGAGCTGTCGGCACATCGCCGACCTGCAGGTGCACGTGGCCGACCTTGCCCGGCTGAGCTGAGGTGTTCGCGACGATGCTGTCATCGAGGTGTTCGGCGAGGAAGGCGTTGGGGTCGAGGTAGATCGTGTCCATGCGGACCTCGCCCTCGTCGGTGTGGATCCACTGCGAACGGTCGCGGTCGACGTAGAGCTCGATGCCGTTGCCTTCGGGGTCGGTGAAGTAGAAGGCCTCGCTGACGAGGTGATCGCTCGAACCGACGAATCGACTGTTGGTGTTCTGCGCCGCGTGCGCCACGGTCGCCGCCAGCGAGGCCTGATCCTCATAGAGGAAAGCCGTGTGGAAGAGGCCTGCCTGACGGGGATCGACAGCGGGCAGGCCGGGGGTCGAGACGAGCTTGACCATCGGAGTGGTGCCGCGGCCGAGCACACGGTGGACCTCGGAGCCGCGGGAGACCTCTTCGAGCGGCACCATGGCAAGGGCGTTCGCGTAGTACGAGGACATGTTCTCAAGATCCCCGACACGCAGGGTGACCGCGTCCATGCCGGTGGAGGCGCTGAGCGTGGAGTCGTTGACTGCAGGCGATGCGATTGCCGACTGAGTGCTTTCGATGGTGATCATGGTGTGCTCCTGCGGGTGGAAGGTGATCTCGTTGAATATTCAACTAAAGTTTACCCCGAAGTATTCCCCTCGGCAATAGAGGGCACTCGGCGGCCGGAGCAATCGAGACTGAGAAGTCAGCGATCGTCGTATCGGTCGGGAGTGCTCCGCGAAGATCCGCGATCGCGGACGTTGCGACGTCGTCGGCGGTCGATCCAGATCGCCAGTCCGGCGCCCACGATGCCGAAGGCCGGCATCATCGTGCCCAGAAGCTTGCCGAGGATCGAAGCCGAGCCCGTATCGTCGATGAGCAGCGGGGCCAGAAGGTCTTGCAGGATGACTGCCAGGAGCAGCCCGCCGATGAGGCCGAGTATCCCGATTCCGATGGCGCGCATGCATGGTCCTTTCTGCTGAAGGCGTCGCGAGCGCCTGGTGGCAATTGACCGCTCGCTCGGCTCGTCACTGACTTTCGGAGGAGACCGCTGTTCCTCTGAGGCGCTGCAGCCCGAGGGCGATGACTCCGGTGGCGAGGCCCCAGATGAGATTGGTCAACACCATGGGAACGATCGCGATCGGATTCGCCAGAGGCCCGTCGAGTCGACCGTCGAGGATCGGTGAGAGCACTGCGCTGAGGGCGGTCGCTGCCACGGCATAGACCAGCCCTGCCAGAACGAGGGTGAGCACCGGTCGAGGCGTTCGGCTGAGTCCGACGATGGCGATCCATGCCGCCGATATGCCGAGGGTGAGCAGTATCGGTACTGCCGGTGAGGTGTCGACGCCTGTCTGGTTCATGATGATTCTGCTCAAGGAGCGGACGAGAGCCAGAGCGCCGAGTCCGAGAATGAGGGGCCAGTGGAGATTTCGCATCTTTTCCATGTCCACAACGCTATTGAGCGCGAGACGGTCTGCCATCGGCCTGGGCGAGTTATGATCCCCTCTTGGTGCGCACAGCGTTCTACGTCGAGAGGCGATGGTCTTTCGGAGTCGAATGCGAACCGGTGCGGGCGCCCCTCGTTACTCCACCGGAGCGTGCGTCGATAGGGTGGGGCCATGAAGACCCGCGCTCGTATCGTTTCGACCGTTGCCGCGCTTGCGGTGCTCGCGCTTGGCGGCTGCGCCTCCGATGACGGCAGTGACCAAGATGATGTGAGCGGACAGACCGCCGAGATCCCTTCCGGTGATTTTGCGAGCACTCAGGACATGGAAGACTTCCTCACCAACAGCATCGACGATGTCGACGTGCACCGCGAATCCGAGACCAACCCGGACTTCGACGCCGCCAAGGACGCTGACCGTCTGCACGTCGAGTTCCCCTCTGCAGGGAAGAAGGGGACGGACCGGAAGGCCTCGGCTGATGCGGTCCAAGCCTCGGGCGTTGCCACCTTCGACTACGACGTCCTCATGATCACCGGAACCACAGACACCGGAACCTGGTCGTATATGTACAGTTCCGACACCGTCGCCGAACTGACTGCCGATGACGCCGTGGTCGAAGCTGATTCAGTCTGGGAGCACGCCGATCAGGATTTCGACTCTGTGCACAGATGAGCACAGGTCAACGATCGGGGCCGACTGCCGGCATGGCGAAATGCTGAACGTCAGTAGCGCTCGTCCTTGACCCCGGCAAAGTCCCTGACTTCATCGGAGAGACCGAGGTCGGAAGCGCCCGTCGACTCGACCGGGAAAATCGGGCCGAGCCGACGGGACGCATGTGGAACGTGTCAGCTCACGGTCTGGTCAGGCCCGGGGGTCGACGATGATCTTCACATGCCGTTCGTTGTTGTTGATGAGTTCGTCGAAGCCGCCGCTGACCAGTTCGTCGAGTCCGATCCGGCCGGTGATGAACGGGGCGAGGTCGAGTCTGCCGCTGCCCACCAGTTCGATCGTGGCGGGATGGTCGCCGGAATAGCCGATGGTTCCCCGCAGGTCGATCTCCTTGAGCACGAGCTTGGGCATGTCGACCTCGGGCTTGTGCCCCCAGATGGAGACGTTGACGATGACTGCGCCCGGGCGGACTGCGTCGAGGAGCATATCGAGAACGACAGGTACTGACGAGCATTCGAAGCCGACATCGGCACCCTCGCCGCCGGTGAGTTCGCGGACCCTCTCGGCTACGTCGCCTTCTCGCGGATCGAGCACCTCGTCGGCGACCCCTGTCGAACGTGCCATCGTCTTCCGTGCCTCGGAGAGTTCCGAGATGTAGACGGTGAGCCCTTCGGCCTTGAGCACCGCAGCGGTGAGCAGGCCGATGGGGCCTGCTCCGCCGACGATCGCGACCTGCCCGGACTTCGCGCCGGAACGCACGACGGCATGATGGGCAACCGACAGCGGTTCGATGAGGGCGGCCTGGTCGAGCGGAATATCGCCGATCGGATGGACCCAGCGACGTTCGACGACGATCTTCTCCGCCAGCCCGCCTCCGCGGCCGCCGAGGCCGATGAAGTTCATGTCCTTGGAGAGCTGGTAGCTCTGACCGATGCTGGTGTCGACATCGTCGCTGATGATGTAGGGCTCGACGACGACGTTCTGTCCCACTTCTAGATCGGTCACTTCTTCGCCGAGGCCGGTGATGGTGCCGGAGAACTCGTGTCCCATGGTCACGGGGGCCGATTCACCCGAGATCGGATGCGGATGGCCGGCCGGAGGGACGAAGATCGGGCCTTCGAGATACTCGTGGAGATCGGTGCCGCAGATGCCGCACCAAGCGACATCGATGGCCACGCTTCCCGCTTGCAGCTCGGGTTCGGGAATGTCCTCGATGCGGATGTCATTGCGGTCGTAGAAACGTGCTGCCTTCATGGGGTCTGCCCTTTCGTCGGTGACTGCGAATCCTGTCGTGTCTTCTGACACGACTCTATTTCCCTCAGCCGCCCCGTGCATCGGAGGTTTCTCGTCAGATGAGAACCTGTGCCCCGCGCCGACGGAAGCGGTCAGATGTGGAAGAGGTCCCGTCTACTTCTCCACCACGACACCGTCTGCGTCGACGAAGACCATGGCGCCGGGACGGATCGTGGCTCCACCGATCTCGACGGTGCTGTCGACCTCGCCCTCGCCGTTCTTCGCGCTCTTGCGGGGATTGCTCGCCAGTGCCCTGATGCCCAGGTCGAGTTCGGACAGAGCCTCACGGTCACGCACCGCACCGTTGATGACGACTCCGACCCAACCGTTGTTCACCGCCGCCTCGGCGATCATGTCGCCCATCAGGGCGGTCGCGATCGAACCGCCGCCGTCGACGATGAGCACGGCACCATCCCCGGGTTCTGCCAGGGTCGACTTCACCAGGGCGTTGTCCTCGTAGCAGCGGATGGTTCGTGCCGGTCCAGAGAACGACCGGATGGACCCGAAATCGGTGAAATCGAGAGCGATCGAATAGAGATCCGGACCGCGATCGTCCCAGAGATCGGCGGTTGACACTGTCATCTGTGCTCCTCATTCGCAATCTGCGTCATCGTACAAGTGCTCGGACGCCCCGCGCCTTCGCACCTTCTCCGCCATTATCGTTCAGGCCAGAGCCTGCGCGCGAGCGTAGAGGCCGGGGACTCCGCCGGAATGGATGAAGACGATGTCGTCGTCGGGACCGAACCGTCCGGAACGGACCAGATCGACCAGCCCCGCGGCGGTCTTGCCGGTGTAGACAGGGTCGAGCACGATGCCTTCGGTGCGCGCGAAGAGTCTGAGGGCTTCGACCATCTCGGGTGTGGGCAGCGCATAGCCCGGCCCCACGTAGTCCCCGAGACCGACCACTGCCTCGGGCGGAACGTCGGGCAGTTCTAGGAACGACGCTGTCTCGGCCACGAGCCCGGCGATCTTGGGTTCCTGCTCCGCGCGCGTGCGGCTGACGTTGATCCCGATCACGGGGAAACGATTGTCGGAACCGTGGAACCCGACGATGAGACCGGCCTGCATTCCGGCCGACCCGCTCGGGCACACGATGCTCGGGGACTCGAGCCCCGCCTCGGCGAATTGGGGGAGCAGTTCCTGAGCGCAATCGACATAGCCGAGCGCGCCGGTGACGTTCGATCCGCCGACAGGAATGACATAGGGGCGACGCCCACGGCCCTCCAGCTCACCGGCCAATTCCTGGGCCCGGGCGGGCAGATCCGTGCCATGGGGATGGACGTCCACTGAATCGGCGCCGAGGAGGTCGAAGAGCAGAAAATTTCCTGTGTACTCGGGAGGGTTGCCACCCGATTCGGTAGGAATCGGATCGCCTTCGGGCCCCAGGTCCTCCTCGAGCACGAGATGGCAAACGAGTCCCTCGCGCCTGGCCGCAGCGAGCGTGAGCCGACAGTGGTTGGACTGCACCCCGCCCATGGTGACGAGGGTGTCGGCACCATGGGCGAGGGCATCGGCGATGAGGAATTCGAGCTTGCGGGTCTTGTTTCCGCCTTGGGCCAGGCCCAACAGGTCATCGCGTTTGATCCAGATCCGCGGCCCATTCAGTTCGGTGCTGAGCCGGTCAAGCTGCTCGAGCGGAGTGGGGCCATTCGTGTATCGGCGGCGGGGAACTGCGTTGAGGTCGATCATGTTTCCGCAGTCTACTGCGGCGGATCGGCGGTCGACCAGGACTCAGTCGTCGAACCTGATCTGGCGAACCGCGTGGTTCGAACCATTTGCCGACTTCTCATTGCTGACTCCGAGCGTCATCATCTCACCAGTATCGAGGTTGGTGTAGGCCACGTAGGTTGAGCCGGCCGCCGAATCCGCGGCGATGCGGTGCCACCGACTCGCATGCGCGTCACCGTGCTCGGAGAGCGTCTTCACCACCGCGTCCGTGGCGAGCTTCTCGACCTCCACCTCCGACCCGACGCCGAAGGCCCTGACGAGGTCGTCGGCGTACTTCAATGAGGTCGTCGGATGGCCGGAGCTCTGTGTGTCCTTGGCTGTGGTCGCAACTGACGTCGAGTCTGTGGATGCGAGTGCGGGTCCTGCGGTGACTCCGATTCCGGCCAGACCTGCGACGGTGGCGATTCCCAGTGCGGCTGTCCGTTTGCGAATGCTGATTCTCATGGCGTCGATCCCTCCTGCTCGTCATGTGTCATCGACGTCGACCAGTATTGCCAGCATTCGTGTGAACCGGACAGCACAGTCTGTGCGGTGTCTCAGAACGTATTTCGGTTCGACAAACCATTCGTTTCAACCATGTGGCAGTGACTGTTACATGGCAGGATTACTTGCTGAGATGTATCGGGTTTTTGAGCGCAAGGCCATGTGTCGGCTGCACGACCGCTGGCCGCGCTCAGCGACCGAATATGACACTTTCTCCAAAACGATGAGACGCAATCGTAATCACGAGTCGTTGCCTGCGACGGACTGGTTCTGAGTGCTGTCTTCATCGTTGCGCTCGGCCTCGTCTGGTCCGTCCATCCAGTCCTTCCCGTCGAGAATCCGGGCGACGAGCATGCTGCTGGCCTGATCGCCGACCGAGTTGACGGTAGTGGCAGGCGGGTCGATGACGGTACCGATGATCTGGATGATCGGCAGTGCCGCGCCGGGGAATCCGTAGAGAGTGATGATCATCAGTTCGCCGATGAACCCGCCCGAGGGAATCCCGGCCATGACCATCCCCGCCAGCAGAGCCACAGCGATGCCGATGAGGATGTTGCCGGGAGTGAAGAAGTCGCGCTCGAACACCGCGAAGAGGAACGCGATCTTGAGGATCGCGGACAGGCTCGAACCCTCCATATGGATTGTCGCGCCGATCGGGATGATCGTCTCTCTGATGTCACGAGGGACGCCGATGCGCTCACCCGCGCGAAGATTCGCCGGGATCGCGGCCACCGACGAGGAGGTTCCCAGGGAGATCGCGGTCGGCTCGATGATATTCGACCAGAACTTCGTGATCCCGTGTCTGCCGCCCGCGAGAAAGGAATAGAGCGTGAACGCGAGAACGAAGTAGACGATTGCCACCGGGTAGTAGACGAGAAAGGCGCGCACATAGTCGCCGACCAGCTGCGCCCCGAGCTCACCGATCAGGGCGGCGAAGTAGGCACCCAGGCCGATCGGGGCGTAGTACATGATGATCGAGGTGAACTTCAGGAACACCTCGGCCCCGGAGCTGAGGAAACCTGCAAACGGCTTTCCTCTGTCGCCGATGCTGCTCGTGGAGATGCCGACGATGACGGCGAAGACGATGAGGGCGAGCATGTGCTCGGCGGAGAGGATCTTCGAGAAGTCGTCGACAGTGACCGTCTGAACAAGCTGATCGCCGATCGACCCGACGTCCTCGACGTCCTCCGGCTGGCTCATCTCGACTTGGACCCCGTCGGTCGCCTTGGTGACCCACAGGGCCGAGATCATGACCACGGAAGCGATGATCCCGGTGACCGCGAAGACGCCGAGCGTGCCGCCCAAGATTCTGCCCAGGCGCTTGGCAGAGGACATCCCCGCCACCGCCGAGGAGATGGAGAAGAAGACGAGCGGCACAACGAGGGTGAACATCAAGTTGATGAACACCGTACCGAAGGGCTTGACGACTGTGGCACGTTCCCCGAATACGAGTCCGACGATTGCGCCGATGGCGACGCCGGTGAGGATGAAGAGCGGGAAGCGGTAGTTGCGGAGAATACGACCGAATCGTGATCCGGATCGGTCAGCAGCGGGGGAGCGGGTCCCGGAGTCGGCGGGCGACGGCATCGATCCTGCCTTTCACTCGGAGTGTGCACGGTGCAGCCGTGTGAGGGTTCACGGCTCGGACGATGCTATTGCACACGGGGCAGAAAAGGTCACTGGTCTCATTGGGGTGGTCTTGTCGGTGTTCGCGCCGAGGTCTAAGAGCGGAGGAGATCGTCCTCGCGCTCATTGTGATCGAAATGGTGCCCGGAATCCGTGCTCGGGCCGTATCGCCACCGCCGTCGGAGAGCGCATGATGGAGGAAACGGATTCGCGCACAGCGTTCCGATCGGAGGTTCAGTGATGTCTGAGAATGTGCAACCGCAGCCGGGCGAGGACGAACTCGGGAACGACTCGGAGGAGTCGAGCAGCGTCGGCGCGGAGAGGACCGAAGCGGACAGGCTCCGTCACGTCCACGAAGATGAGATGGTCGACGAGTGGGAAGACGAATCCTTCCCCGCCAGTGATCCGCCAGGACACTATTGAAGCTGTCGGGGAGATTTCGGCCCAGGTCGGAATGACGAGGGCGTCGCCACCTAACTTTTGGACTCACGATCCGTGAATGACGACGCTCTTCGTTGTGTGTTCCCGGCCTGGGTTTTCAGCGCAGGGCAGGCCGAGTTTCAGTCCTCGTTATCGGGATTGTCCGTGGAATCGGTACGGACGTTCGCATCGTCGGAATCGTCCGTCGATACGGACGCGTTCTCAGGGTTTTCGTCGTCTCTGCTCGCGTCGGCCTCGTCGTTTCTAGTGCCGAAATCATTTTCATCGACGAGCTCGGAAGTCGGTGCCGCCTCGGCGGCTTCGTCGAGATTCTTGGTGGCTTTGCGCATGCCGTCTTCAATGGGCACGATGTTCACCTTCCGCAATCGGCTGTGAGGTGGTCGTCAGTCTACGCGCGTCCGCGGGCCAGGGATACTGCTGAGTCAAAGGCACGGCGAGCGAAGCCGACCGAGGCCGACGGTCGAGCGTCGGATGGAGAACGGCGATCAGGCCACCAGCATCCAGATGAGCGCGGCGGCGTTGGCAGCGGCAGTGAACGCGGGGCCGATGGTCTTCAACCGGTCGGAGATCACGGCTCCGATCACGGCGTCGATTCCCTGAACGAGGATCATCGCGACGGCGACTGCGGCCACAAATGCCTCCGACGAGCAGAACAGGCCGATGACGGCGACGACGACAAGAGCGGCGCTGCGCGCAAACGCATACATCGATGGTGGTCGTGAATCGTTCGCGGACGAACACAGTCCGGCAATCGCATACCCGCAGCTGACGATCGAACTGATCAGAGTCACGATCGCGCAGGTCCAGAAGGCGAGGGTCATGGATTCAGTTTATAGATGCGTACTCGGTCTCGGTCGCGACTCGCAGCGGTCCTTTCGCCGGAGAGGAGGGTGGGACCGGCCGACGCTTCTCGGCGTCTGTCCGGCGAGTCAGTGTCCCGCAGCCGAGGTCCCGAGGCTGTCCACTCCGGCGCGTTCGACAAGGACGGCGATGTGTACGCGATTGCTCGTGTCCAGTTTGATGTTGATGCGGTTGAGGTGGGTCTTCACCGTAGCCGTGCTCATGAACGTGGCCTCAGCGATCTCCTGGTTGGACAGGCCCTGGGCGACGAGGACCGCGATCTGAAGCTCACGTTCGGTGAGGTCGGCGAGCAGTTCTGTGGCCTCACGCTGCAGGCGCTGATTCTGGCCCGTCGTCACCTTTGAGATCAGCTGCTGCATCGACCGCGGCGAGAGGATCGGCTCTCCTGCGTGCACCTTGCGGATCGCATCGGCCAAAGCAGTCGGTGCGACGTCCTTGAGCAGATAGCCGGCCGCTCCGGCCTCGAGTGCGCGGAAGAGATAGTCGTCGGTGTCGAAGCTCGTGAGCGAGACGACCTTGGGCGGACGGGCGCTGTTGATGAGCCTTTCGATGGCCTCGATCCCGCCGATGCCCGGCATCCGGATGTCCATGAGGACGACATCCGGGAAATGCAGAGCCACTCGTTCGAGTGCCTCCTCGCCGCTCGACGCCGAACCCACGATCTCGATGCCCTCGGCGGCCTGGAGAATTCCTCTGATCCCGGTGACGACCATCGGATCGTCATCGACGACGATCACACGAATCGGGGCAGCGTTCTGGGTCATGATCGATACATTACCCGAGGGCAATGACACCGATAGTCTGACCGCGAGGGCTCCCTCAGCCTCGGCGTGCGAACGGCGGAAGAACCACCTCGACGACGAACGAGCCGTCGCGGACACCGGCCAAGGCGTCTCCCTCCAGCATCGCCGCTCTCTCCCGAATGCCTTCGAGCCCGGCACCCGATCCGGTCCCCGCTAAGGGAGAATCGGCATCGGGCCGGGAAGAACCCACGCGGGGAGCAGACGTCGGATAAGGCGGAATCCCGGGGACCGCCTCGGCGAGGGGCGACTGCCGCGGCGGGAGACGGTTCGTCGACGCAGGAGCCGGATTGGCCACCGCGATCCGTGCGCCTTGGTCAGCCGACACCGTGACTTCAAGAGTCACCGGCGAACCCGGGGCATGCTTCATCGCATTCGTCAGCGACTCCTGCACGATGCGATACACCGCCCGGTCGAGAACGGTCGGCGCACTCTCGACGTCCTGAATGACGATCGAGGGCCGGATGATCGTTCCCGTGGACTGCACCGAGGCGACGAGCTGCGGGATCGATCGCATTGAGGCCAGGCTCGGGGGAGTCGACGCCTCCTTCTGCGGTCCGCCGCCGGCCAGCGTCCCCTCGCGGACCCCGCCGACCAGATGCCGCAGGTCCTCCAGGGAGGCATGCGCCTCCTGCCGCAGCGCCGAGGCGGTCGAGGCGACATCGTCATCATCCTTGCTGCCGAGCTCGAGGGCACCGCTGTGCAGGGAGATGATCGAGAGTCGGTGGGAGAGCGTGTCATGGAGCTCCCGTGCCAGGAGTTCGCGTTCGGACCGGCGGGCGAGTTCAGCCGACAGGGATTCATTGCGCTGGGTTTCGCGGGCCGCGATCGTCTCGACGACTCTCATCCGCCGGGTTCGTCGCAGCAGGGCGCCGACGCCGAGGCTGATGCCGAGTCCGATGACCGCCGCCGCGATGGTCACGAGAGTGATCGCGAGCAGCGCGTCTGCCGGGGGAGCGGGTGCGTCGAGATTCGTCATCTGCTCCGGGTCGGGCAGGAAGAGGATGGCGAACGGGTTGAGCTGGGCCGGGGCCAGGCACATGCGCACCGTGGCGGCGGCGACCAGCACCGTTCCCACCGCCGAGGCGATGATGGCCTGCCGCTTGGATCCCCGGATGACGAGGTGGAAGAGGCCGATGAGCAGGAGAAGGGCATCGCCCCATCCCGCAGTCAGCAGGGCGCCGGCAATGAAGGGAGCCCACAGCCACTTCTGACGGAGGAACACAGTTGCCCATACGGGGACGAGGAGGAGGATCGCGACCATTCCGGTGTTGCTGATGACGCCGCCTGAGAATGCCCAGGTGTTCGAAGTCAAGGCCATCGCCGAGGTGAACAGTCCGATGACGAAGAGAAGAGCGCCGACGAGGACGCTCACGAGAATTCTCAGGGCGCGAGGCATCCGCCGGCGCCGCGCGCTCGGGAGGCTCTCGTGGCTCGAACGAGGAATTGGTTGACCTGACACACATGAATAGTAACCGCGGGCTCTGACACGCGTAGTCGACCGATCGGGTGGAACGGGTCCACCGATCGGCCAACCGGTTCGATCCGACGGATGGACGTGGAGCAGGGCGATTTCTCCGATGCTTGACGAGTCAGCACTTCGCAGCTTTTCACTCAGCGTTCAAGGAGCATCATGTCCAACCCACACGACCCTCAGTACCTGGGACATCCCCAGCAGCCCGGCCAGACCACTCCTGCCGGGCAGCCGACGCCGACCACATTCCAACCTGCCGCTACGGCTCCGGGGCATTCGGGTGCACACGCCGGATACCCCGGAGCACAAGGCGGGTATCCAGGAGGGCAACCCGGTTATCCCGGAGCGCAGTTCCCACAGCAGGCCTATCCGGGGGCGGGTTACGGGCAGAAGCCGCCGAAGCGGAAGAAGCCGCTGCTCAAGCGCTGGTGGTTCTGGCTCATCGTCATCATCGTGGTCATTGCAATGTTCAGCGCCATCGGGGGCGGGGGAGACGACGCCACCGATGAGACGGGTGCATCGTCCGCGCAGGACGAAGCGGGCACGGGGTCGGAGGACAAGGGTGAAGGTGCTCCTGCCGAAGAAGGCGGCGCACCGGCTGCGGAGAAGGCGGCCTACGGCATCGGCGACGCCGTCGCAGCCGATGGGTGGGAGATCACCGTCGACAAGGTCGAGGACGGTGTGTCATCGGTCGGCGACGAGTTCCTCGGCACCGAGGCACAGGGTCAGTTCGTCACCGTCGCACTGTCGGTGAAGAATACGGAGTCCGAACCGGACTACTTCTTCGAGGACAACATCAAACTCGGCGATGACAAGGGCAACAGCTACTCCGCCGATTCCGAAGCGGGAATCTACGTGGACGAGAACTCGATCCTCTTCCTCGAGGAGATCAACCCGGGCAACACCGCCAAGGGTGTCCTGGTCTTCGACGTGCCGAAGGATGTCAGTCCCGATCGCCTGACCTTCGAAGGCGGCGTCTTCTCCGACCCGGTGGAGATCGCACTGAGTTGAAGGGGAGATCCCACTGGGCTGAAGGGGTGACCGCGCAGGCTCTGGACGAATGAGTGCGGCGGCACTAAGGGGAGCGGCTCGGTCCGATAGTCGGACCGAGCCGCTCTCGACTCTGCTCAGTCGTTCAAAGCGGTGGCGCGGTCGATGATCGCACTCGCTGTGCGGAGCGTCTGCCCCGCGAATCCGGTCCCGAACAGCTTGACGTGAGCAAGCAGGGCGAAGAAATTGTGAACCGGCACGTCTCCTCGCCACCCCTCGGGCAGCGGATGTTCGGTCTCATAACCGGCGAAGATCTCCTCAAGGAACGGTGTGCCGAACAGGACAAGCAGCGCCAGATCCTCAAGTCTGTGGCCGCCGTGGGCGGCTGGGTCGATGAGGGCACAGCCGTCAGGGGTCCACATGAGATTGCCGGACCATAGGTCACCGTGGACTCGGGCCGGAGCTTCGGTGCCCTGTCCGGAGATTCCCTCGAAGACCCCGGAGGCAATGCTCTCGATCGCCGAGGTGATCGTGTCGTTTTCATCGGTCGAAAGCTGATCTCCGATCGCCGAGGCCAGTGGTCTCAGCCGCATGTTCACCCAGAAGTCGGTGAATGAGTCACACGAGGCGACGTCGACTTCAAACGGGGAGTCGAGGGGACCGAACCAGGCCGGTTCGGCCGGTGCCCAGCCGAATGCAGGGGCACCGGAATCGTGCAGACGTGCAAGCTGCCTGCCGAAATCGGTTGCCGACCGCGCATTCGGCGAGGCCTCTTCGATGCGCTCAAGACGCAGACTCTGCTGATCATGATCGATGACTTCGACGACAGGAACCACGTCCGGTTCGGCCAACCACGCGAGTCCGGCCGCTTCGGCGGCGAAGAATCCGCGCGGGGCATCGGCGCGCTGTTTGATGAAATCAGGCATGACTCCAGCCTAATTCGCGTCCACATACGTGCAATCCCGGCATGCTTCGAGGTCAGGACAGCTCGGACATCAGCATCGCCGCCGTGGCGACGAGGTCACCGTTGCCTTCGGCCTCTCGTCCGTCGGGCAGGACGGGAGTGTCCTCGAGCCCCGTCCTGATTCCGTGTCCGCGGCGGATGGCGCGGGCGTTGACGACCCAGGAGGCGATCCCATCCCCGTGATGGACCTGGGGCAGGCGGATCCCGGCGTCAGTCACGACCTTCTCGATCGCCGCGGCGTGCGCGATGGCATCATCGGGGTCGGCATTGAGAGGCTCGACAAGGACGCGTCGGCAGGAGCCGGCGATGCCGGCGTCGACGAAGCGGTGGGCGTCGTCGAGGTGGAGCAGGCCGGCCTCGATCTCCACTCCTCGGCCGAGCAGTAGCTCGCAGACCTGGAGAATTCCGGGCTCTCCCTGGTTGGCGGTGACAAGATCCGGAAGCTTGGTCCATTCGGAGATGAGTTCGAGCCGCCGGGCCGGGTCTCCCTCGATCTCGGCCGATGTGCTCAGCGAGATCGGGACCCCCGGGCAGGCTGCACGGACGGCGCGGACCGTCGCAGCGCTCGCCTCGGCGTCGAAGGTCTGCCTGCCCTCGCTGTCGAAAGGGTGAAGATGGACAACCTGTGCTCCCGCATTGACGGCCGCCCTCGCCTGCGCCGCAATATCATCGGGCGTGCGCGGAGTCGCCGGATGGTCACGATCCCCATTGAGCGCGGCATGGAGCATCGGCTCGGGGCTGCCGGGCTGGCCGGTCGGTTCGATGGTCGACATCATGGATGTTCAGCTCTCCTTCGGTTGCAGCTGTTCTCGAGCAGCGTGCAGGTGCCTCTCGTCCCCGGTCTGCAGCGCATAGAGGCCGAGGTCGACCGGCGAAGTCGAGAACATATGGGCGCAATGCTCGGCGAAATGCGACCATACCGTCCCACCCCGCTCGACGTACCGGCGAAGCGTCGCATCGAACGCCGCCGAGGAGACGCTGGCCTGATGGAACACGAAATCGCGTGCGGGGTCGCCGATCGCCGCAGTGGTCCAGTCGAGGACGCCGACCATGCGCTCGCCGTCCATGAGCTGATGGGCCGGGTAGACCTCTCCGTGTGTGACCGTCGTCGACGTCGGCCAGAACCGGTCATCGTCGAGCCAGGACGACCACCGAGACATGAGTTCCGTCGAGACCTCGAACTCACTGCTGACCCGCCGGATGTCCTCGCGTCTGCGCTGCCTGGACTCGGCGGAGGAGAGGTCATCGATGCCGGAAGAGCGCACCAGTGAGGGATCGAGAGTGTGCAGCTCGGCGAGGAAATCGGCCAGGGACTCCGCGTAGACGGTGGATTCGACATCGAAATGCCACCGAGGCTCACCCGCATCGTCGATCGTCAGCCCCGGACTCCCGGGCAGCAGCGGGTAGGCGATGAGATCGTCCGTGTGGATCCGCCAGTCGGGAACATCGACGTCGAGCAGCGGACCGACCGCTTCGAGGAAACGCCCCTCGACGCCTGCCCGCGCAGTGACGTCGGGGCGGCGGGGAATCCTCAGCACCCACGCGGAACCGTCGACCACCTCGGCGATGGCGACCCTGAAATCGAGGCCGATCTCGTTGACGGTGATGGTCTCCGGACGGATGTCGAGCTGGTGAGCGGCCGCACGCTCATAGATTCCGGCGGCGTCATCGGGAGGCGTCTGCATGTCTCCACCTTTGCGCACCGGCGTACCTGAGGACAAGCGTTCCGACGAGCATTTCCCAAGCGAGAATCGCATAGAAGGTCATCCGCTCCCAAACCCCGTCCTCCAGCAGCGTCGCCGGCAGAAGCCGCATATCGACCTGGAGCATGAGCATCCCGAACAGGCCGATCGCACCGAGGGCGATGCTCCACCCGCCGAGGCGGCGGTGCGAACCGGCGCGCAGCAGGGAGATTCCCGCGACGATCGCCGCCGCATTGCCGCCGAGGAAGGCCGCGGCCGCGCCCAGCACGTGAACGGTGTCGAGTCCGCGCTCGATGTTCGCCTGACCGCCGTGGACGACGGCGACTGCGACCATGCCGAGGGAGTGAGCAAAGGCGAGGACGACGAATGTGCCCCGCAGGGGGAGTCTGAAAAGACGGCACAGCAGCGCAGCTCCCACGGCGAAGAGCAGTCCCTGAGCAGCAAAGGCAACGGTGATCAGCGGGTGCAGGGGCGAATCGACGGCACGCCCGCCCAGGATCTCGACATCGGGAACGCCGAGGTCGCTGATGTAGTTCACGGCGTAGGAATACCCGGGGAACACGGAGGCGGCGAGTGCCTCGGCGAGGAGGTAGAACAGCCCCGCCGACAGGAAGCAGATCGCACCGGCCACGGTCGTCCCCGACGAAGCGGACAGGTCACTTCGATGTTCAGACATGGTGCCCATGCTAAACGCGTTCATCGAAACAGACGGACCGCCGAAATGTGCGCACAGGTATTCGCAATTGGATCGACACGCGGTTTACGCTGTATACGAAATGGTTGTCTTCGCGTGTCAGGCGTGCAACGATGGGCAGGTCCTGCCAACGGGGCCACTGATTGATGAGAACCGAATATCTAGCAAGGGAGAGATTTCATGAATGCCTCCACGATCATCTGGATCGTCGTCGCAATTGTCGTCGTCCTGATCGTCATCGGTATCATCGCTGCCGTCACTCGCAAATCTGCGGCGAAGAAGCGCGAACTCGAAGAGAAGCGTCGTCGGGAAGAGGCGGCACGGCTCCGCGAGGAGGCCTCCGCGGCACAGCCGCAGGTCCACGCTCGCGAGGCCGAGGCCGACGAGCGGAAGGCCGAAGCGAAGCGAGCCGAGGCGGAAGCCGAAGCTCAGGCTGCGGAAGCCAAGAAGCGTGCGGCCGAGGCCGAGCAGCGCTCGGTGGAGGCCAACCGGCTGAGCAGCGACGCCGACCAGCGCGAACAGGCCGTCGTGGCAGAGCGCCGCGAGCAGGAAGAGCGCCTGCGTCGGGCCGACGAGCTCGATCCCGACGTCGGCACCGGAACCCACGTCGACCCGCGTGCTGCTCACGGGCAGGGTGGTCCCGTGGCCCCGGCCGATGACCGGTCCGCAGTGCGGCCGGATCAGGCGCACGACGGCCGCGCCGTGCGTGAGCCGGACCCGCGCCAGGCAGACCAGCACCATGTCGACCCGCGCCAGGCAGACTCGCGTCATGCCGATCAGCCCCACGTGGAGCAGCAGCGCCCCGCGGAGCAGCGTCCGGCCGCCCAGCCGGAGAATCCGGTGCGGCAACCCGACCAGGCGCGAACCGATCCGCGAATCGACCCACGGGCCGATTCGCTCGATGACTCACGGATCGATCCCCGCAACGATCCCCGCACCGATGCACGGACCGATCCGCGCACGGATGCACACGTCGATCCTCGGGGCGACCCACAGCGCTCCGCTCAGTCGGACCCGCTGGCTGACGGTCGACCAGGGGCCGGTGCCCCGCACGATCCGGACTTCCCGAACGACAACGGGGCCGGACCGAGCAAGCACTGAACCACAGACCCCGGCGCATGAACGACATCGCCGGAAACAATCGGTGCCGCCGATCGCGGCACCGCAGAACCTAGGAGTCACTTTGGCTTTCATTCTCTGGATCATCGCAGCGATCCTCGTCATCTCAGGCATCTTCGCCATCTTCCGCAAGCAGCTGCTGTGGGGCATCGTCCTCATCGTCGTCGGCTGCCTCGTCGGACCCGGCGGAGTGAGCATCTTCACCTGAGCGACGCTGTCTCGATACGACCGCGGCTCCATCCGAAAAGGATGGGGCCGCGGTTCTGTTTCCCGGGTTCGAATCAGCAGCGATGGAGGGAAGACGGAGCGAATGTCGGGGCAGCGCCCAATCGCGACGGACAGCGGAGCCGATACACTCGATCGTTATGGGATCGACTGCGCTTAATCTTCGTCAAGGATTCGACCGTGTCCGCAGCATCGCTCCATGGGCCGCCGCCGGAGCGGCATGTGCGGTGCCCCTGACCGTCGGCGTCTCGATGGCGATCGACATGATGCGCAAGCGCGATCGAGAACAGCGGGAAGCCCCGCGGCCCGGCACCTTCCACGCCAGTGTCGAAGGCTCCTCGCTGAGCATCTTCACCGATGGGCAGACCCTCTACGACGACATGCTCGCCGAGATCGCTGCGGCGACGGACTCGATTCAGATGGAGACCTTCATCTGGAAGAACGACGAGGTGGGTCAGAAGTTCATCGATGCGTTCAATGCCGCGGCGGCGCGCGGGGTGGCGATCCACATCATCTACGACGGATTCGCCAACTTCACCATTCCACAATCCTTCTACCGGCAGCTGGACCATCGCATCAAGGTCCTGCGCCTGCCGACCGTGGCCCGCAAATTCTGGAGAGGGCCACTGCGCTATTCCGGATTCAACCACTCGAAGATCCTCGTCATCGACAACGATGTGGCTTTCGTCGGCGGATACAACATCGGCTCCCTCTACGCCACTCACTGGCGGGACACGCATCTCAAGGCCGAGGGCCCCGGCACCTGGGGCCTGCACCAGTCCATCGCTCAGGTCTGGAACGAATACCACAGCGAAGACGATCGGATCCCCTGGGTCGCTCCTACCGCCTGGGAATCCAAGCTGCGGGTTGCAGCGAATCAGCCGGTCCAGCTCGTCTATCCGATCCGGTCGATGTACATCAACGCCATCGAACGCGCTCAGGAGCGGATCTGGCTGACGACGCCGTACTTCATCCCCGACCAGCAGCTCCTCCGATCGCTGATGGAAGCGGCCGAGCGCGGCGTCGACGTGAGGATCATGGTGCCGCAGCAGTCGAACCACGTCCTCGGCGACTCCGTATCGCGCGGCTTCTTCGAGCAGATGGTGCGATCCAAGGTCACGGTCCTCCTCTACGAAGCGTCCATGATCCACGCCAAGATCGCCACGGTCGACGGCAAGTGGTCGACCGTCGGCACCGCGAACATCGACAGACTCTCCCTGTCCTTCAACTACGAGACCAACGTCGAGGTCATCGACAATGACTTCGCGGCGGAGATGGAGAAGGTCTTCCTCAGCGACGCCGAACACTGCAATGTTCTCGGCCCCGACTGGCTCGATCGCCATGCTCTCACCCAGTTCGCCGAGTGGGCGCTGAAGCCCATGCGACCCTTCCTCTGACCGGGGTTCAGGCGCCGTCGAGATCCTCGCCGAGGCGGGTCATCAGCTTCGCGGTTTCGCGAGTGAGGGTGTCCAGCGTGAAGCGCAGAGTGCAACGGTTCTCTGTACCTGCCCGGGTGACTGCGGCGATGTGCCGGGTGGGAGTGTGCTCGCCGCTGAGTGGAATCCGGCGGACCGGGTGCAGGTCCTGAGACCGGGACAGGCGGGAGGCCACACAGACGCCGAAGCCGTTGTGGACGAGCGCGGTGCCGGTGTTCCAGTCGTTGGCGTAGTGCCCGATCTTCGGCGTGAAGCCGGCGCTCGCGCAGTTGGCGACGACGAGCTGGTGATAGGTGGTGCCGGGGCGCCCGAGGATCCAGGTCTCCTCGGCCGTGTCGGCGATCGAGACGGTGCTGCGTTCGGCCAGCGGATGGCCCGTGGGCACCATGAGGTCGAGCGGGTCGTCGATGAGGAAGTGCTGGGCGAAGCGCTCATCGGCGCCGGCTGGCGTGTCCGAGGTGACGGCGACGATGCCGATGTCGGCATCGCCGGAGAGTAGCAAGTCATAGCACTCGCCCGGTTCGGCTTCGATCGTCTGTGTGATCAGGTTCGGAAACTCCTCGTTGAGCACGTGCATCGTGCGGGGCAGCAGCACGCTGGCCGCGGTGGAGAAGCCGCAGAGGGTGAGCGAACCGGACACCGTCGAGGCATAGGCATCGAGGTCGGAGAGGGCCTGTTCCCATTCGGTGCTCATAACCTCGACATGGCGCAGCAGCGACCGAGCCGCCGGGGTCAGCCGGATGTTGCGTCCGTGCTGTTCGAGCAGTGTGACCTTGAGTTCAGCGGCGAGCTGTCTGACCTGGTGGGAGACCGTCGACGGTGAGTAGTGAAGGGCCTGTGCGGCCGCTGTCACGGTGCCGTGCCGGTCAATCATGCTCAACATCGTGAGTCTGTTGTCAATCATGCGACCCCATCGAACGATAGTCTTTGTTTTCCTACGATAGACAAGAATACTCTCTGCCCCTCATGATGAGTCCGTGGGCCACCATCGATTCGTCTGAGAAGGAGAGTTCCGCTTGCCCGAGTACGCACGCATCATCGGTTCGAAACGTCAGCTGTGGATCGGAGCTGCCGTGCTCTTCACGCTCTCCGCCGCGGCCAATCTGGCCAGCCCGCTCTACCCGCTGTTCCAAGAGTCCCTGTCGATGACCGACCAGACGATGACCGCGCTCTACGCGGCCTACGTGCTCAGCTGCCTGCCCTCGCTGCTGATGTTCGGCTCGGCCGCCGACGCCTTCGGCCGCAAACCCGTGCTGCTGGCCGCGATCGGCTGCGTGAGCGTCGGAACCGGTCTGTTTGCCTTCGGCACGGTCGGAGTCGCCGGTCTGTTCGCTGGACGCATCCTCCTCGGCATCGGTCTGGGACTGGGCACCGGAGCCGGGATCGCGCTGATGGTCGAGGCCTCACCGGCCCGTCGGCCGTGGATGGGGTCGACGCTGGCCACGATGTCGTTCGTCCTCGGCGCCGGCGCCGGTCCGATCCTCGCCGGAGCCATCACCGAGGCGAGTGCAGCTCGAGGGGCCGGGCACGGATCGCTCACCGCTCCCTTCGTCGTCATGCTCGGGATGCTCATCGTCACCGCGGTGCTCGTGTTCATCCTGCGGCTGCACCGGCCGCTGACCCGGCAGCGGTGGCGCCCCACCTGGCCCGCCGTGCCGGGGCCGATGCGCGCGAGCTTCAACATCGCCGCGATCACCGGTCTGCTCGGCTGGGCGAGCCTCGGCCTGTTCCTGGCCCTGCTGCCGTCGATGTCGGAGTCGGTCATCGCCGAGCCGAGCCCTCTCCTCTCCGGGCTCATCGTCGGTTCGGTCCTCGTCGTCTCCGCCGGAGTCCAGCTCATCGCCCCGAAGTTCGAGCCGCGGGCCGCGCAGACCATCGGGCTGATGCTCATGGGCGTCGGGGCCGCTCTGCTGCTGAGCTCGAATCTGCCGAGCCTCGGGGCATCGACCGCCCTGATCCTCATGGCCGTGGCCGCGTTCGCCACGGGCACCGGCCACGGTCTGAGCTACTGGGGTGCCAATCGGGAGATCGACGTGCTCACTCCGACCCGGCAGCGCGCCGGGATCACGGCGGCCCTCTATCTCGCGTTCTACGCCGGTGCGGGTCTGCCCGCGATCGTCGTCGGCGTCATCGCCGTGTACACCGGACTCGTCGAAGCGATCATGATCTTCACCCTCGGCCTGCTGCTCGCCGTCATCGTGTTCATCCCGATGCCGAGCCTCGCACTGACGACGGTGCGCCGGTCCCGTGCGGAGGCGAATGCCGCACACGGGTCCGATCGACGGGGCGGGGGCTCGTTCCCGCAGCTGGCCTCTTCGGGCGACCGATACGGGGACTACCATTCGAAGTGAGTGAGATTGCACCCGACCCGAGGACCCGATGACTTCGACGAACCCCGCACCCGACCGGACCGATCAGATGCCGACACTGCCCACAGGGCTGGCCGAGCGGCTCGTCGCCTGGCGGCGGGACTTCCACAAACACGCCGAAACGGGCTGGACCGAGTTCAGAACCACCTCGGCGATCATCGGGGTCCTGCGAGACCTGGGCTGGGACACGAAGTTCGGTCCTGACCTCCATGACGCCGACTCCCGGCTCGGGGTGCCCAGCGCAGAGGTGCTCGCCGGGGAACGTGAACGCGCGGTTGCACAGGGGGCCGATCCCTTACTCGTCGAGGCGATGGGGGAGGGCTTCACCGGAGTCCTCGGTGTGCTCGAGACCGGACGGCCCGGTCCCGTGGTCTGCTTCCGCTTCGACATCGACTCGAACAACCTCGTCGAACTCGCCGATGACAGCCATCGCCCCTTCGCCGAGGGCTTCGCCTCCGTCAACGACGGAGCCATGCACGGCTGCGGACACGACGGGCACGCGGCGATCGGACTCGGCCTGGCCACGGCGCTGAGCGAGCATCAGGACGAACTGACCGGGACCGTGAAGATCATCTTCCAACCCGCCGAGGAGGGTGTCCGCGGCGCTCATTCGATTGTGGCCGCAGGTTGGTTCGACGACGTCGACCTCTTCGTCGCCACCCACCTGAAGTCCGATGATGCGAAGGGCAACATCGTCACCGGATCGGACGGGTACCTGGCGAGCACGAAGTTCGACGTCACCTTCACCGGGATCGGCTCACACGCCGGCGGTGACCCGGAGAAGGGGAAGAACGCCCTGCTGGCGGCCGCCTCGGCGACCTTGGTGCTGCATGCGATCCCACGGCACTCAGGTGGGGCCAGCCGCATCAACGTCGGCACTTTCAACGCCGGTGAGGGCCGGAACGTGGTGCCCAGGAAGGCCGTGATCCGAGTCGAGACGCGCGGGCAGGACAGCGAGATCAACGACTTCATGTTCGGCCGCGCCCAGGACGTCATCGCCGGCGCCGCCCGCATGTACGACGTGCAGAGCGAACTGAGTGTCGTCGGCCGAGCCGACCGGGAAGACCCCAGCCCGGAGCTCCTGCCCTATGTCCGGGAGAGCTTCACCGGAGTCCCCGGGGTCGCCGAGATCCGCGACTCGAGCGGAGTCGGCGGATCCGAGGACGCCACGGCGATGATGAAGCGGGTGAAGGAGCGCGGCGGTCTGGCCACCTACGTCCAGATCGGCATGGGCACCACGGCCGGTCACCACACGGAGCGCTTCGATGTTGACGAGGACATGCTCGCTCTCGGTGTGCTCGCCGAGCTGAGAGTGGCGCTGGGGGCCGCGGAGTTCTTGGGCGGGCTCGGGCAGTAGCAAGCTGCCTGGCCGAGTGTTTCCGGGACCGATCCAAGCGGCTTCCGGTTGCTCAGGGATGGCGCGCGGCAGGCGGCTCGAACGCGTCCGATAGACTCATTGGAATGTCGAGAATCTCGTGCCCGAATCTTCGTTCCAAGGTCGTCACCCCTGATCAGGCGGCTGCTCACATCGCCGATGGCGACCGAGTCGCGACGAGCGGCTTCACCGGCTCCGGCTACCCGAAGGCCGTTCCGGAATCCCTGGCCGCACGTGCTCGGGCCGAGCACGAGGCCGGACGCGACTTCGGCGTCGAACTCTGGACAGGAGCCTCGACCGCGCCCGAACTCGACGGAGTCCTCGCCGAGGCGGCAGCGGTGACCAAACGCCTGCCCTTCCAATCCGATCCGGCGATGCGGAAATCGATCAACGACGGCACCACCGAATACGTCGATACGCATCTCAGCCATTCGGCCCAGCAGGCGTGGTTCGGCTTCTACGGAAACCTCGATGTCGCAGTCGTCGAGGTCGCGGCGATCCTGCCAAACGGATTGCTCGTACCCGGCAGTTCGGTGGGCAACGCGAAGACCTGGCTCGACCTCGCCGACAAGGTCATCATCGAGGTCAACGACTGGCACCCGCGGGCCTATGAGGGATTCCACGACGTCTACTACGGCACCCGCAGGCCTCCCGAGCGGCTGCCGATCCAACTCCTCGAGCCGATGCAGCGCATCGGTGATCCCTACCTGCGGGTCGATCCCGCGAAGGTCGTCGCCGTCGTCGAAACCGACGCCCCGGACCGGAACCTTCCCTTCAAACCCGCCGACGAGGACTCGCAGGCGATCGCCGCCCACCTCGTCGACTTCCTGCGGCACGAGATCCGAGCCGATCGGCTGCCTCCGCACCTGCTGCCGCTGCAGTCGGGGGTCGGCAATGTCGCCAATGCGGTGATGGGGAACCTGGCCGACAGCGAATTCGAGGGTCTGACCGCCTACACCGAAGTCATCCAGGACGGCATGCTCGACCTCATCGACAGCGGCAAGCTCACCTCTGTCTCGGCGACCGCCTTCTCCCTGTCCGCCGAACGGGCCGCGGACTTCAACGAGAACATCGAGTCGTACAAGGGGCGGATCCTGCTGCGTACGCAGGAGATGTCGAACCACCCGGAGGCCATCCGCCGCCTCGGGGTGATCGCCATCAACGGCATGGTCGAAGCCGATATCTACGGCAATGTGAACTCGACCCAGGTCATGGGTTCGTCGATCATCAACGGCATCGGCGGATCGGGAGACTTCGCCCGCAACGCCTATCTCAACTTCTTCGTCTCGAACTCTCTGGCCAAGGGCGGGGCGATCTCCTCGGTCGTGCCCTTCGCCAGCCACATCGACCACACCGAACACGACACCCAGATCCTCGTCACCGAACAGGGACTGGCCGATCTGCGCGGACTCTCCCCGGTGGCCAGGGCACGGAAGATCATCGCGAACTGCGCGCACCCGAGCTATCGGGACCGCCTCGGCGACTATCTGGATCGGGCGATCGCCGAGAATCCCCATGGCCGGCACACTCCGCACCTGCTCGGCGAGGCGCTGTCCTGGCACGGACGGTTCCAGGCCGAAGGGCACATGTAGGCAGGGGCGTCAGCCGGCGATCCAGGTCGGCACGGCCGCGACGAACCAGGCCAGGCCCGGTCCGATGAGGCACATCAGTCCGGCATAGCCGATCATCTGCTTGTAGTAGCGGTCGCGGATGGTCGAATGCACATTCGCCAGCAGCATCGCACCGTTGGTGGAGAACGGGCTGATGTCGACGATGGTCGCGGCGATCGCCAGCGCCGCGACGAAGCCTCCGACGTGGACATCGCCCGACTCGAGGAAGGGCACTGCCAAGGCGATGACCACGCCGATGATCGCCAGCGAGGACGCCAGGGCCGAGATCAGACCGGACATGTAGAAGAGTAGCAGAGCGGCCAGCAGCGGAATTCCGATGGCGGAGATGCCCGCCGAGACCCACTCCACGGTGCCCGCCTCCTGCAGGACCGCGATGTAGGTGAGCACACCGGTGATGAGGATGACGACCGACCAGGAGACCCGGGACATCGCAGCCTTGCCCGCCGCAGGATTGATGACGGCGAGGATGATCGAGATCGTGATCGTCACGAAGCCGACGTCCCAGCCGAAGATGAGCACCGACAGCGCCATCGCGATGAGCCCGATGAGGGTCGGGACCTGGCCTCGGGTCAGCCTGCCCCGCCGTGCCTCGCCTGTCGGTGCGCTTCTGGTGAGCAGCCCGGTCTGCGATGCGGCCGTGGAATCCAGTGACACGGCGGCGGAACCCGGTGACGCGGCGGCGGAACCCGGCGACGGCGAGGCCGGATCGTCGTCGGCCTCGGCGCGCAGGCCGGGCCGGTGCCGCAGCACCAGCCACACGACGAGGGCGAAGACGAAGTTGAAGACCAACGGTGCCAGGAACAGCGACACCGGGGTGGGGGTCAGCCCGTTTTTCGCGAGGTAGTCGTTGATGAAGATGCCGTAGACGCTGATGGGGGAGAAGGCGCCGGCGAGGGCACCGTGGACGACGAGGAGGCCGACCATGAACTGATTAAGACGGTGTCTGCGGGCGAAGGTCAGGGCCAGCGGAGCGATGATCGCCACGGCGAAGAGTGCACCGAGTGAGATGAGGACAGCGGTGAGGGCGAAGAAGATCCACGGCATGAGTGAGATCCGCCCGCCGACGAGTCTGACGCACCAATTGACGATGAGCTCGATGACGCCGTTGTTCTGGGCGAAGCCGAAGAGATAAGTGAGTCCGACGAGGGTGAGGAAGAGGTCGACGGGAAAGCCGGCGAGGAACTCCTCGGGCGCCTGGTGAAGGACGAGTCCGCCGACTCCGGCCGCCGCGACGAACCCGAGCAGCCCCATGTTGATGTCCCGCCAGGTGCCGATGATGAACATCAGTCCGAGGACGATCACACAGATCAGTTCCGCACTCATTGCCGCAGTAACTCCTTCAAGGTCGTCGGGGGTGTTCGGATGTGCCGAAGGCGAGGGAGGACCGCCGAACGGATCGTCGCTCTCGCCGTGTCCAATCTAGGTGAAATCTCATTCTCCGACCATTCTGTCTCGTGATGTGACAAACCGTGTTGGCCGGCCTGGAGTGATCGGTTCGAAATCCATCCACCGCGGATAGTGCGTCAGGTCACCAGATCGGTGAGAGTGTCATTCAATCGCCGTCAAGGTGGTTGTCCTGCACTGTTCGAGGCGAGAGAAGTTGATGACTGCCATGACCGAAGACGTGAATGAGCCCAGCAGCGCCGAGGTGCTTCGCGCCGCCGACGCCATCGTCGCCGCATTCTCCGCGACAGACACGGAGGCCTACTTCGCGGCGTTCGCCCCGGATGCCTCGTTCGTCTTCCATCCCGAACGGCACCGCTTCGACTCCCGCGCCGAATACGAGGACACCTGGAAATCGTGGCTGGCCGAGGGATGGTCGGTGGCCGACTGCGCCTCGAGCGACCGGCTCGTCCAGACGTTCCCCGGCGGCGCCGTCTTCTCACACACCGTCGATACGACAGTGAACACCGGTGACGGCCGGGAATCGTACCGGGAGCGTGAGAGCATCGTCTTCCGCCGCCTCGGCGATGGTGGGCTCGTGGCGATCCACGAGCATCTTTCGACGGTCCCGGAGGCTGCGCAGGCCGACTTGACCGGCGCCACTGATGCTGCCGACCTCACCGGCGTTACCGACGCCACCGACGCCGAGGCGGGGGAGCAGTGAACTGGTACCGCAGGCTCGAGGCGCGGCTCGAGTCCGGCAGTGACGATTCCGGCGTCATCCGCGGACAGCTGGGCACCGGCCGGATGTTCATGATCTGGTTGGCCGCCAACCTCGTGGTCACCACGATGCTCACCGGCACGCTCTTCGTCCCGGGCATCGACTACACGACGGCGATCCTCGTCATCGTCCTCGGCACGGTCCTCGGCACCATCGTGCTCACCCTCATCGGCAATATCGGCACCCGGACCGGATTGGCGACGATGGCGATCACGCGGGGAGCCTTCGGTGCGAAGGGCAGCTATCTGCTCGTGGCGGCCAATGTCGTCATCCTCATGGGCTGGAGCTGGGTGCAGGCGATGCTCGCCGGCATCAGCGTCAATTACGTCGTCGCGCAGACGACCGGATTCTCCAACCCGATCCTCTTCTCCGTCCTCTGCCAGGCACTCGTCGTCGGCCTGGCGATCCTCGGTCATGAGGGAATCGAGAAGGCCGAGCCGTGGTTCGCCCTCCTCATCCTCTTGGTCATGGCCTATATCTTCGTCATCGCCTTCACCGGGCACGCACCGGCCGAGTACACGCAGATCCCGATCGACCCGAGCCTCGACGTCACCCCGGCGCTTGCCCTGGACATCGTGATCTCGACCGCGATCTCCTGGACCGTGCTCTCGGGCGATCTCAATCGACTCGCCGGCAGTCAGCGAGCGGGAATCGTCGGCTCCGGCCTCGGTTACATCACCTCGACCGTCTTGGCCATGGTGCTGGGGCTGACCGCATTCAGCTTCATCCTCCTCGACGGCTCGGACGCGGCTGCCTTCGACCCGACCGTTCTGGCCGAGGAATTCGGCTGGGCGCTGGCGATTGTCATCTTCCTCTCCGTCATGGCCACGAACACCATGGTCGTCTACGGCATGGTCAACTCCGTCGTCGGTGCGCAGAGTCGAACCAGACTGAAGTTCCTGCCGGTGGCGCTGATCCTCGGGGCGATCTCGATCATCGGTTCGACCTGGCTGGCGCTGCTCGACCAGTACACGGACTTCCTGACCATGATCGGCGCCTTCTTCGTCCCGGTCTTCGCGATCCTCATCGTCGACTACTACCTCATTAAACGCGGAGCCTACCCCCGCGACATCCTCCGCGATTCCGGCGGCCTCTACTCCTATGTCCGCGGAGTGAATTGGGCGGCGGTGGCCGTGTGGGTGAGTGGGGCGCTCGTGTCCTATCTGCTCACCTATCCGTATCCGAGTCCGGTGGGCGCGACGATCCCGTCCTTCATCGTCTCGTTCCTGCTCTACCTGGGACTCTCATGGCGCTCGCGCGGACGATTCTCCGGAGTCGACTCCCAGCACCTGTCCGTCCGGGACTGAAGCCGAATACCCTCCGCTGACGACCGACGCGGTAGGAGCCTTCGCGGAGCGCCGACCTCTGATCGCTGACCTCTGATCGCTGGCGCGCATCATCGACGCGGAAGGGCCCTTCGATCACCGCCGACGTCGCGGGCTGCTCCCTGTCCGTTCGACGCGGCCTACTCCCTGTCCGCTCGACGCTGGCGGGCTGCCCGCTGACCGCCTGGATGCATCGACCATGGAGGTTGGTGACGGTTTTTCTGTCGAGTCGCTTTCCGAGGTGGGTCTGATTTCTCATGTCAGTGCCGAATGAGACGATTGAGGAACAAGATGAAACGAATGTACATGAAAAGTCAGAGATTTGATGAGAATATTCTGTTCCGGCTATAGACATTGAATGTTCGAATAGAATAGTATTGAAGTACTAAGAAATTCGAGTCAGTTCCACCGTTGCTTCCCCGACAATGACGCACGAGGCAGGTGAAAGACAATGAAAGGCATTACCCCGGCTCCCACAGATCCGCCGAACGGCGATGCCGCAGTGGGCCCTTCGCCGCGATACACGATTCGTTTCGAATCGAATGTCACCAGGCTTGCCGAGGCTGCAGCCGAATCCGATCGCGCACAGTTCGCCGTATTGGAGCAGACCGCGGGAATCATCCTCGAACAGGTGATGCAGTTCAACGGGTGTGAAACGCCCCAGGGCGATGATCCATACCGGTGCGAGACGATCGCTGCGGCAGTTGCACGGTACGCGGAGCCGGTCGAGGACAAGGTCGGCGAAGTCGCTGTCACCTCGCGGGATCCCTGGCGAGCTTATGACGCCGAGGGAAGGCCTTTGGGATCCGACATTGCCGAGGCCACCGACGTTGCCGAAACCACCGACGTTGCCAAGGACGCCGACGTCGCTGAGACTATCGAAGGCGATGCACCTGCGACCGACATTGCCGGCGCGGAACACCCTGGTGCGCACGCAGATGCGACCGAAGCCGAACTCCCGGCGTTCCCTGATTTCGATCTCAGGACCTGTTTCTACGAGTGGGTGCACGAGAACGTGCTCAAGGAGAACCTCGTTGAAGTGTCCTCGATCCTCGGTACTGCCACCCCGCGTACCTACCGACATCTCACTCATGCAATGACGATCATCATCGGACTGCCGAGATTCGCCGACCGGGTACGCAATGGAGATTTCGCCCATGCCCACGTCGAGTCGGCGGCGAACCTGTGCGACACCGTCGCCTTCGGCCTCCTGCCTCAGCTGGACGAGTTCCTCGCCACCCGAAAAGCAGAAGTGACCAGTGAGAGCCTTCGCAAGTCATTGAGGAAGAAGATCAACCTCCTTGAGCCTTCGCAGGACCGGTCCGAGCTGGCGGCGAAGCGACGCAATGTCTGCGTCGAGGGCCGTGCGGACGGAAGCGCCTGCATGATGATCAATGGGCCTGCTGCGGAGATCTTCGCGAGCTATCACCGAATCGAAGCGATGGCCCGCGCGGTTCACGGCAAGAACGGCAGCCCCTTCAACCTCCGCTCGGGCCTTGAGATCATCGACGAGCGGTCTATCTCGGCACTGATGTACGACATTGCGATTCGTCCGGTGCCGGACCTGAAGATCAAAGTCAGAGAGATCGATCCGGGCACCGGTCTGCTCATCGAGCGCGAAGCACCCCTGCTCGATGACGAGGGCACTCTGCTCTTCAACGGCGATGATCACGACAATGGCGTCGAGGACTATGCGAAGTCATTGCTGCCGGACACCACTGACTCTGCCTTCATCGCGAATGGTTCAGAATCGGCACGCGAACGGGAGTTCTCCGTCAAGATCACCATGCCGACTCAGCAGTGGTGGTTGGCGAATCAGGCGGCCACCGTGGTCACGGTCCCGTTCCTGACTCTGACGGGAGACTCCGGGCTTCCCGGCAGCTACGCCGACGGAACACCTGTGCCCGCCGAGGTGGCCAGGCAGATCGCGGGGCGCTCGAAGACTCTGCTGAGGATTCTCACCGACCCCGCCACCGGCACACCGATCGACGCGAAGGCGACGAGCTACGCGATTCCGCAGGACCTGCGGAAGGCGATCGTCGAGCAATGGGCGATCTGCACAGCACCCGGATGCACAAGGAGAGCAGAGAAGGCAGAGATCGACCACGTCGATCCGTTCTTCCACCTCGAACCGCTCAAGGGAGGACTGACGAGGTTCGGAAATCTCCAACCTCTGTGCAAGAAGGACCATGCGCTGAAGACAGCGCGAAGGTACTCGATCAGAATGCCTCGATCAGGGTTGGTCGAATACGAGTTCAAGCATGGCATCACGGCGTCTGTCACTCCACCTGATCAGCCGGTGAACGCCTCCCAGGCGCTTGAGTTCTATGCCCTGGCACACTTGCGTCCGCAGCGATGGCGTCTGCCGGAGAGCTCTGTCCCGGCACCGCCGATGGTCCTGGAACTCATGCCCGGCGAGTCGACGATCCGGGCCCGCGAGGCAGAGAGCCGACGTGCTCAGGAGCTGACAGCCAAGCGCCGTCGGATATCGCAGGACTACCGACAGGCTCGTGCGGCTCGACGGAGGCTGCTGATCGAGCGGATGCTCGATTGGGAGAATGCGGTGTTTCAGCCCTGTCTTCCACCCGGATCGGACCCCCTGATGCGGAAGCAGCTTCCGTGCGGATCAGGTCGCTCCCGGAGAGACCCCAATTCCGAAGCATTCTGGGCGACCGATCCGGATGATCCGCCACCGTTCTGACCTACGGGCCCTTCGGAGCCGTTCCGACCCGCAGGCCCTTCGGAGCCGTTCCGACCCGCAGGCCCTAAGGATTCGTCGGCGACGATATCCCGGCAGGCGGCGGTCCGCTGCCGACGGGGCCGATGTCCCGCCGGTCGCAAGATAAGCCAGAGACCGCCGCGCTTGTCCGGCACGTGTGGATCAGCGGTGGTCTACCGGATACATCTGCCGTTCGAGTTCCGGCGCGAGGGTCCGCACGTACTGATCCGTGAGGTGGTTCCAGTCGCGGTAGACCAGCACATTGCCGATCACCGGTCGTACGGCGTCTTCCTTGATCAGGGCTTCGGTGAGGTCGAGGTGAATGATCCGGGAATCGGTCAGGACCGCCTCGGCGGGGTTGGACCGAGCGAACTCCGCCTCGGCCGGCACGGCGCAGTCGTCCGCAGCGGGATCCTGCGCGGCGCAGGCACGCGGATCGAGCTGTTCGCCCCTGTCGTTCTTCAACCAGGGATTGTCGCGGACGGCATAGATCGGGATATCCGCCTCGGCGATGCGGGAGAAGACGTCCTGGTACTCCGGAGGCACATAGTCCGAATGGCCTGCGTCTCCGCCTTGAGGCCGTGTCGAGACCATGAAGACGCCCTCGCTGGGAGGCGAGTCATAGATGCGGTCCTCGACGCTGCGCGACCAGGCATCACAGTTGGCGTCGTCCTCCCCGCCGTAGTAGAGCGGGCAGCCCGAACGGAGGAACGGAACGATTCTGATTCCGCGTTCCCTGCCGATCGTGTCGAGCGCACCCAACCACTGCTCGCTGTGCGAACCGCCGACGACATAGAGTTCCCTCTCCGCGGTGACATCGCCGTACTCGCAGGCGGAACCGTCGGCCTTATGCGTGATGATCGCGGTGCTGGCCAGGTCGGTCATGCACTCATCAGAGGATGCCGCGGGCATCATCTGCGTGCGGTCGACGAGGCTGGGATAGATCGGCACATCGTCTCGAGGAGCGACATCGTCGAGGACTTCGGCGGCACCGGGGTAGGAGTCATCCCGGCCCTCGGCGACGGCCTCGGCGATTCGGGTTTCGTCCGACGTCTGCTGCACAGAGGCGGCCGCGGACACGGCGAGTGGAGAGGCGATGACGAGGACGAAACCAGCGGCCAGGCCGAGGGATCGCAGCCTGCGCACTCTCGTCGCGGTGCTCGCCGGCACCCGTGTCGATTTCGGCGCAGGGCGCAGGACGGCGCGGCTGCTGCGCAGCGGGATCTCCACATAGTGGTAGGTCAGCCACGCCAGGCCGAGCGAGACGACGATGGTCGGAACGCCGAGCAGGGGATTCTTCGCCTCGAGCCCGGTGACCTTGACCCCGAAGATGAGGAGCGGCCAATGCCAGAGATACAGGCTGTAGGCGAGCCGACCGAGCCCGACAGCAGGCGCCGATTCGAGACACCGGACGATGGCGGGAGGCCGGTGAGCAGACCCTGCCCGCACACCGCTCGGACTCGCTGATGCCGACCCACCCGCTGATGCCGACCCACCCTGTGATACCGACTCACCCGGTGATGCCGACGCACCCGGTGATGCCGACGCACCCGGTGACGCCGTCCGATCGTCGAGACCGGACACGACGAGGCAGAGTGCGCCGAGGAGCGGGATGAGCGTCAGCGGACCGGGAAACTGCTGCGCACCGTCGAAGAAGATCCCCACCGAGAGGATGAGCACCAACCCGACCCAGGACAGCACTGTCCTCGTCAGGGCGGATGGACGGAAGGTGAGGATGACGAGACCGAGCAGGCCGCCGGCACCGATCTCCCAGAATCTCGACAGCGTCGAATAGTAGTTCATCGCCTGCTGACCCGAGAGGCTGAGCACTGTGGCATAGACGAAGGAGCCGACGGTGAGGATGGAGATCGCCAAGATCACCCGAGCCTTCGGCAGCCGGCGAGCAAGATGGATGAGCACGATGATGAGCAGGTAGACCTGCAGCTGAACCGACATCGACCACAGATGCTGGAACGGCGTGGTCGCGCTTCCCGCCGCATCGTATTCGGCGTCGACGCCGATGAGTCTCCAGTTGAGCCAGTGCAGAACCGCGGCGGAAGCGTCGCCGAACAGCGAACCCAGCTCGACCCGCGAATAGAGGATGAGGACGCCGATGACGCTGGCCCCGACGACGGTGACGAGGGCTGGCAAAAGGCGACGGACGATTCTGAGCAGAGAACAGCCGAGCGTGCGGCCGTTCGGATCGGCGACATTCCTCAGCTGGGAGGAGATGAGCAGCAGGCCGCCGATGAAGAGGAAGACATCGACACCGGAGGAGACCTTGCCGACGAAGATATGGAAGACCACGACGAGAGCGATCGCCAGACCGCGGATTCCGTCGAGGTGGTCGTAGTGGGGCTTCGCCTGTGCAGGAGAGGTCATATCGGTCGTTCGTCGTCGGTGAGGCGGCGGCGCGCGCCGAAGGTGTGCGCAACAATGATACGACGAACGCCGCCGATGAGACCGATCACGGTCCGCGGAGACCGGTTTGCTACTGTCATCTGGACGAGGCGAACCGGGCCCGCCGACCGCTCTGCTCGGCCTGGTTCGCAGAAGGGGAATCGGTAGCCGTGGTGATCAACCAGCTGTTCGACAGATTCCTGCCCCCGAATCGCCGCCTCAACCCCGTGGCACTCGCCTGGGTGGCGGTGATCCTCACCGCGATCGGAATGCTCGCCATCGAGTCCTCGATCGCGGTGGGACTCTACGAGGCGCCGGTCGCCCTCGCGCTCCTCGTCACTCTCATCCATGTCGGGTGTCTGCCCCTGTCGATGCTGCGTCCGCTGTTCGGAGCCATCGCCTCCTCGCTCGCCTGCGGGGTCCTGCCCCTGCTCGGTCCGTCCGCCGACGGGGCACCCTGGCCGTGGATGGTGCCGATGATGATCACGCAGACCTTCGTCATCCTGATCCTCGGTCTGCGGGCGCATTGGGGCATCGCCCTGGCTGCGCTGCTCGGCAGCATCGGATCCTCCGCGGCGGCGGCGATGGTCGGCCGGATGTTGTTCCACGCCGGTCATTCGGATGCGGCGATCGTCAACATCGTCATCTTCTCCTGCATCGCCGGAGGGGTCTACGTCGCAGCCGTCATCGTCCAGCAGTGGCAGCTGATCCGGTCGCAGCTGATTCAGGAGCAGGAGAACACCGCCGAGGAGCATTCGAAGCGGGTGGCGATCGAAGAGAAGACGCGCATCGCCCGGGAGCTTCACGACATCGTCGCCCACAGCATGTCGATCATCAACATCCAAGCTTCGAGCGCACCGTTCCGGCATGCCGGCATCGACGCCGAGGTGGCCCGGGAATTCGATGACATCTCCGTCTCCGCACGGCATGCGCTCACCGAGATGCGCGGTCTGCTCAGCGTGCTGCGCAACGACGAGGGCGGCCACGAGCTCGCCCCGCAGCCGAAGTTGTCCGACATCGACGAACTCGTGAGGAAAGCCCAGCAGGCCGGAGTCTCCGTCACCCTCGAACGCAGCGGAGAGAGGATCGACCAGGTGCTGCGCGAGAGCACCGGACTGGCGGGCTACCGGATCGTGCAGGAAGGGCTGAGCAACGCCATCCGACATGCCCGGGACTCGGAGATCTCCATCCGCATCCGCGGCAGCGGAAGTGCGGTTCGGATCAGCATCGTCAATACCTCCGGCCGCGGCCCGGGCGACACCGGGAGGCAGGGAGACCACCGGTCGCAGGGTCTGATCGGCATGCGCGAGCGAGCCGCCTCGGTCGGTGGGGAGATCCGCAGCGGCTGGACCGAACACGGAACCTTCGAGGTCGAAGCGGTGCTGCCACTGACCTTCACCGATCCCGGCCATGCACAGACCGGCCCCGCACAGAAGACCGACCCCGGACAGACCGACCGAGCACAGACCGACCGAGACCAGACCGAACCGCCACCAGCCGGGCCAGGCGCCCACCTCGAGAGAAGAGACCACGAGTGATCCGAGTCCTCATCGCCGATGACCAGGCCATGGTCAGAGCCGGCTTCGCCGCGCTCCTCGATGCTCACCCCGACATCGATGTCGTCGGCCAGGCCGAAGACGGCCGCGAATGCGTGGCGATGGCGGCCGAAGTGAGTCCGGATGTCATCCTCATGGATGTGCGCATGCCGCACCTCGACGGGATCGAAGCCACCCGCGAGATCGTGACCGCCGCTCGCACACAGGTCCGCGATGAGGAGTCCGCGGTCACCGGCCCGAAGATCATCATGCTCACGACCTTCGACATCGATGACTATGTCTTCGACGCCATCCGCGCCGGCGCCAGCGGGTTCCTGCTCAAAGACGCCCCACCGGACGAACTCGCCGAGGCGGTCCGTGTGGTGGCCTCGGGAGAGGGGCTGCTGGCACCGAGCGTGACTCGGCGGGTCATCGAACACTTCGCCGCTGGCACACGGACCTCGAACCTCTCCGTCCTGCCCGATCTCACCGATCGGGAACGCGAGATCCTCGTCCAGGTCGCCCGGGGCGCAACCAACAAGGAGATCGCGGCCTCGCTGTACATCGCCGTGCAGACGGTGAAGACCCACGTCTCACGGATCCTGTTCAAACTCGATGCTCGGGACCGGGCGCAGGCGGTCATCGCCGCCTACGAATCGGGTCTCGTCGTCCCCGGTGGGCAGCCCTGAACCCCGAGCGCTGACCTCACTCCACGACACCGACTCTCAGTGTCGGCGCCAGGGCAGAGCCGCCTCGGCGCGGGCACCCCTACCAGGGTAGGGGGTCGAAAACGGCTCCCTGGGGTGACGCGCGATCGATCCGGGCCTCGTACCGTGAGGAGTATGAACCCGAGTCAGACCATCAGCACCCCCTTGCCGACGCCCGCTCCCGATCGGGAGTCCCGCGCGGAGGTCCTCGAGCGCAGGCGCGCGAAGCGGGGCACCGCCGAGCAGGAGTTCACCAGCGATTTCAGCGCGCTGATGGCCCAGGTCAAGGAGGCGGGACTGCTGGCACGAAGGCCCGGCTGGAACCTGTTGCGGTTCGTGCTGCTGGGTTTGAGCTACGTCGTCGCCTTCTCGATGCTCTTCCTCATCGGAGACAGCTGGTGGCAGATCGCCACGGCCGTGGTCTTCGGAGTGCTGTTCACGCAGACCGCCTACGTCGCCCACGACGCCGCACACCGGCAGATCTTCACCAGCGGCAAGGTGGGGGAGTGGGTGTCGACGATCATCGGCAACCTGTTCATCGGACTCAGCTACGGGTGGTGGCTGAAGAAGCACAACGCACTCCACCATGCGAACCCGAACAAGGCCGGAGTCGACGGCGACATCGCCCCGGGTACGCTCGTCTTCGTCGCCGAGGACGCGCAGAAGCGCACCGGCTTCGCCAAATGGTTCGCCGCTCGACAGGGCTGGGCGTTCTTCCCCCTGCTGACCCTCGCGGGACTGCAGCTGCACGTGCAGTCGGTGCAGGCGATCATCAGGGGACAGTCGTCGATCAAACGCCGCTGGACCGAGGGAGTGCTCATCGCCATTCGCCTCATCGGACTGCCGGCCATCGCGATCTGGGCGGCCGGACCGCTGATCGGCTCGGTCTTCGTCGTCGTCCAGCTGGCCGTGTTCGGAGTGCACATGGGAGGCTCCTTCGCCCCCAACCACAAGGGCCAGCCGATCGTGCCGAAAGACGTCAAGATCGACTTCCTGCGCCGCCAGACCCTGATGTCGCGCAATATCTCGGGCGGTCGTCCGATGGGCTTCCTCATGGGCGGCCTCAACTATCAGATCGAACACCACCTGTTCCCCAGCATGCCCAGCGTCAACCTGCACAAGGTGCAGCCGATGGTCCGCGAGTACTGCCGCGAGCGCGGCATCACCTATACGGAGACGACGCTGCTGCAGTCCTACGGCATCATCATCCGCTACCTCAACCGTGTCGGCTTGGGACAGGCCGATCCCTTCGACTGCCCCGTCACCGCGCAGTTCCGTTCGCGGTAGGCAGGCGAGCCTGCCGGAAGTCGCAGGGGGGAGAGTCGGCGAGCACCGGGCGTCGTCACTCAGGGTAGGCCATAGTGACGCAGGCCGGATCGCCACGACTCGGGCCGTGGCGTCGCGACTCAGGTCAGGTCGTCGTGTTCCCCGGACACCCATTCGGCATAGCGTTCGGCCGACGATTGGACCACGTCGAAGGCTCCTGAAGAGATCTGCTGACCGAAATTGCCGTACATCCGGTCGAAGTCGAGATCAGCCACCGAGGCGGCGATGCGTCTGACGACGTTGGCCGACAGCGGCAGATAGTTCGGGAAGCTGCGCATGAAGGTCACCCTCCCCGAGCGTGCGACCGGCCCGATCGAATCACCGCTGAGCATCACACCGGTGCCGTCTCGCCCCGTCCACAGCGCCACAACGCTGCCGGGGAAGTGACCGCCGGTGCGATGGACCGAGACGCCAGGCAGTGGCCGCGCCTCGTGGTAGAAATGCCAGATGGCGTTGCCCTCACGTTGCACCCAGTCGGCGTCCGCACGGCAGATGAGGACGGGTGCGCCGGCGAACGCGGCGCTCCACTCGAGCTGCACGCCGAACATATGCGGATGGCTCGGCACGATCGCATCGACCCCGCCGAGTTCTGCCACCGCCGCGACCGCCTCGTCGTCGATGAAGGCCGGCACGTCGAAGAGCAGATTGCCGGCCGCCGTCTGCGCGAGATAGCAGGTCTGACCGATGCCGAGCTTGGGCTCCACGCGCAGGGCGAACAGGCCCGGTTCGCGTTCCTCGATCGATATGCCGTGTCCCTCGGCGGCGAGCTCCTCGCGCGTCGTCCACTCCTGGCCGTCGTCTGGCACCCACTGGCGCTCGTCGGCGCAGATCGGGCACAGCTGCGGGGACAAGGCGTCCGACTCGACCCCACAGGTTCGGCAGATCGTCACGTTCGTCAGTGCACTCATCGTGTGTGACCTCCTGCCCCCGATGATAGTCCCCGCCTGCACGTGCCATCATGACCATGATCGTTGCGGGGTGGTCGGCCGGGGTGATCGTCGCGGCATGGTCGGCCGACTCGAACCGGGCCAGGACACCTCGACGAAGGGAGGCACCGAGAGTCGAAACTCTCGGTGCCTCCGAACAGTTCTCACACATGACTGCGAATCAGTGCAGCGCCTTGCGCCTCTTCGCATGGGCGACGAAGTGCCCGACCAGGATCAGCGCGATCCCGAGGGCGAACCAACCGATGAGCACCCACCACTGCATCGCCATCGGGGCATCCGGGAAGTACGAGAGGTCTCGCAGCAGCGTTCCCGAGGCGCCGGGGACGAAGAACTGTCCGATGTCGCCCCACGCGCCGGCGAGGAATTCCTTCGGCGCCTGCAGGGATGAGATCGGGTTGCCGATGAACATCGTGAGCACGGCGCCGATGGCGATGCCGCCCGGTCCCAGAAGCGAGACGAACCCGTTGATCAGGCCAGCGGTCGCCGCTACGGCCAGTCCCGAAGCCAGCACATTGAGTCCGAAATTGCCCTGTAGAATGCCGAACCACGACTGCAGGATGAGCGTGAGAGCCAGTCCGCCGATCGCGCCGTAGGCGAGGACGGCGACGGCACGCATCCGACGGGAGTGGACCAGCATCGTGGTGATCACACCGCCGACGATGCCGCCGATGGTCAGCGGAAGTCCGGCGATCGCCAGGCCCGCACCGGTCGAGTCGTCCTCATCGAGAGGCACGACGTCGGTGATCTTCACCTGAGGAATCTCCATCGCCGAGGCGTCCGGAGCCGTGGCATCGGGTGCTTGTGCCTGGTCGCCGGAAGCCGCACCCGGACCGCCGGGTCCCTGCGCGGCCGCGGCGAGGGCGTCCTGCATCTTCTTCATGCCGTCCTGCATGCCCGAGATCGCCTGCTGATCGATCTTCTGCTGCATCGACGTGCCGATGCCATTGAGCTGCTGCGCGACCGCGGGGGAGGCGGCGGAGGAGGTGAGGATCTCGGGGTCATCGCCGAGGATGAACGCTCCGTAGACCTCACGTTCGTGGATCAGCTGCACCGCCTCGTCCCTTGAGTCGACCTGCTTGAGGTCGAGAATTCCCTCAGGCGCGTTCTCGGCGATCTGGTCGATCTGCTCCTGGTCGCCGACGGCGGCGATCGGCAGATCCCTCGGATCGGAGGTGACGGTCGGCCAGCTGAATGCCAGCAGCACCACGCTGACGATGGCTGCGGCGAAGACGGCTGCGAGCAGAGCCTGCTTGAGGCTCGGCCTCTTCTCGGCTGCGCCTTCGACCGCAGGGTCGGTCGCGGTGGGCGAGTCGTCGCGGTCTCGAGCTCCGTCCGAGCCGCTGAGTAACTTCGTGGCATGACAGTCCAATCGTTGAAAACGAATACTCGTTCTTTTTACTCCTTCGAGTACGATTTATCAAGAATGCTCATTCTGTTTTGGAGGATTGGTGCCGAAAGTCACTGACGAACACAGGCAGGAGATGCGCCTGCGGATTCAGAACGCCGCGCTCGCCTGCTTCATCCGCAAGGGGTTCACGGGCGCTTCGATGTCCGACATCATCAAGGAGGCCGGGCTCTCCGCCGGGGCTGTCTATATCTACTACTCCTCGAAGGCCGAGCTGACGATCGACGTCGGGCGACGGATCATGGAGCAGCGTGTCGGCGTCCTGGGAGACTTCGCCGCAACGGAGGAGGTGCCGCCTCCGCACGTCGTCTTCCCTCAGCTGCTCGGCTCAATCGTCGATGACAATCCCTTCGCCCCTCTGGTGCTGCAGGTCTGGGGAGAGGCATCGCATGACTCCGATTTCACCGAGTTGGCCCGACAGATCTTCGCGGATCTGAGCAACCACTTCGAGGCGTATCTGAGCACGTACTTCGAACGCTCTCTGGGCTTGGAGGTGCCCGCGGCTTCGGCCAGGGCGCATGTACTCGTTCCCGCCGTCCTTGCTCTGATGCAGGGCTCGATGATCCAGATTGCGATCCTCGGCGAGGAGGCCCGGCAACGGGTCGCAACCGGGCTCGAAACACTTCTCGCCGAGTTGGTGGCCTGAGGCATCGACCGTGTGTTCTCATCGGCGGACCGCGCGTGATCCCAGCTCACCATTTCGAAACGCTACGTACTGTTGCGTTCATCTGAGTCGCCGTGCCACTATGTTGCCATGACGCAACTCACCCCGCGGGGTCGACCGCTCGACGATGAGCTCACCGCTCGAGTCCTCGACGAGGTGCGCAGTCGCCTCGATGCCGTCGGCATGGTCAGTCTCCGCATCGAGAACGTCGCCGCCGCGGTCGGTTGCAGTAAGACCGCGATCTACCGTCGGTGGCCGAACAAGGCCGAACTGGTCGCAGCCGCGATCCTTGAGGGCATCAGCATCGGTCGGACTCCGGACACGGGCGATGTTGTCGAGGACCTCGTCGAACATGCGTGGCAGCATCTGGTCAACTTCCGGCAGGAGGGCGCTTCGGAACACCGTCAGAATGGTGTGCTCCTGGCGCTGTTCGACCTCGAGGTGATTCCCCTCATCTCCGAGGGCTATATGCAGGCGCGCCATGTGATCGGTCGGGACATCCTGGAACGGGCACAGTTCCGTGAGCAGATCGGCGCGGACCTCGATCACGACCTCATTCTCGACGCCATCGCCGGTTTCACATTGTTTCGACTCTCCGTCAAACCCGATTCGAAGGCTCACACCGATGCCGAGATGAAGGACTCCTATCGCAGACTGATCCGCTCCCTGCTCAGTTCGTCGAGCCGAGCCGCACGCAGGGCGACGACCTCTGTGTGATCTGCACACCCGAAAGGAAACACCGACCGCAATGCCAGCAGCATATGTTCCCGGCGCACTGTCCGGGTCCGAGCATCTCCTCCTCCGTGGAGCGACTCTCATCGACGGCAACGGCGGTGGCCCGATCACCTCCTCCGAGATCGAAGTCAAGGACGACCGCATCGTCTACGCCGGTGTCCGCCGGAACGAAGGGACCACCTCGGCGGGGGAGAAGCCTCGGATCATCGATCTCGAGGGAACCACGGTCATGCCGGGATTCATCGACTCCCATGTCCACCTCAGCCTCTCCATCGAGAACCAAGAGGCCAACCTCGCTCGATTCGCCTCGGAACGGGTGGTCCGCAGCGCGGTGAACGCCAGGAGCACTCTGATGGCCGGTGTGACCACGGCACGCGACCTCGGGGGCACCGACCGAGGGCTCCGAGACAGCATCGAACAGAGGCTGATTCTTGGACCTCGGATCCACTTGGCGATCGCCCCGCTGTCTCCGACGGGCGGACACACCGACTTCACCATGCCCAACGGGCTGCGGACGATGCCGGAGATGCCCGTCGATCCGATCATCGACACCGACGACGATGTCCGTCGGACCATCCGTCTCCTCATCCACTCCGGGGCCGATGTGATCAAGGTCTGCACGACCGGCGGAGTCTCCAGTCCGACCGACACGCCCGACGACATCGGGGTGCCCGAAGAGCATGTGCGACTCATCGTCGAGGAGACGGCGAAGAGATCCGGTCAGCCGGTGGCCGCCCACGCCCAGGGAGCCGCAGGCATCAAGGCCGCCATCCGCGGCGGCGTCCGGTCGATCGAACACGGCTATGGCATCGACGACGAAGGCATCGACCTCATGCTCGAGCACGAGACGTTCCTCGTGCCTACGCTCAGCAGCGCTCTGCGCGTGCCCGACCCGAAGGACGTGCCGAGCTACCTCTACGAGAAGAAGGTGAGATGGTCGGCGATCGCCCGGGAGCGAGTGGCGCAGGCCATGCAGGCCGGCGTCAGGGTCGCTCTCGGCACCGATGCCGGCGTGTGCCCGCACGGAGTCAACCTGCGGGAGGAGATGCACGCCGTCGAGCTCGGCCTCTCCCCGATGGATGCGATCGTCGCGGGCACCCGGAATGCGGCCGAACTGCTGCGCCTCGGAGACCACATCGGCACGGTGGAGGAGGGGAAGCTGGCCGACCTCGTCATCGTCGACTTCGATCCGCTGGCAGACATCGCACGTTTGGCCGAGCCGGACAACGTCAAGGTCGTCCTCCAGGGCGGAGCTGCCGTCAAAGACGCAGACGGATGGTTCGGCCGTCCGGTGCAGCGCGCTGCCCTCGGATGAGCACCCCGGTGCGCCGAGCGGACCTCCGATCCGACTCCATCACCGACCCCGATCACAGAACAACCCCGACCACAGCATCAACCCCAACCACTACATCAACTCCGACCACAGCAGAGGATGCACCATGACGATCGATTTCCCGACCGAAGCGCAGAACCTGTCCGATGAACTGCGCGACCTGCGCCGAGACCTGCACGCCCACCCGGAGATCGGCCTCGAACTGCCGCTGACTCAGAAGAAGATCCTCGACGCACTCGCCGGTCTGCCCCTCGAGATCACCACGGGCACGAGCCTCAATTCCGTGATCGCGGTGCTGCGCGGCGGCAGGCCCGGCCCGACCGTGCTGCTGCGCGGCGACATGGACGCGCTGCCAGTCACCGAGGCGACCGGACTCGACTACGCCTCGACGAACGGAAACATGCACGCCTGCGGACACGACCTTCACGTGACCGGTCTCGTCGGTGCCGCGAAGCTGCTGTCGGCCCACCAGGACGAGCTCGCCGGCACCGTCGCCTTCATGCTCCAACCCGGCGAGGAAGGACAGGGCGGGGCGAAGATCATGCTCGACGAAGGGATGTTCGACACCATCGGCGGCACCCCCGACGCCGCCTATGCGATTCACGTCGCCCCGGGCGTCCCCGGGACCTTCGTCACCCGACCGGGCACGATCATGGCCGGAGCGAACACGCTGCACGTGACCATGCACGGAAAGGGCGGACACAGCTCCCGCCCGGAGGACTCGACCGACCCCATCCGTCCGCTCCTGGAATTCGGTCAGGCCCTGTACTCCATGGTCACGAGCACCTTCAGCGTCTTCGATCCCATCGTCGCCGAGGTGACCCAACTCGAAGCCGGCGACGCTGTGAACATCATCCCCGCCACGGCCAGCCTCGGCGCCTCCGTGCGGACGCTCTCCGCCGAGACGACGAAGTCGTTCCCGACCGCGGCGACGCGGTTGGCCGAATCCATCGCCGCCGCCCACGAATGCACCGCCGAGGTGAAATGGGTCGAGCAGTACCCGGTGACCGTCAACGACGAGGGCGAGGCACGATTCGTGTCCGAGACGCTCAGCGGAGCATTCGGGCAGTCACGCGTCGTCGAATCGCCCAATCCGGTGATGGGCTCCGAGGACTTCTCCTATGTCCTCGAGCAGGTGCCCGGCGCATTCCTCTTCCTTTTCGTGTCCCCGGACGGGGTCGACCCGGAGACCGCCGCGACGAACCATTCGCCCGAGGTGCTCTTCGATGACTCTCATCTGCCCGATCAGGCGGCGGCGCTCGCCACCCTCGCCTGGGAGCGGACGCGGCGGAGCTGATCGCTCGGGCTGAGGGGATCCTTGGGACCAAGGGCATCCTTGGGACCTGGGGCATCCTTCGGGCCGAAGGCATCCGTTGGGCCGAAGGCGAACAGTCGGCGCCTGATGTCGGCTCGTCTGATCAGACGGTGTCGCCGTCCTCATCGACGGAATGGACCCGGTCCTCGCGCATGCTCACCTTGTCGACTCCCGCCAGCTCCATCAGCGGGGGAATGAGCATGTGCAGAGGCGGTTTGCCCTCGAACTTCACATCGATCTGGACCATCTTCACCCCTTCGGCGGAGTCGAAGCGTTTGGAGTCGACGATGGTGTTCGAGAACCCCATGGTGCTTGCAACCGCGAGGATGTCGCGCAGGATTCCCGAGCCGTCCCGGTAGGCGATGCGCAGCAGCTTGCGGTGATCGCTGTCCGGGATCCGACGGATCAGGGGAGCAATGACGAAGAGAGTCAGCAGGTGCAGCGCCGTGAGCATCGCCGCCAGTGTGACCATCCCGGCGCCGCAGGCCATGCCCACGGCGGCCGTGACCCAGATGGTGGCGGCCGTGGTCAGGCCCCGGACCATATTCCGACCCTTGAAGATCACTCCGGCACCGAGGAAGCCGATGCCCGAGACGATCTGCGCCGCGATCCGCGAGGGATCGAGGCGGACATCGTTGTCGAGGACTCCGGCGAAGCCGTAGGCCGAGACCAAGGTGAACGCGCATGTGCCGATGCCCACGAGCACATGGGTGCGATAGCCGGCGCTCTTCTGGCGGAACTGACGTTCGAACCCGATGAGGGAACAGAAGACGAAGCTGGCCAGGAGCAGCTCGGCTTCGATGAGGCCGGTGGAACTGAAGAGATCGATCTGAGAACCCATAGTCCACCTCACATTAGACCTGTGGGGCCCCGGCCGACAGCGCGGGGTCCCACAGTCGTCTGCGCGGTGCGGAGAAGGCGCCTACACCGTCGAGGGAATCCACTCGTGTTCGTCGCCCGCCGCAGAGCCGCCCGCTGCAGACTCGGCGGTCGCCTCGGTGCGGCGGTGGTTCAGGCCATCACCGGCGGTGGGCGCGACGCGGCGGTCGGCCGCCTCGGCGGGGGAAGCTACCTGAGAAGGAGAACTCGTCTCGCCGGGGGAGTCCTCGACGACCGTCGAGCGCACGGTCTGTGAGCTCGCCGGACTCCGATGTGCCGAAACGGTGCGCAGGGGCGCAGAGGCCTCGAGTGCCTTTGCCTGCTTGGCCCGTTGCTTGGCCTTCTCGCGCTCCTGTTCGAGATGGAGATTGCCGAAATCGTGCTCGGTTCGCGGCGGCTTGACGCTGTCGATGAGGAAGACCAGCGCCAGCGACACGAGTCCCCACAGGCCGAGGACCTGCAGATGCTCGGTGACGACATCACCATCGAAGTAGATGATCGACCGAATCGTCTCCACGGCCGCCGGCATCGGCAGGACGTCGTGGAGTGTGGAGAAGAACGTCGGCGTCATGTACTCCGAGATCGCGCCGTTGGAGGCCGGCATGCCGGCGAACATGAGCGTGCCGATGACCGGAATGATCGCGAGCATGCCGATGAGCCGCTCGAAGATCATGGCGAACATGGCGATGCAGAAGATCGCTATGATTCCGTCTCCCCACAGCTGCGCGAAGTGTCCGTCGACGGCACCGGTGATGGGTCCGGCGATGAGCGCGACGACCAGAGACATGAACGGCGAATAGACCGCGGTCAGAGGCAGCATCCGCTTGAGCGGACGACTCCACGGGTTTGCATTGGCGCCGACGATGACGACCATGAACCCGGCGAGGACCCAGCCCATCGCGACGTACATGACGACCACGCCGTTCTTGTCCCGATCGGGAAGCGGAGCGACGTCGTCGACCTGGAGGTCCATGTCCTGAGCGGAGGCGACCTGGTCGAAGACCTGATTGACGACACGGTAGGCGCTGTTGTTGCCCGACTCATTGGCGATGAGGGTGAAGTCGGGATTCTGCTCCGTCGGCAGGACGAGGGCGGCGACCTCGTCCCGATCCTCGACGAGAGCGCGAGCTTCGTCCTCATCGGTTGTGGCCGTGAAGTCGAACATGTCTTTGCCCATGCTCTTCTCGAGGTCGGCGATCGTGTCCTTGGCCTGCTCGCTCGAGGATCCGACCACGGTCACCGGCATGTCCTTGGGCGTGGGTGAGCCCATCGCGCCGAGCATGAAGGTGATCATCATCGTCACCATGGCCAGCGGGAAGATCGCGAGGGAGATGTAGCGCAGCACCTTCGAATCGGGCCGTCGGCCGCCGTGCAGGGACGGGATGTTGACGGTGAGCGGCTGCGGATCGGGGTTGCGCCGGTGCGAGATGAAGTCGTAGCCCTTCGTCAGCAGCAGCCCGACGACGGCCCCGATGGCGAGCACGAGGAGATGGCCGGTGACGCCGGTGCCGTTGAAATAGAGCACCGAGCGCAGGGATTCGCCGATGGCGGGCATCGGCAGGAATTCGTGGGTGAAGCGGTAGAACGGGGGCATGGTGTAGACCGGCATGGCCATGTTCGACGAGGGCATGCCGAGGACCATGAGGAAGAGGATGCCGAAGATCACCCCCATCGAACCGAAGAGTCGGGTGATGAAGAGTTGGACGCAGGCGATCGCGAACACACCCAACCAGGCGACGCCGAGGACGGCGACGGTGTCCTTGACGTCGACGATGTCGAGGATGGGGCAGGTGACCGTCCAGACCAGACCGGCGATGACCGCCGCCCACGCGCCGAGGATCGGCACGATGCGCTTGAACTTGAGCAGTTCGGGCGAGTTCGAGCGGAGCACGCTGAAGGGCAGATACCCGGCCATGACGATCGCGGTCATGAGGAACATGGCACCCAGGCCCGTCGGGTCGTTGTCGGGCAGCGGGGTCACGTCTTCGGTCTCGACCTCGAGGCCTTCGTCTTGGAGGGTGGGCATGACGAGTCCGGTGACCGTCGTCGCCTGCTGGGCTCCGGCGCCGCTTGCCGTGTAGAGGGTGGCCGTCTTGCCCTTGACGACGACGGCTGCCGAGGCCTCACGGTCGACGACCATCTGGCGGGCGGTGTGCGCATCGTCGACGGTGTCGACCTCGAGTGCGTCGGGTTCGTTTCCGTCGAGGGCGAACTTCGTATCCGCCGCCTTCGTATCCGAGCCGGCTACGACGACGGGCATGTCGTTGGCTGTGGGGGAGTGCATGGTGCCGAGATATCCCGTGATCATCATGCCTACGAAGATGAGAGGCATGACGAAGATCGCGACCGTGCGTCCGATCAGCTCGGCCTTCGCACGCTTCGCCGCTGCAGCGGCGTCGACCGCGTCGGTGCGGGCATGTGCGTCGGTGGTGTCGGCCGAATCCGGGGCATCCGAGCCCAGCTCAGCCGAATCCGAGGCGTCGTGCGGATCGAGCCCTCGTGCCTCTCGGCGAGTGCGTGGCGGTGGTGTGGTCACTGTCGTCCTCCAGGTATCGCGGAAGTCGAGTGATCGCCGTCGACCACCTTGAACTCGACCACTTTAAGACATGTGACTTAGAATTGTGAAATCGTCACGGATTTGCCATCGTGATGTCAGTACTCGCCGAGGCGGTCCATCCGAGGGCTCTTCGGGTGGTGAGGCCGGAGCGCCGAGGCCGTTCGACCGCCGTGTTCGCGGTGGTCCGGCGATGACGGAAGATGAGGATATGGGACTGCAGAGCGACCGGGCCCGGGAAACGCTGCTTAACGCCGCGGAGGAGCTGTTCGCCGTCCACGGCATCGACGCCGTCTCGAACCGCCGCATCGTCGAGCACGCCGGTGCGGCCAATCATTCGGCCGTGGCCTACCATTTCGGCGGTCGTGACGGTCTTCTGCGTGCGCTTGTCGAGCGGCATGTCGCTGAGGTGGCCGTGCACAGGCAGGAGGTCATCGACGGGCTGGGGAGCGCCCCGAGCATCCACGACTTCGTCCGTGCCCGGCTCGGTCCGCTGTTCGCCGTCTTCGCCGGGCTGCCCTCGCCGAGTTGGCGTGCTCAGTTCCTCTCGCAGGTGGGAACCGTGCCTTCGGCCGTTGAGATCATGAGGTCCGTGGTGGCGGAGTCCGGTCTGCCCGAGGATCTCCGATTCTTCGGCGGCGATGTCGAGGGCATCCCGACCAGTGTGCTTCGCGGCCGGGCCTATCTGCTCGCTCACATGGTCATCGGTGTCAGCGCCGACCAGGAGGCGAAGATGAACGACGGCGAACACAAAGGCACATGGGAGCAGGTCGGACGGTTCCTCATCGACGCCGCCGCGGGAATGCTCGCAGGCCCCGTGACCGCGCCCGATGGGGCGATCCGCTACCCGGCAGTGCCCTACCTCTGAGTCGCCCCGTACCCAGGCGCATCATGGTCAATGTTCCCAGCTGCGCCGGACGGGCGAAGTCTCGGGGTCAGTTGCAGCCCTCGGGACCGCAGACCGCTCCATCGGGATACGTCTCGCCTGACGGGGAGTCCTTCTCCGAGCCGTTGCCGGTCAGCACGGTGAGCTTCTGACTCTCACCCCAGGCGGTCTCGAGCGCATGGGCGAAGGCATCCGGCGACTGAGCGCCGGAGATTCCGTATCTGCGGTCGATGACGAAGAAGGGGACTCCGTTCGCGCCGAGAGCCTGTGCCTCGGCGATATCGGCCTTCACCTCGGCGCTGAAGTCCTCGCCGGCGAGGATTCGGCGGGTCTCCGCGGCGTCGATGCCGAGGGTTTGCCCCACCTCGGCGAGGTAGTCGAGGTCCCCGATGTCCCGCCCGTGTTCGAAGTGACCCGACAGCAGCGTCTCCTTGGCCTCGGCCATCAGCCCGTGAGTCTTGGCGAGGTGGAGGAATCGGTGGGCGGTGAAGCTGTTGGCGACGACGATCGAGTCGAAATCGTAGTCGAGGCCTTCACCGGCGGCCTCCTTCGCCACATGGGCGAACATCTGCTCGACCTGCTCGGCCGGCATGCCCTTGGACCGGCTGAGGTAGTCGGTCTCGGTGCCCTCATAGTGGGCGGGCAGCGTCGGGTCGAGCTGGAAGCTGCGCCACTCGACTTCGACGTCGTCCCTGTGCTCGAACCCGTTCAGGGCGGTCTCGAAGCGACGTTTGCCGATGTAGCACCACGGACATGCGATGTCCGACCAGATCTCGATCTTCATGACACGCACAACCCCATCGGAGGCGAGGCTATTCCCGGCCTGCGCCCGGAGCCGCGAGAGGGCCGGGGCCTACTTCAGCGTGCGGCTGATCTGCGGCACCATCTCGTCGAGTGCGTAGTCGAGGCTGAGAATCGTTCCCCAACTGAACGCGCCGGAGACGACCTCGTCTTCGACCCAGAGGACGTCATCACCGCGCACCACCGGCAGATCCCGATAGAGTCCGAGATCCTCGACGGTCTTCTTCGCCTCGGGACTGAAGCCCGCGTTCCAGACCAGCAGGTCCTTCGAGAGCTCATCGATGCGCTCGTCGGGGACATAGACCTCCCCGGCATCGTTCGGCTTGAACTCTGCGATCGCCTCGGGCACGGTGAATCCGAGCTGGGAGAAGAACTGGGCGCGCACGTCATTGCCGGTCCGCACGACGGACTCGCCGGCTTCGAATCTCTCGGCCACGATCGCCTCCTTGCCGGCGAACTCGGGATGCTCCTTCGCGATATCGGCAAATGATCTCTCGAGTTCGTCGACGAGCTCGAGAGCCTCCTCCTCTCGCCCCAGGGCCTCTCCGGTTGCTCGGGTCGCCTCCTGCCAGGTGATCGAGAAGTTCGTGTACTCCTCGTCCGGGACGACCACCGGAGCGATCTCGGAGAGCTGTTCGTACTGCTCCTTCGTGGTGCCGTTGTACAGGGAGATGATGAGGTCGGGTTCGAGCTCGGCGATCTCCTCGATCGGCGGATTGGAATCATCGCGGACGCCGCCGTTGAGAACCGTCGGCTGCGCATCGCCGAGTTCGTCCTGCGCCCAGGGCCAGGTCGCGTACTCGTAGTCGCCCCACCAGGGCGCGACGGCCGTCGGTGCGACACCGAGTGCCAGCAGAGGATCCTGGTCGGAGAGGCCGAGTGTGACGATCGACTTCGGTTCGGCCTCGATCGTGGTCGAGCCATAGGCGTGGTCGACGGTCACAGGGAAGGATCCTCCCGCAGAGTCGGAAGCGCTCGGATCCGACTGGGGGGCCGATGGAGACGAGGAGCACGCCGTCACCAGCAGTGCGGTCGCGATGGCGACGAGCGGCGCGGCGGGTCTGATCCTGTGACGCAGGGACATGGAGGCTCTCTTCCGGGAATGCTGGTCGCTGGGAGTATCGGCCGGCCAGCGCGGTCCGATCTGCAGGTAAGGCTATCCTCAACCGCGATGGGACTCCACTCGGCCGTTCGGACAGTCATGAAGGTGAGGTGACACTGTACTGTCATCTGTGACGAAGAGGAGGGCTGAAATGTCAGCAGGACACGGCGAGGACGGGAACATGGCGGCCCACGATGCCGCTGAAGTGACAGATGCGACTTTTTCCGGCGCCGAACATTCCGCCGAGTCATTCGCGCCGCACAGCCACGACCAGGATCAGCTCTATTGGTTTCCCGACGGCGGGATGGAAGTCGTCGTCGGGGGCCATCGGTGGCTCGTGCACAGCGACACCATGGTGTGGATTCCGGCCGGAACCCTCCATTCGAACCGGCTGTTGGGCCCCGGAGCGACCGTGAGCATCTACCTCAACCCGAGGCTCCGCCCCACCGGAGAGAAATGGGCGCGGACCCGGGCGCTCCGCCGTGATCCGCTCATCGCAGAGATCATGCGGCATATTCCCGGCCGAGCGCTGAGTCCGACTCGGCGGGAGGCGTGCGCCCGTCTGCTCCTCGATCTGCTCGGCGATGCCGATGACAGGGAGACGACGCTGCCGCTGCCCGTTCACCCCGCGGCCCGCGCCGTCGCCGAGGCGATCGTTGCGGATCCGGGAGAGCAGAGATTGCTGAGCGATTGGGCCGCCCTCCAGGGAGTGAGCTCACGGACGTTGGCGCGAGCGTTTGAGTCCCAGACCGGACACGGATTCGCGCGCTGGCGGACACGGACGCGGCTGCTGTCCTCCCTGTCCTCGCTGATGGCCGGAACTCCCGTGCATCTGGTCGGCTCCACGGTCGGATTCGCGACGGCCGGCGGCTACATCGAGGCGTTCGCCAAGGAATTCGGTGTCACTCCGGGCGAATACGTCCGCCTCCATCGCCGCTGAGTCATCGTGCCGGTCTGACGCGAATGCCGGGGCGAGCCGGCTGCGGTCGCGGGGCGCTGCTGCCCCTCAGAACAGTGCGCGCTGCAGGGGAGGCTGGAGTTCGACGGCGGGTGCCTGAACGTGGCCGGCCGAGTTCGGGCGCCGAGCGGTTCGTGCCGTCTTCGGATAGTCGTCATCGCCCGATCCGCGCAGGCCGTAGCGATCGATGAGCGGATTGATCCTCGCCGCCAGCCAGGACCGGTACTCCTTCGAAGCATAGGGAGATCGCGCATACATGCGGCGGTAGCGGGGGAGGAGCTCTGGATGTTCGCGCTCGAGCCACGAGAAGAACCACTCACGTGCTCCGGGCCGCAGATGCAGCGCGCCGTAGACGACGCGGGAAGCCCCGGCTTCCCTGATGGCCGACAATGCGGCATCGAGGTGTTCGAAGGAGTCGGTGAGCTTGGGCAGCACGGGCATGAGGAAGACCGTGACCTCGAAACCGAGGTCCGCCGCGGCGCGGACGGTCGCCAGCCTCGCCGAGGTGGTCGGGGTGCCCGGTTCGAGTGCCTGCTGCAGCTCGTCGTCGTGGACGGCGATGGACATGCTGATCTCGACCGGCACGTCCTCGGCGGCCCGGGCGAGCTGCGGCAGATCGCGGCGAAGCAGGGTTCCCTTGGTCAGGATCGACATCGGAGTGCCGTGCTCGGCCAGCGCGGAGATGATGCCCGGCATCAGCCGATAACGACCTTCCGCTCGCTGATAGGGGTCGGTGTTCGTCCCCAGTGCGACGAGCTCGCGCGTCCACTTCGGCTTGCTCACCTCGGCGGCGAGCACCTCGGGGGTGTTGATCTTGACGATGACCTGCCGATCGAAGTCCTCGCCGGAATCGAGGTCGAGGTATCGGTGGGTGCTGCGGGCGAAGCAGTACACGCAGGCATGCGAGCAGCCGCGGTAGGGATTCACCGTCCAGGTGAAGGGCATCGAGCTCGCCGGCGGAACCCGATTGAGGGCCGATTTCGCGAGCACCTCATGAAAGGCCATGCCCGCGAACTCCGGGGCGCGCACCGTGCGCAGCAGCCCGTTGACTCCGAAGAGTCCGGCCACCTGCTCGGTCTGATTCTGAGGGTTCCACCGCATGCTCTCATTCGAACACGTGTTCGAGTGAGAGTCAATGGCAGGGGGCGATGCCGTCAGGGCACGCCGTCAGAGCGGGCGCTGTTGTCAGGACACGCGCAGTCCCTTGAACTCGCTGCGGTGGAACACGAGCGCCTCGGTGCCGGCGGCGTCATCGGCCTCGAGGACTTCGAGCAGCGCCACCGTGTGGTCGCCGGCTTCGAGCTCGCTGTGCAGGCGCGTCCACAGGCGGGCCGGGCTGCCGGGAATCGTCAGCGCCCCATCGGAGGCGATATCGGGGTCGATACCGTCGAAGCGGTGGTCGCGGTCCTTCGATGCCAGCTGACGAGCCAAGGCAGACTGATGCATGCCGAGCAGCGAGATGCCCAGGGCTGGGGCCGTGCGCAACGTGGGCCAGGTCGCCGAGCTGTTCTGGACGGCGACACTGACCAGGGGAGGGTCGAGGGAGACGCCCACGGTCAGCGTCGAGGCGACGAGCCCCAGCGGTGCACCGTCGATCTCCGCAGACAGCAGTGCCACACCCTGCGGAAAGTGCGAGAAGGTCTCACGCAGGTTCGTCGGCGTCACCGTGTGGGTAGTCATTCCTCTGCCTCCGCATTTCCGTTCACCATGAATTTCGCTCAGCGCATCTGTGTTCGTCTTTCTGATCATGGCAAAGGTTCGGGACAAAAGCACCGGCATTCCGTCATGGGAAATGACATGTGTCCCCGTATGACACTCAAAGTCTCGTGATGACGAAAATCGACCGCGCCTCGACTCGCAGTCCCTAGATTGCTCAACGACCTGTCGTGAACCCCGACCGCGAGGAGAACCCGTCGTGACATCATCGTCAGCCGCGACCATCACCGAAGACCCGCCTCGGCGGGTGTTCGACGGGAAGAAGCGGGTGCTGGCTTCGGCCTTCGCCGGAACCACGATCGAATGGTACGACTTCTACCTCTACGGCACCGCCGCCGCCCTGATCTTCAACGTCCAGTTCTTCCCCAGTGACAGCGAACTCGGCAGCCGCCTCGCCGCCTTCGCCAGCCTGGCCGTCGGATTCTTCGCCCGCCCTCTCGGGGGAATCATCGCCGGACACCTGGGAGACCGAGTGGGGCGCAAGGCCCTCCTCGTCGTCTCCCTGCTGTCCATGGGAATCGCCTCGACGTTCATCGGCCTGGTGCCGAACTTCGAGTCCATCGGTTGGTGGGCCGCCGTCGCCCTCGTCGTCCTGCGCATCGTGCAAGGCCTCTCCGCGGGCGCCGAATGGGGCGGATCGGCACTGCTCTCGGTCGAACACGCACCCGTGCGCAAACGCGGGTTCTTCGGCTCCTTCACCCAGATCGGCTCGGCTGCGGGCATGCTCCTGGCCACCAGCGCCTTCTTCCTCGTGCAGAATCTGCTCACCCCGGAGCAGTTCGCCTCCTTCGGCTGGCGCATCCCGTTCCTCGCCTCCGCCCTGCTCGTCGGGCTCGGACTCTGGATCCGTCTCGGCGTCGCCGATGCACCGGAGTTCCAGGAACTCAAGGACTCGGGCAAGGTCGCCAAGGCGCCCCTGCGCGATGTCATCACCCAGCACCCCCGCGTTCTGCTGGTGACGATCGGACTCCGCCTGGCCCAGAACAGCGTCTTCTACCTCATCACCGTCTACATGCTCAGCTATCTGGCAGAGAACCGAGACGATTCCACCTCGGGAGTGACCGCGGTGATGATCGCCTCCGCCATCGGACTCTTCACCGGGCCTCTGTGGGGTTGGGTCTCCGACCGGGTCGGACGCCGACAGGTGACGATCGGCGGCATCATCGGCGTGGCCGTGTTCGGGTGGATCTTCTTCGCCTTCCTCGACGCGGGTCCGCTGGCCTTCCTGCCCATCGTCGTCATCCTCGGCATGAACCTCGCCCACGACGCCATCTACGGCCCCCAGGCGGCCTGGTTCGCCGAGCAGTTCCCCATCGAGGTCCGCTATTCCGGAGTGAACATGGGCTACCAGCTCGGCACTGTCATCGGCGGCGGAATCATGCCGATGGTCGCAGCCCTGCTCTACGTCGCCGGCGGGAAGTCACCCTGGCTGATCTGCGGCTACCTCACCCTGCTGTGCCTGCTCTCACTCATCGCCGCCCTCGGCGCCAAAGACCCGGCACGCGACCAGGCCCGGAACCGGGCCCCCGCCGAGGCGTGACACCCCGGACCGTCCTGACTCACCACGAAAGAGGAACACGATGACGAAACCGATCACTCTCAACGCCTTCGACATGATGACCCCCGTCCACCAGTCGCCGGGACTGTGGCGGCACCCGGAGTCCCGCGTCGAAGACTTCACCCAGCTGTCCTTCTGGACCGACCTGGCCGCAACCCTCGAAGAGGGCGGCTTCTCCTCGCTCTTCCTCGCCGACATCCTCGGCGTCTACGACGTCTACGGCGGCAACGCAGATGTCACCAACCGCGGGGGAGTGCAGTTCCCGCTGCTCGACCCGCTCGTCGCCGTGCCCGCCATGGCAGCGGCGACCAAGACGCTGGGCTTCGGGGTCACCGCCTCGGTGACCTATGAGCAGCCCTACCTGCTGGCGCGGACCCTGACGACCCTCGACCACTTCACCGGCGGTCGCGTGGCCTGGAACATCGTCACCAGCTACGTCGACTCCGCGGCCCGCAACCTCGGGCTCGAGGGGCAGATCCCGCATGACGAGCGCTATGACCGGGCCGATGAGTACATGGACATCATGTACAAGCTCTTCGAGGGTTCGATCGCCCCCGACGCCCTCCGCGCCGACGCCGAGGCGAACGTCTTCGTCGACCCCGAGAAGGTCCACGACATCAACCACGACGGCACGTTCTTCTCCGTCCCCGGTCAGGCGCTCGCCCTCCCCGGACCGCAGGGCACGCCGCTGCTGTTCCAGGCTGGAGCGTCGAAGCGCGGTCAGGAGTTCGCCCTCGACCACGCCGAGGCGATCTTCTTCTCCGGACCGACACCGCAGATCCTGCGCACTTGGGTCGACAAGGTCCGCGACGGGCTCGAGGAGCGCGGCCGTGACCGTGACAGCGTGAAGATCTTCGCGCTCGCCACCGTCATCGTCGACGACACCGATGAGGCCGCCGAGGCGCGACTGGCCGACTACACGCGCTACGTCGACACCGAATCCGCGCTCTCCCTCTTCGGCGGCTGGACCGGTGTGGACCTGTCCGGAGCCGCACCCGAGGATCCGCTCGAATACGTCACCACCGATGCGAACCAGTCGGCGCTCGCCTCCTTCACCACGATGGCCGGAGACAAGACCTGGACGATTCGCGACCTCGCCGAATTCGTCGCCATCGGCGGCCGCGGACCCGTCATCACCGGATCCCCGGCGACGATCGTCGACGAATTCGAACGGTGGATGACCGAGGCCGACATCGACGGGTTCAACATCGCGGCGGCAGTCCGGCCCGCCGACGCCGAGCGGTTCACGAAGTACGTCTCACCCGAACTGCGCCGTCGCGGACTGCTGCCTGAACCGGTCGCCGGAGCCACGGTGCGCGAGCAGCTCACCGGGCAGGGACCACGGCTGCCCGAGGACCACAAGGGCGCCGGATTCCGACTGGGACAGGGCGCCGCGGTCTAGGCACCACACTGTCGCGACCGGCCGGTGACAGCGCGAGTTCACCGGCCGGTCGTGTCTGGTGGATAATGGTCTGCGGCCATTTTCCGATCCGCCGAACCTCACAAGGATCCCGCATGCGCGCAGCGACGTCCCAGCCCAACTCCGCGACCACCTCGGCGCCGAGGTACCAGCGCAAGGCCCTCTTCGCAGCGGCCATCGGCTACGGACTCGACGGCTTCGACCTCCTCATCCTCAGCTTCGCCCTCTCGGGAATCATCGCCTCCTTCGGACTCAGCGACGTCCGGGCAGGCTCCCTGTCGACGATCACCCTCCTCGGAGCGGTCCTCGGCGGCATCGTCTTCGGCGCCCTCGCCGACCGCCTCGGACGCGTCAAGGTCCTCACTTGGACCGTCATCATCTTCGCCGTGTTCACGGGACTCTCCTCCCTTGCCCAGGGGTACTGGGACCTCGCCGTCTACCGGTTCATCGCCGGAATCGGCATCGGAGGCGAGTTCGGCATCGGCATGGCACTGGCCGCCGAGGCGGTCAAGGCCGACCAGCGTGCGCGGGCCACCTCATGGGTGGGCGTGGGCTTCCAACTCGGAGTCTTCGCCGCCGCCGTGGTCTCGGGCCCGGTCATCGCCGCCTGGGGGTGGCGGGCGCTCTTCGTCATCGGGCTCTTCCCCGCACTCTTCGCCTTCGTCATCCGCCGCGGAGTCGAAGAGCCCGAGACGTTCGTGCGCTCACAGCAGGACGAGGGCGGCGGAGCTGAGGCGAAAGATCATGAGTCCTTCGCCGCCAAACTTCGCGCACTCGTCAAGGACCGTGCGACGGTCAAGATCACGGTGGCGCTGACGATCCTCACCACGGTGCAGAACTTCGGATACTTCGGCATCATCACCTGGCTGCCGAACTACCTCTCGGAGCAGATGGACCTCGGCGTGACCAAGGGGTCGCTGTGGACCGCGGTCACCGTGATCGGCATGCTCGCCGGCATCCTCATCTTCGGCCAGGTCGCCGACCGACTCGGCAGACGACCCGCCTTCAGGATCTTCCAGGGCGGGGCCATCGTCTCGATCCTCGTCTACAGCCAGCTGCGCGACCCGAGCGCACTTCTCGCCGGCGGCTTCTTCATGGGAGCCTTCGCCAACGGCATGCTCGGCGGCCACGGCGCACTGCTGGCGGAGATGTACCCGACCGCGATCCGCGCCACCGCGCAGAACGTCATCTTCAACATCGGACGCGCCCTCGGCGGACTCGCCCCGATGGTCATCGCGCTGCTGGCCGGATCCCTGGGCTTCGGCTTCGCTCTCGCGCTGCTGCCGCTGATCTACGTCATCCAGTTCCTCGCGATGTTCCTGCTCCCGGAGAAGCGCGGAGTCGAACTGGAGTGAGCGGCGCGTGTGAATCGCACCTGTGAGGCTGCGCACATGAGTGACGCCGTGTGACGCATGACTGCGGCGGCGTCGACTCGAAGCGTCATAATCGTCGCTTGTGAGCAATCCAGACATCGCCGCCGGTGCGGTGAACACCCGCACCGTCCGCAGCGCCTCCGACATCCATGCGATCCTCGCCGAGTTCGGCTCCCAAGGCACGAAGACGAAGGCCGTGATCATCCTCGCCCTCGGCGGGATCTTCATGGACGCCTACGACTTCTCCTCGCTGGCCTTCGGCATCACCGCGATCCAAGAGCAGTTCGGCCTCTCCGGGTTCATGACCGGGCTGGTCAACGCCTCGATCATGATCGGGGCCGTCATCGGCGCCCTCTTCGGCGGGTACCTCGTGGACCGCTTCGGACGCTACAAGCTGTTCATGGCCGATATGGTCTTCTTCGTCGTCGCCGCCATCGGCTGCGCACTCGCACCGAACGAATGGGTGCTCATCGCCTTCCGATTCGTCATGGGCATCGGGGTCGGCCTCGACCTGCCGGTGGCCATGGCCTTCCTCGCCGAGTTCTCCAAACTCAAGGGCAAGGGCAACCGCTCACAGCGCGTCAACGCCTGGTCACCGGCCTGGTACACAGCCACCGGCATCGGCTACCTCGTCGTGCTCATCATCTTCATCAGCCTGCCCTACGAACAGCACGCCATCCTCTGGCGCATCGTCGTCGGATTCGGAGCCGTCCCCGCGCTCATCGTGCTCCTGGTGCGCCGCCGCTACCTCGCGGAATCACCGGAATGGCTGGCGAACCAGGGTGATCTGCGTGCGGCCGTCGACGTCATGCGCACCCATCACAACCTCGAAGTCGAACTCGCCCCCGACGCCCTCGGCGGCTCATCCGCGACCGGAGGAGCTCAGACCAAGCCTGCGGGAGGACAGTGGAGCGGCTTCGCCGAACTCTTCGCTCCCCGCTACCGGGTGCGCACGATCGTCGCACTCTGCGTCTCCGTGTTCTCGACCTTCGGCTACAACGCCGTCGCCTACGGCACCCCGCTCATCATCACCACCCTGTTCCACCAGACCCCGCTGATCACGATCGTGTCCTCGCTCATCATCAACCTCGGCTTCGGCGCGATCGGCGGACTGCTGGGCATGACCATCGTCAACCGCTTCGGCACCCGCAGGATCACACTGGTCGGCTTCGTGATCCAGGCGATCGCCCTGGCCCTGCTCGCCGTCGTCGGCATCCCCAGCGGGGCGCTCGTCCTCGTCTCGGTGGCGATGCTCGCCGCCTTCGTCTTCGCCCAGGCGGGCGGACCCGGCGCGAACCTGATGAACTACGCCACGCTGTCCTACCCGACACGGCTGCGCGGCATCGGCATCGGATTCAACCAGTCCGTGCTGCGGGCCTTCTCGATCGTCTCGCTCATCATGTTCCCGATCCTCGCGGCCTCACTGGGCACCGGAGTGTTCTGGATCGTCGCCTGCGCGCCGCTGGCCGGAGCCATCGCCGTGGGCATCGTGAAGTGGGATCCGACCGCCAAGGACGTCGAAGACGAAGCATAGACTGGAACGATTCAACTAATGGTATGCCAAACGAGGGGCGCCGTCATGATGCGGTGATGCGGGTCCTGTTCGATCTGTGCGATCTGCTCGAAGCGTCCTGAAGCGCTGCGGCCCGTGAGATCCAGAGGAACTCGCTCTTGCGAACCTGATGTGAGCCAGGTTACGCTGGCTCGGACAGTAATCAGCGTCGCAGAGCCGCGAGCGATAATTTGGTATCCCAGCGGTCTGCCCTTCGGATGTGAGCAGTGAGCCGTATGAGGAAAGCCGAAATCACGAACGAGTCCGTGCCGCAGCGCCTGGGACCGAGCCAAGAGCAGCTGGCTGCTCATCGCATCAGCCCCCGGTTCTACAATTCCGACCTCGCCCCGAGTCAGAAGGAAGGACGCAGCTGGACCGCCTACAGCGTCTTCACCCTGTGGGCCAACGACGTCCATTCGCTGGGCAACTACGGGTTCGCACTCGGACTCTTCGCACTCGGGCTCGGTGCGTGGCAGATTCTCGTCGCACTCCTCGTCGGTGCGGCACTCCTCTTCTTCCTGCTCACCCTCTCCGGGTTCATGGGGCACAAGACCGGCGTGCCCTATCCGGTGATGAGCCGGATCGCCTTCGGCATCCACGGTGCCCAGCTGGCCGCCTCGGTGAGGGGAATCGTCGCCATCGCCTGGTTCGGCATCCAGACATACCTCGCCTCGAGCGTGCTCAACGTTCTGCTCATCTCACTGGTGCCCGGCCTGCAGACCTGGGCCGACACCGAATTCCTCGGACTCTCCGGCCTCGGCTGGTTCTCCTTCACCCTGCTCTGGATCGTCCAGGTCATCATCGTCAGCTACGGCATGGAGATGATCCGCAAGTACGAGGCCATCGCCGGTCCCATCATCCTCGTCACCTTCCTCGCCCTGGCGATCTGGATGCTCGCCCGCGTGGACTTCTCCATCGCCTGGTCGAGAGACGATGCACTGACCGGATGGCCGATGTGGATGCACATCCTCGGCGGCGGCTCCCTGTGGGTGGCGATCTACGGCACCTTCGTGCTCAACTTCTCCGACTTCACCCGCGCTGCGAAGAAGAAGGGCTCGATCGTCGTCGGAAACTTCTGGGGAATCCCCATCAACATGCTCGTCTTCGGCCTCGTCGTCATCTCCCTGGCCGGGGCCCAGTACGAGATCGACGGCACCGTCATCTCCTCGCCGGCCGATATCGTCCAGGCCATCGGCAATCCGATCCTGCTGGCACTGGCGTCCCTGGCCCTGCTCGTACTCACCGTCGCGGTCAACCTCATGGCGAACTTCGTCGCTCCCACCTATGCACTGACGAACCTGTTCCCGCGGCACCTCAACTTCCGTTCGGCGGCGATCATCTCGGCCGTCATCGGCTTCGTCATCCTGCCGTGGAACCTCTATGACTCACCTGTCGTCATCGTCTACTTCCTCGGCGGACTCGGTGCCCTGCTCGGACCCCTGTTCGGCATCATCATGGTCGACTACTGGGTGATCCGGAAGACGAAGGTCAACGTCCCGCAGCTCTACACCGAGGCGAACGACGGCGAGTACTTCTATCACCACGGTGTCAACTGGCGGGCGATCGGGGCCTTCGTTCCCGCCTCGGCGATCTCGCTGGTCTTCGCCCTGGTGCCGGCCTTCGCCGGCCTGTCCGAGTTCTCCTGGTTCAGCGGGGCTGCCCTGGCGGCGCTCATCTACTTCTTCATCGCCCGCCGCGACTTCACCTTCCGTGAGGTCGACGGCGAAGAGATCGCGGTGCCGACGACCCACTGAGCCGTGCGCACCACCCGCCGACAATGCAGCGCTGCGCTGCGCGACGTGCCGCCCCGACTGCACACCACCGCCCCGCACACCGACCACACAACGCCCCGTACCCCGACCGCACACCGACCCGCACCTCAATCGACCCGCACCCCAGGAGACCTCAGTGAAGATCCTCGTCGTCAACGTCAACACCACCGAATCGATGACCGAAGGCATCGCCGCAGCGGCCCGGTCGGCCGCCTCGGCGGGCACAGAGATCATCGGGGTGACCCCGACGTTCGGAGCCGAGTCCTGTGAGGGCAACGTCGAGAGCCATCTCGCCGCGCTCGGGGTGATGGACGCCGTGCTCAAGCACCAAGGCGACTTCGATGCCGTGATCCAAGCCGGCTACGGCGAGCACGGCAGGGAAGGCCTGCAGGAACTCCTCGACGTTCCGGTCATCGACATCACCGAGGCGGGAGCGGGCCTGGCGATGTTCCTCGGCCGTCGCTTCTCGGTCGTGACCACCCTCGATCGCACCGTGCCGCTGATCGAGGATCGGCTGCTCCTGGCCGGACTGCACACCCACTGCGCCTCGGTGCGGGCCTCCGGGATGGCCGTGCTCGAGTTGGAGAACGAGCCCGAACGTGCCGTCGCCGCGATCACGGAGCAGGCCGCCGAGGCGGTCGAGCGTGATCGTGCAGAGGTCATCGTTCTCGGCTGCGGGGGAATGGCGGAGCTCGCGAACTCGATCGTCGACCGGTGCCAGGTCCCGGTCGTCGACGGAGTCACGGCCGCAGTCAGACTCGCCGAATCACTTGTCGGCCTCGGCCTGTCGACCTCGAAGGTGCGCACCTATGCGCCGGCCAGGCCGAAGCAGATGCGCGGCTGGCCTCTGGGTGAGAACGCAGCCGTCTCCGCGCACGAAGCGGACTGAAGTACCCGCAGCGCAAGAGCTCTGAGTTTGCCGCGGCCCCGGAACTCAGTTCGGACCGGGTGATTCCTCGGCATCGTCGCCGCCAGGCGAATTGGCCAGACGCTCCTTGTGCTTGTCGTGCTGCTCCTGGCTGGTGCCCAGGTGCCGAATCGCCAGCTCGCGGGCCCTGCTCTGGTCCCGGCGGGCGATGGCTTCGTAGAGTTCGGCGTGCTCGGTGGCGACGAAATCGAGGTCATCATGCTGACTCAGCTGCCAGCGCATGCGGGAATCGAGCAGCTCGCCGATCTCGACGAGGAGCTGATTGCCCGAGAGCTCAGTGACGATCGCATGGAACTCGGCAGCACAGCGATGAGCGCCGACGGCATCCCCGGCCCGAGACAGCTCCTGCCCCTTCTGCATCGTCGCTTCCAAGCGCGCGAGTCCGTCGCGGGTGTGGCGCTGCGCGGCGAGTTCGAAGGACAGGGTGTCGAAGACCGTGCGCACCTCGTTGAGATCGGCGATGTCGCTGGGGGAGAAGTCGCGGACAGTCGACCAGGTGTTGGGTCTGTTCGTCACCAGCCCCTCGGCGGCAAGCTGTTTGAGCGCTTCGCGCACCGGGACGCGGGAGACTCCGAGTTCGGCCGCGAGGTTCCTCTCGACGAGTCGGTCTCCGGGATTCCTGACTCCGTCGATGATCTCATTGCGCAGGGCATCGGTGACCCGCACTGTCTCTGAGCGTGGAGTGTCATTGTTCTTCACCTGGTCATTCTCTCATTGTCGGTCCTGCTTGGACGGGAATCGAAGGCGGCTGATTCGAAGGCAGGATTCGACCGCGAGATTGCGGTTCGCGGTGGTGCAGGCTCGTGCTATGGTCGCAGGCAGTGACACGGGGTGCCCCGAGCGAGGGCTGAGAGAACACCCGTCGAACCTGATCCGGTTAGTACCGGCGAAGGGATTGTCCGCAGGATCGACTGCGCACCGTCACCGAGGTGACCCCTCGGTGATCGTCCATCCGTCGACCCGTACGGCGTTCCTTCGCCATGAGCATAAGGAAACGCACATGAGCGAGACCACCGACCAGACCACGAGCAACCCGCCGATCAACGAGCAGATCGTCCTCATCACCGGGGGCGCCCGCGGGCTCGGACTCAGCCTCACCAGGGCTTTCCTCCGCGAGGGCGCCAAGGTCGTCATCAACTACCTCACCAGTGAAGACTCCGCTCGCCGGCTCGCCGCCGAGCATCCCGACCGGGCCGTCGCGATCCGCGCCGACGTTCGTGATCGGTCACAGGTCGACGCCCTGTTCGCCGAGGCGGCTGCGCATTTCGCGGCTCCGATCACCACGGTGGTCAACAACGCACTCATCGATTTCTCCTTCAACGGCGATGCCCGACCCCACGCCGAGGAGATCACCGTCGAAGCGCTGACGGCACAGTTCCACGGTGCCGTCGGAGCGGCGACGAACACCACCCAGGCCGCATTGGCCGGATTCGCACAGGCCGGATCGGGCCGGATCATCAACATCGGCACCAACCTGTTCCAGAACCCGGTCATGCCCTACCACGACTACACTGCGGCGAAGGCGGCGCTGCTGTCGCTGACGAGAACCTTCGCCGCCGACCTCGGGCCCAGGCAGGTGCGGGTGAATATGCTCAGCGGCGGCCTGCTGCGCACCACGGACGCCAGCGCCGCGACACCCGCAGAGGTCTTCGACGGAATCGCCGCCGGTACCCCGCTGCAGCGGGTGACCACCCCGGAGGAATTCGCCGACTCCGCACTCATCTTCGCCTCACCCTGGTCGCGGGGGATCACCGGTCAGAATCTCGTCGTCGACGGAGGACTGGTGAAGAACGGATGTCTCACGACCAGACGCCCCACGACCCGACGCCGCATCGTCCGGTCCATCTCAATCTTTTCGCCCACGGCTGCGGACACCATTCGGCGGCCTGGCGGGCCGAGGATTCGACGGTCGAGCGCCTCGGCGACATCACCTACTGGGAGGAACTGGCTCGGATCGCCGAACGCGGACGGTTCGACGCCTTCTTCCTCGCCGACGGACAGTCGGCCGGAGTCCCGGGCCTGGCGAACGGCCCGCGGTGGCTTCTCGAACCGCTGACCACCCTGACCGTACTGTCCCGAGCGACGGCGCATATCGGACTGGTGAGCACGATCTCGGCGAGCTTCTGGGATTCGTTCCACGCGGCGCGGATCCTCGCCGGCCTCGACCACATCTCCGGTGGCCGGGCCGGGGTCAACATCGTGACCTCGACGACCGACGCCGAGGCACGCAACCACGGCATGGACGGACTGCCCGCGCATGCGCAGCGCTACGCTCGGGCCGAGGAATTCACCTCGGTGATGCTCAGGCTCTGGGACTCGTGGCCGGCCGAGGCGATCCTCGCCGATCGCGACGGTGACTATGTCGACGAATCTCGACTGCAGTCGATCGACTGCAGTCGATCGACCACTCAGGCGATCACTTCTCTGTGGCGGGCCCGCTCAACATCCCCTCGACCCCGCAGGGCCGACCGGTGATCTTCCAAGCCGGCGCCTCCGCGCCGGGCCGGGACCTGGCGGCCCGGTTCGCCGACGGCGTCTACGCGGTCGCCTGGGACTTCGAACAGGCACTCGAATACAGGCAGGACGTCCTCGCCCGTGCCGCGACCGCCGGACGCGACCCCGACTCGGTCACGGTCATGCCCGGGCTCGTCACCTATGTGGCACCGAGCGAGGCAGGGGCCAGGGAGCTCTAGGCCGAACTCAACGACCTGCTGCCCGTCGCGGACTCGTTGCGCCAGCTGGCCTACTTCACCGGGCAGGGCACCTCCGACTGGGACCTCGACGGTCCCGTCCCGGAACTGCCCCCACTCGAGGAGTTCACCGGTCCGCAGGGACGCTACGCCACGGTGCTGCGGATCATCGAGACCACCCGGCCGACGGTGCGCGAACTTCTCGGCTACCTCGCCGCCGGTGGGGGACACGCCACCTTCATCGGCACTCCGGAGCACATCGCCGATGAGATTCTGCGGTGGATCGACCGGGGAGCGGCCGACGGCTTCAACCTCATGCCGCCGGCACTGCCGGGCAGCCTCGAGGACTTGGTCGATCTCGTCGTCCCGATCCTCCAGGACCGTGGCCGCTTCCGGCGCGACTACACCGGGTCGACGCTACGCGACCACCTCGGCGAGTGACCCGGCACCGACTGTGCCGGGCCCCGGGGTCACCTCGGTAATTGCCGGGCTCGGCGGTGACTGCCAGGCTCCTCGGGCTCAGCGCCTGATCGCCCGACCGAGCGTGTCGAGGCCGACCGAGCCGAGGTTGAGGGCCTTCGTGTGGAAGGCCTTGAGATCGAAGTCGGCACCGGCTTCGGCCTTCGCCTCATCGCGGAACTGCTCCCACAGGCGCTGACCGATCTTGTAGCTCGGGGCCTGGCCCGGCCACCCGAGGTAGCGGTCGAGTTCGAAGGCGAGGAAGGAACGGTCCATGGCGACGTTGTCGGTGAGGAACTGCCAGGCCTTCTCCCGGTTCCAGATCCCACCGCCGAGGCTGGCCGGAGCCTCGAGGCCGAGGTGGAAGCCGATGTCGAGGACGACCCTGGCCGCCCGCAGCCGCTGCGAGTCGAGCATGCCGAGGTAGTCGCCGGGTTCGTCCATGAATCCGAGATCGGCCATGAGCTTCTCCGCATACAGCGCCCAGCCCTCGCCGTGCCCGGACACCCAGCACATCAGCCGCCGCCAACGATTGAGGGTGTCGGAGACATAGGTGGCCTGACCGACCTGCAGGTGATGGCCGGGCACCCCCTCGTGGTAGACCGTCGTCTTCTCCTGCCAGGTGGCGAACTCGGTGACGCCCTCGGGCACCGACCACCACATCCGGCCCGGACGGGAGAAGTCATCGGTCGGGCCCGTGTAGTAGATGCCGCCGGTCGCCGACGGGGCGATCATGCATTCGATCGTGCGCACCGGTTCGGGGATGTCGAAGTGGGACTTGCCGAGCTCGGTGATCGCCTCGTCGGCGACCGTCTGCATCCAGTCCCGCAGCGCTTCCGAACCGTGCAGGGTCCGTTCCGGGTCCTTATTGAGAAGGGCCATGACCTCGAACAGGTCCTTGCCCGGAGCGATCTTCTCGGCCACCTGGCGCTGCTGCGCATCGATGCGGGCGAGCTCCTCGAGTCCCCAGGCATAGGTCTCGTCGAAATCCACCTCGGCGCCGAGGAAGTCCCGCGAATACAGGGCATAGGCCTCACGACCGCAGGCTTCGTTCTCCGGAGCGGCCGGGAGCAGCTCGCTTGCGAGGAAGTCGGCGAGTTCGGCGAAGGAGGCGCGGGCCGCTTCGGCGTGGCCGCCCAGCTGGTCGCGCAGAGACGCGGGCACCTCGGCGGCACCGGCGATCAGGGTGTCGAAGTTGCTGCCCGCTTCGGCCAGCGCACGGGCCTGTTCGATGACCTTCTCGACCTGGATCCGGGCGGAGACCCGGCCGCGTTCCTTGGCCAGGCTCAGCGACTCCCGGTACCCGGAGACCGAGTTCGGAACCGCGGCGAGCGTCGTGTCGATGGACTCCCAATGCTCCGTGGTCTCTGTGGGCATGAGGTCGAAGGCATCGCGGATGTCCTGCAGCGGTGAGGCGATGACGTTGAGGCTGGCATGTTTGATTCCGGCCTCGAAGTAGTCGCGGTCGACGCCGAGGCGGTCGCGCATCGCGTCGACGGTGACGCGATCGATGTCGTCGAGCTCGGCAGTCTTCTCCGCCTCGGCGAGCTTTTCGAGGGTGTCGACGGTCAGCTCGTTGATCGCGGCGAGTCCGGCGGGGGAGTAGTCGTCGAAGCCCTTCGCACCGTCGAGGCCGAGGTAGAGGGCCAGGGACGGGGAGAGGGCGAGTGAGCGGTCGACGTAGTCTTCGGCGACGGCGTCGATGGCTGAGGGAGTTCTCTTCTGAGTCATGGAACCCATCTTATCGCGAGCTGAGTCACATCGATCGTGGACAGGAAATCGTCGTCTCCGCGGAGCCGATAGCATGAGTGGGTTCCTCGGAGTCAACGGAGAGAGAGTCTGATCGTCGGTGTCACGCGCACAGCTGTGGACGAAGGATTTCATCGTCGGAATCTGCCTGAATCTGGCCATGTCGATGGTGTTCTACCTGCTCATGACGTCCATGGCCGGTTACGCCGTGGCACGCTTCTCCGCCGGCGAGGCGGCAGGCGGCTTCGCCTCCTCGGCGTTCGTCGTCGGTGCGGTCGCCGCCCGTGTGCTCACCGGGAAGTACCTCGACTTCATCGGCCGTCGGAAGCTGCTCGTCATCACCATGGCGGTCTCGATTCTCGCTTCGCTGGCCTACCTCGCCGCCGACAGCCTCGTCCTGCTCCTCGTCGTCCGCATCGTCCACGGCATCGCCTTCGGTGCGGGCAACACGGCGATCATGACCGCGATCCAGAGCGTCATCCCGGCCTCCCGGCGAGGTGAGGGCACCGGCTACTTCGGCACCGCCACGACCCTGTCCACGGCACTGGGCCCCTACCTCGGCGTGGTCATTCCCCGTCATTACGACTATCCGATGCTCTTCGTCGCCTCGGCGATCATGTCGCTCATCGCCTTCGTCCTCTGCATCATCATCAGCCTGCCCAAGCAGGAGCTCAGCGACTACCAGCGGCGCACGAAATGGCACCTCAAACCCTCGACGCTCGTCGACCGCGACGGACTGCGCATCGGCTTCATCATGCTCATCGCCGGCATCGCCTATGCCGCCGCGCTCGTGTTCCTCGCCAGTTATGCCGCCGACAACGGGGTCGCTGCGGCCGCCTCCCTGTTCTTCGTCGCCTTCGCCGTGGCCTCCCTCTTCGCCAGGCTCTTCGTCGGCCGACTGCAGGACACCCTCGGGGACAATTTCGTCGTCTACCCGGTCTTCGTCTTCAACGTCATCGGCAATCTCCTCCTCGCGCTGTGGCCGACGACCCCGGGGATCGTCCTCGCCGGCGTCTTCGTCGGACTCGGCTTCGGTTCGCTCATGCCGTGCATGCAGGCGATCACCGTGAAGTCGGTGACCATGGCCCGGGTGCCCGTGGCCACCTCGTCGTTCTTCCTCCTCCTCGACGCGGGATCCGGGGTCGGGCCGATCGTCCTCGGCGCACTCATGCCCCTGACCGGAGGCAGCGGAATGTTCCTGCTCTGCGCCGGACTGGTCGTCCTGGCCATGGTCGTCTACTTCATCACCCACGGCCGGCGCCGAGGTGGTCGCCCCGGAACCGAGTACCTCGGCTGAGCAGGGTTCCGCCTGGATCACCGGGGCGATAGCCTGAAGCCATGAAGTTCGCACTCGCGCAGATCAATTCGACGACCACCGTTTCGGACAACCTCGCCAAGCTGCGGTCCTATGCCCGCAGGGCCGCCGAGGCGGGTGCTCGCTTCGTCGTCTTCCCCGAGGCCACGATGTCGGCCTTCGGCTCCGGGCTGCGCGGCATCGCCGCCGAGCACACCGAAGACTGGCAGGCGGCGGTATCCGAAACGGCCGCGGCCGCGGACATCACCGTCATCGTCGGGGAGTTCGCGGTCGTCGGGGACAAGGTGGTCAACCTGCTCGCCGTCTACTCGCCCGAGGGCACTCGGACCGAGTACGCGAAGATCCACCTCTACGACGCCTTCGGGTTCAAGGAATCCGACACCGTGGAACCGGGCGACGAACCCGCGGTCATCGACGTCGACGGGGAGCCGATCGGCCTGGCGATCTGCTACGACATCCGATTCCCCAAGCTCTTCGCCGAGCTGAGTCGCCGCGGCGCCCGACTTACTGTGGTCTCGGCGTCCTGGGGAGCCGGAGCCGGGAAGGTCGAACAGTGGCAGATCCTGGCCCGGGCACGGGCTCTGGACTCGAATATGTTCCTTGCCGCCCTCGGTCAGGCCGATCCGGAGGTCTCCGGGGTAGAGGTGCCGAAGAACGGACCGACAGGAGTCGGCCACAGCCTCGTCTCCGACCCCTTCGGGCGCGTGCTCGCGCAGCTCGAAGGTGATGAGGCACTTGAGATCGTCGACCTCGACCTTGCCGGAGCCGACAAGGCCGCCGAGGCGATTCCGGTCCTCGCGAACGCGAAACTCGGGTACTGAGCTCGGGTACTGGCCCGGGGGGCTGAGTCCGGGCGCTGAGCAAGGCCGACTTCCGGGTTCAGTGTGCCTGAGAACACAATTATTGCACTTGAGGCAAAAATGCACCGAGTGCAATAATGATGGCATGTCGTCCACACCAGAAGAGCAGCCCGCCGAAGGCCTGCGGGAGCGGAAGAAGCGCGAACGCAAGCAGGCGCTGCGCACCGCCGCGATCGAACTCGCACTCGAAAAGGGCTTCGACAACGTCACGATCGAAGACATCTGCGATCGCTGCGGGGTCTCTCGCCGTACCTTCTTCAACTACTACTCGACGAAGGAGGAGGCGCTCCTCGGCCGAGCCGACACCGTCTTCGACGACGAGGATCAGGCCGCCATCGCCGAGTTCGAAGCCGGCGGACCCGAGGGTCGACTCATCGCCGACCTCGCTCACCTGCTCACCTCCGTGGTGCGCACGCGGCTGAACAAGCGCGAGGAGATGCATCAGTATCACCGGATCCTCAAACAGGACCCCTCACTCATGCAGGTGCAGATGTCGCGGATGGGCAACAACGAGCGTCTGTTCCGCGAAATGATCCAACGTCGCCTCGACGGGCGCCCGGCAGGCACGGACACGCTCGGTGCTCCGGCCGACGGCACGGTCGGTGCTCCGGCCGAGCGCGACCCGGGAGCCGCCTCGGCGCAGAAATCCGCGTCCGAGTGCCACGCCGACGAGGGAGAGCCCGTGTCCACGCGGGCCGAGACGCTTGCGGCGCTGGCGATGATGGCGATCAGAGCCACCTTCATCCGCCTCCGCCGCGTCGAGGGCGACCCGGGCGTCGTCATCGACGAACTCTTCACCGAACTCAGATCCATCTTCAAGGAGGAATCCGCATGAGCGCAGCACCTGCGGTCGCCGAAAAGGCACCCCTGGTCCTGACCAAGAGGACCATCATTCTCATCTTCTCCGCGCTCATGGCCGCCATGTTCCTGGCGACCCTGGACCAGACGATCGTGTCGACGGCCATGCCGACGATCGTCGGCGAGCTCGACGGGGTCGAACATCAGGCATGGCTGGTCACGATCTATCTGCTGGCGATGACGATCGTCATGCCTCTCTACGGCAAATTCGGCGACATGTGGGGTCGGAAGGGAATCTTCCTCGTCGCGATCGCCATCTTCGTCGTCGGTTCCTTCGGCTCCGGCATGGCGCAGAACTTCTGGGAGCTCATCGCCTGGCGCGGCTTCCAGGGACTCGGCGGCGGCGGTCTGATGATCCTCTCCCAGGCCATCATCGCCGATATCATCCCTGCCAGTGAGCGCGGAAAGTACATGGGACCGCTCGGCGGACTGTTCGCGATCTCGAGCGTGCTGGGGCCCGTACTCGGCGGATTCTTCACCCAGCACATGGACTGGCGCTGGTGCTTCTGGATCAACGTGCCGATCGGCATCGTCGCCTTCCTCATCGCACTCTTCGCCCTCAAACTCCCGAGCAAGAGGTCGGATCAGAAGATCGACATCCTCGGCATCGTCCTCATGGTGGCCGCCACCTCGCAGCTGATCCTCGTCACCAGCTGGGGAGGCCACGACTACGACTGGAACTCGCCTACGATCATCGGTCTCATCATCGGCACCGTCGTCGCGGCCCTTCTCTTCGTCTTCGTCGAATCGAGGGTCAGCAACCCCATCATCCCGGTCCACCTGTTCAAGAACCCGACCTTCGTGCTCTCGACGTCGATCGGCCTGCTGCTGGGACTGGGCATGTTCTCCGCAATGGCGTTCCTGCCGACCTTCATGCAGATGGCCGCCGGCACCGATGTGACCGGTTCCGGGCTGCTCATGCTGCCGATGATGGCCGGAGTCATGCTGACCTCGATCGTCTCGGGCATCATCGTGTCGAAGACCGGCAAGTACAAGATCTACCCCCTTATCGGCACCTTGGTCGCGGGGATCGCGCTGGCCTGGATGACGACGCTGACGGCCGATACCTCGATGGTCCTCATCGGAGCCATGATCTTCACGATGGGCTTCGGTCTGGGACTGGTCATGCAGATCATCGTCCTCGTCATCCAGAACTCGGTGCCGCCCGAACTGGTCGGCACGGCCACCTCGACGAACAACTACTTCCGCGAGATCGGCGCATCCGTGGGCACCGCCCTGTTCGGATCGATCTTTACCTCGCGACTCGCGGACAAGGTCGCCGAGGCGATGCAGTCCATGCCTGCCCACGCTGCCGGAGCCGCAACCGGGGGAGGCGGCGTGTCGACCGATTCGCTCACCCCCGAGTCCGTGTCGAGTCTGCCCGGGCCGATCCATGATCTCGTGGTCAACGCCTATGCCGGTGCCCTGGCGCCCTCGTTCTGGTACATGGTGCCGGTCTTCGCGATCGCCTTCGTCCTCGCCTGGTTCCTCCCGCAGCTCAAGCTCTCGGACGTGGCCGGAATGGTCGCCCGCGGAGAGGCCGTCTACGGCGATGACATGGGTCGCGGGACCGGTGGAGCCGACGGCGATGCCGGTGTCGACGGCGGTGCGCATTCCTACGGTGAGGTCGACCGCGCCGGCGCCGAGGACGGTGAGGGCGGTGTGCACGGTGCGGCCGCCTCGGCGGGTCGGCAGCGCATGAGCACGCTCACGGTGGACGACGGCGAACGGCCGCTGTCCGATGTCGACACGGCGACGATCCACTCGAATCCCGACCCGGGTTCGGGACCGGACAAGGATCAGTACCGACTGAAGTAGGCCGTCGGAATGCGAGGCGGGTGCTGGTTCGAACACAGGACCGGCGCCCGCTTCTGAGCGTCGGCGTCGCCTCGATCATCGCGACGGCCGGTCCGCCTCATCGCGATCATCGCGGCGGCCGAAAATCGACGGTCCGATGGGCCACCTGCCTGTCAGTCCACGCGAAGCTCGAAAAAGTCGTCGCACGAGACGACTTTTTCGAGCTTCGCGTGGACTGAGGCGTCCTGGCCTGTGCAGAGTGGGGCAGGTGCCCGTGGCTCGAGGCATCCGGACGCGCACAGGAGTGCGGCGAATCGGACACCTACCTGCCCAGGGGCTGATCCCAGGTCTGCGGAAGTTTCCTGCGGACGTTGCGCCGAGGAGCGTTGAAGCCGGCGCGACTGTGCTTATTCGTCTCCATCTGGTCGAGCGCGGCTGCCTGATTGGCGGCGTAGGCGCGGGCCACCTGGCGGATCGCGACCACGGCGGCCACAGCAGCAGCACTTGCCATGTCGTCGCTGACGGGTTCGCCGTCATGAGCGAGGACCTGCGAACGGCTGCTCACCGTCTCGCCCACCGAGGCGGCGCCGGCTTCGTCCCCGTCCACCGAGGCGGCGTCGAGGTCGTCCCCGTCCGCCGAGGCGGCGTCGAGGTCGACATCGCCGACTGCGGATGTGCCGCCGTCGGGCTCGGGCTCGTGGACGTTCTGCTGTGCCTGACTCATAGTGGGATGTTACCGTGCTTGCGCGCGGGAGCGTCCACATGCTTGTTTTTCAGTGCCCGCAGCGCCCGCACGATCCGGTTCCGCGATTCGCTGGGCTTGATCACCGCGTCGATGTAGCCCTCCTCGGCGGCGAGATACGGGTTGAGCAGAGCATCCTCGTAATCCTGGATGAGCTCGTCGCGGAGAGCATCGACGTCCTCACCGGCTTCATCGGCGGCCTTGAGCTTGCGCCGGTAGACGATGTTCGCCGCACCCTGGGCACCCATGACCGCGATCTGCGCGCTCGGCCAGGCGAGGTTGATGTCGGCGCCGAGCTGCTTCGAACCCATCACGCAGTAGGCACCGCCGTAGGCCTTGCGGGTGATCAGCGTGATGAGCGGGACGGTGGCCTCGCCGTAGGCGTAGATGAGCTTCGCGCCGCGGCGGATGATGCCTCCGTACTCCTGGTCGGTACCGGGCAGGAAGCCGGGCACGTCGACGAAGGTGAGGATGGGGATGTTGAAGGCATCGCAGAGGCGGACGAACCGGGCGGCCTTCTCCGAGGCATCGATGTCGAGGGTGCCTGCCAGCTGCATCGGCTGATTCGCGATGACTCCGACGGTGACTCCCTCGACTCGTCCGAAGCCGGTGACGACGTTCGGGGCGAAGAGTTCGGAGACCTGCAGGAACTCGGCATCGTCGAGGATCGTGGTGACCACGTCGAGGATGTCATAGGGCTGTGAGGGCGAATCCGGCATGAGCGCATCGAGCGCCTCGTCCTCGGGAGACACGCTGAGATCTGACTCGAACTCATCGGCATCGGCCGGATCGAGATTGTTCTGCGGCAGGAAGGAGAGCAGGTCGCGCGTGTAGTTGAGGGCGTCCTCCTCGTCGCTGGCCAGGTAATGGGCGTTGCCGGAGACGGTGTTGTTCGTCCGTCCGCCGCCGAGGTCCTCGTGGCCGACGTTCTCCCCGGTCACGGTCTTGATGACGTCGGGTCCCGTGATGTACATGTGGCTGATCTGATCGACCATGATCGTCACATCGGTCAGGGCAGGGGAGTAGACGGCGCCACCGGCCGAGGGCCCCATGATCAGCGAGATCTGCGGGATCACTCCGGAGGACGCGACGTTGAGTCGGAAGATCTCGGCGAACAGCGCGATCGATCCGACGCCTTCCTGGATGCGGGCGCCGCCCGAGTCGTTGATCCCGATGATCGGGCACCCGAGCTTGAGCGCGAGCTTCTGGACCTTGACGATCTTGCGTCCGTTCGCCTCGGCGAGGGATCCGCCGAGCACCGTGAAATCGTGAGCGAACACGGCTACGGTGCGACCCTCGATCGTGCCGAGACCGCACACCACGCCGTCGCCGTCGGGGCGGTTGTTCTCCATGCCGAACTGGTGGTTGTGGTGACGGGCGAACTCGTCGATCTCCTGGAAGGAACCGTCGTCGAGGAGCTGATCGATGCGTTCGCGGGCGGTCTGCTTGCCGCGCTTGTGCTGATTCTCCACCAGGCGCTCGTTGCCGGTATGGGCCGCGTCCCGGCGCTGGATGAGAGCGTCGATGCGCTCGGCTGTTGTCCGTGGGGTTTCCGTCATACCTCCACAATAACGACGCGACGGTCCATCATTGTGCACTCTCGCCAAAAGAATCTAGAGTGGACTGGTGAACAGCCAACACAATTCTCTGCTCGTCGACGCCGCCTCCGTTCGCGTGGCCGCGGCCGAACGCGGAATCGATCTCCCACCCCTGATCTGGGACGATGCCTGCACGTCGACGAATGACGAATTGGCCGGGCTGGTCCGAGAGTCATCTGACGGCGACGAGCCCATCGCCGAGTTCATCATCCGCGGCACCGACTTCCAAAACGCCGGACACGGTCGTCTGGGCCGGACCTGGACCGTTCCGCCCCGCCGATCGCTGACCTTCTCGATCCTGCTGAAACCGAGTGCGGTCTTCGACGCCTGGGGATGGATCCCGCTGTTGGCGGGGGAGGCCGTGCGCTCCGCCCTCGCCGAGGTGGGGGTGCCCGCCGTGATCAAGTGGCCCAACGATGTGCTCACAGCAGACGGCAAGAAGCTGTGCGGAATCCTCGCCCGCGTCGAGGCGCTGCCGAGCGGCCCGCACATCGTGCTGGGGATGGGCATCAACACTCGCCTGCAGTCTGCCGATCTGCCCCGTGAAGACTCGAGTTCGATCGCGCTGGAAACTGGGATGGACGTTTCAGAAATTGATCATGAACGCTTGTTAATCTCGATCCTGAGCACACTGATTCCTGCTTATGGGGAGCTTGTCGAGAATGACGCTGACGACTTCAGCACCAGTGCTGCGGCCGAGAAGGTGCGTGCGAACATGGTGACACTCGGAACCCGAGTGAGGGTCGAGCTGCCCGACGGTTCCGACCTCCTCGGCCTCGCCACCGGACTCAACCCCGGAGGCGACCTGATCATCGATGACAAGACCGCCGTCAGCGCCGGCGACGTCCACCACCTGCGCCCGGCGGCCCCGGCCGACCGTAGTGTCGCCGGCGACCGCAGCGGGGGGCGTCGATGACGAGGGTCTCCGACTTCACCTCCGGGTTCGACACCGTGCCCGACGAAGCACTCGGCACCGCCGAGGTGGGCTCGTATGGAGAGCACGCGCGCAGCGGCCACAGCGCCGAACCTCCGGAGACTGCGACCCGAGCGATGCCCGTCATCACCGACCAGCTCGCGGCCGACCATGCGTCCGGTGCCCCCGAACCGAGTCCGGGTGAGCCGAGTCCCGGCGAGCCGACGTCGACCCCGAGCTCACCGGAACCGACCCCGACGGTGGTGAGCACAACTGCCCCGGAGCCGAGCCCGACTTCTTCGGCGGATGTCTCGCCCCCGACCAACGCGGGGCCGCCCCCGACACCTACTGATCCGCCCCCGACCAACGCGGGGCCGCCCCCGACACCTACTGATCCGTCCCCGACCAACCCGGAGCCGTCCTCGGCCACCACTGAGCCGAACCAGACTCGCTCTGAACCGGCCCCGACGAACTCTGCCTCGACCCCACCGACTTCTGCTCCCGCACCGACGGCCACCTCGTCGAGTTCCTCGATCGCCGGGATCGAACACGGCGATGACGATCTGGCTCGAGTGCTCGAAGACTCGGATGGGAACACCGATGCCGAGTCGCCCGCCGAGCCCGACCTGGAGGAGCCCCAGGACCTGGCCTTCTCCGCAGGGCTGCGAGAAGACCCGCGGACCGCGGCACTCCAGATGGTCGACGATGCCGACGAGGACACCGACGACGAGGACGAGACGATCTACGAGACTCGCACCGCGGCCGAACGACTCGAGGAGATCCTGCTCGACGGCAAGCGCGTCCTCGACCGTCGTGAGGCGGCGAAACTCGGCGGAATCTCCACCGTCTCGGCGCGGAAGATGTGGCGGGCGCTGGGCATGTCCCAGACCGACGGCAAGGAGAAGGCCTACACCGTCAGCGATGCCCACGCGCTGCGGATGTGGGCCAAACCGGTCGCCGACGGTCTCATCGATCAGGACACTGCGCTCTCACTGGCCCGGGCGATCGGGCAGACGACCGACCGCCTCGTCGTGTGGCAGATGGAGACCCTCGTCGAATTCCTCACCGAGGAGAAGGGCCTGACCGATCCGGAGGCCCGGCGGGACGCCCTGCAGGTCGTCGAGGACATGGTCGACCCGCTGCAGAAGATGCTCACCTATTCGTGGCGCCGCAACCTCGCCGAGGTGATGGGCCGCCTCAACGTCAACGTCTCCGACGGTCTGGCCATGGACAACCGGCAAGGCTGGTACGACTCCTCGATGCCCCTGGCCCGAGCGGTCGGATTCATCGACCTGGTCTCCTACACCCGCCTGTCGCAGAAGATGGAGCCGCGACAACTGGCGAACATGGTCCAAGAATTCCAAGGCATGGCCTACAACATCGTCGCCACCGGCGGCGGCCGCGTCATCAAGACGGTCGGCGATGAGGTGTTCTTCGCCGCGTCGACCCCGATGGCCGGCGCCGAAATCGCCATGACGCTGATGGAGCGGGTCAGCGCGGCTGAGGATCTGCCGCAGGCCCGCGTCGGATTCGTCTGGGGCCGAGTCCTCTCCCGCCTCGGAGACATCTTCGGATCGAGCGTCAACCTCGCCGCACGTCTGACCGCGGTCGCCGATCCGGGCACGATCTTCACCGACGAGGACACGGCGCGAGTGCTCTCGGCCTCCGACGCCTATGTCTTCGAGCGGCGCGAATCGCTGTCGCTGCAGGGCCTCGGTGAGACCGGGATCGGAGAGATGAAGCGCGGAACCGCCGCGAAGATGCAGCTCGATCTCGACGACGACGACAGCGACGGCTGAGACAGGCACTCAGCACAGCGAAGCGCTCCTGCAAGCACCCGCCCGGTCCTGGGCGGGTACCCGCCCGCCCTCAAGCGCCCGCCCGATCAGAACAGCGCGGAGTCGTCGTCCTCATCATCGTCATCGCGGGAGACGATGACCGCATCATCGGTATCGAACTTCGCGCGTGCGATCTCGTCCTTGGACTCCTGGAGATCTTGAGAATCATCGAGACCGAGCTCGAGTTCATCGAAGCTCGTCGCCAGACCCTGAGTCGAGCCACCGGACTGCCGCGGCTTCGACGCTGACGCGCGAGCGCCCTTGCGAGCCGGTCCGTTCCCCGGTGATCCCTCGGCCGAGCCATCGGCCTCGGCGCTCTCACCGTCGGACTCAGCCGCCTCGGCGAACTGCTCGGACTCCGCACCGCCGAGGCGGGGGAGAGTCCCGATGACGTCAATCTTCGACTCCAGGGGCGAACCGGAGCCGTCGCGCCGGGACATCTCGGTCGGCAGGGACCTCGCCCCACCGGCGGCCGCGGCGGCCTGCGGAGAATCGCCGACCCAGGCCAGGGACAGCTCGGTCTCGCCCTTGAGGAATTTGTGGGCGCGCACCCCCGAGGTGGCTCGACCTTTGGTCGGGAACTCGGAGAAGTCGCTGACCTTGATCGAGGACGACGGGGCACCGTAGAAGTTCTCACCGCTGGCGATTGTGACCACTGCGAAGTTGCCGAGCTCGGCATCGGCATCGCCGTCCTCATCGGTCTTCGCAGCCTTCGGCGTCATTCCGAAGAAGATCGCCGTCGCCTCGGCGGAGAGCTTGATGCCGGCGACGCCCGAGGCGTTCCATCCCTGCGCCCGCAGCCCGGAGGCGTCGAAGGCCAGGAGCTGGGCGGTGGAGGTGACGAACACGGCGAGGGAATCGTCGATGTCCTCCGGCTGGGCGAGACCGACCACGGAGTCCTTGCCCTTGAGGGTGATCGCCTCCCACTCGTTCTTGTTCGGTCGTGCCGACACCGACACGCGTTTGACGACGCCGCCGGCGGTGCCGAGGACGAACTCGCGGTCGAGATCGATGAGACCGAGGATCTTCTCGTTCTTCTCCAGTGCCGCGTACTCGGCGATCTTGACCCCGCCGGCGACGTTCGGACGCACCGCGGCTGGCGGCAGCGCCGGCAGGTCGACGACATCGACCATGTGGACCCGGCCGGTCGAGGTCACGGCTCCGACCTTGCCCTGGGTGGTGGTGACGATCTCCGATCGCAGGGCATCGTGGCTCGCCCGCTTCCCGCCGCGCTGCTGCACGGAGGCATCCGAGGTCCGAGCGACCCGACCGGAGGTCGAGAGCAGCACCCGGCACGGAGAATCGGCGATCTTGAGATCGGTCTGGGCCTTCTTGCCCTTCGCGCTCAGCTCCTTCATCGAGCCCTCGATGAGCACGGTCCGACGCGGGGTGCCGATGATCTCGGCGGTGGCCTCGAGCTCGGCGGCGACGAGTTCGCGCAGCTTCGCCTCGTCAGCGAGGAGCGACTCGAGGTACTCGATGCGCTTGCGGAGCTCATCGCGTTCGGCCTCGAGTTCGAGGCGGGAGAACTTCGTGAGCCGGCGCAGCTGCAGATCGAGGATGTAGGTCGCCTGCACCTCGGAGAGCTCGAAGACATCCATCAGCCGGGTCCGCGCGGTGGCGGCATCATCGGAGGAGCGGATGAGCTGGATGACCTCGTCGATGTCGAGGATCGCGATGAGCAGTCCCTCGACGAGGTGGAGCCTGTCCTTGGCCTTGCGCAGCTGGAAGACTGTGCGGCGACGGACCACATCGATGCGGTGGGAGAGGTAGACGGTGAGCAGCTCGCGCAGACCGAGGGTCCGCGGCTGGCCTTCGACGAGACAGACGTTGTTGATGCCGAAGGACTCCTCGAGGGGAGTCTGCCGGTAGAGCTCGGCGAGCACCGCTTCCGGGTTGAACCCGTTCTTGACGCCGATGACCAGGCGCATGCCGTTCTTGCGGTCGGAGTAGTCGTCGATCGAGGCGATGCCCGTCAGCTTCTTCGCGCCGACGGCATCCTTGACCTTGGAGACGACCTTCTCCGGTCCCACGAGGTAGGGCAGCTCGGTGACGACGATGCCCTTGCGGCGGGCGTTGATATTCTCGATCGAGACCGTCGCCCTGGTGCGGAAGGTGCCGCGGCCGGTCTCATAGGCCTCGCGGACCCCGTCGAGGCCGATGATGCGCCCGCCGGTGGGCAGGTCGGGGCCGGGGATGAAGCGCATGAGCTCGGCCAGGCCGGCCTCGGGATTGCGGATGAGGTGCGCGCAGGCGGCGATGACCTCACCCGGATTGTGCGGGGCCATATTCGTGGCCATGCCCACGGCGATGCCGGAGGCGCCGTTGATGAGCAGATTCGGGAAGGCGCTGGGCAGCACCTCCGGCTGGGTCAGGGTGTTGTCGTAGTTGCCGATGAAGTCGACGACATCCTCGTCGAGGCCCGCGATCATCTGCATCGATGCCGTGGTCAGCCTGGCCTCGGTGTAACGCGGAGCCGCCGGGCCGTCGTCGAGGGAACCGAAGTTGCCGTGGCCGTCGACGAGGGGGACCCGCATGATGAAGTCCTGGCTCAGGCGCACCAGTGCGTCGTAGATCGCCGAATCGCCGTGCGGGTGCAGCTTGCCCATGACATCGCCGACGATGCGCGAGGACTTGACATGCCCGCGGTCGGGCCGCAGACCCATATCGCCCATCTGATAGACGATCCGGCGCTGCACGGGTTTGAGGCCGTCGCGGGCATCGGGCAGGGCGCGGGAGTAGATGACCGAATACGCATACTCGAGGTACGAACTCTCCATCTCTGAGGAGACGTCGACATCGATGACTCTGCCTTCGGGCATGGAACTCCTTTGACGCACGAATTGTTCGATTCGGTTGTCGTCCGGCGCCGAGGCGGTCTGCCGCGGCGACGGATGACACCTGACGATTCTAGCGTTCGATTTGAGTTCTACGGCTCAACCGAGCCCGAGCCGGTATTCGTGTCGTGCCGAGAGTGCCCGGCACGAAAGGGATCAGGGGGTGTAGGGAGTTCCGTTCTTCCAGGTCAGGAACTCTGCCATGTACGTGGCGACGTGGTCGCGATCGGCGGTGCCGGCGATCAGCTCGGTGACCATCATGCCCAGCATCGAGCTGTTGATGCGACGGGCGAGATCGGCGTCGACCTCCGCGAAGCGCATGACGAAGTCCTGGATCCCGTGGATGTTCTTCTCTTTGGCCTCGACGGCCTCGGAGGGGAGGGCAGGATCGAGGCTGAGCATGACCATGGTGTAGAACCGGTTGCGGTCCGTGGTCAGCCAATTCATGCAGAAGTCAACAGCGATCTCCTGCGAGGTCTTGCCCGAGGTGCGGATGAGATCGGGCATGCGCTCGAGCTGCTGACTGTTGAGCTCACCGATGCGCTCCATGATTCCGGTGATCAGGGCGTCGCGGGTGCGATAGACGTTGGAGGTCGAACCCACTGGGAGTTCGGCCAGGGCGTCGACGGCCCTGTGGGTGAGACCACGGACGCCCTGCTCGGCGACCACGGCGATCGCCGAATCCGTGACGACATCTCTTCGCGAAATCATGACTTTAAGGCCTCGCTCTCATGGGACACCTGCGGTCGAGGTGCCTTCGGACTGTGGATGGCCAGAAGCTGGCCACAGACGATGGCCGCTGCGCGACCATACACTGGAGCACGAATTCATAACGTTTCGTGCTGAACGGATACAGACACTACCTGGATTGGGTAGGAATTGGTATAAGACTCGCCAAACTGCCAGTCGGTTCCCACCGAATGGGTTGCACCTTCGTCCCCCGAACACTCTTCTCCTTCACCTTCTCATGGTCAGACGACGATTGCCGTCGGACACGCTCCGGATTCCACGCTTCGGCGAAACCTCCGCAACCCGCGCTTCAGCTGAGCAGTCGACGCGTCGAATCGATCCGGGTGGTGTGGGCGAGCAGGTCGATCCGCGCGCTGAGCACATGCCCTTCGTCCTCCGTGGCGACCATCGGGTGGATGACGAGTTCGAGGATCTGCGGGTGCCGCTCGACGAGGATCGACAGTCGCTCGAGCACCCTGGCCAGAGGGGCGATGTTCATCTGCGGCAGACCGCGATAGCCGAAGAGCCGGGGGGAGGCCTTGATGGATCTGATCATCTCCCCGGCGTCCCGGTCGGTCAGCGGGGCCACCCGATGGGCCACATCCCCGAGCAGCTCGGTCGTGTCGCCGGCCAATGAGAAGGACAGGAGCGGTCCCAACAGGGTGTCCTCGCCGGCGCGAATCACGCAGGGCACCCCGTGGGGCGCCATCGCCTGCACGTCGACGAGCGCCTCGGATTCGCCGATCACCTGTGTGATGATCCGCTGGACCGCGGTGAAGTCCTCGATCAGCTCCTCGGGAGTGTCGATGTTCAGGCGCACTCCGCCGAGCTCCATGCGGTGGCGAAGCACATTCGTCACAGCCTTGAGCGCCACGGGATAGCCGATCTCCTCCGCCGCGTCCAGTCCCTCGTCGACCGTGGAGGCCGTGATGTAGGGCAGTACCTCGATCCCATAGCACGAGAGCAGCGCACGCGTATCGGAGCGATCGAGGCGCAGCGGCACACCCGGACGAGCCTCGGCGAGGGCCGAGTCGATGATCGCCCGCACGCCTTTGTCATCGAGGTCGTCGAGTTCGAGGTAGTTGCCGTGATCGGCGGCCCGCCAGCGGGCATAGTCGGTGGTTCTGGCCAGCGCCCAGACCGCGTCCTCCGGGCCCACATAGCTGGGCACGGTGTGGGAGACCCGGGAGCCGCCGTCGTCGGTGAGGTGGGTCGTCAGTTCGTCCTTGACACCCTGGATGCCGAGGAAGCAGGCGACCGTGGTCTTCTTCGACTGCGCCGCCGTCTCGGCGAGGTGGGCGGCGATCTCCGACTCTTCGGCGCCGGCGGAAGGAGTGAAGGTGACGACGACGGAGTCGATGTCGTCTCTGGCATACATCGCGGTCAGCTCCGTCCGGAAGGTCTCCGCATCGACCTCCGGGTGCAGGGACACTGGTTCGGATTCGACGTGCAGGCCTTCCGAGCGCGAACGCTGGATGACCAGAGTCGCCAGCGCCGCCGAGTTCCCGATCACCCCGACTCGGCGGCCCGCGGGAAGCGGCTGGGTGGAGAAGACCTGAGCGAGGTCGAAGAGCTGATGGATGGTGTCGGCGCGGATGACTCCCGCCTGCTCGAGGACCTGGTCGAGCGTATTCGGGGCCAAGGAGGAGGTGCGCACGATGTGTCCGGGCGGCAGCTCCCGACCGGTGAGATCGGACTTGATGACGATGACCGGTTTGACTCGGGAGACGCGGCGGGCGATGCGGGAGAACTTCCGGGGATTGCCGATCGATTCGAGGTAGAGCCCGATCGTCTCCGTGTCCGGATCCTCCTCCCAGTACTGGAGGACGTCATTGCCCGAGAGATCGGCGCGGTTGCCCGCCGAGACGAAGGTCGAGATTCCCAGCCCCCTGCTCTTCGCCGCTGCCAGCAGCGCGGTTCCCAGGGCCCCGGACTGGCTGAACAGGCCGAGGGTCCCCGAGGCCGGCAGGAAGGGGGCGAGAGAGGCGTTGAGGGAGACATCGGCCGAGTCGTTGACGAGGCCGAATGAGTTCGGGCCGACCACCCGCATGCCGTAGGCGCGGGCCGTGGACACCATCTGGCGCTGCAGCTCGGCACCCTCGGCGCCGGTCTCGGCGAAGCCCGAGGAAATGACCAGGACGGCCTTGACCCCGTGCGCGGCGCACTCCTGGACCACCTCGGTGGCCGATTCTGCGGGCACCGCGATAACGGCGAGATCGGCCTTGCCGGGCAGATCTCCGAGCGTCCGATAGGCCCTGACTCCGGCGATCTGGTCCGCCTCGGGGTGGACCACCCACAGATTCCCGGTGAATTTCGCGCCGGTGATGTTGCGGATGAGGAGGTTGCCAGTGGAGTTGCGTTTGCGGCTGGCGCCGATGACCACCACCGAGGTGGGGTGGAGGACCGTGCGCACGCTCAGGGCCTCGGCCCTGTGCTCCCGTGAGGCCTGGACCGCGATCGAGCGCGCGGTGGGATCGATGTCGAAGTTCACGGCCACCACGCCGTCGTCGAAGCCGCGGTCCACCTCGTAGCCGGCGGCCTGGAAGACCTGGAGCATCGAACGGTTCTGGGGGAGCACCTCGGCGGTGAATCTGCGGATGCCCGCCTCACGGGCCGCCGCGGCGAGATGCTCGAGGAGGATGGAGCCGATGCCACGCCCCTGGTGGGCATCGGCGATGTTGAAGGCCACCTCGGCGGAGGTGGCCGAGATCTTGTCGAAGCGACCGACGCCGATGATGTCGTCGCCGATGAGCATGATCAGGGCGACCCGATCATGGTGATCGACGTTGACGAAGCGGTCGAGGTCGCGCTTGGGCAGCCGAGGCAGGGGAGCGAAGAAGCGCAGGTAGACGGACTCCGGGGACTGCGCCTCATGCATCCGGGCCAGGGCCTCGGCGTCGGCGGGAACGATCGGGCGAAGATGGGCGGTGCCGCCGTCGCGAAGGACGACATCGGCTTCCCACTCGGCAGGATAGTCTTCCATGTCACCAGCATAGGCGGACGAGCCCGGATGTGTCCGGCCGGAGCCCCTGAGTCACGGGCCGCAGTGGGAAGACGCGGAGGAGTACGGCACAATGGTGGGCATGGCATTACCCGAAGTACTCGTTCACGATCTGCAGTCCGCCGGCTACTACCCGCAGCTCACGCAGGGGATTCTGGCCGACTCCCTCTTCGACGAACCGGTGCTCGCCCATTTCGTCCACATCGACACGCACGTCGACATCGAATCGATCCACCGACACGTCACGGCCTTCGTCCTCACGGAGACCAGGCTGCTGCTGGCCCACGTCGACGACGACCCGAACGCAGCTCCCGGCTCGAAGCCGCGGGCGGTCACGAGCAGCGAGGACATCGAGCTCGAGCGCCTCGGCACCGTGATGGTCGGGCGCACCTTCGCCGACCCTGCCGCCTACCGGCCCGGCGACAAGCCCGTCGAGGTCTCCCTCACCCTCTCCTGGGGAGCTTCGCGGAGGGTCGAGGCCTTCCCGGAGACCTGCGGGGATCCCGACTGCATGGGCGATCACGGCTACGGCGGCTCGATCTTCGCCGAAGACGTCATGCTCCGCGTCTCGGCTGAGGCCGAGGGCCAGCCGGCGGTCGACAGGATGGCCGAATTCGCCGGCCGGCTCCGCTCCGCGGTGTTCCAGGCCCGGCTGCGGTCGCGACGCTGATGGGGGATTCGGGCCCCTCGTCCGCTCCGCGTCCGTCGACATCGAGTCTGCTCGGTCCGCCGGACTATGCGGGACCGATCCTCTCCGATGTGGTGCCGGCGGCGGCAGTCGGCCTCGGAGCCGGAGCCATCTTCGACGACACTGCCCGGGCCAGAGCCGAGAGCATCGGTCTTGACCGGGAGACGCGGACGGCGATCGTCGTCCTCATCGACGGACTCGGCGAGCAGCAGCTGCGTCAGTACAGCGGCTACACGCCCTTCTTCCGGTCGCTGGCCGCGACCCGTCGGACCCTGTCGACCGGGTTTCCCTCGACGACGGCGAACTCTCTGTCCTCCCTGGCCACCGGTCGCCTGCCCGGCGCCCACGGCGTCGTCGGCTATCGGGTCCTCGACCCGTCCAAGGACGCCGTGTTCAACCAGCTGACCTGGAATCTCGATGTGGATCCGGTGGCGTGGGTGCCCGATGCGACCCTGTTCGAACGTCTGTCCGAGACCGGCGTGGACGTCGTCAGTCTGGGCGAGTCGAAGTTCGCCGGGAGGGGACTGAACCGGGCCTCGCTGCGCGGCGGTCGCTTCCGGGCCTCGAAGACGCTCGAGGAGCGCTGTGCCCAGGCCGTCGCCGAGGCGAAGGCTCCGGGCCGCAGACTCGTCTACCTCTACTGGGGCAATCTCGACAAGACCGGTCACGTGCACGGCTCGAACTCGGCGGCCTGGACCGAGGAGCTCGAACACGTCGACCTCGCACTCTCACGTCTGGCCGGTGACCTGCCGTCCGATGCGACGATGATCGTCACCGCCGACCACGGAATGGTCGACATCGATCACGAGCTGCGCCTCGACCTCGCCGAGGAGCCGAGACTTCGCGCGGGCGTGCGGCACATCGGCGGGGAGCCCCGCGCACTCCATGTCTATGCCGAATCCGGGGCCGCCGCCGATGTCGGCGCCTCCTGGTCCGAGATCATCGGCCGAAGGGCACTCGTGCTCTCCCGCGCCGAGGCGATCGGCCGCGGCTACTTCGGCCCGGTGGCCGAGCACGTGCGCGAGCGCATCGGTGACTTCCTCGTCATCTGCCAGGACGAATTCGCGATCGTCGACTCGCAGAACGAATCGGCCTCGGCGCTCGCGCTCATCGGCCACCACGGCTCGACGACGGCCCGCGAACTGGAGATCCCTCTCCTCGCGGTCTGACACTCTGCGGACGCTGTCAGGCCGTGTCCGCAGTGGCGGATAGTATGGTGGGCGTGACTTTTCCACGTATCGGTGTCATTGGCGGAGGTCAATTGGCACGCATGCTCGCCCCCGCCGCAGAGGCCCTGGGCGTTCGGTTCTCTGTCCTCGCCGAAACCGCGGACGCTCCGGCCACTCAGGTCATCAGCGAGGTGACGGTCGGTGACTACACCGACTATCCGACGCTCAAGGCGTTCGCCGAGACCGTCGACGTCATCACCTTCGACCATGAGCACGTCCCGCCGGAGCACCTCGAGGCGCTCGCCGCGGCGGGTCACGCCGTGCGTCCTGGACCGCAGGCGCTGATCTTCGCTCAGGACAAGATCCGCATGCGCGCCAAGATGGACGAGCTGGGACTGCCGAACCCGGCCTGGGCCGAGATCACGTCGGCCGCCGATGCCGAGGCCTTCGGCCGTCGCGTCGGCTACCCCTACATCCTCAAGACCCCGCGCGGCGGCTACGACGGCAAGGGCGTGCGCGTGATCGAGAGCCTCGAGCAGGCGACCACCTGGCTCGACGAGGTCGGCCAGCTCCTCGCCGAGGAGAAGGTCGACTTCACCCGTGAGCTCGCCGTCATGGTCGGGCGGTCCCCGATGGGCCAGACCGCCGTCTGGCCGGTCGTCGAGACCTGGCAGCAGAACGGCGTCTGCAAGGAGGCTGTCGCCCCGGCCCCCGGACTCGCCGACGAGAAGGCACAGGAGATCACCGAGGCGATCCTCAAGGTCGCCGGCGCCCTCGAGGTGACCGGGGTGATGGCGATGGAGATGTTCGAGACCGCCGAGGGCTTCCTCATCAACGAATTCGCCATGCGTCCTCACAACACCGGGCACTGGACCCAGGACGGGTCGGTGACCAGTCAGTTCGAACAGCACCTGCGTGCCGTCCTCGACCTGCCGCTCGGCAGCCCCGCGGCCCGGGACAAGGTGTCCGTGATGGTCAACATCCTCGGCGCCGACCATGAGGACCTCTACCAGCCCTACCTGCACGTGATGGCCCACGATCCGGCGATCAAGGTCCACCTCTACGGCAAGGGCGTGCGCCCCGGCCGGAAGGTCGGTCACGTCAACGCCTACGGCCGGGATCGGGACTTCGTCCTTGCCCGGGCCCGTCACGCCGCTGACTTCATTGCCGGGGTCGATCCGGATCCGCACCCGCAGATGCCGCGTCCGGGCGACCTCGATGCCGAGGGCGGCGAGCGACACGATCCCGACACCGACGTTTCCGAGGAAAGGGCCTGAGATGACCGCTGCAGAAGAGACTGCCACCACCGCCTCGGCGCCGGTCGGCATCGTCATGGGATCGGACTCGGACTGGCCGACCATGCAGGCCGCCGCCGAGGCGCTCACGGACCTAGGCATCGACTCCACCGCGGAGGTCGTCTCCGCTCACCGGATGCCAGAGGACATGGTCGAGTGGGCGAAGACCGCGGCCGACCGCGGACTGCGCGTGATCATCGCCGGAGCCGGGGGAGCGGCGCACCTGCCGGGAATGATCGCCTCGATGACCTCGCTGCCCGTCATCGGTGTGCCGGTTGCGCTCAAGCACCTCGAGGGAATGGACTCGCTGCTCTCGATCGTGCAGATGCCCGGCGGCGTTCCCGTCGCCACGGTCTCGATCGGCGGGGCGAAGAACGCCGGTCTGCTCGCGGCTCGGATCCTCGGGGCCGGGACGGACGCCGAGGCGGCCGGAATCCGAGGACGTCTCGACGAGTATCGGAGCGAGCTTCGGCAAGTCGCTCTCGACAAAGGGCGCGCCTTGCGGCGATAATAGAGCAACTTATCGATCGATCAGTTATAGGAGAATGATGTTCGACCTCTACCAGCCCAGCGAAGAGCACGAAGAGATCCGCGCCGCCGTGCGCAACGTCGTCGAGAAGAAGATCACCCCCTTCGCCGCTGAGGTCGACGCCGACGCCCGCTATCCGCAGGAGGCCCACGACGCTCTGATCGAGACGGACTTCTTCGCCGCGCACATCCCCGAGGAGCACGGCGGCATGGGAGCCGACGCCCTGGCGGTGGCCATCATCATCGAAGAGGTCGCACGCGGATGCGCCTCGTCCTCGCTCATCCCCGCTGTCAACAAGCTCGGCAGTCTGCCGGTCCAGCTCGGCGGCAGCGAAGAGATCAAGGCCAAATACTTCCCGCAGGTGGCCCGCGGTGAGGCTGCGTTCTCTTACGGCCTCTCCGAGCGCGAGGCCGGATCCGATACCGCGTCGATGAAGACCCGAGCGGTCCGCGACGGAGACGATTGGATCCTCAACGGGGTCAAGACCTGGATCACGAACGCCGGCGTCTCCGAGTACTACACGGTCATGGCCGTCACCGACCCCGAGGGCGCACGCGGGCGCAACATCTCGGCCTTCGTCGTCGAGAAGTCCGATGAGGGCTTCACCTTCGGAGAGAAGGAGCGCAAGCTCGGAATCAAGGGCTCGCCCACCCGCGAACTCCTCTTCGACAATGTCCGGCTGCCCGGGGACCGGATCGTGGGAGACCCCGGAGAGGGGCTCAAGATCGCCCTGCGGACGCTTGACCACACGCGTGTGACCATCGCCGCGCAGGCCGTCGGCATCGCCCAGGGCGCACTCGACTACGCGCTCGGCTATGTCAAGGAACGTCAGCAGTTCGGCAAGTCCATCGCCGAGAACCAGGCGATCCAGTTCATGCTCGCCGACATGGGAATGAAGCTCGAGGCCGCCCGCCAGCTGACCTACACCGCTGCGGCCAAGAGCGAACGCGGAGACGACGATCTGACCTACTTCGGCGCCGCGGCGAAGGCCTTCGCCTCCGATGCAGCCATGGAGATCACCACCGACGCGGTGCAGCTGCTCGGCGGTGCCGGCTACGTCTCCGACCACCCGGTCGAGCGGATGATGCGCGATGCCAAGATCACCCAGATCTACGAGGGCACGAACCAGATCCAGCGAATGGTGATGGGCCGCAAGCTCATCGCCTGAATCGCACAGTCACAGACTGCGGCGGCCCGGACGCTGCAATCGAAGCGGCCGGGCCGCCGCTCTGCGCTGCGTCTACGGCCCGGTGCCGGCCGACTCCGGCGCCGACTCACTCCGCTTCGGCGCGGTCGCGGCGGCGGACTCAGGCTCGGCGCGACTGCAGATTCCGTCTCGCTCGGGTGTGGGAAGGAACACAGGCGCTCATGCGACATGCGCGGTGCGAATGTGCCGCAATCGGGGACTCGCACGCGACACAATGGATGAACACAGTGGACTCTGACGAAGATTTGGCACAGTGGTCTCTGTGACCGTGGGTCCGGGAGTCCCGCGTGACCGGATCAGCAGTGAGAAAGAGACAGAGGAGAGTCGGTGGCCGAAACGAGATATGTCGACCCCATTCGGCATCCGTCGTACGCGTCACAGCCGACCCGCGATGTGCGAGCCTGGCTGCTCCTCGTCGTCACCGTCCTCATCCCCGGCGGAGTGCAGCTGCTGTTCCGCCGGCGGCGCTGGGCGCAGATCTCACTGTCGATCACCGCGATCAGCTGGGCCCTTGCGATCATCGCCATCGTCGCGGTTCTCATCAACCGCAGTTTCGCCTTCACGATCGGCACGAATCCCTTCATCCTCACATTCCTCACGATCTGGATCCCGGTCGTCGCGATCAACTGGGTCGTGTGCCTCTTCGATTCGCTGCGCCGGATCAGGCTCGTCACCATCTCGCAGAAGGTCCGCAGACGCTTCGTCGCCGCCTTCTGCGCCCTGCTGCTCATCGTCGTCGGCCCCCTCGCATGGGGAACGACGATGCTCAATTCCCAGCGCGGTCTGATGAGCGACCTCTTCGCCTCCGGAAAGGCGGCGAAACCCGTCGACGGTCGCTACAACATCCTGCTGCTCGGCTCCGACGCCGGCAAGGGACGCACGGGCATCCGGCCGGACTCGATGTCCCTGGTCTCGATCGATGCGAAGACCGGCAAGTCGGTGATCGTCGGCCTCCCACGCAATATGCAGAACGTGCCCTTCCCCGAGGACTCGCCGCTGCACAAGCACTACCCACAGGGCTACAACTGCGGCAACGAGTGCCTGCTCAACGCCGTGTTCCAGCAGGGCGAACAGCACAAGGACGAATTCGAGGACCCGAAGACCGCGGGGGAGCAGGCGACGATGGATGCCGCCTCGGCGATCACCGGCCTCGAGGTCCAGTACTACGCGATGGTCAACCTCAAAGGCTTCGAGAAGCTCATCGACGCCCTCGGCGGGATCAACCTGGTCTCGGGCAAGCGAGTGCCGATCTCATCGAAGGTCGACCCCACCACCGGCCAGCACGGCCCGGTCAAGGGCTGGATCGAACCGGGTGAGCAGAAGCTCGACGGGTTCCATGCCCTGTGGTTCGCCCGCTCGCGCGAGTTCTCCAGCGACTACGAGCGGATGGTCCGGCAGCGCTGTGTGCAGACGGCGATGGTCAAACAGCTCGACCCCGCCACCGTGCTGACGAAGTACCAGGCGATCGCCAAGGCGACCCCGGGTGCCGTGTCGACGGACATTCCCTCGTCCGAGGTCGACTCGTTCGTCGATCTGGCACTCAAGACCAAATCACAGAAGATCGAGTCACTCGATCTGACTCCGCCGGAGGTGACCCCGTCGAACCCTGACTTCGATGTGGCACATCAGCTGGTTGCGGATAAGATCGAAGAAGCATCCCAGGACTCTGAGAAGGACAAGGATGCTCTGTCGGCTCCCGGCAGAACGCTTTCGGCTGCTGCCGGAGTCGATGCGGGGATCGGTTCGGCCTCCGAATCCGAGCCGCAGCTGTTGGCGCAGGGCGCCGGCGACGGCGGTGCTGACAAGGGCGAAGACTCCGATGACAAGTCGATCTGCTACGTCCCCTGAGGCGTGAGCCACACGCCCTGACGGGCGCGATTATGTCCCTCGATGGGCGGATGAGCGGAACCGAAGAAAAACTTTCGTTCGGTGTGTCCCCTGCCATTGCTGGGAACCACACCGGTGTAATTAGATTCTTTTGTTATTTGGCTAGTCTGACACGCCGAAAATGTGTAACAATTTTGAGATGTTGGGGTTGCCCACCGTTCTGCCAACGGTGAAGCCGACCTCGAGGCCTGAACTTCCCTGTCTTCCTCGAAAAGGCTGTAACGATGAAACACATATTGCCCACTGTCGCGGGCTGCGCAGCTGTCGCACTCGTCGGCACCTTAGCGGTCACGACGCCGACTGCCTTCGCGGCATCCTCGACGCCTGATGTGTCCAAAGAGGCGCTGAGCGTCAGCAAGGAGGGACTCAACGTCCCCGGCGCACGCGATTCCAGTGATTCCACTGCCACCGCCGCCAACCAGAGCGCGACGAGCAACCTGCCGAACATCTTCAAGTCGCAGACCGCTCTCGCCTCGACCCAAGTGCCCTCCACCGTCAATGTCAGCGCGGACGCTTCGGCCGCAGCCGGCACGGTCAATCCCGTGTCTGCGAGCCTGTCCGGCACCGACGACGAGGACGAAGCGGTTCCCTCCGAAGGCTCCGCGCCTGCCGAATCTCCGGCCGGCGAGAGCGAGAAGAAGGACACCGAATCCAAGGATTCCGAGGACTCGAAGTCGGATGACTCCGAATCCGGTGATGACGAGTCGAAGGATGAGAAGTCCGACGACTCCGATGACATCTCCGGCTCCGTGCGTCAGAAGACCGAAGACGGCGTAAATATCGCGCTGATCTCCGATGTGCTCGACGTCCCTTCGAAGAATCCGAGCCTGATCGGCTTCACCTTCTCCGAGTCGAAGTCCAACATCCGCATCCAGGTCCGTATCAAGCAGGACTCCGGATGGGGAAGCTGGGACACCCTCGACGAGGAGCAGCAGGAGGAAGCCACCAACGAGGGCTCCGAGCCGATGACGGTCAACAACGCCACCAGCGTCCAGATGCGCATCCTCGGTGACAAGGCGCCCAGCGACGCCGAGCTCGTGCTCGTCGATCCGAAGCGCGATGCCGGCGATGCTCAGGCCGTGGCCGAGAACGCCCCCGTCGACCTCAGTCAGCAGACCGCAGGCGACGGCGCTGAGACCGGTGAGACCGAAGAGCAGTCGACCGGCACCGAGGCGGCAACCGCGGAGAACGTGGATGCCACCGGTGCGGCGACCGTGAGCAGCCAGAACTACGTCCCCGGCTCGGCAGATGTGTCGACCGTGGCGAAGACCAAGAAGGTGCCGAAGCCGAAGATCGGTTCGCGCAAGTCCTGGGGTGCGAAGTCCTACAAGGGCAGCCCCGACTACGCGAGCGGAATCAAGCAGGCCGTAGTCCACCACACCTCGGGCTCCAACAGCTACTCCGCCGAAGACGTGCCCTCGATCATCCGCGGCATCCAGTCCTACCACCAGTCCGGTCGCGGCTGGTCGGACATCGGATACAACGTCGTCGCCGACAAGTACGGCCGCCTCTGGCAGGCCCGTGCCGGCGACCTCGAGAAGGCCGTGATCGGTGCACACGTGCAGGGACACAACACCGGCACCTTCGGCATCTCGGTGCTGGGAACCTACAACAGCTCCGCACCGCCGAAGAAGACCCGCGACGCTGTGGCAGCAGCCATAGCCTGGAAGTTCTCGCTCAACGGCATCAGCTCGGCCACGAAGTCGACCCTGGTCGGCCACCGCGACCTGGGCAACACAGACTGCCCCGGCGACGCATTCTATGCGAAGCTCGGCGAGGTCCGTTCGACCGTCAACTCGATCCTGAAGTCGGGCAACCTGCCCGATGACAAGTCGGATGACGGCAAGGATGCTGAGAAGCCCAAGCCGAAGACCGCCATCGAGAAGTACGCCGAGAAGAACAAGCTCGGCAAGGCGACCGGCAAGGAATTCGATGTCAAAGGCATCTCGGGCGCCAAAGGTCAGAAGTTCGAAAAGGGTGTCGTGTACTGGTCCAAGAAGACCGGTGCCTACCACCTGGCCGGAGCCATCGGCTCCTCGTACAAGGGTGACGTCGTCACCCAGTTGGGGCTGCCCACCTCTCAGGAGAAGGGCGGCCTCAAGGGAGGTGGCGCGTACCAGAAGTTCGCCAAGGGAGAGATCCACTGGTCGAAGGCGACGGGCGCGCACCTCACCACGGGGACGCTGAAGAAGTATTGGTCCGACAAGGGCAAGGAGAAGGGCCACCTCGGCTATCCCAAGTCCAACCCCGTCTACAAGGACGGTCGGGGCGAGCAGCTCTTCCAGGGCGCTCGACTCGTCTGGGCCGAAGGCTACGGAACCACCGAGTTCTCGCCCACGGGCAAGATCACCGGCGGAGTCGTCGACAACAACCCGGGTGGCTCGGACGATTCCGTGACTCCGCCAGGAGACAGCGCCTCGGATGGCGGATCGGCTGCAGACTCCGGGGAAGGTGCTGCAGACGACAAGAACTCCGATGGGGATGACAAGTCGAAAGACGACGACAAGTCCAAGGACGAGGACAAGTCTAAGGACGAGGACAAGAAGGACGACAAGTCCAAAGACGATAAGTCCAAGGACGATAAGTCCAAAGACGACAAGAAGGACAAGCCGAGCAAGGAAGAGAAGATCCAGGCTCAGCGCAACGCCATCGTCAAGGAGGCGAAGTCCCACCTCGGCGTGAAGTACGTCTGGGGCGGCACCTCTCCGACGAAGGGCTGGGACTGCTCGGGCTACACGCAGTACGTCTACGGCAAGAACGGCATCAAGCTGCCCCGCACGACCAGCCAGCAGCGTTATGCGGGCAAGGAGATCTCGATCAAGGATGCCAAGCCCGGCGACATGATCTGGATCCCCGGTCACATCGGAATCATCTCCGAGACCAAGGGCCAGATGTACGATGCGGGTTCGACCCGGACGAACACGTCGAAGCGCAGCTACAGCTGGATGCTCAGCCGCGGCGCCAAGGTCATCCGCGTCGTCGGCTGACACGACAGTCGGCTGAGACCAGCCGAACGAGATCAGCAGCACCGGTCTCACTGAGGAAGTCACGCAGTGCCCCGAGGGCGGTCCCGCAACAGGGACTCACCTCGGGGCATTGTCGTGTTTCCCCTCGACCTTTCCTCCGGACAACCTCAAGGTCTGCATATCTGTCCAGGTGACAAGCGGTGAACACTCTGTGACTTGGTCTGAACAGTTGGTGAAGACGGCACCAGCGTCGCTGCAGACGCGCTACCGTTGAACAGCACACGAAATCGTGTGCCGATCCGTCAAGTCCAACCGAGGGGGTCTGCCCAGTGCGCCGATTGCAGAACACGGTCAAGAACTTCGACTGGGGCAGCCCGGACGCCATTCCTGCGATTCTGGGAACCGTGCCCGACGGCACTCCCTGCGCGGAACTGTGGTTGGGCGCGCACCCTCTCAGCCCCTCACGTCTTGATCTCGGTGAGGCACAGGCTCAGTCGGAGAACCGAGCGTACGGCCACGCCGAGGGATCCTCCGGTGCCGTGAAGACGAAATCCGAGACCGGCAGCCGCCGCGGCCCCAACCTCATCGAATTCCTCGCCGGCGACCCTGAGGGTCTCCTCGGCCACGACTCCGTGCGCGCCTTCGGTGCGCGCCTGCCGTTCCTGCTCAAGGTGCTTTCGGCGCAGAAGGCCCTGTCGATCCAGGTGCACCCGAATTCCGAACAGGCCGCCGCCGGATTCGCCCGTGAAGAGTCTGCGGGCCCCGACCTCGATGCGCCGAACCGCAACTACAAGGACCCCTCGGCCAAACCGGAGCTCATCTACGCGCTCACCGACTTCCACGCACTCACCGGCTTCCGCCCCCGCAAGGCGGTGCGAGCGACCTTCGAGCGGATGCTGTCCCAGCCGCTGACGCCCGGTTCGCTCGATTTCCTCGGAGAGCTGATCGCGGCGCTGAAGTCGCTGAGCGAGACCAAGGCGCTCTCCCGTGTGGTCGAACTCGTCCTCGGCGATCCCCGTGCGATCGGACTCCTCGACGAGGTCGCCGAACACGGCATCGATGAGCTGCCCGAAGGCCACATCAGCCGTCTCGGCTCGACGGTCGACCCGGCCCAGACCTTCTGCGAACTCCACGAGGACTATCCGGGGGATCCCGGCGTGCTGGTCGGCCTCATGCTCAACCGCGTCCATCTGCAGCCGGGGGAGGCCCTGGCGATGGAGGCGGGCGTGATGCACGCCTACCTCTTCGGCACCGGCATCGAGGTCATGGCCTCGAGCGACAACGTCCTCCGCGGCGGGCTGACTGGCAAGCACGTCGACATCCCCGAACTCCGCCGGATCGCGAAGTTCACCTCGAGCTCACCGCGGATGGTCGTACCCGACCGTGACGGCGTTCTGGTCGGTTCCACCGAGGACTTCGCCCTGCAGGCACTGCGGTGCCCGCGTCTGAAGACACTCGAGCGCCGAGGGGCGAGCATCGTGCTGTGCACCTCGGGGACCATCACCCTGACCTCGCTCGGCTCCTCGATCACGCTCGAGCGCGGTGAGAGCGTGTTCATCGCCGCCAACGAGCCGACGGTGACCGCCGACGGTCACGGCGACCTGTTCCTGGCCACGACCGGACTGGACCAGGCCCTGGCCTTCGCCTGAAGAGAGTCGTCACCGAGGTCGTCGTCACCTCTCCGGCCGGTCCGCCCACCGCGGAGCGATCAGCTCATTTCGTCCGCCCATGTCCCGTGCGCGGGCCACACCCAGGTACCGCATTAAAGCCGCGGGCCGCACACGGGTTCGCGCGTCCCGTGACGGCCCCGACGGCATGAGAAGACCCGCGGGGCGCCGCGCAGTGATGCGCAGCGCCCCGCGGGCGTGTGAACTCAGGCGGCGACGTCGATGGTCGGCACCTCGGAGGGCACGACTACCTCGGCGCCGGTCTTCTCCTTGACCTCGTCGACGGTGACGCCGGGGGCGAGCTCCACGAGGGTGAAGGAGTCTCCGGTGACGTCGAGGACCGCGATGTCGGTGATGATGCGGCTGACCACGCGCTCTCCGGTCAGGGGCAGGTCGCAGCTGTTCAGCAGCTTGTGCGAGCCGTCCTTGGCGACGTGGTCCATGATGACGATGACGCGCTTGGCGCCGTGGACGAGATCCATCGCCCCGCCCATGCCCTTGACCATCTTGCCGGGGATCATCCAGTTCGCGATGTCGCCGTTCGTGGCGACCTGCATCGCGCCGAGGATCGCTGCATCGACCTTGCCGCCGCGGATCATGCCGAAGCTCGCGGCCGAATCGAAGTAGGAGGCACCGGGGAGCATCGTGACGATCTCCTTGCCGGCGTTGATGAGATCGGGGTCGATCTCGTCCTCGGTCGGGTAGGGTCCGACTCCGAGCAGGCCGTTCTCGGACTGGAGCACGAGGTCGACGCCTTCGGGCAGGAAGTTCGGCACCAGGGTGGGCATGCCGATGCCGAGGTTGACGTAGCTGCCGTCTTCGAGCTCCTGGGCAGCGCGAGCGGCCATCTGATTTCTTGTCAATGACATAACTGGCTCTCCTCAGGCGTTCGTGGATTCGCGGACGGTGCGCTTCTCGATGGGCTTGTCGGCCACCTGCTCCGCCGTCAGCGGGACGACACGGTGGACGAAGATGCCCGGGACGTGGACGTCGTCGGGATCGATCTCACCGGGTTCGACGAGCTTCTCGACCTCAGCGATGGTGATCCGCGCCGACTGGGCCGCGGGAGGGTTGAAGTTCCTGGCCGAGGAATGGAACACGAGGTTGCCGTGGCGGTCGCCGACGGCGGCGCGGACCAGCGCATAGTCGGGAGCCAGGGACTTCTCGAGGACGTATTCCCTCTCTTCACCGAAGGTGTCGAAGACCTTCGTCTCCTTCGCCGGGGATTCCTTGACGACATTGCCGTTTGAGTCGTACTTCCACGGCATGCCGCCCTCGGCGACCTGGGTGCCCGCACCGGTGATCGTGTAGAAGGCCGGGATTCCGGCGCCGCCGGCCCGCAGCTTCTCCGCCAGCGTTCCCTGCGGGGTCAGCTCGACCTCGAGCTCACCGGAGAGGTACTGGCGGGCGAATTCCTTGTTCTCACCGACATAGGAGGCGATGATGCGGCGCAGCCGATGATCGGCGAGCAGGATCCCGAGGCCGCGTCCGTCGACGCCGGCATTGTTCGAGATGACCTCGAGCTCCTTGGCTCCCTGGTCCTGGATCGCTCTGATCAGGAACTCGGGAACTCCGACCACACCGAATCCGCCCACGGCGATCGATGAACCATCTGCAATATCGGCGACCGCCTCGGCGGGGGTCTCAACTACTTTGTCCATGCGCCCAGTCTGCCATGGACGTCTCCGAGCTGATCGGAGAGGTCCGCTATTCGGCCCTCGTCGATGCCTGTGGCCAGGAGGATCTCACCCCCGCCGAGGAGGTGGTGCAGGAATCGCGGCCACTCGTCCGCACGTGGGGTCGAGTTCGACACCAGCAGGCCCTCCGGCCTGCCCGAGCCGGTGCCGGGATCGGTGGGGTCCCCGGCCCAGTCGATCGTCCTGCCGTCGACGATGAGGCTGCCGGTGGCCGCCAGGCGACGCGGAGTCTGATCGGGATAGGCGCGGATGGCCGAGTTGACGTCGATGTAGTCGTCGTCGACGGGCGTGCTCAGGGACAGTGCCGGAGGGTTGTAGACGAAGATCTCCTCGGCATCGGACAGAGACTCATCAGACTCGGTGCCGAAGGGAACGAGGGCGTGATGGTCCTCCTCGGGCCGATCGCCGAGAACGACGCGGCCCTCGGCGAGGAGAACGCTGATTATGCCAACGACCTCGCGCCAATGCAGCCCGTTCGGCGTCGGAACCCAGAGGGTGAAGTCGGGGCCGAGGTCGTAGTCGCCGAAGAGGCCCACGCCCTTGTTCACCCAGTTTGCGACCACCGGACCGGTGAGGTCGAGGCTGTCATAGTCGGGTCCGCGCCATAGCAGGACGGGTCCGCCGGTGCGGGAGATGGTGCTCAGGTCCAAGGTGGGTCTTCTTCCGTGGTCGTCGGGTCACCGGTCAGCGAAGTTCTCTGGTGCCGGTCAGCGAGAGGTGGTCAGGATGACGGTCGGAGTGCCGGTCAGGGAACGATGAGGGTGATATCGAGGGTGACTCCTCGGGGGAAGGCTCCGAGCTCGCCGTCGACCCACTGGTAGTTCGTCGTGGCGCTGAGGTCCTCGGCGAAGAGTGCTGTGTGGAGGCGTTCGACGAGCGAACCGAGTCCGACCATCGCCTCCAGCAGCGGGGGACCGCCGGACTGCGCAGTGGCGGGGGAGTCCGACGGGCTCATCGTGATCCGTGAACCCGAGCCTTCGATGCGCATCCGCCAGGCGGCATGGCCGGGAGTGCGGGACTGGCCGGCCCGGACGACGCGGATCGCTCGCGACACCTTCTCGAGGATGTCGTCGCCGTTGTCACCGGCGGCGGCCCGACCGGGCAGCTCGGGAACCCCGAGCCCGCGATGGATGGCCTCGACATGGCCGTAGCGGAACCAATCCTCGCCGAGCTCACGGGAGAGCGCCTTCGCCCCGTCCCCGCCGTTGTCGAGATATCCGCCGGCACCGCGGACCAGGGCCATCGGCAGACCGCGGGAGGAGCCCTTGACGATGTCGGCGGCCGAGGCGATCTCATCGGCGATCGCGCGAACGGTCACCGACTGCACCCGGCCGTCGTCATCGGGTCTGCCGCGCTGATCGTCGAGCCCGGAGAATCCGGACAGGCCGAGAGCGATGTCGGAGACCCCGATCCGCCAGGGGCGGGAGCTGGTGTCGGAGATGATGAGGCCGATGCGCACCGAGAACGAGGCCTCGACGCGCTGGCGCAGCACGGCGGCCGAATGATCGCAGTCATGGGGGTGGAGGACGACGGCGCCGCCCGAATTCGACTGATCGAGGCCGGCCGCGGCCTGGACCGTGCCGGCCTGGGTCCGCACGATCTGGACCGTGGTGCCCGAGCCGTAGGTCCGCTCTGCGACGAGATGCGTCGACGAGTTCGCCACGAGCTCCTCGAACTCGGCACGATCGTCGACGGTGCGCAGCCGACCGTCGGCCTTGGACACGACCTTCGAGGCGATGACGAGGATGTCGCCGTCCTTGAGGTCGATGCGATTGCGTCGCAGTGAGTTGATGAGGATCGCCGCGAGGTCGCTGCCGGGTTCGATGTCTTCGTCGACCGGGGGAGCGTAGACGGTGAGCAGGCGGTCATTCATGGGCGGCCCGCGGTGATTCGACTCTCATGTCTCCATAATCCCATCGACGGGGAATCTTTTCGAAATTCTTCGGATCTGCTCAGGGAAACACCATAGGTTGTGGCGGCACTCCAGGGCGGTCGCTATATATGGGGTTACCGGCGCGCGTGTATGTGAAAGTGTGTTCTATTAGCCTGTCCGGCGGTCCTCCAATACTCCATCAGGGCTTGACGGAGCGGTAATGACACACGTGTAATTTATACCTAAAGGGGAACGCGCCGGGCACGAATCCTCGGATTCGACCGTACACCACGCCGATCTCGTCGGCAGGGCGTCGGAGCCGCTCAAGCGTGAGAAAGGGGAACACCGTGCAAAGCGCACAGAGAAAATGGCAGGAGCGAGACGATCTCTCCTCCGCGCCGGGAGTGACAGCCCGTAGCGCCGAAGACTGGTTCATCGAACCAGGTGCTCGCACACCGGACACACTGCCCGATCCATTGGCGGTCGATCCGAACGATCTGACCCCGCTGCCCACGGACAACTCCGCGGTCTCGCCGCTCTCGCTTCTGCTGGGAGCCGCCGAGGACGGAGAGCTGTCGTGGCAGGACCAGGCGCTCTGCGCACAGACCGACCCGGAGGCGTTCTTCCCCGAGAAGGGCGGATCGACCCGCGAGGCCAAGCGTGTCTGCGCCTCCTGCGATGTGCGCTCGGAATGCCTCGAATACGCACTCGCCAATGACGAGCGCTTCGGCATCTGGGGTGGGATGTCCGAACGCGAACGTCGGCGACTCAAGAAAAGGGTCGTGTGAGACCTGCCGTCACCGCCGTCGTCATCTCAGGTGACGACAGCAGCACGACAGAGCTGGAAGCGGCTCTGAGCGCAACATACCCCGAGATCCCCGTCGTGGATCTCGGGGGTCTTGCCGTCAGGGATGCGCTCGAGCTCTCGGCCGTCTCCGAATCCGAGTTCCTCTGGTTCCTCACTCCCGATTCGGATCCGGCAGCGGACTGCCTCGACGAACTCCTCGACGCCATCGGCTCCACAGCCTCAGTTGCCGCGGTCGGCCCGAAGATCATGCACCCCTCACGCATCGTCTCGGCCGGGGTCACCACCACCTCGGCGGGAGCCAGGGTCAACCCCGTCGGACGCGGAGAGATCGACCAGGGCCAGCGTGACGGACAGACGGAGACGCTCGGCCTCGACATGCCCGGCATGCTCATCGCCACCGCCGAACTCGAGCGGATCGGGGCCCCGTCCCGAGTCCTCGGCCCCGCCTACCGTGGGATCGAATACTCGCGGCGCCTGCGCGACCTCGGCAAACGAGTCGTCCTGGCCCCGCGAGCCGAACTCAGCGTCTCCGAGTCCACAGCCGCCCAGCTGGGATCGTCTCCGCTGCCCCCGATCTCGAAATTCCAGATCCGCACCGAACAGCGCTACCGGCTCAGCCTCGCCCGGCCCGGATTCCTCGGACTGTTCTGCCTCCTCGCCCTCACCCAGCTGAAGAACACGCTGGCCGGCTTGCTGGGCAACAACGTCCGCTCCGCCGGTTGGTACCTCTCGGCCTTCTTCGGCCTGGCCGCAGATGCTTCCACGACCGCGCCGCTGCGCCGCGCGAACTCCCGGCGCAATCGCCTGGCCAAACGCAGCAGCACCTCCCATGTGGCCGCCCTCTACGCGGACCCTGACGAACTCGCCGTGCAGCGGCGAAGCATGAACGCCGACGAATCGGCCGCAGCCGCCGAGGTGCCCACCGGCGGACCGAACGACGAAGCCGAACTCAACCCCGTCGGCGACACCGAGGAGGCGATCGACTCCTTCTCCCGGCTCGAGGTCACCGGCGGTGCGAGCCTCGTCCGCCACCCCCTGACCTACCTCGTGATCCTGGCCGCGGCACTGAGCGGATTCGTCTCCTTCCGCCTCTTCGGCCCCGGCCACCTCACCGGCGGCGGGCTCGGCTCCACCGATGTCGGTCTCGGCGAACTCTTCGCCCGACTGCTCGGCCAGCACCTCGACATCTCCACGGGCGCGGCGGTACCGGCCGACCCCTACCAGCTCGTCCTCGGGATCCTTGCCCTGCCGTTCTTCGGCCATGTCGACATCATGGCCAGATGCCTCATCCTCCTCGCCCCGCTCCTCGCGGTCATCGCCGCCTATCTCGCGGCCGGCGCAATCGCCCGGCGCCGATGGGTGCGCGGCTTCGCCGCCCTGCTGTGGATCGCGGCACCCACCTTCATCACCGCGCTCAGTGTCGGCCGCCTCGGCGTGGTCTTCGTCTGGATCGGCGCACCACTGCTGGTCATCGCCCTGCGCAGGAGCCTGCGCACCGGCTCGATCGCCGCCTCCGCCGCCGCAGGGCTGCTGCTGTTCCTGCTCATCGCCGGTGTGCCGATGATGCTCGTCATCGCGGTCCTCGGCACCGCGGCCCTGCTCATCACGGCTCGGGGGCTTCGCCACCTGTGGCTGCTCGCACCCACGCTGTTCCTGTCCTGGCCATGGCTGTGGGCGCTGCTCTTCCACCCGGGTGCCCTGTTCACGATGCCCGGACAGACTCTCGCACCGGCCCAGGCCCCGAGCTATCTGCTCGCCGTCGGATTCCCCGAACCGCTCGATCTGACGTGGTTGGCGAAGCTGCTGGCGGCGCTCGGCGTCGACGGAGTCGCCCCCGGCGTCCTCGGCCTCTGGGCCCCGCTCATCGTCCTGCCGATGCTCATCCTCGCGTTCTTCACCCTCATCGAGGCGCGCCTGGATCTCACCCGGCTGATGTGGGCCGTGGGACTCTACCTCGGCGGTCTGATCCTCGCCGTCGTCCAGGTCCACGTCCCCGCCCAGACCGGACCCTTCCAGCTCATCGGCTCCTATCCTGCGGCGGGCCTGACCCTGGTCAGCCTCGGCTCGATCATGCTGCTGACCCTCGGCGTCGAGCGCACCGCCGCGAGCACCTCGACCGCCGGCAGGCTGCCGATGCGCGGCCTCGCCGGACTCGTCGCCCTCGCCGCGATCGGACTCATCGTCCTCGGCGCGGGACGGAGCACCACCTCGGCGGACATCGTCGAACCGCAGGAGCACGGCATCGTCCCCGCCCTCGCCGCCGACCGGGCCGCCGGAGACACGCAGGCACGCACCCTGCGCCTGGACAACGTCGACGGCGAGGTGCTGGCCACGCTCATCTCCTCCGCCGACGGCACGGTCATCGGCACTTCGACGATCGACTCCGCCGAGGCGGTCGGAGGCTGGCCGTGGGAGCGGCGTCCGCTGCCGATCGGACCGGACCAGACCCTCGTCGCACAGGCCGCCTCGGCGCTGTCGGCCGACGATGCCGGGGACGTGCGCGAGCTCCTCGGCCGCCTCGGGGTCGACTTCGTCCTCGTTGATTCTTCCGCCGGTGATCTGCAGAATTCCGTCTCCGCGGCCGAAGGCCTCGTCCAGGTGGGACCCACCGAGTCCGGCGGCCTGTGGCAGGTCGACACCGACTACAGCGGACGGTTCCTCGTCCGCGAACCCGACGGCACGCTGAGCACCGCATCGAAGCACGGCAGCAGCGTCGAGGTGGCGCCCGGCGAAGACGGTCGCACCCTCATCGTCGCCGACGCCTCGGACGCGATCACCGCACGCATCGGCGGAGCCGAACTGCCGTCACCCTCGGAGCCCAGCGAAGAGTGGACCTCCGAGTTCACCCTGCCGAGTTCCGGCGGCGAGGTCGAACTGACCTCCGGTTCGCCCCTGTACGCACCCGGGGTGATCCTCGGCTGGGTGCTCGGACTGCTCACCGTGATCGTGGCCATCCCGTTCGGCTACCAACGCCGAAGCGTCAGGAAGCCGACGGCGAAACTCTCCGCGGAGGCGAAAGCATGAGACATCTGCGCAGCATCGTGACCTTCGCGGCGATCGCCGTCCCCGGCGTGCTCGTGGCCACCACCTCGTTCCTCACCCCGCTCACGCCCGGCACACTCGACCGCAGCCCGGAACAGGTGCGGATGCCCACGGCCGACACCCGGGTGATCTGCCCCGGTCCCCTGCTCACCGACGAGGAGGCCGAAGGCACCGACGCGGAGTTCGTCGACGACTCGAACGTGTCCACCCGAGTGGTCTCGGCTTCGGCCCCGATCAGCGCCGCCGACGGTTCCTTCTCCGCCGCGCGGCTGCAGGTCGCCGACCTCGGCGGAGACGCGAACTTCGACAACCCCAGTTCTCCGGGCTTCGTCTCCGGCGATGACACGATCGATGCGACGAAGCTGATCACCGGCTTCGCCCGGCCCGGCGCCCCGGCGCTGACCACGGGACTCGAGACCGTCGAGGGCACCTCCGGAGACCTCACGGGACTGGCGACGCTGACCTGCGCCGAGGCGGCGAGCAGCTTCCGGATCCTGGCCGGATCCGGGGCGACGGGTTCGAACTCCCAGCTGCTGCTGAGCAACCCGGGCGACGCGCCCGTGCAGGCCGAGGTGGCCGTGATGACCCCACGGGGTCAGGAATCCGAGCCGACCGAGCTGAGCATCAAACCCGGTGCGCAGCGCGCTGTGCGTTTGGCCGGTCTGGCCGCCGGTGCCGAAGCTCTGGCCGTCGACGTCACCGTCGACGGGGGAGTCGTTGCAGGGTCGGTGCAGGAGAGCGTCCTCGACGGACTGACTCCGCAGGGCATCGACCTTGCCGCCGCCGGAGCCGATGCGAATCGTCAGCAGGTCGTCACCGGACTCGACGGCAAGGACGCGAAGCTGCGCGTGGCCAATCCCGGCGACGACCTCGCCGAGGTGTCGCTCAAGGCCTATGGTCCCAACGGTGAGATCGACATCCCCCGCTCCTCCATGACCGTCGTTGCCCGCGGTGTCGCCGAGGCCGACCTCGGCGATCTCGACGCGACCAGCGTCGTCCTCGACTCCCCGAGCCCGATCCAGGCCAGTGCCACGGTCGGCAAGGACGGACAGAAGGGTGCGGGCGACTTCGGCCGCATCTCCGCCACCGATACCCTCGCCGAGTCCCAGATCATGGCGCTGCCGAGAACCGGCACGGGAACGCTCTACCTCTCACCGGGTCAGGGGCAGGTGCAGATCCAGGGAATGCTCGACGACGGTTCGCTGACCGACCCGCAGTCATTCGATCTCAACCCGACCGGCACCACCGAACTCAGCCCCGCAGAGATCTCTCCCGAGGCAGTGCGGGCACTGGTCATCAAGGGCCAGAACGCCTCGGGCTCGCAGGCCGACGGCGTCCACGCGAGCCTGCTCGTGACCACCGAGGACGGCATCTCCGCCGTCGAACCCGCTCCGGCACCGGCCGGTGTGGCCTACCGGGACGTCCGACTGGGCTGAGCGTCCTCGGGTCGGGTCAGGTCCGACGGAGGATGTCGACCTGGTCGGAGACCACCTCGGCGATGAGCGAATCCCGCTGATCGGGGGTGCTGTGAGACTCGATCACGCGCCGATAGAGGACGATATGGGTCTGCCGCCCGGCGGTCGCCGGGAACACCCGACCGAAGGCCGGTTCCACGGAACTCGGCGGTGGGACGGCATCGATGGCCAGCACCACCTCGGCGAGGAGGGAGGGTTCTCGAGAGCGGAGAGCGGCGAATTCCTCCGCCGCGACCTTGGCGAAGCTGTCGGATCGCCGCATCCGTGCGGGCACATCGGCCATGAACAGCGGGGAGCGCAGACCACGGCCGTGCCGGTCCCGATGGCGCCTGGTTCTCATGGGATATCATTCTAGACTCAGACCGGCCGGGGCTGGCCGGATCGAGCGGGTTCGGCGTGTAGAGTATTGGACTGTGTCAGCCGTGAGAATGTGTTCGAAAGTAAGCTGCTCGCGCAGTGCCGCCGCCACCATGACGTACGTGCACGCTGATGCGACCGTCGTCATCGGGCCACTGGCCAGGCGAGCCGAGCCCGGGGCCCATGATCTATGTGCCGAGCATGCGGCGAAGCTCACCCCTCCCGTCGACTGGCAGCTGATCCGCATCGACTCGGGCCAGGCTCCGCCGGAGCGCACCCGCGATGATCTGCTGGCCATCGCCGACGCCGTCAGGGAAGCCGCAGGTCGCGGCACAGGGGGCGCCGACTACAATGCCCCCTCCCGGTCCTCAGGCACCTCAGGCGAACGCGGCCCCACCAGCGGTGACGGATCCGTGCCCGGACGCAAGCACGGCCACCTGCGCATCATCGGCGACTCATGAGCGCATCCGAGGCGGCGACGCCGAGCCGGGACCTGCGAGCCCGGCGGACGGAGGCACTGGAGGCCGCCGTGGGCGCCTACGACATCCGCGGGCGGATCCCCGACCAGCTCGATGAGGACATTCTGTTCTGCCTCGGCTGGGCGAGTGCGCAGGCGATGTCGGAGATCCATTCGAACATCGAGGTGGTCATCGGCCACGATATGCGCCCGAGCTCGGCCGCCTTCGCCGATTCCTTCGCCCGCGGGGTCGAAGCAGCCGGATCCCAGGCGATCGCCCTCGGACTGTGCTCGACCGACCAGCTCTACTTCGCCTCCGGCATCTTCGAGATCCCCGGCGCGATGATCACCGCTAGCCACAACCCCGCCGACTACAACGGCATCAAGATCTGCGGGCCGCGCGCCGGGGGAGTCAGCCTCGCTTCGGGGCTCGGGCGGATCCGGGACCTGGCGCCCGAGGCTCCCGAATCCTCGGGCGACCCGGTCGCGAACGACGACGAAGCCGCCGCTCAGATGCGTCGGCGCTATGTCGAACGGATCCGCGAGCTCACCCATGTCGACACCGTGCGCGAGCTGAAGATCGTCGTCGACTGCGGCAACGGGATGGCCGGCAGACTCCTCGGCGAGGTCTTCGGCACCGATGCCGGCTTCGCCGCGGTGCCCTTCGAAGTCATCGGCCTGTTCACCGAACTCGACGGCACCTTCCCCAATCATGAGGCGAACCCGCTCAAGCCCGAGAACCTCCTCGACGTCTCCCGCGCCGTCGTCGACCACGGCGCCGACCTGGGGTTGGCCTTCGACGGAGATGCCGATCGCTGCTTCTTCATCGACGAGACCGGGGCGACCATGTCCGCCTCGGCGGTCGGAGCACTCGTGGCAGAGCGCGAGATCGCCCGGGCGAAGCGAGCCGGTGACGAATCGCCCGCGGTCATCCACAACCTCATCACCTCACGCAGCGTGGCCGCCACGATCGCCGCGGCAGGCGGCCGTGCCCTGCGCTCGAAGGTCGGGCACTCGGGAATCAAGACGATGATGGTCGAAACGGGCGCGGTCTTCGCCTGTGAGCACTCCGCGCACTTCTACTTCGACGAGTTCTACTGTGCGGATTCGGGAATGCTCGCCGCCTGCCACCTCATCGCTGCACTCTCGGGAACCGGTTCTCCGGCCTCGCGTCTCGTCGCCGACTACGATCTCTACGTCCAATCCGGAGAGATCAACTTCACCGTGGCCGACCCGGACCGCGTGCTCGCCGAATTCGCCGCCCATGCCGGTGACTTCCCGGAGAACACGGTCGAGGATCTCGACGGCATCGGGCTCCAAGGCGCGGACTGGTGGATCAACCTGCGCAAGTCGAACACCGAACCCCTGGTGCGGCTGAATATCGAGGCCGCCGATGCCGAACAGGTGAAGTCGATGACGGCGCAGGTCAGCGAGTTCGTCCAGTCCCGGGCAAGCAAATAGACTCGAATCAGTTCCGACGATTTCCGTTCTCATGGAGGTACTGTGCCAGTATTCACCGATTTCAAACTCGCCGATCTGAGCCTGGCCGAAGCCGGACGACATCAGATCCGATTGGCCGAGCGGGAGATGCCCGGCCTCATGGCCCTGCGTGAGGAATACGCGGGCCTGCGTCCGCTGGCCGGCGCCAGAATCGCCGGCAGCCTGCACATGACGGTGCAGACGGCGGTGCTCATCGAAACGCTCACTGCCCTTGGCGCCGAGGTCCGCTGGGCCAGCTGCAACATCTTCTCGACCCAGGACGAAGCGGCGGCCGCCGTCGTCGTCGGCTCCGGCACTCCCGATGCTCCCGCCGGAGTACCCGTCTTCGCCTGGAAGGGCGAGACGCTCGAGGAGTACTGGTGGGCTGCGGACAAGATCTTCGACTTCGCCGAGGGCGCCAACCTCATCCTCGATGACGGCGGCGACGCCACGATGTACGTGCTCGAAGGAGCCCGGGCCGAAGCCGCCGGGGGAGCCCGGGGGGCGGGGGAGGACGATCCCGAGGAGTACAAGGTCTTCCTCACCCAGGTGCAGAAGGCGATCGATTCCTCACCCGGTCGCTTCGCCCGGCTGGCCGAGAGCATCAGGGGAGTCAGCGAGGAGACGACGACCGGAGTCAACCGGCTCTACCGTCTCGCCGCCGAGGGCAACCTGCCCTTCCCAGCCATCAACGTCAACGATTCGGTGACGAAGTCGAAGTTCGACAACCGCTACGGCATCCGCCATTCCCTGCCCGACGGACTCAACCGCGCCACCGATGTGCTCATCGGCGGCAAGATCGCCGTGGTGATCGGCTACGGCGATGTGGGCAAGGGTGCGGCCGAGGCGCTGCGCGGACAGGGCGCACGCGTCATCGTCACCGAGATCGACCCGATCTGCGCCCTGCAGGCGACGATGGACGGCTACCAGGTCGAGCTCCTCGAGACCGTCGCCCCGCAGGCCGACATCATCATCACCACCACCGGCAACACCCGAGTCGTCGGCGTCGACGTGCTCACCAGCCTCAAGCCCGGAGCGATCATCGGCAACGTCGGACACTTCGACGATGAGATCGACCTCGCCGGTCTGGCGAAGCTGCCCGGTGTGGACAAGATCGAGATCAAACCGCAGGTCCACGAATGGTCAGTGCCCGTTCCCGCCGAGCGCGGACTCGGCCGGGAGACCACGGACTTCCTTGTCCTCTCCGAGGGACGCCTGCTCAACCTCGGCAATGCGACGGGCCATCCCTCGTTCGTGATGAGTGCGTCGTTCAGCAACCAGGTGCTTGCGCAGATCGAGCTCTGGACCCACCACGATGACTACGACAACGGTGTGCACCGCCTGGCCAAGGAACTCGACGAAAAGGTCGCCAGGCTCCATCTGCCCGCCCTCGGCGCGAAGCTCTCGGAGCTGTCGAAGGACCAGGCCGAGTACATCGGCGTCGACGTGGCCGGACCGTACAAGCCCGAGCACTACCGGTACTGATCGCCGCATCGCCGGATGGCGCTCAGCACTGGCCTCAGCGGCTGAGGCTGAGGCCGTGGGGGAGGACGTCGACTCCCTCACGGAAGGCCCGTGACTGGGCGCTGCGACGCTGCTGCTTGTCGAATTCCGCGGCACGCAGACGGTGGATGATCGCAGACAGGAACTGCTCGGGCAGGGTGCCCTCCGGGGGTGCAGGCGCCACATAGGGGTTGAGTTCCGTTGCCAGCTCTTTGGCTCGGTCCCAGCGTGACTCGGGCCCGAGGTTCTCCGACATGGCGAGGAACTGGACGATGCGACGGTGCAGGCCCTCGGGGAGACCGGCCACGTCGGTCTGGGCCAGCCAGTTCTGCAGCTGCGGCGCCACATGCGTGCGCACCGGCAGCGGTGGGGCGCTGCGTTCGCTCACGGCCATGGTTCCGGCCAGGTAGTCGCCGAGGCGCTTCGACTGTGCCGAGACGAGCCCGGAGAGGGCGGCGATGCCGCCGCCGGTGCTGAGTATCTCGAAGGGCCACAGGATCGCCCGGATGAACGAATGACGGATCCGCACGGCGCCTCCGTCGTCGCGGACCACGCGCAGTCCGAGGATGAGTTTGCCGAGCGAACGTCCGTGGGTGAGGACTTCGATGATCATCGGCAGAAATACGAACACCGAGAGGCTCATGATCGTCATCACCGAGCCCAGGAGCAGCTCATTGAGTTCGAGGACCCGCAACAGGAGCCAGAACATGGCGATGAGCAGACCGACATTGACGATCGTATACACGATGTAGTCGATCAGACAGCTCAGCGCCCGGGCTGCCAGGGCTGCGGGCTGGATGCTCAGTTCGACGGCTTCGCCTGTCACCAATGTGCTCACCCATCCATCCTGTCACACACCACCCGATTCTCCTCTCGGGCCCGCTCGTCTCCGATAGGGTTGGGGGCATGGACCCGAACCTTCTGGCCGAACTGCATGGTGACGACTGGCGAGAGCTGTCCATGCTGGCGAAGAAGAACACGCTCAGTCCCTCCCAGGCCCAGCGCTTCCTCGACCTCTATCGCAGCGCCTCGAAGGATCTCTCCCGGATCATGACGACGGCCCCCGACTCTCTTGAGGCCGCCCGCCTGTCCGCGATCGTCCACCGCTCCCGCAACCATCTCTCCGCGGTTCCCTCCGGCGGCCTGTCGGGCCTGTCGCGGTTCTTCGTCGTCAGCCTGCCGCTGTCGATCTACCGGCTGCGTTGGGACTTCGCCATCGTCGCCGCGAGTTTTCTCGCTCTTGCCGTACTGTCGGGACTCTGGGCGGGAATACACCCAGAGGTGCTCGAGACCTTCGGCGACCGGGCCTACCGTCAGCAGTTCGCCGAACACGATTTCGTCAACTACTACAAGGAGAACCCGAACGGATTCTTCGCCGTGGGGGTGTGGACGAACAACGCCTGGATCGCCGTGCAGTTCGTGCTGCTCGGCATCACCGGAGTCTTCGTCGTACAGGGAATCTTCGTCAATGCGGTCAACGTCGGCTTCTCGGCGGCCATGATGTTCGAGTTCGACAAGGGCGCCGACTTCTTCCTCTACATCCTGCCCCACGGCATCCCGGAGATCAGCTGCATCATCCTGGCGGCCGCGGCGGGCCTGCGTCTGTTCTTCGCCTGGGTCATCCCCGGCCCGCAGCTGCGCCGGAACAAGCTGGCCTCCGAGGCCAGGTCGCTGCTCACCGTGGCCGGCGGTCTGGTTCTTCTGCTCTTCGGCTCGGGACTGATCGAGGGCTTCGTCACCCCGAACCCGATCCCGCCCGTGCTCAAGATCGTCATCGGCGTGCTCTACACGGCGGCCGTCATCGTCTACGCCCGGTACTTCGGCAGGCGTGCGGCGCGGGCCGGACTCACCGCCGATCTCGATGAGCACCAGGCCGGGTACTCCATCCTGGCCACCGACCGCTGAACCGCTGACCGCTGACTTACGGGCCGCTGACTCGCTGACCGCTGACCCTTCGTCCGCTCAGAGCCTGCCGGTGGCCTTGAGGTTGATGTAGAGATCCGCGAGAGTCCCCGGCAGGTCTTCGGGGGAGTCGGTGACCGACTGGACGCCGATGCCGCGCAGCCGGGTCTGCAGCGACCTGCTCCTCAGCAGCTCGGCCTCTGCGGCGGCCGCGGTGAAGATCTCCTCGGCGTCCTCGCGGTGTCCGGCGAGCTCGTGCAGATCCGGATCGTCGACGGAGGCGAGGACCACCCGGTGTCGTGCGAGCAGCGTCGGCAGCACGGGCAGGATCTCCTCGGAGACGCTGCCTTCGTCGAGGGCGGTGACGAGGACGACGAGGGCGTGCTGGCGTGAGGTCGACACCACCGCCGAGGCGATCTGCTCCCAGTCGGCATCGTAGAGTTCGGGATGGACCGGGGTCAGCGCCACGGAGAGATCGTGGACCGGGTCCTTTGACCGATGGCTCGAGGCGATCGCCCGGACCCGTGCATCGGCGACGATCACGTCGACCCTGTCGCCGGCACCTGCGGCCAGTGCGGTCAGGAGCAGCGAGGCCTCCAAGGCGGCATCGAAGACCGTCCCGTCCCCGCAGCGGCGAGCCGAGAGCCGAGAGGAGTCGACGACGATGACGACGCGGCGGTCACGCTCGGGCCGCCAGGTCTTGACCACCAGATCCTGGGAGCGTGCACTGGCCCGCCAGTCGATGGAGCGCACATCATCGCCGTCGACATAGTCGCGCAGGGAGTCGAATTCCGTGCCCATGCCGCGGATCATCACCGCCGACCTGCCGTCGAGTTCGCGCAGCTTCTGCGTCTTCGAGGGCAGTTCGCGGCGGGACACGAACGGCGGCAGCACGCGCACGATCGCCGGCACATCGAAGCTCTTCTGCCTCTCGACGAGACCGAGCAGGCTGCGGGAGCGGATCGTCACCTTGTCCGCGTGCAGGGCACCGCGTCGGGTGGGACGCAGGACGGTGCGCACCTGCACCTGCTCGCCGGGGGCAAGATCATGGCGTGAGCGCGTGTCCACCGCGCCGGCGCTCGGTGCCCAGGCATCGCGGACGCGCATGCGCAGGCGTCGCGACGAATCGTTGACCAGCGACAGAATGCAGTGGGTGGAGTCGCCGAGCCTGACCATCGGTCCCGGGGTGCGCTGGAGTCCGGGCAACCTCGGCGGGGGAACCGAGAAGAAGTCGACCACGGCGGCGATGACGATGACCGCGGCCACGACGACTGCGGAAACCCACCCCGGCATGAGCATGACGGGGATCAGCCCGATGAGGGCGAGCAGGAGCAGGCGGGTCGTCATTCAGCGGGGGACTTCGGTCGTCGCGACGATCGAATCGAGCACCTGGCCGACGCTGAGACCGTCCATCTGCGCCTCGGGCCGCAGAATCACGCGATGCCCCAATGTCATGTGGACTAGGGCCTTGACGTCATCGGGGGTGACGTAGCTGCGGCCGGCCAACCAAGCGTAGGCGCGGGCGGCGCTGAGCATGCGGGTGGCGCCGCGCGGTGAGACTCCCAGCGCCAGGGACGGGGCCTGTCGGGTGGCTCGCGCGAGATCGACGATGTAGGTGATCACCTGCGGTGCGATGTAGATCCCGGCGATGCGCTCCCGGGCCTGGTGGACCATCGCCGCATCCGCGACCGGGGACAGGCCCGCCTCGGCGAGGTGGGAGGCGTCGAAGCCGCGGGCGTGTCGGTCGAGGATCTCGAGCTCACGTTCGCGTTCGGGCAGACCGAGGACGAGTTTGAACAGGAAGCGGTCGAGCTGAGCCTCGGGCAGGGGATAGGTGCCTTCGTACTCGAGCGGGTTCTGCGTGGCCGCGACCATGAAGGGCTCCGGCAGGCTGCGGGGGCTGCCGCCGACGGAAACCTGGTGTTCCTCCATCGCCTCGAGCAGAGCGGACTGGGTCTTCGGCGGGGTGCGGTTGATCTCATCGGCGATGAGGATGTTCGTGAACACGGGACCCGAGCGGAACTTGAAGTCCGAGGCCGAGGCATCGTAGACCAGGGAGCCGGTGACATCGCTGGGCATGAGGTCGGGGGTGAACTGGATGCGGGAGCTGTCGAGGCTGACCGAGGTGGCGAAGCTGCGCACGAGCAGGGTCTTCGCCACACCGGGCACGCCCTCGAGGAGGACGTGGCCCTGGCACAGCAGCGCGATGAGCATGCCGGTCACGGCCTCGTCCTGACCGACCACGGCCTTCGCAATCTGGGTGCGCACCCCGGCGAACGCCTCCCGCAGCGGGTCCGCCTCCTGCACCTGCTGCGTCTCCTGCACCTGCTGCGGCTGCTGCACCTGCTGAGAGGGCTGGGGTTCTGCGGTCGGAGACCGGACAGCGTCGGCTCGGACGTCCTGTGGCTGCGCGGGGGTGGGGTTCTCGTTGGGCGTCTGGGTCATGGGATCTCACTTTCGATGCGGGTGAGCAGGTGGACGAGGTCGGTCAGTTCGGCGTCCGTTCTCGGCGCCGCCGAGACGAAGACCGATTCGATCTGGGCCGGGTCCCGGCCGGTCTTGTACGCGATCTGCGACAGGATGTCCGGCGCCCGGGTCTCGGGGCCCAGGGCCAGCCGCTTGGCGATCCGGAGCAGGGCCGCCGTGCGCAGAGTGTGGAGTGCGCCGAGGCGGTCATGGCTGCGCGCGGACAGGGCGGCCCGACCGTGCACGGTCTCGACCGCGGGAACGACGGCGGGCAGACGTTCGAGCGCGAGCGGTCCGAATCTGCGCCCGAGGACGAGCAGCAGGATGAGCACGCAGGGCAGAAGCCAGACGGCACCGGCGATGAACCAGCTGGGCACATAGTCCAGCGTCGACGGCGGCGTGTCCTCGGCCCCGCTCTGCTGCGGATAGTAGACGACGAGGTGGGAGCTGCCGGACAGCTCGGAGAGCACCAGCGAGGCGTTGCCCTCCTCGTCGATGGTCTGGTTCATCGCCCATTCCGGGTTGCCGATGACGGTCAGGGGAACGTCCCCGCCCTCATCGACGATGAGCTGTCCGCGAGCTGAGCCGGGTGCCACCTCGGTGCCGTCGACCTCTTCGACTCCGGGACCGGTCAGCGGATAGCAGGCGCTCAGCCCCGAGGTGCCCTTCTCTGCCTCGGCATATTCGACCTCTCCGGTGCTCACCGCTCCGGCGGCCTGGGCGCTGGGCACCGGGCAGTTCGGCTGGGAGACGGCATCGGGGCTGCCCAGGGGGCGGAGGTTGTCGTTGACGGTGATCCGGTCGGTGAAGCTCTCGACCGTCGAACCGGGGTCGATGAGCACGAGGCCGTTGCCGTTCTCGGCCAGCGTCGATTCGAGGCCGGCGATGTCGCCGGGAGAGAGGACCTCGGAGTTCGCGGGAATCAGCAGCGTGGTGTCGGAGCGGACGGCGGCCTGCTTCGCCTCCTCGCCGTCCTCGGTGGTGGTCACCTCGACGCCGTGTTCGCGCAGGGTCTCGACCATGGCCTTGCCGCCGCCGCGGGACGTCGAATCGTAGTGCAGTGGATCGTCCTCCCCCCGGTCGGAGGTCATGAGCATCGTCACGATGACGGTGATGAGGATGACGACCGCGGCGGCGATCCAGACCCCGGCTGAACGCAGCCGAGCGCTCAGCGGCACCGCTGCCGTGGTCCGTGCGCCGCGGAGCGCGACGTCGAGTCCGGCGCTCATGAGACGCTCGCCTCGCGGTGGCGGGAGCTCGGATCGTCGGCGTGACGGTGCGCCGCGGGCAGAGCGCTCAGTGACCGGTCGAGGTCGAGGAGCCGCGAATAGCTTGTGTTGCTCGCCGGGTCAGGGCGGTGCTGCGTCGTGGTCGCGTCTCCGGAGCCGGCGTCGTCGGAGGCCTCGCCGAAGAGGAGCTCATTGAACACCTCGGCGACCCACCGCAGTTCGGACGCGTGCTCGGGCAGGTCCGCCCCCGCCGTGCGGGAGAGTTCGCTGGCGGTCGAGGAGGAGTCGAGAGACACGATCTGTTTGAGGGACAGGAGAGCGAAGATCGCCCGCGCCTGATCGACAACCGCGGTGCGGAAGTCTCCGGCCGCTGCCGCGGCTGCGGCGCTGCGCCTCCACGGCTCGGGTTCGGGCACCGCCACCACCGGGTCGAAGGCGGCGAGGGGAACGCGGGTGCGGCGCAGGCCGACGCGGCGGACCCGCCACACGATGAGAGCGATGATCCCGGCCACGACGATGACGACGAGGAGCAGCAGCCAGGGGGAGTTCCCGCGCAGGGCCGCGCCGAGCAGCGACTCCCATACCCCTTCGAGCCAGCGTCCGATCTGCTCGAGCGGGGTGAGGTCGTTCTCGGAGTACTCGCTTTTCGAGAGTTCGCGTTCAACCCATTCGCGCCCCGTGTCACGGTCGATCACGGCTCTCTGGTCAGGCAGTGCCGACAGGGCGGCGCCGAGGTGGCTGAGCGTGGGCAGGCTCATGCGCGGGATCCCTCCTCGGCACGGATGAGTTCGAGGTCGTAGCCTTCCGTGCGCATCCTCTGATCGAAGGTGCAGACGCAGACGAGGCAGGCGAAGTAGGCGAAGAGGACGGCCGAGGAGATCAGCGTCAGTCCCAGGACCACGGCACTGATGCCGATCCCGACCGCCAGGATCGTGGTGGAATCGCTGAGCAGCGCCGTGGCCCCTCCCAGCACCGCCATGAGGATGAAGACGAAGGGTCCGATGATCAGCTGCACGAGCTGATTGGACAGGAAGTAGCCGAGTGCGAGCTGGCCGAAGGTCCGCCAGAAGCCGCGTCCCGTCAGACGCCAGGAGCGAGAGAGCGCGGCACGGATGCCGAGGCGTTCGACCGCGATCGTCGTCCCGAGGAACGCGAAGCGCAGATTGAGCCAGGTGAGCGCGCACAGCCACAGCAGCACCGCGATGACCGCGCAGACGACGGCGAGGATCGGATTGTCGAAGATCGCCAGCAGCATCGCGGGCAGGCTCAGCAGAATGAGCAGGCCGAGGTTGATGCCGCTCATCAGCAGCGTCGCAAGGATCAGCGACCAGCGTCTTCCGCGCAGCCCTGCCCAGGCCTGTGTCAGCGTCGTCTTACGGGCGCCGAAGGAATTCTGCGCCCCGGCCGCACTCAGCCCGGCAAGCAGATGGACGATGCCGAGGCTGAGCAGGCTGATCGCGAAGGATCCCAACTGCGCGAGCATGAGGAATCCTGACATGGCCTCGTCATTGCCCATGACATCCGTAAGGAAGGGCAGGAACCTGAGCGCGGCGAATGTGCCGACGGCCGTGAGCAGGAGAGTCCAGAGCGTGAACACGATGAGGGCGGCGCCGATGGTCAGCCCGGGAATGTAGCGCAGCAGCCGGAACCCGGAATCGAGGACTTCGAAGAACGTCAGCGGTCGCTTGGCGAGGACTCCGCGCGGGGCGGGCGGTCGCCACTCGTGATGCCCTGCCTCCTGCTGACGCTCCTGCCACCGGCCGGTCTGCCAGTTCACCTCGGAGGTCCATGCGTTCGCTCGTCCCATCACCTGTCAATCCTGCCATGATTTCGAGGTTCGTGCCGAGCGCGGATGACGCCGTCGCGTCCTCGACGACGTCTGCCATATAGGGTAGGAGTGTCGAGAACGGAAGAACAGACGAGTGTAAGGGACAATGGGAGCATGAACGCTCGTATCCTGGTAGTTGATGATGACACGGCTTTGGCCGAAATGATCGGAATTGTGCTCAAAAGCGAGGGCTTCGAACCTTTCTTCTGCGCCACCGGCGATCAGGCCTTCGACGAATTCCAGAAGGTCGGCCCGGACCTCGTGCTCCTCGATCTCATGCTGCCCGGCAAGGACGGTCTCGAGGTGTGCCGCGAGATCCGCGAGGTGTCCTCGGTCCCGATCATCATGCTCACCGCGAAGTCGGACACCGTCGATGTCGTCCTCGGCCTCGAGTCCGGGGCCGACGACTATGTGCCCAAGCCGTTCAAACCCAAGGAGCTCATCGCCCGGGTGCGGGCCCGTCTGCGTATCTCCGAACCGCAGGCCCCTGAGCTGCTCACCGTCGGCGACGTCGTCGTCGATGTGGCCGGTCACACCGTGACCAAGGGCGGATCGCCGATCTCCCTGACCCCGCTCGAATTCGACCTGCTCGTGGCCCTGGCCCGCAAACCCTGGCAGGTGTTCTCCCGGGAGACCCTCCTCGAAGAGGTCTGGGGCTACCGGCACGCGGCCGACACCCGACTCGTCAACGTCCACGTGCAGCGGCTGCGCTCGAAGATCGAACGCGACCCCGAGAAGCCCGACATCATCGTCACGGTCCGTGGAGTCGGATATAAGGCAGGCAGAGCCGCGTGAGCCGCGGGTCGGCTGCCGGCGGCGCCGTCCGCACCGCAGCCTCGGCGATCCGGACGTTCTGGAACTTCCTTCTCAGATCGTTCAGCCATTCTCTGCAGATCCGGATCGTCGTCCTCACCATCGTCCTCACCTCGGTGGCCATCTTCGGGGTGGGGACGTACATGTCCCAGCAGATCTCCCGCGGACTCTTCGACACGCGACTGAAGTCGCTGTCGTCCCAAGCCGATTCGATCGTGTCCGAGCTGCGGTCGCTGGCGCCCGTCGACGGCCAGGCGGTGACCCAGGAGACCCTGAGCTCGCAGCTGTCCTCGATCTACAACCGCTCGACCGGCTCCGTCTACTCGCTCACGCTCGAACCCAGCGATCCGAATTCCTCGTTCTCGACCATCAGCGCCGGACGCTCGAACTCGGAGGGGGCGAATGCGGACGTCCCGGTCAGCGACGAGCTCGAGGATGCGATCCGTCAAGCCCCCACTGACGACATGCTCTACCAGTCGGTGAATCTGCCCGACGGCACCGGCCCGGGACTGCTCATCTCCCAGGAGGTGCAGATTCCCAATGCCGGACAGTTCCAGCTCTACTATCTCGGCGATCTGACCGAACAGCAGAACACATTGGACTTCGTCCAGAAGTCGATGCTCGTGGCCGCCCTCGTCCTCGTCGTCCTCGTCGGCGCCGTGGCGTGGATCGTCACCCGTCTCGTCGTGACCCCGGTGAGAACCGGCGCCGAGGTGGCCCGGCTGATCGCCGACGGCGATCTCGATGAGAGGATGCCCGTCCACGGCAACGACGAAATCGCGGTGCTCGGCGAGAGCTTCAACGACATGGCCGATACGCTCCAGCACCAGATCCAGCAGATGGAGCGGCTCTCCGTGCTGCAGCGGCAGTTCGTCTCCGACGTCTCCCACGAGCTGCGCACGCCGCTGACGACGATCCGTGCCGCCGCCGACCTCATCTACGACTCGAGGGACGAGCTCGACCCGGTCACCGCCCGCAGCGCCGAGCTGCTCAACTCCCAGGCCGAGCGCTTCGACTCCCTGCTCTCCGACCTGCTGGAGATCTCCCGCTACGACGCCGGCGCCGCCGCCCTCGTCGCCAAGCCCGTCGACGTCGGGGCGATCGTCACCGCCGTCATCGAAACCGTGTCCATGGTCGCCGACCAGATGTCGACGAACATCGTCGTCCATGCCCCCTCCTCACCGGTGATGGCCGAGGTCGATCGGGTGCGGATCACGCGGATCGTGCGCAACCTCGTGGTCAATGCGATCGAGCACGGAGAGGGCAACCCGATCGACATCTACGTCGCCTCCAACGCCGAGGCGGTAGCGGTCAGCGTCCGCGACCACGGTGTGGGGATGAACGAAGAGCAGGTCGAGCACGTCTTCGACCGGTTCTGGCGCGCGGATCCGGCCCGCAAGCGCACCCTGGGCGGTTCCGGCCTGGGATTGGCGATCTCGCTCGAGGACGCCCACCTGCACAACGGCTGGCTCCAGGTCTGGGGCAAGCTCGGGGAGGGTTCGTGCTTCCGGCTGACGATCCCGCGACGACCCGACCAGGAGATCACCTCCTCCCCGCTGCCGCTGCCTCCACGTGATGCGCAGATCCAGGGGGCCGCGCTCGTGGCCGGACCTCTGTCCTCCGACGGATCCGTGCGCATCCAGACCGGGTCGATCCCGATCGTCGTCGAAGCCGATCAGGTGACTCCTACCGAGGGCGGGTACATTGACGAACCCGACACTCCCGCGGCCGCTAGGTCCCTGCCGATGGTTCCCGAAGCCTCGGAGGCGAGCCCCTCGGAATCGACGTCGAACGACAACAACTGGGACGAGCACGGTGAGAAGACCGACGAAGGAGGAACACGATGAGTGCGAATCGCAGGCGCAGACGCCTGAGCCTGCTCGTCCTCGCCCTCTGCTCCTCCGTTCTGCTCGCCGCCTGCTCCTCGATTCCCACGTCGTCGCCGGTCGGCCACATCGAAGCCGACTCCGGCGATGACGGAGCCAGCAACGCCAGGATCCCCGATGGTCCCGCGCCCGGTGACAGCATCGGCGAGATCGTCCGCGGGTTCCTCGCGGCAGGATCCGGGACCGGCAACAACTTCTCGGTCGCGAAGTCCTTCCTCACCGACGCCGAGGCGCAGGAATGGAACCCGCAGGAGTCGGTGTCCCTGCTGTCGAACGACACAGACCTCGACTCCCTCAACATCGGGGTCACCTCGGATCAGAAGACGCTGACGATCTCACCGCCGGTCGTCGGACTCGTCGACTCCTCGGGGGTGTACACCTCCACCAAGCCTGGAACTCAGTCGACCCTCGAGTTCTCCCTGCGGCAGGAGAACGGGGAGTGGAGAATCTCCTCGGCGCCCGACGGCCTGCTCATCTCCCAGGCGGAGTTCCAGACGATCTTCCTCAATTACTCTCTGGAGTTCTTCACCTCCGACTATTCCTATCTCGTGCCCGATTCCCGGTGGTTCCTGCGCTCGTCATCGACTCCGACGGCCATCATCAACGAACTGCTCAGCGGCCCGGCCTCCTATCTCTCCGGGGCGGTCATCACCGCGATTCCGGATGGGGCCAAACTCAGCGACTCCAATGTCGTGAGGATCGAGAACGGCATCGCCCACATCTCCCTGGAGGCCCAGGACCCGGCTCCGACCGATCGGGAGAAGGGGCTCATCCGACAGCAGATCGCCTCGACGCTCAAGGTCATTCCCTCGATCTCCGACATCGAACTCACGATCGGCGGTCAGGTCGTCTCGGCGAGTCTGCAGCCGAAGACCGATTCCTCCGTGCAGGTCGACGGACCCCCGGTGGTGCTCGCGAACAACAGTCTTTCGCGCGTCTCCGGCACGACGGTGGCGAAGGTCGAGAACAGCCCGGATCTCAAGGGTGCCGGAGCCAGTGACCCGGCCGTATCCTTCGACGACTCCCTCTACGTCTATCTCCAGGACGACGGCAAGAAGCTCATGCGCTTCAAGACGGACACCGGGGCCGCCACCGCGATCTACGAAGGCAAGAGGCTCGTGCGGCCCAGTCTCGACAGGTTCAACACGGCCTGGACGGGTGAGAAGGAGAACAAGGGCGCACTGACGGCCATCGGCAGAGACGGACAGGACTACACCGTGGCCGCTGACTTCCTCTCCGGTCGCGAGCTCGTCGATCTCGATGTCTCCCGAGACGGCACACGTATCGCCGTGCTGAGCAGCCAGAAGAGCGAACCCGACCGCATCGATGTCGTCGGTGTGCCACGGGACAAGGCGGGAAATCCCTCCAGCGGAGTCTCGGATGCCCCGATCGAAGTCGGCTCGAACTTCGACGAGATCAAGGACATCTCCTGGGCGGGGTCGACTTCCCTCGTGGCTCTGGCGGCGATGGAGGGCGATGGGACCCAGCCGTTCCGCATCGGCGTCACCGGACCGTCCGAGCAGCTCGGCGAGGTCCCCGACGGAGATCGCATCGCCGCGGGCGAGGACAGTCGGTCGATTCTCGTCACGAACTCCTCGGGCGGGCTCTACTCCTACAATTCGAATGCGTGGCAGAAGCTCGTCGACGTCGCGGCCAAGGATCCCTCCTACCCTGGCTGAGGCTGATCGGAGACCGCGCGGGACGGAGTAGATTTCTCCCATGGGACTGCTCGGCGAATTCAGTGAGCTCTTCCTGCCGCGGCGCTGCGCCGGCTGCGGCCGGGAGGGCGTCTCGCTGTGCACGGCCTGCCTGCAGCTGCTCGGCGGCATCCCGCGGGCGATGGAGCCGCGCTACGGTCAGCTGCCGGTCGTCGGCATCGCAGAATACAGTGCTCGGCTGTCCCATATGGTCGTCGATTTCAAGGACAACGGCCGCCGCGACATCCTCGACCCTTTGGCCTTGGCGCTGGTGCGCTCGGTCACTGCCGCCCTCGACCTTGCAGGCTACCTCGGCGGGCCGATTCGCCTGTTCCCCGCACCCAGCGCTCCGCGGGCTCGACGGCGCCGCGGAGGTTCGCACACCGCGGCACTGGCCAGGCGTGCCGCCGAACTGGCGCCCGAACTGTCCCTGCAGGTCGTCGATGTGCTGCTGACGAGTCGTCGCCGCGACCAGGTCGGACTCGGCGCCCACGCTCGGCAGGCCAACGTCACCGGAACCCAGCACCTCGATCCTGCGCAGCTGTCGGCGATCGCACCGAGCGGGTCCGGGGCGGCGGGTGGGAAAGTCGGTCTCGATCTGCTTGTCGACGATTTCGCAACTACCGGAGCGACCCTGGCAGAAAGCGCACGTTTATTGACATCGGTGCAGATCAGACCCGCTGCAGGAGCCGTTCTCGGTCTCGGCCGCGGGGGCACTCGATTTGTCTCTCCCTTTACTGTATAACGGTGTTTACCCATCCAAGGGAATGGGATCGGATCAATCCGAAGAACGAGTCGCTAAGGAAGCATCATGGACATCGTTGTCAACGGACGTCAACTGACCATCTCAGACAGCTTTCGAGCTCATATCGAGGACAAGATCGCCAAGGTCGAGCAGCTTGCTCCCCGCGCCCAGCGGGTTGAGGTGCACGTCGCTCATGAGAAGAACTCCCGCCAGCCGGAGACGAGCGAACGCGTCGAGCTGACAGTGGTGGCGAAGGGTCCCGCGATTCGCGCGGAAGCCATGGCCAGTGACAAGTATGCGGCCCTCGACCTCGCATGGGCGAAACTCGTCGAACGATTACGCCGCGCCCGGGATCGCCACAAGGTTCCGCGTTCCGGCCACCACCGCAAGGAATCCACCGCCGAGGTGCTCGCGAAGATGCCGGTCGACGATCCGATCATCCCCGCTGAGGACTCGGCAGGCACCGATCACGACGCCGCGGCCGATCAGACCAACGGCCGGATCAAGGCCGAAGGAGACTCGCCGGTGGTGCTGCGCGAGAAGAGCTTCGCCGCCGCCCCGATCGGCATCGAAGAGGCGCTCAATCGGATGGAGCTCGTCGGTCACGACTTCTATCTGTTCATCGACGAGGAGTCGAGCAAACCCTCCGTCGTCTACCGCCGGAAGGGCTGGAGCTACGGCGTCATCGCCCTCGACCACGAACTTCAGGAAGCAGCCGACTGAGCGGCGACTCCGAGGCGGAGCACGAACCGAGCGTGCCCGCAGCCGACTGAGCCGAACGACTGAGTAAAACAACTGAGCAGATCGCCGAGGTGGGACTCCCACCTCGGCGATCTGCGTATGTCGGCCCGGTGCCGACGACGTGTGGTCCCGGTTCCGCCGTCCCGACGTTCCGATGAGTCGGGTGCGGAGTGTCAGCTGCGCTGACCCGTGCGGCCCCAGGTGACCAGGCGCCAGAGCCGTTCCAGCGGCCCCTGCCCGAAGAAGCGCAGCCAGAGTGCAGAGATGATGACCTGGATGACGATGATGCCGGCGCAGATGACTAGGCCCGCGAGATAGCCGCCGTGGTCGTCGAACTGACCCAGATCGGGTTCGATGGCCTTGGCCGCGACGATGAGCAGCGTGGCTCCGAGGTAGTTGCTCAGCGCCATCCGTCCCAGGGGAGCGAAGACGGCCTGCAGGAGGACTCTGACCGGGGTGAGCATGAGCAGCATGACGATGGTGACCAAGCACAGGGCCATGGTGATGCCGAGGCCCGCGCTGAGCTCCACGTGCAGCTGCCGAGCATTGAAGTCGGTGAGGGCGAAGCCGAGCACCGAGATGCCGGCGCTGACGACGGCGGTGAGTGCCAACCAGACGGGATGACGGAGTGCACGGGGGACGAAGTCGGTGTGGCCGATCGCGAACCCGAGGAGGAAGAGGCCCGGGATGACGGCGATTCCTCCTCCCTGCCAGACGCCGGCCGCCAACAGCAGGGCACCGAGACCAGATGTCGTCGCCGCCAGGGCCCGAGCGGGGATCCACGTCGAGGGCAGGAGGACGACGATAGCCACGATGGCGTAGGGCAGCAGTGCCTCCCCGGGCTGGAGGAAGCTGTGCAGGACGCCGAGCACACCGAGGAAGGCGAAGCGACGCAGCAGCGCCAGACGGGGTCGGGCGCTGCGTGCCGCCGCGGAATTCCACATGATGCCGAAGCCGATGCCGAAGAGGAGGGAGAAGATGGGGAAGAAGCGGTTCTGGACGAAGTCCTGCTCGAAGGCATAGAAGGGCTCGACGGCCCCGCTCGCGTCGAGCGAGGAGAGCGAGAAGAGCGGTGGCAGGTTGACGATCATGATGCCACACAGGGCGATGCCGCGGATGACGTCGAGGGTGGCGATGCGCTTGCGGGTTCGGCGGGGAGGCCGCCTCGATGTTTCGGTCGATGCGGACGTGTCTGCTGGGTCGTCGGTCTCTGTTCTCATGGCATCCAGTCTGGTCGAGACCCTACGGTGGCACATCGGCACAATGGCCGGAGCTCACAAGCAGGGGGTCAGCCGTTCGGCCGATTCATCACTCCCGACTCCCACATCCGGGCCGCGATCTCGACCCGGTTGCGGGCCCCGAGTCGGGTCTGGATATTGCCCAGATGGGTCTTCACGGTGCCGAGCGAGATGTAGAGCTCGGAGCAGATCTCCTGGTTGGTCCGTCCCCGCGCCACGAGGCGTGCGACGTCGTTCTCCCGTTCGCTCAGGCCGGAAACGCGATCGCTGCCCGGCGGGGTGGTCCGGGAGCGGCGACTGAGCAGATCGAGTGTGAGCGAGGGGGAGATGAGAGCGTCGCCGTCGGCCGCGGCCCGCACCGCCGCAATGAGCAGCTCGGGTCCCGCATCTTTGAGGAGGAACCCGCTCGCGCCGCCGTCGAGGGCCGCGTCGACGTAGTCGTCATCGTCGAAGGTGGTGACCATGATGACCTGGGAGATCGCGGTCAGTCGGGGCAGGGCCGCGAGTCCGTCGAGCTTGGGCATGCGAATGTCGAGGAGGATGACATCGGGTGCTTCGCGCTTGGCCAGTTCGATGGCTTCGACTCCGTCGGCGGCCTGTCCGACCACCTCGATGGACTCCTCCGCATCGAGGATGAGGGAGAAGCCCATCCGCACCATCTCCTGGTCGTCGACCAGTGCCACTCGAATCACGTTCGTCCTCCATCGACCATCGTCGGGCTTGCTCATCGTGCCTGGGTTCAGTCTGCTGCCGGGTCCCACGGTATCCGAGACTCAAGCACCCAGCCGCCCTCCGGAGCGGGGCCGGCCTGCAGAGTCCCGCCGAGGGGGCCGAGCCGTTCGCGCAGACCGCTCAGACCCGTGCCCCCTCCGCTGCCGATCCCGCCAGGGCCCGGCGCGTTGGCCACCGTGAGGACGAGTTGCTGCGAATCGGCCGAACCCATCGGGGCGGTCGAAGACAGCCGGACCGCGACAGGGACCAGCGCTCCCGCATGTCTGCGGACGTTCGTCAGCGCCTCCGCCAGCACGCGGTCGAGGACGGGCCAGACCGGGGCGGGCACCGCCTCGGCGAGGGCCGGATCGAGGTCGAGGTCGAGGGAGGCGTGTCCGCCGAACTCGGAGACGCGGTCGCTCAGCGACTGCGGACCGGAGGCCAAAGGGGCCCTGGCACCGGGACCCTTCGCCGTGCTCGAGACCAGGGAGCGGATCTCGTCGAGGGCCCGGGTTCCGGACTCCTCGATCTTGCCGAGTGCGGAGCGGAGGACCTGCGCATCGTCGCTGCGAGCGGCCGCCTGGGAGAGGACGACGATTCCGGTCACCTCGTGGGCGACCAGGTCGTGGAGTTCGGTGGCCATCCGTCGACGCTCCGCCTCGGCGGCGGTGGCCTGACGCTCGCTCAGCGACCGGTCGATCATGCGCAGCAGCAGTCCCAGGGACAGACCAGCCACGATGACGGTAGAGACGGCGAAGGCGAAGGTGAGTCCGTCCCCGGGCATCAGCAGGGGGACGGCGATGTTGCTCACGCACAGCAGAATGAGCAGCAGCAGCTGCCAGGGTGCGTCGAACGATCGGGCGAGCATCACCACGGCCACCAGGCTCAGCCACAGCACTGTCAGGCTCAGGGTCGTCGACAGCGCGACCGGGATGAGCGCGAGAAGCAATGCGAGAGCGGCCAGCGACAGCAGACCGAGCGGTCGGACCTGGCCGCGGGCGATCGTGGTCTGGGTGCGCAGGAGGATCGGGAGTGCGGTGCCCAGGGCGAACAGGTCGGCGACGACGAGCAGCCACCCCGACCCGGCCAGCACCTCGAAGGCGAAGGTCAGAGGCAGGGGGAGGAGCCACAGCCACGTGATCACGGTCTTCATCGCCTCTCAGTGTAGACGGGGAGGTCCGTCGCTCCGCTGTCGACGGGCTCAGGACTTCTCGGTCCGGCTTTCGGCCCGGCTTTCATCGCCGAAATCGGGGGAGTCATAGCCGAGCTCGACGACCACGCCGGTGTCCGTCACGGCCGCCCCCTCGGCCGTCACTCCCGGACCGACATCGATCGTGCCCGCCTTGGCGCCGTCGGCGAAGAGTTCGAGGCGGTCGTCGGTGACCTTCGCCGTAAAGGTGACCTTCGAACCGTCGACCATCGCGGAGTCGGTGAACGAGCCGTCGGCTCGCTCGATCGGGTCGACCTCACCCGAGGGGTGGTCGAAGGTGACGAACCGAGTGAGCCTTTCGGGTCTGCCGTTGCTGAGTCGGTGGAGGAGGAGCTGATCCTTGTTCGTCCCGTCCTGGAGCGCGAGATCGACATAGGTGAGGTCGACGGAGTCCTGGAGCGCGAAGATGATGTAGGGGCGACCGTGGACATCGATTCCGGTGGCGTCGATTCCGACGTCGTCGAGGTAGTCCTCCACCTCGGCTTCGAGTGAGATCTTCGACCGGTGCTCCCAGATGGCCAGGCCGCCGACCACGGCGCCGATGATGCAGACGATCGAGGTGAGAGCGATGAGTACCTTCTTCATGGTGTGTCCTTGGATTCCTTTGCCGGTTCGGTCATTGCCACTGACGATCCTTCCGCTTCTCCGCCCCTGTCACTTCGGCCGAATGGCTGATCCGGGTCGGCCGAAAGGGCAGAGTCAGTGGCGTGATCTAGTGTGGGAGCATGCAGAAGATGACACTGTCGGCGGCGCGCAGGACGGCGATCGCTGCGACGGGGCTGGACAGACCGCGACCGGCACAGGTGACGGCACGGCATCTGAAATCCACGTTCGCCCGCATGGGGCTGACCCAGATCGACTCGGTCTCCCGGGTGGTGCGTTCGCACTACCTGCCCTTCTACTCGCGACTGGGCCCCTACCCGCGGGAGACCCTCGACCGGCTCTTCTACCGCCACCCGAGGATGGGCGTCGAATACTGGGCCCATGCGGCTGCGTTCGTCCCACCGGAGACGTGGGGTCACTTCGGGCGGATGCAGGCCGAATGGTGGCGCAATGACTACGGACAGCGCCACGCCGAGACCGGCGCGGAGTTCCGTGCCCTGCAGAACGAAGTGCTGGAGGCGCTCGCGGCAGGCCCGATGACAGCGCGGGCGGTGTCCGAACTCGTCGACCATGAGATCCCCGAACGACACCGAGGCCATTGGGGCTGGAATCCGAGCCAGGTCAAGATGGCTCTCGAGGCCCTGTTCGCCGGCGGCGTCGTCAGCGCGTCCGGACGCAATGAGCACTTCGAACGGATCTACGCCCTGCCGCAGGATGTCAGCGCGACCCTGCCCCAGCGGACTCTGGCCTACGGTCCGGGCGATCGCCCCGAGCTCGGCCTCGATCCGGAGGCCGAGCGACCACGGGGAGTGTCGGGGCAGACCGACAACGTCCTCGAACTCACCCGCATTGCGGCCCGTGCGCTGGGCATCGGTCGACCCGACTGTCTGGCCGACTACTTCCGCCAGCAGCGGGCCCCCACCGACGCGGCGATCGCGGCGCTGCTTGAGACCGGCGAGCTCAGCGAGGTCGACGTCGAAGGGCAGGCGGCGCTGAAGTGGCATGCTGCCCGCACACCGCGTCGCGTCGAGGCCAGGGCCCTGCTCGCGCCCTTCGATCCGCTGGTCTTCTACCGGCCGCGGATCGAGTGGCTCTTCGACTTCCACTATCGGATCGAGATCTACACCCCGGCCGCGAAACGGGTGCACGGCTACTACGTCACCCCCTTCCTCCTCGGCGATCGCCTGGTCGGGCGGATCGATCTCCACCGGGACACCAAGGAGAACATCCTGCGGGCACACAAGGTGACATGGGAACCGGGGGAGGAGCACCCTCAGGAGCTGCTGGCCGAACTGCGGGAGATGGCCGGGTGGCTCGGTTTGGGCGCCGTGGATTTCGGCGGTACTCACCTGCCATTAAACTAGGGACTATAGAGTCGTTCAAGTTGTTGTCTGGCATTCATGCCGAATAGGAGAAAAGTGGCTAATTTCCTCGAGAAGATTCTGCGCACGGGTGAAGGCAGAACTCTGAAGAAGCTGCGTCGTTATACGGAGGCCATCAACGCGCTGTCCGACGAGTTCAGCGAGATGTCCGATGCCGAGCTGCGTGAGGAAACCGACCGCTTCAAGAAGCGCTATCAGGACGGGGAGACGCTCGATTCCCTGCTTCCCGAGGCGTTCGCCGCGGTCCGTGAGGCCTCGAGCCGCACCTTGGGTATGCGTCACTTCGATGTCCAGCTGATGGGCGGAGCGGCTCTCCACCTGGGCAATATCGCTGAGATGAAGACCGGTGAGGGCAAGACCCTCGTCGCCACGGCCCCGGCCTATCTCAACGCCCTGACCGGTGACCCCGTGCACATCATCACGGTCAACGACTACCTCGCCACGTACCAGTCGGAGCTCATGGGACGCGTGTTCCGGTTCCTCGGCATGGAGACCGGCTGCATCCAGGCGAACATGTCCTCGGACAACCGCCGCAAGCAGTACGCCGCCGATGTCACCTACGGAACGAACAACGAGTTCGGCTTCGACTATCTGCGCGACAACATGGCCTGGTCGGCCGGCGAGCTCGTGCAGCGCGGCCACGCATTCGCCATCGTCGACGAGGTCGACTCGATCCTCATCGACGAGGCCCGCACCCCGCTCATCATCTCCGGCCCGGCCGAAGGCGATGCCAACCGTTGGTACGACGAGTTCGCAAAGGTCGTCAAGCGGCTGAAGACCGACCGCGACTACGAGGTCGATGAGAAGAAGCGCACCGTCGGCGTGCTCGAGCCCGGCATCGAACGCGTCGAGGACTACCTAGGCATCGGCAACCTCTACGATGCGGAGAACACCCCGCTGATCAGCTTCCTCAACAACGCCATTCGGGCCAAGGAGCTGTTCAAGAAGGACAAGGACTACGTCGTCCTCGACGGCGAGGTCCTCATCGTCGACGAACACACCGGCCGTGTGCTCAAGGGGCGTCGCTACAATGAGGGACTCCACCAGGCCATCGAGGCCAAGGAAGGCGTCAAGGTCCAGGCCGAGAACCAGACCCTGGCGACGATCACCCTGCAGAACTTCTTCCGCCTCTACGACAAGCTCTCGGGCATGACCGGCACCGCCGAGACCGAGGCTGCGGAGTTCATGTCGACCTATAAGCTCGGCGTCGTGCCGATCCCGACGAACAAGCCGATGCAGCGTGTCGACCAGTCGGACTTCGTGTACAAGAACGAAGTCGCGAAGTTCGATGCCGTCGTCGATGACATCGCCGAGCGCCACGAAACCGGACAGCCGGTCCTCGTCGGCACCACCAGCGTGGAGAAGAGCGAGTACCTGTCGAAGCATCTGAGTAAGCGCGGCGTCCGCCACGAGGTCCTCAATGCCAAGAACCATGCGCGTGAGGCCTCGATCATCGCCCTCGCCGGCCGCAAGTCCGCGGTCACCGTGGCCACGAACATGGCCGGACGCGGTACGGACATCATGCTCGGCGGCAACGCCGAATTCATCGCCGTGACCGAAATGGAGAATCGCGGACTCGATCCCGTCGAGGACGAGGAGCAGTACGAAGCCGAATGGCAGGACGTCCTCAAGGCCGCGGAGAAGAAGGTCAAGGAGGAGGCCAAGGAGGTCGTCGAACTCGGCGGTCTCTATGTCCTGGGCACCGAACGCCACGAATCGCGACGTATCGACAACCAGCTGCGCGGACGTTCCGGACGTCAGGGTGACCCCGGCGAGTCCCGGTTCTACCTCTCACTGACCGATGATCTGATGCGCCTGTTCGGATCCGGTGCCGCGGAGCGGATCATGGCCACGGCCAATGTTCCCGATGACGTTCCGCTGGAATCGAAGATGGTCACCCGCGCCATCCTCTCGGCCCAGTCGCAGATCGAACAGCGCAATGCCGAACAGCGCAAGAACGTCCTCAAATACGATGACGTCCTCAACCGTCAGCGCACCGTCATCTACGACGAGCGTCGTCGTGTCCTCGACGGTGCGGACCTCGAGGAGCAGGTGTCGAAGTTCCGTGAGGAAGTCATCGACGCCTATGTCGCCGAGGCGACCACGGGACCCGTCGAGGACTGGAAGGTCGACGAGCTCTTCGAAGCCCTCGGCAAGATCTACGAGCCCTCGATCACCTCTGAGGACCTCGCCGAGGAGGTCGGCGGGTTGGGCAACCTGACGAAGAACCGCCTCAATCAGGAGATCCAGTCCGATATCGCCGTATTCTACGCGCAGCGTGAGGAGGAGCTCGGCACCGAAGCCACCCGTGAGCTCGAGCGCCGAGTCGTCCTCTCCGTCATCGATAAGCGCTGGCGCGAGCATCTCTACGAGATGGACTATCTCAAGAACGGAATCGGCCTGCGCGCGATGGCTCAGCGCGATCCGCTGGTGGAGTACCAGCGCGAAGGTTTCGAGATGTTCACGACCATGCAGGACGGAATCAAGGAGGACGTGGTCCGCCTCACCGATACCCTGCAGGTGACCGTGAGCCGATCCGCCGATGACGCTGCGGACGATGACTCCGAGGTCGAGGTCGACGCGGCGGAGCTGCGACACACGACGCCGAAGATGCAGCTCTCGGCCCCATCGGAGGACGGGTCATCTTCGATCGCCGAGTCCGAGGACGAGTACGAGTCGGAGGAACAGCCTGCCAACCGTGCACAGCGTCGGGCGAAGAAGAAGGCCAAGCGCTGAGCATCGACCGACCGGGAGTCTGAGTCCGGAGACTCGACTCATATCGTCTGCAGACTCATATCGTCTGCAGACTCACATCGTCTGCAGCGCCGTCATCGTCCACCGGGTGGTGAGCAGTTCCAAGCGAACTGCCACCGCCCGGAAGCGGTTCTGCGTCCGCACGATCACCGTCACCTCGGCGACGACATCGTTGACGCGGCAGACTCGAGCATTTCCCGCCTGCAGGGTGCGCATGGTGCCGAGGTCTCGCACGGGTCGGCTCGGTGCCAGCTCCGCCCGCAGCTGCGCTCGATGGTCGATCTTCTCCAGCAGCTCCCGGTCCACCCACCGCGCGATCGAATCGCTGCGTCTGATTCCGGAGAAGATCTCGAGGCAGGCCACGGCCAGAGAGGTCGCTGTGGCTGCGATCCTCTCTCGATCGGCGGAGTCCTCCGACGGCGTGCCGCTGACCCGAGAGCGGATCTGTTCGCGTGCCGGATGGCCGTGGGGCCGGTGTTCCTTCTCGATGTCGGTGGCGGCGGACTGGGGCCGGGTCAAAGTCAACGGGGCGATCACGGTGCAATCTCCAATCTCTGTCCGGGCATGATGAGATTCGGGTTCGGCCCGATCCTGTCCCGGTTGTTGGCATAGATCTCTGCGACGAGCTCGTCGGTGTCCTCATTCGGTGCGGCGCGATCCGCGGCGATCGACCACAGGCTCTCGCCGTCGTTTACGACGTGGACCCCCGAGGCCCGGGGGTCGGTGTCAGAGGACTCGTCTGCATCATCGTCGCCGTCCGGGGGAGTTCTCGGAGAGTCTTCGGAGGGCGGGGTCGCCACCGGGGAATCACCCGCTGCCGGGGCGTCGGTGGGCCACCCCGGATCGCGCGGCGGCGCGTCATCGCTGGGACTCGTCGGCCATCCCGGATCGGGGAGCGGCGCGCCCGTGTCCGCGCCCGCGTCGTCGACCGCAGCGTCCGTGTCTAAGCCCGAGTCGTCGACCGCAGCGTCCGTGTCTGAGCCCGAGTCGTCGACCGCAGCGTCCGTGTCTAAGCCCGAGTCGTCGACCGCAGCGTCCGGGTGGGCGGTGGGGGCACCGACTGCTGTGTCCGTATCAGTGGCCGAGGCGTCGACCGCAGCTGGTGCGGTGACTCTGAGGTCGGTGTGCGGTGGGGATTCGTGCACCGGGGCGCCGTGGGCGGACTGGAGGGCCAAGGTCGCCGAGGCGGCGGCAAGTGCGGTCGAGCGCAGCATGATGGGCATGATCCGGAGCATGGCGGTGATCACGACCGAGCGCAGGCGGCCGGCGGGCAGCAGCCGCACCGCCAGAGCAAGCACTGCGCCGAGGCCGAGGCGGCTGAAGACCAGCGCGGCGGCGCCGATGACGACGATGACGACCGTGTCGGTGGCCGAACGAGGAGCGGGCAGACCGATCAAGGCGGCGGCGAACGCGCCGAGCAGGGCCAGCCAGGAACCAGCACACGCGATCAGAAGATGCATAGTAGACGTCCTTTGTCTAAAACGTATCTACATAGTGCTGTTAGATAGCATTTGCTGTCAATAGACTGACTCTAACTACAGTGCTGTAATTCGAGTTCGAGGTGATGCTGCTCTTGATTGTCGACTACATCTGGGGCAGGCTTCTCCCTATGGATGATCGCATCGATGCGCTGCTCTCGGATATCGAGGCCTCGGAGGCTGCGCGGCAGGCGCATCTGCGACGGGGTGAGTTCGGCGATGAGTTCGTTGCCCATGCGGCCGAGAGGACGATGCTCGAGCGACTCCGAGGCTCTCTCGGCAGTTCGGTCCGGGTCCGTGCGGACTCTCGAGAGGTCACCGGCACTGCGGCATTCCTCGGCGCCGGCATCCTCGTAATCACCGCCGCGGAGACATCGATCGTGGCCGTCGAGCACATCAGCGAGGTGCGGACGCATGCCCGGCATCATCGATTCGAGCCGGACCCGCTCGAGCGGCTGGGTCTCGGTTCGGCCCTGCGCAGACTGGCCGCGGCATACGAGGAGATCACGGTGGCCATCGGGGGCCGGTCAAGTGTGATTCGCGGGCGCAGCACGATGGTCGCCGCGGACTATGTCGAGATCGCCGGCAGGGTCATTCCGTTCTCAGCGATCGTGATGGTGCAGGCTCGTGTCAATCCGTTCGCCTGATCCGCCGCCGACCCGGGCCGTGGGCAGCCGAGCCGGGGGAGACGGGGTCAGTCGTCGATCGACCCGGTCTTGATCTCGTGTTCGGTGCGTTCGTACATCCGCTGGATGTACGCCTCGATCTCGGTCTTCTCGACCCGCCATTGGCCGCGGCCGCCGACCTTGATCGCGCGGAGGTCGCCGGTGCGGACCAGGGCGCGAGCCTGAGCGATCGAGACGTTGAGCAGATCGGCCACGTCGGTAAGCGGCAGGAAGCGGTTTTCTACGACCATGAGGGCCCTTTCTCGTGCGGACGACTGGCTGATTGTTGGCTGATTTTGCCAGAACCGTTGCTTTGACCTCGTTTGATGTTCAATACTACACCTAAGAAACTGTTCCTGACAGAGGCAATTTTCCCGGTTGGAGACGCAATGGAGCTCTCGAAACGAATTCGCCGCCCGAAGTGGACTGACGTCCGGCTGCTGGTCGGAGCGGTGCTCGTGGTGGTCGCCGTGTTGGCGACCTACCTGCTGATCAACGCGGCGAATTCCACCACCCGCGTGTGGGCGAGTGCTCAGGCGCTCGTCCCCGGACAGGTGCTCAGCGCCGCCGACCTGACGGTGGCAGAGGTGAATCTCGCCGATATCGGCGACAAATACCTCGCGGCGGATTCCGAACTGCCGGCCGGCTCGAGCGTGCGCACCGTGGTCGCCGAGGGCGAGCTGCTGCCGGCTTCGGCCGTGACTCCGCTGTCGGACCTCGAAGGGCGCGTAGTCGCCATCGACGTCTCCGGCTCCGTGCCGACGATCGTCGATGCGGGCAGCCTCGTCGACGTCTGGGCGCAGCCGGAGTCGAACGGACTCGACGACTCGGAGGTCGACCCCGAACAGATCGTGACTTCTGCGCCGGTGTCGAACATCACCCGAGAAGTCGGCAGCTTCGGTGTCGGCGACGGCGCCAGGATCGAAGTCTTCGTCGCCGCCGATGAGCTCTCGGATGTGCTCGGCGCCCTCGACGGGCGCAGCGTCCTCTCGGTCGTCGGGGCACCGTCGACGAGCGCTGCCGAGGATGACGGACGATGACCCAGGTACTCTTGGCCGTCGACTTCGAATTCGACCTCATCCTCTTCGAGCTGCTCAGCGAGATCGACGAAGTCTCGATCGTCGCCCGTCCGGCCGATGATGTCGAACTCCTTGCGCTGTGCCGCACAGGGGATGCCGACGTCGCGATCGTCGGCGAGTACTTCCCGGGCCTCGACGCCGAGGTGATCGCCGCGGTGAGTGCCGCGGGCGTGAAGGTGCTCGGCTTCGGCGGCGACACCGCGAACCTGAACGCACTCGGGATGTCTGCGAGCGTGAGTTCGACGGCCGATGCCGCCACGATTGCGCAGGCGATCGACGATGTCCGTGACTCCACTGTCGTCCCACCGCGGCCGAGTGTTCCTCCCGGAGCGCGGGAAGGAGTGGGCACGATCGTCACGGTGTGGGGGACCGGCTCGGCCCCGGGCAGGACGCTGACGGCGGTCAACCTCGGCGATCATGGTGCTCGGCAGGGACATCGCAGCGTCGTCGTCGATGCGGATACGGTCTCGGCCATGGTCGCGACGACGCTCGGGCTCACCGAGGAATCCGCACATCTTGCCAGCCTGTGCCGACGCGAAACGGAAAAATCCCCGCCCTTGGATCTGAATTCCCTTCCGCACGCCGCGATCCGTGAGGACTTCCATGCGATCACGGGTCTGACCAGGCCCGAGCGGTGGCCCGAGATCAGGGGATCGGTGCTCGCCGCGGTGCTGGCTCGGCTGGTGAAGATGTTCGACCTCGTCGTCGTCGACGTCTCCGATCGGGTGGATCCCGATGACGATCTCGCCGATCCCTTCTACGATCGGCACTGCGCGACCCGCGCCGCCCTCGACGCGGCCGATGTCGTCGTAGTCCTGGCGGCGGGCAATCCCATCGGTCTGCAGCGCCTGGTCAAGCTGCTCGGCACCGAACGGGCCGAGGCGATGCGGGAGAAGATGAGGATCGGCATCACGAAGGTCCGTTCCGGTGCCGTCGGGCACCCCGCCGAGGCGCGGATCCGGGAGGTCCTGCACCGGTTCGTCAAGGTGGAAGCGGACTTCCTGTTCAGTGATGACCGCGCCACCGCGGATGCTGCGATGCTCGCCGGACACACACTCCATGAGGAGAATCCGAAATCGGTGCTCAGCCAGGAGATCGCCGAGGCGGTGGGGCAGCTGCTGCCGGGCAGGAAGCGGGCGCGCACGGGCCCGGGACGTCGCCGGACGTGACTGGGGTGACGCTCGCTCAGGCGCGGGCTGACGCACGATCAGGACCGGGCTGACGCACGGTCGGGCCTGTCCTAGGATGGAATCATGAGCATCCGTTGCTATATCCCGACCACTCTGTCCGCACTCGGCTCCGGGCTGGTAACGGTGACCGCCGTGACTCCGGACGCACAGGGGAGAGCGCTGAGCGGCGACGAACTCGAAGCCCTGGAATTCGACGCCATGTGCATCGCGGCGGCCCTTGCCGCGAGCATGTCCTTCGAGACAGGAGACGCGGACCGGGCCGATTCGGATGCCGAATTCTCTCCCCGGGCGGTCGTCGCCTACGACGCACCGGAGGCCGGGGCCGGCCGGGAGCTGAGCGCCGGCTTCGAGCTGCTCACCCTCTCCGCCGTCGAGATGTCCCGGATCGCCAGCATTCACCTCGACGAGGCTGAGGTGTGGAATGAGGCGGCGCGACTCGCCCGGGAAACAGGGAGCGCGGAGGCGGAGGACCTCCTCGGCGAATCCGACCTGCTGTGGTACGACGCGACTGAGCTGACCGAGCTGCTGCGCGAACGCGGCTGAGTCCGCAGGCTCAGATGGACGGGCAGAGTGACGGCCGCGTGTCGAGAACCTTCGCGGCTGCAGGCACCGAGACGCCCGACCGCTTGAGACGCTCAGACATCGCTCCGCTCAGGACGATTCGAGCTTGACGAGGCGGTCTTTGAGTCGCTTCTCGAGAATCGGAACCACGGCCTGTTCGATCATCGAACCGAACATCGGAATCGACGAGCTGACCTCCGCATGGACCGACAGGCTCGTCGTGGAGTCCTGCTCTCGAAGCATGATCAGGGCATCGATCTCGACCGGCACTCCCGCGGCGTGCGCGCTCATGCGCACCTCGGCGCTGTCGCCGAGGACGTCTCCCGGGATCATGTAGACCTCGACGAGCTCGGCCTGATCGGGCAGCCGCGAGGCCAGAGCCGAGGGCAGCTCCGTCGCCGGCATCGGCGTGCGGACCGTCATCTCGGTGTCGGGGTCGATGCGTTCGGCGCTGGCCTGGGAACCGAGACGCTGCCAGGTCGTGACATCGGCGAGTCGGGACAGGAATGACAACAGCTCGGTCGCATATTCATGATTGAGTGTCAGAGTGCGCATGGGTCCAGTCTGCCAGCAGATGTACTGCTCATGACGGCACGGTGATCGGCGTGCCTTTCTCGATATTTGGGCATAGTGTTGGGGGTGGCGTCTCGAAGCGGAGACGCAAGTGGATAACTCGATGATCATAGAGGTGACATGGTGTCTCAGGTCTCAAATTCGGAGATTGCAGAAGAGTGGAGGAAGCTGAGGGGACAGGGTGCCCCGGAGAATTTCATCGACGCGTACTATCCGAGGTTTGAGCCCGGAAGCGCAGATGCCGGTGCCGAGGCACTGGCCGCGGCGGCAGCCTCTCATTACGCCCTGGGCACCGAATACGACGGCAGCTCTCCGGTGCTGACCATCTACAATCCCTCCATCGACTCTCCGGAGTTCCTCGACAATCACACTGTGATCGCGATGGTGCTCGCCGATATGCCGCACCTCGTGTCCTCGATCGTCAGCGACCTCGCCTCCGCCGGCCGGGCGATCCGCCTCGTCCACCACCCCATCATCGCCGTCGAGGGCTCGGGATCGAATCTCTCCGTGCTCTCGCCCTCCGAAGCCCCCGCGCTCTCGGCCGACACTGCGAGCATTCCCCTCGTCGACGAACCCGCCGAGGCGCCCGCCGCCGGACTGCCGCAGCAGCAGTCCTGGATCCGCCTGGAGATCGACCGGATCCCCGAGGAGGACTTCGCGGCACTCGAGGAGCGCCTGCGCGGCGTACTCGACTATGTCGCCGCCGCCGCCGACGACTCCGCGGCCATGGCCCTGCGGGCCAAGGAGATCGCGCAGGAGCTCGGCAGCCGCCCGCCCCGCCCCGAACTCGCCTCCGAGGCCGAGGCTGCGGCCGAGCTGCTCGACTGGCTCGACGGACACTTCACCTTCCTCGGGTACCGCGAATACGACTACACCCACGATGCCGAGAACAGCAGTCTCGAACCCATCGAGCACACGTCGCTCGGCATCTCCGCCCTGCGTCCGCTGGCGAAGTCACCGCTGAGTCGGGCCGTGGCGGAGAAGGCACTGGAGCCGCGCGTGCTCGTGCTGACGAAGGCGAACTCACGGTCTCGGGTGATCCGCCGGTCCTTCATGGACTACATCGGCGTGAAGACCTTCGACGCCTCCGGTGAGATCGTCGGCGAACGCCGCTTCGTCGGTGTGTTCAAGCCCGAGTTCTACAACGACAGCGTCCTCAACATCCCGGTGATCAACCGCAAGGTGCGCAAGATCCTCTCGGCCAGCGGATTCCCCAGCGGATCCCATTCGGCCAATGAGCTCCTCGGCATCCTCGAGACCTACCCGCGTGATGACCTGCTCCACGACGAGACCTCGGAGATCTTCGACGTCGTCATGCAGATCGTGGACATGCAGGAGAGGCGCGAGTCCCGCGTCTTCGTCCGCACCGACCCCTACCAGCGCTTCGCCTCGGTGATCCTCTACCTGCCCCGCGATCTGTACAACACCGATGCGCGTGTGCGGGTCCAGGACGTGCTGCGGGAGTTCTACAACGCCGAAAGTGTTGACTTCGACGTTCTGCTGACCGAATCCGCGCTGGCCCGCGTTCACTTCGTGGCTCGGATCGCCCGTGACTGCGAGCTGCCGCAGATCGACCCCGAGGCGGTACAGAAGCGCATCGTGTCCGCGGTCCGGTCCTGGTCCGAAGACGTCCATGCCTTCCTGGCCCCGACGGAACGCGGCGACAGCGGTCACTCGCTGGCCCGCGCCGACCTGTGGTCGAAGGCCTTCCCGCCCAGCTACGGCGAGCACCATCGGCCCAGCGACGCGGTCGCCGATGTGGCCAGATTCGAAGCGCTCGATCCTGAGGTCGGAGCTGCAGTTCGCCTCTACTGCCCGGATGACCCGGAGGACGCCCCGGTGCGTCTGTCGCTCTACCGGCAGGAACGGGTCGGCCTCTCCGCAGTGCTGCCCTTCCTCACCGCCTTCGGAGCCATCGTCCTCGACGAGCGGCCGCATGAGCTCGACCTCGCCGACGGCAGCCACCGGTTCCTCTACGACTTCGGACTCAGCTTCGATACGGACCTCGACGATGCCGCCCAGCAGCGCATCTCCGAGGCATTCATGGCCGGCTGGCAGGGTAAGAAGGAAGCCGGAGTCTTCGACCGGCTCGTCGTCAGCGGTCTGGACTGGCAGCATGTGACGATCATCCGGGCGCTCGGGAAGTATCTCCGGCAGGCCGGATTCACCTACTCCGACGCCTATGTCGGGGAGGTCTACAGCGACAATCCGGAGATCTCCCGACTGCTCGTCGACTACTTCATCGCGAAATTCGACCCGGAGGTCGAAGAGTCCAGACGCGAGACCGCGATGTCGGAGATCAACGACTCCATCGAGACCGCACTCGGCGATGTCGCGAGCCTCGACGCCGACCGTGTGCTCCGCTCGTCTCTCGAACTGCTGCGGGCCACCCTGCGGACGAACTACTTCATCGATCCCTCGGGCGAGCTGCCCACGGCCCTCGTGCTCAAGATCCGTCCCACCGAACTCAGCTTCGTTCCGAAGCCGAAGCCGGCTCTCGAGATGTGGGTGTACTCCCCGCAGGTCGAAGGCGTGCACCTTCGCTTCGGCACGGTCGCCCGCGGTGGCCTGCGATGGTCGGATCGTCGCGATGACTTCCGCACCGAGGTCCTCGGACTCGTCAAGGCCCAGATGGTCAAGAACGCCCTCATCGTTCCGACCGGTGCGAAGGGCGGGTTCTTCCCCAAGCAGCTGCCCCCGATGAGCGACCGCGACGCGTGGATGGCCGCCGGCCAGGCCGCCTACGAGGTGTTCATCGAGAGTCTGCTCGAAGTCTCCGACAACCTCGTCTACGGCACTGACGGCGCGCAGGAGGTCATCCATCCCGAGCGCGTGGTCCGCCACGACGGCGACGACTACTACCTCGTCGTGGCCGCCGACAAGGGAACCGCCAGGTTCTCCGACATCGCCAATGCGATCGCCGAACGTCGCGGCTTTTGGCTGGGCGACGCCTTCGCCTCGGGCGGATCCGTCGGCTACGACCACAAGAAGATGGCGATCACCTCGCGCGGAGCGTGGAAGTCGGTCGAACGGCACTTCCGCGAACTCGGTGTCAACACCGCTGCCGACGACTTCACGGTCGTGGGCATCGGCGATATGAGCGGTGACGTCTTCGGCAACGGAATGCTGCGCAGCGAGCACATCCGCCTCGTCGCGGCCTTCGACCACCGCGACATCTTCATCGATCCGAACCCGGACGCCGCCCGCAGCTTCATCGAACGCAAACGGCTCTTCGACCTGCCGCGCTCGAGCTGGCAGGACTACGACCGGGAACTCATCTCCGCCGGCGGCGGAGTCTTCCCCCGTTCATCGAAGTCGATCGAGCTGAGCGCCGAAGCCGCCGCGGCCCTGGGCGTCGAGCCGGGTCGCCGCAGCCCTGCGGATCTCATGACCGAGATCCTCAGCGCACCGGTCGACCTCCTCTACAACGGCGGAATCGGCACCTACATCAAGTCCTCGGCCGAGAGCCACGCGGATGTCGGAGACAAGGCCAATGACGCCATTCGCGTCGACGGCAACGATATCCGCTGCCGAGTCATCGGTGAGGGCGGCAACCTCGGCGTGACACAGCTCGGCCGAGTCGAGGCCGCGCTCGGCGGCGTCGCGATCAACACCGATGCCGTCGACAACTCGGCAGGCGTGGACAGCTCGGACCACGAGGTCAACATCAAGCTGCTGCTGCGCACCCTGCTCAACCAGGGGGCCTTCGCCGCCGAGGATCGGGAGAGTGTGCTGCTCTCGTTCACCGATGACGTCGCGGACAGGGTGCTGAGCAACAACTACGCCCAGAACGTCGTCCTCGGCGAAGCTCGCGAGCAGACCGAGTCGATGTCGGGAACCTACTCGCGGATGCTCACCTACCTTGAGAGGAACGCCGATCTCGACCGGAAGGTCGAGTTCCTGCCCGACGCGTTCGAACTGACAAAGCGCGAGTTCAGCGCCTATGTGTCCCCGGAGCTGGCGGTGCTCCTGGCCTATGCCAAGATGCACGCTGCGGACGAGATCCTTGCCAGCGTCGTGCCCGATGAGGAGTGGATGAAGCGGGAGCTCGTGTTCTACTTCCCCGACGCCCTGCAGGAGAAGTACGGCGAGCTCATCCCCGAACATCCCCTGCACAGGGAGATCGCCACGGCGAAGCTCGTCAACCGGATGATCGATCGAGGCGGACTCACGTACGTCTACCGGATGCTCGAGGAGACGCCGGCCTCGGTGCCGCAGATCGCCCGCGTCTTCGTCGTGGTCTCCGAGATCTTCGGTCTCGACGACTACTTCGATGCGGTGTGCGCCCTCGACAACGTGGTGCCCACCCAGGTGCAGGTCAGGCTTCAGCACGACTATGTGCGCCTGCTCGATCGCTCGTCCCGGTGGCTGGTGCAGCAGGCTCCGGACACCCTCGACGTCGACTCCGGAATCGAGATGTACGGGAAGGTCGTCGAGGCGCTCCGGTCTCGGGTGCCCGATCTCGTCGACGGCTTCGATGCGCAGAGCATGCGGGAGAAGGCAGAGGGCTATATCGCCGAGGGCGTACCCAGCGAACTCGCCTGGCGGGCCGCGGCCCTGCTCGACGAGTTCGTGCTCCTCGACATCGCTCAGTTGGCGGCCCGTGCCAACGAATCCGCCGAGGACGTCGCCGAGGTCTACTACGCGGTCAACGAGCAGTTCTCCGGTTCGCAGGTGCTCGAGCTCATCGGCGCCCTCGACCGCAGCGACCGGTGGTCGGCATTGGCCCGCGGTTCCCTGCGCGATGACTTCTACTCGTCGATCCTCTCGGTCGCAGGTTCTGTCCTCTCGGCCACCGATTCGCCGATCTCCGGGACTCCGGACGAGCGGGCCGGCCAGCGCATGCGCGAATGGCTCGAACGCAATGAGACGGCGGCCGGGCGGGTTCTCGAGACCACGGAGACGATCCTCGGTCTCGAGACGGTGACCCAGGCTCCGCTGTCGGTGCTGCTGCGCATGATGCGCGGAGTTGTGAGGTCTTCGGCCTGGGAGAGCGAGCACGGCGTGTGATGTCCGACCCGCCGTGATCGGTGATAGCGTCTGATCATCACCGCATCAGCAGACCTGAGCTTGCCTCGGGTCTGCTGATTTCACCTCTGAGGAAGTGTGCACAGTGCTCAACGAACTTCTGGCCGCCGAAGGCATCACCGACGAGACCGACGTCGAATACCTCCACCTGCTCGTCGGTGACTGGCAGCTCATCGCGGACCTGTCCTTCGCCGATGTGGTGCTGTGGGTTCCCTCCTCCTCGGGCGGCTACACGGTCGTCGCGCATGCTAGACCGACCACCGGTGCGACACTGTTCAATCGGGATCTGCTCGGAGCACGGGCAACCGGCTTCGAACGGGACCTGGTCGACCGCGCGGTGAGAGTCAAGGATCTCGTCGGTCAGGTGGCCGAAGCGAAGTCCCTGGGGGTGAGTGCGGGCACCGATGACACGGAGATCTCCGCCGAGGCGGTCCCTGTGGTTCGCCACGGCGATGCGATCGCGATCATGGTCCGGTACTCCGAGGAGGTGCGTCGCCGCGGATCCTCACGGCTGGAGCGGAACTACCGGCACTCGGCCATGGCGCTGCTGCGGATGGTCGTGCAGGGAACCTTCCCGGACCGCGACGCCCCCAGCGGGGCCCGCCACGGTGAGCCTCGCGTCGGCGACGGGATCTTCATCCTCGATCACGATTCCCGGGTCGACTATGCCTCGCCGAACGCCGTGTCACTGATGCATCGCTTGGGGCATGCGGGAGAGATCGAGAGCTCCTACCTCGCCGAGGTGGTCTCGAGTCTGAGCACCGAGCTCAGACAGGTCGACGAAACCCTTCCGCTCGTGCTCACCGGGCGTGCCCCGTGGCGGACCGAGCTCGAGGTCGGACGCACGAGCGTGTCCCTGCGCGCGATTCCGCTCACCGATGCGGGTTCGCGTGTCGGCGCCATCGTCCTGGCCAGGGACGTCTCCGAGATCCGACGCCGCAAACGTGAGCTGCTCTCCCGGGATGCGATGATCAAGGAGATGCACCACCGGGTGAAGAACAACCTGCAGACCGTCTCGGCTCTGCTGCGCCTGCAGACGCGGCGCATCGACAGCCCCGAGGCCAAGAGCGCGCTGACGGAGGCGATGCGACGGGTCTCGATCATCGCCGTCGTCCACGATGTGCTCAGCCAGGGAGTGGAATCGGAGGTCGACTTCGATGAGGTTGTCGACAAAGGCCTGCGCCTGACTCCCGAGCTGACGAGCCCTCTCGTGCAGGTGAGCCTGCAGCGCAACGGCAGCTTCGGAGCGATCTCCTCGGCCGATGCGACCTCTCTGGCGCTGGCGATCACAGAGCTGATCACCAACGCCATCGAGCACGGCTTCCCGGTCGAAAAGCAGGAGGGCCTGGCCCCGGGGGAGACGCTCAACGGACACGTGTGGGTGACTCCCGAACGCGACGGCGACCACCTGCGGGTGACGATCGCCGATGACGGCGTCGGCTTGGGTGATACGCAGAGTCCCGGCAACGGTCTGGGCACGCAGATCGTGAGGACCCTGGTCTCTGCCGATCTGGCAGGCTCGATCGAGTGGCAGGCACGTGAGGGCGGAGGCACCGTGGCGATCCTCGACGTGCCGCTGCGTCCCGATTCCTACGACTGAGCCGGAGAAGCTGAAGACGACCGGACAGACTTGAGTCCCGTGGTCGGGAGACGAATGCTCATCTCCCGACCACGGGACTCAACTGGTGGTGCTTCGCTGTCGGCTCTGTGCCGTGCCGGTGTTGTCAGCCGGCGCGACGGGCGCGAGCGGCACGGCGCTTGAGTGCGCGGCGCTCATCTTCGCTCAGACCGCCCCAGACTCCGGCATCCTGACCGGACTCGAGTGCCCACTGGAGGCAGGTCTCGGCTACTTCACAGCGGCGACATACGGTCTTCGCTTCCTCAATCTGGAGCAGAGCCGGTCCGGTGTTTCCGATCGGGAAGAACAGTTCCGGATCCTCATTGAGGCATGCTGCACGGTGTCGCCAATCCATGGTGACCTTTCGACGAATTCAGTGAACGCGGTTGACCGCGCCGGAATTCCAGGCGCGCAACTCTCTCAGTCAAGGTTCACATAACCCATTTGGGCACACAAGGGTCCGGCAGTGTGAAATTTCTGACAAATATTTTCCCCATTGTCCTGGTATGGGGCGCGTGACGCAAATTCGTCCACCATGCGACTCTGAGCCCTGCCGAAGACTGCCGGGCTCTAGACTGACAGCCGAAAGGAAAGATCTCGTGAACCAATGGAGGACTCATGACGAACGACAGCCTGAATCACGCCCGCATCATCTCCGTGAATGGGCACACCCCGCAGATCGACCCGGGTGCCTTCATCGCCGCCGGAGCCACACTCGTCGGCGATGTCCATGTGAAGAAGGGCGCCAGCGTCTTCTACGGCTGCGTGCTGCGCGCCGAGGCCGCACCGATCACCATCGGTGAGGACTCCAACGTGCAGGACAACACCGTCATGCACACCGATGCCGGCAAACCCGTGGTCATCGGAGCTCGCGTCTCAATCGGTCACCAGGCACTCGTCCATGGTGCGAGCGTCGATGACGATGTCCTCATCGGGATGCACTCCACCGTGCTCAACGATGCTCACATCGGAACTGAATCCCTCGTCGCCGCGGGCGCAATCGTCCTCGAAGGCACCGAGATCCCACCGCGGTCGCTGGTCGCAGGAGTTCCGGCGAAGGTCCGCCGGGAGATGACGGAGGAAGGGGTCGAGAAGGTGCGTCAGAACGCGCAGTCGTATCTGCAGCTCTCGGCGCTGCATCGGGACACCGCCGAGATCGTGGAGAACTCGGTGGAGAACCCCTGAGTGCAGCGTTCGGCTCATTCGCTCTGCCCCGCTGGATTTGAGAGAATCACTTTGTGAACACTGAATTTGAATCCACTGCAGATCGAGTCGTCATCATCGGAGGCGGCCCCGGCGGCTACGAGGCCGCCCTGGTCGCGGCACAGCTGGGCGCCGACGTCATGCTCATCGAGCGCTACCGCTGCGGCGGATCCGCGGTCGTGACGGATGTGGTGCCGTCGAAGTCGCTCATCGCCACAGCCGAGATGATGGATGAGATCAACCGGTCGGGCGGTCTGGGCATCCGCATCACCGATCACGAAGACGATGTCGCCGACAACATCACGGCCGACCTCAAGGCCGTGAACGAGCGCATCCTCTCACTGGCCGATGCCCAGGCCAACGACATCTACGAAGGCCTCGTTCGTTCCGGGGTCAAGGTGATCCAGGGAACGGGAACTCTGGTCGACCGAGATCACGTCAAGGTCGTCGAGACCGGTGGGACCGAATACACGCTGGAGGCCTCGACGATCCTCCTGTCCGTCGGCGCACACCCGCGCGAGCTGCCTTCGGCGAAGCCGGATGGGGAGAGGATCCTCTCCTGGACCCAGCTCTACCACCTCGACGAGCTTCCCGAACACCTCATCGTGGTCGGCTCCGGTGTCACCGGCGCCGAGTTCGCCTCCGCCTACCGGGCCCTCGGCACCGAGGTCACCCTCGTGTCCTCGCGAGAGAAGGTCCTGCCGGGACAGGATGAGGACGCCGCGGACGTGCTCGAGTTCGTCTTCCGCAACAAGGGGATGAATGTCCTCTCCCGCTCCCGCGCCGACTCGGTCACCCGCACCGAGAACGGAGTGGAGGTGACCCTGGCCGATGGCCGTCGGGTCGAAGGGTCGCACTGCCTCATGGCGGTCGGTTCGATTCCGAATACGGAGGACCTCGGTCTCAAATCGGCCGGCGTCAAGGTCAACGAGGCCGGGCACATCGTCGTCGACGGCGTCTCCCGCACCTCCCGCTCCGGTGTCTATGCCGCCGGTGACTGCACCGGGGTGCTGCCCTTGGCCTCGGTCGCTGCGATGCAGGGACGGATCGCGATGTTCCACGCCCTCGGCGACGCTGTGCAGCCGCTCAAGCTGCGCCATGTGGCTTCGAACGTCTTCACCGCCCCGGAGATCGCCACGGTCGGCTTCACTCAGCAGAACTACCGGGAGAATCCGACCGACATCGACACGGTGATGCTGCCCCTGGACACGAACCCGCGGGCCAAGATGCTCGGCATCAAGGACGGGTTCGTCAAGCTCTTCGCCCGCCGAGGCTCGGGTTCGATCCTCGGGGGAGTCGTCGTCGGTCCCCGTGCCAGTGAGCTGATCCTGCCGATCACCATGGCTGTGGAGAACCGTCTCACCGTCGACCAGCTCTCCGCGTCGTTCGTCGTCTATCCCTCTGTGAGCGGATCCCTGACCGAGGCCTCGCGGAAGCTTCACCGGCACCTGTAGGTCGCGGCTTCCGCCGGGTAATTCCTCCCCGGCGGAAGTTTTTTCTCCCGCAGCTGTCGATATCGGCATGCTCTCTGCGTCATCCTTGTGTCAAGCCACCCGGCCTGACGACACTGAAGGTGAGGAGAGAGAAATGAAGTACGCACTGCTGCTCATGGGAAACGCCGCCGATGCCGACTGCGGCGATGACGGGGGACCGGATCCGAGCGATTTCATGGCCTTCGACCAAGAGATCAATGAGGCCGGAGTCGTCGTCGGCGGATTCGCTCTCGAAGGCCCCGAGCACGGGGTCCGAGTCAGCGAGACCGGTGGAGAGTCGATCGTCACCTCGGGACCTTTCGCCGAGTCCGGCGAGTTCGTGGGCGGAAGCTACGTCATCGAGGTGCCGAGCATCGACGAGGCGATCGCCTGGGCGAAGAAGAGCCCCGGCTCCCGGCTCGGCCATATCGAGATCCGGCCCGTCGCCGACTACTGATGGATTCGGAATCCGCGGCGACCGCCCGTGCTCTCACCGTCTTCGGTGAAGAGGACCACGGGCGGCTGCTCGCGGCCCTGGCGGCGAGGTTCCACGACCTCGATCTCGCAGAAGAGGCCCTGCAGGAAGCTCTGCTGCGGGCGGTCGAGACCTGGCCGGACTCGGGAGTCCCGCGCCACCCCGCCGCCTGGCTGATGAGCGCGGCGAAGAATCGAGCGATCGACCTCATCCGCCTCGATGCCACGCGAACGCGCAATCTGGCCCGACTGCGGATCGAGGACGAACTCCGACCGGGGGACCACCAGGATCATGCGACGCAGCTCGATGAGGACATCGGCACCGCGGAGATCCCTGATGAGCGTCTCGGTCTCTTCTTCACCTGCTCGCATCCGACGCTGAAGGAGGAGGAGCAGACCGCTCTCATCCTGCGTTTCCTCGCCGGGCTGAGCACGGTCGAGGTCGCGGCGGCCTTTCTCACAGAGACCACGACCATGCAGCAGCGGATCGTGCGAGCGAAGAAGCGGATCGCGGTCACGGGTATCCCCTTCGGCAGGCCCGGCAATGAGCAGGTGCGCGAGAGGATGCCGGGCGTCCTCCGGGCCGTCTACCTGATCTTCGCCCAGGGTTTCACGCCGGCGGCCGGAGCATCCCGGCACCGCGTGGACCTTCAGGACGAAGCCGTCCGACTTGCGCGTCTGCTCGTGACCTTGGCACCGCGGGACACCGAGGCGCGCGGCCTGCTGGCGCTGCTTCTGCTGACGCGATCGCGTGCGGAGGCCCGCACCAGCGCGGCGGGTAAGCCGGTCCCTCTCGCCGAGCAGGACAGGCGCGTCTGGGACTCGAGGGACATCGCCGAGGGATTGGCGCTGACGCGGGCCGCGGCAGGGGAGGACGGTGCCGGCATCTACACGGTGCAGGCGACGATCGCCGCCCTGCACGCGGAGGCCTCGGCCTTCGCCGACACCGATTGGGCGCAGATCCTCGTCCTCTACCGGATGCTCTACGATCTCGACCCCACCCCCGTCGTGGCTCTCAACCAGGCGGTGGTCATCGGGAAGGTGAGCGGCCCGGAGGCCGGACTCGCCGCTCTCGAGGCCTTGGCCGAGGACAGGTGGCTGCTGCGCCACCGGCCGTTCCACATCGCCCGTGCCATCACCCTGGAGGAGTGCGGACGGCCCGGTGAGGCAGAGGAGGCGTATCGTGCGGCGCTGGCGTGTCCCGGCAATGACGCCGAATCGGAGTACCTCGAATCCCAGCTGAACGATCTGGGCTCGTAAGCTCGGCCGGTGCCGGTGCCGGTGCCGGTGCCGGTGCCGGTGCCGGCACCGATGCCGATGCCGACGCACGGCGAAGCCCCTGCCATCCACAGGATGACAGGGGCTTGACCGAGCGCGAGGCGCCGGCGGTCGATCAGGCGGCGAAGCGGATGATCGCCTCGCCCGACTTGACCGCACTGCCGGTGTCGACGAGCACCTCGGAGACGGTGCCGGAATGGCCGGCCTTGAGCGGCTGCTCCATCTTCATCGCCTCGATCACGGCCAGGGTGTCTCCGGCCTCGACCGTGTCTCCGGCGGAGACGGCCACGGAGACGATCGTGCCCTGCATCGGGGCGTTGAGCGCATTCGAATCATCGGCCAGCTGTGCACCCTTGCGGCTGAGGCTGCGTTTGCGCCGGGGCACGCTCGGGCTGGGGACATGTCCGAGGTCGGAGATGACGTCCTTGGGCACCGAAACGGTCATCCGGCGACCGTCGACCTCGACCACAACGCTGAAGCTGTCGGTTGCTGTGCTCATGTGATCTCCTGTTTGCGGATTGGCGAGCGGGTTGACGAAGGCAGTTTCGAGCCAGTTGGTCCAGACCCCGAAATCGGCGGCGAAGGCAGGCTCGTCCACCAGCACGCGGTGGAGCGGCAGCAGTGTCGAGACGCCGTCGATCCGGTATTCGGCGAGGGCGCGACGGGCACGCGCCAGAGCCTGCTCTCGGGTAGCCCCGGTGATGACGAGTTTGGCGAGCATCGGGTCGAAGTCCGTCCCGACGACGCTGCCCTCACCGATTCCCGAATCGAGGCGGACACCCGGCCCGGAGGGTGCGCGATAGTTCTTGACCGCCCCGGTGGCCGGGAAGTAGGTGGTCGGGTCTTCGGCATTGATGCGGAACTGGACGGAGTGCCCGCGAACGGCAGGGAACTCGGCGGGCAGCTCCTCGCCCGAGGCGATGCGCAGCTGCCACCCGACGAGATCGACACCGGTGACCTCCTCGGTCACGGTGTGCTCGACCTGGATGCGGGCATTGGCCTCCATGAAGATGATGGTGCCGTCGGTGCCGAGCAGGAATTCGCACGTCGCAGCGCCGACATAGCCGACATGGGCGAGCACCCGGGCCGAGGCCTCGGAGACGATGCGCTCCTGTTCCTCGGACAGGAACGGCGCCGGAGCCTCTTCCACGATCTTCTGGTTCCGTCGCTGCAGGGTGCAGTCGCGGGTGGAGATCACGCGGACGTTGCCATGAGCATCGGCCAGACACTGCGTCTCGATGTGGCGCGGGCGCACGATCTGCTTCTCGATGAGGCATTCCCCGCGACCGAAGGCGCTGAGGGCCTCACGCGTCGCAGCCGTGTAGGCGCCTTCGAGGTCATCGGCGGCGGCACAGGCACGGAATCCGCGCCCGCCGCCGCCGTGGACGGCCTTGATGACGACGGGATAGCCGATGCGTTCGGCCACCTCGGCGGCTTCGGCAAGATCGGCCACCGCACCATCCGATCCGGGAGCGACCGGGGCGGACACGTCCTCGGCGACCTCCCGGGCTCCGGATTTGTCGCCGAGCAGCTCGATGGCTGCCGGGGGAGGGCCGATCCAGGTCAGACCGGCATCGATGACGGCCTGGGCGAAGAGTGCATTCTCCGCGAGGTAGCCGTATCCGGGGTGGATGGCGTCGGCGCCCGAACGCTTGGCCAGGGCCAGGATCTTGTCGATGTCGAGGTAGGTCTCCCCGGGACCGGAGCCGTCGAGCAGCCAGGCATCATCGGCGAGCTGGACGAAGTCTGCGTCCGAATCCGCACGGGTGTAGACGGCGACGGCCTTGACACCCAGGTCATGGGCGGCGCGGATGACGCGCAGGGCGATCTCACCGCGATTGGCGATGAGCACTCGATGCACGGCCGCGGTCGGCACATGAGTGTGCAACGGTGCGGTCGAGGCTTCGGGGAGGACTGTGGTCATTGCGCTCCTTTGTATGATCTCAGATCAATTTAGAGGGCAAAACCAAACGTTTGTAGATCAGCGATAAAAACTGAGAGTGAAAACTTCAAAGCTCTCGGGCGTGTCAGCGCGACAGAGTCGATTCTAGCTCGGGCCCGACCAGAAATCCGGCCAGAACAGGCCCATGTCGCCGGCAAGGCCCCTGACCACGGGCAAACTGAGCCCGAGCACCGTGAGATGGTCGCCGTCGAGCCGTTCGACGAAGGCTCCGCCGTAGCCGTCGATGGTCAGGGCTCCCGCCACGTGGAAGGGCTCCTCGGTGGCGATATAGGCGTCGAGCTCCTCCGGGGTGGGCGTGCCGATGAGCACCGAGGTGGCCGATCGCTGCGAGCGGATGTCGACGAGTTCGAGGGGAGATTCCTCTGCGTCCGGTCCACCGGTCTCGCGGCGGGAGAGGACACCGAGGGTGTGGCCGGTGTGGAGCACGGTCCACGTCCCGGCGATGTCCGCCCAGATCTCGCGTGTGCGTTTCGCGGTGCCCGGTTTGCCGATGGCCCGTCCTGCGGACTCGAGAATGGAGTCACCGGCGATGACGACGACCGTGTCGGCGTCAGAGATCTGCGGGGTGTTCGCAGTGGTGATCCGTTCGATGACGGCGCGGGCCTTCGCCTCGGAGAGCGCTGTGGTGAGATCCCCGACGGAGCCGGTGAAGGAGTCTTCGATGGCTCGTTCGTCGACCTCGGAGACGATGATGATCGGGTCGATGCCGGAGGAGGTGAGGATCTGGCGGCGGGCGGGTGACTGTGAGGCCAGTACGACGCGGATCACCGGGCGGTCTCCGCCACGTCGGCGTCAGCTCTGCGTTCGTCGTCGGACGAGGAGGTCTCGGACGAGGAGCTCTCTGACGAGAAGCTCTCGGATGACGAGTCAGACAAGCCATCTGCGGGGACCGCGGTGTCGTCGGACGGGATGTCCGGATTGTCGAGGAGGTTCTCGGCGCTCTCGGGCGAAGCCTCGGTGGCCTCGGACGGAGCCTGCGTGACCTCGGAAGGATCGACGGTGTCCTCGGACGGATCGGCGGTGTCCTCGGGAACGTCCTGACTGCGATCGACGAGGATGGGGGCGTCGATGCGTTCGGCGATCGCGGCCAGCACCGTCGAGGACAGCTGGGCATAGCCGAGCTCGCTGGGAAATCTCCCCGATTCGTTGAGCAGAGATTTCCGAGTTGTGCCGCTCAGAGAGCCTGTGGCCCGCAAGGGGACCGCGCGAGCGGAGAGTGCGGCAAGCCACTGGGAGCCGGCGAGGACCCGCGAGGTCCTGCGCAGTGACATCTTGAGCGGATCCCGCAGCCCCGGCAGGCCGCCTAGGTTGGGGCAGACGAGAACGAAGACCGTGTACCGTCCCTCGCGCTGCAGTCGATTGATCGCCTGGTTGAGCACGGGTATGCCGATGGTGCCGTGAATGGGATGGATGATGTCGCCGCTGCCGATGGAGATGATCGCGAAGCGTCGGTTCGCGGTCCATGATTCCGAGAGCTGGCGAGAGAGCCAAGCCGAGCGCAGAATCTCGTCGACCTGGCGCGGCAGATCCTCGGACAGGGCGGAGGGGCGTGCGGTGGTCTGCACGCGCACGCTGGTGCCCAGAATTCTGGCGAGACCGCGTCCGATGAGGCTCGGCGGTGCCTGTGCGTCATCGACGTCGATTCCGCACAGCCAGGAATCGCCGATGATCGCCAGGGCCGCAGAATCGTCATCATCGTGATTGTGCGGGGGAGGCACCGCCTCGGCGAAGACAGAGTACTGACGCGAGGCGTCTTCGTCGAATGCCCGGCGCAGCGCTCCGGCCTGATGGCGGAGGAGACCAACGGCCGATGCACCGACGCCCACGGCCGTGCCGGTCATGGTGGCCAGGGCATAGAACATGCGACTTCCCATTAAATTCCCTCCTCCCGCGACATCATTGCACTGAAGAGAGCTCTACAACAACTATTCTTGAGTCATGTCTGAAAACGAGAACAAGCAGTCTGCGAACCGTTTTCGCGGTGCCTGGGAGGCATTCCGCCAAGGTCGCGATGATGCCCGCTCCCAGCAGACCGAGAGCGCTGTCTCTCCGGACGATGTGAGTCCTGAGGAGATCGCGCACAGTCGCATCGAGGCCGAGGCGGTGCCCTATGTGTCCCCGGGGCTCAAGCTGGCCGCCGCCTGGTCGTGGCGTTCGATCGTGGTGCTGGTGGCGATCGGTGTGGCCTTCTGGCTGCTCGCGCAGATCTCGAGCGTGGTGCTGCCGGTGCTCATCGCGCTCCTGCTCACCGCGCTCCTGGCCCCGTTCACCAACTGGATGGTGAAGAAGGGGCTGCCGCGGGTCGCTGCGGCGATCATTGCCTTCCTCGGCTTCATCATCGTCGTCTCGGGGCTCTTCACACTGGTCGGACAGCAGATCTATTCCGGCATGCCGGACCTCGTCGATCAGGTGATCAAGGGAATCTCCGGAATCAGCGACTGGCTGGCGACCAGGCCCTTCGGGTTGGATTCCACGACGATCTCCGGATACATCGATGACTCCATCGATGCGGCAACGAACTTCTTCCAGAGCAACAGCTCCCAACTCCTCGGCGGCGCCTGGCAGGCGACCTCCTCGGTGGGCACATTCCTCACCGGAGCCGCCGTCTGCCTGTTCACGACCTTCTTCTTCCTCTACGACGGGGAGAAGATCTTCCGCTGGGTGATGCGCCTGCTGCCCCTGCCCGCTCAGCCCATCGCCATCGGCGCCTCGCTGCGCGGCTGGACCTCCCTGGTCCAGTACGTGCGAGTGCAGGTGCTCGTGGCCGCTGTCGATGCGATCGGCATCGGCATCGGCGCGGCCATCCTCGGCATCCCGCTGGTGATTCCGATGACCGTGCTGGTGTTCCTGGCCTCCTTCGTTCCGGTCGTGGGTGCGATCGCCTCGGGCGTCATCGCCGTGCTCGTCGCCCTCGTCTCGAACGGCTTGGTCAGCGCCATCATCATGCTCGCAGTGGTCCTCGCCGTGCAGCAGATCGAGAGTCAGGTGCTGCAGCCCTTCCTCATGGGCAAGGCCGTGTCCGTCCACCCGCTGGCAGTGATCCTCGCGGTGACCGCGGGCGGCTTCCTGTTCGGCATCGTCGGTGCGCTGTTCGCGGTGCCGGCGGTCGCCGTGGCCAACACGGTCATCAGCTACATCGCGCGAGCGAAGAATCCACCTGATCCGGACGATCCTGCCGACGGAGTCGATGACGAGGCATCGGCCGTGCTCGAGACCGCGAAGGACAAGCTCGACTCCGCCATCCACGACTCCGCGGTCGAACGCTCCGACGGCGAGACCTCGGAGACGAGCCGGAGCGCGGAGGCTGCTGATGACTCTGTCGAAGGCGACGCCTCGACTGCGACCGGCCGTTCTCGTAAGGGCCGGGCCACGGGCTCTCGCAAGAGTCGGTCCGCGGACTCGGAGGAGACTCCAGGCAAGGACGATCAGCTGGACTGACCGTCGTCGTCCTGGTCCGGGCGTGCTCTGGCGCAGTCCCGGGCGAACGTGCCGACCGGGACGGTGAGCCGCCGGGAACGTGGTGAATGAGCTGTGGGCGGGTGATCGATGATCACCCGCCCACAGGTCTTCGGTCTCATCCCCGTCGGGGAAGCGGCATCAGCCGGAGAAGGGCTCGATGCCCGTGACCTCGACCTTGATCTCTTTGCCGTTGGGAGCTTCGTAGGAGGTCTTTCCGCCGACGGAGACTCCGAGCACTGCGGCGCCCAAGGGGGACTTCTCCGAGAAGACGTCGATATCGGAGTCGCCGGCGATCTCACGGCTGCCCAGAAGGAATCGCATATCGGTTCCGGCGACCTTCGCGGTCACGACGGAACCGGGAGACACCGTCTTCCCGTCACTGTCGGTGGAACCGACCTTCGCGGAACGCAGCAGCAGTTCGAGCTGGCGAATGCGAGCCTCCTGCTTGCCCTGCTCCTCACGCGCTGCGTGGTATCCGCCGTTCTCCTTCAAGTCACCCTCGTCGCGGGCGGCTTCGATCTTCTCAGCAATCTCTGCCCGTCCCGGTCCGGAGAGGTGTTCAAGCTCCTGCGACAGGCGGTCGTAGGCTTCCTGGGTCAACCAGGTCTCTTCCTGAGTGACTTCCTCGGTCATGACATCTCCTTCTTCGGTTCGGTGCACTGACGGGCGCGTCAGGCAACGAAAAACCGGGCGTATGGTCACGCCCGGAAGTTGAATGAACCTATAGTGTAACGCATCAGAGAAGGAAAACGATGGCATGTGTCACGCCGGGGACGTCTTCTGTTGTGGAAAGGTCAGGCTGTGGTCTATTCGAACCGGCTGTGGTCTATTCGAACCAGCAGGAATCCACGTGGCCCGAGGCCGCGAGCTGCGTGGTCGCGAGATCGACGTCGAGCTGCCTCGGCGAATTGGGATCCGCCTGCGCGTCGGCCGGAACCCGCACTTCGGTGAAGCCGACGATCGCCTCGTAATCGTTCGTGGCCTGGACGATGCAGTGCACATCGCGGTCCCGATCAGGAAATATTGCCACGGTGACCTGTGTTGAAGAAGAGTCGACAACCGAATAGTCGAGGGTTCGCGGTGTCGTCGGAGTCGTCTGCGGGCGGAAAGCCACGAAGGCGATTGCGAGGATGACGAGAGCGACGACGATGACGGCGATGATTCGGGCACTGCGTCCGAGTCGGCGTTTCGGCTCACGGACGCGTCCGTAGCGGTCATCGTGCAGTGGTTCGGCCACTGTTACCTCAGTCATTGAATTCCTCTTTAAGAACATCGCGCACTACCCTAGAGTAGTCGATCCATCTCCTGCGATCATGTCAGTCGCCATGCAGGACGCGGACCGCCTCCAGGCTGAATCGAAAGGGACACTACCGACATGACTTCGCTTCCGTACCATGGGCTGCGTCTGCTCGCCGTCCACGCCCACCCCGACGACGAATCCTCCAAGGGCGCCGGCACGAGTGCGAAGTATGCGTCATTGGGCGCGCGGGTCCTCATTGCGACGATGACCGGGGGAGAAGCCGGCGACATCCTCAATCCTGCGCTCCTGCAGAGTCCGAAGGCCAGCCGTGACATCGCTGGTCTGCGCCGCGAGGAGATGGCCGCTGCGGCCTCCGCGCTCGGTGCCGAGCACGTGTGGGTCGGCCACGTCGATTCGGGGCTGCCCGACGGGGATTTCGAGAACCAGACTCCGCCCGGCTGCTTCTACCGCGTCCCCGACGAGGTCGCCATGCTGCCTCTCGTGCACATCATCCGCACGTTCCGTCCTCAGGTGGTGACGACCTATGACGAGCTCGGCGGGTACCCGCATCCCGATCACATCAAGAACCACGCCGTGACGATGGCCGCTGTCGCAGCGGCCGCGGATGGTCAGAGCTATCCCGAACTGGGAGAACCCTGGCAGGTCCAGAAGGTCTACTACAACCAGGACCTGTCGGCGAAGAAGTGGATGACCATCCACGAGAAGATGACCGCGGCGGGTCTCGAGTCCCCGTTCGCCGATCACATCGAGGACTTCAAGAAGCGCGATGCCGAACGCACCAACTGGCTGAGCACGCAGATCGCCTGCCACGAGTTCTTCCCCTCTCGCGACCGGGCATTGCTCTCCCACGCCACGCAGATCGATCCCGAGGGCGGATTCTTCTCCGCCTCCCGCAAGGCCGCCCGCACCTACTGGCCGACCGAGGAGTTCGAGTTGGCCGTCGACAACACCGGACGGGCGCCGCTGACTCCCGGAGTCGACTTCCAGGAGAGCGACCTCTTCGCGTCCGTGACCTTGGATGACGGCAGGAAGGTCCCCGCCGAGGGGATGTTGCCGGACTCTCCGCCGATCGAGGACGAGGACGCCGCGGCCGTCGAGGCCGCGAGCGAAGGACAGATGGCCGCCGAGGCGGTCCGGGAGCAGGGTGAGAGCGCATGATCGTGGTCGCGCAGAGCCCCAACCCCAGTCAGGCGCCCGACCCCGACCTTGTGACGCCGGGGACCATCGGCTTCCTCGCCACCCTGGCGATCGTCATCGTCGTCATCTTCCTCATCCGGGATGCGCTGCGCCGGGTGCGTCGCGTGCGAGCCCGTGCAGAGGCCAGCGACGCCTACCCGATCCCGCTGCGCAAGCACGCTGTGCCGAATCAGTCGAAGCTCTCGGGGCCCGAGCCGCGAGAACAGGATGCTGATTCCACCGACATTGACGCCGAACGCGACGGCGACCCGGAATCTGATCTTCCGCGGTCAGACATCGATCCGACCGAGACGAAGTAGCTGAGCAAACAGCCGCGGTCTGTCTCGTTGCGCCTAGTTGTAGGCGGCGACGGCGGCGACGAGCAGTGCCGCGAGATGGCAGCCGTAGCCGCAGATCGTGAGGATGTGGAAGATCTCGTGGAATCCGAGCCACTTCGGTGAGGGATTCGGCCGCTTGATCCCATAGATCACGGCGCCGATGATGTAGCACAGACCACCGGCGACGACGAGGATGCCGACCGTCGGGATCGACATCCACATCTGCGGAATATAACCGACTCCGGCGACTCCGAAGCCCACATAGATGGGAACGAAGAGCCACCTCGGCGCGGTGGTGAAGATCGTGCGGAAGGCGACGCCGAGCGCGGCCGCTCCCCACAGCACGGACAGCAGCAGGATGGCCTGATCGGTTCTGAGCATGAGCACGGCCAGCGGCGTATAGGTGCCGGCGGTGATGAGGAATATGTTCGCATGGTCCAGGCGTCGCAGGATCAGGCGTGCACGTGTGCGCCAGCGTCCGCGGTGATAGATCGCCGAGGTGCCGAACAGGAGCATTCCGGTGATCGCGAACACCGAGGCGGCCAGGCGCGATTCGATCGTGGGGGAGATGATGACGAGGGCGAAGCCGCCGATCATCGCCAGCGGAAACGCCCCGGCATGGAACCATCCGCGCAGTTTCGGCTTCACCTGTCCGGCGAGCTTGGCGAGCTCACGGCGCAGGGCCGAACGACGGCGGGCGATGCGCAGGGGATATGAGGTGCTGGAGCCGGTCTCGGCGGACGTGCCATCGGCTGCTTTGCCCTCAGGGTCTGTTGGTGGGGGCTGTGTCACCGGTGCGTTCATGGGACAAGTTTATCGGCTCGACCTGTGGCTTCATTCAGCGTCCTGGGATAGTACTCTGGATGGTGTTCGAACCCGGCGGCGATGTGATTGGGAAAGAGGTCAGTGTGGCGCGACCAGTGAGCCTGCTCTACCGGCTCTATGAGCGGAGGCTCCTGCGCGAGCTCGACAAGTCCGTTCCCGTCCCGCGCCACGTCGGTGTCATCACCGACGGCAACCGCCGCTGGGCGAAGGAGTTCGGAGCGACCACGGCCGATGGACACCGGGCCGGGGCTGACAAGATCGTGGAGTTCCTCGGGTGGTGCTTCGAAGTCGATGTCGAGATCGTCACCCTCTACGTCCTGTCCAAGGAGAATCTGGCCAGGTCCGCCGAGGAGGTCGCCGTCCTCATCGAGATCATCTCCGACATGGTCGAGAAGATCGCTGCGCTCGACGATGTGCGCGTCCAGCTCGTCGGTGACCTCGACATCCTGCCCGACGATCTGCGGGCCCGCCTCGAAGCCGTCACCTCGGTGGGCGAATGCAGGATGCGGGTCAACGTGGCCGTCGGATACGGCGGACGGCAGGAGATCGTCAATGCGGTGAAGTCGCTGCTGCGGTCTCGCACCGACGAAGGCACCGACCTCGAGTCGATCATCTCCGAACTCTCCCCGCAGCAGATCGGCGAACACCTCTACACCAAGGGACAGCCGGACCCGGATCTCATCATCCGCTCCTCCGGGGAGCAGCGGCTGTCCGGATTCCTCATGTGGCAGAGCGCCTATTCGGAGTTCTATTTCTGCGAAGCCTATTGGCCGGATTTCCGCCGTACTGACTTCCTCCGTGCCGTCCGCGACTACGGTCTGCGGCAGAGGCGATTCGGCAAGTAGGGATTGCGCTTCGGAGCTGCGAGGCTGCGAGGGATCGCGCTTTGACGCTTCGAGGGTTCGTCCGCCTCGGGTCTGCGGGTGCTGAAGTCGGCCTTCAGTCAGCGCCTGCGGGCGATGAAGACCCATTCTCGTCCGGGTCTGTCGGGGGCATCTCTGACCTCGTCGACCTCGAATCCGGCGGTCTCCAGCGCCGAGGTGATCTCCCCGTATGAGTGGAACCGCAGACGAGATCGTGATCCGATCGAATCCCCTGTTTCGTGGAACCGGTAGAGATGGGTGAATGACACGAACGGCAGGTCGACCTGACCGAGCATGAAGGTCTGGGTGACCTTGCCGATGCCGTCGATGTCGAGTGTGCGTGCCGGTGTCTGCGCCCAGGCCTGCCAGGCCCGTGCTGCGGGGTCGCGGGTCTCGAAGATCAGTCGGCCTCCGGTGCGCAGCCCGCGGGCACAGTCGGCGAACACCGACTCGAGTTCGGCGACGCCGAGGAACACTTGGGCGACGTTGCCGGTCATGGTGACCAGATCGGCATCGCTTGCCGGGATCTGCGCCGAGGTGCCGTGGCGCCATTCGACTGTGGGGGAATCGCTGGGAGTGGCCGTGAGTGATTCGCTCGTTTCAGCCGCCTCGGCGATATCGAGTGAGGCGCGAGCTGGGTCGATGCCGATGACCGTGCAACCGGCGGCGGCGAGAGCACGAGCGAGGACGCCGGTTCCGCATCCGAGGTCGATGACCTGTTCCGCTCCGTACTCCTGCGCCAGGGCCAGATAGTGCTCGAGATCCTCCCGAGGAGCCTCGAAGGCATCGTAGATCGCGGCGAGTCGAGGGTTGTCGAAGATCGCATCCGCCATAGCGCGAAACTAGCACACACCCCATTCATTCGAAGTTCATTGCGACGACTTTCCCGAACGCGCGTGCCGGTACCGGCCCGGGAGTCAAACGGGTTTAGGTTGGCAGTAGTTGGTCGACACCAACCCGAGATCGGGGGATGTCAGAACCGGGTCTCGGCGGTACTCACGCCACAGGGGTCCCCATGGCTGAAAATGTCCATACTTACGTTCTCGACACCTCGGTCCTGCTCTCCGATCCGGGAGCACTGCTGCGCTTTGCAGAGCATCACGTCGTCATTCCGCTCGTCGTGGTCTCCGAGCTCGAGGGCAAACGTAACCATCCCGAACTCGGCTTCACCGCCCGCGAGGCACTGCATATCCTCGATGACTTCCGCTCCGACTACGACCGTCTCGATGAACCGATTCCCGTCGGGGAGGCCGGGGGAACCCTGCATGTCGAACTCAACCACATCGACTCCTCGACGATGCCCGTCGGGTTCGACCGCACCGAGAACGACACCCGCATCCTCGCCGTCGCCCGCAATCTCGCGGCAGAAGGCCACGATGTCGTTGTCGTGACGAAGGATGTGCCGATGCGAGTCAAGGCATCGGCGCTGGGCCTGCATGCCGAAGAGTATCTGGCCGAACTCGCCGTGGACTCCGGCTTCACCGGGATGAGTGAACTGTCATTCGACGACGAGCAGATGTCCCAGTTCTACGACGAGGGATCGGTGACGTCCGAGGATGCTGCGGGGGAGGTCGTCAACACCGGGGTGGTCATCACCTCACCGCGCGGTTCGGCGCTCGGCCGGGTCCATCATGGCGGCAAGGTGTCCCTGGTCCGCGGGGATCGGGATGTGTTCGGAGTCCACGGACGCTCGGCGGAACAGCGAGTCGCCATCGACATGCTCCTCGACGATGCCCTCGGAATCGTGTCGTTGGGAGGGCGAGCCGGAACGGGGAAGTCCGCACTCGCCCTGATGGCAGGCCTGCAGAAGGTGCTCGAGGAGAACAAGCACTCGAAGATCATGGTCTTCCGGCCCATCTATGCCGTCGGCGGTCAGAATCTCGGTTTTCTGCCGGGCAGCGAGGGGGAGAAGATGAACCCCTGGGCCGAGGCGGTGTTCGACACTCTCAGTGCGCTGGTCAGCAAGAACGTCATCGACGAGGTGGTCAATCGGGGCCTGCTCGAGGTCCTGCCGCTCACGCACATCCGCGGTCGGTCCCTCCACGATGCCTTCGTCATCGTCGACGAGGCGCAGTCGCTGGAGCGCAACGTCCTGCTGACGGTGCTCTCGCGCATAGGGATGAACTCGAAGGTGGTGCTCACCCACGATGTCGCTCAGCGCGACAATCTGCGCGTCGGTCGCCATGACGGCATCGCGGCGGTGATCGAGAGGCTCAAAGGCCACGACCTGTTCGCCCATGTGACGCTCACCCGGTCCGAACGCTCGGAGATCGCCGCGCTGGTCACCGACGTGCTCGAGGAGTTCGACCCCTTCCGGTCGTGAGCAGCGTGCGCCGCAGCGTCGAGCGCAGACCGCAGCGTCGAGCGCAGACTGTGTGCGGTCTGCGCTCGACGCTCAGGTCTGCGCTCGACGTGCGAGCGGGGGATAGAAGAGGGGCGGCCCACCGGAGTCCGGTGGGCCGCCCCTCGCGTGTCTGGCAATCAGCTCAACGCAGCCGGGCTCACGGCGGCCCGGCCACTGCCTGTGAAGCTGGGCCTACTTGTAGCTGCCGATCATCGTGGTGACGTCGAGGGCCTTGTCCAGGTCCGCCTCGGTGATGGAGCCGTCGGAGACGAAGCCGAGGTCGATCGTGGCTTCCTTGACGGTCATCTTGTTGGCCACGGCGTGCTTGGCGATCTTCGCCGCCGCCTCGTAGCCGATGACCTTGTTCAGCGGGGTCACGATGGAGGGGCTCGCCTCGGCGAGGAAGCGGGCGCGTTCCTCATTGGCGGTGAGCCCGTCGATCATCTTCTCCGCCATGACGGTCGAAGCGTTGGCGAGCAGACGGATGGATTCGAGCAGATTCGAGGCCATGACGGGGATGCCGACATTGAGCTCGAAGGCGCCGTTCGTCGAAGACAGGGACACGGAGGTGTCATTGCCGATGACCTGGGCGGCCACCTGGATGGTGGCCTCGCAGATGACGGGATTGACCTTGCCCGGCATGATCGACGATCCCGGCTGCAGGTCGGGGATGGCGATCTCGCCGAGGCCGGTGTTCGGGCCTGATCCCATCCACCGCAGGTCGTTGCAGATCTTCATGTAGCCGTAGGCGATGGTCCGCAGCTGACCGGAGGCCTCGACGAGTCCGTCGCGGTTGGCCTGGGCCTCGAAGTGGTTGCGGGCCTCGGTGATCGGCAAGCCCGTCTCCTCGGCGAGGATCGCGACGACCCGGGGGGAGAATCCGTCCGGGGTGTTGATGCCGGTGCCCACGGCGGTGCCGCCCTGGGGGACCTCAGCGACGCGGGGCAGGGAGGCCTCGATGCGCTCGATGCCGTAACGGACCTGGGCGGCGTATCCGCCGAATTCCTGACCGAGGGTCACCGGGGTGGCGTCCATGAGGTGGGTGCGGCCGGACTTGACGATGGAGGAGAACTCCTCGGCCTTCTTCTCCAGCGAGGTCGCCAAAGTCTCCATGGCCGGGATGAGCGTGCCGACGAGGGCCTTCGTCACGGCCAGGTGCACGGAGGTGGGGAAGACGTCGTTGGAGGACTGCGAGGCGTTGACGTGGTCATTCGGGTGCACGCTGATGCCCTCGGACTCGAGCGCCTTCGTGGCCAAGGAGGCGAGGACCTCGTTGGTGTTCATGTTCGATGAGGTGCCCGAGCCGGTCTGGAACACATCGATGGGGAAATGTGCGTCGTATTCGCCGGAGATCACAGCGTCGGCGGCGTTCTGGATGGCTGTGGAGCGGGCCTCGTCGAGGACACCGAGCTCGAGATTGGCCTTGGCCGCGGCCTTCTTCACCTGCGCGAGCGCCGCGATGTGTGCGGACTCGAGGGTCTTGCCGGAGATCGGGAAGTTCTCGACGGCGCGCTGGGTCTGAGCGCTGTAGAGGGCATCCTTGGGAACCTTCACTTCACCCATGGTGTCGTGTTCGATGCGAAATTCTTCGCTCATAGCTGTCCTTTCCGAGTTGCTGGATGGGTTGCGGATGACCACCGAGGCGGTCTGGTTCGGGGAGGTCACCCGGTGCGGACTGCGGCAGTCCGTCTCGGGCGGTGACCGGCCGGTTCAGGAGGAATGGGTGGAGATGGCCGATTCGTCGCCGCCGTGCTGAGCGACGACCGTCGTCCGGCCGTCGTGGAGCTGATAGGTGAGGCCGACGATGATGAGGCGCCCCTCCTCGACCGCGCGGGCGATGATGGCGGAGAGCTGCATGATCTTCTCCACGGTGTCCATCGTGTTCTGGACGACGGTCTCATTGACGCTCGTCCGGTTGTTCTTCCTCGCCCGGGCCACGGTGGGCAGAATGCGGGCGACGACCTCGGAGATGAATCCCGGAGGAGTCTCACCGGAGTCGTAGGCATTGTAGGCGGCCGTGACGGCACCGCAGCTGTCATGGCCGAGGACGACGAGGAGAGGCGTGCCGAGGACCTCGACGCCGTATTCGAGTGAGCCGAGAGTCACCGGATCGACGACCTGGCCGGCATTGCGGACGACGAACATGTCGCCGAGGCCGACATCGAAGATCATCTCCGCGGCCACCCGGGAGTCGGAGCACCCGAAGAGCGTGACGAAGGGCGTCTGATCGTTCGACAGCGCCTCGCGTCGGGCCGTGTCCTGATTGGGGTGCTGCGGGACGTCGTCGACGAAACGCCGGTTACCCTCCAGCAGACGATTCCATGCTTGATTGGGCATCTCTTACGAACCTACTTCCGGGTGCGAGTCGAACTCCGTGCTCGAATCGGGTGACTCGGACCCACTCGCGGGCCCGACGGTTGATGGGGCTGTTCCCTCGTTCTCAGACGAGTCCGCGTCGGGCGGCCTCTTCGGCGGCCTCCACATAGGAATGGGTCTTCGCGGCCTGATGCTCGGCGAAGACCTGACGCACGGTGCCCGACTTCGACCGCATGACCAGCGAATGGGTGGTCACACGACCGCCCTGGAACTTCACACCGTCGAGGAGGTCGCCGTTGGTGATGCCGGTGGCCACGAAGTAGCTGTTGTCGCCGGTGACGAGGTCATCGGTGTTGAGCACCTGGTTGACGTCGAGGCCGGCAGCGGACGCTGCTTCGCGTTCGGAGTCGTCCTGCGGCCACAGGCGTCCCTGGATGACTCCGCCCAGGGCCTTGATGGCGCAGGCAGTGATGATGCCCTCGGGGGTGCCGCCGATGCCCATGAGCATGTCGACTCCGGTACCCGGGCGGCAGGCGGCGATGGCGCCGGCGACGTCACCGTCGGAGATGAGCTGGATGCGAGCACCGGCGGCCCGGATCTCGTCGATCATCTGCTGGTGGCGGGGACGGTCGAGGATCATCACGGTCACGGAGGCGGGATCGTTGGTGCCTTTGCCCTTGGCGACCCGGCGGATGTTCTCGGACACGGGCAGTCGCATATCGACGGCGTCGGCGGCATCGGGTCCGGTGACGAGCTTCTCCATGTAGAAGACGGCGGAAGGATCGTACATTGCCCCGTCCTCGGTGACGGCCATGACCGAGATCGCATTGGGCATTCCCAGGGCGGTCAGGCGAGTTCCGTCGATCGGATCCACTGCGACGTCGCAGTGGGCCCCTCCGCCGTCACCGACCTGCTCGCCGTTGAAGAGCATCGGCGCTTCGTCCTTCTCGCCTTCGCCGATGACGACGGTGCCGGCCATGCGGACGGTGGAGATGACGTTGCGCATCGCAGCCACTGCGGCGCCGTCGGCCTTGTTCTTGTCGCCGCGGCCCACCCAGGGGGCAGCAGCGATGGCGGCCGCCTCGGTGACCCTGACGAGTTCGAGTGCGAGGTTGCGGTCAGGCGCATCGGCTCCGACCTGTGCTTGCTGGGACCACGCATCGGTCACCGCCACCGGCGGCGCTTCGGCATCGACTCGGCCCCGGTCATGATGAGATTTCACGTCAGCAGATTCTAAGGAGTCACTCATGCCTCCAATTGTGCCACCCTCTCAGTTTGGGCGCGGACACCGGGACGAGTCTGTGTCCTTGACCACCTTCTCTGCCCCGAGATTGGCCCTTGATGCCGGACCCGAGGACAATGGCGTTGTGAATGTCCGAACCGATACCGACGAGGCGGGATCGCAGGCGACCGTGACCAGCACGGGCGCCGGTCCCAAGGGAGTCCCCATGGCTGACGAATCCGGAGTGATGCTCCCGGGTTCCCGCGAAGAGATGCGCTTCCTGCGGAAGAACTCGAACTGGGTCAATATGATCATCGCGATCCTCGCCTGCATGGCGGTGGTCGTCGTGCTCCTGCTCATCGCTCCGCAGCCCGAGGTCGACTCCGAACGCGTCGTCGACTATCAGGAGATCGCCGAGCAGTCCCAGGAGAATGCGGACTTCGATCTCATCGTCCCGCAGATTCCCGGCGGCTGGAACTCGAACGAGGCGAGTCTCGAGCGACTCAACGACTCCGAATACACCTCGTGGTACATGTCTTTCGTCGGTACCGAACGCCAGTGGGTGAGCATCGAACAGGCTGAAGCCACGGAGCAGTGGGCGGAGAGGCACACCGGTGAGGCTGTCGCCGCCGAAACCGTCGACGTCGATGGTGCCGAGTTTCAGATCTACCGGACGAACGAAGCCAAGGAATACTGGGTCACCGGCAAGGGCGACATGTACGTCGTCATCACTGCCATTGCGACCCCCGAGACCATCGACTCCTTTGCCCAGCAGGTCGCCGAGCAGCTGAAGTAGCCGAGCGGCTGCAAAAGCGGCGGCCCGGTCAGAACAGCTCGGGGTGCCGCTATTCGCTGTCGTCCGCGGTGTCTTCGCGTGCCTTGTCGAGGCGTTCGCGGGCACCGTCGAGCCAGGCTTGGCAGCGGTCGGCGAGGGATTCGCCTCGCTCCCACAGTCGCAGGGACTCCTCGAGCGGCAGGTTTCCTGCCTCGAGGCGTTTGACGATGGTCACGAGTTCTTCTCGTGCCTGTTCGTAGCTGAGTGTTTGGACGTCGGTCTCGGTCTGCTGTGCTGTCGGTTCCGTCATGGTTTCGTCCTTCGTGTGGGTTCTCTGTCTGGGGCCGTGGTGTCCGGTGATTCAGGAAGATTCGTCGCCGACTTCGGTGACTTCGGCGTCGAAGCGTCCTCTGGCCACGCGCACGTGGACGGAATCTCCGGCAGCCACCTGCTCGGCGTCCCTGATGGCTTGACCGGTCTCAGCCTGGACCACCGCGTAACCGCGTTCGAGCGTTCGCAGTGGTGACAAAGATCGTGCCTGGGAGCGCAGGTGATTGATCTCGTTCTGCCCCTGCAGAACCAAGCCGTTCGTGGCCTGCAGGCTGCGTCGCCGGATCATCTTCAGTTCGTCGGCGTGGGCGTTGATGAGTGTCTGGGGTTCGGCGAGAACGGGACGTGATCGCACTGCGGTGAGCATCTCCTGCTCACGATCGATGATCCGATTGACCGCCGCGTCGAGTTCCGCCCTGGCCCGCAGCAGGTTCATGTTCTCCTCGGCCACATCGGGAACGATTCGCTTCGCGGCATCTGTCGGCGTCGATGCTCGCATGTCGGCGACCTCATCGAGGATCGGCCGGTCGGCCTCGTGCCCGATGGCGGAGACGACGGGGGTGTGCGCATTCGACACCGCTCGGACGAGAGCCTCGTTCGAGAAGGGGAGCAGGTCTTCCATACTGCCGCCGCCGCGGGCGATGACGATGAGATCGATGCCGTCGTCAGCGTCGAGTTCGGCGAGGTTCTTCATCACACCCGGTACGGCGTCTGGTCCCTGCACGGCACAGTTGCGGATCTCGAACTCGGCGGCGGGCCAGCGCAGGTGCACGTTGCGCACGACGTCTTTCTGCGCATCGGAGTCACGGCCGGTGATCAGCCCGATCCGGTTGGGCAGGAAAGGCAGACGTATCTTTCTCGCAGGGTCGAAGAGTCCCTCCGCCGCGAGCTGTCGTTTCAGACGCTCCAGGCGGGCGAGGAGTTCGCCGAGTCCGACCGCGCGGATGTCATTGGCGCGCATGGTCAGGCGGCCGGTCTTGGTCCAGAAGTCGGCTTTGAGGTTGGCCACGACGTGGCTGCCCTCAGCCAGCGGTGCACCCGTGCGATCGAGCACGTTCTTCCAGATCTGGACGGGCAGAGACATCTCGACGTCGGTATCGCGGAGGGTGAGGTAGCTGGCCTTTCCACGATGGTTGAGTTCGACGACCTGCCCTTCGATCCACACGCTCGACATGCGGTCGATGTAGGACTTCATCTTGTTCGAGAGCAGACTCAGCGGCCACGGGTTCTCCGCGGTGGTCTCGCCTGCAGTGGCCGCGAGTTCCTTGGGCTCGACCGATTCGCCGAGTGTGCCGGGTGTTCCGGAGATGCGTTGCGCCATGGTGTGCCCCTTTCGACCTCCACCCTAGCGAACGGCACTGACGCGGAGCACGCCGCGACGCACGCCGGTGAGGCCATCAGAGCTGAGGCGGTGATCTTGCGGCATTGAGTTCCCCGGGTTCCAGGGAACTCACTCGGTTCCGGTGCCGCGCGTCCTCAGATCGGTCGGGCTCTGCTTCCCGAACTCACCGAAGCGCGGCCGGGTGAGCTCCTCGGCGCTGATGCCCCGGGAGCGTGAGTCCAGTTCGGCAACGGCGTCGAGTTCGTCGGCGACAATGCCAGTTGAGGGGAACTTCCGCGCGGTGACGAGGAACCTCGACTCCAATGAGGAGACGAATCGGTTGTAGTCCTCAACGGACCGATCGAGGCTCGAGCCCATCCGGGAGACGTGGGTGACCAGAGTTCCGATGCGTTCGTACAGTTCGGTGCCGAGTTTGAGCACCTCGGCGGCGGAGGTCGACATATCGGCTTGGCGCCAGTTGAGGGCCACCGTCTTGAGCAGCACCAGCAGCGTGGCAGGGGAGGTGAGGACGACGTTCTTGCCCAGGGCGTGGTCGATCATCTTCGGGTAGGTGGATGCCGCCGATGACAGCAGGCCGTCTGTGGGTACGAAGCAGACGACGAAGTCGGGGGAGGTCTCGAACGATTTCCAGTATTCCTTCGAGGCCAGGGAATCGACGTGCCGCAGCAGGGCTCTGGCATGATCCTCATTCATCGCCTCGCCGTTTTCGCCCCCGTTCATGCGCGCCGACATGGGCGTCTTGGCGTCGATGATGATCGTGCCGCCGCCGGGAAGATTGACGACCATATCGGGACGGTGGCGCTGCCCGTCTCTCGATGTGCTGACCTGGGTGTCGAAGTCGACGTGGGGGAGGAGCCCTGCGTATTCGACGATGCGTTTGAGCTGGACCTCGCCCCAATCGCCTCGTTGGGTCGTTGAGTTGAGGGCATTGGCCAGGGAGCCGGTGGACTCCTGGAGGCGCAGATTCTGTTGGCTGAGATGTCCGATCTGCGAATTCAGCCGGGTGATCTGTTCGATCTGTGAGCGGTCCTGGGCGTGCAGGTTCTCCTGCAGATTCTTCACACTCGCGGCCAGGGGGCCGATCGCCGCGGTGATCTCTCCGGCCATTTGGGCATCGGCCTCGAGGTCCTCCGTCCGGTTCGTGAGGATCCGTGACGTGGTCTCGGCACGGGTGAGTCGTTCGATGTAGCGCGAGCGGGTGAGCGCACGACCGAGCAGGAAGCCGAGAAGGGCACTGAGGACGATCGCCAGGACGAAGGCGACGATGACACCTGAAGCGGGGAAAGCATTCATGGTCTCAGCGTGACAGAGGGCACTGACACGAGAATTCTTCGCCCACCTCGGCGCCGGGATAGACTTGACTACCGTGGCTCTGACTATTGGAATCGTGGGACTGCCCAATGTCGGCAAGTCGACCATGTTTAACGCACTGACAAAGAATCAAGTTCTCGCGGCGAACTACCCGTTCGCGACGATCGAACCCAATGTGGGCGTCGTGCCCCTGCCCGATGCGAGGCTGGGCCGATTGGCCGAGATCTTCGGCTCCGAGCGGATCCTCAACGCGACCGTCGACTTCGTCGACATCGCCGGAATCGTCCGAGGCGCCTCGGAGGGGGAGGGGCTGGGCAACCAGTTCCTCGCGAACATCCGCGAAGCCGATGCGATCTGCCAGGTCATCCGCGGATTCGTCGATGACGATGTCGTCCACGTCGACGGCAAGATCAGCCCCGCCGATGACATCGACACGATCAACACCGAGCTCATCCTCGCGGACCTGCAGACCCTCGAGAAGGCTCGCCCACGCATCGAAAAGGACGTCAAAGGCAAGCGGGCTCCGGCCGAACAGCTGACCGCCATCGATGCCGCCACCGAGGTGCTCGAGGGTGGCAAGACCCTCTACCAGGCCATGCAGGCCGACAATTTCGACGTCACCGAACTGCGCGAACTCCAGCTGATGACGGTCAAGCCCTTCCTCTACGTCTTCAACGTCGACGACGATGTGCTCGCCGATGAGGAGAAGAAGGCGGAGATGCGGGCATTGGTCGCACCCGTCGAGGCAATCTTCCTCGATGCGAAGTTCGAGTCCGAGCTGGCCGAACTCGATGAGGAAGAAGCACTGGAGATGCTCGAATCGACGGGGCAGGACGAGGCCGGACTCGATCAGCTCGCTCGCGTCGGCTTCGACACCCTCGGCCTGCAGACCTATCTGACTGCGGGTCCGAAGGAATCACGGGCCTGGACGATCCCGAAGGGGGCCACCGCACCCGAGGCGGCTGGCGTGATCCACACCGACTTCCAGAAGGGCTTCATCAAGGCCGAGGTCGTCTCCTTCTCCGATCTCGACGCCAACGGATCGATGGCTGCCGCCAAGTCCGCCGGCAAGGTCCGCATGGAAGGCAAGGACTACGTCATGGTCGACGGGGACGTCGTGGAATTCCGCTTTAACGTATAGCGTTATTGACGCGGTGCGTTAAGGATGTCATGCTGGTCTCGTGATCAGATCCTTCGCTGACAAGGCGACCGACCGTCTCTGGCGGCGTGAGAAGGTGCCATCGATCGATCCGCGTGTCCAGAAGGTCGCCATCCGGAAGCTGACGCAGATTCATGCGGCCCGATTTCTCGAGTCTCTGCGTGTCCCTCCGGGCAATCGACTGGAGCTGCTGAAGGGGGACCGCGGGGGTCAACACAGTGTTCGTGTGAACGATCGGTGGCGGATCTGCTTCACCTGGACAGAAGGAGGTGCCGACAATGTCGAACTCGTCGACTACCACTGAGAAGTGGGATCCCATCCACCCGGGTGAAGTCCTGATGGAGGACTTCATTGAGGGATTTGGGATCACCCAGAACAAGCTCGCTGTGTCGATTGGTGTTCCGCCACGGCGCATCAACGAGATCGTGCACGGCAAGCGAGCGATCACCGCTGACACTGCACTGCGCTTGGGTCGCTATTTCGGGATCGACCCGCAGTTCTGGCTGAACCTGCAGACTCACTACGAGCTGGAGCTCGCCGAAGACCGAGCTGGGGAGCAGATCTCTGCGATTGCGCCACTGCAGACTGCGTGAGCGACGGATGGTCGAACACACCAAGGACGAGTTAGGGATCGCTCACAGTTGGGGAAGTGGGCCCGAGGTGATCTTCCTTAGCAACCCTCTCGCTGACCCAGCGGTATGGGCTACCGGGGTTTGCGGTGAACTCGTATCACTGGGGTATCAAGTGACTACGTTCGAGCATCGCCCGAGCGCTTTCGACTGGAGAAGCGTAGTCGCCTGCGTATCGGAATTCGTTGGTCGGCGGAGCGAGTCGGTGTCGCTAGTGGGGCGGTCTCAAGGGGCTGCGATCACCCAAGAAGTCGCGCTCGAAACCGGTGACCAGATACAGGCCGCAGCCCTGCTCGCTACGTACGGCCGACAGAACGAGATGGACAAGCTGCTGCAGCAGTCGTGGGACCACCTCGCCCAAGACGGCTCCGACAGCCTCCGGGCAGTGCTGCGATTCCTGACTTCGTTTCCCGCCGAGCAGTTGTCGGACGATGAGTTCATCCGAAGCCTAATGTCACCTCAAATCGGGTGGTCCAGCAGACCCGACCTCGATCTGCGGCTACGGGCAGCGACGTTCATCGAGACTTATCAGGATCGTCTTTCTGCTTTGTCTGGCGTTCTGGTTCCTTGTCTAGTGATGGGGTTCGAGTTAGACACCGACACCTTCGCCGCGCGAGCACGAGAAGTAGCCGAAGCTCTGCCGCGTGGGTGCTATCTGGAACTGGCAGCAATGGGCCACGCTGCGCCGATAAGCGATCCAGAGGCCGTCTGGCCTCCAGTCATCGATTTTTTTAGAGCGGCATTACCTGCCATATTAATCGGTTCTAGGTGTACTTCACCGGCTTGTCGTGATCGCACGCGCAGACTGCCTTGTAAGTGAGCACGCGGTTGGACTTAGTTTCAAAGTTCAAAAAGGGGTCGCCGACTACGGCTTTTAGGTTTCGGTCGACTCGTGCATGTCGTTCCTCGCGTTCCGATCTAGCATCTGTTGCGAAGCTCGCAGGGTGCTGACCTGGGCCAGAAGACGGTTCAAACTATAGTTCAAGACGGTCCAATCCGATTTCAGCCTCGCCCATTCACAGGCGTTCCGATTGTCGGTCCGGTCGGGAAGACTGTCGTCAGCACGAAGGGGTCTGCAGTTGATATCGGAGAGGCGCGCAGATGCGCGACTTAGATGCACTTGTGTGGGTGAGGCTGATTATTCAGGTGCGACTGCGGAGATGGTGCACGCATGACCGGCAAGAAGAGCACAGCGAAGCTACATCACTATGTGCCACAGGGGTACCTTCGTGGTTTCGCTACGAGCCAGGAACGCATCAGAGTCATCCCCCTTGACCGTTCCCGTCAGCCTTTTACGTCGAACGTGAAGAACGTAGCCGCGCAGAACCACTTTTATACCGTCGGTGAGTTCGAGGAGCCGGATGTGTTCGAGAAGGCGCTGAGCGAGGTTGAGGGCAAGGTACTCGCCATCATCAACGGCTTCGCCAACGGCAAGTTCCCTCCCTCCGAGGAGGATAGGTGGGCCTTCTCCCACTACGCGGCGTTGCAGAGCGTGCGTGGGCCGGCTACTCGGAGGACATCTGAGCATGTCCGTGCAACCATGGTCCGGCTGGAGGTGGGGGTCGGTGGCCGCGAAAACGTCGGTGCCTGGATCCGTGACAATCTCGGATTCGACCCGACGTCGGAGCAAGAGGATCGGATTTGGGGCGAGGCCACTCAGTCTGGTGGGCCGCCGATCGGATTCTCCAACCTGGTTCACATCCAGAACGCAGTCGAGACCGCGATCGAGCTGACTCCATACCTCGCCACCCGCCCATGGACGCTCGTTCGCTTCGAACAACGCTCCCTTATTACATCGGATGCTCCGGTCAGTCTGGTGCCCCGACCGGACGGCGAACCGCGGGAGGGAGTCGGCTTCGCGACAGCATGGGGCGTCACCTTCCCACTCACACGCAAGGTGGGGCTCCTAATGAGTGATCCAATGGCGGTGTTGGAGGGCACCGAAGCGGACGATCTGCGTGTCCGGCAGGTTCGAGAGATGGTGCTTTCCGGACGGATCGACCGAATCCAATCCGGGATCACGGCAATTGAGAAAATGTTCAACCTGCAGACTGCGTGGTCGGCTAGAGAGTACGTATTCCACCACCCTGAGGACGAGCAGCACGTTCCTGACAATCTGCCCGACGTTGAGCTGGTCAACATCAAACCGATGGGAGGACTCGTCGACATGGATTTCGACGGTGAGCCACTGTTCGCGCCCCATGGGCGCGATGGTCAGACGTGACATTCGGAACCGACGCGGGCTGATATCTACGGCAGGCGTACCGCCCACGAGCAGACTGCCAGACATGTGGGCATGTGGTGGAGTTCCGGTTCAACGTCTGACCGGCGCTGGGCGGTGCCGTGGTCGTCGCGGGCGCTGGTCTCGGCAGCGAGCCTGATTCGGTACCCGTTAAGCGCGCGATCGACATGGAAGGACACCCCTGTTCGTGGGATACGAAACGCTTCCTCGAAGCCAAGGACTTAGTAGAAGCCCGTGGCGACGGGCGACGGGAGTTGCGTTCAGTCGTCTAAGTTGATGGCGCGGAAGCGTCATTAGTTGTACTGCCCTACGTGTGGGTATGTGGTGGCGTTCTGCTGCACAGTTTGAACCACCCTCTTGGCCATTCCTATATCCGGAAGATATATTCCTGTTTCGTGAAGAGTCTTCCTCCACAGCTGACGCCGTTTGTGCGTTCCGACGCTGTCGGCGCGATCCTTGCTGAGACGCTTGGGCACCCTGACCGCGAGATTTCGCTCGCCGAGTTGGGCCGACAGACCGACGCGAGCAGTCCAGTTGTGCACAGAGGGGTCGGTCGCCTCGTTGACAGCGAAGTCCTCCGTGACCGTCATGATGGGCGTAACCGCCTGGTGAGCGCCAACTCCGAGCACCCTCTGTTCGGACTAATGCGAGATCTGGTTGCGGCTACGTATGGACCGATCCCGGTGCTTCGCGATCTCTTCGAAGACGTTGGTGGAGTTGAGCGATTACTCATCTATGGATCCTGGGCATCGCGACGAACGGGAGAAAGCGGGGCATTCCCGAATGACATAGACGTCCTCGTAGTAGGCGACACCTCGCGGAAGATGCTGACTAGGATCGCCAAAGATGCGAGTAGTCGGCTCGATGTGCCGGTCAACATCACAAGACTTGCGGTCGAGGATTGGGTCGCCGAAGAGGAGTCGCCTTTCGTTGAAACTCTCCGGTCACGCCCCACTGTTGACGTAATGTCTGGTGAAGTTGATGTCTGACGTAATCGAGCAGATGAAAGTCGCCCTACATGTGGGCATGCGGTGGAGTTCCGCTTCAACGTGTGACCGCAATCTGTGAACGACGGGTCTTCTGCCCGGCTTCCTCTCGCACTGGCGGATGAGCGTGTAGTACCCTGGCCGTGGGAGCGAATGCTCCCGACTGCACTTCCAGGCACCGATCGCCTGAATCATTGCGGAGAGACCCGACTCGCTCGGGACATGTCCGGATGGGGTGCGGCGCATATCTGCGCCGACTTCAACCACCGATGCGGAGCATCGGATGACGAGAGGACATGTAATGACATCGAAGGATGAGAAGAACCTCGCTCAGGTGATCGACAAGATTGCGAAGATGGACGAACCGGAGCAGTCACTGATGCGGAGAGTGCATGAGGTCATCGTAGACGCTGCGCCTGCGCTCAAACCGCGAATCTGGTACGGCATGCCCGCCTATGCGCAGTCCGCGAGCACACCCGCACTGGTGACGCTGCGCAACGACGAACGGGTCAATCTTGCGCTCACCGAGAAGGTTACGCTGCGCCCCGCAGGCGGTTCCGATGGGACACTGATGCCCGCTGCATGGTACTTCGAGAGCATCGACGATGCCACGGAAGAACGCATCGGGGAGATCGTCCGGTCGGCGATGTCCTGAGCTGGGCGAGTCTGCTCGACCGGCCTTGAGGCGCGCAGCAGCTGGATAACCTCACCGGAGCGTTGCGGCGCCACATCTTCGTCGACGGAGCTTCGCTCCTGCCGCCGGCGTGTTCGGCCTTGCCATTGTGAGCATGCCGCAAGGCAGGAGGTGCGCCTTGATGGCCGGTGCCGGAACGTGGTGGAGATCCGCTTCAACGTGAAGCAGGTGGCCAGTGCGTCACTGGATGTAGGAATCCTTCAGCTGATCGGTGATGCTGCGGGGTCTGCGCCCCAGGAGGCGCGTGAGCGTGGGATTCGAGGCCGAGAAATACCCGCTCCGCGTCGCCTGGAACATCGACACGGTGAAGCGCGCGACCGCCTCGGGCACACCGCTGGATGTCGCTTCGGCCACCCAGGCCTCGTCGTCGATGACGACGCGATCGATGCGGCGACCGGCGATATCTGAGGCGGAAGCAGCGAAGTCTGCGAGGGTGACCGGCTCAGGCAGCGTCAGATCGATCGGGCCGTCGAAGGGATCATCGGCCGTGAGGATCACCGCGGCGGCCTCTGCGGCATCGCGGCGATCGACCCAGGAGAAGGGGCCGTCGGCGGGCATGGCAATCACGCCGGTCTCCTGCCAAGCGCCGAGCAGCTGAGCGGGATCTCCGTAGAAGCCGTTGCGCAGCGAGGTCCAGTCGACTCCGGATTCTGATAGGTGCTGTTCGGTGGCGGCGTGGATCGCGAGCGGCGGGTAGGGAGAGTCGAACGCCGCCCCGTGGGTGCTCGTGTACAAGATCCGCTGAGCCCCTGCGTCGACGGCGGCATCAATCGCCCTGTGGTGCTGTGCGACGACGTCGGCAGTGAGGTCGCTGGAGGAGACAAGGAGCACCTGTTCGGCGTCAGCGTACGAATGACGCAGAGCCGCGGGATCGTCGTAGCTGCCCTGCCGTACGCGGACTCCTCGATCCGCCAGGTGCGTCGCACTCGTGGGGTCGCGGACGCTGACGCCGATGTGGTGCGGAGGTATTCGTTTCAGGAGGTGGTCGACCGTTGCCCCGTTGAGGGTGCCTGTTGCTCCGGTGACGATGATCATCCGCGTGCCTTTCGTGTGGGCGGTGACTCGACGGGTGCTCTGAGCTCACGTCGGTCAGGTGGCGAATCTGAAGTTGACTCACCGAGTCAATTTCATGATGGCCCCATCTTGCACTAACTTGACTGCTAGGATCAAGTTAATTGTCCATGCGGAAGGAAGCTTCATCGTGTCCGACTCCAGTGGTGCGCCGACCCTCCGTTCGGATGCCCGACGAAACGTCGATCGAATCCGCTCTGCTGCGGTTCAGGTGTTTCGTGAGCAGGGGTTCTCTGCGCCGCTCGAGGATGTCGCCGCGGCCGCCGAGGTGAGCAAGGCGACGATCTTCAATCGGCTCGGCGGGAGGCTCGGGCTGATCGATGCCGTCATCGACGAGGTCGTCGCGGTGGAGCTGCGCAATGTCATCGAGGATGCGCGATCCGTTGTTGATATCCGAGAGCGGATCTGTAGGTACATCGTGGCACTCCGTGACCTGCAGTATCGACTTCCAGCGGTCAACGATGTCCTGTTGCAGGAGTATCGCGACTCCGAGCCGCTGCTCGCCCTGTGTCATGCCGGAACGGCGTTCCATGACAGCCTGGTCGCTGAAGGCCTGGCTGCAGGTGTCCTGACTGCCGACATCACGCCGGCAGACTTTCAGGCACTCGCCCGAGACAACGCCCTGGCTCTCAAGCACGGCGGCCGGCCGCCTCGCGCCGACTACGATCGACGGACCGCATTCGTGCTCAAGGGGATCTGCGCATCGTCATGTGCCTCCGCCTCGTGACATGAGGCGACAATGCTGCTGTGTCGATGCGGTGCCTGTCGGCCCTCAGCCCTTCACCGCAGCCAGCTCCTCCCGAAGCAGCTTCGTCCCCGCACTCAGAGCGCTCATCTTCGACAGCGCGACATCACGTGCGAACGGGGCCATGCCGCAGTTCGTGCTCGGAATGAGCTTATCCGCGTCGACGAATTTCAGCGCCTTCCGCAGAGTGGCCGCGACCTCCTCCGGTGTCTCGATGGTCTCGTTCGCCACGTCGATGGCGCCGAGCATGACCTTCTTGCCGCGGATCAGCTCGATGAGGTCCATCGGGACATGGGAGTTCTGGCATTCGAGTGAGACGATGTCGATGCTCGAACGCTGCAGAAGAGGGAATGACTCCTCGTACTGGCGCCACTCGGACCCGAGGGACGCCTTCCAGTCGTTGTTGGCCTTGATCCCGTATCCGTAGCAGATGTGCACGGCGGTCTCGGCACGCAGACCTTCTGCTGCCCGCTCGAGCGCGGCGACACCCCAGTCCTTCATATCCTCGAAGAAGACATTGAACGCGGGCTCGTCGAACTGGATGATGTCCACCCCAGCCGCTTCCAGATCCTTCGCCTCCTGATTGAGGAGTGTGGCGAATTCCCAGGCGAGTTTCTCGCGGCTCTTGTAGTGGTCGTCATAGAGGGTGTCGATCATCGTCATCGGTCCGGGCAGAGCCCACTTGATCGGCTGATCGGTCTGCTGACGGAGGAACTTCGCATCGTCGACGAACACCGGCTTCTCGCGGCTCACGGCGCTGACCACCGTGGGCACGCTGGCGTCATAGCGGTCGCGGATGCGCACCGTCTCGCGCTTCTCGAAATCAACTCCGCTGAGATGCTCGATGAAGGTCGTGACGAAATGCTGACGGGTCTGCTCTCCGTCGCTGACGATGTCGATGCCGCGGTTGGTCTGCTCATGAGTCGAGATGCGCAGGGCATCGCGCCTGCCCTCGACCAAGGCCTCACCCTGGAGATTCCAGGGCGACCACAGGGCCTCCGGCTGCGCGAGCCAGGACGGCTTCGGCAGACTGCCGACGATCGAGGTGGGCAACAGCGGCTGCGTCATCGATTCTTCTCCTGCGCTCATGCGACTGGAACGGGTTGGTCGGATGCCCACTGCTCGAGCATTTCACGGTGCGGGTTGACGAAGTGCTCCTCGGTGAACTTCCCCTGTTGGATTCCGAGCTGGCTGCGTTCGACGCGGTCGTAGGTGACTGGTGTCTCCGAGAAGTCCTGCCGGTCCAAGGTGGGTCGGTAGATCTCTCCGGCGGCCGCGTTCGCGTTGTAGATCTCGGGGCGATAGATCTTCTGGAAGGTCTCCATCGTGCTGATCGTGCCGATGAGCTGCAGGTCGGAGTAATCGCTGAGGAGGTCGCCGCGGTGATAGAAGGCGAGTGGTGCGACGCTGCCGGGCGGCATGAAGTATCGCACCTGCATCCCCATCTTCGCGAAGTAGTCATCGGTCAGAGAGTAGTCGTCCTGCCGGTACTCGACTCCGAGGATCGGGTGGCGAGCGTCGGTCTGCTGGTACGTCTTGCTTGTCGACACGCTGATGCAGATCACGGGTGCCACCTGGAAGCGTTCCCGGTAGGCGGGGGAGTCGAGGAAGTGCTGGAAGAGTTTGCCATGCAGATCACCGAAGTCATCGGGGACAGTGAACTCGGCCGCGGCCTCATTGGCCGCCGGCAGTCGCACGCTGAAGTCGAAATCGCGGACATAGGACGAGAAATTGTTCCCGACGATCCCAGGATGGCGCTGACCGGTCAGTCGGTCGTTGATCTGAATATCAAGGACCTCGAGAAGCGGGAACTCCTGCTTGCGACTATCCGAGGTGAAATGCAGCCCTCCGGAGACGATGTCGAGATCGAGAGCATAGCGATCCCGATCGGGGTTGTCCCACGATGCGAGCTCATTGAAGCGGCGATTGATGGTGCTCAGGGCGATGCGGAGGTTCTGCTGACGGTTCTCGCCCCTGGCGAGGTTGGCGAAGTTCGTAGTCGCCCGCGAGCTCTCCGCCGGCGAGTAGTCCTCGTCGAATCGAGTCGTGGTGATGCTGAACGTGAATTCAGGTGTCATGAACGTCCGTTTCGCTGGTTGATCGGCCGTTTGTAGCCGCTTGCAAAGCTGTGATCCATCCTGCACGTCCCGAGCGGTCATCGGGTAACTCGGGTGAACTATGGATTCCTATAGTCTTGGTCTATGTCCCGAGGTCTGAAGAACATCACGCTGCTGCAACTCCAGTACTTCATCGAGGTCGCCTCGGAAGGGTCGATCACCGCCGCTGCCGATCTCCTCTATGTCTCCCAGCCGACCATGTCTGCCGCGATGAAGGACCTTGAGACCCGCGTGGATCGCGCTCTGCTCGTCCGCTCCGCCCGCGGGGTGACGCTGACCGACGACGGTGTGGAGTTCCTCGGCTATGCCCGACAGGTCGTCGAGCAGGTGGAACTCCTCGAGCAGCACTACCTCGGTCGCCCGCCGTCACGGCGTCTGCTCGGGGTGTCGGCGCAGCACTACTCCTTCGTCGTCGATGCCTTCGTCCGGATGGTCAAGGCCAGCGATGCGGCCGAATACGAATTCTCACTCCGAGAGACGCGCACATGGGACATCATCGAAGACGTCCGCACACTCCGCAGCGAGCTCGGCATCCTCTACCGAAACGACTTCAACAGGAAGGTCATCGACAAGCTGCTGCGGGATTCCGGGCTGGTGTTCCACCCGCTCTTCCGTGCCGCTCCGCATATCTTCATCTCTCGGACGAACCCGCTTGCCGCGCGGGATCGCGTGACTCTCGACGACCTCGCCGAACTGCCGCGACTCACCTTCGATCAGGGCGCGAACAACTCGTTCTCCTTCGCCGAGGAGATCCTCTCCACGCTGTCGAGCAGACAGGAGATTAGGGTCTCTGACCGTGCGACCATCTTCAACCTGATGATCGGACTCGACGGTTACACCATCTCGACGGGCATCATCAGCGACGACCTCGATCCGGCGATCGTCGCGATTCCGCTCGAGGTCGACGAACGCATCGAGATCGGCTGGATCGATCATTCGGGGATCCCCCTGACCGACCAGGCGCGGCGCTACCTCGACGAAGTCCGGGCCGTCGTCGCCGGATTCGGCATCGCGCTGCTCGACCAGCCATAACCGCTGACAGCGCCGAGGCGGTTCCCAGTTCCGTCGAGGTCGTCAGTTCGTCACTGCTCCCGCCGCATAGGCCGCCTGACCGACGTGCTGGATCGCGTCGTCGATGATCGAGATGAGACGAACTCCGCGAGTGACTGCGGGAGTCCAGTTCTCGTCGATGACCTCATCGAGGTCGGATTCGCTGAGCCCGCCGACATACCGGCCCAGAGCGGAGAGCGTGGCGTGGAGGTAGTCGCCCAGCAGTCCCTGATCGTCGACGACGACCTGTGTCGCCTGTTCTCGGGTGTGCCCGTAGCCGACGGAATCGCCGATCTCGCCGAGATCGAACCGGTCCCGGAAGTCCTCCCACACCTCGGTGCCGCCGGTGAGGTCGGCCAGCTGCACATCGGCTTCGCGCCCGCTGTGCCACAGCAGCCAGGCAACGGAATTGGGATGCCCGTCGGAATGGGCGTTGAGCTGCTCCGAGGTGAGCTCGGGCAGAGCTCTGGCCGCATCCACTGGGCGCTGGGCAAGGTCGGTGAGAATCTCGATGCTGTTCATAGGGCCATTGTGCTCCGCACAGGCCCACCTGTCATCCGAACGGTCTCAATCGGGCAGAAGATCTCAGTCGGTGCCGGGGCGGCGTCGATTGCGTTTGATCTCCGATCGCCGCTGCTCGCTGCGCGCCCGTCTGCGTCGTGAATTCCGGGACGGTTTGGTGGCACGCCTAAGGACGGGCGGAGCCAGTGCCTCACGAATCAGTTCGGCCAGTCGCTGCCGCGCCGCCTGACGGTTCTGCAGCTGGGACCGTTGATCTTCGACGGTGACGGTGAGCACCGTCCCGGCCAATCGCGAGGCCAGAGCGGACAGCAGCCGTGCCCGCTGGACCTCATCGAAGGCCCCGCAGGACCCGAGGTCGAGGCTGAGCTGGACCCGCGTGTCAGAGGTGTTCACGTGTTGACCGCCCGGGCCCGAAGAGCGAGAGAACTGCTCGACGAGTTCGGCGGCCGGGATCACCAACCCCTGGGGAGCACCCGGGCCGGAGGTGATGCGCAGATCTTCGGCCACGACTCAGTCCGCCTCGGTCCCTTCGGCGTCGCTGCCGTCACCCGTGCGGCTCTGGCCGTCACGCTTGTCCGGATCCTCCTCGCGCAGCCTCGGGACAACCTGCTGATCGGGCCTGATGCCTACCTTGTCGGCATAGAAGGCGCGAATCCGGTCCATGTCCCCGCCGATGTCTCCGCTCATCTCAATGGTCGGCCCCAAGCCGGTCGTACCCGTCGCCGAATCGACGAACCCGAGGGTGACCGGCATGCCGGTGGCCATCGCGATCCGGTGGAAACCGGACTTCCAGTGAGTGTGCCCGCCGCGCGTGCCGTCGGGGGTGACGACGAGGCCGAAGACCTCACCGGCATGGACACGGTCGACCACCTCGGCGACGATCTTGCTGGGATCAGTTCGATCCACAGGAATCCCACCGAGGCCGCGCATGATCGGACCCCGCCACCCGGTGAACAGACTCTTCTTGCCCAGCCAATGGACCTCGACGCCCAGGGTCCAGGCGATGGAGAGCATGATGGGAAAGTCCCAGTTCGAGGTGTGCGGTGCGCCGATGAGGATCGTGGGCCGCTTGGGGGCGGGCTCGGTGACGAGCTTCCATCGGCTGAAGGTCCAGAAGGCGCGGGCGGCGAGGCGACGAAGCATGCTCACTACGGTAGAGCACGGAGGTCGGCGAACCTATCGGAAATCGTGGAGGCGTCCCGAATAGCGGGCATGAGCCGCCACGAGGAGAGAGAAGAGACGGCGGTGGTTGAGGGCGAATCTGTATCTGAGGTAGAGCTCGCGCCTGTTCGGGTCCTTCAGCCCGCAGCGGAGAGCCCCCTCGGGCGTGAGGACGTATCTCAGGGTTCGGGGCAGTGCCCAGGACCTCGGAGAGTCGGGCTTCGAGTAGACGAAACCTTCGATCTCCCGCCAAGGCAGAAACGTCTGCGGCAGGGCGATCCCACGTCGGGTTTCGACGATTCCGTCCCGGGTGAGCACCAGGGCAGGTGAGCGAACCCTCCCGATGGCCACGGCGATGGGGGCGAGCACCAGGCAGCCGAGGATGCCCACCACAAAGGCCCAGACTCGGAGATTGAACACGTAGAGGGCCCAACTTGTGCCCTCTTCGATCCCACCCCTGACCATGAGGAAGAAGATCCCGAGTAGGAACAGCCCTGTGACGAGGGCGAGGACGAGGGTGCCGTATCTCTTCGATGCCGGAATGGTGATGCTGCCACCGTGGTCGAGCCGGTGGATGACTGCAGCGGGGGTGAGATCTCTCGACATGAACTCGAGTTTAGTCAGCGGCGGGAGTCTTCTGTGCAGACGCCGAATTCCCTCATCTCGTGGCCACGTCTCGGTAGGGTCGGTCGCATGGGACTCAACGCCAATATCCTCATTGCGGACTCTCGACTTCGCGACGACCACCTGATGGCCCTCGGCTTGAAGCCGCTGGACCGGCAGATCCGGGCCGAGGAGGTGCTGCTGACGCCCGCGGACGAGCGGGCGTGCGTTGTTCGTGCGGAATCGAGCACGATCATCATCGATGGGGGAGAGGCCCTCGCCGAGGCGGTCGATGCGGAATCGCTCGCAGTGCCCGGGAGGGTCCATTTCGCCGCCTCGGTCTCGAGTGTGGGCTTCGTCGACTTCTGCGTCTTCGCCGATGGGAAGACCGTTCGTCATCTCCGGGAGGAAGACGGGGAGACGAGTATCGACGAAGGTCGCCCGGTACCGGGTGAGGAGTTGGTCCGAGTTCCCGCCGACGACGGTGATGCCGAGCAGGCTGCCGACGGACGAGCGAACCCCGAGGTGGTGGCTGACGCCGAGGCGGTGGCGGAGGGCGAGACGGAACTCGACGGGGACCTCCTCATCGAGAAGCTGACCGTGATCGCCGGTCTGCCAGAGTCGTTCGATCTGTTCGCGCTCACGGGTGAGGGCTTCGGCGCTGCCGCGGTCGCCCCCGAGCCGGAGTTCGAGACCGGAGTCGATGGCGATGCGGCGCGAACCAGCGGGGGAAGGAAGCCCGGTTTCCTCTCCCGTCTGCTCGGTCGCTGAGACTTCGGGGAATAAAGTCGAGCTCGTCTCGGCTGTGGTGAGAAGCAAGAGCTGTCGTCAACGAAGGAGAATCACATGTCTGATGCCGATCGCGTAGTCATTCTCGGAGGGCACGGCAAGATCGCCCTGCTGGCCGCTCCCAAGCTCAAGAACGCCGGATATGCCGTGGACGCGGTCATCCGCAAGCCCGAGCAGTCGAACGATGTCGAAGCCGCCGGCGCCAACCCCGTCGTCCTCGACATCGAATCCGCCGACACCCAGGCGCTCGCCGACCTCTTCACAGGAGCCAAGGCCGTGGTCTTCTCCGCCGGTGCAGGAGGCGGAAACCCAGAGCGGACCAAGGCAGTCGATTTCGAGGCCGCCACCCGCTCCATCGATGCCGCGGCCCAGGCCGGCGTCAACAGGTACGTCATCGTCTCCTATGCGACGGCGGGCATCGACCTCGACCGCGTCGATCCGGAGAACTCGTTCTACCCCTACGTCGAAGCCAAGCACGGTGCCGACGAATACCTGCGGGCCAGCTCGCTGGACTACACGATTCTCGGACCCGGTGGACTCACGCTCGAGCCTTCTCCGGGCACCCTCACCCTCGCCGATGCCCGCGGAGATGTCGACGGCCAGGCACCGGCCGAAGGCACCAACACCACCTCCCGCGATCTCGTCGCCGATGTCATCACTTATGTCGTCGACACCGGTGCGGGCGTGCGGGAGACCGTGAACTTCTACGACGGGAACACCCCCATCGCCGAGGCGGTCAGGTAACCGGTTGCCGATACCGGCAGCGATACCGACTCCGGCCTCAGCGCCGGAAGATCGGGCGGACACCGAGTGGTGTCCGCCCGATCTGCGCATTCAGCCGATCCGGTGCACGACCGCGGTCAGCCCTTCCGGTTCCACAGCTGGTGCGTGAGACCGCTTGCCGTGCTGAGCGATTCGATGGTGAAGTCCTCCTCGAGCCCGGCGATACCCTCCCACAGCGATACTCCCTGTCCCAGGGTGATCGGGACGATCATGAGGTGCATGAAATCGATGAGGCCGGCCTGCAGGAACTGCTTGACCGTCGAAGGTCCGCCGCCGATGCGCACTCCCAGCCCGTTCGCGGCAGCCTGAGCCTGTGCTAGCGCGTCCTCAGGAGAGGTGTCGATGAAGTGGAAGCTCGTGCCGTTGTCGAATTCCACCGGCTCATGAGGATGATGAGTGAGCACGAAGCAGGGGGTCTTGAATGGCGGTTCCTTGCCCCACCAGCCGCGCCAGCCGTCATCCGGCCAGGGGCCCGACTGCGGGCCGAATTTGCGTCGGCCCATGATCTCGGCCCCGATGCCCTGGCCCCACAGGGCGAACAGCGCCCGATCGACTGTCACCGGAGCATCCACCTTATCGACGCCGTCGATGCCCCGCCCGTCGAACCAGCCGAAGAGCGACTGTGCATCCCCGATCGGCTTGTCGAAGGTGACATGATCTCCGGCGGCGAAGCCGTCGAGCGAGACGAATAGACTGCTGACACACGTTCTGGCCATGATCACTCCGATGTGATGGTGGATGAGAATTGTCCCTAGCGTAAGATGAAGTACTTGTAAATTGCAATCACTTGGAGGAATCGGTGCGAAGCGAACCGCGATCGGGATGCGCCATCAACGCGGCCGTCGAGGTCCTCGGCGACTCCTGGTCGCTCATCGTCCTCCGCGATATCGTCTTCGGAGATCGTCGGTATTTCCGCGAGCTGTTCAGCCTCAATGACGAGTCGATCGCGTCGAACATGCTCGCCTCCCGGCTCCGCCGACTCACTGACGACGGCTTGCTGACACGAGAAGATGCGGCCAGGGGGCAGCGTGCGCGCTACTCTCTCACCGAGGCCGGAATCCAGACAGTGCCGGTCATGGTCGCCCTCGGCACCTGGGGAATGAATCACCGCAGGACCTCACCGGAACTGACAGTGCGGGCGCGCATCCTCGCGGAGCATCCCGAACTCGTCAGCGCCCTGATGGACGAGCTGCGGGAGACTCACCTCGGCGTGAGCCTGCCCGACCCGGAGGGGCCACGTGCCTCCGAGCGGCTCCAGGCGGCCTTCGAGGCCGAGCTGGGCGGGTCCTGACCCTCGCTGTCGACGTCAAAGAACCGAGATTCGTGTGACTCGAGCCCTTGCTAAGGCTCGGTAGTCTGTGCTTCGATTGAATAGTGATTGCAACTCGCAATCACTTTGCCGAAGGCGCCAGGATTGATGAAGGCACCAGGAGAGGAACGATGATGTTCACTGGACTTATGGCCAATATCAGCGTCAGCGACGAAGCCGGCGCGATCGAGTGGTACTCGACCCTGTTCGACCGCGGGCCCGACACCAGTCCGATGCCGGGTCTGAGCGAATGGCGATTCGCCGCCGAATTCGGCATTCAGGTCTGGGTCGATGCCGATCGTGCAGGGAGTTCGACGGTGGTTCTCGCCGCATCCGATCTCGACTCACTTGCCGAACGGCTGAGCGCCTCGGGGATCGACCATGATGGGCCGCAGCCCGGCGGAGGACAGCGGATCCTGCCGGTCGACGACTCCGACGGCAACCGGATCGTGTTCTCCGGTGAGTGAGAGCCCACCGCTGTCAGAGACCGTGCGGATCGGGGCCGAAATCGCCCACCCCGTCGCCGAGGTGTGGGCCGCGTTCGCCGATACCGCAGCCCGAGCGACATGGGGAGTCCCCGACGGTGAGGCAATGGTCTACGACCACGATGACTTCCGCGCCGGCGGATCGACGGCCTTCCGCTGCGGCACCCCGGGAGTCCTGGAGTTCCACGCCAGCGGAGACTACCCGCGCATCGAACCCGAGGCCTATGCCGTCAGCACCGAAACGCTCCGATCAGGCGACCAGATACTCTCGACCGCGATCGTGACATGGACCTTCACCGCGACACCCGCGGGAACGCACGTCGAGATCACGGACCAACTCGTGTCCTTCGTCGGGGAGGGCATGGTCGACGGGCACCGCAACGGTCATACGATTGCGCTGCGCCAGCTCGGCGATTTCCTCGACGCCGGCGGGCAACACTGAGACGCGGCACCCCCTGATGCCGACTGCACTCGGCACTCGATGCTCGGTTCCGGCCGTCCGTACGACCGGAGAACGTGGCCGCTCAGTCGCGCCGACCAAAGATCACAACTCGCTGCTCCACGGCAGATCCGCGCCCGTGCGGGCGACCGTGACGGCCGCCAGATGCGCCGCGTTCCCTCCGATTTCGGTCAGCTGGTCTGCGTGGAGGTCGGCGATCGGTGTCGGCAGTCGATGCAGATCGTGGACGAGGGAGACCATGAAGGAATCTCCGGCCCCGATCGTATCCGTGACCTCCGCGGTCTCAGCGGCGATGCGGCTGCGCGCTGAAGCCGTGGACAGCAGCGCACTGTCGCCCCCTCGGGTCATGGCGACGAGTCCGGCTCCGAGGCCGAGGATCCGATCGAGCTGAGTCTCGGCCGACTCGCCCGGATAGAGCCAATCGGCGTCGACATCGCTGAGTTTGACCACATCGACGCGGGCCGCGAGTGCTTCGAACCGCGCCCGTGACTCCGCGTGCGATCCGATGATGCTCGGCCGGATGTTCGGATCGAATGTCGTCAACGGGGTGGTTCCCGAGGAGGAATTCGGCGCCGAGGCGGTGTCCAGCAGCGTGTCCACGACCGCTGATCCCGGGGCCAGGAAGGCAGCGATCGACCCGATGTGCAGCGCCGAGAACGACCGATCGGCTACGAGACTGCCATCCGGACTCCAGCGCAGCCGGAAGTCATAGTCGGCGGATCCGTCATCGGCCAGGGTGGCCCGGGCTGTCGAGGTCGCACCTTTCGGCGTCGCATGCACCTGAACGTTCGAGGCCCGCAGGTGGGCGAGCAGGAAACCGCCGTGGAAGTCATCGCCAACGTCGGTGAGCAGCTCCACCTCCTCGCCGAGGCGGCCGAGCCCGAGAGCCACATTCGCCGGGGCACCGCCAGGGGCGTATCGATCGGGTGCGCCGGGAGTGGTCACGATGTCGATGAGGGCCTCACCGATGACAAGAATGCTCATTCTCCCGATTCTATGTGCTCCCTGCCTCACCCGGTGTGATCTGCATCAATAGTACTAGTGTCGGTCACAGAGGCGGTTTGCCGTGTTTTCATGTCAGTGGCGACTCGCAGGGTGTGGTCATGGATAAGAAGATCATGCAACCAGAATTCGAAACGATCATCGATGAAGCCTCTGCGCGCATCCTCACCCCCAGGGCAGGTGAATGCCTGGCCTGCTATGTGTTCCGCCAACTCGGTGAATTCGGATGCAATGGCACCCACCGGTTCGCCGTGACCTTCCGGGACCGGACCGCTCCTCGGGCCACAGCCCTGCTGGAGAGACTCGGCAGCATGGGAGCGTGCTGCTGCGACTGCGAGCTGTTCAACAACGCCTATTGGCTCGCCCCGAAACCGTGGTTCACCGGGTACTGGTTCGGTGAGATGCTCGGGACACGGTTCGAATCCGCAGAGCCGATCGATCTCCGAAAGGCCTTCGGAATCAACGAACCGCCGGCGAAGACCATCTACCTCTGCTGTCGATCCGTGCGGAGAGGATCGACGCAGCCATGCAGCAACTGGGCCCGCCTGCCGCGCCGATGACGGAGACGGCCTGCAGGCTGTGGCCGCTTGCGGGCCGAAGCGGCTTGCGGGCTGTGGCCGCTTGCGAGCTGAAACAGCCTACGGGCTGAAGCGGTGTGACGTCGGGCAGAATGGAGTCCATGCCGAACACAATCCCTCTGTTCCTCGACTGCGACCCGGGCATCGACGATGCCGTCGCCCTCGGATATCTGCTGTGTCAGGACGACATCGACACCGTCGGCATCGCCGCATCGGGCGGCAATGTTCCCACCGCACAGGTGGCCCGCAACACCCGCGGGTGGCTCGAACTCGCCGGACAAGGAGACATTCCCGTCCACGCAGGCCACCCTCTGCCCCTGGCCTGGCAGTCCCGCCGAGCCGCCTCAGAAGCAGGACCAGAAGCAGAAGCAGCGACAGGCCCTCATCGCGGGGAACCCGCGGGACGTGACTCTGGGGAACCGGCCGGACCGGAGTATGCGGATCTCACCCACGGGACCAGCGGAACCGGTCATGCGCAGGTTCCCGAACCGGCAGGAACCCCCAATTCGACCTCGGCGGCGCAGGCCTGGGTCGACGCCGCCCGAGCCCATCCGGGCGAGCTCATCGGCGTCGTCATCGGGCCTGCAACGAATCTCGCGCTCGCAATCGACCTCGACCCCGAACTGCCCGGCCTCCTCAAACGCCTGTTCATCATGGGCGGGGCCTTCAACTACCGCGGCAACACCCACCCGACCACCGAATGGAACGTCACCTTCGACCCCGAATCCACGTCCTCCGTTCTCGCCGCCTTCGGTCGCGCTCATACCTCCGGGACTGTTCGCCATCTGCCCGTCATCGCTCCGATCGAAGCCACCGAGGCGGTCGAGATGACTCCCGGCCGTCTGCAGGCGATCCTCTCCGGTGCCGCAGCCGGTCCCTGGTCGCAATGGCTGACTCAGTTGGCCGAAGCCCTGCGGTTCTACTTCGAATTCCACGAATCCGACGGACTCGGCTACATCGCGCACATCCACGATCCCTTCGTCCTCGCCTGCGCTCTCGCCTGGGCGCGCGGCGAGACCGCTGCGAACACCTCGGTTGCAGAAGCCACGGGGTCGCCCAACGACGACAGCCCCTCGATCCCCAACGGAACTCCCGGGGCGCTGCCCTGGGCGACGAGCATCAGTGCGCCGGTCGACGTGGAACTGACGGGTACACTCACACGTGGCGAAACCGTCGCCGATTGGCTGGGACGGTGGGGAAAGCCGGTCAACGCCGAGATCATCCGCTCGATCGACGCGCAGACCTTCCTCGACCACCTCGGCGCCACCCTGATGAAAGGACCATCCCGATGACCGCAGATTCACGACAGCCTGGGCAGGGGCCGACCGCACCGGTCGGTCCCGGACAAACCCGCACCCCGAAGCTTCCCCTCACCCTCACCCTGCTCGGCACCCTCGTCATCCTCGGCACCTATGTCGCCGTGCTGCTGACCCAACCGGCCAACCTCGGCATCGACCTCGGCCACACCACCCTGTGGGTCATCCTCGGCTACCTCATCGGCGGCATCCTCCTCGCGGCAGGCACCCTCCCGCTCATCCCACGCAGCATCATCGCCCTCATCCCCGTGGCCATCGCCCTCAACATCGTCATCGGGCAGATCATCGGCAATGTCACGCCGGTTCCCCTCTACCTCGACTCCATCGGCACCGTGATGATCGGCGTCCTCGCCGGTCCCGCCGCGGGAGCCTTCACCGGCATCGTCTCGAACCTCATCTGGGGCGTGACCCTGAGCCCCAGCGTCATCGCCTTCAGTTCCGGCGCGGCCTTCATCGGTGCCGCCGCCGGCTGGGCGGCCCGCCTCGGCGCCTTCCGCACACCCTGGTTCGCCGTCATCGCGGGAGCTATTGCCGGAGTTCCGGCCGGAGCGCTCGGAGCTCCCGTGGCCGCCTACGTCTTCGGCGGAGGCCTGGGCTCGGGCACCGGGGGAGTCGTCGCCATCCTCCAGGCCGCCGGCCTCGAGATGTTCAACGCCACCTTCGCCCAGAGCATGTTCTCCGACATCATCGACAAGGCGCTGATCTTCGCCCTCGCCTATGTCGTGCTCCGCACCCTGCCGCGACGCATCCTCGACCGGTACCCATTCACCGATCACAGTCTGCCGCGAAGAGCCGCGGAACCGGTTCCGGTCGGCTGAATGAGCGATGCCGTTCTCGAGCGGGAACGGACACGGAGGCGTTGGCACCCGGCCACCGAGATCATCATTCTCGTGTGCGCCCTCCTGCTCGTCTTCGGCGTCCCCTCTCCGCTCGTGCCCCTCGTGATCATCGCCCTCGCCCTCGGGGCCGCAGTCGTCTCACCGGCCGTGAGGTTCTCGAGCTGGATGATCGGCGTGGGAGTGCTGTGCCTGCCGACGCTCATCGTCGTCGGTGTCGTGCAGGGACTGTTCTACCCCGGCGCCGAGGCGCATGTGCTGTGGGAGCTCGGTCCCGCCCGGCTCACGGTCGAAGGTCTGAGCATTGCCGTGCAGATCTGGCTGCGGGTCAGCGCGCTCGTCTCCCTCTGCGCGCTCTTCGGCCTCGGCGCCGATTCCGCACGCATGTTCGACGGGCTCAGGGCACTGCGAATGCCTGTCAGCGTGGCCTATGTGTGTGCCTCGGCGATCGGCCTCATCCCCTTGCTGCGCACCCGCACCAGGCAGGCTATCGAGTCCCGGGCGGCCTGCGGCTGGCCCGTCGATCGCTGGTCGGTGCGGATCCGACTGCTGCCTGCTATCGTCGCTGGCCTCTTCACCTCGGTGCTCATCGAGGTCGAACAACGTCACGAGGTTCTCCAGCAGCGCGGTCTCGAAGATTCGGGTCCGCGGGTGTCGCTTCAGGACCACAATGATGACGGAGTGCAGAAGATCATTCGCCGAGGCGCTCCCGTGCTCACCCTTCTGCTCATCGCGGCCTCCGTGGCAGGGGTTCTCCCGCTGCCCGATGCCGCCGGGCTGATCGGAGGTGAGTGAGATCGCCGTCCTCTCACTGCGTGGAGTCGGATTCACCTATCGAAGGAAGACTGCCGCCGCCCTGACCGACATCGACCTCGAAATCGAGCCGGGCAGCCTTCATGCGGTGCTCGGCCCCCTCGAATCGGGAACCTCGACCTTGGCCCGCCTCGTCGTCGGACTCCTCAGCGACCGAGGGGAGATGACCGGCCACCTCGAGGTTCACGGCACCGCAGTCATGCTCGGCGATGATCCGGAGGCCCAACTGAGCGGGATGACCAGTCGCGTGGCCGATGAGGTGCAGCTGCCCAGGCGACTCCACGGCGCCGATTCCGCCACCGCTCGGAGTTGCGCCGAGGCGGCGCTGCGGAGTCTCGGCATCGAGGACCTATGGCCGCGTCGACTGGACACCCTTTCGGGAGGGCAGCGCCAACTGGTCGCCCTGGCGAGCCTGCTGACTCTCGGCCCGGAACTCCTCGTCCTCGACCAGCCGTCCCTGTCCCTGGACCCCGCAGCGCGCACGCGCTTGGCGGATGCATTGAGTGACTACCGTGAGCGCGGGGGAGCGGTGCTCATCACCGGCCACCAGTCCGATGAGCTCACCGCAGTCTGCGACGAGCTCAGCCTCCTCGACCGCGGCAGACTCTTGCGGGTGTCCGAGCAGGAGCAATCATGGACACCGGCCGCGACACAGAGAGCGGCATCGACTGCGGCACTGACAGCCGGAGGGGTCTGGGCGACGGCATACACCGAAACCACTGAGCTCGCCTCGGACTCGGACACCACGCCAGAGGCCGAGAACTTGAGAACAGACGTCCCACCGCTGCTCGTTGTCGATCGTCTGCGCGTCGTCCGCGGAGAGTCTGCGGTGCTCGACTCCATCGACCTCAAGCTGCGGCGCGGCGAATCGGTGACCATCATGGGCCCTAATGGAGCCGGAAAATCGACGTTGCTGCGGGGTCTGCTCGGTCTGCTCGAACCCACGGCGGAGTGCACCGGCACGATCACGGTCGGCCACCTCGGCGCGGATCTGCGCATCGACGGCTTGCCGAGTCATGAACGGGCGGCCCACTTGGGATGGGTGGGCCAGGATCCCGGGATCCAGCTCTCGGCACGGACCGTGGCCGCCGAGCTGACGACCGCCATCCCACTGCCTACTCATCGTCGACGGGACCGCGAATCCGTGAGGGCGAAGCGTCAGGCACAGGTCGACGAGGCGATGGCGGCGGTGGAACTGACCGGGCTTGCCGAGGTCCATCCCTTCGACCTCGACATCGCCCGGCGCAAGGATCTCGTGGCGGCAACGGCGCTGCTGTCGGGAGCGACGATCCTGCTCCTCGACGAACCGACACTGGGCCGGGATCAGCGCGCCATCGACCGACTGAACTTGTTCATCGCCGATTTTCTCCACCGTGGCGGGGCCGTCCTCTCGACCACCCACGACCGCCGATGGGCGTACGAGAACGCACACCGGGTGCTCCATCTGCAGAAGGGGCGGCTCGAGACGATTGACGCATCCGTGGAATGAGCCCACCTGCTGTCCTCGCTCGCGCTGCGCCGCTACACGGCCGGGGTGGCCACCGCGGTGCCGATCATGTGGCCCGGTGCCGCCTACGCGCGGAAGGAACTGGAACGGTCAGGCATCGGACTGCGCCGCCGGGAGTGGCTCTGTGGTGCGGCCACGATGGCGGTCGCGGCCCTGGCCGCTCAGACCGCTGTGCGCGTCGTCTCTGCTCAGAAGTCGTAGGAGGCATCTCCGAGGGAGGGACTCTGCCCGCGGAAACGCTGCAGGTGCAGATGCCGGAACAGGCGGATGACCGGACGGATGAGCATTTCGATGCTGCCGATGACGAAGAGGCAGGTTCCTGCGAACATCAGGGAATCGGAGAAGAACATGAAGCTTCCGATGAGGAACCAGACGCCGATGAGCACATCGTTGACGATGCTCACGACCTGATAGCGCTGACGGATGACCAGCTCCTCGCGGCCGATGTGAAGCGTGATGTCGTGGCTTTTGTCCATTGCGGTCTCCTTCTGTAGTCGGGACTGATTAGCCTCGATGTTGGCGATGATTCTGCCTCGATGGTAGACGTCATTAGGCTGGTCGGCGTCGACGTCGCACCGGGATCCTCGTGCCGGCGAGCATCCATGTCAGTGCCTCGCCGTACCGTGAGGTCATGGATAGAAACGTGAACTCGTTCGACGCCCTCTACACCGAAGCCGGCGATCATCGGCCGCTCATGCCCTGGGACGAATTGCTCGCCTTCGTCCGCCGCTTCCCCCAGCTGGCCGCCTTCAACGCGGCACTGATCGCCCAGCAGCGCGGTTCCGCTCGATTCGTCGAAACCGAAGAGGCCTGGCTGCACCGCTTCGAACGTCGACTCAAGGACGACGCCGAAGCGCTTGTCATCCTCCATCCGTTCGCTCCGGTGAAATTCGTCTACGACATCGCCGATACGTTCGGACCTGAGGTCCCCGCCGAGGCGATCGGTCCCTTCGGCGGCGCCCCGGCTCCGACCTGGGACGGCCTGCGAACGGTGCTCAGCCGGCTGCGCCATAAGCACCTGGGCATGGTCGATCTGCCGAAGACGCAGAGTCCGACCGTCATGCTTAGTCACCTGCTGCGCGAACTCGCCGAGGTGTTCGCCGGCCATCGTGGCCCCCGCCCAGAACTCGGAATTGCTGCCGCGGGCAGCGACATCGACGGCAGTCAGGTTCGTTTCGAGATCGAGTGCATCACCTGGCTGCTCGCCGGACGGCTGGGGCTGAAGATCGCCGCGCGAGGATCTCTCAGGGGATACCTCAAGGACGGGGACCTTATGCCTCCGGTCTCCCGCGACAGGGTGCTGCACACGGTCAACGCGATCGAGAAGCTCTTCGGTGGGGCGCTGGCCTTCGGTGAAACGATCCGCGAAGACGTTCCGAGTCTCTTCTCCTCGTCGACTCAGCTGGCGATCTGAGCTCGACGAGCGCTCGGGCAGGTCCGGTCGACGATCGCTCGGGCAGGTCCGGTCGCCGAATGCCCGGGCAGGTCCGTTCAGCGGTGGCATGCCGCTGCCGGCTCGGCATAGGCTGATCCGATGACGAGTTCACCGCCCCGCCGAATCTGCGTCCTCGGCAGCTCCGGGGCGGGCAAGTCCACGCTCGCCCTGCGCATCGCCGAGACTCTTAAGTTGCCTCGCATCGAACTCGACGAACTCCATTGGGGTGAGGACTGGACTCCCGCAGATCCCGAGACCTTCGTGGCCCGGGTCGATGAGGCGATCGCCGGCGACTCATGGGTGGTTGACGGAAACTATCAGAGCAAACTGGGCACTCGGATCCTCGAACGCGCCGACGCCATCGTCTGGGTCGATCCCGGACGGGTGACGATCATGCGGCAGGTCATCGCGCGCACGATCCGTCGGGCCGGGACGCGGCAGGTGCTGTGGAACGGCAATCGCGAGACCTGGGACGGGTTCAAGATCTGGAAGCGAGAAGAATCGATCTTCTGGTGGGCGTGGCACTCCTCCGGGCAGGCCCGCACCAAGTTCGGTGCGATCATGGGCGACCCGGCGTTTTCGCACGCTCAGCGTCGTCGGCTGCGGACGAGATCGGAGATCGCTGACTTCCTCGAAGACCTGTCGGCGAAGAGCAGATCGACCTGAGCTCTGGTGAACGGGACCGAGCTGGCGGAGAATGGGGTCATGTCCGACATCCCGAATCGCTGGACGAAAGCCACCGTCTACCCTGACATGTGGGTTGACCCTGCCGAGGACCCGCGCAATACCGACGGGACGAGCCCCGACGGAGAAGCGGAAACCCAACTCGACTACATCCACGACTACCGCATTACTCTGCGGATGAAATGCGAAGGCCTCGAGCCCGATCAGCTGGCCGAGCGTTCGGTCCCACCATCGACCATGTCGTTGTTGGGCCTGCTCCGACATATGGCCGAGGTCGAACTCGATTGGTGCAACTGGATCACCGACGACACACCCCGACCGTCACTCTACGGCGGCTTGGACGCGGCCTTCGACATCGAGACCGCCGATGCCCAGACGGTGGCGGCCGTGATCGCCGATCTCGAACGGGAGCAGGCCCGCACCGATGCGGAGGTCGCCAGATACGAAGATCTGGGGACCCGCCTCGGCGACTCCCAGATCGCGGTGAGAGAACTCCAGATCCACCGCATCGAGGAATACGCCAGGCATTGCGGCCACGCCGACCTGCTGCGCGAATGCCTCGACGGCAGAACCGGGCAATGAGGGAGAGACGATGAGCCGCGCAGTCCAGATCACCTTCGATTGTCACGATCCGATCGGCCAAGCCAGGTTCTGGGCCGAAGCGCTCGGCTATGTCATCCCCGGACCGCCCGGCGTCCCGCTCGAAGACGGAGCCGACCCGTTCGAAGCCTGGAACCGCTTCATCTCCGGACTCGGCATCGAACTGAAGCCTGAGGACATGCGGGCCGCAATCGAAGACCCCGAGGGCCACGGTCCGCGCCTGTTCTTCCAGATCGTGCCGGAGGGCAAGACCGTGAAAAACCGAGTCCATCTCGATGTGCGAACCGCACCCGGGCTGGAGGGCCAGGAACGGATGGAGGCACTCGAGGTCGAATGCCGCCGACTCCTGACTCACGGTGCGACGCGACTCAACTGCGTCGATCCGGAGCCGCCGATGGAAGCCGGCTTCATCGTCATGGCCGACCCCGAGGGAAACGAATTCTGCCTCGACTGAATGAGGTCCTCATCTGCATGAGAATCCTCTTAGGCAGGTAGGTCGTCAGCCCGCGCGTTGCTACCGTTGACACCATGAAGACGAAGATTACGGCAACGACCGCAGCCGCCGGCGCACTGGCCGTGGCATTCGCCCTGGCCGGCTGCTCCGGCACGGACGAAGAGCAGAACCAGGGCGGCGGTGAGCAGTCGCAGGCAGCTGAGACCACAGCACCGGCAGAAGAATCCTCCGACGACGACTCAGGCGACGACACAGACGACGATCCCGGTGAGCAGTCGAGCGCACCTGCGGAGGGCTCCGGAGGGCTGGCCCCCGACGCGGATCTCAGCAGCGAATCCCCGTCGGTGTCTCCCGAGGATGCGATCTCCGCGGCGCAGAAGGAAGCCGGGAACGGCACTGTCCATGCCATCGAACTCGACTACGACCGACGCGATGCCGCCTGGCAGTACGAGGTGAAGATCCTCAAGGACTCGACCGACCACGACATCTCCGTCGACGCGGAAACGGGCGAGGTCGTCGACACCGAGAAGGACTCCACCGATGACAAGGAAGGGTCCATCGACCTCACGGATCCACTGAGCTTCGACGACGCCCTCAAACTCGCTGCAGACAAGAGCGACGGCCAACTCACCAGTTGGAAGCTCGAACACGATGACGGTCGGGCGGAATACCAGTTCGACTTCGATGACAACGGTGAGGGCACCGAGGTCACCGTCGACGTCGACAGCAAGAAGGTCACCGTCGACGACGACTGATCTCACGATCCCCGGCGTAGGCTGAGCCCATGGCCACGAACCCAGCCGTCCCACCCCGGCCCGCGGGCCGACTCGAAGTCATCGCCGGACCGATGTTCTCCGGCAAGTCCGAGGAGCTCATGCGGCGGGTGCGCCGGGCCACGATCGCCGGCATCAATGTTCTCGTCGTCTCCCATGCCCTCGACACACGCGCCGAACTCACCGCGGTCACTTCGCACAACGGAGTGAACATCCCGGCGATTCCCATCGGCGACGTCGCAAGTCTCGCTCGAACGGTCCGGTCCGAGGCTTACGACCTCATTGCCATCGACGAGGCGCAGTTCTTCGGCGAGGGACTGGTTCCCCTGGTCGAAGAACTCATCGCCGAGGGCGCCACCGTGATCGTGGAGGGACTGTGCGTGACGTTCGACGGGGGACCGTTCGAGCCGATGCCCCAGTTCATGGCCATCGCCGAGGCCGTCCTCAAGCTCACAGCGATCTGCACCGTCTGCGGCCGCGATGCCGTCTTCCACCAACGACTCGACCGCACCTATGCCGAGACGGAGACGACATCCGCCGAACCCGCTTCGGCCGAACCCGCGGCCACTGACATCGACGCCAGCCATATCGGCGGACTCGAATCCTATGCCGCTCGCTGTCGCGAACACTTCATGCCCGGGTCCCACACTCTCTGAGACGGCCGTTGGGACCTGACAGGGGCCTCAGTCGCCGATGCCCTCCCAGACCTCACGCCAGATTCGGGCAAGGTCGGGTATCTGATAATGGGCGTTGAGTCCGCTGGGCTGCGGGACGACGTGGAGTCCGATGTCCTCGGGCCATCCCTCGATGAGACTGGTGTCCTGCTCACCGAGCTGCGCCTTCCGTTGAGAGAACCCGATCCGGAACGAGGTGATCCCGGCGATCGCCACGCTGCGGGGTCGAATCTCGCCGAGGCGGTCGACCAGACGGGCCGCCCCGTCGCGGAGCTCCTGATCGTCGAGTTCGTCGGCACGGGCAGTGGCGCGACCGACGAGGTTCGTGATCCCGATCCCGCGGCCGAGCAGCTGCTGTTCGTCCGAGGCTGAGAGTCCGCGGGATGCATCGACGAGAGTGTCGGTCAGAGCGGCCTGGTGCAGGGACGGCCAGAATCTGTTTCCGGGGCGAGCGAAGGGCGCGTTGACCGCGGCCGTCCACAGTCCCGGGTTGATGCCGACGATGAGCATCCGCAGCGAACCGGGTTCGGCCGGGAGCACATCGTCGATGGCGTCGGGATCGTCGGTGGCGAAGTCCGCGAGATCGTCCTTCGTCGGCTTCCGGCCCTGCAGAGGAGAAGGACGGCGGCGCGAGCGGGGTGTTTCGTCATTCACGGCTTCCACACTACCGTCGAGGCATGGACCACCGACATGTGAGCACGGCACCGGGGGCGTCAGCCCCGTTCCACTTCGACAATCTGTGGCGGGTCAATGCTTCGCCGGCCGCAGTGTGGCAGGTGCTGACCCGCGTCGAAGCCTGGCCACAGTGGTGGCCTGGCCTGCCGGTGGCCGAACCCGCCGATGACACCGTGGCCCCGGGCAGTCGCGCGCACCTGCTGGTCACCAGCCCGATCGGACTCAGCCTCGATTTCGATATCGAGCTGCGCGATATCAGGACCGAACGATTCGCCGGCTTCACGGCAACCGGAGACCTCCGGGGTGTCGGCGAATGGTCGCTGAGCAGGAACGGACCGATCACGACCATCGAATCCACCTGGTGTGTGACGACGACTCGCAGATCGATCAGACTGCTCCGTCTCCTCGCGGCCCGCCTCCACGATTCGGTGATGCGGGCGGGCGAACGAGGACTCGCCGCCCACCTGGCCCAAGAACCTCAGCGTCCCTGAGGCGTACCGGTACCGCTGCTCGCTGACCAGGCGTCGATGCCGCCCGACAGCGATCGGATCCGCACCCGGGCGGGAGCACCCGCTGTGAGGATGTCGACCGCCTCGGCGGAGCGGACCCCGGACTTGCAGTGCACGATGATCTCGCGGACCGTGTCCGTGCCGACGACCATTCTCTCGGCGCTGGTATCGACAAGCGGTGCCACCGCATCCCATCCGCGGGACCGAACAGCGCCGAGCGGCACACGCACCGAACCGGGAATCGAAGACAGCTCACGTTCCCAGTCCTCGCGCACATCGATGAGCAGCCGCCCACCCTCGCCGGTGAGGAACTCAGCCAGACCGATCTCCGTATTCGATGCCGCCTGCGCAGGACCTGCCCCGTCGTCGGCGGTGTGGTCCCTGGCAGCGCAGGCCACGGCCACCTCGGCGAGGTCGGTGACCGGGGGACGATCCGGATCGGGGGAGAAACGCAGCGTCGACGACTCACCGCTGAGCGCGTCGTAGCGCAGCAGCCGACCGATGTACGGTGCGCCGATGCCGCAGATGAGCTTGATCGCCTCGGTCGCCATCGCCGAACCGACGGTCCCGCACAGCACCCCGAAGACTCCGCCCTCGGCGCAGTTCGGCACCGAATCGGCCTCGGGGATGTCGGGGAACAGGTCGCGCAGCATCGGCCCATGGTCGGGGACGAAGGTGCTCACCTGACCGGAGAAGCGGAAGATCGTTCCCCACACCAAAGGCGTGCCCGTGAGCTCGGCGGCATCATTGGACAGATACCGGGTCGCGAAGTTGTCGGCCCCGTCGATGACGAGATCATGGGAGGCGAAGAGCTCGAGCGCATTGTCCGGGCTCAACCGGTTCCTGATCGCCCGCACCCGTGCGTTCGGGTCGAGCCGGAGGAGCGCATCCCGCGCCGAATCGACCTTCGCCCGGGAGACGTCGGCATCGCGATGGAGGATCTGTCGCTGCAGGTTCGAGGTTTCGACGACATCGTCATCGATGACCGTGAGCGCACCGACTCCCGCCGCTGCGAGGTACTGCAGCACGGGTGCGCCGAGTCCGCCCGCCCCGATGACGAGCACCGAGGCGGCCCGCAGCCGCCGCTGTCCCTCGAGACCGATGCCCGGCAGGCTCAGGTGGCGGGCATAACGAGCGAGTTCGTCCCGGGAGAGCTCTTCCCCGGGTTCCACCAACGGCCCGGGATTGATCGCCGTGCTCACAGCGACTCCACCATTCCGGCGAAGCTCGAGGACGCGAGCGCCAAGGGCCGTTTCGGGATCCGACCGGCACCGGCGGCGAGATGTCCGGCCTCGACGGCCAGAGCCATCGCTCGGGCCATGGAGTTCGCATCGTGGGCGCGGGTGACCGCTGAGGCCAGGAGCACCGCGGTGCACCCGAGCTCCATCGCCAGAGCGGCATCGGAGGCGGTGCCGACACCGGCATCGAGGATGATCGGCACCTGCGCCCTGGCAACGATGGTTTCGATGTTGTGCGGGTTGAGGATGCCCAGACCGCTGCCGATCGGGGCCCCGGCGGGCATGACCGCGGCCACCCCGGCGTCTTCGAGCCGTTTGGCCAGGGCCGGATCGTCGTTCGTATAGGCGAAGACGGTGAACCCGTCGAGGACGAGTTCCTCGGCGGCGCGGAAGAGTTCGATCGGGTCGGGCAGCAGCGTGTCCTCATCGGCGATGACCTCGAGCTTCACCCAGTTCGTCTCGAGTGCCTCCCGCGCCAGCTGGGCGGTCAGTATCGCGTCCCTGGCCGTATAGCAGCCGGCGGTATTCGGCAGGACGCGGATGCCCAGGTCCTGCAGGAGTGCGAACACCGAATCGCGGGACTCGGCATCGAAGCGCCGCATCGCCACGGTCGTCAGCTCGGTGCCCGAAGCCTGCAGCGCCTCGGCGAGGATGCTCAGGGAACCGGCTCCGCCCGTGCCCATCACGAGGCGGGAGTTCATAGCCGCTCCATCGATGGTCCAGCTCATCTCAGCCTCCCTGCACAGCGGTGACGACGTCGACGGTGTGGCCTTCGTCCAGAGCGAACTCGGCCCATCGGCCGCGCCGGAGGACCTCTCCGTCGACGGCCACGGCGATGCCCAGACGTGTGCCGTCGCTCGGGGTGCCGTCGGGGCGAAGATCCCTGCCGACGATGCCGGCGACGAGCTCGAGCGCCGAGGTGGGGCCGGCGAGTTCGTGTTCCTCGCCGTTGAGTGTGATGGTCGTTGTCATGAGCGGCTCCTTGCCGTGGTCGCGTGCGGGGCAGTGAAGTTGAGGTCGGTGTCCGGGGGACGGATGTGGGCCGGAGTGGTGAACCGCTCCGGAGACACCGCATCGAGAGCCCCGGCCGGCAGCCACTCACAGTCCTCGTCGCAGGTGACTCCGCTGTCGGAGGCGAGTTCGGTGGCGAGTTCGGCGGTGAGTCTGCCGCCGAAGGGGGCGAGCAGGATGCCGTGGCGGAAATAGCCGGTCGAGATCACGCACCCCGGGTCGATGCGGCCGATGATCGGCACATCGTCGGGCGAACCGGGTCGGGCTCGGGTGGTGATGTCGGTGATCTCGGCGTCGAGGATGCCGGGGACGAGTCGTTCGCCGTCCTGGAGCAGCCGGTGGACTCCGCCGGCGTTGAGCCCGCCGCGTCCGTCCTCCCGGGAGGTGGCTCCGAGCACAAGCTCCCCGTCGGGTCGCGGCACAACATAGATGGGACGAGCATTGACCAGACCGCGGACGGTGCGGGTGAGCAGAGGCGGCGAACTCTCCGGTAAGCGCAGACGGATAACCTCGCCCCACACCTCACGCAGCGGCAGGCTCGGGGCCCCGATGATCTCATTGCAGCCAGCCCCGGCGGCGATGACGACCTGGTCGGCTTCGAGCCTGCCTCCGTCACCGAGGTCGACTCCGCAGGTGCGCTGCCCCGACCGGACCAGACCGGTCACTCGCTGGGTGACGAGATGATCGGAGACGGCCGAGAGAAGTGCCGCAGACAGCCGGCGAGGATCGATCGCATGGTCGCCGGGGATCCTCACCGCCCCGCACACGCCCGGCCCCAGCGAGGGTTCGAGCTCGCGGGCCGTCGACCCGCTGAGCAGCGTGGTCTCGAAGCCGTTCGCCTGCTGTAAGGCGGTGAGTTCGCGCAGCGAAGCGAGATCCGCCCGGTCTCCGGCGCAGACGAGGGTCTCGGCGTACGAATGCCCCAGATCGTGACCGGTCGCGCTCGCCACCGCTGCGGCGAACTCCGGGTAGAGCTCGGCGGAGGCGCGCATGAGCGGATACAGGGGAGACTGACCCCAGGCCACCTCGGCGGCGGGGGCGAGCATCCCAGCGGCGGCATGCGTGGCACCCGAGATGGGGGCAGGATCGACGATGGTGACGGCGGCACCGGAACGGCGCAGGAACCAGGCCGTCGACAGGCCGATGATCCCGGCCCCGACCACAATGGCGTGCATGGGCTTCTCCCTCCGGCGGCATGATCCGCATCAGGTCTGACGGTCGGCACGAAGCCCTCTCAGCCTCTTTATGAGGCTCCCGCGAACTCCTCTACTCTAGGATCATGGCCGCCGATAAGACAATGCGCACCGCAGTCCGAGACGCTCCGAGTCCGTCCGAGACCAGGACCAGAGGCTTCCGCGAAGACCGGCTCGAGGAGGCGAGGCTCTACGTCTGCACCGATGCCCGCAGTCAACGAGGCGACTTGGCCGAATTCCTCGACGCCGCCTATGCCGGAGGAGCCGATATCATCCAGCTCCGAGACAAGGGCCTCGAAGCCCGCGCGGAGATCGACGCGCTCATGGTGCTCAGAGAAGCAGCACACCGGCACGGAAAGCTGTTCTCCGTCAACGACCGTGCAGACGTCGCACTCCTCGTTGGCGCCGACGTCTTCCACGTCGGACAGGGAGATCTCACAAGTACGCAGGCACGGGACGTGCTGGGACCCGATGTGATCCTGGGGCGATCGACTCATTCCCTCGAGCAGGCGAAGGCCGCCGAGGCGGACCCCGACGTGGACTACCTGTGTCTGGGTCCCGTGTGGGAGACCCCCACCAAACCCGGCCGCGCAGCCATCGGGCTCGAGCCGCTGCGTGGCCTCGGTTCGGCGGTGAGCAAGCCCTGGTTCGCGATCGGCGGGATCTCTTACGGTGAGCGCCTCGCCGAGGTGACTGCGGCAGGAGCCGGTCGCATCGTCGTCGTCCGTGCGGTCACGGAGGCAGATGATCCCCGGGCGGCCGCAGGCGCGCTCAGGACCGCAGTGACGACGAATTCTGATGACAGCAGCGAGGTTCGCTGAGATGGGAGCACAGGACATGAAGATCCTCATCGCCGGCGCCGGAGCCACCGGCGGCGCGTTCGGAACCCGGCTGCTCGAAGCCGGACGTGACGTCACCTTCCTCGTCCGTCCGGCACGGGCGGAGAAGCTGCGCGCGAACGGCCTGCGCTTCATCGCCCCGGGGGAGGATCAGACGAACGACGTTGCCGTGCTCATTGCCTCCGAACTCGCCGAGGCGGCCGGGCCCGAACATGGCGACACCGCATTCGACCTGGTGATCGTCGCCGTCAAGGCCAACGGTCTCGAATCGATCATCGACGACATCCGCCCGGCGGTGGGCCCCGGAACGCAGATCATTCCCTTCCTCAACGGCATGGCACAGATCGACCGGCTGACGCAGGAGTTCCCCGGGCAGGTCCTCGGCGGACTCGTCAAGATCGTCGGCACCATCAAAGACGATGCGATCGTCCAGATGACGGATCTGGCGGTGATGACCATCGGCGATCTCGACGGAGCCGAGGTTCCGGCCGACATCAGTAAGACACTCGACGTCCCCGGCTTCAAGCTGCAGATCATCGGCACCATCGTCGACGGACTGTGGGAGAAATGGGTCTTCATCGCCGCCGCCGGTGTCGTCACCTGCCTGTTCCGAGCCCCGGTGGGAGCGATCATGGAAGCAGGCGGCCGGGACCATGTGGTCGCCATCGTCGACGAACTCGAGGCCATCGCCGCGGCCGCCGGTCATCCGGTGTCGAAGAGCTCGCGGGAGATGACACTGTCGATGCTCACCGCTGCAGGATCGGAATTCACCTCATCGCTCTACCGGGATGTGACAGCGGGTCTGCCGAGCGAGACGGAGCACATCCTCGGCGATCTGGCCCGAGCGGCGAGCGAACTCGGTGTGGCCACGCCCCTGCTCGACCTCACACTTGTGCAGCTGCGAGCGGGTGAGTCCCTCCGAGTGCGGTGACCTCGTCCTGACCGCGGCGCAGCATCGCCAGATAGGCCTCCGTCGGTACAGTGTGTTCGACGTCCGCGGCGCCGTGCGGGGCCGTGAACGTGATCAGCGGCACCTCGTCCCGGCGGCCGAGGACGAGCAGCGTCTCATAGCGTCCCGGTCCGACGGCATGAGAGGCACCGGAGGGCAGTTCGAAGGCGAGCCGCTCTACGGAATTCTCCGCAGACGGGGCGCGGTGCATCTCCTGTTCGGCGACATCCGCGAACTGTTCGGCGGTGATGAGATAGGCCTTGGCCGGCGTGGGACCGGGCACGGCGTGGTCGTAGGATGCCATGCCGCCGCCCCAGACACTGGAGTTCCCGGCGAAGTAGATCGAGCCGTGCAGTTCGATGCCGGACTCCGCCCGCGGCTGACTGTGGTCCCGCGCCCCGGGATAGGTGACGAACGCTCCCTCGGGACGACCGCCCTCGAGATAGCAGGCGAGCCTGTTCCGGGCCATGTTCGATCCGTAGCTGACGTACCAGACGAGTGATTCAGACATCTCCGTCTATCGTGCCATGTCGGCCTGAACTGTCGTCGAGCGGGTCGGTTCTCGGTGTGTCCGACCGGTGCCGTGCGGAGAGGATCGGTGCTCGGCGATCCGCCGGACCACCTCGGCGATGACGGTCACCACGAGGGCGATCCCGACTCCCAGCGCCACACCGAGCAGGGGACGGTCCTCGAAGACCAGCCCGCCCAGCAGGCCGATGGATGTGGAATAGCTTGCCCAGGCGAGCGCACCGAGGGAATCGAAGATCAGGAACCGTCCCACCGGAAACGCGAGCACCCCGGAGGCGATCGTCGCCGCCGTGCGCCCGCCGGGCACGAATCGGCCCGCGATGAGCGCGGCACCGCCTCGGCGGGAGAAGATCTCCTCGGAACGGGAGAGGACCCGGCCCAGGCGCGGATGGCGGCGCCACCGTTGGACCACTCCGCCCCCGCTGCGACCGACGAGGTGGGCGGCGAAGTCCCCGGCTACCGCACCGACGACGGCCGCGGTGAGCAGACCGAGAGGATGCGGCTGCCCGGTGGAGGCATAGGCGGCCGCCGTGATGAGCACCGTCTCGGACGGGACCACGGGCAGCAGCGAATCGAGTCCGGCGCAGACGAGGATGAGCAGGTACACCCATGGGGAGGTCACGGTGTCGGTGAGCATCTGCAGGGCGAGGTCCATACTCATCTACGGTAGTGACCCGCAGAGACGGCGGATACGAGGCACAGCGCAGGGCTGAGGTCGGTGGACCCGAGCACGGCCTGAGGTTCACCCGGGGCGTGCGCGCAGGCATGCCGGCGTCGGTATGCGGGAAACCGGAAGTTCGGACTGCGGTCGAACCCATGGGCGCGGGCAGACCCGCGTTGCTACGATCGACCCATGCCCTGGCCGATGTCGCTGACCGCTCGGATTCCCCGCGAGTCCCGCATGTTCGCGACCCGTTGGGCGGCAGCAGTGTGGGGCGTGCTCTGGGGCGGACTGCTGTTCCTGCCCCTCATCCTCGTCTCCTGCCTCCCGCCGAGCTCCCGGTGGGCGCACAGAGTCAGCGGCTGGGAGCGCGCACGCCAGTTCCGCGGCTTCGGGATCAGCCTGGGCCCGGATCCGGGACGACGCGTGTTCTTCTTCCTCAACGGCCTCATCGCCATCCTCATCCTCATCCCGGTCCTCAATCTGGCCAGCGGCTTCCTCTTCGTCACCCTCGGCTCGCTGATCCAGGGACTCTTCATCGGCGGCAGCATCACCATCGGCTTCGACGCCTGGACGATCACCCAGCCGACGCTGTTCGTCGGCGTCCTCTACGGGGCGGCGAACCTGCTGGGTGTGATCGCGCTCGCCGAGGCCGCGAGCTGGCTGCACGGGAAGGTCGACGGAATGGTCACCGAGGTGACCCGGCCGCATGCTCATCACACCCGCATCACCGAACTGCTCAAGACCCGACAGGGCGTGGTCGTGGCCATCGACGAGGAACGGCGCCGGATCGAACGCGACCTCCACGACGGGGTGCAGCAGAACGTCGTGTCCCTGTCGGTGCTCATCGCCCGGGCACAGCGTGCGCAGGATCCTGCCAAGGTCGCCCACCTCCTCGACGATGCGCTGGTCCAGTCCCAGGACCTCATCGATGAGATGCGGGAGGTCGCCTGGAGGGTCTACCCGACGGCACTGGACGAACACGGTCTGGGCACCGTGCTCAACCGGGTGGCAGATCACTGCCCGATCCCGGTGACGATCCTTACGGTCCCCGACCGACGGGTGCCCCAGGCCATCGAGTCCGCCGCCTACTTCGTCGTCCGGGAGGCAGTGACGAACGTCGTCAAGCACGCCGAGGCCGCATCCATCACGATCAGCGTCACCGCCGGGGAGCAGGCCCTCATCGCCGAGGTGGTCGATGACGGCCGTGGGGGAGCGGACCCGCACGGAAGCGGGCTGCAGGGACTCTCCCGCCGGGTGGGAGCCCTCGACGGCAGACTGAGCATCGACAGCGACGAGAAGACCGGAACCACTGTGAGAGCGGAGATCCCCTATGCCTGAGACCATTGCAACCCCGCACGCCTCGGAGACCGCCGAGGCGATGCGGGTCGTCCTCGCCGACGATGCTGTGCTGCTGCGTGAAGGAGTGCGCAGCCTCCTCGAAGACGAGGGCATCTCCGTCGTCGCCTCGGTCGATGACGGAGAGCAGCTGCTCGAAGCCGTGGCCGCACTGCGCCCGAACCTCGCCATCGTCGATGTCAGGATGCCGCCGACCCACACCACGGAGGGGCTCGAAGCGGCACTGACGATCAAACGCACCTACCCGGACATCGGGGTGCTCGTGCTCAGCCAGTACGTGCTGCGCGAATGCGCCACCGAGCTGCTGGGCACCGAAACCGTGGGAGTCGGGTACCTGCTGAAGAACCGGGTGACCGATATCGACCGGTTCCTCGAATCGGTTCAGCGGATCGCGGCGGGCGGCACCGTCATCGATCCCGATGTCGTCCGCCAGCTGCTCAACACCTCGGAGAAGCAGAATTCCCTGTCCGCGCTCACACCCCGGGAGAACGAAGTCCTCGAGGCCATGGCCGAAGGCCTGTCGAACCGCGGCATCGCCGAGCGGCTCTACGTCTCGATCAGCTCCGTCGAGAAGGCGATCAGTGCGATCTTCGACAAGCTCGGACTCCATGCGGGAGAGACGACGAGCCGTCGAGTGGCAGCGGTGCTGGCCTTCCTCGACCAGTCCTGAGGCCGCGCACCCCAGCCAAGGACACCTGAATGTGGTAAGAATGGCCGGGTCCCGGTTGGGACACCAGTTCTCCGACAGGCAAGGGACACGATGAACGCAACAGCCACCTCGGCGGGGGAGACCCGCCAACTCAGGCGGGGGCTGAAGTCCCGGCACCTGCAGATGATCGCCATCGGCGGAGCGATCGGCACCGGACTCTTCCTCGGCTCCGGCGGGACGATCTCCCAGGCCGGCCCCGGAGGTGCGCTGCTGGCCTACGCGGCGATCGGGATCATGGTCCTCTTCGTCATGCAGTCCCTCGGGGAGATGTCGACCCACCTGCCCGTGGCCGGTTCGTTCCACACCTACGGAACCAAATACGTCAGCCCCTCCTTCGGCTTCGCCATGGGCTGGAACTACTGGTTCAACTGGGCCATCACCCTGGCCGCCGAGCTCGTCGCCGCCGGCGTCATCATGTCCTTCTGGCTGCCCGATGTGCCCGCCTGGGTGTGGGCCGCGATCTTCCTCGCGCTGCTCGGTGGACTGAACTTCCTCTCGGCCAAGGCTTTCGGGGAAGGCGAGTTCTGGTTCGCCGCGATCAAGGTCGCCGCGGTGCTGGTCTTCCTCGTTCTCGGTGTGCTCATGATCGTCGACATCATCGGCGGAGACTCACCCGGGGTGAGCAACTGGACCCGAGGTGAAGCCCCGTTCGTCGGTGGTTGGGTCTCGATCATCAGCGTGTTCATGATCGCCGGCTTCTCCTTCCAAGGTACGGAACTCGTCGGCGTCACCGCCGGTGAGTCGGAGAATCCGCGTCGGGACATGCCCCGCGCCATCCGCACCGTGTTCTGGCGCATCATGCTCTTCTACATCGGCGCGATCGCCATCATCGGCTTCCTCCTGCCCTACACCGATCCGTCGCTGCTGACGGCGGCGAACAATGAGGACATCACGGCCTCGCCGTTCACTCTCGTGTTCGAACGCGCCGGGATCGCCGTGGCCGCCTCGGTGATGAATGCCGTCATCCTCACCGCCATCCTCTCGGCCGGCAACTCCGGCCTCTACGCTTCGACCCGCATGCTCTACGCCATGGCCAAGGAGGGAACCGCGCCGAGGCTGTTCGCCCGCCTCAACGAACGTGGAGTTCCCGTCATGGCGCTGTTGGCCACCGCAGCGATCGGTCTGTTCGGCTTCCTCACCGAGGTGATGGGAGACGGGGGTGCCTACACCTGGCTGATCAATGTCTCGGGCCTCTCCGGATTCATCGTCTGGGTCGGAGTCGCCTTGAGCCACTTCCGCTTCCGCCGTGCCTACGTCCGGCAGGGGAAGAACCTCGCCGATCTGCCCTACCGGGCCCCGCTGTTCCCGATCGGGCCGATCATCGCCCTCGTCATGCTCGTCGTCGTCATCATCGGACAGAACGTCCAGGCGGTCGTCGACGGTCACGTCCTCGAGGTGGCGTCGGCCTACATCGGTCTGCCGGCGTTCCTGCTGCTGTGGGGCATACACCGTCTGGTCACCGGCCGAGCGTCGCGCACGGTTAGACTTGAGGAGATGGACGTCGCGGGAATCGAGATCAAACCGGCCTGAGAGCCGATCCAGAGATTCGCGGAGGAGTGGCCGCAGGCCGTGGAGCGGGTTCGCGGCGAGTTCTCACAATGCGTTAAGCTAGGCTGGCCTAACACTTGAAGAAGGATCTCATGCGCAGAATTCTCGCTCCCATTTTCGCCTCCGTACTCCTGCTCTCCGCCTGCGGCGGCGGAGGGGGAGACAGCACCGAGGACACCGCCTCCGGCACCAGCGTCGACACCAAGTTCGGCAGCGTCGAGGTTCCTGCCGACCCGCAGAAGGTCGTCGCCCTCGGCTGGGGTGACGCTGAGACCGCTCTGGCCCTCGGCGTCCAGCCGGTCGGTGCCTCCGACTGGGTGGAGTTCGGCGGCAAGGGCGTCGGTCCCTGGGCCGAGGACCTCTACGACGAAGACCCCGAGATCATCGCCACCTTGGAACCCGACTATGAGGCGATTGCGGCCCTGGAGCCCGACCTCATCCTCGATACGAACAGCTCGGGCGAGCAGGAGCGCTACGACCGTCTCTCGGAGATCGCCCCGACCGTGGGTGTGCCCGAAGGCGGCGACAACTATCTGACGACCATGGATCAGCAGGTCGACCTCGTCTCGCAGGCGCTGGGCAAGCCCGACGATGGGCAGAAGCTCCTCGACGATCTCGACGGAAAGTACGAGGCGGCACGCAAGGCGCACCCCGAATTCGACGGCAAGTCGGTCACGGTCGCGGCGAAGACCGCCGACGGGTGGGGCGCCTACGTCGAAGAATCCGGACGCGTGCAGGTGATGAAGCAGCTCGGCTTCAAACAGTCCGAGACGATCGCCGCGCAGAAGGCCGAAGGCTTCTCGGTGCCGATCTCCGAGGAGAAGCTGAGCGATCTCGACGCCGATCTGCTCCTCGTTTTCCCGATCTACATCGAGGATTCCGAGGTCACCGACGACGCGGGGTTCAAGCGGATCCCGGCCGTCGAGGACGGACATGATCTGGTGCTGACCAACGACGAGGATGACATCCGCAAGGCCTTCTCGCTCAACTCGATCCTCTCGGCGGGCTACACCGCGGAGAAGCTTCCGGACCTCATCGCCGACAAGGTGAAGTAACGGCGCATCGGGAGGTGGCCTAGGTCACCCACCGGTGGGCTGGCCACCTCCCGATAGGCGGTCGCCTGCCGGTGACTCAGACTCACACAGCGGCGACTCACACAGCGGCGACCCGCACAGCGGAACCTCACACAGCGGCACGCCATGCATCAAGACCGATGTCGATGATGCGGGCGTGCCGTTCGTCTGCCAGCGAGTCGATCGACACCCATTCGGCGCGATCGGTCGTCCCGTCGACTTCGAGGGTGCCGAGCGTGCCACCGGTGATCCGAGCCTGATAGACGACCCGCACCCCTTTGAACGGACGCGGAGTCGACCTGCCGAAGGTGGGGCTGCGACGATTCTCGGTGAAGCTGTGGGTCGTCAGCGGTCGAACGAGCTCGGCATCGAAGCCGGTCTCCTCCTTGATCTCCCTGATCGTGCCGACCTCGATGCTCTCCTCGTATTCGATCCCGCCGCCGGGCAGCGTCCACAGCGCATGAGCGCGATCGTTGCCGCCGTTGAACCAGCTGAGCAGGATCTCATTGTCCTCGTTGACGATCACCGCATATCCGGCAAGTCGCGTGTCATAGTCGGAGAAGTGCATGAACTCACCCTACCTGCGCCGGCCTCTTCCCATCCCGGTGCGGGGTGAATAGGCTGTGACCATGGCCGAAGCAGCGACATACCCCAATGAGCACATCGTCCGCACTCGCGTGATCTCCGCCCCCGCCTCGGCGATCTTCGCCCTTCTCGCCGATCCCAACCGACACCCGGACACCGAACCGGGCGACTGGGTGAGAGGCGCCATCGACACCGGACCGATCACAGCGACCGGACAGATCTTCTCGATGGACATGTTCCACGAAGCGGCCGGCGGTGCCTACCGGATCGACAACACCGTGACCACCTTCGAACCCGACCGGGCGATTGCCTGGGATCCCGGCCAGGCCGACGAAGCGGGCACCGTCGTTCCTGGGGGATGGCGGTGGCGCTATGACCTCGATGAAGGCGAGTCCGGCACCGAGGTGACGCTGACCTACGACTGGTCGCGCACCACCGAGGAGACCCGGGAGGCCTTCGGCGGATTCCCCGTCGTCCCGCCCGAATACCTCGATGCCTCGCTGGAGACCGTGGAACGGGCCGTGACGGGAGCGGAATGAGCGTCCGGGTAGGCTGGTGATCGTGACTGAGATCGCCAGCAGACTGGTCGGTGACACCGGCCCACGCATCGTCTTCCTCCACGGGCTCTTCGGCCGCGGTAAGAACTTCACCTCGATTGTCAAGGCACTCGAACCCGAGTATTCGAGCCTGCTGATCGATCTGCCCGACCACGGGGATTCGGAGTGGACCGAGGAGTTCAGCTACATCGGCATCGCCGATTCCGTGGCGGAGAAGATCGCCGAGGTGACCGCCCCCGATGATCTGCCCGTGCACCTGGTCGGGCACTCCCTCGGCGGCAAGGTCGCCATGGTCCTGGCACTGCGGCATCCCGAGCTCATCGACCGCCTCGTCGTCGTCGACATCGCCCCGCAGGCCGGCGGCTCGCTCGGAGTGTTCGAGCATCTCCTCTCCAGCCTCCAAGCCCTCGATCTCGACGAGATCACGAACCGGTCCGGGGCCGACCGCGCCCTGCAGGGCCCGATTCCCGAGGACACGATCAGGGGATTCCTGCTCCAGAACCTCAGACCCACATCGGCGGGATATGCCTGGCAGCCCAACCTCGATCTCCTCTACCGGAGCCTGCCCGCCATCGGCGACTTCCCCGAGATGGACGGCCGCAGCTTCGACCACCCGGTGCTGTGGGTAGCGGGGGAGCGGTCGGACTACGTGTCCCGCGACGATCTGCCTGCCATGCGGGCCCTGTTCCCGCGCACGACTCTGCTCACGGTCAAAGGCTCGGGCCACTGGGTGCATTCGGAGAAGCCGCAGGCCTTCGTCTCCGCACTGCGGACCTTCCTCGCTCGAGGCTGAGCGCGCAGTCCTGCGTGGGCCCACTTCGAGTCGCCCCGCCTGCGCGACGACCCCGCGACACGGCGCTGCAGACCCACATGACGCCGGGAATGTCTTCTCGTTCCGTTGCGGAATATGCTGGTCGGAGACGCTGTTGAGTCACACAGCAGGACGATTGTCACGACGCCTCAGGAGGATTGAGTGAGCACAACCATTCCGGCCGATCCCACACCGAAGTTCGCCGACTACGCCGACGGCTCCCGATTGGTCAGCACCGAATGGGTCGCCGAACACGCCGGCCAGCCCGGGCTCGTCATCGTCGAAAGCGACGAGGACGTCCTCCTCTACGAAACCGGGCACATTCCCGGAGCCGTCAAGGTCGACTGGCACACCGAACTCAACGATCCCGTCACCCGCGACTACCTCGACGGCGAAGGCTTCGCGAAGCTGCTCTCGGCCAAAGGCATCTCCCGGGAGGACACGATCGTCTTCTACGGTGACAAATCCAACTGGTGGGCCGCCTACGCCCTGTGGGTCTTCTCACTGTTCGGGCACGAGGACGTCCGCCTGATGGACGGCGGACGCGCCAAGTGGCAGGAAGAGGGCCGCGAACTCACCACCGAGAAGCCAACCCTCGAACCCAGCGAATACCCGGTGATCGACCGCGATGACTCGCGCATCCGTGCCTTCCTCCCCGAAGTCCGCGACACCCTCGGCGACCTGCCGCTCATCGATGTCCGCAGCCCCGAGGAGTACTCCGGCGAACGCACCCATATGCCCGCCTATCCCGAAGAGGGAGCGCTGCGCGGCGGACACATCCCCGGTGCCCAGTCCGTGCCCTGGGCGAAGGCCGCGAACGAGGACGGTACGTTCAGAACCGCGGATGAACTGCGTGAGATCTACACCGATCAGGCAGGTCTGGGCACCTCCGACGAGGTCATTGCCTACTGCCGGATCGGGGAGCGCTCGAGCCACACGTGGTTCGTCCTCCAGCACCTCCTCGGCTATGACAATGTGCGCAACTACGACGGGTCCTGGACCGAATGGGGCAATGCTGTGCGCGTGCCCATCGCCACCGGCTCCGAGGCCGGAGAGGTTCCTGGCCGCTGATGACTGCCGACACCGACCCGATCGCACCCGAAACGACCGATCTTCCCGAGTCGCTGGCCGAGATCGTCACCGACTTCGCTGAGACCGATGCCGGGGACCGTCTGCAGCTGCTGCTTGAGTTCTCCTCCGAGCTGCCCGATGTGCCCGAGCGCTATGCCGACCACCCGGAGCTGCTCGAAGCCGTCCCCGAATGTCAGTCGCCGATCTTCCTCGTCACCGAGGTCGACAACGCCGAGGCGGGGGAGGAGGCCACCGTGCACCTGCACTTCTCGGCTCCACCTGAGGCACCGACGACCCGCGGGTTCGCTGGCATCCTTCATGAAGGACTGGACGGCCAGAATGCGGGAGTGGTGCTGGCGATTCCCGCCGACCTTCCTCTGCGGCTGTCGATGACGGAAATCGTCAGCCCCCTGCGTCTGCGGGGCATGAGCGGAATGCTCGCCCGTATCCAGAGGCAGGTGGCCGAGAGGATCGGAAAGATCACAGCGAACTGAGGCCGAAATCGTTTGGCTGAGCGAATGGTTTGAGCTACATTGTGGTTAGCCTGCCCTTAACTCGCCAACGCTGAAGGACCACATCTATGACCGGTCTCGCCACCACACCTCAGGCGAGCGCATCAGCCCAGATCGGTCAGAAGACCTCGAAGGGCCTGCGCGCGAAGCGGGCTATCGGCCTCGTCGCCGCGATCATCGTGCTCGTCCTCGTGGTCTTGGCCTCGCTGGCCATCGGTACGAGAGACATGCCGCTCTCAGAGGTTCTCGACGCATTCTTCAACCCCAGCGGCTCCGATGATCAGCTCGTCGTCCTGGAGTTGCGACTGCCCAGAACGCTGCTCGGGATCCTTGTGGGCATGGGGCTCGGTCTCGCCGGCGGACTGATCCAGGCGCTGACACGCAACCCGCTGGCCGATCCGGGAATCCTCGGAGTCAATGCCGGAGCCTCGTTCGCCGTCACGATCGGCATCGGCTTCTTCGGTGTCACCTCGATCAACGGATACATCTGGTTCGCCTTCGTGGGAGCGCTGCTGGCCACCACCGGCGTGTACATCATCGGGTCCTCCGGCCGGAACCGTTCCGTCGATCCGATCCGTCTGACCTTGGCAGGTGTTGCCGTCGCGGCCGTGCTGGCCGGTCTGACGAAGGGCATCCTGCTCACCAACGAACGGGCCTTCGACGCCTTCCGCTCCTGGGATGTGGGAGCGATCGCCGGACGCGGGTTCGACACGATCACCGCGGTTGCGCCGTTCATCATCATCGGCATCGTGCTCGCGCTGTTCCTCTCCCACTCACTCAACGCTGTGGCCCTCGGTGACGATCTGGCTGCCAGCCTCGGCACCTCGGTCAACCGCACCAGGGTGTTCTCGATCCTCGCCGTCACCCTGTTGGCCGGCGGAGCCACCGCTGCGGCCGGCCCGATCGGGTTCATCGGACTGATGATCCCGCACATCGCCCGGTGGATCGTCGGGCCCGACCAACGGTGGATCCTGAGCTATTCGGTCATCCTCTCGCCGATCCTCCTCCTCGTCTCCGACGTTCTCGGTCGCATCGTGATGAAACCGGGTGAGCTGCAGGTCGGAGTCGTCACCGCGTTCGTGGGAGCGCCCGTGCTCATCGCCCTCGTCCGTCGAAAGAAGGCAAGCGGCCTGTGAAATCAACGAATACCTCCGCGCCGTCCGCGGAGCTGGTTCCCCGGAAGGGCTCTGTGGCCGGGGAGAAGATCGATTTCGGTCGCCCCATGGTGCGCGTCTTCGGTCATCGCATCGATGTCCGGGTCGTCGCCACCGCGGGCATCGTCATGCTCCTCGCGTTGGCCTGCGGCTTCGCCGGTCTGCTGCTCGGCAAGTTCTCGCTGACTCCGATCGAGGTCTTCCAGGGACTGTTCGGACAGGCTGAGAAGCGCATCGTCAATACCGTCGTCGGGGAGTGGCGGGCACCGCGAGTCCTTGCCGGCATCGTGCTCGGGGCGGGGCTCGGTGTCTCCGGTGCCGTGTTCCAGTCGCTGACCCGCAACCCTCTGGGCAGCCCCGACATCATCGGCTTCTCCACCGGCGCGTACACCGGCGGCATCGTCACCATCATCTTCTTCGGGACGAGCTTCGTCTCCACCGCCTTCGGTGCGATCGTCGGGGGCATCCTCACCGCGGCCCTGGTCTATGTGCTGACCTGGAAGGGCGGAGTCCAGGGCTTCCGACTCATTATCGTCGGCATCGCCCTGACCGCCATGCTCAATGCCTTCAACACGTGGCTGATCATGCGTGCGGACCTCGACCTTGCGATGGCCGCCGCCACTTGGGGTGCCGGCTCACTCAACGGAATGGGTTGGTCGACGATCCTGCCAGCGGCGATCGGCACCATCCTCCTCGGCCTCGGCTGCGGTCTGTTCGCCCGGGATCTCGGAACACTCGAACTCGGCGACGACACCGCGAAGGCACTTGGTGCGCGCAACGAACCGGTCCGTGCCGTGCTCATCCTCGTCGCCGTCGCCCTCGTCGCCGTGGTCACCGCGGCGGCAGGACCGATCGCATTCGTGGCGCTGGCAGCGCCGCAGATCGGACGTCGGATTGCCAAGGCACAGGGCACGAGCATGCTCAGCGCGGCCGCCGTCGGCGCGCTTCTGCTGGTGGCCGCCGACCTCATCGCCCAGCATGCTTTGGGCGACATCCAACTTCCCGTCGGTGTCGTCACCGTCTGCATCGGCGGAATCTACTTGATCTGGCTCCTCATCCAAGAAGCTCGGAAGGCACAATGAGCATCATCACCGAACCCTCACAGGCACCGTTGGTCGCGCAGGATCTGGATCTCGCCTACGACAATCGGCAGATCGTCAGCGACCTCAATGTCGCTATCCCGGAGAGGAAGTTCACCGTCATCGTCGGGCCCAACGCCTGCGGCAAGTCGACTCTGCTGCGTGCACTGGCGCGTCTGCTTCCCCCGGCCAAGGGCGCGGTGCTGCTCGATGGCAGCAACATCGCGAAATTGAAGACGAAGCAGATCGCTCGTCGCCTGGGTCTGCTGCCGCAGAGCTCGATCGCTCCCGAGGGCATCACCGTCGGCGAACTCGTCTCTCGCGGCAGGCATCCGCACCAGTCGTTCCTCAAGCAGTGGACCGATGCCGATGAGACCGCGGTGCTGGCAGCGCTGCGGGCGACGAACACGGAGATCCTGTCCTCCCGCCTCGTCGATGAGCTCTCCGGCGGACAGCGTCAGCGCGTCTGGGTGGCCATGGTGCTGGCGCAGGAGACTCCGCTGCTGCTACTCGACGAACCGACGACCTTCCTCGACGTGGCCTTCCAGATCGAGCTGCTCGACTTGTTCTCCCAGCTCAACAACGAACACGGTCACACACTCGTCGCGGTCCTCCACGATCTCAACCAGGCGTGCCGCTACGCCGACGAGATCATCGCGATGAAGAACGGTGCCGTCGTCGCTCAGGGTGCGCCTTCCCAGATCGTCACCTCGGAGCTCGTGCATGAGGTCTTCGGAATCGAATGCACCGTCATCGATGATCCGGTCACCGGGGCGCCGATGATCGTGGCGGGCAAGCCGAAGAAGACCTTCGCCGAACGAGATGCGTCCACCAGGCTCTGAGTTTGTCGAGGAACCCTCACACGGCCGGGCTCCCATCACCACCCGACTGACAAAGGAATAGCAGATGAAGCGCATCTCGATCACCGTGTCCGCCATTGCCGCCTCCGCCCTCCTGCTCGCCGGATGCTCTGGCGCGGAATCGGCCGCCGATGAGTCCTCGGAAGCCCCCATCACCGTTAAAACCGGTCAGGGCGAGGTCGAGGTTCCGGCGAACCCTGAACGGATCGTTGCTCTGCAATCTGCGGCAGCCGACGTGGCGGCGGCGCTTGGGAAGGCACCGAGCGCTGTGGCCGGTTCGACCATGGCCGGTGAGGACGGACGCTATCCCTGGCAGCAGAATATCGACGCCGAGACGGTCGATATCACGCTCGTCGGGGAAGAGGACTTCACCGTCGACGTGGAGAAGATCGCTGCACTCGAGCCCGACCTCATCTTCGCAGCACCCTGGAACGTCACCGATAAGAAGGTGTACGAACAGCTCTCGGAGATCGCACCGGTGGTGACACCGGACTCGGAGGCAGCCAATCCCGACTGGGACTCCACAGTGAAGACAGTGGGTTCGGCGCTTGGTCTTGATGACGAAGCCGAGGATCTCATCAGTTCGACAGAGTCAGAACTCGGCGAGGAAGGCAAAGAACTCGGCGTCCAGGGCAAGACGTATCAGCTGATCTCTCCGCAGCGGGGTTCGATCTTCTTCGGCAAGGCGAAACCGCTCGAACTCTACGGACTCGAACCGGGCAAGCATCAGAGCGAAGACGAGGTCAACAGCTACGAACTTTCGTTCGAGAAGATGAGCGAACTCGATGCCGACTACCTGCTGATCTGGCCCTTGGACGATCAGGGCAAGAAACAAGTCGAAGAGAATCCGGCATATGACTCCCTGCCATCGGTGAAGAACGGAAACGCGGAATTCGTCGACACGGAGTTCGACTCGGCGCTCAACGGTGCGAGTCCGGCCAGTCTGACCTGGCTGAATGAGCAGGGCGGGATGAAGGAGATCTTGGGAAAGTAGGATCGCGGTCGCCCAGAGTCGCCGGTCTTGTGGTCAGGCCTCTGCGGTCCTGTGCTTGCCGCCCTTGAACAGCTTCGTGAAGGCGATGGCAATGCCGGCGACGATCGCTCCCCAGATGGCCCCGAGGATGAGTGAGAAGAAGGTGTTGACCAGCCAGGCGAGGAATCCTCCCACGCCTGCAACCGCGGCCAGGGGTTCCTCGAGGTGGTGGACGAAGCCGTAGAGCGCGTGCCAGCCGAGCTCGTCAGTGCCGACGAGGATGATGTGGCCGCCGACCCAGAGCATCGCGAAGGTGCCGACGACGGACAGGCCGGCCAGCAGCTTCGGCATAGCTTGGACGAGGAAACGGCCGAACTTCTGGGGTCCCGGTGCGACCCTCTGTGCCATGTGCAGGCCGATGTCATCCATCTTCACGATGAGTGCGACGACTCCATAGACGCCGATGGTGATGGCCAGAGCGACGATGACGAGGATGATGGCCCGGGGCAGGAGCGCTTCACTGGTCACCTCGTTGAGGGCGATGACCATGATCTCGCAGCTGAGCACGAAGTCGGTGGTGATGGCGGAGCGGACGATCTTCTTCTCGGCGTCTCCGTCGTCGGACTTCCCGTGCTTCGATTCCTTCTTCGGTTCCTGGTGGTGTTCGATCCAGCCGAACTTCTCGAAGATCTTCTCCGCGCCTTCGAAGCACAGGTAGGTGCCGCCGACCATCAGCAGGGGCGTCAGCAGCCAGGGCACGAACTGGCTGAGCAGAAGGATGATCGGCAGGATGATGACGATCTTGTTGACCAGCGAGCCCAGGGCGATGCGTTTGATGATCGGGAGTTCGCGGGCGGGGTTGACGCCCTCGACGAATTTCGGGGTCACTGCGGCATCGTCGACGACGACGCCGACGGTCTTCGCTCCTGCGCGTGAGGCACCCGCGGCGACGTCATCGAGGCTGGCTGCGGAGAGCTTGACCAGAGCCGCGACGTCGTCGAGGAGTGCGAAGAGGCCTCCGGCCATCTATCGTCGCCCGCCGCTGGTGTCGGGGCTTTCGGCAGCTTCGTCTCTGATGAGCACCCCGAGGTTGTTGTCTTCTGAGTCGTAGAGCTTGAGTTCTCTGCCGTCGGGTTCGACTCGACGCGCCTTCGTCACCCAGGTCACCATGTTGGGCGCTGCCATGAGCGTCGTGAGCGAGGGCTTCACAGTGGGGCCGTTCTCTTCATCAGTCCAAGTGGTGACGATCCGGTTGGCCCCGTCGCTGCCGGAGAGCGAGCCGTCTTCTTTGAACTCGAGGAATGCGCGTGCGTTCTGCTCGGCAACCCATTTTCCGATGACCGAATGTGTCATTTGTCTTCCTTCTCCAGTCCGCCGATGACTTTGCCTTGACCGTCCATGACCTTCATGACATTGCCTTCGATCGATGCGCTGGCTGCTTTGCTCAGCCAGGTGTCCACTCCGGCGCAGGCCTTCTGTGTGGACATGAACGATTCGATGGTCACTGTGTCGTCTTCGACCTTCCACGTCGTCGAGATCGCGTTGCACCCGTCCGAGCCTTTGAGCGAGCCGTCTTCGGCGAACGCGAGGAATGGGTCGCCAGCTTCGGGGGAGGTCCATTTTCCGGTGGGATCGAGGGCGCCGGCGTCATAGGTCGGGCTCTCGCTGGCAGCGGATTCGCTCGGGGACGAAGTGCTCGGTTGTCGGGGGTCGACCCCGGTGTCGCAGGCGGCGAGTGGAAGAGCACAGGCGAGGATCACCACGCCCAGGGCGAGTCGGGCGCCGCCCCGGGACACGGCTGAGGTTCTGAACAGAGTGTGGTTCGGCATGTCCCGATCATAACTGGGGCTCTTGGCCGTCGTCTGGACACAACGCTGAGAAGCCGATGAATCCGACTTCTGTAAGTTGTGTTCACGAGCAACATGCATTGTTCTTGCACCTCGTCGTGATCAAACCGTAATCTTTCAGAGGTTGAAAGACTGCGCCCGGTCGCCGGGTCAGACGATCGCAACAGAGAATCCGATCAAGGGAATCAAAGAGTATGCAGAAGAAGCTCGTTCAGAGTTCGCTGGCATTGAGCGCCGCAGCGGCGCTCGGCCTCGGCGGTGCGCTCACTGCGTCGCCAGCCATGGCCGACAACGGTCCGCAGAAGTTGGATGTCCAGAGCGAAACTCAGGTCCAGAAGGCCCTTGCCGACGTCGACGGCATCAACGCATATGGTGCCAAGGGCGGCAAGCTCAACCTCGGCGTCGAGAAGAAGACTTCCGAGATCAAAGATCTCGAGAAGAAGTACAAGAACATCAATGTCACCGAGGGCGTCAAAGAACTCAAGCGCTACGCCGAGAACGATGTCGTGGGCGGCGCCGGTTACCTCGCCGAAGTCGACGGGGGATCGGGAGCATGCTCGACCGGATTCTCCGGTTGGGACGGTGACGGCAACCCGGTCATCCTGACCGCTGGTCACTGCTCGAAGATCATCGAAGAGTCCGGTGAGATCACTGGTGATTCCACCGTCAGTGAGACCGAAGAGCCTAAGTCCGCGCCCGCCAACGGCGGAGAAGGCTTTAAGAAGTCCGGCAATGGAGTGCTCGGTGACTGGGGCTACCACAGTTACGGCAGCGGAGATCTGCTCGATGGAAGTGAGGACCCGTCGACTGCCAAGGCCAGCGACATCGACTTCGCCGTAATCAACGTCGACAAGTCGAAGTACAACGTCAAGAATGGCGTGACCGATTGGTCGAGCGCAGATTCGAACGACCTGTCGTCGAAGTTGGCCACTGACATCACCAAGGTCGGTGCACACAAAGACGGAAAGATCCAGAAGTCGGGCCGGACTACAGGACTGACTGAAGGGGATGTCTTCACCGAGTACAACGATCAATTTGACTACGCGAACGTCGGCGGATACTGGGTCCACGGCTTCGGCGTGACTTCTCCCGAAAGCAAGCCCTTCTCACAGCCGGGCGACTCCGGTGGCGCAGTCTTCCAGGGAGACACCGCAGTCGGCGTCATCTCCGGTGGCGGACCTCTGGACGACGGCAGCGATCGCCAGTTCGGCTGGGTTGCCGATCTCGATCACTCGCTCGAGGAGTCCGGTGTCGATTTCAGCCTCAAGGACCCTGCCGATGAGACCCCAGAGGCCCCGGACGCTCCCGAAGCCAAGGATCAGACGATCGAACCCAAGGGTGATGTGAAGGGCAAGGCCGCAGCCGGTGCCGAGGTCAAGGTCGAGTGGCACGCCGCCAAGGGGGCCCAGGCCGCCAAGGATGGTTCTGAAACGGTGAAGGCCGACAAGGACGGCAACTTCACTCTCGAGGGCCCCGAAGCCGAAGGCGACTACGACTACTCGGCGACCGCTGTCGTCGATGGGCAGGAATCCGATTCGACCGACTTCACCGTCACGGTGAAGGAAGACGAGACCGAGACTCCTGCTCCTGTAGAGCGCGAGATCAACGTTGACCCCAAGGAGATCGCTGCCTCTGACTTCGTGAAGGAAGACAAGGGCGTGACGGTCTCGGTCAAGGGCTTCGAAGAGGGCGAGAAGGTCACCCTCAAGGTTGCTTCCGGTCCTGAGAACGTCAAGGGCATCACCCTCGACGAGACCGCCAATGAGGAAGGCGTTGCTGCATTCTCCATCTACGGAACCAGCGACTCCGACCCCTCGGTCTACCTCGGCAAGTACGACGTCCAGGTCACCGGCGCCAACGACACGGACGATGAGAAGGCTCTGGCCGGATCGTTCAACGTCGTCGAGGACGAAGACGGAAACGGCGGCGGCAACGGCGGCGATGACGATGGCAACGGTGATGGCGGATCGGATCTGCCTCGCACCGGTGCTGAGCTGACCGGCCTCGCGGCTGGTGCAGGTCTCCTCGTTGTCGGTGGAACCGCGGTGTTCCTGACCCTGCGTCGAAACAAGAAGAACTGAATACGGCTCACAAGGTCGCGTCAGTGACCTGCTGAGTGCACAGCTGAGCGCCCCTGGTCTTCGGACCAGGGGCGTTCTGTATTGTCGGCGGCTCCCGGGGGCGGACTGCGGGTCGAGGGCATTCAGCAACGCCCTTTGTTTCGTTCATTTAGTTCACAGTTTTCGAGCCCATTTCTTGGTACTCGCTGACCGCAGGCCGTAACCTTATCGTGACTTAGGTCATCAAGTTGTGATATTTCAAGCTCCCGATAAGAGAGACGAACACATATGCAGAAGAAACTCGTGCAGAGTTCGCTGGCACTGACCGCCGCAGCGGCGCTCGGTCTCGGCAGTGCGTTTGTTGCTGCCCCTGCCATGGCCGACGCCGGGCCGCAGAAGCTCAACGTGCAGAGCGACGCTCAAATTCAGAATGTACTTTCCGGCGTCGAAGGCGTGAACGCCTACGGCGAGAAAAATGGAAAGCTGAATCTCGGTGTGGTCGAGAAGACGGCCGACATGGAAAAGCTTGAGAAGAAGTACGAGAACGTTAACTTCGTCGAAGGGATCAAGCAACTTGATCCTTACGCGGAGAACGATCTCGTAGGTGGTGCAGGGTACCTCGCAAACTCTCCCGCGGGGAGTGGCGCTTGTTCGACAGGTTTCTCTGGATGGAACTCGGCGGGTGATCCCGTGGTTCTGACCGCTGGACACTGCTCAAAGAATTACAATCCAGACACCGGCGTGATCTCCGGCGACACTACCGTCAACGAAACCGAGTTGCCTTCGACCGCTCCTGCCAATGATGGAGAAGGATTCGATCCATCGGGCAACGGCGTCATCGGCGAGTGGGGCTTCCACAGCTACGGAAGCGGGGATCTCCTCACCGGCAACGATCCGGATGCTTGGCCACAGCCGAAGGATTCGGACATCGACTTCGCTGTGATTAACGTTGACGATTCGAACTACGCTGTCAAGAATGGCGTGACCAACTGGGATTCCGCCAGCACAAACGACTTGGGTGCAGATCTTGCAACCGAAATCACCAAGGTCGGTGCGCATTCCGACGGCACTGTGAGTAAGTCCGGGCGCACCACGGGGCTGACCGAGGGTGAAGTCTTCACCAAGTACAACGACGCATTCGATTTCTCCAACATCGGTGGTTACTGGGTGCACGGCTTTGGTGTGCTCTCACCACAGTCGAAGCCGTTTTCGCAGCCGGGCGACTCAGGTGGTGCGGTATTCCAGGGTGAGACGGCGGTCGGAGTCATTTCCGGTGGTGGACCTTACGATGCGACTCAGCAGTTCGGCTGGGTAGCCGACCTTGACTACTCGCTGGAGCAGTCTGATGTCGACTTCTCGCTTGAGAAGCCGGACGAGGAGCCTCCGGGTGACGACGATCAGAACGCCGACGCCGCTGCTGAAGGTGACGACGCGAACGCTGATGACTCTGCCGATGGCAACGAAGCAGAAGCCGATGCAGATGCTGCCGCTGAAGGCGACAACGCTGATGCCGACGCCGCTGCTGAAGGTGACGACGCGAACGCAGATGCCGCCGATGACGCCAAGGGAGCAGAAGCTGACGCCGCTGCCGAGGGTGACGACGCGAACGCTGACGACTCTGCCGACGGCAAGGATGCGGAAGCCGATGCAGCTGCCGACGGCAAGGACGACGATGCTGACGGATCTGACGACGGTGACGAGCCGACCGCTCCAGATGCGCCCAAGGTCGGAGACCAGACTGTCGGCGAAGGCGGAAACATCACCGGCAAGGCTGCTCCCAATGCAGACGTGAAGCTGAGCTGGAAGGCCGCAGGCGATGCGCAGGCAGGCTCTGCAAAGGCACAGGCTGACGTCCCGGCAGCGGGCAATGTCACTGTCAAGGCTGACGGTGAAGGCAACTTCAAGGCTGAGGCTCCTGCCGAAGCCGGCGAGTACGCCTACACCGCCACTGCAACCGTCGACGGAGAAACCTCCGAGGCCACCAGCTTCGTGGTGACAGTCGAAGCCTCCGACGACGCTCCTGTTGAGCGCAAGCTGACCGTTGACCCGAAGGAGGTCACCGCCAGCGACTTCGTGAAGAAGGACAAGGGCGTGCAGATCAAGGCCGAAGGCTTCGAAGAGGGCGAGAAGGTCACCCTCAAGGTCACCTCGGGTCCTGACAACGTCGAAGGCATCACCCTCGACGAGACTGCCAACGAAGACGGCGTCGCCGGCTTCTCGATCTACGGCACCAGCGCCGCCGACCCGTCCGCTTACCTCGGTAAGTACGACGTCCAGGTCACCGGCGCCAACGACACCGCTGACGAAGAGGCCCTCAACGGCTCCTTCGAGGTCGTTTCCGATGAAGACGGAAACGGTGGCGGCGGTAACGATGGTGACGACGACGGCAATGGTGACGGCGGATCTGATCTGCCTCGCACCGGTGCTGAACTGACCGGCCTCGCGGCTGGTGCGGGACTCCTCCTCGTCGGTGGTGCCGCAGTGGTTCTGACCCTGCGTCGCAACAAGCAGAACTGAAGACAGCGTTGACGGTCACACAGTGACTGCCAACTGAGAGTTCACAGGAATGCCCCCGGTCTTCGGACCGGGGGCATTCTCTATGCGCGAGAACGGGCAGCGAACCGAGCTGCCGGCTGAATCCTGAGGAAGCCGACGGCAGTGCCGTGCTCCCACTCCTCACACAGAATCGCGTAAGCCACCGTGTCACGTGCATGACCGTCCGCAGTCGGCCAAGCACGACGATAATGCGCTTCCTTCGTCCACCCAGCACGTTCGAACATCGCCGTGTCATCCTGCAGATCTTCGAAGCGCAGATATCCGACCCTGCCCAGGACATCGTCATCGAGCCAATAGGCGGCAGTTTCGTCGCTGCAGAAGTCTCCCGCGTCGATGTGGTCTTCGATCTGGACACGCGTCCACGGCCCGGATCGCACATGGAACGGAAAGTCGTTGCTCGTGAAGAACTCGATGAGCGCTTCCCGGTCGGAGCCCTGCGGGTCGATGCGGTTCAGCGTTATGCTCATGCTTACAGACTAGAGGCACCTGCGGCGGCGACCGCGGGCGAAGCGGCAGAGGGGAGTCGTCAAGTGAGCATCGAAGACGATCCGTTCGACTATCAAGTGACGAAATCCGGTGTGCTCATAATCCGCCGAGGCGGACGAGCAGTGAGGAAAGAAGGCTGCCGCCCTGATTCCGAAGCTCGGACGAAGTGACGAGGCTGATCAGCAGGTGCTCGCGCGAGTCACCGGGAACTACCGCCGAGGCAATGAAAGGCAGACCCAGAGGCCGCACTGACTGTACGATCGTTCAGTACTTGGTAATGTGTCTCACATGAACCCATCGTCACAGAGCGAGTTCGCTCGAGCCACCGCCGTCGAACGCCGATCCGCGAACACCTACTCAGCAGAAATCGGCACCGGCTGGAGCGTTGCCGGAGCCGTCAACGGGGGATATCTCCTGGCTCTGGCAGGACGCACCCTGCGGGAAGCCAGCCCGAACACCCCCGATCCGCTCGTGGTCTCGATGTACTACCTCGGCCCCGGAGGAGAAGGCCCAGCGGACATCAGCACACGCACCATTCGTGAAGGCAGGTCCAGCGCCACCTTCGCGCTCGACCTCGCCCAAGCCGGCGCCCCGAAGATCACCGCACTGGCGACGATGGGCAACCTCGGCGGGCTTCCCGATGATGTGGCGACCACGGCCACGCCGCCTGACATGCCGTCTCCTGACTCATGCATCGATGTCGCCGAGGCGAGCGAGGAGTTCCTGGCGGTCGCGCCCCTGCTCGGACGATACGAGATGCGCCTGGACCCGGCCACCACCGGCTTCGCCGTGGGCAAGCCCAGCGGGCGCGGCCTGCTGCAGGGCTGGGTCCGCTTCGCCGATGGGACCGAACCCGACTCGCTGGCGCTTCTGGCGTTCCTCGACGCGTTCCCGCCGGTGATGTTCGACCTCGGGCGGTTCAACTGGGCGCCGACCATGGAACTGACTGCGCATGTTCGGGCGGTTCCGGCCCCCGGGTGGATCGGGGTGAAGGTCTCTACGCGCAATATCGCCGGCGGGATGTTCGAAGAGGACTGCGAGCTGTGGGACTCCGCAGGCCGGCTCGTCGCCCAGTCTCGACAGTTGGCCAGGCAGCCCCGTGACTGAGCTCGGACTCGTGCCCAACTTCGAAAACAGAGCATCGGCGGTCAGGTGAGACGTGCAATGACCCTCGGTGACGGGCGAAGACGGCCGATGGACACCGATGACGGCACCGGTGCCCGTGTCATCGGACCGGGCTAGAGTGGGAGGCACGAACCGGTCACCTGGAAAGGACCTGTGCCATGGCATCGCTGTCGTCATTGAGCATCACCTTCGACTGCAAAGACGTCGCCATCCAATCGCTGTTCTGGGCCGAACTGCTCGGCGCCGAGATCGATGAGGGAGCCAATGACCAGGTCGCAAGCATCGGCGGCGTCCACAACGGCGAATCGCCGACTCCGGGCATGCTCTTCCTCCGGGTCGATGACCGGGCGGAGAGCAAGAACCCGTTGCACATCGACCTCGACGATCCGAACTACCCCGCCGACGTCGACAAGGCGCTCTCACTGGGTGCCGAACGTTTGGCCTCCTTCGACGAATACGGCATCGAATGGACCACGCTGAAGGACCCAGAGGGCAATGTCTTCGACATCGGCCGCAAGAAGCAGACCGGAGAGAGCGAGCCTGCCGCATGAGTGATCCGCTGATCGAGCCCGCGGATGCTCCGAGCGAACGTCAGGGCCTCGAAGAATTCCTCGACTACTACCGGCAGGTGATGCGACGAAAGGTCTCCGGACTCGATTCGACTGCGCTCTCACACACGATCGCCTCCTCGACTCTCACCCTCGGCGGAATCATCAAACACCTCAGCCTCGTCGAAGAGTCATGGTTCGCCGAAGACATCCTCGGCCAGGAACTGGGCGAACCCTGGGCTGACATCGACTGGAAAGCCGATCCGGAGTGGGAATTCCGCACCGCTGCCGATGACTCTCCTGAATATCTGCTCGGCCTCTATGATCGCGCCTGTGAGCGTTCACGGGAGATACTGGCGGGTATCGACGACCTCGACACACTGGTCGCCCGCGAGAGCAGCTCGGGACACCGATTCAACGTCCGCTGGGTGCTCATCCATATGATCGAGGAATATGCCCGTCACGCCGGCCATGCCGACCTCATTCGTGAGGACATCGACGGTGTGACTGGGGACTGAACGGGTGTGAGCAATGACGCTGCACATCATCGAGGTCAAACCCCATAGGGTAGAGGCATGACGGCGAACTCCCCTTCAGAATCAGCTGCTGAGAATACTCATACCACGAGCCCGCCACGGTCGAAGGCGTGGATTCCCCTCGACCTGATCCGCGGCTTCCTCATCGGCAGTGCAGAACTCGTCCCGGGAGTCTCCGGCGGCACCATCGCCCTGGTGACCGGAGTCTACGATCAGCTCATCGACTCCGCCGCCCACGTCGTCAAGGCAGCCAGAATCCTGGTCACCGGCCCGAACCGTGTGCGGGGAGCCCTCTCCGAACTGCGCCGCACCGATTGGTTCCTCATCGTCCCGGTGCTGCTGGGTATGGTGACGGCGGTGTTCGGGATCGCCGGACTGATGGAATCCTTCGTCACCGCCAACCCCGAACTCGCCCGCGGTCTCTTCTTCGGCCTCGTCGCCGCCAGCATCGCTGTGCCCCTGCGGATGCTGCCGACCCGAACGTCCCGTCAACCGCTGCTGTTGGGTCTGCTCGCGTTCATCGCCGCAGCCGGGCTGGCCTTCTGGCTGACAGGATTGGCAGGAGGCTCCGATGTGGAGGATCCCTCCTATATCGCCGTCTTCTTCGTCGCCTCGATCGCAATCTGCGCGCTCGTCGTGCCCGGCGTTTCGGGATCGTTCTTCCTCCTCGCCGTCGGCCTGTACTCGACGACACTGAGAGCCGTGGATGAACGCGACCTCGGATACCTCGGCGTCTTCATGCTCGGGGCGATTCTCGGACTCGCGCTCTTCGTCAACATCCTGCGCTACCTCCTCCACAACCACCGGTGGTGGACCCTCGTCGTCATGGCCGGACTCATGCTCGGGTCCCTGAGGGCACTCTGGCCCTGGCAGTCCGCTGCCGAGACTGGTGCGGACGGAGAGCCCCATGGTGCCGGCGGACTGCTTGCTCCCTACGACCCGACCGGCGGTCCGATTCTCCTTGCCGTGATCGGTGCGGCACTCGTTGTCGCGCTCATCATCATCGAAGCGAAGTTCTCGACCGCCAAAACGGAGGCCCATCTCGACAAGGAGAGCTGACAACAGTGTTTGTTAAGTTTTCTCCCACGATTCGCTCAGACTTCAGGGTATTCAGGCTAGAGTGAGAGACCTGAATCACAGTCATCTCGTCTGAACTCCTGGAGACTCATGCGTCTGCGCACCCTTGCCTCGTCCACTCTGGCACTGACCCTCATCGTCACTGGCCCCGCCGCTGCCTCGGCAGCCGTACTCGGGGACGGAGCATCCACCGGCGATGCGCAAGCCGCCGCCTCCGGTGAGCTCACACTGCTGGCAACCACCGATGTCCACGGCCACGTGCTGAACTGGGACTACTTCGCCAACAAACCGTTCCCTGACGGCGAGGAACTGGGCATGTCACGGGCCTCCACCCTGATCAAGGGAGTCCGCGAGGAGAAGGGGTCCGACTCGGTGCTCCTGGTCGACAACGGAGACACGATTCAGGGCAACCCGCTCGCTTACTACTATGCGAAACAGGAACGCATCACCGACACCGGTGAGACCCACCCTCTGGCGAAGACGTTCAACCATCTCGACTACGACGCGCAAGTCGTCGGGAACCATGAGTTCAACTACGGGCTCGACCTCCTCGCGAAGTACAAGGAGCAGGTCGACTTCCCTGTCCTCGGCGGCAACGTCATCGACGACGATGACAACGATCCGCACCTCGACCCCTACACCATGGTCAAGAAGCAGGTCGACGGCCAGGAGATCACCGTCGGCGTCCTCGGCGTGACGACACCCGGCAGCCGGATCTGGGACAAGAACAACCTCTCGGGCAAAGTCCACTTCGACGACCCCGTCGAGACCGCACAGAAGTACGTCCCCGAGATGAAGAAGGCCGGAGCCGATGTCGTCGTCGTTCTCTCGCACTCCGGTAAGGACCCGAAGGGCCAGACCTGGGATCCGGAGAAGCTCCAAGAGAACGTGAGCACCTCGGTGGCCAAGGTTCCCGGAGTCGACGTCCTCGTCGCCGGGCACACCCACCAGAACGAACCGAGCGAGGTCGTCACCCGCGAGGACGGATCCAAGGTGCTCATCACCCAGCCCAACTACTGGGCTCGCTCGGTCTCCGAGGTCGACCTGCCGATCAATCTGGACACCGGCCAGGTCGACTGGGGCACCGCAGAACCCGGAGCCACTCCGTTGGCGACCCAGGGCGATGTTGCCGAAGATCCTGAGATCAAGGACCTCGTCGCCTCCCAGCACGAGAAGACCATCGACTATGTGAACACGAAGATCGGCTCGGTCACGGAGACCCTGTCGGCGAAGACGTCCTACTACGAGGACACCGCGATCCTCGACTTCATCTCCAATGTGCAGACCGAAACGGTGGAGTCCGCTCTCGCCGGGACCGAATACGAGGACCTGCCGGTGATCTCACAGGCCTCACCATTCAGCCGCACCGCCGAATTCCCGGCCGGAGACATCACCATCCGCGACGTCGCCGGACTCTACGTCTTCGACAACACCCTCGGGGGAGTCGAGATCAACGGAGCGCAGCTGCGCGACTACCTCGAGTACTCGGCCCGGTACTTCAACCAGACCGAGGAGGGCGCAGAGTTCGACCCCGAGACCGGGACGAACGCGGTCGACGAGGCCAGCGGTGCCCCGATTCCCGACTACAACTATGACGCCCTGGCCGGCGTCGACTACGACATCAACGTGTCGAAGCCGGTGGGTGAGCGGATCGAGAATCTCACCGACGCCGAGGGCAAGGACATCGGCGACGATGACAGATTCGTCCTCGCGATCAACAACTACCGTCAGTCCGGCGGTGGCGACTATCCCGTCGGTGACCTCAAAGAGGTCTACAACGAACAGGTCGAGGTGCGGCAGGCCCTCATCGATTGGGTGGAGGATCGGGAAGTCGTCGATCCGAAGGACTTCTCCGACGAGAACTGGCGGGTCGTGACCAGCAGCCAGGATCCCGGTGATGATGATGCCGGAGACGACGCGGATGCTGGAGACGATGCCGACGGCGGCGACTCCGCGGCCGGCAGTGATACCGCCGACGGCAGCGACAGCGCAGACGATGGAAACGGCGCCGAGGCGGACGCGGACGGTGCGCAGGCCGGCGCAGACGCCGACGGCACGGACGACGCGGAGGGCGGGACCGCCTCGGCGTCGGGATCCGAGGATGCAGGAGCCGGATCGGACTCCGGCACTGACGGCTCCAGCACCGGCGATGACGGTTCCGGCGATTCCGACGGTGGGGGAGACCTGCCGCGCACCGGTGCCGAGATCGCGACCGCGATCGGACTGGCCGTCGGCGCCATCGCCATCGGTGCGGCACTGCTCATCTTCGCCCGTCGTCGCCGCATCTGAACAGCAGATTCCGCTCACCGCCCACTCACGTAGAGTGGGCGGTGACAGCAGTCAGAACTGATGAAGGAGAAAGCGAAGAATGGCGAACACAGCATTTCAGGGAACTCCGGTCAAGACCGTCGGCGAGCTTCCGGGCACGGGTGAGCAGGCTCCTGCCTTCAGCCTCGTCGGCACCGACCTCGGAGAGGTCAACTCCCAGGACACAGCGGGCAAGCGCGTCGTGCTCAACATCTTCCCCAGCGTCGACACCGGTGTGTGCGCCGCCTCGGTGCGCAAGTTCAACGAACTCGCCGCAAGCCTGGACAACACCACCGTCCTCTGCGTCTCCAACGATCTGCCGTTCGCCCAGGGACGGTTCTGCGGTGCCGAAGGCATCGAGAACGTCACCGCAGCCTCCGGATTCCGCAGCGCCTTCGGCAAGGAATTCGGCGTGACCATGGTCGACGGACCCCTGGCCGGTCTGCTGGCCCGCTCGGTCGTCGTCCTCGATGAGAAGGGCACCGTGGTCTACACGCAGCTCGTCGATGAGATCGGCACCGAACCCGACTACGACTCCGCGGTCGCGGCGCTCGGCGCCTGATCCTGGCGTAAAACTGCTGATGGCGGCCGGTATCCGGCCGCCATCAGCGTCTCACATCTCGAAGACCTGCACGGGCAGCGCGCACTCCACGCCTGCCCGTGTTCCGGCTTCCGAGGCGATCCCCGGGATCATCTCGTTCGGAGCAGGGTGGTCGCTCAGCGCTTCGAGATAGACCCGGTGTGCTTCGAGTGAGTGCACCGCCCGATCGACATGCTCCCGCTCGAGTTCGACGGCGTGCGTGGCCTCGGCACCGTTGACCAGGAGCTTCTCGGCCTTCCAGGGGTCGAGGCCCTCGTCGCTGAGTTCGGGGAAGAGCCACGGATTGTCCGCGTCGCGGATCGCATCGACCGTGGCGATCCCTGCCGCCCTGTGGTCGACATGGTTGAGTCCCCACGGGGTCTTGAGGTCCCAATTGGTGACCATCACCGCGTCGGGGCGGAACTGGCGGATCTTCTTCGCTATCGCCCGCCGCAGCTGCAGGTCGGGTTCGAGGAGTCCATCGGGGAAGTCGAGGATCTCGAGGTCGTCGACCCCGACGATGGTGCAGGCTTCGCGCTGTTCGCCTTCGCGCAGGGCGGCTACCTCGTCGGGATGCATATCGCGGATGCCGGCCTCGCCGCGGGTCAGCAGCAGGTAGGCGACCTCTTTGCCCTGAGCGGTCCACTTCGCCACCGCCGCTGAGGCGCCGTATTCCATGTCATCGGGATGGGCGACGATGCACAGGAGGCGGGTGACGTCGTTGTCATCGAAGAGCGGGAGTTCAGTCATAGTCCCCAGGCTATTCGCCGGGACGCGAATCGGCCAGAGTTCTCCGCGTTCGGGCTTTGCTGGGTACGATGAAGCAGTCAGATCGGCACACTGAAGGTGGGATGAATGCGACGGAGACCTCTGCTCATCGGTGCCCTTGCCTGCAGTCTGCTCGTCTCCGGGTGTTCGGCGCTGAAGATCAGCACAGCAGACGGCGATTCCGGACCGGGGAGGATCGGGATCAGCAGCGGTGAGCAGGATCCTCAGCCCGAGGAGTCGTCGTCCGCAGCGCTGCCCGAGGGGATGGAGGCGGTCACCGCCGACCTCGGCTCCGAATGCCCGATCGAGATGTCGCTGGCAATGGACTCCAGTTGGAGCGACGGAGCCGGATTCGACGGCTATCAGCTCTTCTCCAAGGACTCTGGTGCTATCATCACCCTCAACTGCAACGAGGACAGCGATGAGTCTCCGCAGGCGGTCATCGATTCGGCGAAGCGACAGATGTTCAGCGAGTCAGGATCGACGAACCTCGGCGAGAAGTTCGGTTCGCTGCCCGGAGGCCAGTACTGGACCTTCCACGGCGATCTCGCGGCTGCGGACCTGCGGGCCGTCGATGGTGAGGAGTCCGTGATGTACGGGGTGGTGGCTGGGGTCTCGAAGGACGGCCGGCTCTACAAGGTCACCGTCGACATGCTCGCCCAAGCCAGCGACACCGAAACCGACCAGGCGTTCGCGCAGATGCTGCCCACGGTGAGAATCGATGCCCAGGAACTCGAAGCTCCCGATCTGCGCTGAGCGACTCAGGCAGTATCTGCTGATCCCGACGCTGAGGTGGTCCGACTCCTGCGGCGGGAGCGCCCCAATCCGCCGGGGATGCGCTTGAGCAGTTCCCGGGCCGCGATGCGACCGGCCCGCGTAGCTCCCACGGTCGAACTGGCCGAGCCGTAGCCGACGAGGAAGAGGCGGGAATCGTCCTTGACCGCGACCTCGGAATCCATGGAGATCCCGCCATCGGGAGTGCGCAGTTGCAGAGGCGCCAGATGGTTGAGAGCAGCCCGGAAGCCCGTATTCCAGAAGATGACGTCGACCTCTTCGACGCGTTCCTCCGTAAACGGTGCCCACGATTCCGGGACCGCGAGACTGTCGCTGGCTGAAGGACCGAGACCCTCCGAACTGACCGCTTGCGTGCCCGACCAGCCGGGGAAGCGGACTCCGTGGGGGAGGATCCGATCGAACATGCCACGGGAGACGAGGACTCCGGAATCGATGCCCCGGCGGAACTCTTCCCTGATGGGCAGGCCGGTGGTGCGGACGACGCTGGCCGGGGCCAGTCCCGCAAGGGTCCGGGAGCGGACCGCACGCTCGACTTCGAGGCCCCAGTTGCCGTCGAATTCCCTCGACGTGAAGTTCGGGGGTCTGCGCGTGGCCCACAGCGTCTCGGTCACCTCGGCGAGTTCGAGCAGGAACTGGGTCGCGGAGATTCCGCCGCCGACGACGAGCGTACGCAGACCGCGGAAGTACTCGACATCGCGGAAGTTCGCGGTATGGAGCTGATGTCCTTCGAACTCGGCGATGCCGGGGACGAATGGAACGTACGGGTGTGTCCAGGTGCCGGTGGCATTGATGAGGTAGTCGCTGGAGAGATGAACACGTTCACCGTCGATATCGACGGTAATGCGGAGCCGACCGGAAGCGCGCTCCTCGGAAGTCACGGTGACCACCTCGGCGGGGCGGACGACGCAGAGTTCGAGTTCCCGTTCGAACCGCTGGTAATAGTCGGAGACCACCGTCGAGGCGGGGACGGAGGGGTCGGGTCTGCCCAGGGGGAATCCCGGCAGATCGGCGACATGGTTCGTCGATCCCAGGGTCAGCGAGTCCCAGCGTTCCCGCCAGGCCCCACCGGGTCCGTCTCCAGCGTCGAGGACGATGAAGTCCTTGCCGGGTTTGAGACCATCGCGCCAGAGATAATGCGCCGCCGAAAGTCCGGCCTGACCCGCACCGATGATGACGATCGGCCAGTGAGAGTCGATGAGGAGCTCGTTGATTCGGCAGACCATGCTGTCATTGTTCCAGGTTCTGTCCGCCGCCGTCGCCGAGTGATCGGTCACATGGCGGGAAACGCGGTTGACCGGGGTGGTGATCGGGACAATGATGAGTCGGTGACTTCTCAACCGGCTGCTCCGGCAAATCCCTGGCGGGCCCTGTGGGCCCTGTGCATCGGCTTCTTCATGATCCTCGTCGATTCGACGATCGTCTCCGTGGCGATCCGCGACATCATGAGCGATCTCAACGCCGATATCAACGCCGTCATCTGGGTGACCTCAGCGTATCTGCTCGCCTACGTCGTGCCCCTGCTCATCACCGGCAGGCTGGGAGATAAGTACGGGCCCAAACGCGTCTACATGGTCGGTCTCGTCGTGTTCACCGTCAGTTCCCTGTGGTGCGGTCTGACCGACAGCGTGGAGATGCTCATCGTCGCACGCGTGGTTCAGGGACTCGGCGCCGCGGCGATGACACCGCAGACCATGGCCGTGATCACCCGCATCTTCCCGCCGGATCGTCGCGGTGCGGCGATGGGCATGTGGGGTGCCGTCGCCGGCATCGCCACCTTGGTCGGTCCGATCCTCGGCGGCCTCCTCGTCGATGGTTTCGGCTGGGAGTGGATCTTCTTCATCAACGTTCCCGTCGGGCTCATCGCCCTGGTCATGGCCTGGCGGCTCGTGCCCCGACTGGAAACGCATCCGCACAGCTTCGATTGGCTCGGCGTCGTGCTCTCGGCGTGCGGTCTGTTCCTCCTCGTCTACGGCATTCAGCAGGCGCATGGGGTCGAATGGGGTGCCCTGATCGGGCCGATCACCGTGCCCTTCGTCATCGGCGGCGGCATCGTCTTCCTCATCGCCTTCGTGCTGTGGCAGAGATTCACCCGCGCCGAGGTGCTGGTGCCCCTGTCCCTGTTCAAAGACCGCAACTTCTCGTTGGCGGCCATCGCCATGACGACGGTCGGGTTCGGGGTGACGTCGATGGCCTTTCCGATCATGCTCTGGGCTCAGACCGTGCTCGGATACACGCCGACCCAATCGGCGCTGCTGTTGGCGCCGATGGCGATCCTCTCCGGAGCCCTCGCTCCGTTCGTGGGCAGGCTCGTCGACCACGGCAGTCCCCGAGTGCTCGCCGGCATCGGTCTGGGTTCGTTCTCGGCGGCATTGTTCTGGCTGGGCGCGATCCTCGACTCGGGCACTTCCCTATGGGCGGTGATTCCGCCGGTGCTGCTGCTCGGCGTGGCGAACGGCTTCATGTGGGCACCGATCAGTTCGACGGCGACGCGGAATCTGCCCCTGCATTACGCGGGAGCCGGGTCCGGTGTGTACAACACCGTGCGTCAGGTCGGGGCCGTGCTCGGCAGTGCTGCCATCGCGGTGGCGATGGAATCCCGGTTGGAGGCGAACATCGGTTCGTCGAGCGGGATGGCCGGTGGCGCCGGCGCCGGCGCCGAGGCGGGTGCTGAGTCTGGTGCGGGTGCCGCGGGCGGCATGTCCGGTGGTCTGCCGGACTCGATCGCATCAGGGTTCGCTCACGCCATGGGGCAGTCGCTGTGGGTGCCGGCGGCACTCGTTCTCATCGGCTTCGTCGCGGTGCTGTTCTTCGAGCGGCCGAAGGCACGCGTGCGCTGACTTTTGCCCGGGGGAGCCGTGTTTCGCTCTTGTCTTCAGACTGTTGTGGTCTATGTGCAGTCGGGACCGCTTGGATTCGCATAGCAGTCCTCATCGACGAGGTAGCGATGGAATCGGTAGACGTCGATGTCGATCTCATTGCTGGCGACGTGCGCATAGCCGTCGATGGGCAGCCAGGGGCCACCGTCGACGGAGAACTCTCCGGTGAACGTGGCCGTCATGACGACGGTTTTGGTGCCGGTCTTCTGGTATTCGTGTCCGATCTGAGGGTCTTCGCCGGGGAGTGGTTTCGATCCTTTGTCCGAGGTGGACCCGCCCGTGTCGTCGCCGAAGTCCCAGTTGAACTTCTCGGGAGTGACCTTGACCTGCACCGCGTAGGTCAGGAGGGTCATGTCGATATAGGCGACGTCGGAGTCGGTCCAGAAGGCGGCCGGTTTGCCGATGACGGCCCAGTCCTTGGGCCAGGCGTGGATAGTTGGTGCGGGGATGTCGAAGGTCTGGAACTGCGACTCCGGGATGCGGGTCGGCGGCTCCGGTCGAGCGGGAGCACCGCCACCACCGCCGCCCCCGCCTCCGCCGGGACCGGGGAGGCTCGAACAGATGTAGCCCGTCTCTTCAAGCGGGCAGTCGGGCAACTCGCCACTACCGCCGCCGCCACCGCCGGAACCACCGCCGCCGGAGCCGTCATCACCTGAACCTCCTCCGCCGCCGGACCCGCCGCCACCCGCGCCTCCGTCGCCATCGGAACCTCCGCCGCCACCGCCTGGGCCGGGGCCTGGTGCTGGAGGCTCAGTGACCCCACAATCACGCCCTGTCATGGAACCACAATCTGGGCCCGATGCGAGGCTCGGAATTGGTATCAAAAGCAGAATCGCGAATGCGACAAGAGCCGTGAACAGACGTACGCCGACTACAGTGAATCGCACGTTTTACTCCGCAAATATTGATTGGCGACTTTCCACTCCTCGTCTGAGAAGGTGACCACGTGTTGCATAGTGATTCCTTTAGGCGAATTGGAAGGAAGTTGCTTTCCCTCATCGACTACTTGCCACTCGGAGTCTTTCGTACAAAACAGGATTGAGACAGACTCTTGTACCGAGTCAACTTCTTCGATCTCGATGTCATATGTCTTGTATTTGCCGGCCATATATTGGTCTGACGACTGCATCCTTTTGGCCTCAGATTTTATCGAATCCAGAGATCCGTCACGAGCAAAGCGATCTATGTCTTCGTCGTCCTTCCCGCCGGACGAAAACACGCGATTGATCGTTTCAATGTACCCCTCGAACGCCACCAGCGCCCCTTCGACGGCTTCCTTCTCCTCATCGTTGAGGTCGAGTTCGGTATCGTATTCCGGGATGGACGGCTTGTCAGTTTCGCCCGACGAATCGTCAGCAGGATCCTGGGCTGGCAATGTGGAAGTCGGAGCCGCGACGGGGGAGTGATCGTCGCATGCGGTCAGTGCCAGCGGCAGCGTGACCGCAAGTGCCAAGGCAACGCAGGCTGATGCACGGTGTCGAACTCGTCGCTTGGCTCCAGTCTTCATTCCACGCCTCTGTGGTCAACAACTGCGGCGCCGACACAGCCCTGACGCCCGGAGTCCCTACATTATTCGAGAACGCGCACTTTGAGAACAGATGAAGTCAAATCTGTGGATAACTGATGTGCAAGTGGAAGAACCTACTGCTGCTCGGCCTTCGCCGCCTTCGCAGCGGCCTTCTGCTGCTTCTTGAACGCCCGGACTTCCAGCAATGTGCCCTCGTCGACGACATCGGCGATCGAGCGGCGACTGCCATCGGCGCCGTAATCACCGGCTGCTTCCTGCCATCCATCGGCGCTGAGGCCGAACTGCTTGCCCAACAGGGCCAGGAAGATCTTCGCCTTCTGCTCGCCGAAGCCGGGCAGCTTCTTCAGCCGTTTGAGCACCTCGGGGCCGGTCGGGTCATCCTTCGTCCAGATCGCCGCAGTATCGCCGTCATAATCATCGACGATCGCCTCGGCGAGCTTCTGCACCCGTGTGGCCATCGACTTGGGAAAGCGATGCACGGCGGGCTTGATCGAGAACTTCTCGAGGAAATCGTCGGGATTCATCTCAGCGATCTCCTCGACGTCGAGCTTGCCCAACCTCTCCGCCAACTTCGCCGGGCCGGCGAAGGCCACCTCCATCGGCACCTGCTGATCGAGGAGCATGCCCATCAGCAGTGCGAACGGATCATCGGCGAGGATGGCATCGGACTGAGGATCACCGGAGAGGAATACTGAGCTCATACCCCCATAATCGCATGCAATCGGACAGCGAGCACCCCCGGAGATATCATCGGCCCATGATCTGTCCCTGCTCCGGCCGACCGCCGGGAACCACCTACGACCTCTGCTGCCGCCCTGCCCTCGACGGCGAAATCTGGCCGACCACCGCCGAGGCGCTCATGCGATCCCGCTACACCGCGTTCGCTCTCGGCAACGACGACCACCTGTTCCGCACCTGGCACGCCCGGACTCGCCCCGCGGACGTCGGCGTCGATGATGACACGAGGTGGCAGGGTCTGACGATCCTCGACACTACGGACGGAGGCGAGAACGACACCACCGGGACGGTGCACTTCCGCGCCGCCTACAGGGACCACCTCGGCGACCATGTGCTCGAGGAGAACTCCATGTTCGTTCGACGTGCCGGTCGGTGGATGTACCTCGAGCCCTTGGAGTCCTGAGCACTAACTGCCTACAATTGCCCCAGCGGCGCATCCAACGCCCAGCCCAGATCGTGGCCCCAGCACACGATCGCATGGCGAAGGGGAGGAGATCCTCGGACGAAACCGGCACGGTGCTTTCCTGACCCCTGACCAGGTTTCGTGCTGGGGAGGAGCTTGGTTGTCGAAGGAAGACCACCATGACCAAGAACAAGGATTTCAAAACCCTCGTGCGTGCGCGGATGTCCGCGACCGGGGAGAACTACACCTCAGCCCGATCGGCGCTGATCACCCAGGATCTGCTCGAAGCCACGGCACATCAGTGTGCCGCGCACCCCGAAGATCCCGAACTCGACACCGCGCTCGAGGCCTTCAGACGCAAGACCCGATCTTCCTTCATGCCGGGGACGACCCTGCTCGCGATTCCGACGAAGCGGCGGGCCCTCGTCGTCATCCTTCTCGACCTCCTGACGACCTTCGACCCGGATCGGGTCTACACGGAACCTGAGGTCAACGACCACCTGCGACGATTCCACCCCGACTGCGCACGACTGCGCCGCGAACTCGTCGACTACGGCTACCTCGGACGCGATCCCCACACCGGTCGCTACTGGATGAACACGGCTCTTCCCGATCGGCGCGGCAACCAGGCACAAGAGGCGAAGGACCTCGAATCGTTTCTGCGGTGAGTCGGCGAACACGTATCCTGGACTCTCGGCCACCACCGGAAAATCAACTAGGAGTCTTCATGGGCCAGGCATATCACGCCGATTCGAGCGATCTCAACGACAAAGAGATTCTCACCTGGGACACATTCGGCACTTCGGCCAGAGACTTGGCGCAGACGATCGCGGACTCCGACTACGATCCGGAGATCGTCATCGCCGTGGCCCGCGGAGGACTGCTTCCCGCCGGTGCCCTGGCCTATGCGCTCGGCCTCAAGCTCTCCGACGCGATCAACGTCGAGTTCTACACCGACGTGCATGAGACCCTGCCCGACCCGATCCTGCTGGCCCCGATGCTCGACATCGACGCGATCAAGGGCAAGAAGCTGCTCGTCGTCGATGACGTCGCCGACTCCGGACGGACCCTGGCCCTCGTGCTCGAGCTGCTGCGCAAGCACGGCGCCGAGGCCCAGTCGGCCGTCATCTACGCGAAATCGGCGTCGATCATCGACCCCGACTTCGTGTGGAAGCGCACCGATCAGTGGATCGTCTTCCCCTGGTCGGCCGAACCCCCGGTCCAGCCCAGCAAGTAGGCACACCGACAGACCGGACCACCAGCAAGTAAGCTGACGACGTGAACACGACACGGGAGATCCATGCTCCGTGCGGACGCGTCCGCGCCTACGAAGCCGGCGAGGTGGTCCGGGCACGGGGCATCCGCTATGCCCGCGCAAAGCGCTTCGCCCCGCCGGTCGACGAACCGTCCGTCGACAGCATCGACGGAGCGGGACCGGGACCAGCCAGCCCGCAGCTGCGCCGCGATCCGAACGCGGGCATGACCTTCGATCAGCTCGGCGGCCTGCCGATCAGTGAAGACTGTCTACGCGTGAGCGTGACGATGCCTCGGGACGTGCACACGCCCACGGACGCTGCCGGCGCCGGTGCAGAGCCATCACGGCTGCCGGTCCTCGTCTGGATCCACGGCGGCGCCTACGTCGCAGGCGCCGGAGACGCGGAGATCTACAACCCGCACTCCCTCGTCACCGAACAGAACATCATCGTCGTCTCGGTCACCTACCGCTTGGGGATCCTCGGCTATCTGGGTCTGGGGAAGCCCGAGCACTCGAACCTCGGCCTGCTCGATCAGATCTCGGCCCTGCGCTGGGTCCAGCGCAATATCGCTGCGTTCGGGGGAGACCCGGACAACGTCACGATCGCCGGACAGAGTGCCGGCGCCGACGCCTGCGCACACCTGATGATCGCCGAGGCGACCGAGCACTTATTCCACCGCGTGATCATGGCCTCCGCCCCCTTGGGCCTGGCCGGAGGCACCGAACCGATGAACTGGGCGATGGCCAGAGTCGCGCAGAAGATGAACCCGGAGGCGAACCTCGCCGAGGTTCTCGCCACCCAGGAAGAGGTGCACAAGGCCGCGCTCGTCGGTGGTCTGCATGCCGGAATGTGCTTCGGCGTCCACTACGGTGACCACCCCCTGCCTCCACGCTCCGAGGCCGGGGCGGCCTGGGCCGAATCGGCTCGGAAATACGACGTGCTGATGACCCGCACCGAACGCGAGATGGCCTTCTTCGCCGGTTTCGTCCCCGCCATCCGCCGCCTCCACGACCGACAGCTGACCTCCCCGATGCTCGAATCGCTGATCTCGGGGATGACCTCGGCGGTGTACACACGAGCGGCGAAGGAATTCTACGATCGGCACCGCATGTCCGGCGGGCAAGGTGCCCGTCTGCTCATCGTCTCCCGCGGCGACGGCAGCTTCTTCGATGCCGCTCACGCCGGTGACCTGCCGCTGCTGTTCCCCGGTCAGATGTGGCACAAGAGTTTCCTCGACTACGGGGAGACCGCAGCGATCGCCGGTCCCGAGCTGCGGACCATCTGGGGTCGCTTCACTGCCACCGGAGCATTGCCGCGGGTTCCCGTGCCCGGTCTCATCGACATCCTCGGGTGAACCCCGGACCTCTCGACTATCGTTGAGCCATGGACACAAGTCAGGTCTCCGCCGCGCGTTTGATCTCCCAGGGGCTCATCGGCCCGGCACCGACGTCCCCGACCGGCAGCGCACTCTCCCCGGCAGCTGCTGTCGTCGAACACCTCGGGTGCGTGCAGGCACAAGCCTTCGGCGGAGCTCTCGTCTCGGTTGCCCTGCGCGCCGATTCCCGCCCGGGTGAGGACGCCCCGGACGGTTCGGGAACGGGCGTGGACGCGGTAAGAGCCGCCTTGGACTCCGGAGAGATCGTGCGCACCTGGACCCAGCGGGGAACCATCCACCTCACGACCGCGAAGGACGTCGGCTGGATCCTCGGCCTGACCGGACAGCGATTGATCAAGTCCACGGCCAAACGTCGCGAATTCTTCGGCATCACCGATGCCATGCTCGACACCGCCGCAGACCTGGCCGCCGAGGCGATCCGTGACCGTGGTCCTCTGACCAGGCAGGAACTCCTCGATGCCTTCGCCCCGCTCGACGCCGGAGACGAATACGGGCACGACCGGTACCTCATCACCACCCTCGCGCTGCAGGGCATCATCGTCCAGGCCCCGACGATCACGGACAAAGACGATCTGAAGTACGTCCTCACCGACGAATGGGTGCCCCCACCGACCCTCCTCGATGCGGAGGCCGCCCTGCACGAATGGACCAGGCGCTATGTCCTCAGCCACGGCCCGGTCACCGTCGACGACACCGCCCGCTGGATGGGACTGCCGAAGACCGGAATCAAGAAGGCACTGGCAGCCGCGGTCGAATCCGGGGAGATCGTGCAGGCCCACGTCGATGGGATCGATGTCTTCCACGCCCCCGACCTCGAAGAACGACTGGCCGATTGGGAAAGAGACGCCCAGGCCACCCTGCTGCTGCCCGGCTTCGACGAGATCATCCTCGGCTACAAGGACCGCAGCGCCACACTCGCCCGGACACATGAGAAGGCCGTCGTCCCCGGCGGCAACGGCATGTTCAAGAACACGGTCATCCAAGCCACCACAGCCCGAGGCACGTGGAAGCGCTCACCCCGAAAGACCGGTCCGCGCGTGGTCATCGAACCCTTCGACGGTGAGAACCCGGACATTGAGGCCGCCGAGGCGGTCGCCGCGACCCATCCTGCCTTCGGCTGATCGCGCGCCCACAGCGGTGGGGTGGAGAAAGGAGGACAGGAAAATGGTCACGGATGACCTCGTGCACGTCGGAATCATCGTCAATCCCAAACATGCGCGCACCACGCGAGCCTACGCAGATCTGGTTCGGCGGCTCAGGGCACAGCGGATCCGGTATCGCAGCTTCTCGACGACACCCCAACGATCGGGCGCCTGGCAGGCGAGTGACCTCATCGCCTGGGGCGCGGACATCGTGATCATCCTCGGAGGGGACGGAACGATCCGCGCCGCCGCACCGGTGCTGGCGGCCGCCGAAACACCGGTGATGCTGGTTCCGACCGGGACGGCGAATGTGCTCAGCCGACATGTGGGGATCCGGTCCCACCGGCATGCCATCGCGACGTGCGTCAGCCACGCCATCACGGCGTGCGCCAGCCGTGCCATCGCGGCGTGCGCCCAGCCCGGGTCGACGCGGGAGATCGGGGTTCCGATCAATGACGTCGAATACCTCGACGTCGACGGACACTGGCAGCGCAGCCACTTCATCTGCCTGGCAGGCCTCGGCGGAGACGCTCGGGCCGTGGCAGAGCACGGACGCGCCCCCGGCCTCCTCGGCTACGCCCTCGGAGGAGTGCGGGCACTCTTCGCCCCGAGCATGGACGCCCGAATCGATGCGCCCACCGCCGGGGTTCCCGATACCAACGGAGCACCATCGCCGAGGTGGTCGATCATGGCCTCGAAGGTTGCCCGCCCGGCCGGTCCCATCCCGGTGTTTCCGCAGGCCCGGATCGACGCGGACGACTTCTCGTTCCTCAGCGTCGGGCCACTGGCCGAGGAACCGGGGGACCGCCTTGGCGACTGGGCCCGCATCGCCGCCGCCTGCCTGCAGGGTCGACCGGGTGCGCCGGCGACCATGAACTATCGGACGGGCCGTGAACTCACGATCGGACTCGACTCCCCGGAGCCGGCGCATCTCGACGGGGACCCCATCGGAGACTGTCTGGGCATGCGCATCAGCGCCGGGACCACACGGCTGCGAGTCCTCGTCCCGGAGGCAGAGGACTGAGCATTCCGGACCTGATGCGGCATTCCGATCTTCAGGATCGGACCGAGCTGCCGCACCGGGCGGAGAACCCTAGCGGCGACGGCGTGAAGTGCCGAAGATGCCGCGGGCGATCTCCCTGGCGGCGGTGCGGGTGAACTGTTTGAACGCGGAGGACTTCACCACCTGGGAGAACATGTTCTCCTCCGCGGGCTCCTTCTTCGACCGGGACTTCGAACCCGGTGTCGACCCGGTTTCCTCCGGGAACGGCACCTTGTCCGCAGAGTCCGAGGAACCCTGAGGATCCGGCGTCCCCGGCGAGGACTGACCCGCGGCCTGCTCCTCGGCATGAGCCTCGGAACCGGATTCGAGGCGTTTGGCGAGGATCTCCCGGGCCGACTCGTTGTCGATCGCGGTCCCGTACTTCTCGTACTGATCCGATGCCTTGACCGCCGCGGTGACCTCGCCCTCACCCATCGGACCCATCTTCGATTCCGGTGCCCGCATCCGCGTCGGCGCCACGGGAGTGGGCACACCGTCGGGGTCCATCACGGTCACCACGGCCTCACCGGTACCCAGGGTCGTCAGCAGTTCGGCAAGGTCGTAATCGGACTTCGGGAAGGTCTGCACGGTCGCCTTGAGCGCCTTCGCATCATTGGGGGTGTGCGCCCGCAGCTGATGCTGGATCCGCGAACCCAACTGGGCGAGCACGTCCTCAGGCACATCCTTCGGCGTCTGGGTGACGAAGAAGACGCCCACGCCCTTGGACCTGATGAGGCGCACGGTCTGCGTCACCGACTGCAGGAACGCCTTCGAGGCATCGGCGAAGAGCAGGTGCGCCTCATCGAAGAAGAAGACGAGGGAGGGCTTGTCCGGATCGCCGACCTCGGGCAGATCCTGGAACAGGTCCGCGAGCAGCCACATGAGGAAGGTGGAGAAGAGGGCAGGGGACTGGTTGAGCTTCTGCAGCTCGAGCACGGAGACGATGCCGGCACCGTTGTCATCGGTGCGCAGCAGATCGGCTGTGTCGAACTCGGGTTCGCCGAAGAACACGTCTCCGCCCTGCGCGCTCAGCTCGGAGATCTTGCGCAGGATGACGCCCACGGTGGCCTTCGATGCCCCGCCGATGCTCTCGAGGTCGGCCTTGCCCTCAGCAGAGGTGAGGAAGTAGAGCACGGCCTGCAGATCGCTGAGATCGAGCAGGGCCAGTCCGGCCTTGTCCGCGTAGTGGAAGACGAGCGAGAGCACGGATTCCTGGGTGTCGTTGAGCTCGAGGACCTTGGCCAGCAGAATCGGACCGAAGGAAGTCACCGTCGCGCGCAGCGGAGTGCCGAGTCCGGAGTCGCCGAGCGTGTAGAACTCGGTCGGGTTGGCCTTCGGCTCCCACTCCTGACCGGCCGCGTCGAGGCGTTTGCGCAGCTTCTCGGATTCGGTTCCGGCCGCACCGATGCCCGAGAGGTCGCCCTTGATATCGGAGGCGAAGACCGGGACACCGGCGCGGGAGAGCTGTTCGGCGAGCACCTGCAGGGTCACGGTCTTGCCCGTTCCCGTGGCACCGGCGACCAGGCCGTGCCGGTTGAACATGCCCAGCGGGATCGAGATCGGGGTGTCCGGTGAGAGCTCCTCGCCGTCGAGGGCCACTCCCAGCTGAACTGTCGGAGTGTCGAAGGTGTAGCCGTCCTTGAGCGTCTGCAGTGGCTGAGTAGTCATAGGGCAATCTTTACACAGCCGCACCGAGGTGGTGGAGGAATTCTGCGTGGATTCGCAGGTCCTCACCCAGCTCGGGATGGAAGCTGGCACCCCACACATTCGCCGCTCGCACGAGGACCGGATGCCCGTCATGACGCGCGAGGATCTCGACTCCTGGGCCGCTGTCGAGGATCCGCGGCGCCCGGATGAAAGTGGCGGTGAAGTCTCCCGACAGGCCGGTGATCGCCACAGGCGCCGAGAACGACTCCCGCTGCCTGCCGTAGGCATTGCGCGCCACCGTGACATCGAGCCCGCCGAGGCGGTCGTACCCGTCCAGCGAATCGTCGCCGAGGCGATCGGCGAGCAGGATGAGACCGGCACAGGTGCCGAATGTCGGCAGTCCCGCCCGGATCGTGCGTCCGAGGACCGGGAAGAATCCGGTGCCGGCGGCGAGGCGGACCATGGCGCTGGATTCTCCGCCGGGCAGGACGATCGCATCGAGTCCGGGCAGATGCTCGGGGCGGGTGACCCGACGGGTCTCGGCCCCCAGGGAGGTGAGCATCGTGAGATGTTCGCGGAAGGCTCCCTGGAGGGCGAGGACGCCGACTCTCACCATCCGCGTTCGGCCAGACGGTGGGGTGCCGCAACGTCGGCGACATTGATCCCGACCATGGCGTCACCGAGTCCGCGGGAGGCATTCGCCACGGCTGCCGCATCATCGAAGTGGGTGGTCGCCTCGACGATGGCCTTCGCCCGGGCCTCGGGGTTGCCGGACTTGAAGACCCCCGAGCCGACGAAGACGCCGTCGGCTCCGAGCTGCATCATCATCGCCGCATCGGCCGGGGTGGCGATGCCGCCGGCGACGAAGGTGACCACGGGCAGTCGTCCGAGGCTCGCGACCTGCTTGACCAGTGGGTACGGCGCGGCGATCTCCTTGGCGGCGACGTAGAGCTCATCCTCGCTCTTGGCACTCAGGGCGCGGATCTCGGAGTTGATGGTCCGCAGGTGGCGCATCGCCTCGGAGACGTCGCCGGTCCCGGCCTCTCCCTTCGAGCGGATCATCGACGCACCTTCGGTGATGCGGCGCAGGGCCTCGCCGAGGTTGGTCGCCCCGCAGACGAAGGGCACTTCGAAGACGGACTTGTCGATGTGATTGACGAAGTCGGCGGGGGAGAGGACCTCAGATTCGTCGATGTAGTCGACACCGAGGGTCTGCAGGATCTGGGCCTCGACGAAGTGTCCGATGCGGGCCTTGGCCATGACCGGAATTGAGACCGTCTCGATGATCGACTCGATGAGCTCTGGATCGCTCATCCGGGCGACGCCGCCCTGGGCGCGGATGTCGGCGGGCACGCGTTCGAGGGCCATGACGGCCGAGGCGCCGGCGGCTTCGGCGATGCGGGCCTGCTCGGCGTTGACGACATCCATGATGACGCCGCCCTTGAGCATCTGGGCCAGGCCGGTGTTGAGCAGAGTCTGTGTCTGGGTCATTGCGGTGATTTCCGTTCACTTCGGGTATGCGCATCTGCCGCCGACGGTCGACGAAGAGAGTCGGTGGCAGATCTGAACTGATGGGTGAACGGCCGTTCTCGTTCAGCCTAAACCGACCTTTGGCTCAGTGAGAGTGCCAGAGATCGCGCAGAATTTTGGGCCAGTATGATCGGAGCATGGACACATCACTGCGGAACGGACGGCCGCCTCGGCGAGGTGAGTCGACCTCACCCGGATCTGCGGTCGCACCGATGCCGCGCGCCGACGGTGTCGCACTGCCGGTCGAGGTGAGCCGGGAGAGTTCCACGCCCCTGCCCGATCAGCTCGCCCAGGAGATCCGCCGACTCATCGCCTCCGGAACGCTGCGCCCCGGCGAACCGGTGCCCTCGAGCCGGAGGCTGTCGGCGCATCTCGGGATCTCTCGCGGGTCGGTCGAGACCGCCTATACCCAGCTCGGGGTCGAAGGGTTCCTCGTCAGCGCCGAGCGCTCGGCCACGCGGGTCAACCCTGAGCTCTCCGGCACCGGGCACCTCAGCGTTCACCGGCCGGCCACGTCGGAGTCTCCGCGCCGGCGGCTGCGCAACTACGTCGACCTGCGGCCGGGCTTCGGCGGTGACGACCCCCTCCGCGAGCCCGCCTTCCGACGTGCCTGGCGTGAATCGCTCGACACCGATCCCGGGCCGATCGATCCGCTCGGGCAGCCGAGCGCCCGGTGGGCGATCGCGGACTATCTGCGTCTGAGCCGTGGGATGGCCGTCGACCCTGATGATGTGATTCTCACGAGCGGCTCACGCGACGGTCTGCGGCTGCTGCTGACGGTGGGAATCACCGGGGCGATCGCGGTCGAGAACCCCGGCTTCCCGGGCCTGCGACAGGCGATGGCCGATCGCGATCTCGTACCCCTCGACTCCGCGGTCGATCCCACCGCCTCCTCGGATCCTCGTGTGGGTGCCGTGGTCGTCACTCCCAACCACCAGTTCCCCCATGGGACCCCGATGCCGGTCGACGAACGGGTCAGGCTGCTCGAATGGGCGGCACGCAACGACGTCATCGTCATCGAGGACGACTATGACAGCGAAGCCCGCCTGACCCGCACGCTCGTGCCCACGCTCTACGACCTCGCCGAATCCGGCAGCTCGTCGGCGCAGGTCGTGCACATCGGGACGTTCTCGACCCTTCTCACCTCGGCGGTGTCGACCGGGTACCTCGTCGCCCGCGGCAGCATCGGCATCCGACTGATGGAGCTGCGTACGGCGCTCGGTCCTGCGTTCTCCCCGGTGATGCAGACGGCGATCGGCTCGTACCTCAGCTCCGGCGGACTGCGACGACGCATCTCCCGGGGCCGCCGCAGGCTGCGCGCGGCCGAGTCGGTGGTCTCCGGCATCGGTGAGATCCCCGGACTCGTCCACGACGGACGCACACTCGTCATCGAAACCGGCGAGGCGGAGGCGCAGACGCTGCGGACCCAGCTGAGGGAACGCGGCATCCTCGTGGCCTCCCTGGCCGAAGGATGGGCCGGCGCGAACGATGTCCGACACGGCATCGTCATCGCGCATTCGAACGTCGAGGCCGAGGTACTCCGGCAGGCGCTTGAGACGCTGCAGACCCTGTTGAGTAGGCTGGTTCCATGTTGAAGTTCGGGTTCGTCGCCGATGGCGTCTTCAAGCTGCTCGTCGCCGGCGCGATCTGCGTCTTCCTGCCTGCAGTGGAGAGCTTCCTCCTCGCGCCGAGGTGGTTGTCCATCACGGCCGTGGTGCTCCTCTTCCTCAGCGCGGCCACGGAGATCTCCTACGGAGTGCGCAAGGGTGAGAGGAGCCACGCCAGATACCTGGCGCTCTTCGACTCCCTGTGGCTGTTGTCGACGATCGTCGCGGTGGTCCTTGCACTGGAGGACAATCCGGCGGCGGCCTTCGTGTGGTTCGGCTATCTGGGACTCGGCTCCCTGGGCGTCGCCGTGGTCTTCACCACCGGCGCCAACGGCCCCGACTTCGCCGGAGACGAGGCAGACGATCGCGCTCAGTGACCTTCTGAGGGTCATTCCCCTTGCACGGGCTTCTCAGTCCACAGTTCCGTCGTCAACACCGTCTCCCGAGACGGTGTTGACGACGGAACTGTGGATCGAGGGCGAAAGCCTCTCGCTGACGCCTCGTGTCTGCGACCGATCCGACGGGCTGCACAGACTTCGAGTCAGCGGTTGAAGGCGATTGCGGCGCGGTAGCTCTCGGGAATGCCCGCCACGAGGTCGTCGATCTCGACGTCCGGATGCGGTGACTGCGGTGCAGTGCCCGTGCCGATGTAGTCCATCCCGGGGTCGCGGGCCAGTCCGGTGCTCAGCGCTTTGAGGAAGGCTTCTTTGCGCGCCCAGACGCGCACGAACTCTTCGGCCAGGGATTCCTCGGGAAGCTGTTCGAGCTCGGCGCGCTCCTGTGGGTGCAGCAGCTGCATCGCCTCGGCGGCCACGGCGTGCTCGGGAACGGCTTCCAGATCGACTCCCACCGGATCCTCACCTACCGCCACGAGGACCAGGCGCCGGGCGCGGGTGACGGAGAATTCGCATTCGTCGACCCGGGGCTTGCCGGCCGAGTCGAGGCGGATCTCGATCGATGCGGGGTCCTTCTCGAGGTGGGAGCCGAGGACGTGCCGCAACACGACTCGTCCGGCCGACCAGGTCGTCGCGACCTCGGGGTCGAACTCGGCGGCATAGTTGATCTCCTGCTCGGTGAGCACGGAGTCATCGGTGCGGGCCCATTCGGCAACCGCGGCGGTGTCGGCGAGGACGAGGGCGGCAGGGAGCTCAGTGGGCAGAACGGTGAAACTGGGGTGGAACGCCATCGATCAGCGGCCCAGCGCCTTGTCGATCTTCTTGAGCTTGCGGCTGAGAACGAAGATGCGCACAGAGCCGATGATGCCGGCAATGAAGATGCCGCCGATGGCCGCGAAGAGCATGGCGACTCCGAGCGGCAGCTGGAACTGCCAGCCGAAGTACTGGAAGTCGGCGGGAACATTGTTCTGCAGAATGAAGATCAGGAGCAGTACGACGATGACGGCGCCGAGGATGAGGGAGATCCACATCCCCGCCGACATTCCGGACCCGCCCTTGGCTGTGGGCAGCTCGGATTTCCGGCCGGCAGGGGTCGGCTGCTGACCGCCCTGCGTGACCTCGCCACCTCGTGTGGCGCCTCCGCCCTGCGGTTCGACTTCGCGAGTGTCACCGGTCGTCGGAGCGTCCTCACCCAATACGGATTGGGTCTCGGCCAACAGCTCTTCGGGCGTCTGGGATTCGCCACGCGGGTCTTGAGTACTCATGCGCCCCATCATAGTCGCTGATGAGGCGCATGAGTCGGTGGTCCCGGAACGGATCGAACCGAGTCGATCAGACCTTTTCGCTGAGGGTGGCGATGATCTCGTTGAGCGTGGCCGAGGGGCGCATGGCCGCTTCGGTCTTCGCATCGTTGGGGTAGTAGTAGCCGCCCAGGTCGACGGGGCTGCCCTGGATCTCGAGCAGTTCGGCCGTGATCGTGTCGGCCTTCTCCGTGAGTGCCTTCGCCACCGGTGCGATCGCCTCGGCCAGTGCCTCGTCGGAGGTCTGTGCCGCCAGCTCCTGCGCCCAGTAGAGGGTGAGGAAGAAGTGGCTGCCGCGGTTGTCGATCTCGCCAACTTTGCGTGAAGGCGACTTGTTCTCTTCGAGGAACTTGCCAGTGGCCGCATCGAGGGTGTCGGCGAGCACGCCGGCACGCTCGTTGCCGTGGACGTTGAACTCGTGGCGGAAGGATTCGGCCAGGGCGAGGAACTCGCCGAGGGAATCCCAACGCAGGTGGTTCTCTTCGACCAGCTGCTGCACGTGCTTCGGGGCCGAACCGCCGGCACCGGTCTCGAATAGTCCGCCACCGGCGATGAGCGGAACCACGGAGAGCATCTTCGCCGAGGTGCCGAGCTCGAGGATCGGGAACAGGTCGGTGTTGTAGTCACGCAGCACGTTGCCGGTCACCGAGATGGTGTCCTTGCCTTCGCGGATCCGGTCGATCGAGAACTGGGTGGCCTCCACCGGGTTCATGATCCGGATGTCGAGGCCTTCGGTGTCATGATCGCCCAGGTACTGTTCGACCTTCGCCCGGATGTTGCGATCGTGGGCGCGGGTCTCATCGAGCCAGAACACGGCCGGGGTCTCCGACAGGCGGGCCCGTGTGACGGCGAGCTTGACCCAGTCGCGGACCGGGATGTCCTTGGTCTGGCAGGCACGCCAGATGTCACCGGCGGCGACCTCGTGGCTGAGCAGCACCTCGCCGGCGGAGTTGACGACCTCGACGACACCCGCCTCGGCGATCTCGAAGGTCTTGTCGTGGCTGCCGTACTCTTCGGCCTTCTGCGCCATCAGACCGACGTTGGGAACGGTGCCCATCGTCGTCGGGTCGAAGGCGCCCTTGGCGCGGCAGTCCTCGATCACGGTCTGGTAGACCCCGGCATAAGAGGAATCGGGGATGACAGCCAGCGTGTCCTGGGTCTGGTCGTCCTTGTTCCACATCTTGCCGCCGACGCGGATCATCGCCGGCATCGAGGCATCGACGATGACGTCGGAGGGCACGTGGAGGTTGGTGATGCCCTTGTCGGAGTTGACCATGGCCAGGGACGGGCCGTCGGTCAGGCCCTTCTCGATTCCGGCCTTGACTCCGGCGGCGACGTCGGCAGCGAGCTCGTCGAGCCCGCCGATGATGGCGGCCAGGCCGTTGTCGGAGGTCAGTCCCGCCTCGGCGAGGGCCTCACCGTATTCGGCGAAGACCTCGGGGAAGAAGGCCTCGATGACCTTGCCGAAGAGGATGGGGTCGGAGACCTTCATCATCGTGGCCTTGAGGTGGACGGAGAAGAGAACCCCTTCGGCCTTGGCGCGTTCGATCTGAGCCGTGACGAACTCGCCGAGGGCGGCGGCGTCCATCTTCGTGGCATCGACGATCTCTCCGGCGAGCACAGGCAGGGACTCCTTGAGTACCGTGGTCTCTCCGGCGGCAGTGCGCAGGCGGATCTGCAGGGTGTCATCGGCCTCGAGGATCACTGACTTCTCGTTGTCACGGAAGTCGCCTGCCGCCATCGTCGCGACATTGGTCTTCGAATCAGCGGACCAATCGCCCATGGAGTGCGGGTGGGCCTTGGCGAAGTTCTTCACGGCCTCGGGTGCGCGACGATCGGAGTTGCCTTCACGCAGGACCGGGTTGACGGCCGAGCCCTTGACCTTGTCGTAGCGGGAGCGAACGTCCTTCTCCTCGGCGGTGGCAGGCTCCTCCGGGTAGTCGGGGAGATCGTAGCCCTGCGACTGCAGCTCGGCGATCGTGGCCTTGAGCTGGGGCACCGAGGCAGAGATGTTGGGCAGCTTGATGATGTTCGCGTCCGGAGTCTGAGCGAGCTCGCCCAGTTCGGCCAGCGAGTCGGCGACCTGCTGGTTCTCGGGGAGGCGATCGTTGAACTGCGCCAGCACGCGCGCGGCGAGGGAGATGTCTCGGGTCTCGACCTCGACACCCGCCGAGGTGGCGAAGGCTTCGATGATCGGCTTGAGCGAGTACGTCGCCAGAAGCGGCGCTTCATCCGTGCGCGTGTAAATGATTTTAGCCATAGTGATGGACTACTCCGCATCGTCTTGGGGTTTGTCAGCTTCATCTTACCTTTCCTGTGATTTCGGTAGACGGCGGCCTGTGATGAGAGTGCTCACACGCGGGGGCGGAACCGGCAGACGGAACCGGTAGTCTTCTGTGTCGGCACGGACAGTCGCCACGGGCAGTCGGCACGGACAACAGAAAGAGGAGCACGGTGGCCAAACTCTACTTCCGCTACGGGGCGATGAACTCCGGCAAGTCGACCGCGCTGCTCCAGGCCGCCTTCAACTACGAGGAGCGCGGACAGCGGGTGCTGCTGGCCAAACCGGACATCGACACGAAGGGCGCCTCGGAGATCGTCTCCCGCCTCGGCGTCACCCGGGAGGTCGACTTCCTCATCCCACCCGAGGCCGATGTCGAGACCATCTATGCCGAGCACGCCGACTACGTCGACCACGACGCTCTCCTCGAATCCATCGACACTCCGAAGGCTCCCGTGGCCTGCCTGCTCATCGACGAGGCGCAGTTCCTCAGCCCCACACAGGTCGATTCGCTCATGCGCATCGCCACCAACGCCTCGGTGCCGGTGATGTGCTACGGAATTCGCACGGACTTCCGGACCAAGGCCTTCCCCGGATCGGGCCGACTGCTCGAGATCGCCCACACCCTCGAAGAACTCAAGACCATCTGCCGCTGCGGTCGCAAGGCGATGTTCAACGGCCGCCTCGTCGATGGGACCTTCATCTTCGACGGTGATCAGGTCGCCATCGACGGCAATGCGGTGACCTACGAATCGCTGTGCCCGCGCTGTTATCTCGAGTACTCCGGCGGTAGGCTGACCAGTGTTGACTCCTGACCTCGAACGGCACCGTCCACTCGATCACTTCTCCGTTAACGTCACCTGCTAGGAGCCTGCCATGCGTATCTCAGTCCATGCCTTCAACGACAATCCCGGTTCACCCGTCCTCGTGTTCGGCAATGCTCTGGGCACCCGCCTGCCGCTGTGGTCGGCCGTGGCCGCTCGACTCGCCGACGACTATCAGATCTACCTCTCCGACCTGCCCGGGCACACCTTCCCAGCCCCCGCAGCGGGCACCTCGACGACTCCGGCCGCAGCGGCCGCCGGCTCCGAGGCGGGTGCCGGTTTCACGATCTCCGACCTCGCCGCCGGCCTCGTCGACTCCCTGGCCGAGATCGGCGTCGAGAAGTTCGCCTACTGCGGAGTCTCGATCTCCGGAGGCATCGGCCTCACTCTGGCTCTCGAACACCCCGAATCCCTGACCGGACTCATCGCCTGTGCGACCGCGACGAAGTTCGGCACACCCGAATCCTGGGCCGAGCGCATCAAGGACGTCCGCGAGGACGGCACCCGCGGCCTCGTCGACGACACCGCCGACCGCTGGTTCGCCGCGGGCTTCCTCACCGAGGACATCGCCACCGGCCCCCTCATCCTCGCCGATCTCGCCGCGATCGACGACGAGGCCTACATCGCCTGCGCCCAGGCCCTGCAGAGCTACGACCTCGGCGGCGGACTCCACGGCATCAGCGTGCCCACGCTGTTCATGGCCGGATCGCAGGACCCCGGCTGCACTCCCGAGGCCATGTCCGAGATGGCCGGGCAGGTCGAGGGTGCCGAACTCGTCACGGTCCCCGACGCCGCGCACTTGGCGATGGCCGAACACCCGGACATCGTCTTCGACCACATCCACGATTTCCTGGGAGCCCTATGACTCAGCTGTTCGCCCCGATCACCTTCCGCGGCCTCGAGGTCGCCAATCGCATCTGGCTGGCACCGATGTGTCAGTACTCCTGCGAAGCCGAGGACGGCATGCCGGGCACGTGGCACCTCGTCCACCTCGGCGCCCGCGCTCAGGGCGGCTTCGGGCTCATCCTCACCGAGGCCTCGGCCGTCGTCCCGGAGGGGCGCATCTCGCCCCAGGACGCGGGTATCTGGAATGACGATCAGGCCGCAGCCTGGTCCGAGGTCGTCGACTTCGTCCATTCCCAGGGCAGCGCGATCGGCGTGCAGCTGGCCCATGCGGGCCGCAAGGCCAGCACCTACCGTCCCTTCGACGGCAATCCACGGGGCAGCGTCCCCGAGGCCGAGGGCGGTTGGCCGACCCTGGGAGCCAGCGCGATCGCCTATCCGGGATATGCGGAACCGAGCGAGATGACGAGCGAGGACATCGCCGAGGTGGTCGAGGCCTTCGCGGCCGCTGCCGTCCGGGCCGTGGATGCCGGATTCGACCTCGTCGAACTGCACGCCGCCCACGGCTATCTGCTCCATTCGTTCCTGTCCCCGCTGTCCAATGAACGCAGCGACGAATACGGCGGCGATCTGGCCGGTCGCTCACGGCTGCTCGTCGAGACCTATCAGGCAGTGCGCGCTGCGGTGGGGGAGCAGGTTCCGGTGTTCGTCCGGCTTTCTGCCAGCGAATGGCAGGAGGGCGGATTCGACATCGCCGAGGCGGTCGAGGTCTCCCGTGACCTCCACGCCCGCGGTGTCGACCTCGTCGATGTGTCCTCAGGCGGGAACGTTCCCGTCAAGGTGCCCGTGGGACCTGGCTATCAGGTGCCGCTGTCGGCGGCGATCCACGCCGAAGGGGTGCCCACGGGAACGGTCGGACTCATCACGGATCCGGAGCAGGCCGAGACCATCCTCGGCACGGATCAGGCCGACGCGATCTTCCTCGCCAGGGTGGCCCTGCGTGAGCCGTCCTGGCCGCAGCGAGCCGCCCACGATCTCGGTGTGGAGCCGGGACCGTATCCGACGCAGTACACGAGAGGTGCATGGTGAACACGATCGAAACCGAACACGTCGTCATCCGGCAGATCGCCGTCTCCGAGATGGCGAACAACGTCTACCTGATCACCGCCCGCGAATCGGGCTCCCAGGTCCTCATCGACGCCGCTGACGACGCCGAGGCGATCACGGAGCTGGTGGCAGCCGGCGCCGCGGACACCGCGGCCGAGCCGGTCCTGCGTGCGATCATCACGACCCATCAGCATTGGGATCATATTCGGGCGCTGCGGGCCACCTCGGCGAGCTATCCCGATGCGCTGACCATCGCCGGCGCACCGGATGCCGCGGCGATCACGGAGGCCGAAGGCGTGGACATCGCCCATCCGGTCGAGCACCTCGACGTCGGAGACTTCGGCGGCTTCGTGCTCCAGGCGATCGGACTGCGCGGTCACACCCCGGGCTCCATCGCCCTGCTGCTGCGCGATGGGGGAGAGACCATCCTCTTCTCCGGAGATTCGCTGTTCCCCGGCGGACCCGGCAAGACGTGGTCACCCGAGGACTTCACCTCGCTCATGGACGATCTTGAGGAACGCGTCTTCGCGCAGCTGCCCGATGAGACCCAGGTGCTCCCGGGGCACGGAGACGCCACGACTCTCGGCACCGAACGTCCGAAGCTGGGGGAGTGGCGCGAGCGCGGCTGGTGATCAGCTGGGCAGGGCGGTGAATCCGAACACTGCCCAGACGATCGCGACGATCAGCGCGATGATAATGGCGAGATTCCACCGCTCCGTGATCGTCCGCTCGCCGCGGGGATTGGCCAGCTCCGCATCGCTCAGAGCGGCATAGCGGTCGAGGACGGTGTCCACAGCGGGGCTGGGATTGTCCATGAGACTGCGGATGCCGCGCTCGTCCTTCTCCATCTTCTTGCCCTTGCCCGCCAACGGCCAGGACGAGTAAGTCTTCTCATGCGTGCGCACCGACAACCCGAAGTGGGTGTCCAAGCCGTCGACGAGGTTCCAGGGGACTGCGATCGTCTTGAGCGGATTGACCAGGCCGATCTGCTGTTGTCCGAGTTCGACCCGCGGGAATCGGTAGAGCACGAAGACGAGCGTCAGCACGGCGACCGGAATCCCTGCCACGGCCAGGCCGCGCATGGTGAAGTCCCCGAGCACGATCGACCCGAGGCCGAGCACGCAGATGGCGGCGATGACGATGAAGAGCACCGTCGAACTCGTCGTCCGCACAATCGTCGGCTGAATTTCGTCTGAGTTGCGACCCATCTCACTGTTTACCACCTGAACATCCTATCCATTGAGACTTCAGGTTTCTTGTATGTTTCCTTGGTTTCGAAACGGTAACGATTCCTAAGGATGCTCAATATGTGGACTCTGTCACAGTGGCGAGTGGATTAGCTTTGATGCATTCCATGTGAAAAACATGAACGCGGTCACATGCCCGATCAGGGCACGAATGACCGGAGAGCATCCCGGACTTGGGATGCAAGCACGAGGGTGACTCGCCCTACGACAACAAGGAGAGAACGTGAAAAAGCGCTTCCTCGCAGCCGGAGCCTCAGTTGCCGCAGCAGCAATGGTGCTCACTGCCTGCACACCCCCCGGCGGCGGCGATGACGAGCAGTCATCCGATAACTCGGCTGTGAACATCGGTTGGAACGAATCCTTCCGCTCGATGAACACCCTGACCGCGAACGGCAATGCCGTCTCCAACGCCATTCTCACCTACATGATGAATGACAACTTCGGCTACTACGACGGCGACCTCGAAGTTCAGGACGGCGCACTCGGCAAGGTCGAGCAGGTCTCCGAGGATCCCCTCAAGGTCAAGTACACCTTCAACGACGATGCCAAATGGTCTGACGGCACCCCCGTCGACGCGGCCGACCTCGCCTTGACCTGGGCAGGCACATCGTCGAACTTCAACACCGTCGAGTCGAACAACGATGACGAAGGTGCTGTCAAGGAGAACGACGAGAAGACCGTCTACTTCGACTCCTCGACCGCCGGCTCCGCCCTCATCAAGGACTTCCCGGAGATCTCCGATGACGGCAAGGAGATCACCCTCGAATACTCCAAGCCCTATGCCGACTGGCAGACCGAGTTCGGCACCGGTGCCGACGGCGTCGGTGTGCCCGCGCACATCGTGGCGAAGAAGGCCCTCGGGGTCGACGACGCTGCCGAAGGTAAGCAGGCGATCCTCGACGCGATCAAGGACAAGGACACCGAAAAGCTCTCGAAGATCTCGAACACCTGGAACACCGGGTTCGACTTCACCTCGATGCCCGAGGATGAGGATCTGCTCGTCCATAGCGGACCGTACAAGATGACGAAGTTCGAAGAGGGGCAGTACGTCACCCTCGAACTCGACGACAACTACTCCGGTTCCGTCAAGCCCAAGGTCCAGACCGTGACCGTGCGCTACAACGGCGACCCGATGGCGATGATCCAGGCAGTCGAGAACGGTGAGGTCGACATGACTCAGCCGCAGGCGACCGCTGACGTGCTCTCCGCCGCCGAAGACCTCGACGGTGTCACCGTCGACTCGGCCGACGGCGCTACCTACGAGCATGTGGACTTCACGTTCGACAACAAGGGTCCCTTCGACCCCGAGGCGAACGGCGGCGATGAGGAGAAGGCGAAGAAGGTCCGCCAGGCCTTCCTCAAGACTCTGCCGCGTGAGGACATCGTCGAGAAGATCATCAAGCCGCTCAACGATCAGGCCGTCACCCGCGATTCCTACTCGCAGGTTCCCGGATCGCCGATGTACGACGCGATCACCGGAGCCAACGGGGTCGTCGATGCGACCACTGTCGACGTCGACGCCGCGAAGAAGCTGCTCGAAGAGGCCGGGGCCGACGCTCCGACCGTGCGTGTGATGTACGACAACACGAACGCCCGCCGCCAGCAGGAGTTCCAGCTGATCAAGGAATCGGCAGAGAAGGCCGGCTTCAAGATCGAAGACGTCGGAGACGTCAACTGGGGCACCCGCCTCGGTGACGGCACCTACGATGTCTCGCTCTTCGGCTGGCAGTCCGAGGGCACCGGCGTGACCGAGAACGATGCGAACTTCCGCACCGGAGCTCAGAACAACTACGGCGGTTACTCCAACCCGGATATGGACAAGCTGCTCGACGAGCTGCTCGTGTCCAAGGAGGACGAGCACGAAGAGCTGCTCACGGACATGGAGAAGATGCTCAGCGAGGATGCCTTCGGTGCTCCGATCTTCCAGTTCCCCGAGCTGACGATCTACCGTGACAAAGTCAAGAATGTGAAGTCGACAGCTGTGTCGCCGACGATGTTCTGGAACTACTGGGAGTGGGAGACGAACTGACACCTCCTCGATGAGGTCGGTTCTTCTCCACGCTCAAGCCGCTGTGGGGATCACTGTGTGGTCCCCACAGCGGCGTCTTCGGAAGTTTGAAACGGACACACCACTATGATCAGATTCATCCTCAGACGACTCCTCTCGACAGCACTCGTGCTCCTCGTCGTCACCTTCGTTCTCTATCTCCTCCTCAACGTCGCCCTCGACTTCTTCTGGGATCTCCGCGCGAGCACCTCCCCGAACATCGCGGCCCTCTATGAATCCCGGACCAGACTCCTCGACCTCGACACGCCCGCGGTCGTCCGCTACTTCAAGTGGCTCGCCGGCGTCGGCGGATGCGTGGTCGGCCAGTGTGATCTCGGCATCGCGTGGAAATCAGGGCAGGAAGTCACCGACCAGCTGCAGGGCGCGATCGTCAACACGATCAAGCTCATCACCGCCTCGACGATCGTCGCCATCATCCTGGGCATCGCCGTGGGTATGATCTCCGCGATCCGCCAGTACTCGGGCTTCGACTACTTCATCACCTTCGTCTCGTTCCTGCTCTACTCGCTGCCCGTGTTCTGGGTCGCGGTGCTGCTCAAGCAGTACGGGGCAATCGAGATCAACAACTTCATCAACGATCCGACCCTGAGCAGTTGGGTGCCGATCATCCTCGTCTGTCTCGCCATGGGACTGTTCTGGATGGGTGCCTTGGGCGGTGGGGCGAAACGCCGCCTCATCACCTTCTTGGCCGCATCGATCATCACCTTCGCGACGATCTATTACATTCTCGCCAGCGGCTGGCTGCAGCAGCCGAGCATCGGCATCGTCGGAATCATCGTCATCGGCGCCGGCGCGGCCGTCGTCATGACCTTCCTGTCCACGGGGCTGAAGAACAAGCGGGTCCTCTACGCGACTCTGTCGATCGCCGTCATCGGTGCCCTGCTGTACATGCCGCTGCAGTACCTCTTCTACTACGTGGAGATGAATTGGCTGTGGATGTTCGGACTGCTCATCGTCGCCATCGGCGTCGCCGTTGCGGTCGGTCTCGCCTTCCGCGGTCCAGATCCCTGGGACACTGTGCGCACGACGAGCTTCACGGCCATCATCATCGCGTTTCTCATCTTCGCGGACCGGGTGCTCCAGGGATGGACCGAGTATTCGAACGACCCGGCGATCAACAATCGTCCGATCGCGACGATCGGTGCCTCGGCCCCGAACATGGATGGAGACTTCTGGCTGACGAACCTCGATTCATTCACCCACCTGCTGCTGCCCTCGATCGCACTGATCCTCATCTCCTTCGCCTCGTACACCCGCTACACTCGCGGATCGATGCTCGAGGTGATGGGACAGGACTACATTCGCACGGCGCGGGCCAAAGGCCTGAACGAACGCACCGTGATCATGCGCCATGCCCTGCGCAATGCGCTGCTGCCTCTGGCGTCGATCATCCCGGTCGACATCATCACGATGATCGGCGGTGCCGTGATCACAGAGACGATCTTCGGCTGGAACGGCATGGGCAAGCTCTTCATCGATTCGATGCGGCAGTCCGAACTCGATCCGATCATGGCCTACATCCTCATCACAGGCCTGCTCGCCATCATCGCCAACCTGGTCGCGGACTTCCTCTACGCCGTCCTCGACCCGAGAATCCGAGTGAACGCATGAGTACCAACTACGACAATCAGAATTCCGCCGATCTCGCCGAGGTCGGAGACAATGCGATCGAAGCCAAGGAGACCGAAGGTCTGTCACAGGGCAGGATCGTCTTCCAGAAGTTCCTCCGCCACAAAGGCGCGATGATCAGCATCGGCGTCCTCGCCATCGTGGCGCTCTTCGCCTTCACCGCGCTGGGTGTCGGCGCGATCCCCGGCTGGTGGCAGTTCACCCACACGGCTTCGGGGCCCGTCGTCAATCCCGGCGGAGCACCGACGTGGTCGCTGTCGAACATCTTCTCTCCCGGTCAGCACCCGTTCGGACAGGACGAGATCGGCCGCGATAACTTCGCCCGGGTGATGAAGGGGACGCAGATCTCGCTCGTCGTCATGGTGATCATCGGGGCGGTCTGCCTCGTCATCGGAACGGTCGTCGGTGCGCTGGCCGGCTATTACCGCGGCTGGATCGACTCGGTGCTCATGCGCATCACCGATGCCTTCGTCATCCTCCCGGTCATCGTCGTCGGTTCGATCCTCGGCGTTCTCGTCGGCGGCGCAAGCGGACCGATGCTCGGCCTCGCCCTCGGTGCGATTCTGTGGGTCGGTCTGGCACGTCTGGTGCGAGGTGACTTCCTGTCGCTGCGCGAACGCGAGTTCGTCGACTCGGCACGGGTCGCCGGGGCCAGCGACTTCCGCATCATGTTCAAGCACATGTTGCCCAACGCGATGGGCGTGATCATCGTCAACACCACGCTGATCATGAGCCAGGCGATCGTGCTCGAGGCCTCCCTGAGCTACCTCGGTTTCGGTATCCAGCCTCCGGGAATCTCCTTGGGCCAGCTGATCAGCGAGTACCAGACCTCCTTCGCCACCCGCCCGTGGCTGTTCTGGTGGCCCGGTCTGTTCATCATCGTCATCGCTCTGTGTGTGAACTTCATCGGCGACGGTCTGCGCGATGCCTTCGACCCGCGTATGAAGACGATCCCGAGCTGGAGGAAGATGAAGAAAGCCGAACGCATGGCGCAGAAAGGAGCGAAGCGATGACCGCACAGTCAGAGTCTCAGACACCGGTTGAAAAGGGCACACCGATCCTTGACGTCAACGACCTCGGCGTCAGCTTCTGGGTCAGCGACGAATGGTGGACGGCCGCAGAAGGCCTCAATTACACGGTCAACGCGGGCGAGGTGCTTGCCATCGTCGGCGAGTCCGGATCCGGAAAGTCACAGTCGAGCATGTCCCTGCTCGGACTGCTGCCGAGCAACGGTCGGGCCACAGGCTCGGCGAAGCTCAACGGAACCGAACTCATCGGCATGCCGCAGGAGCGGATGCAGCGCATCCGCGGCAATGAGATCTCCGTGATCTTCCAGGAGCCGATGACCGCTCTCAATCCGGTCTACACCGCCGGGTACCAGATCGTGGAGACGCTGCGCGTCCACCTAGACATCGGCCCGACGGAGGCAAAAGAGCGGGCTCTCGAGCTCATGCGCCTCGTGGAGATGCCCGATCCGGAGGACCGCTTCCACTCGTTCCCGCACCAGCTCTCTGGCGGTCAGCGTCAGCGCATCATGATCGCGCAGGCCTTGGCCTGCCAGCCGAAGCTGCTCATCGCCGATGAGCCGACCACGGCGCTCGACGTCACGGTGCAGGCCGAGATCCTCAAGCTCATGCGTGAACTCAAGTCGAAGCTCGACGCCGGCATCATCCTCATCACACATGACATGGGCGTAGTCGCCGATATGGCCGACCGCATCATTGTGATGAGGGCCGGTCGCGTGGTGGAGGCGGGTTCAGCCGACGAGATCTTCTATGCACCGCAGCATCCGTACACGAAGCAGCTCCTCGAAGCTGTGCCGCACCTTGGAGCCGGGGCAGACGGTGCAGTGTTCGGCTCGAATCTCGACGCTGTCGAATCTATCTCCTCCGCACATCGTGAGGAAGAAGAGATCGATCCGCATATCGACGGATCTCGTGATTCTCTGGACTCGACGCACGCCGGCTCCGCGACCGTGGTAGAGGGAGGCGGGAGCCGGACTGACGATCTGGACACCGAATCGCGTGAGATCGCCGAGCGTGGGAAGGTTGATCATCAGATCGAGATGGACTCCACGGAGACCTACTACCACCCCGGATCCCAGGCCGACTTCTCACAGCCTTCGGCCCTGCAGCTGCGGGACGCGGCCATCGAGTATCCGGCGATCGGCCGGAAGAAGGCCTTCCGCGCCGCCCACCACATCAACCTCATGGTCAGCCCCGGCGAGGTCGTGGGGCTGGTCGGTGAGTCCGGTTCGGGTAAGACCACGATCGGGCGCGCCGCACTCGGCCTGCTGCCGACCGTCGAGGGCGATATGGTCGTCAACGGCAAGAGCATCAAGGGCCTGAGCAACAAGCAGATGAGGCCTCTGCGCAAGGAGGTCGGGATCGTGTTCCAGGATCCCGGCTCCTCGCTCAACCCGAGGCTGCCCGTCGGTGAGTCGATCGGCGAACCGCTCTATCTCCACGAGGGGATGAAGGGGCCGGCCCTGAGCAAACGGGTCGAGGACCTGTTGTCCGCGGTGGAGCTGCCGACCTCGATGCGCAACCGCTACCCGCACGAACTCTCGGGCGGGCAACGGCAGAGGATCGGCATCGCCCGAGCACTGACGCTGCGTCCGAAGCTGCTCATCGCCGATGAGCCGACATCGGCGCTCGACGTCTCCGTGCAGGCGAAGGTCCTCGACCTCTTCGAAGGGCTGCAGAAGGAGTACGGATTCGCGTGCCTCTTCATCAGTCACGACCTCGCCGTGATCGAGCGCATCGCCTCGCGCATCGCGGTGATGCGGCACGGCTACCTCGTCGAGATCGGCAAGAGCTCGCAGGTCGTGGCCAACCCGGTTCACCCGTACACGCAGCGCCTGCTCTCCGCGGTTCCGGTCCCGGACCCGAAGGAGCAGCGCAAGCGACGTGAAGCCAGGGACGCCGTCCTCGAGGCCACTGCGAACGCCTGAGAACCCACTTGTACGGCCACCTGCACGTGAACACGCGCGGGTGGCCGTATAATTGTCTGTTGGGTCCCCACCGGGCCACTCTCTCTATTTCATAAGGTATTTGATGACTGAAGCCATCACGCGTCGTGAGAATCGCCGCAACGTCGCAATCGTCGCCCACGTCGACCACGGCAAGACCACCCTGGTCGATGCCATGCTCCGCCAGACCGGTGTGTTCAGCGAACACGGTGATTTTGCTGAACGCGTCATGGACTCCGGAGACCTCGAACGCGAGAAGGGCATCACCATTCTCGCGAAGAACACCTCCGTTCTCTACAACGGCCCCTCGGCCGGTGACGAACCGATCGTCATCAACGTCATCGACACCCCCGGACACGCCGATTTCGGCGGCGAGGTCGAGCGCGGCCTGTCCATGGTCGACGGAGTCGTGCTGCTCGTCGACGCCTCGGAAGGCCCGTTGCCGCAGACGCGCTTCGTGCTCCGCAAGGCTCTGGCCGCGAAGCTGCCCGTCATTCTGCTCATCAATAAGACCGACCGCGCCGATGCGCGCATCGACGGAGTCATCGAGGAATCTCAGGACCTGCTGCTGGGTCTGGCTGCAGACCTCGCCGACGAAGTTCCGGACCTCGATGTCGACTCCGTGCTCGATGTCCCCACCGTCTTCGCCGCCGCCAAGGTCGGCGCCGCCTCCCTCGAGCAGCCGGCCGACGGAGAAGCGCCGTCGAACCCGGACCTCGAGCCGCTGTTCAAGACGATCCTCGAGACCATTCCGGCTCCGGAGATCAACGAGGACGACATCCTCCAGGCGCATGTCACCAACCTCGACGCCTCGCCGTTCCTCGGCCGTCTCGCGCTGCTGCGCATCTTCGGCGGCACGCTGAAGAAGGGCCAGCAGGTCGCATGGGCACGTGGGGACGACATCAGCTCGGTCAAGATCACCGAACTCCTCGAGACCCAGGGCCTCGACCGGGTTCCGGCCACCGAGGCCTCGGCCGGTGACATCGTCGCCGTGGCCGGTATTCCCGACATCATGATCGGTGACACCCTCACCGACATCAACAACCCGAAGCCGATGCCGGCGATCATCATCGACGATCCTGCGATCTCGATGACCATCGGCATCAACACCTCGCCGCTGGCCGGTCGCGAGAAGGGCACCAAGGTCACCGCACGGATGGTCAAGGACCGTCTCGATCAGGAGCTCGTCGGCAACGTCTCGCTCAAGGTTCTGCCCACCGAGCGTCCCGACGCCTGGGAGGTCCAGGGCCGCGGTGAGCTCGCACTGGCCATCCTCGTCGAGCAGATGCGTCGTGAAGGCTTCGAGCTCACGGTCGGCAAGCCTCAGGTCGTGACCAAGCAGGTCGATGGCAAGGTCCACGAGCCCTTCGAAGAGCTCACGATCGACGTTCCGGAGGACTACCTCGGCGCCGTCACCCAGCTCATGGCCAGCCGCAAGGGCGTCATGTCGACCATGACGAACCACGGCACCGGTTGGGTCCGGATGGAGTTCCGCGTCCCGGCTCGCGGTCTCATCGGGTTCCGCACCCGGTTCCTCACCGAGACCCGCGGCACCGGCATTGCGAACTCGTTCTCTGCCGGCTACGGCCCTTGGGCCGGGAACATCGAGTTCCGGACCAACGGTTCCCTCGTGGCCGACCGGGCAGGAGCTGTGACTCCCTACGCGATGATCAATCTGCAGGAACGCGGCACCTTCTTCGTGCAGCCGACCTCCGAGGTCTACACCGGCCAGATCGTCGGCGAGAACTCTCGCGCCGACGACATGGACGTCAACATCACGAAGGAGAAGAAGCTGACGAACATGCGTTCGGCCTCGGCTGACTCCTTCGAGAACCTCGTCCCGCCGCGCAAGCTCACCCTCGAGGAGAGCCTCGAGTTCGCCCGCGAGGACGAATGCGTCGAGGTGACCCCTGGCACGGTGCGCATCCGCAAGCTCGAGCTCGACCCGAAGGAACGGGCGAAGACCTACGCGAAGCTGCGTCGCCAGAACGCCTGATCGACGCCCCGACCGCATGACCTCGAGCACTTAAGGACCCTATGACCGTCGTTCCCCGCATCCTCTTCGTGCACGCTCATCCCGACGATGAGACGATCACGACCGGAGGAACGATCGCGTCCCTGGTCTCCGAAGGTGCCGAGGTCACCGTCCTCACCGCCACGCGGGGTGAGGGCGGGGAGGTCATCCCCGCCGAGCTCAAAGGGCTCGAGGGGGACCGCGCCCGTCTGGCACATGTCCGGGAGACCGAGATCGCCGAGGCGATGGCAGCCCTGGGCGTGCGCAGGCACCTGTTCCTCGGCGGCGAGTCCCGCCGTTTCGAGGATTCCGGCATGGAGTGGGGTTCCGATGGTCATGCGCGGCCTGCCGCGTCGATGCCCGCCGAGGCGCTGTGCGCGGCCGATGTCGCCACCGTGGCCCGGTACATTGCAGCGGTCATCGACGGGACCCGACCACATGCCGTGATCACCTATGCCGCCAACGGCGGATACGGCCACCCCGATCATGTGCGGGTCCACGATGCGACCGTCGCGGCCCTCGAATTCGCGAGCTGGCAGACCGGGCGTCTGCTCTTCGTCGACACCCCCGCTGAGGCGGCCCGCGCCGCCTTCGACCCCGCGCAGTCCGGGTTCGCCGAGACCGGATTCGCCGCGGCGGAGACGATTCCGACGAAACCGCCGGTCGGGGACATCGTCGTGGCCCAGGACATCGCCGGGGTGCTCGACTCCAAACGAGCAGCGCTGACCGCCCACCGGACACAGGTGAGCGTCTCGGGCGAGTTCTTCGCCCTCTCGAACGGCGTCGGACAGCGGATCGCCGACCGCGAGCACTTCTCGATCGGCGCGGGCGCGCCGATCGCGGCGGTGGCCCTGCACGCGGGACCCGCCTCGCACGTCCTGGCCGACCTCGACCTCGCTGCTGTCGAGGCGCAGTCCATGCCTGCAGGATACGGTGCTGCTGGGGCTGCAGATGACAAGCCGCTGCGCCGCCGTCGTGAACCGAAGAAGCCCGGGATCTTCGCCTACGTCCACGCCGCGCTGCTCGCCCTGCTCATCGCCTTCCTCGGCGCGATGCAGCACCTCAACGTCACGGTCATCGACCTGGCGGGCACACCGGTGATCCTTCCCTGGGGCCTGGCACTGTCACTGCTCCTGGCCGCCTGCGGACTCTGGCACCTCAAGACCATGTACCGCAGCTCGGCGCCGATGCTCGTCGCCGCAATCGTCATCGCGCTGCTGTCCTATGTGCTCGGTCAGCCCGATTGGCTGCCCGGTGCAGACATGATCGTCACCGGCACGCTGCGGTCCGTCGCCTGGCTTCTCGGACCGATGGTCCTCGCCGCGATCTTCGCGTTCATCAACGTGCGACGGGCAGACCCGACTCGGTAGAATCGGGACGATCATGTCCACGCACACATGTCGGACCGGACAGGGGTTAGGACCGACAGAACCGGGAGAACGATGCCGACGCAGACTCTGATGGGTGCCTCGCAGAACCCAGGCGGAGACCCAGCTGCCACGCGCGAGCCGCGGAAGAAGCCCTGGGTGATCCTGGGCGTCATCGTGCTCGGGCTGGCAGTGATCTATCTGCTCATCGGCTTCTTCAGCGGACGTGTCCTCGCCCCCGGAACGAGCGCGGCCGGCATCGACATCGGCGGCAAGAGCCGCACCGATGCCGAATCGACGTTGCGCAATGAGCTCTCCGATCGTACTGCGGAGACCATCGAACTCAAGGCCGGGGAGCCGAGCGCGAAGCTCGATCCGGAGAAGGCCGGGATCTCCTTCGACGCCGATGCCACCATCTCCCGCATCACGGGTTTCACACTCAACCCGATGATCATCTGGGATCGACTCTTCGGCGATGATGAGGTCGCCCCAGTCATCAGGGTCGATGACGACAAGTTCGAGAATGCCACGGGGAAGGTCACCAAGTCGCTCGAGGTCGAACCCGTCGATGCCGAGCTCGGCTACGAGAAGACGAAGCCGAAGGTCAAGGACGGCGCGGTCGGCCAGACCGTCGACGCGGACCAGGTGCGCGCCGCCATCGATGAGCATTGGCTGCGCACCGAGGACGCGGTGCCCGTCGAGGCCAAGCAGGTCGATCCGGAGATCACCACCGCCGAAGCCGAGGAGATGGCCGAGGGCTTCGCAGCCGACGCCGTGAGCTCGGAGAGGACTGTCCGGGCGAAGCCGGGCAAGGACGCCGACGACGATGTCGACGGCGGGGACCTGAGCATCAGTCCGACCATCATCGCCAAGTCGCTGTCCTTCGACGCGAAGGACTCGTCTCTGCGTCCCGTGTTCGACAAGGACGATCTGCAGAAGCGGGTGCTGGCGGCGAACAAGGACATCGGACGACCTGCGAAGGACGCTAGCTTCACGATCAAGGACGGCAAGCCCAGCGTCGTCGATTCCGAAGACGGCATCGGCATCAAGGGCGACGAGCTCGCCACGGCTCTCACCGAGGCGATCAAGGGCGAGACGGAGAAGCCAGAAGTGACCTTGGCGTCCGTGAAGCCCGACTTCACGACCAAGGATGCGAAGAAGGCCGATGTCTCGAAGGCGATGAGCGAATTCTCCACCGGGTACAACTCCGAACCCAACAGGGACAACAACCTGCGCGTGGCGACGAAGAAGGTGTCCGGGACCGTCATCAAGCCGGGGGAGCAGTTCTCCCTCAACGAAGCTCTCGGACAGAGGACGGCAGCCAACGGGTACAAGCCCGCCGGAGTGATCTCCGACGGGCAGATGAAGGAGGACTTCGGCGGAGGAGTCTCCCAGGTGTCGACGACGCTGTTCAATGCGGCGTTCTTCGCCGGCTTCGATCTCGACGAGCACCGTGCGCATTCCCGTTACATCTCCCGCTACCCCGAGGGCCGGGAGACGACGCTGGACTGGTCGTCGATCGATCTGAAGTTCACGAACACCTCGAAGTCCCCGGTCGTCCTCGACATGTATCTCAAGGACGGTGAGGTCCACGCCAAGGTCTTCGGCATCAAGAGGCTCGATGTGGACGCCGAGGCCTCGGACCGCTTCAACTTCACCTCACCGGGATCCATCACCGAATCCGGAGCCTCGTGTACGCCACAGGCGCCGAAAGAGGGGTGGTCGATCAAGATCACCCGCACGATGAAGGACATCGAATCCGGACGCACGACGAAGGATTCCTTCGTCACCGACTACCGGCCGGTGAACAAAGTGGAGTGCAAGGGCTGAACCCGGCTCAGCCTCGGGAGGCGTGACAAGCAACCGCTGGCGACGCGAAGCTCAGCCTCGGGCGGCGTACCAGGAACGGTGCCGAACCGTGGCACCCAGGGAGTCGAAGAGGCCCAGAGAGGCGGTGTTCGACGCCTCGACATCGACGAGGTAGGAGCGCACGCCCCGCTGGGACAGCAGGGCCGCCGCCGCCCTGGCCACAGACCTGCCGGCACCGCGGCGACGCAGATCCGGGCGCGTGATGAGATTGGTCAGCACACCCCACTTGCTGCGTTCGACCACCCGGCACGCGGCCACCAGTGACCTGCTGCCATCGGGATGATCGGCATAGGCGGTGACGAACTCGCAGGGCTGGGCGGCTTCGACGAGAGCACGAAACGCCTCGTCGGACCCGGGATCGCGTTCGCTCGTCCAGGCCGCATAGTGCACGGGCGTCGGGACCTCGCTGACCTCGATGGTCAGTCCGTCCGCGGCCGCGTCGGTCGGGCTGGCGGCCCCGTCGGCCGCCTCGGCGGTGGCGCCGGTGAGCAGGAACGTTGCTTCGCCGGGTGCATATCCGCGTGCCGAGAGCAGGGGCGCCAAGCCCTCACACTCGGGTGCCAGCGTCGTCGAGTCCGCGGCGGAGTAGATCTGGATCTGCGGTGACTTGTCCCGCGCGGCGTACCAGGCTTCGACGGCGTCGAGGGACTGTTCCCAGCCCAGGCCCGTCTCGGTCACGGGCAGACAGCTGTTCGACCGCCGCGTCACCGATTCGGAGCTGCGCAGCAGCCAGCCCTTCTGCAGCAGGCCGACATCAGCCTCGGCGTCCGTGCTCTCATTGCGCAGATTCTCCACATGCAGCCACGAGACGTCCGCGGGCAGCCACGCGGACGCGGAGATTCGGCGCAGGTCGACGGCGGAGACGATCTCGTGGGTGCGTCCCGATCGCGTCGGCGCGGGAGGGACTTCGTGGACGAGTTGGATCTGGGCCCGGGCGATGCGGAGCGGACCGTTCTTCGTCGTGATCTCCACGCTCGACTCATCGGCGGCGGAGATGACACCGAGGGCATCCGAGGTCGAGTGCGTGTCCCCGGGGTCGAGCGAATACCGTACGACAACTCTCTTGCCGGGCTGCAGATCGTCCACTTCTCGCCTTCCGCCTGTTTTCGGTCACCCCCAGCCTAGAACACTCGGGTCCCGGCGCAGTCGAGGCGTGACGCGGGACACGAATATGCAATGAGGATCACGTGCCCCCGGGGGAGCCCCGTGCATGCGGAGGGCGTATTGTTGAGGGTGCCACGCGCTTGATCAGTGAGTCTTTAGTAGGAGTCGGTTCCGTGACGTACATCATTGCCCAGCCTTGCGTCGATGTGAAGGACAAGGCCTGCATCGACGAATGTCCGGTCGACTGCATCTACGAGGGCGAACGCAGCCTCTACATCCACCCCGACGAATGCGTCGACTGCGGTGCCTGCGAACCTGTCTGCCCGGTCGAGGCGATCTTCTACGAGGACGATGTTCCGGATGAGTGGGAGTCCTACTACAAGGCCAATGTCGAGTTCTTCGACGAACTCGGATCTCCCGGCGGTGCCGCGAAGCTCGGCAACACCGGCAAGGATCACCCGATGATCTCCGCCCTGCCTCCGCAGAACGGCTGAGGCATGACGGCCGGCTTCGGGCTCAACCTGCCCGACTACCCCTGGGACCGCCTCACCGAGTACCGCCAGCGTGCCGCCGAGCACCCGGACGGAGTCTGCGACCTGTCGATCGGGACCCCGGTCGATCCCACCCCTGAGGTGATCCGAAAAGCCCTCGCCGCCGCCGCTGATGCGCACGGCTACCCGACCACCGGAGGGGCCGTCGAACTGCGTGAGGCGATCGCCGAGTGGTATGAGACCTGGCACAGCGTGAGCCTCGACCCCGCCGCCGAGGTGCTGCCCACCGTGGGGTCGAAGGAGTTCGTGGCGTGGCTGCCCACCCTGCTGGGGCTGCGGGAGCGCGGACTGACCGTCGCCTGCCCCTCGGTGGCATACCCGACCTACGAGATGGGGGCGATGATCGCGGGCGTCGACTGCCGACGCCTCGACGCCGCCGATATCGTCGCCGGCGCGTCCCTCGAGGGCATCGGACTGCTGTGGATCAACACGCCGAGCAATCCGACCGGTGAGGTCCTCTCGGCCGATATCCTCGCCGAGGTTGTCCGCCGTACCCGTGAAGCCGGAGTCATCCTCGCCTCCGACGAATGCTACGGACTGCTGAATTGGGAATCCGATGAACCCGCGCCGAGCGTGCTGGCGGCGGCGGGGGAGACCTACTCGGGCGTGCTCAGCGTCTACTCGATGTCAAAGCAGTCCAACCTCGCCGGCTATCGTGCGGCCTTCGTCGCCGGAGACGCCGAGCTGATCGCCGATCTGACGCGCTCACGCAAGCACGCGGGAATGATCGTACCCTTCCCGATCCAGGCGGCGATGACTGCAGGGCTGGGCGACACGGCTCATGTGCGCGAACAGAAGGAGCGGTACCGGGCCCGACGCGAGCTGCTGCGGGCCGGACTCGAAGCCTACGGATTCCGCATCGATCACTCGACGGCGGGGCTGTACCTGTGGTCGAGTGCGGGAGTCGGCTGCTGGGAGTCACTGAGCGGACTGGCTGATCTCGGGATCATCGCCGGCCCGGGGGAGTTCTACGGCGACGCGGGCACCGAGCATGTGCGAATCGCTCTGACGGCGACCGACGAACGGATCGCCGCGGCAGCGAAACGACTCCAGAACGCCGCTCACTGAGCGTTCGCCAAAGTGCCGTCCAGCTGCCGCAAATGTGGTGGATGACCAGGTCAAACGTATTACCGGTCGGTAAGGACCGGTGTGAGTGATTTTCTGATTCCTGGAGTTGTCGGTAGTCTTTGATGGAACTGTGCAAGACACCTCAGGAAGTTCTTGGGGTGGGTCGACGGTGAGGAGATCATATGACTTCGGAGGCGAACCTCAGGATCGCTGACACGGAGCTGACACTGCCCGAAGTGTCATCGTCAGCTGGAAACAACGGATACCGCATCGGCTCGCTGCTCAAAGAGACCGGTTCGGTGACCTACGACCCGGGGTTCGGCAACACGGCTTCGACGTCCTCGGCCATCACCTTCATCGACGGTGACGCCGGAGTGCTGCAGTATCGCGGCTACCCGATCGAGCAGTTGGCCGAACAGTCGAACTTCGTCGAAGTCTGCTACCTCCTCATCCACGGTGAACTGCCGACTCAAGAACAGTACGACGCCTTCGACGCCCGACTGCGCGGACACACCATCGTTCACGAGGATCTGCGGCGCTTCTTCCGCGCCTTCCCCTACGATGCGCATCCGATGCCAATGGTGGCAGCAGCGGTCGCTGCTTTGTCGACTTTCTACCAAGATGACCTCGATGTTTTTGACGAGGGACAGATCGACACCTCCTCCTTCCGCCTGCTCGCGAAGATGCCGACCATCGCGGCACTCGCGCACCGGAAGAATATGGGACTGCCCGTCATTCATCCGGACAACTCCCTGAGCCTGGTGGAGAACTTCCTCCGTGTGAACTTCGGAGTGCCCTCGGAGCCCTACGAGCCCGACCCGCTGGCGGTCAAGGCCATCGACCAGCTCTTCATCCTCCACGCCGATCACGAGCAGAACTGCTCGACCTCGACCGTGCGCCTCGTCGGCTCTTCGCAGGCGAACCTGTTCCAGTCGATCTCGGCCGGTGTGAACGCTTTGGCCGGTCCGCTGCACGGCGGCGCGAACTCCGCAGTGCTGGAGATGCTGCAGAACATCGCGGCCTCCGATGACGGTCCGAAGAAGTTCATGGAGCGCGTGAAGAACAAGGAAGACGGTGTCCGTCTGATGGGCTTCGGCCACCGCGTGTACAAGAACTACGATCCGCGTGCCCGCATCATCAAGAAGACCGCTGACGAGATCCTGGCCCGCTCCGGCGGCGATCCGCTGCTCGAACTCGCTCAGCAGCTCGAAGAGATCGCCCTGGCCGATGACTACTTCGTCGAGCGCAAGCTCTACCCGAACGTGGACTTCTACACAGGTCTGATCTACAAGGCACTCGGCTTCCCGACGAACATGTTCACGGTGCTCTTCGCCGTCGGTCGTCTGCCCGGCTGGATCGCCCAGTGGCGCGAGATGATCAAGGATCCCGAGACCCGCATCGGTCGCCCGCGCCAGATCTACACCGGCGCACATTCCCGCGACTACAAGGACATCGACAACCGCTGATCCCAGCCATCGACAACCGCTGATATAGGTCGTCGACAACTGCTGATATCCGCATGGCCCAAGCGCCGTGAGCATGGCACCTCGTGCCGGCTCACGGCGTTTGCGCATTCAAGCGCGGTGCCCGCTGCGCATCATGCCCTACAGCCAGTGACACACCGCATCGGAGGCCCGGTAGGATGTGTCACTCTCGCGGCGTTATGTCCGTCTGAAGGGCGGTACGCGGGAGCGGGCGCGTGCCGCCGAGGCCCGCACGCGGATGCGCGTCGGTTCGCTCGCGGATGCACTGAGGGCGCGCTCCCAGCGTGGGAGCGCGCCCTCAGTGCAGACCGGACCGACTCAGCGCAGATCAGACAGTCTCAGTGGAGGTCGGGGTTGAGCTCGATGCCTTTGGAGTCACGCGAGATGGCCTCGACGGTGCCGGAGACGGAGTTGCGGCGGAACAGGATGTTGTTCTGCCCGCTGAGCTCAGCGGCTTTGACGACGGCTCCGCCCTCGCCGGGGACCGTCACCCGGGTGCCGGCGGTGATGTAGAGGCCGGCCTCGACGATGCAGTCATCGCCGATGGAGATGCCGACACCGGCGTTCGCGCCCAGCAGGCTGCCGCTGCCGATGGAGATGCGGTGCGTGCCGCCGCCGGAGAGGGTGCCCATGATCGAGGCACCGCCGCCGATGTCCGAGCCGTCGCCGACGACGACGCCCTGGGAGATGCGGCCTTCGACCATGGCCGACCCGAGCGTGCCGGCGTTGAAGTTGACGAAGCCTTCGTGCATCACGGTCGTGCCCGCTGCCAGGTGCGCGCCGAGGCGGACACGGTCGGCGTCGGCGATCCGCACACCGGAGGGGATGACGAAGTCGGTCATCCGCGGGAACTTGTCGAGACCGTACACGGCGACCGGGCCGCGAGCCAGCAGCTTCGCCCGAGTGGCCTCGAAGTCCTCGGGGGAGCAGGCGCCGAACGAGGTCCAGACGACGTTCGAGATGTGACCGAAGATGCCGTCGAGGTTGACGTCATTGGGAGCCACGACCCGGTGGGAGAGTGCATGCAGTCGCAGGTAGGCATCGGCCGCCGAGGCGGGAGCCTCGTCGAGGTCGACCGTGGTGGTCACGACCTCGGACTGGGTGCCGCGGGCGTCGTCGGCACCGACGAGGGCGTCGAGTCCGTCATCGGTCGAGTGGGAGGTGGCGGCCGCCTCGGCGAGGTCATGGGTCTCACCCGTGCTCAGGGCGGGGTACCAGACGGAGAGGACGATGTCGTTGTGAGTCGTGGCGAGACCACGAGCGGAAACTATGCGTTCTGTCATGGTTCAAGACTAGTCGGTGGCGGCGGTACTAGGCTAAGCGATATGACTCTCGATCCACCTGCTGAGACTGCTGCCGTGTTCGTGCCCACCGGTGAGCTCGGCGACTATCTGTTCGCCGCCATCGACGATCCCGCGACCCTGACGGGGCGACTGTGCGCCATCGAATCCGTATCCGGCAACGAGACGGCCATCACCGATGCCGTCGTCGCCGTGCTCGAACGCATCAGCGCAGGACAGGGACCCGATCTCGAGATCCTGCGCGACGGGGACACCGTCGTGGCGCGCACCAGGCTGGGCCTGCCGGAGCGCATCGTCGTCGCCGGCCACCTCGACACGGTGCCCGTCGAGGACAACCTGCCGCCCAGGCAGACCGTGCTCGACGGCGCCGACTACCCAGCCGATCCGGTGATCTGGGGCCGGGGAGCCTGCGATATGAAGGCCGGGGTGGCCATGCAGCTGTCCACCGCGGCGGCCCTGCGCGCCCCGCACCGGGACGTCAGCTGGGTCTTCTACGATCACGAAGAGGTCGACGCCTCCCTCAACGGCCTCGGCCGGGTCGCACGGAATCATCCGGAGTGGCTGACTGGTGACTTCGCCATCCTCGGCGAGCCGTCGAACGCCTCCGTCGAAGGCGGCTGCAACGGCACCATCCGCGTGGACGTCACCACCACGGGGGTCCGGGCGCATTCGGCCAGGGCGTTCATGGGCGTCAACGCCATCCACGCGGCTGCCGAGGTGCTCACCCGTCTCGCCGAATTCGAGACCGAGACTGTGAACGTCGACGGTCTCGACTACCGCGAGTCCCTGTCCGCGGTGTCGATCAGCGGCGGCGTCGCAGGTAATGTCGTGCCTGATGAGTGCCGTGTGGCCGTGAACTACCGTTTCGCTCCCAGCAAGTCCGCCGCCGAGGCGGAAGCCTTCCTGCGCGAGTTCTTCACCGGGTTCGATGTGGTGGTCACCGATGCTGCCGAAGGTGCGCGGCCCGGCCTGGATCGTCCGATCGCGCAGGACTTCATCGCCACTCTCGGTCTCTCACCCGCACCGAAGCTGGGGTGGACCGATGTGTCCCGGTTCAGCGCCCTGGGCGTGCCCGCGGTGAATTTCGGTCCGGGCAATCCGCTGTACGCCCACAAGTCGGATGAGCATGTCAGGATCGCCGAGGTGGAGCTGGCCACCCGGACCCTGCGCAGCTACCTCGAGGGCAGCTGAGCGACATGGCCGACGAATTGGACGACGGGAAGGACCCGAGTGTGACCTCGCACGCGAGCGATGACAGTGCGTACTACAGCAAGGGACCGCTGCGGCTGCGCGGCAGCCAGGTGCCGACGACGACCACCGATCAGCGACTCCTCGAATCGCGGTCCTCGGCGGACTGGGTGCATGAGGATCCGTGGAGGGTGATGCGGATCCAGGCCGAATTCGTCGAAGGCTTCGGCTGCCTCGCTGAACTCGGACCCGCGGTCTCGATCTTCGGGTCGGCCCGGTTGAAGGCCGACACCCAGGCGTACCGGGATGCCAGGGTCATCGCCCGCCGCATCGCCGAGAACGGCAATGCCATCATCACCGGCGGGGGACCGGGGATCATGGAGGCGGGCAACCTCGGTGCCGCTGAAGCCGGCGGCGTCTCCGTCGGACTCGGCATCGAGTTGCCCTTCGAATCGGGTCTCAACGAGCACGTCGAACTCGGGGTCAATTTCCGGTACTTCTTCGTCCGCAAGACCATGTTCCTCAAATACTCTCGCGGGTTCGTCGTCATGCCCGGCGGGTTCGGCACCCTCGACGAGCTCTTTGAGGCCTTCACCATGGTCCAGACCGGCAAGGTCACCTCCTTCCCGATCGTGCTCTTCGGCACGTCCTATTGGCAGGGTCTCGTCGACTGGATGAAGTCGACGCTGCTGGCCGAGGGCACGATCAGTCCGAGGGATCTGGAGATGTTCACCCTCACCGACGACATCGACGAAGTGGTGGCGACCATCGGCTCGGCGGCCACCGCAGACGAGGGGCCGGAACCGGTCGATCCCGAACAGCTCGGGCCCCAACAGTGAGTCGGGGCCCAGCAGTGAGGCGGGTACAGCAGTGAAGGGCAGTGCGGAGGCGAACCCGGCAAGCGGACGCTTCGACCTCACCCAGGCACGCGCCGGGAGGCCGGCGATCATGGCGGTGATCAACAGGACGACTGACTCCTTCTACGAATCGGCGTCGACCGCCGAGGAGGCGATCGCCGCGGTGGGCGAAGCCGTGGCCGCAGGCGCCGACATCGTCGACATCGGCGGAGTGCGGGCGGGCCGGGGCCGCGAGATCTCCGTGGCCGAGGAGATCGACCGGGTCTGCCCCGTCATCGAAGCCGTGGCGCAGAGCCACCCGGGAGTGCTCATCAGCGTCGACACCTGGCGCCATGAGGTGGCCGAAGCCGCCTGCGCAGCCGGGTCAGGGCTGCTCAACGACACCTGGGCCGGAGTCGACCCACGGCTCGCCGAGGTGGCCGCTGCCCACGATGTCGGCATCGTCTGCTCCCATACCGGGGGACTGGACCCGCGCACGGACGCCCACCGCAACCGCTACGGACTGCACAGCGGTGAAGTCGTCGACCGGACCATGGCCGGAGTCATGGCCCTGGCCGCGGCGGCGCGGACCGCCGGAGTGGCCGCCGAGAAGATCATCATCGATCCGACCCCTGACTTCGGGAAGAACACCTTTCAGTCGCTGCGGCTGCTGCGTGAACTCGAACGCTTCGTCGGCACAGGTTTTCCGGTGCTGCTGGCGATCTCCCGGAAGGACTTCATCGGCGAGGCGATCGGCGAGGCCGGCCCGGGCGAACGGCTCAACGGAACCGTCGCCGCCACCGCTCTGGCTGTGGCCAAGGGAGCGGCGATGATCCGCACCCACGATGTCGCGGCGACCGCCGAGGCGATTGCGGTGACGCTGGCGATCTCCGGGGAGGCGAGCCCCCGGCACGCAGTGCGCGGCCTGCGCTGAGCACGCCGGTTGCACACGCGCTGGGCGCGCCGTGCCTGCGCTGAGCACGCCGGCTGCGACACGCGCCTGCGGTGCCTGAGAATCCCGCACAGGCCCCTGTGAGAAAATGACGGCATGCCACTGTGGATAGTCATCGGGGTCGCCGCCGCGATCTTCGTCCTTGTGATCGTCGTCGCAGCCTCCTTCAACATCTTCAACGCGGAGGCCGCCGAGGAATCCGAGGGCGGCTGGGACGGACTGCGCGAGGATTTCACCGCCGCGGACCTCGATCGTCTCTCCTTCCGCCCGGCACTGCGCGGCTACCGGATGGAAGACGTCGACCAGGCGATCGGAGTGCTGCGCGAGCGCATCCGTGAGCTGGAAGCGACCCCCGGCCAGCAATGAGCAGACCCGCCGACCTGCCCGGAATCACCCTCGCCCCCGAAGTCTTCGACTCCTCGCGTCTCTCCCGCCTCGGTGCGCTCTTCCTCACCCTGCCGCTGTGGATCCAAGCGATCGCGGTGTATCTGTGCTCCCGCGTCGTGAGCCTCGCGATCTTCGCCGCAGTGCTCAAACGGCAGGACCCGGCGAACTGGTCCTCGAGCCCGGTGACGACGACCCTCAACGACTTCCTCAACTTCTGGGACGGCGGGTGGTACGGTCGCGTCGCCAAGGAGTGGTACCCGAGCGTCCTGCCCGTCGACGAGACCGGAGCGGTGACGGAGAACCAGTGGGCGTTCTATCCGCTGCATCCCTCTGTCGTGGCCACTCTCTCCGACTTCACCGGACTGAGCTACGAGGTGATCTCGCCGCTCGTGTCCACCGTTGCTGCGGGCTTCGCTTCGATCGTCATCCTCGCGCTGTTCCGCAAGTACACGGATCCCGGTCAGGCGCTGATGGGGCTGGCTCTGGTGATGTTCTTCCCACCGGCGGCGATCTTCTCCACCGGATACGCGGAGTCCCTGACCCTGCTGCTCCAGGCGATGGCACTGTTCCTCATCGTCGAGCGCCGGTACCTCATGGCGATTCCCGTGGTTGTCCTGATGGACCTCTCACGACCGATCGGCGTGGCCTTCTCCTTCTTCATGCTCTTCCACCTCATCGACCGGTTCCTCAGGCGACGTGAGGACCCGTATCCGGTCGCCGAGGTGGTCCGTTCGTGGACATTGGGCGTGCTCTCCTGTGTTGCCGCCCTCCTCCACCCGATCCATGCGTGGTGGGTGACGGGCTCGATCACCGCCTACACCGACACCGAGGCGGCCTGGCATACCGGGGATTCGACGTATTTCGTGCAGTGGCTGGGACAGGCCAACAGTCTGATCGGGCCGCTCGGGCCCGTGCTGCTGTTCGTGGTCATCGCCGGGATGCTGGCGCTGATCTTCTCTCCGGCCGGGGCCAGGATGGGGCGGACGATGCAGCTGTTCTGCCTCGGCTACGGCATCTACCTGCTCATCTTCTTCATGCCGCAGACTTCGACACTGCGCCTGCTGCTGCCCCTGTTCCCGATGGCTCTGACGCTCGGACTGGTCCGCTCGCGAGGCTATCGGGCGGCGCTGCTCGTGTCCTTCATCCTGCTCCAGATCATCTGGGTCGCCTACCTGTGGCACTTCACTCCGCCGGCCGATCTGCCGCCCTAAGACACAAATATGGTCTGGGTTACCCCGGATTGACCGTATCGTGGAATAATCGAATCACAACATTCGGTCCACCGAGCGTGGACCGTCTTTGCATGGACAACGGAAGGAAGAGCCCACATGGCAGCCCAGAAACCCCGCACCGGCGACGGACCTCTGGAAGTGACCAAGGAAGGCCGAGGCATGGTGATGCGGCTTCCCGTCGAGGGCGGAGGTCGCCTGGTGATCGAACTCAGCCGGGATGAAGCCACCGGCCTCTATGACACTCTGGCAGAGACTCTGGGCCTCTGAGAGAGACGCACCGGCAGAACAGCCCGCACGAACAGCAGAGACTTCGCAGAGTCTCTGCTGTTTTCGCATTCACCGGCCGCTCAGGCAACCGTCGCTCAGCGGTTGGCCTTCTGCAGCACTAGGAGGCCCTGGCCGATGGGCAGCAGCACGTGCTCGAGCCGTTCCTGCCGGGCCATCCGGTTGAGCAGACCGCGGGCGGCCTGGGTCTTCGGACTGCGGTCGACGGGATCGGCCACCCCGCCCTTGAGCAGCGTCTGATGGATGACGAGAAGGCCGTGTGAGTCCAGCAGCCGGAGCGCGGGTTCGATCATGCGCTCGAGGTTCGTGGGATCCGAGTCGATGAAGACCATGTCGTAGGCGGTCGGTGCGAGCTTCTTGAGAACCTCTTCGGCGCGGCCGTTCATCAGTCGCAGTCGTCCGGGTCGGATCCCGGCCATGTCGACGAGGTCACGGGCGGCGGCCTGAGCCGTGGAGTTCGTGTCGATCGAGGTGAGGATGCCCGCGGTCGGCATGCCACGCAGCAGGGCCAGGGTCGAGGTTCCGACCCCGGTGCCGACCTCGACCGCGGCGACCGGCGTGAGCAGTCGAGCGAGCAGGCTCAGCGTCTTCGCCGTGGTCTGCGAGACGGGAACGAGACCGCTTTCGTGAGAGTGCGTGCGCGCCGCGTCGAGGAGCGGATCGGGACCGTTGTACTGCTCCGAAAAGGTGAGGTCACCTGCGTTTTCGCGTGACAATCGTTCCCTCGCTTTCGGCTGACATCTGCCCTTCAGTCTAACCGCACTCGGGGTCGATGCCGTGGGTGCGCCACAGCTCGTCGAGCTCATCGACAGCGAGAAATGCCGAACGGCTGACCTTGTCGTGGGAATGCTCGGTGCCTTCGTCGGCCCAGAGCTCACGCGCACGGGGAAACAGCGCCTCGGGGAGGACCCCGGCGGCGTTGACGACTCGCCACCAAGTGACGTTCGAACCGAACTCCTTCATCACCCGACCGACATAGCGCGGGGAACACTCCGCGACCGCACCGACGGTCCCGTAGGCGACGACACGCGAGGCGGGCACGAGTTCGACGATGCGCAGAACTCGCTCGACCACGACCTCATCCATCCGTCTGCTTCCTTTCCACTGGTCTTCGTCTCTCCCGGCTCCTCGCAGGCCCCTGTCGCCGGACTGCTCCGGCTCGGGCGATCTCGGGGTCCGGGCTGTGTTCAACCCGTGCCGTTCGTGAGTCGAGCATACTGCCGTCCACGGTAGACTTGAGGGCATGTTGGGTATCAACGGCACCGAGATGTTGATCCTGGTGGTCGTGGCTCTGGTCGTCATCGGGCCCAAACGCCTCCCCGAATATGCTCAGAAGCTGCGCGACCTGGTTCGGCAGATGCGTCGGATGGCCGAGGGCGCCAAGGACAGCGTTCGGCGTGACTTCGGTGACGAATTCAAAGACGTCGATTGGCAGAAGCTCGATCCGCGTCAGTACGACCCGCGGCGCATCGTGCGTGAGGCGCTCGTGGAAGAGGACGCCGCGATCCGCGAGTCCAAACGCAATGACCGTTCGCTCGGGTCAGGCTCCGATGCGGCACCTGCCGTGACCGACGGCGCCGCCGGATCCGGCGAGAGCGCCGAAGACTCCGCGTCCTCATCGGTGACCCCGACACGTGACATGTCGCCGATCGAACGCTTCCAAGCGCAGACGGCCCAGCGCGATCAATCTTCCGCGGCCCCCTTCGATCCTGAGGCCACCTGAGCGCTTCGCAACCAGGGCCGGCAGAGCGCCCGGTAATGCCGTAGTCGCCTGCGCACTGCGAACCCGCAGCCTCCCGAGCACTGCCCTGAGAATCGGATCCCCAAGTCGCCAGCGTGTGATCAGTTCTTGTGCACAGAAGGATGTTCGGGATTCGAGCACAGCTTATCGGAGTAGCCGCGACAGAAGTATGAGCCGCCGTTCTCCCATTTGATGCCGTCGAAGAGTTCGCTCACCGTCACTGCGTAGAGTCCCTTGTCGGCGACCGCGGCGAACACGCCGGGCGCCGCGTCGACGGTGGTCGGGTGGATCGAGTGCATGAGCACGATCGATCCCGGTTTGGTGTCGCGCTTGACCGTTGAGATGGTCTTCTTCGGCTTCTTGTGCCTCCAGTCACCGGAGTCGACGTCCCAGATGATGGCGGGGTGGCCCAGCGACTTCGCTGCCCGTTTGTTCAGTGCCCCATAGGGCGGTCGGACGAGGAACGGCTCCTTCAGACCCTGCGCCTCAAGGGACCGGTCCGTTCGGTTCACCTGCTTCTTGACGAGTCCGGGCGGGGTCTGGTCGAGCTGCGGGTGGTTGTAGGTGTGATTGGCGATCTCATGCCCGGCACCGGCGATCCTCTTGACTTCGCCGGGACTCTCATCGACATGCCCGCCGAGGAAGAAGTAGGTGAGCCGGACCTGCGCCTTCTTCGCCGCGTCGAGCAGGCGTCCCTCCGTCTTCGCATCGCCGGGGCCGTCGTCATAGGTCAGCGCCACGCAGGGGAGGAGGGAGCAGGAATAGTCGGGTATGCGCCGATCCGCCGCCTCGGGCAGCTGGACCGGTGTGTGCAGGGACGAGATGACCTGCTTGCCGAGTTCGGTCAGTGCGTCTCCGCTCGCGGTCTTCTTACCGAGGGTGAGCGCCCCGGTGTCATCGGCAGCGAGATCGGCGACGTCGACCTGTGAGGTGAACATGTCTTGGGCATCGACCGTCTTGTCCTCGTGGAGATCGGTGAGGAGGATCCTGACCTTCTGCGCCGGGCTGGTCTGTTCGACCGCTGAGACGAGGTATCTGCCGCCGGCGGCGATGACGCGGGTGCTGTAGTCGATGACTCCGTCGTCCCCGGATCCTTCGTCGCCTGATCCTTCGTCCCCGGCATCCGGGGATGCCGCGGCTTGGTCGGTGGGGGTAGCAGCCTTCATGTGCTCGGCCGCCGAGGCGGTCGTCGCATCGGTGAAGGCGGTGGTTTCCCAGCGGTGCGAGGGTGGAGTGAGAACCGGGTCGTACGCCTCGTGCCGGCCGAAGCCTCCGGCGTCCTTGATGCGTGCGAGCAGGGATCGTTCGGTTGCGCTGCTGAGCGAGCCGAGGCCGGGGATCCCGAAGAAGTGGGCGTTGATGCGGGGGTGGCCCTTGTCGGTGACGATGGCATAGCTGCGTGCCTTCTCGGCGACGGTGCGGAGATTGGCCTCTGCTGTCCGCTGATTCCGGGCGGAGTCGGCGACGGTTTGGGAGGGGCCCGTCTGAGAGGGATCGCTTCGGGTGGGTCCGGCGACCACGCAGCCGGCGATGATGATGACAAGGGAGGTGGCGGTGAAGAAGGTGATGACGGAGCGGACGGGGGGCAGGGACCTGGGGAGGACGAACGCCAAAAGCAGTTCCTTCGCAGCGGACGGAGAGTGTTCGGGGGAGTCGGCCGAAGCCGCACAGACAGTCTAGTCAGCTCGATCGGGACAGAGGCAGCCGAGCATGGGGTCCGCCGCGAAGAGATGCCCGATCGTGATGGCCGCGTGTGCAGACAACAGAATCGTTACACGCATCCAAGCCGGTACTCAGACGGGACTGAGCCCCAGGGACTTGCCTGCCAGTCCGCGGGTGCGCTGACGCAGGGAATCGGCGAGCGAATCGAATGCCTGCGCGGCGGGGGACTCCGGGTGTGCGAGGACGACCGGGGTGCCCGCATCCGAGCCCTCCCGGACTTCGGTGTCGAGCGGAATCTGCGTGAGGAGCGGAACCTGGGATCCGATCGTCTCGGACAGGTTCGCTGCCACACTCGCCCCACCGCCGGAGCCGAAGACCTCCATGCGGGTGCCATCGGGCATGACCATCCAGGACATGTTCTCGATGACTCCGGCCAACCTCTGATTCGTCTGCGTGGCGATCGACCCGGCACGTTCGGCCACCTGGGCGGCCGCGGCCTGCGGGGTGGTGACGACGAGGAGTTCCGAACCGGGCAGCAGCTGTGCCACGGAGATCGCGATGTCACCGGTGCCCGGGGGCAGGTCGAGGAGCAGGACGTCGAGGTCTCCCCAGAAGACGTCGGTGAGGAACTGCTGGAGGGCACGGTGGAGCATGGGTCCGCGCCACACCACGGCCTGGCTGGGCGGGACGAACATGCCGATGCTCATCACCTTCACCTCATGGGCGATCTGCGGCAGGATCATGTCATCGACCCGAGTGGGTTTGCCGCCCAGTCCCAGCATGCCGGGGATCGAGAACCCGTAGATGTCGGCGTCGACGATGCCGACCCGCAGTCCCTTCGCCGCCAGCGACACGGCAAGGTTGGCGGTGACCGAGGACTTTCCGACGCCGCCCTTGCCGGAGGCGACGGCATAGACCTTGGTCAGGGAGTCGGGACGATTGAACGGAATATCGCGGGTCCCCGCGCCCTGCAGCTTCTCCTTCATCGCGGTGCGCTGTTCCGCGGTCATGGTGCCGAGGACGACGGACACCTCGGTGACGCCGTCGAGCTTCGAGACCGCGGCGGTCGTGTCCTTGGTGATGGTGTCTTTGAGCGGGCACCCGGAGATGGTGAGGAGGACGGTGACGGTGATCTTGCCACCGGAGATGGCGATGTCCTCGACCATGTCGAGTTCGACGATGGAGCGGCGGATCTCCGGATCGATGACGCCGGTCAGCGCCTGGCGAACCGCTTCCACGGTTGGTCCGGTCATGCCCACGTCCTTTCTGTCCCGGCTCATTCCTTCCGGGGCTTCAACCCTACCTGTTCGCCTTCGTCACCGTCACCCCGTCCGTCACCTTTCGCCGCCGGTGCTTCGGCCTTCGCATCCTCCTCGAGTTCCTTGAGCAGGTCCTTGAGCTCGGAGCGGATGAAGTCTCGGGTGGCGACCTCACGCATCGAGATGCGCAGGGCAGCGACCTCCCTGGCGAGGAACTCGGTGTCGGCGAGATTGCGCTCGGCACGCTGGCGGTCGTGTTCGAACTCGACCCGGTCACGGTCGGTGCTGCGGTTCTCCGCGAGCAGGATCAGCGGTGCCGCATAAGAGGCCTGCAGGGAGAGGATGAGGGTGAGCAGGGTGAAGTTGAGCGAGCGCGGGTCGAACTGCCAGGACTCCGGCAGCAGCGTGTTCCACAGCAGCCAGATGGCACAGAAGACCGTCATCCCCACGAGGAACGCCGGAGTGCCCATGAACCGGGCGAAGGCTTCGGCTCCTCGCCCGAAGGTCTCCGGTGACATCGCGAAGTTGGGGAGTTTGCGCTTGCTTGAGCGGGGGACCTCGAAATCGTCGGCAGCCATGTCTCTATCCCCTCCTGTGATCGTCGCGACCGGTGGTGCGCCAATCCTCGGGCAGCAGCTCGTCGAGGACGTCATCGACCGTGACCACGCCGATGAGGCGGTCGTTGTCATCGGTGATCGGCACCGAGACCAGATTGTACGCGGCCAGGAGCTTGGTCACCTCGCCCAGCGGCGAATCGGGGGGCAGCGGTTCGACCTCGGTGTCGAGCATGATGCCGACCGCCTCGTGCGGCGGGTGGCGCAGCATCTCCTGGATGTGGACGAGACCGAGGTACTTTCCCGTCGGCGTCTCGACGGGTTGACGGCAGACGAAGACGGCGGCCGCCAGGGCTGCGGGCAGGTCCTCCCGGCGGACGTGGGCGAGCGCCTCGGCGACTGTGGTCTCCGGGGTCAGGATCACTGGCTCCGTGGTCATCAGACCGCCGGCGGTGTCGTCGTCGTAGGACAGCAGGGTGCGTACGTCCTCTGCCTCATCGGGCTCCATCAGGGCGAGGAAGCGCTCGGCCTGTTCGTCGCTGAGCTCGCCGAGGAGGTCGGCGGCGTCATCGGGCTCCATCTCCTCGAGCACGGTTACGGCGCGTTCGGTGTCGAGAGCGGACAGCAGCTCGACCTGGGTGTCATCGGGAAGCTCCTCGATGACGTCGGCAAGGCGTTCGTCGTCGAGGGCGCGGGCGACCTGGAGGCGCCGCTCCGGATTCATCTCGAACATGACATCGGCGAGGTCGGCCGGTTTCGTGTCCTGATAGGCGGCGATGAGCTGGGTTGCTTCCTGATCATCGGCGGAGTCCGCGGGATGGTCGGCGTCCGTCCAGTCGATCTGCTTCGTCTCTCCCCGCCGGCGGAAGGCGGAGAACGCGCTGCGTTCGGCCACCTTGCGAACGAACAGGCGGGTGACCTCCCAGTCCTTATTCACCTGCTGTTCGATGCCGACGTCCTCGATCTGGATGGGGGAGTTGTCCTCGCGAAGTCGCAGCCTGCGGTCGAGCAGGTCATTGACGACGAGCGTCTCGGACTGGCGCTGCTCGAAGCGGCGCATGTTGACCAGGCCGGTGGTGATGACCTGCCCGGAGTCGATGGAGGTGACTCGCCCCATGGGCACGAAGACGCGGCGGCGGCCCGGGACTTCGACGACGAGACCGATGACCCGAGGGAACTGGCGCATGGTCGCCCGGTAGACAATGACGGCGTCGCGGACACGCCCGACCTGATCGCCCAGGGGGTCGAAGACGGGGACGGCGATGAGGCGGGCGACGAAGACTCTTTTCGGTGGACCACTCATACCCTCAGACTACGTGGTGGAGGGGCGGATGCGCCGGATCTCATCGGCATGCGGAGGCGGAATCCCTGTCCGAGCGACGTGAGACTCCACACGATATGGGCCCGGTGTTCCATACCCGATCCTCTTCCTATTCATCAAGAGGCCCTGTGTGCTTCATCCCGTTGTCGCTCGGTCTCCTTAGGGTCGATTCTCGGCAGATACCGCCACAGTCGAACACAGGAGACATCCATGCCCGCACGACGAATCCGCCCACATGCCGCCGCAGGTCTCAGCGCCTGCGCGGCACTGACCCTGCTCACCCCGCTGCTCGCCTCTTCGGCAGCCGCGGCGGCCGATGCCCCGCCGAGAGCTACGAAGGCCACGTCCAGGTCGACCGCGGCAAGGCCGCCGATCCGGAGAAGTTCACCGGACAGGTCTTCGACGACGTCAACGAGAACTCGAAGCTCGACGGAGACGAGAAGGGTGTGCCCGGGGTCGCCGTGTCCAACGGCGTCGACGTGGTGCAGACCGACGGGCAGGGACGCTACAGCCTGCCGGTACGTGAGAACATGACGGTCTCGATCACCCAGCCTTCCGGGTGGCAGGTTCCGGTCGACTCGGACAACTTCGCCCAGTTCAGCTACAACCATCTGCCGGAAGGCTCGCCCGAGCTCAAGTACGGGGGCATCAAGCCCACCGGGGACACTCCCAAGGCCGTGAATTTCCCGATGATCGAGTCCTCCTCGACCGCCTCGGCGGAGCAGGACTGCGCCATCGCCTCGGACACCCAGACCTATGACAAGAAGGAAGTCGGCTACGCTCGCGACGGTGCCGTCGGCGACCTCGCCGATCGCGACGACTACCAGGGCTGCGGTGTCCTCCTCCTCGGAGACAACGTCGGTGACGACCTCAGCCTCAACCCCGATCTGCGCGATCTCTACTCGAACATGAACGGACCGGTGCGCGCCGCGGCCGGCAACCACGATCAGGACTACGACTCACCGGACGACGAGCACGCACTCGACACGTTCCGCGACCAGTTCGGTCCCGATCACTTCTCCTACGACGTGGGCAAGACCCACTTCGTCGTGCTCGACTCGATCGACTACTCGGGCAACGCGGAGACGAAGAAGTACACGGAGAGAATCAGCGAAGACCAGCTCGAATGGCTGCGCAACGACCTCGCCAATGTGCCGAAGAACGCTCAGGTCGTCGTCGCCACGCACGCACCGATCGTGACCCACCGGGATGTCGTCGTCGAGAACGCCAAGGACTTCTACGACGTCATCGCCGACTACCCGAACGCGGTGACCATCGGCGGACACACGCACACGCAGGAGAACCTCGTCGCTGGCGAGAAGCGCGAGGAATGGGCCGCCGCCGGCATCCCCGAACTGCCGAACACGCAGATCGTCGCGGGTGCGGTCTCCGGTGACTGGTACTCCGGCGGGCTCAACGCCGACGGACTGCCGTACTCCTTCACCTCGGACGGCTCCGAGCCCGGAATCCTCACTCTCCAGTTCGACGGTGCCAGCCGCAGCGAGCGCTACACCGTCCGCAACGAATCCGATGACCACCAGCTGCTGCTCGGCGTGAACTCTCCCGAGTGGCGCGACTGGGCGCAGAAGGCTCAGGACTGGCAGGATGCCGACAAGAAGGGCGAGGCTCCCGAGGCGATCTCCGAGAAGGTCGTCACCCGTGATGACCTCAAGCAGGGCGACACCTGGCTGACCTCGAGCTTCCTCGCCGGAACCTCCGATGCCCGCGTCGAGGTCAGCTTCGACGGCAAGTCACCGGCCCAGGCCGAGCACACCCAGCCCGGCAAGGGCGAGGCCCTGAACAAGGGATGGGAATACACCGATCCGTACACCGCCTCGCAGAACCTGCGCACCTCGGGCAGCGTCGGACAGACGAGCTCGCACCTGTGGCGGACCCCGATCCCGGCCGGCCTCGACCTGGGCACGCACAGCGCCGAGGTGACCGGCACCGACCGCTACGGCCGCGAGTTCACCGAGACGGTGCGCTTCACGGTCGTCGAGGACGAGAAGGCCGCCGCCACGCAGTCCGAGAAGCTGCTGCGCAACGACGGCTTCGACCTCCAGCAGGAGAAGAAGACCACCGGCGAAGACCGTCCGGGACTCGACTCCGAGGAAGCGGGAGCGGCGAAGGCCGACTGATCTCCTGACCCTGCGCGTCTGCGGGCCGGCTGTTCGGCCCGCAGACGCACAGCGCACACGCCGGACTCGCCCCGGGCGTCCCTCACCTTCGGGTGGCGGAGGCCCGGGGCGAGTGCCGTAACCAGGTCAGGGCAGAGCGGTGAATGCCTCGACGAACTCCGGCGCAATGTCGGACAGGGTCGGAGGCTGACCCCAGGTGCCCTCCGTGGGAGCCGCAGAGACATGGGCATCGAGGATCGCCAGGCTGAGAGCGTCGGCGGCCGCGGCGGTGATGGTCACGAGCTCTCGGGTCGCCTCGGAGAAGCCGGTCGGCAGGGCCCGGGTTCCGGTGGCCAGACCGAAGACGGTGTCGCCGTCGTAGAGGGTGTGCGAAGGGTGCACGGCCCGGGCGATCCCGGCATGGGCTCCCGACGCCATCCGAGTGACCTGCGCCGTGTCGAGGGCCGCGTTCGTCGCGACGACCGCGATCGTCGTGTTCTTCGCCGAGGTGGCCGTGGGCGTGGCATCGGCGGCCGCGGTCTCCGGCGGTGCGGGCAGGTGATCGAGTTCGGGCAGATCGAGTCCGTACGAGTGCAGCAGTGTTCGGGCCCACAGGGAGCCCGCGGAGGTTCCGAGGGTGCCGAGCGAGTTCGCAATGACGAGCGCGGCGACGGTGAGACCGCCGGGCAGTCGGATCGCGAAGGAACCCATCGAGGAGCGCAGGCTCTGGAATCCCGAGCGTGCTCCGGTGCCGGCCCCGATGCTGCCGCGCACCGCCGGGAGCGGGCCTTGGGAGGTCGAGTGCGTCGGTGCGGATCCGGCCGGGGACCCGAGTTCTTCAGCTGATGACTGGACTGCCAAGGCGTCTCGGGCGGCTTCCGCACCTTCTTCGACCGTGGGTGGCAGCACCCCGGCGTCCCCGCGCCCGAGATCGAAGATCCCTGCCGCGGGGACGATCGGAATCACCGTGTCGGGAAGGCCGGCGGCGGGGAAGCCCCGCCCCGCCTCGGCGAGGGCCGTGACGGCTCCACTGACCGACCGCAGACCCAGAGCGGACCCGCCGGTGAGGACGATGGCGTCGGCACCATAGGAATGCGTTCCCGGGGCGATGACGTCCGTTTCATGCGTCGCCGGACCCCCGCCCCGGACGTCCACGCCGACCGTCGCTCCGGCCGGTGGCACGATGACCGTGGTTCCGGTGAGCCGTTCGCGGGAGAGCTGCCCGGCGTGGCCGAGGCCGATGCCGGGGATCTCGAGAAGTCCGCGACCGCGCATCGGTCCGAGGGTCATCGTCCCTGCACCCAGGCCTCGATCTCGGCGCGGGTGCGGGGGAAGTCCGCGGAGAGGTTCTCCACTCCCGTGTCGGTGACGAGCACATCGTCCTCGATCCGGACTCCGTTGCCGCGGAACTCCTCCGGCAGCAGGAGGTCATCGGTCTTGAAGTACAGGCCCGGTTCGATCGTGAACACCATTCCCGGCTCGAGCACGGCGTCGAGGTACATCTCCGCTCTGGCCTGGGCGCAGTCGTGGACGTCGAGGCCGAGGTGGTGGCTGGTGCCGTGGACCATCCACCGGCGGTGCTGCTGGCCTTCGGGGGAGAGGGATTCGGCGGCGCTGACGGGTAGGATCCCGAACTCTTCGAGGCGGGCGGCGATGACGGCCATCGCCGCCTCATGGACCTCACGGAACCTCACCGGACGTGAGACGTGCTCGGCGGCGACGGCGAAGGCGGCATCGGCGGCGTCGAGCACCGCATCGTAGATCTTGGCCTGAACCTCGCTGAAGGTTCCCGATACGGGCAGAGTGCGCGTGATGTCGGCGGTGTAGAGGGAATCGGCCTCGGCTCCGGCATCGACGAGGATGAGGTCGCCGGCGTGCACCTGACCGTCATTGCGGATCCAGTGCAGGGTGCACGCGTGATTGCCGGAGGCCGCGATCGTGTCGTAGCCGACTCCGTTGCCGTCGGAACGGGCGGCGGTCTCGAAGGCGGTCTCGACGATCCGCTCGCCCCGGCGATGGGACACGGCCTGCGGCAGGGCGGCCACGACATTGTCGAACCCGGCGCGGGTGATCGCCACGGCTTCGCGCAGCGCCTCGACCTCGTGCTCGTCCTTGATCAGGCGCAGCTCGGAGAGAGTCTGCGCCAATTCGGCGTCTCCGGCCTCCGAGGTCTCGAGATCGGCCTGGACCTGGGTGCGGGCGAGATCGATGACCGAGTCGATGCGCACATCGGCCTGTCGCACGAGACGGACCGAGATCGCTCCCAGGTCCTTGGTGATGGCATCGTCGACGGTTGCGGAGCTCTCGGTGGCGATGCCCGTCATCGTCGACATGGCTTCGAGGTCGGCCCGCGGTCCGACCCAGTATTCGCCGTAGCGGGAGTCGGAGAAGAATTCCTCGGTGTCCGAACCGGCACGCGGACGGAAGTACAGGGTGACGGTGTGGCCATCGTCTGTGGGTTCGAAGACGAGGACGGCATCCGGTTCGGAATCACCTTCCAGGCCGGTGAGGTGGATGAAGGCCGAATGGGCCCGGAACCGGTAGTCGGTGTCGTTCGAGCGGACCTTGAGCCCGCCTGCCGGGATGACCAGCCGTTCTCCCGGGAAGGCCGCAGAGACCTTGGCTCGGCGCTCCGGAGTGAATCCGGCGGCCGCGAGTGCCTCGGCATTGAGCGGGGTGCGATCCCAGCCTTCGGCGACGAAATCGCGGAAGGCTCGGGAGTTGGGGCGGTGGGAGCGGTTGTTGACGCGGTCGTTGAGTGCCTGGGTCGTCTCTGAGCTGTCTTCGGTCTGCGCTGTCATGGTTCCATTCTAGGCATCATCACCGGTGCCGGCGGACGGCGACGAGGAGGTGGTTCGCTAGCGGATACACTGGGCACATGGTCATTGATCTCCATGTGCACACCGCATTCTCGGACGGGACCCAAACCCCGTCCGAACTCATATCCGAAGCCTCGATGGAGGGCATCGATGTCATCGGCATCACGGATCATGACACGACCGCCGGTTGGGCTCCCGCGGAAGAGGCCGCACGCGTCTACGGGCTCGGTCTGGTGCGGGGAATGGAGATCTCCTGTCGCCATGAAGGCATCAGTGTGCACCTGCTGTCCTACCTCCATGACCCCTATGACACCGGTCTGGCCGAGGTCGTCGAGGAGACCCGGCGGGCCCGACTCGATCGCACGCACCTGATCATCGAACTCCTCGCCGAGGACTATCCGATCGACATGGACGCCGTGCTCGCGGTCTCGGGTGAGGATGCGACGATCGGTCGACCGCACATCGCCGATGCCCTCGTGGCTGCGGGGATCGTCGAGACCCGGACGGAGGCCTTCGCCTCGATCCTCTCGAGTCAGGGTAAGTACCATGTCAGCCTGCCCACGATCGATCCGATCACCGCGATCAGGCTGATCCGCGAGGCCGGGGGAGTCTCGGTCTTCGCTCATCCTCGGGCGGCGATGCGCGGGCTGGTGGTCCCGGATTCCGCGATGGCCGATTTCATCGCGGCGGGCCTCGACGGCCTCGAAGTTGATCACCGCGACAATCCGCCCAATGAGCGTGAGGTCATGCGCCGACTCGCCGGTCAGCACGATCTGATCATCACCGGCTCGAGCGACTATCACGGCACCGGCAAACCCAACCGCCTCGGCGAGCATGTCACCAGCGAGCACATGTTGGCCAAGCTGCTCGAACGTGCCCGGACCCGACCCGGCGGAGTCGACTTCATCCAGGGCTGAGGCCCTCGCGGGTCACCGGGAATGACTGGCCGTTTGCGATTCCGAACCCGGTCATCCTCGGACTCGCCCATGGGCTGCATCCTGGTGCTGTCGTTTCCCAAGTGATGTAATTGGGGCACCGCGACTGCCACCTCACGGCGGCCTAGGCGGCAACCCAGAGATGAGCTCGGGCCCCGACCGTAATGGTCGGGGCCCGAGAGACAGACGGATCAGAGGCTCACTCGGCGGATGGCTCCGAGCTGGAGTGGCCGCCCTGAGCGCGATTGACGGGTTTGCCGTTGCGGGTGCGACGGCGCTGACGATTGCGACGGGGCTTGCCGGATTCATCACCGGAGGACGAAGAATCGTCCCGGCGCTCCGAGGAGCCGCCTCGGCGCTGGCCGGAGCCGCCGCGCGAACGATCGGAGCCGCGGCGTCCCTCCGAGCTGCGGCCTCGGCTCTCCGAACGCTGTCCGGTCGAACGCTCCTCGTCACCTTCACCGTGAGCACGCGGCAGGCGGCCCTTGGTGCCCTTGGGAATGCCGAGATCGGCGAAGAAGTGCGGCGAGGTCGAATAGGTCTCCGCCGGTTCGTCGTGCTCGAGGCCGAGGGCCTTGTTGATCAGCCGCCAGCGAGGCATGTCATCCCAGTCGACGAGGGTCACCGCGACGCCGGAGTTGCCGGCGCGACCGGTGCGGCCGATGCGGTGGACATAGGTCTTCTCGTCGTCGGGGCACTGATAGTTCACGACGTGGGTGACATCGTCGATGTCGATGCCGCGGGCTGCGACATCGGTGGCCACGAGCACATCGACCCGGCCGTCGCGGAAGCCCTTGAGGGCCTTCTCCCTCTGGGCCTGACCGAGATCGCCGTGCAGGGCGCTGACGAGGAATCCGCGATCACCGAGCTCGGCGGCCAGCTTGTCCGCCGTGCGCTTGGTGCGGGTGAAGATGATCGTGCGTCCCCGGCCCTCGGCCTGGAGCAGGCGGGCGACGAGTTCGCTCTTGTCCATCGAGTGGGCGCGATAGACGTACTGAGTCGTGTTCTTCCCGGTCAGCGACAGGTCTTCGTTGTCGTGGGCACGGATGTGGGTGGGGCGGCTCATGTACCGGCGGGCAAGCGTGATGACCGCACCGGGCATGGTGGCCGAGAACAGCATCGTCTGTCGGTGCGCGGGCACGGCATTGATGATCTTCTCGACGTCGGGCAGGAACCCGAGGTCGAGCATCTCATCGGCCTCGTCGAGGACCACGGTGCGTACTTTGTGGAGTTTGAGGATCTTGCGACCGTAGAGGTCGAGCAGCCGGCCCGGGGTGCCGACGACGACGTCGACGCCTGCCTTGAGGCGGGAGATCTGCGGATCGAAGTCCATGCCTCCGTAGATGGTCATGATGTCGATGTCTCGTTGGGTCGAGGCGGTGACGAGATCGGCGGCGACCTGCTTGGCCAGCTCACGGGTGGGCACGACGACGAGCGCCTGCGGCAGACGCACCTCGGCGCCGTCATCGACGATGTCCGGAGTCAGTTCGGGATCGAGCGGCGCGGAGGGGTCCTCGGTCTTGCCGACGACGCGCTGGAGGAGCGGGATTCCGAAGCCGAGGGTCTTTCCGGTTCCCGTCTTCGCCTGGCCGATGATGTCGGCCCCGGACAGAGCCACGGGCAGCGTCATCGCCTGGATGGGGAAGGGGTGGGTGATTCCCGAGGCCGCCAATGAGGCCACGATCGGTCCTGCGACTCCCAGCTCCGCGAAATCCGGTTCTGTCTCCGCCATATTGAAAACTCCTTTTAGCGCATCAGCGCTCGTCATGGTCGTGAACCGGTAGGCTATGAGCCATGCCCGATTCTGTCCCATTGGCCGGTAATGATGCTGCGACGCTCGCTCTTCTTGCATATGGCGAGCTGACCGCATTCGAACGAATGGCCACCAACGCGACCACTGCGGTGCACATGGATGACAAGGTCATCCTCGCACGCTTGGCTTCGCAGTCCTTTGCGAACTTCGAAGAGCTCTCGCAGCACATCAGTCATCTGGGCCAGGATGTGATCGAGCTCAGTCGGCATTTCGAGCCGACCTTCACCGTGCTGGCTGAAAGGACTCGTCCGCGCGACTGGTACGAAAGCCTCATGAAGGGATTCGTCTTCGACGGGATCATGAATGATTTCTACCGCACGGCCGTGGACGAACTCCGAGAGCCCGGATACAGCCTGGCTGTTGCAATTCTCGATGATACACGGGCCACTGACTATGTACGCAATCGTCTGACCTCCGATGTGGCCGTGGACACCCAGTTGGCCTCTCGTCTGGCGCTCTGGGGACGCAAGCTCGTGGCCGAGACTCTCGGCCGGGCCCGCAATCTGCTCACCGACCCGGTGCTGGGCATCAACGAGGATCTCGTCGTGGAGGCGATCCCGGCCGTCACCGCGAACCATTCGAGGCGAATGTCGGCATTGGGGCTGGTGGCTTAGACCCGTCCGGCCCGGAGCATCGGCGGATTTGGGGGCGGCCTTCGCGGCGAAGGCGTGGGTCCGCCTCGTCGGCTGTAAGGCGTGAATACGTGTGGGACCCGGTCAGACGACCGGGTCCCACACGCATTCACATGGAATTCATTCCTCGCGGCAGAATGCGAACGCTCCGCGCGATGGCACGAGTCGGATCAGGCGCTGAAGCCGACGCGACGCGAGGCTTCGGAGCCGATCTCGAGGTAGCCGAGGGAGCCTGCCGGAACGAACACCTGACGGCCCTTCGTGTCCGTGAAGGTCAGGAGCTCGTCGGACTTGAGCTTCTCCTCGATGCGCGCAGCGAGTTCCTTCGGGTCCTCACTCGATTCCAGGGTGATCTCACGCTGGGTCTGCTTGACGCCGATCTTGATTTCCATTGTGCTCCTTGTGCGGATCGTGGTTTGAGTCGTGTTCAGCATAACGTCAGCGGACCGGTGTTTTCTTCCGGCCGACGTTCACTTCGTGGCGAAGGACTGCAGACCGCCCCAGCTCATCTGCGTCAGCAGAGTCACCGTGGCCTCGACGTCGAGGTCCCCGGCGGATTCGAGCTGTTTGACGACGACCTCGGCGGTGCCGATGAGCGTCCGGCACAGGAGCGCGGCCTCGGCGTCGGCGAGTTCGGCATGGTCCTTGAGTGCGGCGACGATGCGGGATGCCGAGCGCTCCCGCAGATTGCGTATCCGCTGCTGTGCTTCGGGCTCGTAGACATCGGAGTTGAAGAGGATGACGAATTCCTCGCGATGCGAGACGACGAAGTCGAAATAGGACCGGTAGGTGGCGCGGACCTTCTCATGCGGATCGGTGGTCGATTCCAGCGCCGAGGCGAGTGCCGAGTCGAGCTGGGCCGCGGAGTCGTCGATGAGGGCGAGGTAGAGATCCTGCTTCGAGGCGAAGTGCTGGTAGAGGACCGGCTTCGAGACACCCGCAGAGTCAGCGATCATGTCCATCGACGTCGTGCGGTAACCGCGGGTGGCGAAGACCGACCGTGCGACTCCCACCAATTGGTCACGACGCTGTTCACGGGGCAATCTCTGCTGGGGACTCGACATTCTTCAATGTTACGCGAAAAATGCGCAGGAATTTCGAATCGGCATCCGTACAGCGATGCATCCAAATCGCATCCTCGATAATCTGCGGCCAACAGCGGCTGCGGGGACTCGACTGCGACGCGCGGGACCGGGGACCGGCGGCGGTGTCAGTGGCCCATGATGGAATACGACTATGGACGAAACGACTGAGCTCATCGAGGCGAAGCTGCTCGCCGGCGAGTCGACGACGATCATCGGTCGCCCCGGGACGGGCAAGACGAGTCTGCTCGAAACCGTCTACTCGCAGCTAGTCACCGAGCTGTCCCCAGCTTCCGTGCTCGTTCTCACCCCGAACCGGGACCATGCTGATCTGCTGCGCAACCGGTTGGCTGTGCCTCCCGATGCGGTGCTCTCGGCCGCACCGGCCCGGAGCCTCTCGTCTTTCGCCTACGGCATCGCCCGGGCGGCTCACTCCGCTCGCACCGGTGAGGACCTGGAGTTCGTCTCCGGAGCCGATCAGGACGTGTTCCTCGCCGATCTTCTCGCCGGGCACGAACGTGGCCACGGGCTCGGTCCCGTGTGGCCGACGGAGATCTCCGCCGAGGTGCGGTCCACCTCGGCGTTTCGCACCGAGGTGCGCGATGTGCTCAACCGTGTGATGGAATTCGACTTCGGCGTCCGGCTTCCGTCTCCCCTCGAATGCGCGGACGCCGAGCCGGAATACGTCTTCGACTACGGGCGCGGCGCTCTGGCCCGCGCCCTCGAGGACTGTGACGACCCGAGGTGGGCGGCAGTGGCGCAGATCCTCGAGGAGTATCTGGGGATCATGAGCATGCCCGGTTACGGCGGCATCGACTCGGCCACGGTACTCGCCCGTGCCGCCTTCGACATTCTGCGCGAACCTGCCGAGGTGACCGTCGGACGGCGGTGGAGCTTCGCCCCGGACGTGGTGCCCACCGTGGTCCTCGCCGACGCCGTCCAGGACTTTCCGGCGGCCAGTTGGGGAATGCTCGAACAGCTGCGCGAGCGGGGCTGCGCACTGGCACTGTTCGGAAGCCCGGAGACGGTGACCGGTCGTTTCCACGGCGCCGATTCCTCGATCATCGATCGCAGCGCCGCGGACCCGAACTTCTCGACCGTCGTCCTCGACGAGGTGAAAGGCATCGATCCCGGAGTGGCCGCGATCGTCGATGATTTCGGTCGGCGGATCACCAACCGGTGGCGACTGCACCACATGCCGCGGCACATGCCGCGGCGGCCGGCAGCCGTCGAGCCGACCGATGACCGGGCCGAGGAATCGGATGCCGCCGGGGGGACAGCTGCGAAGGAACCGGACGCCGCTGGTGAGGCGGGCACCGCGGAATCGGATGCTCGCGGTGAGACCGGCGCCGAGGCGGTGGAGACCCATGTGTTCGACAGTGCCTCCTCCGGGTACCGATACCTGGCCAGACGCGTGACGAACTTCGTCGAAGACGGTCACTCCTGGTCCGATGTGGCGGTGATCTGCAGAAACACCTCGACAGCACGCGTCATCGCCAATGAGCTGCGCGTCTCGGGTGTCGCCACGGCCACGATCATGCAGCCGCTCAACGTCGATCCGGCGACGGCTCCGCTGCTTGAGCTCCTGTCGGCTGCCCCCGATTTCGACGATGACGAATCGATCGCCGCTCTCGCGCTGTCCCTGGCCGGCAGCATCTACGTCCGACTCGATCCCGTGCAGATCCGCCGTTTCAGGCGAATCGTACGCAGACAGTTCCCCGCGGACAGCAGCACCGCCTCCCTGGCGATGGCGCTGCGCAGCCCGATCGGAGATGACTCCGCGCCCGGGCTCGCCGTCATCTCCCGCATGCTCAACGCGGCCGCCGAGGCAGGTCCGGCCGATCCGCACCAAGCTCTGTGGACGATCTGGGAGGCCGCAGGAGTCGCCCAGAAATGGCAGGCCGAAGCTCTGCGGGATCCCGAATCAGAAGCCAACGCCCATCTGGATTCCGTGCTGCGACTGTTCACCTTGGCTGAGAAGATCGCCGATCGCGGAGGATTCACCGCCCGCTCCTTCGCCGGGATCGTCGCGGAGCAGGACATCGCTCAGGACTCACTGGCCGCCACCTCGGGCTACGCCGACCTCGTGCGGGTCGGCACCGCCTCGTCGCTGGCCCACGTGCGCACACCCCTGGTCGTCATCGCCGAGGTCAACGAGGGCGTGTGGCCCAACCCGAAGCTCCGCGGGGGAATCCTCGGACTCGACGATCTCAGCTCCGTGCTGCACACCGGGGAGCCGGTGACCTCGGATCCCGGCTATCACGGGCATGCGAAGAGGACGAACCTGCGTGAGGAGGGTGAGCTGTTCTACACGGCGCTGACGCGCGCCACCGAGCAGATCATCGTCACCGCGATCTCCGATGCGGAGAGCGAACCGTCGCCGTTCTTCGACGTCCTCGCCGCAGGCACCGCCAGGGGCACCGAAGACGTCGACGGATACGTGATCACCCATGAGGACGAGCTTCCACCGCTGTTGCTGCCGGAGATGGCGGCACATGCGCGTGCCCAGCTCCTCGGGGCTGCCGCCAGAGCCGAGCCGGCAGCCGCAGGAGCGACGGACGATCCTCCCGATGAGGACACGCGGACCTGGGCCGCGCTGATGCGCTCCCTGGCGCGGACCAGCCAGGCAGTGGAGCCGCCGGAGCGGTGGCGGGAGAGCGAGGACCTCACCTCCTCCGAACCGCTCTTCGGTCCCGAGGACACCGTCAGGGTCTCACCGTCCCAGGTGGAGACCTTCACCGACTGCTCCCTGCGGTGGTTCCTCACCCGCAACGGGGGAGACCGACCAGGCACGACCGCCCAGAACCTGGGCACGATCATCCACGCCGCCGCCGAGACGTTCCCACAGGGCCCGCCCTCGGCGATCCGTAACTACGTCGACCAGGAGTTCGCCGCTCTCGAATTCGACGCCGACTGGGAGCGGGAACGCGAACGGGAGGTGGCCCTGAAGATGGCAGACCGCCTCGGCGAGTATGTGACGAACACCGAGGGAGAACTCGTCGGCGTGGAAGTGGCCGTCTATGCCACCGGTGTCGATGAGGCCGGCCGGGAATGGAAGGTCACCGGCCGACTCGACCGGGTCGAGCAGGGAGCCGAAGGTGTGCGCATCGTCGATTTCAAGACCGGGAAGAACGTCGTTCCGGGCAAGGACATGGATCGGCATGCACAGCTGGGCGTCTACCAGGAGGCGATCAACTCCGGAACCATCACCACCGCCGACGGTCGCACGATCGACGCGCAGGCCTACGGTGCCGAACTCGTCTTTCTGCGCAACTCGTCGAGGACCAGACGGGAGCAGCCGGCACTCGAGGTCGCTGAGGATCCCAAGTGGGCCAGGCATCTCATCAACGACGTGTCGACGAGGATGCGTGCGGCGTCGTTCCCCGCCCGAGTCGAGCCCCAGAAGTGCCAGAGCTGCCCGGTGCGCTCGTCCTGCCCGGCCATCGGCCCGAAGATGTTGGAGGATTCCTGATGCGGTTCACTGCCGATGACCTTGCGCGACTCACGGCCGCCGATCCGGCCAAGGCATTCCCGCCCAGCCCGGAGCAGCGGATCATCATCGAGGCCGACCCGCAGCAGTCGATGAAGGTCACGGCAGGGGCTGGTTCCGGGAAGACCACGGTCATCTCCCAGCGCGTCGTCTGGCTGGTGGCCAACGACTATGTCGCTCCGGAGCAGATCCTGGGACTGACCTTCACCCGCAAGGCCGTCGGCGAGCTCGGCGGTCGGATCCGCGTTCTGCTCGCCCGCCTGCGCCATAACCTCGGGATGGCCACGGACCTGAGACTGCCGGGCCTGGACAATCCGACGGTATCGACCTACAACTCCTATGCCGCCTCGATCGTCAGCGAGCACGGGGCGAGCATCGGCATCGAACCCGAGACCGTGCTCCTCGACGATGCCGCCGCACATACGATCGCCGGGCAGATCATCGATGCGACTGCCCCGGGGGACATCCCCGGAAACTTCTCACGCGAGACGATGATCGCCGACATCATCGCTCTGGCCGGTGCGATGAACGATCACGGACGCGACCTCGACGAGGTCACCGACTACCTCGAGCAGTGCCTTCAGGCACTGGTCTCGAGCAAGGGCAAACCCGTCGACCCCAGCGGTCGGCGGGCCAAACTCGAAGCCAAGATCAGGACGGCCCGACTGGCCGATTCCTATATGGCAGCGAAACGTCGCAATCTGGCCATGGACTTCTCCGATCAGGTTCGGTTCGCGCAGCGCATCATCGACGAGGTTCCGGCCGCGGCAGAGGCCGAACGCGCTCGGTGGTCGATCGTGCTGCTCGACGAGTTCCAGGACACTTCGGTCGCGCAGCTGGGACTGCTGCGCGACCTGTTCGCGACCACCGCAGTGACCGCGGTCGGTGACCCCCGACAGGCCATCTACGGGTGGCGCGGGGCCAGTGCGGACAATATGGACCGCTTCTCCACTGACTTCCGAGAGGTCGAATCGCTGACCCTGAGCACCAGCTGGCGCAACGACCGGGCCATCCTCGTCGCCGCGAATCGGATCGCAGCGGGTCTGACCGACAGCAGCGAGACACCGCTGTCCGCCCGGGACGGTGCCGGCGAGGGCGAAGTCAGCATCGACGTCAGCTCCGGGGCGCATGACCCTGACTATCTCAGCGTGGGACTCCGGTCGCTGACCGAATGGGTCGCCGAACTGCCCGCGGGCACCACGAAGGCCGTACTGTGTCGCAAGCGAGCCCACTTCGCCCCGGTGTCAGCGGCACTGGAGGCCGCCGGTTTCGCCGTCCACGTCCACGGCTCGTCCGGACTCCTCAACGATCCCTTCGTGGCTGATCTGCGCGCGGTCCTGACCTCGGCGGTCGACCCGATGGCGGGGGACAGTCTGATGCGTCTGATCAGCGGACGGATGGGCGGCCTCGGTGCCAGCGACATCGCCGCCCTCAATTCCTTCACCCGTCGGCAGAGCGACCGTCGGCTCGCCGAGCTCGGTGCAGGACAGGGCGAGGTCGTCGCTGAGGCGATCGACCAGCCGACCATCGTCGAAGGCCTCGACGAACTCATCGACGCAGCCTGGGCGATCGAGCAGGGAGCGAAGACGTCACGGGAGAGGAACCTCACCGTCGACCTTCGCGAATCGGGTCTCAGCGACATCGCACGTGAACGGCTGACCGCATTGGCCAGGGCCCTGCGCGCGGTGCGTTCGGGCAGCGGCACCATCTCCTCGATCATCCGCCGGGCGATGACCGAGACCGGAATCGACTCCGACATCTGGGGCCTCAACGATGCCCTGCGCAGACTCCACAGGTCCTCGATCGACGCATTCCTGTCCGCCGCCAGCCAGTATTCGGCCACGGTCGATCGACCGTCGGTGCCCGGATTCCTCGAGTGGCTGAGCATCATGGAGGCACAGGATGCGCTGAGCGTCGCCGAGCCGAACGCCTCCGAGGATGCGATCAACATCATGACGGTGCATGCTTCCAAAGGTCTGGAGTTCGACGCTGTGGCCGTGCCGTCGCTCGTGGTCAAGGACTTTCCGACCGAACCACGGGACAAGGAAGGGTGGATGGAGCGCACCGCGCTGCCCTATCCGCTGCGAGGCGACCGTGACCATCTCGTCGACTTCGATCTGCGGGAGGCCGCATTCGATACCAAGAAGGCCCTCGACGAGTGGATCAACGAATTCATCCGTCCCAAGATCGCCGATGCCCACGAGGCCGAAGAGCGTCGCCTCGCCTATGTGGCGTTCACCCGTGCCAAACGGCATCTCTGGCTCGGCGCGGAGCTGATGGGATCGCGATCGACTCCCGACGAGCTCTCCCCATTCCTCACCGAGGCGGTTGAGGCGCTCGGCATGGACATCGAGATCCCCGAACCGGCGGAGGAATCCGAAGAGGACCGCATCGAGACGAGTCAGTGGCCGGTCCCGCGCACCCACCAGGTCAGTGCGGCGCGACGGGCAGGGGAGTGGGTGCGGACGGCACCGGAGATCGAGCTTGCGGAATTGGCCGAGGTGCCCGGGACCGTGGGTCGCTACGCCGCCCAGGCGATGCGGATCGGAAGTCGCCCGGGAATCGCCTCGGACGGCAGCGTCCCCGACCGATTGTCGGCGACGGCCCTCGTGTCGTGGCGGCGCGATCCGGAGGGCTTCCTCACTCAGACCCTGCGTCCGATTCCGAGTCCGCCGAGCCGGGCCGCGGAGATCGGCACGACCTTCCACTCCTGGGTCGAGCATCACTTCGGGCAGGCGAGCATCGACGTCGAGGAGGACGAGCGCGTGCGTCCCATCGATCAGGTGACGATCGAGAGGCTGGAGGAGACGTTCCTGTCCTCAGAGTTCGCCGCCAGATCGGCCGATCACGTGGAGATGTCCTTCGAGCTCGTGCTCGGCCGCTTCCGGGTACCCGGGAAGATCGATGCGGTCTTCATCACTGACGAGCACGCCGAGGTGGTCGACTGGAAGACCTCGAAGAAGCCCGCTGACGATGTGCTCGAGGTGATGAAGTGGCAGCTGGCGCTCTACCGCTTCGCAATCCAGCGCGCTCACCCCGAGATCAGCGAGGTCACCGGCACGTTCTACTTCGTCGGCAGCGACGAGATCGTCCGGTTCTCCGACCTGCCCGAGGAGGCGGAGATCATCGCCTGGTTGGAGGCCAACGAGGCCGACTGAGCCGCCGTCAGACCGCACCGAGTCCCGTCAGGGACGCTCGATCCGTGCGGTGTCGTCGCCGTCCTCGTCGTCGACCGTGTCGTCATCGATCGATGCGGTGTCAGCACCGTCGGCTTCCGCCCTCGGGCGATCGGCATCGGTTTCACCGGCGGCGTCAGCAGTATCACCGGAGCGGCCTTCACTGGTATCAACGGACAGGCCTGTGCCGGTTACAACGGAGCGGTCATCACCGGTATCAACGAAGCGGTCATCGCCGTCCTCGTCGGGGTTCACTGTGGCGGCGGCCCGGCCCGACTGGCCGTCTTCGGTGCGCGATACACGGGCCTGCGGACGGAATGAGTCCGGCTTCTCGGCTTCGGTGAGCGCAGCCTCGACGTTCGGTCCTGCCGATGTGCTCTGCGGCGGATCCTGGTTCGGCGACGCCTCAGGGGTCGGCGCCGACTCCTCGTGCGCTCCCGGCTGCGAGGAGTCGGCGAAGAGGATCTCGTTGAAGTTAGCCAGCAGGTCCGCAGCGTCCTGAATGGCCGCCTCATCGCCGGAATCGACGGCTTCGAGCAGCCAATCGAGGACGGCGAACTCGGCCAAGAGTTCGGCACGGTCGATGATGTGCTCGTCGGCTCGCGGCCGAGAGTTGCGGTATTCGTCGTAGAAGGTCTGCAACGCTGCCGGATCGATCAGCGCCGAGGCGGCAGCGAGATCGATAGCCGGATCGGAGACGCGCAGGCGTCCGAGCTCGGCCAAGGCGAGAACCCGCTCCTGGTCCGTGTAGACGCTCGACTCGTCGACGGAGCCGTGAATCGGGGTGGCCAGGAAATGCCAGAGGGCGACCTTCTCGAACTCTTCCTCCCAATGCTGAAGCAGAGAGGACGGCACACGCCCCGTCCCGGCCGCCTGGTCGAGGCGTTCGAGAATGAGGAACTGCGATCGAGACGGATCTTCGACGGGGAAACCTGCCTCGGAGACAGGTTCGGGCGCCGCGGAATGCAGAGTCGCCAGCGCCTGTGCCAGAGAGCTGGCGCGCGCGATATCGGCGATCGGCTGGTCTCCGAGGGGTGCGCCGGGAAGCGGATCGGACAGTGTGATCGTCGTCGGCCCAGGGGTGTCGAAGTACTCGGGCTCGACCTCTGTGAGGGCGCGCAGACGCGGCCAGGCGAAGTCCGCATGGGGGTACATCACGTCATAGATGCGGGCTGCCTCGGCTGCCGAACCGGTATCGGCGGCGCGGTCGAGTCGCGTCTGCGCCGTCGCCACCAGCTGCTGCTTCTCATCGTCGAGGAGCACCCTGATTCCGGCCCCCAGAGGAGGCAGTGACGTCCATTTCGTCGGGGCGAAGCCGTCGAGCATCGTCGACCCGATCGCTGCCAACTTGAGTGCCTTGGTATCCACCCTGCCCAATCTACCTTCTGCCATGGGCAGACACACGGGATTGAGCCTCCGAGCGTGTCAGCGAATGCCGTGCCGAGGGCTCCGGCACCGGCGGACTTCGCGTCAGAACCCTGCGTTATCGTGGAGGGCATGAAGCCGCTGCCACCTGTGACACCGATCAGTCTCGCCCGCCACGGAATCGACCGAGATCATCTCACCCGGGGGCAGGACGGAGATCTCGCCGAGGTGTGGGAGGCAGGGGCACACCCGGTCTTCGAACACCGCGGGGCGCTGCTCGTCGCCGCCGGCGGCCTGTTCTCCCCGGACCGCGAACTGGTCCCGACCGGACAGACCGAGATCTACCTCGGCTGCGACTCGGACGGCGACCGCTACATCGGCGTCTCGCTCGATGACGCAGGACGCAGCGAACTCGACTCGCATCTGGCCGCCTCCCGGGCCCGTGACGCCACCGACCTGCTCACCGCACCCGGCGGCGGCCTCGACAGTGCAGAGCCGACCTGGTTGCCCCTGCGACAGCTGGCCGAAGCACTCGACGACGTCGAGGTCTCCCTGGCCTGCGAACTCGTCGGGTTGGGCAATTGGCACCGCGCCCACCAGTTCTCCCCGCGGACGGGAACCCCGACCAGACCCATTCTCGGCGGCTGGGTCCGCGAGGACCCGGACACCGGCAGCCAGCATTTCCCCCGTACGGACCCGGCCGTCATCGTCGTCATCGTCAACACCGATGACGAGGGCACGGAACGAGTGCTGCTCGGCAACAACGTCGCGTGGGAATCCGACCGGTATTCGCTGCTGGCCGGCTTCGTCGAGCCCGGCGAGACTCTCGAGCACGCCGTCACGCGGGAAGTCTACGAAGAAGCTCATCTCGAGGTGATCAACCCCCGCTATCTCGGATCGCAGCCGTGGCCGTTCCCCTGTTCCCTGATGCTCGGATTCTCGGCCGAAGCCCCCAGCCGTGAGTTCGCTGCGGACGAAGACGAGATCGCGTCCCTCAAATGGTTCACCCGGGACGAGCTCAACGCCGCCATAGAGAACGAGAGCGTTCGCGCTCCCGGGACGGTGTCGATCGCCGGGCAGCTGCTGGCCAATTGGCTGGACAACGTGTGAGCGCTGCGGCCCATGCCCTGCTCGATGCCCTCGATGAGGAGCAGCGAGACGTCGCCACCCATTTCGAGACCCCCGTCATCGTCCTGGCCGGGGCCGGAACCGGGAAGACCCGGGCGATGACACATCGGATCGCCTACGGCATCGCCACCGAGGTGTTTCCGCCCAATCATGTCCTCGCCCTCACCTTCACGGCGAAGGCCGCCGGCGAGATGCGGTCGCGACTGCGCACCCTGGGAGTCCCCGCTGTGCAGGCTCGCACCTTCCACTCGGCGGCGCTGCGTCAGCTGCGGTTCTTCTGGAACCGGTTCGCCGAAGGTGACTTCCCTCGCATCATCGAGAACAAGACCGGCATCATCGGCTCCGTGCTGCAGAGTCTCGGCCTCGAGACCAGTCGTGAGCTCAATCGCGATGTCGCCTCCGAGATCGAATTCGCCGCGGCCGGGCTGCTCGGAGTCGACGATTATGCGAGCAAGGCTGCCTCCCGTGACCTGCCCGGTGATCTGGGGGTCGAGGATATGGTTCGCATCTTCGAGGCCTACGGGGAGGCGAAGACGCGCGGCAGGCTGATGGACTTCGACGATGTTCTCCTCGTCCTCGACGGAGTCCTGGCCGAGCATCCCGAGATCGCCGCGGAGATCCGGGAGCAGTACCGCCATTTCGTCGTCGACGAGTTCCAGGACGTGTCTCCGCTCCAATACGATGTCCTCACTCGCTGGCTGGGTCCGCGTGACAATCTCTGCGTCGTCGGAGACCCGGCTCAGACGATCTATTCGTTCGCCGGTGCCGATGCGAGCCTGTTGGGTTCTCTGAGCAATGCGCTGCCGGGGGCCAGGACGATCCGCCTGGTCCGCAACTACCGCTCGTCACAGGCCATTGTGTCGACGGCGAACAACCTGCTCCGGCACACCTCGAGGAGCGCTCTGACGCTGCGCTCGGACAACTTGCCCGGTCGACAGCCGTCGATGCGCGAATACCCCACCGACGAGGCCGAAGCCGAGGGCGTGGTCAAAGCCATCGCAGCCGAGATCCACGCAGGCAGGCGACCACGGAAGATCGCGGTGCTCTTCAGGACCAATGGCCAGAGCCCCGCCTACGAGCAGGCCCTGGCGGCCGCCGGGCTTCCGTATGTGCTGCGCGGAGGTGAGCGCTTCTTCGCTCGCAAAGAAGTCAAGGAGGCCGTGCTGCTGCTCAAGGCCGCGCGCGCCACCTCCGGGGGACGACCGCTGCCCGAGGTGGTGGCCGAGGTCCTCGGCTCGCTGGGCTTCACCCGACAGGCGCCGAGCGCAGGAGCCGGCCGACAGAAATGGGAGTCGCTCAAGGCGCTCGTCGACCTGGCGGAGGCACGACAGGCCGAGCAGGAGCTGCCGGTGCCGTTGGAGGCCTTCCTCGATGATCTGGCCGATCGTGCCGAGCATCAGTTTGCTCCCGACATCGAAGGCGTGACTCTGGCCTCCTTCCACGCGGCGAAGGGCCTCGAATGGGACAGCGTCCACCTGGTGGGTCTGAGCGAAGGTCTGCTTCCCATCAGCTATGCCCAGACTCCGCGCGCCATCGCCGAAGAACGCCGCCTCTTCTACGTCGCGGTGACCCGTGCCGGAACAGATCTGAGCCTGAGCTGGTCGCTCTCGCGTCACGAATCCAAGCAGCGTCCACGGAAGGCGTCACGGTTCCTCACCGAACTCGGTCGGATCGATCACGGACAGGGATCAGACCGTCCCACCATCACCTCGGCGCAGCTGAACCGATGCCGTCACTGTGGGCGAGCTCTGGTCTCACAGATCGACCGAGCGCTCTTCCGCTGCTCGAACTGTCCGGCCGAGGTCGACCTCGAACTCCTCGACCGTCTGCGTCGCTGGCGAGCCCGAGTCGGTCTCGAACGCGGCCTTCCGCCCTACCTGGTGCTCACGGATGCTTCGATCTCCGTCATCGCCGAGATGAGACCTCGTGACATGCAGGCCCTGGCACGGGTGCCCGGGATCGGTGCGACGAAGCTCGAACTCTACGGAGCGGGGCTACTGAGCCTGCTGGTCGACTGAGTCGAAATGGGGAACGGGCACTCGGCAATGACAGGACGGATGGAAGTCCAGGCCTTCATCGACCTCCGCACCGGTGGCCAATGAGATCAGTCTTCTCAATGGTTCGGTCTCGGCTCCGAGCAGGGCCTGGCGCAGCCTGAGCACGACATTGAGGCCTCCCACCACACGGGACAGCGGATCGGCGAGGCTCTCCCGGTCCGGCAGCGCCCGGAGGCGGGGAAACTGATCGAGCCATTCCTCGTCGACGTCGCGCCTGTGCAGGCACGTGCAGATCGTACAGGGCGTGCTTCCTGGTCGGATGAGTCCCGTGACTTCGACGGACTGCTCGCCGATGACGACCTGGCAGTGAGCGATCTCGCGATCGGTCAGCCACATGGCGGTGTGGAGATCCGGAACCAGGTAGGAACTGGTGATGACGATGGGGTTGGTGAGCAGATCGAGTTCCTCGACCCGTACGGCCGGTGACGTGGCGAAACCCGAGGCCGAGAGGTACTGCTCGGTGATCGACCGCAGAGGACCGATGGCCATCACCGGTCGTGAGGCGAGGAGTGCGGACACTCTGTCCGGGGACAGACCGAAGGTGCGTGCGGTCGACAGCAGCGGTGACCCTTTGGCCACGGTGGCCGCCTCGGCGTCCTCGGGAATGAGCACACCGGCCTCACCGAGGAGAGTGATGAGCGAACTGGCCCGGGAGAGATCGACGCCCAGATCTTGGGCCCGCGAATAGTACTGGGCCGATCCGACGCCGAGGCGAAGGTCTTCGACGAGGCTGACGTCGGCAGGTAGCAGGCCATCGATGAGCACCGGGTCTTCGACGCCGAACTGCACACACGACGATGATCTCCAGGTGATGGGAACACTGGGAAAGATCCTGAACATGCTGGCCCCTTGGTTCGAACGGTCCGGACTTCCACGGTAGTGAAAGGAGCACGGATCCGCCACGGGACGTTCGAAGCTGTGGAAAAGCTTGTGGAAAACGGTTGAGGACAGGCCGGAAAATGTGTTCCGACATGCCCTCAACCGCATTGTGCCCCAGGCGCTCGCGGGGACCCGTGCGGCTTCCCCTTCCGCACGCATCTCCGGGTTTTCCGGGGTCAGACATAGAACCTATTCTGCATTTGCGGCCCCGTCAATGCCGGGTCATGCACAGGCACGTCAACAGCGTGTGGATAAGTTGTGGAAATCGCCGAGGGGCTTGTGGAGGAAAGGTGCCTTGGGTGGTCGGCAATCGGACGAGGTGGTGCGCGAAATCGTAGGTCACTTCTGTTCCGGCGCTGTCTGATCATACGAATCGGCTGTGGACAGCGGAGAGGAGAGGCTCGATCGGCGATACTCAGGAAACTCACAACAATGCCGAGCGGATTTCCTGAGTCAGTGCCTGTTCCTATGATGGGGAGGTGGCAGACAGACAGCGGTGGAATGAGGAAGAGGTCCTGCGGGCGATCGCCCGCGGCGATATCACGGTGCGGCGATCGCCGCGCCGGAAGAAGACGGTGTCGATCTCCAAGGAGATCGACACCTATGTGCTGAGAACGCCCCTGCGCTACAGCGTCGAGGCGAATGTCCGATCGCTGACGAGCCTGCTCAATCGTCTCGCCGCTCGTGATCATTCATCGGCCGAAGACCTCGAGCGTCTCGCCACGGAGCTCAGCGGACGCTACTTCGGCGGCCGGCTGCGCCCGCAGTCGATCCGCTGGGTCACGAATCAGAATGTCTCCCGCTGGGCGTCGACGACCACCTCCACCGGAGACATCCGGGTCTCACACCGGCTGCAGAGCGTCCCCAGATGGGTTCTGGAGACGGTCATCGTCCATGAGCTCGTCCACCTGCAGATCGGCGAGCATTCGAAGGAGTTCCACGCCCTGGCCGATCGGCACCCGCGTCAGGCCGAGGCCAAGCTCTACCTCGAGGGATTCAGCGCCGGCGAACACTTCAGCCGCGGGAACTGAGTGACTCGGCCCGGACGGCCGCACGGTAGAGGTCCGGCAGCCGTGCCGGGAGATCCGGCAACAGGTCGACGGGCAGCTCGCTTAAGGGAAACCAGCGCACGTCGATGGATTCGTCGGACACGACGGGTGAGTCCGTGATTCTGGCTCGGGCGGCATAGACGACGTCATAGTGTCGCTGACAGCGACCGAACGCAGCAGAGAGGTCGTGGACATGCAGATCGACCGGCGTGGGGGAGACCCACTGCAAGGATCCGAGCCCACTCTCCTCGAGAGCCTCTCGCACGGCCGCGGATTCCAGACTGTCGTCCTCGGGCTCGAGGTGACCGCCGAACTGACCCCACAGCTTTGCTTTGCCATGATGGTTGAGCAGCACGGATTCGGACTCCGAATCGAAGACGAGGCAGCTCGCGGTGACGTGAGACTCGCCGCCCTCCCGGCGAAGGGCGGCGGCGCCGGCTTCGTCGAACAGCCGTGCGAAATCACCGGCAAAGACGTTGTCGGCCGAGACGGCATCGACCTCGGAGCGTGCAGTGTCGAGATCGATCATTCAGCGCTCGTCGGTGTCGTCTCCGGACGCATCGTCCTCGGAGTCCGATTCGGGGGTGGACTTCTCACGGTCGGCCGGCCCGTCGGCCGACGTCTCGCGGTCCTCGGTCTCGTCGGCGCGCCTGTCGGACACGGTCTCGCCGGCATCCGTGTCGGACACGGTCTCGCCGGCATCCGTGTCGGACACGGTCTCAGCGGCGTCCTTGTCGGACTCGGTCTCCGTGTCGGACTCGGCTTCGGCACTGCCTTCGGTGCCGTCGAGTCCTTCGGCGAGGATCCGGCCGAGCGCCTCATCGAGCGTCGACTCGCTCGTCCATTCGGCCTGCCTCCGCTCGGAGTAGCCGAGGGGATCGTCGAGATCCTCAGTGGTCGGCAACAGGTCCGGGTGGGAGAACACCTTGTCCCGGGCCTCCGGTCCGCCCTGCGTCTCGAGGTAGGCGAAGAGCGCGGCGGCATCGCGGAGACGGCGCGGGTTGAACTGCAGACCCACGAGAGTGGAGAAGGTCTTCTCGGCCGGACCGGCAGTCGCCCGGCGACGACGCAGGGCCTCGCGGATCTGATCGCGGCCCGGCAGGTGCGCACACGCCGCGTAGACGACGACATCGACCCAGCCGGCGATGACGGCGAGGAGATTCTCGAGAGAAGTCAGGGCCTTCTTCTGGTCCTCGGTCGTCGGCGGGTTGAACAGACCCTGGCGAATGTTGTCGCTGAGATCCGAGATGTTCGAGGGATCGATCGAGGAGGTCATGTCCTCGATCTGCGAAGTGTCCACCTTGAGGCCCTGGGCGTAGCGGGTCAGAACCGTCTCGACCTGGGCGGTGAGCCAGGGTGCACGTTCGAACAGCGCCAGATGGGCGAGTTCCTGTGCGGCCAGGTAGATGCGGACTTCGGAGACGTCGACGTCGATCTCGGTGGCGAACGCGGCGACGTTCGTCTCGACGAGCGCGGCGGAGTCATTGGGCAGGAGGGGAAGCCCCACCTCGGTGCCGGTGAGCACGCTTTCGGACAGGGCCCCGACGGCCTGACCGATCTGCATCGCGAACATCGAATCGCTCATCGACCCGAACATCGATGAAGCACCGGCGAGGATTCCCTTCATCTCCGCCGGAACCTGAGTCTCCAACGTCTCGGTCAGAGCGGTCGACATGTTCTCCTTGATCGGGAGCACGAACTTCTGCCACCCGGGCATGGTCTCCTTGACCCAATCGGATCGAGTCAGTGCACGTGCCGAGCGATTCCCACCTGAGAATTCGGTCGCCTCGGCGAGCCACAGCTCAGCCAGACGGAACGCGTCCGTGGTTGCGTGCGCCGATTCGTCGCTGATCGAAGGGTCGGGCTTGGGGACGGCCTTCTCGGCGATCGATGCGGCCTGATTGCTCGAGTTGCCGCCCTGGCCGAACATCCCCTGCATCTGGTTCATGATCGTCGCCATCATCGCGGGGTCGATCTGGAACCCTTGGGGCGACCCGGACTCGTTGCTGTTCTCGCCCTGACCGGCGCCGGGGCCGCCCTGCCCGAACAGCATCCCGAAGATCTGCTCGAACGGATTCTGCTCGTTGTTGTTCTCGTCGTCGCTCATTTTCTCAAAGCCCCCATGAATCGGTTTGACTTACACGTTAACCGCTGAGGATGTGCGAAGCTTCCCAATTCGGGGAGGTTTCGCACGATGTTCGCACCGGGCGAAAGGACTCTGTGAATCTCACGGTCAGGTTTCAACTAGACTGGTGGGGCGGTGCAGCGAAAGGAATACATGACAGAGAATGCCCCTCGGGCCGTGCCCGTGCCAGAAGCATCGTCACGTGGTGCGACTCGACGACGTTCTCCACGTCTGACCGCGACCTCAGGTGTCCTCACCTACGTCCTCATCGCGCTTGCCGTGCTCTTGCCGGTTCCGTACATGCTCCAGCTGCCGGGTCCGGTTTTCAATACTCTCGGCGACTATCAGGGCAAGCCCATGATCAGCGTCTCCGGAGCCAAGACCTATCCCACGGATGGCCGGATCGACATGCTCACCGTCGCCGTCAGCGGCGGGCCGGGGCGTGACACCTACGCCTCCCAGGCGCTCGGCGCCCTGCTCCGGGGGAAGGAGACGGTCATTCCCACCGAGGCCTATTACCCCCTGGACACCACACGGGAAGACGTCACCGAATCCAATGCGGTCGAGATGTCCTCAAGTCAGGATGTCGCCGTCGCCGCCGCGATGGAGCAGCTCGACAAGCCCTATGAGGTGCACCTGCTCGTCGACGAGGTGCTCCCGGATTCGCCGGCCGAGGGTCAGCTGCGCAAGGGGGATCGGATCATCTCCGTCAACGGCACGAAGCTCGATTCCGATCCGGCTGCGGCGCAGATGATGAGTCAGACCGTCCAGAAATCGAAGTCCGTCGACCTCGTCGTCGACCGCGACGGCGAAGACACCGACGTCTCCCTGACACCTGCGAACATCGAGGGCAGGCAGGCGATCGGGATCAACATGAAACAGGGCTTCGACTTTCCCGTCGACGTGAAGTTCAACGTCGAGGGCATCGGCGGTCCCTCCGCCGGCACCATGTTCGCCCTCGCGATCGTCGACGAACTCACGCCGGGCGCCATGACCGGCGGCAAACACGTGGCCGGAACGGGAGAGATCGATCCTTCCGGCAAAGTCAGCCCCATCGGCGGGGCACGACAGAAGGTGGCGGCCTCGACCGAGCAGGGAGCGACGCTGTTCATGTCGCCCGCAGAGAACTGCGAAGAGGTCATGGCCGCCGCAGACCAGTCCAAAATCACGGTGACGCGCATCGACACCCTCGATGACGCGCAGAACGCCGTGGAGCAGTACGCCGCCGGTCACACTTCGGAGCTTCCGAAGTGCCCGACCGGTGGTGCCGACACCAATGAGAAAGGGCAGTAGTGAGCACTTCGTCCTCACCCACCTCCGCACGCATGCCGGCGAATCGGCCCAGACGTTCGCCGCTGCTGCTCACGCTGGTATCCGTCGCGATCCTGCTGGTCGCATTCATCGCGTTCACCCAGGTCTATACCGAGATCCTGTGGTTCGAGCAGATCGGTGCCTCCCAGGTGTTCCGCACCATGTGGGTCACTCGCGGTCTGACCTTCCTGGCCGGCTTCATTATCATGGCCGTCCCGGTCTGGCTGAGCCTGCACCTGGCGTTCCGCAACCGACCGGTCTACGCGCCGACGACACCGCGGCAGGAGAACCTCGACCGCTACCGTGAGGCGATCGAGCCGCTGCGCAGGGTTGCGACCCTGGCCATCCCGGCCGTGGTCGGCGTGCTCGCCGGCATCACCGCCTCGGCGCACTGGAACACGGTCCTCGAATGGATCAACTCCTCGTCCTTCGGGTCGAAGGATCCGGAATTCGGGATGGATAAGTCGTTCTTCGTCTTCATCCTTCCCGGACTGCGCCTGATCGGCGACCAGCTGGGCATGGCGCTCCTGCTCTCGCTCATCGCCGCGGTCGTCGGTCACTACCTCTTCGGGGGCATCCGTCCCGGAGAGCAGAAGGGCGTGACGCTGACGAAGACCGCCCAGTGGCAGCTGGGCATCACCGTGGCCGTGCTCATCCTCGTCCAGGCCGGCCGTCTCTGGCTCTCCCGCTACGAGCGCCTGACCGCGACCGGCGGCATCGTCCCCGGCGTCACCTACACCGACGACCATGCGGCACTGCCGGCCATGGCGATCGTCGCGATCGCCTCGGTGCTGGTCGCCCTGCTCTTCGTCTACACGGCGTGGAAGGGCAACTGGCGGATCTCGATCATCGCGACCCTCACCCTCATCGTGATGGGCGGAATCTCGATCATCGCCTATCCCGCGCTGATCCAGCAGTTCCAAGTCGGTCCCTCGCAGCAGAGTCTCGAGTCCGAGTACATTCAGCACAACATCGATGCCACGCGTGAGGCTTTCGGCTTCGACGATATCGAGGTCACTCCCTATGAGCCGAGCACGAGCGGTGAGAAGGGAGCCCTGCGTGAGGACGCGGAGACCGCGGCCTCGATCCGACTGCTCGATCCGAACCTCGTCTCGGACACGTTCCGACAGCTGCAGCAGGTGCGGCCCTACTACTCCTTCCCGCAGCAGCTCGACGTCGATCGCTACGACATCGACGGGCAGATGCGCGATACCGTCATCGCCGTGCGTGAGCTTGCTCCGAGTTCGGTGAACAGCCAGAGCTGGTACAACCGGGCGATCGTCTACACCCACGGATTCGGTGTGGTCGCCGCCAACGGCAACCAGCGCAACCCTGACGGCGAGCCGACGTTCATGGAATCGGACATTCCGCCCAAGGGAGACTTCCCGGACTACGAACCGCGGGTGTACTTCGGTGAGAGTTCACCGGACTATTCGATCGTCGGTGCCGAGGACGGTGCGACCCCGCGCGAGCTCGACTACCCCTCTGACGAGGACAGCGGCTCCGGCCAGGTCAACAACACCTTCACCGGCGACGGCGGTCCGTCCATCGGTGGCCTGTTCAACCGACTTGCCTTCGCCCTGAAATACCAGGACGAGCAGATCCTGCTCTCGGACGCGGTCAACGACAATTCGCAGATCCTCTTCGATCGCCACCCGCGTGAGCGCATCGAGAAGCTGGCTCCGTTCCTCAAGATCGACGGCGACCCCTACCCGGCGGTCGTCGACGGCAAGATCAAATGGATCCTCGACGGTTACACCACGGCCGAGGACTACCCGTACTCGACTCCGCAGCCGCTGCAGGAGGCGACGGAGGACTCGACGACCGCCACGGCGCCGAACTCGGTCGCCACACTGCCGGATGACGAGGTCAACTACATCCGGAACTCGGTCAAGATCACCGTCGACGCCTACGATGGCAGTGTCGACATGTACCAGTGGGACAAGGACGATCCGGTTCTCAAGACCTGGATGAAGATCTTCCCCGACCTGATCAAGCCGGCTTCCGAGATGTCCAGTGAACTGATGAGCCACGTGCGCTATCCCGAGGATCTGTTCAAGGTTCAGCGCGATCTGCTCACCCAGTATCACGTGAGCTCCGCCAGTGAGTTCTACACCGGTCAGGACTTCTGGACCCTGCCGACGGATCCGACGAAGAGCGCGAACAGCGGACTGACTCAGCCGCCGTTCTACATGACTCTGCAGATGCCGGGACAGCAGTCGCCGTCGTTCTCACTGACGAGCTCCTATATTCCGGCTCGCTCCTCCGAGGGACAGTCGCGGAACAACCTCACCGGCTTCCTCTCGGCCGATGCGGATGCGGGCGGCACGAAGGGTGAGGTCGCCGAGAACTACGGCAAGCTCAGGCTGCTGCAGCTGCCGCGCAACACGACTGTGCCCGGTCCCGGGCAGGCGCAGAACAACTTCAACACCGCTCCTGACGTCCAGCGCAGCCTCAACCTGCTGCGACAGGGTGAGTCCGAGGTGCAGAACGGCAACCTGCTGACTCTGCCCGTCGGTGGGGGACTGCTCTACGTGCAGCCGGTGTATGTGCGCTCTGCCGGTGAGACCTCCTACCCGCTGCTCCAGCACGTGCTGGTCGCCTTCGGTGAGGACATCGGATTCGCTCCGACCCTCGATGAGGCTCTTGACCAGGTCTTCGGCGGTGACTCCGGTGCCCAGGCCGGTGACGCCGGCACCGAGGACAGCGGAAACGGCGAATCGGGCTCCTCGAGCAGCGGAGACGAGTCCGGTGACTCGGGCGGCGCCTCTGACAACAAGGGCCTCAACGACGCCCTGCAGGAGGCGAAGAAGGCCATGGAGGACTCCGACGCCGCGCTGAAGGACGGTGACTTCGAGGAGTACGGAAAGGCTCAGGAGCGCCTGAAGAACGCGATCGACGATGCGGTGGAAGCCGATCCCTCGATCGCCGAGGATGGGGCTTCGGCTCCGGCCTCCGCGCCTGCCGATGAGGCAGGAGACGGCGGAGGCAACTGAGGCCACGCGACGGCGCGGTCGGCTGAGTCGTTGAGACTACGCCGCCCGTGCCGGTGAGCCATCACCGCAGAACGGCTGACGCTCCCGGGAGATTGTTCCCGGGAGCGTCAGCCGTTTCTCGTGCAGTGTGGGGGAGGGAAGGCGATCACGTGGGCTATCACGTTTGGCGGAGGCTGCTCACCTGCAGGGGCGGCTGCTGACGTGCAGGCGAGGCTTCCGGCGTGCGGTGAGGTTTCTGACGGGCATGGGGCGTAGGAAGCGATGTCCTGGCGATTGTTCGGCTGCTTCCGAGCAGAATCAGAGCGGATTCTGCTCGGAAGCAGCCGAACAATCCCGGGCCAAGGGGTCTTCGCGGGCGGGTCTGCGCGGGTGGGACCGGAATGTAGGCGATGTGAATGAGATGAACCCCCAGCCAGATCAACTGACTGGGGGTTCTGCCACTTTGGTGGCGGGGGGAGGATTTGAACCTCCGACCTCCGGGTTATGAGCCCGGCGAGCTACCGAACTGCTCCACCCCGCGGCGTGTTCTTAACTTTACACGAGCGTAATCAGACATTCCAAACCGGTGACCAGTGACCTTTGCCACACGGTCACCTCGGGTTCACCTGCCGGTTGCAGAGAGGGGAGCAGGATAGGTGCTGAAGGCCAGGGTTCCCGCTCAATCAAGAAAGATCGTCCCGACACTTGCGTGTGGTTGAAAACTAAACTATAGTCGCTTCTGTACTTCAAAGTTCAACCAAAAGGAGAAATCATGTCTGCTCTGCCCAAGGGACTCACCGCCGGAACCTGGAACATCGACCCGGTGCACTCCGAGTTCACCTTCACCGCTCGTCACGCCGGCGTCTCGAAGGTCCGCGGCCAGTTCGAAGAGATCGGCGGAGTGGTCACCGTCGCTGAGAACCTCGAGGACAGCTCGGTCTCCGCCGAGGCTGTGGTCGACTCGATCACGACCCGCAACGAACAGCGCGACGGCCACCTCAAGAGCGGTGACTTCTTCCAGGCAGATCAGCACCCCAAGCTGACCTTCTCCTCGACCACCGTCAAGGCCGAGTCGGCCGATGAGTTCGAGATCGTCGGCGAGCTCACCATGCGCGGTGTGACCAAGGAAGTCGCCTTCGCCACCGAATTCGGCGGAGTCGCCACCGATCCCAACGGAAACCAGGTCGCCGGCATGTCCGCATCGACCACCGTCAACCGCAAGGACTTCGGCATGGAGTTCGAGGCCGTGCTCGGCGGCGGCGAACTGCTCGTCTCGGACAAGGTCAAGATCGACCTCGAACTCGAGCTCGTCAAGGCCTGAATGTCCCAGCCTCATCGAGGCCTCACCTGATCGTTCCGCCGAACTTAGCTCCGGAGCCCTGATCGCTGCGGCGAACTGAACACTCGCCGCGATGCTGGTCGATCCGCACAGGCGCGAACGGCACAGGTGCGATCGGCACAGGCTCGATCGTCAGAAGGGGTGAAACGCTGATCCAGCGTTTCACCCCTTCTGTCTATTCATCGCCAGCTGCCGTCGTGCCCCCAGCTGCCGTCCTCCGCCGCTGGGCCGCCAGCAACTCCTGTCGGCTCCTGCCGGCCCCCGACAGCCGCCGGAAGCCCCCGACAACCGCCGATGGCTGCTGTCACCCACTCAAGTCACCGAGCGGCCCCGCGCAAGGCGTCGGGCCGCTCGCGCAGCCGTGCTGCCAGTGCCAGGAACAGCTGCGCCCCCTGATCCACGTCGGCCACGGATTTGCAGAAGGAATAGCGGATCGAGGTGCGATAGACCTCGTAGGCCGGACTGCCCTCGCGGCACAGGGCCGGCACGGGGATGCCCACGAGGGAGAACTCACGGGCCAAGAGATCATTGAGGGCGAAGGCGTCGAGATCGCTCAGAGCCGAGAAGTCGACGACGGTGAAGTATCCCGCTCCCGGCGTCGAGACATGAGCACCCGGGACCGCTCGGCAGGCCGGTACCAGCACCTCGGCGCGGGCCCGCAGGGAGGCGCGATTCTCCCCGACGAAGCCCGGTGCTTCGGCAAGCATCCGTGCCATACCGATCTGCATCGGTCCACCGGCGGTGAAGGTGAGGAACTGCTTGACTGCCTGGATCGCCTCGCGGACCTCCGTTTCGGCGATCACCCAGCCGATCTTCCATCCCGTGGTGTTCCAGGACTTTCCCGCCGAGGAGACGGTGACCACCCGCGAGGGGTCGGCCACAGCCACTGCCGGCGGCACATGTGAGCGGTCGTCGAGGATGAGCTGCTCGTAGACCTCATCGGTGAGCACCCAGGCATCGACACTTCCAGCCGCTTCGCCGATATGAGCCAGATCGGAGGCGCTGAAGACGAATCCGGTGGGATTGTGCGGGGTGTTGACGAGGATGACCGCAGGTGTGTGATCAGCGACAGTTCTGTCGAAGAGATCCCAGTCAGGTGCGAAGCCTCCGCCGGCAGTGGGCAGGATCGGCACGGTCACCAGTGAGCCGCCGGCTGCGGTGATCGCGGCCGGATACGAGTCGTAGAAGGGTTCGAAGGCCAGCACCGTCCCGCCCCTGGGCAGCAGCGCGAGGATCGCCGCAGTCAGGCCTTCGGTGGCCCCGGCGGTGTAGAGGACCTGTTCGGCCGACACCGACTGTCCGAAGTCACGACGGCGCTGGTCGGCGATGGCGTCGAGCAGCTGCGGAAATCCCTGACCGGGGGCGTACTGGTTGTATCCCTCCCGCATGGCCGCGGTGGTGGCATCGATGAGCGCGGCCGGTGGTTCTGTGCCTGGGGCACCCTGCCCGAGGTTGACGGCACCGACTTCGCTGGCGAACTTGGTCATCTGCCCGTAGATCGTCTCACCGATCGACCCGTCCGGGTTGGTCAGTCCAGCTGCTTCCGCCATGTCGTGCCACAGTGTGGCCTTCCGGACATCAGGCATGTCATCCCTTTCTGCGGTGGGTGGCAGGCGGTCGTGCGGACTCGACTGCGCACGAACCCGCCGAATCAGTCGGCCGTCCCTGCCGGTTCGATGTGTCCTAAGATGTCGAGGGCCGCCTCGTGAAGTCTGGAGTTGCTGGCCACGGCGTTGCCCCCGAACGGTCCGGGCGCTCCGGCCGTGTTCGTGAAGGTTCCGCCGGCCTCGAGCACGATGGGCACCAAGGCGCCCATATCGTAGAGAGCCAGCTCGGGCTCGCAGGCCAGATCGACGGCTCCTTCGGCCAGCAGCATGTAGGAGTAGAAGTCACCATAGCCGCGGGTTCGCCACATCGAGGCGCACAGCGTGAGGAAATCCTCGATGATCCCCAGTTCCTTCCACCCGTCCAATGAGGCATAGGACAGGGAGGCATCGCCGAGATCGTCGACCTCGGAGACGTGAATCCGCCTGGCCGGCTGTCCGAGAGCCTGAGCGAACGCTCCTTGGCCGGTCTGCGCCCACCACCGGCGCCCGAGGGCCGGGGCTGAGACGAGGCCGAGGACCGGCGTCTCACCGTCGTAGAGGGAGATGAGGGTCGCCCAGATCGGGACGCCGCGGACGAAGTTCTTCGTCCCGTCGATGGGGTCGACGATCCACCGCCTCGGCGAGGTTCCGTGCGAGCCGAATTCCTCACCGAGGACGCTGTCGTCGGGACGGGCCTCGCCGAGGCGGTCCATGATGGCCTGCTCCACGGCTCGGTCGCATTCGGTGACGGGGGTGAGATCGGGTTTGGTCTCGACGGTGAAGTCCTGGGCGATGAAGTGCCGGTGGCTGATGGAATCGGCGAGGTCGGCGAGTTCGGTTGCCAGCTCGAGGTCGTTCATGACATCACCTTATCCAGATGCCGGCAGCAACCTGCGCAGCGAATCCAATCGTGAGACACCGCCGGGGCCGCCGTGCCCGTCGGCCACCCAGTCGTCGAGTCGGCAGCCGGGCGAATCCGCCAGATGCGAACATCCACGTGGACAGTCGGCGGTGGCTTCGACGAGTTCGGGGAACGCCGAGAGCAGGGTCTCCCGGTCGACGTGGGCGAGTCCGAAGCTGCGCACACCGGGAGTGTCGACGAGCCAGCCGCCTCCGGTCAGAGACAGACAGACCGCCGAGGATGAGGTGTGGCGGCCGCGCCCGGTGACATCGTTGACGTCTCCGGTGGCGCGTTCTGCGGCTGGGACGAGGGCGTTCATCAGGGTTGACTTGCCGACCCCGGAGTGGCCGACGAGGACGCTGAGGTGGCCGTTGAGCCGCTCGAAGACGGTGGGGTCGGCGACTCCTCCGTCCTCCGTCAGCCCGGAGGCGACAATGTCGACCCCGGTGGCGGCGAAGCGCTCCGTGATCTCAGCGGCCGATTTCAGGTCGGTCTTCGTGACGATGAGCAGGGGAGTGATGTCGGCGTCGTAGGCCGCCACGAGGGCACGGTCGATGAGCCCGTAGGAGGGCTCGGGGTCGGCGGTCGCGGTGACGATGCCCATGCGGTCGACATTGGCGACGATGACGCGTTCGCTGGGGTCGATGTCATCGGCGCTGCGCCGCAGCAGGGTGCGCCTCTCAGTGATCTCGACGAGGCGGGCCAGCGTGCCGTCGGCCCCCGAGGTGTCGCCGACGAGGCGGACGATGTCCCCGGGGACGATGGCCTGCTTGCGCAGATTCGAGGCCCGGACCGCGGTCACCTGGTTCACGTGAGCCGGGTCGGAGCTCTCTGCCGCCCCGGCCGTCGGGAAGCCATCGGCCGAATCGGTGAGGACGACTCGATAGCGACCCCGATCGACGGCGGTGACCAGACCGGTCACCGCCGAGCTGTGCTCAGGGCGGTTCTTCGTCCGCGGTCGTGAACCGCGACGATTCGGGCGCGGGCGATAGTCCTCTTCGCGGTAGATCCGGGTCATCTCAGGCGCCGAGGTCGAGCATGGCTTCCCACAGCTGCGTGAACTCGGGCAGCGTCTTGGCCACGGTGGCGGCATTCTCGATCGTCAGTCCGCGATCGCGCAGGCCGAGGACCGCGCCGGCCATGACCATGCGATGGTCATGATAGGTGTGCCAGATGCCGGGACGCAGATCGTTCGAACCGGTGATCGTCAGCGCGTCAGGATGCTCCTCGACGGCGACTCCGATGGCGCCGAGCTCACGTCGCAGCGCTGCGAGGCGGTCGGTCTCGTGACCGCGCAGGTGTCCGATTCCGCGCAGGTGCGAGGTGCCCCTGGCCAGTGCGGCAAGCGCGGCGACCACGGGAGTGAGCTCCCCGACGGCCGAGAGATCGAGATCGACGGCACGCAGGGTCTGCGGCCCACGTACGCGCAGGCCTTCGCGATCGAGCACCGCGGATCCGCCGAATGCCTCGGCGATGGCGCGGAACCCGTCTCCGGCCTGAGTGGTGTGGGCCGGCCAATCACGGATGGTGACTTCGCCGCCGGTGGCCAGTGCCGCGGCTGCGAAGGCGGCGGCATTCGACAGGTCAGGTTCCACGCGCACATCGAGTCCCCGCGGCAGGCCCGGCTCGACGGTCCAATGCTCGGGCGCGGGTTCGGAGACATCGACGCCGGCATCGGCGAGGACCTCGAGGGTCATGTCGACGTGGGTGCGGCTGGGCACGGCGGAGCCGATATTGGCCAGTTCGATGCCCAGCGGCATGACGGGAGCGGCCAGCAGCAGTCCGGAGACGAACTGACTGGAGGCGCTGGCGTCGATTTCGAGGTGACCGCCGCGCAGCTGCGAGCCGGGGTGGATCCGCAGCGGCAGCCGGTCATCGTCCGAGCAGATCGAAGCGCCGAGGCTGCGAAGGGCCTGGATCGTCACCGACATGGGACGCACGCGAGCCTGCTCGTCGCCGTCGAGGATGACCTCACGGCCTGTGGCTGCGGCCAAGGGCGGAACGAAGCGCATCACAGTTCCGGCCAGACCGCAGTCGATGGTGATCGGGGTGCCGTCGTGATCCGCGCCGGGGGCGGTGTGGGCACCGAAATCGATGGGGTCGATGCGCAGCGTATCGCCGTCCTCCACAATGACAGCACCGAGGGACCGCAGCGCCTCGATCATCAGCAGAGTGTCGCGGCTGCGCAGCCAGCCGCGCAGATCAGAGGCGGATTCGGCCAAGGCAGCCAGAACGAGATAGCGGTTGGTCAGAGATTTGGAACCGGGGACCGTAACTGCTGCAGTGACACCGGAACCGGCGACCGGTGCCAACCAGTCACCGGTTGCCGGTGGTGTGTGCGGGGGAGTGTCAGTCGACGCCAAGAGCGCTCATTGCCTGTTTGGACGTATCCTCGACCGTCGACCACAGATCTTCTGCGGCATGCTGGGTGCGCCACCACAGTCCGGGGCGACCGGCGGTGTCGACGCTGGCCAGGAGTGCGCCGCCGAGCATGGAGGTGCGCAGCAACGTCCGCTCGTTGCGGGCCTTCTTGTCGTCCTTCGAAGTCGCCTTCTCGGCAGAGAGGCGCTCACCGACGGTGTCGAGCAAGTAGGTGCCGACGAGGATCGTGGCACTGATGCGGGGGAACCGGCCGATGGCCAGAAGGGAACCCGCGGCGACCTGAGCGGCCCCGGTGGCACGGGCGATGGTCGGCGCATCGAGGGGGATGTCGACCTGCTTGCGAGCCTGAGTCAGCAGGGGACCGATCGAGGCGGCAGCCGCTTCGGGGCGGCGCAGTCGTTCGACGCCGTTGATGATGTAACCGGCGGCCAGCATGGGCCGAGCGATGAATCTGATGGGAGACACTAGGGTCCTTCCTCCGTGGCGGGCATCTCATTGGCAAGCATAACGGTTGTCACGGGAATAGTGGGACCGCGAGGTGGTGTTGACCGGATGAACATATGCAGCGGGCGATCCCCGCCGCCACGTCGTCAGGCAGAAGGAGATGTCTATGAGCGTCACTGCCGTCTTGGAGAGAACGGGCGTACCATTGAGGACGATGACCGAATCAGTCAAAGAAGTCCCCGAAACCGAGGCCGAGCGTTCGGCCCGGTTCGAGCGCGACGCTCTGGAATACCTCAACCAGCTCTACGCCGCGGCCCTCAGGATGACCCGCAATCCTGCCGATGCCGAGGATCTCGTGCAGGAGGCGTATGCGAAGGCCTATGCTGCCTTCCATCAGTACACTCCGGGCACCAATCTCAAGGCGTGGCTCTATCGGATCCTGACGAACACCTTCATCAACAACTATCGGAAGAAGCAGCGCCAGCCGCAGGAGCACGGCAGCGAGGACATCGAGGACTGGCAGATCGCCCAGGCCGCGAGCCACACCTCGTCCGGAGGACGCTCGGCTGAGCTCGAGGCACTCGACCACCTGCCCGACACCGATGTCAAGGAAGCACTGTCGTCGCTGCCGGAGGATTTCCGGATGGTCGTCTACTATGCGGATGTCGAAGGTCTGCCGTACAAGCAGATCGCCGAGATCATGGACACGCCGATCGGCACCGTGATGTCGCGCCTGCACCGTGGACGTCGTCAGTTGCGCGAGATGCTGGCCGACTATGCCGCCGATCGCGGCTTCGGGAAGCATGAAGGAGGTGCGAAATGAGCGGAGACGAATGCTGCGAGAGCGTCCGAGCCGAATCGCTGACTCGCATCTACCATTATCTCGACGGTGAGCTGACGACGACCGAGATCCGCGAGATCTCGATTCACCTCGATCATTGCCCCTCGTGCCATGACGAGTACGAGATCGAAGCACTCCTCAAGGAACTCGTGCGCAGGTCCTGTTCTCGTGAGCAGGCTCCGATGGGACTCCGGGAGAAGATCCGACAGCGGATCGCCGCGGAGCAGTCCCAGTCCATCTGGCCGAGCAACTGAGCCAGCCGGGCAACTCAACTGCGCCAGTCGAGCAACTGACCCGAGCAGGTGCCTAGCAACTGAGCCAGATGGGCAGCTGAGCCAGCCGGGCAACTGGGCCGCCAGCCGTTGCGAGCCGGCAGCAGACCAGGCGCAGCAGCCTCTGCAGGGCGGCATAGCAGATCAACGAAGACGAGGGCGGGAAGAGTGTGATCACTCTTCCCGCCCTCGTCATGCGCGTGATGATTCAGCGCATCAGCTGTTCGGACGGTTGCCGTGGTTCGCTTTGGAACGGCGGCGGTCGCGACGCTTACGGCCACGCTTGCTCATAGCAGCACTCCTTCAATAGACGGTTAATTCTCTCATGATCACCCGGTGAGGGCAAAGCCTGTCCCGGAGGGTCGCTCCAGGTCAGTCGCCGAGGACGTCCTGGACACCGAGCCACTGGAACCAGCCGCGGTGAAGCACCAGCCACGCCAGGAGTCCATAGCCTTCCTGAGCCGGCAGATGATCACGCGACGAAGCGAGCTCCCGCTGCCAGACCGGGTGGCCCAGCAGGGGAGTGAAGGTGTCGACATAGGCGATGCCGCGCCGTTTGGCGACATCGGAGAAGCTCGCATTGAGTTCGGCGATTCCCCGATTGCGGTCCGAATCGTGTTCGGGAGGCGGTCCGATGACGAAGGCGGAGACCTTTCGGGCCAATGCCTCGTCGAGGACATTTGCCACATCGAGACGGGCCCGAGCCACGGACCGACCCGTGTCGAGGTCTCCCGATCCCAGGGCCAGCACCAGACGATTGTCGCTGTCGGAGCTGAACCGCAGGCTCGCCTCGGCGATAGTGCGGGCATGCAGCCCCGAGGAATCCTCATGGGGGACAGCCAGGGGATAGACCTTGAGCTCGGGCAGGCTGGGCAGGGTTCGCGCGGTGACGCGACCGACCCAGCCGAGCCCGCGGCCGTCGCCGTGACCGGCGACCAAGGGGCCGCCGATCACCGCAACGGTCGTCGAGGTTTCGCTGCTCACCAGCGGAAGGCCCGGTCGACGACCTCTTGCTGCTGCAGCTCATGGAGGTGCTTGAGTCCGGTGGCGGTCGCGGCCGAAGCGGCACGGGCGACCACGGTCAGCTCACGGTCGCCGAGGATCTCGGGCAGGTTGAGCGCCATGAACGGCCATGCTCCCTGGTTCTCCGGCTCCTCCTGAGCCCAGATGAGCTCGGCCGAGGCCGGGTAGCGATCGAGGATGGCGGTGATGGCCTCCGCATCGAGCGGGTAGAGCTGCTCGACCCGGACGAGTGCGGTCTTCGTGTCCTCGGACTTCTCGCGCTGGGCCTTGAGGTCCCAGTAGAGCTTGCCGGAGACGAGGACCACGCGATCGACCTGCTCGGCATCGACGGTGGAATCGTCGATGACCGGCTCGAAGGTGCCCGAGGTGAACTCGTCGGGGGAGTTCGCCGCTGCCTTGAGTCGCAGCATCGACTTCGGCGTGAAGACGATGAGCGGGCGCTTGTTCGTCGTCATCGCATGGCGACGGAGCAGATGGAAGTAGGAGGCTCCGTTCGAGGGCAGCGCGACCGTCATGTTCGACTCCGCGCACAGCTGCAGGTAACGCTCGATGCGGGCCGAGGAGTGATCGGGACCCTGCCCTTCATAGCCATGGGGCAGGAGCATGACCACACCGGAGTTCTGCTGCCACTTCTGTTCGGAAGAGGTGATGAACTCGTCGATGACGGACTGGGCACCCTGGGCGAAGTCGCCGAACTGGGCTTCCCACGCCACCAGGGCATCCTTGCGCTCGACCGAATAGCCGTACTCGAAGCCGACCGCGGCGTACTCGCTCAGCAGCGAGTCGTAGACCCAGAAGCGGGCCTGATCGTCGCTGAGGTTCTGCAGCGGTGTCCACTCGTTGCCGTTGACGGAGTCGATGAGCACCGAATGGCGCTGAACGAAGGTTCCGCGACGCGAATCCTGACCGGCCAGTCGCACCGGGACCCCGTCGATGAGGAGCGACCCGAAGGCGATGAGCTCGGCGAAGCCCCAGTCGATGCCGCCGGAGAGCGACATCTCCTTGCGCTTCTCGAGCAGCGCCCGCAGCTTCTTGTGGATCGTGAAGCCCTCGGGAATCTCAGCGAAGGCCTCACCGATGCGGGTGAGCGTCTCGGGGCTGATCGCCGTCTCGGCGTCGTTGAACGCTTCGATGTCGCTGGGCACATGCGGGTTGTTGAACGCATTGCCGTCGTAGGGACCGGTCTCGGCCTCCTTGGTCTCGGCGAAGGCCGATTCCAGCTTCGACTGGTAGTCCTTGAGCGCCTCGGCGGCCTCGTCGTCGGTGATGCACTTCCTGCCGACCAGCGACTCGGTGTAGACCTTGCGCACCGAGCCCTTCTTCTCGATCAGCGAGTACATCAGCGGCTGGGTCATCGAGGGATCGTCTCCCTCGTTGTGTCCGCGGCGGCGGTAGCACACGAGGTCGATGACGACATCGCGGTTGAATTCCTGCCGGTATTCGAAGGCCAGGCGGGAGGCGTGGACGACAGCCTCGGGATCATCGCCGTTGACGTGGAAGATCGGGGCGTTGATCGACTTGGCCACGTCCGTGCAGTAGAACGAGGACCGCGCCGAGGCGGGCGGCGTTGTGAACCCGACCTGGTTGTTGATGATGACGTGGATGGTGCCGCCGGTGCGGTAGCCGCGCAGCTCCGAGAGGTTGAGCGTCTCGGTCACCACACCCTGTCCGGCGAAGGCGGCATCGCCGTGGACGAGGACCGGCAGGACAGTGAATCCTGCCTCACCCTGGTCGACGACGTCCTGCTTGGCGCGGACGATTCCCTCGAGAATCGGGTCTACCGTCTCGAGGTGGCTGGGGTTCGCCGCGACGTAGACATCGGTCGAGTTGCCGGCGGGGGAGGTGAAGGAGCCCTGAGTGCCGAGGTGGTACTTGACATCTCCGGAGCCCTGCACGCTGTCGGGGGACATGGTGCCGTCGAACTCGCGGAAGATCTGCGCATAGCTCTTTCCGGCGATGTTCGTGAGCACATTGAGCCGACCGCGGTGGGCCATGCCGATGGCGACCTCGTCGAGACCGGAATCGGCCGACTGGTTGAGGATCTCATCGAGGAGGACGATCGCGGACTCGCCACCTTCGAGGCTGAAGCGCTTCTGCCCGATGTACTTCGTCTGCAGGAATGTCTCGAAGGCCTCGGCGGCATTGAGGCGACCGAGGATGTGTCCCTGCTCCGAGCGGGTGAGCTCCTGATGGGGAACCTCGATCTTGGCCTGGAACCAGCGCCGCTGCAGAGGATCGGCGATGTGCATGTACTCGAAGCCGATGGTCCGGCAGTAGCTGTCGCGCAGCAGTCCGAGGATGCTGCGGAAGGGCATCATCGCCTTGGCGCCGAAACCGCCGGTGGGGAACTCGCGTTCGAGGTCCCACAGCGTCAGTCCGTGCTGGTTGATGTCGAGATCCGGGTGGGACCGCTGACGGTAGACCAGGGGGTCGATGTTGGCCATCAGGTGACCGCGGGTGCGGTAGGCGTCGATGAGCTCGATGACGCGCGCGGTCTTGTTGACGTCGTCCTGGTCCTCCGCCGAGACGTCGGGCACCCAGCGCACCGGCTCATAGGGCAGTCGCAGGGACTCGAAGACGTCGTCGTAGAAGCCGTCTTCGCCGAGCAGGTAGCCGTGGACGAGCTTGAGGAACTCACCCGAACCGGCGCCCTGGATCACGCGGTGATCGTAGGTCGAGGTCAGTGTTAGCACCTTCGAGACAGCGAGCTTGTTGATCGTCTGCTGGCTCGCACCCTGGAATTCGGCCGGGTAGTCGAGTGCGCCGACGCCGATGATGCAGCCCTGGCCCTTGGTCAGGCGCGGCACCGAATGCACGGTGCCGATGCCGCCGGGGTTCGTCAGCGACACGGTGGTCCCGGCGAAGTCATCGGCGGTGAGCTTGCCCTGGCGGGCCTTGTCGACGAGGCCGTCGTAGGCATCGACGAACTGGCGGAAGGTCAGGGTCTCGGCCTTCTTCACATTGGGCACCAGAAGGCTGCGCGTGCCGTCCTTCTTCGGGACGTCGATCGCGAGACCGAAGTTGATGTGCGCCGGTGAGACCATCACGGGCTTGCCGTCGCGGACGTCGTAGGAGACGTTCTGCGAGGGGAAGTTCTTCAGCGCGCGGATGACGGCGAAGCCGATCAGGTGGGTGAAGGAGACCTTCCCGCCGCGCGTGCGCTTGAGGTGGGAGTTGATGACGATGCGGTTGTCGATGAGCGCCTTGGCAGGCAGCGCCCGCACCGAGGTGGCCGTGGGCACCTCGATCGAGTCATCCATGTTCTTGGCGATGAGCTTGGCCGGTCCGCGCAGCGGGGTGACGGTCTCCTCGGGCGCCGGCTTGGGCTCGGCATCCTTGACGACGACCTTCGGCACGGACTTCGTCTCGGCCTTCAGCGTCTCGGTCTCGGCAGTCGAGGGAGACACGCCTCGCGACGTCTCCTTCGCTGCGGGCTCAGCGGCCGAGGACTCGGTCGGGCCCTTCGCCGCGGACTTCGCCGCAGGCTTCGTGGGGGCAGCGGACTTCGCCTGTGCACCCGATCCGCCGGTGGGCTTGGTGCCAGCAGAGGCTTTGTCGCCTCCGCTGTTCTTCTCGTACTTGTCGAAGAACGGCCACCAGGACTTGTCGACCGAGTTCTTATCTGACTTGTACTGCTCATACAATTCCTCGACCAACCATTCATTCGACCCGAAGTCGTCGACGGTGCGGTTCGGAGTATTGACGGACACGGCGTTGATCGCCTACTTCCTGATTCAAGAATTGCTGCTTAACGACATGACCAGCCTAACGCGATGTGCCCTCTTATGTGCACATAAGGGACAATAGTGTTATGCGTTTCATCTCAAATGACCCGAACACCGATCTGACCTACTCCGATGTGTTCCTCGTCCCCAACTCGTCCACGTTGACCTCGCGTTTCGACGTCGACCTCACCACGGTCGATCCGACGGCGTCGACGACCCCGATCGTGGCCGCGAACATGACCGCCGTGTCGGGCCGGAGAATGGCCGAGACGATGGCGCGCCGAGGCGGTCTCGCCGTGCTTCCCCAGGACATTCCCCTGACCGCCGCCGTGGACACGATCAAGTGGGTCAAGAGCCGCGATCGGATCTTCGAATCGGCGCTGCGATTCTCCCCGGACGACACCGTGCTCAGCGCCCTGCACGTCCTGGCCAAACGCCCCCACGGCTTCGGCGTCGTCGTCGATGATGCCGGCCGCCTCGAAGGCGTCATCGATGCCGCGAGCCTGGGAGACGTCGATCGCTTCACCTCGGTGTCGGATCTCCTCGAATCCTCGCCCCACGTGCTGCGCGCCTCCGAGATCGACTGGAACGACGAGGCGCAGCTCGAATCGCTCTACGAATCGATGAATGAGTCGCGGGCGGCCTTCGCCGCGGTCGTCGATGAGGAGAACATGGTGCTCGGCTGCCTGACTCCGAAGTCGCTGCTGCGCTCATCGATCTACGGACCCAACGTCGATGACCGGGGCAGACTCAAGATCGCGGTGGCCATCGGCGTCAACGGCAGGGCCGTGGAACGCGCACAGGCCCTTGTCGAGGCAGGGGCAGACGTGCTCGTCGTCGACACCGCCCACGGCCATCAGGTGAAGATGCTCGATGCACTCAGTGCGATCGCCGGTGCCGATCTCGGTGTGCCGATCGTCGCAGGCAACGTCGTCACCGGTGACGGCGTCCGGGACCTCGTCTCCGCGGGCGCGCAGATCATCAAGGTCGGAGTCGGACCGGGCGCCATGTGCACGACCCGGATGATGACGGCCGTGGGACGGCCGCAGTTCTCTGCGCTGCGCGAATGCGCCGAGGCGGCCCGTGAGCTGGGAGCCCATGTCTGGGCCGACGGGGGAGTCCGCTATCCCCGGGACGTGGCCTTGGCACTGGCGGCCGGAGCCTCTCAGGTGATGATCGGCTCATGGTTCGCCGGCACCCACGAATCCCCGGGCGACCTCCTGCTCGACGGAGAGGGACGGAAGTACAAGGAGAGCTTCGGAATGGCCTCGGCGCGTGCGGTGGCGAATCGGACCCGGACGGAATCGGCATTCTCGCGGGCCCGCAAAGGCCTGTTCGAAGAGGGCATTTCTGCGTCCACGATGTACATCGACCCACAATCTCCTGGGGTCGAAGACCTCCTCGACGGCATCACCTCGGGAGTGCGCAGCTCCTTCACCTATGCCGGGGCCCGCAATCTCGAGGAATTCGCCGAACGCGCCACCGTGGGTGTGCAGAGCACGGCCGGTTATGAGGAGGGCCGACCACTCGCCCGGAGTTGGTAGGATTCTTCCATGCACAGTGACAGTCCCGGCCGGCGGGAAGCCGGCGCCCCAGACGATGACCCCTATCCCCTCAAGCGGGTCGATCGATACACACACAGAGATCTCCTGACCGCGAACGGCAGGGATCGTCACTGATGGAATGGCTGTTCCTCGCCCTCGCTCTGATCCTCATTCTCGGCACGGGCGTCTTCGTGGCCGCAGAATTCTCCCTCCTCACCCTCGATCGTCACACCGCCGACAAGGCGGTCGAAGACGGTGTCGTCGGCGCGAAGACCCTGCGCCAGTCGATGACCCACCTGTCCACCCAGCTCTCTGCGGCACAGGTGGGCATCACGATCACGACGCTGCTCACCGGTTATCTCATGGAGCCCTCGCTCGGGAAGCTGCTGGCACCCGTGTTCGAGTCCTGGGGCGTCGGCCCCGGCCTGGCGGCACCGCTGGCGCTGACGATCGCGCTCATCGCCTCGACCATCCTGTCGATGATCTTCGGCGAACTCGTGCCCAAGAACCTCGCGATCGCCGTGCCTCTGGCCACCGGTCGCATCGCGGCACCGATGCAGTACGTCTTCTCGATCGTGTTCAAGCCGATCATCGCCATGCTCAACGGGACCGCGAACAAGATCCTGCTGTCGATGGGCATCGAGCCGCAGGAGGAGGGCTCCGTGGGGCGCTCTCCCGAAGAGCTGACCTCGCTGGTGCGCCACTCTGCGGAGGAGGGCATGCTCGATGAGCAGACCGCGGATCTGCTCGAGCGGACGCTGAGCTTCTCCGAGCGCAGCGCCGAGGACGTGATGACCCCGCGGACGAGAATGTCCTCGGTGGTCAAAGACACCACCGCCCGACAGATCATCGAACAGGCCCGCGAGACCGGCTACTCGCGATTCCCCGTCGCGGGGGAGGACAAAGACCACATCGTCGGCGTCGTCCACGTCAAACAGGCCTTCGCCGTGCCCCTGTCCAATCGCGACGATGCCTACGCCGGAGGGTTGATGACCGAGGTCACCGAGATCCCGGAGACCCTCCGACTCGACCCGCTGCTCATGGAGCTGCGCGCCCAGGGACTGCAGATGGCGGTCGTCGTCGACGAATTCGGCGGCACCGCCGGAGTCGTCACGCTCGAGGACGTCGTCGAGGAGCTCGTGGGCGAGGTCGCCGACGAGCACGATCGGATGCGAGTGGCCGCACGCCCGGCTCGTGACGGCACCTGGATCGTGCCCGGGCAGCTGCGACCCGACGAGATCTCGTCGACGATCGGGATCGACATCCCCGAGGACTCGGACTACGAGACCCTCGCCGGATTCGTCCTCAAGGAACTCGGCCACATTCCCGAACCCGGGGACAGTGTGCGCACCGATGACGCACTGATCCGCGTCGAGCGGATGCACGGACGCCGGATCGAACGACTGCGGGTGGTGCTGCGCGCCACGGATGCCGCGGCCTACGAACAGGGAGGTGAGAGCCGATGAGCGCCGATTGGTTCGGACTCGTCTGGTTGGTCGTCCTGCTGCTGGGCAACTCCTTCTTCGTCGCCGCGGAGTTCGCCGTGGTCGCTGCCAAGCGCTCACAGATCGAACCGCGTGCGGCGGAGGGCTCAGGGGCCGCCAAGACCGCCCTCTATGCCATGGAGCATGTCTCGCTGATGCTGGCGATCTGCCAGCTGGGCATCACCGTCTGCTCTCTGCTGTTGGGAAATGTGGCAGAACCGGCGATCCACCATCTGCTCGCCGGGCCGCTCGAAGGCCTCGGCATTCCCGCGGGCCTGTCCTCGACGATCTCCTTCGTCCTCGCCCTCGGCGTGGTCACCTATCTGCACGTGGTCATCGGTGAGATGGTGCCCAAGAACATCGCCCTGGCGACATCGGCGCAGGCCGTGATGATCCTTGCGACCCCGCTCGTCTTCCTTGCCCGCGTGTTCGGGTTCGTCATCAGGCCGCTCAACGGTCTGGCGAACTGGGTCCTCCACCTGATGAAGGTCGAGGCTCGCGACGAGGTCAACGAGGCCTACACGATCGAACAGGTCGAATCGATCGTGGCCGAATCCAAGCGCGAAGGTCTGCTCTCCGATGACACCGGACTGCTCAAGGGCGCCCTTGAGTTCAGCGACAAGACCGCCGCGGACATCATGGTGCCGATGTCCGAGCTCATCACGATCTCGGACAAGGTGACACCCGACGAGCTCGTTACCCTGGTCGGCAAGACAGGATTCTCCCGCTACTTCGTAGTCTCCGCGGACGGCTACCCGCAGGACTATCTGCACATCAAAGACGTCCTCTACGCCGACAGCGACGTCGAATACGACGCACCGGTGCCGGCCAAGCGCTTCCGGCCGCTGTTCACCGTCACCGCCGGTGATGAGGTGGAGGAGGCGCTGGCGCAGATGCAGAAGGCCGGCATCCACGTCGCCCGTGTCATCGATGCCGAGGCGACGGTGCTGGGACTGCTGTTCCTCGAAGATGTGCTCGAAGAGCTTGTCGGCGAGGTGCAGGACGCGATGCAGCGCGGCCGCTTCGACGGCTGACTGGATACGGCGGCAGGGCTCCGAGGCCCTGGACTCGGCGGCCGTGCTCGGTCCGGCGGGGCCGTGATCTCGCACACGATGCGGGCCTCAGCTGTGATGGGGCCCGCATCGTCGCCCCGGATGTGTAACGATATGTAACGAAAACAGCACTCCGGAGCACCGTCTTTCCCGCATCTGCGTGGTCTGCGACACACCGAAACCGGAATATTCGCTGGTCACGCGCCTAGTATGAACGAAAGGTGACATTTGGTAACGGGGTCGTTATAGTGTTGTGACATAAGCTTTTCGGGCGCCGCCGTTCTTGGGCCCGAGGTACATCCGACAGTCAACAGTATGGAGCACTATGTCGAGTCAGTCCTCGACCGTCGAGGCGCCGCCGGTTCGCCGACGCGATCTGCGCAAGCAGGAAGCCTCCTCCAAGGGTTCAGCGCTCTTCACCCGGAAGCCCGCGACGCAGGAGTCGCGGCCTTCGCACACAGACATCTCCGCTCTCTCGCCTCGCCGTGCCGCCATGGCCGCCGAGGCGCGGGCCCTCCAGGGATCTCCTCGCCGTGCAGCGATGGCTAAGGAGACCGAGCGCTCGCACTACACGTTCGCCGCGGCAGGCCACGGCAGTCCCGCCTCCGTCGCCACCCGATTGGGCAGCCGCGGTTCGGACGGTTCGCTGCTGCGCTCGGTTCGTCGCCGTCGCATCACCACGGCCTCAGCCCTGGCGACCGTGTCGGTGACCGGAACGGCCATCGCCGCGGTCATGATCGCAGGCAACATGAGCGGACAGCAGGAAGTCAGGGTCGACGAGACAGCTGCCCAGTCACAGCCGCAGGCCATCAACGCAGAGTCGGTCTCTGCCGATGTCCAGCTCGATAAGGACGACAAGACCTCGATGGCGATCGGCGCTCCGAGCGCCAAGCAGACGAAGGCCGAGGCGGCCTCGCGCGCCATCACCAAGACCGTGCTTCCCGGTTGCGACGGCAAAGCTCCCACCGGGGACGTCTCCAACGGCGAACTGCCCGACGAATGGCTGTGCAAGATCGGCATCGGCGATCACAAACTGCGCACCGACGCGGCAGTCTCCTTCGCCAAGATGAATGCGGCCTTCAAGAAGGACACCGGCAAGGATCTCGCCGTGACCGATTCCTATCGCTCCCTGGAATCCCAGATCTCCGTGGCCGCCCGCAAACCGGGATTCGCTGCTCGTCCCGGAACCTCGAATCACGGATTGGGCCTCGCCGTCGACCTCGGTGCCGGCACCTCGAGTGGAACCGGCGAACAGTACGACTGGCTCGTTGCCAATGCGAAGAAGTACGGCTGGGAGAATCCCGACTGGGCCCAGCGCAATTCCTACGAACTCTGGCACTGGGAATACGTTCCCGGCCGCAAGGACATGAAGGGCGCCTGAAGCCCCTTCTTGTAAGTTGAGAGCCGCGTGCAGTCGAATTCGACTGCACGCGGTTTCGTTTTGGGAGCGTCCCCGGATCGGTGATAGCATTGCATCCGTTGCCCGCGTAGCTCAGTGGATAGAGCGTCTGCCTCCGGAGCAGAAGGTCGTAGGTTCGAATCCTGTCGCGGGCACCATCCGAACCGCCCACCTCAGTTATCGAGGTGGGCGGTTCTGCTTGTCCTGTCGACCTTGTCCCGGCGGCCTCACCCACTGCCTCGCAGCCTCGGGTGCCGAGTCGGCAGATGAGCGGCCGGGCCGGGCACCGACTAAGGTAGACGGTGACGATGCCGGTCCGCGTGCGAAGGTGAAGATGTCGAATCCTGCAGGAGTGTCCGAAGCCGAAGCGGCCAGCCCCCGGGGCGCCGTGCGCAGTCACGATTCAGGCGCGGATGGACCCGCCGCAGGCGATATCGTGCTGCGGGCCGAGCACCTGCGCAAGGGCTTCGGCCGGGGCGATACCGCGGTCAACGCTCTCGATGACATCAGCGTCGACTTCGAATCGGGTCGGTTCACCGCGATCATGGGTCCCTCGGGTTCCGGGAAATCGACTTTCATGCACGTCCTTGCGGGACTCGACCGTGTCGACGCGGGATCGATCACCATGCGCGGCCAGGAGATCACCTCCCTCGATGACAAGGAGCTCACCCAACTCCGCCGCGACCGGGTCGGGTTCATCTTCCAAGCCTTCAACCTCGTGCCCACACTCAGCGCAGAACAGAACATCGAGCTGCCCGTCGCACTGGCCCGAAAGAGAATCGACCGGGACTGGAAGGCCGAAGTCATCGACCGCCTCGAACTCGGCGACCGCCTCGGCCATCGTCCGCATGAACTCTCCGGAGGACAGCAGCAGCGGGTCGCCGTCGCCCGTGCGCTGCTGACCAGGCCGGACGTCATCTTCGCCGATGAGCCGACCGGCAATCTCGATTCTCACGCGGGCGCGGAGGTGCTCGATCTCCTCGGCAGCGCCACCACTGTCTACGGGCAGACGATCATCATGGTCACCCACGACCCGGTCGCCGCCTCACACGCCGATCGGGTCGTCTTACTCAAGGACGGACGCGCCGGTGGAGAGGTCAGACGGCCGACCCGCGAAACGGTGGTGACGGCGCTGAGCGAACTGAGCGATCTGTGATCGCTGTCGCTCTGGCCCAGATCCGCATCCACTGGGCCAGATTCCTCGCAATCGGACTCGGGATCGCACTTGCGGCCGGCTTCGTGGCCACCACGATCATCATCAGCTCCTCGCTGCAGGCGAGCCTGCGCGAGTCGGTCGGCAACGCCTTCTCGAACGCGGATCTCGTCGTCATCCCCGGACAGGACGTCTTCGTCGACGGACGCGAGATCGCCCCTCTGGTCGAGCCGCTGTCGGCAACGGACGGGGTGGACTCTGTGGCGGTGTCGTCGCGGACCACGACCAGCGGACGCGGCAGCACATTCTCCGAGAGCACCTTCGCCCTCTCGCCGTCCCCGGCTCATCCTGGTCTCGACACCTTCAGCATCGTCGAAGGCAGCCGACCGCTGGCAATCACCGATCTCGTCCTCGATGAGAAGACCGCGCAGGATCTCGGTGTCGGAATCGGCGACGAGGTCCGGTTCTCCGTCGACGTGGTTCCCGTCGAGAACGGCGAGGACGATGTTCCGATCTACCGCGGACCGAGTCAGAGCACGACCACGTTCACGGTGGTCGGCATCGCCGACATGGGCGTCGACCCCAGCGCCCCGGGGGTGAACCGGGCACTGACCACCTCGGCGAGCTATCAGGAGCATTTCGCCTCCCAGGGCGATGTCATCGCCGTCCAGGTCGCCCTGGACGACTCCGCGGACCCGGCCGAGGTGCGTCGCGGTCTGCAGGCCGCGATCGACTCCTCTCAGCTGGACGAGAGACTCGAGGTGATGGACGTCGCGGAAGCCACCGAGGCCAAGGCCGAACGGCTCTCGGGCGGCAATGACGTCATCGCCGCCATGCTGCTCGTCTTCGCAGGGATCTCCGTGATCGTCGCGATCCTCGTGGTCTCGAACACCTTCTCCGTCATCGTCGCCGGTCGCCGTCGTGAATTCGCGCTCCTGCGCTGTCTCGGCGCCTCCAGGACGCAGATCTACGCCTCCGTGGTCGCAGAGGGCGGCGCGGTCGGCCTGATCGGTTCGGTCCTCGGGGTGCTTGGGGGCACGGGGTTCAGCTACGCCCTCTCCGCATTCGCGAAGCGCCTGTGGCCGGAGAACTTCGCCCACAGCATCGTGGAGGTGCCCGTGACCGCGCCGGCCGCGGGCATCGCCGTCGGCGTGCTGTTGACGATCCTCGCCACGATCCGACCGGCCCGCAGCGCCATCGCCGTCACTCCGCTCGAGGCGCTGCAGCCCTTCGACGCCTCGTTCGCCCCGGCCTCGCGGAGCCGGCCCCGGCAGATTTCCGGGTGGTCGGCCATCATCCTCGGGATCGGTCTGCTCACCGTCTCGCTCGCTCTGGCCGCCTCCTCCCAGGGCTGGGTCCTCGGGGGAGCTCTGGGCGGTGCCCTCATCGTCACCGGCCTCGTGATCAGCTCCGCCCAGATCATTCCTCCGATCGTCGCCGGGATCGGGGAGCTCGTACTCAGCCCCTGGGGAGTCCCGGGCCGTCTGGCGACATTGAACACCCTGCGCAATCGCCGGCGCACCGCCACCACCGCCAGCGCACTGATCATCGGCGTGACTCTCGTCTCGACCATCCTCGTCGGAGGACTGTCGACGAAGGCCACACTCGGGCACGGACTCGACGAGCGCTTTCCCGTCGACGTCGCCGTCCCTCTCGACACGGCGGTCGACGAGGACGCCCTCGACAAGCTGCGCTCTCTCGAGCCGGTGTCCGCCGTCGCCGTCGCGCATCGTGCGCAGGCCCTCGACGACATCGACGGCGCCGTCCCCGAACTCTATGTGATCGATCCGGAAGCGACCGCAAGCGTCCTCGGCGAGGGTGCTCCGGAACTCAGCCCCGGTCGCGTCATCGTTCCCGAGGACTACCCCGCTTCGACGGTTCGGGCCAAAGGCCTCAACGAGATGAACGTGCCCGTGGAGAAGCAGGGAAACTCGAATCTTGCCCTCTTCACCACCACCGACGTCGGCAACGATCTCGGAGTCTCCGCGACGACCACCTCGGTGCTGGTCAAGCTCAGCCCCGATGTCGATGTGGCGGGCATCTTCGCAGTCCAGAGTCAGATCGCCGAGATCCTCGACGTCTCCAGCGACGAGGTGACCGGCTCGGCCATCGCTCGCGGGGTCTACTCCGAGTTCATCGACGTCCTGCTCGTGTGCGCAGTGGTCCTCCTCCTCGTCGCCGTCCTCATCGCCCTCCTCGGGGTCTCGAACACCGTGAGCCTCTCGGTGATCGAACGCCGCCGGGAGAACGCTCTGATGCGCGCCCTGGGCCTGAGCATCGCGCAGCTGCGGGCCCTCCTCGCCCTCGAAGCCGTGCTGGTCTCATCGGTGGCCGCACTGATCGGCATCGTCCTCGGCGGGGGACTGGGCATCGTCGGCACGCGCCTGCTCACGATCGACTTCGCAACTGCGCTCATCGTCGACTGGTCGCTGCCGGCATCACTGGGCATCCTCGCGGTGGCGGTGATCGCGGGCCTCCTGTCGGCACTCGCACCGGCCCGGCGGGCGGCCAGACTCTCGCCCGTGGAGGGACTCAAACACGGGCACTGAGCCCACCCCGCCATGCCCGGCCGGGGAGGGGCGATGGTACAAAGAAGACCATGAGATCTGCGTGGACAGGAATTCTGGTCATCCTCGGAATCATCGTCGCCGCATTCAACCTTCGGCCCGGTGTGACAGGTCTGTCCCCTCTGCTCGATCTGATGGGACAGGACATCCGCCTCGGCGCGACCTTCCTCGCCGTCATCGGCATGCTACCCCCGCTGCTCTACGGACTCAGCGGCTTCATCACCCCACGCCTGTACAACAGGTTCTCGGGACTGACGATCACCCTGGCCGCGATGGTGATGATCGCGGTCGGACTCGGTGTGCGCGCGCTCATCGACTCCCCGGTGATCTTCCTCGGCCTCAGCGTGCTCGCGCTGCTGGGCATGGGCATCGGCAACGTCGTGATCCCGCCGATCGTCAAGTCGTACTTCCCCGACCGGGTCGCCCTCATGTCGACCGTCCATGTCGGCCTGCTGCAGCTGGGCACCTTCATACCGCCGCTCGTCGCCGTGCCCTTGGCCACAGGCCTCGCGTGGCGCGGATCGCTGCTCGTCTGGGCGGGCTTCGCCGGACTCGCCGTCCTCGTCTGGGTCCTCATCGTCGTGCTGCGCCCGGCTCCCCGCGCCGAGGTGGCCGCGACCGTCGTCGGCGGCAGCGAGCTCTCCCGCCTGGTCAGGAGCCCTCGCGCCTGGGCACTGATGACGATGACGGGCCTGACCTCATTCAACAACTTCATCCTCTTCACCTGGCTGCCCTCGCTGCTCACCCGGGCCGGATTCGATGCGACCTTCGCCGGGGCCATGCTCGCTCTCGTCACCGCGATTCCCCTCGTCCTCGGGTTCGTGCTGCCCGCACTGGCCCAGAAGATGCGGTCGGCCTATGTCATCGTCGCGGCCTTCTGCCTGAGTCTGGCCCTGGGATACATCGGACTGTGGCTGATTCCGAGCGCGGCCCCCGTGCTGTGGACGGTTCTGCTGGGCGTCGGGATCTCCACGTTCCCCCTGGCACTGACGCTGATCACCCTGCGCTCGGGCAGCGCGGAGTCCTCGGCGGCACTGTCCGGCTTCGTCCAAGGAGGCGGCTATCTCATGGCGGCCGTCGGCCCGCTCGCCTTCGCCTTCCTGCTCCAGAGCTTCGACGCCTCCTGGCCCGCCTATCTGCTCGTCCTCGCCTCGGTCGGGGTCAAGTTCGCGGTCAGCCACGCGGCGTGTAGACCCGGGACGATCTGAGACCTGGAACGATCTGAGACCCGGGACGCGCTGAGACCCTTCCGCTGCGCCGCCGCGACCGCAGCCCCACCGCAGGCCGATGACGGCGGTCTCGCAATGAGAGCGAAGACGACTTCGGATTCGTCCTCGCCAGATGCCGAATAGTACTCTGTCCGAGTGACCCCGGAACTTCTGCATGCCGCACTGGAGCGCGCCTCGGCGACCGCTCGTGCGGCGCAGGGATCCGCTCCGGCTCCACATCCCGACTTCTTCGTCCGCCGACCCGATTCGCACGAACACGGGGACTGGACGACGAACCTCGCCCTGTGCGACGCCACCGGCAACCCCCGACGATACGCCGCGGAGATCGCGGCCCGCATCCGCACCGAGCCGCGCGTGGCCGCCGCCGAGGTCGCCGGGCCGGGCTTCATCAACATCACCCTGACCACGGCCGGCCGGTCCCGGGCAGCCCTCGAGATCGTGGACCTGGGGGAGGGCTTCCTGCCCGGCCAGGCGGTGTCGGATGCAGCCGAGGGAGTGCGGCGCATCCAGCTGGCCCATGCGGCCGCCCACCGCGCGCACCGTCGTGCGACAGCGGCCGGGATCGATCCGACCGACTTCGACGCGGATACGCTCGTCCATGTCACCGAGGTGGTCCTGCTGAATGCGCTCGCGCAGGCTCGCAACGGTCTGCCTCGGGCTCTCGACTCCGGCGATGGGAGTTCTTTCCTCGCCACACTGTCGGCCGTGGTCGAGGCATTCGAGGACTGGATCGCCGTCTGCGTCGTGACTCCGACGATCGACGTGGAGATCGCGAGGGTCCACGCCTCCCGGCTGCTGCTGGTCCGCGCCGCCATCACCGTCCTCGCCGCAGGACTTCGACAACTGGGAGCTTCGGCCCCGGAGAGGATGTAATGCCCGCACATATCGCAGGACCTCTGCACGCGACCCCGGCTCCCGTCTGGCTGCCCTACCCCGAGGATGTCAACGCTCTGCTGCCGAGTCTGTGGTCGGACAATGTCACGAAGACCGCCGAGGGAGTGCTCAGCATCGCCGGACACGAAGTCACGGAGCTCGCGGAGCGGTTCGGAACGCCGACTCTGGTGATGGACGTCGCCGACTTCAAGGCCCGGGCCCAGACCTACCTGTCGACCTACTCCGCCGCCTTCTCCGAGGAGAAGGGGCTGGCCGGCGTCGATGTCTTCTATGCGGGCAAGGCCTTCCTGTGCACCGCAGTCGCCCGCTGGGTGCACGAGGCCGGACTCGGACTCGACACCTGCACTCTCGGCGAGATGATGATCGCTCGGGCCGCCGGCGTGCCCGGTGAGCGGGTCGGCCTGCACGGCAACAACAAGTCCGCGGCCGAACTCGAATACGCCCTCGACTACGGCGTCGGCAGAATCTTCGTCGACAGCCTCGACGAGGTCGCCCTGCTCGAATCGATCGCCGCCGCCAAGGGCGTGCTCGCGCCGGTGATGCTGCGGGTGACCGTCGGCGTCGAAGCTCACACCCACGATTTCATCGCCACCGCGCACGAGGATCAGAAGTTCGGCCTGTCCGTCTCCGATGGGACCGCCGCAGCCGCCGCGGAGGTCGTCGCGAACTCGCAGCATCTGCGCTTCGACGGCCTGCACTCCCACATCGGCTCCCAGATCTTCGACATCTCCGGGTTCCGCGTCGCGGCCGCCCGAGTGCTCGAACTCCGTGCGCAGATCATGGCCGAACACGGCGTCGACCTGCCCGATATCGATCTCGGCGGCGGATTCGGCATCCGCTACACCTCCCAGGACACTCCGATTCCCGTGGCGGAGATGGCGGGAGAACTCGCCGAGGTGGTCGCGAAGGAATGCCGCGGCCTGGGCACGAACGTGCCCCGGATCTCGATCGAACCCGGCCGGGCGATCGTCTCGCCCACGATGTTCACGCTCTATCGGGTCGGCACCGTGAAGCGAGTGGCCACGGACAGTGGCGAACGCACCTACGTCGCGGTCGACGGAGGAATGAGCGACAACATCCGGACCGCGCTCTACGACGCGGACTACTCGTGTACCTTGGCCAACCGGGCCTCTCAGGCAGAGCCCGCCATCGTTCGGGTCGTCGGCAGACACTGCGAATCCGGAGACATCATCGTCCGCGACGAGTACATCGGCGCCGACGTCACCGCCGGCGACCTCGTCGCGGTTCCCAGCACCGGCGCATACTGCCGTTCTCTGGCCAACAACTACAATCATCAGCCCCGCCCCGGAGTCCTGGCGGTGAGTCCGGATACAGTTGAGTGGATCGTGACTCCCGAGGACCACACCCAGATGTTCTCCACGGACCCGGGAATGGCCCAGGTGAGGAACGGATGATTTGCACGAACAGCTTCGATCACAGCGGAAAGGTGAGGATATGCAGTCGCTGAAAGTGGCCATGCTCGGATGCGGCGTCGTCGGCACGGAGGTCGCCTCCCGCATTCAGAACCGGGGAGACGGTCTGGCGGAGCGCATCGGCGCGCCCCTGGAGCTGAGTGCGGTCGTCGTCCGCGATATCGAGAAGGACCGTCCCGGCATCGACCGCTCGCTGCTGACGACAGATGCCGAAGCGGCGATCGCCGGGGCAGACATCGTCATCGAACTCATGGGCGGCATCGAGCCGGCGAAGTCCCTCATCACCGCCGCCCTCGCCCAGGGCTCATCGGTCGTCACCGCGAACAAGGCGCTCCTGGCCGCCCACTACGGCGAACTCATGTCCGCGGCCGATCGCGCCGGGGTCCGCCTCGAGCACGAGGCCGCAGTGGCCGGTGCGATCCCGATCATCCGTCCGGTCGGCGATTCGCTGGCCGGCGACCGGATCGAACGGATCATGGGCATCGTCAACGGCACCACCAACTACATCCTCGACCAGATGGACACCGAGGACTGGGACTTCGACCATGCGCTGGCCACCGCACAGGAGCTGGGCTTCGCCGAGGCGGACCCCACGGCCGATGTCGGCGGACACGATGCCGCGGCCAAGGCCGCGATTCTGTCCTCACTGGCCTTCCACGCCCCCGTCTCGATCGACGACGTCCACGTGGAGGGCATCGAGTCGATCACCGCGGAGATGGTCGAGACCGCCCGGGACCAGGGGTTCGTCATCAAACTCCTCGCCGTCTGCGAACGAGTCGCGGACTCACCGGCCGGAGCCGGTCTCTCGGCGCGCGTCTATCCCGCGCTGCTCGGCCGCAGCCACCCCCTGGCGACCGTGCGCGGAGCCTTCAACGCCGTCTTCATCGAGGCGGAGGCGGCCGGTTCGCTGATGTTCTACGGCCAGGGTGCCGGCGGTGCCCCGACCGCCTCGGCAGTGCTCGGCGACGTGGTCTCCGTGGCCCGCCGGAAGGTGCTCGGCGGGCGCGGACAGTATGAGCGCCCGTTCCACTCCGACTCGCGGATCCTGCCGATCTCGGCCATCACCACCAGGTACCACATCACGCTCGACGTGGTCGATCGTCCCGGTGTCCTGGCCGCCGTGTCGGAGGTCTTCGCCGATGAGGGCGCCTCCATCGAACTCATGCGCCAGACCGTGGGAGAGGTCGACGACCAGGGCATCCAGCATGCCAAACTGGTGCTCGCCACCCACACGAACACCGACGCGACCCTGAGGGGAACGGTCGACCGCCTCGGCGGCCTCCCCGTGGTCCGCGCCGTCAAATCCGTGATCCGTGTAGAAGGACAGTGAGAATGACATTTCCCAGACATCAGTGGCAGGGCGTCGTCGAAGAGTACCGGAGCCTGCTCGACATCTCCGATTCCACCCCCGCGGTCACCCTCGGAGAAGGCGGAACACCACTGATCCGGGCGGAGAAGCTCAGTGAGATTACCGGCGCCGAGGTGTGGGTGAAGTACGAAGGCCTCAACCCGACCGCATCGTTCAAGGACCGCGGCATGACGATGGCGATCACGAAGGCCGTGGCCCACGGTGCCAAGGCCGTGATCTGCGCGTCGACGGGCAACACCTCCGCCTCGGCCGCGGCCTATGCGACCAAGGCCGGACTGACCTGCGCCGTGCTCGTGCCGACGGGCAAGATCGCGCCGGGCAAGATGAGCCAGGCCATCGCCCACGGGGCCACCCTGCTCGAGGTCGACGGCAACTTCGACGACTGCCTGACGCTGTGCCGCAAACTCTCCGAGTCCTATCCGGTCCACCTCGTCAATTCGGTCAATCCCGACCGCATCGAGGGCCAGAAGACCGCTTCCTTCGAGGTCGTCGACGTGCTCGGCGATGCCCCGGACATCCATGTCCTGCCCGTCGGCAACGCCGGCAACATCACCGCGTATTGGAAGGGCTACCGCCAGTACCAGGAGATCGGCGTCTCGACTCGCCTGCCGCAGATGTGGGGATTCCAGGCGGCCGGTGCCGCCCCGATCGTCCTCGGCCACCCCGTGGACGAACCCGACACCATCGCCACGGCGATCCGTATCGGCAATCCCGCCAGCTGGGCGCAGGCCATCGAAGCCCGGGATTCCTCGGGCGGAGTCATCGATTCGGTCAGTGATGAGGAGATCCTCGCCGCTCACAAGATCCTCTCCCGCGACGAGGGCATCTTCGTCGAACCGGGTTCGGCGGCCTCGGTGGCCGGCCTGCTCAAGATGTCCGCGGCCGGAAAGGTTCCGAGCGGGGCGAAGATCGCGGTGACCGTGACGGGACACGGCCTCAAGGATCCCAGTTGGGCGCTGCACACCGCCGACGGCTCGGAGATCGAACCCCTGCGGGTCTCGGTCGACGCGGTCAGCGCCGCACGGGCCCTGGGACTCGAAGACCGGTGAGTGTCCGGATCCGACTCGAGGTCCCGGCCACCTCGGCGAATCTGGGGCCCGGCTACGACGCCTTCGGCCTCGCCCTGGACCTGGTCGACACGCTGACGCTGACCGTCCATGACGAACCGGTCGCCGACGAGTCCTGCGTGAGCGTGACGGGGGAGGGGGCCGAGTCGCTGCCGCGAGATCGCACCCATCTGATCATGCGCATCATCACCGAGGTGCTCGCCGGCGAATTCCCCGAGGCGATCGAGGGACTCGCCGAACGGCTGAGCCTCGACTGCGTCAATCGGATACCGCACTCGCGGGGACTCGGCTCCTCGGCCGCAGCGGTCGTGGCCGGGATCGCACTGGCCGGAGAGGTCGCCGCCGTCTTCGGCGGCGGCGAGCCCGACCGGGCACGCGTGCTCGAACTCGCCACGGAATACGAGGGCCATCCGGACAATGCGGCGCCCGCCGTCTACGGCGGTCTGACGATCTCGCTGTCCCACCCTGCACGGGCCTGGCAGGTCGCGGTCACCACCCTGTCCACGGTCACCGTCCTCGTTCCCGAGCATCGCCTCGACACCGATATCGCCCGCGGCCTCATCCCCGTCTCGATCGAACATGAACGTGCCGGCGAGAATTCGGCGCGGACGGGTCTCCTCGTCCACGGCTTCGCCTCCGACGCCTCGGTGCTCTTCGAAGCGACGCAGGATCAGCTGCATCAGGAATTCCGCCGCGAGGCCTACCCGGAGTCGATGGATCTCGTCGACGCCCTGCGGTCGCGGGGGCTGCCCGCGGTGATCTCAGGGGCCGGTCCGACGGTTCTGGTTCTCGCCGACTCGGTGCCCGCCGATTGTGTGCCGGAGTCGGTGGCGCTGCTGCGCACGCCCATTGACCTCGGGGGATATCGGGTGTTCCGAGAAACTTGAGCAATCGATTCGCAAGATCGTCGATAAGCAAGTAAACTGAGGGTGTTCCTCCAGTGATCGGGTTGTGCGATATACATCGCGAACCCACATTCAATGTCACAGATTCTGGAACGTCTCCTGCTCATCTTCAGCAGGTTTTCTTTCACAATGCACCGTCAACGGTGTTTCCGTCGCCGTGAGTAAACGGCTCTTGCCGCACGGCCGAAAGAGGGAGAAGGACCTTCGTGTCTGAAACCACTACTCAAGATTCCACGCCTCGTACGGGCAGTCTGACCGCCCTGCGTCTGCCCCAGCTCCAGGAAATGGCAGCGGGCCTGGGAATCAAAGGGTACCGTCGACTCCGCAAAAGCGAGCTGATCGACGCCATCAACAACCAGAACGGCTCGGGAGCGGCGAAATCCGCACCGAAGTCCGGCTCCGCCGCACCTGCAGCCTCCGAGAAGTCTGCCGACGACTCCAAGGCCGCCGACTCAGCGAAGAACGACGAAGCGAGGAGCGATGCGCCGAAGGGCCGTAGCTCGCGTCGCTCCGCGGCCTCGGTCACCTCGGATGAGGCACCCGCTCTGATCATCGAGCCGCAGTCCGATTCCGACTCTGCGAACGCACAGGAGTCCGCGCCGGCGCAGTCTTCCGGAGACGAGGATCGTTCACGGTCGCGCCGGGGACGTTCGCGTTCCCGCAGCGGTGACGGGCAGAAGGACGACCGCGCTCAGGACTCCGAGGAGTCGAACGATCGCGGATCACGCGGCGATCGCGGCGGCAACGGACGCAACGATCGGGGCGGCAACGGCGGCAACAACGACCGCAACAACGACCGCAACGGTAGCGACCGCAGCAACGATCGCGATGACCGCAACGACCGCGGCAACGACCGTGACGATCGCGGCAATGATCGTGATGACCGCAGCGACCGGGGCAACGACCGGGGCGGAAATGACCGTCGCAATCGTCAGGGCGGGGACAACGACGACCGTGGAAACCGCAACGACCGCGGCAACAACGATCGTCGGAACAACCGCAACAACAACGACGACGATGACCGCGGCGGACGTCGCGGTCGCGGCCGGGATCGCAAACGTCGCGGACGCGGCAACGACGAGCCCGAGATCCGCAACGACGACGTGCTCATCCCCGTCGGCGGCATCCTCGATGTCCATGACAACTACGCCTTCCTGCGGACATCGGGCTACCTGCCCGGTCCCAATGACGTCTACGTCTCCGCATCGATGGTCCGCAAGAACGGTCTGCGCAAGGGCGATGCCGTCGCCGGTGCCATCCGTCAGCCGCGCGAGAACGAGCAGCGCAACAGCAAGCGCGAGAAGTTCGACGCTCTCGTGCGCCTCGATTCCGTCAACGGTCTGACCGTCGACGATGCGCGCAGCCGGGTCGAATTCTCGAAGCTGACACCGCTCTACCCGCAGGAGCGCATGCGGCTCGAGACCACCTCGAAGCTGCACGCGACGCGCATGATCGATCTCATCACCCCGATCGGCAAGGGCCAGCGCGGCCTCATCGTCGCGCCCCCGAAGGCCGGTAAGACGACGATCATGCAGCAGATCGCCAACGCGATCACCGAGAACAACCCTGAGGTCCACCTCATGGTCGTCCTCGTCGACGAGCGTCCCGAGGAAGTCACGGACATGCAGCGTGCGGTGCAGGGAGAGGTCATCGCCTCGACCTTCGACCGTCCCGCCGACGATCACACGACCATCGCCGAACTCGCCATCGAACGGGCCAAGCGCCTCGTCGAGATGGGATCGGACGTCGTCGTCCTCCTCGACAACATCACCCGACTCGGCCGTGCCTACAACATCGCACAGCCCGCCTCGGGCCGGATCCTCTCCGGCGGTGTCGATGCGAACGCACTGTACCCGCCGAAGAAGTTCTTCGGTGCCGCCCGCAACATCGAGAACGGCGGCTCGCTGACCATTCTCGCCACGGCGCTCGTCGAGACCGGATCCAAGATGGACGAGGTCATCTTCGAGGAGTTCAAGGGCACCGGCAACATGGAGCTGCGCCTGAGCCGTCAGCTCGCCGACAAGCGCATCTTCCCGGCCATCGACGTCAACGCCTCGAGCACACGTCGCGAGGAGATCCTGATGACCGGCGAGGAGACCAAGGTGATGTGGCAGCTGCGCCGTCTGCTCTCGGGTCTCGAGCAGCAGCAGGCCGTCGAACTGCTCATGTCCAAGCTCAAGGAGACCGGCTCGAACGTCGAGTTCCTCATGCAGGTGCAGAAGACCACTCCACTGCCGAAGTCCTCGACCGACAACAGCTGAGATGGCCGATGACACCCTCGCCGCCAACGTCAGCGCACTGCTCGATGAGCATTCGAGACTGCAGGAGGAGCTCTCCGATCCTGCTGTCCACACTGACGCCGGCCGGGCCAAGAAGCTGACGAGGCGCTACGCCGAACTCGAGAAGGTGGCCGTGGCCGCCCGTCGGTTCGCTCGGCTCGAAGAGGATCATGCGGCCGCGGAGGAACTCGCGGACGACGACTCCGAATTCGCCGCCGAGGCGGGGCGCCTGGCCGAGGAGATGAGCGAGGTCGAGACCGCGCTCAAGGATCTCCTCGTGCCCAGCGATCCCGATGACGCCCGAGATGCGATCATCGAGATCAAGGCCGGCGAGGGCGGCGACGAGTCAGCTCTCTTCGCGGGCGACCTGCTGCGGATGTACCAGCGGTGGGTCGACTCGCGGGGCTGGTCAGCACAGATCCTCGACGCCACGCATTCGGACCTCGGCGGCTACAAGGACGTCTCGATGGCCATCAAGGCCAAGGACGAAGGCGCCTACGGGTGGCTCAAGTTCGAAGGCGGTGTCCACCGGGTGCAGAGAGTCCCGGTGACCGAATCGCAGGGGCGCATCCACACCTCGGCCGCAGGCGTGCTCGTCTTCCCCGAGGTCGATGAGCCCGAGGAGATCCACCTCGACGACAACGATCTGCGCATCGATGTCTACCGTTCATCGGGTCCCGGCGGACAGTCGGTGAACACCACGGATTCGGCCGTGCGGATCACGCACCTGCCGACCGGCATCACCGCCAGCTGCCAGAACGAGAAGTCACAGCTGCAGAACAAGGAGGCGGCGATGCGGATGCTGCGTGCCCGCATCCTCGCCAAACAGGCCGATGAGGCCGCGGCCGAGGCCGCCGACATCCGCCGGTCCCAGGTCCGCACCGTCGACCGTTCGGAGCGAATCCGGACCTACAACTTTCCGGAGAATCGGATCACCGATCACCGAACGGGATACAAGGCCTACAACCTCGACCAGGTGCTTGCCGGCGATCTCGATCCGGTGGTCGGCTCCTGCCGTGATGCCGACAAGGCCGCTCGCCTCGACGCCCTGGGAGACTGATCTGGACGCGCACCCCCGGCAGCGCGTGTCGACCCTGCTGCGTGCGGCCGAGGGGCTGCTCGCCGAGGCCGGCATTGCCAATCCCGCGCCGGACGCTTCGTCCCTGCTCGCTCATGCGTGGGGAATCGAGACCCAGACGCTGTCGCGGCGACGCCTCTTCGACGAGGAGGTGCCTGCCGAAGTGGCAGGTGACTTCGCGCGCTTATGCGAACGACGCAGACAGCGTGTCCCACTCCAGCATCTGACCGGCACCGCCCACTTCCGCCATCTCGAACTCAGCGTCGGACCCGGTGTCTTCGTTCCCCGCCCCGAAACCGAACTGCTGGTGACAGAGGTCCTCGAGGAGCTCAAGTCCCGTGCCGAGGGCGCTGCTCCTCTCGTCATCGATCTGTGCTCCGGATCCGGGGCGATCAGCCTGTCCCTGGCCAGTGAACATCCCGGGGTCCGGGTCATCGGCGTCGAACGCGAACGCACCGCCCTCGAATGGTCGCGGATCAACCTCGAGCGGACCCACCTCGGCGAGTCCTCGGTCGACTTCGTCGAGGGCGACGCGACGACCTTCGCCGACGACACGCCTGCACTCCACGGCAGCGCCGATGTCGTGGTGACCAACCCTCCCTATGTCCCCGATGCGGCTGTCCCACGTGATGCCGAAGTGCGCGAGCACGATCCCGCTGCCGCACTCTACGGCGGATCGACCGGTCTCGAGATCCCCGCGCAGATCATCCTGCAGGCCGAATCGCTGCTGCGCCCCGGTGGATTCTTCATCATGGAACACAGTGAGGAACAGGGGGCGGGGGCGCGCGAACTCATCGCCTCCACGGCCAGTCTGAGACAGGCCGCGACCTTCCCGGACTACACTGGACGCGACCGCTACACGGTGGCTCGGCGCATGACAGAGACGAGCCGGTGACCACGGGGATCCCTCCGTCGCCACTGCCACCCGAGATTCGAAACGGAGAACGCGTGTCGAGACGATTCGACGTCAGCCAAGCCGACATTCGCGAGCTGGTCCTCGACGAGTGCGCCCGAGTCAGCGAAGCGGGCAATCTGCTCGTCATCCCCACCGACACGGTCTACGGGGTCGCCGCCGACGCATTCAGCGCCTCGGCCGTCGCCTCGCTGCTCGCCGCGAAGGGGCGCGGACGCAATATGCCGCCGCCGGTGCTCGTGCCCCGTGCGGAGACGATCTTCGGACTCGTCGACGGCGTCGATGACCGCGTGCTGGCACTGACCTCACGGTTCTGGCCTGGTCCGCTGACGATCATCGCCAACGCCCAACCCTCCCTCGACTGGGACCTCGGCGACACCCACGGAACGGTCGCCGTGCGGATGCCCGACGATGAGTACGCCCTCGCCCTCCTCGGCCGCACCGGTCCGCTCGCGGTCTCGAGTGCGAACACCAGCGGCTCTCCCGCAGCCACCTCGGTGGACGAGGCGCAGGAGATGCTCGGCGAAGACATCGACATCTACGTCGACGGCGGTGCGCGCGAATCCGGCCTGGCCTCGACGATCATCGACCTCAGCGGGCAGACCCCGCGCATCGTCCGCGAGGGACCCATCACCGCGGCCGAGCTGCGGGAGGTCATCCCCGAGCTGATCGACCTGGACGGCTGAGTGCGCGCCTACCTCTTCATCCTCATCGTCTCCGCCCTCGTGGCGTACCTGCTGACCCCCATGGTCAAGAGGGTCGCCGAACGCGGGCTGATCTTCTCGCCCCTGCGCGAGCGGGACGTGCATTCCGTCCCCACGCCGAGGCTGGGGGGAGTGGCGATGTTCGGTGCGGTGATCGTCGGGCTGGTCTTCGCCTCACAGACGCCGTTCCTGCAGCGGATCTTCGTCGACACCGGTCCGATCATCGGCATCGCCGGGGCCGCGGCCGTCCTCTGCGTTCTCGGCATCATCGATGACATCTGGGATCTGCACTGGATCACGAAACTCGCCGGCCAGGCGCTGGCGGCCGGGTTCATGGCGATCAACGGCGTCGCACTGCTCTCGATTCCCTTCGGGGGAGTGATCATCGGCTCGCCGCGGATGTCGATCATCATCACCATCCTCGTCGTCCTCGTCACCATCAATGCCGTGAACTTCGTCGACGGCCTCGACGGACTCGCCGCCGGAGTTGTGGCCATCGGCGGCAGCGCCTTCTTCATCTACTCCTACTGGCTGGCCCGGGATGCCTCACCCGATTCCTATGCGAACCTGGCCTCGCTCATCATCGCCATCCTCGTCGGCGCCTGCGTCGGCTTCCTGCCCCACAACTTCAATCCCGCGCGCATCTTCATGGGCGATTCCGGTTCGATGCTCATCGGGCTGCTGCTCGCCGCCTCGACGATCCGGGTCACCGGCCAGGTCGATCCCGCTCTCATCGGGCAGGAACGCGTGTTCGCGACATTCATGCCGATCATCCTGCCGATCGCCGTGATGTTTCTGCCGCTGCTCGACCTGGGCCTCGCCGTGGTGCGCCGGCTGATGGCCGGACAGTCCCCCTTCTCCGCCGATGCGAAGCATCTCCATCACCGAATGCTCCGCCTGGGTCACTCCCATGCCCGCGCAGTCCTCATCCTCTACACGTGGACCGCGCTCATCGCCTTCGGCTCCGTGCTCCTGCTCTTCCGCAGCTGGGTGTTCGTCGCCTGCCTCGTCGGCGGACTCTTCGCCGTCACTCTGATCTTCACCTTCTACCCCCTGCGTATGCGACAGAAAGCCAGAGAGGAACTCTCGTGACTGCTCAGTCCGACCCGTCCCGTCCCCAGGAGACCGCCGTGCAGGCTGCCTGGACCCGCGTGTGGAAGACGATGCTCGTGCGCGGGATCGTCCTCGTCCTCGCCGTCGCGATCCTCGGCATGGGCATCGGCTGGCTGATCTCCGGCACCGAAGGTCTGCTCGGCGGCGCGGTCGGCGGGGGACTGGCCGCCGTGTTCATCATCATCACGCTGGTCATCATGTACCTCGGTCGGAACATGGGGCTGACGACCATCGCTGGGTTCCTGGGCATGGGCTTTCTGTTCAAGGCCTTCATCTTCATGATCGTGATCTGGCGTCTCAAGGACGCCGCATGGCTCGACGGGACGGTCGCCTTCTTCACCATCGTCGTCGCCGTCATCGGCTCGTCACTGGTGGAGGCGCTGACCGTGGTCAAGGGGCGAGTTCCCTATGTCGATCCGGAAGCGAAATGACTCGAAGGTAACCGTGAGCGGGCGCCGGGAGAACCGAGCTGACAGAAATTGCACAGCAAAGGCTGATGGATTTGTCGGCAGCTCTCTACAATTGGTAGAGTAGACCTGGTGCTGGAGCCATCTGTAGCTCCATGTCGCTCCTGAACCAAAAGCCACGCAGCGTTCGCGTGGCCAAGGCCAGGCCATCAAGGCCCTTGACCATGGGAGAGTAAAACAAACGTGGGAACACTCAACGCCGCGAACACGACGCTCAATGCTGCAGAAGGTGGCTTCCACGCCCCTTCGATGGCCGAATTCTTTCCAGCGGCTTTCCTCTTCGAGGGCACTCCGTTTGAGATGAACCGCGTGATGCTCATCCGCATCCTCGCGACCGCCGCCGTCGTGATTCTGCTGGCCGTGTGGGCGAACAGAATGAAGCTCATCCCCAGCCGCTTCCAGTCGGCCATGGAACTCGCCATGGAGTTCGTCACCGTCGGCATCGCCGAAGACACCATGGGCAAGGAGAAGGCGAAGAAGTTCATGCCGCTGATCGTGGCGATCTTCTTCGGCATCCTGTTCTGGAACGTCACGAAGCTCATTCCGTTCCTGAATATGCCCGGCACCGGCGTCATCGGTCTCCCGATCGTCCTCACACTCGTCGTCTACGTGACGTACCACTGGGCAGGCATCGCCGAGAAGGGCATCGGGCGCTACCTCAAGGATTCGCTCATCCTGCCCGGCGTGCCGTGGCCGATGCACATCCTACTCATCCCGATCGAGTTCATCACGAAGTTCATCACCCAGCCGTTCACGCTGGCGATCCGACTCTTCGCGAACATGATGGTCGGCCACCTGCTGCTCGTGCTCTGCTTCTCCGCAACGAGCTTCTTCCTCTTCGACGCCTCCAACGGCTTCCAGTTCTTCTCGATCCTCACTTTCGCCGGCGGATTCTTCGTCTTCCTGCTCGAGATGCTGGTCGTCTGCCTCCAGGCCTACATCTTCGCCCTTCTGTCCTGCGTCTACATCAATGCCGCGATCTCGGACGACCACTGAGTTACGACCCCACAATCTGTAACCCCCTGGTGTTACAAGGCCGGGCCAACCACCCGGCTGCCATATGAAAGGAAAAGCAATCAATGGATATGCTCGCTGAAGTTTCAGGAAGCGTCTCGACGATTGGCTACGGCCTCGCCGCCATCGGCCCCGGTATCGGTGTCGGTATCGTCATCGGCAAGACCATCGAGGGAACCGCTCGTCAGCCCGAGATGGCCGGCGCCCTGCGCGGAAACATGTTCCTCGGTATCGCTCTGATCGAGGCCCTGGCCCTCATCGGTATCGCCACCCCGTTCTTCCTGCCCTGATCGCGAAGAGGACTAAACGATGACTCCGGTACACATTCTCGCGGCAGCGGAAGCGGGCGGAAACCCGCTTCTCCCCGCGCTGTATGACATCGTCTGGAGTGCCGTCTGTCTGCTGATCGTCTTCCTGGTTGTCTGGAAGTACGTCCTCCCGGCCTTCAACAAGACACTCGATGAGCGCGCCGAGCGCATCCAGGGTGGCATTGAGAAGGCTGAGAAGGTGCAGGCCGAAGCCGATCAGGCTCTGGCCGAGTATCAGAAGCAGCTCGCCGACGGTCGTGCAGAGGCTGCACGACTGCGCGCCGAGGCTCAGGAAGAGGGCGCCCAGATCATCGCCGACATGAAGGCACAGGCTCACTCCGAGTCCGAGCGCATCGTCGCTCAGGCTCAGACGCAGATCGAAGCCGAGCGTCAGGCCGCCATGGTGCAGCTGCGCTCGGAGGTCGGCACCCTGGCCACGGATCTCGCTTCACGGATCGTCGGGGAGTCCCTCACCGATGACCAGCGCTCGGCCAATGTGGTCGACCGTTTCATCTCCGATCTCGAGTCCAAGTCGTCCGCACAGCCGGTCAAGGGGGCGTGATGCTCCAGTCGAGCAGATTGTCCCTGCAGGCCGTTCTTGAAGCCGCCAACACCGAGATCTCCGCGGGCGATGCCCGTGAGATCGGTGAGGGCATGCTGGCCGTCGTGTCGGTTCTGGCCGAGAACGTGCAGCTGCGCAAGGCCTTGGCGGACTCGTCTGAGTCGGCCGAGAAGAAGCAGCAGCTGCTGCGGACTCTGTTCTCGACTCGGACCACCGAAGCCGTTCTGCGGATCAGCGACCAGGCCGTCGGCCTGCGTTGGGCGCGGACCCAGGACCTGGTGACAGGTCTTGAGGTTGCGGGTGTGACTGCGATCGCCGCAGCCGCACAGGTGCAGAGCCGACTCGGGCAGGTAGAAGAAGAGGTCTTCCGCTTCGCACGCCTGTCCGAGAGCGATCACGAACTCGGCCGAGCTCTCGATTCCGAGGCATCCGCTGAGGTCAAGAGTCAGCTGATCACCGATCTGCTGGCCGACAAGGCTCAGCCTGACACCATCACACTGATCACCCAGGCGGCACTGCACTCGCGCGGTCTTCGCGTCGCGACCGCCCTCGATCAGTACAGCGATATACTCGCGGCCAGGCAGCAGCGTTCGGTCGCAGACGTCACCGTCGCCAAACCGCTGAGCGAGACTCAGACCCAGAAGCTGGGAGCCGCGCTCTCGGCCAGCTACGGTCGCGAGCTCGTTCTCAACATCCAGGTCGATCCCGATGTCATCGGGGGAGTCCGGGTGCAGGTCGGCGACGAGATGATGAGCTCGACCGTGGCCGACCGATTGGCCGAAGTGCAGCGCAAGCTCGCAGGTTGACACGAGTGGCCGGCTCCTCCGGCAGCACTGGCGGCCCCACCGGTCGCCGGAGACCAAGATTTGAGTAAAGGAAGCAGGGAAACCAGATGGCGGAACTGACAATTCGCCCGGAAGAGATTCGGGACGCTCTGGGGAAGTTCGTTGAATCGTACAACCCCGAGAGCTCGGTAAAGAGCGAGGTCGGCAAGGTCGTCACCGCCGGTGACGGAATCGCCCACGTATCCGGTCTGCCCGGAACCATGGCCAACGAACTCCTCCGGTTCGAAGACGGCACCTTGGGACTGGCACAGAACCTCGACGAGCGCGAGATCGGCGTCGTCGTCCTCGGCGAGTTCTCCGGCATCGCCGAAGAGCAGAACGTCTACCGCACCGGTGAGGTCCTCTCGATCCCCGTCGGCGACGGCTACCTCGGTCGCGTCGTCGACCCGCTGGGTCGTGCCGTCGACGGACTCGGCGAAATCGAGACCGTCGGCCGCCGTGAGCTCGAGCTCCAGGCCGCAGGCGTGATGGATCGCCAGGAAGTCCGCGAGCCGATGCAGACGGGCTACAAGAGCATCGACGCAATGATCCCGGTCGGACGCGGACAGCGTCAGCTGATCATCGGCGACCGCAAGACCGGCAAGACCGCTCTGGCGATCGACACGATCATCAATCAGAAGGCCAACTGGGAGACCGGCGACCCGAAGAAGCAGGTCCGCTGCATCTACGTCGCCGTCGGCCAGAAGGGCTCCACGATCGCCGGTGTCCGCCGCTCCCTCGAAGAGGCCGGCGCGCTCGAATACACGACCATCGTGTCCTCGCCCGCTTCCGACCCCGCCGGCTACAAGTACCTGGCGCCCTATGCCGGTTCGGCCATCGGTCAGCACTGGATGTACGACGGCAAACACGTCCTCATCGTCTTCGACGACCTGTCGAAGCAGGCCGAGGCCTACCGTGCAGTGTCGCTGCTCCTGCGCCGTCCGCCGGGCCGCGAGGCCTACCCGGGTGACGTCTTCTACCTGCACTCGCGTCTGCTCGAGCGCTGCGCCAAGCTCTCCGATGAACTCGGCGGCGGTTCGATGACCGGTCTGCCGATCATCGAGACCAAGGCCAACGACGTCGGCGCGTTCATTCCGACCAACGTCATCTCGATCACCGATGGTCAGATCTTCCTTCAGTCGGACCTCTTCAACGCCGGTCAGCGCCCTGCTGTCGACGTCGGTGTGTCCGTCTCCCGTGTCGGCGGCGCCGCACAGACGAAGGCGCTCAAGGGCGTCTCGGGTACGCTGAAGATCTCGCTGGCTCAGTACCGTTCGCTCGAGGCCTTCGCGATGTTCGCCTCCGACCTCGACGATGCCACCAAGCGCGATCTGGCTCGCGGTGCCCGCCTGACCGAGCTGCTCAAGCAGTCTCAGTACTCGCCGATGCCGTTCGAGAAGCAGACCGTGTCCATCTTCGCCGGCACCAACGGCTACCTGGATGAGATTCCGGTCTCGGACGTGCTCAAGTACGAGACCGAGCTGCACGATCACATCGAGCGGAAGACGGGAATCTTCACGACCATCCGTGAGACCCTCAAGCTCGACGATGACACCAGCGAAGAGCTGAAGAACGTCCTCGGCGAGTTCACGCAGAACTTCGTGAGCTCCGATGGCAGCGGTTCGAAGGCCGGCAGCGAAGACACTTCGGTCGCCTCGTCCGATGACGTCGAGCAGGAGCAGATCGTTCGGCAGAAGCGTTGAACCTGTTCCGTAACGGCGAAAGGAAGAACTGATGGGAGCCCAGCAGAGGGTCTTCAAACAGAAGATCCGCTCGACTCAGTCCTTGAGGAAGATCTTCAAGGCCATGGAGCTCATCGCTGCTTCACGGATCCAGAAGGCCATTGCCCGTTCGCAGGCAGCCAGCCCCTACGCCAACGCCCTGACCCGTGCGGTCTCGGCGGTGGCAAGCGAATCGAACGTCGACCACGTGTTGACCTCGGAACCGGAATCGGTCACCCGCGCAGCCGTGCTGGTGGTCGGTCCCGACCGCGGATTCGCCGGAGCCTACTCCGCGAACCTCCTGCGTGAGGCCGAAGAGCTCATTCGGCTTCTCCGAGAAGAGGGCAAAGACGTTCAGCTGTTCACGGTGGGCGGCAAGGCCAAGAACTACTACACCTTCCGCGATCGTGCGATCGAACGGGCCTGGACCGGCATCTCGGAGAACCCGACTGCCGAGAACGCCCGCGAGATCGGCGAGGCACTGTTGGACAGCTTCGATCCGGAATCGGCCGAACACGGCGTGGACGAGATCTACATCGTGTTCACGAAGTTCGTCTCCAGCGTCAACCACGACCCGGAGTACCGGCGGCTGCTTCCCTTGGAGGTCGTCGATGCCGATGAGGCATCGTCGGGCAACCGGACGGAGACCGCGGCCAGCGCCACGGCCCTCCCGCTCTATGAGTTCGAACCCAGTGCAGAGGCCGTGTTGGACGCGCTGCTGCCCCGCTATATCGATTCGCGGATTCTCTCAGCGCTGCTGAGTGCGTCTGCGTCCGAGCAGGCGTCGAGGCAGGCGGCGATGAAGACAGCCACTGACAATGCGGATGATCTGATCAAGACCTACACCCGGTTGGCCAATACGGCCCGCCAGGCGGAAATCACCCAGGAACTCACCGAGATCGTCGGTGGGGCCGATGCCCTTGCGGCGTCGGCAGCCGGCGACTGACCGGCGAGAGCAGAGAAGAAAGAGACCATGACTGCCACAGTTACGGAAACGTCCCCGGCACAGGGCACCGCCCTCGGTCGGATTTCCCGAGTCATCGGCCCGGTTGTCGACATCGAATTCCCGCTCGACTCCGTGCCCGAGATCTACAACGCGCTGACCACCTCGGTCGAGCTCTCCGAAGGCACTCGCAACCTGACCTTCGAGGTCGGCCTGCACCTCGGCAACGGCATCGTCCGCGCCGTGTCCCTGCAGCCCACCGACGGACTGGTCCGCGGTCAGGAAGTCGTCGACAGCGGTTCTCCGATCACGGTGCCCGTCGGTGACGTGACGAAGAACCACGTCTGGAACACCACCGGCGACTGCCTCAACCTCCAAGAGGGCGAGAAGCTCGAGATCGCTGATCGCTGGCCGATCCACCGTTCGGCACCGGCCTTCGACGAACTCGAGTCGAAGACCGAGATGCTCGAGGTCGGCATCAAGAGCATCGACCTCCTCACCCCGTATGTGCAGGGTGGAAAGATCGGCCTCTTCGGCGGTGCCGGTGTGGGCAAGACGGTGCTCATCCAGGAGATGATCTTCCGTATTGCTCACAACCACAGCGGCACCTCGGTGTTCGCCGGTGTCGGTGAGCGCACCCGTGAGGGCAACGACCTCATCATGGAGATGGACGAGGCCGGCGTGTTCAAGGACACCGCCCTGGTCTTCGGCCAGATGGACGAGCCGCCAGGCACCCGTCTGCGCGTGGCGCTGTCGGCGCTGACCATGGCGGAGTACTTCCGCGATGTGCAGAACCAGGACGTGCTGCTCTTCATCGACAACATCTTCCGCTTCACCCAGGCCGGTTCCGAGGTCTCGACCCTGCTGGGTCGCATGCCCTCGGCCGTGGGCTACCAACCCAACCTGGCTGACGAGATGGGTCTGCTGCAGGAGCGCATCACCTCGACACGTGGTCACTCGATCACCTCGATGCAGGCGATCTACGTCCCGGCCGACGACTACACCGACCCGGCTCCGGCGACGACCTTCGCCCACCTGGACGCGACCACGGAGCTCAGCCGTGACATCGCATCGCGCGGTCTCTACCCCGCGATCGACCCGCTGGCTTCGTCCTCGCGCATCCTCGATCCGCTGATCGTGGGCGAGGAGCACTACCGGGTGGCCAATGAGGTCAAGGCGATCCTGCAGAAGAACAAGGAACTGCAGGACATCATCGCCATCCTCGGCGTCGACGAACTCGGCGAAGAGGACAAACTGGTCGTCCACCGTGCGCGCCGCATCGAGCAGTTCCTCTCGCAGAACACCTACACTGCAGAGAAGTTCACGCAGGTGCCCGGTTCGACCGTGCCGATCGCCGATACGATCGAAGGCTTTGCCAAGATCTGCTCCGGCGACGTCGACCACATCCCAGAGCAGGCCTTCTTCAACGTGGGTGGGCTCGACGATGTCATGCGCAACTACGAAGAGATGCAGAAGTAAGTCATGGCGACACTCGATGTGAATGTCGTCGCGGCCGATCGCGAGGTCTGGGTCGGTGAGGCCAAGCGCGTCATCGCCCGGACCTTGGACGGCGAGATCGGCATCCTGCCAGGCCATGAGCCTGTGCTGGGTGTCGTCGCCGATGGCGAGGCACGGATTCTCACGAACGGCGAGGAGACCATCAGGGTCAAGGCCGATGGCGGCTTCCTCTCCGTTGAGAACAATCGTGTGATCATCGCCGCTGATCAGGCCGAACTTCTCTGATCCGCGCGTTACACTGGCAACCGTGAACCCTTCTGTCCTGCTGATCGTTCTGCTCTCGTTGGTAGGACTCGCGCTTGTGCTCATCGTCGTTGTGACGATTCGACGCAGGTCCATCTCGAAGCTCTCCGGTGCTTTTGACTGCTCCATCAACGTGGGCGAGGAATCTTCTTCTCGCCCACGTTGGCGTTTGGGCGTAGCGGTGTTCTCGGTAGCGTCACTGGACTGGTACCCGGTCTTCGCCCTGACGCGCAGGGCTGCTGTGCGCCTTCCGCGCGCCGATCTCGATATCCTGGTCCGCCGCAAACCGACCTCCGGCGAGCAGTACTCGGTGCTGCCCGACGCGGTGGTCGTCGACTGCTCCTACGGGAAGGCAGACGGACGCCCCCGGTCCGTGTCCCTGGCGATGGACGCCGAGTCCTTGTCCACGATGGCTTCGTGGCTCGAATCCTCGCCTCCCGGCTTCAACCCGACGATGGGAAGGTTCACCTGATGGATGTCTTCCGCCTGACCGGCCCCTCTCAGCTGCGCGGCGTCGTCGACATCAGGGGCGCGAAGAACAGCGTCCTCAAACTCATGGCGGCAAGTCTTCTCGCCGTCGGCCGCACCACCATCAGCAATGTTCCCGCGATCCTCGATGTCAGGATCATGGTCGAGCTGCTGGTGCGCCTGGGCTGCTCCGTCGACTACGACGCCGAGGCGGGTGTCGTCAGCATCGACGTGCCCGAACTGGTCGGCATCCAAGCCGACTACGAACTCGTGCGGGCGATGCGCGCCTCGATCTCTGTGCTCGGGCCGCTGACGGCTCGGATGCGCTCCGCACACGTCGCTCTGCCCGGCGGAGATGCGATCGGCTCACGTGGGCTCGACATGCATCAGGCCGGCCTCGAAGCCCTCGGCGCGACCGTCCATCTCGACCACGGTTACTTCGTCGCCGAGGCACCTGAGGGTCTGCAGGGCACGGAGATCTCTCTCCAGTTCCCCTCCGTGGGCGCCACGGAGAACCTGGTCATGGCGGCCACTCTCGCCCACGGCGTGACAACGATCTCGAATGCCGCGAAGGAACCGGAGATCGTCGACATCTGCTCGATGCTCGTCGAGATGGGTGCCCGGATCGACGGCATCGGCACACCTGATATCACCGTCACCGGAGTCTCCGAGCTCCGCCCGGTCGATCATCGCACTGTCGGCGATCGCATCGTCGCGGGCACCTATGCTTTCGGTGCCGCGCTGAGCGGGGGAGACGTCACTGTCAGGGGAGTGGGGCTCGACCTCATGCCCAATATCGCGATCAAGCTGCGGGACGCCGGAGCCACCGTCGATCCCTTGGACGGGATCGAACTCGGGGACGGCACTCTGGGCGCGGGATTCCGCGTCCGTGGAGCCGACCGACCGAAGGCGATCCGGGTGGCCACGATGCCGTTCCCCGGCTTCCCGACCGACCTGCAGCCCTTCGTCATCGCACTCAACTCCGTCGCCGAGGGAACCGGGCTGCTCTCGGAGAACCTGTTCGAGGCCCGGTGGCGCTTCGTCCAGGAGATCGCCCGCCTCGGAGCGAAGGTGCGCATCGACGGCAACCATGCCCTCATCTCCGGTGTCGAGGGTCTCTCCGGCGCCGAGGTGGAGGCCTCCGACATCCGGGCCGGCGCAGGTCTCGTGATGGCTGGTCTGCGAGCAGTGGGCATCACAGAGGTCTCGGGCATCGATCACATCGAACGCGGCTACGAGAACTTCGTGACGAACCTGCGCAGCCTCGGCGCCGATATCGAGCGCGTCGAGAAGCGCGACATCCTCACCTTCGAGTAGAACCTCAGGAAGTTCTCAGAAGAGGCGGGTGTCGGGATCGTCCATGCCGCGCAGCGCATCGTAGTCGAGCACCACACAGCGAATGCCGCGGTCTTCGGCGAGGGTCCTGGCCTGCGGCTTGATCTCCTGGGCGGCGAAGACGCCGTCGACGGGACTGAGCAGGGGATCCCGATTCATCAGCTCGAGGTAGCGGGTGAGCTGCTCCACGCCGTCGATGTCACCGCGACGTTTGATCTCGACGGCCACCGACCTCTGTCCCTGGTCACGGGCGAGGATGTCGACCGGACCGATCGCGGTCATGTACTCACGGCGGACGAGGCTGTAGCCGGTCCCCAGCGTTTCGATGTGCTCGGCCAGCAGCTCCTGCAGATGGGCTTCGACGCCGTCTTTCACCAGACCGGGATCGATACCGAGGTCATGCTGGTCATCGGCGATCACCTCGGCGATGGAGATGACGAGACGATCTCCGGTCTTGGTCTGGGAGACCTCCCACAGCTGGGTCAGTCCCGCCTCTGCCTGCTCCTCGCTCGGCTCGGTGATCTTCACCGTGGCCGGGGGAGTCATCCAGTTCAGCGGTTTGTAGGAACCGCCGTCGGAATGGATGAGGATCGAACCATCGGCCTTGAGCATGATCAGGCGGGCGGCCATGGGCAGATGGGCGGTCAGACGACCGGCATAATCAACGGAGCACTTAGCAATGACGAGACGCACGGGGTTCACCCTACGTGAGACAATGAGCCAATGCCACGATCTTCATCCTCGCGTCGCAAGAACAAATGGCAGCAGGCACCGCCGGACCTCTCCGATTCGGTCGCGGGCATGCGCACGAGCCGCAATCTGCCCGATGGCACCTGGTCGGTGCAGACGGTGAAGGGCAATGACTCGGGCAAGGTCTACACCTGCCCCGGCTGCGGCCGCGAAGTGGGAGCATCGAGCGCACACATCGTCGCCTGGCGGCAGGAAGCCCGACACGGCATCGAGATCGGCGTGGAGTCACGGCGGCATTGGCATCAGAGGTGCTTCGAACGATTCCGCTGATCGGCAGTCAGCCTCGGAGATATGACGAAAGGGACCCGCGAACGGGTCCCTTTCGTCGTTCCTGAGCCAGCATCGGCATCTGCCACCGGCATAGGCGCTTCAGCTCATGTCACGAAGCTTTCGAAGCTCAGCGCAGGGAATTGCGCGAGCGCGAGGCTTTCTGGTTGGAGTTGTTCGGTCCGGCCTGGCTGCCGTCCTTGGCACCCGACACCTGAGCATCGATCGCGATCGTGTCCTCGTCGGTGGCGCCGTTGGGCAGGTCCTTGCCGTCGGTCTTCGACTCGGCCGATTCACCCTCTGCGTCGGTTGACTTCGCTCCGGCCTGAGCCGCCTTCGCATCTGCCGGAGCCGATTTCGCATCCGTGCCGGTTGTCGCGGACTTCCCGTCCGAATCAGCCGTCTGAGCGTTCGATGTTGCGGCCTTGTGCCCCTGAGAGTTCGAATTCGGTGAATTCGACCCCTGCGGCTTCGCGCCATTCGACGGCTGCGACTGCGTCGACGTGCCCTTGCTGCCGGTCTTCGACGAGCCTGCTGACTGATCCTCGGTCGATGTCGAAGCCGCATCGGAATCGGCACCTTCGGCTTCGTCCTCGGCGAGAAGATCTGCGAGTTCCTGCTCGTCGGCGATCTGCTCCGTCGCGTGGGACGCTGATTCTGCCTTGGCCGGATCGACGGCGTCTTCGCCCATCACACCGGGCATGGCGAAGAGAGAGCGGAGCTGATCGAGCTGCGCAGTGATCGTCTTCCGCTGCTTGGTGAGCAGGTCGACCTGCGACTGTGCGGAGGCGACATTGCGCTTGGCTTCGGCCGCAGACTCTTCGATCGTCGCCTCGGCGGTCGCCCGCGCTTCGGAGATGAGGGTCTGGGCCCGGGTCTTGCCGTCGGCGATGATCTCGTCGGCCTTCTTCACGGCATCGGCGCGAGTCGTCTCCGCGCGCTCTGCCGCTTCCTTGGCCTCCGTGTCGGCCTTCGCCGCACGAGCCTGGGCCTCCTCGATCAGCTTCTTGTTCTCGACCTGGGCGTCGTCATAGCGCTTCTTCCGATCGGCCTCGGCCTCCTGGCGCTTGGTCGCCAGTTCGACGTCGAGTTCGTTGCCGGCCTTCTTCGACGCTTCGTCACGGGCCTTGGCGGCGGCCAGGAGCTCATCGGCCTGGGCCTGGGCGGCGGCGATGGTCTCCTCTGCCTGCGTCTTCGCCTCGGCGCGGAGATCGGCCGCTTCCTTCTCGGCGGTGGCGCGGAGTTCGGAGATCTCGTGCTCGAGAGCTTCGCGGGACTCCTTGGCCGAAGCCGCATTGGCTTCCTTGGCCTGATTGGTCTCCCGATCGGTGGTGGCCTTGAGCTCGGCGGCCCGGTTCTCGGCGGCCTTGACCGTCTCTTCGGCCCGCATCTCGGCGGAGCTGATGATCGCATCGGCCTCGGACCGGGCGTTCGACAGGGTGTCATTGCTTTCGGTGTGCATCCGTGCACGAGCCGAAGCCGCCTCGGCGCGGGCCTTGTTCCGGATGGTCTCCGCATCGGAATTGGCCTGTGCCAGGGTCTCGCGTGCCTGCGATTCTGCGATCTTGAGCAGGTGGTCGATGCGGCTGCCGGGAGGGCCTGCCGCCTCGGCGCTGTCATTGGCGGCCTTCTTCAGCTGAGCCTTCGCCTCGGACAGTTCGCCGGCGATCTGGAGCTTCGCACGGTCGGCGTTGATGACCTGACTACGCGCATCGGAGAGCGCCTTGCGCACCGACTCGACCTCGGTCCGAAGCTGCTGCAGGCGAGAATCGACTTCACTCTTTTCGTACCCGCGCATCGCTGTGCGGAATTCTTCGGTGGGCGTCACTGAAGTGAACTCCTGTCGTGTCAGGGAATGGTGGTTTCTGATGTCCTCGTCCTACTCTAACGGAGACAGTATGAATGTTGGATCCGAATGGCAGCACGTGGACACCTGTTCGCACGGCGGTGATCGGACCCCGTGATTCGCGCCACAGCCGACTGGACTACGCTGGGATGCAAAGACGCGAATCCGGTGCTGTCGCCTCGGCGGATCCGGAGAATCTGAGGAGGAAACATGGCTGATGCAGTGATCGTCGCGGGAGCCCGCACACCGTTCGGACGGCTGCAGGGCGCGTTGTCGAAGCTGAGCGCGGTGGACTTGGGTGGCCGGGCCATCGCCGGCGCACTCGAGCGTGCCGGGATCACAGGCGAGGACGTCGACTACGTCATCATGGGGCAGGTGCTCCAGGCCGGTTTGGGACAGGGCCCGGCCCGCCAGGCGGCCGTCGCAGCCGGCATCCCGATGAACGTTCCCGGCGTGACCGTGAACAAGCTGTGCCTCTCCGGCATCAACGCGATCACTCAGGCGGCGCAGCTCGTGCGCTCCGGAGAATACGACGTCGTCGTCGCCGGCGGCCAGGAGTCGATGAGCCTTGCCCCGCACCTGCTGGAGAAGTCGCGGTCGGGCTACAAGTACGGCGATGTCGTGCTCAAGGACCATACGGACTACGACGGTCTGTGGGACGCCTTCACCGATCAGGCCATGGGCGGCCTGACCGAAGACGCGAATGCCGGTGACGGCGAATTCTCCCGTGCGGACCAGGACGAATTCTCCGCTCGCTCCCACCAGCGGGCGGCGCAGGCCTGGGAGGCCGGAGCGTTCGAGTCCGAGGTGGTGCCTGTGACGATCAGCGGACGCAAGGGCGATGTCACGGTCTCGACCGATGAAGGTGTGAGGGCCGAGACCACGGTCGACTCCCTGTCGAAGCTGCGCCCCTCGTTCCGGAAGGACGGGACCATCACCGCCGGCAACGCCTCCCAGATCTCGGACGGTGCCTGCGCCGTCGTCGTCATGTCCCGTGCGAAGGCCGAGGCCCTCGGTGCCCCGATCCTCGCCGAGATCCGCTCCCACGCCTGGACCGCGGGCCCGGACTCGACCCTGCAGCACCAGCCGTCCCAGGCGATCAAGGCCGCGGCGGAACGCGAGGGCGTCGCCGCAGACTCCTTCGACCTGTACGAGATCAACGAAGCCTTCGCCGCTGTCGGCCTGGCCAGTTCCCGAGACCTCGGGGTCGATCCGGAGAAGGTCAACGTCAACGGGGGAGCGGTGGCCCTGGGCCACCCGATCGGTGCCTCGGGTGCCCGCATCGTCCTCACGCTCGCCCTCGAACTCCAGCGCCGAGGCGGCGGCACAGGTGTCGCGGCACTGTGCGGCGGCGGCGGCCAGGGGGACTCACTGATCATCTCCGTGCCCGCGCAGAGCTGAGTACGGCACGCCGGCTCGGAGCAGTCTCACCGAGCCGGGGCCGGCTCGCCGACCCGTAGAAGTCTCACCGACCCGCAACAAGCGCCTTAACAAGCAGAGGAGATCACAATGCTCGTCGCATTCTCAGTTGCCCCCAGTGGTGGGGAAGGTTCCGATGCCTCCGTCCACGACGCGGTCGCCGCCGCGGTGGAGGTCGTGCGCGACTCGGGGCTCGACCATCGCACCGATTCGATGTTCACCACGATCGAAGGTGAATGGGACGAAGTGTTCGCCGTGGTCAAGGAGGCCACCGAGGCGGTCGGCAGGTTCGGATCCCGCGTGTCCCTGGTGCTCAAGGCCGATATCCGCCCCGGCTACAGCGGTGAGATCTCGGGCAAGCTCGACCGCCTCGAAAAGGCCATCGACGCTCGACGCGAGGACTAGGGCGAGCGGTCGAGGAATTTTCGGCCGATTGTCAGTGATTCACGTCTCATTCGGAGTTACCCTGTGTTTACGACAGAAGGAGATGCACAATGAACGGTTCCCCGTACTTCAGCACTGCCACCGCCCTGACCATGGTTGCTCTGCTCGGCTTCATGCTCGCCGGATTCTTCCCGATCGTGGTCGACTTCGCATTCGCGATCGAAGCGGTCGCGGTCATCCTCGCGCTGACCGGGTTCGTCATCGTCGCCATCGTGACGGTGCGCAAGTCCTTAGAGCGGGTCACCCGCATCTACTGAACCTCCGCACGGGACGCAGCGGCTCTTGGCGGGCCTCGGACTCAACGACCGAAACCCGCCGGGAGCCGCTTTCTGTTCTGTGCCGAGCATCGGATAAGATATTCGAGCCTCCGTAGCTCAGTTGGATAGAGCAACCGCCTTCTAAGCGGTAGGTCGCGGGTTCGAGCCCCGCCGGGGGTACAGGTGAGGCCCATCAGGGCCAATTCCGTTCTGCTACGGCGTGGCAATTGGTGCACAGCTGGGAAAACGTAGAGAGTGGACGCGTGATGACAGACAGCAAGAGTGCCATGACACCACCGGTGGGAGGAGCGCTGAGCGATATCGCCCAGCGAGTCTCCGAAACCCGATTCCCGCTGCAGACCGAGGACTCCGAGCACGGCCGCGCCCTGCATTCGGCGCTGTCCTCCGAATTGGGTGACTATTTGCTGCCGCGCATCAACCGCACGCGCACCCCGTTCCTCATCGCCGTGGGCGGATCCACCGGCGCGGGCAAATCGACCTTGGTCAACTCCCTCGTCGGTCGGACAGTGAGCCCGGCGGGCGTCCGCCGGCCCACGACGGCCAATCCGGTCGTCGTCCACAACCCCGCAGATGCGAAGTACTTCGAGTCCGAACACTTCCTGCCCGACCTTCCGCGCGGTGCCTCCGCCGAGGGCTCCGGGGCTCCGGCGGTGGTGCTCGTCGCCGATGACAGCATCGAACCCGGCACCGCAGTCCTCGACTGCCCCGACATCGACTCGCTCGTCGAATCCAACCGGCATCTGGCCAGGCGGATCCTGATGAGCGCTGACCTATGGATCTTCGTCACCACCGCCAACCGCTACGCCGATGCGGCTCCCTGGTGGGTGCTCAAGGACGCGGCCGCCCGGGAGACCTCGGTGGCCATCGTCCTCGATCGCGTTCCCCCCGAGGCCAACCGCGAGGTCCGGCACCATCTCTCGAGCCTGCTGTCGGAGTCCGGACTGGCGAAGTCGCCGATCTTCTCGGTCGCCGAACTCGACCTCGCCGACGGACTGCTCCCGCACTCGGCGATCTATCCGATCCGGTCCTGGATCAGCCAGGTCGGTTCCGAGGGAAGCTCCCTGAGCCGAATCCGGCAGCGCACCCTGACCGGGTCGATCGCAGCCCTGCCCGCTCAGGTGAAGACCTTGGCCGACTACGCGGAATCCCAGGAGACGGCACACGCGGGACTGGAAACCGCACTCGATGAGCGGCTCCGTGCCGCCCACTCGGGACTGGCCGACGTGTTCTCCGACGGTCGCGTCCTCCACGGCGAGGTCAACGCCAGGTGGCAGGACTTCGTCGGCACCGGACAGCTCTTCCGCGGACTCGAGCCGACCATGGCGCGCATGCGGGACCGCATATCCGCAGCAGTGACCGGCAAGCACGATGCCGCGTCACCGCTGCATGTGGCGATCCTGCGCAGCGCAGCCATCTCCCTGCGCGAACAGGCGATCGGCGTCGTCGATGACGTCAACGCGGCCTGGCAGCGTGATGTCAGCGGAACGGCGCTCATCGACGCCCACCCCGAACTCCGGCGACCGGCCGAGGACCTCGAAGACTCCGTCAAGTCGGCGGTGAGCACGTGGTCCGATGAGGTGAATGCGCTCGTGCGTGACATCGGTCAAGGCAGGAAGTCCAAGGCGAGGATCCTCTCGTTCGGGGTCGGCGGCGTCTGCGCCGTCATCGAATACGCGGCCTTCTGGGATCCCAAGCATGCCCGCGGTGCCGACGCCGGTGTCCGCAACGACGCCAACGTGGCCCTCAGCCTCGCCGGCACGATCTTCGGAGAGCAGGAAGCTGTCAGCCTCATCGCTTCGGTGCGGGATCGGTTCCTGACTTCGGCCTCGGGGATCGTCGGCTCCTGCCGGGTTCCCTTCGACAACGCTCTGAGACTATCCGCGGTGCCGGCGCGGCAGGCGGGCGCGCTGCGCTCCTCCGGTGAACGACTCGAGGTGGCATTGTGAACAGTTCTGCACAGACCGAAATCAGACGATTCGCCGAGGCGATCCGGCATTCGCTGTCCCTGGGCCCCGACAAGCTCAGCTCCGAGGTCCGCGAGGATGCCCTGCATCTGCTCGAACGCGCCGAGGATCGGCTGGGCCTGGGCGAGGATTTCACCGTCGTCGCCTTCGCCGGCTCGACCGGCTCGGGCAAATCTTCGCTGTTCAACGCCGTGGCCGGACTCGAGATCGCCCGCGTCGGCGTCCGTCGTCCCACGACCTCCCGACCGACCGCATGCGTCTGGGGCTCGGGCGGAACCGACCTGCTCAACTGGCTGCACGTTCCCGAGCGCAGTCGCACCTGGCGCGAGTCCGCGCTCGACGGTGACGATCAGCGCAGACTCCACGGTCTGATCCTGCTGGATCTGCCCGACCACGATTCGACGGCCGTGGCACACCGGGTCGAATCGGATCGCCTCGTCGGGCTCGTCGATGTGGTCTTCTGGGTCGTCGACCCGCAGAAGTATGCGGACTTCTCTCTCCACTCGGAGTACCTGGCCAAACTGGCGGAGAACAGTTCGAATATGGTCGTCGTGCTCAACCAGATCGACAAGCTCAGTGCTGAGGAGCAGAAGGCCGCGGCCGATCATCTGCGCCAGCTGCTGGTCGAGGACGGACTCACCGACACCAAGGTGCACGTGTCCTCGGCGGTGACGCGAGACGGCATTCCCGAGATCCGCAGCATCCTTGCCGACACGGTCGATTCGAAGCAGGCGGCGGCCGAGAGGCTGCTCTCCGATATGGAGTCGATGGCCAGGCGGATCCAGGGCGAGCTCGGTTCTCCCGTCGCCTCCCCGGACGAGCTGCCCGAAGCCTCCCTGCTCGTCGAGACCATGTCCGACGCGGCAGGCGTCGAGGCTGTGACCCAGACGGTGCGAGACGACTACCTGCGCCGGGCCTACCGCAAGACCGGCTATCCCGTCTTGGCCTGGCTGCAGCGCAATGCCCCCGATCCGCTGGGAGCCAAGCACGGGCAGGGCCGAGACGAACTCGTGCGCGCCTCGGTGCCGGCGACGAGCAAGGCGCAGAGTTCACAGGTCCGCCTGATGGCCCACGACCTGGTCACAGAATCCGTGTCGACGCTGCCCCGACCCTGGCAGTCGGCCGCGGCCGAAGCCGAGAAGACGAGCACGGCCGAACTGGCCGAAACGCTCGACTCTGCGGTCACGGCTGTGGATATCCAACGACGCAGCCCCGGTTGGTGGTCGCTGGCGAATCTCGCGCAGATCGTGTTCTTCCTCGCCACCATCCTCGGAGCCCTCGGCATCATCGTCTCCGCGATCGTCGCGATCGTCGGCTCGGGGACACTGCCCGGTTGGTGCTGGGTGCTGAGCATCGGCCTCTTCGTCCTCGGCGTCATCGGATCCGTCGTGACCTCGGTGATGGCGAAGTCCGCGCGGTTGAAGGGGGCGAATGAGGCCGCCGGCGAGGTGGACCGCAGTCTGCGAGACGCCGTGGGGCAGGTGGCGCAGAGTTCCTATCTGCAGCCGGTCAAGACCGTCATCGGAGAGCACCGAAAGGCCTACGAGTTGCTCGCCTAGCACTTGCCTGCACAGGAGCGACGACTCGTGGGCTGATGCCCTGTGGATGGATGACCTCCGTCCACAGGGCATTTCTCATGTCTGGACAGCGAATCCGCGGCGGGGCCCAATGGAGGTCAGCGTGCCGGACAATCCGGTCGCGATGTCGACGCACTCAAGGGAGCCGCCATGACCACCATTCCCATCACCCTCACCGGGACCATCGCGATGGATCCGGAGAGCAGGACTCTGCCGACCGGACGCGCCTGCGCCTCATTCCGCATGGCCGTCAATCATTGGCGGGTCGACAAAGACACGGGGGAGTTCGTCAGCGACGACACCTCGTGGTTCGGAGTCGACTGCTACGGGCCTCTGGCGAGCAATGTCGCGATGTCGCTCAAACGCGGCATGGCCGTCGTCGTGCAAGGCGCACTGAAGAACCGCGAGTGGGAGACCGCCGAGAAGAAGGGGGTCTCGCCGACCGTCGTCGCCGACCACATCGGCCCCGACCTGCGCTACGGCACGGCCAACTATCAGCGGGCGAAGGGCTCCGCCCGTGATGCGGCCGCCGAGGACTCCGGCGGGCGTGCGCACGAGACGTCCGGCCCCGACGGCTGGGGAATCATCGAGGGTACCGCTCCCCAGCCCCCGACGATGTCCGATGGCGGTTTCCGGGCGGAGGAGCCTGAAGATACCGATGGTGAGCCTGTGGAGGCCCTCGGTGACGATGCATCGGGCGGTGACGGGGGAGTCCGGGCGGACTCGATGCGCAGCGGAGATGACTCCTCCGCGGGCGATGTCATCGCGCGTGAGACCGCGGCGGCCGCCGCGCCGTTCTGAGCGCAGCGGATGATGATCGGTTACAGTGAGACTGTCAATCATCCCCTCCCGCCGAGGTAGTCGATGCGTCTCGTTCCTGCGCTGGGTTTCTGCGCCCTGACCCTGGCTCTGTCCGGCTGTTCGCTTCTGGGCTTCGGCGGCGATGACACCGAGCCTGCACCGGCCAAGACCCAGGCCAAGCCTGTGGCCGAGGTCGACAAGGTGATCAAGGCCCTGGATCCGCTGACAGGGGACAAGGATTCGGTCCCCTCGACGAAGAAGTTCTTCACCACCATGCTCGACGCCGGGTACGAGGCCGATCAGCTCGAAGCCACGATCGACGAATCGCCGCTGGGCAATGATGTGCCCTCGAAGATGTTCGGCGTGAAGACCGAGAAGGGCTGTGTCGTCGGAGAGATCCGCAGCGGCAAGGCCACCGCCGAGCTGATGCCCCCGACGGAGTCGACCGGCTCGTGCCTGTTCGGCGAGGTGGAGCGTCCCGAAGGCGCGAAGGCGCCCAAGGGGGAGAAGCGCGACGAGGACGGCGATTCGAACGGCGCCGGCCACCTGCCCGGTGAGGACATCAACGGCAAGGACGGCGGCACCGAGAGTCCCGCCGCGTCCGAGGGCTCCGCCTCCGGTGAGGAGTCCTCCTCGACGGGAGGAAGCTCGGAAGGCGAAGGATCGTCATCTTCGAGTTCGTCCGCCGAAGGATCATCGGAGGGCTCCTCGGAAGGCGGATCGTCCGAGTCGGATTCCTCCGGAGAGGCACCGTCCCTCGGGGGCGGGTGACCGTCAAGCCCCGTCCGCGGCGGGTTCCGGATCCGGCCGCGCCGGACCGTGCCGGCAGCCGGGTTCCCGGCCGCGCCGGACCGATGTAAGGACCGGTCGAGGACCGGGTCAGAGGCGGTACATTCGGAGAGTGTCAATTCGCGCTGGAGTGCGCGGTAGCGATAGCCTGAAGACACTATGGCCGAATTCATTTATACGATGCACAAGGCGCGCAAGGCGCACGGTGACAAAGTCATTCTCGACGACGTGTCGATGTCCTTCTACCCCGGGGCCAAGATCGGCATGGTCGGCCCCAACGGCGCCGGCAAGTCAACCATTCTCAAGATCATGGCCGGCCTCGAGCAGCCCTCGAACGGCGAGGCCCGACTCAGCCCCGGATACTCCGTGGGCATCCTCCTGCAGGAACCCCCGCTCAATGAGGACAAGACCGTGCTCGGCAACGTCGAGGAAGGCGTCGGAGAGATCAAGGCGAAGCTCGACCGCTTCAACGCGATCTCCGAAGAGATGTCCGACCCCGACGCCGATTTCGACGCACTCATGGAGGAGATGGGCAAGCTCCAGGAAGCGATCGATGCCGCGGACGCCTGGGACCTCGACTCCCAGCTCGAACAGGCGATGGACGCTCTGCGCTGCCCGCCGCCGGATGCCGAAGTCTCGGTCCTCTCCGGTGGTGAGCGCCGCCGCGTGGCACTGTGCAAGCTGCTCCTCGAGAAGCCTGACCTGCTGCTCCTCGACGAGCCGACCAACCACCTCGACGCGGAGTCCGTGCTCTGGCTCGAGCAGCACCTGAAGTCCTACCCCGGCGCCGTCATCGCCATCACCCACGATCGGTACTTCCTCGACCATGTCGCCGAATGGATCGCCGAGATCGACCGCGGACACCTCTACCCCTATGAGGGCAACTACTCGACCTACCTCGAGAAGAAGCGCGAACGACTCCAGGTCCAGGGCAAAAAGGACGCCAAGCTCGCCAAACGTCTCAAAGACGAACTCGAATGGGTGCGGTCGAACCCGAAGGCCAAGCAGACGAAGTCGAAGGCCCGCCTGGCCCGCTACGAGGAGATGGCCGCCGAGGCCGAGAAGACGAGGAAGCTCGACTTCGAGGAGATTCAGATTCCGGCCGGACCGCGCCTGGGCGACATCGTCATCGAAGCCGACAACCTCGAGAAGGGCTTCGACGGGCGACTGCTCATCGACGGCCTGAGCTTCTCGCTTCCGCGCAACGGCATCGTCGGCGTCATCGGACCCAACGGCGTCGGCAAGTCCACCCTGTTCAAGACCATCGTCGGACTCGAAGAGCTCGACGGCGGTGACCTCAAGATCGGCGACACGGTCAAGATCTCCTACGTCGACCAGTCCCGCGGGGGAATCGACCCCGACAAGTCTCTGTGGGAGGTCGTCTCCGACGGCCTCGACTTCATCCAGGTCGGTGCCGTCGAGATGCCCTCGCGCGCCTACGTCTCGGCCTTCGGATTCAAGGGACCCGATCAGCAGAAGAAGGCGGGAGTGCTCTCCGGCGGTGAGCGCAACCGGCTCAACCTCGCCCTGACGCTCAAGCAGGGCGGAAACCTGCTGCTGCTCGATGAGCCGACCAACGACCTCGACGTCGAAACCCTCGGTTCGCTCGAGAACGCGCTGCTCGAGTTCCCGGGCTGCGCTGTCGTCGTCTCGCACGATCGCTGGTTCCTCGACCGCGTGGCCACGCACATCCTGGCCTGGGAGGGCACAGCGGAGAACGAAGCCGACTGGTACTGGTTCGAAGGCAACTTCGAAGCCTATGAGAAGAACAAGGTCGAACGTCTCGGTGAGGACGCCGCCCGTCCGCACCGCGTGACCCACCGTCGCCTCACCCGCGACTGAGTCCCGAGCGTCGCTGCGACCCAGTCGCAGTGCTCGTCTCTGAGGCCACACACTGGTGCCCCGGTCATTCGTGACCGGGGCACCAGTGCATTGCGCGGGCGAATTTAGGAGAAGAGCTGCCCCAGCAGCAGAATGCCCTTGAACAGCAGCCGGACGAGGTAGGTGCCGGCGACACCGACGACGATCGCGATCAGCGCGATGGGTCCGATCTCCATCTCCGTGTTCTCCCGCATCCACACGAGCGCGAGGATGGTGATGACGACGAAGAGCGCGACATTGACCAGACGACTGAGGATCGTCCCGAGGACCTCCATCATGGAAGTGTTCTCACTCATCGGGTCTCCTTGACTCGCACCATGCCCTCTTGGGCGACGGTGGCGAGCAGTGAGCCGTCCTGAGAGAAGATGCGTCCGTAGCCCAGCCCGCGACCGCCCTGCGCGGCAGGCGACTCCTGGACGTAGAGCATCCATTCGTCGACCCTGACGCGGCGATGCCACCACATGGCGTGATCGAGGCTGGCCACGCGCAGCCCGGGAGTCTTCCACGTCAGACCCTGACGTCGCAGCACGGGTTCGAGGAGATTGAAGTCACTGGCGTAGGCGAGTGCTGCGGCATTGAGCACGGGATCGTCGCCGAAGGCCGAACCGGTGCGGAACCAGGCGTGCTGTTCGCTGCGTTCGGTGTCCTTGACGCCGGCACGATGCAGCGAAGCTTCGACGGGGCGGACCTCGAAGGGGCGTTTGGCCAGCCACTCGGTCGCCTGCGGCGAATCGTCGCCGGCGAGGATGTCCTGCAGCTCCGGGCAGTCGAGGGGATCCGGCAGCCCGGTGGGCATCGCCTCGGAGTGCTCGAGGCCCTCCTGCTCATCCTGGAAGGAGGCGATCAGGGAGAGGATCGGGGCGTTCTTCTGATAGGCGTGGACCCGTCGGGCCGAGAAGGACCTGCCGTCACGCAGACGTTCGACACCGAATTCGATCGGCTCGGAAACGTCACCGGCGCGCAGGAAATAGCCGTGCAGAGAATGGATCAGCCGCCCCTCCGGCATCGTCGCCGCGGCCGCGACGACACACTGCGCGAGGACCTGACCACCGTAGACTCGTCCGTCGGGCTTGTACTGACTGCCGCCGACGAAGAAGTCGCTCTCCCGCGAGGCAGAGGTGAAATTGAGAGGTTCGAGGTCGAGGAGCTTGCGCAGCTCGGCCACATTCGCCTCGGCTGCGGTGTATTCGGCATCGGTCATTCGGTTCTCCCAAGCTCCTGCACGGACATTGCGCCGGCACGGTCGTTCTCGCGTCGTCCACGATCCTATCGCGAGCGACACCAACGGGCCGAAGATGGCATGATGGGGACCATGCACCTAGGCACCACCGATCCCCATCTGGGCGAATATACGCGGGTACTGTTGGAACTGAGATGGGGTGACATGGATGCCTATGGGCACGTCAACAACGTCACCCAGCTGCGCCTCCTCGAAGAGGCCCGTGTCAGGGCGCTCGGATCTCCGACCCACAGCTCCGATGCTCCGACGACCCCCGGTGAGTTCGGCGTCGCCGAGTCCGTGACCGGCATCGAGATTCCGCAGGTCTTCGCCGCCGCGTCTGCGACCACCGAACTGCTGGTGGCCTCGCACCAGATCGAGTACCGGAAGCCGATTCCCTATCGTTCCGGTCCCATCGCCGTCGACCTCGTCATCAGCGAGGTCAAGCCCGCCTCGATCACGGTCGGCTACGTCATCTGCGAGCCCGACGGCTCGGTCGCCTACTCCCTGGCAGAGACGGTGGTCGTCTTCATCGACGTCAGCAGCTCCAGGCCGCGCCGCCTGAGCGAGGGGGAGACGCTCGCCCTCGAATCGGTCCTGCGTCCGGGTGTCCCGCTGCGGAGCAAGCGGCGATGACGGCGCTGGAGGTCGCCGACCCGCTGGCGATGAAGGACCTGGCCGCATTCACCTCGATGGCCCACCGGCTCGACGCCGACGGAGCGATGCGCCTGCACGTGTCCTCGACCGTTCTCGTCGTCACCGTGGCACCGCTGTACCCGCACGGCATCGGAGATTCGACCCCGCTGGTGCTGGCGATGCGGATGCTGCGTCTGCGCGGACCGGAGATGGACGGATTCGACGAGGTGGTGCCGCTGTCGAACCTCATGGATCGGTTCGCCCGGGAGGAGAACGGCACCACCCTGCCGGTTCCACCGAATCCGGTGCTCGTGTCGTGGAGCGGGATCGCTCCGCCGAAGAGCCGCTGGCTGTCCGTGGACTCGATTCCGGTGCATCAGCTCCGCTCCGCCGCCGAGGCTGGGGTCGAGGAGATCAGCGCGGGCAGTCCCGAAGGGGCGGGGTCGCAGGCGGTCAGGTCCCTGCGCGCACGAGTGTGGTCGCGGCCGATGGAGGCCGCCGGCGGCACGAAGCTTCCGGCCAGCATGGCCTTCGCCGCCGAGGGGCTGAGATTTCTGCCGGGGGACTCCACCGACCTCGAGGTGATGGAGTCGACCGGATGGCTGCGGCTGGTCAGCCCCGGCGGCCACCTGCTCACCCGCACCCGCGTCTGACACGGCGTCATTCGTCTCACGTGCGGGTGGGGGTAGGGCGCCGACGTCCCAGTCGGCCCGCCTCAGCGGACGTTGGGGTTCGTGTTGACCATTGCCGTGGCGGCTCTCTGGAAATAGTCCCAGAAGACCTCGTCGTAGAGCGGAGGCAGCCCGACATCGTCGAGAGCGGCGCGCATGCAGCGCAGCCACCGGTCGCGTGCGTCGAAGTCGACAGGGAACGGGAAGTGCCGCATCCGCAGGCGGGGGTGGCCGCGCTCGGCCTGATATGTGCCGGGGCCGCCGAAGTACTGTTCGAGGAACATCTGCAGCCGGTGCTTCGCACCCTCGAGGCTGTGTCCCTCGGGGTACATGGCGATGAGCACCTCGTCCCGGTCCACGTGCTCATAGAAGACATCGACGAGCCGCGTGAAGGTCGGATGTCCGCCGACGGCTTCGAAGATGGTCTCATTCGACGTCTGCTTCACTTCTCAGTCGTCCTTGTCCGCGGAGTCGAGTCCGGATTCGTCTGCACTGGTCCGGATCTCGTCATCGCTGGGCAGTGGTGAGGGGGAGTCCTCGGCACGGTGCTTCTGCGCGGGAATCCGCGTGGCTGCGGTGGTGCGTGCCGCGGCCGTGGGCGCAGCGTCGGTGCTCCGCGGCTCATCGGCGGATCGGCGCTGACCTGTCGTGGTCTGCCCGGGCGCGGACTCGGCCTGCGGCATGGTCTTGAGCACGGTCTCCTGGAGCACCGGGAAGTGGATGCCGCGCCGATCGAATTCGTCCATCAGCTCGGCACGGAAGGCACGTTCGACCTTCCACTGCAGATTCGGGCGGGTCTTGATCATGGTCCGAATCACCCGGTATTCGGCAGACAGGGACTGGATGCCGGCGATCTCCGGAGGTTCGAGCATCGCAGGGGCGACGTCCGGATCCCGGGTGAGCGCGGCCGTGACCTTCGCGGTGATGTCCCGATAGTCATCCATCGAGGTGGTGTAGTCGACGGGAATCTCGAGCACTGCGCGGGCCCAGCCCTGGGACAGGTTTCCGACCCGGAGGATCTCGCCGTTGCGCACATGCCACAGTGTGCCGGTGAGGTCACGCACCTGAGTCTTGCGCAGACCGACGTCCTCGACCTCACCGACGGCTTCGCCCAGATCGACGGTGTCACCGATGCCGTACTGATCCTCGATGACCATGAAGAAGCCCGACAGATAGTCGCGCACGAGTTCCTGGGCACCGAAGGCGACGGCCACACCGACGATGCCGGCCGAAGCGAGAATCGGTGCGATGTTGAAGTTGAGGTTGTCGAGGATCATCAGCGCGGCGATGGCGCTGATGACGATCGTCGTCACCGAGGACAGCATCCGACCCACGGTCTTCGCGCGTTGGGCACGACGCTCGCGGATGACCTCGGGCTCCGTGCCCGCCCGCTGGGCCTGGACGGCAGTGCCGGAGAACTTGTTCGCCGCCTGGCTCGTGCTGCCGACGGTGCCCTTGGCCACGGCCGCCGAGAAGCGGCGGATGAAGAGCCGGACGATCATATTCAGCGCCACGGCGGCGACGATGATGACCAGGATCTTCAGGGGAGCATCGAGGAGGAAGTCCCAGTCGATCTCGGGTGCTGATATGAGGTCAGAGTTCAGTGCTTCCAAAGTCATGATGTCTGAAGACTAACGTCCCAATTTCAATGATCGCTTGGAAGTGCTGGACACTCGCTGAACTTCGAGCGCTCGCTGCGCATCGGCGAGATTCTCCCGCATCAGGCGCAGCAGGCCCTTCGGCGCCGCCGGATGCTCGGCCAACCAATCCTGCGCCGAGGCGACCGTGGCCGAACTCACCGGCGGGAACAGCCGCAGAGTCATCGTCTGCGCCATCTCCAGGGTCCGGGTCTCCCACCAGCCGGAGACGCGCTGGAAGTACTCCTGGGCGAAGGGGCGCAGCGGTGCCTGAGCCTCGATGGGTCCACCGGTCTCGGTCTCCAAGCCCGTGGCGAAGCCCGTGGCCAGGGCCGCGAGTTCGGAGTTGGGAAGTTCGGCATCGTCCATCATTCGGGTGAAGGCGAGCGATTTGGCCGCCGAGGTGGGGCGTGCGGACCGTGCGGTTGCCGCCTGGCGGAGGCCGGTGGCGCTGGGGTCGCGCTCGGCCATTGCGGCAATGGCAGAGTCGTCGACGGCGTCGTGTCCGGCCAGGGCGATGAGGATCTCCCATCGGAGGTCGGTGTCGACGGTGATGCCGTGGACCGTCGTCGTGGACTCCTCCGACCAGGATCGCAGCGTGGCCAACTGCTCGGCATCGGTGGCGTGCTTGATGAACCCGCGGACGAGCTGGAAGGCCTGGTCCGTGCCCTCAGGCACGGTCGTGAGCAGTTCGGCGAACCGTGCGGCCACGTCGGTGTGGGTGCGGGTGCGGGCCTCGGGCGGCAGATAGGAGCCGACGGCCGTCTCGAGCTGGCGCAGCTGGGTGAGCAGCCCGGAGGAGTGGGTGATCCCGCCGATATGGGCGAGCACCGTGTCGATGTAGTCCTGCACCGGACGTTCACCGTCGCGGACGGCATCCCAGAGGGTGCTGAGGACGAGCAGCTGGGTGAGCGAATCGTCGAAGTCGCTCAGCCGTCTGGCTGCCGTGTCCATGCTCTCAGGATCGAAGCGGACCTTCGCGTAGCTGAGGTCGGCATCGTTGACGATGACGACATCGGGTTTCGGCAGTCCGCGGGCGTCGGCGACGACCGTGGCATCGGAATCGATGTCGAGCGGGAAGGTGTGCTTGCGCACGAGCCGACCGGACCCGTCATCGGAATAGAACCCGATGGCCAGTCGGTGCGGACGCAGGGAGGGCGCGGGCTGACCGTCGAGGACCCAGGGCTTCTGCGTGACGCGCAGCTCGGCGACCACCTTGGCGGTTGTGCCGGTGCTCTCGTTCGGCTCCTCAGTTGTGAGTTCGGCCTCGATGAGGTTCACCCCGGACTCCTCGAGCCACAGCTTCGACCAGCTGGCCAGGTCCCGACCGCTCGTGGCTTCGAGTTCGTCGAGCAGATCGCTCAGTTCGGTGTTCGACCACGCGTGTTTGTCGAAGTACTGCTTGAGTCCGGCGAAGAACTCCACGCGGCCGACCCAGGCGACGAGCTGTTTGAGAACAGAGGCGCCCTTGGCGTAGGTGATTCCGTCGAAATTGACCTCGACATCGGCGAGGTCCTCGATGGAGGCGACGATCGGATGGGTGCTCGGCAGCTGATCCTGCCGGTAGGCCCAGGACTTCTCGACCGTGGCGAACGTCGTCCATGCCTCGGTGTACTTCGTCGCCTCGGCGGTGGCGAGGGTGGACATGAACTCGGCGAAGGACTCGTTGAGCCACAGGTCGTTCCACCACCGCATGGTCACGAGGTCGCCGAACCACATGTGAGCGAGCTCGTGGAGGACCGTGACGGTCCGGCGTTCGACCAGAGCCTCGGTGGGGCGGGAGCGGAAGACGTAGTTCTCGAGGATCGTCACCGCCCCGGCGTTCTCCATCGCCCCGGCGTTGAACTCGGGGACGAAGAGCTGATCGTACTTCTCGAACGGGTAGGCCACACCGAACTCGCGTTCGTAGAACTCGAAGCCGGCGCGGGTGATGGCGAACAGGTTCTCGGCGTCGAGGTGCTCGAACAGGGAGGCCCGGCAGTAGAGGCCCAGCGGCACCGGCGAACCGTCGGACGAGGTCAGCTCCGAGTGCACGCCCTGATAAGGACCGGCGATGATCGCGGTGATGTAGGACGAGATCGGCGTGGTCGGGGCGAACTGCCAGACGGCCGTGCCCGGGATCGGAGGCTCGCCGAGGTCGACGAAGACCTCCTCGGGGTCGCTCGGATTCGGAGTCGGGGAGTTCGACACCACGGTCCACGAGGCCGGAGCGACGACGGTGAAGGAGAACGGGGCCTTGAGATCGGGCTGTTCGAAGACCGGGAAGACCCTGCGGGCGTCGGGGACCTCGAACTGGGAGTAGAGGTAGATCTCATCATCGATGGGGTCGACGAAGCGGTGAAGTCCCTCACCGGTATTCATGTACGAGAAGTGCGCATCGATGATGAGCTCATTCTCTGCGGCGAGGCCGGGCAGGGTGATGCGGGAGGGGGCGACCACCTCGGCGGGTTCGATGTCGAGTCCGTTGAGTCGGATGCGCTCGACGCTCGCGGTGATGGCATCGATGAACGTCGTCGACTCGGGCACAGCGGTGAAGCGGATTCGCGAGCGGACCCGGAAACTCTCACCCTCTCCCGTGAGGATCAGCGTGTTCTCGTAGCTCTGCACATCGACCAGGGACGACCGTCGGCGTGCTTCGTCGCGGGTGAGGTTGTATTGGGGCACTGTGGGGTGACCTCCGCTTCGGAACCGGGTGTACTCGGCCATTGTTTCATGAACGTGCAGGGAACTTGTCGGGTCCTTCGTCTCATCGTCGAACGGGCACGTTTCCCGCACGGACATGCCTTGGTAGATTGGCCTCGGACAGCGCGGGCGGTTCGCCATCACCCGCACCCCGTCAACAGAGGAGTCAGATTGAGCAAGGAAACACTTGACCTGTGGTTCGACACGGCCTGCCCCTGGGCCTGGATGACCTCCCGGTGGGGGCTCGAGGTCGCCAAGGTGCGCGACATTGATGTGAAGTTCCACCCCATGAGCCTCAATTTCCTCAACCGTGACCGGGACATCCCCGAGGACTACCGTGCGCTGATGAACCGGGCGTTGGCCCCGATGCGTGTGGTCACGGCCGCCATCGCCGAGCACGGCGAGGAAGTCGCCGAACCGCTGTACACGGCGATCGGCACCCGCATCCACCCGGGTGGGGAGCAGGACTTCGAGAAGGCCGTCTCCGAGGCCCTCGCCGAGGTGGGGCTGCCCGCCGAGCTGCAGAAGTACGGCGAGACCGAGGACTACGATGCGGCTCTGCAGGCCTCCCACGACGAAGGTCTGGCACTCGTCGGCGACGATGTCGGAACCCCGATCTGCCGGGTTGCCGGGACCGCCTTCTTCGGTCCGGTCGTCACCCCGGCACCGAAGGGCGAGGACGCAGGACGCCTGTTCGATGGTGTCCTCGCGGTCGCCTCGACGCCGGGCTTCTTCGAGCTCAAGCGCACGCGCGACCAGGGACCGGTCTTCGACTGACCGCTCCGGCCCACCGGCCGCATCGCGGCCGACCCACCGCTCCACGACAGATCCGTCTCACGGATCGCTGAAAGGCACCCACACATGAAGGTTCATCTCGGAACCGACCACGCCGGCTTCGCATTCAAAGAGGTCCTCAAGGCTCACCTCGGGGAAGCCGGGCACGAGGTCGTCGACCACGGCGCCCTCGAATACGACGCCCTCGACGACTACCCGGCGTTCTGCATCGCGGCCGCTCAGGGCGTTATCGATGACCAGGCGGCAGGCGTCGAGGCGCTCGGCGTCGTCATCGGCGGATCCGGCAACGGCGAGCAGATGGCGGCGAACAAGGTCAGGGGCATCAGGACGGCCCTGGCCTGGAACCCGGACATCGCCAAGCTCGCACGCGAGCACAACAACGCCCAGGTGGTGGCCGTCGGTGCTCGGCAGCACTCCGAGTCCGAGGCCGTCGACATCGTCGATGCCTTCCTGGCCGAGCCCTTCTCCGGAGACGATCGCCATCAGCGGCGCATCGCCATCATGGCCGACTACGAGGTCAAGGGCCAGGACGCGCTGTGACCTCGCGTGACCACCGCGGCAGGGAGACTGCGCACGGGGGAGTGCGCTCGTGAGGATACGGGGCGCCGTGCTGCGGGAGATGGAACGGCCGCGTCCCTTCGCGGACTCGCAGCCGATGGCCGTCGAGGAGCTCGAACTCGATGCGCCGGGTCCCGGCGAGGTGCTCATCCGGATGAGTGCCGCCGGGGTCTGCCATTCCGATCTCTCCGTCGTCGACGGCAACCGCCCCCGCCCGCTGCCGATGCTGCTCGGGCACGAAGGAGCGGGCACCGTCGAGCAGCTCGGCGAGGGCGTCGACGATCTCGAGATCGGTCAGCAGGTGGTCACGGTGTTCCTGCCTCGGTGCGGGGAGTGCGCGAACTGCCGCACCGACGGCAAGCTGCCGTGCACTCCGGGCAGTGCCACAAATGGTGCCGGGACTCTGCCCTTCGACGGTCACCGGGTGCGGCTCCACGATGACACCGGCGCCGAGGTGCTCCACCACCTCGGCGCGTCCGTGTTCGCCACCCATGCCGTGGTCAACCGGGCGTCTGTGGTGCCGGTGGCCGATGACGTTCCGGCACCGATCGCCGCCGTGCTCGGCTGCGCCGTGCTCACCGGCGGGGGAGCGGTGCTCAACGCCGGTGCTCCGGGACCAGAGGACGAGGTGATGATCGTCGGTCTCGGTGGTGTCGGCACCGCCGCACTGATCACTGCCCTCTCGATCGAGACCGCCGGTGTGATCGGCGTCGATGCGAATCCCGAGAAGCTCGTTCGGGCCAAGGAACTCGGCGCCGTCGAGGTCTATACCCCCGAGCAGCTCGGTGACCGGAAAGCGCCGATCGTGATCGAATGCGTCGGTCACGCGCGCGCCTTCGAGACTGCGTTCTCGGCGACTGCGGTCGGCGGGACGACTGTCACGGTCGGACTTCCGGCTCCGGACGCGATCTCGCAGATCACCCCGGTGACGCTGACCGCTGAGGCGCGGACCGTGGTCGGCTCCTACTTGGGCTCGGCAGTGCCGAGCCGGGACATTCCCGTCTACGCGGATCTGTGGCGTGAGGGAAAGCTGCCCGTCGAAGAGCTGATCTCTGACACCATCGGACTCGAGGACCTCAATTCCGCCTTCGACGCGCTCTCCGAAGGGCGCGTGGTGCGTCAGATCATCGACTTCTCCCGCTGAGTCCCGCGCGGCGGCGGCCGGGCCGACCGGAGGACTGTTCCGGGAGGTTCCCTGAGAGCTGTTTCGGAAGGTTGGCTGAGTGAGCCGCGGGGGATTTCGACGGACTTCGCTGATTTTGCCGATGTCGGTGGACTTCGCCGGTGTCGGTCAACAGTTCCGTTGAAAACAACGTCTCCCTCGACAATGTTTTCAACGGAACTGTTGACCGAGCGGACGTGACGGTCCGGAACCGGTCGTTGTGACCCGTGCGGGCATTGCTCACGACATGACCATGGACGTGATGAAGTACGACCTCACGCAGCCAGAAACGAAGAATGTCCCACGCCGTCGAGTGAACGATGACGTGAGACATTCCCGTGAGCGGGTGGCACCCCCTCGTTGGTCGGGATGACAGGATTTGAACCTGCGACCCTCTGTTCCCAAAACAGATGCGCTACCAAGCTGCGCCACATCCCGCGACCAGGACTATCTAACCATAGGCCGCGGCTCGGGCGCACCTTGTGGACGCGTCCCGGCGTCGATGGGATGCAGCTCACACATATGTCGGTTCGACTGCAGCTCGCGGCGCATCAGGGGGTTGTGGCACAGCTCACGAAGTGCCGATTTGGCCGACGGCGAGATCGTCGACTATAGTCGATCAAGCAACACGGGGATGTAGCTCAATGGTAGAGCCTCAGTCTTCCAAACTGATGGTGCGGGTTCGATTCCCGTCATCCCCTCCACGATGTCGCCGCTGGTCACAGCGGCGACATTTTTCTTTCCCGCGATGTTCCGCCGGATCTGGAGGCGGGACAGTGTCTCTGGGGTAGGATTCCGCTCAACCCCGATCCGCCTGACGCAAAGATCCCGATGCCTCCCGAACCTCGACCACGGCCGCCCCGCCGAGCGCTCTCCCGCCGCAGGGTGATCGCCGGTGCGCTGTCGGGCGCGGGTCTGCTCGGCGCAGGATTCGCCGCTTCCGGGGGCACCGATCTGCTCCGAGCCGTCGGTCGCGATGACCCGACGAGGTCGGTCACCGTGGCGTATACCTCGGCGACGGAGCGAACGGGCATCGACGCCGAAGCGGCCGCACGCCTCCCGGCCGGGTCTCGAGTCATGCCGGAACTCTCAGACACCGGTCCGGACCGGAGGCAGCAGGAATTCCTCGATCGCTGTCGGCCGTGGGTGGAGTCGCTGCCGATGCATCGACGTGAGCTGGCCACCTCGGCGCTGCTCGATCTCTGGGTTCTCTCGGATTCCCTCCCCGGCACCGTGGCCAGCTGGACGGGGCCGTGGCGGTGCATCTGGCCTCGCGACACCGCATTCTCCGCGATCGCGCTGGCGCGGGTCGGCGGGATCGACCTGGCTTGGAGTCATCTTCTCCACCTGCAGTCGCTGCAGGACGCCGACGGATCCTTTGCCGCGCGCTACCTGCCGGAGACCGGAGGGGTCCCAGATGATCGAGCAACGCAGTCCGACGCGATAGGACTCCTGCTCTGGGCCGTCGCCGAAGTGGCGGATTCGGCAGCACGGAACGGCCGTCCCGTGAACCTCGAGGACATGGCGCCCATGCTCCGCCGGTCGAGCTCCCGTCTGATCTCGCACACCTCCCACGGCACCCGACTTCCCCCGGTGTCTCCGGACTACTGGGAAGTCGCTGAATCGAGGGTGACACTCGGGATCGCCGGGCCAACCCTCATCGGCCTCCAATCGCTGCTCGAGCTGGCGGAGTCCTCTCCGCAGATCTTCGCGGGCAGCGCCGGGGGAGTCGCCGGCCTCGAGGAGGCGGCCGACGGCTTCCGTGAGACCTTTGCGCGGACCTTCACCGCGAACGGACTGCAGCGCTATCCCAGTTCGGGCGGACTCGATTCAGCTCTCTCCTATCTCCCGGCAGCCGGCCTCGTCGCGGGTCGCCGGGCCCACGGCCGAGGTGCGAGAGCCGACCTCGCTCTGGGCATCGCCGATCTCGATCGGGCCAGGCGGCTCCTCGAGCAGCCTGCGGGCGGCATCCGACCCGGCCACGGCTGGATCCTCGATCGTTCGAGCTGGACGCCGTCGACCTCACTCATGGCACTGGGCTACGCCCGCCTCGGCGCCGTCGAGACCGCCGAGGAGATGCTCGATTGGCTGAGCGAGCATCGCACTGGCCCGGGCTCCCTGCCGGAGAAGGTGAGTGAGGACGGCGTCCCGGTCTCGGTCGCTCCGTTGTCCTGGACGGCATCGAACGTCGTCATCTGCCTCGACGAGCTCTACGGCGGCACCTGAGCGGTTTCGTGTTTTGCCCGGTGTTTCGCGTAATATGGGTGACTGCGTCTTGCGGACGTACGCGAACATGTCGCGGACTTTCGCTCCCCTTCGGTCACGAGCTGACCGTCCAGGTCGCCGAATGACCGAATTTGCATGACTGTCGAACTTGAAAGGTCCCACTGTGAATAGCTCCGTCGAGCAACTCGACCCCACGCGGGTCAAGATCAGCGTGGAAGTCCCATACGCCGAACTCAAACCGAGCGTCGACGAGGCATATAAGACGATCGGTGCTCAGGTCACCGTTCCCGGCTTCCGCAAGGGGAAGGTGCCCACGCGCATCATCGACCAGCGCATCGGCCGTCCTGCAGTGATCCAGGAAGCCATCAACAACGGCCTCGACGGCTTCTACCGCGATGCCGTCGAAGCCAACGATCTCAAGCCCATGGGGCAGCCCGAGGTCGAGATCTCCGAGGTTCCCGGACTCGACGGAACCGAAGACGGCGACCTCACCTTCACCGTCGAGGTCGACGTGCGCCCCGAGATCGAACTGCCCGCCTTCGATTCGATCTCCGTCGAGGTCGATCCCATCGAGGTCACCGATGCCGACGTCGATGCCGAACTCGAGCAGCTGCGCACCCGCTTCGGAACCCTGACCTCCGTCGACCGCCCCGCGGCGACCGACGACTTCGTCACCCTCGACCTGGTTGCGACCATCGACGGCGAAGAGATCGACACCGCCTCTGACATCTCCTACCAGGTCGGCGCCGGAACCATGCTCGAAGGCATGGACGAGGCTCTGGACGGACTCTCCGCAGAGGAGACCACGACCTTCGAGACCACCTTCGCAGGCGGCGAGCACGCAGGTGAGACCGGCAACGTCTCGATCACGCTCTCGGCGGTCAAGGAACGCGAACTGCCCGAGGCCGACGACGACTTTGCTCAGCTGGCCAGCGAGTTCGACACCATCGCCGAACTCCGCGATGACCTGCGCGAGCAGGCCGCGAAGCAGAAGGAGACCGACCAGGGCGTCCAGGCCCGCGACAAGGTGCTCGAGCACCTCATCGAGACCCTCGAGGTTCCCGTGCCGGCCAAGGTCGTCAGCGAAGAGGTCGAACGTCACCTCGAGTCGGAGAACCGCCTCGACGACGAAGAGCACCGCACCGAGGTCACCGAAGAGACCGAGCGCAACCTGCGCACGCAGTTCATCCTCGATGCCATCGCCGAGGCCGAGCAGGTCGAGGTCAGCCAGCCCGAACTCATCGAGTACCTGATCTCCGCCTCGCAGCAGTACGGAATGAACCCGAACGAGTTCGCCCAGATGCTCGACAGCTCCGGTCAGGTCAACGCCCTGGTCGGTGAGGTCTCGCGCCGTAAGGCTCTGGCAGCAGCTCTTGCCGGTGCCACGGTCAAGGACACCGCGGGCAACGTCGTCGACATGGAGGCCTTCACCTCGCCCGCCGAGGACGAGGCCGATGACGCCGAGGCAGTCGCCGCCGAGGCGACCGCGCCGGAAGGCGACGGAGAGAACTGAGGGACGACCGCCTCGGCGGACCCCGAATCTGACGGTGGGCACGGAGATCTCCGTGCCCACCGTCGTTTTCTGTCTGCGGGAACCTGCCCGGGAACGACCTGCCCGGTGCGAACCTGGCCACCGTGTCCGCGCGTGCCCGGGTCGCACATGTCTTGGTGTGCCGTGGAATTCCCGTGCGAGGTCCTGTCAGCTGGACGGATTCGCCCTCCGATCACGCTGATGGCGAACATGGGGGCCGCGCCGGACTAAAACCGTGGGGCGAGCAGTTAGAGTCCATATCAAGCCATCAACAGACAACAGGAGTGAAACGTGAGCGCACACGACATGACCTCTCCCGTCGGCCTTGACGCCGGTGGGGGAATGGGTCTGGACGACCATATCTTCAATCGTCTGCTCAAAGAACGCATCATCTGGCTCGGCTCAGAAGTGCGCGACGACAACGCCAACGCCATCTGCGCCCAGATGATGCTGCTGGCCGCCGAGGATCCCGATTCGGACATCTCGCTCTACATCAACTCTCCGGGCGGCTCGGTCACCGCCGGCATGGCGATCTACGACACCATGCAGTACATCAAGCCCGACGTGTCCACCGTGGCCATGGGCATGGCGGCATCGATGGGGCAGTTCCTGCTCTCCTCCGGTGCCCCCGGCAAGCGCTATGCGACCCCGCACGCCCGCATCCTCATGCACCAGCCTCTCGGCGGAATCGGCGGCACCGCCACCGACATCAAGATCCAGGCCGAGCTGATCCTCAACATGAAGAAGCAGATGGCCGAGCTGACCGCTCAGCAGACCGGAAAGTCGCTCGAGCAGATCCTCAAGGACAACGACCGCGACCACTGGTTCACCGCTGAGCAGGCCCTCGAGTACGGCTTCATCGACAAGATGATCACCCGTGCCTCGGACGTCGAGAACAACTGAGCGGGAGTGAAGGAAGAATGAATTCAATGAACTTTATGCCAGGCTCCACCTCCGGAAACATGCCGCAGTCCCGATACGTCATGCCGCAGTTCGAAGAGCGGACCCCGTACGGCTTCAAGCGTCAGGATCCCTACACGAAGCTCTTCGATGATCGTGTGATCTTCCTCGGTGCGCAGGTCGACGACACCTCCGCCGACGACGTCATGGCCCAGCTGCTCGTCCTGGAATCGCAGGACCCGGACCGCGATATCACGCTCTACATCAACTCGCCCGGTGGTTCCTTCACCGCGATGACCGCGATCTACGACACGATGCAGTACATCAAGCCGGAGATCCAGACCGTCTGCCTCGGACAGGCTGCCTCGGCCGCGGCCGTGCTGCTGTCTGCCGGCAGCCCCGGCAAGCGTCTGGCTCTGCCGAACGCCCGCGTGCTCATCCACCAGCCCGCCATGGAGGGGCAGGGACAGGGTCAGGCCTCGGACATCGAGATCCAGGCCGCCGAGGTGCTGCGCATGCGCGAGTGGCTCGAGGGCACCTTGTCGAAGCACTCGAACAAGACCCCCGAACAGGTCTCGAACGACATCGAGCGCGATCTCTTCCTCACCGCCGAGCAGGCCAAGGACTACGGTCTCGTCGACCAGGTCCTGTCCTCGCGCAAGGAAGCCAACTGATCATCCCTCGATGATCTCCGCACCAGCGTTTCGGGTCCGGACGGTGCCCAGCCGTCCGGACCCGAAACGCTGTCGGGGAGACGACACACCGAATGACGTCGCTGGAGGCTCGTGTCAGCGACGTATGGGAAGCTATTGAGGTACAGGAAACACGAGCGGTAGAGTTGGGGCCAAGCGCCCTGGCGAAAGGTTGTGACAGTGGCTCGCAGTGCGGACGGAGCAGACCTGCTCAAATGCAACTTCTGTGGCAAATCACAGAAGCAGGTTCGGAAACTCATCGCCGGACCCGGGGTGTACATCTGCGATGAATGCATCGGTCTGTGCAACGAGATCATCGAAGAGGAGCTCAGCGAGACGAGCCCGGATCACGCCGAACTCGAACTGCCGAAGCCGCGTGAGATCTTCGACTTCCTCCAGGAATACGTCGTTGGGCAGGAGCCCGCGAAGAAGGCGCTCTCGGTCGCCGTGTACAACCACTACAAGCGCATCCGCTCACTGCAGAGCAACGAGGACACGAAGACGCTGGGCGCCGAAGACTCCGAGGTCGAGATCGCGAAGTCGAACATCCTTCTCGTCGGACCGACAGGATCCGGCAAGACCTATCTGGCCCAGTCGCTGGCGAAGCGGCTCAACGTTCCCTTCGCCGTCGCCGACGCCACCGCGCTGACGGAGGCCGGCTATGTCGGCGAAGATGTCGAGAACATCCTCCTCAAACTCATCCAGGCCGCCGACTTCGATATCCAGCGCGCCGAACACGGCATCATCTACATCGACGAGATCGACAAGATCGCCCGCAAGTCCGAGAACCCCTCGATCACGCGCGACGTCTCCGGTGAAGGCGTTCAGCAGGCGCTGCTGAAGATCCTCGAGGGCACGCAGGCCTCGGTTCCTCCGCAGGGTGGTCGCAAGCATCCCCACCAGGACTTCCTGCAGATCGACACCACGAATGTGCTGTTCATCGTCGCCGGCGCCTTCGCCGGGATGGAGGAGATCGTCGCCGGACGCAAGGGCAAGCACGGCATCGGGTTCGGTGCCCTGCTGCAGTCGAAGAACGACGAAGAGGATCTCTACGCGGACATCCTGCCTGAGGATCTGCTCAAGTTCGGTCTGATCCCCGAGTTCATCGGGCGTCTGCCCGTACTCGCCACGGTCTCGACCCTCGACCGGGCCGCCCTCATGTCGATCCTCACCGAACCGAAGAATGCGCTGGTCAAGCAGTACCAGCGGATGTTCGAGTTCGACAACGTCTCACTGACCTTCGAGACCGAGGCGCTCGAGGCCATCTCCGATCTCGCGCTGCTGCGCGGCACCGGTGCGCGCGGTCTGCGCTCGATCATGGAAGAAGTGCTCCAGCCGGTGATGTTCGATGTGCCGTCGCGTGAGGACATCGCCGAGGTGGTCGTGACCAAGGACGTCGTCGACAGCAATGTCGCCCCGACCCTCGTTCCCCGCACCCAGTCCCGGACGAACAAGAAATCAGCTTGAGCCCTCACCATAGATGAGGCTCTTCGCCGACACCCGTCCGCTCCGCTACGCCGACTTCCGGCGGCTGTGGCTGGCCAACATCGTCACCGTCATCGGCGCGCAGATGACGGTTGTGGCGATCCCGGCGCAGATCTTCCACATCACCGGGTCCTCCGGTTACGTCGGCTTGGCCGGGGCGTTCGGTCTCGTGCCGCTCATCGTCTTCGGACTCTGGGGCGGGTCGCTGGCCGATGTCATCAACCGACGCACTCTCCTCATCATCTCCACTCTCGGACTCATCGTGACGAGTGCGCTCCTCGCGCTCATCGCCGTTCTCGGCGTCGAGAACGTGTGGTTGCTGCTGAGCGTCTTCGCCATGCAGCAGGCCTTCTTCGGTCTCAACCAGCCGGCCAGGGGCGCTCTTCTGCCCACCATCGTTCCCTTGGCCCTTCTGCCGGCGGCGAACTCGCTGAACATGACCGTGGCCACCCTCGGCGCTGTCATCGGCCCTGTCATCGGCGGAGCCCTCATTCCGGTGTTCGGATACCAGCTGCTCTATGTCATCGACGCCGTGTTCCTGGCGGCCACGCTCTACGCGGTGCTCCGGCTGCCCCCGCTGATTCCGCAGAAACAGTCACACACCCGTTCCGGGATCAAGGGAGTCATCGACGGCTTCCGCTACCTGGGAACGAACACCGTGGTCATGGTCTCGCTGCTCGTCGACGTCATCGCTATGGTCTTCGGAATGCCCCGTGCCCTGTTTCCGCAGATCGCCGTCGAGACCTTCGACGGTCCGCCCGCAGGCGGCCTCGTCTTCTCCCTGCTCTTCGCGGCACTGGCCGGAGGCAGCGCCCTGGCGGGCATCTTCTCCGGCTGGGTCTCGAAGGTCCAGCGTCAGGGGCTGGCTGTCATCGTCGCCATCATCGTGTGGGGCGCGGCGATGACGCTGTTCGGCATCTCCCTCGAATTCGCGAGGGGATTCTGGCTCGCCGCCCTCATCATCGCGCTGTTCGGTTTGGCGCTGGGCGGGGGAGCGGACATCATCTCCTCCGCATTCCGATCGACGATGCTGCAGGAGGCGGCCACCGACGATATGCGGGGTCGGATGCAGGGGGTCTTCATCGTCGTCGTCGCCGGAGGCCCGCGGCTGGCTGACATCCTCCACGGCTCCGTCGCCGAACTCACCGGCACCACGCTTGCCTCGGCGGGAGGCGGCATCGCCGTGATCGTCCTCGTGCTCGTCTGTGCGGTGATGTTCCCCGCATTCCGGAAGTACCGAGTCGAACGCGGCGAGGGACCCGAGCAGACAGTCGCCCTCGACAACTGACGGGAGCGCCCGGTCACCTCAGCGTGTGCAGGTGACTGGGCGCTCGGGCGTCATTTCGGAGAGCTTGTGGTTCGCTCAGCCCTGGGTGGCCGAGTATACGGCGTTCTCGGCGGGTTGGACCACGACGAAGCCCGGGCCGTGGAATGCCAGCTGCACCGACTCGCCGGATCCGCGACCGAAGAAGGTGCCGACGCTGACATCGGTCTTGATCTGCGGCGCCAGTGCCGATGACCAGCAGACCGCCGCCTGCGGGTCGACGAAGGTCGGCTGCTGTGAGCAGTCGAGGACCATCGGCGCACCCTTGCAGCAGATCGCGGCGGTTCCCTGGCCGGCGAGTTCGAGGTTGAACAGGCCCGAACCGCTGACCATCGCCCCGACACCGCCCTTGATGCGTCTGATCTCCCAGTTCAGGGCATCGTCGAAGGCGAGCAGGTTCGCGGTATTGACAGTCAGCGCGTCCTGCGGTCCCTCCAGGGCCATCATGAAGATGTTCGAGGCCTCCCGGGCGAAGAACACCTCACCGTGGCCTTCGACGCGCATGACGTTGCCGCCTTCACCGGTGGCCGCCTTCTTCATGAACTGGCCCATCGACTTCGAACCCTGGTGGGCGAATTTCACGTCACCCTGGTAGGCGACCATTGCGCCCTTCGTGGCGATCATCGGAGCGTTGGGGGTGATGACCGTGCGCAGCATCTTGTCCGACTGCAGTGTCCAGCGTTCCTGATTCTGGACTTCGGCGTTGCGCTTCGAAAAGAGTTCGCTTCTCATGGTTCAAAAGCCTTTCATGCGAGAAGAAGTCCTGTACTTCTTCGGCTGTCGAGACAATCGTAAGCGCTCGATGGGCGGGACGGCCCTGATTTGGTGTGTTCATCTTGGAACAGCAGCGCCGGGTGTGCGAGCTCGTATGCTCGCACACCCGGCGGGTGCTGTGTGCTGTGGTCGGGCGGTCACCGCCCGGGGGCCTCAGTCCTGAGGCACGAAGTCGACCGCGGTGATCGCGATCTCCTCCCCGGACTCCTCGGCGACGAGATTCTCGATTCGTCCGGCGGCGACCAGGTCACCGTGAGCGGCCCCGATTGCGGCCACGACCGCGGCCGGGGCCGCAATCGTGAGACTGCGCACCTGAGTCTTCTGGGAGACCTTCGCCTCCGTCTTGGTGCGACGGATCTCGGTCAGCACCGCGGCCACGGAGGCCAGCAGTGTCGGATCGACCGCGGATGCCGGGTCTGCCAGCTGCTCATCTCCCGGCCAGGGCGACCGATGCACGGAGCCGGTCCGCCACCAGGACCAGACCTCTTCGGTGACGAAGGGCATGATGGGAGCGAACAGGCGCAGCAGGACGTCCAGGGCCGTGGCCAGAGTGACGTGAGCCGAGAGCTGCTCCGACTCGCCGGCGGCTCCATAGGACCGGTCCTTGACCAGCTCCACGTAGTCGTCGGTGAATTCCCAGAAGAAGCTCTCGCTGACCCGCAGCGCATGGGCGTAGTCGTAGTCGGCCATATGCGCGGACGCGGACTCGACCACCTCGGCGAGCTTGGCCAGCAGCGCCCGATCGAGCTCATGGTTGACGGCGCCGAGCTGACCGATGAGTCCGGCATGCACACCCTGTGCCAGGGCGAACTTGGAGGCGTTGAGCAGCTTCATCGCGAGGCGACGGCCGATCTGCATCTGGGTCACATCGTAGGCCGTGTCGGCACCGAGCCTGGCGCTGGCCGCCCAATAGCGGACGGCATCGGGACCGTACCCGGGCTTCGGCTCGGCGAGGATGTCCGAGGGCACGACGACGTTGCCCTTCGACTTCGACATCTTCTTCCGGTCGGGATCGAGGATCCACCCGGAGAGTCCGGCGTGCTTCCACGGGGCGACGTCGTTGAGGGAGTTCGCACGCACGACAGAGGAGAACAGCCAGGTCCGGATGATGTCGTGGCCCTGCGGGCGCAGATCGAAGGGGAAGACCTTGGAGAAGAGATCCTCGTCCCGGCTCCAGCCGCTGAGCAGCTGCGGGGTCAGCGATGAGGTCGCCCAGGTGTCGAGCACATCGGGGTCGGCGCTGAAGCCGCCGGGGACGTCGCGCTGCTCGGCGGTGAACCCGGCAGGCACCTCGGCGACGGGGTCGACCGGCAGGGACTCGGGGACGATCGGGTTCTCGTAGTCCGGCTGTCCCTCGGCGTCGAGGCGGTACCAGAGCGGAATCGGCACACCGAAGTAGCGCTGTCGGGACACCAGCCAGTCACCGTTGAGATTCTCGACCCAGTTCTCATAGCGGGAACGCATGAAGCTCGGGTGCCACTCGATCTCACGGCCGCGGGCGATGAGCTCATCACGCAGCTGCGCGGAGCGTCCTCCGTTGCGGATGTACCACTGGCGGCTGGTGACGACCTCGAGCGGCTTGTCGCCCTTCTCGTAGAAGGGCACCGGGTGGGTGATCGCTTCGATCTCACCGATCAGGTCACCGGATTCGACGAGCATCTCGGCGATGTCCCTGCGGGCAGAGAACGTCGTCTTCCCGGCCAGCTTCTCGTAGTTGGCGACCGCGTCCGGCTTCGGGGATGCCGCGATCCACTCGGGAACGTCAAGATTCAGGCGTCCGCCCCGGTTGATCACCGCGCGGGTCGGCAGATCGAGTTCTCGCCACCAGGTGACGTCGGTGAGGTCGCCGAAGGTGCAGACCATGGCGATGCCGGTGCCCTTGTCGGACTTCGCGAGCTCATGGGCACGGACTTCGACGCTGACCCCGAAGAGCGGGGAGACGACGTTCGTGCCGAAGAACGGATTGTAGCGCTCGTCCTCCGGGTGGGCGACGAGTGCGACGACGGCCGGGATCAGCTCGGGCCGGGAGGTGAGGATGACGATCGGGTCCGCCGAGGTGTCGGCCAGTCCGTCCGCTCCCTCCGGGAAGAACTTCACCTTGTGGTAGGCGCCGTCCTTCTCGCGGTCCTCCAGCTCCGCCTGAGCCACAGCCGTTCCGAAGGTCACGTCCCACATCGTCGGTGCGTCCTGCGAGTAGGCGTGGCCGTTGGACAGGTCCGTGAGGAAGGCGCGCTGGCTGACCGATCGGGAAGTGTCGTCGATCGTGCGGTAGGTGTACTTCCAGTCCACGGACAGGCCGGTGGAGCGGAAGAGATCCTCGAAGATCTGCTCGTCCTCGGCCGAGAGCTTCTCACAGAGTTCGATGAAGTTCTGGCGGGAGATCTTGACGAAGTCCCGCGAATTCTTCGCCGGCTTGGCCGGCGGTTCGAAGCTCGGGTCGTAGGGCTGGCTGGGGTCGCAGCTGACGCCGTAGTAGTTCTGCACACGTCGCTCGGTGGGCAGACCGTTGTCGTCCCAGCCGAGGGGGTAGAACACGTTTTTGCCCTGCATGCGCTGGTAGCGGGCGAGGATGTCCGTCTGCGTGTAGGAGAACACGTGACCGACGTGCAGGGATCCCGAGGCCGTCGGCGGGGGAGTGTCGATGGAGTAGACCTGCCCACGGTCGGTGTCGACGTCGAAGTCGTAGACCCCGGACTCGCTCCATGCGGCGTCCCACTTGTCCCGCAGACCCTCGAGGGCCGGTTTGTCCGGTAGGTTCACTGACTCGTGTGTCGAGTCCGAAAAGGCAGGTGTGTTCATAACTGCTGATTTTCTCACCCGGACCGTCTCTGGCCAAACCGGTCGTCTCCGGGACGGACACCGTTCGATGAAGCTGCCTCGGCGAGGTCGGGAAGCCGGTCGGGTGGTGGCCCGTCTCACAACCTGAAGACGTCTTGAGACGAGTTGAGTGGCAGTAATGAGATTATTGGCTCATGGCGACCTTGGACAGAATTCCGACAGAGAATCCGCCGCCGACCTCGACGGCATGGATGAACCCGGCACGGGCGATCGCGATCGTGGCCGTGGTCGCCATCCACTCCTTGGGCACAATCGTCGAACAGAACTTCGCCGCCATGGGCGCTGACTGGTGGGTCGCCAATGCCGTGGACTCCGCCTGCCGCTGGTCGGTGCCGGTGTTCATCATGATCTCCGGGGCGCTGGCCCTCGACCCGGCGCGGGGCAGCAAACCCCGGAAGTTCCTCAGCAAACGGGTGTGGCGAATCGGGATCCCGCTGGTGTTCTGGACCGCGGTCTATCTGCTCTTCCGCCGGTATTATCTCCAGCCCGGAGATGACAACTGGAACCCCGGCATCGCCATCCTCACCGGATCCCCGTTCGTCCAGCTCTACTTCCTCTACGTGCTTGCGGGTCTGACGCTGCTGACTCCGTTCTTCCGACTGCTCAGCGTCCACGGCTCCCGCCGCCTGCAGTGGGGCACCGGCCTGATCTTCCTCGGGATCGGCATGCTCGACCAGTGGGTGTCGATGATCTTCGACGTCGGGGAAGCCAACATCGCCACCCGCTTCCTTCCCATGGCCGGCTTCTACATCCTCGGTTGGGTGCTCCGCGACATCGTGCTGAACAGGCGCGCGGTGATCCTCTCGTGGGCGACCTTCCTCGCTTCGGTCGGCGTGACCACACTGTGGGCCGGGTTCGGTCCGGGGGAGAAGCCCTGGATGTTCCCCTATGAGTACCTGTCTCCGGGCGTGGTCGTCGCCTCTCTGTCGGCCTACCTGCTGCTGCATCACCACATGCGCACCGGTTTCGGCTTCCTCCACTGGTTCTACCCCTACTCCTTCGGCGTGTTTCTGCTCCACCCACTCGTGCTCTATCCGGTCCGCAACGAGATGGGATTGCCGACGACGGTTCCCGGAGTGCTCCTCCACGCCTTCGTCATGCCGATCGCCTACACCGTCGTCTGCGCCGTGGTGACCTGGGTGGCCGTGAAGATTCCCGGAGTGCGAGCGGTCTTCGGCGAGGGCGGCCCACGCAACCCGCACTCCCGACCTTCCGGGAAGTCGGCTCGAGCAACGCCGAGTCCCTCAGGGTCGGCGGCTGGTCCGACACAGGATCCCTCCGAGAAGTCGGCTGGTCCGACACAAGGTCCCTCCGGAAAGTCTGTTGGTGCGACCGAGAGCCCCTCGGGAACGACACCCGACCCGGATCCACAGGACGCCTGAGGATCCGTAGACTGGTCATCGGAAGTCAAGAGCACCCAGACCGATCGAAGACAGGGGTACGAAGATGGAGACGTTGAGAGCAGTGGTGACGGGCGCGAGCTCGGGCATCGGGGCCGCCACCGTGCGACAGCTGCGCGAGCAGGGCTGGGACGTCGTGGCCGTGGCCCGCCGGGAGGACAAACTCAAGGCCCTCGCCGAGGAGACCGGAGCCAGCTACTTCGTAGCGGACATGACCGATGACGAGGCCGTCGCCTCCTTCGCCGAAGAGGTCATCGCCGCCGGCCCCGTCCACTCCCTCGTCGCCAATGCCGGAGCCGCCTACGGCACCGATACCGTCGCCGAGGCGTCGGTGGCCGGGTGGCGGGACATGTTCGACGTCAACGTCCTCGGCGTGCTCCGTGTCGTCAAGGCCTTCCTGCCGGCGCTCATCGAATCCGGTCGCGGCGACATCGCCGTGATGTCCTCGACCGCTGGACACCAGGCCTATGAGGGTGGAGGCGGCTATGTCGCCGCCAAGCACGGCACTCATTCGATCGCCGCGACTCTGCGTCTCGAACTGGCAGGCGAACCCGTGCGAGTCATCGAGATCGCTCCCGGCATGGTCGCCACCGACGAGTTCACCCTCAAACGAGTCGGCGGCAGTCAGGAGCGCGCGGACAAGGTCTACGAAGGGGTGGAGAATCCCCTCACGGCCGAAGACGTCGCCGATGCGGTGGTCTACACCCTGACCAGACCCCACCACTTCAACGTCGATCTCATGGTCATCCGCCCCATCGCCCAGGCGGCCCAACACAAGGTGGCGCGCAACCAGGGGCTGTGAACAGCTTCCCGAGTGGTCGGGGAGCTCGGCCCGGGTATACGATTGTAACTGCGATGATCCGGCCATCACCGGGGAGCTTCCGGAAGAACAGATTCCTCATCCGTCGAGGACCACCTCGGCGGGATGACGATCCCAGTAGAACCGGACGGTTGGACCCGTCATCGATCCGGCTATGAGCGATCCGTGCTCGTGCGTCTTCACCGACGGCGGCTGCGGATAAGCGAGGTGGTACCGCGGCAGAGATGTCGTCCTCGTGACAGTGACCGCAGTGAACCAAAAGGACGCTCATGACCCAGCCTCTGTATCCCAAGGTGTATCCCAAGGTGTCGACCTCGGCGTTCGGCCTGTCCGCCTCGCCGAACTTTCCCGCGATCGAGGACGCCGTCCTCCGCTACTGGCAGGACGACGACACGTTCCAGGCCTCGATCGACCAGCGCGATCCGGGCGAGAACGGGGAGAACGAGTTCGTCTTCTACGACGGCCCTCCCTTCGCGAACGGCCTGCCGCACTACGGCCACCTGCTCACCGGCTACGTCAAGGACGTCGTGCCGCGCTTCCAGACCATGCGGGGCAAGAAGGTCGACCGCCGCTTCGGTTGGGACACCCACGGCCTGCCCGCCGAGCTCGAGGCCGAGCGGCAGCTGGGCATCACCGACAAGTCCGAGATCGGCCGGATGGGCCTGGCCGCCTTCAACGATGCCTGCCGCTCCTCTGTCCTGCGCTACACCCAGGAATGGCAGGAGTACGTGACCCGCCAGGGCCGCTGGGTCGACTTCGACAATGACTACAAGACGCTCAACGTCGAATACATGGAAAGCGTCATCTGGGCGTTCAAGCAGCTGTGGGACAAAGGCCTCGTCTACGAGGGCTACCGCGTTCTGCCCTACTGCTGGAAGGACGAGACCCCGCTGTCGAACCATGAGCTGCGCATGGACGACGACGTGTACAAGATGCGTCAGGATCCGGCCGTGACGATCGGCTACAAGCTCAAGGACGCCGAGGAATGGGTCCTGATCTGGACCACCACGCCCTGGACCGTGCCTTCGAACCAGGCCGTGGCCGTGAATCCGGACATCCCGCTCGTCGCGGTCGTCCCCGGTGACGACGGCGCCGCGGAACTCCAGGGCAAGACCCTCATCCTCGCCGAGGCGCGCCTGTCCGCCTATGCCCGGGAGCTGGGGGAGAACCCGGAGATCCTGCGCAGCTTCAACGGCAGCGAACTCGTCGGTCGCGAATACGAGCCGCCGTTCCCCTACTTCGAGGGCCGCCAGGACGAGTTCGGGCAGCGGATGCACACGATCCTCTCCGCCGACTTCGTCACCGTCGAAGACGGTACCGGCATCGTCCACCAGTCGCCGGCCTTCGGCGAGGAGGACAAGGAGCTCACCGATTCCTACGGCATCACTGCCGCCCGCCCTGTCGACGACGCGGGTCGCTTCGACTCGACGGTGCCCGACTATTCCGGCCAGCAGGTCTTCGAGGCGAACAAGGCCATCATCAAGGACCTGCGCAACCACACCGGTCCGCTGGACGGCAGGTCCGCGCTGCTGGTCCGCCACGAATCCTACGAACACTCGTACCCGCACTGCTGGCGCTGCCGGAACCCGCTGATCTACCGTGCGGTGTCCTCCTGGTTCGTCCGCGTCACCGAGTTCAAGGACCGGATGGTCGAACTCAACGAGCAGATCAACTGGGTGCCCGACAACGTCAAACACGGACAGTTCGGCAAATGGCTGGAGAACGCCCGCGACTGGTCCATCTCACGCAACCGCTTCTGGGGATCCCCGATCCCGGTGTGGATCTCCGACGACCCGTCGTATCCCCGCACCGACGTCTACGGCTCGCTGGCGGAGATCGAAGCCGACTTCGGCCGACTGCCGCGCAACGACTCCGGCGAGGTCGACCTCCACCGGCCGTGGGTCGACGACCTCACCCGCCCGAACCCCGATGATCCCACCGGACAGTCGGTGATGCGCCGGATCCCGGAGATCTTCGACGTGTGGTTCGACTCGGGTTCGATGAGCTACGCCCAGGTCCACTACCCGTTCGAGAACTCCGAATGGTTCGACAACCACTTCCCGGCCGACTTCATCGTCGAATACGTGGGACAGACCCGCGGCTGGTTCTACCTGCTGCACGTGCTCGCGACCGCGATCTTCGACCGACCGGCCTTCACCAACTGCATCTCCCACGGCATCGTGCTCGGCTCGGACGGGCAGAAGATGTCGAAGTCGCTGCGCAACTACCCGGACGTCAACGAGGTCTTCAACCGCGACGGATCCGATGCGATGCGCTGGTTCCTCATGGCCTCGTCGATCCTGCGCGGCGGCAACCTCGTCGTCACCGAACAGGGCATCCGCGACGGGGTGCGCCAGGTGGTTCTGCCGCTGTGGAACACCTGGCAGTTCTTCGCCACCTACTCGAACACCGCCGACGGCAGCGCCGGTGAGAAGTCCGGGTACCAGGCACAGACCCGCTACGACTCCACCCAGGTGCTCGACCGCTACCTGTTGGCGAAGACGCACGACCTCATCACCGAATTCGCCGAGGCGATGGAGGGCCTGGACATCTGGGCCGCCTGCGACCTCGTCCGCAGCTACCTCGACATGCTCACCAACTGGTACGTGCGGCGCTCCCGCCGCCGGTTCTGGGACGGCGGTGCCGACACGCACGAATCCTTCGACGTGTTCTACACCTGCCTCGAGGCCTTCTGCCGAGTGGCGGCGCCTCTGCTGCCGTTCACGGTCGAGGAGATCTACCGCGGACTGACCGGGCAGCGTTCCGTCCACTTGGCCGACTACCCTGACGCCGCGGCGTTCCCCGCCGACGCCGAGCTCGTGGAAGCCATGGACCTGACCCGGGACATCTGCTCGACGGCATCCTCGGTGCGCAAGGCCAACCGACTGCGCGTGCGACTCCCGCTCGCGCAGCTCACCGTGGCCACCGACGCGCAGCTCGGTGCCGCATTCACCGACATCATCGCCGATGAGCTCAACGTCCGCTCCGTCGACGTACTCGACGTCGCCGAGGCGGAGGCGGCCGGCTTCTCGCTCTCACAGAACCTCGTGGTCAATGCCCGCGCAGCCGGACCCCGGCTTGGCAAGCAGGTGCAGCAGGTCATCAAGGCCTCGAAGACGGGGGACTGGTCGGTCGTCGACGGCACCGTGACCAGCGGCGGCATCGAACTCGTCGAAGGGGAGTACACCCTCGACTCGGTCGCCGAGTCCGGCACGGACGGCATGGAACTGGCCGCCCTCGATTCCGGATTCCTCGCCCTCGACACCCGGGTCACTCCCGAGCTCGAAGCCGAGGGTGTGGCCCGCGATGCGGTCCGCGCCATCCAGGGCATCCGCAAACAGCTCGATCTGCATGTCTCCGACAGGATCACGGTGAGAGTCGACGCAGACTCCGAGGTCGCCTCGGCGCTGCGTCCGCACACAGATCTCATCGCCGGTGAGACCCTGGCGACCGCCCTCGAATTCGACGCGATCGATGACTCGGCTGTGCAGGTGTTCACTCCCGAGGAGCTGCCTGCGGGCACTCGGCTGACCGTGAGCCCGGCATGAGCGGCGAGGACACCTCCGGTCGCAGCGGAGACGAGCCCGAGATCATCGAGTCCGCCGGTGCGGACGAGGCGGCGCGAGGAGAACTCGCCCGCGTCTACGCCGCGCTGTTGGCCCGGGCAGGCGAAACCCAGGTCGAGCTGCGACTCGATGCGACCCGGCGAGCCTGCGAGCTCCTCGGCGACATCCACACCGCGGCCCCGGTGATCACGGTCACCGGGACGAACGGCAAGACCTCGACGGCACGGATGATCGACTCGATCGTCACCGCCCACGATCTGCGGGTGGGCCGGTTCACCAGCCCTCACCTGCATTCGGTGACCGAGCGCATCTCGGTCGACGGGGCGCCCGTGGCAATCGAGACCTTCGTGCGGATCTTCGATGAGATCTCCGCCTACCTCGAGATCGTCGATGCCGAGCTCGCCGCCGAGGGCCGGGCCCCTCTGACCTACTTCGAAGCCCTGACAGTGCTGGCATTCGCGGTCTTCGCCGATGCCCCCGTCGATGTCGTCGTCACCGAGGTCGGCATGGGAGGGCAATGGGATTCGACCAACGTCGCCGACGCCGAAGTGTGCGTATTCACCCGGATCGGTCTCGACCACCAGCAGTTCCTCGGTGACACCTTGGCCGAGATCGCGGGCACCAAGGCCGGGATCCTCGACCGCAACGTGGATCCGAGTCCGGCACCGAGTCCGGTCGCGGTCATCGCCGAACAGGCTGAGGAGGCCCAGACCGTCCTCGACGCCGAGGTGGAGCGCCGGGGTGTCTCAGCCCTGACCGAGGAGCGGAACTTTCGGCTCCTCGATCGCCAACGCGCCGTCGACGGCCAGCTGGTCACGGTGCAGGGACTGCGCGATGTCTACACCGACGTCTTCGTTCCCCTGCACGGAATCCATCAGGCCCACAACGCGGCGGTGGCGATCATCGCGGCCGAGGCGTTCCTCGGCGACGAAGGAAAGCCTCTCGACCTCGAGACCCTGGCCGAGGGACTCTCACGCACCACCTCGCCGGGTCGCGCCGAACTCGTGCGCACCGGCCCGAGCGTCGTCGTCGACGGGGCACACAACCCCGATGCCGCTCATGTGCTCGCCGACACCCTCGCCGAGGCCTTCGACTTCGACTACACCGTGATGGTGCTGGCGATGCTTGAGGACAAGGACATCCACGGGGTGCTCGAAGAGCTCCACCGCAGCGCCGACGCCTTCGTCATCAGCGAGACGATGAGTCCGCGGGCGCTGAGCGCGGAGACACTCGCCGAGGCAGCCCGGGAGTGGGTGGACGAGGACTCGGTGATCCTCGCCGCCGATCTCAACGCCGCCCTGATGAAGGCCATCGACCTGGCGAACGCGGCCGAGGCGAACAGCCCCGGCATCGTCGTCACCGGTTCCCTCTACACGGTGGCCGAGGCCCGGCTGCTGCTGGGCAGGGGAGAGAGCGAATGAAGTCGAAGTACCCCGTGCTGTGCGGGTCGATCCTCATCTGCGAACTCTTCGTCGTCTACTTCGCGGTACTCACCGCCTATGGGCTTGCGGTCAAGACCGCCGGCTCGCTGACCCTCGGGCAGCTGCTCATCGGCGCGTCGGTCATCGCAGTGCTCGCGATCGCGGCGGTGGGCATGCTGCCGCGCAGGATCGGCCAGAAGCGCCCCGGAGTCATCCTCGGCTGGATCGTGCAGGCCCTCCTGCTGGCCTCCGGCTTCGTCCTCAACTCGATGTTCTTCGTCGCGGTGCTCTTCATCGCCCTGTGGGCGGTGGCCGTGTACTGGTCGGCGCGCATCGACAGGGAAGTCGCCGAGCGGTCCTGAGGCCGCCTCGGCGAATTGATCACCGGGCACCCGTGCCCGGTAAGCTGTGAACAGTCGTCGACACATGCAACGGAAGGACCGGAATGGAACGCACTCTCATCCTCATCAAGCCCGACGGGGTGGCCCGCGGACTGGTGGGTCAGATCCTCGCACGGATCGAGGCCAAGGGCTACACGATCGATGCCCTGAGCCTGCGGTCGGCGACGGCCGAGGAGCTCGCCGCCCACTACGCCGAACACGAGGGCAAGCCCTTCTACCAGCCGCTGGTCGACTTCATGTCCGAAGGACCCATCGTCTCGATCATCGCCTCCGGACAGGGTGTGATTCCGGGCTTCCGGTCACTGGCCGGAGCCACCGATCCGACGTCTGCGGCACCGGGCACCATCCGCGGTGACCTCGGCCGCGACTGGGGCGAGAAGGTCCAGAAGAACCTCGTCCACGGCTCCGACTCCGTGGAGTCGGCCGAACGGGAGATCGGGATCTGGTTCCCGGCCTGAGGCCTGAGAACGCCTGATCCGAGGAAGCGGATCGTCAGCTCCGGCCAGGCGATCCCCGAAACTGGTGATCAGACGTGAAGCGGGTGCCCTGCCGACAGGCGGGGCACCCGCTTTTTCGCTGCTCGGGCCGAAGGAGCCCCGCCGGGACCGGATCAGCGCCGAGGCGAGCTCAGAGCGCCACGGAGCCGAGTTCGCAGCGTCGAGCTCGCAGCGTCGAGCCGGAATCAGAACAGCGAGGCGAAGAAGCTCCAGAACTGGGTGAGGATGCACGCGGCGATGATGAGCAGCCACAGCACGGAGACGGCGATGTTCTCCTTCGCCAGCACCTTGACCATCGGATTCTGCGCCGCGGCGGCACCGAAGTGCCCGGACAGCAGATTGCGGGCGGTGACTCCCACGAACATCGGAATCGTCACGGTCCACACGACGATGCACCACGGGCAGCCGACACCGATGGCGTAGATCGAGGTGTAGAACAGGAACATCACGAGCACGACACCGAGGCCGAGGCCGATATTCAAGCCGATCTGGACCCAGCCGGGCAGCCTGGTGCCGGCGAGGATGAGGACGCCGATCAGCAGCGGAAAGACGAAGGCGGCGATGCCGAGCAGCTGGTTCGGGAAGCCGAACAGCTGACTCTCCGGATGCTCCATCACCGAACCGCACGAGAAGAACGGGTTGAAGTCGCAGGAGAGGACCGCATTCGGATTCTCCAGCTTCTCGTACTTCTCCGCGGCCAAGGCGAACGAGGCGATGAAGCCGATGATCGAGGCGATGATGAGGAAGAGGCCGAACGGGAGCCCCCTGAGTACCCAGGATCGGGTCGATTCCGGAACGTCGAGCTCGTCATCGGTGAGTGTCTGTGTGCTGTTCACCCTCCAAGGATGCCTGCCGCGGGCACGTGCGGCAAACCTCATCACTGTGAATTCCCCGAATAGGGTAGTGATGCGGACCACACCGAAGCGCCGGGATCCGGTCCGGGCGCGAAGTTGTGTGACATAATGGCGATACGGATACCTGCTCTCACACCGAGCAGGAGAAGTGCCTCCACCGAGTCGAGGGTAGGACCTCGCAGGTCGACACCAAGATGAGGCAGCCCGGAAGGCCTACGCGCGGAGCGCGAGCCGGAAGTGCCATCCACAGGTTTCGGTCCGATACGGACCATGCAAGGATCCGGAGATCCGCGAGGTGTGGGCGGAGTCTCCGGACTGGGAGAACTGATGAACGACACGTCGAACGACGGCAACGAAGCAAATGATGCAACACAGGGCATTCTCGCCGACCTCGCTGATCTCCAGCACAAGGTGAATGCCGACGGCGACGCCCATGAGGACGTCGATGACACCGTCAGGCAGAGACTCGACCACATCGCCGAGGCGGCGGAATCGCTGCGTACGGGCGGAAGTGCCGAGGAGGCCGACGAGGCTCCGGAACCCGAGCCCCAGCCGAAGCGGGGAGGCCCGAAGAAGGCCCGCGAGGCGGTGGCCAACAGAGGCCTCGTATTCGAGCAGTTCGTCCGTGACAGCTCCGATGATGACTCGGACGACGATTCGGACAGCGACGACGAGGACCAGCAGGCCCAGTCCGCGAATGACCGTGAGGACCGCACCCGGTCCACACCGTCCGTGACTTTCGATCCGCGCAATCCCTTCGCCGCACCCGCCGCGCAGCCCGAGCCGGCGGCGGCTCCGGAACCTCGTGCCACCCCGCCCGCGCCCCACGACGGCGGATTGATCTTCCAGGTGCCCCAGGCCGAGCTGGCCCAGGTCGTGCATGTCGAGGACGATGACGACGATGACTGGGATGGCTCTGATGACGCCGAGGATTCCACCTCGGATTCCCATGATTCGGACGATGACGATCGTGATGACTCCGAGGATGATTCGAACGGCCGTCGGCGTCGCCGAGGCGGACGGGGCCGTCGGTCCCGCAACCGCGACGACTCCACCGATTCGGCCGAGTCGTCCGAGGCCAAGGACTCGTCGCAGTCGACGGATGAGACAGACGATGACGACGAAGGGTCCCGTAGCTCACGTCGCGGCGCACGCTCGAACCGTCGCTCCGAGAACAAGTCCAAGCAGGGCGACTCGGAGCAGAACCAGACGAAGACCGGGAATGACCACTCCGGCGGCGAGTCCCAGACGGAGGACTCCGACGACGGCGACGATGACGACGATGACGGCGACAGCGGATCGCGTCGCCGCCGCCGCTCGCGTTCCCGGACCCGGTCTCGCAGCACCGACCGGGATGAAGTCACCTCGCTGAAGGGATCGACCCGTCTCGAGGCGAAGCGGCAGCGTCGCAAGGAAGGTCGTGAGGCCGGACGTCGACGCCCCGTCATCACCGAAGCCGAGTTCCTGGCGCGGCGCGAGTCCGTCGACCGGACGATGATCGTGCGCGAGAGCGGCGACCAGACCCAGCTCGTCGTCGTCGAAGACGGAATCGCCGTCGAGCACTACCTCAAGGAGAACCGGCAGCAGTCCTCGCTGATCGGCAATGTCTACCTGGGCAAGGTCCAGAATGTGCTGCCGAGCATGGAGGCCGCGTTCATCGACATCGGCAAGGGCCGCAACGCGGTGCTCTACGCCGGTGAGGTCAACTGGGACGCACTCGGAATGGACGGCAAGGCCCGTCGCATCGAGACCGCTCTGAGCTCGGGGGACTCCGTGCTCGTGCAGGTGACTAAGGATCCTGTCGGTCACAAGGGTGCTCGGCTGACCAGCCAGATCTCCCTGCCCGGCCGCTTTCTCGTCTACGTGCCCGGCAATTCGATGACTGGAATCTCCCGGAAGCTGCCGGACAACGAACGCAGCCGGTTGAAGAAGCTCCTCAAGGAACTCGTCGGCGACTCCAACGGCGTCATCGTGCGCACCGCTGCAGAAGGCGCGACCGATAAGGACCTGAGCCGCGATGTCGAGCGCCTGGCCAAGCGGTGGGAGACGATCGAGAAGAAGTCGAAGTCGACGAAGGTGCTCGCACCGCAGCTTCTCTACAGCGAGCCCGACATGATCGTGCGCATCATCCGCGATGTGTTCAACGAAGACTTCAACTCGCTCGTCATCGACGGCGACGGGGCCTGGGACACCATCCACGAATATGTCGAGGCGGTCGCCCCCGACCTGCTCGAACGCGTCCACCGCTACAGCGAAGAAGAGAACATCTTCGACCACTACCGGATCGAAGAGCAGATTCAGAAGGCGCTGCAGCGTACCGTCAGTCTGCCCTCGGGCGGTTCCCTCGTCATCGACCGCACAGAGGCGATGACCGTCGTCGACGTCAACACCGGAAAGTTCACCGGTTCCGGCGGCAACCTCGAAGAGACCGTGACCCGAAACAACCTCGAGGCCGCCGAAGAGGTCATCCGCCAGGTGCGCCTGCGCGACATCGGCGGCATCATCGTCGTCGACTTCATCGACATGGTGCTCGAATCGAACCGCGATCTCGTCGTGCGTCGCCTCGTCGAGTGCTTGGGCCGGGACCGGACGAAGCATCAGGTCGCCGAGGTGACGTCGCTCGGACTCGTGCAGATGACCCGCAAGCGCATCGGCACGGGTCTGGCCGAATCCATGGTCAGCGCCGGCGCCGATCTCTCGGGTCGAGGCCTGTTGCTTCCGGGATCCGAGGAAGACGGTTCCAAATCCCATCGCGGAGGCAAATCCTCGAACGGCTCGAACAACGAGAGCCGTCGCGATCGCAAGCGTCGTGGTGAGTCCAACGGCAAGTCCAAGAACAGCGAAGCCGACTCCTCTGCGGATTCGGTGACCTCGGATGCCTCCCGCTCGGCGGTCGCGGCAATCGCCAAGGCGACCCTGAAGAAGGACGAGGACTCCGACGATGCCGCCGAGCAGCACGCCGAAAAGGCCGGGCAGAACGCCGACAAGGGTCCGCAGGATCCTGCGGGCGATGGGCATGACTCGGACAAGGACGGTCGCAGCGGCTCGGGTCGCTCCGGTTCGGGCCGCAACCGGTCCCGTAACGGGCGCCGCCGGTCGAACGCAGACTCCGAGCAGTCCGCCGAATCCGCAGACAACTCGTCGACTGGTTCCCAGCAGGACGGGACCGCGACGAGTGCGAAGTCTGCACGTTCGGACGAGCAGGCAGAATCCTCAGCAGCAGGCGCCGCAGAGAAGACTCGGCCCGCGACGGCACCCGAGAAGTCGGAACCGGCAGCCGAGCTGCCGTTGATGATCGGCGCCGACACCGCGACCAAGGTCGCCAAGGCGGAGCCGGTCAAGCGTGCGCCTCGCCGTTCGGCCGCGGCCCAGACCAAGCCGAAGGATGACGCGGCGAAGGAGCAGCTGCCGACCTCGTTCGTCATCATCGGCGAGAGCTGATACCGCAGTGCGAGGCTGAGCCCACGCGCACAGCGAGGCGCCCTGCCGGTGATCTCCATGATCATCGGCAGGGCGCCTCGCCATTCACCGGTCTGGGACCGCTCCGCAGCTGGGTGCCCGGCTGAGCGCCCAGGATCGGGGAACTCAGCCGGTCGAACTCTGGTTGCGCGTGGTGCTGATGGTCGGCTGCGCCGCGGTGTCGCCGCACAGCACGATCATCAGGTTGGAGACCAAGTCGCTGCGTTCGGCTTGGCCGAGGTTGACGATATTGCGTCCCTCGATCTCTGCGATGGCCGTTTCGACCATGCCCACGGCTCCCTCGACGATGAGCTGCCGGGCGGCGACGACCGCAGTCGCCTGCTGACGTTGCAGCATCGCGCGGGCGATCTCGGCGGCATAGGCCAGCTGCGTGATCCGCGACTCGATGATCGTCACCCCCGCCGCAGAGACACGGGCGGCCACCTCGTTGGAGAGCTTCGAGGTGATCTCATCGGCGTTGTCGCGCAGAGACATCCGATTCGGATCCGAGGAATCGTAGGCATAGGAGTTCGCTATGTGGCGAACCGCTGTCTCCGCCTGGATGGCGACGAACTCCTCGAAGTCGTCGACTTCGAACATGGCCTGTGCGGTGTCCTTGACCTGCCAGACGACAACGGCTCCGATCTCGATGGGGTTGCCGTCGAGATCATTGACCTTCAGCGTGGAAGTCTCGTGGTTGCGGATGCGCGTGGAGACCTGATCCTTCGAATACAGCGGATTGACGAATCGCAGTCCCGACTGACGGACGGTGCCGACGTACTTGCCGTAGAGCTGCAGGACGACCGCATGTCCGGGAGCCACCGAAGTGCAGCCTTTGAAGAGGAACATCGAGGCCACGAAGCTGATGATGCCGATGACCATGAGGATGACCCCGAGGGTCGCCTGAGCGAAGGTCAGGAAGAAGCCGAGCGCGCCGAGCAGCACGGCGATGAGCAGGAGAATGACTGCGGCGACGATTGCGAAGTATCCCGAGAAGCCGCCGGCCGGGCGCTCTCTGACTCGTTCGCCTTCGGGGGAGACGATGCGCGGGGCACCTCCCGGAGCATTGCCCCCACCTCTGTGCAGGCCGGGGGCGTTGGCCTGCTGCCCCGGCCCGGCCGGGGTCTGTCGAGGGGGACCGCCCTGGGACCGGGCGCCCGGAGGGGTCCCCTGACCGGCGGTGGAATCATAAGGCTGCGGCTGCCCTGAGGGCGGACCGTATCCGGGTCCGCTCTGGCCGGGTTGGGGCTGCCGGATCGGAGGACCTGGCTGATTGCTGTTCGGGGGACCGGGGTTCTGTGACATGCCACCAGTCTAGGACACCAGGTGAGACGGATGTCTCACCGTGAGGACGAATGTGTGATCCAGGTAACAGTTCTGTAACCGAATCGTTCCCGGTGCTCCGAGTGCTTGTCAGTTCGCCCCGGCTACGGAAGCTTTGAACAACATGAACACCTTACTGTTAGCTGCAGATGCTCCCAGCTCGCCCGTCGACGATGCCATCAACACCTGGTTCGACCCGATCGCCACCTGGTTCGGGAACATCATCTTCTTCCCGGTCACCCTCGGGGATCTCTCATTCCCCTTCGTCGTCTTCTGGCTGATCTTCGCCGCCCTCGTCTTCACCGTCTACTTCGGCTTCATCCAAGCCCGCGGGTTCAAGCTCTCGCTCGAGATCATCCGCGGAAAGTACTCCTCCAAGAACGACCCCGGTGAGGTCACCCACTTCCAGGCCCTGGCCTCGGCGCTCTCGGGCACCGTCGGACTCGGCAATATCGCCGGTGTCGGCGTCGCCATCGCACTCGGCGGTCCGGGCGCGACCTTCTGGATGATCGTCGCCGGCCTCCTCGGCATGTGCACGAAGTTCGTCGAGTGCACCCTCGGAGTCAAATACCGTGAGATCGACGAGAACGGCGTCGTCCACGGCGGTCCGTTCAAATACCTGCCGATCGCCTTCCGTCGCTTCTCCAAACCGGTGGCGACAGTGCTCACCGGACTCTTCGCGGTCGCAATCCTCATCTTCGGCGTCGTCGGCGGCGGCATGTTCCAAGCCAATCAGACCTTCGCTCAGGTGCGCACCGCCACCGGCGGCGATGACGGCTTCCTCGCCGGGCCGTTCGCCTCCCTCATCTTCGGCATCATCTTCGCGGCACTCGTCGCCCTGGTCATCCTCGGCGGGATCAAGTCCATCGCGAAGGTCACCGACAAGCTCGTTCCCGGCATGGCGATCTTCTACGTCGTCTCCTGCCTTCTCGTGCTCGGCATGAACTTCACCAACATCCCGAACGCGATCGGCGAGATCTTCGCAGGAGCCTTCAACCCCCAGGGCATCGCAGGCGGCATCGTCGGTGTCATGATCATCGGCTTCCAGCGCTCGGCCTTCTCGAATGAGGCCGGCATCGGCTCGGCGGCCATCGCCCACTCGGCGGTCAAGACCCGCCGGCCCATCTCCGAGGGCTTCGTCGCTCTCCTCGAGCCCTTCATCGACACCGTGATCGTCTGCACCATGACCGCACTGACGATCATCGTCGCCAACCAGGCCTCCTACCGCGAGGACCTCGGCGAAGGTGAGATCGGCGGCGTCGCCTTGGCTTCGGATGCCTTCTCCACCGTCGCCTCCTGGTACCCGATCCTCTTGGCCATCGCCGTCGCACTCTTCGCCTTCTCCACGCTCATCACCTGGGCCTACTACGGTGAACGTGCATGGAGCTACCTGTTCGGTCGGTCGAAGCCCACGATCACGGCCTTCCGGACCCTCGTCTGCGTCTTCGTCGTCATCGGCTGCATCGCCAGCTTCTCCAAGGTCGTCGAATTCGCCGATGCCGCCCTGTTCATGTGCGCCTTCATCAACATCCTCGGCCTCTACATGCTCATGCCTGTGGTCAAGAAGGAGATGAAGAAGTACCTTGCCGATCGTCGGGCTGGTACGCTCAACGATCTCGAGACCAAGGACGCCGTCCCCGTCCCGGACAACGCCTGAGCTTCATGAGGGGCCATCCGACTTGAGCTCGGATGACGGCCTGAGAGTCGAATGATCGTGTGCCGTGACCAGCGTGGGTCGCGGCACACGATCATGTCCGGGCATCGTTAGACTGGGGTGCGTGAATGAGAACAAGGACGACAAGACACGCGCTCAGGAGCGGCTGTTGGAGCTGCGCAGCAGCATCGACAACATCGACGCGGCCCTGATCCACCTGCTCGCAGAGCGATTCAAGCTCACGGAGACCGTCGGCGAGCTCAAGGCCGATCACGGTCTGGCGCCGGCCGATGAGGCGAGGGAATCCAGGCAGGTCGCGCGTCTGCGCAGCCTGGCCGAGGAGTCTCATCTCGATCCGGAGTTCGCAGAGAAGTTCCTTGCCTTCATCGTCGCCGAGGTGATCCATCACCACGAGCGGATCGCCGAATCCCGCGAAGCCTGAGCCGTACCATCGGCGCCGTCGATGGGAGATGGCTCACATCCTCGACGCGGGGTCGATGCGACGGCGACGTCGGTTTGCCCAGCGGGTTGCCGTGGACTAGAATTGAGCGTCGGTGCGCATGACGCACCACGGCTGGTGATTCCTCTCAATGGGATGCCTGCGACGATCCATTCGCGGCAGCCAAGGGACCAACCGCCGTTCGTTTGTGTATAAGCAGAAAGGGTTCGACCATGGTCTATGCCATCGTCCGCGCCGGAGGTCACCAGGAAAAGGTGAGCGTCGGCGATATCATCACAGTCAACCGAATGAAGGCGAAGGCTGGCGAGAGCGTCGAACTCGATGCCGTACTTCTCGTCGACGGTGAGACCGTGACGACCGACGTCGACGCACTGTCGAAGGTTTCGGTCAGCGCCGAGGTCGTCAACGAGCTTCGCGGTCCGAAGATCGTGATCCAGAAATACAAGAACAAGACCGGTTACAAGAAGCGTCAGGGCCACCGCCAGGACCTCACCCGTCTGAAGATCACGAACATCAAGTAAGAGGAGACTTCTCACATGTCAAGCAAAAAGGGAGTCAGCTCGACCCGCAACGGTCGCGACTCGAACCCACAGTACCTCGGCGTGAAGCGCTTCGGCGGTCAGGTCGTCAAGGCCGGCGAGATCATCGTCCGCCAGCGCGGAACCAAGTTCCACCCCGGCTCCAACGTCGGCCGTGGAGGGGATGACACCCTCTTCGCGCTCACCGCGGGATCCGTCGAATTCGGCAAGCGCAACGGTCGCAAGATCGTCAACATCGTCGGCGCCTGATCTTCGGGATCCGGTTCGACAGCAATTGATCTCTCCCCGCACAGGGGATCATGAAGGGTGAGTCACCATGACTCACCCTTCATCTGATATAAGGACATTATGGCCACCGAGTTCGTAGACCGCGTCACCGTCCATCTCTCCGCAGGCGACGGCGGAAACGGGTGCGCCTCGATCAGGCGCGAGAAGTTCAAACCGCTCGGCGGGCCCGACGGCGCCAACGGCGGAGACGGCGGAAACATCATCTTCGTCGTCGACAGTCAGACCACGACCCTGCTGCCACTGCACCACCGCCCCCACCTGCGGGCCGACGGCGGCGGCATCGGCAAGGGAGACATGCGCGACGGAGCCGACGGCGGTGACCTCGTCGTCGCCGTCCCCGAAGGCACAGTCGTCAAGACCACCAGCGGTGACATCATCGCCGACCTCGTGGGCGCGGGCACCGAATACATCGCCGCAGCCGGAGGGCGCGGCGGTCTCGGCAATGCAGCCCTGGCCTCGACCAAACGCAAGGCGCCCGGCTTCGCGCTCCTGGGTGAGCCGGGGGAGACCCTCAGCCTCGTCCTCGAGCTCAAGACCATCGCGGACATCGCCCTCGTCGGCTATCCCTCTGCCGGCAAGTCGAGTCTGATTGCCGCACTTTCGGCGGCGAAGCCCAAGATCGCCGACTACCCGTTCACGACTCTCGCGCCCAACCTCGGTGTGGTCCAGGCCGGGGACACCCGCTTCACGGTCGCCGATGTACCCGGTCTGATCCCCGGCGCCTCCGAGGGCAAAGGCCTCGGACTCGAATTTCTGCGCCACGTCGAACGCTGTGCCGGTCTCGTCCACGTCATCGACATGGCGACATGGGAGCCCGGACGCGATCCGGTCTCCGATCTCTCCGTCATCGAATCCGAACTCGCCGCCTACGCGGTCGACCTCGACGACGGGAGCGGACTGCTGCCCCTGTCCGAACGGCCCAAGCTCGTCGCCCTGAACAAGGTCGACATCCCCGATGGTCGCGATCTCGCGGACATCGTCCGTCCGGATCTCGAGGCCGCCGGCTACCGGGTATTCGAGATCTCGGCCGTCAGCCATGCCGGACTGCGGGAGCTGTCCTTCGCCATGGCCGAACTCGTCGTCGCCGAACGAGAACGCCGCACCGCCCTCGAGGCGATTCCGCAGCGCGTGGTGATCCGTCCCAAGGCGGTCGACGACCGCGGATTCGAAGTCCGCACCGAACACGATGCCGACGGTCCGGTCTTCCGCGTGCTCGGCGACAAGCCGCAGCGCTGGGTGCGCCAGACCGACTTCGGCAACGACGAGGCCGTCGGATTCCTGGCAGACCGCCTCGAACGCATCGGCGTGGAGGAATCCCTGTTCAAAGCCGGTGCGAAACCCGGCGACACGGTGATCATCGGCGGCGCCGACGGAGTGGTCTTCGACTGGGATCCCACTACCGTGGGCGGAGCCGAGCTGCTCGGCTCGCGCGGAAGCGACCTGCGACTCGAGGAGGAAGCCCGCGCCACCCGCAAGGAGCGCAAGGCTGCCTATCACGAGCGGATGGATGCGAAGGCCGCCGTCCGTGCCGAGTTCGAAGAGGAACGACTCGCCGAGCGAGCGCAGCGCGCGCGACCGGCATCGACCGACCGGTCCGAGTCCGAGCCCGATCAGCGGTGAGTCGGGCCGTCGGTGATGAGACCTCGACGCGCTCGGACATCGCCGGTGCCCGGCGCATCGTCGTCAAGGTCGGCTCCTCGTCCCTGACCACGCTCGACGGCGGGCTCGATGAAGCGAAGCTCATCGCACTGACCGATGTCATCGGCGCGCATCGGGCCGCCGGACACGAGGTCATCCTCGTCTCCTCCGGTGCGATCGCGGCCGGCCTCGAACCGATGGGACTGCGCAAGCGTCCGCGCGACCTTGCCACACAGCAGGCGGCCGCGGGCGTCGGTCAGGGACTCCTGATGGCCGCGTACACGCGAGCCTTGGGTCGCTATGACCTCGTCCCCGGCCAGGTGCTGCTCTCGGCGGATGATCTGATTCGACGCACCCGATACAAGAACGCCCAGCGCGCCATCGACAAGCTGTTGGCCTTGGGGACGCTGCCGATCGTCAACGAGAACGACGCCGTAGCCACCGAGGAGATCCGCTTCGGCGACAACGATCGCCTGGCCGCTCTGGTCGCCCACCTCGCTCACGCCGACGCACTCGTCCTCCTCTCCGACGTCGACGCCCTCTACTCGGGACCTCCGCAGCTCTCCGACTCGATCCGGATCGATCGGGTCGGCGGGGCCGCAGACCTTGAGGCGATTGCCATCGGCGGAGTCGGTGCTGCCGGCACCGGCACAGGGGGCATGGCGACGAAGGTCGAAGCGGCCACGATGGTCGCCGATTCCGGCATCCCCGCCGTGCTGACCTCGGCAGGGAACGCCGCCGGCGCTCTCTCAGGTGAGCATGTCGGCACCTACTTCGCCGTCACCCACCGTCGTCGGGGCACCCGTCTGCTGTGGCTGCGTCACCTGGCCAGGACATTCGGATCGGTGACCATCGACAAAGGCGCGGAGTCGGCTGTGCTCTCCCGTGGAACCTCCCTGCTGGCAGCCGGTGTGACAGCCGTCGAAGGCGGCTTCGAAGCGGGAGATCCGGTCGAAGTGAGGAACCTCGAGGGGGAGGCCATCGCACGCGGAATGGTCAACTTCTCCGCAGAGGAGCTGCCGTCGATGTTCGGTTGCACTACCGAGGAACTTGGCACCCGACTGGGAAATGACTACCGTAAAGAAGTCATCCACCGAAACGATCTCGTTCTCACACACGTGAGCGGGGGGAGATAGCACATGACCGCTGTATCCGAGATACACCCGAAGACAGTTCGGGGCGTCACCAGGGTGGCCCGCAATGCCAAGGCCGCCGCAGGCCGACTGGCGACCTCGTCGACGGCAGAGAAGAATGCGGCGCTCACGGCCATCGCCGAGGCACTCAGGGCCAATTCCGAGCGCATCGTCAAGGCCAATGATGCCGATATCGCCGCCGGCACCGAAGCAAGAATGAGCACCGCGCTGCTCGATCGGCTGCGACTCGACGGCGACCGCATCGAGGCGATCGCCGCCTCCGTCGAGACCGTCATCGATCTGGCTGATCCCGTCGGCAACATCGTCGTCGGACGCACCCTGCCCAACGGCATCCGCCTGACCCAGACTCGGGTGCCGATGGGAGTCATCGGAGCCATCTACGAAGCCCGGCCGAATGTCACCGTCGACATCGCGATCCTGGCGCTGAAGTCCGGCAACGCCTCAGTGCTGCGCGGAGGTTCCGCCGCCGCACAGTCGAACGCCGAGATCATCTCGATCCTCCGCAAGGCCGTGGAATCGGCCGGACTGCCCGCGGACACCGTCAACGGCATCGACCAGTACGGGCGCGAGGGAGCCAGCGTGCTGATGAACGCCCGCGACTACGTCGATCTTCTGATTCCCCGCGGGGGAGCCGAACTCATCAGCATGGTGGTTCAGGAATCCATCGTCCCGGTCATCGAGACCGGCATCGGCAATGTGCACATGTTCGTCGACTCCTCTGCGACAGTGAAGACCGCGGTCGACCTGGTGCTCAACTCCAAGACACACCGGCCCAGTGTCTGCAACTCGCTCGAGACCCTCCTCGTGCATGAGCGAGCCGCCCGACGAGTGCTGCCGAAGATCCTCGAACGCCTCGACTCGGCCGGAGTCGTCGTCCACGCCGACACCGATGTCGCGGCTCTCGCCCCCTCGACCATGAAGATCAAGAGGGTCTCCCGCCGAGACTGGGCCAAGGAATACCTCGGCCTCGAACTCGCGGTCAAACTGGTCTCCGGCATCGACGAGGCGATCGAGCACATCCGCGCCTATTCCTCAGGACACACCGAGGTGATCGTGACCAAGGACCTCGACAATGCCGAGACCTTCGTCACCGCCATCGATGCCGCCGCAGTGGGAGTGAACGTCTCGACCCGCTTCACCGATGGAGGCGAACTCGGTTTCGGCGCGGAGGTCGGCATCTCGACGCAGAAGCTCCACGCACGCGGACCGATGGGCCTCGAACAGCTCACCACCACGAAATGGGTGATGATGGGCAACGGGCAGATCAGAGAGTGAACCCCGGGCCGCGGTTCCGCGTGCAATCGGGCTGCGGTGACCGACCATGGCCATGTCGATGCCGTCTTCTGGCATCGTTCATGAGAAACTGAGAACAGAACACGACGAGGCGCCGACGAAGCCTCACCTGCCTGATGTAAGGAGAACACCCGTGAACGCAGCCATCCTGGCGTCCGCTGCCGAGGGCGCGGAGCATGCCGTCCACCACGAACTTCCGATGGATCCGATCTTCTTCGGTCTCATCACCTTTGCCATCTTCATGACGCTGGCGGCCGTATCCCGGTCGTGGAAGGGTATCTCCTACCGCCACTGATATGGCTGAACGCACACGCAGAGTCGGTGTCATGGGCGGCACCTTCGACCCCATTCATCACGGCCACCTGGTTGCAGCGAGCGAAGTCCAGTCGACTTTCGACCTCGATGAGGTGGTGTTCGTCCCGACCGGTCGGCCCTACCAGAAGGACGCCGGCGAAGTCACCAGTGCCGAACACCGGTACCTGATGACGGTGATCGCCACGGCTTCGAACCCGCGCTTCACTGTGTCCCGGGCCGACGTCGATCGACCGGGAGCCACCTACACGATCGACACTCTGCGCGACCTGTCCCGGAGCTACGGACCGGATACGGAGTTGTTCTTCATCACCGGCGCGGACGCTTTGGCTCAGATTCTGACGTGGAAGAATGTGGATGAGCTGTTTTCTTTGGCGCACTTCGTCGGAGTGAGTCGGCCGGGCCATGAACTTCGCGGTGAGGGCCTGCCGGTGGATCGTCTGAGTCTGGTCCAGATTCCGGCCCTGGCGATATCTTCAACGGATTGCAGACAACGAGTGATGGACGGGGCACCGGTCTGGTATCTGGTGCCAGACGGAGTCGTCCAGTACATCGCGAAATACGAGTTGTACAGGAGTGAGAATGGCTGAGGAGCAGTTCACGTCACGTCGAGCGCGGCGCGAAGCCGAGCGGTTGAAGGCGGAACAGGCGTTCGAGGTACGCGACACCCCTGAACAGTCGAGCGATGAAACGGCGGCCCTGCGTGCCCAACTCCTGACACCGGCTCCCGGGGCCCCGTCGGAACCCGCAGCCCCGTCGGCGCAGCCGAAGGAGAAGGCCGGCGAAGTGGACGACGACACCGACCGAGCGCCCATCGATGCGGAACCCGCACCCCAGGTATCCCACGAACGGGGACCGCTGGCCACCGACCATCCGCTCGAGGAGCGGCCGCCGGTCAACGCCGAGGACAGACTCGACCCGCAGCGGACTCCGCTGCCGCACTTCGAGTCCCGCGCGGCGCGCAAGAGGTACCTGCGCGAGCATGGACTGTCCCTCGACGGAGACCTCTCCACGGGCGCCATGCCGGTCATCGCCGAACCGGAGGACGCCGGATCCGAGGACACTGGACCCGAGGATGGCGGCGCGAAGATCCCAACCGACGATTCGGCGAAGACACCGCCGGCCGCAGGGACGGAACCAGGAGCCTCGGCCGCGAAGCCGGAGGCCGTGACCGCGAAGTCGGAATCGGTGACGGAGAAGCGTTCGGCACCGACACGCCCACAGGCTGCAGATGATTCGGCGCCGTCCGGGGAACCGGAGTATGTCCCTGCGCGGAATGCCGAACCCGAGTCCTACGACACCGCAGGATTCGGCGGTGCCGCCGAGGAGGTCGCCGCCCGAGACTTCGAATCGCCGGTCACTGCCGATTCGGGCCCCCGACCTGTATCGCCCGAGAACGAACCCTACGACGCGCTGTCCAAGCCGCTGTCCGCCCTCGAGTCTGATGACGGCGACGTCCCGTCTCTGACGACAGCGGAGATCACCGGCACCGGCGTGGCCGAGGCCACAGATTCGCGAGCGGTCGAAGAGACCGCAGCGACGACGCCGGCGAGCCCGAACGCAGCTCCGAAGCCAAGCACCGAGAAGCCCAGTGCCGAGAAACCCAGCACCGACAAACCCAGTGCTGAGAAACCGGGTGCTGAGAAGTCGAAGGCACGCAGCAAGGGCTCGAAGGCGCGCTGGAAGGCGCCGAAAACGGAAGCCACGGCCCCGGGGAGCTCGACTGCCGAGACCGGCACGACGAAGGCGGCGTCCGGCGAAACCGAGGGCCGCTCACGACGGATGCCGATCGTGCAGCCGCCTTCGACCTCCGGGGTCCGCGTGGTCACCGCCTCCTCGGCGCAGATCCCCGAAGCAGCCGAGGACCGAAGCTCGACAGAGTCGGCGTCGGCAGCAGGAACCGGCACAACCGGCACCGGCGTGAACCAGGATCAGGAGGCAGGCACGCCTGCGAACCAGGCATCCGGCCCGGCCGACAGCACGGCGGCTGAGGCTTCCCCGGATGACGCGGCACGCGCCTTGGCTGCCAACCCGGAGACCCGTCCGATGGACACCGTACCGGAAGCGTGGTCGCTGCCGAACGCGAACTATGAGGACGAAGAGACCGAGAATCCGCCGGCGGAACGCATTCGTGCAAGTGCTGTCACCGGACACGACGGTCGGATCCTTGTCGGTGAGGAACCCTCGAAGGTTCCGTTCATCGCTCTCGGCGTGGCGGCCACCGTCGCCGTGGCACTCATCGTCATCGCCCTGGTCATGCTTCTGTGACGGGCTCAGAAAGCAGCACCCACCCGAAAGGATCGCGTGAGCGAGATCGTTGAATCCACCGAAATGCTGAGAACTGCGGCGAAGGCCGCGGACGAGAAGCTCGGCTCCGACCAGGTCGGCCTCGATGTGAGCTCCACGCTCTACATCACCGATGCCTTCCTCATCATCTCCGCCGACAACGAACGGCAGATCGCCTCGATCGTCGACGCCGTGGAAGAAGCGGTGCAGACGACCCACGGGCGCACTCCGCTCCGACGCGAAGGACGCGGCAGCGGCGACTGGGTGCTGCTGGACTTCGGCGACATCGTCGTGCACGTGTTCTCCGCCGAACAGCGTGAGTACTACGCACTCGAACGCCTGTGGAAGGACGTTCCGGTCATCGACCTGCAGCTGCCGGCCGCAGACGACGCTTCATGACCAAGACGGTCATCTTCTGGCGTCATGGCCAGACCGACTTCAATGTCGCGGGACGCTTCCAAGGTCAGTCGGATGTGCCGCTGAACGACCTCGGTCGCGCGCAGGCCGCCGAAACGGCGCAGAATCTTCAGCACCTGCATCCCGAGCTGATCGTCTCCTCCGATCTCTCTCGCGCCGCCGAAACCGCCGATCACCTTGCCGAACTGCTCGACCTCGAACCGGTCCGAGACGCTCGATTGCGTGAGACCGCCTTCGGCGACTGGGAAGGCTCGACCCGAGCAGAGGTCGCCGAGAACTGGGCCGAGGAGCTGGCGGCCTGGGCGGCAGGAGCGGATATGAGCCCACCCGGAGGCGAATCACGCAGCCAGTCGGGACAACGGGTCGCCGAGGCGATCGTCGACCTCGTCTACACCACCGATGCCGAGACGATCGCCATCGTCGCTCACGGCGCTGTTCTGCGGGGCGCGGCGGAGATCCTGCTCGGGCTCACCGGCAGCGGCCGCCTGGCCGTTCTCGGCAACTGCGGACACGGTGAGTTCGGCTTCACCGGTGAGAACTGGGTGCTGCGCAGTTGGGGGACCCGCCCCGCCCGGTAGCCGCCCGTTCCGCGGGCCCCTCTGCGGTTCGCGGCCCTCCCGCCGCCGGACGCAGGTCACAACTCAGCCGCGCTCGGCATTCACCGAGCGGATGAGTCCGATGAGGGCCCGCGCCGATTCCTCCCAGTCGAACTTCTCGGATTGCACGCGGCCCGCCGCCGACGCCTCGGCCCACACAGTCTCATCGCTGAGGTCTGCGATGCGCGCCGCCACCGAGCGGGGATCCTCGGGATCGAAGTACACGGCCGCATCACCGGCGATCTCATGGAAGATCGGGATGTCCGAGACGGCGACCGGCACTCCCTGCGCCATCGCTTCGATCACGGGCAGACCGAACCCCTCCGCCCGCGACGCAGTGACCAGGGCGGTGGCCGAGTCGAGGAGTTCGGCATACTCGTCGTCGCTGACACCGCGGTGGAAGACGACCTTCGCCCGATCCGGAATGAGCGCACGCAGCTGAGCCTCACGGCGCCCCTCGATCCGGCTCGCAATGTGCAGCGTCCACCCCGGCAGGAACTCCAGCGCGAGAATCAGGGTCTCGACGTTCTTGTACGGCAGGAAGGCACCCATGTAGACGAGCGACTTCGCGTCATGCCTGTTCACGGTGCGAGCATTCTCCGCGGTCACCTCGGCGGCATTGGAGACTACGGTCACCGGTTTCGAACTCAGCGAATGGGCGGCGATGAGCTCCTTCGTCGTCTCCGATACTGCCGCGATCGCATCGGCACGGTTGAGCAGCAGCCGCTGCGGGGCGTAGCTGAGGTGGTAGGCCCGCCACAGCCATCGCACCGGCAGCGGTAGGTCGCGCGGAGGCTGCGGGTGCGAATAGTAGATGAGATCGTGGATCGTCAGGATCAGCCCGTATCGGCGACCCGTGGACCCCATCACCTGCATGGTGGAGAAGACCACGTCGGCTCCCAGCGCATTGAGCTCGGAGGCGATGAAGACCTCAGCCGGAGACGTGGGGGAGTTGAGCTTGACCCACCGGCACTGCGGCAGCAGATCCAGCTGAGCTTCGTCATTGATGATCGCGGTGACTTCGATCTCGGTGTCTGCTGCGGCGTCGAGCAACGCTGCGAGCAGGCACGATCCATAGCGAGAGATGCCGTCGTGATGGGTGGTTCTGGTGAAGCGGGCGTCGAAGAACACCGACACCGTTCGACCGGTCTGAAGGTTGCGTGTGCTTTTGCTCATGGAACTCCGAGTCGATAGTCTGAAGTCTTGTAAGTCTGAGTCTGTCAGAGTGTACGTTCATCGTGGCGAAGGATCAGTGTGTGAAGGAACCGTCACCGATGTCACCGGACCCGAAAGCTCGGACATGATCCTCACGATTCTCGCACTTGCCTCACTCGTCATCCTCACCCCGTTCATCACGCGGCTCTTAGGCCGCGCCAGCGGGTGGCCGCTTGCTGCCGCCTACCTAGCGACAGCCGCCTTGTTCACCCCCACCGCCGCCGAGGTGATGGCGGGTAAGACTCCCGAATTCTCCGTCCCGTGGATCCCCTCCTTCGGAGTTGAGCTGGCGCTGCGCGCCGACGGCATCGGCGTTCTCTTCACCTATATCGCCCTCATCATCGGTGCCGTGGTCTTCGTCTATTCGACGGCCTATCTGTCGCCGGGACGGAACACCAGCTTCTACTGGCTGATGGTGATCTTCACCTTCTCGATGGTCTCCCTGGTGCTCAGCAACGACCTGCTGGTCCTCTTCGTGTGCTGGGAGCTGACCTCACTGGCCTCCTTCTTCCTCATCGCCCGCTCTGGCTCTCCCGGTCAGGCACCGGCCCTACGTACGATGTTCTTCACCTTCATCGGCGGACTCAGCCTCCTGGTGGCCACGGGAGTGATCATCGCGGTGACCGGGACGACGAACGTCAACGAGGCGCTCAATTCCTCCGTCTGGACGGGCCAGCCCGCGGTGACGACATTGGTGGCGGTGCTCATCGCCGTGGCCGGGATGACGAAATCCGCGCAGTTCCCGTTCCATTCGTGGCTGCCCGATGCGATGGCCGCCGCGACACCGGTTTCGGCCTATCTGCATGCCGCGGCCGTGGTCAAGGCCGGCATCTTCCTGATGATGCGCTTCTCGCCGACGTTCCATGAGACGGCTGCCTGGAATGCGCTGCTCATCATCGCCGGTCTCCTCACCGCCTGCATCGGCGGATGGTTCGCCCTCAACCAACACGACGTGAAGAAGCTCATGGCCTTCTCCACGGTCTCGCAGCTGGGCCTCATCACCGCCGTCATCGGAGTCGGCACCGAGGCGGCGATCGCCGCCGCGGCCCTGCATGTGATCGCCCACGCCCTGTTCAAATCCGGTCTGTTCATGATGGTCGGCGTCGTCGACCACATTGCCGGCACCCGCGATCTCGCTCGGATCCCGGGCCTCATGCGTCAGGCACCGGGCGCATTCATCGTCATGATCATCGGCTGCGCTTCCATGGCGGGCATCCCACCGCTGCTCGGATTCGTGTCGAAGGAGTCACTGTTCACCGCTCTGACCGAGGCCCCGGGCGGCAGCGGGATCGGCTGGGCCGCGCTCATCGTCGCCGTCGGCGCCTCGGTGCTCACTTACGCCTACTGCGCCAAGACCGTGTGGGGCTGCTTCATCGACGGGCGCGACGTGGACCGATCGCAGCTCCACCGCGGTTCCCCGGTGATGCTCACCGCAGCGGGGCTGCCGATCGTGGCCTCCCTGCCGCTGGGGTTCGCTCTCTTCGTCTTTGACCACCCTCTCGATCGGGTTGTGCGCGCGGCGGTTCCCACCGCCTCGGATTCGGTCCACCTGTCCCTGTGGCACGGGTTCAACGTCGAACTGGCCGCCTCGGCGCTGATCATCGTCATCGGCGTGATCCTCATCATCAACCGCTCCCGCGTGTTCGCGTTCTTCCACCGTGCCGCGCCGGGCACCGACGGCGCTGCCGTCATCGCCGGCATCACCTTCGTTCTTCGCCGCCTCGGCCGCGGCCTCGGCGCATTTGTGCGCCCGATGAATTCCGGACCGTACCTGGCAACGTCGCTCGGGGGCCTGGCCCTGCTCGCCCTGGGGGCGATCCCCGCCGTCTATGGGGACCTGCCGCCCTTGCAGGAGGGGCTGTGGCGTCCCGTCGACGTGGTCGTGCTCGTCCTGACCACCGTTGCGGTGATCGTCGTCTGCACCTCCCATTCGCGGCTGACGACCGTCGTGGCCCTGTCCGCGGTGGGCATCCTCGCCACCGTGCAGATCCTGGCGCTCGGTGCCCCCGATGTCACCCTCACCCAGCTTCTGGTCGAGGCGATGACGATCATCGTCATCATGCTCGTGCTGCAGAAGCTCCCACGTGCGTTCTGGCGGTTCCCGAAGCGGCTTCAGGTTCCCCGGCTGCTCTTCGCCGTCCTCGTCGGTGCCATGGTGACCGGACTCACCCTGGTGCTCAACGGCCGCCGGGAACGCTCGGATCTGGGCCTGTACTACATCCAGAACGCCCCCGAGATCAGCGGCGGGAGCAACATCGTCAACACCATCCTGGTGGAGTTCCGTGCCCTCGACACCCTCGGTGAGCTCACGGTCCTCGGTATGGCCGGAATCGCCATCGTCGCGGTGATGTCGACGGTCAAGGACAAGTTCATCGACCCACCGGCTGAGAACATCCCCGAACCACCCCGACAGGCATGGGTGTCGATCCGTCCAAAGGGCTCGACGGCCTACCGGGCCGTGCACGAAGCCTGGCCGAACGTGATACCTCTGCAGCTGACGATCAAGGTGCTCGGGCCGCTGCTGGCAGCGTCCTCGCTGGTCATCTTCTGGCGCGGGCACAACTCGCCCGGCGGCGGCTTCATCGCCGCGCTGGTCGGCTCTGCGATCATCGGCCTGGCCTATCTGTCGACGGCGAAGGACCGGGCCATCGGTCCGCCGCGTGCCCCGCTCTACCTCATCGGCAGCGGTGTCGCCACCGCCGTGGTCACGGGAATCATCGGGCTTCTCTTCGCCGGGTCCTTCCTCAAACCCCTGCATACGGAGTTCGCGGGACAGCACTGGACGACGTCGATGCTCTTCGACGTCGGCGTCTATCTGGCCGTCCTCGGGCTCATCCTCCTGTCCTTCAACCTCCTCGGCGTCTCTGATTCCGCAGCCACGCCTGCCGGAGACGATGTGCTCACCAACGGCATCATCCGCCGCGACGTCGAACGCACCCGTGAACGCGCCGACGAGCTGCTCTACGGCGAACTGCGCGGACCGATGGACGCGATCCGGGGAGAGCGTCCGGAGCGGGAGCGTCGCGTGCGGAACTCCGACGCGGACGAGAAGGTGCGGGCGTCCTCGACGCACATCCTCGACGGCGATGCCCCGCCGGATGCCCAGGGCTCCGACGACCTGTCCACCGAATCCGCCGAGCAGGAGGGAAGCCGATGATCCTCGCTCTCACGATCGGCGTCCTCACCACTGGCGGCGTCTACCTCATGATGCAGCGGTCGATGGTCAGGGGAGTGTTCGGACTGACGTTGATCTCCCACGCCGCGAACTTCATTCTGCTCTCCGCCGGAGTCGGCGCGTGGCGGGTCGAACCGCTCAGCGATCGCGGTGACCAGTCGCTGGCAGCCGATCCGCTGCCGCAGGCCTTCGTGCTCACGGCGATCGTCATCACCCTGGCGGTGACGATCTTCATGCTCGCCCTCGCCGTGCTCGGACATGACGACGATCAGAAACGGGCACCCGAGACCGGGGAGGAGCGCGACTCATGAACCCTGCACTCCTGCTCCTGCTCATCGGTGTGCCGCTGCTCGCCTCGGCGCTGAGCGTGCTCATCACCTCCCGCACCTTCGACCGTATTCTGCTGCTGGCCGCCCCTAGCTTCGTCGGTCTCTCCGGCGTCGGACTTCTGCTGATGCACCGGACGCAGCCCGTCATCGCCCACTCGGTCGGCGGCTATGTTCCCGGCCTGGCGATCCCCTTCGTCTCCGACACGTTCACTGCGCTGATGCTGGTGCTGACCTCACTCATCGCGGTGATCAGCGCGGTCTTCCTCATCACGACCGGTGAGGACCAGTATCGGTTCGTGCCGGCGCTGATCCTCATGATGCTCACCGGCGTGTACGGAGCACTGCTGACCGGTGACCTCTTCAACTTCTTCGTCTTCGTCGAGGTCATGGTCCTGCCGGCCTATGCGCTCATCGCGGTCACCGGAACCTGGCGCCGCCTCGGCGTGGGCCGGATGTACGTCATGGTCAACCTGCTGACCTCGACGATCCTGCTCATCGGAGTCGGATTCGTCTACGGTGCCACCGGCACGGTCAACCTCGCCGTGCTCGCCGACATGGGCACTCCCACCGGTCAGGGAGCCCTGGCCCTGGGCGTGGTGCTGCTGGCACTGATCATCAAGGCCGGTGGCGCACCCTTCCACGGCTGGCTGGTGCGCAGCTATCCGAACACCTCGGCGGGGATGATGTCTCTGTTCTCCGGTCTGCATTCGAAGGTCGCGCTCTATGCGATCTACCGGATCTACACCACCGTCTACGGGGAACCGGCGCCGTGGGTGAACGTCATCGTGATCATCGCGGTCGTGAGCATCCTGCTCGGCTCCCTGTCCGGCTTCGGCCAGATCCGCGTCCGCAACGTCCTCGCCTTCCAGATGACTGCGGGGGTCGGGCACATCCTGCTCGGTGTGACGCTCCTGTCCACGGCTGCGCTCGGGGCCGGTGCCTTCTACATGGTCCACCACATGGTCACGATGGCGGGACTGCTGCTCATCATGGGAGCCGTGGAGCAGACCTACGGGACCGGATCCTTCAAGAAGCTCTCCGGACTCGCGGGACGGGAACGCTGGGCCAGCGTGCTGATGATCCTCGGCCTGTTCTCCCTCATCGGTCTGCCGCCGACCTCGGGACTGTGGGGGAAGGTCGGTCTGATCACCGCCGCCACGGCGAGCGGGAACGGCCTCGCCTGGGCATTGGTCTCGGCCATCGTCATCGGTGCACTCGTGTCGCTGTTGGCCCTGCAGCGGACCTGGCGGAACACCTTCTGGGGGCCGCCCATGCAGACCTATCGCCCCGATTCGGCGGAGACGGGACGAGCACCGGCCGAACCGATCATGCGCAGCGTGCGGATTCCGGCACGGCTGCTGGTCCCGGGCACCGTGATGATCGCACTGTCCGTGGCGATCTTCGTCTATCCGGAGCCGCTGCTCGAGATCACCCGCCGCGCCGCCGAAGGGCTCATCGACCACAGTGACTACATCGAGGCGGTGACCCGACCATGATGCGTCTCATCCACGGCATCTCCTACGTCGCCTACATCCTGTGGGCGATCGTCACCGGCTCATTCACCATCGCCTCCCGACTCTTCGTCTTGCGTGAGGCCTATGCCCGACCGATGATCGTCGAGCTGCCGCTGCGCTGTGCCACCGACCTCGAGGTGACGGTGTTCGCCTCGTCGATCACCATCACTCCCGGGACCCTGGTGACCGCGATTGCGTCGGGCACCGCGACACAGCCGCCGGCGCTGTTCGTCCATGCCCTGTTCGAAGACTCCGAGGAATCGGCGCTGGAGGGCCTCATCGATATGGAATCGCGGCTGCTGGCGATGACGCGCGGACGCGCCCCAAGAGCGGCGAGCCGGGACCTCGCGACTGACGCATCCGAAGGAGGCACCCGATGAACATCGTCGTCAGCATCTGCATCGTCATCCTCGCCGCCGCGATCATCCTCGGCCTCATCCGCGTCCTGACCGTGAAGGATCTGGGATCGCGGGCGATCGTCAGTGACCTCGTCTACTTCTCGGCGATCGGGATCCTCACGATGATCGGCATCGCGGTCTCGTCCTCGATCGTTCTCGACGTGATCTTCCTGTCCTCGATGGTCGGCATCCTCGCCACCGTGGCACTCTCGCGGATCCTCACAAGGGGGCATCGCTGATGAACGATGTTGTGGCTGCCGTGCTCGTCGGGATCTTCGGAATCACCGGCTCCCTGATCATGCTCGCCTCGGCGATCGCGATGTTCCGCGTCAGAGACGCACTCTCGCGCATCAACGCCTTCTCCCCGGCGACAGGACTCGGGATGCCGTTCATCGTCATCGCGGCCTATGTCTACGACCTGCATTCCAGCGGATTCTCGTGGGGGTCGCTGCTCATGGCTGTGGTGGCGCTGCTGTGTCTGATCATCGTGTCGTCCGTGGCCAGCAATACGCTCTCGCGCTCGGCCGTGCTCTCCGGCCAGCCGATCCATCGCAAGACTTCGCCGAATCGGCTGGCCCAGCCGCCGGCGGGCGTGATCGACGAAGCCGAGCGCTCCGAAGACTGAAGACGGGTGCCGGACTCAGTCCCGGCCGGTGGTGCGCATGGTGATGTTGATCCTGCCCCCGCCGAGGTGGCTGAGCCGACCGTGGTCCGGTGCGGTTCCCGGGAGGATCTTGGTGACTCCGTGGTAGGCGAAGCGCGCGGGTCCGCCGAAGACGAAGGCATCGCCGCTGGCCAGCCGGATGTCCTCGTAGGGTCTGTTGCGTGACTCCGAATTGCCGAACCGGAAGATGCAGGTGTCGCCGAGGGAGAGTGATACGACCGGTGCCGGATCGTATTCGTCCTTGTCCTGGTGCATGCCCATCTTCGCGGTCTCGTCGTAGTAGTTCACGAGCGCGACGTCCGGTTCGTAATCGGAGGCAGTGAGGCCCCACACCGAGGCGGCCGAGCCAGGTTGGTCGTCGTCCCGGGCGACCGCCTCGGCGGCGGAATCGATGACCTGTCGACCCAGCCTGGTCATCCAGTCCGGGAAAGGGAGAACGGTCTCGTTATTGACGTCGCGGGCCCTGCGGTCATAGGCCCCGGGGCGCCAGTGCCAGCCGAGTCCGATTGTCTTCACGCTCATCGGGTGGCCGCCGATGCGGGTCGAATGAGCGGGTACGGGCCCGGCCTGCCACTGTGACCAACGCGCGATGATCCATTCCTGCGCACGCTCGTCGAGGTACCCGGGCAGCCACACGGCACCGGGGGAGACGAGGCGGGGACGCCTCTCGAAGGCCTCGTCGGCGAAGAGGGAGTCCACTGCTCAGAGTTCTGAGATCTCGATGCTCTCGTCCTGCAGACGTGCCGCCGAGACTTCTTTGCCGATGAGTGCGCGCAGCTCGTCGCTGTAGTCCCAGATGTTGACATTCATGGCTGCGGTGACGCGACCGGCTCGGGTCCAGAAGGCGATGAACTCACCGCTGGACCTGTCGCCGCGGATGACGACATCGTCGTCTGCGCTGCCGTGGCCGACGTACTCCATGCCGAGGTCGTACTGGTCGGTGTAGAAGTACGGCTGCCAATCGTAGGACTTGGTGCCCCCGGTGATGGTGGAGGCGGCGACCTCGGCCTGCCGGACGGCATTGTCCCAGTGTTCGACGCGCAGACGCTCGTCGAGAAGGCTGTTGTGGGCCTTCGCGATGTCGCCGATCGCGAGGATCGTCGGTTCACTGGTGCGCATCTGCTCGTCGACGATGATGCCGCCATCGACGTAGAGTCCCGCCGCGGCGGCGAGTTCGACGGTGGGATCGGCGCCGATGCCGACCACGACGAGGTCGGCCGGGACGCTGCCGGCGCTGGTTTCGACGGCTTCGACGGCAGAGTCGCCGGTGAAGGCGGTGGTTTCGGCGTCGGCCAGGAATTCGACCCCGTTGGCCCGATGGAGATCCTCGAAGTGCTGACCGAGCTCATCACCGAGGACGGATTTGAGCGGCGGAGCCGAATGCAGGATCACGGTGACATCGCAGTCCTTGGACCTGGCCGCCGCGGCGACCTCGAGTCCGATCCACCCGCCGCCGATGATCGCGACCTTCTTTCCCCGGCCGAACTGAGACCGGATCGCGATTGCGTCGCCGGCGTCCCTGAGGGTGTGGATGTTGCCGAGGTTCTCACCCGGCACATCGAGCGTGCGGGGAGTCGAACCGGTGGCGAGGATCGCCTGCCCGTAGCTCAACGTCTCACCGTTATTGAGAGTCACGGTCCGGTTCTTCGGATCCAGGCCGGTGGCGGTGGTCCCGAAGAAGGTCGTGACATCGTGGTCGGGGTACCAGTTCTCGCCCCGCAGAGCCGAATCGGCCGGATCGCTGTCCTCGAGCATGACCTTCTTCGACAGGTCGGGTCGATAGTACGGTGCTGTAGGGTCGGCGCCGACGAGGGCGATCGAGGAGGCGTACCCGCCTTCCCGCAGTGATTCGACGACGGTTCCACCGCCGATTCCTGCTCCGATGATGACAGTTCCGAATTCCTGAGTCATTGCCAGTCCTTCCTCGAGGGGGATTTCTCCCAGCCTGTACCGACCTGAGCCGTTCGTCAAACGCCGCGGCGAACTTCGCTTCCTCTCGTTTTGTGTCGAACAGTGCTCCCGGCGTAAAGTGAGAGACGGAAGGGGCTTTAGCTCAGTTGGTAGAGCGTTTCGTTCGCAATGAAAAGGTCAGGGGTTCGATTCCCCTAAGCTCCACAATCGGTCGCCTGCGACCACCGACGAATCGGGCAGAGGTGCATTCGAAGTGAGAACGCGGACAGCTGTCATGGCGGGTCTGCTGGGTCTCTCGAGCGCCGTTCACTTCTCTCGTCCCCGCGTCTTCGACGCGATCGTACCGCCCGGACTGGGCAGCCCACGGAACTGGACCTATGTCAGCGGTGCCGCCGAACTCGGCTGCGCGCTGCTGCTGGCAGTCCCGCGCACGCGCAGGCTCGGAGGCGCCGCATCCGCAGCGCTGATGGTCGGAGTCTTCCCGGCGAACATCTACACCGTGGTCAAGCACTGGGAGGAGCCCAGGGCGCGTGCAATCTCCCTGGCTCGGCTGCCTCTGCAGATTCCTCTCGTGTGGCTGCCGGCGAGCATCGCCGCCGGCCGCGGATGACCCCGCGACTGACCTCTTCTCACTGAGTCAGCACCACCAACTGCGCGGTCGCCCGTGTCATCGCCACATAGCGGTCGACTCCTCCCTGCACTCCCTCCCCGAAACTCTCGGGTTCGTCGACGACCACCAGGTCGAATTCGAGGCCTTTGACGCCCTCCGGCCGCAGAACCGAGACCCGCGACGACGCCGAATCCGCGTGACGTTCGGGATCGACGGTCACCACGCAGGCCACCCCCTCGGCGTGATCGGTGCACCACGACTCGATGATGGTTCCAAGGTGCCGGCGCTGTTCGTATCGCACCGGATTCCCCGTGAATCTCACCGATTGCGGCACGTTCGCCTGGGGGAGGACCGCACGGATGGCCGGTTCGGCCACCTCCATCACCCCGGCGGGGGTCCGGTAGTTCACGATCAGTCCCACCTCGGCGACCTCCAGGCTGACCCGGCTCAGCCGGTCGGACCAGGACTCGGCGAAGCCGAGCCGTGACTGGGCCCGATCACCGACGATGGTCAGACTCCGTGAGGGACACCTGTCGAGGAGCATCCGCCACTGGGCCGGGGTGAGCACCTGCGCCTCGTCGACGACGATATGGCCGAAGGGACCGGCCAGACGATCGCCACGGGCGGACCCGCGCCCGGTCGGATCATCCAATGCCGAACGCAGATCATCACCCCGGAGCATCGTCATCTCCGCCAACTCGCTGTCATCGGCGGCGATGAGATCGTCGATGACAGCGCTCATCCGGTCGTGCTCGGCGCGGGCCTGCACCGAGGCGAGTCCCGCACGAGCGTTTTCGGCAGGATCACCGATTCGTCTGAGCGCGGCATCGATGAGAGGCATGTCCGCTTGGGTCCACTCCCGTGGATTCTCCCGCTGCAGGCAGGCGATCTCATCGTCGTCGAGCTCCGGCGCGGCCAGTCGTAGGTAGTCGGGCACCGTCCACAAGTCACCGGCGAGGTCGAGCGGATCGAGAATCGGCCAGGTGGTCGCAAACGTCTCTCGCAGCTTCGGATCCCGGGAAACCTCTTCGCGCACCCGGTCGGGATCGGCGTCTTCGTCGATCTCTGCAGCAGCCTCGACGAGGATGTCTACGAGGGAGTTCCACACCTGTTTACGCGCCGCATTGTGATCCGTCTCCTCCCGAGCGGCGAAGGCTTCGTTCCAGTGTTCGCGTCGGACGATCACCTCACCCCATGAGGTGTCGACGGCGAGGACCTGCCGAGGTGGCTGTTCGTAGAGGTGCGTCGCCGCGTCGAGGACGCTGACCGGGTCGAGTCTTCCCTTGATCTCCGCATCGGCGACTGCGTCGACTGTCACAGGTTCGACCGGAGTGAAATCCTCGAGAGTGCAGAGCCGGACGCGGTTCTCGCCGAGGCTGGGCAGAACGTCATCGACATAGTTGAGGTAGGCATGGGTGGGGCCGACGAACAGCAGCCCGCCACCGGTGCTGATCCGCGGCTGCGAGTAGAGCAGGTACGCGGCACGGTGGAGTGCGACGACTGTCTTACCGGTCCCCGGACCTCCGTCGATGACCAGTGCGGGTCGATCGGCGGCACGGATGATCGCATCCTGATCGGCCTGGATCGTCGCGACCACGTCACGCATCTTCGCCGATCGGCTGGCGTCGAGCGAAGCGATGAAGTCGGTGCGGTCGGCGGCTGCGCCCGGCCTGAGGGACTCGTCCCAGTAGTCGGTGATGCGTCCTTCGGACCACCGATAGCGGCGTCGGGAGGACAGACCGTGCCGGGAGACGGGGGTCGCAGCGAAGAAGGGTTCGGCACGGGGAGTCCGCCAGTCGACGAGCAGCTGGTCGCCGTCATCAGTTCGCAGGCCGAGCCGTCCGATGTAGACGATCTCGCCGGTCGCGGCGAGGACCATCCGGCCCAGACAGACATCGAGGTCGAACCGGCTGAGCAGCTTCAGGCGGTCAGAGAGTTCGCGGATGAGCGCATCGCGTTCGAGTCCGGTCTGCCCATCTCCTGCAGGAGACCGTCGAAGTCCGTCGATCCGGGATTCGAGATCGCGGCGGTCCCGGGCGAGCCGGTCGGCGATGCGGGTGAAGTGTCGGACATCGTCGTCGATGAGTTCGGGACGGGTCTTCGCGTTCAGCCGGGCTGGCAGATCGAAGAGTGTGGCAGGCATGCGGACTCCTGGGAACATAAGCGGGCGGCGGGGATGAAGACACTCATTGTTCACCCTGGTGGGGGCCTTGCGGCAAGCCCCCATCCGTGGCATATTCTGAGAATGGAGGAGACGTCGGTGGACGCGGTCGAAGCACTGCGCCGTCTGAGCTTCGCAGTCGCTACGTCGGCCTTCCAGATCGAGGGTGCGAGAACCGAAGACGGTCGAGGTCGATCGATCTGGGATGACTTCGTCGACACACCGGGCACGGTCATTGACGGCAGCACGGCTGAGCCCGGACCTGACAGCTACCACCGCAGCCGAGAGGACGTCGCGCTGCTCCGTGAGCTCGGCGTCGACCGGTACCGCTTCTCGATCTCCTGGACGCGCATCATTCCCGACGGTGGGGCAGGGACGCCGACCAACACCAAAGGCCTGGACTACTACGATCGGCTTGTCGACCAGATTCTCGAGGCCGGGGTCGTCCCCGAACCGACGCTCTATCATTGGGACCTGCCGGCACCGCTCGAAGCCGCAGGCGGCTGGCTGAATCGCGGCACCGCATTCCGCCTCGGCGACTATGCGGCGGTTGTGGCTTCCCGCCTCGGCGATCGGGTCTCCCACTGGTACACGATCAACGAGCCTGCCTCGACCGCACTGCAGGGCTATGCGCTCGACGAACTCGCTCCGGCTCGGGGCCTGCTCTTCGATGCACTGCCCAGCGTGCACCATCAGCTGTTGGCGCACGGCCTCGCCGCGGAGATCCTGCGCGAATACGGCGCCGTCCAGGCGGCTCCGGCACTCAACCACAGCCTCATCCTGCCGGCCTCTGACACCGAAGCCGACCTCGCAGCGGGGGCGGCTCTCGATACGATCATGAACAGACTCTTCGCCGATCCGTTGCTCCTGGGCACCTACCCGGACCTCGAAGGATTCGGTGCCGCCATGCCGATTAAGACCGGAGATATGGAGCTCATCTCGCGGACGACCGAGATCTACGGCCTCAACTACTACAATCCGATCACGGCAACCGCCTCGGATGGGCCTCTGCCCTTTGCGATGGTTCCCACCGAGGGCGCGGCGACCACCGGGTTCGGGCCGATGTGGCCGATCAGACCCGACACCCTCCGTGACTTCCTCATCGATATGTCGGACCGCTACGGATCGGCCCTGCCGCCGATCGTCATCGCGGAGAACGGCGCCGCGTTTCCGGAGCCCGCGCGCTGCTCCGAGGAGATCGCGGACGGGGATCGCATCTCCTACCTGCGCTCTCACCTCACCGCGGTCTGCGAAGCGATGGAGGCGGGCGTGCGTGTCGACGGATACACCGTGTGGTCGCTTCTGGACAACTTCGAATGGGCCGATGGCTTCACCCAGCGCTTCGGTCTCGTCCATGTGGATATGGACACCGGTGAACGCACCCCGAAGGCCTCCTTCCGGTGGCTGCGGGACCTCATCGCCGCGGTGAGATCGTGAGGCCCGTGACCGTCTCCGGGCAGCGGGACGGGGCGCGGGTCGGACCGCTGTGGATGGTCTGGTTCACCACCGCGTGGCTGGCGATCTGGACCGTCCAGCTCACCCCCGTCCAGCTTCTCCTGCCGTTGCAGCTCGAGACCCAGGGCGGAGAATGGATCGAGAGCGTCGTCTGGTCGGGCGTCGTCCTCTCGGCCGGGGGACTGGCCGGAATCGTCGTCGCCCCGCTCGCCGGTCGGCTCTCCGATCGCACCCGTTGGCGACTCGGTCGCCGGCGTCCCTGGGCGATCGCCGGATCCCTGTGTGCGGCACTCGGGCTGCTGCTCACCGGCATCGCCGAAGGCCCACTGCTCGTCGGAGCATCCTGGGTCATCGTGTCCGTGGGCGTCTCGACGGCTTCCGCGGCCCTGACAGCTCTCATCGCCGACCAGCTGGGAGCCCAGCGTGGTGCGGCCTCGGCGGCGGCAAGCTCGGCACAGGCCGTCGGCGTCGTCGTCGGGATCGGGGCCGTTGTGCTGTTGGGACTGAGCCCCGGTGCCTCCTACGTGCTGCTCGCCGGACTCATCGCAGTCATCGGGACAGGCACCGCACTGCTGCTGCCCGATCCGGCTCCTCCCCACCCCGCCTTAAGCGATCTCCACCGTCATCAGGTGCTGGCCGCGCCGCGGATCTCATCCCTCCTCGACAACAACTTCAGATGGCTCGTAACCACGCGCTTCATCGTCAACCTCGGCAATGCCTTCGGCACCTCGCTGCTGCTGTTCTTCCTCCTCCACGGCCTCGGTTTCCCCGCCGACAGCGCTGACGACGGTCTGCTCGTCCTGGTCATCATCTATACGGTTTTCGTCGTCATCGCCTCGGTGCTGGTCGGCATCATCACCGACCGCAGCGGCAATCGACGGCTGTGGACGATCACATCCGCACTGGTGCAGGCCTGTTCCGGCGTGCTCATCCTGATCAATCCCAATTTTGCGACTACGGCCTGTGCGGCAGGGATCATGGGCGCGGGATACGGGGCGTACATGGCGGTCAGCCTCGCCTTCGCCACCGACCTGCTGCTCGATCCCGACGACCATGCCCGCGATCTGAGCATCGTCAACAATTCGGCCAACCTCGGTCAGCTGCTGGGACCATTGCTCGGCGCCGGGCTGGTCGCACTCGTCGGCGGATTCTGGCTGCTCTTCGCAGCCGCTGCGTTCTGCTCGGTCCTCGGGGCGGCGATGACTCTGCGAATCACCACCCGGCCTTCACTGTGAAGATCCGGGCACCTGGAGTGACCGGGCCCCGCGAATCGCCTAGGAGAGGCCCAGCAGCTTGCCGCTCTTCGACAGCTCCGGGTCGGTGCACGCGGACAGATCGAAACAGCAGGGGCGGCGCTTGCCGGATTCGAGCTTCGAGATCGCGACGTCGACCCGACGGGCTCGGGTGTCGGCGTTCTTCGTCGCCTTGATCCATCGCACCCATTCCCAGCGGGCCATGGGGGTCAGGCCCGCCCACACCTCGTCGAGGTCGCCGGCGTCGTCGAGAGCGCTGCGCAGGTCGTCGGGCACATCGACCTCGGGCCAGTCCTTCGTGGGCGTCACCTCGACCTGGACCGTGTCTCCGGGACTGACCTGCATCTTCGACCACAGGTCGTCATCGACGCTGATCCAGTGACCGCGCATCCCATCGGGTTCGACCACCGTCGTGAACTCCTGGCCCGCGGCAGCTCCCGTGACGGCGACCTGTCCGCGCGAGGGCAGCTGGGTGCTCGCCTCTGCGGGCAGACGCAGGATCGCTCGCTCATTGAGGACCTCCGCAGTGCTGGAGAAGGTGATCGCCGAGGCGGGGGAGACCGTCTTCGCAGGCATGGGCATGCTCCTTGGGGTGTGGCTCGTCGGTAAGCGGCAGGCGCGGTGTGTGGCCGCCGGAGTTCAAGCATAGCCCCGGCGGCCCGCGGTGACTTCTCGATTCCTGCCGAGACGATCACCGCACCGCGGTCACCGCCCCTCGTTGATCCGAGCCGCCGATTGTCAGCCGAGGCGTCGACCGCTCCATTCGGGGGTGTGTGTTCGGAATCCTGCGATTCGCGTGCGCACGCCGGCTGGGAAGTCGGTGGCCCGCTGCTCGTGCTGGTCGACGTGGAGGCAGACGATCTCCTCGGTGGCCACCAGGCGGTCATCGACGTGCATCTCGTAGGCGAGATGGAGCTTCTTGTCTCCGGCTGCGACGAGCATCGGGGTGACGTGCAGCCGCGATCCCAGCGCAACCTCGTCGAGGTAGCGGATATGGGATTCGACCGTGTACAGGGAGGCGCCGACGCTGCTTCGGTACTGCTCATCGAGGCCCAGCTGATCCATCACCTGATCGGTGGCGAAGCCGAAAACGAGGACGTAGTAGGCCTCTGACATGTGCCCGTTGTAGTCAATCCACTCCGGACTGACCTCGGTCGTATAGGTCTGGAGAACTGTTGACTCCGCTGTCGGTTCTGCGGATGTCTGCTCCCCTGTGGGAACCGACGCCGAGGGAACCGGTGCCGACTCTTGGTCGGAGGTGAGCGACGCGGTGAGCTTGCGGAGGGCGATGATCCCGGCGTCCCGCTGGGCGACGAGCTCGGCGATTTTCCGTGTGCCGCTGGCGATGTCGCAGCCGGCGACCACGCTGTCGCGGAGGTTCTGGGTGAGTTCCGGAGCCTCGAGACGCGTCCACGGGGACTTCAGCGACGGTCCGAAGTGGTCGAGCATATGCGCCATCCCGCCCTCACCGCCGGCGAGGTGGAAGGTGAGCATAGGTCCTTGAAACGGCCATCTCAGCCCGGGGCCGTCGGTGATCGACCGGTCGATCTGCTCGACGGTCGCCTCACCCTGATCGATCATGTGCAGGGCCTCGCGCCACTGCGCCTCCTGCAGGCGGTTGGCGATGAACCCGGGAACCTCCTGATCCATGCGGATCACGGATTTGCCGATATGAGAGTAGAACTCGGCAGCCCAGTCGACCGCTTCATCCGCCGTGGCCTGACCGCCGACGACCTCGACGAGAGGGATGAGATAGGGCGGATTGAACGGGTGCCCGACGACGAAACGTTCGGGATGAGAGGTCTCGGTGGCCATCTCAGTCATGCTGTAGCCGGAGGTGGACGAACCGATGATGACATGTTCTGGGCAGACGGCATCGATCCCGGCGAGCAGTGCCTGTTTGAGTTCGAGGTTCTCCGGTGCCGACTCCTGGACGAACCCGGTGTCCGCGACCGCCTCGGCGAGGTCGGTGTGCAGGGACCAGTTCGACTTGTCTGCGCCGGGAACCATGTCGAGCTCGGCCAGGGCGGGCCAGGCGGCCTCGATGAGCCGGGTGAGCTTCTCATCGGCGTCGGGTGCGGGATCCCAGACCTTGACCCTGAAGCCGCGAGCGAGGAAGTAGGCGGCCCAGCCCCCGCCGATGGTGCCGGCGCCGATGCAGGTGACCGTCGTGATCTCCTCGACCGCCGCTCGGTCGGGGTTTCCGAAAAGTTCGACGCTCACAGATCAGCCCCCGAGACGATCGGTGTCTGGACCCGGAGGTCGAGGATCTCACGGGCTTCGTCGGGGGTGGCAACCGCGGCGCCGAGGTTCTCGATGATGGAGACGGCACGGGAGGTGAGTTCCGCGTTAGTGGCCTTGACTCCCTTGGACAGGTAGAGGTTGTCCTCGAGACCGACCCGGGCATGGCCTCCGGCGAGCACGGACTGAGCCACCCACGGCAACTGGTTCGCTCCGATCGCGAACGAGGTGAATTGGGCGCCCTTGGGCAGCATGCTCACCATCGCGGCAAGCAGGCCGGCGTCGACGGGCGCCCCATAGGGCACGCCCATGCACAGCTGGTACAGCGGCGGGGGATCGATGAGTCCCTCCTCGACGAGGACGTTGGCGAACCACAGGTTGCCGGTATCAAAGATCTCGAGTTCAGGTCGCACCCCGAGGGTCTGGATCCGCTTCGAGCCCTCGCGGAGCATGTCCGGGGTCGAGACGTAGATGTTCGATCCCTCACCGAAGTTGAGCGAGCCGCAGTCGAGGGTGCAGATCTCCGGCAGCAGCTCCTCGACGTGGGGGAGCCGTTCGAGGGCGTTGACGAGATCGGTGCCCGGCATATGCGTGGTCGGATCCTGCGGATCGACGACGAGGTCTCCGCCCATTCCTGCGGTGAGGTTGAGGACCGGATCGACATCCGAGGAGCGGACCCGGCGGACGACCTCGCGGTAGTAGGCGACCTCCCGAGATCCCTGTTTGGTCTCGAGGTCGCGGACGTGGATGTGCACGACCGAGGCGCCGGCTCGGGCGGCGGCGATCGCATCATCGGCGATCTCGGCCGGTGTGACGGGAACGTGTTCGCTCTTTCCGGTCGTGTCGCCGGCACCGGTCACGGCGCAGGTGAGTATGACTTTGCGATTCATGATGACTCCTCATCAGTTGAGTTCTTCTTGGTCTCGTGCTCTTCGGTGATCGTTCGGTCAAGGTAGTTCGCGAGCCGCATGCGGAACGTCGAGGCGTCTAAGACTCCGGTGAGCACCTTGACCCCGAGGCCGTCGAGCAGCGATGTCAGCTCGTCGGTCATGGCAGCAGCATCTCCTGCCCGGAAGAGACCCTGGTCCTGCCCGTCGGCGATCGTCCGGCGCACCGTCGTCGACCAGCGTTCATAGCTTTCGAGGTAGTGCGCGGCGTCGGCTCCCTCGAGGGAGAGTCGAGCCCAGGTCTGGACCCAGATCGACCACTCGCTGCGGGAGGTCCTGCCGATGGGCGACTGGAGTTCGAGCAGCCTTTCAAGTCGCCTCCGGGGATTGCGGATTCCGCTCAGCCAGGCGATCTGTCGGTCGAAGGCGAGCTTGACGGAATGATCGAGCGTGGCATCGAAGAGGTCCGATTTGCTGGAGAAGTAGTAGTGGACACTCGCACTCGACACGCCTGCCGCCTCGGCGATGTCCGCAATTCGCACGGCCTCGTAGCCGAGTCGGGCGAACAGGTCCCAGGCGATTTCGACGATGTACCTCCGGGGCGTCGCCTCGGCGGCCTCGGACTCCTCGGGCACGGACGGTGTGCGACTCGGTGCGGCGGAGACCTCGGATTCGTCTCCGAGCAGCCATCGGACCGTCACCCCCGTCGAGGTGGCCAGGCCGAACAGCTCCTCGGCGGTGAAGCGTCGATTGCCCGCCAGGGATTTCGACAGCTTCGTCTCATCGATGCCGATGGCCGCGGCGATGCGCCGTTGACTGAGACCGCTGCGTAGGATCGCGTCCTTCGCCCGTCCCGATGTGGCCTGGGAATCGATCTGCACGTGCATGGTGCGAATCTACCCGCCGATTGCGGGAAACGCAAGCAATTGTGACTGAGAATCAGGACTTGCGAGTTACTTGCGTGAATCTGCCGCCCGGGGGAGTCCACGTGAAGGCCTCGCCAGACCGCACGAGCAGATAGTCTCGTTCTGAAGAAGCGATCCGCAATTGCCGCCGCCGTCCAGGAGGGACCGATGAACGACAGTCTCCATTCCCGCATGCACGTGGTCTCCGATGAGACCCGCAACCTCGTCAATCTCGTCCTGGAGTACTCCCGGCGACGCACCTTGGCCGTGGACACCCCCTTGGACCACCCGACCACAAATACCGAACTCAAGCGTCTGGCCGGTCCGACGATCACCGAAGAGGGTGTGGGATCCTCTCGTGCACTGGCGATCTTCGAGCACATCTTCGCTCCCGCCTGCATCACCACCGATCATCCGAAGTACCTGTCCTTCATTCCCAGCGCTCCGACGAAGGCCGCCGTCGCCTTCGACCTCGTCGTTTCGGCGAGTGCCCTCTACGGGGGATCGTGGCTCGAAGGTGCCGGAGTCGTCCATGCCGAGAACGAGGTGCTGTCCTGGCTGGCCGGCGAATTCGGACTGCCAGACACCGCCGGCGGCGTCTTCGTCCAGGGCGGGACGATCGGCAACCTCTCCGCCCTCGTCGCCGCTCGCGATGCACAGAAGCGCAAGCTCGGTGAGAACCGCCCCGCTCGTTGGGTGATCGTGTGCAGTGCCGAGGCTCACTCCTCCGTCGCCTCGGCGGCCGAGGTGATGGACGTCGATGTCGCCCCCGTGGCCACCGGGGACGACGGAATCCTTGGTCCCGAAGGTGTGCGCGCCGCCTTGGAGGAGCACGGCGACGCGGTGATCGCGGTCGTGGCCACCTCGGGCACGACGAACTTCGGCACCATCGATGACATCGCCGGTATCGCCGCGCTCAAGGACGACTTCGACTTCTGGCTGCACATCGACGGTGCTTACGGGCTGGCCGCGATGCTCTCGCCCCTGGCCAGGCACAAGTTCGCCGGTGTCGAGTCCGCCGATTCCCTCATCGTCGATCCGCATAAGTGGCTCTTCGCGCCCTTCGACGCCTGCGCCCTGCTCTACCGCGATCCGCGAGCCGGGCGGCGAGCGCACACCCAGCACGCCGAATACCTCGACACTCTCACCGAAGCTGAGGAGTGGAGTCCTTCGGACTATGCGATCCAGCTGACCAGGCGTCCCCGTGGTCTTCCGCTGTGGTATTCGCTGGCCAGCTATGGGGCGGAGACCTACCGGGAGGCGATCGGGCATTCGATCGAGCTGGCGATGCAGATCGGCTCGGAGATCAAGAAGCGGCCGAACCTGCGGCTCGTGCGTGAACCCGAACTGTCCGTGGTCGTCTTCGAACGTGACGGCTGGTCTCGGCAGGACTACCAGGCGTGGTCGGATCGGCTCTTGGAGGATCAGCGTGCGTTCGTCGTGCCGAGCTCGCACAACGGGCGACCGAACGCGCGCTTCGCAATCGTCAATCCGCTCACCACGCTCGAGGACCTCATCGACATCCTCGACACCATGGAGTGAGGACCCTCAGTCCTCTGGCGACTGCTGCGGTGCTCGGCGGGAACGCAGCTCGACGGTGAATGTCGGCAGCAGCGCCTGGGTGATCGGTCCGATGCCGAAGGCATAGAGGACCGTGCCGATGCCGAAGACGCCGCCGAGCAGCCAGCCGGCCGCGACGACGGTGATCTCGATGAGGGTACGCACAAGCCGGATCGAGCGTCCCGTGACGCGGGAGAGTCCGGTCATCAGGCCGTCGCGGGGGCCGGGTCCGAATTGGGATCCGATGTACATCGCCGAGGCGGTCCCGTTGAGGACGATGCCTCCGACCAGCAGCGCGATGTTCCATCCCAGCTCCTCCGGCTGCGGGAGGAACAGGCGGGTGAGGTCCAGCGAGGGGCCGATGAGCAGGGCATTGAACACGGTGCCGATGCCCGGCTGCTGTCTCAGCGGGATCCAGATGAGCAGAACGAGGAAGGACGCGATCGTCACGATCGTCCCGAAGCTCAGCGGGATGTGGCGCAGGATGCCGGAGTGGAGCACGTCCCAGGGCATCATGCCCAGGCCCGAGGTCACCATCATCGCCATCGACGCCCCGTAGAGGTAGAGGCCGATGAGCAGCTGCGGGAGTCGTCGGGGGAGCCGTCCGGCTCTGAGCTGCTGGATCGGTCCGATATTGGCGAGTTCGCGCTTGGGCGTGGGAGTCGATGGCATGCGAGGCTTTCAGAAGTCGTGCTGTGTCAGTCTCATCCTCTCGTGGACTGGCCTTGCAGAAAATAGCCAATTGTCGGAAAGTGGTCACCAGGAGGCTCCCATGAATCCCAGCACGATGAGCGGAAACCGGCTCGCCGGCATCATCGGCACCGGCCCCTGGCCATCACCCGCCTACGACTCTCTGCATGCGGCGATCTCGCGCGTGATCGCCGATGGACGGCTGCCGGTCGGCACGCGCCTGCCGAGCGAAAGAGAGCTGGCCACCGCCATCGGCCTGTCCCGGACGACGACGACCCGGACCTACGGACTGCTGCGTGAGCAGGGGTTCCTCCTCACCCGTCGCGGCTCCGGCAGCATCGTCCGGCTGCCGAACGTCCCGGGCGGGCGGATCGACCACCTGCTCACGCCCGCCGGCGCGGACGAATCCGAGATCGACCTGACCTGCACGGCGCAGGTCGCCTCTCCTTGGCTCTTGGGCGCTTACGACCGTGCGCTCTCACAGCTTCCGGCTTATCTGCCCGGCACAGGCTACTACCCGTCCGGGCTGCCGGTGCTGCGGGAGGCCATCGCCGAGCGCTTCACGCGACGGGGTGCTCCGACAGATCCCGATCAGATCCTCATCACTTCGGGGGCCTTCGGCGCTGTTGCCATCGCCGTGCGAGCGCTGCTGCAGGGGTCCAGAGCGCATCCCCCGGATCGGAGTTCCTCCCGACGGATCCTCATCGAGAGCCCGACCTATCCCAATGCGATCGCCACCTTGGAAGGTGCCGGGGCCTCGCTGGTGTCCTATCCGCTCGAGATCGGTGAGGACGGACACTACTGGGACCTTGCAGCCATGGAACAGGCGCTGCACCGGTCCCGAATCCGCGCGACCTACCTCATTCCGGATTTCCACAATCCCACCGGAGCGCTCCTGCCGGAGTCGGCACGCGGTGAGCTCGCAGAGCTGCTGCAACGGCACTCAGTGACCCCGATCATCGACGAATCGATCGTCGAGCTCGGACTCGAGGACGCACCGACGCCGACGCCTCTGGCGAAGTTCGCTCCGAACTCGATCACGGCCGGCAGCACGAGCAAGATCTTCTGGGGCGGCCTGCGAGTGGGGTGGATGCGCCTGCCTCGTCACCTCATCGACTCGATGGCCGCGACGAGGCTCAGTCTCGATCTCGGTGCCCCGGTCCTCGAACAGCTCGTCGCTGCCGAGCTAATGCGCGACCATGATGCGATCCTTCCCGACTACCTGGACAAGCTGCGCACAGGTCGGGACATCCTCGTCGCACAGGTGCGCACCCACCTTCCCTCCTGGGACCTGAGCGTTCCCGCCGGGGGAATGGCGCTGTGGGTGCGACTGCCCGAGGAGCGCTCCGGGGCCTTGGCGATCGCCGCGAGGGAACAGGGACTGGCCCTCGTGGCCGGACCGAACTTCGCCCCCAGCGGCGGACTCGACGGATGGATCCGCCTACCGTACACGGCGGCACACGAGCAGCTCTCACAGCTGGGTCCGCGGCTGGCCGCGGCCTGGGAGGATGCCCTATCGATGGAGGGACGGATCCCGGCCGGACGGGCCCGCATCGTCGCCTGAGCCGATGGGTACCATGGGGATATGGCCCAGGACGATCGACTCAGTCACGATGCACAGTTCTCGACGGCGACGAGCGTGGAGGACTTCCGCGCCAATATCGCCGAGGTGGAGCGCCGGATCGCAGCGGCCGCCGAACGCGCGGGTCGAGAGGCCTCTGAGATCGAGCTGCTGCCGGTGAGCAAGACCGTTGAGCAGGACCGGATCCGTCTCGCAGTCGCCGCAGGCTGCACCAAACTCGGAGAGAACAAGGTCCAGGAGGCCTACCGCAAATCCGAGGAGATGTCCGACCTTGAGGTCGACTGGGCCGTCATCGGACACCTGCAGTCGAACAAGGCCCGGGATGTGGCGAAGTTCGCCGCCGAGTTCCAGGCCCTCGATCGGCTCAAGGTCGCCAAGGGACTCGATCGACGACTTCGCGACGAAGGCAGAACCCTCGACGTCTACGTCCAGGTCAACACCTCTGCAGAGGAATCGAAATTCGGTCTGCCCCCGGATGAGCTCATCGGCTTCCTCCATGAGCTGCCGCAATTCGACATGCTCAGAGTCAGGGGCCTGATGACCCTGGCGGTGTTCTCCTCCGATATCGACCGTGTCCGCTCCTGCTTCCGACTGCTGCGTCGGCTCCGCGACGAGGTGAGGGCGACCGACCTCGAACTCATCGGGGACGGGAAGCTGTCGATGGGCATGTCCGGGGACTTCGAAGTCGCGATCGAAGAAGGCGCCGACTGCGTCCGCGTCGGTCAGGCGATCTTCGGACGGCGATCCCTGCCCGACAGTCACTATTGGCCGGAGGGCACCTGAGTCTCTCGGCGACGCTGCACGTTCTCGAACGACACCAGGTCGCCTGCTATCTCATCGCCATCGGCGTCGGGGGCATTCTCGGATCGGCCGTGCCGATGGGCTCTCAGCTGGCCGCCTCGGCGATCTCACCGTGCCTCATCGTGCTCCTGTTCGTGACCTTTCTCGAGATGCCGTTCGACCGGCTCGCCGCGGCATTACGCGATCTCAGGTTCCTCGGCGCCGTGATCGGCCTGAACTTCCTCATCGTCCCCCTCGTGGTCGCGTCACTGCATACGCTCATCCCACTGAATGAGTCCGTGGCCGTACCCGCGCTCATCGTCCTGCTCACTCCCTGCATCGACTACGTCCTCGTCTTCACGAAGCTCGCCGGTGGCGCAGCGGATCGTCTGCTCGTCCTCACCCCTCTGCTCATGATTGCTCAGGTCGCGCTGCTGCCCGGCTACCTGTGGGCGATTCTGGGGACCTCGGCCGCCGCGACCATTCCACCGGGACCCTTCGTCGAGGCACTGGCACTCTTCGTCCTCCTCCCGCTGCTGGCCGCGGTCATCTTCCGCCTGCTGGCACACAGAGTGCACCGGGTCGGATCCGGCCTCGCGTACGCCTCACGGTCGATGGTCGTCATCATGTCGCTGACTCTTGCCGTCATCGCGGCGGGCCAGATCCCAGTGCTCGGTCCCTACGCCTCCGAACTGGGGCTGGCGGTCGCGCTGTTTGCGCTCTTCGCGGTCATCATGGTCGTCCTGGGCCGGCTCCTGTCGTGGATCCTGCGGTTGCCTGCGGGCAGTGCCAACGCTCTGATCTTCAGCGGAGTGACCAGGAACTCTCTGATCATGCTGCCCATCGTGCGGGCCGTGGACGGTGCCGGACCGGGTGCGGCCGTGGTCGTCTCGCAGACGATCGTCGAACTCTTCGTGATGCTTGCGCTCGTGCGCTCGATGCGGTGGATCGCGCCTCCAGGTGCCGTGTCCGAAAACCGCTAGTATTGTCATCTCCCTGCGGGGCAGAATGGACGTATGTTCACAGCAGACCAATGCCATCGAGCGGTCGCGGCGCGGGACCGTCGCTTCGACGGCATGTTCTTCACCGCAGTCCGGTCCACGGGCATCTTCTGCCGACCGTCGTGTCCGGCGCGGACTCCGCTGCGGAAGAACGTCGACTTCTACATCACCGCAGCGGCTGCGGCCGAGGCCGGATTCCGTGCCTGCCGACGCTGCCGCCCCGACGCGAGCCCGAGTTCACCCGAATGGGACGTGCGAGCCGACGTCACGGCACGAGCGATGCGCCTGATCCGTGATGGCCACGTCGACCGCGAGGGCGTGGCGGGCCTGGCCTCGACCCTCGGCTACAGCACCCGCCAGCTCAGCCGGCTGATGCGTGAGGAACTCGGCGCGGGACCGTTGGCGATCGCGCGGACGGAGAGGGTGCGGACCGCCCGAACCCTCGTGGAGTCGACAGCGATGACGATGAGCGACATCGCCTTCGCCGCAGGATTCTCGAGCATCAGACAGTTCAACGACACTTTCCGTCAGGTGTATTCGACCACACCCCGGGCGCTGCGCGACGGGGCAGGCACGCTGAAGACGACCGGCGATATCGTGCTCCGACTCGCATATCGCGCTCCTTTGGATCTCGACTACCTGTTCGCCTACCTCGGCGCCCGGGCCGTCACGGGCATCGAGGCCGTCGACGAAACGGGCTACACACGGTCGATGCGACTCGCGCACGGTCCGGCCGTGCTCACGATGCGCCGCGGCCGTGGAGACTTCGTCAGCTGCCGGCTGCGCTTGGCCGATACCCGAGACCTGGGCAGCGCAGTCGCCCGGGCCCGACGGATCCTCGACCTCGATGCCGATCCCACGGCAGTGGAATCCACCCTGCGGACCTCCGGGCTGGGGGAGTTGGCCGACAGGTATCCCGGGGTACGCTCACCCGGGCACAGCGACCCCGTCGAGTTGGCGATCAGGACCGTGTTGGGCCAGCAGATCTCCGTGACAGCGGCCCGCACCCACCTCAACCGCCTGGTCGCCGACATCGGGGAGGAACTCCCTTCGGAGCTCAGGCTCGGAGAGGTGGACCGCGTCTTTCCCACCGCCGAGGCGATCGCCGCGGTACCCGAGGAGAACTGGGCGCTGCCGCAGCGTCGGATCCGGACGATCCGCACGCTCGCCTCGGCGCTGGCATCCGGCGCGATCGATCTCGGCCCCGGCTGCGACCGGGAGGAAGCGAGCGCGAGACTCCTGGAGCTGCCGGGAATCGGCCCATGGAGCGTCGGCTACATCCGGATGAGAGCCCTCGGCGATCCGGACGTCCTGCTCGCCTCCGACCTCGGGGTGAAGAAGGCCCTGGACGATCTGGGCGGGGCCGTTCCGCAATGCAGCCCCTGGCGTTCGTACCTCACCCACCTGCTCTGGGCACACCACTCTGCACAGATCTCACCTGCACAGACCTCACCTGCACTTCGCACCGAAGAGAACCGGAGATGACCATGACATCGACAATGACGACAGCCACCACCCTGAGATATACGATCACCGATTCGCCGGTGGGCGCGATCCTGCTGACCTCCGACGGGAAGAATCTGACCGGACTCTATCTCGACGACTTCGACGAGATCATCGAGCGGCTGGCCGCGGTGGCGCGGTCGGAGCCACGCGAAGACCCAGACCTCGACGTGTTTGCCGAGGCACGTCGGCAGCTGGGGGAGTACTTCGCGGGAGAGCGCACCACCTTCGACCTGCCGCTGGCCCCGGTCGGAACCGACTTCCAACGCACCGTATGGGACGCACTCGGCCGCATTCCCTACGGCACCACATGCGGATACGGCGAGCTGGCGGCAGAAATCAACAGGCCGACAGCCGCCCGAGCGGTCGGAGCGGCGAACGGCAGGAACCCGATCAGCATCATCGTGCCCTGCCACCGGGTGATCGGGGCGAACGGATCACTGACCGGGTACGCCTGGGGCGAAGAGAAGAAGCGCACCCTGCTCGATCTCGAGGCGGGTGTGGTGGCGGCTCGACACTAGCTCCGAACGCTGTCGAGCTCAGGGCAGGCGAGCGACCCTGCGGGCCCCGGGTCAGATACGGCTCGGTGCAACGTCGGGCTCGAAAAGGTCGTCGCCAGTGACGACTTTTTCGAACTTCGCGTTGACCCACCGCTTCCGGGTGATCCTGGACCCACAATCGGACCGTTAACCCGTGGACGATCACGGTGAATACAGGGCATGACACGCGAGTCTTATACACACATTTTGGCCGATAACACCCATGTAGACGCGGGCATGTGGCGATGAATGGCGAAGAGCCGAAGTCATCTGAGATGACTTCGGCTCTTCTGCGGTGGAGGTAAGGGGATTCGAACCCCTGACCTTCTCCATGCCATGGAGACGCGCTACCAACTGCGCCATACCCCCGCGTGCCTGATCAATATTACCCAGGGCCGGCCGTGACGCCAAATCGGATCACAGTGACGCTTGCCACAGAGCTGAGGTGGCCGCCCCTGAGAGTTGTTCAGGGGCGGCCACCGGCGCACAGCCGCAACCAGGCACTCGGTCCGAACCGAGGACACCAGAGCCCGACCCGGCACTCAAGCAACCAGACACCCGGTCCGGCCGTCAGACGAACGGCCTGACCTGGCTCAGGTAGCGGACGATATCGCGTTCGCGCTGCTCGGCAAGCGACTTCTGCCGTACCCGGCTGCGCAGCTGGGCCTCTCGGCGCTGAACGAGCACGTGGCTGCGTGCTTCGGATGCGGTCGCCGGGCGGCGAGCCCATTGGATCAACCGCAGTCCGGTGCTCAGTGCCAGTCGACGTGGAATTGTGAATGGAAATGCAGTGGACAAAACTGCTCCTTTACGTTTTCGGGCAGGAGAAATCCCCGAATGGCGATAAATGAGAATAGTTCAGCTAACCCGCGCAATGTGGCAGGTTGAGTTGAATAGTTACGATAGCTCTCGGCAGTGCACGAGTTCCGCGAGGAGGAGTGTGTCAGGCCATAGGCTCCGACTGCGCGTTGTCGATCCGCGTAGGCGGTCGATCTGCGGAGGTCGGAAGGGCGCCAAGCAGACTCGAGCGGAGTCAGAGCCGAAGGTGTCGCTGTTGACCGTGAACGAACGTGCCTGGTGAACGACGCTGTCCCGTGCAGTCACGTGTCGATACCGCGCTGACAGGCCAGAGCAGGCCTATGCGTGGGTTCGGAGCAGTGTGGTCCTGCGAAAGAAAGCGTACCGGTGTTCAGTCGACCGGTGGAGAAAGACGAAGAGTACGGCTGAGATCAGCCGGCGAGTCCTTGTCCGCCAATCAGGCAGGCAGCGTAACCGCCATGGCAGCGAACGCCGAAGCATGTTCGGAGGTCGGGGTCTGCGATCTGGATGTTCATCATCGAAGCTGCGCTCCTTTCTTGGTCGTGGATCTCGGGTGAGCGGCGTCAACGCTCAGATTTCAAAGAATGCAATTCTGGGTTTTATGCGAATCCGTAATTGCACTTATGAATTTAGCACAGCTTCTGAGTTCAATGGAAGTTCTGTTCACAATTTCTGAACTTTTCTTCCGCAGCGTCAGGTCAGGAGTCGTATGAACCAGCCATCGCCGTTCGTCCAGCCCATCCAAATCACGAGGTCGACTCGATGCATTGCGAGGTCAATTCGATGAATTGCAACGTCGACTCGATCGAGTGCGATGATGACGCGACCGACGTGGACCCCAGGCCACAGGTTCCCAAGTAGAATCGACTCAGACTCGCGCCTAGCTGGGAGAACACAATGTCACAGGATGCAGCAGCCACGACTCGACGACTGGTCGTCGGGTACATCGCGACCGACCGTGGTCGGGACGCCGTCTCGTTGGCCATCTCGATCGCACGATCGGTCGAGATCGAACTCGTCGTCACGATCGTGCGGCCCGAATCATCGAACTTCACCGCAGGCAATGCCATTCCGCAGGACGGCACCGGCATCGTCGAACAGCAGCTCGATGAATGGCTCGACGAAGCATTGGCCCTCATCCCGGATGACGTGACTGCTCGTGGAGTCATCCACACGGCTGCGAACGAGTCGATCGGGCTGATGGAGGTCGCCGAGGCCGAGGGTGCCCTGGGCATCGTCATCGGGGCCCGAGCCACCACCTTGATGCGTCAGTTCCGCATCGGCACCGTTGCGTCGACGCTACTCCACGCCTCAGAGGTTCCCGTCATCCTCGCGCCCTCGGGGAATTCGGATATCGGCCCGATCTCGCGCATCACCGCGCTGTTCGGGGCACGACCCGGTGCGGCCTCGCTGATCGGCGCCGCCGTGCAGACCGCCGCAGGTCTCGACGTCGACCTCCGCCTGCTGTCCCTGATCGAAAACGACGGCCTGCTGGAGGACGAGGTCCAGGAGATCACCGAATTCGCCGAGGAGTATGGGGGAGCGGTCCTCGCAGGTCGCGCCAAGGACATGTTCGAGTCCGGCCGGGCGAGAGTGAAGTCTCAGGCCGGTGCCGATATCGAAGAGGCCGCCGAGAACGTCGACTGGCTCCCGGGCGAACTCGCCTTCATCGGCTCGAGCCGACTCGGCCGCGGCGGCAAGGTGTTCGCGGGAGCTCGGGCCAGGCGTCTCCTGCGGGTTCTTCCCGTTCCGGTCGTCGTGGTGCCGAGGCGCTCGGCCAGCCGCCTGTGACGGCACCCGTGAGAGCAGGGGCCCGCCGCATCGATCTAGAGGTCGCTGACCACACCACACCTGCGTGGCTGCATCCCAGAGAGTCGAGCAGGCGTCCGCTGCTGATGATCCACGGCTTCCGCGGGGACCATCATGGAATGGACCTCATCGCTGCGGCCGTCAGGGACCGTGACGTCATCGTTCCCGATCTGCCCGGATTCGGACTCTCGGCGCCCCTGGCCGCAGGGCTGAGCATCGACGCCTATGTCGGCTATCTCTGTGCACTCCGCGCCGAGGTGGCCAGGCGGTGGCAGCGCCCGCCCGTCGTCCTCGGGCATTCCTTCGGATCGATCCTCGTCAGTCACCTCGCGGCCCGCCTGTCACAGGCCGGTCAACACGCGACCCAGACTCAGCCGGAGCGCGGGGAGCTCTCGGAGCTTGTCCTCATCAACCCGATCACCACTCCGGCCCTCGAAGGCTCCGCCCGCTTCCTCACCGGTCTCACCCGCGTCTACTACGGTCTCGGCGCGCGCCTCCAGGAGCGTGCGGGACACCAGCTGTTGGCCAATCCGCTCATCGTGCGAATGATGAGCGAGGTGATGGCGACGACGAAGGATCGGGGCCTGCGGCGTTATATCCACGACCAGCATGCGAAGCACTTCTCCACCTTCTCCGACCGGGCGTCTTTGGCGGAGGCCTTCGAGACCTCGGTCTCGCACACCGTCACCGAGGTGGCCGAGGAGCTGACCATGCCTACCCTCGTCATCGCGGGCGACCGTGACGCGATCGCACCTATCGGACCGACACGTGAGTTCGTCGCGAAGCTGCCCGATGCACGGTTCGTCGAACTCGGCGGGGTCGGTCACCTGGTTCACTACGAACGCCCGGAAGCGACCGCCTCGGGGATCATGGAATTCGCACGGGACAGGGACTGAACCCGCATCTCCCAACCGCTGCAACACGCCTGAAACGGACACTCGACGACTCGCAGCGGAGAGCCGATATCCCGAGGACGACGCGCGGAAACCCGCGCTTCCGACGTCGACGTACGCAGGCCCGAGGACGAAATGCAGAAAAGGGCCGCCGCGCAGCAGCGCAGCGGCCCTTTCGAGCAGTGGTTCAGGCGCGCGGACGCGGATCCCTGATCCACATGTAGATCATCGGGAGCAGGAAGGCGAACGACGAGAGGAGCAGGCCCGCCCAGAACACCCAGAACTCGGTGCCGGCGGGCGAGGAGAACGAGGCGCCGAACAGATAGAGTCCGAATACGAAGAGAGCGAAGGCGATGACGAAGACGACGACGTCAGCGAACGATGCTGAGTTCCGAGTTCTCTTCGTTGCGATATTGGACATGGTCTCCTCCGGCGATGATTCTGCGGTCCTGTGGGCACTTTGCAGATCAGTCTACATGGCGTAGAGAAGCTTTCCGCTCACCGCTCCCGGTCGGCGCTTCGCTCCGGAACCAGCCAGCCCAGCAGGGCAGAGACGATCGACACGATGATCGCGGCGAAGATGGCTGAGAAGAAGAAGCTGTCGATCGTGAACTCGAACGGGGTGAAGCCGCTGAGCCAACTGGTCAGGGCGAGCATGATCGCGTTGATGACGATTGAGAACAGGCCCAGGGTCAGGCAGGTGATCGGCGCGGAGATGAAGCTGAGGATGGGTTTGATGAATCCGTTCGCCAGACCGAAGATGAGCCCGACCACGAGGTAGGAGATGATCATCGCCGGAATGTGTCCGGTCTGCTCCTCGACGAGGGGATTGCCGGAGATGGCGACGCCTGGCAGAAGCCATGCCGCCACCCAGATCGCACACGCATTCACCACAACTCGAGCAAGGAAGTTCATGCTCGTATACTCCCAGATCCGCCTGCATTCTTACTGAGTCGCCGATGGGAATGAGGTCCGTGCCGACGGCCGGACGGCACCGGGTAGTCTGGGGGAAGACGCCCACCGGCGTCGGGATACGACATGTGCATCTACCGAGTGATTTGATCCAGGTCACCACGGCGGCACAGACTCCCGCAACAGTGGGAGAACAACACTGGATTGGTATGTCACATAAGGAACTCTCACGCACCGAAGAGGCAGACGGCTCCCCGACCCTGTTCTCCACCGTCGGCCGCAGCTACTTCCCGATCGCCTTCATGGCTCGGATGCCGTTCGCCATGGTCGTCATCGGCGTCCTCACCCTCGTCGTCGCCGGCAGGGACTCGCTGAGCCTGGGCGGCATCAACTCCGCCATGGTCGGTCTCGGCACCGCGATCTTCGGTTCGTTCATCGGTGCCGCGGCGGACCGGTGGGGACAACGCTATGTGCTGCTGACGGTCGGGCTGCTCAACTGTCTGGCACTGCTCTTCATGGCGTGGGTCGTGTTCAGCCCCCTGCCCGATGCCGTGGTGCTCATCGCCGCCTTCGCGATCGGCGCCACCTCCCCGCAGGTCGCTCCCATGTCTCGGTCCCGCCTCGTGGAGATCGTCACGACCAGACTGCAGGGGCCCCGGCAACCGAAGATACTCAACGGAACCATGGCCTACGAATCGGCCGCAGACGAGGTCATCTTCGTCTTCGGTCCCTTCATCGTCGGACTCCTCGCCACAGCCTTCACCCCCGTGGCCCCGATCTTCGGCGCCATCGTCCTCACCCTGGCCTTCGTCTCGGCCTTCGCACTCCACCCGAGCGGACGGGCCCGACGGACCGGGGATGCGGCTCAGACACCCGTCCAGAGTCCGGCCCGGGAGCTGTTCACCGGCGGGGTCTTCGTCGTCGTCCTCGGCGTGTTCGGCATCGGCCTGGTCTTCGGTTCGACACTGACGGCACTGACCGCGCTGATGAACGACATCGGCCACCCGGAGGAGGCCGGTCTCGTCTACGGAATGATGGGCATCGGGTCGGCGATCCTCGCGATCTCGGTGGCCCTGTTCTCACCGCGCTACGCGCTCTGGGCGCGGTGGCTGTCCTTCGCACCGCTCATGCTCGGCGGGGCGACCATCATGGCCGTGTCCGACCGGCTGAGCGGCATCGTCATCGCGCTGCTGCTGATGGGCTCTGCGGTCGGTCCCACGCTCGTCACGCTGTTCAGTCTTGCCGCGGAACGGTCCCCGCTGGGACGTTCGGCCACGGTGATGTCGATGGCCGGCTCCGCGATCATCGTCGGCCAGTCCGTGGCTTCGGCCGTCAACGGAATCCTCGCCGAGGAGGTCGGCACTGCCGCTGCCATGGCCGTTCCCATCGCGGCCGCAGCCATCGTTTTCGTCGCCGGTCTGCTCAACCTGCTCGTCGGCTCATCGGCGCGAAAAAGAGACCTGGTTCACTCGTAGTTTCCGCGTTGTGGGACGGTGCGTCCCAGTGATCGCCGCGTGTGACCCATCACTCGGCGAAGAGTAAGATCTCCGCTTGGCCCACGTGAATCGCACAAGGAATCGTGTGATTGCACAGCACTACGGAAAGCACACTATGTCATCAAGCACCTCGACGACCGAGGCCGAGCGGAACGACACCCGGTTCTTCGGACATCCCCTTCCCCTCATGCAGCTCTTCAGCCTCGAGCTGTGGGAACGGTTCTCCTACTACGGGATGAACGGCATCCTCGCCCTCTACCTGTACTTCAAGGTCACCGACGGCGGACTGGGGATGCCCCAGCCGACGGCCATCGGCATCGTCGGCGCCTACGGCGGTGCGGTCTTCCTCGCCACCATCCTCGGTGCATGGCTGGCGGACAGGCTCCTGGGCGCCGAGAAGATCCTGTTCTACTCCGCGATCATCATCATGGCCGGCCATATCTGCCTGGCCGTCATTCCTGGCTTCGGCGGAGTCGCCGCAGGCCTCATCCTCGTCGCACTCGGCTCGGGCGGGCTCAAGGCCAATGCCTCGGCACTCGTCGGCGAGCTCTACACCGAGAAGGACCCGCGTCGGGACGCCGGGTTCACGCTCTTCTACATGGGCGTCAACCTCGGCGCCTTCCTCGGACCGCTCATCACCGGACTCCTGCAGAAGGAGATCGGCTTCCACGTCGGCTTCGGTGCGGCCGCGGTCGGCATGGCGCTGGGCCTCATCATCTACGCCACGGGGCGGAAGAACCTGCCGGACGAATCGCGGGGAGCGGTCAACCCGCTGCCGACGTCGAAGCTCTACCTATTCCTGGGGGCCATCGTCCTCGCCGTCGTGCTCATCGTCGTCCTGTGGTTCTCCGGAGTCGTCAATCCGGAGAATCTCGACTGGTGGATCGCAGGCATCTCCGCGGGCGCCGCGGCCTGCTACTTCATTGTCATGGGTGTGAGCCCGCAGACGAACGCCGAGGAACGCTCACGCGTTCTTGCGTTCATCCCCTTCTTCGTCACCTGCGTGGTCTTCTGGTCGCTGTACCAGCAGATCTTCGGCACACTCACCGCGTACTCCGACACCCAGATGAACCGTGTCATCTTCGGCTGGGAGATGCCGATCAACTGGCTCCAGCTGATTCCGCCGATCTTCGTCATCGCCTTCGCTCCCGTCTTCTCAGCGATCTGGTTCAAGCTAGGCACGCGACAGATCTCGACCCCGGTCAAGGCCGGCCTCTCGCTCATCCTCATCGGAATTGCGTTCCTGCTCTTCCTGCCGTTCGCGAACTCCGGCCCCCACGAGACGCCCCTGCTGTGGGTCGCTCTCATCCTGCTGCTGTTCGTCTTCGCCGAGCTCCTCATCTCGCCGATCGGTCTGTCCTTCTCCTCGAAGGTCGCTCCGAAGGTGTTCCAGTCGCAGATGATCGCGGTCTTCTTCCTCGCCTCCGGCGTGGGTACGGCGCTCTCGGGCGTCCTCGGCGGATACTACTCGGCAGACAACCAGACGCCGTACTGGTCGTCGGTCGGTGCTGCGTCCATCGTGCTCGGACTCATCGCCCTGACCCTGACGAAGCCGATGCTCAAGGCCCTGCGCGGCATCCGCTGATCCTGGAGCGGCTGCGGCCGCAGCCGATGATCTGCACCGCCGGAGACGCCCTCGCTCACAGTTCGTGAGCGAGGGCGTTTTCGTCGCTTCAGACGCCGATGAAGATCGGCAGCGCCTCGGGGTGATGGGCGTGGACGATAGTGAGGAAGACGAGGGCGTCGAAGAGCAGGTGCACGGTCACCGTGTACGGCAGCGACTTCGTGCGGGTGAAGATGAAGGCCTGCACCAGAGCGAAGGGGATCGTCAGCAGCGGCCCGATCGACCGGTAGCCGAGTTCCCACAGGAACGAGACGAAGATGATCGTGGTGAACACGTTGGCCGTCCAGAACGCGAAGTGCTTGCGCAGCAGGGCGAAGACCGTGCAGATGAAGAACAGCTCGTCCCAGATGCCGACGGCGTTGACCCCGAAGAAGAGCCGGATGATCTCCGACCAGTCGGTCAGCGGCGGCCAATTGAGGTAGACGCCGGTGCGCATGAAGTACTGTGGGAGAACCAGCCAGGCGACGACAATGACGAAGCCCAACCAGGCCCATTCCAGTCGCGACCACGGCTGCCCGCGGCGCAGCGGAAAGCCGATCGTGGTGTCTTTGAACCAGTACCTCGTGATCAGCCAGGGGCCGATCACCACGGCCGAGAGCACGACGCCCATCCGGGCGATGTTCGACCAGGAGATGTCGGCTTCGACCGAGATCGAGGAGATCAGGCCCAGGCATCCGGCGATGACGCTGAGATCGCGTGCGAACTCCCGATCACTGACCCAGGCGATGACGAGCGAGACCGCCATCGGGATGTAGCCGAGAACCCGCAGCTCCGGGAAGGTGGTGCCAATGCCGAAGAGGAACAGCGCCGAGACCGCCAGCAATGCTGCCGCTCCACCCTGCCAGGAGAAGAGTCGGCGATGCGGTGATTGGGCGGCGAGCGCTGTGTCCGTGTCCACCTTGCACACTCTAGGGCACCGCGCCGTGAAACGAGGTGGACCTAACCCGTAGGATCGTCGGAGGAAGAGGGAAAGGACGTCATTGGACCCCGAGGACTACAGCGACACCATCGCCGATCTGGCACCCCGTCGGGGGACCGAGACGATTCCGGTGACCACAGCGATCGGTCGTGTCACCGCCGGAGATGTGATCGCCCAGACCCCCATGCCCGCCTTCGCCACCTCGGCGATGGATGGTTTCGCCCTCGACACAGCCGGCCTCGCATCCGCCGCCGCGGGGATACGGGTGGACGTGCGCGGTGACATTCCCGCAGGACATCGACCAGTCCCGCTGCGGCCGGGCTCAGCGGTCCGGGTGATGACCGGTGCCCAGGTCCCCACCGGCGCCGAGGCGGTGGTGCCCGTCGAATGCACCGATGCCTCCCCGACCGGCGAGGTTCCCTCGAGCATCCGGGTCACGGAGCTCTCGGACCGTCTGCGACCAGGGTGGAACATCAAAGCGGTGGGGGGAGGACACCGAGGTCGGGGACACGGTCATCGCCGCCGGTGCCCGCCTGAGCGCCGCCGGCATCGGGACCCTCGTGATGCTCGGACATGAGAGCGTCGAGGTCGAGCGGCCGGTGCGGATCGGACTCGTCATCACCGGGGACGAATTGCGATCGAAGCCGTATGCACCTGCGTTCGCCGCGGTCGGGGAGCCTGCTTCGGTCGTCGACGGCCGGGAGCCCACCCCGCTGATCCACAACTCCAATCTGCCGATGCTCTCCGCGGCCGTCTCCGCCGCGGGGGCGGTGCCCATCGAACGCAGCTGCGGAGACGATCCTGCACAGCTGTTGGACATCCTCGGCGAGCTGAGTGAGCGGGTCGATCTCATCATCACCACCGGCGGCATCAGTGCCGGGGCGTACGAGGTGGTCCGACAGGGCCTCGAAGGCGGACGGTCGACATTCCATCACTTGGCGCTGCGGCCGGGGGGACCGCAGGGTCACGGACGATTCGACGGCGTCCCGCTGCTGCATTTCCCCGGCACACCCGCCGGTGCGTTCCTGTCCTTCCACCTCTTCGCCGTCTCCCTGCTGGCCGCACGGCCCCTGCGGGAGCGGTGGCGGAAGGCGGTCTTCGCTGGTCCCGAATTGTCAGGCATCACCAAGGGGGTCACTCTGATCCCGGGCGGCTACACCGCGGGGGGAGGGGTCGTGAGGACTCCGCGCTCACGCCTGCGTGACTATTCGGGTGCAGACGTCATCATCCGCATCCCGCGGAGCACAGCCGAAGTGTGTCCGGGAGACATCGTCGACGTCCTCGAGTGCTGAGCGGCCGAAGAACTAGGATGGAGGACATGTCAGACCAGGGACACGCCGCCGACGGCCGGGCACGCTATGCCCGGCAGATCCGCCTCGCCGGTTTCGGCGCAGAGGCACAGCGAACCCTGCTCAACTCACACGTGCTCGTCATCGGAGCTGGGGGACTCGGCGCCCCGGTGCTCAGCTACCTCACCGCGGCCGGGGTCGGCCGAATCACCGTCGTCGACCCTGACGTGGTGGAGCTGAGCAATCTGCACCGGCAGGTGATCCATTCCGAGGCCGGTCTGGGCGAACGCAAGGTCGACTCCGCCCGCCGGCATCTGCAGGGACTGAACTCGAGCATCGAGATCCGCACTAACCCGACGTTGCTGACCACGGACAACGCCCTCGACCTCATCGGGGAAGCCGATATCGTCGTCGACGGCAGCGACAACTTCGCGACGCGGTATCTGAGCAACGACGCCTGCGAGATCCTCGGCCGCCCGCTCGTCTGGGGCACCATCCTCGGCTTCGACGGGCAGCTTGCCGTCTTCGACGCCGCCGGTGGCAATGCCACGCTGCGGGACCTCTATCCGGTCGTCCCCGCACCGGGCAGCGTCCCCGACTGCGCGACCGCCGGAGTCCTCGGCCCCCTGTGCGGCAGCATCGGATCGGCCATGGCCATGGAGACGGTGAAGATGCTCACCGGAATCGGCACGCCGCTGATCAACGCGGTCATGGTGCACAGCAGCCTCGACGCGAGTTGGGAGAGAGTGCCCGTGGGCCGCAACCCCGCCCGTGCGGCCGTCACGGACCTGCGCGATCACCGCGGCGACTATGACCACCTCGGCGAGTTCGACGCGCTGACGACCGAGGCCACGACAGCAGCGCCAGAGCCCACGACAGCAGCGCCGGAGCTCGCGGTGGCAGCCGACCCCGAGGCCCCAACGACGAACACGCCCCCGAACCTGGGGCCGGCAGTGATCAGGTGGGAGCAGCTGGAGCAGGACACGGTGATCATCGACATCCGCGAGGACGATGAGGTCTCGGCCGGACGCGTCCCCGGGGCGCAGCACCTGCCCATGGACGCACTTCTCGCCGATCCGGAACCGAACCTCGCCCACGACCACGTGGCGCTCTACTGCCGCTCGGGGGTGCGGTCATCGACGGCGGCGGCCCAGCTGCGCAAGCGCGGATACGATGTCAGCTCGATCAGCGGCGGCTACCTCGCCTACCTCTCACGGGGCTGAAGCAATCACAAACCTGATGCGCTGACGCCGCTCAAACGGCAGGTGCCTCAGCCTCCCGCGAAGGGCGGGAGCACATCGACGGTGTCGCCGTCGGACAGAGCCGCCGCATAATCGGTGGCGGCCACCGAATTGATGAGGAAGCTCGATCGTGAGAGCACTGTTGCCGCCTGCTGATCGGCCCCCTCAGCGAGCAGTGCCACGAGTTCGTCGACGGACCCGGCCTGCAGGCGCGACTTCCGGGTGCCGAAGGCCTCTCGGGCCGCGGCGAAGAAGCGGACGCTGATCTCTGGCACTTATCCTCCGATGGCGCTCATGGGTCGTTGGGGCTGCTGGAAGTCTGCGGTGTCCATCCCGTGTCCGGCGAGCTTCTTCCAGTGCGCGCCCTTCCACAGGTTCGCGATCGCCTCATCGTCGGCCCCGGACCGCATCGCCGTGAGCAGATCGACCTCGGTGTGGGAGAACAGGCAGGTGCGCACCCGCCCTTCGGCGGTGAGTCGGGTGCGGGTGCAATCGGCGCAGAAGGGTCTGGTCACCGAGGCGATGATTCCGACATCCCCGAGGATCGTGTCCGGAGCGGAGCGGGAAGCGACCCTGAACTTCTCGGCCGGGGCTCCGTTTCGCGGCGCCGAATCCGGGGTGAGGATGAACTCGGGTTCGAGGAGGGCGAAGATGTCGGCAGCGGTGATCATCGACGAACGCTGCCAGGAGTGTCCGGCATCGAGCGGCATCTGTTCGATGAAACGCAGACTCAAACCTCGTTCGAGGCACCACCGCAGCAGCTCGGGAGCCTGCTGGTCATTGATCCCCGGCAGCAGCACGGCATTGATCTTGACCGGATCGAGTCCGGCATCCTGCGCCCCCTGGATGCCCTCGAGCACCCGGTTGAGGAACGGGCGGCGGGCGATCTCTTCGAAGGTCGCGGCATCGACCGTGTCGAGGGAGACGTTGATCCGATCGAGACCCGCCTCGCGCAGCTTCGGGGCCCGCTTGTCCAGACCGATCGCATTCGTCGTCAGAGCGATGTTCGGTCGCGGTTCGAGGGCGGCGACCCCGGAGATGATCTCGGTGATGTCCTTGCGGGTCAGCGGCTCCCCACCGGTGAAGCGAATCTGATCGACACCGAACTTCTCAACCCCGATGCGCGCGAACCGCACGATCTCCGCAGCTGACATCGCGGCATCGCGAGACATGAACTCCACGCCTTCTTCGGGCATGCAGTAGGTGCAGCGGAGGTTGCAGAAATCGGTCAATGAGATGCGCATGTCGCGGGCGCGCCGCCCGAAGGTATCGAGCAGCGAATCCTCATTGTGAGCGGTGAAGGAATCTCCGGGGTCGACCGTCGGAGTTCTCAGCACCGGCATCGGCAGGCTGATCTTCCGCATTGCCTGTTCCTCCTTGAAAACCTGTGTCGCTATCATCGTCCCATGACTACTCCGATCATGCATCGTTCGCGAGTCCTTGAGACGATCGCTCCACTCCTCGAAACCCGGTCGACGCCGATCGGGGACCTCCTCGATGCGCCCAGACTGCTCACCGAGGACGTAGAGTCGGCGATCGACGTTCCCGGCTTCGACAATTCGAGCATGGACGGTTATGCGGTGGCGACCGCGACACTTGAGCAGGCCCCGCAGGAGCACCGCACCCGTCCGGACGGTTCGCGGACGCTCGTGATCGGCCCGATCCCCGTCGCCGGGCAGGTCGCCGCCGGTGCACGGGGCGCCGAGGTGGCGGCGGGCACGGCCGTCGAGATCATGACCGGGGCGCCTCTGCCGGCGGGCACGGACACCGTGATCAGAATCGAGGACACCGAACCGGGAGCCTTCGAGTCTTCCGAGATCACGGTGGCGGTGCCGGCCGCAGGCGGCCTCCCACAGCTCGGAAGCTTCGTCCGGGCCCGCGGCAGCGATGTCCGGTCCGGACAACGAGTGCTCAGCAAAGGAACTCGGCTGACGCCGGCCCACCTCGGCGTGGCCGCGTCCTGCGGAATCCGGGAGCTGCCCGTGCTGGCGCTGCCGCGGGTGCTCGTGGTCAGCACCGGGGATGAGATCCTCGCCGAGGCGGCCGCCGGCATTCACGACGCGAATTCGGTCACGCTCACCGCCGCACTGCGCCGCCTCGGCGTCGAGGTCGAGATCCTCCGGGTGCCCGATGACCCGGGCCTGCTGCTCGAGCGAGTGCGGCAGACCACGGCCGAGCTCGTCATCTCCACCGGCGGCATCTCCAAGGGCGCCTACGAGGTCGTCAAGCTCGCCGCCGCGGCCGATCCCGGGTCGTCGATGGTCTTCGATCCCATCACCATGCAGCCCGGGGGACCGCAGGGCTGCGGTCGTCTGGCAGATCGTCCCTGGGTGGCGCTGCCGGGCAATCCGGTCAGCACGCTCATCAGCTTTGAGATGTTCATCCGTCCGGCCCTGTTGGGCCTGGGCACGGACGACGACCCGCGCGAGGTCGAATTCCACCGACTGCCCAACGGACTCGACGAGCCTCCGCCCGCCGGCAAGCTCCAAGTCAGGCGGGCGCGTCTGAGCGCCGATGGTCTCGTCTTGGTCGGCGGTTCCCGCTCGCATCTGCTGGGCAACTATGCCCTCAGCGACCGTCTCCTGTTCGTCCCGGCGGGATATCCGCATCACGACCCCGCCGACCCCTTCGCTCCGGTGGACGATATGCTGAGGACGTGGAAGATCGAATGACGCTCTCGCACGTCGATGAGTCCGGAACAGCCCAGATGGTCGACGTCGGAGACAAGGATGTGAGCCGACGCCGAGCCGTGGCCACCGCCCTGATCACCACGCGTGCCGAGGTCATCGACATGATCGCCGAGGCGGGCCTGCCCAAGGGCGATGCCCTGCCCGTGGCGAGGATCGCCGCGGTGATGGGGGCCAAACGCACGAGCGATCTCATCCCCCTGTGCCACCCCCTGCCGCTGACGGGCATCGACGTCGACTTCGAACTGCTCGAGACCGGTGTGCGCATCACCGGAGCGGTGAAGACCGTTGCCAAGACCGGGGTCGAGATGGAGGCGCTGACGGCCGTGTCCGTGGCTGCGCTGACGATCTTCGACATGATCAAGGCCGTGGACAATCGGGCCGTCATCGGCGACATCAAGGTCATCGAGAAGTCCGGGGGCCGCAGCGGCGATTGGATCCGAGAAGCATGAGCGTCATCCGCGCCGACGTCGTCGAGACCCCGATCAGCACCGAATCCCTCGAACCCGAGGTCGTCACCGACACCTGCGGAGCCGCTGTCAGCTTCTCCGGAATCATCCGCAACCACGACGGGGGACGGTCCGTCCGCGGGCTCAGCTACGAATCGCATCCGCTGGCCGGAGACCAGATCCTCGAGGTGGCTGCGCGGATCGCCGCCGCCCACCCCGAGGTGCGACTGGCGGTGTCCCACCGGGTGGGCGCCCTGGAGATCGGCGACGTCGCCCTGGCCGCAGTCGTCGCCTCGGCCCATCGGAAGGATTCCTTCGCCGCGTGCGCCGAACTCATCGACGAGGTCAAGGCCGAGGTCGCGATCTGGAAGCACCAGCACTTCACCGACGGCACCGAAGAATGGGTGGGAGCACTCGAATGACCGAACTGCGCATCAGCGAAGCAGCACGATTCCTCGGTGTCAGCGATGACACCGTCCGGCGGTGGATCAATGAGGGCCGACTGAGCCAACGCAAGGACGCTTCGAACCGCGCCGTCGTCGACGGCAAGGAGCTCGTCGGACTGGCCCAGGCGGGTCCGGCCGCGCTCGAGGACCCGACAGGGGTGGTCAGCTCGGCCCGGAACAGGTTCGCCGGACTCGTCACCGAGGTCCTCATCGACGGAGTGATGGCACAGGTGAGCCTCCAGTGCGGCCCCTTCCGGGTGGTGTCGCTGATGTCGGCTGAGGCCTGTCGGCAGCTCGAACTCGAACCCGGCAGCCTCGCCACCGCCTCGGTGAAGGCGACGATGGTCTCGATCGACACGCTCGGAAATCAATGATCTGTCTCAAATGCTGATGGAATTGCCAGTTTAATCCGCAGATGCGGGTTAAATGGGGGTATGAAGAAGCAACTCTCAGCGATCTGCATCGCCGCAGCGCTCACCCTGACAGCATGTTCATTCGGCACGGGAGCCGAATCGGATTCCGATTCAGGGGAGAAGACCGAACTGACCGTCTTCGCCGCCGCCTCCCTGACAGACGTCTTCGAGGACGTCGCCGAGGAGTTCAAGAAGGAGAACAGCGATGTCTCCGACGTGAAGTTCTCCTTTGCCGGCTCCTCCGATCTCGTCTCCCAGATCTCAGAGGGTGCACCGGCCGATGTCATTGCGACCGCGGACGAGAAGAACATGGACACCCTCGCCTCGGACGATCTCCTGGCCGGTGAGCCGCAGATCTTCGCCTCGAACACTCTGGCTCTCGCCGTGCCCAAGGGCAACCCGGGCAAGATCGAGACCCCGAAGGACTTCGCCGGCAAGGACCTCGTCATCTGCGCCCCGCAGGTGCCCTGCGGATCGGCCACGGAGAAGTGGGCCGACCAGAATGATGTCACCCTCGATCCCAAGAGCGAAGAGAACTCGGTCACCGATGTGCTCGGCAAGGTGAGCTCCGGCCAGGCGGATGCCGGCATCGTCTACGTCACCGACATTCCGCGCGGCGACGGTGCGGTCGAGATGGTCGACCTCGAAGGTGCCGACAAGGTGGTCAACCAGTACCCGGCGGCGACGGTCAAGGCCAGTGAGAACCAAGAGGCGGCGGACGCCTTCGTCGAGTTCCTGGGCACGGACACAGCGGCCAAGCTGCTTGAGGACGCCGGGTTCGCCACTCCCTGATGAACAGACGCAGCCACAGCCATTCCACGGCGCCCTCATGGCTGTGGATTCCCGCGGCGATCGGAATCGCATTCCTGCTCGTTCCCATCATCGGGATGATCTCCCGCATCGAACCGGGGACTCTGAGCGAGGTCGTCCTCGCTCCGGAATCGCGCTTCGCCATGGGGCTGTCGCTGCTGACTTCGGTCGTCTCCACCATCGTCTCCGTCGCCATCGGATTCCCACTCGGATATCTGCTGGCGACGAAGACGTTCCCGGGGCAGCGGATCGTGCGCACCCTCATCCTCCTGCCGCTCGTGCTGCCTCCGGTGGTCAGCGGTCTCGCGCTGCTCTACACCTGGGGGAGGTCGGCCTACCTCGGCTCGCTGCTCACCGATGCAGGACTCGGGCTGGCCTACACTACGGCCGCCGTGGTCGTCGCGCAGATCTTCGTCTCGCTGCCCTTCATGGTGATGTCCGTCGAGACCGCAGTCGCGGCCCGCGGGACAGGCTATGAGCTCGCCGCCGCCGAACTCGGAGCAACGCCCGGACGGGTCTTCTTCACCGTGACTCTGCCGCTGCTGCGCCCCGGAATCATGACGGGAGCGGTGCTGTGCTTCGCCCGTTCACTGGGCGAATTCGGTGCCACCCTGACCTTCGCCGGCTCCCTCGAAGGGGTGACCCGGACGATGCCGCTGCAGATCTATCTCGTCCGCGAGTCCGATCCGCAGTCGGCGATCGCGCTCTCCCTGCTCCTCGTGCTCGTGGCATTGATCATCATCGTCCTCGCCTACCGCTCCCCGCACGCCCCGAAGCTGCGGCCCAGCCGACCGAGCGGCGATGACGCGGACGGGGCAGTCGCACCTGCCGGCGTGCAGCCTCGTCCCACGTATCCGACGCTGAGCACCGCGGCGAATGACAGCTCTGCATCGGCCCCGGACGCCGACGAATCCGCCGCCGGCACCGGAGGACCGCCTCGGCGGGAATTCCCGCCCTCTCACCCGGCCATCGAGTTGCAGGCCACGCTCGACGAGCGCGATGTCGAACTGAACTTCAGTGTGCCCAGCGCCGCGACGACGGCGGTCATCGGTCGCAACGGCGCCGGGAAGTCGACGCTCTTCCACGTCATCACCGGGGCCTTGGCCGCAGACAGCGGTTCGCTGCGCATCGGCGACGAGGTCATCTTCGACATCGAGGCCGGCACGTGGCCGGCGATCCACGACCGCGGCATCGTCCACCTCGCGCAGAACCCGCTGCTGTTCCCCCACCTCAGCGTCATCGACAACGTCGCCTACGGGCTGCGCTGTCAGGGCCTGAGCCGGCAGGACGCCCGCCGGCGAGGTCAGGTCATGCTCGACCGCCTCGGCGTCGGACACACCTCCGGACGCCGCCCCTCCGCGGTCTCCGGCGGGCAGGCCGCCCGCATCGCCCTGGCCCGCGCCCTCCTTATCGAACCCAGGCTGCTTCTGCTCGACGAACCGCTCGCCGCTCTCGACGTCGACGTCAAGGTCGAGACCCGCAAGGTGCTGCGCGAGGTGCTCGAAGGGCGCAGCGCGCTGCTCGTGACCCATGATGTCGACGACGTCATCGCCCTGGCGTCCTCATTGGTCCTCATCGACTCCGGGCGCACGGACTACGTCGCCGAGGTGGGCGAGATCGACACCGCGGCGGCGAAGCGCGGGCGCGATTTCCTGCGCAGCTTTTGCGAGACCGATCGAGAAGGAATACTGTGCAGTAGATCACAGTAGACATTTCGCATCAGCGCAAGGGAGCACTTCGCCGTGGCAGAACTTTCCTACACCTCCGGACCGTCGACCACTCCGCTGCTGGGGCAGACGATCCCCGCCAACCTCAAGGCGGTCGCGGCCGCCAACTCGACGGCGACCGCGTTGGTCGACCGGCACTCTGGTCGTCGCTGGACCTACGCGGAATTCGACCGCGATACCGATGCGCTGGCCATCGGTCTGTTGGAGCGCGGGGTGAAGAAGGGAGATCGTGTCGGCATCTGGGCCCAGAACCTCGGCGAATGGGCGCTGATCCAGTACGCGACGGCGAAGATGGGGGCGATCCTCGTCAACGTCAATCCCGCCTATCGCAGCCACGAACTCGAATTCGTCGCCAAACAGTCGGGAATGAGACTCCTCGTCTCCCAGATCGTCGCACCCCCGCACTCGGACTACCATGCGATCGCCACCGAGGTCGCGGCGAAGGTGCCGGGACTGGATCTCGTCTTCATCGACACGGTCCCCGACGACCTCCTCGGCGAGGCCTCCATCGGCGAACGTCAGTCCTTTGCCCAACTTATCGAGGCCGGACGGCGGCTGCTCGATGACGATTCGGCCAAGTACGGCGTGCGCCTGCAGCAGGTCATGGACGAACTGTCCTCCGACGATCCGATCAACATCCAGTACACCTCGGGCACCACGGGCTTCCCGAAGGGGGTGACGCTGAGCCACCACAACATCCTCAACAACGGATTCTTCATCGGCGAGCTCCTCGCCTATACCTCTGCCGATTCGGTGGTCCTGCCCGTTCCCTACTACCACTGCTTCGGGATGGTCATCGGCAACCTCGCGGCACTCAGCCACGGGGCGGCCATCGTCCTGCCCTCACCCGGCTTCGACCCCGTGGCCAGCCTCCGCGCCGTCGCCGAGGAGAAGGCGACCTCTCTCTACGGCGTGCCGACGATGTTCATCGCCGAACTCGAACACCCCGAGTTCTCCGACTTCGACCTGAGCACCCTGCGCACCGGGGTGATGGCCGGATCGCCCTGCCCAGTCAACGTCATGAAGCGGGTGATCGACGATATGAACATGTCCGAGGTCGCGATCTGCTACGGCATGACCGAGACCTCGCCCGTGTCGATGATGACCCGGGTCGACGACTCGCTCGAGGCGAGGACCCAGACCGTGGGCCGGGTGATGCCCCACCTTGAGATCAAGATCGCCGACCCGGTCACAGGCCTGGCCGTCCCACGCGGACAGAAGGGCGAGCTGTGCACGCGCGGCTACTCGGTCATGCTCGGGTACTGGGAACAGCCGGACAAGACCGCCGAGGCGATCGACTCCGCGCGGTGGATGCGCACCGGTGATCTCGCGATCATGGACGAGGACGGCTATGTCGACATCTCCGGCCGGATCAAGGACATGGTCATCAGGGGAGGGGAGAACGTCTACCCGCGCGAGATCGAGGAGTTCCTCTACCACCATCCGGCGATCCGCGATGTCCAGGTCATCGGCGTCTCCGACGAGAAGTACGGGGAGGAGCTGATGGCCTGGGTGATCCTCAAGGACGGCTTCGACTCACTCGACGCCGAGGAGGTGCGCGAGTTCTGCTCCGGCAAGCTCGCCCACTTCAAGATTCCCCGCTATGTCGAGGTCCGGGAGTCGTTCCCGATGACCGTCTCGGGCAAGATCCGCAAGGTCGAGCTGCGCGAGGAGGGTGAGTCCATCGTGCACGGGGCGACGGCCGGCTGAACCGCTGCGAACCGAGCCCGTGGTGTGGACGACGACGGTCCCGGACAGCGTCGGCCTGATGTCAGGCTGACGTCGACCGGACTTCGGCCGGGCGTCGACCGGGCGTTGTTCGAGGTCACAAGTCGGTTGCAGTTCTCCTGACAAGACGCCACGTTTTTCATGTGAGGACACTTTTCACTAAGATCAGTGTCCATGAGAGCTGAGTCACAACCGCTGGTGTCGGTTACGAACGTCGAGAAGCACTACGGTGACTTCCATGCCCTGAAGAACGTCAACCTCGACATCCAGGAGCAGGAAGTCGTCGTCGTCATCGGCCCTTCGGGCTCGGGTAAGTCGACGTTGTGCCGGACGATCAATCGCCTCGAGACCATCACCTCGGGTTCGATCACGATCGACGGCAAGGAGCTGCCCGCCGAAGGTGCCGCCCTGGCTCAGCTGCGCTCCGATGTGGGCATGGTCTTCCAGGCCTTCAATCTCTTCGCTCACAAGACGATCCTCGAGAACGTCACCCTGGGTCCGATCAAGGTGCGCAAGCTCTCGAAGTCCGAAGCCGACAAGCAGGCGATGGCGCTGCTCGAACGCGTCGGCGTCGCCCACCAGGCTGATAAGTATCCCGCTCAGCTCTCGGGCGGTCAGCAGCAGCGCGTGGCGATTGCGCGGGCGCTGGCGATGAAGCCGAAGGTGATGCTCTTCGACGAGCCCACCTCGGCGCTCGACCCCGAGATGATCAACGAGGTTCTCGACGTCATGGTCGGCCTCGCCAAGGAGGGGATGACGATGGTCGTCGTCACCCACGAGATGGGCTTCGCCCGGAAGGCCGCCCACCGGGTCGTCTTCATGGCCGACGGCGAGATCGTCGAGGTGGCCGAACCCGAGGAGTTCTTCACCAATCCGCAGACCACCAGGGCCAAGGACTTCCTGTCGAAGCTCCTCACCCACTGAACCTGTTCATCGACGGCTCGGCTCACCGCGGAGGCCGCGTTCGTCACTCGTCACACCCACAGTTCTGAATCACCATCACAAGGAGAGACAATGAAGAAGCTCAGCATGGCCGTTGCCTCGGTCGCCATCGGTATGCTCGCCCTCAGCGGCTGCGGCCAGGGCGGCACCCCGGATGCCCCGGCCGAAGGAGACGGTGCACAGTCCGAAGCTCCCGAGTACACGGTCAACGAGGAAGCCGACTTCGCCGATTCGAAGACCTGGAAGGCTGCGAAGGATGCCGGTGAGCTGAACATCGGCGTCAAGTTCGATCAGCCCGGCCTCGGCAACGTCTCCGCCGGCTCTGAAGACCCCGAAGGATTCGACATCGAGATCGCGAAGATGGTTGCGGCCGAACTCGGATTCAGTGCTGATCAGATCAAGTACACCGAGACCGTCTCCGCCAACCGTGAGCCCTTCCTCCAGCAGGGCAACGTCGACATGGTCATCGCGACCTACACGATCAACGATGAGCGCAAGAAGGTCGTCGACTTCGCCGGGCCCTACTATGTCGCCGGTCAGGACCTGCTCGTGGCCGAAGACTCCGATATCGCCGGCCCCGAGGACCTCGCGGGCAAGAAGGTGTGCTCGGTCGACGGTTCGACGCCGGCTCAGAACATCAAGGACAAGTACAAGGACGCCGAGCTCGTCACCTATGACGCGTACTCGAAGTGCGTGACCGACCTGCAGTCCGGTTCGGTCGACGCGGTGACCACCGACGATGCGATCCTGCGCGGCTACGCTCAGCAGTACGAGGGTGAGTTCAAGGTTGTGGGCAAGCCCTTCACCGAGGAGCCCTACGGCGTCGGCCTGCCCAAGGACGACCAGGATCTCCGCGATGCGGTCAATGATGCTCTGCAGAAGGGCATGGACGACGGCGACTGGGACAAGGCCTTCGAATACACCCTCGGGTCGACCGATGATGTCGACAAGCCCGAGATCGACCGTTACTGACACGTCCACAGATTGACATGATGCGAGGGCACCGAATGGTGCCCTCGCATCGATTAAGGAATCTGGAATGGATTTTCCGCAGCTTCTCCAAATGTTCCTCTCGGGGACGTGGGGAACGATCAAGCTCTTCACCGTCGCCCTCCTCGGCTCGATGGTGCTCGGCACCATCCTCGCCGGCATGCGGGTCTCACCGACCCCGGTGCTGAGGATCGCCGCCTCGACGTACATCAACGTGGTCCGGAACACCCCGCTGACGCTGGTGATGTTCTTCTGCGCCTTCGGGCTGCCGTTCCTCGACATCCGCTTCGGTGCGACGAGCTCCTTCAACTCCTTCGTCTACGCCACGATCGCCCTCACCGCCTACACCGCCTGCTTCGTCGCCGAGACCCTCAAGTCCGGCATTGCGACGATTCCGGTCGGTCAGGCCGAGGCGGCCCGTGCCGTCGGACTGACCTTCGGGCAGACCTTGGGCCAGGTGATCCTGCCGCAGGCGTTCCGGACCGTGATCCCGCCGCTGGGCAGCGTGATCATCGCCATGCTCAAGAACACCTCGATCGCCTCGGCCTTCAACAACCGGGAGCTGATCTCGGCTATGCGCAATGCCATCGAGCTGCGCGGCGACCTCGTCATTCCGCTGCTCTTCGGCACCGCCTTGGCCTACCTGATTCTGGCGCTGATCCTCGGACGCGTCTTCGACTACCTGGAGAAGAAGCTGGTGATCCTGCGATGAGTGCACCGACACAGGTCCTCTTCGACGAGCCCGGACCGAAGGCCCGCCGCAATAACGTCATCTTCTCGATCGTCTCGGCGATCGTGCTGTTGGCCCTCATCGCCTTCATCGTCTGGAAGTTCGCCGATGCCGGTCAGCTCGACGCGGCCAAATGGTATCCATTCACCTTCACTCAGATCCAGATGGTGCTGCTCTCGGGCATGCTCGCCACCCTCAAGGTCGCCGTGGTCGCCTCGGTGCTCGCCATCGTCCTCGGTGTGATCTTCGCCCTCCTGCGCCTCTCGGGTACGCGGATCATCTCGATTCCGGGCACCATCGTGCTCGAGTTCTTCCGCGGCGTGCCAGTGCTGCTGCTGATCTTCGCGATGTTCCTCATATTCGGCAACACGATCGGCCCGTTCTGGTCGGTCGTCATCGGCCTCACCCTCTACAACGGCATGGTGCTTGCCGAGATCATCCGCGCCGGCATCCTCGCGGTCCCGAAGGGCCAGCGGGAGGCGGCCATGGCGATCGGCCTGCGACCCAGCCAGGTGATGAGTCTCGTGCTCATGCCGCAGGCGCTGCGGGCGATGATGCCGACGATCATCGCGCAGATCGTCGTCCTCCTCAAGGACTCCGCCCTCGGCTTCATCGTCACCTACCAGGATCTCCTCTATCAGGTGAACCTCATCGGTCGCGAGTACAACAACCTGCTTCCGACGTTCCTCGTCGGAGCGGTGCTGTTCATCATCATCAACATGATCGTCGCCGCGATCGCCCGCTGGCTCGAGAGCAGACTGCAGCGCAAGACCACCGCCGACACGGAGGACGGGGCGCTCTCGGCCAAGACGGTCACCTGAGTGTAGTGTTCGGGAGAGAAGTCAGAAGCACGAACCGTGCATCGTCGCCGGTGACAAGGAGTCGCAGATGCAACCCGAACTCAATTCCACCCCGGTCGAAGTCGTCGATAACCCCGGCCGGGAGCGGTACGAGATCTTCACGGCCGGGGATCCGGCCGAGTTCATCGGATTCCTCGCCTACCGTGTCATCGATGCCGAGACTCTCGAACTCCAGCACACGATCATCTCCGAGGGGTTCTCTCGTCGCGGCTTCGCCCGGACTCTTGTCACGCACGTCCTCGATCGGGCGCGTGAACGTGAGATCCGGATCGTGCCGACCTGCAGCTATGTCCAGGACTACATTCGGCGCTTCCCGCAGTACGGCGACCTCGTGGCCGAAGGGTGAGGCCAGGGTCTGACGGAGCGGTTCGTGATGGGCGTGGGGCGGGTCGTTTCGCGCCCAGTCCCAGCGGCGACCTGCACATCGGCAACATCCGTTCCGGACTGCTCGCCTACGTCCGTGCCCGCCAGACCGGAAGGCGGTTCCTCTGGCGCATCGAAGACCTCGACCGGGTCAGAGACGGTGCCGCGGAATCGCAGTTGGCGGTGTTCTCCGAGCTCGGCGTCGTCCCCGATGAGGAGCCCCTGGTGCAGTCCCGCAGGCTCGAATACTACGCCGCTGCCATCGATCACCTCGCCGAGGCGGGTCTGGTCTTCGAATGCTACTGCTCACGCAAGGACATCGCCGAAGCCCCCAGCGCACCCCACGCGCCGCCCGGGGCCTATCCCGGAACCTGCCGCAGCCTCGGCGAGGACGAGCGGGCCCGCCGACGGGCGCGTCTGGACGAACTCGGCCGGGCACCGGCGCTGAGGCTGCGCACCGACAACGCCGAGCACCTCGTCGACGACGAACTGCTCGGCGAGATCGCTGCGCCCGTCGACGATTTCGTTCTGCGGCGCGGCGACGGCGTGTTCGCCTACAACCTCACAGTCGTCGTCGACGATGCCGCCAGCGGAATCGACGAGGTGGTCCGCGGGGACGATCTCGCGTCGTCGGCTCCCCGACAGGCCTACCTCGCCCACGTCCTCGGCGTGAATGGTCCGGGCTGGCTGCATGTGCCGCTGGTGCTCAATTCGAGCGGTCAGCGGCTGGCGAAGAGGGATGGGGCGGTGACCTATCAGCAGCTGCGGGAATTCGGCTGGACGATCCCGGATGTCTTCGGATGGATGCAGAGCTCACTCGGCTTCGCAGGCTCGGCAGAGCCTCGGTGGCGGAATGTCGAGGACATGATCGAGGGAATCGATTTCGGGCTCATCGACACCGAACCGACGGTGTTCGTGCCGCCCACCGGTGACCGCTGACTTCGGACGGGGATAGACGTCGAAGACTCAGCTGCGCAGTGTGGTGCAGAGCCGCCGAAGACTCAGCTGCATCGTGGAGGAACAGTACTGCCGAGAATTCCGCTGCACCGTGTGGAGCGGAATTGCCGCAGTCTCAAGCGGCGCGGGAGTCGAGATCGTCGCCGATGACCTCGGCATAGATCGACTCGAAGGTGTCGAGCGTGTATTCGATGTCATGCTTGGCGACGACATCGAGAGAGGCCTGCGACATCGTGTCGAGCGCGGCTTCGGTCATCGTGCAGATGCTCGTGAAGCGATCGGCGAGCACATCGATGTCGCGCGGCGGGAACAGATAGCCGTTGACACCGTCCCGGACGAGATGCGGCAGAGCCACGGCGTCGGCGAGCACCACGGGTTTGCGCGAGGCCAGGGCCTCGAGAGTGGCGATGGACTGCAGCTCCGCGGTCGACGGCATGCAGAAGAACGTGCACCGTTGGTAGGCCTCCATCAGCTGCTTGTCGCTGATCTTGCCGAGGACATGGACCCGGTCGGCGATGCCGAGCTTCTCGGCCAACTCCTTGAGCGGCTCCTCCTGATCCCCACCGCCGACGATGTCGGCTTCGAGACCGATCGCCGGGTCCGTCTTCGCCACGGCCTCGACGATGTCTGCTGCGTGCTTCTCCGCCGAGAGTCTGCCGACGAAGAGCACCCGCGGGGGAGTCGCCTCGGCGGGGGAGTTCTCGACTTCGCTCAGGTGGGCGAAACGGTCGAGGTCGATCCCGCAGGACACCGCGCGGATCGGTGAGGTGAACCCGTTCTGGGTGAGCAGATCGGCGGCCAGCTGGGTGGGCACCGTGATGAAGTCGGCCGATTGGAACTTCCGGCGCAGATCCCACCAGGCCATCGCCGTTCCACCGTCGAGCAGCGACTTCGGCGCCTTGATGTAGGGGCGCACGTTGTCGGGCATGAAATGGTTCGTCGCGACGACGGGGATGCCGCGCCTGATCGACTCTGAGAAGGCGTAGCGGCCGATGACGAAGTGGGCTTGGGTGTGGACGACATCGGGCTGCAGGCTGTCGAGGAGACGGGAGAGCTCCGGCTTGGTCTCCCAGGGCATGCAGATCGTCCAGGTGGGATGCAGCGGCCAGCGATGTGCGGTCAGCCGATGCACGGTTACTCCGTCCTCGGTGCTCACGGATGCCTTGCCCGTGGCGGAGGGGCAGGCCACGTGGACTTCATTGCCACGAGCGGCGAGCCCGGCGGCGAGGCGCTCGGCGAATTTCGCCGCACCGTTGACCTCGGGGGCGTAGGTCTCGGTCGGAATGAGGATTCGGCGGGGTGGTGTGTGACGGTGCGCGGACAGGATTCAGCTCTCCTCGGTGTCGGTCAATGTGTCGCTCCGGCGAGCGACTCGGCGCTCGGCTTCACGATCTTTGACATCGGGATGATAACGCGACAATACAACGACCCCCAGGCAGGCGACCAATCCGGTGGCCGTGATCGCAATGATCAGCCACACCGGAGCGGACTGCGCCTCGCCGAGAACCACGGTGCCCAGAATCACTGCACCGATCGGATCGACGACGGTGAGTCCGGCGATGACCATCTCCGGGGGTCCGGCCGCGTAGGCGTTCTGGACGAACCACGAGCCCAGAGCCGCTGCGGCGGCAAGGCCGACCACGTTGATCCAGGTCACCTGGTCGGGGCCGGCGCGGAGGATCTGGACGCTGACGAGGTGCGCGTTCGTGGCGACGCAGGCGAACAGCAGCCCGGCGGCGGTGATGAGCACAAGCTGTGGAGCGTGGCGGAAGGCGATCATGATGATCAGACCGATGACGACGACGATTCCGGTGATCCACACCAGCGGCATCGCATCCCCGCCGAGGTGGACCTCGGAGCGTGCTGTCGTCGCCGAGAGTGCGACGAAGAGTGTGACCCCGACCGTGCACCAGACGACCGCTTGGACGAGGCGGCGATTGACCTTGAGTCCGCGATGGCGGATGCCCAGCAGCACGGAGACGATGAGTGAGAACGCACCGATGGGCTGAACGACCATGACAGGGGCCAGCGCGAGGGCGACGAGGTTGCCGGCGGTGCCGAGTCCGAGAATGAGGAGTCCGAGCAGCCAGCGACGGTTGGCGAGCAGCTCCTTGAAGTTGGCCCAGCTCAGTCCGTTGTGCGAATCATCCTGACCGACCACGGCCTCATGCTGGAACAGTGCTCCATAGGCCAGAGCCACTGCCGCGAGGACGGCGAAGGCGATTGCCACTATGGTCACGTTGCTTCTTCCGCTGTGGGGATGTGGTCGAGGATCGCTTCGATTTTACAGTCCAGGAGTACCGCAGTGGTGGTCCGAGACTGTGTTTGTCCTGACTGTAAGGCTTGCTTATGGGAGCGAGTGGGGTAAACCGGAACGATGTGAGCTAACGCACTGCCTTCGGTTTTGTTGAGATGGAGATGTCTTTGCTAAGCTGAATCAACGTGCGCAGGTCACTGCGACGTTCCTCCGTAGCTCAGTTGGCAGAGCATTCGACTGTTAATCGAAGGGTCGCTGGTTCGAGCCCAGCCGGGGGAGCCGCCAAGGCCCCGTCCGTTCAGGACGGGGCTTTCGTCGTGCCCGGGGTCTTCCGTCCGCAAGGAATACTTGAAGCATCAACCAGGTTGGCAGGAATATGAAGTCATTCGGATTCTTGAGTTTCGGACATTACGGGGCAGGCAGTGCACCCGGAGGCTACGGCGCGAAGGAGGCGCTCAAACAGGCCGTCGACATCGCGGTCGGTGCCGATGAGATCGGCGTCAACGGTGCATACTTCCGGGTCCATCACTTCGCAGAGCAGGCGGCTTCGCCGATGCCGGTGCTCTCGGCCATCGCCGCGAAGACCTCACGCATCGAGGTCGGTACCGGGGTCATCGATATGCGCTACGAGAACCCTCTCTACCTCGCCGAGGAGGCCGCCGCGCTCGATCTTCTCTCCGATCAGCGCGTGGCGCTGGGAATCAGTCGGGGATCACCGGAACCGGCGCTGCGCGGGTGGGAGTCCTTCGGCTACACCGACCCCACCGAGCCCAAGGCCGCGAACATGGCGCGGGAGAAGTTCTCGACGTTCATGGCGGCCGTGCGGGGCGAAGAGATGACGCCCGCCGATCCGGCCCAGTTCGGTCCCGGACGCCGATTGCGCATCGAGCCGCACTCGCCCGGTCTCGACCGGCGAATCTGGTGGGGCGCCGGCTCGGGTTCGACCGCTGAGTGGGCGGCCGAGCAGGGGGTGAACCTGATGAGTTCGACCCTGCTGACCGAAGCCACTGGTGCCTCCTTCGCCGAGCTCCAGCGGGAGCAGATCGAACGTTATCGCGCAGCGTGGACAGCGGCCGGTCATGATTGGACACCCCGGGTGTCCGTGAGTCGGTCCATCTTCCCGATCACGACGAATCTCGATGATCTCTACTTCGGCCGGCGGTCCGGTGCCGAGGGCGACCAGATCGGCATCATCGACGACACCCGTTCGACCTTCGGCCGCACCTATGCCGGTGAACCGGATCGTCTCATCGAGGAGCTCAAGGCCGATGTCGCCGTCGAGGAGGCAGACACCGTTCTGCTGACGATTCCGAGTCAGATCGGCGTCGACTACAACCTCCACATCCTCGAGTCCTTCGCCGAGCACGTCGCCCCTGCTCTGGGGTGGAAGCCCAACACCGAAGGACCCGCCACCGGCACCTCGTTCTGAGACGCACGCTGTCGAGCATCTGCTGCCCCACCGACTGGGGGCTGCCGGCCGATATGTCACGGTCATGCAGGTCTGGGCGAACGACACCGTATGATGAAACAGTCCGACTTGCAGAAAAATCAGAGGGTATCGACGAGGCTGCTCGCAGGGGCGTATCGAGCCCGAATCGTGAAGGGGTGGTGACGTGACCGAGCGTTCGCGCATGACAGTGACGCAGAGGCGGATCCTCCTCATCGGCCTCGTCCCACTGTTCATGTCCCTGCTCTCGGTGTCGATCATCAATGTCGTCCTCCCGGCCATCGGTGACAACCTCGGGGCCTCATCCTCGGCGCTCCAGTGGGTGCTCACCGGCTATGCGCTGTCCTTCGGCGTCGTCCTCGTCGCTGCCGGCCGTGCCGGAGACGTCTTCGGCAGGGGACAGCTGTTCATGATGGGCGTCGGCCTGTTCGGTCTCTCATCACTCGTCGCCGGGATCGCGCCCGGCCCACTGACTCTCAATATCGCCCGTGTGCTTATGGGACTCGGCTCCGGTCTGCTCAACCCCCAGGTCGTCGGTCTCCTCCAGCAGTACTTCCAGGGTCCCCAACGCGGCCGCGCCTTCGGGATGATGGGCACCACCGTCGGACTGTCGGTGGCGATCGGCCCGGTCCTCGGGGGGATTCTCATCACGATCTTCGGTGAGGACTTCGGATGGCGAGCCTCGTTCCTCGTCAATGTCCCCTTCGCGGTGCTCGCCCTGATCCTGGCCAGGCAGTGGCTGCCGACAGGTGCCTGGCGTCCGATCGAGGCGCAGGAGGAGAAGAGGAACCGGGACCTCGATCCCGTCGGTGTGATCCTCCTCGGCGTCGCGGTGCTGCTCGTCCTGCTGCCCTTCGTCGAGTCGTCGCTCGGATGGTTCGTGTGGCTGGCACTGCCGGTGGGTCTGCTCACTCTCGTCTTCTGGACCAAGTGGGAGCGGCGCTACGCGGCACGGGGACGTCCGCCCATGGTCGATCTCAATCTGTTCAAGATCAGAAGCTTCAGCAACGGGTCGATCATCATCGCCCTCTACTTCATGGGCGTGACCAGTGTCTGGGTTCTCGTCGCGATGTACATGCAGCAAGGCCTCGGGCATACGGCGTTGGCGGCGGGCATGATCGGTCTGCCTGCGGCCCTGGTTTCTGCGGTCTCCGCCGACGTCTCCGGCCGGTTCGTCTTCCAGGTCGGCCGCCGCCTCGTCGTCTGGGGGATCGTCACCTGTCTGCTCGGACTCGTCTCCACGATCCTCGTGGTCTACCTCGTCTCGCAGGGCATCGGCAGCGAATGGTGGATGCTGCTCAGCCTCGTCTTCATCGGGGCCGCACAGGGCATGGTGATCAGTCCCAACCAGACGCTGACGCTGCAGGACGTGCCGTTGCGCTACGCCGGTTCCGCCGGGGGAGTGCTGCAGACCGGACAGCGAATCGGCACCTCGATGGGCTTGGCCATCATGACGGCTCTGGCCTTCGCGGTCACCGCGGTCAGTGACTGGAACATCGGCATGATCGCCTCGTTCATCGCCATTGCGGTCATCGTGATCCTCGCCGGAATCGTCGGTGTGGTGGAGGTTCGACGCGGTCGGAAGCCGCGTCGCTGAGCCTTCGGCCACCTCGGCGAGGTTCGTGTTTCCCTCAGCTCTGAGCGCAATAATGTTACGGTTTTTAGACAATTGAGTCTGTCCCCATATGGAAGACTGTGAACGCACGTTTGCCCATGGAAGGACATATGGTGGTTCAGGCACCCGATCAGGACCTCGCACTCGAGGACCTTGTGCGCTCCGGCGGCATCGAGACCTATTTCGCTCCCGTCGTCGATGTCTATACCTTCGGCAAGGTCGGGTATCAGATCCTTCAGGCACCGGTCGATGATCCGGTGGTCGGTCGCGCCGAGTCGGAGAATCTCCGGGAGTCGATGCACTCTTCGGCGATGATCGGCGATATCGACGCCTCCCTGCGTGCCACAGCGCTGCGGACCGCCGAGGCGGCGGGACTGCCGAATTCCAACCGACTGTTCCTGCACGCGGAAGCGGAGTCGTTCGCGACTCTCGAAGACCGCACTGCCGAACCGGACCGTTCGGTCATCCTCCAGCTCGACGCCTCCCGGGTGAGCTCGTCTCCCGCCGCGGTTCTCCGCGCCGTCCGCCAGGCTCGCTCCATGGGGTGGGGCGTCGGCATGTCCTCGGTCGGCGCAGATCTGCGCAGCACCGCTTTCGTGCCCTTGGTCAACCCGTCCGTGGTCGGCCTCCATCCGGATGTGCTGCGCATCGACTGCGATTCGCATCTGGCCGAACTCAACCGGCTCCTCCATGCCCACCTCGAACGCACCGGCGCCGTGATCATGGCCGAAGGTGTGGAGTCAGAAGACGATCTCGATCGGGTGCGGGCCTTGGGCGCCAGGTACATGTCGGGCCCCTATTTCGGTGGGGCGACGAAGGAGCCGGAGCCCTTCCGGGATCCCATCGAAGACGGACTGATCGATCATCATTCGCGCAATCTGCCGGCACTGGGCACTCCGTACTCGATTGCGCAGGGGCTGCGCCGTGAGCCCTTGGTGATGAATCGCGAACTCCTCGTCGCGCAGATCGCCGCCCTCGAGGAACGAGCACTGGCATCCGGGACGGCGACAATCACCCTCGGCGTCTTCGGGGAGGACGAGACGTTCTTCGAACCGACCCGACTTCGCTACGAGAAGATCCGCGACACCGTGGGACTGACCGCGATGTTCTCCGGCGGATTCGACGGCCCGCCCATCCCCGGGGTGCGGACCGGAGTCGTCGACGCCTCCGACCCGATGCGCAATGAGCACGGGGTCGTCGTGGTCGGTCCGGACTGGTCCGGACTGGTCGCCGCCTCGAAACGCAATGACCCCGGCAGTGACGGTCAGATCGTCTACGACGTGTACATCACCACGGAGAGGTACACCTGCGTCGACGCCGCACGCAGCGTGCTGACGCGGATCTCGCCGTTGAATTCCGGGAACTGAGTCTCAGGTGCGGTGGCCGGCGGTCCGAGGGTCCGTCTGAAATGGGTACCCCGGCGACTATGGTGCTAATCTTGTTTCGGCTCGCCCCCGTAGCTCAGCTGGTCAGAGCAGGGAACTCATAATTCTTTGGTCGCCGGTTCAAGTCCGGCCGGGGGCACCACTACGTCGGACGGACAAAACTCTGCCGACCGGCCACTCTGTGCCGGATGTCGCCATCGACAATTGCGTGACACGATCGAGACTATGGACACCGCTGAGCTCGACAGAGCAGACATTGAACTGACGTCTCTTCTCAGTAAGTGCGAGAGTGCCGTGAGCGGCGGCAGACTGAGCCCGTCGAGGATGACTCTGATGGCCAACCGGATCGAAGCGTTGCGTACCGCGATTGAACTCGTCGAACAGGAACGCGTCCAGCACCACCGTTAAGTCCGAGGGCAGCATATCCGCCCGGTCTGCCTGCGCTGGGATCCGATCGCTAAAAGCAGGGACCCCACCAGGCATTTCGGTGCTTGGCGTGGGTGCGATCGTCAGCTATCATGGCCTGAGTACCTCCTTTCGGATCGTAGGGGAAGACGTATCCGAGGTAGGAGGCACAAATGGATATGACACAGGGCGTACTCTTCGTCCACTCAGCACCTCGCGCGCTGTGCCCACATATTGAATGGGCAGCGGGTGGGGCAATCGGTGCGCAAGCACGCTTCGACTGGACACCCCAGCCGGCAGCGCCTGGCCTTGTGCGCGCCGAAGTCTGCTGGCGCGCGCCCGCAGGTTCGGGTGCCCGCATTGCATCCGCACTGCGCGGATGGGACTCCTTGCGCTATGAAGTCACCGAGGAGCCCTCTGCCGGAGTCGACGGTGGGCGCTGGAGCCACACACCCGACCTCGGCATCTACCACGCGGTGACCGACACGGCCGGCAACATCCTCGTCCCTGAGGATCGCATCCGCTCGGTCATGGAACGCGCCGCAGGTGATCCCGCGAAGTTCTCCGCAGAGATGACCCTGGCGCTCGGCGAGGCCTGGGACGAGGAACTCGATGCCTTCCGCCACGCCGGCGAAGGCGCTCCGGTCCGCTGGCTGACCAAGGTCGGCTGACTCACCACCTGCACTGCCGTCCTTGCGGCACAGCCACCTCGGCGGCTGCATTGCGCTTCACATTGCCATGGGCACACCGCTCTACCTCCGGTGTGCCCATGGCTCATTGTGCGTTCGCAGCCATCCAAGGGTCTGCCGGCCTGTGCTGGGTGGCAATCGCTTGCCAGAAAACCCAGCGCACTGCACTTGTCCGCAGCGTATGGACATCTACCCAGCGGTGACGCGTGGAGACTCCCGGGCCCGGCGCAGGACGCTCGACCGGCCGCGACGCGCTCGACGCACGACTGGCCAAGACGCACACGACGCTGTGAGGTATCGCCTGGCCGCCGCACGCGAGAGGGCCCCAGCTCATCGAGCTGGGGCCCTCTGCGGTCGCGATTCGATAGCGAGCTTCAGCTCGCGATCAGCCGCAAAACGTATCGATCACACGGACTTGAACGCGACGACGGCGTTGTGCCCGCCGAACCCGAACGAGTTCGAGATGGCGGCGATGTCACCGGAGGGCAGCTCGGCCGGAGTGTCGCGGACGATGTTGATGCCCACCACCTTCGGATCCACCTCGTCGATGTTGATCGTCGGGGGAGCGGTGCGGGTCTCGAGAGCCTTGACGGTGAGGATCGACTCGACCGCACCGGTGCCGCCCAGGAGGTGGCCGGTCATCGACTTCGTGGCGCTGACCAGCGCATCGCCGACGTTCGAACCGAGCAGCTCGGTGATCGCCAGAGATTCCGGAATGTCACCGACGGGCGTCGAGGTCGCGTGCGCGTTGACATGCTTGATGTCTCCGGCACCGAGATCGGCCGCGTCGAGTGCCTGCTGCATGGCACGCAGCGCGTGCTTGCCCTCGGGCTCTCCGCCGGTGATGTGGTAGGCATCGTTGGAGATGCCCCAGCTGGCCACCTCGGCGTAGATCTTGGCACCACGCGCCTTCGCATGCTCTTCAGTCTCAAGGATGAGAGCACCGGAGCCCTCACCCATGACGAAGCCGTCACGGTCGACGTCATAGGGACGCGAGGCCGTCTCGGGCGAATCCGTGCGACGGGACAGCGCCTGCATCGAGTTGAAGGCGGCCAGGGTGATCGGATGGATCGCAGCCTCCGAACCGCCGGCGATGACGACGTCTGCTCGCCCGGAGGCGATGACGTCGTAGGCGTGTCCGAGGCTCTCTGTCGACGAGGCGCACGCGGAGACCATGGTCTGGACGCCGGCACGGGCCTTGAAGTCCATGCCGATCGCCGCAGCGGGACCGTTGGGCATGAGCATCGGTACCGTCAGCGGCATGACGCGACGCGGTCCTTCCTCCTGCAGGGTGTCCCATGCATCGAGGAGAGTCCAGACTCCGCCGATTCCCGTCGCCCAGGACACTGCAGTCCGGTCGGGATCGGTCTCCTCGAGACCGGCATCGGCCATGGCCTCACGAGCGGAGATGAGGGCGAACTGGCTGGAGGGATCGAGGCGCTTGGCCTGAACCCGCTTGAGATTCTCGGTCACCACCTGTGGGTCGACCTGGGCCGCGAAGTCGACGGCGAGGCCGTACTTCTCCGACCAATCGTTGTCCATCGTGTGAACGCCGGACGTGCCGGCCAGAATGGCTTGCCACGTGGCATCGGCCGTTGCGCCCAGTGGGGTTACCGCACCGATCCCGGTGACGACAACTTTAGGTGTCATGGTACAAACCTCGTCGATAGGTGTGGACACGGCCCGTCGGTGGACGGGCCGTGTACGGCAGTTCTGCTCAGGCCTCCTGGGCCTTGTTGATGTAGTCGACAGCGTCCTGAACGGTGACGAGGTCCTTGACGTCGTCATCGGGGATCTTGACGCCGAACTTCTTCTCGGCGTTGACGACGATGGTCATCATCGAGATCGAATCGATGTCGAGGTCGTCGGTGAACGACTTGTTGGCCTCGACAGCTTCGACGGCCAGGCCGGTCTCTTCGTTGACGATCTCTGCGAGTCCGGCGAGGACTTCAGCTTCGGTGAATGCCATTTCTATCCTACTTTCTAGTGTCAGCCGAGGGTTGATCGGCCGGTTGAGGAACTTTTCGACGAGTGTCCCGCCGAATATCTTAGGACATTCACGGCGAGTTTTCCGCGAATGCGCCCGTTCATGGGAGGCGGATCACCTGTGCACCGTAGACGAGTCCGGCTCCGAATCCCATCTGCAGAGCCAATCCTCCGCTGAGTTCGGGCTGCTCACGCAGCAGTCGCTCGGTGGCCAGCGGGATCGAGGCCGCCGAGGTGTTGCCGTTGTCGGCGATGTCGCGGGCGATGACGACGGACTCGGGCAGCTTCAGCTGCTTGGCCAATTCGTCGATGATGCGCATGTTCGCCTGGTGGGGAATGAACGCGGCCAGATCGGACGCCTCAACGCCGGACGCCGCAAGAGCCTCCTTGGCGACTTCGGCGCCGTCCCAGACGGCCCAGCGGAAGACGGTCGGGCCGTCCTGCCGCAGCGTCGGAAAGGGCAGATCGCGATCATCGCGGATGTCCATGAGCGATTCGGTCATCCGGATGGTCGACCAGTTCTCGCCCTTCGAACCCCACACGGTCTTCGAGATGCCGGGCTCATCGGCAGAGGTGACGACCACGGCTCCAGCACCGTCACCGAGGATGAAGGAGATCGAACGGTCCTCGGGATCGATGACGTCGGAGAGCTTCTCCGCACCGATGACGAGCACGTTGTCCATCGTTCCGGCCCGCACCAGCGCGTCGGCCTGGGCGATGCCGTAGCAGTAGCCTGCGCAGGCGGCGCTGATGTCCCATGCCGGCACCGGGCCGGTGCCCAGGCGATCGGTCAGCGCCGAGGCGGCTGAAGGGGTGAAGTACGGGAAGGTGACGGTGGAGATGATGATTCCGCCGATGTCCTCGGGCTTGAGCCCGGAGGAGGCGATGGCCTCCAGCGCGGCTTCTTCGCACATGTCGAGGACGCCGACGTCCTTGCTGGCCCGACGACGCGTGATGATGCCCGTGCGCTGACGGATCCATTCGTCCGAGGAGTTGATCGGTCCGGCGATGTCATCGTTGGTCACGAGGTTCTCGGCCCGGTAGGCGCCGATGCCGGCGATGGTGGAGAAGCGTCCCGTCTCCGCGGTCTTCAGTGTTGGCATGGTGGTCTTCCTTCGATTCTCAGGCGTGGGCCGCAGCGAACTCACGCGCACCGTCGAGGTCGGCGGCTGACTTGATGGCGAATGTCTCCACGCCCTTCATGGCGCGACGGGCGATTCCGGTGAGGGTGCCGCCGGGAACGAGTTCGATCATCCCGGTGATCCCGGCATTGAGCAGCGTCTCCTGGCACAGGTCCCAGCGCACCGGATTCGTCACCTGCTTCACGAGGCGCTCGAGGTAGTCCCGCCCTTCGGTGACGACGGTGCCGTCGGAGTTCGTCAGGATCGACACCGTGGGGTCGGAGACCTCGAGTCCCGAGGCGGTGGCGGTGAGCTCCGCGGTGGCCGGAGCCATGTAGTCGGTGTGGAAGGCACCGGCCACAGGCAGGGGGATCACACGGGCCCGCTCGGGCGGATTCTCCGCGAGGGTGTTCAGGCCGTCGAGGGATCCGGCGGCGACCGTCTGTCCGCTGCCGTTGATGTTGGCGGGGCTGACACCCGCGGCTTCGAGCGCGGCGAGCACATCATCGGGCTCGCCGCCGACGACGGCCGACATTCCGGTCGGGGTGGCTGCGGCGGCCGCGGCCATGCCTGCACCGCGGACGGCGACGAAGCGCATCGCATCGGCGGGTGAGAGGATTCCGGCGATCTGGGCGGCGGCGATCTCACCGACCGAGTGACCGGCGACGTAGTTCGGGGTGATGCCCAGTTCTGCAACGCAGGTGATCGCCGAGGCGACGAGCAGAGGCTGCGCCAGGGCGGTGTCCTTGATCGTCTCATCGTCGGATTCGGTTCCGTGCAGACGAAGATCGATTCCCGAGGCTGTCGAGAGTTCGTCGATCTGCGCGGAGAAGGCGTCGAGTTCCAGGAAGGAACTCAGAAAACCCGATTTCTGGGCGCCCTGACCCGGGCACGTGATAGCTAGCACTCAGTTCTCTTTTCGCTCGGTTTCGCTGTTCAATCTATCGGATGGTTCGCGGTGCTCACTGTGTTTTGTCGCTGTTCGACAATAGCCCTTCCTCCGACAGTCGGCCATAGACCAATGAGATGTGGATGACGAAGGCGTCACGCGAAAGCGTCGGATCGAGGCCGATGACCTCGGTGATCTTGCGTAAGCGGTAGCGGACGGTGTTCGGATGCACCGACAGCGCCTTGGCCGTGGCCTCGAGTGAGGAGCCGAACTCGACATAGGCGCTTACGGTCTTGAGCAGCTGCCCGGTCCCCGAGGTGAGAGGTTCGTAGTAGCGGCGGATGAGCTCCCGCAGCGCCACCTGGTCACCGGACAGGGCGCGTTCGGGAAGGAGTTCGTCGGCCCTGACCGGACGCGGCGAATCGGGACGGGCCGTAGCCGCCTTGAGTGCCCTGATCGCCGCCCGCGCCGAGGTGGCGGCTTCGGCCAAGGTCGGCACGCTGGGTCCGAGGATCACCTCGGAGGGACCGAAGCAGTCGGAGAGCTCCTCGACCGCCGCGTCGAGGTCGGCCACCGCACCGAGGACGATGAGCAGACGGTTCTCATGGATGCCCACAAGTGCATCATCGGCCCACCTGCGCGCCTTGCGCCGAATCACGTCGAGGCCCTTCTTCGCCGATCGCTGCGGGGCGCGACCGACGATCACGCTCACTGGCCCCTCGGACTGCCAGCCGAAAGCCGCGGTGCGGCTGGCGAGCTCATCCACGGAGTCGCCGCGAACGAGGGCATCGACGACCATGGCCTCGAGGCGGGCGTCCCAGCTTCCCCTCGCCTCGGCGGCCCGGGCGTAGATATCGGCCGCGGAGAAGGCGATCTCCCGGGAGTAGATGAGCACAGCCTCGCGCAGGGCCGGCTGCTCGGCCGAGCGGGCGATGTCCGGCACTCGTTCCTCGACGACTTCGACGACGACCTTGAGCAGCTGCAGGGTCTGCTGCAGGCTGATCGAGCGGATGAGATCCCGGGGAGCGGTCTTGAAAATGTCGGAGACGACCCGAAGATTCGTATCGGGCTTGCGGTACCAGTCGATGAACGACGAGATGCCGGATTGGGCGAGCAGGCCGACCCACGACCGATCGGAGGAGGACATGCTGCGATACCAGGGGAGGCGCTGATCGAGTCGTTGCAGGGTGACAGTGGAGAGCACACCTACTCCTGCGCGCAGCCGGCGTGCGGTCTCGGCGCGACGGCGCAGCGTCTCGGCATCAGTCGACATGGTCACCACTTTAGATGATCGAGGACAATGGTCTTGTCAGCGACATACAAAGACTTGGCCGAAACGACAAGTATGGCCGGAGTCTTCATGACTCCGGCCATATCAGCGGTGTGCGCTGCCATATCTGCGGTGTGCGCAGAACGTCAGCGCTGTGCGCGGACGGTCAGCGGATCAGGCTCCCGCGCCCTCCGTGGAACCGGAGGCGCCGGCGCGGACATCGTCGAGCTGGTACTTCTTTGCCGCCTCGGCGGCCTTGTCGATCGACAGGGCACCGGTGTCGGCGAGCGAGATCAGCGCCTGCGTGACGACGGACGGGCCGTCGACGAGGTAGTAGCGGCGTGCCGCAGGACGGGTGTCCGAGATCGCATAGCCGTCGGTGCCCAGGGAGGTGAAGTGGCTGGGCACATACTGGCGGATCTGGTCGGGCACCGCGCGCATGTAGTCCGAGGTGGCGATGACGGGACCGTCGGCCTCTGCCATCTTCTCGGTCACATAGGGCACACGCGGTTCGGCATCGGGATTCGTCAGCCGGTCGTTCTCTGCGTTGATGCCGTCGCGGCGCAGCTCGGTCCACGAGGTCACCGACCACACATCGGCCGAGACGCCCCAGTCCTGATCGAGCAGTTCCTGGGCTTCGAGCACCCACGGCACACCCACACCGGACGCCAGCAGCTGAACCTTCGGTCCGCCGTTCTCAGGTCCCTTTTTGAGCAGGTACATGCCCTTGAGCACACCGTCGACATCGAGGCCCTCCGGTTCGGCGGGCTGGACCATCGGCTCGTTGTACATCGTCAGGTAGTAGAGCACATTGGGATCCCGACCGTCTTCGGGACCGTACATCCGGTGGATGCCGTCGCGGACGATGTGGGCGATCTCGTAGCTGTAGGCGGGATCGTAGGAGACCACCGAGGGGTAGGTCGAAGCGAGCAGGTGCGAATGACCGTCACCATGCTGCAGACCCTCGGCCACCAGAGTGGTCCGGCCGGCGGTGGCACCGAGGACGAATCCGCGAGCCATCTGGTCGCCGGCTGCCCAGAAGAAGTCGCCGGTGCGCTGGAAGCCGAACATCGAGTAGAAGATGTAGAACGGGATCATCGGCTCGCCGTGAGTGGCGTACGAGGTGCCCACCGCGGTCAGTGCCGCGGTCGCGCCGGCCTCATTGATGCCGACGTGGAGCAGCTGTCCGTCCGTGGACTCCTTGTAGGCGAGGAACAGGTCCCGGTCGACGGAGATGTAGTTCTGGCCGTGCGGGTTGTAGATCTTCGCCGTCGGGAAGAACGAGTCCATTCCGAAGGTCCGGGCCTCGTCGGGAATGATCGGGACGATGCGCTTGCCGAACTCCTTGTCGCGCATGAGGTCCTTGAGCACGCGGACGAAGCCCATTGTGGTCGCGATCGTCTGCTTGCCCGATCCCCGTTTGCCGGCCTCGAAGGCCTTGTCATCGGGAAGCTTGAGATCGACGTAGGTGCTGCGCCTCTCCGGTGAGTAGCCGCCGAGCGCCGCGCGACGCTCCTGCAGGTACTTGATCTCAGGAGCGTCGACTCCCGGATGGTAGTACGGGGGCAGCTTCGGGTTCTCCTCGAGTTCTTTGTCCGAGATCGGGATCTGGAAGTGATCGCGGGCGAGCTTGAGGTCGTCGACGGTCATCTTCTTCATCTGGTGCGTCGCGTTGCGGGCCTCGAAGTGGGGTCCCAGCGAGTATCCCTTGACGGTCTTGACGAGGATGACGGTCGGCTGACCGGTGTGCTCGAAGGCCGCCTTGTACGCCGCATAGACCTTGCGGTAGTCGTGGCCGCCGCGCTTGAGCTGCCAGATCTGCTCGTCGCTGTAGTTCTCGACCATCGCCTTGGTGCGCGGATCCCGACCGAAGAAGTTGTCCCGGACGAAGCCGCCGGACTCTCCCTTGTAGGTCTGGTAGTCGCCGTCGGGAGTCGCGTTCATCAGGTTGACGAGAGCACCGTCGCGGTCCTTGGCCAGCAGGGCGTCCCATTCGCGTCCCCAAACGACCTTGATGACGTTCCATCCGGCGCCGCGGAAGTAGGCTTCGAGCTCCTGAATGATCTTGCCGTTGCCGCGGACCGGTCCGTCGAGGCGCTGCAGGTTGCAGTTGATGACGAAGTTGAGGTTGTCGAGCTCCTCATAGGCGGCGACGTGGAGCATGCCGCGGCTTTCCGGCTCGTCGAGCTCTCCGTCACCGAGGAAGGCCCAGGTCTGCTGCTGGGAGGTGTCCTTGATGCCGCGGTTGTGCAGGTATTTGTCGAACTGCGCCTGCGCGATCGCGTTCATCGGTCCCAGACCCATCGACACCGTCGGGTGCTCCCAGAAGTGTTCGAGCTGCCTCGGGTGCGGATAGGAGGGCAGGCCGTTGGACTTGCCGTCGATGAAGTGCGACTGCTGCTGCCTGAAGCCGTCGAGCTCATCGCCGCTCATCCGGCCTTCGAGGTAGGCGCGGGCGTACATGCCGGGAGAGGCATGGCCCTGGTAGAAGATGTGGTCACCGCCGCCGGAGTGGTCCTTGCCGCGGAAGAAGTGGTTGAGGCCGACTTCGTAGAGCGTCGCCGAGGAGGCGTAGGTGGAGATGTGTCCGCCGACCTCGACTCCGGGCCGCTGTGCGCGGTGGACGAGCATGGCGGCGTTCCAGCGGTTCCAGCGCCGGTAGCGGCGTTCGACCTCTTCGTCGCCGGGGAACCAGGGTTCGTTCTCCGGGCCGATGGTGTTGACGTAGTCGGTGGCTGTGAGGCTGGGGACGCCGATCTGCTTCTGCCGGGAGCGTTCGAGCATCCTCAGCATGACGTAGCGTGCCCGTGAGCGGCCGCCCTCGTCGATGAGTCCGTCGAGGGAGGCCAACCATTCCTCGGTCTCCTCCGGATCGACGTCGGGCACCTGGCTGGGCAGCCCATTGAGAATCGGTCCGCCCTGTTTCCGATTGTCCACGGTGTGGTCCTCTCTTCTGCTCCACGATCTTCTTTGGTGTAGAGATCATGCTCATCGGTTGGTCTGCGATCCGCAGGATGCGCGAACCCAGAGTTCAGCCGATACTTCCTTCAGCCTAGTCCTCCCGTGCGAACTTCGCTGGGCCGAGAGCTTGTGATCTGCCTGACGGATGTGTGCTCTTCGGTGGCGTTTGGCTTCGCTTGGACCGTCTTGACGCGCCGATATTTGCGCCTTGACCACAGTTGACGGAACAATAAGGGCATGAGCAACTCCGCTTCTGAAAGGACATCTTCCACGTCGACCCTCCCGAGCGAGCTGGGCCACAACCTGGGCTTGGTCAAGGGAGACTATGTGCAAGAAATCGGCTACGACGACGATGTCGACCTGGAACTGTGTCAGGCGATCGAAACCATCATCGGTGACAAGATCGCGGATGGTGATGTCGATGATGTCTTCGACGTCATTCTCATGTGGTGGCGGTCCGACGATGATGACCTCATCGATGGTCTCGTCGACGCCCAGGCGACCCTCAAGGACGGGGGAGTCGTCTGGCTCCTCTCCCCGAAGGCCAGCCGCCCCGGCCACATCAGCCCCGCAGACATCTCAGAAGCGGCCCCCACCGCCGGGATGCATGTGACCTCGACCGTGAGTGCGGCCGAGGACTGGGCGGGCTTCCGACTTGTGGGCAAGAAGAACTATTCATGATCCTGCGGCCCGGTGATAGGGCCCCGGATTTCACGGTCCCGAACCAGCACGGATCGACCTTCCACCTCGCCGAGGCTGTCCACGGCTCCGCGGTGGTGCTCGCTTTCGTCCCCTTCGCGTTCTCACCGATCTGCGGTGACGAGATCGGCCAGCTGACTCGCCTGCAGTCCGAGACGAGAGAGCAGGACCGTGCGGTGTCTCTGCTGGCGGTCTCGGTGGACTCGAAGTACACCCTCGCAGCCTGGTCGGATGCGGCAGGGGGCGACATCGAACTCGGTTCGGACTTCTGGCCGCATGGTCAGGTGGCTCGTGCCTACGGTGCCTTCGACTCCGATCACGGGGTCGCCGAACGGGCAGTGTTCGCCATTGCTCCAGGCGGTACGATCGTGAGTGGACGACAGGTCGCCCGCAGCAGCACCCGCGATTTCAGCGAGGACGTTGCCGCGGCGCTTGGGAGCCTGTGAGGACAATTCGCGCAGCCGTCGGCGTCGAACGCTCCGGCGGCACCCTCAAGGAGGAATGACACATGGCCACTCTGTTCACGAAGATCATCGACGGAGAGATTCCCGGCACCTTCGTCTACCAAGACGATGTCTGCGTCGCCATACTCGATGTGGCACCGATGACCGAAGGTCACGTCATGGTCGTCCCGCGGGAGGAGATCTCCCATTGGATCGACGCCGATGAGGAGCTGCTCGCTCATCTCACCTCTGTGAGCCGACGGATCGGGCGCGCGCAGAAGGAGGCGTTCGGCTGCGAGAGGATCGGAGTGCTCGTCGTCGGCTACGAGGTGCCCCATCTGCACGTGCACGTGCTGCCGACGAACTCCATGGATGACTTCGACATCAGCGACCGGGCGCCGATGCAGACCCCCGAACAGCTGGAAGGTCCCGCCGAGAAGATCCGACGGGCCCTGGACCAGCAGTCCTGAACCGGCAGCTCAGCTGCCTGCACCAGCAGGCAGGCGTTCCGCGCCGGCCATCGGCACTCAGCGCCCCATGGCCTCGAGCCTGTGGGCCAAAGCGTCTCTGACGAGTTCGGCACCTGCGGTTCCGCCGTAGTTCGCGGCAAACCGGGGATCACTGACATACATCTCGGCCAGCCCGCGCACGTAGCCGGCGAGCGCCTCCTCTGACTCATGGGCAGGTGTGCCCGGCACCGAGCGCAGCCACTCGATATGCCGGTCGGCCAGACCCTGGCAACGCTGCGATTCGGGGGAGGCCCCCGCCTCGGCGGCGGCGATCCAATCATCACTGAGCGCACTCACCTGCGCCTTCCACTCCTTCCGTTCAGTCTCGTTGAGCCCGGTCCACCAACGGTCGGACCGCGCATAGGCCTCGGCGCCCCAGCGCCGCGTGACTTCCTGTTCGTATTCTCGATGGTCGAAGCCATCGAACATCTCTTCTGCCATCAGAGGTTCACCTGCTTCCAATCGTGTGATGGTCGCGGTGACGGACGCCATCTGCCGCTCGATGCGCTCACGCTCGCGTCCGAGCACTTGCACATGCTTCGACAGCGCCGCGATCGGGTCATCGGTTCGGTCGAGCACCTCGGCGATCTGTGCCAAGGGCAGGCCGAGGTCCCGCAGCAGCAGGATGCGCTGCAGACGCACCAGGGCTGCTTCGTCGTAGTGACGGTATCCGTTCGCGGCGATGGTCGTGGGCGGCAGCAGGCCGATCGCGTCATAGTGACGCAGGGTTCGGCTCGTCGTGCCCGTCAATCGCGCTGTTTCCTGTATGGACCAGTCCATGACCACCAGCCTAGAAGTTGACGCGACGTCAAGGTCAATAGCAGATCTGCGCCGGGATGAACCTCAGGCGACGGACCGGATGGAGTCGAGTGCGGAGAACAGGTCCTCGGCGAGGTCATCGACGTGTTCGAGCCCGACGGAGAGGCGGACAAGACCGTCGCCGGGTTTGGCTGTCGCCGCCACCGGGCGGTGCGTCAGTGACGCCGGATGTTGGATCAGTGTGTCCGCTCCGCCGAGGGACACGGCGTGGACGATGAGTGAGCAGTTCTCGACAAAGGTCCTGGCCGCGGTGAATCCTCCGGCCAGGTCGAGGGCGATCATCGCGCCTCCGCCGGACATCTGCCGGCCCAGCAGCCCCCGATCATCGCTGCCGGGCAGTCCGGGGTAGTGGACCTGCGCGATCTGCGGGTGTGACTGCAGCCGCTCGGCCAGCATCGCGGCTGTGGCCTGAGCCGCGCGCATCCGTACGGCCAGGGTCCGCAGTCCGCGGTGCAGGAGGTAGGCGCCCATCGGGTGCAGGAGCGCACCCGTGATCGACCTGACCTGCCGCAGTCTTGTTGCCCAGGCGGAATCCGTTGCGATGATTCCGCCCATGGCGTCTCCGTGTCCGCCGAGGTACTTCGTGGCCGAATGGAGGACGAGGGCCGCACCGTGCTTGATGGGCTGCTGCAGAACTGGGGTGCAGAAGGTGTTGTCGACGAGGACGGGAACGTCCCCGGCCGCCGCGACGACGGCGTCGAGATCGACGAGGTCGAGGCTCGGGTTCGCGGGAGTCTCGACGATGACGAGTCCCGTGTCCTCCTGAATCGCCGAGGCGATGTCTTCCTCGCGTGCCCAGGTCAGCGTGGTGCCGAGCAGTCCGGATTCGAGGAGATGGTCGCTGCCGCCGTAGAGGGGCCGGACGGCGACGATGTGCGGTGTGCCGGCTTTGACGGCCGCAAGGAGGGTCGCGGTGAGTGCCGCCATGCCGGTGGCGAAGGCGACCGCTTCCTCAGCGTGCTCGAGTTCGGCGAGCGCGGATTCGAAGCGTGCCACACCCGGCTGCCACAGCCGCTGGTAGACCGCGGAGTCGCCGTCTTTGAGCGCGTTGCCGGAGGCCAGCGATTCGTAGGACTCGCCTCCGGTGCTGATGTCGGTGACGGGGTTCGTGGTGGAGAGGTCGATGGCCGGAACATGGACGCCCGCCTCGGTGAGGCCGTCCATTCCGCCGTGGACCATTCGGGTTTCAGGGTGCAGTGAGGTCATGGTGGCATTCAAACCAGTTCTGCGAAGAGGTGCAATCGATCCTCAAGGTTCTGTGGCAGACGTCGATCGTGTCGAAGAATCTGCATGATCGTGTGGAAGACTATGAGGCATGTCGCAGAAAGTCGAACTCGATGACATCGACCGCAGACTGCTGGGCGAACTCAGCCAGGACGCCCGAGCCTCCGGTACCGCCCTCGCCACCGCCGTCGGCATCTCCGAATCGACCGTGTCCCTCAGGCTCAAGCGGCTCAAGTCGCGTGGGGTGATTCGGGGTTTCAGCGTCGACGTCGACACCTCGGCGCTGGGGATTCCGCTGCAGGCTCTGATCTCGATCCGGTTGGCCAAGCACGACCGCGCCGAGATCGACGCCTTCACCGCTGCCGCACCCAGGTTCCCGGGGGTGGTGCGGATGTATCACATGGCCGGGGCCGACGACTATCTGCTGCATATCGTCGCCACCGACACCGAGGCGGTGCAATCCTTCGTCCTCGACTATCTGACCCGGTATCCGGCAGTGGCGCACACCCGCACCAATCTCATCTACCGGGTAGAGGACGGCTCGGCCTGGATTCCCGATGGGACGTGACCGGCGGAGTCCCTCCATGTGCGGACGGCTTCCGCGGGGTCGGGGGAGAGTTCGGCCCGACTCAGCCCTGTCATTCGGCTGGCGGCCCTGATCAGGCCGTCTGCTCCCGCATAGCCGACCGTGCGTGCGGCCGCGGGCACCGAGGTCCCTGCGCGGATGCGCCGCAGCGCAAGATTGAGCCTCTTACGTGTCCTCCACGCGAGGAAGGAGAAGCCGAGTTCGTCTTTGAGCAGACGTTCGAGGTGGCGTGGGCTCATTGCGTGTCTGGTCGCGAGTTCCTTGAGGGGGACGAGGAGCGATACAGGGTCGTCGACGATGGCCGCGACAGTGCGGTGATCGGGTTCGGGGATGTAGAAGTCGTCGACGAGCAGAGCTTGGAGCACGGCGTCGAAGGCCCGCCGGAACGGCAGTCGCTCGGACTCATCGGCGGGGGAGGCAGCAAGGACGAGCAGCGCGGTCTCTCGGATGGCCGGGGAGCGGGGGAGGTGAAGGTAGCCGTTGGGAGGTTCGGTCTCGGGAGAGAGCCTGGGACCGAGCATGATGCTCTCCCGGCGCATGGTCACCGCATGGGAGAGTCCGGCGGCCATCCAGAGGTTCGATTCGGCGCTCAGCGACACGTGTTCCACGGCACCGCCTCGGCGAATTCCGACCTCGACCGATCCGCTGACGACGTGGATGAGCAGGGGATAGTCGTGGGAATGGAAGTCATGACCATCCGGAACCACGGGACGTTCGGTGGCGTGGCCGGGCTCGGTCGAGCGGAGCAGATCGTGTCGCACTGGTCGGAAGATGATGTCGCCTCTGTCGAAGGTGGGGCTAGTGGTTTGGTTAGGCTCGTCTATGTTGTCCAATTGTAGTCACGATCGGGCCCACGTTCGTGCCCTTTCGCTCTCACAGAGGTGGTCTATGTTCCGTCTTCGCCGTCTCGGCGCCCTCATCGCCGTGTCCGGTCTCCTGCTCGCCGGCTGTTCAGGGCAGAGTCCTGCCCCAGCCGAGACCTCGTCCGCAGAGACTCGCACCGTGTCCACGGAGCAGGGCGAGGTTGAGGTGCCGGCTGATCCGCAGCGCATCGTCGTGCTCAACTACGCCCTGGCCGGGTATCTCTACGATCTCGATGAGCCTGTGGTGGCGACAACACCGGAGGTGACTGATACCGACGGCGAGTTCTCCCAGTTCTGGAAGGACAAGGCGGAAGCACAGGGCACCGAATTCCTGCCGTGGAGCAACGACGGCTTCGACCTCGAAGCGATCATCGCCGCCGAGCCCGACCTCATCATCGCCGGGGGCATCGGCTTCCCCCTCAAACATGCCACCGATGCCTATGAGCGCCTCGCCGAGGTGGCCCCGACGGTCATCGTCTCCGGTGAGAAGCAGACGTGGCAGGACCAGTTCTCCTTCCTCGCCGACGAGGTGCTGGGGAAGAAGGCCGAGTATGAGGCGTTCGAATCCACGTATCAGGAGCGTGTGCAGGAGGTGAAGGCGAACATCGAGGTGCCGGAGGGTGATATCTCCATCCTCAGCCTCGACGATCCGGCATCGCCGTACATCCTCATCGAGGGCAAAAGCCTCTCCGCCGAACTCGAACCGCTCGGCTTCACCACCGCGCCGCTCTTCGCCGAGAACGACATCGAACCCTACACGGCCGGTGGGGACATGTTCGGACCGTCATTGGAGGTGCTGCCGGAAGTGCTCCGCTCGGAGACCGTCTTCGTCGTCGGGTTCAACACCCCCGACATCGGCGTCGACGATCTCAAGGACGAATCTCCCTATAACCGAGTCCCCGCGTTCGAATCCGGTCAGGTCCATGACCTTCCGTACTGGTCGATGCGCGGTGACTACGACGAGGCCCTGGGTCTCCTCGATGTCATCGAGGAGGAGTTCGGGAAATAGGCTCGGGGGCGCGGGGATTCGGGGGCATAATTGACTCATGGCAGCCCCGAAGACCCAGCCCACCGATGCCGATGTGGAGGCATTCCTCGCCGCGGCGACTCCCGCCAGACGACGCGAGGACGGAATGGCTCTTAGCCGAATATTCTCCGAGGTCACCCGGGTCGAACCCGTGATGCGGGGGCCGTCGATCGTCGGTTACGGGCAGTTCCGCTACGTGTCTCCGTCCAATCCGCGCACCCGCGGCATCTGGATGAAGACCGGATTCTCTCCACGGAAGGCACAGCTGTCTCTCTACGGTCTCAAGGACGTGGCAGAGGGCGCCGCTCTGCTGCCGGAGCTCGGCACCTTCACGGAGGGCGCGGGCTGCGTCTACGTGAAGAGACTCGAGGATATCGACGAGGCCGTGCTGCGTGAGCTCATCGCTTTCGCCTTCGCCCGCGAGGACGATCCTCTCCCCGCGGGATGACGCATCGCGGAGAGGTCCCTCAAGGCCGTGAGCTGATGCTCAGGCCCTGCTTGCGCTGGTGGACCGAGAAGTAGCGCAGCCCGGTGGTCCTGTCTGCACTGAACCGACGGCGCGAACGGCGGGGCAGCCAGACGATCTGCCCGGGTCGCAGCTGAATCGAGCTCAGTTCGGTCTCGAGGACGCCGCCGCCATCAAGGACGTGGATGAGGACATCGAGGTCCGGTCCGGTGTGCTCACGGATCTCGCCGCCCGGAGCCAAAGAGATGACATTGGCGTCGAGGTCGCGCCGTTGCGGCGACAGCTGCCAGACCGACCCTGAGATCTCGGCTCCCTGATCAACGGTGTTTGGGGCGAGGTTGCCGACGTCGAGGACGGCGCGAGGTACGGCAGTTCCGGCGCACCTGCTGATTCGGACTCTGAATTCCTCGCCGTCGCTGTCGAGAGACTCCCACTCCATAGCCTCGGCGAATTCGTTCTCCATCTCTGTTCTCAGGTGTTTCGGCTCGTGGTCGCTGATGAGGATGAGACCGGTGCCGACCTCAAGTTCGTCGAAGGCGGCGATGATGAGCGGATGGCGCTGCAGTTTCGGAATCTCGCGCACGTCGATGATGGGTTCTTCGGCCATGGTCATCCTCCGACTCTTGTTTCTGTGCTCGTCTGCCTAAGCTAGCATCAGGGGACCATACGTTGCGCCGTCGGCCGCCGCAGAACGAGACACCGGTCCACAGCGAGGCGGAGGAACCCCGACGGAGAATTCGTGATGATTCCCTCGCAACGGCATTCGGTCACGGCGATCGAGGACTCCGCATTCTTGCTGACCATCCGAACCGACATCGCCGAACGCTGATCTCAAACCGTCCCGGCGCGGAAAAGAGAAATGTCCCACGCCATCGAATGAACGATGACGTGAGACACCACATTGGTCGGGATAGCGGGATTCGAACCCACGACCTCCTCGTCCCGAACGAGGCGCGCTACCAAGCTGCGCTATATCCCGTGACCAGCAACTACTATAGCGAGGGGAACGCGATCTGAAAAATCGGGACGCACATCCATGAGCAAATGAAAGGAATGTCGCAGTGGCACTGACAGCCGAGAGCATCACCAACACGGCCCTCGACATCCTTTCGCGCTACGGACTCGGCGATCTGTCGATGCGCAGACTCGCCCGCGAACTCGAGGTCCAGCCCTCTGCGCTGTACTGGCATGTCAGGGACAAACAGGCGCTCTTCGTGCTCATCTCCCAGAGCCTCACCGCGGAGGTGGACACTCGTGCGCCGGTCACCGCTGACCCGTTGGCGGCTGTGCTCGCCCTGCGCGAGGTGCTGTTGAAGTACCGAGACGGCGCAGAGATCCTGCTGCTGGGATACTCGGTAGACGCGGCCGAAGCGACGCCGGTGGCTCTGGCACCCGAACGGTTAGGCCGAGAGACTTCCCATGCGGTGATGGTGCAGACCCTCGGAGCGGTGGCGATCGCACAGAATCGTGCCCTCTTCGCGGCCTCTGCCGTGGAAGGTGAGTCCGCATCCACAGCGGCGACAGAGGAGGAAGCAGCGGCCGACTTCGCCTCCACGATCGCGTTTCTGCTCTCGCGCAGCACCTGACCCGGCTGCCACTATTCCGACGCAGATCGAGAGTCCGATCCGGTGACGGTCCGAGCGCTCACCGATTCGTCTGACGGTGGCGCTTGTGGCATACTGATCGAGCGCACAGGCACGCTCTCAGGTGCGCAGTGGGGCCTATAGCTCAGTTGGCTAGAGCATCTCGTTTACACCGAGAGGGTCGGGGGTTCGAGTCCCTCTGGGCCCACCGTACGATCTCCTCAGGCACCGATCGCCATCTGCACCGCTGATTCGCCCTCCCAGTCGAGGATCTTCAGCAGGTTCGCCTGCGACACTGACACGCAGCCGGCCGTCTGGCCGCTTCCGGTGTTGACGTGGAGGAAAATCGCCGATCCCTTGCCGGGTGTTCCCTCCGGGTTGTAGTCGATCACCTGTCCGTAGTCGTAGGCCGGCGTCTGGTACATCGACTCGCCCGCATACCCGTCAGACTTCTTCTGCAAGGTGTTGTACTTCTTCGTGGCGTCCCCGTCGACCCACACATGATCCTTGGTGACCTTGACGTACTTCTCGCCGTGGAACTGCTTCGGCTCGCTCTTGACGCCGAAGCCGAAGTCCATATCGAAGACTCCCGAGGGAGTCTTGCCGTCGCCTTCCTTCTTCTTCCCCGCGGCGGCGATGCCGTTGTAGCCGACGAACCCGTCGACACTGAGCGCGGAGTAGTAGTCGCCTTCCCACTTCTCGCAGGCCTTGACCGTGGCCTTCGACCCTCCGGTGCCCGTGACGACGATGACCTTCGCAGAATCCGCCGCCTCGGGAACGGAGCATTCGTCCCCGAGCCGATCGGGTTTGTCAGCGGCATTGCCGTCGACGACCCCGGCGCCGAGCCCGTCAGCCGCCTGCGCGGCGGGACCAGCGAAGAGCGAGAGCCCGGCGAGTGCCGAGCCGATGGCCATGGCCGCCAGACGTGAGCTGCGGCGAGCTGGAAATGCTGTGTCAACCATGATGTGTCTCCTTCGATTCGATGTGCATGGTGTGCGGGAAGCGGCGGTTCGGACCTGAGGAATTTCGGGACTCAGCAACGGTCGGGCGGGTCACTCACCTCGTGGGCCTGGACCGCCTCGGCGGGTGGGGAATCGGCAGGGGAGGAGTCGCTGAGGAGCGCGTCCGGGTCGGTGCCGCGCCACCGGGCGATTCCCTTCATCACCTGGTAGATGATGATCGCCGAGGCGGTGCCCAGGGCGATGCCTTCGAACTGCAGTCCGCCCGGTGCCCACGTGAAGTTCGCAATCGCGACGATGAGGGAGACGGCTGCGGTGTTGAGGTTGATCGGGTTGGAGAAGTCGACGCGGTTTTCCACCCAGATGCGCACACCGAGCAGTCCGATCATGCCGTAGAGCACCGTGGCGGCCCCGCCAAGGACTCCCGGTGGGATGGTGGCGATGATCTCACCGAACTTCGGCAGCAGGCTGAGGACGAGGGCGATGATCGCCGCGCACAGATAGGCGGCGGTGGAGAAGATGCGGGTGGCCGCCATGACCCCGATGTTCTCCGCATAGGTGGTGGTACCCGAGCCGCCTCCGGAGCCGGCCACCACGGTGGAGATCCCGTCGGCGAAGAGAGCGCGGCCCGTGAGATGGTCGAGATCGCGTCCGGTCATCGCGGCCACGGACTTCACATGGCCGATGTTCTCGGCGATGAGGACGAGGACGACGGGAACGAAGAGACCGAGATAGCCGAGGTCGAAGGCCGGGGCATGGAAGCTCGGAAGTCCCACCCAGGCGGCCCCGCCGATGGTGGAGAAGTCGACCTGTCCCTGCAGCCATGCCGCGCCATAGCCGATGAGCACACCGAGCAGGATCGACAGCCGCCCGAGCATCCCCTTGAACAGCACTGTGATCAGGAGGATGGCGACGATGGTGATGACCGCCGTCAGCGGGGCCTCTTTGACCCAGTCCCAGGCTGCGGGCGCGAGATTGAGGCCGATGAGGGCGACGATCGCCCCGGTCACGACCGGCGGCATCGTCACTTCGATCCAGCGGACTCCGGCGAAGTGGACGACGAGACCGACGAGGGCCAGGGTCACACCTACGGAGATGATCCCGCCCTGGGCCAGGGCCATGGCATGTGGTTCGAGCTCCTCGCCGGCAGTGGCCGAGAACCCGGTGACCGCACCGATCGGGGCCAGCAGCCCGAAGGAGGACCCCAGATACGAGGGCATCATGCCCTTGGTGATGAGGAGGAACAGGAGCGTGCCGATCGCGGTGAAGAACAGCGTCGTCGAGGGCGGGAATCCGGTCAGCAGCGGCACCAGGAAGGTCGCACCGAACATGGCGATGACGTGCTGGGCGCCGATACCGATCGTTCTCGGCCAGCTCAGCCTCTCCTCGGGGAGGACGGCCTCGCCGGGTCGGATCGTCTTGCCGTCGCCATGCGTGGCCCAACCGCGTGATCGGATGGGTCCGATCTCTGCGGCCTTCGAACTGCGGCCTGTGTCCACTGTGTCCCCTCGGTCGTGCGTCAGGTGAATCGTGCTCGCAACCATGCGATGGTGCTGCGCCACTGTGCAGTCTATGCGTGGTGGACTCCGATGCCTCGTCCATCGGTGGTCTGTCGTCTGCTAGTCTATTGAACACTGTTCAGGAAATTGCGCAGACGATGACCCTGACGAACGTTGACCCCGACGAAGGAGCCGAGATCTATGACCGAACGATTCGACGCGTTGGCACAATCAGTGCTCGACGGCACACCGATCACAGCAGACCAGGCCCTGTCACTGCTGACCAGCAGCGATGAGGAGCTGCTCGCCCTCGTGGCGGCGGGCTCGACGATCCGCCGTCGACACTTCGGCATGACGGTCAAGCTCAACTACCTCGTCGATCTCAAATCCGGACTCTGCCCGGAGAACTGCAACTACTGATCGCAGGCGCTCGGATCGACCGCGCCGATCCTGAAGTACTCGTGGCTGAGCAAGTCCGAAGCCCTCGACCAGGCCGGGCGGGGCATCGACGGCGGCGCTTCACGCGTCTGCCTCGTCGCCAGCGGCAGGGGTCCGAGCCGGCGCGACATCGGCCGGGTCGGAGACATCGTCACGGGCCTCAAGGACGAACACCCCGAGGTCGAGGTCTGTGCCTGCTTGGGCATACTCAAAGACGGCCAGGCCGAGACGCTGCGGAACGCCGGTGCCGACGCGTACAACCACAACGTCAACACGGCCGAATCCTTCCACGACACGATCGTGCAGACGCACACCTATGCCGATCGGACCGCCGCGATCGAAAAGGCCAAGTCCTCGGGACTCTCACCGTGCAGCGGACTCATCGTCGGCATGGGCGAGAGCGACGAACAGGTGATCGAGGCACTCTTCGCGCTGCGGGAGTTGGACTCGGACTCGATCCCGATCAACTTCCTCATCCCCTTCGACGGGACGCCGATGGAGGGACAGTGGAACCTCACACCGGCTCAGTGCCTGAGGATCGTGGCCACGGCCAGGTTCGTCTGCCCCGATCGTGAAATCCGACTGGCCGGAGGGCGGGAGATCCACCCTCGCTCGCTCCAGCCCTTGGCGCTGCAGGTGGCCAACTCGATCTTCCTCGGCGACTACCTGACCTCCGAAGGCCAGGCCGCCGAGGAAGACCTCGCGTTGATTCGGGACAACGGGTTCACCATCATCGGACAGGACGAGACCCCGGACCCGGCCCGGGTGCCTGCTCTGCGACGCCGAGGTGCGGGAACCGCGGCTGAAGCCAACGCCTGAACACGAAGAGGGCGCCCACGAGGGGAGGAGGGCGCCCGTGAGGCGAGGAGAGCGCCCACGAGGCGAGGCAGGCTCAGACCTCGCGCAGCTGGCGTTTGAGGATCTTGCCCGCGGAGTTCTTCGGCAGCTCCGACACGAAGGCGATCCGCTTGGGGACTTTGAACCCGGCGAGACGATCCTTGACATGGGCGATCACCTCCGCCTCGGTGGTCTCAGCCTGATCCGCCTTGAGGACGACGAAGCCGGTGATCGCCTCGATCCACTTCTCGTCGGCCACCCCGACCACGGCCACCTCGGCGACCTGGGGGAGCTCGAAGATCGCGTCCTCGACCTGCCGGCTGGCCACAAGCACCCCGCCGGTGTTGATGACGTCCTTGACGCGGTCGACGACTTCGACGAAGCCGTGCTCGTCCATCTTCACGAGATCACCGGAGTGGAACCAGCCGTTCTCGAAGGCCTCGGCCGTGGCCTCGGGCCTGTTCCAATACCCTTCGCACAGCTGCGGGGACCGGTAGAGCAATTCGCCCTGTTCACCCGGGGGCAGGTCCGCACCCGTTTCGTCGATCACGCGCGTTTCGACGAACATCACCGCACGCCCGGCCGATCCCGGATGAGCGTCGTGGTCCTCGGGCCGCAGCACCGTGCACAGCGGCCCCATCTCAGATTGCCCGAAGCAGTTGTAGAAACCGAGCCGCGGCAGACGTCCACGCAGCTTCTCAAGGATCGGGCCGGGCATGATCGAGGCACCGTAGTAGGCCTTGCGGAGGCTGTCGAGATTGCGTGTGGCCAGCTCCGGGCTGTTGGCCAGCGCGACCCACACGGTGGGTGCGGCGAAGAAGGAATTGATCTCCCGCTCCTCGAACAGGGCCAGCAGCTGCTCTGGCACCGGTGACGGGACGATGATGTTGTGCGCGCCCATCGCCAGCAGCGGCAGCAGGAACACGTGCATCTGCGCCGAATGGTAGAGCGGCAGCGCATGGACGACCCGGTCGGTCGGTGCGAAGTCGAGGCTGAGCAGGGAGGAAATGTACTCGTGGATCAGCGCCCGATGGGTCATCACCGCCCCCTTCGGCGCCGAGGTGGTGCCCGAGGTGTAGAGAAGCTGGGCCACGTCCGAATCGGCGACCGGGAACTCGTCCGCCGCAACCGGTGGGATCTCATCGGCCGTCGCAGGGTCGAGCAGGACCGTCAGGTCGAGGACTTCGGCCTGCGCCCCGGTCGCAGTGTCGGTGACGGCCGCGAGCAGGTCCGCATCGGCGAAGACGAACCGTGCCCCGGAGTTGTCGAGGATGTAGTCGAGCTCAGCGTTCTTGAGTTGGAAGTTCACGGGCACGTGGATGAGTCCGGCACGAGCGCAGCCGAGATAGAGGAGGGCATAGAGATCCGAGTTCTTGCCGTAGGCTGCGACTCGATCGCCCGGCTGCGCCCCGAGTCGCAGAAGCTCCCGAGCCACGGCGGTGACCCCGGCGTCGAGTTCGGTATAGGTCCAGACACGGTCACCGAATTCGATCGCGACATCGTCATCGAAGCGTCCGGCGCTGCGGCGGATGAGATCGGCGACGGTCGAGGAGAAATGCAGATCCGCGGGCTGTGCATTCGCTGCTGAAGTAGACATGAGCCAAATCTAATGGTGATCGAGCGATTAGTGAACTGGGTCTCTTCGGCCGCGGTCGAGGCTGCAGGAAATTGTCAGCCGTGGACATGTAATAGTGTGGAGCCATGGACTATCCCTTGGTCAGAGAATGCGTCGAGGTCTTCGATTCGCTGTGGCCGCGAAGCCTCGCCGAGAGTTGGGACTCCGTGGGTCTGGCTGTCGGCGATCCCGATGCCGAGGTTCGGTCGATCCTGCTCGCCCTGGACCCGATGGATTCGGTCATCGCCGAGGCGGTGGTGCTCGGGGCCGATCTGCTGTTCACGCATCATCCGCTGCTGCTCAAACCCGTCAATTCGGTCAGCGCCGGCACTCTCAAGGGCGGAGCCGTGCACACACTGATCAGCAACGACATTGCCGCCTTCAACGCGCACACGAATGCCGACTCGGCCCGCGGGGGAGTCTCCGACGCGCTGATCTCCCTGCTCGGGATCGAGAATGCGAAGCCCCTGGTGCCCCATGATCGCCACGGTGACGCGGACGACGCGGCGCTGCCGACCGGCATCGGTCGGGTCGGCGACCTCGCCGTCCCGACCGCCGTCCGGGACATCGCCCGCACCCTGGCCGATCGTCTCCCACGCACCACCACCGGGGTCCGCATCGCCGGAGACCCGGCGGCGACCGTTCAGCGAGTCGCCGTCTGCGGGGGAGCCGGTGACTCCCTCTTCGACGAGGTCCGCGCCAGCGGAGCCGAGGTCTACATCACCGCCGACCTGCGGCACCACCCCGCCACCGAGGCCCGGGACACCGCCAACCGACACGATGGTCGACCGCAGCTCATCGACGTCTCGCACTGGGCGTCGGAGACCGTGTGGCTCGAAGCCGCGGCGCAGGCGCTCGAAGCCGAGTTCGCCGCTCGCGGCCTCACGGTGTCTCTGCAGCACTCGGCCGTCAACACCGACCCCTGGGTCGAACGCTACTGATGAGGATCCCACCATGCTGATCACCCCGGACCAACGCACCGCCCTCGAATCGCTCATCGCCGTCGCCGCCCGCGGTCGGGCTCTGCGCCACGAACACGACAACCCCAAACAGGCCGAGCAGCTGCAGGAACTCGTGAACTCCCACAAGGAGCTGGGAACGCGGAAGGCCGAAGCCGCCGAGGTGGTCGAAGGGCATCGCGGGGCGGTGGCGGAGACGAACGCCCTGATCGAGAAGCAGAAGACCCAGATCGCGAAGAAGACCGAGGAGCTCAATGACGGCACCGGCCTGACCAGCCGTGACCTCGTGAATCTGCAGAACGAGATCGCCGCTCACGAGGAGCGGGTCGGCGAGCTCGAGGAGATCGAGCTCGGCTCGATGGAGGAGCTCGAGGCCGCCGAGGCGGGACTGGCCGATGTCGACCGCAGGCTCGACGAGGTGACCGCCGAGGGTCGCAGCGTGCAGACGGCGGTCAAGGAGCGCAAGGCCGAACTGAGCGGCGAGCTCGAGGACAACAGCGCCGAAGCCGAGAAGCTCCGAGAGCAGCTGCCGACCGCGGTGGCCTCCCAATTCGACACGAACATCGCCCAGGGCGGGCCCGGAGCCGCGATCCTGACCGGCCCGAACTGTCAGGCCTGCGGCCAGGAGATCGGCGCTGCGACATGGAAGACGATGCTCGCCGGTGACGCGAACGAGACCTACGAATGCGAGGAGTGCGAGGCGGTTCTGCTGCGGCGCAGCTGAATCGGCCACGCACCGAGCCCGAGTTGCGTGCTCGGCTCAGCCAGCGTGCCCGGGCACGCTCAGTCGCGGAGGACGATCGTCAGCGCACCCGGCTTGGTCTTCGTGTGCTCGGTGAACTCCACCTCATAGGTCTCTGCGGCACGTGCCACGAGGTCCTCGGTCGAAGATGGCAGCGGGCGGTCGTCGCAGAGGAGTCGGCCGACGAACTCTCCGCGGTAGAACTTCGCCCAGTGTGAGACGACGCTGCGTTTCGTCCCGGTGTCCTTGACCGCGCCGACGGTGACGACCTGATTGTTGGGCCCCGGCCACGCCGCACGGTAGTCGCTCGAACGACAGTCGAGCACCACCTCGGCGGGATCGACGGCGAAGGACTTCGCCAGCAGGGGACGCCACCACGTGCTCAGCTTCCCGAGCCCGGCCAGGTCGGTCTTCATCGCCAGGCGATAGGCCGGGATCGGATCGAGCCCGGAGACCTGTCCGAAGAGGGCGGAGAAGACGTGGACGTCGCGGAGTCGCTGACTCAGTGTGTCGTTCCGGCTCGCCTCGGCGACGAGTTCGGGGGCACCCATCGCCTCATAGAGGACCCCGGAGTAGGTGAGCAGGGCGGGTGCGCACGGCAGGGTGTCGAGCACGATGTTGCGTTCGACGTCGGCGGCCAGCGATGCGCCGACCCCGAGGCGTTCGAGTGCGTCCTTGCGCTTCGAGACCTTCTGCAGGGTCGTCAGCACCTTCTTCCGCTGGGGTCCCAGATCCGGTGCCGAGAGTTTCTCGAGATCGAGGGGCGAGCCCGTATCGGCAGGGGTCTTGCCCTCTGAGGGCGGCAGCAGAATCTTCACCCCACCATCGTATTGGGGTCCGAGCCCGAGCATCGAGGCGGGGTCGGGATGACCTCCGTCACGTCACCTGTCCCCGGCCCGATTCGAGTGCCGGCCACGGTGTCCGGTCGGGGTACACTGGGGAATTCGAGGACAGGTCACCAGACGGTCGCGGCCCTCCAGGGGGCTGAGGAACGTCCGGGCTCCACAGAGCAGGGATGGTGGGTAACACCCACCCGGGGCAACCCGCGGGCAAGTGCAACAGAGAGCAGACCGCCCAGTTCCGACTGGGTAAGGGTGAAACGGTGGTGTAAGAGACCACCAGAGTGCCGGGCAACCGGCGCTGCTGGGTAAACCCCATCCGGAGCAAGATCAGACAGACGACGTTCGAGGCTGCTCGCCGAGTCGTCGGGTGGATTGCTTGAGGCCGGTGGTGACATCGGTCCCAGATAGATGACCGTCAGTCGAGAAGGGCAACCGACTCGATGACAGAACCCGGCGTATCGGTGGCCTGTCCTCCTCCACCGCGATACGGCCTCAGCTGACGGTCGGCCTCAGACGACATTGAGCCTCAGCCGTTCGAGGAGCTCTTCTTCACCTTCGCCTTGCCGCCGTTGACGGCGAGGATCGCAGCACCGACGATGCCTGCGTTGTTGAAGAGTTTTGCCGGTTTGAGTTCGGCCCGCGTGTCGATCATGTGCAGAAAGTCCGTGTGGGACTTCGAGATCCCGCCGCCGACGATGATGAGGTCGGGAGAGACGAGCAGCTCGATCTGCGTGTAGTACTGCTGGAGGCGCTTCGCCCACTCGTCATAGTCGAGGTTCTCCCGCACCTTGACCGACTCGGCCGCCTGCGTCTCTGCGTCACGCCCGTTCATCTCGATGTGTCCGAGCTCGGTGTAGGGGACCAGACGCCCCTGAGTGAACAGCGCAGTCCCGATTCCGGTGCCCAGGGTCGTCAGCAGCACGGTCTTCTTCCGATGCTTGCGACCGGCGCCGAAGACCATCTCGCCCAGACCCGCGGCATCCGCGTCGTTCATGAAGTGGAAGGTTCTGCCCGTGTGCTCGGTGAGGATCTCGACGATGTTCGAGCCGATCCAGCTCTGGTCGAGGTTCGCGGCGAAGTGGACACGCTCGTCGCGGACCACACCGGGGAATCCGCACCCGATCGGCAGCGCGTCGAGGCTCGCCCGGTCGTCGACGACCTCGAGCTCGAGGGCCTTGCTGGTGAGCATCTCGATGACTTCGCTGATCGCCTCGGCGACGGCGATCGGGGTGCTCGGTTTGGGGGTGAGCACCCGGACGCGTTTGAACGCGAGCTGGCCTGTGGCGGTATCGACGAGGGCGGCTTTGATCCCGGTGCCTCCGATGTCGATGCCGATGGCGAATCGATCCTGGGATTCGTCTGTCATGCTCGGTCCTGTTCGCTGATCGGTCCGGCGGCGATGGCGGTGTCCGCATCCGGCTGGGTGAGGATCTCGGCTCCGGTGTCGGTGACGACGAGAGTGTGCTCGAACTGGGCGGAGCGCTTCCGGTCCTTCGTCACCACTGTCCAGCAATCGTCCCAGACGTCCCAATCCACGGTCCCGAGGTTGAGCATCGGCTCGATCGTGAAGATCATTCCCGGCTCCATCACCTCGGCGTGGGCGGGTGCGGCGTCATAGTGGGGCACGATGAGGCCCGAGTGGAACTCCCGACCGACCCCGTGTCCGCTGTAGTCGCGGACGACCCCGTAGTCGAAGCGCTTCGCAAACTTCTCGATCACCCGGCCGATGACGTTGATCTCGCGTCCCGGCTTCACGGCCTTGATTCCGCGCATCATGGCCTGATAGGTCCGTTCGACGAGCAGCCGCGACTCCTCGTCGACCTCACCGGCATAGAACGTGTAGTTCGTGTCCCCGTGCATGCCGTCGATGTAGGCGGTGATATCGACGTTGACGATGTCACCGTCCTCGACCACGGTGGAATCGGGGATGCCGTGGCAGATGACCTCATTGAGCGAGGTGCACACCGACTTCGGGAAACCGCGGTATCCCAGAGTGGAGGGATAGGCGCCGTGATCGCACATATATTCGTGGGCGACGCGATCGATCTCGTCCGTGGTCACTCCCGGGGCGATGATCTCGCCGACGACGGCGAGGGCGTTCGCCGCGATCCGACCTGCGGTGCGGACCTGTTCGATCTCCTCGGCGCTGTAAAAGTTGTTGCCGTGGCCTTCATCGGCATCGGCGCGTCCGACGTATTCGGGACGGATGATGTTCTTGGGAACATCGCGTTCGGGGGAGATGGTTCCTGGCGTGAGGAGTCTGGGCGATGCAGTCATGATGATTCCGATTCTAGAGCGGTTTCGGGCCGATATTCCACAATCGCGATGCCTGTCGGTGCGCAGTCAGCCGGGCCTGCGCGTTTAGAATCGTGATTGCGGCACCCCGTGAGTCGACCGGGGCCGCGGCTGCGACCGCCACGGTCAGCGCAGTTGGTGATGAGGATGCACGGGAGGTGCGATGAGCGAGACGAACGAGGCTTCGGGGCACGAATTCTCGGGCCTGAGCGATGTCGTGAGCCTGACGAGCGCCCCCCAGCAGATCGCCGACCACATCCTCTCCGGCATCGCCGTGGGCGCCCTGCCCGAGGGCACCCTGCTGCCCGGAGAACGCACCCTGGCTGCTGATCTGCAAGTGTCGCGGTCGAGTGTGCGCGCGGCTCTGCTGCGTCTCGAACGCCTCGGCGTGGTCGAACGTCGCCGCGGACGCGGGGGAGGGACCTTCGTCTCCCATGTCAACCCGGAGGCTCTGGCCCCGATGGCCGGACGCATCGACGAATTCCACGCCGAGCGGCTCAATCTCCTCGACGCGCGTGCGATCTTCCAGAACAGTCTTGCCGCCACCGCCGCCATGCGCCGCACCGAGGTGGAGCTCGCCGAACTGCGGGAGCTCGCGGAGAGATATTCCGAACGCGCCGAGGCGGCCGCCGCCAGAACAGCGGACGCGCGGTTCCATTTCGCCATCGCCCGAGCAGGACACAATCCCGAGCTCGTCCGCATGGCCATCGACATCGACACGAGGATCAATGCCGGATTCCGGCACGACCCGTTCTCCCGGAAGCTCTTCGAACATGCGGTGCAGGATCACGCCGCGATCGTCGACGCGATCGAGGCCGGTGATGCCGAGGCGGCGGGTCGTCTCTGCGAGGAGCACTTCCGCTCCACCACGATGCCTCCGCACTCCTGAACGCGAGGCGGCCGGCCCCCTCAGTCCACAGTTCCGTCGTAAACAACGTCTCGCGAGACGAGGTCTACGACGGAACTGTGGACTGAGCGCTGTCAGGGTGCGGCGGCCACCCCGGTGCGGAGACTTACAGGCGGCGGAGCCTCTCAGTTCGCGAGGGCGTGAGCCACGGACACCGCTTCGAGACCGAAGGCCTCGGCGACGTTGTCGTTGGTGACGTGGCCGTTGTGGACATTGAGCCCGCGCGCCAGACCCGCATCGTTCGACAGCGCCTGGTGCCATCCCTGGTTCGCGAGCTTGACGGCGAAGGGCAGGGTCGCGTTCGTCAGCGCCGCGGTGGCCGTGTTCGGGACGGCGCCGGGCATGTTCGCCACGCAGTAGTAGATCGAGTTGTGGACGGTGAAGGTGGGGTCATCGTGTGTGGTCGGCCGCGAGTTCTCAAAGCAGCCGCCCTGGTCGATGGCGATGTCGACGAGCACCGAACCCGGCTTCATCCCGGCCACCATCTCATCGGTGACCAGCTTCGGAGCCTTCTTGCCCGGGATCAGCACCGAGCCGATGACCAGGTCGGCCGTCGCCAGAGACTTCGTGATCTCGTACTTGTTCGAGACCTTCGTTGCGATCGCTCCGGCGAAGGTCTCATCGATCTGACGCAGACGCGGAATGTTGATGTCGATGACCTCGACATCGGCTCCCAGGCCCAAGGCCATGCGGGCGGCATTGGTCCCGGCGACTCCGGCGCCGATGACGACGACGCTGGCGCGTTCGACACCGGGCACTCCCGAGAGCAGGATGCCGCGGCCGCCTTCGGCCTTGAGCAGGCTGTGGGCGCCGACCTGAGTCGAGAGGCGTCCGGCGATCTCGCTCATCGGTGCCAGCAGGGGCAGTCCGCCGCCGTCGGGCTGGACGGTCTCATAGGCGATTGCGGTGGTTCCGGCGTTCATCAGCGCCTGGGTCAGGGCTTCGTCGGCGGCCAGGTGCAGATAGGTGAAGAGCACTAGATCCTTGCGCAGGAAACCGTACTCCTGCTCGATGGGCTCCTTGACCTTGAGGACCAGGTCGCCGGCGGCCCAGGTGCTTGCGGCATCGGCGGCGATGGTCGCTCCCGCCTCGACGTACTCCTCATCGGCGATGAAAGATCCGGCGCCGGCGCCGGCCTGAACGGTGACCTCATGTCCGTGGGCGACGAGCTCGTGGACTCCGGCGGCGGTGATGGCGACTCGGAACTCGTTGTTCTTGACCTCGGTGGGCACTGAAATGCGCATTGCTTTCCCTCTTCTCATTGGTGCGCCCGTGGGGCGGATGCGATCGACGGCGGCGTCGACCGGCTGCTGTCCTCACTCTATTGCCTAGAAGGTTTGCAGAGCAAACCTTTATGCCTGGTTTCGTCGCAAATTTTGCGGAATCAGTTTTCCGCAGCGCGCACAAGAGCGGAAATCGCGATTCGCGGGAGACGCTCGGCCCAGCCTCCTACATGCTTGGTGAGGAGCCGAGACTTCTCCACCGCAAAAGGTAAGCTGATCCATGTCAGTGCACGACTACGCGGATGAAAGAAGGTTCGCCATGGGCATCTACGAAGACATCGACGATCCCGATTCGAAGTACTACTTCAATCTCGAGACCAACGCCGTCGAGAAGGGACTCGTCAGCGACTGGACCCATCGCATGGGACCGTATGAGACCGAAGAGGTCGCCCGCGCCGCGCTCGAGAAGGCGCGCGCACGCAACCAGAAGTGGGACGAGGACGACGAGAAGTGGAACGGCTGAATTGATGTCGCGCCAGGAAGAGTTCGTTCTCAGGACGGTCGAGGACCGTGAGGTCCGCTTCATCCGGCTATGGTTCACCGATGTGCTCGGACAGCTCAAGTCCGTGGCGATCGTTCCCGCTGAGCTCGAGGGGGCTTTCGCCGAGGGGATCGGCTTCGACGGCTCTGCCGTGGAGGGGCTCTCACGCGTCTATGAGGCCGACATGGTCCTCAAACCGGATCCCTCGACCTTCTCCCTGCTGCCGTGGAGGGGTGAGACCGAACCCACCGGACGCATGTTCTGCGACATCCACGTTCCTGGCGGCGAACCGGCTCCGGCCGATCCGCGCAATGTGCTCAAGCGGACGTTGGCGAAAGCCGCGGAGAAGGGCTTCACCTTCTACGTCCATCCGGAGATCGAGTTCTATCTGTTCAAGACCGAGAATCTCGACACGGGCACCGGCATCATCGACGGCACGAAGCCGATTCCCGTGGACACCGCGGGCTACTTCGACCACGTCAACGGCGGCACCGCCAATGACTTCCGGCGTTCGGCGGTGACGATGCTCGAGGCCATGGGACTGTCCGTGGAATTCTCCCACCATGAGGGCGGACCCGGGCAGAACGAGATCGACCTGCGCTATGCGGACGCGCTGACCATGGCCGACAACATCATGACCTTCCGGTCGGTGATCAAAGAGGTCGCGATCTCGCAGGGCGTGTACGGCTCGTTCATGCCCAAGCCGCTGGCCGCGCATCCCGGCAACGGCATGCACACGCATGTGTCCCTGTTCGAAGGCGAGAACAATGCCTTCTTCGAACCGGGCGCGACGTACCAGCTCTCGAAGACCGGCCGTCAGTTCATCGCCGGCCTGCTCACCCACGCTGCCGAGATCACGGCGGTGACGAACCAGCATGTGAATTCCTACAAGCGCCTGTGGACCGGACACGAAGCCCCGTCCTACATCTCCTGGGGGCACAGGAACCGGTCCGCGCTGGTCAGAGTCCCGCAGTACAACTCGGGCAAATCCTCCTCGGCGCGTGTGGAGTACCGTGCCCTCGACTCCGCGGCCAATCCGTACCTGTCCTATGCGCTGATGCTCGCCGCCGGGCTCAAAGGCGTCGAGGAAGGGTACGAACTGCCGGAAGAGGCGGAGGACAACGTCTGGCTGCTCTCCGACACCGAACGCCGCGCGATGGGCATCAAGGCCCTGCCGACCAGCCTCTCGCACGCACTCGAACTGATGGAGCAGTCTGACCTCGTCGCCGAGACCCTCGGTGAGGAGGTGTTCGACTTCTTCCTGCGCAACAAGCGTCAGGAGTGGACCGAATACCGTGCTCAGGTGACACCGTACGAGCTCGCCAAGCACTTCACCTCGATGTAATCGTCATGGCCCGCCTGACTTCCCGAACGTCTTCGGTCTCCAAATCCGCGGCCCGCTTCCTGACCGAGATCAACGAGATCCTCGGGCAGGAGCTGGCCACGGATTCGCGGTTCATCGATCTGCTCGAGGCGACGCCCGACCCGCATGCGGCTGCACTGGGACTGCTCAGAATCCTCGAGGCCGCCGGGGATGAGGCCGGGCAGTTCCTCAGCGCCGTGCGCACCGGCACCGCGAAGGATCTGAGCGAGGATGACCTCGACCGGGCTCTGTTCGCGCGACTTCTTGGGGTGATGGGCACCTCGGAGGCGATGGTCGACCACCTCGTGCGCAACCCGAAGTCCCTGCCCGTGCTGTTGGAGAGGGACCCGTTCCTCATCATCTCCACCCCGGCGGCTTCCTCATCGTCACTGCGCTCCGCCCTCCTCGACGCTGTCGGGGCGAATGCCGACGATCCCTCTCCGATCGCCGAAACGCTCGGCGACGACGGCGTCCGGGCACTGCGGCGAGCCTACCGAGACGCCCAGCTGCGCCTGGTCGCCGACGATGTGGCCGCCGAGGCTCCTGTGGAGATCGTCGACCATGTCATGGCTGTGCTCTCCGACCTCGCGGCCGCCGCCATGGATGCGGCTCTGGCCATCGCCCGAGCCGAACTCGATCCGAACGGTTCGATCAGACTCGCCGTGATCGCCCTGGGCAAGACCGGGGCACGGGAACTCAACTACGTCTCCGATGTCGATGTCGTCTTCGTCCTCGATTCCGCAACCGATGACGAGCAGCGATCGCTGGCCACGGACATCGCGCAGCGCATGCGCGGCATCCTCTCCGATGCGGGCCCCGAACCCGCCCTGTGGGAGGTCGACACGGCGCTGCGTCCCGAAGGCAAGGCCGGGCCGCTGGTGCGCACCCTCTCCGAATACACCCACTACTATTCCGATATCGCGAAGAACTGGGAGTTCCAGGCCCTGCTCAAGGCGCGTCCGGTCGCCGGCGACGCAGAGGTGGGTCAGGCCTTCTCCGACAGCCTCCTCCCGCTGGTGTGGCAGGCCTCCAGTCGGCAGGGTTTCATCGACGGCATCCGGTCGATGCGCCGGCGAGTCGTCGACCTCATACCCGCCGCCGAGGCGCCGCGACAGATCAAGCTCGGACGTGGGGGACTGCGCGATGTCGAGTTCTCCGCCCAGCTGCTCCAGCTCGTCCACGGTCGCACGGACGAAGACATCCGGACTCCCAATACGCTCATGGCGTTGGAAGAGCTCGGAGAGCACGGCTATATCGGCAAGGACGACGCCTTCGCCTTCTCCACGGCCTACCGGTTCATGCGGGTCGTCGAACACCGGGTGCAGATGCCGCGGATGCTGCGCAACGCACTCATCCCCGATGACCCGGAGAAGCTGCGGAGTTTGGCCCGATCGGTCTTCCGTTCCGGCTCTCGCACCGGTGAGAGACTCGAGGAGACGCGTCGGGACTATGCCAAGCAGGTGACGCGGCTGCATGAGCAGATCTTCTACCGCCCGATCCTCGAGGCCGCTGTCGGGGTGCACGGGGCCGTCGTCGACGCCCACAACCGCGGGACGAGTCTGCAGGCGGCAGCGGATCGCCTGCGGGCCTTCGGCTACCGCGATCCGCAGGGAGCACTCGGCCATATCAAGTCGCTGACCACCGGCATGTCACGGACGGCCCTGGTGATCAAGCAGGTGCTTCCTGCACTGCTCGACTGGTTCTCCGACGGGGTCGAACCCGATTCCGCGCTGCTGTCCTTCCGGCGTCTGAGTGAATCGCTGTCGTCATCGGGCTGGTTCCTCAAGATGCTCCGGGACTCGGGTCTCGCCGCCAAATCGGTGGCCGAGGTGCTCTCACTGTCGGGCTATTCGACCGAGCTGCTGCTGCGGCAGCCGGCAGCGGTGGCCTGGCTGGACGACTTCGAGAATCTGCGTGCCCGAGACCCGCAGACCCTTGAGGCGGAGGTCTCCGGCCTGCTCAAACGCCATGGTGCGGCGGCGGTCACGCAGATCCGGGAGACCTACAGTCGCGAGCTGCTGCGGATCGCTCTGCGCGATGTGCTCGATGCCGGGGATCGGGCCGAGATCCCCGGCGATCTCTCGGATCTCATGGACCTGGCCGTGTCCGGCGCGCTCCGGGCCGTGCGCTTCGACCTCGACGGTCCCGAGACCCCGGACTATGAGTTCGCGCTCGTCGCCATGGGCCGTTGGGGCGGCAGGGAGATCGGCTACTTCTCCGATGCCGACTCCATGTTCGTCTATCGAGCGACCGGGGAAGACCTCGACGCCGAGGCGAAGGCGAAGCTGAGCAAGCACGTGAACAAGATCGCCCTGCAGCTGACGACCCGGCTCAAGGCCAGCGAAGGGGCACAGGGCGTCGACCTCGACGCGGACCTGCGCCCCGAAGGCAAGAACGGACCCCTCGTCCGCAGCTTCTCCTCCTACCAGGCCTACTATGCGAAATGGTCGCAGCCCTGGGAAGCGCAGGCGCTGCTGCGAGCACGCCCCGTCGCCGGTGATCAGGCGCTCATCGATGACTTCGCCGAACTCATCGACCCGCTGCGCTACCCGTCCGAGATGCCGGGCAAGGCGCTCATTCAGGTCCGCACCCTGAAGGCGCGGATGGAGGACGAGCGGCTGCCGCGCAGCGCGGACAAGCGACGGCACCTCAAGCTCGGCCGCGGCAGCCTCTCCGACGTCGAATGGACCGTGCAGCTCCTCCAGCTCCAACACGCTGATCGGCTGCCCGCGCTGCGGACGACCTCGACGCTGCCGGCCCTGCGGGTCGCGGCCGAGGAATCGCTGATACCGGAGGAGGACGCCGAGGAGTTGGCCGTCGCGTGGCAGCTGGCCACCGATGTGCGATCGGCGGTGATGCTCTACCGCGGTCGCACGGCACAGTCACTGCCGGCCGATCACACCGAACTCGAAGCCACCGCCCGACTGCTGGGCTACCCCGTCGGGGGAGGACACGACCTCGAGGACGACTACCTGCGCGCCACCCGGCACGCGAGGAACGTCATGGAGCACCGCTTCTACGGATTCACCTGATCTTCGAACTCGAGACCGAGCAGCGCGTTCTCGATCACTTCGGGCAGGGCAGGGTGGATCCAGTACTGACCTTCGGCAACCTCGTCGGCTCGCTGGCCGAAGGCCATCGCCTGGATCAGCGGTTGGATGATCATCGACGCCTCGTGGCCGACGATATGTGCGCCGAGGATCTGCCGGGTCGCACGGTCGGCGATGATCTTCACGATCCCCGGATCATCGGCCATCGCCCAGCCGTAGGCGACGTCGGCGTACTTCTGCACCTTGACGGTGATCTCGTGGCCGGCCTCGCGAGCCTGCTTCTCCGTCATTCCGACATAGGCGACCTGCGGTGAGGAGAACACCGCCCCAGGGACGGCATGATGGTTGACGACGGCGAGGTCAGCCTCGGCGGCGCTGCCCGGTGCCCCGGCCGCCACATCGGCGGCCAGGTTGCGACCGACGATCTTCGCTTCGTGGTTGGCCACATGCTTGAGCTGATGAGGAGAGCTGATATCGCCGAGGGCGAAGACGCCGGGAACCGGCTGCCCATCGGCGAGGACCCGCTGATGCTCATCGACGGCGAGCCGATGATCGGGATGGACGTCGAATCCGGTGGCGCCGATCTCCAATCCGGCCGTGTTCGGCTTCCTGCCCGTGGCGATGAGCACGCCGTCGGCGGTGATCGTGCTCGGCAGCTCCACCTCGTCGAGGCGGCCGCTGGGCCCCACCGTCACGGTCACGCCCTCCTCGGCAACGGAGTACCCGGTGACCTCAGCACCGTGGAGGACCGTGTGGGTGCTGTCGAAGAGCGAGGTGTACTCCTCGGAGATCTCCTCATCGAGGTGTCCGAGCAGACGGGGACCGCGGGTGATCACCGTCACCTCCGTGCCGAGGCCGGCGAAGACATGGGCGAACTCCGCGGCTATGATCCCCGATCCGATGACGATGAGGCGTCGGGGACGCTCGGGCAGGCGCATGACGGTGTTCGAGGTGAAGACGGGATAGCCGTCCGTGTCGACGCGGGCTCGATCGAGTCCGTCGGCCTCGGGAATGACCGGTGAGGCGCCGGCGGCGATGACGATGCGATCTGCTGTGATCTCCTCTCCCGAAGCCGTCCGAACGCTCTTGGGCCCGGTGAAGTGGACGTGTTCGGGCACGACCGTGACATTGGGCTGACGGTCACTGCTGCGGTACTCGCGACCGCCGGCCTCGATGGCGTCGACCCGCGAGAAGATCCGGTCGCGCAGGGTAGGCCAATCGACCCCGTCGAACTCCGTGGAGATGTTGTAGCGATCAGAGTCCGCCGCCTGCTCGGCGAGCGTGGCGGGATAGACGAACATTTTCGTCGGGATGCAGCCGACGTTGAGGCAGGTGCCGCCGAAGTGCCATTCCTCGGCGATCGCGGTCTTGAGACCGACGAATCTGGAATCGAGGAACATGTTCCCCGAACCCGTGCCGATGAGAAGCAGATCGTAGTCAGTCATAGTCCATCCCTCTGTCAGTCGTCAGTCCGCGGGGCCGGTGGCTCTCGGACTGGGCGTGTGCGCGAAAGAGCGCCACGGGTGAGAACCCGTGACGCTCTTACTGTATTCCCTCCGCAGGGGAGGCTGCTATCGCTGGGATCGCGCGGCCGAACTCAGAGTGAGTAGTAGAGCTCGTACTCGGTGGGTGTCGGACGGAGACGAGCCACCTCGATCTCGTTCTCTCGCTTGATGCGGATCCAGGTCTCGATGAGATCCGAGGTGAACACATCGCCGGCGGTGAGGAAGTCGTGGTCCTTCTCGAGCTCGAGCAGCGCCTCGTCGAGGGAACCGGGGACGAGCTTGATGTCCTTGGCCTCCTCGGGAGGAAGCTCGTAGAGGTCCTTGTCGATCGGCTCTGGGGGCTCGATCCGGTTGCGGATTCCGTCGAGGCCGGCCATCAGCTGGGCGGAGAAGGCCAGGTAGGGGTTCGTCGAGGGATCCGGCACGCGGAACTCGAGGCGCTTGGCCTTCGGCGAGGAACCGGTGACCGGGATGCGGATGGCGGCCGAGCGGTTGCGAGCCGAGTAGACGAGGTTGACGGGCGCCTCGTAGCCGGGGACCAGGCGACGGTAGGAGTTGATCGTCGGGTTGGTGAAGGCGAGCACGGCTCCCGCGTGCTCGATGAGGCCGCCGATGTACCAGCGAGCGAGGTCCGAGAGACCGCCGTAGCCGTTCTCGTCATAGAACAGCGGCTCGCCGTTCTTCCACAGCGACTGGTGGCAGTGCATGCCCGAGCCGTTGTCGTTGAACAGCGGCTTCGGCATGAAAGTGGCCGACTTGCCGACGTTGAACGCGGTGTTCTTGATCACGTACTTGAAGTCGAGCAGCTGATCGCCGGCGTGCTGCAGCGTCTTGAACTTGTAGTTGATCTCCTGCTGGCCCGCGGTGCCGACCTCGTGGTGAGCGCGCTCCATCTCGAAGCCGATCTGCTCGAGGGTCAGTGACATCTGATCGCGGATGTCAGCGAAGTGGTCCTGAGGAGAGACGGGGAAGTAGCCGCCCTTGAAGGGGGTCTTGTACCCCTGGTTGCCTCCCGGCTCGTCATCGCCGGTGTTCCAGGCTGCCTCTTCGGACTCGACCTCGTAGAAGCTGTTGCCGGGGGTGTTGTCGAAGCGCACGGAATCGAAGAGGTAGAACTCGGCCTCGGCGCCGAAGAATACGGTGTCGGCGATGCCGGTGCTCTCGAGGTAGGCCTCAGCCTTCGCGGCGACCTGGCGGGGGTCGCGAGAGTAGGGCTCATCGGTGAAGGGATCGACGATCGAGTGCGTGACCACGAGCGTCTTGGCTTCGCGGAACGGGTCGATGTAGGCCGAGGACACGTCGGCGAGCAGCTTCATGTCGGACTCATGGATGCCCTGGAACCCCGTGATCGAGGAACCGTCGAAGAGCAGCCCTTCAGTGATCTCCTCCTCACCGTACGAGGCGGCGGGAAGGTTGAAATGCTGCACGACACCTGGGAGGTCGCAGAAGCGAACGTCGACGAATTTGACGTCGTTCTCCGAGATGTAGTTGACGAGTTCTTCAGCAGACGAGAACACTTAGGTCTCCTAGTTCGATTCGTATGGTCGTTTGCCTGACCACCCTCCATACTAATTGGCCCCAGGTGAAGACGTGATGTCGTTCATGTTTCGGGCATGTTTCCTGAGGATCCGTCCAGGGTTCACTTCGGTAGGCTGGGACCGTGATTGATCGTGATGACCTCGGGTCTTGGCTGGATGGCCCCAAAATCGAGCGAGAGCCCGGAGACTGGCCGGGCAAGCGTCTCGGACTGCCCGAGTCGGGCCGGCACTCTCTGGCACCGGCGTGGCGGCGGATACTGGCCCTCCTCGTGGACTGGCTGATGTGTCTGGCGATCGCCAACGTCATCGACTCCGGGAACCCGTTCCTGGCTCCGGGCATCTTCGCGCTCGAGCAATTCCTGCTGGTGGCCACGCTGGGCTACTCGGTCGGTCACCGGATCTTCGGCATCGAGGTCCGCCGCCTCGACGGTCATGTGCCCGGACTGCTCAAGTCCCTCATCCGCGCGGTCCTCGTCGTGCTCGTCATTCCCGCGCTGATCTTCGACCGCGACAATCGTGGCCTGCACGATCTCGCGGCCGGCACCGTGATCCTCCGCCGCTGACTCGCCACTGGTCCGTCCCTCCATCGGATCGAGCCCTCCCGTCAGCCGGATCGAACCCTCCCAAAGCCGGGCCGAGCCGTCCAGCGATTGTGCCGAGCCGCCCCAGAGGCCTGAGTGCAACGCGAAGCTCGAAGAAGTCGTCACTGGTGGCGACTTTTTCCGATCCCACGTTGATCGAGCCGTCTCACTCGCGCTGACTCAGCCGCTTCACGCGCATTGACAGACCCGCTCTGCCACGCGAAAACCGGTCACGAAAAGGGCACCGACTCGATGATGAGTCGGTGCCCTTTTCGCTGGCGGTCGGCGGATCAGCGTCCGCGCATGGCCTTGTGGTTCGGGCGGGCCTTGTTCGGATCGACGCCCTTCGGGATCGGGGGACGAGTGCCCTGGCTGCCGAGAGCGGCGAGACGATTGCGCACGGCGAGCACCTCGGCGCGGTTGAGCTTGCGCGGCAGCTTCTGCACGGTGGGAACCACCTGCTTCATCGTCAGCTGACCCTCTTCCTTACCACCCTGGAAGGTGTGGACGGGGACGTTGGGGAGGATGCGCTCGTGGCGCTTCTTCTCCTTGGCCAGCAGCTTCGCACTGCGAGCCTTCGGCCCTTCGCTGAGCAGCACGACGCCGGAGCGCCCCGTGGAGCGGAAGACCAGATCGCGGCTCTTCGGGTCGATGGCGATCGGTTTGTCATCCATGAGGTAGCCGCGGCGAGCGGTGTTGAGGACGGCGCCGAAGGCCCCCGGCTGTCCCTCCATCTGCGCAAATGCAGCGGTTTCCGCGAATCGTCCGAGCATGAACATGCCCAGGAGGAGTCCGAGCATGAATCCGAGGATCGTGGTGAAGATCGCCGTGGTGCCGCCGATGAGCAGACCGACGAGGAGACCGATGAGCGTGAGGCCCAGGATCGCGGCAGCCAGCAGCCACGGGGTGGCCTTGTTGTGCTTGGCCGCCAGTTCGTAGACCTGACGCATCTGCGCCAGCCGACCCGGCTTCTTGTTCGGATCCTTGGGCTTGCGTCGGAACAGTCCCTTGCGCGGTTCTTCGCTCATTCTCTCACTTGCTCTTGAAGGGCTTCGTCACGTCACGGACGGGATCCGGACGCACTCATTGCTCAGCAGACAAGTCTACCTCTTCGCCGGCGCCGAACATATCCACAACCGCCTGGGCTTCCTGCTTCGCGGGGGTGTGCTTGTCCAGATGGGCGAGATGGTCGGGGATCTTCTCGCCGCGGTGGCGCATCGCGGTGGCCCACAGGCGACCGGCGCGGTAGGACGAACGGACCAGCGGACCGGACATGACTCCGAGGAAGCCCATCTCCTCGGCGGCATCGCGGAGCATCACGAAGTCCGCGGGTTTGACCCACCGGGTCACCGGGTGGTGCCTGGGGGAGGGCCGCAGGTACTGGGTGATCGTGATGAGATCGCAGCCGGCATCGTGGAGGTCCTGCAGGGCGGAGATGATCTCATCGTTCGACTCCCCCATTCCCAGGATGAGGTTCGACTTCGTGATCAGACCCGCCTCCCTGGCCTGGGTGATCACCGACAGCGAGCGTTCGTACCGGAACGCCGGGCGGATCCGCTTGAAGATGCGGGGCACGGTCTCCACATTGTGGGCAAGCACCTCGGGGCGGGAGGAGAAGACCTCCGCGAGCTGGTCCGGCTTGGCGTTGAAGTCCGGGATGAGCAGCTCGACGCCCGTGCCGCGACCGTCGACGTAGGAGAGGTCGTGGATCTGTCGGACCGTCTCGGCGTACAGCCAGGCCCCGCCGTCGGACAGGTCGTCGCGGGCGACACCGGTGATCGTCGAGTAGCGCAGACCCATCTCTCCCACCGAGGCGGCCACGCGGCGCGGTTCGTCCGCGTCGAAGTCAGCTGGCTTCCCGGTGTCGATCTGGCAGAAGTCGCAGCGCCGCGTGCACTGCTCACCGCCGATGAGGAAGGTCGCCTCTCGATCTTCCCAGCACTCGAAGATGTTCGGACATCCCGCCTCCTCGCAGACCGTGTGCAGATCCTGCTTGCGCACGAGCGACTTGAGAGACGAGTATTCGGGGCCGATATGGGCCTTGGCTTTGATCCAAGCCGGCTTGTCCTCGATCGGAGTCTCCGAGTTGCGTGCCTCGACACGAAGCATGCGGCGGCCTTCTGGCGCAATCGTCACGTCTGTTCTCCTAGGCTGTGATGGTCTCGTGCAGGATTTCGTCGAGTCGGGCGGCGACGTCCTCCGGAGTCACCGGGCGTCCGAGTTCGGCGCTGATGGTCGTGGTGTCGGCATCGGGAATGCCGCAGGGAACGATGGCGTCATAGGCGCCGAGGTCATTGCTGCAGTTGAGCGCGAGACCGTGCATGGTCACGCCCTCGTGGATGCGGATCCCGATCGCCCCGATCTTGCGGTCGCGTCGCAGCTCGTCTCCGAGCAGCCAGACACCGGCCCGTCCTTCGACCGTGGTGGCCGCGATTCCGTATTCGGCAAGGAGCGCGATCATCGCGTCCTCGAGCTGAGAGACGAAGAGGCGGACCTCTTTGGGATCATTGAGCTTGTAGATGAAGTAGGCGACGAGCTGGCCCGGGCCATGCCACGTGATCTTGCCCCCGCGGTCGACGTCGACCACCTCGGTGCCGTCAGTGGGACGCTCGTGATCCTCGGTGCGTTTGCCCGCCGTGTACACCGGCGAGTGTTCGAGCAGCAGGATCGTCGAGGGACGAGACCCGGCGAGCACTTCTTCGTGATATCTCTTCTGCAGGTCCCAGGTTCGCCGGTAGTCCGAGAGGACCGGTGCGAAGCCGAGTACTTCTGTGGCCAGTGGCATGCTCCCACACTATGTCTCTTGTTACAGGGGTTCAATTTCTCCCACAATGAGCCTCGACACCTTCGGCGCGGAGTGAAGCATTGACATCCAAGAAGGATTCGGCCACCATTAAACAACAGCAAACGCGAATAAATGGCATCAATGGAGATGACGAAGAATGACGTGGGAGTTCCATGCGACCGTGTCCGATGGCATCCATCGACTGCTCGATCGGCAGGGCGCAGTCACCTGGGGCATCGAGCACGACGGCTTCGACGTCGATCATCCCACCGCCATGGGCACCGCCGAGGTGGGGCTGCCGACCGGAACGACCGAAGTGCTGCTGGTACCCCCGCTGCCCGGCGGATTGGTACTCGACACCGTCCGCTCCTACCAGGGACTGACCGAGGGGGAGCTGTGCACCCTGTTCCTCGGCGTCTTCGATGAACTCCTCACCGTCGCTGCGCCGGAATCGCGCTTGTGTCTTCAAGCCATCGGGCTCGCCGCCGACGGGCGACCGCGCATCATCCCCGGCATCTCCCAGCCGCCCCTGCCCTCGAACCGTCGGGCGATCGGGGAGATGCTCTACCACGCCAGCCACGGCCGCCCCTGGGCCGAGAGCCTCCTGCCGGTCAATATCGCCCTGGACCGCTGTTCGCCCGCCCTGCGCGCGCTCGTTGCCGAACTGCTCGATGAGAGCGTCCCCGCAGGGCCTCTCACCGATACGATCGCCGAGGTGGGCGAGGCGCTCCGCGGATTGAGCGCGCCGAGTGCGCTGCCGCTGCTGCCTGCCGAGCGCGATCTCGATCCCGGTCAGGCGCTGACGGCGCGCCTGCGTGCGGCGAACGGGCACTCTCCCGCGCGCATCGCGGATCCTGCACCTGATCTGCATGCGGCAGCACAGCGCGGCGGCAGTCCAGATGGACCGGGGGAGGGCTCGGTGATCGGGACGACGAGTCCTGGTCGCCGATCTCGGGTGGGACAGGCTCCCGATTCGGCCGCACGACTCCGCGAGGCAAGTCGGAGCGGTGGGGTGCGGACTCGACGCGGGCGGACGGAGACCAGACGGGCACGACCTGGTCGACGCCACTTCACAAACATGCTCGAATGGGCGCAAGCGCAGGCGACGGGCCTCGCAGGGCGCCTCACCCGCGGCCGACGGCTGCCGGTGATCCTCGCCGTGTGCCTGACGCTCATCGGGGCGGCCGTGCTGGTGCAGTCGCTCGGCGAGGATGAGAGTGCCACCCCTGCGCGAGCGAGCACCGATGCCGATCCTGCGTCCGGCCGGGACGCGGATTCCCCGACCACCGCCACCACCGCGAGCAGCGGTGCCGGTGACGCCGCGGTTCCCACCGACGAGGACATCGTCGAGGTGCTCGCGGAACTGTGTGAGCGGCGCGCGGCGGCGTTGAGCGAGGGGGACGGCGACGCGCTGCGCGAACTCACCGTTCCGGGCTCCACGGCAGCGCTGGCCGATGAACTCATCGACGTCGCAGCTTTTGCAGGGACCGACTACGGCATTGAACTCAGCGACGTCCGGGTCGTGGAGAAGACCGTCGATGCCGTGCGTGCGAGTGCGACGATGACCAGCACGGCGGAGGGTGGGGACCAGACGAGCTTCGAACCCACCGCGGTCGAGTTCGAACTCACCCTCAAAGGCTCCGAATGGAAGATCTCGGCGGTCCGAGAGCTCGCCGACGACACGGAGCGGTAAATGGTCCCAAGGGAGTGGCGAGCGGTTCCACGGGAGCGGTGAATGCCCCGAGGGGCCGACCACATCGTGGTCGACCCCTCGGTCTCGCTGCAGGCGCTGCCTCGAATCAGAGCTCGAGGTCTGCCTCGAAGTTGCCCTCTTCCAGGCGAGCCTTGATGGTCTGCAGGAAGCGTCCTGCATCCGCACCGTCGACGAGCTGGTGGTTGTAGGTCAGCGGCAGGTAGACCATGTCGCGGATCGCGATCGATTCCTCACCATCGGCCGTCTTGACCACGATCGGCCGGCGCACGATCGCACCGGTGCCGAGGATGCCCATCTGCGGCTGGTTGATGATCGGGGTATCGAACAGCGCACCCACCGAACCGATGTTGGTCACCGTGAACGTGCCGCCGGAGAGCTCATCCGGCTGGATCTTGGTGTTCCGGGTCCGGTCGGCGACATCGTCGATGGCCTTCGAGAGCCCGGCGATGCTGAGCTCTCCCGCATCCTTGATCACGGGCACCAGCAGTCCGCGCGGCGTGTCGACCGCGACGGCCAGATGCTCATGATCGAAGTAGGTGATCTGCTGCGATTCGAGGTCGTACTGCGCGTTGACCTTCGGGTGCACCTTGAGTGCCTCGACGATCGCCTTCGCGAAGAACGGCAGGTACGTCAGCTTCGACCCGTGCTTGGACTGGAACGCTTCCTTGTTCGCCTTGCGCAGCTTGGCCACGCGGGTCATATCGACCTCGACGACCTGGGTCAGCTGAGCGGAGACCTCGAGCGATTCGCTCATCCGCTTGGCGATGGTCTGCCGGATCCGCGAAGCCTTCTCCGTGGTGCCGCGCAGCTTCGCAGCCTCCTCGGGGATCTCGAGCTTGAACGGCTCCTTCGCACCACCGGCCGCGGAAGCGCCGCCTGCGGCGGGTGCCGCCGGAGCAGATCCGCGGTTGGCGGCAGCGGCCAGGACGTCCTGCTTGCGGATGCGTCCGCCGACACCGGTGCCGGTGACCGAGGCGAGGTCGACGCCCTCATCGCGAGCCAGTCGGCGCACGAGCGGGGTGACGTAGGCGGCGTTCTCACCGACGGTCTCGGCGGCGGCCGGAGACGAAGACTGAGCAGCAGGGGCCTTGGCCTCTGTGGGCTCTTCGGCCTGTGCCGCAGACGCGTCCTGAGCAGATTCGGCGGCCGGGGCCTTCTCCTCTGCTGCGGGAGCCTTCTCCTCGGCGGACTCGGCCTGTGCCGGAGCAGCCTCGGCGGGTGCCTCTTCAGCCGAGGCCTTCTCCTCGGCAGCCGGAGCCTTGGTGGAGGACTCTTCGGCCGGAGCCTGCGAGGCAGAGGAATCCTCGGACGGAGCGCCGGAGCCGATGCGCGCCAGCGGGGCACCCACCTCGACGGTTTCGTCCTCTTCGGCGAGATGAGCCTGGACGACACCGGCGACGGGGGAGGGAACCTCGGTGTCGACCTTGTCGGTGGACACCTCGAGGAGAGGTTCGTCGACCTCGATCTCCTCACCGACTTCTTTGAGCCAGCGGGTGACGGTTCCCTCGGTCACGGACTCGCCCAGTGCGGGCATCGTGATCTCGGTTCCCTCACCGTCTGAATCGGACGAGGCGGGCGCAGACTCGGCGGAGTAGTCCGCGGACTCCTCTGTCTCGGCTGCCGGTGCTTCCTCGGCGGGCGCTTCCTCGGCTGCGGGCTCTTCGGCGGACTCGTCGGCCGAGTCATCGGCCGGAGCCGAATCATCGGAGCCGCTGCCGTCGCCGATGTAGGCGAGATCTCCGCCGACCTCAACGACATCGTCTTCGTCGGCGAGGATCTTCTCCAGGGTGCCGGCGTAAGGGCTGGGGATCTCGGTGTCGACCTTGTCGGTCGAGACCTCGAGCAATGGTTCGTCTACTTCGACTTCGTCTCCGACGGATTTCAGCCAGCGTGTGACTGTTCCTTCGGTCACCGACTCACCGAGAGCCGGCATCTGCACGGAATTCGACATGTCTTTCGTCTCCTCGGATCTTATGAGTGGAAGTGCAGGGGTTTGCCGGCGAGAGCCAGGTGGGCTTCGCCGAGTGCTTCATTCTGCGTCGGGTGCGCGTGAATGAGTTGCGCCACTTCCTCTGGGAATGCTTCCCAGTTGACGATCAGTTGGGCCTCTCCGGCCTGTTCGCTCAGGCGGGCGCCGATGCCGTGGATGCCGACGACCGGTCCGTCCTTCTCGCGGATGACCTTGATCAGGCCGGTGGTGCCCAGGATGACCGACTTGCCGTTGCCGCCGAGGTTGTACTCGAGGGCTTCGACGCTGTCCGCTCCGTACTTCTCCTCGGCCTGTGCTGAGGAGAGACCGACCGAGAAGATCTCGGGTTCGCAGTAGGTGACGCGGGGGATGCCCGATTCGACGACGGGTGCCGGGTTGAGTCCGGCGATTTCCTCGGCGATGAAGATGCCCTGACCGAAGGCACGGTGTGCCAGCTGGAGTCCGGGAACGATGTCGCCGCAGGCGTAGATGTTGCCGACGCCGGTGTGGAGGCGCTCGTTGGCGAGCACGAATCCGCGGTCCATCGGGATGCCCTGCTCCTCGAAGCCGAAGCCATCGGTGACGGGTCCGCGGCCGACCGCGACGAGGAGGTACTCGGCCTCGAGGGTCGAGCCGTCTTCGAGGGTCACCTTGACGCCGTCGGCCGTCTCCTCGACGCCCTTGAACATGACGCCGAGCTTGAAGCCGATCTTGCGCTTCTTGAAGGCCCGCTCGAGGTTCTTCGAGATTGTCTCGTCCTCATTGGCCACGAGGTGCTTGAGGCCTTCGACGATGGTGACATCGGCTCCGAAGGAATTCCAGACGCTGGCGAATTCGACGCCGATGACGCCGCCGCCGAGGACGATCGCCGACTTCGGGACCTTGTGCAGCTGCAGAGCTTCGGTGCTGGTGAGCACGCGCTCGGTGATGTCGAGACCGATCGTCTTCGAGGTGGAGCCGGTCGACAGCAGGACGTTCGTGCCCTTGACCGTGTGGTTGCCGTCCTCACCGGTGACCTCGACGGTGTCCTTGCCGGCGAGCTTGCCGGTGCCGAAGTAGGTGTCGATGCCGCGGGCCTTGACCAGACCCTGCAGTCCCTTGTAGTTGCGGGAGATGACAGTGTCTTTGTAGTCGAGCACCTTGTCGATGTCGATGCCCTTGAACTCGGCCTGGATGCCGAAGGTCTCCGATTCCTTGGTCGCGTCGGCGACCTCGGCGGCGTGCAGAAGCGCCTTCGTCGGAACGCATCCGCGGTGCAGACATGTGCCGCCAACCTTGTCGCGTTCGATCAAAGCAACCTTCATGTCGAGCTCTGCGGCACGCAGAGCCGCGGCATAGCCGCCGGTCCCGCCACCCAGGACGACAAGGTCGTAGGTCAATGAATCACTCACGGATTACTCCTCGTAGCTGTGAATAAGACTGCGGTACGCAGCTTTCCCTCTTATCTTTCCACTTTTCTCAGCAGGCGCGAAAGCACACGCTGTCTGTTTGACCACAGGTGGTCATGATCACCTTGATTTCGACAGCATGTAGAATCATCCGCTCAGTCTCGCGCCTTCGCGGTCTCGATCAGCGTCCGGACCGCGGCGCCCGTGGCCGCAACCGGGGTGTAGCCGAAGGCGGAGCCGGTGTTGAAGCTCGGGCCGGCGATGTCCACATGGGCCCAGTTCGTGTCCTCGGCGACGAATTCCTGCAGGAATGCCGCCGCGGCGAGCATGCCGCCGGAGCGCGGACCGGAGTTCTTCAGGTCCGCCGAGGTGGAGTCGAAGCCTGCGAGCATCTCCTCGGGGATCGGCATCGCCCACATGTTCTCACCGGCGGCCGTCGCCGAGGCCGTGACCTGTTCCCGGGCCGCCTCGGCGCCCATGACTCCTGAAGTCCGGTCTCCGAGGGCGACGACCTGGGCCCCGGTGAGGGTGGCGACGTCGATGAGCAGGTCCGGCTTCTCCGCATCCGCGTCGGCCAGAGCGTCGGCGAGGACGAGGCGGCCTTCGGCGTCTGTGTTAGTGACCTCGACGGTCTTGCCGCTGCGCATGTGAAGCACATCGCTGGGGCGCTGTGCCGAGGAGCCGGGCATGTTCTCGGCCAGGGGCAGCCAGGCGGTGGCTCTGACGTCGAGTCCCAGGTCGGCGATGCCGAAGACGGCCTGGACCACAGCGGCGGCTCCGGCCATGTCGGACTTCATGTCCTCCATGCTCTTCGCGGGCTTGAGCGAGAGGCCGCCCGAGTCGAAGGTGATGCCCTTGCCGACGAGGCTGATGTGGCGTTTGGCGCCCTTCGAGGCGTATTCGACCTTGACCAGACGCGGGCCCCGGGTCGATCCCTGGCCGACTCCGATGAGTCCTCCGTAGCCGCCGGCGAGGAGTTCCTTCTCGCCGAGCACCGTGACCTTGAGCCCGCGGTCCTTCGCCTGTGCCTTGACGATCTGGGCGAAGGATTCGGGGTAGAGATCGAGCGGGGGAGTGTTGACCAGGTCGCGTGCCCGGTTCGTCGCCTCGGCGATGATCGTGCCGCTGCTGTGAGCGGAGGAGAAGGCCTTGCCCTTGGGGCCGAGGACGGTGACGGTGCCGGGCACCTTGCCCTCGCTGCGGTAGTCGAGGAATCGGTACGCACCGAGGCCGGCGCCCACGGTGACTGCTTCGACTGCTTCGGGGGTGGCGACGGGCAGCGCAAGGGCGATCGACGCTGCTCCGTCCAGGCCGCGCAGGGCATTGCCCGCGGCACGGCGCAGCGACTCATGTGCGGTCTCGGCCGCGGCGCCGGGATCGAAGGAGCCGATTCCGACGAGCAGGATGCTCTCAGCGGAGAAGCCCTTGGGGGCGGGAACTCGAGCGGTGGCACCCGCCTTGCCGCGGAATTCGATCGCACGGGCCGCGTCCTCGATTCCGGTGCGCGCCGCCTTTGCGCTGTCGAGTCCGAGGACGGATCCTTCGGAGACTGCCAACACGAGAACGGAGGCGGTGGCCTTCACGGGTGTTGTCGAGGAATAGCTGCTGGGGGTGGATGCACCGGCCATGTGGTCCCTTTCAATCGTCTTCGAGCGTTGCTTCGATCCTAATGCCAAACTACGGCGGATGCGGAAAGGGTGAGGACTTCTGGCATATTCTGGTCTGCGTGTACTCTCTGATCTTCAAACTCCTCTTCGTCCCGATGGATGCCGAGCGCGCGCATCATCTCTCGTTCTCTGCGCTGCGCATCATCGATCGCATCCCGGTCCTCAATCGCCTGCTCCGCTTGGTTCTGGGCGGTCGCACACGCCGCCCGGTCGAGGTGCTCGGACTGCCGTTCCCCAATCGGCTGGGCCTGGCCGCAGGGTTCGACAAGAACGGGGAGGGGGTCCGGGCCCTCTCGGCGATGGGCTTCGGCCATATCGAGGTCGGCACGATCACCGCACACGCTCAGCCGGGCAATGATCGCCCGCGGCTGTTCCGTCTGCGTGAGAGCTTCGCCCTGCTCAACCGGATGGGATTCAACAATCAGGGGGCCAGACAGGCGTCATTCAACATCGCCGCTCAGCGTCGGGCCATCGCGGCACTGCCGAAACGGGATCGCCCGATCATCGGGGTCAACATCGGCAAGACCAAGCTCGTCGATGCCGTCGACGCCGTGGAGGACTACGCCGCATCGACGCGCGTCCTGGCCGGCTCGGCGGACTATCTCGTCATCAACGTGAGTTCGCCGAACACCCCTGGGCTGCGGGATCTGCAGTCCGCGACCAGCCTCGAACCGATCATCGATGCCGTCCGCTCCACCGCCGCCGAGGTGGTCGAGACTCCGCGTTCAACGCTCGGTCATGTGCCCCTGCTGGTCAAGATCGCTCCCGATCTCGCCGATGCTGACGTCGTCGAGATCTGCCGACTGGCGATCCGGTCAGGCGTCGACGGTCTCATCACGACGAACACCACGATCGATCGTGATGTGCTCGACGGCCGCGACGCCGCTTTCGCCCGCGGCGAAGCGGGAGGCATCTCCGGTCGTCCTCTGGCGCAGCGCTCACTCGAGGTGCTGCGACTGGTCAAGGCGACGGTCGGCGACGAGCTGTCGGTCATCTCCGTCGGCGGCATCAGCGATGCCAATGACGTTCGGGCACGACTGGCCGCCGGAGCCGACCTCGTCCAGGTCTACTCGGAGCTGATCTACTCGGGGCCGTTCTGGCCGGGCCGAATCATCCGCGACTCGACCCCGACCTCACTGCTCACTCGGGGTACTGGCGCCGTTTGACCTGCGGCTTGGGCATGCGCAGAGGACGAAGCTGAACGCTGCGCATGATCGCGTAGAAGGTCAGTCCGCGCTCCATCTCACCGAACTTCGCACGCAGGCGACCCTTGAGGATGTAGTTGAGGATGAATCCGTCGAGGATGATCAGGACGAGCAGTCCCCACACCGCATAGGTGAAGTACTGCTGGATCTGCACCGGCTGGGTGAAGGCGATGACGAGGATGAGGATCGCCGCCGGGATGAAGATCTCGCCGATCGAGAACCGGGCGTCGATGTAGTCGCGGACGTAACGGCGCTGCGGGCCTTTGTCGCGGCGGGTGAGGTACTTCTCCTCACCGTTCATCATGCCGATCCGGGCGCGGTCGCGGTCCTTGCGCTGGGCCTCCTTGGCCTTCTGGTTCGCGACCTTGCGATCCTTCGAGACCAGCGGCTGTCTGCGCACCGACTCCTGCTGGCTGCGCTTGGGCGTTGGCCGCCCCTTCTTCTGCTCCGCTTCTCGCTGCGGAGCGGGGTCTGCGCGCGCGGCATCGTCGTTCACGGGCTGTTTGTCGGAGGATTGCGCATCCTCGTGAGTCTTTCTGCTTCCGAACACCTGATGAATACTACCGTTGGAGAATGAGCGAATCGACTTCAGCGCCTGAGAGCGCGCAATTGCATGCCGAACTCGACACCATCTTCGATGATGTCCTCACCCGTCTCACCGAGCTCGTGGCCATCCCGTCCGTCGCCTGGCCGAGCTTCGATCCGACGAATGTCCGCTCCAGCGCCGAGGCGGTCGCGGCCCTGGCCCGTGAGCTCGGCCTCGAGGTGGACATCCTCACCGCGGCCCAGCCCGATGGCAGCGAGGGCTACCCGGCCGTCGTCGCCTCGGTGCCGGCTCCGGAGGGCGCACCCACTGTCCTTCTCTACGCCCACCACGATGTGCAGCCTCCGGGGCGGTCCGAGGACTGGAACACCGAGCCCTTCGCCGCCACCCGGGTGGGGGACCGGCTCTACGGTCGCGGCGCCGCCGATGACAAGGCGGGCATCATGGTCCACCTCACCGCTCTGCGGCTGCTGGCGGACAACCTCGGCGTCGGTGTCACCCTGTTCTTCGAAGGCGAGGAGGAAGCGGGCAGCCCGAGCTTCCGCAATTTCCTCGATACCTACCGCGACCGTCTCGCCGCCGATGTCATCGTCGTCGCCGACTCGGGCAACTGGGCCGCGGGGACACCGGCGCTGACGACGAGCCTGCGGGGCATGTGCGCCGTGGAATTCGAGATCTCCACGCTCGACCATGCCGTGCATTCCGGCATGTACGGAGGAGTGGTGCCCGATGCGATGCTCGCCATGACGCGCGTGCTCGCAAGCCTCCACGACGAGAACGGGTCCGTGGCGGTCGAGGGCCTCAAGGCCGAGACGCACAGCGACATCGACTACGACGAAGCCACGATCCGCACCGACTCGGGCCTGCTCGAGACGAGCTCACTCATCGGCTCGGGGTCGTTGGCCTCGCGACTGTGGACCCAGCCGTCGATCACGGTCATCGGCCTCGACATTCCGGATGTGGCGGTGTCATCGAACACCCTGCAGTCGAGTCTCAGGGCGAAGCTCTCGATCCGGCTCGCTCCGGGGGACACTCCGGAGAATGCCGCAGCCGCAGTGGAGAGGCACCTGCGTGCCAACCTGCCCTTCGGTGCGACGCTGAACATCGGCGACACCGAGGGCGGCAGCCCATGGCAGGCGGATCTCTCCGATCCTGTGGTCAAGACCGCGCGGCAGGCACTCACGGACGCCTGGGAGAAGGAATCGGTGACCATGGGCATCGGCGGCTCGATTCCATTCATCGCGGACCTGCTCGAGGTTTTCCCCTCAGCTTCGATCCTCGTCACCGGCGTCGAAGACCCGGACGCACGGGCCCACAGTGCCAACGAGTCCCTGTATCTGCCCGACTTCAAGTCCGCCATCGTCGCCGAAGCGTTGCTGCTGCACCGGCTCGCCCCCGGATCGTGAGCGCAGACGCGCGAAGATGACACCGCGGGAATACGGATTGCCCTGTCGACGTTGTCTGCGGTGTAGCCTGGGACCAGCACCGAAATAAGGAGTAACCATGACTGTGACGAAAGAAGCCGAGGCGACTCACGAGGTCGAGCTCTCCGACACGGCGGCCGACAAGGTTCGCAGCCTGCTGCAGCAGGAGGGTCGCGATGACCTGCGTCTGCGCGTGGCCGTGCAGCCCGGTGGCTGCTCCGGTCTGATCTACCAGCTGTACTTCGACGAGCGCCACCTCGACGGTGACGCCGTGCGCGACTTCGACGGCGTCGAGGTCATCGTCGACCGGATGAGCGTGCCCTACCTCAACGGTTCGACGATCGACTTCTCGGACACGATCGAGAAGCAGGGGTTCACCATCGACAACCCGAACGCCGGCGGATCCTGCGCCTGCGGCGACTCGTTCCACTGATCGTCTTCGGCTGAACCGAGGACACCACCGAAATGGACCTGGAGGATCTGCGTGCCGTGTCGTACACGGCCACGCAGGACCAGGTCCTTTCGTCGTATCGGGCCGGTCTCTTCCCCATGGGCATCGGTGCCGGCGGGACGGGCCGGATGGGCTGGTGGGCACCGCGACGGCGCGGATTGCTGCTGCCTGATGCCCTGCGCGTCTCCAAGAGTCTGCGCAAGTCGATGCGCCACTTCGACTTCACCGTCGATGCCGCCTTCGACGAGGTGATCCGCGCCTGCGCGGACCCCGATCGTCCGGGCGCCTGGATCACCGAGGAGATCATCGGCCTCTATACCGGCCTGCACCGCGAGGGCTGGGCCCACTCCGTGGAGGTCTGGGCGGATGGTGAACTCGTCGGCGGCCTCTACGGGGTCGCAATCGGGTCCTTCTTCGCGGGCGAATCGATGTTCCACACCCGCACGGACGCGTCCAAAGCCGCCCTCGCGCACCTCGTATCGGTCCTCGACGGCACCTCGCAGACCGCAGTTTCACAGACTCGCTCAGCGTTGCCGCAGACCATCTCGGCGTCGCCTCGGACCACTCCGGACGGCACCGCTGATGACACGGCTGCTGGCGGGCCCACCTCGGCGGATGGGGCATTCCCGGAGCAGCGCTGGCTCATCGATACGCAGTGGCAGACGCCACATCTGGCCGCCCTCGGCGTGTCGGAGATCGGGGGACTGGAGTACTCCGCACGGCTAGATTCCGCGCTCCGCGGCCAGCGCTGTCAGCTTATTCTCAACAAATGAACATCTGCATGTGAATTTCTACCGCCTGTAGCGGTAGTCTTGGGGATGACAGAGTAAGAACTCGTCTTCCGGCCTGTCCGGAGGCGAAGAAGGTTGTGAAAGGCTGCACGTGGATTCTCCGAATCAGTCAGGACCGCAGCGGTCCTGGGCGAAGCGGCTCGGCATTCTCAGCGCCGTGTTGATACCGGCGTTGCTATCGGGTTGCACGAAAGAGCAGATCGCCACAGGATTCTTCCCCGTCGAATCGAAGGGTGCCACCAACCACACTGAGGCGTACACCGCCCTGTGGAACGGCGGCTGGATCGCCCTGATGATCGTCGGTTTGATCGTGTGGGGCCTCATCCTGTGGGCAATGGTCGCCTACCGCCGACGCAAGAACGATCGCGGTCTGCCCGTGCAGATGCGCTACAGCATGCCGATCGAGATCCTGTTCACCGTGACTCCGGTGGTTCTGGTCCTCGGCTTCTTCTTCCAGAGCGTGCAGGTCATGGAGAAGACCACCGATGACACCACGCCCGGAGAGCAGGTCATCGAGGTCGCAGCCAAGCAGTGGGCTTGGGACTTCAACTACGAGACCGAGAACGTGTACTTCGCCGGCACGCAGGCCCACCTCGACGGGACCGAAGGGCCGGGCGAGACCGCTCCGACCCTCTACCTTCCGGTCGACACCGACCTCGAGATCAGACTTCATTCACGCGACGTCATCCACTCCTTCTGGGTACCCGCCTTCCTCGAGAAGCGCGATATGATCCCCGGCCACGATCAGAGCCTCCATCTCCGTGCGGAGAAGGAAGGCGACTACGTCGGCAAGTGCGCCGAGCTGTGCGGTGAGTACCACTCGGAGATGCTCTTCAACGTGAAGGTCGTTTCGAAGGACGAATTCGCCGAATACACCAAATCACTCGCCGATGATGGCAACACCGGCCAGCTCGGACCCGAGTTCGATCGCAACTGGTACCCGAAAGAAGGTGCTGAACAATGACCGCAACAACGAATCAGGCGGTTCTTGACGCGCCCGTTGTTCCGCGGAGCAAGGGCAAGATCATCGTCGACTGGATCACGTCGACCGACCACAAGACGATCGGGTACATGTACCTCATCGGCTCGTTCTTCTTTTTCTGCGTCGGCGGTGTGATGGCCTTGGTCATCCGTCTCGAGCTCTTCGAGCCCGGTATGCAGATCATCGAGACCAAGGAACAGTACAACCAGCTGTTCACCATGCACGGCACACTCATGCTACTGATGTTCGCGACGCCGCTGTTCGCCGGATTCGCCAACGTCATCATGCCGTTGCAGATCGGCGCACCGGACGTGGCTTTCCCGCGACTCAACGCTTTCGCCTTCTGGCTCTACCTGTTCGGCAGCATCGTTGCGATCTCCGGCTTCCTCACCCCGCAGGGTGCGGCATCATTCGGTTGGACCGCCTATGCGCCATTGAGCAATACGACGTTCACTCCCGGTGCCGGCGGAAACCTGTGGGTCCTCGGCCTCGGCCTGCAGGGCTTCGGTACGATCCTCGGCTCGGTCAACTTCATCACCACCATCATCACGATGCGTGCACCGGGTATGACGATGTTCCGTATGCCGATCTTCAGCTGGAACGTCCTCATCACCGGCATCCTCGTGCTCATGGCCTTCCAGCCGCTGGCTGCCGCTCTGCTCGTCCTGGGAGCTGACCGCGTCTTGGGATCCCATGTGTTCAGTCCCGGCAACGGGGGGCCAGTTCTCTGGCAGCACCTGTTCTGGTTCTTCGGGCACCCCGAGGTCTATGTGATCGCCTTGCCCTTCTTCGGAATCATCACCGAGATCATCCCGGTCTTCAGCCGCAAGCCGGTGTTCGGCTACAAGGAGCTCGTCTTCGCGACCATCTCCATCGCCGCCCTGTCCGTGACGGTGTGGGCCCACCATATGTACGTCACGGGTGTGGTCGCATTGCCGTTCTTCGCCTTCATGACGATGCTCATCGCGATTCCGACCGGTGTGAAGTTCTTCAACTGGATCGGCACGATGTGGCGAGGATCCATCACCTTCGAAACACCGATGGTGTGGGCGATCGGATTCCTCGTGACCTTCCTCTTCGGCGGACTCACCGGTGTCATCCTGGCCAGCCCGGCGTTGGACCAGTCGGTCTCCGACTCCTATTTCGTCGTGGCTCACTTCCACTACGTGGTCTTCGGCACCGTGGTGTTCGCGATGTTCGGCGGATTCTACTTCTGGTGGCCCAAGTGGACCGGTCGGATGCTCAACGAGAAGCTCGGACAGATCCACTTCTGGATGCTGTTCATCGGCTTCCACGGCACCTTCCTCGTCCAGCACTGGCTCGGAGTCGACGGTATGCCTCGTCGCTATGCCGACTACCTGCCGCAGGATGGCTTCACCTGGATGAACCAGGTGTCGACCGTCGGTGCCCTCATCCTGGGTCTGTCCATGGTGCCGTTCTTCTGGAACGTGTGGATCACGGCGCGCAATGCACCGAAGGTCACCGTCGACGACCCCTGGGGCTACGGCGGATCCCTCGAGTGGGCGACCTCCTGCCCGCCCCCGCGTCACAACTTCACTTCGCTGCCCCGTATCCGTTCGGAGCGTCCGGCATTCGATGTCAACCACCCCGAACTGCTGGAGTACGCAGGTCACAGCCAGCCCGAACCTCAGCTGACCGGAGGTAGCGCCAAGTGAAATCCTCGATCTACGTCTTCAACCTCTGTGGAATCTTCTTCATGGCAGTAGGTGTGGTCTACGGCTTCTTCACCGACTTCACCGAGCTCGTCGGATTCCCCGCTCTTCTCCTCGTCGGCGTGATGGCACTGATGATCGGTGTCTACCTGTGGCTGACCGACCGACGCGTCGGTCGTCAGCCCCAGGACAGCGAGGATGCGGAGATCTCGGATGCGGATGCCGACTACGGCTTCTTCAGCCCGTGGAGCTGGTGGCCCATCGTCTGCGCCGGTGCCGCAGCGGTTTCGTTCTACGGAATCGCCATGGGCTGGTGGATCTTCCCCTTCGGTGCTGTGCTCGGTCTTGTGGCACTCGTCGGAATCTCCTACGAACATGATCGCGGCGATCACGCGCACTGATCTCACGGTGCGCAGCAGCATGGCGCACTGAACGGCTCACAGGCGGCCCGGACTCGATTGCGTCCGGGCCGCTTTGTGCTGTCTGCAGGTGCGCGCGGTCAGTGCCGATTCAGTCGTGCACAGTTCCGCGCCTCAGGGTCTGCCCCGGCGGTCGAGATTCGGCCCCAGAGGCTCCTGCACTCCGTGGGACCGGCAGAGGCGCTGCCCCGAGCTCTGTGACGTCTGTTGCGGCGCTGTGGCGCTCACTGAAGGCGCCCCACCGGTTCTGACCGGCCGTTGTCGCTGGGGCACCAGTCGCGAAGCTTCCAGTGTTGGCCGTGTACGGGCCGCTTCCAGTCACCGTTGAGACTCCAGCGGCACTCGTGACCGGTACAAGCCCGTCGAAGGGCCCAGCACTCGCTTGAAGGACCATGAGACCTGTTTGGAGTGCAGTGAGACCCATTGAAGAGCTGGGCACCCGCTCCACGCCTGTGGGAGTGTGAGTGTACGTCCACCGGAGCGCAACGCACCAGCAGCCTTGAGGCGTGCTCGGGCCCATATGCAACGACGGGCCCGTGACCAAGGGCCGCGGGAGAGCAGGCTGCGGACGGCGAAGACATCGCTGTCATCGGTGACCTCCCGGCCGCTGTGCCTGCGACGGGAGACCCGGATGTGTTGCGACGCGTTTGTACCGCCTGCACAACGGGCTCAGGGGCAGGGCGCTGGCGTTCTGCGGGAGACGGGGAATGTCGTCGCGTCGTGAGGTCCTCTGAGGCGAATTCGTTCGGTCTATGCCGAAAGGAATAGTCTGCGAACGACGCTGTGGGTGCGTGGTTTCGCCGAGGCGGCCGTGCTGGGAAACGAACGCAGCACCGAGACCATGTTCGCGACCAAAGAGGGAGAGACCGAGGACGCGCAAGAAATATCGAGATCGCGCAAAACACATCGGCGGCGTCCACAACACGCCGGTCAGTGCAGAGCAGCCCGTCGGGGGAATGCAGAGCAGACCGGGGGAGTGCAGGCTGCAGGCGACCGCGACGAACCATGAATGGCCGAGGGGCCCAGCAGCTGACTGCTGGACCCCTCGGCCTGGTGGCTATCCGCCCCTACTCGATCAGTGACCGATCTGCTTGTGATCGTCACCCTCGACCGAGTCATGATCGTGATGCGATGCCTCAAGCTCCTGCTTGGTCACCGGAGCGACGCGATCTTCGAAGAAGAACCTCGACAGACGTGCACGGAACTTCTCGAGACCGGTGATCTTACCTTCGGCATTCGGCTCCGCCGGGATGTAGCTCGGCGATTCGAATGCGGTGAGCTTCCACAGCTTGTGCGGTGGCAGTGCCTCGTGACGCTCGAGGAACTCACCGTGGGGAAGACGGATGATGTTCGCCGTCTCCCGACCGTGCAGAGCGATCTCGCGATCCTTGCGCTGCAGTGCGATGCACATGCGCTTGGTGATGATGTACCCGATCACCGGACCGACGAAGAAGAGTATCCGGAAGATGTAGATCATGTCGTTCAACGACATCTGGAAGAACACGGCGATGATGTCACCGGAAGCCGCAGCCCACATATTGCAGTAGAAGATGATGCCTGCCACACCGATGGCGGTGCGCGTGGGGTTGTTGCGGGGACGATCCAGGATGTGGTGTTCGCGCTTGTCCTTGAGCAGCCAGGACTCGAAGAACGGGTAGATGAACATCGCACCGAAGACTCCGCCCATGACGAGGACGGCACTGTTGATGTTCAGCGAGATCGGCCACCCGGCGATGTAGAACTCGAGCCAGCCCGGCACGATGCGCAGGAATCCATCGGCCCAGCCGATGTACCAGTCAGGCTGGGTACCTGCGGACACCGGGGATGGGTCGTAGGGACCGTAGTTCCAGATCGGGTTGATCGTGAACAGTGCCGAGATCAGTGAGATGAGACCGAAGATGAGGAAGAAGAACCCTCCGCCCTTCGCGGCGAATGTCGGCAGGACCGGTTCGCCCACGACGTTCTTCTCGGTGTTGCCTGCACCCGGGTACTGGGTGTGCTTGTGCACGACGACGAAGACGAGGTGGATTCCGATCAGCGCGATGAGCAGTGCCGGGACGATCATGATGTGCAGCGTGTAGAGCCGCGAGACGATGTCGATGCCGGGGAACTCGCCGCCGAAGAGGAAGTACGAGATATAGGTTCCGACCAACGGCAGCGACTTGATGATGCCGTCGATGATGCGCAGGCCGTTGCCGGAGAGCAGATCATCGGGCAGCGAGTAGCCGGTGAAGCCGGCAGCCATGCCCATGATGACGAGCAGCACTCCGACGACCCAGTTGAGCTCACGCGGCCGACGGAAGGCACCGGTGAAGAACACGCGCAGCATGTGGATGCTCAGAGCGGCCACGAACAGGAGCGCACCCCAGTGGTGCATCTGCCTGATGAACAGACCGCCCCTGATCTCGAACGAGATCGCGAGCGTGGAGTTGTATGCCTCGGAGATCTCCACACCGCGCAGAGGAGCCCATGGACCCTCGTAATGGAGCTCGCCCATTGCGGGGTGGAAGAAGAACGTCAGGAACGTACCGGAGAGGATGACGATGACGAAGCTGTAGAGAGCGACCTCACCGAGCATGAAGGACCAGTGGGACGGGAAGATTTTGCGGCCGAATTCCCGAACCAGCACGGATGCCCCGACGCGGGTCTCGGTGAAGTGCGCTGCCTTCCCGATGGCTGTTGTGGGCTGTGTTGTACTCATGGGTGGTTGATCTCCCAGAAGGTAGGTCCGACGGGCTCAGGGAAGTCCGACTGCGCCACCAGGTAGCCCTCGCTGTCCACGCTGATGGGCAGCTGCGGGAGGGGGCGCTTGGCCGGGCCGAAGATGACCTTGCAGTGTTCGGTCACGTCGAAGGTCGACTGGTGGCACGGGCACAGCAGGTGATGCGTCTGGTGCTCGTAGAGTGCCACGGGGCAGCCCACATGCGTGCAGATCTTCGAGTACGCGACGATGCCGTCGTGCGACCAGCTGGCGCGGTCCGGGTCTTCCTTGAGCTCATTGGGGTTGATCCGCATGAGCAGGACAGCGGCCTTGGCCTTCTCGTTGAGCGGATGTTCGCTCTTCTCTTCGTCGCCGATGCCCGAGGGCAGGACGTGGTAGGCCGAGCCGATCGTGACCTCTTCGGCCTTGATCGGTCGCTCGGAATCGGGAGACGGGATGCCGCCGGGATCCCGCACCAGACGGGTGCCCTTCTCCCACAGAGTGTGGAACGGCTTGTCGCCCGGCAGGGGGCCGAGGTCGCGGAAGACGAGGATCGCGGGAAGAGGTGCGATCGCCAGGGCCGCAATGAGCGTGTTGCGCAGGAGCGGACGACGGGCGATTCCCGACTCTTCTTTGGCCTGGTGGAGGATCTCGAGCGCGATGGCCTGGTCCTCTTCGCTGCCGGCGATGTCGTGGCGTTCGTCGATGCCCTCATGATCGCTCATCAAGTTCTTGGCCCACAGGATCGCGCCCACGCCGATGGAGAACATCGCGACGGTGGCACCGAGACCCACGGACATGTTGTGGATGCGGATGCTCTGCATCGTCTCGCCGGGGGTGAACAGGAAGTAGGAGACGATGAACCAGATGGTTCCGACCATCGACAGGACGAACCACAGGGCAACCTGGCGCTCGGCCACCTTGGCGGCACGCGGATCGGCGTCAGCCAGACGCGGCTTGTGTTCCGGCAGCCCAGGGTTGGTGAACCCGTTCAACTCCTCGAGCTGGCTGCCGCCGCCGGAGTGCTCTTTCGAGGTCATTGAATTCCCCGTCTATTCTCGTGATGGATGGTGAACGACACGGCCGGACTCACTTCGACCTGGATGACAGCCACACTGTCATTCCGATGACTGCCGCGAGTCCGAAGAACCAGATGAAGAGACCCTCAGCCACTGGTCCCAGGGATCCGAGCTTGAATCCGCCGGGGGAGGGGTTCTCCGAGACCTCGCGGACGTAGGCGATGACATCGCGCTTGTCGTCCGGGGTCAGGTTCGCATCGTTGAAGATCGGCATGTTCTGCGGTCCCGTCTGCATCGCTTCGTAGAGGTGCTTCTCCGAGACCTCAGACAGGTTAGGTGCATACTTGCCACGGGTCAGAGCGCCACCGGCGCCGACCACGTTGTGGCACATGGCGCAGTTCGTGCGGAAGAGACCGCCACCTGCGGCAGGGTCGCCCTTCGAAGCGTCGAGGTATTCCTCTTCGGGGATCGAGGGTCCGGGTCCGAGCGAAGCGACGTAGGCGGCCAGCTGTGCGGTCTGCTCATCGTCGAACTGCGGTTCCTTGACCCGGGCCTGCGGACCGTTCGCCTGCAGCGGCATGCGGCCGGTGCCGACCTGGAAGTCCACAGCTGCGGCTCCGACGCCGATGAGTCCGGGGCCGGCCTTCGAGCCTTCGGCATTGAGGCCGTGGCAGGTGGCGCAGTTGGCCGCGAACAGCTTCTTGCCCTCTTCGATGTCAGACGAGCTGGCTGTGTCGGCCTTGGCGCTCGAAGTCTGGGTGAAGAGTGCGTAGGCTCCGCCGGTCAGCAGCAGGCCCACCAGCAGCAGCACTACCAGTGCCATGGGGTGCCTGCGGCGATCTGCTAGAAGCTTCACTTGATCGTCCTTTGCTTGAAGTTTTGTGAGTCCTGGTGGCCGTGCATCTCGGCCGTCTACTGCAGCAGGTAGATGACGCCGAAGAGACCGATCCAGACGACGTCGACGAAGTGCCAGTAGTAGGACACGCAGATCGCGAATGTGGCCTCATGATGGCCGAACTTCTTCGCTCCATAGGCTCGACCGATCACGAGCAGGAAGCAGATGAGTCCGATGGTCACGTGGATGCCGTGGAAGCCGGTGGTCAGGTAGAAGACGGAACCGTAGCCGTCGGAGTTGATGGCGACTCCCTCGCTGACGAGGGTCGCGTACTCCATCACCTGACCGGACACGAAGACCGCGCCGAGGAGGAAGGTCAGGTAGAACCACTCGACCATTCCCCACTTGGTGACGTTCAGGAGCGAGCCGGTGCGCCGCGGACGGAACCGTTCAGCGGCGAAGACACCCAGCTGGCAGGTGAATGAGGACGACACCAGGATGATCGTGTTTCCGAGCGCATAGGGAATGTCCAAGATCTCTGTCTTGGTCTCCCACAGACCCGGAACGACCGATCTGATGGTGAAGTACATGGCGAAGAGCGCGGCAAAGAACATCAGGTCGCTCGCGAGGAACACGATGAAGCCCACCGTGGTCACATTCGGACGATTGACAACCGGATGCGCTGGCGCTGTTTGAGATGCAGTGGCAGTTGACACAACCCCATTATTACTCGTCTCGGGGTGAGTTTTCATCTTTTACCCAGGTTTGGCGGCAGAAATTTCTACACGATGTAGCGAAAACCCCGATTTGGTGCCGAAATCTCGAATCGGAACCGTCGCGCCCCCGCGTGTCGAGGACAGGATAGGATGCCGCAGGTAAGGCCCACCTCGCCGTAAGAGGTGGTGGCACACCCTATCGAGAGTTCATTCTGATGACCCATTCTTCGCGCCCGACAGCCCCGGATTCTTCGACAGCACAGCCCGTCAGAAACGCCGCTGCCGAGAGTCTCAGCTGGCCCGATCTGCTGATGTCGCTGATGCATCAGAAGGACCTCGAAGAGAGCCAGGCGGCCTGGGCGATGGACCAGATCATGTCGGGTCAGACACCGGATGTGACAATGGCCGCATTTCTCGCCGCCCATCACACGAAGGGGGAGACGGTCGCCGAGATCGCCGGCCTCGTCTCGGCGATGATGGACCATGCGGTGCCGCTTCCCGGGCTCGAAGACTCCGTCGACATCGTGGGCACCGGCGGCGACCGTGCGAAGACGGCGAATATCTCGTCGACGGCGGCGATGATCATCTCCGCGACGGGACAGCGCGTCGTCAAACACGGCAACCGCGCGACCTCCTCGGCCTCGGGTTCGGCCGACGTGCTCGAGGCCCTCGGCGTCCGCTTCGACATCACGCCGGAGCAGACCGGACTCATCGCCCAGGAGGTGGGACTGGCCTTCTGCTTCGCCAACGTCTTCCACCCGTCGATGCAGTTCGTTTCGGCCGTGCGCCGTCAGATCAGCGTGCCGACTGCCTTCAACATCCTCGGACCGCTGACGAACCCGGCCCGGGCCAGGCACACCGCGATCGGCGTCGCCGATGCGCAGATGGCCCCGCTGGTAGTCGGCACACTGGCCAAACGCGGACACCAGGCAGTCGTCTTCCGGTCCCGTGACGGACTCGACGAGCTGAGCAACACCGATGTCAACGATGTCTGGGAGGTTCGGCACGGAGAGGTCGAGCACACCACCTTCGACGCCCTCGATCTCGGCTTCGAACGCGTGACGAAGAACGACCTGCGCGGCGGCGGACCGCAGGACAACGCCGCGATCACCCGTGCGGTCCTCGACGGCGAGCATTCAGCGGTCCGCGACATCGTCCTCATCAACGCCGCCGCGGCGCTGGTCGCCGCCGATGAGTCGGCGGTCGGAAGCTTCACCGAGCGGATGTCGGCGAAGATCAGCGTCGCCACCGAGACGGCCGACTCCGGCGCCGGGGCACGGAAGCTCGATCAGCTCGTCGAGGTCTCACACCGGGTCGCCGAGACGAATCGCACCTGAGACCTGCGCATGGTGGTTCGCGCCGTCCACCGGCAAGGACCAGGTGAAGTCCGCGGGGAAAGCCTCGGCTGACCGACTCGGCCATGCCATGCTCGCATCCTGCAGCCAGCTCGCGAGCAGCCGGGTCTCCTCGGCCAATGAGTCGGTTTCGGCCGGCAGACTGCGGTCCGGCCGCGGCACCCATTCGGCGGTCGCGCACAGCGAATCGAAGGCCGCGTCGAGGTCTGCGCCTCCCGGGACGTGCGAGGCCGCGGCGAGTTTGCCGTGCCGGATCACCGCGAGATCCTCTCCGCCCTCCGTCGCCGGCGCCGAGGCGAGGATCTCGGGCACCGCACGCAGCGCCGACACCGTCTCCGCGCGGGCCGCGGTGGACAGGGCCGAGCGCAGCGAATCGCGCACCTCGGCGGCGGTCTCGTAGCGCGCCTCCGCGGCCAGCTTCGCCATCCTCTGACCGCTCAGCCGGCGCAGGGAAGAGAAGTCACCGGCCAAGGCGTCGAAGAGCTCGGCGATCTCGGACCGGTACCGGGCGGGGTCCGTGATCCCGGCGCACGGTCCGCCGCACTGACCGACCTGGGAGCTGACGCAGGGACGATGATCGGCCACGTTGGCCGCGGTGACCTTCGCCGTGCAGCGTTTCACCGGGTACAGGGTGTCGAGGGTCTCCTTGACCGCCTGAGCGGACTTCCGTGATCGGAACGGGCCGAGGGCGGGTGCGGGGGAGCGCTCGATCGCCGAGGCGGAGCGGACCACCGACAGTCGCGGATACTCCTCGTCGCTGAGCACGATCCAGGAGTTGCGGTCTGGGTTCTTCGAGCGCCGATTGTACGGTGGGGCCAGTTCGCCGATGAGGCGGAGCTCGCGCACTTCCGCCTCGAGGGAATGGGCGCACGGCAGGCAGGAGACCTCCTGGGCCGCGGTGATCATCTCCGCCATCCGACCGCGGTTCTCCGAGGCATTGAAGTAGCCCCTGACCCGCCGGGCCATGTTGCCGGACTTCCCGATGTAGAGCACGCGGCGGGTGCCGTCGAGGAACATATAGACGCCCGGTTCGGCCGGCACGCCCTTGGCCAGGTGCGATTTCGCCTGACGTTTGGCCCAGCCGGCCTGCCGCACCGTCGAGAGCTCCTCGAGAGTGGTGATCCCGTATCCGCCGAACCGCTCGAACAGGTGATGGAGCAGCTCGCCGGTGGCGCGTGCATCCGAGAGCGCCCGGTGGTCCGGCGTCACACTGGTGCCGAAATGGGCCGTCAGTGTGCCCAGCTTGTGATTGCGGACCTCATCGCGTCCGACCACCCGCCTGGCCAGGGTGACGGTGTCGAGAACGGTCGGAGATGGCCAGTGGTAGTCGAGCTTCTCGCAGGCCGAGCGCAGGAACCCGATGTCGAAGGGCGCGTTGTGGGCGACGAGGACCGCGCCGATGGAGAATTCGAGGAAGCTCGGCAGCACCGAGCGGATCGAGGGAGCATCATCGACCATCGCGTGGGTGATCCCAGTGAGGCGGGACACGAACGGTGAGATCACCGACTCCTCGGGTTTGACCAGCGACTGGAATTCGCCGATCACCTCACCGCCGCGCGTCTTCACCGCGCCGATCTCCGTGATCTCCGACTTCCCCGCTGTGGTGCCGGTGGTCTCGAGGTCGACGATGACGAAGGTGACCTCATGAAGTGGTGTGCCGAGGCTGTCGAACGACAGCTGGGTGCTCTCGAATGGGCCCGGGGCTCGGTCGAATGGCAAGGACATGGAGGTCAGTCTCTCACCTGCCTCTGACACGGCCCTCAGACCGAGGCGCCATCGTCTCCGTCGACCGATCGAGTCGTGGGCAGGTGGAAGAAGAGTCCGATCGCACCTCCGAGTCCCACGGCGATTCCCACGAGCAGATACCAGCCGGGCAGCGGTCGGAAGAAGATGACGCCGATGAGCAGGAGCACGACTGCGCCGAGGGTGGCCAGCAGTGAGAGCACGAGAGTCGGCGAAGCGGTGCGCCAGCCGATCGGTTCGGCCGGACCGGGCTCCCACCCCTCGGATTCCTCCAGGGCGTCCCTGACCTCTTCGACGGGGATGTCGGCCATCGGCGCGGCGGGTTCGGCGATCTGCTGGACGAGGTCTTCCCACTGACTGTCGCTGATGCGCGCAGGGTCCTCCCCGATCCGTTCGGAATCGGGAATCTGGTTGCGCCAGTCCTCGTTCTCCTCGTCCTCCATGTCACTCATCAGCAATCCTCGCCGTCACTCTATTCCCCGGCCTCCACCGTCGAGCACCGATCCCGACCGCGGGGATGCGGCTGCCGCAGCGACCGCCTCGGCGATCGCCGGTGCATCGTGATCCAGGGTCGCCACGTGGCGCGAGCGGCGCATCGCCACAATCTGCGGTCGCCGGGGGAGGCCGGACCGGAGGGTGCGCAGCGAGCGGGGACCGACGACGTTGTCCTGTCCGGAGGCGAAGACGGTGACCGGGACCTCGATCTTCCACAGTTCCTCCCGCAGGCCCTCCAGCGCCGAGGCGAACGAGGCGATGGCCGCGATCGGCGTCCGTTCGTAGGCGAATTCGTCCCGTCCCGGGTGGGCGATGTCGCCGCCGATGGCAGGGATCGAGGAGACGAAGTGCTTGAGTACGGGCAGAACGGGAGTCAGGGGACTGTCGAGATGCAGCGCCGGATTGACGAGGACGATCTCCTGCGGAGGAGCAGATGTCGCTCCCAGGCCCAGGGCCAGAGCCCCGCCCATCGACAGCCCGGCGACGATGACCCGATCATGGTCTGCCTCCAACCTGCCGAGTTCGGTCAGCGCCGCGCCGAGCCAATCCGACCAGGTGGTCGCGTTGAGGTCGCGCCACTGCGTGCCGTGACCGGGCAGCAGGGGGACGCTGACGCTGTGGCCCTGCTCGGCGAGGGACCGGGCGATCGGGAACCAGGCGGCCGGTGAACCCGTGATTCCGTGGAGGAACAGCACCGCGTCGGATGACTCATCGACGATGTGGCGGTAGGGTGCCGTGGGCACCGGATGCTGTGGTGTGAAGTCGATCTCCATGGCAACAGCATGGCATGGAAGTGCGACGCGCGTGTCGATATATGATGTCCGAGGACGACAAAGCGTCGTGACATGGAAGGGTGCTCGTGTTCTACTGGTTTCTCAAGCGAGTCCTCGCCGGACCCATTCTGCGGATACTCTTCCGTCCCTGGGTCAGGGGCCTGGACAACCTGCCGAGCGATGGTCCAGCGATCATCGCCGGAAACCACAACCACTTCATGGATTCGATCTTCGTTCCCCTGCTCGCTCCCCGTCCCGTCGTCTACCTGGCCAAGAAGGACTACTTCACCGGACGCGGAATCAAAGGCGCGGTGACTCGCTGGTTCTTCAAGCTCAATAATCAGCTGCCGATGGATCGCGGCGGAGGTTCGGGCTCTCAGGCTTCTCTCGAATCCGGGCTCAAGGTGCTCGGTGAGGGAAATTCGCTGGGCATCTACCCCGAAGGCACCCGCTCACCGGACGGCAAGCTCTACCGGGGTCGGACCGGCATCGCCCGTCTCGTCCTCGAGTCCGGAGCCCCGGTCATCCCGGTGGCCATCATCGGCACCGACAAACTCCAGCCCGCCGGGCGCCTGATCCCGAAGCTGCGCCGTGTCGGAGTGGTCTTCGGCTCCTCCATGGACTTCTCCAAATACGAAGGGCTCCCGGTCGACCGCTTCCTGCTGCGTTCGATCACCGATGAGATCATGTACGAGATCATGCGTCTGTCGGGACAGGAATACGTCGACGCCTACGCCTCGACGGTCAAGACCAAGCTGCTCACCAGCGCCAAGCCGAAGAAGGCCACCAAGTCCGCAGATGCCGAGGACGGGCAGAACCCGCCGACCGGGGACGCCCAGGGGGCAGAGAAGAGCTCCGATACGGCCTCCGATGAGCCCCGCGATGCCACCGGCGACAGGCCGGGGAACTGAGCGATCCGAGCACGCTCAGCCGGCGAATCGACGGCGGATCGCGTGTTCGAATACTGCGATAACGGCGACACGCAGAAATCGTTACCTTGGGGTGTTTGTCCTGAAGGGCCGGGGAGAATAGCTTGGAGTTGTTGAATCCCACTGTAGGTTCGCTGGGAAGAGGGCTAGAATGTTTATGTTCTCTGTCCTTCCAAGCGACCTCGCTTCCCCCAGGGACTTTAAGGAGGAGTCGGTGTGAACCGCTCAAGTCATGAAAGCGTCGAGTCGACGCCGATACCGTCGGCGGCCCAAGGGTTGCTCTTCGACGATGATCTGCCCGTCCTCGACGAAGAGGCCGGCTACCGCGGTCCGACCGTGTGCAAGGTCGTCGGCATCAGCTATCGTCGGCTCGACTACTGGGCACGCACCGACCTGGTGACTCCTTCGATCCGCAACGCCACCGGCTCCGGCAGCCAGCGCCTCTACAGCTTCCGTGACATCCTCGTCCTCAAGATCGTCAAGCGCCTCCTCGACACCGGTGTGGGACTGCAGTCGATCCGCACCGCCGTCGATCACCTGCGTTCGCGCGGTGTCCAGGACCTCTCGCAGATCACGCTCATGTCCGACGGAGCCAGCGTCTTCGAATGCACCTCACCCGATGAGGTCGTCGACCTCCTGCAGGGTGGACAGGGCGTCTTCGGCATCGCCGTCGGCCGTGTCTGGAACGAGGTCGAGGGCAGTCTCTCCGAACTGCCCAGCGAACGGATTCCCGAAGACGATGATGCGGTGCTGGCCATGGACGAACTCGCGCAGCGCCGCGCACAGAAGCTCGGCTGACTTCGACAGCTCGGACCGCTCCCGGTCCACCTCACTGACTCAGGGGAACATGCGTGTGGCCCGTCCATGATGGACGGGCCACACGCATGTCTGCTCTCAATTCAGTCGTCTGCTCTGTTCGGGCCCCTGCTCAATGCTCATTTCCGGCGGCGCGGCAGGTCGAGACACCTCGGAGGCACTGCGGGGGAGGACAACATTCCCCCAGACGACGTCAGGGCGACGCCGCTGAGGTCAGTTCTCAGATGAAGAGCCGCTCTGCTTGCGCCCGCGGATGTTCTCCGAGCGCAGCGCACGTTCGAGCAGCGAATCGAAGGAGGAGGCGACCTCCTCGGCGGGCTTGCCCGGCCACGAATGGATCGGTCGGGCCGAACCCTGTGCCTGCTGCATGACGGCGCGTTCGGCCAGCGGCGGATTGAGCACCAGAGGACCGAACATCTCACGCATCTCGGAGATCCTGTAGTCGTGCTCGGTCGATCCGGCGCGAACGCGGTTGACGACGAGTCCCAGCGGCTGGATGTCCGAGGTCCCCCGCTGACGCAGCTCGTCGGCGGCACGCAGCGCACGATCGGCAGCGGCCACAGAGAACAGGCTGGGCTCGGTCACGACCGCCACGCGGCTGCTCGCGGTCCAAGCGGTGCGAGTGAGACCGTTGAGACTGGGCGGGCAGTCGATGAGGACGAGGCGGTAGCCCTTCGCAATCCGGCTCAGCGCATCGTCGAGTCGGCGCAGGTAGCGCTCCGACAGAGACGGACGATCGAACTCGGCGGCCCGGGGAGACCCGGAGATCACGTCGAGATGACCGAGCTTCTCGCCGACCCACCCGGAGGGGATGATCGCCTCGGAGAGGATCTTCTGGGACTTCGGGGCAGCCAGGACATCGGCGATATCGACCCGCGTCGAGGTCGGGACATCGAGGCCCGTCGACGAATCCGCCTGGGGATCCATATCGACGACCAGGGTCGGTATACCCCGGTTGTAGGCCGCCGAAGCGAGACCGAGCGTCACGGATGTCTTACCGACTCCGCCTTTGAGGCTGCTGATACTTAGGACAAGCACCCTCCTACGGTAACGTATCGGAACCGACCGGGCGGTCACGACCACGCCGAGGCGGCCCGAGTCGAAAATGGGACCCCCTGTCTCAGCGTGGCTCAGGTCACTGAGTAGAGTATTTCTCGACAGCCCGTCGACCAGTCGCCAACCGGCGGCCGATACAGAAGTGAGAGACACAGATGTTCTCTAAAGTTCTTGTGGCAAACCGCGGCGAGATCGCCGTCCGCGCCTTCCGCGCGGCGTACGAACTCGGCGCCTCGACCGTCGCTGTGTTCCCCTATGAGGACCGGAACTCAGAACACCGGATGAAGGCCGATGAGGCCTATATGATCGGCGAAGAGGGCCACCCGGTCCGCGCCTATCTCAGCGTCGAGGAGATCCTGCGCGTCGCCAAGGAAAGCGGAGCCGACGCCATCTATCCCGGCTACGGCTTCCTCTCCGAGAACCCCGATCTGGCCCGTGCCTGCGCCGAGGCGGGAATCACCTTCATCGGCCCGAAGGCCGATGTGCTCGAACTCGCAGGCAACAAGGTCCAGGCACTGTCCGCAGCCCGCAACGCCGGCATCCCGGTGCTCGATTCCACCCGCCCCTCGGCCGATATCGCCCAGCTGCTCGCCGATGCCGAATCGATGGAGTACCCGCTGTTCGTCAAGGCCGTCGCCGGCGGCGGCGGTCGCGGCATGCGCCGGGTCGCAGAACCCGCCAAACTCGAGGAGTCCCTCAAGGCTGCGATGCGTGAGGCCGAAGGTGCATTCGGTGATCCGACGGTGTTCATCGAACAGGCCGTGCAGCGTCCGCGCCACATCGAAGTCCAGGTGCTGGCCGACAATGACTCGAACGCCATCCACCTCTTCGAACGCGACTGCTCCGTGCAGCGCCGCCACCAGAAGGTCGTCGAGATCGCGCCGGCACCCAACCTCGACCCCGAGATCGCCACGGCACTGCACGCCGATGCCCTTAAGTTCGCCAAGGCCCTCGGCTATCAGAACGCTGGCACCGTCGAATTCCTGCTCGAGACCGACGGTCCCCGGGCCGGCAAGCACGTGTTCATCGAGATGAATCCGCGCATCCAGGTCGAGCACACCGTGACCGAAGAGATCACGGACGTCGACCTCGTGGCCTCCCAGATGCGCATCGCCGCCGGCGCCACACTCGATGAGATCGGGCTGCGGCAGGAGGACATGCGGATCAGGGGAGCGGCTCTCCAGTGTCGCATCACCACCGAGGACCCGGCGAATTCCTTCCGCCCCGACACGGGCACCATCACCGCCTACCGGTCGGCCGGCGGCGCCGGTGTGCGACTCGACGGCGGCACCGTCCATGCAGGTGCGGCGGTCAGCGCCCACTTCGACTCCATGCTCGTCAAGCTCTCGTGCCGCGGCCGTGACTTCCCGCAGGCGGTCTCCCGGGCACGTCGCGCTCTCGCGGAGTTCCGCATCCGCGGTGTCTCGTCGAACATCGGCTTCCTGCAGGCCGTGCTCGAAGACGAATCCTTCATCGCCGGTGACCTGGCCACCTCATTCATCGAGGAGCGACCGCAGCTCCTCGATGCACGGGTCAGCGCCGACCGCGGGTCGAAGATCCTCGACTTCCTCGCCGATGTCACCGTCAACCGGCCCAACGGCGAACCCACCGTCAGGATCCGTCCCGGCGAGAAGCTGCCGGAGATCGACCTCGGCGCCGAACCTGCCCCCGGCAGCCGCAATCGACTCCTCGAGCTCGGTCCCGAGGGCTTTGCGAAGTCGCTGCGTGAGCAGACCGCCCTGGCCGTCACCGACACCACCTTCCGCGACGCCCACCAGTCGCTGCTGGCCACGCGTGTGCGCACCCGCGACCTCCTGGCCGTGGCCGGGCACGTCTCCCACATGACCCCGGAGCTGCTGAGCATCGAGGCCTGGGGAGGCGCCACCTATGATGTGGCCCTGCGCTTCCTCGGCGAGGACCCCTGGGAACGCCTCGCCGCCTTGCGCTCCGCTGTGCCCAACATCGGACTGCAGATGCTTCTGCGGGGCCGCAACACCGTCGGCTACACTCCGTACCCGACACAGGTCACCGACGCCTTCGTCGATGAAGCCGCAAAGACCGGCATCGACATCTTCCGCATCTTCGACGCCCTCAACGACGTCGAGCAGATGCGGCCGGCCATCGAGGCCGTGCGGGCGACGAACACGACCGTCGCCGAGGTGGCCCTGTGCTACACCTCGGACATCCTCGACCCGAGGGAAGAGCTCTACACCCTCGACTACTACCTCAGGCTCGCCGAGCAGATCGTCGAGGCCGGAGCCCACGTCCTGGCGATCAAGGATATGGCCGGCCTGCTGCGTCCGGCCGCTGCCGAGACGCTCGTGAGTGCGCTGCGGAAGAACTTCGATCTGCCCGTCCACGTCCACACCCACGACACCGCCGGCGGCCAGCTGGCCACCTTGTGCGCAGCGGCAGCCGCCGGTGCCGATGCCGTCGACGCCGCCTCGGCGGCTATGGCCGGGACCACCAGCCAGCCGAGCCTCTCGGCGCTCATCGCGGCGTTCGAGAACACCGAGCGGGACACCCACATCAGCCTCGATGCCGTCAGCGACCTCGAGCCCTACTGGGAGGCCGTGCGCAAGGTCTACGCACCGTTCGAATCGGGACTGCCCGGACCGACAGGTCGCGTCTACCGTCACGAGATCCCCGGCGGCCAGCTCTCGAACCTCCGTCAGCAGGCCGTGGCATTGGGCCTGGGGGAGCGGTTCGAAGAGATCGAGCACATGTACGCCGCGGCGGATTCGATCCTCGGCCACCTGGTCAAGGTCACCCCGTCCTCGAAGGTTGTCGGCGATCTCGCCCTCCACCTCGTCGGCGCCGGGGTCTCGCCGGAGGAGTTCGCGGAGAACCCGGACAAGTTCGACATCCCTGATTCGGTCATCGGGTTCCTCAGCGGTGACCTCGGAGATCCTCCGGGCGGATGGCCCGAGCCGTTCCGCACGAAAGCTCTGGCCGGCCGCAGTCGCAAGCCTCTCGTCGAAGACCTCGAACCGGCGGACGCCGCCGCGCTCGAGGAGCCGGGCCGGGATCGTCAGGTCAAGCTCAACTCCCTGCTGTTCCCCGGACCGACGAAGGAATTCGAGCAGATGCGGGCGAACTACGGCGATCTCTCGGTCGTCGAGACCTCCGAGTACCTCTACGGGCTGACCGCGGGCGAAGAGCATGCGGTGGAGCTGTCGAAGGGCAAGGATCTGCTCATCGGAGTTCAGGCCATCAGCGACACCGACGAGCGCGGCATGCGTTCGGTGATGTTCACCCTCAACGGCCAGCTGCGTCCGCTGCAGGTCCGTGATCGGGCGGTCGAGACCGACATCAAGGCCGCTGAGAAGGCCGATGCCGGCAATCCCAAGCACGTCGCCAGCCCGTTCGCCGGTGTCGTCACCCTGCAGGTCAAGGAAGGCGACACGGTCGAGGCCGGCGGCACCATCGCGACCATCGAAGCGATGAAGATGGAGGCGACGATCACGACGCAGACCGCGGGCACCGTGACCCGCGTGGCGATCGCCGACGTCCAGCAGCTCGAGGGCGGCGACCTCGTGGTGGTCATCGATGGCTGAACGCGAGATCCGGCTCTGGGGCGATCCCGTTCTCCGCAGCCCCTGCGCCCCGGTAACGGTCTTCGATGAGAGTGTGGTCGTCCTCGCGGCCGACCTCGTCGACTCCTCGCTGCCGGAGGGCAGGGCCGCGGTCGCTGCGCCCCAGATCGGAGTCGCCCTGCGGGCATTCGGCTACGATCTCGACGGACGCACGGGGTACGTCATCAACCCCGAGATCGTCGAGCTCAGAGGCGAACTGCGCGACATCGAGGAGGGCTGTCTGTCGGTGCCCGGCCTGTTCTTCGCCACCCCGCGCTACGAATTCGCACGTGTGCGCGGAGTCGATGCCGAGGGCAGTCCCGTGGAGATCGAAGGCACCGAGGTGTTCGCGCAGATGATTCAGCACGAAGTCGCGCACCTCGACGGGCAGGTCTACGTCCAGACCCTGCCCAAGGAACGGCGGCGGGAGGCCATGAAGGCCATCCGCTCCGCCGACTGGTTCCTGGCCAGAGCGCTGTGACCGAGAAGTACGTGACCCAGAAATACGTGACCGAGATGAAGGAGACACTTGTGAGCATTCAACGCACCGCCGTCATCGGCAGCGGTCTGATGGGAGCCGGAATCGCCGAGGTGCTCGCGAAGTCGGGCCTCGACGTGATCGTCCGCGAGATCAACGAGGAGGCGTCGGCCGCCGGACGGGCTCGAATCGAGAAGTCCCTCGCCCGAGCGGTGGAGAAGGGCAAACTCGACGAAGCGGCACGTGACGCGGCTCTGTCCAAACTGAGCTTCACCACCGACATCGCGGACCTCGCCGACCGTCAGCTCGTCATCGAGGCGGCCAGTGAGAACGAGGACATCAAGAAGTCCATCTTCGCCGAGCTCGACGAAGTGGTCACCGATCCCGAGGCGATCCTCGCCTCGAACACCTCGTCGATGCCGATCATCCGCTTCGCCCAGTCGACCTCCCGTCCCGAGCGGGTCCTCGGAGTGCACTTCTTCAACCCGGCCCCGGTGCAGCCTCTCGTCGAGATCGTCTCGTCGGTGCTCACCGCCGAGGAGGTGCGCGATACCGTGACGAGCTTCGTCTCCGAGGTGCTGGGCAAGAACCCCGTCCAGGCCGAGGACCGTCCCGGGTTCATCGTCAATGCGCTGCTCATTCCCTACCTCTGCAGTGCCATCCGGATGCTCGAATCCGGATTCGCCACGAAGGAAGACATCGACGCGGGGATGGTCGGCGGCTGCGCCCACCCGATGGGACCGATCAAGCTCGCCGACCTCGTCGGACTCGACACCTGCTACTACGCCGCACAGAGCATGTTCGAGGAGACAGGAGACCCGGCTATGAAACCTCCGATCCTGCTCTCCCGCATGGTCGATGCCGGTCTGCTCGGCGTGAAGTCGGGACGCGGCTTCTACGAGTACTGATCTACAGCGAAGTCAGCTGAGGAACACGACTGAGGGGCGGCGCCGTTCGGCGCCGCCCCTCAGTCGTTCCGGATCGCAGGTCAGTCGTTCCGGATCACGGTCCTCAGCCGGCGAGCAGCTTCTCGTAGCTGGCGAGCTTGAGGCAGGCGACCAGGCCCTGGGCGGCGAGTTCGACCTCTTCGAGCACCGGCATCGTCGGTGCGATCCGGATGACGTTGTTCGCGGGATCCAACCCGTAGGGATGGGTGGCACCAGCCGGGGTCAGCTTCACCCCCGCCTCGGCGGCCAGCTTCACCACCCGGTCCGCGATGCCCTCCATGGTCGTCAGGGTGATGAAGTATCCGCCGTCGGGACGGGTCCACCGGGCGAGGTCCGAATCCCCGAACGCACTCTCGAGGGCATCGAGCACGGCGTCGAACTTCGGAGCGATGATCTCCGCATGCTTGCGCATATGCGCCTCGACTCCGGCCGAATCGCCGAAGAAACGGACATGGCGCAGCTGGTTGACCTTGTCGGGTCCGATCGAGATCTTCCCGAGGTTGGTCTTCATCCAATCGACACTCAGGGGACCGCCGCCGAAGAAGGACACACCGGCCCCTGCCAGGGTGATCTTCGAGGTCGAGGCGAAGATCCACGGCCGCTCCGGATTGCCGGCTTCGGCGCAGAGATTGAGGATATCGATGTTCTCCACATGCTCGTCCCGCAGATGGTGCACCCCGTAGGCGTTGTCCCACAGCAGTGTGAAGTCGGACGCGGCCGCGGGCATGGCCGCGAGTTTAGCGGCTCGCTTCGGGCTGATCGTGATCCCCGTGGGGTTCGAGTACATCGGCACGAGCCACATTCCCTTGACCGATGCGTCCTCGGCCAAGCGCTGCGCTTCGGCGATGACCGGGCCTTCCTCGTCCATCGGGATGCTCAGCAGTTCGAAGCCGAGAGATTCGGTGAGGGCGAAGTGGCGATCGTATCCGGGCACGGGGCACAGGAGCTTGCGCGGTCCTTCGCCCCAGGGGCGGTCGTCTGCGGCGGTGCCGTGCATGGTCGCAAATGTCAGCGCCTGCGCCATGAATGTCAGCGAGGCGTTGCCTCCGGCCAACAGCTGATCGGTGGGGATCTTCAGCAGGGGAGCGAAGATCTCGCGCAGTTCGACGAGTCCTTCGAGTCCTCCGTAGTTGCGAGCATCGACGCCGCTCGGTGTGATGACGTCATCGGCGGTGACGGCGGTGAGCAGGTCTCCGGCGAGGTCAAGCTGTTCGGGAGAGGGCTTGCCGCGGGTGATGTCGAGCTTCAGGCCGCGAGAGGCGAACTCCTCATAGTCCCTGGACGCTTCGTCCAGTTGGGTCTGCAGCTCTGAATTGGGCGACATGAAAGCTCCTTCACACTGATGTACATCCGGTCAGTCCATCCTATCCACTCTGCGACCCGGCGCACGGATAGAGTGGGTGCGAACTCGAACAGGGACGGAGAGGGTGCGAACAGTGGTGAGACCGCGGGCGCAATCGGCACATGGTCTGAGCTTCGGCACGCAGGCCGCGGTCTATGACCAGGTGCGTCCCGGCTATCCGGATGCCGCTGTCGATCTGGCCGGGGTCGAGTGGAAGGGCCTGCGGGTCTGCGACCTCGGCGCCGGGACCGGGATCCTCAGTCGAAGCCTCATCGCTCGTGGCGCCGAGGTCACCGCGGTCGATCCCGATGAGGCGGCTCTTGCCCACAACCCGGCCCGCTCTCTGCGCGGCACCGCCGAAGCCACCGGCCTCCCCGATGCCAGCGTCGATCTCGTCACCGTGGCCCAAGCCTGGCACTGGTTCGACGAGAAGGCGGCCGCCCGGGAGATCGTTCGCATCCTGGCGCCGGGCGGCCGACTGCTGATCCTGATCAACCAGCTCGATGTCCGCGTGGATTGGGTCCTGCGGCTGAGCCGGATCATGCACGCGGGTGACGTCTACCGCCCGCGGTATCGGCCCGAGCCGGGAGCGGGACTCGTGCTCAGCGACCAGGCGCTCGTCGAATTCTCCACTCCGGTCACGCTCGAGGGACTCATCGATCTGGCCCGCACTCGGTCGTATTGGCTGCGTTCGAATGCGACCACGCGGGCTCGAGTGGAGGCGAATCTGCGGGAGTATCTCACCGTCGAACATCCGCTCGAGGGTGAGACGGCCCTGCCGTACATGTGCCTGGCCTACCTTCTCGAGGTCGATTCGGCAGGCGGCGACCGCGACCGGTGAATGACGCATGACCGGTGATTGACACATAGCAGAGGCGGGTCGCACCGATCGGTGCGGCCCGCCTCTTCTGTCATCTAGCTGTCGTCGTCTCAGAGTGCGCGGTGCATCTGGGAATCAGGCCTGGGCTGAGTTCTCGTCCTCGGTCGAAGTGGACTCGACCACCTCGGTGGCTCGGACGGGGGAGGCGTGCGAGACGTTGATCTTGCGCGGACGTGCCTCCTCGGCGACCGGGATCGTCAGAGTCAGGACTCCGTCGACGTAGTCGGCGCTGATCCGGTCGAGCGCGACTCGGTTGCCCAGAGTCAGCTGGCGGGCGTAGGTGCCGACGGTGCGTTCGCGGGTCAGCCACTTCACGTCCTTCTCGGCGACCTCGGACTCGCGCTGAGCGCGCACTGTCAGGGTCCGGTCCTCGACGTCAACATCGATGCTGGCGGGATCGACTCCCGGCATATCGATGCGGGCGATGAAGACCTCCCCGTCGCGGTAGAGATCCATCGGCAGCGAGGTGGCGTTCGGGGTGCGGGTGACCTCCGAGAAGAAACGGTCGAGGTCACGGATGGGGTCAAAACGAGTTGCCATGAGCTTCCTTTCTGTAGGTCGATACATTGAGTCAAACACACTCAACTTTGAAATCATTCCTCTCTCATGGAATTCTCAGTTCTGTGAGTCTGCTTCCGGTCCTCCTTGCGCTCGTTCCCGTGGTCGTCCTCATCGCGTTCGGATTCGCGCTGAGACGGGTGCCGGGCTTCACCGCCGACGAGTTCTGGTCCGGTGCGGAGAAGCTCGCCTACTACTGCCTGCTGCCGGTGCTGCTGTTCTCCTCGGTCGCCGAGGTGGACGTCGCCCATGTGCCCATCCTTCGTCTCGGAATCGCTCTTGTCGCCCCGACCGTGGTGATCTCTCTGGCCATCATCCTGCTGCGCCGCGTCATCGCCGGCGATCTCCGGTCCTTCACCTCGGTGCTCCAGGGCGGGGTCCGCTTCAACACCTATATCGGACTCTCGATCGCGGCGAGCTTGTACGGCACCGAGGGCGGTGCCCTGGCCGCGATCGTCGCGGCGATCCTCGTCCCGACCGTGAATATCTTCTCGAGCCTCGGCTTCGAGTTCCTGCGGACCGGACCCAGCTCTGTCCTCGGGATCATTCGCAGCATCGCGACGAATCCGCTGGTGATCGGGTGTGTGGCCGGAGGAGTCTGGAATCTCCTCGGCCTGCCGATTCCCACCCTCCTCGGCTCGGTGCTCGACCCGCTCTCAGCCGCGGCGCTGCCGGTCGGTCTGCTCTGCGTCGGCGCGGGGCTGCGCCCGTTCTCTCTGCGGGAACACGCACTGGCGCTGATCAGCTCGACGGCGACCAAGCTCATTCTGCTGCCCGGTCTGAGTCTGCTCGCGCTTCATCTCTTCGATCTGCCGCCCACCGCTGCCATGGTGGGGATGATCTTCCAGGCGATCGCCACCGCGAGTTCGGGCTACGTCATGGCCAGGCAGCTGGGCGGCAACGCCGAGCTCATGGCCGCTCTCATCGCCGCTCAGACGCTGCTCATGCTCCTCACTCTGCCGCCGGTGCTGCTCATCGCCGAGCTCGTCCTCGGCGGCTGATCAGCGTCGACCCCGCCTCGGCCGGGTTCCGATGAATGCGGCAGCGGCCGGACTCCTTCGTGGAGTCCGGCCGCTGCCGGTCACTCAGGGGTGATCAGATACCCGGTCGTGGACCGGGATCAGTTCACCGCGTCGATCACTCGTTGTCGGCGCTGATGTCCGGGTGGCGAGAGCCGAGCTCGGAGTCGATGCGCAGGACTCCGGAACCGTCTTCGCGGACGCGCTCGAGGCGGCCGATGATCTCGGAGATGCTCGACTCCTCTTCGACCTGCTCGTCGATGAACCAGTGCAGCAGGGGCAGGACGTCGAGGTCGCCCTCGGCCTGTGCGGTGCGGTAGAGGTTGCGGATCGATTCGGAGACCTTCTCCTCGTGGGCGAGTGCGGCCTTGAAGAAGTCGATGGGCTGCGAGCCGGAGACCTTCGGAGCGGCGATGTCGCCGATCTGCGGAGCGAAATCGCGATCGAGGCAGTGCTCGATGAACTTCGCGGCGTGGACCTGCTCCTCCTCGGACTGAGCGCGCATCCAGCGAGTCATTCCGGAGAGATCGAGATCGTCGAGCTGAATGGAGAGCTGCAGGTAGACCAGCGAGGCTTCGAGCTCGAGGGTGACCTGCTCATTGAGGACCTTCTGCATTGCGGGGCTCAAGTGCATGTGTTTCTCCTTTGCGAATCGAGACGGAGCGCTTCCGTCTGTACAAAGATTATCCTGACACCTTTTCTAGAATGATTCCAGTGTGGAAAGGCTCGGCAAACTCCCGGTAGGTATAGCAAACCTGCCTGTTTCCACTCAGTCCGTCCCAGCCATGGACACCTCCGCCCCGCGCGTGCCAAGCTGGACGCATGCAGGACAGAATCGACGCACTCACTCACTGGCATGCGGAAGACGACGCTCTGCACGCTCGCTTCCTCACCGGCTCGTTCGTCACCGGTGTCAGCTTCATCGATGAGATCGCCGAGGCGGCGGAGGCTGCCGGACATCATCCCGATGTGGATCTGCGCTTCCCCCACGTCGACATCACCTTGACGACTCATGATGCGGGATCGATCACCGATAAGGATATTGACCTCGCCGAGCAGATCAGCCGGATCGCGCAGTCCCAGGACATCGACGCCGAGGCGGACGCCCCGAGCTGATCGCGCCGGCGCCGAGCAGCATCGAGGCGTGGTCGACTCTCACAGCAGTGGGTGACGCTGCCCGACTCGGGTGGCCGCCTCGAACGCCTGGGCGATCCGGAGCAGGCGGACGTCGTCACCGGGTCTGGCGACGAGTTGGACGCCGACCGGAAGACCTGATTCGGAGAAGCCTGCCGGCACGGAGATCGCCGGGCACCCGGTCGCCGAGATCACACACAGCGCCCGCATCCATTCGAGGTAGTTGTCGAATTCGATCCCGTTGATCGACGTCGGATACTCGATCGAGGCGTCGAAGGGCAGCACCTGTGAGGTGGTGAGGACGAGCACGTCGTGGTCGGCGAAGAACCGTTCGACCTCGCCGTGCAGGCGAGCCCGGGCACGATCGGCCGAAACCACCTCGGCGCCGGTGAGCTTGAGTCCCATCTCGATGTTCCAGACCACCGAGTCCTTCATCCGATCTCGATGCTCTGTCAGCAGCGGTGCCCAGGAATGGACGAAGTCGAGCGCCCGACGCACGGCGAAGACCTCATCGGCATCGGACAGGTCGGGAATCCTGTCCGTGACATCGGCACCGAGCGTGCTGAAGACCGCAGCCGTGGACGCCACGATCTCGGCGACCTCCGTCTCGACTGGCAGCAGACCGTCAAGGTCCGGGCTGAAGCCGATCCGCACGCCCCGCAGATCGGGGTCGCGTTCATTGCCGAGTCCGAATTCGGGCAGGTCGAAGACGTCTCCGGACTCACCGATCGACCCCGGCGCACCCGGCTCCGGGCCTGCGGCCACACTCATCAGCAGTGCCACGTCGGAGACCGTGCGTGCCATGAAGCCGCTCTGGGCGAGCCAGGCGAAAGGGTCGCCCGGCAGCGTGTGGGGGATCCGACCGTTGGACGGTCGGAAGCCGACGACATTGTTGAAGGAGGCGGGGGAACGCAGGGAGCCTCCCATATCGGAGCCGTCGCCCGCGGCCTGGATTCCCGCTGCCAGGACCGCCCCGACTCCGCCCGATGACCCCGAGGCGGACTTCGTGGTGTCATACGGATTGAGCGTGGTGCCGAAGACCGGGTTGAAGGTGTGGGAACCAGCCGCGAACTCCGGGACATTGGTCTTGCCGGTGGTGTTGATCCCCGCCTGCTTGAGCCGAGCGATGATGAGGGCATCGGTCTCGGGGAACCGCTCGGCCATGATCGGTGACCCCCAGGTGGTGCGCATCCCAGCCGTGTCGTGAGTGTCCTTGTGCGTCATCGGCACCCCATGCAGGGCGCCGATCGGCTCTCCACGGGCAAGGGTGCGGTCGGCCGCCTCGGCGCGGGCATAGGCGGTCTCATCATCTCGGGTCACGACCGCATTGATGGCGGGATTGAGGGCGTCGATGCGATCGAGATGATCGCTCAGCGCCTCCCGGGCCGAGATCTCCTTCGCTGCGATCCGTGCGGCCAGTTCGCGCATGGACAGCCAGCGCAGCTCCTCGCTCATCGGCTCACTTCCCAACTCTGCCGAGCACCGTGGACAGGGCGGCACGGATGCCGGTCTCCAGGGTGGTCTCGACGTCGTCGGGGGCGAAGAAGGGGGAGTGGTTGCCCGCCGGCGGCTCGTCGCCGTCGAACTTGGCGGGGGAGTACCCGCCGAAGAACCAGTAGACATAGGGAACTCCGATGTCATCGCCGAAGGCCCCGAAGTCCTCACTGCCGGTGACCGGACCTTCGACGTGGACCTGCTCCTCACCGAGTTCGGCCCGGACGGAGTCGACGAAGGCGCGGGCCTCCCTGGGATCGTTGTAGCAGCGGGGGAAACGGTACATCTCCTCGATGACCGGTTCCGGCGCGCCCGACGCCAGCGCCTCGGCGAGGATGATGCGTTCGATGCGGTCGAGGACGACGGCACGGACCTCCTCGTTGAAGGTGCGGATGTTGAGTTTGAACTCCGCGGAGTCCGGAATGATGTTCTCCTTGAGACCGCCGTGGAAGGTGCCCACGGTGACCACGGCCATGTCACGGCCGGAGATCTCACGGGAGACGACGGACTGGAGGCGGGTGATCATATAGGCGCCGAGGACGATCGGGTCGATCGCGTTCTCCGGCTGGGAGCCGTGTGCCTGCTTGCCCTTGACCGTGACCCTGATGCAGTCGGACATCGCCATGGCAGTGCCCTCGGCGACGTAGAGGTGCCCGGCGCGTCCGGGCCAGACGTGCTGTCCGTAGATGACCTCGGGTCTGACGATGGAGTCCCAGAGTCCGTCGTCGAGCATCGCCCGGGCGCCCTCGCCGGTCTCTTCGCCGGGCTGGAAGATCATCACCACGGTGCCCGACCACAGGTCAGTGTGCTCGACGAGGTACTGTGCGAGGTAGAGCCCGACGGTGATGTGCGTATCGTGGCCGCAGCCGTGCATGACGTTCGTCGTCGTGCCGTCGGGCAGGGTGCCCTCGACCGTCGAGGCGTAGTCGTAGCCGGTGTCCTCGGTGATCGGCAGTCCGTCGGTGTCGGCACGGTATCCCACGACGGGGCCTTCGCCGTTCTCGATCACGGCGACGACTCCGGTGCCGCCGAAGGTCTGTGTGGTCAGCCCCAGGCCCTGCAGGCGGGAGGCGATCGTCGCAGCGGTGTTCGTCTCCTGCATCGACAGCTCGGGGGAGCGGTGGAAGTCCTTGTAGTCGGCGACGATCTGGGCGAGGTTGTCCGAGATCGCCTCGCGAAGTGCGGGATTGAGCGGCATGATGTCCTTTCATCGTGGATCGTATTCATGGTCGCAGGTGAGGAGGTGCCGTCGGTGATCCGTTCGCCTGGTGGATCGGATGCCTGCATCACCGCGGCGGTCGGTCCTAGTTGATGCCCACTGAGTCTCCGTCGTCCGTCCTTCGGTCGGTCACCGCCCTGTTCCGGGTGAACCAGGTGATGACGATCGTCACGGTGACGACGATGGCGACGTCGCCCGGCGCGAGCACGGGTACGAGCGGGATGAGGACGAGGATGATGAGAGCGGCGATGGCCAACGCGATGAGCGTCGACTTCACCTGTCGAAGTGAGGCGATGAGCTGGACGGTGACTCCGCCGAGGATGGCCGGCAGGATGTAGAGCTTGGCGACGAGGGTGACCTGTTCGGGAATCAGCGTGAGGAGCCAGGTGCCGAGGACGCCGACGAAGATCACCATCGAGGCGACGTGGATGATCGCTGCCCCGCAGATGGCCATCGTCGCTGCGTATTCGCCCTTGCGTGTGCCCGGCTTCGCCCCGATCGTGTCCTGGGCGACGATCGCCGAAGGCAGCAGCTTGTTGGAGATGTTGCCGATGAGGAAGGCCTGGTACATGCCTGCGGGCCCGAGGATGGGGAAGTAGGTGAGTGGTTCGACGATGTAGAAGACCCCGTAGACGGCGAAGACCGCGAGGAATCCCGTGAGGACGTTGCCGAGGTCGACGTTCGCATCGGCGACGAAGAGCAGATAGAACGGCACCGAGGTGGCGATGAGGAAGCCGATGAAGAGGGTGATCGACCCCCATTTCGTCGTCGTTCTCTCGAAGGCCGCGTGCGAGGGAGCGGTGATGATGTCTGACATGTCGGCCTCCTCAGGCTTCCGGTGCGCCGAGTCCGGCATAGTGGGCGAAATAGGCGGCGACGAGGCCGACGAGAAGAGAGATCCCCAGGCCCCATTCCTTCAGCCACGGCGCCTTGAGCGTCTTGGCGAGGAACAGGCAGATCGTCATGACGATCGCGGAGACGACGACGGCGATGACATGCGTCGGCGACTTCGGGATCTCCCTGAAGGTCAGTGCAGCGAAGGCCGCGAGGAGTGCAGCCCCCGGAATGATCGACATGAGCGCCGGATTGACCTTTTCGAGCTTGTGGGAGCTGCGTTTGAAGATCGGGGTGAGAATGAGCGTTGAGATCATCCACCCCGCCCCGGAGAGGCTCATCGCCATGAGCGCGACGATGAAGACGCCGCGGGTGAAGGTCTCATCGCCGAGGTTGGCGCCCATGGTTCCCGCGGCGATGGACGCGGAGGCCACCTCCGTGGCGGCCGATCCGATCAGTCCGACCCGGACGACGACCGGGGGAGTGCCGAAGAGGGGGAGAAGTGCGATGGCCACGAGCACCACAGACAGCGACGGCCCGATGGCGGCGACCCCGCCTGCCCTGAATGCCGAGCGCACCTCCTGCTGGCTCATGCCCGCTGATTCCGCATTCTTGCGCACGGCACTCATGTAGATGAGCGATTGGACGACGACGACTCCCATCACCGCGAACGCCAGGATCCACAGAATCGGAGCATTGGCGAGGCCGAGGTAGTCGGCGGATCCGCTGGCTGACGTCATGGGGTTCCTCATTTCAATGCTGAGATGACAGGCGCGATGCCGCACACGACGGTGTGGACCACATCACACTTTTGACGAACCTAACCCGATTGCGACAGCGATCACAGACTTCGGACCGTAATTCCCACTTGGCGAGAACAATTCCATCGATGATGGCCATAAGCAGAATCGATGTGCGAGTCATACGAGCCGTACACTCGTGATCACGATCACCATCGAACGGAGAGACGATCCGTGGAGCCTGAGATCGATGTTCAGCTCGACCGCGCCGAAGACTGCTGGGTCACGGCCCTCGAGCGTGTTCGCCTCGAGGACTTGGACCGGGAGAGCGGCTGTTCGAAATGGTCGAATCGGGAGCTGATCAACCATGTCGTCGGCGGGGGACTGCGCTATGCGAAGCTGCTGGCACAGGCCCCGCCGACCGAGGTCGAATCCACGCGCCGCGTCGATCACCTCGGCGCGGACCTCACAGAGTCGTTCTGGACGCATGAGCGTATATTCCGGACGATCGCAGGGGACTGCGATCTCATGGTCGAGGTGCCGCACCGCATCGGGCGCCTGCCCGGTACGCAGTTGGTCCGCATGCGCATCCTCGAACTCGCCCTCCACGCCGCGGACCTCTCACGGGGAATGGCCTTGCAGTGGCCGATCGACGACACGCTTGCGGAGTTCATGTCGACACAGCTGAGCGACCTCATCATCGAACTGGGTTCGACCGGGGGATACGCGCCGCCACGGACTCCGGCGGCACAGATGTCGCATGCTCAGCAGGTTCTCCAGATATCCGGGCGGTGACAGCCGTGCCTGCTCAATCCGATCCGTCACGACTCGACCACTCGCTTCGCGTATGTTCAAGGGTCTGCTCGAGGAGTTGGCGCAGAACGTCGATGTCCACGTCGGACAGGCGCGTGAGATAGAGGCATGCGGTACCGTTCGTGTGTTTTCCGAGTTTCTCCACGAGCTCGGGCCATCCCTGCGGAAAGTCGCTTGTGAGATAGATGGTGTGCTTCGATGCACTGGGAGAGAAGGCCAGCAGCGGCATTGTCCCGCTGTGCCCGGAATCGTAGAGATACTCGATCTCGCCGAAGCCGATGATCCGCGACGCCCACACTACAGGTGTATCGCCGGAGAATTCACCGAGGAGTTCGCACAGCCGATCAGCCTCGGCACGTCGTGGACCGCGCGCACGATCGAGCACCTCGCTGACAGGTTCGCCGGTCGGCCTCATCGCCGGCAGCTTCGACTTCGCCACGTGATTCTCCTTTGACGCTGGTGTGTCCAGCCTAGTCGAGCCGATCACAGGAGAGGGGCGTTCCAGGTTTACTTAACATAATGTATATTATCGGCGTACGACGCAGAAGCCCTGACAGCGCTCGTCCAGACATCCGCACACAGGAGATGGCCGCGAATGACTGATGTGTCATTCGCGGCCATCCAGTGTTCTGTGTTCGCTTCGGCTCAGCTGCCGAGCCCGACGTTGCCGCCGAGGCCGACCTTGCCGTCGTCCTTCGAACCTCCGTCGTCCTTGGATCCGCCGCCGTCATCGGCTGCGCCGTTAGACTTCGTCAGCCCGGCCTTCTTGCCGCAGGTCGGCCATGCGCCGGGACCCTGCTCCTTGAGGACCTTCTGAGCGATGCGGATCTGCTCCTTCTTGCTGTGCTGGTCCGCAGTGCCCGAACCGCCGAAGCCGTTCCAGGTCTGCTTCGAGAACTGGAGTCCGCCGTAGTAGCCGTTTCCGGTGTTGATGTCCCAGTCGCCGCCGGACTCGCATTCGGCGACCTTGTCCCAGACGCCTCCCGAGGCGGCCTGTGCAGGTGCGCTCATTCCGGTGAGTCCGGCTGCGGCGACCGCTCCGGCTCCCACGAGGAGCGCGGCCTTGCGAAGGCTTGTGCTGTAGAGGTTCACTGTCTCATCTCCGTAGTACGACTGCATTTCGGTTCTGTAACCCGGTCGTTACCGAGCCGTTATACACCGTAACGGATCTGACTGGTCGAGTGAACCCAGATCGGCACGGATCCCATCAGAATCGACTCCGAGGAACCACAACGCGAACTGAGTGCCCCACGCTCGACTCCCCTGCTCGGACCTGCGTCACTGCAGTGTCTCACCGTGCCACGTACTGCGCCAGATAACGTGCCGTCAGCGTCGCATTCGACGCCGAGGCGGACGCCACGAGTTCGGCGGGCGTGCCCTCGAACACGATGCGGCCGCCATCATGACCGGCCCCGGGCCCGAGGTCGATGAGATGATCGGCATGAGCCATCACCGCCTGATGATGCTCGATGACGATGACGCTGCGTCCCGAGTCCACAAGGCCGTCGAGCAGCCGCAGCAGGGTATCGATATCGGCCAGATGCAGGCCGGTGGTCGGCTCGTCGAGGATGATCACCTGCGCGGCGTCGGCGGCCTTGGCAGAGAGATGGGTGGCGAGCTTGAGACGCTGCCGCTCTCCCCCGGACAGAGTCGTCAGCGGCTGGCCGAGACTGAGATAGCCCAGCCCCACCTCGGCGAGGTTCTTCAGGATGGAAGTCACTGCGGGAATGCGCGCCTGACCGGTGCCGAAATGATCGAGAGCGTCGAGGACCGAAAGGTCGAGGACCTCCCGGATGTTCTTCTCCCCCAGCGTGTAGACGAGAACCTCGGCCTGGAAGCCCTTGCCCTCGCACTCATCGCAGGGCGCGGACATACCGGCCATCATCGCGAGATCCGAATAGATGATCCCGGCACCGTTGCACACCGGGCAGGCGCCCTCGGAATTCGCACTGAACAGCGCAGGTTTGACTCCGTTTGCCTTGGCGAAGGCCTTGCGGATGGGTTCGAGCATTCCCGTATAGGTCGCAGGATTGCTCCGCCGCGACCCCTTGATCGGTGCCTGGTCGATCATCACGACGCCGTCGCGCCCGCGCAGCGACCCCTCGATGAGAGTGCTCTTCCCGGACCCGGCCACGCCGGTGATGACCGAGAGCACTCCGAGCGGGATGTCGACGTCGATCGCCTGCAGGTTGTGGGTGCTGGCTCCTCTGATCTCGAGGGCACCCGATGGTGTCCGCACCGATTCCTTGAGCGGCGCCGTGTACGAGAGATGCCGACCCGTCAGGGTGTCGCTCTCGCGCAGGGCCTCGACGCTGCCGACGAAGGTCACCTCTCCCCCGTTCGTTCCGGCCCCGGGCCCGAGGTCGACGATGTGATCGGCGATCGTGATGGTCTCCGGTTTGTGCTCGACGACGAGCACGGTGTTGCCCTTGTCTCGCAGTGCCAGCAGCAGCGCGTTCATCGCCTCGATATCGTGCGGGTGGAGGCCGATGGTCGGTTCGTCGAAGACATAGGTGACATCGGTGAGCGAGGATCCGAGGTGACGGACCAGTTTGATCCGCTGCGCCTCTCCCCCGGACAGAGATCCGGCGGAGCGTTCGAGCGAGAGATAGCCCAAGCCGATGTCGACGAAGGCCTGCACATCATGGCGCAGCGACTTCAGCAGCGCACCGGCCGCCTTGCCGTCGATCTCGGACAGCCAGTCGAGGACATCGGAGATCTGCAGGGCGCACACCTCGGCGATGGACTTCCCCGCCAGACGGGAGCCGCGGGCGGCGGCATTGAGCCTCGTCCCCTCGCATTCGGGGCACTGGGTGTAGACGACGGCTCGGTCGACGAAGGCCCTGATGTGCTTCTGCATGGCGTCGCGGTCCTTGGACAGGAAGGACCGCCGAATCCGCGGGATGAGGCCGTCGAAGGTCATGTTCGTCCCGCTGATGACGATCTTCTCGCCCTCGGCGTAGAGGAGGATGGACCGTTCCTTCTCCGTGTAGTCGGCAATCGGCTTGTCCGGGTCGAAATAGCCGGACTCGGAGTAGAAGCGGACGTTCCACCCGCCGGGTTTGTACCCGGGGATCGTGATCGCACCGTCGTTGAGGGACTTCGACTCATCGACGACCTCGGCGATGTCGATATCGGTGGCGGTTCCCATCCCCTCGCAGTGGGGACACATGCCTCCGTTGACGGAGAAGGTCTTGCGTTCGACCTGCTTGCCCTCCCCCTTGTCGATCGTCACCGCACCCTTGCCGCTGATCGTGGCGACGTTGAAGGAGTACGAGTTCGTCGATCCCAGGTTCGGTTCGGCGAATCGCGCGAAGAGTGTGCGCAGCTTCGCATTGATGTCGCTGACCGTGCCGACGGTCGAGCGCGGGTTCGCCCCGATCCGCTCCTGGTCGACGAGGATCGCCGTCGTCAGGCCCTCGAGGACGTCGACCTCAGGCCGGGCCATGGCCGGCATGAACCCCTGGACGAAGGCGCTGTAGGTCTCGTTGATCATCCGCTGCGATTCGGCGGCGACGGTGGAGAAGACGAGTGAGCTCTTGCCGGATCCCGAGACCCCGGTGAAGACCGTGAGCCGGCGTTTGGGGATCTCGACGGAGACGTTCTTGAGGTTGTTCTCCCGGGCTCCGGTGACGCGGATGATGTCGTGGGCATCGGCAGCGTGCACGGGCATCAGCGCTGCTGGATGCGGATCATGTTCCCCGCGGGATCGCGGAGGGCACAGTCGCGCAGACCGTAGGGCTGGTCCATCGGCTCCTGGACGATATCGGCGCCCTTGGCCTCCACCTCGGCGAACACCTCGTCGACGTCAGGACTGGCGAGCACGATCGCGGCGAAGCTGCCCTTGGCCATGAGCGATTCGATGACCTCGCGCTCATTCTCGCTGATCGTCGGGTCGGTGATGGCCGGGGTGAGGACGATCGAGGTGTCGGGTTGGCCCGCGGGGCCGACGGTCAGCCACCGCATCTGATCGGATCCGACGTCGAGGCGGACCTCGAAGCCGAGCACGTCGCGGTAGAAGGCAAGAGAGGCTTCGGCGTCGGTGTGGGGCAGGAAGCTGGCATTGATTGTGATGTCCATGCCCGTCATCCTAGTCCGGCTCGAACCTCCCGACTTCTCGATTCCTGACCGGTCGGAGGACATTCTTGACGATGAACGTCGGCAGATCGTGCTCCCCTGCCTCCAGGGCGCTGCGATACCGCCGTGGCGAGACTCCGACGAGTTCGCTGAACCGGGTGCTGAAGGTGCCGAGCGAGGAGAAGCCGACGGTGAAGCAGATGTCGGTGATGCTCAGGTCTCCCCTGCGGATGAGTGCCATGGCGCGTTCGATCCGTCGGGTCATCAGGTAGGAGTACGGCGATTCTCCGTATGCCGCCCGGAACCGGCGGCTGAGGTGGCCTGCGGACATGTGGACGCCGGCGGCCAGCTCCTCCACGTTGAGCGGGCGGTCGAATTGCCTGTCGATGCGGTCGCGGACCCGTCGCAGGGCGATGAGCTGCGCGCGGCTCGCCGGGTCGATCATCCCGTGTGGATTCCTCGCTTCAGGGTCTCCCCACGGAAGAAGGCCGGGTTCTGCACGGATTGGATGACCATGATGACCGCCCCGAGGACGAGCACCCCGATGCCGAGGACGAAGACCAGCCCGATGCCGAACACCGACGAGCCCGACCCGTAGTCGGGATCGAGTGAGTCGATGGCGGTGGTGACGAAGATGACGAGCAGAGTCACGCCCCCGATGAGAGGGAACAGGAAGCGGAAGAAGACGTTCTTCGGCGAGGCGAACAGCGAGCGGCGGAAGTACCAGATGCAGGCCAGTCCGGTGATCCCGTAGTAGAAGCAGACCATCAGCCCCAGCGCCGTAATCGTGTCCCACAGGGCGTTCTCGGAGAGCAGCCGCATGACGACGTAGAAGATGATCGCGGCCGCCGCCGAGGTGATGGTGGCCACCGAGGGCGACTTGTAGCGCGGTGAGATGCTTCCGTACTTCTGCGGCAGGGCCCCGTAATGGCCCATCGCCAGGATCGTCCGTGACGGGGAGACCATCGTCGACTGCAGTGACGCCAGCGAGCTCGAGAGCACGGCGATCGAGACGAGGACCGCGAAGGGGCCCATCACCGGACCGGCCAGGGAGGCGAAGATCGACTCCTGGTTCTCCGGGTTTCCGGCACCGAGGCCGTCGGTGCCGACGCCGGCGAAGGAGATCACCGCGATGGTGCAGGCGATGTAGATGATGACGATCGCGATGATCGTGAGCATGGCCGCCCGCCCGGGTGTCTTCTCCGGGTCCTTCGCCTCCTCGTTCATCGTGATCACCGTGTCCCAGCCCCAGAACAGGAAGATCGACAGGGACACGGCGGCTGCGACCGTGGAGAAGTCGCCGGCGGCCAGCGGGTTGAACCAGTCGAGACTCACGGGTGTGGGGTCGAAGGCGGTGCCGTTGGCCACGTGCACGAGCGCCGCGATGACGAACCAGCCGAGCGCGAGGACCTGGAAGGCGACAAGCCAGACCTGTATCTTCTCGGTCGCCTCGACACCGCGATAGGAGATCCAGGCAGCGGCGGCGGTGAGGATCACGGTGACCGGGATGTTGATCCACAGCACCCGGGTGAGATCGGCGATGCTCGGGTCCCCGAAGATCTGTGCCAACAGCAGGAAGAGGAAGTCCACGGCGACGGCGGCGAGGTTCGAGAGCACGAGCACGGTGGCCGCGATCAGCCCCCACCCGCCCATCCACCCCAACCACGGCCCGAAGGCGCGGGTGGCCCAGGTGAAGGTCGTGCCCGAGTCCGGCATCGCCGAGTTGAGTTCCCGGTAGCCGAAGACGACGAGCAGCATCGGCACGAAGCCGATGAGCAGGATCGCGGGAGTGTGGACTCCGACCTCAGAGATCGTCGGGCCCAGTCCCGAGGTCAGAGTGTAGGCGGGAGCGATGCAGGAGATGCCGATGATCGCCCCGCCGATCGCACCGATCTTTCCGGCCGAGAGGCCCTTCGAACTCAGTCCCGAGGAATCGACTCCGGCGGCTGCCTCAGGCACCGAGGATCTTCTCCGCCGTCGCCCGCCCGATCCGCACGGCACCGTCGACATGCTGATAGCCCGCAGCGGCGATATCGGAGCTGGCGAAGTGGATGGGGCCGACCGGATCGTTCTGGAATCGTCCCCAGCGGTGGAGCCCGCCGAGGTCGTAGCTCGTGGCGTAGGCGCCTCTCGTCCATTCCTCCGCGCCGAAATCCGAGAGGTAGAAGACCTCCGGGTCCAGTGCCTGCGGGCCGAGGAAATCGGCGAGGGATTCGAGGATGCGCTGCTTCCTCGTCTCCTCGTCGAGGGCGAACATCTCATCGGCGCGGACATCGGAGATGAAGCCGACGAGGGTGCCACGCTCCTCCCCATGGTTCGTGTTGTCGTAGACCTCCTGCACCAGCTGGCCCGCGCCGAATCCGGTCCCGCACAGTCCTGCCTCACGCCAGAACGGACTCGGGTAGGTGGCATGGACCTTGATCACCAGTCCCATCGACTGATGCTGGTGGAAGATCTGCTGCAGGCGGGGCAGGTGGGGAACGTAGCTGATGCGCGAGTAGAGGTTCGGCGGCACCGCCACGATGACACTGCTCGCGCTCACACTCATCGTGTCCGTGTCGACGCGGACGGTGTCATCGGTCCAGTCGATGGTGCGGACGGGGCTGTCGAGGACGACGGTGCCCTCGCCGAGTTCGGCGGCCATCTGCTCGGACACCGATTGCATTCCTCCGACCACGCGCCGGTCGAGGATGAAGTGATCGTCGACGAGGTGGGTGAACGACCCCGCCGAGGCGGCCATGAGGATCGCCTGCAGCGCGGAGAATGCCGTGGTCGGCTTTGTGAGCATCCCACCGGCGATGAACATCCCGATGTTGGCGCAGGCGAGTTCATCCTCCGACTGGGACCGCAGCCAGTGGTGGAAGGAGATCGAATCGAGTTCCGCGGCTTCCGGGGCGTCCCACGGCGCATCGGGTCCGATGCGGGCGGCGAGTTCGTCGAGGAGGTCGATGAGTCGTGTCATCTCCGCCTGCGTCGACTCCCCCACCGGGAACATGTCTCCGGAGTAGACCGTGCGGGTGCCGTCGGGTGCGATGTAGACGCTGTCGCCGTCGCGGTGCCGTTGGTAGGTCTCTTTGCCCAGTTCTCGGACGAGGTCGAGGAGCGCAGTCTGGTCCGGTGAGATCCACTGGCCACCGATTTCGTACATCTGGCCATCGATGTGGTCGGTCCAGGTTCGGCCGCCCACTCGGTCTCGTGCTTCGAGGACGATCACCTCGCGACCTGCGGCCTGCAGCCTGCGGGCCGCGCTCAGGCCGGTCGGTCCGGCTCCGACGATGACGACATCGCATGTTCGATCCGACACAGCGTTCTCCTTCGAAAGTTCCTCTTGTGTGCTCAGAGTAGCCAGGGAACGACGCCGTGCCAAGGCGGGTGCGCTCAACCGGTCAACGGTGCGGAATCGGTATCAGCGATAGTCGCTCGCCTCGACCGGTGTTCCCGCCTCCTTGGCGCCGATGAAGGCCCACGCATCGGGCAGGCTGCCGTCGATGTCGCTGATTCCGTAGACCCGGCCGAGCTCATGGGTGCTCAGCGTCCGCGTGTTGAAGCGGTGTCGGTCTGGATCGGCGGCCAGTGCCGCCACGGTGCGTCCGAGCAGGTGCGGTGTCTCGGAGATCGCGAAATCGGCCGGTGGGACCGAGCGTTCGGGGTCGAGCGCGTCGGCGGACCAGGTCTCCTCGCTGGTGTCGAAGAGTTCGAGCATCATCTCCGACCGCAGCCATCCCGGAGTCACGGCCACCGCTGTGCCTCCCGCCTCGGCGAGTTCGTGCCCGAGGCCGAAGGCCAGCCTGCTTACAGCCGTCTTCGTCAGGTCGAGATAGATGCTCTCCCGGTAATGCGTGTCGTTGAAGTCCTGCGTGCCGTCGGTGATCTCGATGTGCAGGCCGCCGGACTCCCGCACCAGCAGCGGCAGTGCGGCGTGGGCGGTGTTGAGGTGGGTGAGCAGGCCGGCTCGGAACAGCCGCATCTCAGCGTCGAAGTCCGTGGTCCAGAATTTCTCGCCCCAATCGACATAGGCCTCTCCCCCGATGTCGTTGACGAGGATATCGAGGCGACCATGTCGGGCATCGATCGTCGACACCACCTCGTCGACCTGGGCTCGATCGAGGTGATCGCAGACGAGGGCTTCGGCCTGCCCTCCCTCGCTCGTGATGAGTTCGGCGGTCTCGTCGATGGTCTCGCCTCTGCCGTAGTCGGAGGGATTCGAACGGGTGGATCGTCCGGTGCACCAGACGAAGGCACCGGACCGTGCGAGTTCCCGGGCGATGGCCCGCCCGGCCCCGCGTGTGGCGCCGGCGACGAGAGCGATCCTGCCCTCCAACGGCCGAGCGGATGGTCGTGTGTGGTCTGTGTCGCGTGCAGTCATGGCACCAGTCTGGAACCGCATCCCTGACAGGGAATGTCAGGGTGGCCGACTATTCTCGAAGATATGAAGGCTGCTCGGCTCGTGTCTGAGATCGTCATCCTCGCCGCCCGGTCGCATCCGATCACCGCCGAGGCCCTGGCAAACCGTCTCGAGGTCACCGAACGCACGATCTACCGCGATATCGGCGAACTGTCCGGGATGGGGGTTCCTGTGATCACCCAGGCGGGAGCCGGCGGTGGAATCAGTCTGCTCGGAGAGTGGGCCTCACCGGTGTCCGGGATGACACGCGACGAACTCGACTCCGTTCTCATCGGCTCTCTGGCCGCGGCCGATCTCGGGCTCGCCTCCGAATCCGCAACGGCGAGGGCGAAGATGCTCACGGCGACCGAGTCGGTGCTTTCAGCGTCCGTGCTCGTCGACGGGCCGGATTGGTTCATGGCACAGGAGAGTCCGGAGCATTTGGCCTCGATCGCCTCTGCACTCCGGGCGCAGACGGGACTGCGCATCGTCTATCTTCGTCGCGGCATCCGCAGCGTTCGCACTCTGGCTCCGCTCGGACTGGTGGTCAAGGCCGGGCGCTGGTACCTCGTCGCCCAAGCACCGGGCGGGATCCCACGCACCTACCGAGTCTCCCGGATCGTTGAGACCTCCCCGCGGTATCGGCGGATGACCGGTCCCACCGGCTTCGACCTCGGCGAGTACTGGCAACGTTCCCAAGCGGCCTTCGATGCCTCCATCCGCACCACCTCGGTGAGGTTGAGGATTCCCGAGGCGCGCATTCCGGATCTGCTCAGAGCGGTGCCGGGTCGGGTGACCGATCATGCGATCGAGAACGCGCGCCTCGATGACGGGATCATGGAACTCGAGCTGCCGATGGAGCCCGGTGAGATCGCCGTGTCTCAGCTGATCACCGTGCCCGAGATCGAAGTCATCTCACCGCTGACGGTCCGCCGCAGCCTCCGTGCTCACGCCTCGGCCGCCGCGAAGCTCAATCATTGAGCGAACTCGGTCACTGTACGTCGTAGCTGCCGTTGATCTGCCCGGCGCCGACTCCGCCCACGGCTTCCATCGCGGCCTTCGAGAGGTCGAAGCAGCGGTTGCCGTGGTAGGGACCGCGGTCGTTGATGCGCACGGTCACGGACTTGCCGTTGGCCTCGTTGGTGATCTTCACCTTGGAGCCGAAAGGCAGGGTCTTGTGGGCGGCGGTGAGCTTGTTCGTATCGAACTTCTCTCCGTTTGCGGTAGGACGTCCGTCGAATCCGTCTCCCCCGCCGTAGTACGACATCGGGCAGGACCCTGACTCTCCGGCGGACTTGCCCGACTTCGACGGTCCGTCATTCTCATCCGCACTCGAGCCCTTGGAGGACGATCCGGACGACGACGACCCTGAAGACGCGGAGTCGCCGGTGCTCTTCGGACTGGGGCTCGGGGTCTCGGTCTTGGTCTCGATCGTGATCTTGCCCGGCTTCTCCTTGGCCTGCTTCTTCGCTTTGGCCAGGACCTCATCGGGTGTCTGGGAGGGCTGAGACTCGGCGACGACGGGCGATTCGGCGACGACCTGTTGGCCCCGGTCGGTGTTCTCGGGAACCATGGCCAGACTCGACCCGACGATCGCGGCGGTAGCCACGGTGGGGACGATGAAGGCGGAGAGCACGGGGCGGGTGCGGACTGCCGCGAGCACTCCCCCGGCGGTGTGCGCCGGTCCCTGCGGAGAGTGACGGCCAGATCTCTTCTTCGGTGCTCGGAGAGCGGTGAAGATGGTGCCCGTCGCTTTGGAGCTCGGTGAAGAGTGTTTGCCCACTGTGAAGTCCTCGTAGTCCGTGATCAGAAATCGCACCGATGCGGAGTTGCCGGGGAAGTCGCATTCGAGTGCGGTCTCAGCACTCGCTCCAAGTTATCGGATCGTTACCTGAACACAGTCTAGTTAAGGAACTGTTACAAAATCAATGCGACGCGCTCAGCCGACTTCGGTTCCCTTGCCCTTGCGGGTGACCAGCTTGCGCACCCCGTCGGCACCGTTGGTCACGGTCTCCTGGGCCTTGTCGAAAGCGCGCTCGACCTTGCCGCTGCGCACGGCGTCGTCGATGACGTGGGCGACATTGCCGAGAGCCTTGTTCACGGTCGACTCCGTCGTCTCGATCAGACTCGAACTCGTGGTGGCCTCGCGGACGTTCTTGACCCCGCTGCTGGCGGCCCCGTAGGCACGCGTAGCCGCCGAACGGGCGCGTTCTGTCGGCGTGCGCTTGGTGGAGTCGATGACGTCATCGGGTTCGATCGGTTCTTCGTGAGAGCTCATACCTCCATCGTTGTCGACGCCGCCGATCTGGTCAACAGCAACCTAGGATTGGACCATGAATTCTCAGCCGGAGATCATCGCACACCGAGGCGGACTGTGGCCGGGCATGAGCGAGAACACCCTCGAGGCCTTCGCCGCCGCCCATCGCGCCGGAGTGGGGTGGATGGAGACCGATGTCCATGCCTCTGCCGACGGCGTGCTGTTCGCCGCCCACGACGCCGATCTCGATCGGATCGCCGAGCGCCCGCATCGGATTCGTGATCTTCCGGCCGTCGAGCTCGATCGGATCGATCTGGTGGCCGGTGGGCGGCTGCCGCGCCTGAACTCCCTGTTCGATGAGCTGCCCGGTGCGCGCTGGAACATCGACGTCAAGGCTCCGCACAGCATCGGTCCGATGATCCGCACGATCCGCACGGCCGGCGCCGAGGAGCGAGTGCGCTTGGCCTCGTTCGCCACGTCGACGCTGCGGCACCTGAGATCGGGCCTGCCCGGGATCCGCACCTCTGCCGGAACGGCGGAGACCGCCCTGTTCACCCTCGGCGCCCTGCCCGGCGTGCCCGATCGCGGCCTCGCCCCGTTTCCACCCGGCCTCGATGCACTGCAGGTTCCGAGATCGTTCAAAGGGATGCCGGTGGTGACCGCGGGGTTCGTCGAACGCGCGCATGCCGCCGGTCTGCTCGTGCATGTGTGGACTGTCAATGATGCCGCGGGTATGCGCGCGCTCCTCGACCTCGGAGTCGACGGCCTCGTCACCGATGACGTCATGGAGGGACTCAAACAGCTGGGTGAGCACAGCAGACCGACAGACGGTCCGCCTGAGAATGAGGAATAAGCCCAGACGGTAGACTGTTCCCTCGTAGCAGAGGACAGCAGTCGAGTCGGAAGGTGAGAGATATGAGCGAACGCAGTCTCCGCGGAACACAGTTGGGATCACGCAGCCTGGAGACGGAAGAGGGCGTCGAGCCCGCTCCGCGTCAGATGGTCGAGTTCGAATGCGAGGACGGCACACGCTTCAAGGTGCCCTTCTCCATCGAAGCCGAAGTCCCCTCCACCTGGGATTCGGGCATTCACGGCATCGGCACCCGCGTGGGCGTCAACGAACCCGACGGTGAGCCCGTCAAGCACGTCCGCTCACACTGGGACATGCTGCTCGAGCGCCGTTCCTTCGACGAACTCCAGGTCCTCCTCGATGAGCGCCTGGCGATTCGCCGCGGCGAGGTGCCCGCCCAGGCCTGAGCCGGGCAGTCGGCCGCACAGCCGACACAGAAGCACTCATGGGGTGCAGGTCGATCGACCTGCACCCCATTGTCATGCGTACGCGATTGTCATGAGTACGCGGTTCTCAGCGCTCCTTCGACAGCAGCCGGCGCAGCTGCCGCCCGCGCCGATCGAACCCCCAGCCGGCGACCTTCGTGAACGCCTCGGTGATGATCGATTTGCTCATCTTCGACTCCCCCAGTTCGCGCTCGACGAAGACGATGGGAACCTCGGCGACGCGGAAGCCCGCTTCCACCACTCGGTAGGTCATGTCGATCTGGAAGCAGTATCCCTGCGACTGCACACCGGAGAGATCGAGGGTTTCGAGGACGGTGCGCGAGTAGGCCCGGAATCCTGCGGTGGCGTCCTTGACCCCGAGACCCATCACGGCGTTGACATAGAAGTTCGCGCCGCGCGAGAGCAGGAAGCGAGACCGCGGCCAGTCGACGATCGCCCCTCCCCGCACCCACCGCGATCCGATGACGAGGTCCGCCTCGCCGGTGCGGGCAACGTCGAGGAGCTGTCCGAGGTCGAGCGCCCGATGGGAGCCGTCGGCGTCGAATTCGCAGATGATGTCGTAGTCGCGTTCAAGAGCCCATTCGAAGCCGGCGAGATATGCCATGCCGAGGCCCGCCTTCTCGCTGCGGTGCAGGACGTGGACGCGATCGTCGACGGCCGCCTGTTCATCGGCCCACTGCCCCGTGCCGTCGGGGGAACCATCGTCGACGACGAGCACATCGACCTCGGGCTGCCGTTCGAACAGGCCGGACAGGGTCACCGGCAGGGCAAGACGTTCGTTGTAAGTCGGAATGACGACCAGGATCTTCGAAGGCACGGCCTCAACGATACGCCGCGGGGACGGAAGTTAATGAGCCGACACCCCCGCCTTCGGACCACGTTGTGCAACGAGTTATCTAATGACGGGTGTGCCGACTCCATTCCGACGTCCGCGGAATGTCAACAGCGAATCTAGTCGCTCCCAGCGTCTTTGCAAGATTCCTCTGACCTGGGACGATGCTCAAATTCGCAGGTCAGACGCAAGCGAATCGATAGCGAAAATCTTCCCCCACGGCGTGTCGTCTTGATTTCAGGTGCCGTATTTGCTGCATTCATCTCACTGACCGGGATCACGGGTCTCTGCGCGCTCGCGGCGGACTCCTACCGCTCTCAGTTCAGAGAACGACCCGAGTCGGCAGGGGAACGTCCGGAGACAGCTCCGGCAGCCCGGGTGTGCCGGAGCGCGGATCGGTGCTCCATGCGGCCACTCGCGGGTCGGCGACCTGGACGACGAGCCGCTCGACCTGCCAGCGGACGAAGTCGGCCACGGCTCCGGGGGCGAGGACACCGCCCTCGGGGTTGCCGGCGGCGCGGTGGGCGAATCGAGTCGCGGCATTGAATGCGGCCCTGGCCCCGATGCCGTTCTCGCCGATCACGGCATCGCGCACGCTCGCCCAAGGAGATTCCTCCGAGTAGCTCAGCGACACCTGTGCTCCGGCGGAGAGGAGCTGGGCCAGCGGCTGCGGACGGGCGGGGTCGAGCGTGATGGCCACCCCGGAACGACCGAGATCGCTGACGAAGGTGTCTTCGACGGCGAAATCGAGGAGCAGACGGTATCCGCTGCGCTGCGCCAGCGCGGCGTTCTCCCGCAGACGCTCGAGCACCTCGGCGAGGCGCTCGCCGTCGTCGATGAGGATGTAGAGGGAGGTGCGCGGAAGTTCGCTGAGCGCGAGGAATTCTGCAGCTGCGATTGACGCGCGCCCGGCATCCGCCTCGTCGGCTTCCGGCTCGTCGACGTCCGCATCACCGGCACCGTCCGCGCCGAGCGTCGGATATCCGATCACGTGCAGCACCTCGGGTGCCGTGGCCCGGAACCGGGCGATCGTCTCGGCGCCGCCGAGCACATGGGCGTGGGTGAAGCCGCGCTCGTACACCTGCGGTGCGGTGGGCGCGTGCTCATCGAGGACGAGGCCGGCATGGACGAATCCGGGCGTCAGGAAGTCCCCGGCCAGGTCGCTCGCCTGCGGATCGAGGGCCAGTGCGGCCTCATCGGAGCCGATGAACGACACCGTGCCTCCCGCCGTCCCGAGGGCCGTCGCGAAGGGATCGACACTGCTGTACACATCTCCACCAAAGTACATATTCACAGCCGACAGGCTACACCGTTCCGGTCCGTCGCTTGTGCCCGTGTCAGGACCGTCGGGTATCGTCATCGATTGTGAAGCCCTTGGTTCTGATCGACACGCCCGCTCTGTACTATCGCGCCTTCTATTCGGTGCCCGACTCGATCGTCAACGACGACGGTCAGCCGGTCAACGCCGTCCGCGGGGTCCTCGACGCGATCGCCCAGATGATCCGCCGCTTCGGTTCGGATCGGGTGGTGGCGACGATGGACGCGGATTGGCGACCGGCGTTCCGCACCGCGATCATGCCCGAATACAAGGCAGCCCGGGTCAGGGATGAGGAGGCCGGGACGGAGATCCCGCCGGAACTCGACGCACAGCTGCCGATCATGCGCCGGGTGATCGAGGCCGCCGGGATACCGATCGCCGAGGTGGACGGCGCCGAAGCCGACGATGTCATCGCCACGATGGCCGCTGAGTCGCGGACACCGGTGATCATCGTCTCCCCCGACCGGGATCTGCTCGCCCTCATCGATACGGTCTCCGAGGTCAGCGTCCTGCGCCCTCGCAAGGGCGGCGAGTGGGAGGCGATCGGACAGGCCGATCTGCCCACGGCCTACGGCGTGCCCGACGGTACGCGCTACCGTGAGCTCGCGGCGATGCGCGGCGATCCCTCCGACGGACTGCCGGGCGCGCCCGGCATCGGGGAGAAGACCGCGGCGACGCTGCTGGAGAGCTTCGGGTCGCTCGAATCCATTATCAAGGCCGCGAAGGCCGGGGTGAAGACCGGAGGGCTCAGCCCCAAACGTGCGGCCACTCTCATCGAATCCGAAGACGCGCTGCACAAGACGGTCGAAGTCATGCGGTGCCTGACCGATGTCTCCCACGGCATCGATGTCGAGAGCATTCCGGGACCGCTCGATCGTTCCGCGGTCGACGCGGCCGCCGCGGGCCAGAACATCCGTCGATCCGTCGACAACCTCATATCAGCGCTCGACGATGCCCGCACGGGCGCACCCTCGACCTCAGGCGCCCCCTCGGCCTCGGGCGCCCAGGGGACCACGGTTGCCACAGGAGCCGCAGGAGCAACAGGCGCCACGACTGACACGGTAGCCTCGGCAGCCTCGACGCCACCGGCCATCTCGCCGGTCGCCGCGGCGAACTCCGCGGAATCCTGGACGCAGTCCCGCCTCGTCGGCTTCGACCTCGAAACCACGGGTGTCGAACCGGAGACCGCTCGCATCGTCACCGCGGCCTTCGTCGACTCCGCCGTGGACACGCGCACCTGGCTCGCCGATCCGGGCATCGAGATTCCCGAGACCGCCCGCGCCATCCACGGGATCACCACCGAGTTCGCCCAGGCCAATGGGGCGCCGGCCGCGCAGGTGGTCGCCGAACTCTGTGCCGTCTTCGCCGAGCTCAGGGACACCGGCGCCGTCGTCGTCGGACACAACATCGTCTACGACCTCAGCGTCATGTCCGCCGAGGTGAAGCGCCATCGCCCGGATATCGACTTCCCCGCGATCATTCCGACCATCGTCGACACCTTCGTCGTCGACAAGCACATCGACCCGTACCGCAGGGGAAAGCGCACGCTGACGGAGACGGCCAAGGTCTGGAAGGTCGACCTCCTCGACGCCCACGACGCCTCGGCCGATGCCCTCGCCGCGCTGGACATTTCCCGGGCATTGGCCGAGAACTCCACCGAAATCGCGAGGCTGACCCGTGCGGAGATCATGGCCGCACAGGGTGAGTGGAAGAGTTCCCAGGCCGCGGGACTGCAGGCCTGGCTGCGGAAGAAGGGCAACGCCGAAGCCGTTGTCGATGGCTCCTGGCCGATGCCCTGAGCGATAGACTCTGGTGCGACCATCACTCAACGAAGGACGATAATGGGTTTCTTTTCTCGATTGCTCAACCGACCCGGTGCGCAGGCGGACAAGGCCACCGGCTGGTTCGATCGAGCGGCCGATGAGCTCGACAAGGCCAGCCGCGAGTTCTCCGAGCTCAGTGATGCCGAACTCACCGAGGCCGCCGGCGAGGTGTTCGCCAAAGGGACCCAGCAGGACACCCTCATCCGCTACTGCGCACTGGCCCGCGAGGCCGCTGAACGAGCACTCGACGAACGCGCCTACGACACCCAGCTCAAGGGACTCGTCGGACTCCTCCAAGGCACGATCATCCAGATGGCCACCGGCGAGGGCAAGACCCTCGTCGGCGCTCTCGCCGCCGCCGGCTACGCACTGCAGGGGCGGCGCGTGCACGTCGTCAGCGTCAACGACTACCTCGCCGTGCGCGACCGCACCTGGATGAAGCCCGTGTTCGACCTCCTGGGCGTGGATTCCGGGGCCATCTCGGCCGCACAGGAGGACGCCGAGCGCCGCGAAGCCTATCGTTCCGAAGTGCTCTACGCCTCGGTGACCGAGGTCGGATTCGATGTGCTCCGTGACCGCTTCATCACCGACGACGCGGACCTGCGGGTGCCCTCTCGCGATGTCGTCATCGTCGACGAGGCCGACTCCGTGCTCATCGACGAAGCGCGAGTTCCGCTCGTCCTCGCCGGCTCGGCCAGCGTCGAAGACTCCGACGCCGTCATCGCCGCCCTCGTGGAGAAGCTGAGCGCCGGGGTCGACTACGAAGTCAGCCCCGACCATCGCGCGGTGTCGCTGACCGACGAGGGAGTCGACCGCGTCGAGTCCGAACTCGAGGTCGATCTCTTCGGCGAGGGAGCCTCCGAACTCGCCGCCGTCAACCTCGCCCTCTACGCCAAGGCACTGGTCAAACGCGATGTCGACTATCTCGTCGTCGACGGCCGGATCAAACTGATCTCGGCCTCACGCGGTCGTGTCGCAGAACTCCAGCGCTGGCCCGATGGCCTGCAGGCCGCCGTCGAAGCCAAGGAGGGCGTGGGCACGACAGAGAGCGGAGAGATCCTCGACCAGATGACCGTCGAGGAGCTCGTCCACGGCTACGAGACCGTCTGCGGCATGACGGGCACGGCCTTGGCCGTCGGCGATGACCTCCGTGAGTTCTACGATCTCGAGATCGTTCCCGTCGACACCCACCTGCCGGTCATCCGCAAGGACGAACCCGACCGCCTCTACACCTACCAGGAGTCGAAGGAACGCGCGATCGTCGAGGAGATCGCGGAGAACCACGGCAAGGACCGACCGGTGCTCATCGGCACCTCCTCGGTGGCCGAGAGCGAATCTCTGGCCTCCCGGCTCGCCGAACGGGGAATCAAGGCCAATGTGCTCAACGCCAAGGACGATTCCCTCGAAGCTGAGATCATCGCCGCCGCCGGTGCCCCGGGCGCGGTGACGGTGTCCACGCAGATGGCCGGTCGCGGCACCGACATCCGCCTGAGCGACGATGCGGTCGCCGAGGCCGGTGGCCTCCTCGTCATCGGGGCCGGACGCTATCTGTCCTCGCGCTTGGACGATCAGCTGCGCGGCCGGGCCGGCCGCCAGGGCGATCCCGGCACCTCGGTGTTCTTCACCAGCCTCGAGGACGAGCTGCTGACCCGGGTCCCGGAGATCCAGCGCTTCGTCTCCGAGGGCGACGAGACGGGATGGATCGAGTCCAAACGTGCCCTCGGCCTCGTCGAACATGCGCAGCGGATCGCCGAGGGGCAGAACACCGCTCTGCACCGTGACACCTGGAAGTTCAACGAACTCATGGCCAAGCAGCGGGATCTCGTGCTCGAACGACGGGTGGAGATCAGGACCGCGAGCGAACCCATCGATGAGCTCAAGAAGCGACTCGGTGACCGCGCGGGCGAGCTGGCCGATCAGCATTCCGAGGAACTCGTCGACTCCGTTCTCCGCGAGGTCATGCTCTTCCATCTCGATTCCCGGTGGGTCGATCACCTCGCCTTCCTCAACGATCTGCGCGAAGGCATCCACCTGCGCACCTTCGCCCGGGAGAAGCCGCACGAAGCGTTCAACACCGAATCGATCCGGGTCTTCTCCTCGTTCTGGTCCGATGTGGTCGAGGATTCGGCGACGACGGTCGAGGAGGCCGAATTCACCGATGAGGGCATCGATCTCGCCTCGCACGGGCTCAAACGCCCGTCATCGACGTGGACCTATCTGACGACGGAGAGCGCCTTCGGCTCCGACGTCGAGAACATCGTCAAGCGCATCAAACGCTGAGGCGCCCGCAGAAGCGCGCGGCTGCTCGGCGCGGCCGCGCGCTCAGGAGTCGGCGACGACTCCGCGACGGACGGCATTGATCGTCCGTCGGATCCGCACCGCGGTCTCGGCCTCGGCCACCTCGGCGACCTGACCGAGGAGGTCGAGGCTCTGCTTCGCCCAGCGGACGAAGTCTCCGGCCGCGATGTCGGTGCCCCGCAGCGATTCGGAGAGGCTCTTGCCCTCCGTCCAGCGGTACATCGGCTTGACCAGTCCCCTGTCGGGTTCGTCGGTGGTCGACAGGGCCTGCTGCTCTTCGAGCTGATAGAGCCGCTTCCAGATCGTCTCTGCCTCATCGGCGGTGACCTTGAGGTCCCGCGAGGGGGCACGATCAGTTCGGAGTGTGTCGCCGCGGCGGGATTGGAACACGAAGCAGGAGGCGAATGCGGCCAGCTCGGGTTCGACGAGACGGTCCCAGAGACCGGCGCGCACGGTCAGCGCCACCAGCAGGTCCCGCTCACCATAGATCCGACGCAGCATGTCCGAATGCTCCGGTTCGAAGCCGAGCGTGCGCAGGAGATGCTGCACACGGTCGAACACGAGGGCGATCGAGGTCGTTCGTCCCTCGATCCGGGAGATCAGGGATTCGTTCTCCTTGATCAGCTTCGCGGCTCGGTTCGCCCAGCGGGCGTGGATCTCACGGTCGGGGCAGTCATGGCAGGGGTGTGCCCGCATCTGCGCATCGAGTTCGGCGACCGTCGAGCTCACACCGGGACTCTTCGCCGTGGTCTCCCAATGCACATCGGGATCGACCCGACCATCGGACTTGGCTTCGTCGAGGATTCCCAGCAGCTGGCGACGGTCCCCGGCCTGCCGATGGTTGAACTTCTTCGGAATGCGAATGCGTCCCTGCGCGGCCAGCGGCTCTGTCACCTCGTGGGGACGCAGATGCCATACCTTGCCCTGCTCGGTCAGCACCGTCGGCAGCCTCGACACCCCGTCGCGGGAGGACATCGGCGCGATGATCACGGCGTATCCCTCGACGCGTTTGGCCGGCATCGTCACCACGTCCCCGGGTTTGAGCGCCGTCAGCGATTCCACGATCTCACGCTGCCTGTTGCGAGACTTCGTCCGCGTCTCCTGCTTCTGCGTATCGGAGATGGACTGGCGCAGCTGCGCGTATTCGGCGAAGTCACCGAGCTCGCACTGCATCGACTTCTCATAGGCCTCGATGGTGGTCTCGTTCTTACGCACCTTCTTCGCCAGTCCGACCACGGCCTTATCCGCCTGGAACTGAGCGAAGGAGGTCTCGAGCACCTTCGCGGCCTCCGCCGAGCTCATCCGTGAGAGCAGATTCGCGGTCATGTTGTAGGTCGGACCGAAGGCCGAGTTGAGGGCGTAGGACCGGTTCGAGGCAAGGCCTGCGAGCTCGCTGACCTCGAAGCTCGGATGCCAGACGACGACGGCATGGCCGATCCGGTCGATGCCGCGGCGGCCGGCTCGTCCGGTCAGCTGCGTGTACTCCCCCGGTGTGATCGAGACATGCGCCTCGCCGTTGAACTTCACGAGCTTCTCGAGCACCACGGTGCGGGCGGGCATGTTGATGCCCAGGGCCAGAGTCTCGGTGGCGAAGACGACCTTGATGATGCCCTGCGAGAACAGCTCTTCGACGAGCTGTTTGAACTGCGGGATCATCCCGGCGTGGTGGGCCGCCACACCGAGCAGCAGGCCTTCGCGGAAGGTGTGGAATCCGAGGATGCCGAGGTCCTCGTCGGAGAGTTCGTCGCGCAGCTTCTCGATCTCCGCATTGACGATGATCTTCTCCTCCTTCGAGTTGAGATCGAAGCCGGAGGTCAGATACTGCTCGACCGCTTCGTCGCAGGCGTTGCGGGAGAAGATGAACATGATCGCCGGGAGCATGGCCGCCTCGGCCAGGGAGGACACGATCTGGGTTCGGCTGGGCCGCCGGAAGCGAGCTCGGGTGGCACGGGCACGCTTCGACCGCGGGCCGCCGTGGGTGCGGGTGGCATGGCCGAGAGCGGGATCGATCCGATCAGAATCGGCATGCGTGAAGAGGTCGTACATGCGGTGGCCGACGAGCACATGGTTGACCAGCGGCACGGGCCGGTGGGATGTCGAGACGATCGTGGTCGGTCCCCGCACCTCACGCAGCCAGGCACCGAATTCCTCGGCGTTCGAGACCGTGGCCGACAGTGAGACCATCTGCACACGTTCGGGCAGGTGGATGATCACCTCTTCCCAGACCGGCCCGCGGAAGCGATCGGCAAGGTAGTGCACCTCGTCGAGGACGACGAAACCGAGATCGGACAGGCCCTCCAGGTCGTTGTAGAGCATGTTCCGCAGCACTTCGGTCGTCATCACGATGATCGGCGCGTCCCGCCGAATCGTCGTGTCGCCGGTGAGCAGTCCGACGTTCTCCACCCCGTGGACATCCATCAGGTCGTTGAACTTCTGATTGCTCAGGGCCTTGATCGGCGTCGTGTAGAAGACGCGTTTTCCCTCATCGCGGGCGAGTTCGACGGCGAATTCGGCGATGAGCGTCTTGCCGGCCCCGGTCGGGGCGGTGACGAGGACGTCCTTGCCGTCCTGCAGATTCGTGCAGGCCTCGATCTGGAAGTCATCGAGTTCGAAGTCCGTGCGCGCCATGAACCGACCCAACGGGGTTCTGGCCATCTCGGCGCGGGCACGGAAGTCGGCGTAGGCGTCGGCGGGACTGGTCGAACTCGGGGATTCAGGCATTCTTCTCTTCGTCTAGGGGGTCAGCGGGGTCGACCCACAGGCCCTGGGCGATCAGGCGCTTCTTCTTGCGGCGATCGTTGAACAGGCAGATCACCCAGGCGAGGCAGAACAGGGTCATCATCGGGATGACGAGGAAGAACATCGACATCGCATCGGGGGTGGGGGTGGCGATCGCGGCGAACAGGAACACCAGCATCACGATCACGCGCCAGGAGCGTCGGATCCGGTCTGCGGAGAGGATCCCGAGCATGTTCAGACCGACCATGAGCACGGGCAGGACGAAGGCGAGACCGAAGACGACGATGATGACCATCACGAAGCTCAGGTAGTCCTGAGCCGGAATGATGTTCGTGCCGCCCTCGGGGGTGAAGGAGGTCAGCGCCTTGACCGCGTTCGGCAGGGCGAAGAACGCCATCGTCGATCCGGCGAGGAACAGCGGGATCGCGCTGCCGAGGAATCCGACGGAGTACAGCTTCTCCTTCTTCGTCAGGCCCGGAACGATGAATGCCCACACTTCGTAGAGCCAGATCGGGCAGGCGAGGAAGATGCCGATGAAGAAGGAGAGCTTGATCTTCAGATCGAACGGTGAGGCGACTCCGGCGAAGTTGATCTCCGCGGTGCGTCCGCTGGTGTCGCGGATGGTCCTGATCGGCTCCTGCAGGATGTCGAGGACCGGATCATAGAGAAACCAGCCCGCGACGGCCCCGAGCACGATGGCGATCGCGGCGATGAACACACGATTGCGCAGTTCGATGAGGTGCCCGACGACGGGCATCTTGCGTTCGGGATTCTTCCGACGAGAGGAATGGGATCTCCGCTGGCTGTTCTCTTTCACTTCTCGTGAGACTGCGGATCCTGCTTCTCTCCGGTCGGCCGGTCGGCCGCCGAGGTCTCTGCCGGTTTCGACTCAGCAGACCGGGTCTCGGCAGCTCGGGCGTCGTCCGTGCGCGGCGTGCCTGCATTGGAGACGTCCCTGCCCAGCTCTCCCGGCTTCGTCTCCGTGGCCGTCGAATCATCGTCGTCACGGAGGTCCTTGACCTCGGACTTGAAGATCTTCATCGACTGGCCCAGGCTTCTGGCCAGCTGCGGCAGCTTGGGAGCGCCGAAGATGATCACGATGATGAGGATCACGATCGCGATCTGCACGAAACTTGGTCGCATGATGGCTCCTTGGTATGGGTGTGCTGTGTCAGATTCTACGCGCTGCAGCTGAGCCTTTCATCCTCATCGCTCGGCACGCCGGACCGGACGGCTTCAGGATGGTTCGCGGCTCAGCCGAGTCGGGCCAGGGCCGCCTCGACGGCCTCAGCATCGTCGATGTCGGTGATCACCTCGGCGTGCCGGAGCAGGAATCTGCTCAGCCAGTCAACGGAGTGCACCATCACCCGCACCCGCACGGTCGACTCGGAGTTGTCCGGGTATTCACGCTCGAGCACCTCGAGTTCATCGGCCAGCCAGGCGCCGTCGGCGGAGAGGCCGATCGTGACCTCCCAAGATTGTGAGGAGGATTCGCTCACCGACAGGGGCGGGTGCGCCGCCGCTGCCCAGGAGCGGATGCTGCCGAGGGCGAAGCGGCGTGGCGCTCCGGCCGAATAGCACCAGGCGTCGACGTACCAGTCGGCTCCGGGAATCAGCCGGGCGGGCGCGATCGTGCGATGCGTCAGTTCGTCGCGGGAGGCCACGTAGTAGTCAATGCTCACCGCGGATTCAGTGTCGATGGCCTGACGGAGGAACTCCATCAGCTCCTCGTCCGCGGGAATCGGGCTGACCTCGACAGTCGTGTGCAGGTTCTCCCCCGCCGCCAGACGCAGCTTCTCGGCGGCGCTGCGCACGGCCGCGGTATCGAGTCCGGGCAGGGCATCGAGGAGGTCGAGGGCGAGTACGAGGACTCCGGCTTCCTCGGCGCTCAGCCGCACGGGCACCGAGACCTCTTCGGCATTCGAGATGTGGATCTGGCCGCCTTCCCACGACGCATCGATGAGGTCATCGGGCATGTGACCGGGCCGACCGGTGACGAAGAGCAGCTGCAGGTCGTCGATGAGGGTGTCGGAGTCGATCCCGAAATAGGCGGCGGTCTCCTCGAGGTCGGCACCGGGGTGCGCGTCGAGGTAGGGCACGAGGCTGAGCAGGCGGGTCAGTCGCTCACGCGCTGAGGACATTGCGACCTCCGAGTCGTCGAAGGGAGCTGCGGATCGTCTCCCGGCGGGCGGCGACGGAGCGGGCGAGCTCCTCGGGTTCGATCACCTCGACGGCATCGCCGAAGCCGACGATCTCCGCGGCCAGGCTCTGCGCATCGGTGTATTCTATGACGATCTCGTCCCCGTCGCTGCGCACCTGCCGGCGGCGCAGCGGATCGGCCCGATGGGCGCCGATGCGCAGCCGTGCCTCGGTCACGACAGCCATCTCTGAACTCGTCGAGAGAGTGACGTCGGCGGCGAAGTCCGCAGGGATCTCGTAGTCGCCGGGTTCGCGGCCGCCGAGCTTCGTGATCCGTCCTTCGACGCGGGAGAGCCGGAAGGTCCGCTGGGCATCCCGGTCGATGTCGAAGCCGAGCAGGTAGACGCGATCACCGCGGCTGAGCAGGGCATAGGGTTCGAGCCTGACCTTGCGCGCCGACTGCCCCGGCTTGTGATAGGTGAAGGCGATGGCCTCACGGGCGTTGATGTGGTGAAGGGCGGTGGCGAAGTTCGCACTGCCGAGCTTCTTCGCCGCCGGCGGCTGGTCCGTTCCCGCTCCGCCGGGAGCAGCGTCGCTGAGGTCGATGCCGAGGGCACGCAGCTTTGTCAGGGCCTGGGCGCTCGACTCCCCGAGTTCCGTGTCCGACCAGAACCTGGCGGCCACGGCCACGGCGGCCGCCTCGGCGGGGGTCAGCTCGACATCGCCCATCGCATAGTCATCGGCGGAGATCCGGTACCCGGTCTCCCCCGCATCCCCGTAGGCATCGTGTTCGGCTCGGGTGGCGATCGTGATGCCCATATGCCGCAGCAGCTCCTTGTCGCGGGAGAACTTGCGGTCGAAGGCCACATCGTCGAGTCCGGCGTAGCCGTCGATGACGGTCATCAGAGTCTTCCGAGACACCCAGCCGCGGGCGGCTCGCAGGGCGATCAGCAGGTTGAGCAGACGTTCGGTCTGCTGCCTCTGTCTGCTGGGGCGGGGTGTGTTCACAATTCCACCGTAACCTAATGCGGGCGATAGTCTTAGGATCATGATTCATTGGCGCAGAGGAATCGTCGACGCGATTCGGACCACCCGGCCAGGATACACAGAGGTCGAGGTCGATCTTGACCAGGCTCTGCCGGGGACGACGATCACGCACATCAGGGCGATCGCCTACACCGAGGCCGTCGGCGATCCACGGCCCGGGGACGCGGTCTTAGTCAACGTCTCGGCGCTGGCCAAACGTCTGGGCACGGGCGGGTTCGGACTCATCGTGGCTCTGCCGGATGCGCTTCCTGCGGATCCGCCGGAGGGTCCCGGGCATCTGGTCAAGGACCGCTATTCCCCGCTGCAGACGATGGTCCTCGGCGTCGACGATCAGGAGTCCGAACACCACGCCACCCTCGCCGAGGCGGAATCGCTCGAGTCGATGCCCGTGCTCGTGGCCGATCTGCATTCGGCCCTGCCGGCGATCGTGGCCGGCATCCGCGCGGTCGATCCCACGCTCCGGGTCGCCTATGTCCTCAGCGACGGTGCCGCACTGCCTGCCCGCTTCTCACAGGCGGTGGCCGGGCTCAAGGACGCCGGCTGGCTGCACGGATCGATCAGCACCGGCCAGTCCTGGGGTGCCGATCTCGAGGCGGTGACGATCCACACCGGACTGCTGGCCGCCAAACACGTGCTCGGCGCAGACTTAGCGATCGTCGCCCAGGGCCCCGGGAACCTCGGCACGGGCACGAAGTACGGGTATTCGGGCCTGGTCACCGGTGAGCACCTCAATGCTGCCGCCCTGCTCGGGGGCAGTCCGATCGGCGTGTTGCGAATGTCGAATGCCGATGCGCGCGGCCGTCATTTCGGGATCTCGCACCATTCCCTGACCTCGCTCATCGAGATCGCCCGACCAGGGGTGGCCGTTCCGGTCCCCGACTTCTCCAGCCTTGCCGAGGCGGAGCGGGCGCAGATGGATCCCGATCCGGCCGTCGTGGCTGAGATCACGGCGGCTCAGCGGGAACAGCTGGACATGCACCGCCTCGTCGACGTCGACCTCACCAGCCTGTGGGAGGCGCTGCAGTCCTCCCCCGTGGGGCTCTCGACCATGGGACGCAGACTGCCCGCCGATGCGGCAGCGTTTCTCGCTGCCGCCGCGGCGGGCAGATTCGCGGCCGAATTCTGACCGCGGGACCGAGCCGACTGCTCGGTCTGACTCAGCGTCTCAGCGCACGTTCTCCAGGTCGCAGACGAAGATCAGCGACTCACCCGGCTTGATGACGCCTCCGGCGCCCTGGTCTCCGTAGGCCAGGTGCGGCGGGATCTGCAGGGTGCGCCTGCCCCCGACCTTCATGCCCTGGATGCCCTGATCCCAGCCGGAGATGACCATGCCGGAGCCGAGTTTGAACTCCAGCGGGGTCCCCCGGTTGTAGGAGGCGTCGAACTCCTCGCCGGTCGAATGGGCGACGCCGACGTAGTTGACGCTCACGACATTGCCGGGACCCGCCTCGGCGCCGTCTCCGATGATGTCATCGACGATGATCAGTTCGGTCGGGGCTTCGCCCCCGGGGAAGTCGACTTCCGGTTTCTGCTTGCTCATGGTTCCTCCTGTTGTGAGTTGTCGTCTGCGGTCTGCTGCACTCAGCCCTGGGCCGAGAGGATGTCGATGACGAAGATCAGGGTCGCATCGCCCGGGATGGACGGGGGGCTTCCCTGTTCGCCGTAGCCCTTGTCGGGCGGGATGACGAGGACGATCTGGCTGCCGACCTTCTGACCGACGAGGCCTTCGTTCCAGCCCTCGATGACCTGCGCCTCGCCGACCGGGTCGACGGCGAAGGGCTGTCCGCCTTCCTTCCAGTTCGAGTCGAAGTACTTCGACGTGTCGTCCCACAGCCAGCCGGAGTACTTGACGGCCACGCTCTGGCCCTTCTTCACCTCGGGACCTTCGCCCTCGATGGTCGTATAGGTCTCGAGTTCGCTGGGGGCCTTGCCCTCGGGCTTCGAGATCGACGGTTCTCCGTTGTCTCCCCATTCGACGGTCACCGGGTTGTCCCCCTGGTCGACCTTCTCGCCTTCGGCGCGGGTCAGCGGCTTCGTGGTCTTCTCGACGTCGATGACGTAGACGAGAGTCTGATCGGGCTGGCCCTGCTGGGCGGCGCCGTTGAGCGACATCACCACGCGGGAGCCGACCTTGACGTCGATGAGCGCGTTGTAGAGGTCTTCCGAGATCTGCGACTTGTCCATCGGGAATCCGGCCGGGGACTTCGAATCGTAGCTCGATTCGATCTCCTCACCGCTCGTGCCCGAGATCAGCGTCATCTGCGCGGAGACCTGCTCGCCGTCGGCGATCTTCTCGCCCTTGCCCTCGCTGATGACGGTCTTGCCGGTCTTGTCGATGACGAGGGGGGCGTCGAAGCTGACCTTCGGCTTCTTCCCGAAGTCGCCGTCGACCTTGACCTCGTCGAGGCTCGTCGATTTCGCGTCCTCTGCGGAGACGGAGGGCGGGGCGCTGGCGGTGTCCTCGGCTTCCTCACCCTGCCCGCAGGCGGTGAGCAGCAGCAGACCCGCGGCAATGGCACTGAGCACTCTGGTGCGCACGTGGTTCCTTTCGTCACTGTGGCCGAACAACGGCCGGATCACTGAGAGATCTTACAGGCCGGCGATGAGTGCCTCGGCCTGCGGGTGCGTGGGTTCGAAGGGATTCTTCAGCGCCACCGCGCGCCCGGATTCGTCGTTGAGGCGCAGATGCACCCAGTCGACCGTGTAGTCGCGGCGAGCCGCGTGGGCGGCCCGGACGAATTCGCCGCGGATCGCCGCCCGGGTCGTTGCCGGAGGCACGTCCTTGGCCGTGATCCGGGCCTCCTCGCTGACGAGATTCTTCGCCATGCCCGAACGTTCGAGCTTCGGGAACAGGCCCGTGTCGGGGGTGATGTCGTGATAGGCGATGTCGAGCCGTTGGATCCTCGGATCGGTGATCGAGTCGATGCCTCTGGCCATCGCCCGGTCGATGAGCGTCTTTTTCATCACCCAGTCGATCTCCGTGTCCACGGCGGAGAAGTCCTGGGCCTCGACGGCCTCGAGCATCCTGGTCCACAGATCGATGACGTACTCGGCGATGCCGTCCTCGCCGAGGCTGTGGTCGCCTTTGTCGACGATCACGCGAGCCCGATCCCGGTAGTCGGCGAGCAGACCCAGCGGGGTCGTCGTCGTCCCGTCGGTGCGTTCGAGTCTGACGCCGCCGGTGAGGTCGCGGGCGACGAGGCGGATGTCCCTGACCGGATGGCGCAGTCCGTTCTCGGGGATCCTGGCGCCCTGTTCGATGAGGTCGAGCATGAGCACCGCGGATCCGATCTTGAGCGCCGAGGTGGCCGTCGACATCGAGGAGTCCCCGACGATGACGTGGAGTCGGCGGTACCTCTCAGCATCGGCGTGCGGTTCGTCACGGGCGTTGATGATCGGCCGGGACCGCGTGGTCGCCGAGGACAGTCCCTCCCACATCACGTCCGAGCGGGCGGAGAGACCGAACATCATCTCGGACCGGTTGGCATCCTCGTCGGGGGCGAAGGACGACTTCTGCGGGATGATGGCCCCGGCACCGACGAGCAGCTGCCGGGTCACGAGGAAGGGCAGGAGAACCGTGGTCAGCCGATTGAAGTCGAGGGTGCGGCGGATGAGGAAGTTCTCATGGGAGCCGTAGGAGTTCCCGGCCGCGTCGGTGTTGTTCTTGACCATGTGGATCCGACCACCCAGGCCGTCGGCGGCCAGCGCGGACTGGGCCTGCTCGAGCAGGTCGATCATCAGCGCCTCCCCCGCCCGATCCTGGGTCAGCAGATCGGTCAGCGAATCGCATTCGGCGGTGGCGTATTCGGGGTGGGAGCCGACGTCGAGGTAGAGCCGGGAGCCGTTGGGCAGGAACACGTTCGAGGACCGTCCCCATTCGACGATGGGCCGGAACAGGTACCGCGCGATCTCCTCGGGACCGATGCGTCGGTCACCGGTCTGTGCGGTGTGGGCGAGCCCGTATTCGGTCTCGAGTCCGTAGATGCGTGCCATTCAGTCCTCCCGCAGCGCGGCCATGGCTGCGTCGTCGAGTCGTTTGAAGGTGCGGTGCCCGACGGCGGTGCGGTCGAGGATCGCCGCTTCCAGGTCACTCGTCGGCAGCGGCCCCGAGGTCGCGGCGGCCAGGGCGCGGACTCCGTGGTCGACGACCGCGCCCAGACTCAGCGCCGAGGTGGCCAGGCCCTTGAGGCTCGCGGTGATCGCATCGGCTTGGCCCCCGATGGCCACATGTTCGGATTCGTCGATGACGGAGCCGTCGTAGCTGAGTCGGTAGAGCTGGTCGGTCTCCGGGGTGAGGCCGAGTTCGGCGACGACGAGTTCGACCTCGAAGGGCTTCGACTCGGTGGTGAAGACCCCGGCCAGGGTCTGCGCATAGGCGTTGGTCAGTCCCCTGGCGGTGACGTCCGTGCGGTGATAGGAGTACCCGCGCAGGTCGGCGTAGCGGACTCCCGCCTGTCGCAGAGTCTCGAACTCGTTGTATTTGCCGACAGCGGCGAAGCCGATCCGGTCGTAGATCTCGGCGATCTTGTGCAGGGTCGGTGAGGGGTTCTCCGCGAGCAGCAGAATCCCCTGGTCGTAGCGGAGGACGACGACGGACCGGCCGCGGGCGATGCCTTTGCGGGCGAAGTCCGCCCGGTCCTTCATCAGCTGTTCGGGTGAGACGTAGAACGGGGCCTGGCTCATGACGGATCCTCACTCATGACTGTGCCTTCCGGGTCCGCCGCTCGACCACCTCGGCGGCCGCGGCCAGGGTCGTTGCGGTGTCGATCTCCTGCACACCGGATTCCAGGTCGACGGTGCAGATGGTCGGGGCGATTCGGCGGACGAAGTCGGGTCCCCCGGTCGCGGAATCGTCATCGGAGGCATCGAACAGGGCTTCGACGGCCACGGTCACAGCCGCCTCGGGGTCGAGCGCCGGCTGCCACAGCTTCTTCAGTGCTCCGCGGGCATAACCGGATCCGGAGCCGATCGCATGGAAGCGGTGCTCCTCGTATTTGCCTCCGGTGACGTCGAAGCTGAAGATCTGTCCGGCCGGGGTCGAATCGTCGACGCCGGCGAACATCGGGACCACGGTCAGGCCCTGCATCGCCAGTCCCAGATTCCCCCGCAGCATCGAGGCCAGACGGTTGGCCTTGCCGTGCAGGGACAGCCGGGCCCCTTCGATCTTCTCGTAGTGTTCGAGTTCGAGTTGGAACAGGCGGATGAGGTCGAGAGCGACACCCGCGGTCCCGGCGATGCCGATGACGGAGAAGTCATCGGCCGCCCGGACCTTCTCCATCGAATGGGAGGCGATCATATTGCCGATCGTGGCCCTGCGGTCCCCGGCCATGAGGATGCCCGAGGCGGTGCGGAAGCAGATGATCGTCGTGCCTTCCGGCACCTGCTCGGCCAGGTGGCGGCCCTCACCGATCGGCAGCGTCTCGGGGGCGACGCTGCGGGCGAGTTCGACGAAGGAGTTGCTCGTCGAACTCAGAAATGCGGGGCTGAAACCCGACATCTCATTGGCCGCCCTTCTGCACGAAGTTGCGGACGAACTCCTCAGCGTTCGTTTCGAGGACTCCGTCGATCTCGTCGAGGATGGAATCGACGTTCTGGGTGTTGATCTGTCCCTGCACGGCCTCGGGCGGGTCGACGGGCGGCTCGCCGCCGCCGGCCGAATGATCCTTCTGCACCTGCTCCTGTGAACTCATCATGTCCCCTTCAGTCGTTCTTCGTCTTCAGTCTATCGACTCCGAGTGCCTCGAGCAGGCCTGCGGAGGTCTCGATCCCGGACAGCCGGTCCTCGAGCAGGGCGCGAGTGCCCTTGAGCGGTTCGCTCATCGGCAGCCGCACGACCCCGAAGTCACCGGCGTTGAGGACGAGCGAGTCCCAGCTGGCTGCCACCAGGTCCGCGGAGAAGCGCGTGACCGCCAGGGATCGCAGGTAGGCCCGGGTGCCCTCCGGTGCCGTGGTGACTGCGGCCTCCACCTCGGAGTCGGTGGTCAGGCGCCGGATCCGGCCCGCCTGCTCGAGCTTGTGGAACAGGCCCTTCTCCGGGCGCACATCGTGGTACTGGACGTCGACGAGCGCGAGCTTCGGGTGATCCCAGTCGATGCCTTCGCGCTCACGGTAGCTTTCGAGCAGCACCCATTTGGCGATCCAGTCGATGGAATCGGCGAGGCTGCGCGGGTCTTCGGCCAGTCCGTCGAGGAACCGACGCCATTCTGCGAGCACCGAGGCGGTGTCTTCGTCGTCGCCGGCGTGCTGCGCGCAGGCTGAGTAGTAGGCCTCCTGGATCTGCAGGGCCGTCATCGTCGATCCGTCGCTCAGCGGCAGCTCGGCGGAGAGGTCGAGGTCGTGGCTGACGTCCCACAGTGCCTGCAGGGGGTCGGCGAGTTCGAGCCGCGGGGTCAGCCCCGCCTCGATGAGGCCGAGCACGAGCGAGGTCGACCCGAACCGGACGAGGGTCGCCGGTTCGGCCATCGTGGCATCGCCGATGATGACGTGGAGCCTGCGGTACTTCGCGGGGTCGGCGTGCGGTTCGTCGCGGGTGTTGACGATCGGGCGCCGCAGCGTCGTCTCGAGTCCGACCTCGGCTTCGAAGAAGTCCGCGCGCGAAGAGATCTGGAAGCCCGCGGACTCCGCCTCCCGGCCGATGCCGACCCGACCCGATCCGCAGAGGATCTGTCGGGTGACGAAGAAAGGGATGAGGCCGGCGACGATGTCGTCGAAGTCCACGCCTCGGTCCACGAGGTAGTTCTCATGGGTGCCGTAGGACGATCCCTTGGAGTCCGTGTTGTTCTTGTACAGGTTGACCGGTTCCCCGGACTTCTCCAGCGCCCGCACCGAGGCCAGGGCCACGAGGTCCCCGGCCCGGTCATAGGCGACGAGATCGCGGGGGGTCAGCACCTCCGGGGAGGAGTATTCGGGGTGGGCGTGGTCGACGTAGTAGCGGGCGCCGTTCTCGGTGACGACATTGGCCAGGTACTGGGCCTCGACGTCTTCGGCGGGCACGTGGGTGAGCTGTGAGGAATCGGCGTCGGCGATGTTCATGAAGAATCCGCGCGCATCGGCCAGGGGCGATTCGGTGGCGAAGTCCCAGAAGTTCTGGGAGGACCGCAGGCCGCGGGGTCCGGCATAGGCGTCGACGACACGCGCCGAGTCCCGCATCGGATTCGCACGCGGATTGCCCGGTTGGCTGAGGCCGAACTCGGTCTCCGAACCCATCACTCGGTGGACGCTGAGCATCTCATCTCCTTCTCACGACTAGACTCGAGGCCGTGGCAGCCAAGAAATCCCATCTCCCGATCGCCCTCACAGTCGACCTCGTCCTCGTGGTCCTGTTCACGATCGTCGGTCATTACACACATTCTCACAATTTCGATCCGCAGGGGCTGATGACCACGGCGTGGCCGTTCCTGCTCGGACTGCTTGCGGCCTGGGTGCTCACCGCCGTCTGGGATCGACCGATCTCGCCCCTGCGCACGGGCACCGGCGTGTGGGCGATCACGGTGCTCATCGGACTGGTGCTGCGCGGCGTCACGGGCGCCGGCGACACCCCGGGAGAGATCCCGGTGACCTTCATGATCGTCGCCACGAGCCTCAACCTCATCACTCTCGTGGGCTGGCGGATCATCGCCACCGCGGTGGCCGGCGGATCCGGGAAGCGCCGAGGCGGCCGCTGAGCCTCGTGCGCTGACCCCGAAGTCCGCCCAGCCCGAACTCCGCCGAGCCCGGGCTCACACGAGGTCGGAGTTCGGGTACACCTCGGCGATGTCGGTCTCCAGGGGCACCGCGGGCGCACCCCGGGTGGTGTCGAGGTGCATCATCCGCAGGTGGGTCACCCGTTCGCCCTTGCGGCCGGAGATCCGCGCCCACTCATCGGGGTTCGTGGTGTTCGGCAGATCCTCGTGTTCGCTGAATTCCTCGGCGATGGCCTCGTCGAAGTGTTCGGGGCGCAGACCGCGCTCCCCGGTCTCGAGCAGGGACTTGATCGCCGACTTCTTGGCCCGGTCGACGATGTTGTGGATCATCGCTCCGGAGGCGAAGTCCGAGAAGTGGAGGATCTCCTTGGACCCGTCGGCGTAGCTGACCTCGACGAATTCGTTCTCCGCGCTCTGGGCGAACATCCTCTCCACGCAGTGCGTGATCAGGGCGGCGACCGCCTCGGCGGCGGTGGCGTGTCCTGTGAGCACGCTCGGGTGGAGCGGAAGATCGGTCGTCAGGTACTTCTCGAAGATGTCTCGCGCGGCCTCGGCATCGGGCCGTTCGATGCGGATCTTGACGTCGAGGCGACCGGGACGCAGGATCGCGGGATCGATGAGGTCCTCACGGTTCGAGGCGCCGATGACGATGACGTTGTCGAGCTGTTCGACGCCGTCGATCTCGGTCAGCAGCTGGGGCACGATCGTCGTCTCCACATCGGAGGACTTGCCGGTGCCGCGGGTCCGGAACAGGGACTCCATCTCGTCGAAGAAGACGACCACGGGGAAGCCTGCCGAGGCCTTCTCGCGGGCGCGGGCGAAGATCAGACGCAGTTGACGTTCGGTCTCGCCGACGTATTTGTCGAGCAGCTCGGGACCTTTGATGTTGAGGAAGAAGGTCTTGCGGGACTGCTCGGAACCGGTCCGGTCGGCCAGGGAGTTCGCGACGGCCTTGGCGATGAGCGTCTTGCCGCAGCCGGGAGGGCCGTAGAGGAGGATGCCCTTGGGCGGTTTGAGTCCGTGCTCGGTGTAGAGCTCGGGGTGTTCGAAGGGCAGCTCCACGGCATCCTTGATCTGACCGATCTGGTCGGCCAGGCCTCCGATATCGGAGTACGTGATGTCCGGGACCTCTTCGAGCAGCAGCGAGGACACCTCGGGCTTCTCGACGACCTGCAGGGCATAGTGCGTGCGGGTGTCGACGACGACGGCATCGCCGACGCGCAGGCCGGCCCCGACGAGTGAGTCGGCGAGGACGAAGACCTGTTCGTCATCGCCGGGCGCACCGACGAGGATCCGGGTGTCGTCGACGAACTCGCGGACGTTGACGACCGACCCCACGGGCGGGAACTCCCCCGTGCCGATGATGACGAGTCCTTCGGACAGGAGCACATCGGCGCCGGCGAGCAGCTTGGCGGGTTCGACCTCGGGGCCGATCGCGACTCGCATCCGACGTCCGCCGACGATGACGTCGGCGGCCAGACCCTTGTCATCGACGGCGACCAGCGTGCCCCAGTTGTTCGGGGGTTCGGTCAGCCGACGGGCCTCTTCTTTGATCCGTCCGAGTTCGTCGCGGGCGGTGCGCAGGGTCTTCGACAGCGCCTCGTTGCGTTTGCCGGCGCTGTAGAGCTGTTGGCGCAGTGAGGCCGTGTCTTCGCGCAGACGCTTGACCTCGGTGGTGGTCTCGGTCTCGGTCATTGGTCCTCCTTCGACCCGGGGGTCGGCTCTGTGCGTTCCAAGCGTTTGCCTGCCTCGCGCATCACGCGACGCAGCTTCTTCCCATGTGCGACTCGAGCGCCGACGGCGGCCTCGGTGACTTCGGGTTCGGTCCAGGCGGCGACGTCCTCGGCCGCGGCGGTCGCTCCTTGGGGGCGCTTCTTCTTCTCCAGAGGCGTCACCCCCGGTGCCATCCGGCGGGCGATGATGAGGAACCCGGTGTGGGCGATCATCCGGTGATCGGGACGCACCGCGAGACCGTCCACGTGCCAGCCGCGGACCATGGCCTCCATCGACTCCGGTTCGGCATAGCTGCCGGTCTCGCGCAGGGCCTCGACGAAGCGGGAGAGCTGCGGGACGGTGGCGACGTAGGCGATGACGATGCCGCCGGGGGCCAGCGCCTCGGTGACCGCTTCGAGGGTGTTCCAGGGGGTGAGCATGTCGAGGACCACACGGTCGACGGTGCCGGATCCATAGGCCTGGGGCAGGGTCTCGGCGAGGTCGCCGACGGTCACCGACCAGTTCTCGGGTTCGCCGTCGAAGAAGTCGGCGATGTTGCCGGCCGCGATGGTCGCGAACTCCTCACGCAGCTCGAAGGAGTGGACGGTGCCGGTCGGCCCGACTGCGCGCAGCAGCGCCATCGACAGGGCACCCGAACCGACGCCGGCTTCGACGACGGTGGCTCCGGGGAAGATGTCGCCGAGGGTGACGATGAGTCCGGAGTCCTTCGGGTAGACCACGGCGGCGCCTCGCGGCATCGACAGCACGAAGTCCTCGTAGCGGGGACGGAAGACCTGGAAGTCCACTCCCCCGGTGTTCGTGACGACGATGCCCTCGGTGCGGCCGATGATGTCATCGTGGCTGATGAGTCCCTTGTGGGTGTGGAAGACCTCACCGGGACCGAGCACGATCGTGTGCATCCGCCCCTTGGGGTCGGTGAGCTGGATCTTCTCCCCGGGATGAAGGACCCGATGAGGTTGGGTATGGCTTACCTGAGTCATGATGTGACCACTCTACGCTGGTGGGCAGCGCCTCGGCACACCCGGTTCAGGCTGCGAGAAGCTCGTCGAAGAATTCCTGCAGGTCGATGACGCCGACGAGGGTGTTTCCATCCATCACGAGGCTGAACTGCGCCTTCGGTCGGTGGGTGAGCGATTCGAGCAGATGCGGGGCTGTGATGTCCTTGGGCACGCCGATCCATCCGGCCAGAGGTCGGGCGACCTCACCGGTGGGTACCGGTGAGAGGTCCTCGGCGAGCCGTCCCGCTGCGGCGTGCCGGTCCACGAGCCCGTAGGGCAGTCCCTTCTGATCGAGGACGACGATGAGCGTGCGCTCCTTCGCATTGCCCAGCGTGTTCGCATAGTCGAGCGTGTCGGCGAGATCGGCATCCCAGGTCGCGGCGATCGCCGGCTGGATGACCTGGGACAGGTCGTAGGTCTCCATCTTCCGTGCCCGTTTGGCGTGGGTGGCCGCGTCCCCGGCGGAGAACCAGAGCATGATCGCGATGAGCGACATCCAGGCCACCGTCAGCGGGTCGGGTCGATCGCCGGCCAGCAGCGGGGTGATGACCGACCAGCCGATGAAGCCGATGGCGATGATGCGTCCGACCCAGCTGGCGACGATCGTGCCGAGGTACTGGGAGCCGGTGATGCGCCACATGATCGCCTGCAGCGCCCAGCCGCCGTCGAGCGGGATACCGGGGAGCAGGTTGATCGCGCCGAGGGCGACATTGGCGAAGGTGACGGCGATGAGCAGCAGCCACGGCACCGAGGTCGGGCTGACCGCACTCAGGCACCACCAGCCCAGCAGGGCTAGGACGATGTTGACGATGGGCCCGACGATGGAGATGACGAAGCTCGTCGTCGCGGCCTTGTCGCGCGGGTTGTCGACCTGCGGTTCGAACCGGGTGAAGCCGCCCCAGATGTTGAGCTCGATGGCTGCGACCTTCTGCCCGTAGAACTGTCCGGCGACGCCGTGGGCGAGTTCGTGGAGGAACACCGAGGCGAAGAGGAGGACCGCATAGGCGAAGGCCACGAACCAGGCTCCGACGCCCAGGTCCGGACGCACAGTGTTCAGCCACGGAGTGAAGAGAATGGTGATGACCACGGCGGCGAGAAACCAGGACCAGGCGAGGATCACCGGGGCGCCGAGAACAGTCCCCAGGCGCACGCCGGAGGACGCACCGATCTGGTGACTTTTCGCAGCCATCGAAGGAATTCCTCTGCTTGGGGGTCGGGGGTTCTCAGCCTAACAGCGAGACGGGCTCCGCCGCTGGTCGACGCGGCGGACGCAATCAACTCGTTGTCGTGTCAGTGTGAGTCGTTACAGTGGTGCCATGGCCGTGCTCACCAGTCTCTCGCCCTCTCGGGCCAATGACTTCATTCAGTGCCCCCTGAAGTTCCGGTTCCGCAGCATCGACAAGCTTCCGGAGCCGCCCTCCCAGGCCGCCTTCCGGGGCACCGTCGTCCACTCGGTGCTCGAGAAGCTGTTCACGGCCCCTGCCGAACAGCGCACCACCGACCATGCCCAGTCTCTGCTCATGCCGGCGTGGACCGAGCTCGTGGACAAGGACCCCGAGGTGCTTGAGATCTTCACCACAGAGGCCGAGCAGGCGGAGTTCTTCACCTCGGCGCGGAAGCTCCTCGACGCCTACTTCACGCTCGAATTCCCAGAGCACCTCGAACCGGATGAGACGGAGAAGTTCGTCCGCACCACCTTGGACAGCGGGCTCGAGCTGCGCGGCTTCATCGATCGCATCGACGTGGCGCCAGGCGGGGAGAAGCGCCTCGTCGACTACAAGACCGGCAAGCAGCCGAAACCGCAGTACGGGCGGGAGGCGAAGTTCCAGATGGGCTTCTACGCCCTCGTCGAATATCGGCTCACCGGCGAGCTCGTGCACACCCTGCAGCTGATGTATCTGGGTTCGCGCAGCGTGCTCAAGTCCCATCCCACGATGGCCGACATCGAGGCGACGCAGTTCGAGATCGACGCGATCTGGAAGGATATCGTCGCCGCCGCGAAGACCGACAGGTGGCGGCCGCGGAAGTCACCGCTGTGCAATTGGTGCACCTTCAAACCCCTGTGTCCGGCCTGGGGCAACGCCGCACCGCCGACTCCGGAGATCACCGAGATCGTCGGCGCCTGAGCCGCGCCCGGCGGGCGCGCAGGGACCTGCGAGGTCCCGCACCTCGGGTCAGGCGGACTGCCGGGCAGTGAGCTCCCGCAGGTCGTCGAGTCCGCGACCGTGCAGGCCCTCCCACAGGATCCGGCCGGGCCGATCCTCGAGCTCCACGAGGTGGGGAACGCCGATGGCGATCGTCCCGGCCGCCTCGGCGCTGGCCAAACCGGGCTTCGAATCCTCGATCGCCACACACTCAGCGGGGTCGAGTCCCAGCAGGGCCGCGCCCTTGAGATAGGGCTCGGGATCAGGTTTGCCGGCATCGACTTCGTCGCCGGAGATCAGACCGGCGAAGCTGCCGGCGGGGCAGGCGGCGATGACCGCCTCGGCGAGCCTGCGGTAGGACATCGTGACCATCACGCAGGGGACGTCCTCGGCGCGCAGGGCTGCGAGAAGTTCGAGAGCTCCCGGCCGGAAGGGCACCGCTTCCTCGATGAGGGCGACGACCGAATCGATGAGCGTTTCCACGATCTCCGGGACCGGGAGTTCGAGGCCGGCCTCCTGCATCATCCGCGCCGAGGTGCGCAGGTCGTTGCCGACGAATTCCAGTCCCTGCTCCTCGCTCCAGGAGACTCCGTGCGCGTGCATCAGTTCGGTTTCGGACCTGATCCAATACGGTTCCGTATCGACCAGGGTTCCGTCCATGTCCCACAGGACTGCGGCTGGGTTCGTCATGTTTCCAGCGTAATCTTGAATCATGAGTTTTCTTCCAACGAGTGGCGCCTCATTCGTCTTCATCGCCTTCGAGGGGCAGGACGCCGATGCTTCCGAGGCCGCGAGTTCACTGGTCAAGGATCTCATCGAAGTCTGGAACCTCCACGACAGTGAGATCTTGGACACGGACGGCTTCTACGAGTTCCGCTTCTCCGAACCGGAGATCATCCGCGACGAGGACGGACGAGCCTCGATCGCCTGGCCCGGAGTCGAGGTCCACCGCGGAGAGCACGCGGGCATCCCGATCACCGTCATCCAGGGCCACGAACCCGGCCTGAAGTGGCGCGAATTCCTCTCCCTCATCCTCACCCAGGTCGGGCCCGAGGATTCGGTCGTCCTCCTCGGCGGCCTGCATGCCGAGGTCCCGCACACCCGGCCGATGCCGGTGGTCGCGAACACGGAGGACCCGGTCGTGGCCGAAGAGCTCGGCATCGACGTCAACGGCTACGCCGGTCCGATCGGCATCCTCGGCCTCCTCGGCGTCGAATGCCGGTGGCGGGGCCTGCGCGCGATCAACCTGTGGGTGGGCGTGCCGGACTATCTCACGGATTCGCCCTCACCGAAGGCGGAGCTGTCCCTGGCCAACGCCGTAGAGAGGTGCACGGGAATCGAGATCGACATTCCCGTCCTCGAGGAGGAGTCCCGGGCCTGGGAGCTCGGCGCCGATGAGCTCGTCGCGCTCAATCCGCACCTCGTGGAGATGGTCAAAGGGCTCGAGGAGCTCAATGACTCGGCCGATCTGCCCGAGGCCAGCGGTGACGCCATCGCCGCCGAGTTCGAACGCTATCTGCGCAAACGCGGCCGAGAGAAGTAGCCGCAGTCGGACAGAAACAGCCTCAGTCGGTCAGGGCGATGCCGAGCAGCGCATCGACGGCGTCGGCGACGCGATCGCCGCTGACCGGCGCGGTCTCGGTCGGCTCCGAATCGGCATAGTGCTCGGCCCATTCGTCGAGGATGCCCAAGGCGCGAGGGCTGTCGAGATCATCGGCCAATGACTCGCGCAGCAGTCCGATGATGTGGCCGCGCAGCCCTTCCCGGCATTCCGACTCACACCGCGCGGCATGCTTCCAGGCCCGCAGGCGGGCGGAGGCGGACTCGAGCAGATCGTCGGTGTAGTTCCAGTCGCTGCGGTAATGGTTCGACAGCAGCACGGTGCGGATGACCATCGGGTCGACGCCCTGTTCGCGCAGCTTCGAGACGAGCACGAGGTTGCCCTTCGACTTGCTCATCTTCTCACCCTGATAGCCGACCATGCCGGTGTGCATATAGGTCGTGGCCAGCGGCTGCCGCTTCCAGGCCGCGGCGTGGGCCGCGCTCATCTCATGGTGCGGGAAGACGAGGTCGCTGCCGCCGCCCTGCACATCCACGGGCATGCCGGCGTATTCCTCGGAGATGACCGTGCACTCGATGTGCCAACCGGGTCGGCCCCGGCCGAGGCTGCCGCCGTCCCAGGCAGGCTCTCCCGCGCGTTCGGCCCGCCACAGCAGCGGATCGATCGGATTGTCCTTGCCGGGGGTCTCGGGGTCTCCCCCGCGTTCGGCCGAGAGCTTCTGCATCGTCGACCTGTCGTCATGGCTGACGCTGCCGAAGGGCGGCTGGATGGGCGTCGAGACCCGGTAGTAGACGTCGCCGTTGTCCAAGGTGTAGGCCGCACCGGAGGCGACGAGATCTTCGACCGCCCGCACGATCTGCGGCACCGATTCGACGACTCCGATGAAGCTCTGCGGGGGAATCACCCGCAGCGCCTGCATGTCCTGCCGGAACAGTTCGATCTGAGTCTCGGCGAGCTCCCGCCAGTCGACACCGGTCGAGTCGGCCCGCTCGAGCAGCGGATCGTCGACATCGGTGGTGTTCTGCGCGTAGACGACGTCGATGCCGGCATCGCGCCACACCCGGTTGAGCAGGTCGAAGGCGACATAGGTGGCCGCGTGGCCGAGATGGGTGGCGTCGTAGGGAGTGATCCCGCAGACGTAGAGGGCCGCCGAGCGCTCACGCACCTTGAGCTTACGTGGGCTTCTGGCGGCGGTATCGAAGACCGTCGGCGCCTTGCCGGAGCTGGTGAGGCGGGGCAGTTGAGGTTCGGACCATGACTTCACGCAGACCAGCCTAACCGAGTCCTTCGGCAACGGCACCTCCGGCAGGGCCCGCCGAGACGAGCTCAGATCGGCGGCCAGGGAATCGCCGTGCGATCCTCGGGTGGCTCCGGGAAGAATCCGTCCTCGGCCAGGGCCTCGGCTCGGGCGGACAGGGCCGTGATCTCGGTCGCGGACAGACAGTCGTCGAGGACGCCGCGCAGACCCGCAGACATCTCGGCCACTTCCTCGAGCGCATCGAGCTCCTCGGCTTGGAAGGAGGAGTGAGAGAAACCCCACAGCACGGTCCGCAGCTTCTCCTCCGGGTGGAAGGTCAGCCCGTTGTCGATGCCGCGGGTGGCGATGTCGGTGTCGACGAGGCTGGGCAGGCAGGCACCGGTGATGACGTGCCCGGCCTTGCGGTCGGCGTTGTTGGCCAACAGGTCGAAGAACGACAGCGCCCGCAGCGGCGCCGAGGTGGTGTGGGAGAGAACGAGGTCCCGACCGTCCTCGGTGCGCAGGGCGAACATCGGAGCATAGTCGTCCGGGATCGCGTCGACCGCGCTCAGCGCCACCGGGTCCGCACCGCCGGCGTCCTCGACATAGGCCTGCAGCGATCCCGTCCCGGCGGGCAGGTCCTCGCGCAGAACCGTCGGTGGGATGACATCGAGTCCGAGGTGGGCGCTGAGTCGATGGGCGGCGGTCTCCCGCAGCGCCAGGGTGCCGGAGGGGAAGTCGTGGAGCGGTCGTTCTCCGGAGATCGGTTTGTACACGGCCTTGAGGACGCGGCCCTCGTATTCGACGACCATCAGCCGGGTGTCGTTGCTCGCCCGCGGGATCACGCCCATCTCCGTGCAGGCGCCCTTGGTCAGCGCGGTGACGAGGAAGGATTCGTCCATGCCGCCTCAGCCGCGGGGAATGCCGTTGGCCCGGGGGCAGAGGTGGCCGTCGGGCTCGAGCGGGAGCGAACAGAACGGGCAGTCTCCGCGGCCGGCATTGACGACCTGTTCGCCGCGGCGCGAGAACTCACGGGCACCGGCGGCGTCGAGGACGATACGGAGCACATCGCGTTCGACCTCATCGTCATCGGGATCGGCCGAAGTCCCCGCCTGCGCATCCTCCTCGGTGAGTTCGAAACATTCGACGACGAGTTCATGGGCCACGGTGTCCCAGCCCAGGCTCATGGTTCCGACCCGGAACTCCGGTTCGATGGGCACGTTGAGGCCGGCGTTGTCGATGCGCTCGTCGAGCGCGGTCTGGGGCACGCGAGCGGCGGGGTCCTTGATCATGACCATGTCGAGGAGTTCGGTGATGCGGTCGGCGAGGATCTCCACCTGCTCCTTCTCGACGACCACCGTGGTCAGCGCCGATCCCGACTTGGCCTGGAGGAGGAAGGTGCGTTCTCCGGGCAGTCCGATCGTGCCGACGACGAATCGTTCCGGTGTGGGGTGGTCGTACAAAGCTGCCATGCCTTTAGCCTAGTTCAAACCCTTACATGTCGGTCCCGCCTGGGATACATTTGAGTTATGAGCACTGATCCTCGTGAGGCCCTGGATGCGTTCCTCGAAGCAGTGAGGGAACACTACGCCGCATCCGCACACCGCAATGGAGACCAAGATCCGCGAGTCGAAGCCGCTTACATGGCCTTGGCCGATGCCTTCGAAATCTACGAAGACGCGATCTACACCGCATTCGACGAGGTCACACCCTTCGAGCTCTTCGACGATGTCGAGGATGCGAAGGACGACGATGAGAGTGGGCTCGACGAAGAATTCGAGCTCGCTGAGGACGATGAGGACGCCTGAAGCCTGACCTGAACGGCGTCTGATCCGACCGGCACCTGACCTGGCCGGCACCTCAGGAGATCTGGTCGAGGACCTCGGCGATCTCTGGTTCGAGCTCGATCACATCACCGGTGAGTTCGGCCAGCTGCTCCGGGGTGCGTGCCGAGACCAGTGAACAGGCGATCCCCTGGTTGCGGTTGAAGGCCAGAGCGATGTCCGTGGTCGAGACTCCCAAGGCCGCAGCGGCCTTGCGCACACCGGAGAGCACCCGTGTCGAGGGTTCGTCGAAGTAGGCCGCGACGTAGTCGCTCAGCTCCCCGGCGAGGCGAGAGTCCTGCGGAGTGCCGCGCCGATACTTGTCGCTGAGCACTCCCCTGCCCAGACCGGCTCCGGCGATGAGGCTGACCCCGCCGTAGCGTGCGGCAGGCAGGAGCTCGTCCTCAGCCTCGCGGTTGAGCAGAGAGTATTCGGCGATCGCGCAGGCGATCGGAATCCCGGCCCCGCGCATCTCCGAGAGCTCCCAACCGGCATGGTGCGAGACTCCGACGTAGCGGATCTTGCCGAGGGTGAGCAGGGTGTCGATCGCCGAGGCGGTCTCCGCCCGATCGACCTCGGCATCGAAGACGTCGAGGATGAGCACGTCGATGTGGCCGCGACCCGTGGTGCTCAGCAGAGCGTCGACCTGATCGAGGATCCGCGCCCGACCGAGACCGACCTCGATGTGGGATGACTCACTCATGGACACGCCGACCCGAGCCATCACCAGCAGCTCTTCGGGAAGACTCAGCTGAGCCAGCACAGCCGCAGCATGGCGGCCCGAACTCGGCAGCTCGACGAGGTTGCCACCAGCGAGGACATAGTCGTCGAGGAGGCGCTGGGCGACGACGGAATCGACCCGGTGACCCCATTCGAAGGTTCCGAGACCCACTTCGCTGACGTCGAGGCCGGTGGTGCCGAGGCGCTGCATCTTCATGATTGTTGAGGTTACCCGATGTGGCGGCTACCGTGGTTTCGTTCCCATCCCCCTTTTTCAAGGAGTCGTATGTACGACTGGCTGGTCGCCGCTGTGCTCGGAATCGTGCAGGCGCTGACGGAATTCCTTCCCATTTCGTCCTCGGCGCATGTGCGCATCGTCGGTGAGCTGATGCTGCCGGGCTCGGATCCGGGCGCCTTCTTCACCGCCATCATCCAGATCGGCACCGAGGCGGCCGTCGTCGTCTACTTCTGGCGTGACATCGTCTCGATCATCGGCAAGTGGTGCAAGGCGCTGGTGGGACGTCATGATCGCAAGGATCCCGAGGTCCGCCTCGGCTGGCTCATCATCGTCGGCTCGATCCCGATCGTCGTCATCGGTCTGCTGTTCCAGGACTACATCGAAGGTGCGCTGCGCAGCCTGTGGATCACCGCGACCATGCTCATCGTCTTCGGCCTCATCATCGGCCTCGCCGACTGGGTCGGCAAGAAGCAGCTGACGCTCGACGATATGAAATGGGGCCAGGGCATCCTCTACGGCCTCGCCCAGGCGCTGGCCGTCATTCCCGGCGTCTCCCGGTCCGGCGGCACGATCATGGCCGGTCGGTTCATGGGCTTCTCCCGGCCCGCCGCTGCCCGCTATTCGTTCCTGCTCGCGATTCCCGCAGTCCTCGGCTCCGGGTTCTACGGCGTCTACGAGACGATCGGCAGCACCGACATGGTTCTCGGCTGGGGTCCGACGATTCTGGCCACGGTCATCTCCTTCGGCCTCGGACTCCTCGTCATCCACTGGTTCCTCAGCTATGTCGAGACGAAGTCCTTCGCGATCTTCGTCTGGTACCGAGTGGCCCTGGGCATCGTCCTCTACGTGCTGCTGGGCACCGGAGTCCTCGCAGCCGCCTGACCGGCGCGGGTGACCGATCAGCGCGGGTGACCGATCAGCGCAGGCCGCCGCCTCCGGGTGCACCGCTGTCGGCCAGCCCGGCCGCGGTCACCGACATCGCCGTGAGCACGGGACGCGTGCCCGAATAGTCGATGACGGTGAATGAGCCGGGAGCAACCCCGATGCGCTGGAAGTCATCGAGCGGCATGTTCAGGGCATCGGCGATGATCGCCTTGATGATGTCGCCGTGGGAGACGAGCATCCCCCACCGCGGCGGGGAGTCCTTCTCCCGCTGTTCCTTCTCCCGCTGTTCCTCCTGAGCAAGCTCGACGACGAGCGATCGGACCCGGGAGACGGCACGCTCGGCCGCCTCGGCGAGAGACTCCCCTCCCGGGAACCGCGCCTGCGATGCACGCTCGAGGACAGTCTTCCACAAAGGCTCTGCGGCGAGCTCCTTGAGCGACCGCCCGGTCCAGTCGCCGTAGTCGAGTTCGATGATGTCCTCGCTGACCTCGACGGAGTCGAACTCGGCGGCCCGCTGCGCGAATTCCGCGGTCTGTTCGCACCGGTGCAGCGGGGAGTGCAGGAGTCGGGAGAACCGTCGCTGCGGAAGCATCCGCAGGGTGGCTTCGAGGGCGTTGACACCCTCATCGGTCAGCGACACGCCGGGGGCGCGTCCGGCGAGGATTCCTGCCGTGTTGGCACTGGAGAGACCGTGCCGCAGAAGGACGATGACGGGCATGCCACCAGACTAGCCCACCATCGTCTAGGGTGGGCCTATGAAACGTCAGCGTCCACGTATGACCTACGAGTTTCGGAAGGTCTCTTTCTCCAAGGATGTCCCGCGCTCGGTCAGTCTGCAGGAGCTCAACGACGAGTGCGAATACGGCAAGTGGGAGCTGGCCCGGACGCGGATCTCGGTCGGCGGGGTGCGCACGGTATGGTTACGGCGCAAGATCATGCCGCTGACCCTGAGCAGCTGAGTCTCGACACGCTGAGAGCACCGAGCGCGTGACCGCACCCTCCCCCTCGCTCCTGCCGGTCCTCGGTGCCGGTCTCCTCACCGTCATCGCCGGTGCGGCCATGTCCCTGCAGGGTCGAGCCAACGGCTTCCTCGGCGCGGTGCTCGGGCACGCTGTCTTCGCCGCCCTGATCTCATTCGTCACCGGACTGCTCATCGTCTCCGCGGTGCTCCTGTGCTCGGCTCGGTCCCGAAGGGCCGCGATCGCTCTGCTTGGGCTGCTGCGCACTCGGGCGCTGCCGTGGTGGATGCTGCTCGGCGGGCTGAGCGGCGGTCTCGTCGTCATCGCCCAGGCCACGACGGTGCCGGTCATGGGCGTGGCCATGTTCACCATGGCCTTCGTCTCGGGACAGATCACCGGCGGCCTCATCGTCGATGCCACCCGTCTGCCGCCGGGTGGGAAGCAGCGGCTGAGCGCCCTCCGCATCCTCGGGGTGCTCGTGGTCATCGCCGCACTCGTCTACGGGGCGCATGAGCGCATCGGCCTGGGCGTGCCCCTGTGGGCTCCGCTGCTGCCATTCGCCTCCGGCAGCCTCACCGCCGCCCAGCAAGCCTGCAACGGTCGGATCAGGGCCGCAACCGGCTCGGCAGTGGTCGCGACCGCCGTCAACTTCACTGTCGGGCTCATCGCGCTCGGCCTGGCGACCGCGGTCATCATGGTCGCCGGTGTCGGCTGGGCCGGCTTCCCGACGCAGCCCGATCAGTGGTGGATCCTCCTCGGCGGGGCCTTGGGCGTGCTGTTCATCGCCTTCACCGCGCTCACCGTCGCCCGGCTCGGCGTGCTTCTGCTCAGCCTCTTCTCACTCTTCGGCAACCTGGCAGGAGCGCTGCTGCTCGATTGGCTGCTGCCGATCCCGGGATCGCTGGTCAGCCCGACCACGATCCTCAGCGCCCTCGGGGTGCTCGCCGGGATCGTCATCACGCTCATGCCTTCAGCAGGAAGTCCCCGAGGACCCGCGTGCCGAACTTGAGCGCGGAGATCGGAACGCGTTCGTCGACACCGTGGAACATCGCCGGGAAGTCGAGGTCTCCGCTCAGCTGCAGCGGGGCGAAGCCGTAGCCGGTGATGCCGAGTTCGGCCATCGACTTGTTGTCGGTGCCTCCGGAGAGCGTGTAGGGCAGGACCATGGCGCTCGGGTCGTCGGCGAGCAGGCTGGTGCGCATCTGCGCCACCAGTGGAGTGTCGAAGGGCGCCTCGAGCGCCTCCCCCTCGTCCTCCGGGATGATGTCGATGCCCTCCCCCGCGAGTTCCTTGAGTTTGAGCATGACGTCCTCGTGCTGGCCCGGCAGAGTCCGGCAGTCGACGTAGGCGGTGGCGGTGCCGGGGATGACGTTGTGCTTGTACCCGGCGCCCAGAAACGAGGGGTTCGAGGTGTTCTGCAGGGTCGGGGCGACGAACTTCTCGACCGAACCGAGTTCGGCCAGCAGCTGCGGGATCGTCTCGGCGGTGAACTCGATGCCGGTCAGCTCGGAGACCCCTTCGAGCAGCTGCCTAGTCGCGACGGGGATCTCCTGCGGCCAGGGATAGGACCCGATGCGTGAGATCGCGGCGGCGAGACGGGTGACGGGGTTGTCGTCGTTGCGTTGCGAACCATGGCCGGCGGTGCCGTGGGCGACGAGATTGAGCCAGGCCAGTCCCTTCTCAGCGGTCTGGATGAGGTAGACGCGCTGCCCGCGGATGTCGACGGAGTACCCGCCCACCTCGGAGATCGCCTCGGTGGCTCCGGAGAAGAGCTCCGGACGGTTGCGCACCATGTGCCGGGCACCGTAGTTGCCGCCGGCCTCTTCGTCGGCGAAGAAGGCGATGATGAGATCACGCCGAGGCTGCTGTCCTTCGCGGAGCATCTGGCGCACGGCGGCGATGATCATCGCGTCCATGTCCTTCATGTCCACGGCCCCGCGGCCCCACAGCAGTCCGTCCTTGATGACGCCGCCGAAGGGGTCGACGCTCCAGTCCTCGGCGGCTGCCGGCACCACATCGGTGTGGCCGTGGACGACGAGGGCGGGAGCCTCCGGGTCACTGCCCTTGACCCGGGCGACGAGGTTGGCCCGACCCGGGGAGGATTCGACGATCTCAGACTTCAGGCCCACCTCGGCGAACCAGGAGGCGATGAGTTCGGCCGCGGGAAGCTCCGGATTGGCCTTGTTGCCGCCCCAGTTCTGAGTGTCGATGCGGATGAGCTGCTGGCACAGGTCCGTGACCTCGGACTCGGCGGCGCTGAAATCAAACACGGTGTCTCCCGTCGGCTGGTTCTCAATTGGCTGATGAGATCCACGGTATATCAACCTGGTGCGAACCCGTATCCGGGAATGAGAAATGGCCCCCGGATCAGATCCGGAGGCCAATTCCTCTGTTGTGCGCGGAGGGGTGTCTGGTTTCAGGACATCGTTCCTCTATGTCTCACGACATACTTCCACCCCATGTCTCACGACATCACACCTCTGGTGTGTCACGACATCGTTCCGCAGGTGTCCCACGACATCGTTCCGTTATGACCGATCCCAACAAGAATCGCGCAATCATCCTCGCCATCACGGAAACCGGACTCACCCAAACCGAGGCCGCCCACCGTTTCGACGTCTCGACTCGCTGGATCCGCACCCTCATGACCCGCTTCCAGACCGGCGGCCTCGACGCCGTCGACACTCAATCACGACGACCCCGCACCAACCCCAACTCCACCGACCAGACCACGATCACCGCGATCCTCAATCTCCGCTCCACGCTCATCGCCCAGGGACTCGATGCCGGACCCGAATCCATCTGGGACCGACTCCCCAAAGACACCCGTCCCAGCACGACCACGATCTGGCGCATCCTGCGCCGCAACGACAAAGTCACCGATCAACCCCAGAAACGTCCCCGCTCGTCCTGACACCGGTTCGAAGCCGCAGCACCGAACGAGACATGGCAATCCGACTTCACCCACTGGCCCCTGGCTGATGACACCGATACCGAAATCATCTCCTGGCTCGACGACCACTCACGGATGCTCCTCCATGCCACTGCCCACACCCCAGTGACCGGGCTCGTCGTCATCGACACATTCACCCACACCATGGACGCATTCGGGCCCCCAGCATCGACACTGACCGACAACGGCATGGTCTACACCACCCGCTTCGCCCGCGGTCACGACGGGACCCCGAACCAACCCAACGGATTCGAGCAGCTCCTCACCGACCTGAACATCAAGCAGAAGAACGGCGGACCGAGCAAACCCACCACCCAGGGCAAGATCGAGCGCTACCACCAGACACTCAAACGCTGGCTGAAAGCTGATGGACTCGTCGACACGATCGAGGCGCTCAACGAGCAGTTGGACCGCTTCGCTCACATCTACAACACCCAGCGCCCCCACCGGGCCATCGGAAGACGCACACCCCAGGCTGTTTACAACGCAACTGCGAAAGCTCAGCCTCTAGTCGAAACGCGCGATCAAGTCTGGCGGATCCGCTACGACAGAGTCGATGCCAACGGAAAGATCAGCCTACGGTTTGCAGGAAGGCTCCGGCACCTAGGCATCGGTCGGGCATATGCGCGGCAGAGAGTTCTCTTACTCATCCACGGCCGGGAAACGATGGTCATCGAGCGAGGGACAGGAGCAATCATCGCCGAGCATCTCATCGATGCCGAGAAGAACTATCAGCCCAGAAAGGAACGATGACGCGAGACATGAGGGGAACGATGACGTGAGACATACCCGGGCCAGAAATGAGAAATGTGCCGCGACATCGTAGGAACGATGTCGCGACACATCACATTGTGCGCGGAGGGGGACTTGAACCCCCACGCCCGATAAGTTGGGCACTAGCACCTCAAGCTAGCGCGTCTACCAATTCCGCCACCCGCGCTGGCAACAGAGATTACTTTACACGCGGTTTCGGGCGGTGCAAAATCAATTCGGGCAATTGTGATGCACCGCACTCACACCCTCAGTCAGGCAGTTCCGTGACTGCTGAGAGCACGTGCGGTTTGCCCGATCTGAGGTCGAAGACGGCGAAGTCCGCCGCCTCGTGCCGACGGCCCTCGGTGATCGCGAATCCGACCGTCGACGGCAGCAGGATGGGCTTGGCGAAGGACACCTCCCAGCGGTAGGCCTCGAGCCGGGGATCCACGGCAGCCAGGGCCCGGGAGGCGCTGTACATGCCGTGGACGATCAGCCGCGGGAAGCCGAATCCCTTCGCAGCCAGACCGCTGAGGTGGATCGGATTATAGTCCCCCGAGGCCCGGGCGTAGCGCTGCCCGATGATCGGATCGAGCCGCCACAGGGCCGTCGCCTGCGGGGCGGTAAAGTTCGCGTGCGGTATCTGTGCCTTCGCCTCGGCGCCGGCCAGCTTCCGCCCCTTGGCGAGGTAGGTCGTGGTCTCACGCATCACCGTCTCACCCTCGACCTTCGCCTCGACGAGGACTTCGATCGTTGTGCCCTTCGTGTGCTCGAAGGGGCCGCCGAGTTCGACGTGGAAGTCCACGACCTCACCGATGCGCACCGGGCGGAGAACGTCGATGGCGTTGTGGATGTGGACCATGCCGAGCATCGGCACGGGCACCTCGGGGTCGCTGAGCAGCTGCATGCTCAGCGGGAAGGCGAGCACATGGAGGTAGCCGGGGTGGACGGCGTCGCGCAGCGGCGCCCCGACGACACTCGTGAAACCGGCGTAGGCCTCGGCCTCGATCGGCATGCTCCGGTCGAGTGACCGGGTGGGCAGCTCGGGGCCCGTCTTCGGACCGATCGGCAGCGCCTTGAGCACGGCCTTCGCGTAGATCGGGAGCATCGAATCCTTGGCCATCAGGCACCTACCATGTTCTGGCCGCACACGCGCAGCGTCGACCCGTTGATTCCCCGCGCCCCCGCCGAGGCGAGGAAGCCGATGGTCTCGGCCACGTCGATGGGCTGACCGCCCTGCTGCAGGCTCGAGAGCCGGCGGGCGACCTGCCGGGTCAGGGTCGGCATCTTCGCGGTCATATCGGTTTCGATGAATCCCGGGGCGACGGCATTGATCGACCCGCCGCGCTCGGCGAAGTCCTGCGCCGAGGCGGCCATGAGTCCGATGACCCCGGCCTTCGAGGTCGCATAGTTCGTCTGCCCGCGGTTGCCGGCGATGCCCGAGGTCGAGGCCAGGGACACGACCTGCGCGCCTTCGGCGAAGAGTCCGCGCCGGCTCAGTTCGGCGTTGATCCTCGCCTGGGAGGCGATGTTGACCGCGATCACCGAATCCCACCGTGAGGCGTCCATGTTCGCGAGCATCTTGTCGCGCGTGATGCCGGCGTTGTGGACGAGGATGTCGACGGTGCCGCCGACCGCCTCGGCGATGGATTCGGCGGCGGTGTCGGCGGTGATGTCCAGCTGCAGCGACCTGCCCCCGACCTCATTCATCACCTCGGCCAGGGCCTGTCCGGCCTGGGGCATGTCGACACCGATGATGCTTGCGCCGTCGCGGGCGAGGTTGCGGGCGATCGCCGCACCGATGCCGCGGGCGGCTCCGGTGACCACCGCGGTGCGACCGGCCAGCGGCCCGGCCTGACCGGTGGACATGAACTCCTCCAGGCTCAGAGCGTCCCCGGCCGTGGAGGAGACGGTGATGAACTGCCCGGAGACGTAGGCCGACTTGCCCGAGAGCAGGAACCACAGGGCCGCAGCGACCGAGGGCGCCTGCAGGTCGACACCGTCGAGGAGGATGCCGTTGGCCGTGGATCCGGCGCGCATCTCGTGGGCCAGCGACCGGGTCAGACCGGTGATGCCCTGTGTGGCGGCGGCGCGTTCAGGGCTCTGCTGCGCCGGGTTCGGGGCCGTCGAGATGGTGATCACGCGACCGCATTTGGCCAGCGAACGCAGGGCGGCTCCGACCTCGAGGACGGTGGCCGAGAGATCGGTGGGGGCAGAGGCATCGTCGAGGACGGCGATGATCGCCCGCAGCGATTCACCGGAGTTCGCGTGGCGGCGCACCTCGAGTCCGTTGGCGAGCAGAAGATCGGCGAGCCCCTGCGCGTCCGGGCCGGAGCCGAGGACGAGGACGGGCTTGGACCGGTAGCTCTCCGGGGTCGAGGCGAAGCGCTGGAGCGGCACCGGCTGGGGCAGGCCGAGCGACTTGGCGACCTGCTTGAGCGGACCGTTGACGAGGTTGAGATAGGTGTCTTTCATGCTGCCTCCACAATCGCGGTGAGTCCCTGGCCGCCTGCGGCGCAGATCGAGACCAGCGACCGCTTCTTGCCGGTGGTCTTGAGATACTTCGCGGTCGAGGCGATGATGCGTCCGCCGGTCGCTGCGAAGGGGTGCCCGGCCGCAAGGCTGGAGCCGAGGGGGTTGAGCTTCGTCCGGTCGATCGTGCCCAGGGCGCCGTCGAGGCCGACCTTGTCGCGGCAGAACTCTTCGGACTCCCAGGCCGCGAGGTGGCTGAGCACGGTCGAGGCGAAGGCCTCGTGGATCTCGAAGACATCGAAGTCGGCGAAGGTCAGGCCGTTGCGGGCCAGGAGACGCGGCACGGCGTAGGCGGGTGCCATGAGCAGACCTTCGGCGCCGTCGACGAAGTCCACGGCTCCGGCCTCGGCGTCGACGAGGCGGGCCAGCGGCGTGAAGCCGTGGTCGCGCGCCCAGTCCTCGCTGCCGAGGAGGACCGAAGAGGCGCCGTCGGTCAGCGGGGTGGAGTTGCCGGCCGTCATCGTCGCCTCGGCGTCCAGCTTGCGTCCGAACACCGGGGAGAGTTTGGCCAGGGACTCCAGTGTGGAGTCGGCACGCATGTTCGTATCCCGACTGACCCCGAGGTACGGGGTGACGAGATCGTCGAAGAAGCCCTCGTCCCAGGCTCGGGCGAGGTTCTGATGCGAGGCCAGTGCCAGTTCGTCCTGGTCCTCACGGCTGATCTTCCACTCCGCGGTGGTGATCGCCTGGTGCTCGCCCATGCTCAGGCCCGTCCTCGGCTCACCGGTCGACGGGGCCTGCGGGGCGAGGTAGGCGGGACGGATCTGGGCGGCGATCTTCGCGCGCTGGGTCATCGTCTTGGCGCGGGAGAGTTCGAGCAGGATCTCTCGCATCGAATCGTTGATCACGATCGGGGCGTCCGAGGCCGAATCGACGCCGGAGGCGATGCCGGACTCGAGCTGTCCGGCGTTGATCTTGTTGTTGAGGCTGACGACCGTCTCGAGCCCGGTCGCGCAGGCCTGGCCGACATCGAATGCCGGTGTCGTCGGCGCCAGAGCCGAGCCGAGCACGGCCTCACGCGTGAGGTTGAAGTCCTTCGAGTGCTTGAGGACGGCACCTCCGGCGACCTCGCCGATGGCCTCTCCGGCCAGGCCGAAGCGAGCCACGAGCCCATCGAGGGCGGATGTGAGCATGTCGAGGTTGCTGGCCTTGGAGTACTGCTTGTTCGACCGCGCGAACGGTATGCGGTTGCCGCCGAGGATGACGGCGCGCTGGGTGGGTGTGGACATGTGCACCTCCGTGTCGTGGATTTAACTGTTACCGACAGTACCTGATACCGTCTGTCACATGAAATCGCTCACAGACGGCCGCTCGACTCGGTGGCAGCAGCATCGCGACCAGAGACGCCGCGAGCTGCTGCGGGCCGTCCGGCATGTCGTCGACGAACACGGCGACGAGCTCTCCATGGATCAGATCTCGGAATACTCGGGCACGACGAAGTCGGTGCTCTACCGGTATTTCACTGACCGTGCGGGACTGCAGGCGGCCATGGGGGAATGGGCGATGGACGTCATCTCCCGCTCTCTCGATGACGCCACGGCCGCCTCGGCGCAGGAAGCGCTGACGAAGATGATCCGCGCCTTCGTCACCCTCGCCGCCGATTCCCCGTCCGTCTATCGCTTCTGCGATACGGCGGTCAATCGCTTCGCTCCGGCGGAGACCGGCGGCTTCTTCAATTCGATCGCCTCCCTGCTCGCCGATCGCCTCGAACTCGACGGCGAACCCGCACGGCTGTGGGCGGCGGGAGCGATCGGCTTCGTCAGGGCCGCCACCGAGAGTTGGCTGGCGGATCCGGACCGTCCCGAGGACTTCGCCACCCTCATCAGCCATTGGCTCTGGGCATCACTGCCCGCACAACTAGGAGTAGAAGAATGAAGCTGAATCTCGATCCGCAGGCCATCAACTCCGTGCTCGACGGTCGCTGGGCGGCCGCCCGGCGCAGGGGCCGCGAGCTTGCACACGAGTCGATCACCCACGAGGATCCCGCCGACGATCTCGAGACCACGCGGGCGCGGACGCTGACCGGGGTCGGCCTCATGGCCGACACGGGCCTGCCGATGGTCAGCCTGCCCCCGGAGATGGGCGGTCGCAACGAACATGCGACGAACGTCGCCGGCTTCGAGGAGACCGTCACCGCCTCCCCCAGCCTGCAGATCAAGGCCGGGGTGCAGTTCGGGCTCTTCGGCGGAGCGATCCTCCACCTCGGCGATTCCGAGCAGCACGAGAAGTGGCTGGTCGACGCGCAGCAGGGCAAGCTGCTCGGCTCCTTCGCGATGACCGAGATCGGGCACGGCTCCGATGTCGCCTCCGTCGCGACCACGGCCACCTACGATCCCGAGGCCGAGGAATTCGTCATCCACACCCCCTTCCGCGCCGCGACGAAGGAGTACATCGGCAATGCCGCCCGTGATGCGCGTGCCGCCGTCGTCTTCGCCCAGCTGATCACCGCCGGTGTCAACCACGGGGTGCACGCACTTTTCGTGCCGATCCGCGATGAGGCCGGAGAGCCGGTGCCCGGTGTGAGCATCGAAGACGATGCCTTCAAAGGCGGGCTCAAGGGCGTCGACAACGGACGCATCGCCTTCGATGAGGTCCGCGTCCCGCGTGCGAACCTGCTCAACCGCTACGGTGCCGTCACCGCGGAGGGAACCTACTCCTCCCCCATCGAGTCCCCGGGCCGCCGCTTCTTCACGATGCTCGGCACTCTGGTCCAGGGTCGCGTATCGCTTGACGGCGCCTCCATCGTCGCCTCGAAGATCGCCCTCGACATCGCGGTCCGCTACGGACTCGAACGCAAGCAGTTCAACTCCGTCTCCGACATCCACGAGACCACGCTGCTGGACTATCAGCAGCACCAGCGTCGCCTGATGCCCGCGATCGCCGAGGTCTATGCCTCGGCGCTGGCACACGAGAAGCTGCTGACCTCCTTCGAAGAGGTCTTCTCCGGGTCCGATGACTCCGAAGAGAACCGGGCGCTGCTCGAGACGCGCGCGGCCGGTTTCAAGGCCGACTCGACCTGGATGGCCCTCGACGTCATCCAGGAATGCCGGGAGGCCTGCGGCGGTGCCGGATTCATGGCCGAGAACCGCCTCGTCGGGTTGCGTGCCGATCTGGATGTCTATGCCACCTTCGAGGGCGACAACACGGTCCTGCTGCAGCTCGTGGGCAAGCGCATCCTCGGCGACTACGCCAAGGAGTTCGCGCACCTCGACGTCGGGGGCGCTGCCCGCTTCATCGGCACCCAGGCCGCCGAGCACACGCTCTACCGCACGGGTCTGGCGAATGCCGGCCTGGCGATCTCCGACGTCTTCACCCGCAATCTCAGCGACAAGCGGATCCGGTCGGGCCGCCTGCAGCGTTCGCTGCTCGAAACCCGGCTCGAGGTCATGGTCTCCGGCCTGGCCCAGGCGCTGCGCCCGGCCACGAAGATGTCGACGGCCGATGCCGCGGAGCTGTTCAACTCCCAGCAGCACGAGTTCATCGAGATGGCTCGCGCCTATGTCGAATTGGAGAAGTGGAAGGCCCTCGACGAGGCGATGCGGGAGCAGGAGGATGCCGATCAGGCCAAGGTCTTCCGTCGGCTGCGCGACACCTACGGGCTCACCCTCATCGAGAAGCACGTCGGTTGGCACCTGATGTACGGCCGGCTGCCGATGCTGCGTGCCCGCCAGCTGACCGAGACGCTCAACCGTCTGTGTGCGAAGCTCGCGGCGAACGCTCTCGACCTTGTCGATGCCTTCGGCTATGAGGATGTCCACCGTCGGGCGACGATCGCCACCGGCATCGAGGCCAAGCGTCAGACCGAGGCCGCCGACTACTACCGGCATGCCCGTGCGCAGCAGGACTTCCCCATCGAGGAGAAGCAGCTGCGCAAGGCCGCCAAGGCTGCCGCGAAGACCGAGGGCAAAGCAGCGGGCAAGGGATCGGCAGGCAAGGGACCGGCCCGGAAGGCGAAGGCCGCGAAGTAGACCGACACTGGGCGGGAGGCCCGGCTTCCCGTCAGGGCGGCATGGCATCCCGTCAGGGCGGCATGGCTTCCCACACGCAACGGCATCCGGCCGGCAGCGCTGATCACAGCGTTGCCGGCCGGATGCCTTTGTCGGTGGTGTTCGTTGTCGGCGGTGTTCAGGCGGACTCGAGCCCGGTGGTCGGGCGGACTCGAGCCCGGCGGCCCCGGGATCATGCGGCGAGGAACTCCCGCAGCGCTGCCGAGATCTTCGCACCTTCGGTGAGGAACCCGTCGTGCCCGACGGGAGAGTCGATGACCTGATGGGTCACGCGTCCCGGCAGGTTCTGGGCGAGCAGCTCGACCTGCATCGGAGTGTAGAGACGGTCCGAGGAGACCGAGACGACGAGATTATCGGTGCAGGCCTGGGACAGTGCCGTGCGCAGATCGTTCGAGCGACCGGTGCGCACATCATGATCGCGCAGCGCCCTGGTCAGCACCAGATAGCTGTGCGGGTCGAAGCGTCCCGTCAGCTTCTTCGCCTGATAGTCGAGGTAGGAGGAGACCTCGTAGTAGTCGGTGTCCTGCAGACGCCGGGAGAAGCGCAGGTTGAGATCGGCATCGTTGCGGTAGGTCAGGTGCGCGATCTGGCGGGCCAGGCCGAGCCCCTGGGCCGGAAACCGGCCGACGGCGGTGTAGTCGCCCGAATAGTAGTTCGGGTCGAGTTCGATGGCGCGCTCCTGCATCATCGCCCAGGCGATCTGATCGGCCTCGGAGAACGCCGGAGCCGCGATGATCGCACACTTGCCGACCTTGCGCCGGTCGAGCAGCGCGAACTCCAGCGCCCTCGCCCCGCCCATGGATCCGCCGATGACGGCGTGCCAGGAATCGATGCCGAGGATCTGGGCGAGATTGTGCTCGAGCCGGGCCATATCCCGGATCGTCACCGCTGGGAAGCGTGAGCCGTACGGCAGACCGTCATCGTAGGTCGATTGCGGACCGGTGGTTCCCGAGCACCCGCCGAGCGAATTCGCACACACCACGAAGTACTCATCGGTGTCGATCGCTTCGCCGGGACCGACGACACCCGGCCACCATTCGGTGACGTGGGTGTCGCCGGTCAATGCGTGTTCGACCAGGACAGCATTGCTGCGGTCGGCATTGAGGGTGCCGAAGGTCTCGTAGGCGACCTCAACGGTGCCGAACGTGTGTCCGGAGTCCGTGACGAAGCCGAGGATCCGCTCGACGGAGGTGCTCTGGGTGGTCATCTCAGGCTGCGGCGGATGCGTTCGCTGCCGCGGCGGCGAAGCCCTTGTCGAGGTCGGCGATGATGTCGTCGATGCCTTCGAGGCCCACGGACAGGCGCACCAGTGCCGGGTTGACGCCGGCGGCGGCCTGAGCCTGCTCATCCAGCTGCGAGTGCGTCGTCGAGGCGGGGTGGATGACGAGCGAGCGGACGTCGCCGATGTTCGCCACGAGCGAGTGCAGCTCGAGGGCGTCGACGAAGGCCACGGCCGCGTCGTAGCCGCCGGCGATGTCGAAGGCCAGCACGGATCCGACGCCGTTGGGCAGGTACTTCTTCGCCAGTCCATTCCAGGGGCTCGACTCGAGTCCGGCGTAGGCGACGCGGCTGACCTGCTCGTGGGACTCGAGGTAGGCGGCGATCTTCTGGGCGTTCTCGACGTGGCGTTCGATGCGCAGGCTCAGCGTCTCGAGTCCCTGGGCGATGAGGAAAGCGTTGAACGGGCTTGCTGCGGGACCGAGGTCGCGCAGAAGCTGGACCCGCAGCTTGAGTCCGTAGGACACATTCGCGCCGAAGGGCGAATCCGCGCCCAGGTCACGGGTGTAGACGAGTCCGTTGTAGGAGTCATCGGGGGTGTTGAAGCCGGGGAACTTCTCGGCATCGGTGCCGTAGTCGAAGGTACCGCCGTCGACGACGACTCCGGCGATCGAGCTGCCGTGGCCGCCGAGGTACTTGGTGGCCGAGTGCACCACCACATCGGCGCCGAATTCGATCGGACGCACGAGGTAGGGGCTGGCCAGGGTGTTGTCGACGATGAGGGGGACGCCGGCTTCGTGGGCGATGGTCGAGACCGCCTCGATGTCGAGGACGTCCGAACGAGGGTTGGAGACGACCTCGGCGAAGAAGAGCTTCGTGTTGTCCTGAACCGCGTTCTTCCACGCTTCGTGGTCGTCGACGTCGACGAACGTGGTCTCGATGCCGAGCTTGCGCAGGGTCACATCGAGCAGGTTGTAGGTGCCGCCGTAGAGGCTCGAGCTGGCCACTACGTGGTCACCGGCACCGGCGATGTTGGTGATGGAGAGGAATTCCGCCGACTGCCCCGAGGCGGTGAGCACGGCGTGGACTCCGCCTTCGAGGTCCGCGATCCGGTTCTCCACGACCTCCGTGGTGGGGTTGGTGATGCGGGTGTAGACGGGTCCGATGTCGGCCAGGGCGAAGCGGTCCTTCGCGTGCGCGCTGTCGTTGAAGACGTACGAGGTGGTCTGGTGGATGGGAAGCGCGCGCGATCCCGTCACCGGGTCAGGGGTCTGGCCGGCGTGGATCTGGCGGGTCTCGAATGACTGGGTCATGATCTCTCCTCTGCTGATGCTGCCTGGTGTTCCCACTACTGTCATCGACGTTCGGGTTCCGCGGGTTCGCAGGTGTCATCTTCGTGTCACGGTCCGTCATGTTTCGTCACACGTGTCACAGCTGCGCACCGTCCGTCAGCGGAAATTGCGGGACTTCGTCGGCAGCTGCACCTCGAGCGGGATGAGCTTGTGGGCGTAGAGGCTGACGACCTCTCCCCCGCGCTGGATCAGGCCGGTGACCACGAGTGCGTTGCGTGAGGTCGCGACCGTGCGGAATCGCTTCATCAGCCCGGCCGTGGCCACGACGTTGAGCATCCCGAATTCGTCCTCGAGGTTGATGAAGGTGATCCCCGAGGCGGTGGCCGGGCGCTGCCGGTGGGTGACGATGGCGGCGACGGTCATCCGGGTTCCGTCCTCGGCCGCCGCGGCATCGGCTGTCGACGCGTAGCCGCGTGCGGTCAGGGAGGCTCGCAGCATCTCGGTCGGGTAGCCGTCGACGGTGATCCCGGTGGAGAACAGCTCGGCCAGGGTGGTGTCGAAGACGTCCATGCTCGGCAGGCTCGGCGCCGAGCTGATCGTGGCCGTGCCCGGCAGCACCCCCGGATGGGCACCCGCGACTCCCCCGGCCACCCACAGCGCCTGCCTGCGGTCGAGGTCGAATCCGCGCAGGGCCCCCGCCGTGGCCAGGCCCTCGAGGGCCTGCTTGCCGATCCCGGTCCGCTCGGCCAGATCCGCCACCGAGGTGAAGGCCGCGCGTGCGCGCTCGGCCACGATCACCTCGGCGAAGGCGCCCACATGGGTGACCGAGTCGAGTCCCAGTCGGATCCCGAATTCCCCCGCCGAGGCGGTCCCTGTCCTTTCCGGCGTCCCCGCGGGGACGCGTTCGAGGTCGGCCTCGGCCTGTGAGTGCCGGATGTCGACGGGCAGGATCTCCACTCCGTGGCGGCGCGCATCGGCGACGAGCGACTGCGGGGAGTAGAAGCCCATCGGCTGGCTGCGCAGCAGCCCCGCGGTGAAGGCCGCATGGTGATGGTATTTGAACCACGCGGACTGGTAGACGAGGTTGGCGAAGCTGATCGCATGCGATTCAGGGAAGCCGTAGTTCGCGAAGGCGGCGATGGTGGCGAAGATCGCCTCCGCGGTCTCCTCCTCGACTCCCTTGGCCGCGGCTCCGGTCCGGAACTTCTCGGCCAGCTCGGCCATTCGCCGCTCCGAGCGGCGCGAGCCCATGGCCTGCCGCAGCTGGTCGGCATCGGCCCCGGTGAAGCCGCCGACGTCGATGGCCATCTGCATGAGCTGCTCCTGGAACAGCGGCACCCCGTAGGTCTTGGCCAGAGACTTCTCCAACAGCGGGTGGAGGTATTCGACCGCGTCGAGTTTCTGCCTCCGCCGGATGTAGGGGTGGACGGACCCGCCCTGGATGGGTCCGGGCCGGATGAGGGCGACCTGGACGGCGAGGTCGTAGAAGTTCTCGGGCTTCAGCCGCGGCAGGGTCGCCAGCTGGGCCCGCGATTCGACCTGGAAGACTCCGATCGCATCGGCTCGGCGCAGCATCGCGTAGACGGCCTCGTCATCGTCGTCGATGGTCGCCCGGTCGATGTGCTCGCCCGTGTGCCGGTGGACCAAATCGACCATCTCGTGCAGCGCGGTGAGCATGCCCAGCCCCAGCAGGTCGAACTTCACGAGGTCCATGGCCGCACAGTCGTCCTTGTCCCACTGCACGACGGTGCGGTGGCCCATCGTGGCTCTCTCGATCGGGACCACCTCGCCGATGGGTCGGTCGGCGAGGATCATTCCGCCCGAGTGGATGCCCAGGTGGCGAGGCGAGCCGAGGAGGTCACCGGCGACGGCGAGCACAGGAGCCGGGACCGGTGAGTCGGTGGGATCGGGCAGGCTCGTCCACCGGTTGCTCGTCTTCGAGAATGCGTCCTGCTGGCCGGGAGCATAGCCGAGGCTGAAGGCGGCATCCCGGATCGCCGACTTCGCCCGGTAGGTGATGACATTGGCGACCTGAGCGGCCCGGTCGCGGCCAAAGTGGTCGTAGACGTACTGGATGACCTCCTCCCGACGGCCCGATTCGATGTCGATGTCGATGTCCGGGTAGCCCTTGCGGTCCGGGGACAGGAACCGGTCGAAGAGGAGTTCGTGTTTGACCGCATCGACGGCGGTGATGCCGAGGACGTAGCAGACCGCGGAGTTCGCCGCCGAGCCCCGCCCCTGACAGAAGATGGCCGACCGGTGGCAGAACTCGGTGATGTCGAAGACGATGAGGAAGTATCCGCAGAAGCCCAGCTGCGCGATCAGGCTCATCTCCCGGTCCAGCTGCGCCCAGGCCCGCGGGTTCTCCGTCCGCGTCCCGTAGCGACGCCGGCCGCGTTCGGCGATGAGTGCGCGCAGGTACTCCTCTGCCCCACGGTCCTCGGGCATCGGTGCCCGGGGCAGATCCGGGCGCGCCGAGTTCAGCGTGAATGCGCATTCCTGACCGATGGCGACCGCGTTCTCCAGCGCCCGACGGGGAAAGCGCACGGCCATCTCCTCCCCCGTGTGGATGCGGGCGCTCGCCGTCGCCGGCAGCCATCCGGCCAGTTCGTCGAGGGACAGACGGGACCGCACCGACGCCCTCACCTGCGCGGACTTCCACTGCGCCCGGGTGGCGAAGTGCACACCGTTGCTGGCGACCACCGGCAGGTGCGTACGCTGGGCCAGGTCGCCGAGGTGGCCCAGCCGTTCGTCGTCATCCGGGGTGCCGTCTCGGCTGAGTTCGACGGCGAGACGGTCGGGTCCGAACAGCGCGATGAGCCTGCGCAGGGCACCGAGGCCCCCGTCGGCATCGTCGAGGGCTCTGCGCAGCGGTCCCTTGCGGCAGCCGGTGAGGATCGTCCAGTCCCCGCTCATGGCCGCGAGCTCCTCGAGGTCGAACACCGGGCGGTTCTTCTCACCGGCCAGGTTGGCTTCGGTGATGGCCTGTGAGAGCCGGTGGTATCCCTCGACACCGCGGGCGAGGACGAGCAGATGGGTGGCATCGGGATCGGTCTGGCCGGGGATCTTCTCACTCAGCCCCACGGACAGCTCGGCTCCGAAGACGGTGGGCAGGCCCACCTCGGCGGCGGCATGGGCGAATCTCACCGCACCGTAGAGACCGTTGTGATCGGTCAGCGCAAGGGAGCTCAGACCGGCGGCGGCACCGGCGGCGACGAGCTCTTCGGGGTCGGAGGCCCCGTCGAGGAAGCTGAACTGGGAGTGCACGTGCAGCTCCGCCCATTCGACGCGAGAGGTCCGCAGGACCGGTCCGGCGCCGGTGCCCTGCCCTGCCGACGGGGCGGGACCGAGATACCGACCGGGCCCGTCGGAGCCTCCGGGGCCCACCGAGACGCGGTAGCGGTCGGGTCGGGCGAAGGCGGGGGCATCGGAGCCGTCGGCGTGCTTGTCGACGATCTGCCGGTCTGCGACGCGCTTGCCGGTGTGGTTCTCTGCGGAGGTGTGCTGGTCGCCTTTATAGGCACGCTGACCGTCCTCCGGGGTGTGCTGGTCGCTCTCAGGGGTGTGCTGGTCGTGCTCCGGGGTGTGCTGGTCGTTCTCGGGAATGTGCTTGCCCTCGAGTCGGCGAGCCAGCTGCGACCACGGGGTGCGCGGGTTCGAGAATCCCATCTCAGCGGTACCTGCCCGTGATGTACCACTGGCCGTTCTCCTTGCTCAGCAGGAGTGCTCGGCCCGGTTCGGTCACGACCTGCAGGCGGGTCCGATAGCGTGCCTTCTCCGGATCCCACCATCCGGATTCGATGGGCCAGGATCCCGAATAGTCGGCGATGGTCTCCGTGTCCCCGGATGGGAAGCGGATCGTCCGCGGTTCGGTCTCCAGACCCGATGGGCGGGCCTGGACCGGTCGGCCGTTCGCGGCGAGCACATCGACGGCCAGGTGTTCGACCGTCGTCGGCCGAGGTGCGTGCAGGGCACCGGGCCAGGGGGCGCGGGGGCTGCGGACGGGGGTCGCCGTCTGCTGCCACGGGGTCCACAGGTTCGTCTCGGCCGGATCCCATCCGCCCTGGAGGCCGGGGACCAGGACCGCGTCCGGGCCGAAGAGTCCCTGGAGGCGTTCGAGGGTGTGGGTGATCTGCCCGGTGTTCTCATCGAACAGGCTCTTCGTGGCACCGACCGGTGTGGTCAGCTCCGCGGCCCTGAGCGTGAGGGAGATGATGCCGTCGGCGGAGAAGTCCTCCGGGTCGGGCGCTGGTTCGTCGACGATGTCGGGATCCTGCTGGCGCCTGCTGGGTGTGCCGCCGACGCGCTCGTTTCCGCTGCGCCCGCCTCCCCCGTGTCCGGAAGCGGCCAGCCAGCCCTCCGCCTGCCACCGCAGACGGTCGGCGATGGCGTTCTCGTTCATGTCCTCGATCCGCCAGGTCCGGTTCGAGGACTCTCCAGCCACGGCGGCCAGTTCGATCGTGATCTGCGTGCACACGAGTCCCTGCCGGCGGACCTTGCCCAGAAGCTCGGCACCGATTTGGCGGGCGAGGAAGCCGAGGGTGTCGCTGCGGGTCGTCGGCTCGTCGAGCACGCGTTCGACGGCGAGCTGCTCCTCACGAACGTGATCGGGCAGAGCAGGCCTGTCGGTGCCCGTGGCCAGGTCGTGGACGTGACGGCCGAAGGCTCCGAACCGGGAGTTCACGTCCTTCGCCTCGAGTCGGGCCAGATCCCCGAGCGTGCGCAGTCCCAGCTGCCAGAAGACGTCGATGAGTTCGTTCGCCTCGGCCCCGGCGTATTCGAGGGTCCGGATCGGCTGGACGGCGAGGAACTCCACGGTGTCTCCCGGTTCGACCCGTCGGGCCTGCCCGGCGGCGAGCACGGCGGCGAACACGGTGTCGGCGATGCCGGGGAAGAACTCCCAGCCCGTCTCGACCACGAGCGCGGAGATCAGGGCTTCGACGGCGCTGGGCTCATCGGCATAGCCGTGTCTGAGGGAGGAGAGCGGGATCGCCAGTGTGCCGGGGGCCAGCAGGGTGAATCTCGCCACGAGGCTCTCGAGAGCACCGACTCCCGCGGAGAAGTGCCTGTTGTCCACGTCCTCGTCCCAGGCCACGACCTGAGCCTCGGGGCAACGGAAGCCGACCGCTCGCCTGTTGTTGCCCACGGTGATGCCCGCGGCGCGGGCGGGGGCGTTGGCGGCGACGACCTTGCCGGTGTGGAGGACCGCCACCGGGGTGCTCGGATCGAGATCGCGTTCGGCCGCGGCTGCCACCGCCGGCCAGTCGGGAACCGTGAGGACGAGAGTGCGCGCGGGCTCAGCCGACACCGCCGATCACCTGCCTCAGGTGCGTGCCCGTCCGCGTCCCCGCGGGGACGCCGGCAGATGCCCCCGCGGGGACGCCGACTGATGCTCCTGCGGGAACGTGCGCAGAGGTCCCCGCGGGGACGGGTTCGGGTGCCCCCGCGTCTGCGGTCATGTGCACGGGCGTCACCACTGGTGCCGGGGTCACCGCTGGCGCCTGGGTCACCGACGGCGCCTCGGCGGGTGTGCCCGTGGGACCGGGCAGCAGGAATCGGTGGATCCCCGTCTGTGAACGGGCCCTGACCAGGCAGGAGCGCAGGCGCCCGTGACCGTGCGAGGTACCCGACCACTGCGTGTCCGTGATCTCGATCTGTTCGGTGCTCCCGGACATCGGACGCAGGCTGATGAGGCTGATCCGCCGCTCCCGGATCTTGGCCAGCAGACGGGCGCGTTCGGAGGCACTCGGCAGGAACCCGGGATCGACGAGGAGGATGTCGAAGGATTCGATGAGAATGGAGACCACCCGCAGCCAGTCCTCCGACGGCGTCGCGAGGTTGACGAAATGGTCGAGGTCGACACCCAGATCGGCGATGGAGGCCACCGCCGGCTCTCCGAGCCCGATGCCGGCACACCACTTCCGCTCCTTCGTCGCGGCCGCGATCGTCGCCAGGGCGCAGCTCAGGGACTGTCCCCCCGTGAAGGTCACGAGTTCACCGCGGGGAAGGCCGCCTCGGCGGAACATCGGCGACAGCACGGAATCCACGGGGTGAGGCGGGATTCCGTCGAACAGGGCTGCGGCCGTGGAGATTCCCATCTCCCGGCTGAGCTGTTCGACGACCGGTGCTGCTGACATGACATCCATTATCGAACTAGTGTTCTAAATAGGCAAGATTCAGGCGGCCACATCGTTCCCCCGGGCGTGTCGCCATTCGGCTTCGAACATCCAAGCGATGCAGAGGTCGAGATCGAATCCGTAGCCGCCGCCCACGGTGAACGGATCCGCTTCGGACGTGGCCCTCTTCGCCACCTCGACCAGCCGTGCGGTGCCGAGCACCTGCCGTCCGATCTGACCCTTTTCGAGCGGCAGGAGCTCCGAACCATCGGGCAGGAAGAAGGCGAATGCGGGCGGGGCCTGCAGAGCTCCCGCGAAGGGCGCGCCGGTGCGTTCGATGCGGAGCTGGAACATGTGGACCGCCGTGTGGTGAGCGCGGCAGAGCAGTACGAGATTGCCCATATCGGTCGTCCCACCCGCCGACCAGGGCCGGATATGGTGGGCATCGCAACGGCGACGAGCCCGACAGCCGGGGAACTGGCACCCGATGTCGCGAGCACTCAGCGCCAGACGCTGGCGCTTGCTGACCAGCCGCTTCGACCGTCCGAGCATGAGCACGTCCCCGTCTGCAGCCTTGATCGTTCCGCTGATCAGGGCCTCGCAGCTCAGTCGCTCCGCCGTCGCCGAGGCGATGCCGCCGAATCCTTCGATCCGGCAGGTCGCATCCGCCGACGTCCCCACGGGGACGTTTTCGTCCGCCTCTGCGCCCGAACTCTCTGCGCCCGAATCCTCCGCACCCGAATACTCACCCGAATCGACTGCACCCGAATCCCCTGCACCCGAATCGTCGAGGGGGATCTCGGGGCTGGACTCGGCGGCCTCGAGGGCGGCGCCGGCGCGAGTGACCACCTCGGCGGAGGCGTGGACGAGCATCCGAGCGCGGTCGGCGTCGACGACCCCCTCGGATTCCGCGCGAGGGAAGGCGCGGACGACTCGCATCAGGCACATCACCTGGGAGATCGGCTCGTAGCGCGGCTTGTCTTCCGCACCATCGTTATCCCGGGCCTTCGACCAGTCTTCCTCGAAGATGTCGGGAACGGAGTCCGAGCTGTCGGCGGCGTCCTCGTCGGCGTCCTCGTCGGCGTCCTCGACAGAGGAGTCCTCACGTGTCTCCGCTTCGATGGCCTGGCGGGCGGCTTCGAGCATGGTGTTGAGCTCACCCGCCTCATCTTCTCCCAGGTCGATCGTGATGCGAATCCGACCGGGTCCGTTCGGTCGGAAGGACAGGGTGTCGCTGGGCAGCAGACGGGGAATGTCGGCGGTCTCGGTGGACGCGGCCAGCTGCTGGTAGTTCTGCGAGATCCGACTGATCTGGCTGCCCGTGGCCACCGTTGCCAGACGCAGCGCCTCCTCGTCGCCGATCCGTTCTCCCAATCGCGTGACTTCCCTGACCTTCGAATAGCTGACGTCACCCTCGGCGAGACTCTGCCTGACCTTCGGCATCTGCCGCAGGGCGGTCATCACCCGCACATACTCTCGTGCGGTGTGCATCGTCACCGAAGCGATGTGCATGACCCACTGCGGCAGGGACTTCACGCCGACCCACTGCGCCCACAGGCCGCGCCGATCCGCCTCATCGATGAGGTCGATGACTCGGGCATGGCAGTAGGCGATGCACGAGATATTGCGTTGGATGGCGGCGACGATCTCCTCCCCGCTGAGAGTGCTGAGCTCGGCCTCCGCACCTGGTTCCGCCGCCTCCATGGGTCCGGCGCTGCCAGGCGCCCCGCTGTCAGTCACCTCGCTGTCATAACCGCTCCTGCCGGGTCCTCTGCCCTCGCGTTCTCCGCCCTCGCGCTCTCCGTCGCCGTGCACTCCGTAGTCGCGCGGGTCGACGCTGAGCCCCTCGAGATCTGCGGCTTCCTTCTCCTTCATGGCTCTCCCCTTCCCCTGCGGCCCCGTCCGGCCGGCGTGGTTCGTGAATCCCCATGACCGCGAACCATACCCTCACAGTACGGGTCGGCACTGACACGAGAACACGAACTGATGAAAGCACGCGGATCATATCCTTTCATTTCTTCTATTAATGTTCGTTTCGGCTGGTCAGGGACGTGCCCGGCTCCATCGGCGGAATGTCATGTCGGTGCCCGCAGGTACGCTGGCGTCATGGACGACAGCAGCAGCGACCGTCGGGCCGCAACCCGAGACTCCTATGACGCGATCGCCGCGACCTACACGGAGTGGATCGCCGACGAGCTCACCGCGAAGCCCCACGACCGTGCGATCCTCGGGGCCTTCTCCGAACTCGTCGCCGCGACGGGCCATTCAGAGACGCTCGATCTCGGCTGCGGGCCGGGTCGCATCACCACATTCCTCGCCGCCCTCGGCCTTGCTCCGGCGGGGCTCGACCTCTCCCCGGAGATGGTCGCCATCGCCCAAGGCCTCTATCCGAATCTCTCCTTCACGACCGGATCGATGACCGCACTCCCCTACGCGGAGAGCAGCGTCTCGGGCGCTGTGTCCTGGTACTCGAGCATCCATCTCAGCGATTCAGACCTCGACGTCGCCTGCGCCGAGGCGGCTCGTGTGCTCAGGCCCGGCGGATTCCTCCAACTGGCATTCCAGCTCGGCGACCGGGTCGACCATTTCACCGATCTGGCCGGTTTCGACGTCGACCTCGACTTCCACCGACGCTCGATCGATGACGTCTTCGCGGTCCTTGCGCCGCACGGATTCGCACCTGTCACGCGCCTCGAACGCGAACCCGATCGATCGGGTCGATTCCCCGAGACGAGTCGGCAGGGGTACCTGCTCGTCCGGCTTGAGGCGTGAACCGACTAGAGGAGTGAACCGGGTGGCGGGATGAACCAACTGACGGCGTGAACCGACTCGACGGTGAAAGGTGAGAAAATGGTCGACATATGAACATCGACATCGTCTTCCACACCCCCGAGATCCCCGGGAACACCGGAAATGCCATCCGCCTGGCCGCGGTCACGGGTGCCCGCCTCCACCTCGTCGAACCCCTCGGATTCGACCTCTCCGATGCGAAGCTGCGGCGGGCGGGGCTCGACTATCACGACCTCGCTCATGTCACGGTCCATCCGACTTTGGCGGACCTGTGGGACCACCTCGGCGAGCGTCGGGTGATCGCGTTCAGCACTCACACGGACCAGTCCTTCGCCGAGGTGGACTACCGTGACGGCGACGTTCTCCTGTTCGGACAGGAGTCGACGGGACTTCCCGAATCCGTCATCTCCGACGATCATGTCGATTTGGCCGTGCGGATTCCGATGCTGCCTTCGCGCCGGTCCCTCAATCTCGCGAATTCCGCGTCGATCGCGATCTATGAGGCATGGCGGCAGCAGGGCTACGCGGGAGCCTGATCCCGCGTAGACTTCTTCGCGTCAGCTTTACCTGAAAGGACCACCATGACCTCCAAAGTGCTCACCGTCGCCGGTTCCGATGTCTCCGGCGGAGCAGGGCTCGAAGCCGATCTGAAGATGTTCGAGGAGTACGGGGCGTTCGGCACCGCCGTCGTCACCTGCATCGTCACCTTCGATCCCGCCGACCGCTTCGCCCACGTCGTCGAATTCATCGAACCCAAGGTCGTCAACCGTCAGCTCGAATCGGCACTCGCAGTCCACCGGTTCGACGCGATCAAGTCGGGCATGCTCGGCTCCGTGGAATCGGCTCTCGTGCTCGCCCAGGAACTCAAGGACAACGAGCTGCCGTACGTCTTCGACCCGGTGCTGGTGTGCAAGGGCGTCGGCACGATGGTCGATCTCAAGGACCTCTTCGTCGAGAACCTCGTCCCCTTGGCCACCGTCATCACCCCGAATCTCGAAGAGGCCGCGACCTTGGCCGGACTCGACCCGATCGACTCGCTCGAGGGCATGGTCGAGGCTGCGAAGATCATCCATGGTCAGGGAGCACAGAACGTCGTCGTCAAGGGCGGGGCCCGCCTGGCCGGCGAAGACGCCATCGACGTGCTCTACGACGGCGAGAGCGTGACGACGCTGCGCTCGCGCAAGGTCAACGAGAAGCTCGTCAACGGTGCGGGCTGCTCATTCGCCTCGTCGATTGCCGCCGGCATCGCCACCGGCCTGAGCATCCGTGAAGCCGTGGTCTCCGCCAAGGAGAAGGTGGCGCATGGAATCGCGAACTGCCTCGACAACGCCACCGGGGTGGCCTCGCTGCTCCACCCTGCGGCTCGCACTCAGCCCGCACTCGAGGTGTCGGTGAGCATCGACTGACCGAAAAATCCTCCGGACGCAGAACTGCCCCGCACACCGAAGTGTGCGGGGCAGTTCGTATCTGGAACCGTTGGGGACGGCAATGCCGCCTCCTCGGCCGGAGCCGAGACGGATTCAGCGCTTGCCGAAGCCCTTGTAGCGGTCCTTGAACTTCTCGACGCGACCGGCGGAGTCGAGGATGCGCTGCTTGCCGGTGTAGAACGGGTGCGAGGCGCTCGAGATCTCAACGTCGATCACGGGGTAGACATTGCCGTCTTCCCACTCGATGGTCTTGTCGCTCTTGGCGGTGGAGCGGGTGAGGAACTTGGTTCCCGACGACAGATCGTTGAACACGATCGGTGCGTATTCCGGGTGGATGTCCTTCTTCATTTTCTTACCTCTGCTGAATCCTGTCAGGCTCCTGGTATGGGTCTGCCCATCCGCCAGTGCCCGAATTCGTCTGCTGGACACGCCCCGCACCGTAGGAACCGGACACGAAGCGACAGTCCAGTCTATCCGATGGACGCCCGCAATGCGATTCGAGACGCGTCTCCTAAACTGTGGCCATGACCACGAAGGAACGCATCTCCACGCAATTCGAGCTTCAGCCCGCATCCGCCTCCCCCGAACTCCTCGCCGAACCCACCGCTGCGGCTCTGCCGACGATCACCGGCGAGGTCGACGCCTTCGCCATCGATCCCCAGATCGCCGATACCGCCGCCCTCCTCGATGCCACGGGTCTGGATCCGGAGACCTCAGCGAACTGCGTGCTGGTCGCGGGTTCGCGGTCCGGTGACGAGAGAATCGCGGCCTGCATGGTGCTCGCGAACACCCGCGCCGATGTCAACAAGCGCGTGAAGAAGCTCCTCGACGTCCGCAAGGCCTCGTTCCTGCCGATGGATCGAGCCGTCGGCGAATCCGGAATGGAATACGGCGGCATCGGCCCGATCGGCCTGCCCTCGGACTACCGGGTGCTCATCGACTCCCGCGTTGCCGAAGCTGAGGAGCTCATCATCGGCTCCGGGATCCGCGGGTCGAAGCTCATCCTCTCCGGTGCCGCTCTTGCCTCGCTGCCCGGCGCCGAGGTGGTCGAAGGTTTGGCCAACGAGATCGAGTAGAGCTCAGCGCAGTCCGGCCCGTTCGAGGACGAACTCGATGAGCGGGGCATAGAGGTTCGGCACGACATCGTCGTCGAGGGGAATGCAAGCCTCGAGCGCCCCTTGTGCCTCGGCGACGAAGAGCGCCGGATCGTTGCAGTCGGCATAGCCGATCGTCCGCAGCCCCCGGCTCGATGCCGCGCCGGCCCAACCGTGATCGGCGACGACGAGGTCGGGCAGAGCCTCGCCGCGAGCTTCGATGTTATCGAGAAGGGTGTGCATCGGTTCGGCCAGATGCGTATGCGGGGTCCCACCGTGCAGGTGCCAGGTCCAGACGCGGCTGATCTGTCGGACATCGCCGCCGAGCTCGGCCACCGGGATGAAGTGATCCTGAGAGACGATGCGTGCCCCCGCGGCTGCCGCCGCTTCCGCGATCGCCATGTGCACGGGCAGCAGACCGGCCGGATGTCCGGTCGCGAAGAGGATTCGGCCTTCGGCACGAGCAGTTTCGCCGACCGCCTCAGCGAGCTTCTCGAGCGCGTCGATGCAGGCCTCGGTCGAGATCGTGTCCACGCCTGTGAGGAAGTCGGGATCCGGGCGCAGCCCGCACCGGTCGACCATGAGGGCGAATACCGCGTCATAGTCCCACTCTCGAGTGAGTTTCACTCCGAAGTCGAACTGCCGCTCCTGATCGAGGAAGCGTCTGATGTGGGAGAGGTTGTTCTCTCGAGGGGTGGCGACTTCGCCGGTGATGGCTCCGGCTTCAAGGGCTTTCGCAAGGGTGCTGCGGTCCACCGAGGTCCTTTCGTAGTCTTCGGAGAATCGGATCACTACGTGTCCGACACGATCATACGTTTGATGAGCGCAATCATCAGGTCCCGCTCCTGGGGATCGCTCATCGCGACCAGGAGGGTGAGTGCAGCTAGTGCGTTGTTCGCGACTCGCGTGCTGCCATCTCCATTGACGAGCGCGTTGTTCCGGTCGAGGAACGTGATGAACAGCGCGGCTGCACTGCGCTTGTTGCCGTCGGCGAGCGGGTGGTCCTTGACGATGAAGTAAAGGAGGTTTGCTGCCTTCTCTTCGACGGTCGGGTAGAGCTCCTGATTTCCGAAGCCTTGGTAAATCGCGCCGATTGCTGCTTCCAGCCCTTCATTGCGCTCCTTGCCGAACAGTCGATCGTTCGGGAACTCTTGAGCCAGGCGCCAGATGATATTTCGCGCTTCCTCGAGACTGAGCGCCCAGGCGGGTTCGGCTTCGGGCAATGGGTCGATGTGGCCCAGATCGAAATCGCGGAGCAGGGTCAAGCTCGGAATATATGTCAAGAGCACGTCGGCGACGCCGGCGACCACTTCATCATCCGAACGAGCAAGCACGTTGACGATCTTGCCGATTTCCGACAGTCGACGTTCATTGAGCGCTACTCCGTCGATAGCGTATCTGCGCAGCGCATCATTCGCCCACCTGCGAAAATGCACACCTTCGGCTGACTTCACGCGGTAGCCGATAGACAGCACCATGTCGAGGTCATAGTGTTCGACCTGATAGGTCTTGCCGTCGGCGGCAGTTGTCGCAAATTTTGCGACAACTGGAGAATCGGCAAGTTCTTCACGTAATGCGTTCGCCACATGCTTGCCGATGGTCTTCACGTCTCTGCCGTACAGCACGGCCAGCTGGTGCCTGGTGACCCATACCGTCTCGGCGTCCGTACGCACCTCAAGCGAGGTATTGCCGTCTTTGGTGATGTACAGCTCAATTGAGTCACTCATAATGCCACCGTAGCCTGCGCCCATGACACAGGAGCAGAATCACACCTTCTGCAGGGCGAAGCAGGCCACCGCCGAGGCGGCCGCGACGTTGAGGGAATCGACTCCCCCGCTCATCGGGATCATCACGGTCGAATCGCAGGCCGTGATCGTCGACTTCCGCAGTCCGTCGCCTTCGGTGCCGAAGACCACCGCCGTACGGTCCGGTGCCGAAGCGGCGAAGTCGCGGATCGCTACCGAGTCCTCCTCCAAGGCCAGAGCCGCGACGTGGAAGCCGAGTTCGCGCAAGGCATCGACCCCGGCGGGCCAGGATTCGATGCGGGTCCACGGCACCTGGAACACGGTGCCCATGGACACCCGGATCGAGCGCCTGTACAGCGGGTCGGCGCACCTCGGCGTGACCAGCACCGCGTCGACGCCGAAGGCGGCGGCGGAACGGAAGATCGCGCCCACGTTCGTGTGGTCGACGACGTCTTCGATGACGACGATGCGCCGAGCATCCGCCACAAGCTCCGCCACCGCAGGCAACGATGGGCGATGCATGGCCGCAAGAGCCCCGCGGTGGAGGTGGAAGCCGGTGAGCGATTCCACGGCGGCATCGGTGCCGATGAAGATCGGCACATCGTGTTCGGCGATGAGGTCTGCGAGGTCGAAGAGCCATTTGGGACTGGTCAGGAAGGACCGCGGCACAAGACCCGCGGCATGGGCGCGCCGAATGATCTTCGAGGATTCGGCGATGAACAGTCCCTCGGCGGGCTCACGAATGCTGCGCAGTGCGACGTCCGTCAGCTGCGTGTAGTCGTGCAGCGACCCCAGGTTTCCGTTCACAACGGCGTCGTCGCCGACGTCCCCGCGGGGACGCCCACCCGCGGAACCGCCGGTTCCGCCAACCCCGCCAGCGGCGGCCAGGGATGATTCGTCGAAGAAGTGCAGCCGCGCCTCGGCGATGCCGAGTTCCGTCGCCCGCGCCCGGATCTGCTCACGCGTCAGCGGGGCCTTGGCCGGGGTGTTCACTGCTCGTCAACTCTCACAGCGCCAGGATCCGCCAGATCGCGACGAGACCGAGGATGACGATGATCGTGCGCAGCAGCACCGGCGAGAACTTCCGACCGATGCGGGCCCCGAAGTAACCGCCGATGAGCGAACCAACGGCGATGCAGATGACGGCGATCCAACTGATCCGGTCGTGGCCGACGATGATGTAGGTGCTCGCCGAGACGGTGTTGACGACGAGGACGAGCACATTCTTCAGACCATTGAGACGTTGCAGATCATCGGGCAGCAGCAGTCCGAGCAGGGCGATGAGGATGATTCCCTGCGCCGCGGCGAAATACCCGCCGTAGATCGCGGTGAGGAAGACGACGAGGAGGACAGCGAGGTAGCGCCCGGTCGAGAGCGTATCCCCCACCGAGGCGGCCACATGCTCGCGCCCGGCCCGTTCGGCTCGACGCAGCGACCGGTTCTTCAGGTAGCGCGAGAGCGCCGGCTGGCCGACGACCATGATCAGGGCCACGACGAGGAGGACGGGAACGATCGTCTCGAAGGCGTCCTCGGGCAGGTGCAGCAGCAGATACGCCCCGGTCAGCGACCCGAGGAGCGAGGCAGGCACGAAGCCGAGGATGCGTCGCCACTGCCCGCGCAACTCCTCCCGGTACCCGAACGAGGAGGCGATGTTGCCGGGGATGAGGCCGACGGCGTTGCTCATCGTCGACACCACCGGGGGCACGCCGAAGGCGACGAGGGCGGGGAAGGTGATGAGCGTGCCCGAACCGACGACGGCGTTGATGCCGCCTGCGCCGATGCCCGCGAGGACGATCAGCGCGATCTGCCACAGCTCCATGCCGAGGATCGGCTCCATTACGAGAGCTGGGAACGAGCGTGGAACCGCTGACCGTCGCGGGTGAGCTTGACGTCGATGCCGAAGGTCGCCGCAAGATTGTCAGCCGTCAGGGTCTCATCGATGGGTCCGGCGGCGAGGTCGGTGCCTTCGGCGAGCAGCAGCACATGGGTGATCCCCGCAGGGATCTCCTCGACGTGGTGGGTGACCATGATCGTGGCCGGCGCCCACTTCGAGGACAGGATCTCCGTCATCGCGGACAGCAGCTCTTCACGGCCGCCGAGGTCGAGTCCCGAGGCCGGCTCGTCGAGGAGCAGCAGCTCCGGGTCGGTCATCAGCGCACGGGCGATCTGGACACGCTTGCGCTCTCCCTCGGACAGGGTGCCGAAGGTGCGGTCGGCCAGATGCGTGATGTTGAACGCGCCGAGGAGGTCCTTGGCACGGTCGATATCGGTGGTCTCATACTGCTCGACCCACCGGCCGGTCACGCCGTAGGCGGCGGTGAGCACGGTGTCGAGCACGGCTTCGGACAGGGGGATCCGGTTGGCCAGGGCGGTCGAGGCGTAGCCGATGCGCGGCCGCAGTTCGAACACGTCGACGCGTCCGAGGCGTTCTTCGAGGATGCCGACCTTGCCGGTCGTGGGGTGCATTCGTCCCGCTGCGAGTTCGAGCAGAGTCGTCTTCCCTGCGCCGTTGGGTCCGAGGACGGCCCAATGCTCGCCTTCGGAGACGGTCAGGGAGAAATCGCGGAGGAGGAAATTCTCCCCCCGGCGGACGGAAACGGAATCCACAGTCAGGACATCACTCATATCTTCAGACTCTATCGCAGGCGCGGCGTCTATTCTGGTTCGACATGGACCTCACTACCGACTCACTGCTGCTGGCCCTGGCACTCAACCACCGTCTGAGCTCGACGCTTGCTCCCGACGAGGTCAGTGCCGCCTTTCTCGACGATGATCGTGACGTTCCTCTCATCGTCTCCGATGCCGTGCTCGGGACCACCCCGCCGACGGGGCTGCTCCTGTTCGCCGCCGAGGCGGCCGCGGCCGGGATCACACATGCTCGCTTGGCGCTGCACCACCCGTCCCTGCCGCACACCACCCCGCCGGTGGACAAGGCCGACCGCACCAAGGTGGGACGGCATCCCGCCCCGATCGTCCTGCACCGGGGCACGCAGCAGCTCGGCATCGTCCTCATCGGCGCCGAGGCGAACGTCGAGGTCCTCGCCTGCCGGGAGACGGTCTTCCGCCCGGTCACGGTCGAAACCCCCGCCGAGGCGCTGCGACGTCTGCGTCTGCTCGTGATGGAGGGGCTCTCGCTCATCGAATCCATCGACGTTCCGACCGAATGGCGTGAGGGTCCGTGGCGGGACTGGCAGGAGGAGCTCTCGACCTCGCATCCGATCTCCAGACTGATCCCGCGGGCAGCGGATTCCCGGGCGATCTATGCCGCCCTCGACATCCACCACCGCATGGCTTCGGTGCTCGCCCCGGCGACGGTCGAGCCGCCGGAGTTCGGCGGTCTGCTCTCCCGCCTGCACCCCGCGGCTGCCGACTACATCATGGCGGTGGCTACGATGAAGAGGTGAATGACTCAACACTCCCCGTGCAGCTGCTCGTCATGGACGTCGATTCGACGTTCATCAACGAGGAGGTCATCGACCTCATCGCCGTCCATGCCGACGTCGGCGAGCAGGTCGCCGACATCACCGAGAGAGCGATGGCCGGTGAACTCGACTTCGCCGCCTCCCTGGCCGAACGGGTCGCCCTGCTCGACGGCCTGCCGGTGTCCGTGCTCGACGAGGTCCGGGCACAGATCTCCCTCACCGAGGGAGCGCGAGAGCTGGTGTCCGCCGTGCAGGAGGCCGGCGGCGTCGTCGCACTGGTCTCGGGCGGTTTCACCCCGATCATCGCACCTATGGCCGCTGAGCTGGGCATCGAGGAGGTGCACGCGAACGGTCTCGAGATCGTCGACGAGCATCTGACCGGGCGGACGAGCGGTCGGGTCATCGATCCGAGCGCGAAGGCCGAGATCTTCACCGATCTGGCCCGCCGGTACGAATGCGAACCTGCCCGCACCGTCGCGATCGGCGACGGGGCCAATGACATCGGCATGATCGAGGCTGCGGGTCTCGGAGTGGCCTTCTGCGCCAAGCCGGCGCTGGCCCAGGTCGCCGATGCCGCGGTGACGACACGGGACCTGCGCGAGGTCCTCACCCTCATCGCAGCGCGCACGGGCGCCGCGAACATCTGAGGCTGGACCCGGCCCGGCCCGGTCCTCAGACTCCGCGGAACACGCGGATCTCGGGGGCCGGGTAGTCCCCGGGTTCGACGTTCCAGCTCTCGAGGTCGAAGACCGCGATCGAGGAGGGACGGAACTCCTCGGGAACTCCGGTGGCCGGGCTCAGGTGGCCGACCACCTCGGCGACGGTGGGCTGATGGCCCACGATGTAGGCGCAGTCGGATTCCGCCGGGATCGAATTGATCGCATCCAACCAGTCCTCGACGCCGCCCTGGTAGAGGGAGGCGTCCTGCCGCAGCTCAAGTCCGCCGACGCTGTCGGCGTCGGCGTCGGCGCCGGCGTCACTGTCATCTCCGGTCACCCGGTTGACGGCCTCGACGACGGCCTGCCCGGTCTGCACCGTGCGCCTGGCCGCCGAGGCGATGGCCACATCGGGTGACCATCGCTCGGCGATCTCCGCCCCCGCTTCGATCGCCTGCGCCAGACCCTTGGGGTTGAGCGAGCGTTCGAAGTCGGTCGGACCTTCGGCCTCGGCCTTGGCATGGCGGGCGAGAATGAGCACAGGCATCGTCGGGCTCCGTTTCGGGCTGCTGCGGGTTGTGTCTCGGGCGCTGAGTCAGGCGCCGGTGGAGTGGAAGCCGCCGTCGACGTGGACCATCTCGCCGGTGGTCGCGGGGAACCAGTCGGAGAGCAGCGCCACGATGGCCTTGCCGGCAGGGGTGGTGTCCTTCTGGTCCCAGCCCAGCGGTGCCCGATCGCCCCACATGTCCTCGAGGGTCCCGAAGCCGGGGATGGAGGTCGCCGCGGTCGTCTTCAGCGGTCCGGCCGAGACGAGGTTGACGCGCACACCGTCTTCGCCGACGTACTTCGCAAGGTAGCGGGCGGTGGATTCGAAGGCGGCCTTGGCCACACCCATCCAGTCGTAGACGGGCCAGGAGATGGTGGCGTCGAAGGTCAGTCCGACGACGCCGGCACCCTTGTTGAGCGCGGGCTTGGCGGCCACGGTGATGGCCTTGAGCGAGTAGGCCGAGACGTGGATGGCCGCGGACACCGATTCCCACGGGGTGTCGAGGAACACGCCGCCGAGTGCGTCCTTCGGGGCGAAGGCGATCGCGTGGACGATGCCGTCGATGTTGCCTTCGAGGCGCTCGGGCAGGGCCGCGAGATCCTCTTCGTTGGTGGCATCGAGTTCGATGACCTTCGGGGTCTGGGGCAGGCGTTCGGCGATGACCTGTGTGATCTTCATCTGGCGGCCGAAGCTGGAGAGGATGACTTCGGCACCCTGCTCCTGAGCGATGCGGGCTGCGGCGAAGGCGATCGAGGCCTCGGTGAGCACGCCGGTGACGAGGATGCGCTTTCCGTCAAGAATTCCCATGGTGGTCCTTTCAGACTGTGTGTGGTCGAACTGAATCGTGTCGAACCTGTCGGGTTCGACGTCTCCGCTGTGAAGTCTAGGCGCTGAGGGGACTCAGTGTCCCATTCCCAGTCCGCCGTCGACGGGAATGACCGCGCCGGAGATGTAGGCGGCCTCGTCCGAGGACACCCAGCGCACGACCTTCGCGACCTCGCTCGCCTCGGCGAAGCGCTTCGCGGGGATGGTCGCGAGGTATTCTGATCGCTGCTTCTCGTCGAGCTCATCGGTCATGTCGGTGCGGATGAATCCGGGGGCGACGACATTGGCGGTGATGCCGCGTGAGCCGAGCTCACGGGTGATCGACCGTGCGAAGCCGACGAGACCGGCCTTCGAGGAGGAGTAGTTCGCCTGTCCCGGGACTCCGTAGAGGCCGGAGACCGAGGAGATGAGCACGATGCGGCCCTGCTTGGCCCGAATCATGTTCGTGATCCCGCGCTTGACCGTGCGGAAGGCACCGGTGAGGTTCGTGTCGACGACGGCTCCGAAGTCCTCGTCGCTCATGCGCATGAGCAGGTTGTCGCGAGTGATCCCGGCGTTGGCGATGACGACCTCGACGGGTCCGAGCTTCTCCTCGATCTCCTGGTAGGCACGGTCGAGGGACTCGGTGTCGGTGACGTCGGCGGCGACGGCCAAGGCGCCTTCGGGCGCGTCACCGTTGCGGGAGGTGACGGCGACCTTGTCGCCCTGGGCAAGGAATTCCTCGGCGATGGTGCGCCCGATTCCGCGGTTGCCTCCGGTCACGAGGACGATGCGTGGTTCTGACAAGAATCTCTCCTGTTGGTGGACAATGATGATTGGTCGATGCTGTCGACCAATGCTGCCGTGACTAACCTATCGTGAACCGCCCCGCGTCGATACGACTCACACAAACGAAGAGTATGATTTTGTAGCAGTAATCGATCGAAGAAGGTTATGGCCAAGCACCCGCAGCAGATCACCACGGCAGACACCGCCCTTGACGACGACATGAAGTCGCGGATCATCAAGTACTCGATCACCATGGGCATCAGGACGTTCTGCTTCGTGGGGGCGTACTTCGCATTCGTCGCCGATCTCCATGTGCTCATGTGGATCCTCGTCGCCGGTGCCGTGCTGCTGCCCTATCCGGCTGTGATCTTCGCCAATGCGGGTCGTGAACGCAGCAGCAACGACTCGACCGCGCTCATCGACTCCGCTCCGCTGGCCGAGTTGCCGCCGTCCACGGGCGAGACCATCTCCTCGGAGACCGTCAGCGGGGACACCGTGAGTGGGGAGACCGTCAGCGGGGACATCGTGCCCGGCGATCTCGCCGAAGATGACGATAAGTCCCCAGCTGCGAATCCCAGCCGTCCTCGGACCAGGGGTGAGGATTCGTGACGGAGCGACTCCAGTGCTCGGCCAAGGCGTGCCGAGCCGATGCCACCCGCGCCGTACTGTGGAACAACCCCGGCCTGCACACCCCCGAGAGGCGCAAGGTCTGGCTGGCGTGTGAGGAACACCTCGAATACCTGCGGCACTTCCTCGACCTGCGCGGCTTCTTCATCGCCGACGTCGACATCGACGCCATCCCCGAAGGAGCAGGCTGATGTCACGCTATTCCTTCCTCTTCAGCGCCCGGTGGCTCAAGTACATCGCGATGACGATCATCGTCGTCATCGCCTGCGTGTGCCTGGCCCTGTGGCAGAAGGATCGCCGTGAGCAGCGTGAGAACGAGATCGCGACGATCAATGCGAACTATTCGGCCGATCCCGTCGACATCGACCAGATCCTTCCCTCCGCCTCGGCGGCGCTCGACGATTCCGATGAGTGGAAGCAGGTCTCCCTCGAGGGCGAGTTCCGCAGCGAGGACACCGTGCTGGCCCGCAATCGCACCGTCAACGATCAGACCGGCTTCTATGTCGTCGTCCCCTTCGCACTCGACTCCGGACAGACGATCGCCGTGGTCAGGGGGTGGATCGCCGATGCCGACCAGGTGCCTGCCACCCCCACCGGACACCAGAGCATCGTGGCTCATCTGCGCCCGGCGCAGGACGGAGCCGACGACGACAATCCGGAGGGCATGATCAAGGCCATCGACCCCGCCCGGATTCCCGGAATGGATGACGCCTACGCCCACGTCTACGGCGAGGTCGCCGACACCACCAACGGGCTGCCCGACGCCGAGGGCCTCACTCCCCTGCCGATGCCCGACCTCAACCCCGGCAACCACCTGTCCTATATGCTCCAGTGGTTCGCCTTCGGCATCATGATCATCATCGCCGTGTCGATCTCGGCCAGGCGAGAGCGCAAGGCCGCTGCCGAGGTGGCCGAACAGTCCACCGGTGAGCCCGATTACGTCGTCGTCGACAAGGCGGCGCTGGCCGCCGGTGCCAAGATCAGCCAGCCGGGCAGCCGCTACGGCCGCAACCGCTTCACCGCCCCCGGTGTCCACGGGCGCGCCGAGGCGGAGGAGGACGAACTCCTCGAGGAGCGGTTCCGCTCGAACTGAGCCGGGCCCGGGCCCGAATCAGGCGAGGCTGACGAGGTCGAGGTAGGTGTCGTTCCACAGGTCCTCGTCCCCGTCGGGCAGCAACAGCACCCGGTCCGGGTCGAGGGCGGAGACGGCTCCCTCATCGTGGGTGACGAGGATGATCGCGCCCTCGTAGCGGCGGATCGCCGAGAGGATCTCCTCACGGGAGGCCGGGTCGAGGTTGTTCGTCGGCTCGTCGAGGAGGAGCACGTTCGCGCTCGAGACCACCAGGGTCGCCAACGCCAGTCGCGTCTTCTCACCGCCGGAGAGCACCCGGGCGGGTTTGTGCACGTCGTCGCCGGAGAACAGGAACGAGCCGAGCACATTGCGCACGGCCGTGTCGTCGAGATGCGGGGAGTTCCGGCTCATGTTCTCGAGCACGCTGCGTTCGAGGTCGAGCGTCTCGTGCTCCTGCGCGTAGTAGCCGAGCTTGAGCCCGTACCCGGGCACGACTTCACCCGAATCCGGGTCATCGAGTCCGGCGAGGAGGCGCAGCAGCGTGGTCTTGCCGGCGCCGTTGTAGCCGAGGATGACCACGCGGGAGCCCTTGTCGATGGCGAGATCGACGCCGGTGAACACCTCCGTGGAGCCGAAGCTGCGGGACAGTCCTTCGGCGGTCAGCGGCACGCGTCCGCAGTCGGCCGGTGCCGGGAAGCGGAGGTTTGCGACCTTCTCGGTGGCGCGTTCGTCGTCGAGACCGGCAAGGAGGCGTTCGGCGCGTTTGGCCATCTGCTGGGCGGCGACCGTCTTCGTGGCCTTCGCCATCATCTTGTTCGCCTGAGCTGTCAGCGCGGAGGCCTTCTTCTCCGCATTCGCCCGCTCACGGCGGCGGCGACGTTCGTCGTCCTCACGCTGCTTGAGGTAGAGGCGGTAGCCCATCGAGTAGATATCGATGGTCTGCCGGGTGGCGTCGAGGAAGAAGACCTTGTTGACGACCTCGTCGATGAGATCGAGGTCGTGGCTGATGACGATGAGTCCGCCCGAGTACCCCTTGAGGTAGTCGCGCAGCCACAGCACGGATTCGGCGTCGAGGTGGTTCGTCGGTTCGTCGAGGATCATCGTGTCCGGAGACGAGAACAGGATGCGCGCGAGTTCGACCCGGCGGCGTTGACCGCCGGAGAGGGTGCCGATCTCCTGGCCGATGAGGTCCTCGTCGAGGCCGAGGTTAGCCGCGATCGCATAGGCCTCCGATTCGGCGGAGTAGCCGCCGGCGGCCATGAATTCCGCTTCGATGCGGGGATAGCGGTCGATGGCCTTGGCCGCGACGTTCTCATCGGGCGAGGCCATCTGACGTTCGGCCTTGCGCAGGCGCTTGACCAGGACATCGAGTTCGCGGACGGAGAGGATGCGCTCCATCCCCGTGGCCTGCAGGTCACCGCTGCGCGGGTCCTGGGGCAGGTAACCGACGGATCCGGAGATCGAAACGTTGCCGCCGGCGGCCGGGTGCCCGCCCATGATCACCTTCGTCAGGGTGGTCTTGCCGGCGCCGTTGCGTCCGACGAGTCCGACGCGGTCACCCTTGTCCACCCGGAAGGACACATCGGACATGAGGGTGCGGGCGCCGACGGCGACTTCGAGACCGGAGGCCTGAATCATTCGTTCTCCAAACTGCGGCCGATGATCTCGGCCAGGAATTCTTGGGGGTGGATGCCGCGGGCCTTCGCCCGGGCGACGAGTTGGTCCGCCTGAGAGGTGGGCACCCGACAGGACACGACGGTGGTGACTTCGCCCTCCGGCGCCGAGGCGGGTGTCGTGTCCTCGCCAGTGGTCGGAGCCGAGGCGGGCGTCCCCGCGGGGACGAATCCGGGACCTTCGGGCACGCTTGTGCCCTTCTGATAGGCCGTGGCCGCCGCCCTCGCGCGGTCATCGGCGGCCTCGTTCATCGCGTGGTTGCTGTGACCCTTGACCCACTCGAATTCGACCTCGCGGCCTGTCAGTGCGGTGTCGAGGAGTTCGAGGAGGTCCCGATTGAGGACTTCCTTCCCGTCGGCCTTCTTCCAGCCCTTGCGTTTCCACCCGGGCATCCATTTGGTCAGGGCGTTGATCACGTATTGGGAGTCGCAGAAGACCTTGAGCTCCTCATCGGCATCGGCGGTGGCCTCGAGCAGGTCGAGCACGGCCATGAGTTCGCCGCGATTGTTCGTCGCGTTCTTCCAGCCGCCCGCACGCCAGCAGTCGTCGTCGATGTACCAGGCCCACCCGGCGGGTCCGGGGTTGCCGAGCGCAGACCCGTCTGCGGCAGCGATGATCGTCAATGGTTCTCCTTGGAAAGTCGGCTTCCATTCTTTCACGTCACCGGCCAGGACAGGCATTCAGGGGCGGTGATCTGCGTGACCAGTCCGGCGTGCCGACGGAACTCGCCGTGGTGCCGACGAGACTCGCCGAGGCGGGGCGTCGGAATCGACGCACCCGCCTCGGCGAGGTGGTGGGCGTCCCCGCGGGGACGTCTGGTCCCGCGATTCGGGACTCGTGATTCAGTTGGATTCGAGTCTCAGCTGGTGCTGAACTCAGATGTTGAACCCCAGGGCCCGCATCTGTTCGCGGCCGTCCTCGGTGATCTTCTCCGGACCCCATGGCGGCATCCACACCCAGTTGATGCGGTAGGCCGGCACGATGCCGTCGAGGCACTGGGCCGTCTGATCTTCGATGACGTCGGTCAGCGGGCAGGCCGCCGAGGTCAGGGTCATCTCGACGACGGCGGTGCCGTCGTCTTCGACCGAGAGTCCGTAGACGAGGCCGAGGTCGACGATGTTGACGCCGAGTTCGGGGTCGACGACGTCCATCATCGCCTCGCGAACCTCGTCGACGCTCGCGTTCTGCGGTGCGTCAATGACTTCAGGCATGTCGTTTCTCCTCACGCGCTGTTTGTGCTTGGTTGAGTGCGTCCTTGAAGGCCACCCAGGACAGGAGTGCGCACTTGATCCTGGCCGGGAACTTCGAGACTCCTGTGAACGCCGCGGCGTCTCCGAGAACATCTTCGTCGGCCTCCATTGTCCCACGCGAGTGCATGAGTTCGTAAAACTGTCCCTCGATCTTCAGCATCCCCTCGATCGTAGAGTCGTCGGCGAGTTCGGAGAGCACCGAGGCCGAGGCCATCGAGATCGAACAGCCGTCGCCGGACCAGCGCACGGCGATCCGCCCGTCCTCGAGCAGCTCGGTTTCGAGCTCGATCTCGTCCCCGCAGGTCGGGTTGACCTGATGGGAGTACCCGTGCGGACCGGCGGCGTTCTCGCCCAGCAGGGCGGAGTTGCCGATCCGGGACCGCGAATGGTCGAGGATGACCTGTTGGTAGAGCTGCTGCATCTGAGTGCTCATGAGGCCTGCTCCCCCACCCCGAAGAACGGCCGCACCTCGGCGAGGGCGGCGAGGAACCGCTGGCAGTCCTCGACGTTGTTGTACAGGTAGGTGCTCGCCCGCGTCGAGGCGGTGACCCCGAAACGACGGTGCAGCGGCTGAGCGCAGTGGTGGCCGACCCGCACAGCCACGCCCTGCGAGTCGAGGTACTGTCCGACATCGTGGGCGTGGACGCCCTCGACATCGAAGGCCACGGTCCCGATCCGCTGCTCGGCAGAGCCGAGGACGCGGATGCCCGGGATCTCGGCGATGCCGTCCAGCAGCACCTCGGCGAGTTCGCGTTCGTGGGCATAGACGTTCTCCAGGCCCACCTCGGCGAGGTAGCCCACGGCCGTGGCGAAGGCCGCGACCTCGGCCACGGGCTGGGTGCCGGCCTCGAAGCGCTGGGGTGCGGGCATGAACTCGGTGTTCTCCATGGTCACGGTCGTGATCATCGATCCCCCGGTGAGCACCGGCGGCAGCGCGTCGAGCAGCTCAGGCTTGCCCCAGAGCACACCGAGCCCGGTGGGTCCGAGCGCCTTGTGCGCGGAGAACGCCGCGAAGTCGACGTCGAGGTCGACGAAGTCCACGGGCATGTGCGGCACGGACTGGCAGGCGTCGAGCACCACAGCGGCGCCGACAGCGCGGGCCCGGGCGACGAGCGTGTCGACGGGGTTGACGGTGCCGAGGACATTGGACACGTGGGTGAAGGCGAGCACCTTCGTCGTCTCGTCGACGATCGAGTCGAGTTCGCTCAGGTTGAGTTCGCCGGCCTCGGTCACCGGCAGCCAGCGCAGGCTCGCTCCGGTCGAGGCGGCCAGCTGCTGCCAGGGGACGAGATTGGCGTGATGCTCCATCTCGGTGACGACAATCGAGTCGCCTTCTCCGATGGCGAAGCGCTTCGCCGCCTCACCCCCGAAGCCGTGGCTGGCCCGGTCGATGCCGAGTGCCACGATGTTGAGCGCCTCGGTGGCGTTCTTCGTCCAGCACACCTGTTCGGGTGCTCCTCCGACGAGTCCGGCGACGGCCGCGCGGCCGCCCTCGAAGGCGTCCGTGGCCCGCACCGCCAGCGTGTGGGCACCGCGGTGGACGGCGGCATTGCGCTGGGCGTAGTACTCGGTGAAGGTATCGATCACACACTGCGGCTTCTGGGAGGTCGCACCGGAGTCGAGATAGGACAGCGGCAACTCCCCGACCCTCTCATCGAGGATCGGGAAATCGCCTCGCAGCCGTGCGAACATCAGGCCGTCGGTGCGAAGAAGCGGTCGTAGCCTTCGGCCTCGAGGCGGTCGGCCAGTTCCGGTCCGCCCTCTTCGGCAACCCGGCCCTTGATGATCACGTGCACGTGATCGGGCTTGATGTACTGCAGGATGCGCGTGTAGTGGGTGATGAGGAGGATGCCGACATCGGTCGATCCCTTGACCCGGTTGACGCCCTCGGAGACGATGCGCAGGGCGTCGACGTCGAGGCCGGAGTCGGTCTCGTCGAGCACGGCGAACTTCGGCTTGAGCATCTCGAGCTGGAGGATCTCGTGACGCTTCTTCTCACCGCCGGAGAAGCCCTCGTTGACATTTCGGTTGGCGAACTCGGGATCGACCCGCAGGCTCTCCATCGCGGACTTGAGGTCCTTGGTCCAGTGACGCAGCTTCGGCGCCTCACCGTCGATGGCGGTCTTGGCCGAGCGGAGGAAGTTCGTCACGGTCACGCCGGGCACCTCGACGGGGTACTGCATGGCCAGGAACAGGCCGGCCTTCGCCCGCTCGTCCACGGACATCTCGAGCACGTCTTCACCGTCGAGGGTGACCGATCCGGAGGTCACTTCGTACTTCGGGTGACCGGACAGGGAGTAGGCGAGGGTGGACTTGCCCGAGCCGTTGGGGCCCATGATGGCGTGAGTCTCGTTCGAGTTGATCTCGAGGTTGATGCCGTTGAGAATCGGCTTCGGACCGTTTTCGGTGTTGACGCTGACGTGCAGGTCTTCGATCTTCAGGTTGGACATGACAATCCTTTGTTCTTCGTTTCAGTTCAGGGTCGTGGTCGGGTCGAGCAGGATGCGGCCGGCGATCTCCTTGCAGTCGTAGACCGCGACGGGTTCGAATGCCGGTGGGCTCAGCGGCTGACCGCTGGTGAGGTCGAAATGCGAGCCGTGCAGCCAGCATTCGATGGCGCAGCCTTCCACCTCGCCCTCGGCCAGGGAGACCTCGCCGTGGGTGCACAGGTCGTCGATCGCATGGATCCGACCGTCGGAGTCACGGGCGATGCAGATCTCGTGGTTGTCCACTTCGATGCGTATCGTGCCTCCGGGGGCCACCTCGTCGGCGGCCGCCACGTCGATCATGGTCACAGAACGCTCCGTGAGAGCTCGTCCTCGATTCGTTCGTTGAGGACCTCTTCGATCTCGGGGACCTGGATCTTCTGGATGACCTCGTTGAAGAATCCGCGGACCACGAGCTGACGGGCGACATCCTCGGGGATGCCGCGGCTCATCAGGTAGAACAGGTGCTCCTCGTCGAAGCGACCGGTCGAGGAGGCGTGTCCGGCACCGGCGATGTCGCCGGTCTCGATCTCGAGGTTCGGCACCGAGTCCGCCCGAGCCCCATCGGTGAGGATGAGGTTGCGGTTGAGCTCGTAGGTGTCGATGTCGAGGGCCTCGGGGCGGATGAGGACATCGCCGATCCATACGCTGCGCGCGTCCTTGCCCTGCAGGGCCCCCTTGTAGTGGACGTTCGACTTCGCCTTCGGCGTGTTGTGATCGATGTAGGTGCGGTGCTCGAAGTGCTGTCCGGCATCGGCGAAGTACAGGCCGAGCAGTTCGGCCTCTCCCCCGGCAGCGGAATAGCGCACGTTCGTGTTCAGGCGCACGATGTCACCGCCGAGGCTGATGACGATGTGCTTGAGCTTCGCATCCTTGCCCACGATCGCATCGTGCTGGCCGAGGTGCTGCGATTCGTCGTCCCAGAGCTGCAGCGACACGAAGGTCACGTCCGCGCCGTCGCCGATGACCAGCGACACGAGCTCGGAGTACCGGGCCGGTCCCTCGTGCTCGACGACGATGGTGGCCTTGGCGTTCGCACCGACGGAGACGACCACATGGCCGTGGGTGATCTCATCGCCGGTGCCGTCGGCGTGGATGATCGCCGCCTGGTCGAGTTCGGTGTTCGCGGGCACCGAGTAGTGGGTCACGGTCTTCGCACGGTTCGCAGCGACGGCGGCTGCCCGGTCCTCGGGTTCGAGGATGCCCAGCTCCTGTGCGGCATCGAGCGAGATCTCCTCGACCGAGATGCCCTCGGGCAGTTCGTTCGTCACCTGCAGGTCCGCCTCGGTGCCGGCATCGGTGAAGAACTCACTGAGCTTGCGCACCGGGGAGAACCGCCATTCCTCCTCACGTCCGGTCGGGACGGGGAAGTCGGCGGTGGCGAAGCTGCGTGTGCGTGCGTCCCGCTTGGAATCGGGAACCTGGACGCCGGCGCCATGAGAGTGCTCATCGACGCCCAGCGGATTGGTGGTATCAGTCACTGAATAAACTCCTTGGTGTGGACGGCGGTGGGGATCAGCCCACGGCCCCTTCCATCTGCAGTTCGATGAGGCGGTTGAGCTCGAGTGCGTATTCCATGGGCAGCTCGCGAGCGATCGGCTCGACGAATCCGCGCACGATCATCGCCATCGCCTCGGTCTCCTCCATGCCGCGGCTCATCAGGTAGAAGAGCTGGTCCTCGCTCACCTTCGACACCGTGGCCTCGTGACCGAGGGTCACATCGTCCTCGCGGATGTCGATGTAGGGGTAGGTGTCGGAGCGGGAGACGTTGTCGACGAGCAGGGCGTCGCAGAGGACGTTGTTCGACGAACCCTCGGCACCGGGGTGGACGTGGACGAGGCCACGGTAGCCTGCGCGTCCCCCGCCGCGGGCCACGGACTTCGAGACGATCGAGGAGTGCGTGTGCGGAGCGGCGTGGACCATCTTCGCACCGGTGTCCTGGTGCTGTCCCTCGCCGGCGAAGGCCACGGACAGGGTCTCTCCTCGAGCGTGTTCGCCGGTCATCCAGATGGCCGGGTACTTCATGGTCACCTTCGAGCCGATGTTGCCGTCGACCCATTCCATGGAGGCGCCCTCTTCGGCGATCGCGCGCTTGGTCACGAGGTTGTAGACGTTGTTCGACCAGTTCTGGATCGTCGTGTAGCGGACCTTCGCATCCTTCTTCGCGACGATCTCGACGACGGCCGAGTGCAGGGAGTCCGTCTTGTAGATCGGCGCCGTGCAGCCCTCGACGTAGTGGACGGAGGAGCCTTCGTCGGCGATGATCAGGGTGCGTTCGAACTGGCCCATGTTCTCGGTGTTGATACGGAAGTAGGCCTGCAGCGGGATCTCGACGTGGACGCCCTTGGGGACGTAGACGAAGGAGCCGCCGGACCACACGGCAGTGTTCAGAGCGGAGAACTTGTTGTCCCCGGCCGGGATGATCGAGCCGAAGTACTCCTCGAAGATCTCCGGGTGCTCGCGCAGACCGGTGTCGGTGTCCATGAAGATGACACCCTGACGCTCGAGCTCCTCGTTGATCTGGTGGTAGACGACCTCGGACTCGTACTGAGCCGCGACGCCGGCGACGAGGCGCTGCTTCTCCGCCTCGGGGATGCCGAGCCGGTCATAGGTGTTGCGGATGTCCTCGGGCAGATCCTCCCACGAGGTGGCCTGACCTTCGGTGGAGCGCACGAAGTACTTGATGTCGGCGAAGTCGATGCCGGTGAGGTCCGCACCCCAGTTGGGCATGGGCTTCTTGTCGAAGAGCTTCAGGGCCTTGAGTCGACGGTTGAGCATCCACTCGGGTTCGTCCTTGAGCTTCGAGATGTTGCGCACCACGTCCTCGCTGAGGCCGCGCACCGCGGTCGCACCGGCGTCGTTATCGTCGTGCCAACCGTATGCGTACTGCCCGAGGTCTTTGAGCTCGGGGTTGGCATCGATGATCCGATTTCCTGTGTCAGTCATCGTGAACCTCCTTGAGGTCGATCATTGCTGTGAATGAGTGGTCTGGTGAGTTCCGAGGTGGGAATGTGGGTGGTGCAGACATGGTCCCCGTGCGCCAGCGACGAGAGCCTGCGCACATCCACGCCGAGGTAGTCCGAGAACATCTCGAGCTCCGCTTCGCAGATCTCCGGGAATTCCGAGGCCACCGCTTGGATCGGGCAGTGTCCCTGGCACAGCTGCATCGCTTCGAGCGGGGTTCCTGCCGCAACCGGGGTCGCCGAGGCGGCATATCCTTCCCTGGTCAGCGCGGCCGCCAGGGCTCGGGAGCGGGACGCCACGGTGGTGCCGCCCCTCCTGTCGAGTTCTCCGCCGAGGCGGTCGCGGAGCTTGGCCACGAAATCCTCGGTGTATTCCTCGACGGCTTCCCCGCCATCGCGATCCTTCATGAATTTGAGGATGTTGACGGCCAGCTCATCGTAGGAATGGCTGACGGAGCCGTGTCCACGCGAAGTGACCACATAGTGCCTGGCCGGACGTCCCCGCCCCGACTGCTTCCCGGCGAATTCGCGCACCTCGATGAGGTCCTCGTTCTCGAGGGCATCGAGATGGCGGCGGATCGCCGCCGGAGTCAGGTCGAGGGCTTTGGCCAGTGACGAAGCGGTGATGGGGCCTTCGTCGAGCACGGAGCTGAAGACCTTCTGCCGGGTTCGGCGATCTTCCGTGTCGTTTGCAGCCATTTTCCACCTCCTTGACTAACACAACAATATTGTTGCGTAATTTGTTTCGTAAAACTAGGTGAGCCTAACCGCACGAGGATTCGACCGCCCGTAGAATGGTCGGGTGTCAGAATCGGCTCTCACCATTCGCGGTCTCCATTACTCGTACGGCGCACACCACGTCGTCGACGGAATCGACCTCGACGCCGCGCCGGGATCCATCCTCGGCGTGCTCGGCCCCAATGGTGCGGGCAAGTCGACGACGATCTCCCTGGCCGTCGGCACGCGTGCCCCCGATGCCGGTCGGGTCGAGATCTTCGGCCATGACCCCCACCGCGAACACGAGACGACCTCGCAGCTGGCCGGGGTGATGCTCCAGGACGGCGGACTGCCGATGGGTGCGAAGCCGCTCCAGGTCCTCCGTCATCTCGCGTCCCTCTACTCGGATCCGGTCCCCGTGGACGAGCTTGCCGACCCTCTGGGTCTCCATGAGTTCTCCACGCGCACGATCCGGCGGCTCTCCGGCGGACAGAAGCAGCGGGTGGCTCTGGCCGCGGCCCTCATCGGCCGTCCCCGGTTGGTCTTCCTCGACGAACCCTGCGCCGGACTCGACCCGCAGGCCAGGGAGGTCGTCCACGACTTCATCCGGGATCTCGCCGCCGGCGGGGTGACCGTGGTGCTGACCACCCACGACCTCGCCGAGGCGGAGGAGCTCGCCGACGAGGTCGTCGTCATCGATCGCGGACGGATCATCGCCCAGGGCGCCCCGGAGGAGCTGCGCAACGCCTCCCCCGCAGGTCGACGCCTCGACATCCGCGTGGCCGAAGGCCCGACGGCTGCACCGCAGACCGACCAGGACCGTGCGCGTCTGCTCTCTGCCATGGACGCCGTCGCCCCCACCTCGGCGACCGGGTCCAGTCTCATCGTCGACGGGGAGCTCGACAGCCACCAGATCGCCCGCCTCTGCACCCTCGTCGCCGAGGCGGGGCTGACGATCACGGACATCGACATGCATTCCCAGTCCCTGGCAGATGTGTTCTTCGAGCTCACGGGCAGGCCGCTGCGATGACTGAGAAGCCTGCTATGACCGGGACACCCGCGACGACTCAGTCACCGGCGGTGACGAACTCCCCCGCGCTGCGGACCAAGCGGATCTCCGCCCAGGTGCGATTCGAAACGGTCTCCGTCCTCCGCAACGGCGAGCAGCTGCTGCTCTCCCTCATCCTGCCTCTGGGCATGCTCGTCTTCCTTGCGAAGACCCCGCTGCTCGATGCCCTCGGGGCCATCCCACACGGTGGGGACCCGCTGATCGTGGCGCTGCCGGGAGCGCTGAGCCTGTGCCTGGCCTCGACCGCGTTCACCGGCCAGGCAATCGCGACCGCCTTCGACCGTCGCTACGGCGTGCTCAGACAGCTGGCGACGACGCCGCTGGGCACGAGCGGTCTGATCCTCGGCAAGCTGGGCGCGGTCATCGCCGTCATCATCATCCAATTCGCCCTCGCCTTCGCCATCGCCGCCGTGCTCGGCTTCACCGGGCCCGTCGACGTGCTCGCACTCGTCTGCGGCACGCTCCTGGGCACCGCCGCGCTGCTCTCCCTGGGTCTGCTCATGGCCGGCACCGTCCGCGCGGAGGCGACCCTGGCGGGAGCCAATCTCATCTGGGTGCTCATGGCCGGGGCGGGCGGCCTTGTCATCGCCCATCCAGGCGAATGGGGCACACTGGTCGGATACCTTCCGTCCGGCGCCCTGGGCGAGGCGATGCGCGCGGCTCTCGACGGGGCGGGCTTCGACGTCAAGGCAATGATCGTGCTCCTCGTATGGGGGCTGCTGGGAACGCTTGCCGCACGCAGGTGGTTCCGATTCGAATGAGGAGAGAAGTGGTCACAACCAGGATTCGCATCGCCGCATGGGCCATGCTCATCGCGCAGGGCGGAATCATCTTCACCGGCGGCATCGTCCGCCTCACCGGGTCCGGCCTCGGCTGCTCGGACTGGCCCAAATGCACCCCGGACTCGCTCGTGGCCACCCGCGAGATGGGCATCCACGGGGCCATCGAGTTCGGCAACCGCCTGCTCGCAGTGGCCTTGGCGATGCTCGGCGTGCTCATCCTCATCATGCTCTGGCGCGCCCGGAAGCGGCGCCCCGACCTGTTCTGGCTCAACCTCGGTCTGCTGGCGATCGTGCCCGTCCAGGCCGTGGTCGGCGGAATCACCGTCTGGACGAAGCTCAATCCCTGGGTCGTCGCCGGCCACTTCGTGCCCTCGGCCATCGCCGTCGGGGTCGCCGCCTACTTCGTCAGGCGCACCTATGACACCGGGGTCAGGCTCAAGACCAAAGCCCCGGCACCGCTGCCGGTGCTCGGCTGGATCATCCTCGCCCTGACCGCTGTCATCGTCCTCTTCGGAGTCCTCACCACCGGTGCCGGACCGCACTCGGGGTCGACGATCTCGACGCGCAACGGCTTGGACAACGTGTGGATCACCCGCACCCATGCCTTCCCCGTCTGGCTGCTCGTCATCGTCACCGTCATCGGCCTGGTGCTCGCGTTCCGGCGCGGGCAGACCACCATGGTCCGCACCCTCACCGTGCTCCTCATCGTCGAACTCGCCCAAGGGCTCATCGGCTACGTCCAGTATTTCAACGGCGTTCCCGTCCCCCTGGTGGCCTTACACATGATCGGTCTCTCGGCTACCATTGCGGCAAGCGTTGCCGTCCTGGACAGCGCATATCCGAGGAGCACTCATCCCGACGCCGATAGTTCCGTGCCTGTGGTTTCCTGATCACGCCGAGGAGGCGATGGAGTTCTACTGCTCCGTCTTCCCGAACTCGCACATCGTCTCCATCGAACGCTACCCGGACGAGTCCCTCGATCCGCACTATGCGGGCATGAGCGGGAAGGTCATCACGGGCGTCTTCTTCCTCGACGGAAATCGCTTCATCTGCCTCGACGGCGGTCCGGCCTTCACCTTCAACGAGGCGATCTCGATGACCGTGGAATGCGCCGGGCAGGCCGAGATCGATCACTACTGGTCAGCACTGTCCGCGGTGCCCGAATCCGAGCAGTGCGGCTGGCTCAAGGACAGATACGGGGTGAGCTGGCAGATCGTGCCGGACAACCTCGGCGAACTGATGACCGGGGACGCTCAGGTCAAGGCGTTGATGGGAATGAAGAAGATCGTCATCGATGACCTCGTCAATGCGCGCTGAGGCTCAGCGACAGCAGCGCTGAGACTCAGGCGCTGAGGCTCACCAGATGCCGGGGATGAGCGTGTCGACGAAGGGGTCGATCGCGACGGCGAGGAAGAGCAGCGAGAGATAGGTGATCGATCCGTGGAAGACCTTCATCGCCCGCAACGAAGTGCCGTTGAGGCCCTTCTTCGCGCGTGAGACCAGGGCGTAGCACGACCACAGGAACCAGGCGCCGGCGAGCACCGCGACGACGGTGTAGACGGGTCCCATCGGTGCGACCGGGATGAGCGCGAGCGAACAGGCCACCATCGCCCAGGTGTAGAGGATCATCTGTCGGCCCACCGATGTCGGCGGGACCTTCGAAGGCAGCATAGGAACGTCGGCGGCGTCGTAGTCGGCTTTGTACTTGATCGCCAGGGGCCAGTAGTGCGGCGGGGTCCAGAAGAAGATGACGAGGAACAGGATGAGCGGTTCCCAGGACAGGCTCCCGGTCACGGCCGACCAGCCGATGAGGACGGGCATACATCCCGCGGCGCCGCCCCACACGATGTTCTGCGTGGTGCGTCGTTTGAGGATGAGCGTGTAGAAGACGGCGTAGAGGAGGATCGCGCAGGCGGTCAGGCCCGCCGCGACCCAGTTGGTGAATCCGCCGAGCCAGAAGATCGACCCGAGCCCGAGTGCGCAGGCGAAGATCAGTGCCGCACGGGGAGAGATCTCACCTGTGACGAGGGGACGGTCCTTCGTCCGATCCATCTTCGCATCGATGTCACGGTCGACATAGCAGTTGAACACCGAGGCGGACGCAGCCGCAGCGGCTCCGCCGATGAGGGTGTTGAGGACCAGCCAGAGGTTCGGCATGCCCTGCGCGGCGAGGAACATCACCGGGGCGGTGGTGACGAGCAGGAGCTCGATCACCCGGGGCTTCGTCAGCGCGATGTAGGCGCCGATCTTCGACCGTGTACGTGGGGAGTGGCTCTGTTCGTCGATGGTCCTCTGCAGAGGCCGTTCGCTCTGCGTGTCCGGGTTCTGACGAAGTTCACTCACGGGTCCGATTCTACCCTCTGTCGAATTTTTTGCCAGTCGGCCCGACCTGTGTTGCCCACTCGGTCGCGACGGCCTCTCAGTCACGCTGATCTCGTCCGCTCTGCTCGCGGCCGCGCTGGCGGACGATGTTGACGATGAAGGCGATGGTCGCCGCGATCGGTGCCAGCAGGACGGCCTGGACGACCACGGTGGAGACGAGGCCCAGCGCCGCCGTCGACGACTCGGAGGCGAGGACGGACAGATCCACACCGAGTCCGAGAACTCCGGCGACGAGGCTGTAGATGAGGGTCGTGAACCAGGCGAGGCCGCCGCGGCGAGCGGTGAGCATGACGATGAGGGAGGCGACGAAGGGAAGGACCAGCACCGCGGTGAAGGCGAGCCACCCCAGCAGTGCGGCCACGTCGACGGGGGCGCGCAGCGGCTGCCCCAGCGCCGAGGCGACGGCGATGGTGACGATGGCGAACAGAACGGGGACGATGGGACCCGCAGCCAGCAGCCGGCGGCGTTCCCGGGATTCGGGAACCGAGGAAGCGGTGGCGATGCGGTGCGTCGGGCGGGAATCTGCCGCAGTCCGCGGCGCCAGCGTTGATCGGGATGGGGACAGAGACGATCGAGGTGAGGACAGAGACGTCCGGGTCGAATTCGTCATCGGCTGTGCTCCCTCGCCCACCGTGTTCCCTTCTGCTCGTCGACTGCGTGCAACCGCAGGGTCCGATCTGGTCTGATCTGGTCTGCCGCGACCACACTCTACCCCGAGGTCCGCCCGATGTCTCGGAGAGCGCGAGGGCGACCCGGCGCGGTAGAGTTTGAGTGCACGCTCGCAGCCGAACGAAGGATCGCTCGAAGACATGAACTCCCTGTCCTGGACAGAACTCGACAATCGCGCCGTCGACACCGCCCGCCTCCTCGCCGCAGACGCGGTCCAGAAGGCAGGGAACGGGCACCCCGGAACCGCGATGAGTCTGGCGCCGATCGCCCACTATCTCTACCAGCACGGGCTCACCCATGACCCCTCCGATCCCAGCTGGGTCGGTCGCGACCGCTTCGTCCTCTCCTGCGGCCACAGTTCCCTGACTCAGTACGTTCAGCTCTACCTCGCCGGCTTCGGACTCGAACTCGACGATCTTGAGGCCCTGCGCACCTGGGGCTCCCTGACCCCGGGCCACCCCGAGGTCGGCCACACCGCCGGCGTCGAGATCACCACCGGTCCGCTGGGCTCGGGCCTCGCCTCGGCGGTGGGCATGGCCATGGCCTCCCGTCGCGAACGCGGTCTCTTCGACCCCGCAGCCGCCCCCGGGGCCTCCCCGTTCGACCACTCGATCATCGTGCTCGCCTCCGACGGCGACCTCGAGGAGGGTGTGTCCGGCGAGGCCTCGTCCCTGGCCGGCACCCAGGAGCTGTCCAATCTGCTCGTGATCTGGGATGACAACAAGATCTCCATCGAAGACGACACCGCGATCGCCTTCGGTGAGGACACTGCGGCCCGCTACGCCGCCTACGGCTGGCACGTCCAGCACGTCGACTTCACCGCCGGAGGAGAGTACAAAGAGGACATCGAGGCCTTCCACGCCGCGGTCGAGGCCGCCCGCAAGGATTCCCGCCCCTCCTTCATCCGACTCTCGACGATCATCGCCTGGCCGGCTCCGAACGCCCAGAACACCGGCGGCTCGCATGGTTCGGCCCTCGGCGACGAGGAGATCCGGGCGACCAAGGAGGTCCTCGGCTTCGATCCCGAGGAGACCTTCGCCGTCGCCCCCGAGGTCCTCGAACACACCCGAGCCGTGCGTGAGCGCGGCCGCGCCGCGCACCTCGAATGGGACAAGGCCTTCGCCGCGTGGCGTGAGGTCAACCCGGACAACGCGGCCCTGTTCGACCGCCTCTCGAAGGGTCAGCTGCCGGAGAACCTCGACTCCGCCTTCCCCGTCTTCGAGGCCAGCGAGAAGGGCATCGCCACTCGCGCCGCCTCGGGGCAGGTCCTCAACGCCATCGCCGAGACGATGCCGGAGCTCTGGGGCGGCTCGGCCGACCTCGCAGGCTCGAACAACACCCTGATCAAGGGCGAGCCCAGCTTCCTGCCGGCACACCGGTCGACCGGGGCCTTCTCCGGCAACGAATACGGACGCAACATCCACTTCGGCGTGCGTGAGTTCTCGGCCGGACTCATCGGCAACGGCATCGCCCTCCACGGCGGCACCCGCCCCTACACGGGCACCTTCCTCGTCTTCAGCGACTACCAGCGCCCGGCCGTCCGCCTGGCGGCTCTGCAGGAGGTGCCGAACATCTTCGTGTGGACGCATGACTCGATCGGTCTCGGCGAGGACGGCCCGACCCACCAGCCCATCGAGCATCTTTCGGCGCTGCGCGCGATCCCCGGCCTCGATGTGGTCCGTCCCGCCGATGCCAATGAGACCGCCGTGGCCTGGCGCAAGATCCTCCAGCGCGGCGACGGCCCCAGCGGCCTCGTCCTCACCCGTCAGGCGGTGCCGGTCCTCGACCGGGAGAAGTACGCTCCCGCCGCCGAGGCTGAACGCGGCGGCTATGTGCTCACCGACACCGGTGACGAACCCGAGGTCGCCATCCTCGCCAGCGGCTCCGAGGTCGCCATCGCCCTGGCCGCCGCCGAGGAGCTCCACGCCTCCGGGACCGCCGCCCGGGTCATCTCCATGCCATGCCAGGAATGGTTCGACGCCCAGGACGAGGACTACCGTCGCACCGTGCTCCCCCGATCCCTCAAGGCCCGGGTGAGCATCGAGGCGGCCTCCGCCATGAGCTGGCACAAATACCTCGGCGATGCGGGCCGGGCCGTGTCCATCGAGCACTTCGGCGCCTCCGCCGACTACGCGACCCTGTACGAGAAGTTCGGCATCACCTCGGCGGCCGTCGTCACCGCCGCCGAGGATTCGATCGCCGCGGCGAAGGAGAACGCATGAGCACCAATCTGGAACGGCTGAGTTCGCACGGGGTCTCGATCTGGCTCGATGACCTCTCCCGCACCCGCCTGAAGTCCGGGGACCTCGCCCGGCTCATCGCCGAATCGCAGGTCACCGGGGTGACGACGAACCCGACGATCTTCGCCAATGCGATCGCCGGAGCCGACAGCTACGATGCTGCGGTCGCCGAACTCGCCGGACAGGGCGTCGAGGTCGATGAGGCCATCGAGTCCCTGACCACCACGGACGTGGCGGAGGCCGCTCGGCTCTTCCGCCCGATCTTCGATGCCACCGACGGCGACGACGGACGCGTGTCCATCGAGGTCGCTCCCCCGCTGGCCCATGATGCCGAGGGCACCGTGGCCTCGGCCAAGGCGCTGTGGGAGCGCGTCGGCGAACCGAACACGATGATCAAGATCCCGGCCACCGAGGCGGGCCTGCGAGCCATCTCGGAGACCATCGGCGCCGGTATCAGCGTCAACGTCACCCTCGTGTTCTCGCTGACTCGCTACCGTCACGTCGTCGAGGCGTTCCTGCAGGGGCTGGAGAAGGCCCGCGCCGCCGGACACGATCTGTCGACGATCCGGTCCGTGGCCTCGGTGTTCGTCTCCCGCGTCGACTCCGAGATCGATGCCCGACTCGACGCACTCGACGATCCCGCTGCCGCCGGGCTCAAGGGCCGGGCCGGCATCGCGAACTGTGTGCTCGCCCACGAGATCCATTCGCAGCTCTTCACCTCGGAGCGCTTCCGGGTCCTCGAACTCGCCGGCGCCCGGCCGCAGCGGCTGCTGTGGGCCTCGACCGGTGTGAAGAACCCCGACTACGCGGACACCATGTACGTGTCCGGTCTCGTCGCCGAGAACACAGTCAACACGATGCCCGAGCCGACGCTCGAGGCCTTCGCCGACCACGGTGAGGTCACCGGAGAGATCACGGCCTCCGACTACCGCGCCGCGGACGAGGTCTTCGACTCCCTGGCCCGACTCGGCATCGACTACGCGGAGGTGATGACCGTGCTCGAACAGCAGGGTCTGGAGAAGTTCGATGTCAGCTGGACCGAGCTCCAGGGCACGATCCGCACGGCGCTGGGTCGAGCATGAGACTCCAGCTCAGCGTTCCCGTCGACGAGGAATTCGACGCCGAGCTCACTCGGCTGATCTCGGCGCGTGTGGCCGGCCGGATCACGGACAAGGACGCCGGGGTGTTCGACGATGCCGAGGGTGTCGCCTCCCGGTTAGGGTGGGTGGACCTGCCCGCCCATGCGGCCGAGCTGTGTGATGAGATCGAGTCCCTGCGACAGCGTCTGAGCGAGCAGGGTCTGCGGTCGATCAGCCTGACCGGAATGGGCGGCTCCTCCTTGGCGCCCGAGGTGATGGCCGGTACCGCCGGCGTCCGCCTCGAGGTCGTGGATTCGACCGACCCGAACCAGGTCGCCGAGGCGATCGGCACCGACCTGTCCCACACCGTTCTCGTCGTCGCCTCGAAATCGGGGACCACGGTCGAGACCGACGCGATCAGACGGGCCTTCTCCTCGGCGTTCGAGGCTCTCGGCATCGACCCGGGCTCCCGGATGATCGCGATCACGGACCCGGGCACCGAGCTCGATGCGCTCGCGAACGAGCAGGGCTTCCTCGCCACCTTCCGCGCCGATCCGACTGTAGGCGGTCGCTTCAGTGCGCTCTCGCCCTTCGGTCTGGTCCCGGCTGGACTCGCCGGTGTCGATGTGCGTGGCATCGTCGCAGCGGCGGCCTCAGCCGTTGCCGAGTTCGCCGCGGACTCCGCGGACAACCCGGTCCTGCGCTTCGGCACCTGGCTGGGCATCGGACATGCGCGGGCGACCGAGAAGCTCGTGCTCGCTGAGACCTCACCGGCACTGACCGGGCTCTCCCCCTGGGTCGAGCAGCTCGTCGCCGAGTCCCTCGGCAAGGACGGGCAGGGTATCCTGCCGGTCGTCGTCGACGGAACCGGCGATGTCGGCTTCTCCGATGCCCGGGCCGATGCTCTGCTGTGTGTGCTCGGTGCCGCAGACGAGGGCCTCGGTGCCCCCTCCGGATTCGAGGCCGTCGTCGATGGCAGCCTCGGCGAACTGTTCCTGTTCTGGGAGTACGCCACGGCGATCGCCGGCTACAGCATCGGGGTCAACCCGTTCGATCAGCCGGACGTCGAGTCCGCGAAGGCCAATGCCAAGCAGGTGCTGGCACGACCGGCCGACGGAGACGAACAGCCTCCGGCGTTCCGGGAGGGCCAGGTGCAGGTCTTCGGCTCCGGTGAGGGTGTTCAGACCCTGAAGGAGGCTCTCGAAGAGCTCTTCGCCACGGTCGACGAATACGGTTATGTCGGGATCCAGGCCTATCTCGACAGGATCGCCGATGCGGCGGCGGAGGGGCTGCGCGCCCTGGTGTCCACGCATGCCGGCGTGCAGACCACCTTCGGCTTCGGACCGAGGTACCTGCATTCGACGGGCCAATACCACAAGGGCGGCCACCCGAACGGGGTGTTCCTCCAGATCACGGCCGAACCCCGGACGGATCTGCTGGTGCCGGGCCGCTCCTACGGGTTTACGGAGCTCCAGCGGGCACAGGCGGCCGGGGATGCCGCCGCACTGGCCGAGAGGAATCGCCCGGTGCTCCGCCTCCACCTGCTCAATCGGACCCTCGGCCTCCAGCAGGTGCGCGAAGCCCTCGGCACGATCTCGCCCCAGCACCACTTCGGCGTGGACTGAGGACTGCTCGGGGCTGAGGACTGCTCGGGGCTGAGGACTGCTCGGGGCTGAAGTCAGCTCAGGAGACGCGCATGAGGAAGGGCCCCGACCATTCGGTCGGGGCCCTTCCTCATGCGCGGGCGCTCGGGGCGTGATCAGCCGTTGAAGCGGGTGATGAGTCCGAGCAGGATGATGCTGGCTGCCCACACGATCGCCATCAGCGTGGTGAAGCGGTTGAGGTTGCGCTCGGCCACGCCGGACGAGCCGAGCGACGATGACATTCCGCCGCCGAACATGTCCGACATGCCTCCGCCCTTGCCCTTGTGCATGAGGATCAGCAGGGTGAGGAAGATGCTCGTGAGCACGAGCAGCGCAATGAGTATGATGTTGAGGATTTCCACGTCGGTAACAGCCTCTGTATTCGTCAGGTGATTTGCAGTTCAGTCTACTTGGCGACCGCGGCCTTGCACAAAGCGGCGAAGTCGGGGCCGTTGAGGCTGGCTCCGCCGACGAGCGCTCCGTCGACATCGGCCGAGGCCACGATCTCTGCGACGTTGTCGGTATTGACCGAGCCGCCGTAGATGATGCGGGTGGCTTCTGCCAGTCCGGGTCCGTACTTCTCGCCCAGGTGGGCGCGGATCGCTGAGGCCATCTCCGCGGCATCGGCGGCGGTCGCCGTCTCCCCGGTCCCGATCGCCCACACGGGTTCATAGGCGATGACGAGGCCGTCGAGGGCCTCGGCTCCGAGTCCGGCCAGGGACTCCTCGAGCTGACGCAGCGTGAAGTCGACATGGGTCTTCTCCTGCCGCTGGTCGAGCGACTCGCCCACGCAGAGGATCGGGGTGAGATCAGCGGACACCGCCGCCTTGATCTTCGCGGCCACGATCTCATCGGTTTCGTGGTTGTTCGCGCGTCGTTCGCTGTGGCCGATGACGACATAGGTGCAGCCGAGCCGGGACAGGAACGAGGCGGCGATCTCTCCGGTGTGTGCTCCAGGTTCATGCTGGGAGACGTCCTGGGCACCGTAGCCCAACCACAGCTTGTCGCCCTGGATGAGGGTCTGGACGGAGCGGATGTCGGTGAACGGCGGAATCACGACGACTTCGCAGCGACTCTCGTCGAGCTTGGCGTCTTCTAAGGCCCAGGCGAGTTTCTGGACGCTGGAGATGGCCTCGAGATGATCGTGGTTCATCTTCCAGTTTCCGGCCAGGAGCAGGGTGCGGTCGCTCATTGTGCTCTTCTTCCTTATGCGAGTGCGTCGAGTCCGGGCAGGGTCTTGCCTTCGAGGTATTCGAGGCTGGCTCCTCCGCCCGTGGAGATGTGTCCGAATTCCTCATCGGAGAAGCCGAGGCTGCGCACGGCCGCCGCGGAATCGCCGCCGCCGACAACGGTGAGGCGCTCCCCCTCGGCCGCGGAGGCTGTCAGCGCCTGCGCCACGGACTTGGTTCCGGCGGCGAAGGCCGCGAATTCGAAGACGCCCATCGGACCGTTCCAGAACACGGTGGCCGAGTTCTCGATGATCTGCGCATAGGCGGTGGCGGTCTCGGGTCCGATGTCGAGGCCGAGTCCGCTGTCTGCGGCCGGCGTCGATTCGAGTTCGTCGATCGGGCGGATCCAGTTCTCGGCATCTGCGGCGAAGGAGGCGGCCATGACGATGTCGGTGGGCAGCACGATCCGCGCTCCCCCAGCCTGCGAGCGTTCGAGGTAGCTCTTGACGTCGGCGATCCGGTCGGTCTCGACGAGGCTCGAGCCGATGCTGTGACCCAGTGCTGCGAGGAAGGTGAAGACCATGCCGCCGCCGATGAGCAGATTGTCCGCCCGATCGATGAGGTTATCGATGACGCCGAGCTTGTCCGAGACCTTCGAGCCGCCGAGGACGACGGTGAAGGGGGCCTGCGGGTCGTTGAGCAGGCGGTCGCTAACTTCGACCTCGGCCCGCACGAGCGAACCGGCGTAGTGGGGCAGCAGTTCGGCGATGTCGAAGACCGAGGCCTGCTTGCGATGGACGACGCCGAATCCGTCGGAGACGAAGTCGTCGGCGAGTGCGGCGAGCTCGGCGGCGAAGGCCTGCCGCTGGGCGTCGTCCTTCGCGGTCTCTCCGGGGTTGAAGCGGAGATTCTCGAGCAGCAGCACCTGTCCCTCGCTCAGACCGGCAGCCTTCGCCTTCGCGTCCTCACCGACGGTGTCGGAGGCGAAGGCGACCTCGCGGCCGATCGCCGTGGCGAGTTCCGGGGCGATCGGGGCCAGGGAGTACTGCGGGTCGGGTTCGCCCTTGGGACGGCCGAGGTGGGACATGACGATAACCTTGGCCCTCGCCTCGGCGAGGTTCTTGATCGTGCCCGCCGAGGCGAGGATCCGGCCGCGGTCGGTGATCGTCGTCCCGTCCATCGGAACGTTGAGATCGCTGCGGACGAGCACCGTGTGCCCGGCGAAGATCCCCGGATCGTCGTAAGTCCTCATGAGGTCCTTTCCCTGAGAATGTAGCTGAGCATGTCCTTGAGACGGTTCGTGTAGCCCCACTCGTTGTCGTACCAGGCCACGATCTTGATCTGGTTGCCCAGGGCCATCGTCAGCTTGGAGTCGACGATCGCCGAGGCGGTGGTGCCGACGATGTCGGTGGAGACGAGTTCGTCGGTCGAATAGTCGAGATAGGGCGAGTCCGCGGCGGCGGCCTCGAGGATCTCGTTGATCTCCTCGGCGCTGGTCTCGCGTCCCGGGGTGAAGGTGAAGTCGATGATCGAACCGGCCGGCACGGGAACACGCACGGCGAGGCCGTCGAGCTTGCCGGCCAGGTGCGGGATGACCTTGCCAACGGTGCGGGCGGCACCCGTGGTGGTGGGCACGATGTTGATCGCGGCCGCCCGGGCCCGGCGCAGGTCGCGGTGGGGGCCGTCGACGAGCATCTGGTCCCCGGTGTAGGCGTGGACGGTGTTGAGCAGACCGGATTCGACGCCGATCGCGTCGTCGACGGCCTTGACCACGGTGGCCATGCAGTTCGTCGTGCACGAGGCGTTGGAGACCACGGTGTGCTGGGCAGGATCGAAGTCGGATTCGTTCACGCCCATCACGAACGTGGCGTCGACGTCCTTGCCGGGGGCGGAGAGGACCACGGTCTGCACGGACCCGCCGAGGTGGGCCTCGGCCTGGTCACGGCGAGTGAATCGGCCCGTGGATTCGACGACGAGTTCGACGTTCTGGGAACTCCAGTCGATGCTGCCCGGATCGGCCTGGCTGAACACGGCGATGGTCCGGCCGTCGACGGTCAGGGAGTCCTCACCGGCGCTGACCTCGTGGTCGAAGCGCGGCCACACGGAATCGTGGGTCAGCAGGTGGGCGAGGGTCTCGGTATCGGTGAGATCGTTGATCGCAACGACCTCGAGATCGGAGGAGGGTTCGAGGGTCAGACGGAACAGGGCGCGGCCGATACGGCCGAAGCCGTTGATAGCGATTCGTCTCATGCCTCGATCTTAGCGATCTTCGAGCATTTCCGGAGTCAGGCTGGCTTCGGTTCCCGGAATTCCCAGTTCCTCGGCATGTTTGTCGGCCGTAGACAGGAGGCGGCGGATGCGGCCGGCCACCGCGTCCTTGGTCATCGGCGGATCCGCCAGCTGCCCGAGCTCCTCGAGGGAGGCCTGTTTGTGGGTGACGCGCAGCTGACCGGCGTAGCGCAGATGTTCGGGGACTTCGTCTCCGAGGATCTCCAGGGCGCGTTCGACTCTTGCGCCTGCGGCCACTGCCGCACGGGCCGAGCGGCGCAGGTTCGCGTCATCGAAGTTCGCCAGGCGGTTGGCCGTGGCCCGCACCTCACGGCGCATGCGCCGCTCCTCCCAGACGAGCACGGCGCTGTGTGAGCCCATCCGCGTCAGCAGGGCGGCGATGTCGTCTCCGTCGCGGATGACGACGCGGTCGACCCCGCGGACCTCCCGGGCCTTGGCGCTCAGGCCCAGACGACGGGCGGCTCCGACGAGAGCCAGCGCGGCCTCCGGTCCCGGGCAGGTGACTTCGAGGGCGGATGATCGTCCCGGTTCGGTCAGTGAGCCGTGGGCGAGGAAAGCGCCTCGCCAGGCGGCCTCGGCGTCGGCGACGGAGCCGTTGACGATGGCCGAGGGCAGTCCGCGGACGGGGCGTCCGCGGTTGTCGACGAGTCCGGTCTGGCGGGCCAGCGCTCCCCCGTCTCGGGTCACGCGCAGCAGGTAGCGGTTCGAGCGGCGGATGCCGGCGGCGTTGATGACGACGATGTCGGCGAACTGGCCGTAGAGGTCCTTGATCTCGCTGCGCAGACGCTTCGCCGCCTGCGCGGTGTCGAGCTCGGCCTCGAGCACGATCGAACCGTTGACGAGATGGAGAGCCGAAGAGAAGCGGAAGATGGCCGAGACTTCGGCCTTGCGCGCCGAGGTGCGGGTGATCGTGACCCGGGCCAGCTCATCCTTGACCTGAGCGGTCAGTGCCATTGTTCGTCCTCCTGCGCCTGAATTTCCTACCACTGCTCGTCCACACCGATCCCGGCGTCGATCAACATGTCACGGTAACACGCCGCGAGCTTGAGGCTGTCATGCTGACCCACCCGCCTCGAGCGCAGCGGACGCACCCAGAGTTTGGCGTTGAACATGTCGCGGGCGCGCTGTTCGAGGTCAGGTTCGACGGCGGTCGCGGCCTCGTCCACCAGCACATAATGCAGCTCGAGCGCGGGGGCGTGCCGGTGAAGGGACATGAGGTGCTCGCCGAGGCTGAGGTCCCGGGTCTCGCCATCGGTGGAGCTGAGGTTCAACGTGAGAGATTTCACCGCACCGGACCTGCCGATCGCCTCGGCGAGGGAGGGCACGAGCAGATGCGGCATCACCGAGGTGTACCAGGAGCCCGGCCCGAGGTTGAGCACATCGGCTTCCTGCACGGCTTCGATGGTCTCGTACCTGGCCGGAGGGACCGCGGGGTCGAGGCGGACGTTCTCTACGTGGCCGCGGGTGGACGCGAGGACGGACTGGCCGCGGACGACCTGGAAGGATCCGGGGAACTTCACATCGGCCTCGATCGTCAGCGGCACCGAGGACATCGGCAGGACGCGTCCGTGGGCGCGCAGCAGCTTGGCCATCCAGTCGAGTCCGGCGACGTGATCGCCGTGGATCTGCCAGAGGGCGGCGATGAGGAGGTTGCCCACTGCGTGACCGCTGAGCTCCCCTTCGGAGTCGAAGCGGTGCTGGATCACATCGCGCCAGGTCTTGCCCCAGTTGCCGTCATCGCAGAGCGCGGCGAGAGCCATCCGCAGATCCCCCGGCGGCAGCCCGCCGAGTTCGTCGCGGAGACGACCGGAGGACCCGCCGTCATCGGCGACGGTGACGACGGCGGTCAGCGATTCGGTGAGCAGGCGGAAGGCCCGCAGCGCCGCGTAGAGTCCGTGTCCGCCGCCGAAGGAGACGATCTTGGGGCCTTTGTTCTGCACCGCAGGGGTGATCTGCGGGAGGTCTTCGGTCTCCATCTCATTCTCTCCCCAGATCGCGGTGGCGCACGGAGACCGGGATGCCGGTCTGTGCGGCCAGGCTCTTGGCCACGCGTTCGCTGATCGCCACCGAACGGTGCTTGCCGCCGGTGCAGCCGATGCCGATCATGGCGTAGCCGCGACCTTCGTGGAGATAGCCGCGAGAGACGGTCTCGAGCGTCGCGGTGTAGCGTTCGATGAATTCCTCGGCGCCGTTCTGTTCGAGCACATAGTCGGCGACATCGGAGTCGAGTCCGTTGTGCCCGCGCAGGTGCGGAATCCAGTACGGGTTGGGCAGGAAGCGGACATCGGCGACGTGGTCGGCGTCCTTGGGCAGGCCGTATTTGAATCCGAAGCTCATCACGGTCAGCCGCAGCGGCGGGGCGTCGTCGGCGCTGAATCGCTTGCGGACCTCGCTCGAGAGCTGGTGCACGTTGAGCGTGGAGGTGTCGATGATGATGTCGGCGCGATGTTTGAGCGATTCGAGGCTCGAGCGTTCGGCTTCGATGCCGTCGAGCAGCGTGCCCTCACCCTGCAGAGGGTGGGGTCTGCGGGTAGATTCGAAGCGGCGCACGAGCACCTCGTCGGAGGCTTCGAGGTAGAGGATCGACAGGGACAGCCCCTGATCGATGAAGTCGCCGATCGTGTTCTCGAGCTCTTCGTATTTGGCGCGCCCCTTCGAATCGGTGACGATCGCGATCTTCGGCAGGGCACCGTCGGCGCGGGCGACGAGTTCGACCAGCGGTCGCATCATCTGCGGGGGCAGATTGTCGACGACGTACCAGTCCATGTCCTCGAGCACATTGGCGACAGTGGTCCGACCGGCCCCGGACATTCCGGTGACGAGCACGACCTCGATGGGATGGTCGGCACCGTTCGATTCGGTCTGCGTACTCACTCGTCCTCCTGGGGGTGCGCGTCGACATGCTGGCGGCAGGCGGGTGCGAAACCCGCTCGGACACTACTCTAGAGCAGAAATCGGACGCTCAGTCTGCGGGGAGTCTCAGTCTTCGCACCACCCGGACTCTCCGGTGGCTCAGTCGGCGAGGGCGGCCGCGATCTTCTCCGCCAGGGCCGGTCCGATGCCCTTGACCTCGCAGATCTCGTCGATACTCGCCGCCCGGACCTTCTTGACCGAACCGAAGTGTCGCAGCAGCGCGGTGCGCTTGGACTCGCCCAGCCCCGAGATGTCGTCGAGGACGGAGGAGGTCATCGCCTTCGTCCGCTTCGAGCGGTGGTAGCTGATGGCGAAGCGGTGGGCTTCGTCACGCAGCCGCTGCATGAGGAAGAGGCCCTCGGAGTTGCGCGGCAGGATGACGGGGAACGGATCCTCGGGAACCCACACCTCCTCGAGGCGTTTGGCCAGTCCGACCACGGAGATGTCGGGGATGCCGAGATCGCCGAGCGCCCGCATGGCCGCGGCGACCTGCGGTCCGGCACCGTCGACGACGAGGAGGCTGGGCCGGTAGCCGAAGCGGTCGTCGGGTTCCTCGGAGCTCATCTGCTCGAGGTAGCGGCTGAACCGTCGGGAGACCACGTCGTACATGGAGGCGGTGTCATCGGCGGCGGCCTCGCCGTGGATGGCGAAGTGCCGGTAGTCGCGCTTCTTGGCCATGCCGTCCTCGAACACGACGAGCGAGGCCACGACATTGGATCCCTGGGTGTGAGAGATATCGATGCATTCAATGCGCAGCGGCGCCTCGGGCAGATCGAGGTGCTCCTGGATCTCCTTGAGCGCCTGGCTGCGGGTGGTGAGGTCGGAGGAGCGTTTGAGCTTGTGCTGGATCAGCGCCTCCTTCGCGTTCTTGCTCACGGTTTCGAGGGCCGCCTTCTTCTCACCCCGCTCCGGCACTCGGACGGTGACCTTGGCCTCGCGCTGTTCGCTCAGCCAGGCTTCGAGGGAGTCGAGGTCGGCCGGGAGGGTGTCAACGAGGATCTCCTTCGGGATCGCATCGGCGTCGAGCCCGGAGTAGGCCTGCCGCAGATAGTCGGTGGTCAGCTCCTCCGGCGTGTGGTCATCGGAGCGTTCGATGATCCAGCCGCGCTGACCGCGGATCCGACCCTGGCGGACGTGGAAGACCTGCACCGAGGCCTCGAGCTCTTCGGTCACCAGGGCGAAGACATCGCAGTCGGCGCTGACGGAGAGCACCACCGCGGACTTGTCGAGAACCTTCTGGAGTGCGGTGATCTCGTCGCGCAGCCGGGCCGCCTGTTCGTAGTCGAGCTCGGCCGCCGCCGCGGACATCTCCTTCCGCCGGTAGCTGATGAAGCGTCCCGTGTTGCCGGACATGAAGTCGGAGATGCTGCGGGCGAGATCCCGGTGCTCCTCCTTGCCGATCTGACCGACGCAGGGGGCGGCGCACTTGTCGATGTAGCCGAGCAGGCAGGGTCGGCCGCTGCGTTCGGCCCGCCGGTAGACTCCGGCGGTGCAGGTGCGCATCGGGAAGGCGCGCAGCAGCAGGTCGAGGGTGTCCTTGATCGCCCAGACCTGTGCGAAAGGCCCGAAGTACTTGATCCCCTTGCGACGCTTCCCCCGGGTGATGAAGGCCCGCGGGACCTCGTCGCCCATGGTGATCGCCAGGTACGGGTACGACTTGTCGTCGCGGAACATGACGTTGAACCGCGGATTGAATTCGTTGATCCACGTCCACTCCAGCTGGAGCGCTTCCACCTCGGTGTCGACGACGGTCCATTCCACCGAGGCGGCCGTATGCACCATCGTCGAGGTGCGCGGGTGCAGCTGCGCCGGGTTCGCGAAGTACGAGTTGAGCCGGTTGCGGAGGTTCTTCGCCTTCCCGACGTAGATCACCCGTCGATCGGGGTCCCGGAACTTGTAGACCCCGGCCGAGGTCGGGATCGAGCCCGTCGCCGGACGATAGCTGGCTGGATCAGGCATCGCACGTCGTTTCTCGTTCAGGCATCGAGCATCGTCTTGAGGAACCGTCCCGTATGCGAGGCGGAGACCTCGGCGACTTCCTCCGGAGTGCCCTGGGCGATGATCTGCCCGCCGCCGCGTCCGCCTTCGGGACCGAGGTCGATGATGTGATCGGCATTGCCGATGACGTCGAGGTTGTGTTCGATGACGATGACCGAGTTGCCCTTGTCCACGAGCCCCTGGAGCACGTGGAGCAGCTTCGAAATGTCCTCGAAGTGCAGACCGGTCGTGGGTTCGTCGAGGACGTAGGCGGTGCGGCCGCGGGAGCGCTTCTGCAGCTCGGAGGCGAGCTTGACGCGCTGGGCCTCACCGCCGGACAGGGTGGTCGCCGGCTGGCCGAGGCGGACATAGCCGAGGCCGACCTCGACGAGGGTCTTCATGTGTCGGGAGATCGCGGGGATCGCGGCGAAGAAGTCGTTCGCCTCCTCGATCGGCATGTCGAGCACCTCGGCGATGGTCTTGCCCTTGAACGTGACCTCGAGGGTCTCCCGGTTGTAGCGGGCTCCCCCGCAGACCTCGCAGGGGACGTAGACATCGGGCAGGAAGTTCATCTCGATCTTGATCGTGCCGTCGCCGCTGCAGTTCTCACAGCGACCGCCCTTGACGTTGAAGGAGAACCGACCCGGCAGGTAGCCGCGGACCTTCGCCGATTCGGTTTCGGCGAAGAGGCGGCGGATGTGGTCGAAGACGCCGGTGTAGGTGGCGGGATTCGACCGCGGGGTCCGTCCGATCGGCGACTGGTCGACGTGGACGACCTTGTCGAGATTGTCCAGACCGGTCACCCGCTTGTGCCTGCCGGGGACCCGAGAGGCGCCGTTGAGGACATTGGCCATCTGCGTGTAGAGGATCTCGTTGACCAGGGTGGACTTGCCGGAGCCGGAGACTCCGGTGACTGCGGTGAGCACACCGAGGGGGAAGGACACCGTGACATCGCGGAGATTGTTCTCCACCGCCTTCTCAACGGTGACCAGACGGTCCTTGTCCACGGGCCGACGGGTGGTCGGGATCTGGATCTCACGACGGCCGGCGAGGTAGTCGCCGGTGATGGAATTCTCCGCGTCCTTGAGCCCGGGCACCGGTCCGGAGTAGATGACCTCTCCCCCGTGCTCGCCCGCGCCGGGTCCGATGTCGACGATCCAGTCGGCGGATTCGATCGTGTCCTCATCGTGTTCGACGACGATGAGGGTGTTGCCGAGGTCCTTGAGTTTGTTGAGCGTGTCGATGAGGCGGCGGTTGTCGCGCTGGTGCAGGCCGATCGAGGGCTCGTCGAGGACGTAGAGGACGCCGACGAGGCCGGATCCGATCTGGGTGGCCAGGCGGATGCGCTGGGCTTCGCCGCCGGACAGGGTGCCCGCGGCGCGGTCGAGGCTGAGGTAGTCGAGTCCGACGTCGAGGAGGAAGCCGAGCCGGGCGTTGATCTCCTTCATCACCTGCGCGGCGACGGCCGCATCACGGGAGCTGAGTTCGAGCGAGGACAGGAATTCGGCCGCCTCGTCCAGCGCCATCTCTGACACCTCGGCGATCGACTTCTCCCCGACCTTGACCGCGAGGATCTCGGGTTTGAGGCGGGTGCCGTCGCAGCTGGCGCAGGGGATCTCCCGCATATACGACTCGTAGCGTTCGCGCGACCAGTCGGACTCGGTCTCCTCGTGCTTGCGCTGGATGTACTGGTAGACGCCTTCGAAGCCGGTCGAATAGGTGCGTTCGCGGCCGAAGCGGTTCTTGTACTTGACGTGGACCTGGTAGTCCTTGCCCGAGAGCACCGCGGCCTTCGCCGACTTCGACAGCTTCTTCCACGGCGTCTTCATATCGAAGTCGAGCTCATCGCCGAGGCCTTTGAGGAGGCGGTTGAAGTACTTCGAGACCTGCTTGCCGCCGGACCAGGGAGCGATCGCCCCTTCGCCGAGGCTGAGGTCTTCGTCGGGGACGACGAGGCTCTCATCGACCTGGAGGCGGGTGCCGATGCCGTCGCAGGTGGGGCAGGCGCCGAAGGGCGAGTTGAACGAGAACGTCCGCGGTTCGATCTCATCGATCGTCAGCGGGTGCTCATTGGGGCACGACATGTGTTCGGAGAAGGTGCGAGTGACCTGTTCGTCGACGAGGTCGATGTCGATCCGGCCGTCGGCCAGTCCCAGCGCCGTCTCCACGGAGTCGGTCAGGCGCGGGCGCAGACCGGGTTTGGCGACGAGGCGGTCGACGACGACGGAGATCGTGTGTTTGTACTGCTTCTCCAGCGTCGGCGGTTCGCTCAGGCTGATCTGTTCGCCGTCGACGACGGCACGGGAGAAGCCCTTGGCCTGCAGGTCGGTGAACAGGTCGACGAATTCGCCCTTGCGGGAGCGGACAACGGGAGCGAGGACGAGGAACTTCGTGCGCTCCTCGAGCTCGAGGAGCTGATCGACGATCTGCTGCGGGGTCTGCTTGGTGATCACCTCACCGCAGACGGGGCAGTGGGGAATGCCGATGCGCGCCCACAGCAGACGCAGGAAGTCGTAGACCTCGGTGATGGTGCCGACCGTGGAGCGGGGGTTGCGGGAGGTCGATTTCTGGTCGATGGAGACCGCCGGGGACAGTCCTTCGATGAAGTCGACATCGGGCTTGTCCATCTGCCCGAGGAACATCCGGGCGTAGGAGGACAGAGATTCGACGTAGCGTCGCTGTCCTTCGGCGAAGATCGTGTCGAAGGCCAGGGAGGACTTGCCCGATCCGGACAGGCCGGTGAACACCACCATGGAGTCTCTGGGCAGAGCGATCTCCACGTTCTTGAGGTTGTGCGCACGCGCGCCCTTGACCCACAGGGTATCGAGATGGGACACGCCTGTGGCTTGCTCACCGCTGTTAGTTTTCATCACCTGACCACTGTATTACTCGGCACTGACATTGCATCATTTTCGGCCCGGTCCCACTCGTTGCGGGAGGGGGCTCAGATCTCTCCGACGGCCAGGATCCGCAGCACGATGTCTCCGGTCTCATCACTGGCGTCCACGTCCACCTCGGCGTCGATGGCCCAGTCTCGGTTGCCCTCGGGGTCCGCCAAGGTCTGTCTGACGCTCCATGTCCGTGAACCCGTTTCGATGCTGATGTATTCCCGACCGCGGGCCGAGGTGTCGGTGAGCAGATCACCGTATTCCTCGTAGAAGTCCTCGATCGCGTCCTCCCAGGCCCGGGCGTCGAAGCCGGACTCGGCGTCGAGGCGGCCGAGCTCGGCGTAGTCGGCACGTTCGGCCAGGAGCACCCGGTGGAACAGCGCATTGCGCACCTCGGCGGTGAAGACCTTCGTGTTCTCGGAGAACTTCCTCTCCAGGGCGGGCAGGTCCTCGAAGGCGGACTCGCTCGGGTCGAGTCCCTGCAGCGTCCGCCATTCGTCGAGCAGGGAGGAGTCGGTGCGGGCGATGGTCTCCCCCAGCCATTCGATGATGTTCGCCAGCTCTTCGCTGCGGCGGTCGGCGGGCACATTGTGCGTCAGCGCTCGGAAGACGTCGGTGAGGTAGCGCAGCAGGCTGCCCTCGGCGCGGGCCAGAGAGTAGTAGCCGACGAACTGGGTGAAGCCCATGGCCTGCTCGATCATGTCGCGGACCACGGACTTGGGTTCGAAGGCACCGCCGCGCAGCCACGGGTGGGCCTCGACGAAGTGCTCGAACGCCGGTTCGAGGATCTCGGCGAGGGGTTTGGGGCCTTCGATCTCGTCGAGCACGGCCATCCGCTCGGTGTACTCGACGCCTTCGGCCTTGAGCTCGCCCACGGTGTCGCCTTTGATCCGGTCGAGTTGGCCCTTGAGGACCTGGTGCGGCACCGAGGTGGTGGCTTCGACGATCGAGACCACGTCGAGGGCGTAGCTCTCGGACTCCGGATCGAGGAGTTCGAGGGCGGCGAGGACGAACGGGGCCAGCGGCTGGTTGAGGGCGAACTGCGGGCCGAGGTCGGTGGTCGGGATGAGTTCGTCGTCCCGGACCTCGATGAGGCCTGCCTCGATGAGTGAGCGACCGATGCTCAGCGCGGTGAGTTTGAGGTCGAGGCGGCGGTCCCGGCTTTCATGGGTCTTGTCGATGAAGGCGCTGATCGTCGCCACATCGGAGCCGGGCCGGGCGACGAGGTTGAGGATCGTCGAGTGGTCGATCTTCATCCGCGGGCGCAGGGATTCGGCCTGGGATTCGATCAGCTTGGTGAAGGTCTCCTCCGACCAGCCGACGAATCCGGCGGGAGCGGCCTTCTTCTTGACCTTCTTCTTTTTCTTCTTGTCGTCGTTGGCCGCCTTCGCCTCGGCGCGGAGGTTCTCGACGACGTGTTCGGGGGCCTGCGCGACGACGTAGCCGCGGGTGTCGAAGCCGGCCCTGCCGGCGCGTCCGGCCAGCTGCTGGAATTCGCGGACGCTGAGTCTGCGCATCTTGCGTCCGTCGAACTTCGTCAGGCCCGTCAGCAGCACCGTCCGGATCGGCACGTTGATGCCGACTCCGAGGGTGTCGGTGCCGGAGATGACGAGCAGCAGTCCGCGCAGGGCGAGCTGTTCGATCAGCCGCCGGTACTTCGGGAGCATTCCGGCGTGGTGGACGCCGACGCCGTGGAGGAGGAGTTTGCGCAGGCTCTGGCCGAAGCCTTTGGCGAAGGTGAACCCCTTGAGCGCCTCGGCGATGGCGGCCTTCTGCTCCTTCGAGGCGAGGTCGACGGAGAGCAGGTTCGTGGCGAGGTCGATGGCGCCGTTCTGCGAATAGGAGACGACGTAGACCGGGGCTTTGTCGTTGCGGACCAGCCCGCGCAGGGTGTCCGAGAGCGTTTCGGTGGAGTATTCGTAGTCGAGCGGGACCGGTCGGGTCGCCGAGGTGACCACCGAGCTGTCGCGACCGGTCGTCGTCTCCATGGTCCGACAGATCTCCGTGGTGTCACCGAGGGTCGCGGACATGAGCACGAACTGCGCCTGCGGCATCTCGAGCAGCGGCACCTGCCAGGCCCAGCCGCGGGAGGGGTCGGCGACGTAGTGGAATTCGTCCATCACCACCATCCCGGCGTCGAGCGTGCCGCCCTCCCGCAGGGACTGGTTGGCCAGGATCTCCGCGGTGGCGCAGATGACGGGGGCGTCGCCGTTGACCGTGGAGTCGCCGGTGATCATCCCGACGTTCTCGGCGCCGAATGCCTCGACAAGGGAGAAGAACTTCTCGCTGACGAGGGCCTTGAGCGGGGCCGTGTAGTAGGCCCGGATGCCGCGCGTGAACGAGAGGTAGAGCGCGAACAGGGCGACGAGGGACTTCCCCGATCCGGTGGGGGTGGCGACGATCGTGTTGTCGCCGGCGAGGATGTCGAGGAACGCCTCGTCCTGAGCCGGGTAGGGTTCGACGCCGATCGCGGCGCAGTATTCGCCGAAGGCCTCGTAGACGGTGTCCTCATCAGCGTATTCCGCTGGTATCTCCTGCAGCACAGCCACCTCGTCGCACTCACCTTCCGTTTAGACTGATCCCTTGACAATCCTAATTGCGAACCCGGAGGACACAGATGTCAGTTTTCGCCGTCACCTATCTCTACGGACCCGATACGCAGACGCGTATGGACAACCGTCCCGCTCACCGCGCCTGGCAGTCGAATCTCGTCGAGCGCGGCGTCATCCTCTCCTCGGGTCCTCTCGATGACGAACCGCAGCCGGGCGGACTGCTCATCCTCTCCGCCGCCGATCGCGCGGAGGTCGAGAGCCACCTCGCCGAGGACCCCTACGCTTCGATCGGCGTCATCGAGGAGGTCTCGATCCGCGGATGGACTCCGGTGTTCGGGCCCTTCGCCGAGTCCTGAACTTCGGTCGAGGGCCCGAATTCTTCGTCGGACCCGTGACCGATGCGAACGATGCGCGGGAGCTGCTCCTTCTCGGTGCGGCTCCCGCGCATCTGTGCCTCCGGTGGAGATCAGTGCCTCCGGTGGAGATCAGTGCCTCCGGTGGAGATCAGTGTCTCCGACGGGGACCAGCGTCTCCCGCAGAGAGCAATCGCTCAGTCCTCTGCGGTCTCCTGATCGTCAGGCCCGAGCTCGCGGAATGAGATGCCTTCCTTCTTCATCTTCATCAGCGAGGCGATCGTCGCCACCGCCATGGCGAGGACGATGAAGCTCAACGACAGCCAGGTCGGCACCTCCGGGATCGAGTGGCCCCAGGACAGGAACTCCCAGTTCGACTCGTGGAGAGCGTGGATGAAGAGCTTGATGCCGATGAAGGCGAGGATCGCAGCGATTCCGTAGTGCAGGTAGACGAGCTTGTCGACGAGCCCGCCGAGCAGGAAGTACAGCTGACGCAGACCCATCAGCGCGAACACGTTCGCGGTGAACACAAGGAACGCGCTCTGCGTCACGCCGAAGATCGCCGGGATCGAGTCGAGCGCGAACATCACGTCGGTGGAGCCGATGGCGATGAACACGATGAACATCGGGGTCCAGTACTTCTTGCCGTCGTCGAGGGTGACCCGGAGCTTGTTGCCGTGGTACTCGTCGACGACGTTGATGCGTTTGCGGAGGAAGCGGATCAGACCGTTCTCCCCGTCTCCATCGTCCTCCTCGCTGAAGGCCTGTCGGTAGGCGACGATGAGGAGGAAGATGCCGAAGATGAAGAAGACCTCGACGAAGGCGCTGATGATCGCCGCACCGGCGAGGATGAAGATGCCGCGGAAGATGATGGCGATGATGATGCCCACCATCAGCACTTCCTGCTGGTACTTCCGCGGGACGGAGAAGCTGCCCATGATGATGATGAACACGAACAGGTTGTCGATGCTCAGGGAGTATTCGAGTAGCCAACCGGTGAGGAACTCGCTGCCGTGCTGGGCGTCGCCGATGGCGAACAGCGAAGCGCCGAAGATGAGGGCGAGGGCGACGTAGAAGCCGACCCAGATGCCGGCCTCGCGCATCGACGGCACGTGGGGCCGCTTGATGACGAGGAGGAGATCGACGAGGAGGATCGCCACGACGGCGACGCTCGAGCCGATCATGAACCACATGGGAATGGGTGATTCGCTCGCCGCAGCGGAGCTGCCGCCGGCGGCGAGGGTGGAGGACAGAATATCCATGATGCCTTTCGTGATGACGGAGTTGTACCCGTGCCGAAAGTCTCTCCCACGCTAAGACCACTATGACAGTGGCGGCGTGCGCTCCGCGCCCGGATCCTCAAGCGGATCGTGGTGACGAGCACGGATGGACGGGATACTCCCTTTCGTCAGCCACCCCAGTATAGTCATGATGCCGACGGCACCCTCACAGGACGGTGTTCTCAGGCATGCCCGGCTTCCTTCATCTGCCGCAGCTCCTTCTTGAGGTCGGAGAGTTCGTCGCGGAGCCGGGCGGCGAGCTCGAACTGCAGTTCGGCGGCGGCCGCATGCATCTGCGAGGTCAGCGATTCGATCAGCTCGGTGAGGTCGGCGGCCGGCGGCCGCAGTGAACCCGCCTTGCCGCCTGCCTCTCGCTGTTCATCGCTGAGGGTGGAGTTGTAGCCGCGCTTGCCCTTGCCGTAGTCGAATTCGGTGAGCAGCTCCCGGGTGTCCTCGTCCTCGCGTTGGAGGCGTTCGGTGATGTCGGCGATCTTCTTCACCAGCGGCGCCGGGTCGATGCCGTGTTCGGTGTTGTAGGCGACCTGGATCTCGCGCCTGCGGTCGGTCTCGTCGATCGCGGTGCGCATCGAATCGGTGATGGTGTCCGCGTACATGTGGACCTGGCCGTGCAGATTTCGGGCCGCACGGCCGATGGTCTGGATCAGCGAGGTCGAAGACCGCAGGAAGCCCTCCTTGTCGGCATCGAGGATCGCCACGAGCGAGACCTCCGGCAGGTCGAGACCCTCGCGCAGCAGGTTGATGCCGACGAGGACGTCGAACTCACCGCCGCGCAGCTCCGTGAGCAGCTCCACTCGGCGCAGCGTGTCGACATCCGAATGCAGGTACTGCACGCGAACATCGTGTTCGAGCAGATAGTCCGTGAGGTCTTCTGCCATCTTCTTCGTCAGCGTGGTCACGAGCACGCGTTCGTTCGCATCGACCCGGGTGCGGATCTCGTCGAGCAGGTCGTCGATCTGACCCTTCGTCGGTTTGACGACGATCTCCGGGTCGACCAGACCCGTGGGTCGGATGATCTGCTGCACGTAGCCGTTGGCGTTGCTCAGCTCGAAATTGCCCGGCGTCGCCGAGAGGTAGACGGCCTGCCCGATCCGCTCCCGGAACTCGTCGAACTTCAGAGGACGGTTGTCCATGGCGCTCGGCAGCCGGAATCCGTGTTCGACGAGGGTGCGCTTGCGCGACATGTCCCCTTCGTACATGCCGCCGATCTGCGGCACCGTGACGTGGGATTCGTCGATCACGAGGAGGAAGTCCTCCGGGAAGTAGTCGAGCAGGCAGTTCGGGGCCGATCCCGGTTCACGACCGTCGATGTGCCGCGAATAGTTCTCGATGCCGGAGGTGAAGCCCATCGACTCCATCATCTCGAGGTCGTAGGTGGTGCGCATCTTCAGTCGCTGCGCCTCGAGGAGTTTGTTCTGCGCTTCGAACTCGCTCAGTCGCTTCTGCAGCTCCTCCTCGATCTCGCTGACGGCGCGGGCCATCCGGTTCTCGCCCGCGACGTAGTGGCTGGCCGGGAACACGTGGATCGTCTCCTCTTCCCGGACGATCTCCCCGGTCAGCGGGTGCAGGGTCTGCAGGGATTCGATCTCGTCGCCGAAGAACTCGATCCGCAGCGCCAGCTCCTCGTACTGCGGGATGATCTCCACGGTGTCCCCGCGCACTCGGAAGGTGCCGCGGGTGAAGGCCATGTCGTTGCGGGCGTACTGCATGGTCACGAACTGTTTGAGCAGTTCGTCCCGGTCACACTGGTCGCCGCGGTGGAGGGTGACCATCCGGTCGACGTATTCCTCAGGGGTGCCGAGACCGTAGATGCAGGACACGGTGGACACGACGACCACGTCCCGCCGGGTCAACAGCGCGTTCGTCGCCGAGTGGCGGAGTCGTTCGACCTCGTCGTTGATCGAGGAGTCCTTCTCGATGAAGGTGTCCGTCTGCGGGACGTAGGCCTCGGGCTGGTAGTAGTCGTAGTAGGAGACGAAGTACTCGACGGCGTTGTTGGGCAGCAGCTGCCGGAACTCGTTGGCCAGCTGCGCGGCCAGCGTCTTGTTCGGTGCCATGATCAGGGTGGGCCGCTGCACCTGTTCGATCAGCCACGCCGTGGTCGCCGACTTTCCGGTGCCCGTGGCGCCGAGGAGCACGATGTCGCGTTCCCCGGCCTCCAGGCGTTCGGAGATCTCGGAGATCGCCGTGGGCTGATCTCCAGACGGCGAGTATTCGGAGACGACCTCGAACGGGGCGACCGTGCGGGTGACGTCGGGTCGGTGACCGATGGCGGGCAGGGGGCGTGCTGAGCTCATGGCTCAACACTAACCCCCACCCCTGACGTAGAGAATGATAGGGACGAGTTTCCCGGTGTGACTCGTCCCGGCCGGTCCCCTCCGCCGAGGCGGTCGTGGCCTCAGCCGCCGAGGTAGACGTCCCGAATCGTGCTGTCCTCAAGCAGTTCGCGGCCGGTTCCGGTCTTCGTCAGCCTTCCGGCCTCGAGCACGCAGGCGCGGTCGGCGATCGCCAGCGCCTGATTCGCATTCTGCTCGACCAGCAGGACCGTGGTCCCCTGGGCGTTGATCTCCCGGATGATCGCGAAGATCTGGCGGATGAACTGAGGTGCCAGACCCATCGACGGTTCGTCGAGGAGGAGCACCTCGGGATTGGCCATGAGCGCTCGACCGATCGCGAGCATCTGCTGCTCGCCGCCGGACATCGTCCCGCCCATCTGCTTCTCCCGCTCCTTCAGCCGTGGGAACAGTTCGAACACCCGGTCGTATTCGGACTCGGGGTTCTTGCCCTGCAGGGCGTAGGTGCCCATGTCGAGGTTCTCACGCACGGTCATGCCGGGGAAGATGCCGCGGCCTTCGGGGACGAGCGAGATGCCCTTGCGGACTCGCTGGTGTCCCTTGAGCCGGGTGACGTCCTCGCCCTTGAACGTGATCGACCCGGTGCGGGCGGCGAGCAGACCGGATACTGCGCGCATCGTCGTCGTCTTCCCCGCCCCGTTGGCGCCGATGAGGACGACGATCTCACCGGCATCGACGTCGACGGAGATCTCCTCGACGGCCTTGATGCGTCCGTAGCGGACCTCAAGATCCTTGATCTCAAGCAGTGCCATCGGGTTCCTCCTGTCCGAGGTAGGCGGCGATGACCGCCGGGTCCTCACGGATCGCCGCCGGTACGGCGTCGGCGATCTTCTTGCCGAATTCGAGGACCACGATCCGATCTGTGACCCCCATGACGAGCTTCATATCGTGTTCGATGATGAGCACCGTGTAGCCTTCGTCCCTGACCGTGCGGATGAGCTCCATCAGCTCCTCCTTCTCCACCGGGTTGAACCCGGCGGCCGGCTCGTCGAGGCACAGCAGCTTCGGATCGGTGGCCAGGGCGCGGGCGATCTCGAGTCTGCGCTGATAGCCGTAGGGCAGGTCCTTCGACTTGTCGAAGGCGCGGTCGGCGATGCCCACGAATTCGAGCAGCTCCATTCCGCGAGTGATGATCTGCTTCTCCTCACGATAGTGGCGAGGCGTCCTGAACATCGCCGAGATCATGCCCGACTTGTGTCGGGCGTCGAGCCCGACGGCGACGTTCTCCAGAGCCGTCATCTCACCGAAGAGACGGATGTTCTGGAAGGTTCTGGCCAGCCCGAGGCGGGTGATCCGATGCTTCTTCAGACCCAGCAGGGAGTTTCCCTCGAGGGTCACGCTGCCCTGCGACGGGCGGTAGACGCCAGTCATGGCGTTGAAGCAGGTGGTCTTCCCCGCCCCGTTCGGTCCGATGAGACCGAGGATCTCCCCGCGTCGGATGTCGAAGGACACCGAGTCCAGCGCGGTCAGACCGCCGAAGACGACGCTGAGGTCCTTGACCTTGACCAGGGTGTCGCCCTCGGCGACGGCGATCTCCCTCTCGGGAGCCACCTCGGTGAGGTTCGCTTCTGCGTTCATGCTGCGCCTCCTCGGCGTGGTGCGGTCTTCGGCGGGGTTCCCTCGTCGTCTCCCGGGGGTCCTTCCTTCTTGACCTTCCGCCGGATCCGGGCGGTGTAGGTCAGCAGCTTAGGCTTCTTGCCGAAGAGGCCCTGCGAACGGAAGATCATCAGCAGCACTAGGACGATGCCGAAGATGAGGAACTTCCACCCGCCCAGCGCCGTGAAGCGCAGCGGCACATAGGCGACGATGGCTCCGCCGATGACGACGCCGAGCTTGTTGCCCTGCCCGCCGAGGATGACGGCGGCGAGGAACAGGATCGAGGTCGGCACATCGAATTTCTGGTTGTTGACGAATCCGACCTGCCCGGCCAGCAGCGCACCCGAGAGCCCGCCCAGGGCGGCTCCGGTGCCGAAGGCCGCGAGCTTGAACCGGAACGTCGGCACACCCATGATCTCGGCGGCGTCCTCGTCCTCGCGGATGGCGAACCAGGCGCGGCCGACGCGGGAGCGTTCGAGATTGCCCAACAGGATCATCACGATGACGATGAGGGTGACGGTGAACCAGTACCAGGGCAGACCGTTCGAGGCGGAGAAGATCGGCGCCCCGTCGATCTCGCCCGGGGGCCGACCGACGTTCTGGAATCCGGTGTTGCCCTTGAGGACGGGAACGATCGTCGCCAGCAGGCGGATGATCTCGCCGAATCCGAGAGTGACGATCGCCAGGTAGTCCCCGCGCAGGCGCAGCGTGGGGATTCCGAGTGCGATGCCGAAGACCACGGTGACGATCATCGCCAACGGCAGGGTCCACAGGTACGGGATGTGCACAAGCGGCGAATCCGGCGAGGTCCACAGTGAGGCCGTGTAGGCGCCGACGGCGAAGAAGCCGATGTAGCCGAGGTCGAGCAGACCCGCCTGACCGACGACGACGTTGAGACCGAGCGCGACCAGGCCGTAGAGGGCCATGTTGAAGCACGAGATCGCGAAGTCGTTCGACGGTTCGGTGGTGATCAGGGGCGGGTTGATCACCGGCAGCAGATAGGCGAGGACGACGACGATGAGCAGGATCAGCCACTGCTGCCAGCGGGAGCGATCGTTCCACCAGGACTTCATCCGCAGGTACCAGTTGGGCCGCTGGTGGCCCAGCTTGCCGTAGGCTTCTGCCTGTTTGGCGCCGACGGAGCTCAAAGGACTGTGAGCTGACATCAGACTCTCGCCTCCCCGAGGTTGCTTCCGAGTATTCCGTTGGGTCGGATCATCAGCACGAGGATGAGGACGATGAAGATGACGACGTCCGTCCACTGCGAATCGCCGAGGATGGTCGCCCCGTAGTTGCCGATGAGTCCGACCAGCAGCCCTCCCAGGAGGGCGCCTCTGACATTGCCGATACCGCCGAGCACTGCGGCGGTGAAGGCTTTGATGCCGAGGATGAAGCCGCCCATGTAGAAGACTCCCGAGGGCACCCGCATGACGTAGAAGAGCGCGGCGGCGCCGGCGAGGAATCCGCCGATCGCGAAGGTGGCCACGATGATCCGCTCCTTGTTCACACCCATCAGGGTGGCGGTGTCCGGGTCCTGGGCGACCGCGCGGATGCCGCGGCCGAGCTTCGTCCGCTGCACGATCTGGTCGACGCAGACCATCATCACCACTGCGGCGATGAAGATCGTCAGCTGCTGGGAGTCGATGATCGATCCGAAGACCTCGAAGATCGGCTTCGGTCGGAACATCGTCACCGCGGGTTCGGCGGTGGCTCCGCGCCATTCGTAGAAGATGTACTGGAGCACGAAGGACATGCCGATCGCGGAGATGAGGAAGGCCAGGCGCGAGGCGCCGCGGTTACGCAGCGGTTTGTAGGCGATCCTCTCGACGAGAACCGCCGTCCCTCCGGAGACCACCATCGCGATGATCCCCGCGAGCACAAGATCGAGGATGAGCATCCCGATCGGCAGCGTCGGTGCCGAGGGACCGAAGCCCAGGGCGCTGAGGAAGAAGACCACGGCGAAGGCTCCGGCGATGAAGACTTCCGAGTGGGCGAAGTTGATGAGGTTGAGCACACCGTAGACGAGGGTGTACCCGAGTGCGACGAGAGCGTAGATCGCTCCCAGAGTGAGTCCGTCGAAGGTCGTGGCCCAGAAGCTGTCGATGAGGGCCCCGAAATCGAACGAAATCCAATCACTGGACATGGGTTCTCTTTCTGAACTGAACGTCTCGAAGCCCTCCGGTGACCCCGGAGGGCTTCGAGATGTGACTGTGGAGGCGCGTGGCTACTCGATGAGTCCGACGGAGACGATGCCGTCGCCCTCGGTCTTGTAGCCGTACACGGCCTTGTCCTCGAGTTCTCCCGTGTCGTCCCACTTGTAGGTCTTGCCGTAGCCGACTCCGTTGTAGTCACGGACATACTCGGTCATCTTCTTCCGGTCGGTGATGCCCTTGTCGATGCCCGAGAGGAAGATCGTCATGGTGTCGTAGCCTTCGACCGAGTAGGTTCCGGGTGCGTCACCGCCCGAGACCTTCTCGAAGGCCTCGGCGAACTCCGGAATGAGATCGCCCGGCACGCAGGTGCAGGTGTAGTAGGCGTTGTTGGCCGCGTCTCCGGCCTGCTTGACGAAGGCGGTGTCCTTGACCCCGTCGGGTCCGATGAAGTAGCCGTCGAAGCCCTTATTGACCAGCTGGTTGTCCAGCGGTGCGCCTTCGGCGAAGTAGCCGGAGTAGATGACCGTGTCGGCCTTCGAATCCATGATCTTCTGGATCGTGGGCGCGAAGTCCTTCTGGCCGGTGGTCACCGCGTCCTCGCATTCGAGCTTGTCGCCCATCTTCTCCTTGACGACCTTCGCCAGACCCATGCCGTAGTCGGAGTCGTCCTCGATGAGGCAGGTCTTCTCGGCTTCGAGCTTCTCGACGAGCTTGACCAATGCCGGGCCCTGGACCGTGTCGTTGCCCAGGCCCCGGAAGAAGGTCTTCCAGCCGTTCGTCGAGAGATCGGGGTTCGTGGCCGCCGGGGAGATGTGGACGAGGCCGGCGTCTTCGAAGATGCCGCCGGTGGCCTTCGACTCACCGGAGAACGGAAGTCCGACCACACCGATGATGTTGTCTTCCTTCGTCGCCTGCGCCGAGGGGCCGGTCGCCTTGGCGGGATCGCCTTCGGTGTCGATCTTCTTGAATGTCACCTGGCAGTCGGGGTTCGCCGCGTTGTGCTCATCGATTGCGGTCTGTGAGCCGTTGTAGATGTTGATGCCCAGCTGCGCGTTGGGGCCGGTCATCGCGCCGACATAGGCGATGGTCGTCTTCGAGTCGCATTTGGCCTTGCCGTCGCCGGCGGCCTTGACGACATCCTCGGGGACGTCCAGCTTCTCCTGGACAGGGAGTTCGACGCGGTCGGAAGAGCCTTCCTCGCCTCCCCCGCCGGCGGATCCCTGGTTGGCGCAGCCGCTCATGGCCAGAAGCGCGGCGACGGAGAGTGCCGCGACGGTGAGCCCGCTGGTTCGTTTCATCTGATTCACTTGTACCTTCTACTCGGAGGTCGCGGCGCCATCGCCGGCCTCTCTCATTCGTACAAGATGAAATAGTATGCCTCGGATGTGAGGTGGCTCACTTCAACACATCACAAGTTCATAACATCTGTGATGGTAGCCACTTTTCAGCACAAGAGTTATTGCATTTTTGGTACCGTTTCGCCGTTCCAGCTCAGGCGAAGCTCTCGGGGACGATACGACGCCTCATCTGCAGGAAGTACGGCTCCTTCGCCACCGCATAGTCGGCGGTTCCGGCGTCTGCGGCGTGAGTCCGGGCAAGATCGTCCTTGAGGCGGGCGTAGCGGCACCGTTCGCTTTCGTCGTCGCGCAGCAGATCCCGCAGCGCCCGGGCGAACCGGGCACCGGAGGAGTCCTCGGTCCGAACGTGGAGGTTCACTGCCCGCCCCGGATCCGCGTTGGCATGGAAGTACTTGCCCTCCAGCCGGTCTTCGCCGAGGTGGTCCTCCAGCGGGCTGCCCGGGTACCCGAGCCGTGCCAGCACGGGGGCGAGAGTCTCCGCAGTCGCCAGGTCGGGGACGAGCAGCTGGAGGTCGATGACGTCCTTGGCCGGCAGGTTCGGGACTGCGGTCGAGCCGATGTGCTCGACCATGTAGGCATCCTCGGTGCCCCGGCGCAGCTTGGCGATGATGCGGTCGGCTTCGGCCGGCCAGTCGCCCTGACCCGGGTCGATGAGTTCCACGCTGCCGCGGGGTGCGCGGCGCTCTGCCCGGAGGTTGTCTGCGAAGGGACGGATCCGATTCTCCAGGAGGTCTGCGACCGACTCCCGCGTGTCTTCGATCGTGCCCGAGTTGTCGATGAGCACATCGCAGGCGGCCCGCCGTTCGTCATCGGTGGCCTGCCGGGAGATCCGCGACTCGGCATCGGCCCGATCCATGCCTCTGGTCTCGACGAGCCTGTCCAGACGGACCCGTGCGGGCACATCGACGAGGAGGTTGAGGTGGTAGGAGGGCGTCATCCGGTTCTCGACGAGCAGGGGAACATCGTGGACGACCACCTCGGCGTCGGCGTGCCGGGCGAAGTGCTCGGCGGTGCGCTCACGGATCGCGGGGTGCATGAGTCCATTGAGACGGTTCGTGTGCTCGGCGTCGACGAAGGCGGCGGTCGCGAGGCCGGCTCGGTCGAGACCTCCGTCCGCGGCGAGGACGCCGGGTCCGAAGGCCTCGGCGAGCTCGGCGAGCAGGGGTTCGCCCGGTGCGACGACCTCGCGGGCGATCCGATCGGCGTCGATGAGCACGGCGCCGTTGTCGACGAGCATCTTCGACACGGTCGATTTGCCCGCGCCGATCCCTCCGGTCAGTCCGATTCGCAGCATGGTGGAAGTCTATCGGTCGGCGAGGCGGTAGACCCGAACCTCCTCGTCGGCGAAGTCGGGCGTACCGAGGGCGACGTCGAGGAAGTCGGCGTACGCACCCTGACCGCCCGGCAGCAGCGGAGCGTCCTCGGCGAGGACGACGAAGTCCACGCCTTCGGCTGCCAGCTCGTCGACGGCGGCGCTCACCGCGGCGCCGGTGGGATCGGGCAGCGGAGTCCCGGAGAACACGTTGTCGTGGAGCAGCCGGTCGAGCGCGTCCTCGGGTGCGGCATAGGTCACTGCTGAGTCCGGGCTCGATCCGATGAAGTAGCCGCCGGTCTCCCGATAGGAGAAGTCAGCAACGGACTGCCAGACCATGGCCTCGTCGGCATGGGGTTCGGCCCAGGCCAGCGGCCGGGGGAAGGTTTTGACGACGGAGCCCGCGGGGATCACCTCGGGCAGAGACTGGGTGTAGAACTCAGGCACGGTGACCTCACGTGAGCTCTGCACTCCGGGGATAACACAGAGTGCGGAGACGAGGAGGAGAGTGAGCAGCCCCTGTCCGGTGCGTCGGCGGCGGTGGGCGAGGGCCCATTCGAGGCCGATGCCGAGGATCGCGAACAGGGCGATCGTCGAGTGGAGGACGAGGCGCATCGGCAGGATGTTGTTGAGCACCGGGATGGCTTCGACGAGGGCGAAGGGTCCGGTCGGCAGCAGCTCTCGTCCGTTGAGGAGGACGGGCGAGCCCAGGGACAGCGCGAAGACGAGGATCCCCGTCGCCGAGGCGATGGCCAGCGTCGTGGCATACCTACTGTTCCGGCCCAGGCAGAAAAGGATGATCACGGCCGCGAGCAGGGCGGGGACGCCGACATAGGCGCCGAGCTCGGCGCCGTCGATGTCCATGATCCGCGGCAGCGGGGACTCTCCGTTCCCGAGCAAGGTCGGGACGGCGGGAATGATCGGATCGAGCAGGTCGGTGTTCCACACGCCGTGAGGTCGGATCGCTCCGCTCGGGGCGTTCGGCCCGGTCATCGTCACCAGCAGCGGCAATGCGAACAGGAGAGCCAGCGCCGAGGCGACCGTTCCTCCCAGCAGCAGCCGCAGCCACCCGGCAGCTGAGGTCAGCGACCGACCGAGTAAGGCGATGGCGAGGAACAGGCAGAGGACGGCGATGAAGGTGCCGGCAAGCACCTCGGTGGAGACGTAGAACTGAAATCCGAGGAGCGCGCCTAGTCCGAGGCTGACCGACCAGAACCGACGATCGCGGATACCGTTTCCGGAGAGGAGTTCGAGGATCGCGACCGCCACGAGCGGGGGCGCGATGGCGAAGGCGAGATTGGGGTGGCCGGAGAGCTGGGCGATGACGTAGCTGGAGAACCCGACGCCGCCGGCGGCGATGAAGGCGGGCAGACGGGACAGGAACCGGGTGAACAGGACCGCGGTGGCGAGGCTGACGAGCACCGGGATGGAGATGATCAGCAGGTTGTAGCTGACGATCGGCCCGGCCAGCAGGGTGATCGGGGCCAGCAGGATCGCGATGCCGGCGAGGGAGGTGTTCCAGGCGCCGTTGACTCCCCCGCCGAGGGCGTTCATCGCCTCGGTGCGGAGGAGGCCGTCCTCGGCGCCGGTGAGCACGTGCGCGGCATGCCCGAGCCACCAGATGAAGAGGGAGGAATCGTCGTTCTCGGCGACGACGCGCCCGCCGGGGTCGGCGGCGACCTCACCGAAGACGGTGATGCTCAGCAGGATCAGCAGAAGTGCGTACCACAGCCAGGGGCGCAGGCGTGAGCGCAGCGTGAGGGCATACACAAAGGGCTCCCGGCCAATCGACCGGGAGCCCTCGTGAGTGCTGTTATCAGCTGCCTGCAAGCTTCTCACGCAGTGCTGCGAGAGCTTCGTCGCTGGCCAGGGTACCTTCGTCGGCCGCCTCTTCCGAGGAGAACGATCCGGTGGCCGGAGCGGCGTCGGCAGAGGCGCCTGCACCGGCATCGGCGGAGCCGGCTTCGGCATCCGCGGCGATGGCCTTGGCGACCTGCTTCTTGTGCTCTTCCCAGCGGGTCTGGGCGGCGGCGTACTGCTGCTCCCAGGTCTCGCGCTGAGCCTCGTAGCCCTCGACCCATTCGTTGGTCTCGGGGTCGAAGCCCTCGGGGTACTTGTAGTTGCCGTCCTCGTCGTACTCCTGCGGCATGCCGTAGAGAGCGGGGTCGAGGAACTCTTCGGCCTCGGGATCGACGCCCTCGTTGGCCTGCTTCAGCGACAGCGAGATGCGGCGACGTTCGAGGTCGATGTCGATGACCTTGACGTAGATGGTCTCATCGACGGAGACGACCTGCTCCGGCAGATCCACGTGGCGAACCGCGAGTTCGGAGATGTGGACGAGGCCTTCGATGCCGTCTTCAACGCGCACGAACGCACCGAAGGGAACCAGCTTGGTGACCTTGCCGGGAACGATCTGTCCGATGACGTGGGTGCGAGCGAAGTGCTGCCACGGATCTTCCTGGGTCGCCTTGAGCGACAGGGAGACGCGTTCGCGGTCCATGTCGACGTCGAGCACCTCGACGGTGACCTCGTCACCGACGGTGACGACCTCACCCGGGTGATCGATGTGCTTCCAGGACAGCTCGGAGACGTGCACGAGTCCGTCGACACCACCGAGGTCGACGAAGGCACCGAAGTTGACGATGGAGGACACGACGCCGGGACGGACCTGGCCCTTCTGCAGGGTCTGCAGGAAGTCGTGGCGGACGGCGGACTGGGTCTGCTCGAGCCAGGCGCGACGCGACAGAACAACATTGTTGCGGTTCTTGTCGAGTTCGATGATCTTCGCCTCGACCTGCTGGCCGATGTAGGGAGCGAGGTCCCGGACACGGCGCATCTCGACGAGGGAGGCGGGCAGGAAGCCGCGCAGTCCGATGTCGACGATCAGGCCGCCCTTGACGACCTCGATGACGGTGCCGGTGACGACTCCGTCGTCTTCCTTGATCTTCTCGATGTCGCCCCAGGCGCGCTCGTACTGAGCGCGCTTCTTCGACAGCATGAGACGGCCTTCTTTGTCTTCCTTCTGAAGAACGAGGGCTTCGATCTCATCGCCGACCTCGACGACCTCGCCGGGATCGACATCGTGCTTGATAGAGAGTTCACGCGAAAGGACGACGCCTTCCGTCTTGTATCCGATGTCGACGAGGACTTCGTCGCGGTCGACCTTGACGACGGTGCCTTCGACGATGTCGCCATCGTTGAAGTACTTGATCGTCTCATCGACGGCGGCGAGGAAATCCTCAGCGGTTCCGATGTCGTTGACAGCGACCTGCTTCGGCTGCACCGATTCCGGCGTGGTGGTGGTCATATAGGTTGGGACTCCGATGGAATTATGGTCCAGATCCGATACTCTGGGTCAATGTCGTCAAACACTGACGAAGAGACGGATCCGGTCTCGATTGCGAATTTGGACTTGTATGCATACGCGCATACGGTTGTCAATACTAGCACCATCCGAGGCGTGAATGCACGCCGAGTTTCCAAATGAATGACGTACCCAGCCACGGAGGAAAGATGACCGACGGAAGTTACCGAACCGAAGTCATCAGCGGTGGCTATCTCCCGATCGACGAAGAGGCCTCAGTTCGGGCCAATCGTAGCTATTGGGACAACTCCGCCGAGGACTATCTGGCCGAACACGGCACTTTCCTCGGGGCTTCCGAGTTCATCTGGTGTCCCGAGGGAATTCACGAATCCGACGTCGGCCTCCTCGGCGATGTCACCCGCAGACAGATCCTCGAGGTCGGCTGCGGGGCCGGGCAGTGCTCGCGATGGTTGGCCGAGGAGGGGGCGATCGCCACCGGTGTCGACGTCTCCGCCGGCATGCTCGAGCAGGCCTCGCGGCTGCAGCGGGAGAATCCGCTCAGCGAGGGGGTCACTCCCCCGACCTTCCTCCATGCCGATGCCCGCCAGCTGCCGTTCGCGTCGAACAGCTTCGACGTCGCCTTCTCCTCCTATGGGGCGCTGCCTTTCGTCAAGGACGCCGAGGTGGTCTTCGCCGAGGTGGCACGCGTCGTCCGTCCGGGCGGCCAGTGGGTGTTCTCGACCACCCATCCCATGCGGTGGATGTTTCCCGATGTGCCAGGCGAGTCCGGTCTCACCGTCGAATACTCCTACTTCGACCGCACTCCCTACGTCGAGCTCGACTCAGAGGGACAGCCGATCTACGCCGAACATCACCGCACGATGGGCGACTGGGTGCGCCTGCTGGTGGCCGCCGGCTTCACGATCGATTCGGTGACCGAGCCGGAGTGGCCGGAGTCCAACCAGACCGCCTGGGGCGGATGGTCTCCCCTGCGCGGTGCGCTCATGCCGGGCACCGTGATCTTCTCCGCCACCCTCGCAAAGGACTGAGCTCCGCGGGCCCGGGCTACCTGACCGCGGCAGAGCTACCTGACGGTGTCCGAGCTACCCTCCGGCGCTCGAACTACCCGACGGCGCCTGAGCAACCCGCCGGTGCCTGAACTACCCGACGGGGCCTGAGCAACCCACCGGCAGGCTCAGTCCACGCGAAACTCGAAAACATCTTCACTGGCGACGACTTTTTCGAGTTTCGCGTGGACCGAGGCGTCCGCAGGCGCATTATGGTCTCGCTCGGTGTCGTTGCGCGGGCGGCCGCGGACCTCACCGAGGCTCCGCTCACTCCAGTGCTGCTCTGCGGACGTCAGTGGGCGGCGGCGTGCCAGGAGATGCCGGTGCCGACGTTGACGTCGAGCGGAACGTCGAGCTCGAAGGCCGAACCCATCTCCTCGGTGACGATGCTGGTGACCTCATCGACCTCGCCCGGATCGACATCGACGATGATCTCATCGTGGACCTGCAAGAGCATGGTCGATTTCAGCCCGTCCAGGCGCCCGGCGACCTTGAGCATCGCGATCTTCATGATGTCGGCCGCCGACCCCTGGATCGGGGCGTTGAGCGCGGCGCGTTCGGCCATATCGCGCAGCTGTCGTCGGTCGCTGTGGAGGGCGGGCAGGTAGCGCCTGCGGCCCATGATGGTCTCGGTGAACCCGTTCGCTCTGGCCTGCTCGACGATCTCGTCGAGGTAGTCCTTGACGGCCCCGAAGCGTTCGAAGTACTGCTCCATCAGGGCCTTCGCCTCGTCGACGCCGATCGCCAGCTGCCGTGAGAGCCCGTAGGCGGAGAGACCGTAGACGAGGCCGTAGGACATGGCCTTGACCTTCGACCGCATCTCGGAGTCCACCTCGTCGATACCGACTCCGAAGACCTTCGATCCGACATAGGAGTGGAGGTCCTCTCCGTCCTTGAACGCCTGGATCAGCGCGGCATCGCCGGACAGGTGCGCCATGATCCGCATCTCGATCTGCGAATAGTCGGCGGTGAGCAGTCGCCCACCGGAGACCTCGGGATCGGCGATGAAGATCTCGCGAATCCGTCGCCCCGACTCGGTGCGGACCGGGATGTTCTGCAGGTTCGGATCGAGAGAGGACAGACGTCCGGTGGCGGCGACGGTCTGCTGGTAGGTGGTGTGGATGCGACCGTCCTCGGCCACCGTCTTGAGCAGTCCGACGACGGTCTGCTTGAGCTTCGTCGAATCCCGGTAGGCGAGCAGATGCTGCAGGAACGGGTGCTCGGTCTTGATGAAGAGCTCGGCCAGGGCTTCGGCGTCGGTAGTGTAGCCGGTCTTCGTGCGCTTCGTCTTCGGCATATCGAGTTCCTCGAAGAGCACGGTCTGCAGCTGCTTCGGCGAGCCGAGGTTGACGTCATGCCCGATCGCCTCATAGGCGAGTTCGGCACTGGCCTCGGCCTGCTTCGTGAATTCGTCGATGAGCGAGCTCAGCCCAGCTTCGTCCACGGCGATGCCGGCCAACTCCATCTGGGCGAGCACCGGCACGAGCGGCAGCTCGATATCCCGGTAGACCTGGTTCATGTTCGCCTCGTCGATGGCCTTGGCGAGCACGTCGTGGACCTCGAGCAGAGCCGCGGCGCGCTGCCCGTGGGTCTTGGCGGTGGTGTCCTCGTCGAAGTCGAGTGCAAGCTGACCGGAGTCGGATTCGGGTTCGCCGAGCTCGATGCCCGCCCGCTCGACGGCGATCTGCCCGAGGTCGTAAGCCCGCTGATCGGGCACGAGCAGATAAGCGGCCAGAGCGGTGTCTCCGGAGACGTCGTCGACGTCGAGTCCCAGTGATCTCCAGGCCTTGAGCTGGAGTTTCGAGCTGTGGAGGATGAGCGATCTCTTCCCCAGAGCTTCCCCGAGGTCCGCAATCGCCTTCTCCCCCGCCTCGGCGAGATCGACGACGAGGGCCTGGCCCGGCTCGGTGGAGACGGCGAGGATTCGGACATCGCCGTGGCCGAGTTCGAAGCGGGCATCGGAGTCGAGGGCGAGGACGTCCGAGTCCGAGATCCGGTCGAGCAGCGTCGCCACGTCCACGGTCTCGACGGTGACCTCTCTGGCCGCAGCGCTCTCTTCCCCGGGCACGGCTTCGTCACCGAAGATCGCGCTCAGTCGTTTGCCGAGCGCCTGGAATTCGAGCTGATCGAACAGGCTCGACAGCTCGGCCGGGTCACCGGCGCCCCATTTGAGGTCCGCGTACTCCAGCTCCAGGTCAACATCGTCGAGGAGTCGGTTGAGCTTGTAATTGCGTTCGACCTCGGGAATGTGGTCGCGCAGCTTCTCGCCGACCTTGCCGCCGATGTCCGCGGCATTGGCGAGCACGCCGGGGAGGTCGCCGTGGGCCTTGAGCCATTTGGCGGCCGTCTTGTCGCCTACTCCCGGCACACCGGGGAGGTTGTCGGCCTTCTCCCCCACGAGTGCGGCCAGGCCGCGGTAGTTCGCGGGGCTGACCGCATATTTCTCTTCGATCGCCGCCGGTGTCATCCGGTTGAGGTCGCTGACACCGCGCTTGGGATAGAGGATCGTCACGGCATCGCTGGCGAGCTGGAAGGAGTCCTTGTCCCCGCTCATGATCTCGACGGCGGCTCCCGCCTCGGTACCCATCCTGGCCATCGTCGCCAGGGCGTCATCGGCTTCGAAGCCCTCTTTCGTCACTACCCGGATGCCCATCGCGGTCACGATGTCCTTGATGAGGTCGATCTGCGGGTGGAATTCTGGCGGAGTCTTGGCTCGACCGGCCTTGTACTCGGAATACTCCTCGAGGCGGAACGTCTGTCGGCCGAGGTCGAAGGCCACGGCGACGTGGCTCGGCGATTCGTCGCGGAGGACGTTGATGAGCATCGAGATGAAGCCGTAGATGGCGTTCGTGGTCTGACCGGTGCTCGTCGAGAAGTTCTCCACCGGCAGAGCGTGGAAGGCGCGGTAGGCCAGGGAGTGTCCGTCGATGAGCAGGAGGGATTCGTTTGAGTGACTCACATGGCATAGCCTATCGTTCGACGCTGACATGCCCAGCGCGGCCAGCCGATTTCGAAGGAGAGCGATGTTCAGACCCGAGGTGTCACTGACAGCCGAGACGACCGAGGAGCAGCGGGCGCAGCTGCTGACCCAGCTCAACGCGCCCGGGGCGCGGGGCGCGCTGGCGGAGAAGATGGGCATCGATTTCACTGCGGTCGCCCACGATCATGTCGAAGCCCGAGTCGCGGTCGAGGGCAACACCCAGCCGATGGGGCTCTTCCACGGCGGCGGGCATGTGGTGCTGGCCGAATCGCTGGCGTCGATGCACTCGTTCCTCCTCTCCGGGGGCCGGAACGTCGTCGGTGTCGATCTCAATGCCACGCATCTGCGCGCAGCCAGCGAGGGCACGGTCACCGGCACCGCCTCGGTGCTCCATCAGGGGCGGACCATCATGTCCCATGAGGTGAGGATGACCGACGAGGCGGGGCGGCTGCTGTCGATCGTGCGGATCACGAACATGATCCTCAAGACCGACCCGAAATAGGGGACGCCCGAAACAGGGGGCGACCGAAACAGGGGGCGACCGAAACAGGGGACTCGGCCACTGCGACGCCAGCTCCGCGGTGCGAACCGCAGTCCGCTCTGCGGCGCACTCCCGACCCCTTGCGGATGGTCCGATGGTCCCGCCGATGTGACCGTACACGAAGGGCCCGACCAGTTGGTCGGGCCCTTGCTGTCGGTGGGGTGGGTTACTTCTTCGAGCCGATCTGCTTGAGCACGGTCTCGGCGACCTCGCGCATCGTCAGGCGACGATCCATCGAGGTCTTCTGGATCCAGCGGAAGGCCTCGGGCTCGCTCAGACCCATCGAGGTCTGCAGCAGGCTCTTGGCGCGCTCGACGAGCTTGCGGGTCTCGAAGCGCTCGCTGAGATCGGAGATCTCGGATTCGAGGGAGCTGATCTCCGCGTGACGGGAGAGCGCGATCTCGAGGGCGGGAATGAGATCCGCCGAGGTGAAGGGCTTGACCACATAGGCCATGGCGCCGGCGTCGCGGGCCCGCTCGACCAATTCCTTCTGCGAGAAGGCGGTGAGCAGCACGACCGGGGCGATGCGCGCCTTGGCGATGCGCTCGGCGGCCGAGATGCCGTCGAGGATGGGCATTTTGATGTCCATCACGACGAGGTCCGGGCGCAGCTCCTCGGCCAGGCGGATGGCGGATTCGCCGTCTGCGGCCTCACCGACGACGTCGTATCCGACCTCGCGCAGCATTTCGACGATATCGAGACGAATCACTGCCTCGTCTTCGGCCACGACGACGCGGCGGACAGGCACTGACTCATCTGAGGTTGATTCTTCGCTGTTTGAAAGCACGGCACCAGTCTAGACCAGGCCCGAGACCGGCATTGCAATGGGCGCGGAGTTTTCCTCTGTGATGACAGCCACCCCTGTGACGGCGACCACCGCGATGGACTCTCGCGGGGCTGCCGACCACAGAAGCTGCACTGACGCCCGACGCACTGTTCGCCGGTGTGCATCTGTTTTCACGCTGACGTAGTATTGACGCTGTCGCTCGCGCGGGCGACGAGCCGGATTGGCGGAATCGGTAGACGCGGTGCACTCAAAATGCATTGTCGAAAGACGTGTGGGTTCGAGTCCCACATCCGGTACACAGCACAGCGGAGGGCTTCGCACACGAGAGATCGTGTGCGAAGCCCTCCGCTGTTTCGCCGTCCGCCCGCTGCGCGCGGGCGACTTCTCACGGATAGGTCACAGAACCGAGCGCTCTGCCGCTTCGGCCTCGGTTCTGTGACCTATCTGTGGTCAGTCGCACAGTGGTCAGACCCGCAGATCGAGGGCGTAGAGGTGGGTGTCGAAGCGCCTGTCCCCGACCGCGACGAAGCCCGGCAGCAGGCCGTAGCGCTCGAACCCAAGCGATTCGTAGAGCGCGATCGCCGCTGTATTGTCCCCGCGCAGGTCGAGGGTGATGACCTCGACCTCGGCCTCCCGCGCCGAGGCGATGAGGGCGTTCATCAGCATCCGTCCGATCCCCTGCCCCTGGGTCCGCGGATCGACGGCGACCTTCTCGACGTCGACGTGAGGGCGGTGCGTCGGTCGCGCATATCGTCTCCAATAGGCGATTCCCACAACGCGTCCGGCCCCTGGTTCACCGTCGACGGCGGTCGCGCCGACGGGTGCGTCGAGCGCCAGCGCCACGCTCGCCTCTCCCCCGTCGACCCCGGCGGCCAGCTCGTCGAGCAACGCGGCCACTTCCGCCCGGGTGGGAGGATCGACCCACCCGAGAGCCGCACCCGCGGACACGAGTTCGGCAAGGATCTCGGCGATCTGCGTGAGAGCGGGCTCACCGACGCCTCCGGCCGGCATGAGCATGATGCTCATGCCGGCCGGGTGCGCATCGGAGTGCGCGGATGGATCTTGCGAGTCCTCCATGAGCTGGTCCTCTCCACGGTGCGACATCCTGTGATGCCGAACCTACCGGTTCTCCCGTGCGGAGACGACAGCCCACACCGAGACGACACCCTGCCGGGAGATCACCGCATCTGTGCCGAGATCACCGCATCTGTGCCGAGGTCTCAGCCTCGGCGGCCTCGGTGGTCTCGCCGGCCTCAGCGGTCTCGCCGGTCTCCTCCTCGTCGACGGGGACGTAGCCGTCGATGCGCGGGGCGTCGTAGCGGTCGACGTCGAGGATGTCATGGCGCTTGGCGACGATCGCCGGGATGAGGGCCTGTCCGGAGACGTTGAGCGCGGTGCGGCCCATGTCGACGATCGGTTCGATCGCGAGCAGCAGGCCGACGCCCTCGAGCGGCAGTCCGAGTGTCGACAGCGTCAGCGTGAGCATCACGGTCGCACCCGTCGTGCCCGCGGTCGCGGCCGAGCCGATGACGGCGACGAACACGATGAGCAGGTACTGGATGAGCGAGAGGTCGATGCCGAAGAACTGGGCGACGAAGATCGCCGCGATCGCCGGGTAGATGGCCGCGCAGCCGTCCATCTTCGTCGTCGCGCCGAAGGGCACGGCGAAAGCTGCGTAGCCGTGGGGCACACCGAAGTTGTCGGTCGCGACCTTCTGGGTCACGGGCATCGTGCCGATCGAGGACCGGGACACGAAGCCCATCTGCGCGGCGGGCCAGACGCCCGAGAAGTACTGCCGCACCGACAGGCCGTTGAGCTTGGCCAGCAGCGGGTAGACGCCGAAGAACACGATCGCGAGGCCGAGGTAGACGGCGACGACGAACCACAGCAGGGATCCCATCGTCGACCAGCCGTAGGAGTTCACGGCGTTGCCGATGAGGCCCAGCGTGCCGATCGGGGCGATCCGCACGATCCACCACACGACCTTCTGCACGACGGCCAGTGCCGCCTCGGTGAACTGGAGGAACGGCTCGGCGGCCTTGCCGACCTTGACGGCGGCGATGCCGATCGCACCGGAGGCGATGATCAGCTGCAGGATGTTGAAGTCGACGTCGGAGACGAGTCCGCCCGCCTCATCCGCCGAGGTGGAGACCTCGAGTCCGAGGAAGTTGACCGGAACGAGCCCGGTCAGGAAGCCGATCCAGCTGCCCTGCGATTCCGGGGCGGCGCCCGAGAGCGAATTCGCGTCGGCGTGCATGCCCGGCTGGATCACGACGCCGAGGATGAGGCCGATGAGCACCGCGATGAGCGCGGTGAAGGCGAACCACAGCAGGGTCGAGACCGCGAGCCTGGCGGCGTTGGTGACCTTGCGCAGGTTGCCGATGCTGGCGATGATCGCAGTGATCACCAGGGGCACGACGGCCGCCTTGAGCAGGGTCACATAGGACGAGCCGATCGTGTCCAGCGTCTGGCCAAGCCAGTTGTCCTGCGCTTCGCTGACCGGGCCCCAGGACCGCGCGATGAGTCCGAGGACGACACCGGCGATGAGCGCGATGGTGACCTGCACCCCGAACGATCTGCTCCAAGCGGGCAGTCTCATGCGTATTCTCCTTGCTGCTTGCCCGTCGGCTGTGGCCGTCGGGAGTTGTTGTGAAGGTTCTGTCAACCCAAGGCACAACTGTTGAGCAATATGGAAAATTCCGCAAGTCAGGGTGAGGTGGGTCGCACCACCGGACGCGGCGTCACATCCGCCGCGCCCTGCATCTCACGCGTCGGACCGGTGCCGCCCATGGATTCAGGGATGCACCCGCGGACTCAATGCCGCGGAGCGCCGCCTTCGCGCACGATCGGGACCTCGCGGGTGACGGGCGCCTCGGCGACCACGCCATAGCCGGCCAGAGGATCCTCTTCGGAATCCGAGGAGTCCTGGTATGCGGCGGTCACGCCCTTGGCGGCATCGCCCATCGTGTGGATACGCAGGGCGTTCGTCGACCCCGGAATTCCGGGAGGAGATCCGGCCACGAGGATGCTCTGATCACCCTCGCGGGCGGTTCCGTCGGCGAGCAGGACCGCATCGACCTGGCGGGCCATCTGATCGGTGTGGCGGACGGTCTTGACCAGGTACGGGCGCACGCCCCAGGTCAGCGCCAGCTGGTGACGGACCTGCGAGTCGGGAGTGAAGCCGAGGATCGGCCACTTCGGGCGCAGCCGCGACATCCGACGCACGGAGTCACCGGTCTGCGAGAAGGTGCAGAGCAGATCGATGTCGAGCTGCTCAGCAATCTTGACCGCGGCCGCGGTGACGGCGCCGCCCTTGGTGTGGGGCACGGTGCCCAGCGGCGGAATCCGCTCGAGTCCGTGCTCCTCGGTGGATTCGATGATCCTGCTCATCGTGCGGATCGCCTCGACCCAGTGTGCTCCCACCGAGGTCTCCCCCGAGAGCATGAGCGCATCGGCACCGTCGAGGACCGCGTTCGCACAGTCGCTCGCCTCGGCGCGGGTGGGCCGGGAGGCCTCGATCATGGTCTCGAGCATCTGCGTGGCGACGATGACGGGCTTGGCCTGCTGACGGGCGATCTCCACGGCGCGCTTCTGTACGATCGGGACCTGCTCGAGCGGCAGCTCGACGCCGAGGTCGCCGCGGGCGACCATGATCCCGTCGAAGGCGTCGATGACCTCGTCGAGGCGGTCGACCGCCTGGGGCTTCTCGAGTTTGGCGATGACGGGGGCGGTGATGCCGACCTCGTCCATCACGGCCCGGACATCGGCCATGTCCTCGGGACTGCGGACGAAGGACAGCGCCACCCAGTCGAAGCCGAGCTGCAGACCCCACTTGAGGTCCTCGACGTCCTTCTCCGACAGCGCCGGCACGGAGACCGGAACGCCCGGGAGGTTGATGCCCTTGTGATTGGAGATGGTTCCGCCGATCTCGACCTCGGTGACCACATCGGTGGTGGTCACCTCGGTGGCGCGCAGACGCAGCCGACCGTCGTCGATGAGCAGCGGATCGCCGACCGACACGTCGCACGGCAGGGTCGCCAGGGTCGTGGAGACGACTTCGGAGGTGCCGGGGATATCGCGGCTCGTGATCGTGAAGGTCGCCCCTTCGACGAGCTCTTCCTTGCCGTTGGCGAAGTTGCCGACGCGGATCTTCGGACCCTGCAGGTCGAGGAGCACGGCGACGGCGCGTCCGGTGTCGAGTGCCGCCTGGCGGACCCAGGCGAATTTCTCTTCGTGTTCGTCTCGCGTGCCGTGGCTGAGGTTGAACCTCGCCACATCGACGCCTTCATCGACGAGTGCGCGGATCTCTTCGTAGGAGTTCTGATTCGGACCTAAAGTTGCGACTATCTTTGCACGCCTCATGCACACCACCCTACCTGCATCGCGGCGGGCGGTTCGACCCGCCCGCCGCGTCTGCGACTCGGTTGTCGGTCGGCACGTCTTCGTGCGACCTTCTCATTAAATGACACAGCCTATCTTAGCATTTAATACCTGTGTCGCTCGGCCGCACCGGCTCCGGAAGCCGCGTGGATCCGGTGAGGAAACGGTCGACCTCCGCGGCCGCGGCTCTTCCCTCCGCGATGCCCCAGACGATGAGCGACTGTCCGCGTCCGGCGTCGCCGGCGACGAAGACGCCGGGCAGCGAGGACTGGTACGACTCGTCCCGGGTGAAGGCCCTGCCTCCGGGCGCGTCGAGGTCGAGATCCGCAGTCTCCGGTCCGCTGAAGCCCAGCGCGAGCAGCACGAGATCGGCCTCGAGCACATGCTCGGTGCCCGGCGTCGGGATGCGCCGTCCGTCGGCGAACTGAGTCTTCGCCACCTCGATGCCGGTGACGCGACCGGCCGTGTCCCCGACGAAGCGGGTCGTCGAGGCCAGGTAGCGCCTGGTTCCACCCTCCTCGTGGGAGGACTGGACTTCGAAGATCCGCGGCACTGTCGGCCAGGGGTCGGCCTCGCCGCGTTCCGTCGGAGGCTTCGCACCGATCGCCAGGGTCGTCACCGATGCGGCCTGCTGACGCAGCGCGGTGCCGAGGCAGTCGGCGCCGGTGTCTCCGCCGCCGATGATGATCACATGCTTACCCCGAGCGTCGATGTGGCGCGGGCCGACCTGGCCGGCCTGTGCCTGGTTCGAAGGCACGAGATAGTCCATCGCGAACTCGACGCCGTCGAGCTCACGGCCTTCGATGGGCATGTCACGGGGCACGGTGGCTCCCGTGCACATGATCACCGCGTCGAAGCTGGTCCGCAGCTCCTCGAGGCTGATGTCCCTGCCGATGTCGACGCCGGTCTCGAAGCGTGTGCCCTCGGCGCGCATCTGCTCAAGACGGCGATCGATGTGGTGCTTCTCGAGCTTGAAGTCGGGAATGCCGAAGCGCAGCAGGCCGCCGAGGCTCTCGGCCCGCTCGTAGACGACGACGGTGTGCCCGGCCCGGGTCAGCTGCTGGGCCGCGGCCAGACCGGCCGGACCGGAGCCGATAACGGCGACCGTGTGACCGGTGATCCGCTCCGGGACCACCGGCTGGATCAGCCCGGCTTCGAAGCCCTCATCGACGATGGTGACCTCGACCTGTTTGATCGTCACGGCCGGCTGGTTGATGCCGAGCACGCATGCGTTCTCACAGGGCGCCGGGCAGGCGCGGCCGGTGAACTCGGGGAAGTTGTTCGTCGCGTGGAGCAGCTCGACGGCGCGCGGCAGCTCCCCGCGGTACATCGCATCGTTGAACTCGGGAATGAGGTTGCCCAAGGGACAGCCCTGGTGGCAGAAGGGCACGCCGCAGTCCATGCAGCGCGACGCCTGCCGGCGCAGCTGTGCGGGGTCTCCCGCCTCGTAGACCTCCCGATAGTCGAGCAGTCGGATCGGGACCGGCCGGCGCTTGGGCACCTCGCGATGGTCGACGGTGAGGAATCCGTGTGGATCAGCCATGAGTGACCTCCAGAATCTTGTGCCAGGCCGCGTCCGAGTTCGGGGAGGTCCCTTCCTCGGCGAGCTCGGTCTGGATCTCCCGGACCGCCTGATAGGCGACCGGAATGATCTTCGTGAATCGTGAGAGAACGTCTTCGCCGCGGCGCAGTCCGTCGAGGAGTTCGCCGGCCAGGGGCGAACCGGTCCAGTCGACGTGTTCGCTCAGCAGCCTCTGCAGGACCTCCATGTCGTCGACGCCGACTCCGGTGAAGCGGAAGACGCCGGCCGCACGCTCGTCCGGGTTGAGCCGGGCGGGGTTGAAGTCGAGGACGTAGGCGGTGCCGCCGGACATGCCGGCCGCGAAGTTGCGTCCGGTGCCGCCGAGGATGACGGCCACTCCTCCGGTCATGTATTCCAGCCCGTGGTCGCCGATGCCCTCGACGACCGCCTCGGCGCCGGAGTTGCGCACCATGAAGCGCTCACCCACCTGGCCGGAGACGAAGAGCTTGCCCGCGGTCGCTCCGTAGCCGAGCACATTGCCGGCGATGAAGTTGTGTTCGGGCCGGGTTCGGTTCGCCGCGCTCGGATGCACGCTCACCGTTCCGCCGGAGAGGCCCTTGCCGACGTAGTCGTTGGCGTCTCCGGACAGATCGATGCTCACTCCCGAGGGCAGGTACGCCCCGAGGGACTGACCGGCCGTGCCGTGCAGCTGCAGCCGGATCGTATCCGCCGGCAGGCCGCGGTCGGCATGGGCGAGGGTGACATGGTGGCCGAGCAGGGTGCCCACGCTGCGGTCGGTGTTCGCGATCTCCGAGGTGATCGTCACCGGCACGCCTGTGTCGATGGCCTCGCGCGCCTGTTCGAGCAGACGCGGATCGAGTTCGTCGGCGAAGTCCCTGCGCACCGGTCCGGCGCACTTGCGCGCCACCTCGGTGTTCCCGTGCAGGTCGGCGGGGACGGTGAGGATCTGGCTGAGGTCGAGTGCGAGACCGGAGCTCTGCGCCCGCTTCTCGTCGATGCGCAGCCTCTCCACGGCGCCGATCGCCTCGTCGAGCGACCGGAAGCCGAGCTGGGCGAGGTAGCCGCGGACCTCCTCGGCGATGAAGGTGAAGAAGTTGACGACGTGGTCGGCCTGCCCCTGGTAGCGCTGTCGCAGGACCGGGTTCTGAGTCGCCACCCCGACCGGGCAGGTGTCCTTGTGGCACACGCGCATCATGATGCAGCCGGAGACGACGAGTGCCGTGGTGGCGAAGCCGAATTCCTCGGCGCCGAGCAGGGCGGCGATGACGACATCACGTCCGGTCTTGAGCTGACCGTCGACCTGCACGCTGACCCGGTCGCGCAGACCGTTGAGGATGAGCGTCTGCTGCGCCTCGGCCAGGCCGAGCTCCCAGGGGGTGCCGGCATGCTTGAGCGAGTTCAGCGGGCTCGCCCCGGTTCCGCCGTCGTGTCCGGAGACGAGGACGACATCGGCTCCGGCCTTCGCGACACCCGCTGCCACCGTGCCCACGCCGATCGCGGAGACGAGTTTGACGTGGACCCGGGCTCGGGCGTTGGCCCGACCGAGATCGTGGATGAGCTGAGCAAGGTCCTCGATGGAGTAGATGTCGTGGTGCGGCGGAGGTGAGATCAGTCCGACGCCCGGGGTCGCGTGTCGGGTCTTCGCGATCCACGGGTAGACTTTCTCCCCCGGCAGCTGACCGCCCTCGCCGGGCTTGGCGCCCTGGGCCATCTTGATCTGCAGGTCGTCGGCCTCGGTGAGGTAGTGGCTGGTCACGCCGAACCGCCCCGAGGCGATCTGTTTGATCGCCGAGCGGCGCTCGGGATCGAGCAGGCGTGCGGTGTCCTCCCCGCCTTCGCCGGTGTTCGACTTCCCGCCGATTCGGTTCATCGCGATGGCCAGGGTCTCGTGCGCCTCCTGGGAGATCGAACCGTAGCTCATCGCTCCCGTAGAGAAGCGCCGCATGATCGCCGAGGCGGGTTCCACTTCGGAGATGTCGATCGGTCCGTCCGGCAAGGGAACGAGATCGAAGAGACCGCGCAGGGTCATCAGCTCACGCGACTGATCGTCGACTGCGGACGTGTACTGCTGGAAGATCTCATAGCTCTTCGTGGCAGTGGAATGCTGGAGTTTGAAGATCGTCTCCGGGTTGAACAGATGGCTGGGACCCTCCCTGCGCCACTGGTACTCACCGCCGATGCGCAGCGGCCGGTGAGCCGGCCGCGGATGGTCATCGCGGTAGGCGTCGGCGTGACGGGCGGTGCTCTCGGCCGCGATCTCGACGATGCCCTTGCCGCCGAGCTGGTGCGGCGTGGAGGTGAAGTAGCGGTCGATGAACTCCTCGGACAGGCCGACGGCCTCGAAGGTCTGGGCTCCGTGATAGGACTGCACGGTCGAGATGCCCATCTTCGACATGATCTTGAGCATGCCTTTGTTCAAGGCCGCGAGCACATTGGCCACGGCCGCGGACTCGCTGACCCCGCGGACCCGATCCTCCCGCACAAGCACCTCGGCGGTCTCCATGAGCAGGTACGGATTGACGGCTGAGGCACCGAAGGACACGAGCATGGCCGCATGGTGGACCTCCCGGACGTCCCCGGCCTCCACGACGATGCTCACCTGTGTGCGCGTCCGCTCGCGGACCAGATGGTGATGGAGTGCGGAGGTCAGCAGCAGCGACGGGATCGGCGCAAGATCGGCCGTCGACTGGCGATCGCTGAGGATGATGAACACGGCACCGGCGGACACGGCCGCGCTCGCCTCGGCGCAGAGTTCGTCGATCCGGCGCTCCATCGCCGCGTCACCGCCGTTGACCGAATACAGACCGGACAGCGTCACGCTCGGACGGAGGCTGTCGACACCGAGAGCCGAGCCCTTCGCATGGGCGATCGCAGCGAGATCGTCGTTGTCGATGACGGGACGGTCGATGATGATGTGGGCCGAGTCCGGACGGTCATGTTCGAGCAGATTGCCCTCACGTCCCAGGCCGGCGGACATGCTCGTCACGATGTGTTCGCGGATCGAGTCGAGCGGCGGGTTCGTCACCTGCGCGAAGTTCTGGTGGAAGTAGTCGAAGAGCAGTCGCGGCCGCGTGCTCAGACCCGCGATGGCGGTGTCCGTGCCCATCGCACCCAGCGGCTCCGCACCGGCTTCGGCCATCGGCGCGATGAGCACCCGCAGCTCCTCCTCGGTGTAGCCGAAGGTCCGCTGGCGGCGACGCACCGAGGCGGGCGGGTGTGAGACGTGGACGCGGGCCGGCAGCTGATCGAGGCGTTTGGAGGACTCTTCGAGCCACTCCTCGTAGGGGTGCTGGGTGGCCAGAGTGTTCTTGATCTCCGTGTCGGAGATGATCCGCTCCGACACCGTATCGACGAGGAACATCCGGCCCGGGGTGAGCCTGCCGCGGCCGATGACCTCGGATTCGTCGAGGTCGACGACGCCGATCTCGCTGGCGAGCACGACCGTATCGGCGGTCATCACGTAGCGGGCGGGACGCAGTCCGTTGCGGTCGAGCACGGCACCGGCCAGACGACCGTCGGTGAAGGCGACGCAGGCGGGTCCGTCCCAGGGCTCCATGAGCAGTGAGTGGTACTGGTAGAAGGCCTTGCGGGACTCGCCCATGCCCGGGTTGTTCTCCCAGGCCTCGGGAATCATCATCAGCATGGACTGGGGCAGCGAGCGGCCGGAGGCGACCATGAGTTCGAGCACGGCATTGAAGGACGCCGAGTCCGAGGCCCCCGGGGGCACGATCGGGCACAGCCGGTCGAGGCTGTCATCGGTGCCCGGCACGGGTGAGGCGAAGAGCTCGGAGGCGAGCTTGGACTCCCTGGCCTGCATCCAATTGCGGTTGCCGCGCACGGTGTTGATCTCGCCGTTGTGGGCGATCGTGCCGAACGGCTGCGCCAGCTGCCAGGACGGGAAGGTGTTCGTCGAGAATCGCGAGTGGACGAGAGCGATCCGTGAGGTCAGCCGCGGATCGTCGAGTTCGGTGTAGTACCGGGCGAGCTGACCGGTCTCGAGCATTCCCTTGTAGGTGATCGTCGTTGGCGAGAGCGAGGGGAAGTAGATCCCGGCGAGGTCGAGGCGTTTGCGCACGATGTAGGCGCGGCGACGCAGATCGTCGGCGTCACGGGCCGGGAAGCGCTCGTCGAGAGCGAAGAAGACCTGCCGCATCCGCGGCTGGGTGGACCGAGCGATCTCGCCGAGCACGCTCTCATCGTGGGGCACCTCGCGGAAGGCAAGGACGCTCAGTCCCTCCTCGGCGGCGATGCGATGGACGAGCGCCTCTTCGCCGGACTCCGCAGTCTCTGCACCTTGGTCGGTCTCGGGCACGCCGGGAGCGGGAAACACATCGCCGCTCTCGGCTCGGCCGGCACCGGTGAGGTCGCGGCGGTAGTCCTGGGAGAAGAAGCCGATGCCGGCGGCGTACTCGCCGGCCGCGGGAAGCTCGGTCCCATCGGCGGCGAGCACTTCGGCGAAGTAGTCGTGGGGAATCTGCAGGGTGATGCCGGCGCCGTCACCGGTGCCGTCGTCGGATCCGATGCCGCCGCGGTGTTCGAGTTTGCGCAGGGCGGAAAGGGCCTGTTCGACGACCTCATGGTCTGGACGGCCCCGATAACGGACGATCAGTGCGAGACCGCAGGCGTCATGTTCGAGCGCGGGATCGTAGAGTCCGGCACGGCCGGGCGGAGACGGGAATTCAGGGGTCGATGGGTTGACTCTTGTCATCGGCTGCCTTCACGGGGTCGAGTAGCTTTCCGAAAAGACGGCATTGTCCTCAACGGTTCTGACGTGCGCCGAGGAGGTCGTCTTCGGACACATTATGTGACGTGGTTCTCACGGTCGGATATTCAACCTACACGAAGTGGAGGCACGATGCGAAACCGAGAAAGGACCGAACAGTGAACCATATCGTCTCAAATCGCGGACACTGTCTCGTTGTATCCCGGGAAGACCATCAGAATGCTGCCGCGATTACGGTGACGGTGAACCCTGTCAGTCGGCGGACGGAGGCCGGCCGTCCTCGCGTGAGCGTCCCCGGACGTCAGGGACAATCGAGATCGCCGAGGTGACCGCCCCGAAGAAGCCGAAGCTGTGCATTCCGTTTTCGTCGACTCCCTCACCGGAGGGGACCGACACGGAGCCGTCCACGCTCCCGCCCACGGGATCAGTATGCGCTCCGGCGCGGGTGTCCCCGGATGCCGCGGGGGCGACCCCGACGGGTTCGAAATCGTGCTTGCCGCGCCCGCGCCGCCGCTGCAGGGTCCGGGCCTCGCGCAGGTAGACCCCGGTTTCGGGGGTGCGATGGCGGGCACGCGAAGCCACCAGCCAGATCATGCCGATGAGGAGTGCGATGATCGCCGACCACACGTTGAGCGGGAGACCGACCACCATTCGGGCGTCCTCGGCCGCCGGGGCTCCGATGCGCAGGGCTTCGAGCCACACGCGTCCGAGTGCGAAGAAGCAGAGGTAGAGGGCGAAGACCTGGCCGTGGCCGAAGCGCAGCCGCTTGGCGATGACGATGAGCAGGATGCAGCCGATGAGGTTCCAAACGGACTCGGCGATCACCGTCGTCAGGGTCAGCCGCTGATCGATCCAGTCGCCCCAGGCGCCGGCCACCTGCCCCAGGATGAGCCCGGGAGCGACCGAATCGAGGAACGGCAGCAGCTTGACGCCCTGGAAGCGGGTCAGCGCCCAGGCGGCGAGGACTCCGAGGATGAGTGCACCCCAGAAGCCGAAGCCGCCGTCCCAGAGCGCGAATGCCCGGATCGGATCGCCGTCGGGCCCGAAGTACTCACCCGGTGAGGCGATGAGATGATCGAGCCGTCCGCCGATCACAGCCGCGGGAACCGTGATCACGGTGATGGCCCACAGGTCTCCCTTGTGACCACCGCGCGATCGCCATTGGATCGAGGTCATCCACAGGGCCAGAGCGATGCCGAGGAGGACGAACAGGGCCCAGAGCGGACTGAAGCTCATGCACACCCTTCTGCGAGTTCGGCGGCGAGAGTGGCCACCCCGGGCACACCGTCGGACTCGAGGGCCCTGACGAGGGCCGAACCGACGATGACGCCGTCGGCGTATTCGGCGACCTCAGCCGCCTGCTCCCGGTTCGAGACGCCGAGACCCACGCAGGCACGCGGCGCCCCGGCCTCCTTGAGGCGGGACACGAGATCACGGGCATGGTTGTCGACCTCGGAGCGGACACCTGTCACGCCCATCGTCGAGGCGGCGTAGACGAATCCGCGGCTGGACTCGACGATCCGGGCGATGCGTTCGGGCGTCGACGACGGTGCGGCAAGGAAGATGCGATCGAGGTCGTACGCCTCGGCGGCGTTCAGCCACCCGGCGGCCTCGTCGGGGATGAGATCGGGGGTGATGATTCCCCCGCCGCCGGCGGCATCGAGGTCACGGGCGAAGGCGTCCACGCCGTATTGGAGGACGAGGTTCCAGTAGCTCATGACCACGGCTGTGCCGCCCGCCTCGGCGATGGCGGCAACGGCGGAGAAGACATCCTTGGTGCGGACTCCGCCGTCGAGCGCCTGCTCCGCGGCCCGCTGGATCACCGGTCCGTCCATCCCCGGGTCGGAGTAGGGCAGACCGACCTCGACGATGTCGACTCCGGAGCGGACGAGTTCGACCATGGCCTCGATCGAGCCGGGCACGGTCGGGAACCCGACTGGCAGGTAGCCGATGAGTGCGGCCTTGCGGCCCGCCTCGGCGACGGCGTCGAGGGTGGTGGCTGTGCGTGGACCTGTGAGGCTCATACCTGCACCGCTCCTTCGTCGAAGTAGTCGAACCATTTGGCTGCCGTGGTCATGTCCTTGTCGCCGCGTCCCGAGAGATTGACCAGCAGCACGGCCTCGGGGCCGAGCTCCCGGCCGACCCGCATGGCACCGGCCAAGGCGTGGGCGGATTCGATGGCGGGAATGATGCCTTCGGTCCGTGAGAGCAGTTGCATGGCCTCCATCGCCTCGGCGTCGACGACGGGTTCGTAGGTGACACGTTCGGTGTCGTGCAGATGCGAATGCTCGGGTCCGACCGAGGGGTAGTCGAGTCCGGCCGAGACCGAATGCGACCCGCGGGTCTGACCGTCGGCGTCCTGGAGGATGTAGGTCGCCGAGCCGTGCAACACGCCGGGCCGACCGCCGGAGAAGCGGGCCGCGTGCCGTCCCGAGTCGATGCCTTCTCCCCCGGCTTCGAAGCCGAAGATCCTGACATCTGTGTCGGCGAGGAAGGCCGCGAAGATGCCCATCGCGTTCGAGCCTCCCCCCACACAGGCGCAGACGGCATCGGGCAGGCGACCGGCCGCGTCGATGACCTGCTGTCGGGCCTCGACGCCGATGACGTTCTGGAAGGAGCGGACCATGGCCGGGAACGGGTGGGGTCCGGCGACGGTGCCGATGACGTAGTGGGTCGCGTCGACGTTGGCGACCCAGTCGCGCATCGCCTCGTTCATCGCGTCCTTGAGCGTGCGGGTGCCGTTGGTCACGGCGTTGACCTTCGAGCCGAGCAGGCGCATGCGGGCGACGTTGAGGGCCTGACGCTGCGTGTCCTCCTCGCCCATGTACACCTCGCACTCCATGTCGAGGAGGGCCGCTGCGGTCGCCGTGGCCACCCCGTGCTGTCCGGCGCCGGTCTCCGCGATGAGGCGGGTCTTGCCCATCCGCTTGGCCAACAGCGCCTGGGCCAGCGCGTTGTTGATCTTGTGGCTGCCCGTGTGGTTGAGGTCCTCACGCTTGAGGAACACTCGGGCACCGCCGCAGTGCTTCGCGAAGCGCTTGGCCTCGGTGAGCAGGCTGGGGCGTCCGATGTAGTCGCGCTGCAGGGTGAGCAGTTCGTCGGTGAATTCCGGATCGACCTGGGACTTGCGCCAGGTCTCCTCGATCTCGTCGAGGGCGGGAATGAGGGCTTCAGGGATGAACCTGCCTCCGAACGCACCGAAGTACGGTCCGTTCTCCTGGCTCACATCGGTCATTGCGGTCCTTCTCGATCTCGTGATGGCTGCAGTGGGTGTTCGGCAGAGCCGGCGACGGTCCTCCGACGGCGAGGTCGGAGATCTCGGCTGGTGCCGTCGGTGGACTCGGCTCGACTCAGGACGCGGACACGGCCCGGTGGGTCCGTCCCGTCGCGGTGAAGCTCGCCACGGCGGCACGCGGATCTCCGCCGGTGACCAGAGCTTCCCCGACGAGCACGAGATCGGCTCCCGAGGCGGCGTAGCCGGCCACATCGGTCTCGCTCGTGACTCCCGATTCGGCGACGAGGGTCGCGCCCGAGGGTGCGAGCTCGGCCAGGGGCGAGAATCGCGCGGTGTCGACGCTGAGGTCCTTGAGGTTGCGGGTGTTGACGCCGATGAGATCGGCACCGAGCTCGGCGGCGATCTCGAGTTCGGCCCGATTGTGGGTCTCGACGAGGGCCGTCATGCCGAGGTCGGTGGCCAGAGCGTGGAATTCGCCCAGCTGTGCCGGCTCGAGGGCTGCGACGATCAGCAGCACCAGATCGGCGCCGTGGGCGCGCGCCTCATGGAACTGGTATTCGTCGACCATGAAGTCCTTGCGCAGGACGGGAATGTCGACCGCCGCCCGCACCCCATCGAGGTCGGCGAGGCTGCCGGAGAAGCGGCGAGACTCGGTGAGCACGCTGATCGCGCGGGCTCCGCCGGCCGCGTAGAGGCCGGCCAGAGTACCCGGATCCGGGATGTCGGCGAGGTCCCCGCGGGAGGGAGAACGTCGCTTCACCTCGGCGATCACCCCGAAGTCGGCGGAACGGTCGACGGCACGCGCAGGTGCGGCCGACCGGGCCCGGTCGATGACCTCGGACAGAGGCGCCTGCCTCCGACGTGCCTCGAGATCCTCGCGCACGCCGGCGACGATGTCGTCGAGTACCGTCATTTCTTCTTCGGCTTGTTCCCCAGGCCGACGGCGCGCAGGATCATGCCGACGATGAGGCCGAGGACGACGATGCCGGCCGAGATGTAAACGATGGTGTGGTTGTGGATGGTGAATCCGACGCAGCCGACCGAGATGCCGAGGAGCATGATGATCACGCCCGTCCAGCCGGCGACTGAGTTCCCGTGTCCCGGGTCGGCGATCGCGGCGTAGTCGATCGTCGACTTATCGAGGTCTGCTGGGCCGCTGCGGGCGAGGGACTGCGACATGGTGCTCCTTAGAATGACAGGCGTGGCACGCGTGAGAACTGTTGCCTCCATTGTGACACGCTTCGGTTTGCGCCCGGACATCGACCCGGTCACAGGACTATTTCGAATCCTCCCCGGATTCGGTCTCCGGGTCGTCCCGGTCGTCGGACTCGGGGCCCAGGACATCGGACTGGGACTCCGGGGCCTCTGTGTTCGCGGCTTCGGCCTCCGGGGCCGTGGTCTCGGCCTCCGCTTCCTCGGATTCGGTCTCCGTATCCGCCGCCTCCGCATCCTCGGATCCGGCTCCGGCCGCAGGTTCGGGTTCCTCCCCGCGGGACAGGGCGTCCCAGGTGGCGGCGGAGTCGAATTCCTCCCCGTCCGCCTCGGCGCTCACGGCGTAGCGGTTCGAATTCGCCCACCGCGCCGAGGCGAAGGCCACATAGACGATGACGACGAGGGCGATCGCGGCGGCGAAGGCGCCGGCGATCGGCCATGGAGTGGCCCCGGGCGCCGATATCGCGACCACTGCGGTGATGCCGTAGCCCAGCGCCGCGACGGCGGCGAGGCCGAGCACCACGATCCGACCGACCTTGCCGAGCATCGCCGAGAGCAGACCGGTGACGGCGATGATGGCGACGCAGGCGGTCGCCACCGGTGAGGCCTGGGATCCGGAGTCGTCGGTGACATCTGCGACTCCGGCCGGTCCGAGCGAGTCGGCGGCCACGCCGGCCTGCCAAGAGGCGAGGCTGAGCGCCCACAGCGCACCGGCGAGGACGAGGACGATGAGGACTCCGCGCGATTTCGTCATCTCAGGCATCCGCCTCGGCGAGATCGCGCACGGCCCCTGCGGCCGCGGCTGCCCGCAGCACCGCGGCGGCTTTGTTCTCCGATTCCCGGTATTCGGTCTCCGGCACGGAGTCGGCGACGAGTCCGCCGCCGGCGTAGACGCTCATCACGTTCTCCCTCAGCACTCCGGTGCGGATCGCGATGGCGAGATCGAGGTCGCCGGTGAAGGACATATAGCCGACCACTCCCCCATAGATGCCGCGGCCGATCGGTTCGAGTTCGTCGATGATCTGCAGCGCCCGCGGCTTCGGCGCTCCCGAGAGCGTGCCGGCCGGGAACGTCGCGCGCAGGACGTCGACGGCGCCGTGGCCTTCGGCGAGCTCCCCGCGCACGGTCGAGGAGATGTGCATGATGTGGCTGTAGCGGACGATGTCCATGAAGGCGCTGACATCGATCGTGCCGGCTCGGCAGACCTTCGCGAGGTCGTTGCGGGCGAGGTCGACGAGCATGAGGTGCTCGGCCCGCTCCTTCTCATCGGCGATGAGGTCGCGGGCGTGTTTGTCATCTTCCTCGGGATTCGCCCCGCGCGGGCGGGAGCCGGCGATCGGGTGGGTGACCACGCTGCCGGAACGCACCGTGACCAGGGCCTCCGGTGAGGATCCGATTATGCTCGCCGGCTGTCCCTGATCGTCGTGGAGGTTGAGCAGATACATGAACGGGCTCGGATTCGAGTGCCGCAGCATCCGGTAGACGGTCAGCGGATCCGCCGTGCAGGCGGTATCGAAACGCTGTCCGAGGACGACCTGGAAGACTTCCCCGTCGACGATCTCACGTTTCGCGGCCTCGACGCCGTCGAGGTAGACCTGCGGATCGGTGCGGGTCGAGACCTGCGGATCGACTGAGGCGGGGCGCACGATGGCGGCCTGGCTGGGGCGGCTGATCCGCTCGAGCATCGCTTCGATGCGTTCGACCCCGGCCCGGTAGGCCTCGTCGATGCCGGTGTCGGCACCGTTGACGTTGAACACATTGGCCACGAGCGTCAGGGTTCCGGAGTAATGGTCGTAGACGGCGATGTCGCCGGGGATCATCAGCTGCACCGTCGGCAGGTGGTGTTCGTTCGGGCGAGCCGGGCCGAGTCGTTCGAAGCGGCGCACGATGTCCCAGCCGAAGTATCCGACGAAGCTCGAGACCATCGGCGGCAGTTCGGTCTCGGATTCGTCCACGGCGAGCAGCTCGAGGGTGGCGGTGACCGCGTCGAGGACGTCGCCCTCGGTGGGGATGCCGACCGGTGGTGTGCCCTCCCACCGGAATCCCTCGGCGGTGGAGTACAGGGTCGCGACCGGGGCGGAGCCGATGAAGGAGTAGCGGTCCCAGGCGCCGGAGACGGCTGACTCGAACAGGAAGCTGCCCGGTCCCCCGTCGGTGAGCTTGCGGTACAGGCTCAGCGGGGTCTCGCCGTCGGCGAGGACCTGGGTATGGACGGGGACGAGGCGGTGCTCGGCACCGGAGGCACGGAACTCGCCGAGGCTGGGGCGGATGTCGAGCTCGGGCGCGGTGGGCGCGGAGTCAGTCGGCACTGATGCTCCTTCCGGTGAAGCAGGTCGGGGTCATGGTGTGGCAGGCGGGGCCGGTCTGGTCGACGACCATGAGCAGGGCGTCGGCATCGCAGTCGAGGCTGAGGGACCGGACATGTTGGACGTTGCCGGAGGTCTCTCCCTTGACCCAGTATTCCTGCCGTGACCGCGACCAGTAGACGGCCCGGCCGGATTCGAGTGTGCGTTCGACGGCGGTGACATCCATCCACGCCATCATCAGCACGTCTCTCGAGGTCGCCTCCTGCACGATCACGGGGATCAGACCGTCGGCGTTGACGGTGATGAGGTCCCGCCAGTTCTCCGGATTCGCGTCGATCTGAGGTTTCGGTTCAGCTGTGCTCATCGGACCTCAATCCCTTCGGCGCGCAGTGCGTCCTTGACGTCAGCGATGCTCAGCGTTCCGAAGTGGAAGACGCTGGCGGCCAGCAGTGCATCGGCGCCGGCGGCCACGGCAGGGGCGAAGTGTTCGACCCGGCCGGCTCCCCCGGAGGCGATGAGCGGCACGTCCACGGCCTCCCGGGCGGCGGCGATGAGTTCGAGGTCGAAGCCGTCGCGGGTGCCGTCGGCATCGATCGAATTGAGCAGGACCTCACCGACTCCGCGTTCGGCGGCCTCCCGGATCCACTCGATCGCGCAGCCCCCGGTGCCTTCGCGTCCCCCGCGGATGGTGACCTCGAATCCCGAGGCGGTCTGCCCGCCCTGGGTGCGCCTGGCATCGAGGGAGAGCACGAGCACCTGGTTGCCGAAATGATGGGAGATGTCGCTGATCAGCTGCGGATTCTGCACCGCCGAGGTGTTGACCGAGACCTTGTCGGCCCCGTTGCGCAGGAGCCGATCGACATCTGCCACGCTGCGGACTCCGCCGCCGACGGTCAACGGGATGAAGACCTGTTCGGCGCAGGCGCGGACGACGTCGTGGACGGTCTCGCGGTCACCGCTGCTGGCGGTGACGTCGAGGAAGGTGAGTTCGTCGGCACCGGATTCGCCGTAGCGTCGGGCGAGTTCGATGGGATCGCCGGCATCTTTGAGGTCGGCGAACTTCACGCCTTTGACGACCCGGCCGGCATCGACGTCGAGGCAGGGGATGACCCTGATGGCAACCATGTGCTTCTCCTAGATTCCCAGAGTCCGGTACCGTTCCATCCGCCGTGCGATACGGCGTTCGGACGGTTCGCGCATCAGTTCGATGAGTTCGTACTCCAGTGTCGCACCGACCCGAGCGACGAAGTCGAGCGGTTCCTCGCTCGCGTCGGGGTGTTCGGCGATGATCCGATCGACGACCCCGGTGGCCTTGAGCATCGGCGCATGCACGCCCTGGCTCTGGGCCATCTCGGGGGCGCGTTCGGTCGTCCTGTGCACGATCGCGGAGGCACCTTCGGGCGGCAGCGGTGAGAGCCACCCGTGTTCGGCGCTGAGCACCCGATCAGCGGGAATCAGCGCCAGGGCTCCGCCCCCGGAGCCCTCACCGAGGATGAGCGACACCGAGGGAGCGTCGAGATTCGCCAGCTCGGCGAGGCTGCGGGCGATCTCACCGGCGATGCCGCCCTCCTCGGCGGATTTGGACAGAGCGGCACCGGGGGTGTCGATGACCGTCACGAGCGGCAGATCGAGTTCGGCGGCCAGGCGCATGCCGCGGCGGGCCTCACGCAGAGCGGCGGGTCCGAGCGGGGCACGGGAGTCCTGTCGGAACCGGTCCTGTCCTAGGACGATGCAGGGGGCGGAGCCGAATTTGGCCAAGGCCAGCAGCAGTCCCGGATCCTTCTCCCCTTCTCCGGTCCCGTTGAGCGGCAGCACGGTGTTCGCGGCCGTCCGCAGCAGGTCGCGGACTCCCGGACGTTCGGGTTTGCGAGACCGGACGATCGACTCCCAAGCGTCCGACTCGGCGTCGATGACCGCCGGCGAGGTGTCGGGATCGGCCACTCGGGCGGGAACCTCTTTGGCTCCCATGAGGACATCGAGGACCCGGGCGACGGTCGTCTGGATCCGCTCGGGTCCGATCACGGCGTCGATGATCCCGTTCTTGTGCAGGTTCTCCCCGGTCTGGACGTTCTCGGGGAACTTCTCCCCGTAGATGGCCTCGAACACGCGGGGACCGAGGAATCCGATGAGAGAACCCGGCTCCGCGACAGTGACGTGGCCCAGCGATCCCCAGGAGGCGAAGACGCCGCCGGTGGTGGGATGGCGCAGGTAGACCAGGTAGGGCAGTCCGGCCCGGCGGTGCGCGACGACGGCATTGGTGATCTTGACCATCGACAGGAAGGCGATCGTGCCCTCCTGCATGCGCGTGCCCCCGGAAGCGGGACCGGCCAGCAGCGGCAGCCCCTCGAGGGTGGCCCGCTCGATGGCGTCGACGAGACGCTGGGCGGCGGCGACACCGATGGACCCGGCGAGGAACCGGAACTCTCCGGCGACGACGGCCACTCGGCGTCCCTGGATAGTGCCCTCACCGGTGATGATCGCCTCGTCGACCCCGGACTTCTCCCGCGCCGCTTCCAACTCGGCGGCATACTCATCGGAGATCCCGCCGGCCGGAGTGATCGGCTCGGTGTCCCAGGAGGTGAACGAGCCGGCGTCGAGGACGATGTCGACGAGTTCGTGTGCGTTCAGACGTGCCATCTCAGTCCTCGGAGTCCAACCACGCGAGGATCGTGTCGGCATCCTCATCGAGCAGCGGCGGAGCCTCGTGGCTGGTGCGCGTGGTCTCGACCTCGGCCTCGCCCGCGGCGTCGAAGAACCGCAGCGGCGGACCGGGCAGGTCGATGTCGCCGAGGACGGGGTGGTCGACGGAGACCTTGAGCCCCTGGCTGAGTGCCTGATCCCAGTCGTAGACCTCTTCGAGGGTGCGCACGGTGCCCGAGGGGATGCCCGCGGCGGTGAGCTTGGCCAGCAGGTCTGCGGAGTCGAACTCACCGAACTTCGATTCGATGAGGTCGATGAGCGCCGGCCGGTTCGCCACTCGGGAGGCGTTGTCGGCCAGACCCTCGGTCGCCGGGTCGATGTCGAAGGCGGTACAGAACTTCTGCCACAGGTTCTCGTTGCCCACGGAGATCTGGACCGCACCGTCGCGGCACTTGAACAGGCCGTAGGGCGAGAGCGAGGGGTGGTGGTTGCCGCCGGGCTGCGGGTTCTCCCCCGCCACGGTGGCGCGCGTGCCCTGGAAGGCGTGGACGCCAACCATCCCGGCGATGAGCGAGGTTCGCACCACCTTTCCCTTCCCGGTGCGTTCGCGTTCGAGGAGGGCGGCCAGGACTCCGTAAGAGCCGTAGATGCCGGCGAGCAGGTCAGCGATCGGCACACCGACGCGCTGCATGTCATCGGGTCCAGAGCCGGTCAGCGACATCAGTCCGGCCTCTCCCTGCGCGATCTGGTCGTAGCCGGCGCGGGAGGCTTCGGGTCCGTCGTGGCCGAACCCGGTGATCGAGAGGATGACCAGGCGCGGGTTGATCTCCATGCACACCCCGGTGGAGAAGCCGAGGCGATCGAGGACGCCGGAGCGGAAGTTCTCGATGAGCACATCGGCGCGGGAGATGAGTTCGCGCAGCGTGTCCTTGCCCGTCTCGGATTTGAGATCGAGGGCGATGGATTCCTTGTTGCGGTTGCAGGAGAAGAAGTAGGTGGCCTGCGGATCGTCTTCGGGCCCGACGAAGGGCGGGCCCCAGGATCGGGAGTCATCACCCTTGCCCGGGTTCTCGACCTTGATCACTCGGGCGCCGAGGTCGCCGAACATCATTCCGGCGTGCGGGCCGGCGAGTGCTCGGGAGAGATCGATGACGGTGTATCCGCTCAGCGGCCCATCAGTGCCGGTGGGTGTGTCCTTAGCCATTCCTAGTCCTCCTTGAATCGGGTCCATTCAGCGATGAGCTGACGCAGTCGTGCGCATTCCTCGTGGGCTCGGGCCCCGTCCGCGTGCTGGATCGCCATCACCGGAGTGGTCGTCCCGTCCGTGAGGTCGAGGATCGGCCACGGGTCGTCGCCTTCGGGCGAGAACGTGACGCCGAGGATCTGGCCCCATTCGAGGGTCCGGGTCCGCACCATGTTCTTCACCACCAGGCCAGTCTCGGACGGACGGGCCTGGATGTCGGCGATGCGCAGCAGTGCGGCCGCGAAGACGATGCCCAACACGTTCATCCATATCATGTCCAGACCCGTCCAGGGTTTCCAGTCCACGATGAGGAGTGCCACGGAGAGCACGCTGAAGCCCACGAACACGGCGATTGCTCCGACGATGCTGATGATGCGCACCTGTCGGGGACGGAAGGTCCGGAGATCAGATTCGGCAGGCGCCAATGTTCGTCACCAGAATCGCACGGGCACCGACGTCGTAGAGCCGGTCCATGACGTTGTTGACCTCTTTGGCTTCGACCATCACGCGGGCGGCCACCCAGCCAGTCTCCTGCAGCGGGGAGATGGTCGGTGATTCGAGACCGGGGGTCAGCGAGATCGCTTCGGGCACGAGGCGCTCTTCGATGTTGTAGTCGACGAGCACGTACTGGCGGGCGACCATGACGGATTCGAGCCGCCGCTTGAGCACGCCGATCCTCTCAGCTGCGCCGTCGCGCTGGATCAGCACGGCCTCGGATTCGAGCAGGGGTTCGCCGAAGGTCTCGAGTCCCGCAGCACGCAGGGTGCTGCCGGTCTCGACGACATCGGCGATGGCATCGGCGACGCCGAGCTGGATGGACACCTCGATGGCGCCGTCGAGTTGAACGGTGGAGGCGTCGATGCCGCGGGAGCGGAGATCGGATTCGACGAGGTTGGGGAAGCTGGTGGCGATGCGCGCACCGGCCAGCTGCTCCGGCGAGGTGAAGCTGCCGCTGGTCCCGGCGTAGAAGAAGCGGGAGGCGCCGAAGCCGAGTCCGATGACCTCTTGGGCCTCGGCCTGGGATTCGAGCAGCAGGTCACGACCGGTGATCCCGGCGTCGAGGATGCCGGATCCGACGTAGATGGCGATGTCGCGGGGGCGCAGGTAGAAGAACTCGACCCCGTTGACCTCGTCCTGATGGACGAGGGTCTTGCTGCCTCGGCGGGTGGAGTATCCGGCCTCGCTGAGCATCTCGGAGGCGGCTTCGGACAGGGCGCCTTTGTTCGGCACGGCTACACGCAGCATGTTGTCCCTTTGTGGTCCTGGGTCGGTCGTGGGGGTCAGAGGTGGGTGTTGACGTCGTCGAGGCTCAAGCCCTTGGCGACCATCATCACCTGCACATGGTAGAGCAGCTGAGAGATCTCCTCGGCGAGGTCGTCCTTGGTCTCGTATTCGGCGGCCATCCACACCTCGGCGGCCTCCTCCACGACCTTCTTCCCGATCGCATGGACTCCGGCGTCGAGCTCCGCGACGGTCTTCGAACCATCGGGGCGATCAAGGGATTTCTGCAGAAGTTCGGCGTAGAGCGAGTCAAAGGTCTTCACTTCTCCAGCCTAATGCATCGACCTGGACGCCCCGGCACCCGGTGTCCGTCATCTGCGTCTCAGTCCCCGGATCCGTGGTCTCAGTCCCCGGGTTCGCGGTTGATGTCGGTGGCGCCGAGGTGGGGCGCCGAGATCGTCTGCCGTGACCTCTTCGACCAGTCGAGGAAGCCGAGGACGACCATGACGAGGAAGATCAGGTAGACGGCGCCGGAGAAGACGAGACCGCCGGCCACGGCCAGCGGGATGCCGACGAGGTCGACGGCGAGCCACACGAACCAGAATTCGACGATCGCCCGGCCCTGGGCGTACATGGCCACGAGCGAGCCGATGAAGATGTAGGCGTCCGGGTACGGGTTCCAGGACCAGCCGCCGAGGGCGAGGACGAAGCCGAAGACGCCGGTGCCGATCAGGAGGGCGGCGATGAGCAGGAGCCGTTCCTTCCAGCTCGCCCAGCGGACGATGACCTCACCGGCGGATTCGCGTGACTTCCTCCACTGGGTCCAGCCCCAGACGGCGGCGACGATGATGACGACCTGGCGGGAGGCATTGCCGCCGAGTCCCGCGGAGATGCTCGCGCTCAGCAGCAGGATGGAGCCGAGGATCTGCACCGGCCAGGACAGGATGTTCCGCCGCAGCGCGAGGACCACGGTGGCCAGGGCGCAGATGTTGCCGAACAGATCGGAGTAGGGCACCGGGTTGCCCAGCAGTTCGAACGCCGGGGTGTTGAGCCAGTCGAGGATGTCCATGGGCTGAGCTCAGTGAGCGTGGGCGGCGGCGAGCTCGCGCAGTTCGGCGATGGCTCCGGCGGCGTCCTCGGCACCGTAGACGGCGGATCCGGCGACGAGCACATCGGCGCCGGCGTCGACGACCCGGTCGATGGTCGATGCCGAGACTCCCCCGTCGACCTGCAGCTTGATCTCGAGTCCGGCTGCGGAGATCGCCTCACGGGTGCGGCGGATCTTCGGCAGGCACACGTCGAGGAACTTCTGTCCCCCGAATCCGGGTTCGACGGTCATGATGAGGATCTGGTCGAATTCGCCGAGGAGGTCGACGAAGGGTTCGATCGGGGTGGCGGGTTTGAGCGCGAGGCTGGCCTTGGCACCCAGCTTCCGCAGCTCCCGGGCCAGGCGCACGGGGGCGGCGGCCGCCTCGGCGTGGAAGGTCACCGAGGCGCAGCCGAGCTCCGCATAGACGGGGGCGTTGCGGTCGGCATCGGCGATCATCAGGTGGGCGTCGAGCGGGATCGGGCTGATCGCCTGGATCCGTTCGACCACCGGGGGGCCGAAGGTGAGGTTGGGGACGAAATGGTTGTCCATGACGTCGATGTGGGCCATGTCGGCGGTGCTGATCCGGGCCAGCTCCCCGCGCAGGTCGGAGAAGTCCGAGGACAGGATGCTGGGGTTGATCTCGATGGACAATTCAGTTCGCCTTCCGCAGGAGTGCCAGGAACATGCCGTCTGTGTTGTGGAGATGGGGCCACAGCTGAGCGTACCGCCCGTCCCCTCTGCTCACCGAGGCGAACGAGGCGGCGGCTGTGGCGGACTCGCCGGATTCGGCTCCGGTGAGTTCGGCGAAGACCGCGGGTGCGTCGAGGATCTCGATGTTCGCCTCCTGGTTCTTCGCACGTTCGCGCAGCACATCGTCGACGACGAGGACGGTCTCCGCATAGTGCGGGGAGCAGGTCGAATACGCGACGACGCCCCCGGGTGCTGCGGCGTCGAGGGCGGCGGTGAGCAGTTCGCGCTGCAGACCGGCGAGAGCGTTGATGTCGGCGGGTCGGCGTCGGTAGCGGGCTTCGGGACGGCGGCGCAGCGCACCGAGGCCGGAGCAGGGGACGTCGACGAGGACCTTCGCATAGGGTCCGCTCGCCTGGCGGCCGTCCTGCAGCTCGGCGGTGACGTTGTCGAGAGCCTGGGTGGAGCTGCGGACGAGTTCGACACGGTGTTCGCTCGAGTCGAAGGCGGCGAGTCCGGTGCCGGACTGCCGCGCCACGGCACCGAGGATGGCGGCCTTGCCGCCGGGCCCTGCACACAGATCGGCCCAGTCACCTGCCGGGGCGTCGAGGTGGGCCAGGGCGAGGGCGACGAGGGCGGACCCTTCGTCCTGGACCCGAGCGCGACCGTCGGCGACGGCCGGGAGGTCCTTCGGCACTGCGGTGTCGAGGGTGACGCCGATGGGTGAGAACGGCGTCGGTTCGCCGGGCAGGTCCGCCCGGTCGATGAGTCCGGGGAGGGCGGTGACGCTGACCTTGGCGGCGGCATTGTCCGCGGCCAGCAGCTCATCGAGTTCGGCGGCGTCGCGGCCGTGGCCTTTGAGCGCTTGGGTCAGGGCCCGGACGATCCATTCGGGATGGGAGTACTCGATGGAGCGAGTGCTCAGTTCATCGGCGCCGTCGGTGACGCGGGACAGCCAGTCCTCACGGGTCACCTCCGAGACCCGGCGCAGCACGGCGTTGACGAACCCGGCGGTCTTCGGTGCGTACCTCTTGACCACGGCGACCGTCTCGGACAGGGCGGCGTGGTCGGGGATGCGCATCGACAGGATCTGGTGGGCGCCGAGGCGCATCGCGGCCAGAGGTTCGGGATCGATCGTGGCGATCTCCCGGTTCGCGGCCCGCGCGATGATCCGGTCATAGAACTCCTGCTGGCGCAGCGCTCCGTAGGTCAGCTCCGTGGTCAGGGCCGCGTCCTGGACGCCGAGGTGGGTGCGCGCGAGCTTCGCCGGCAGCAGCAGGTTCGCGTAGGAGTCCTTCTCCGCGACATCGATGAGGACCTCCCAGGCGATGCGCCGCGGCAGGTTCTTCGGTGCGTCCCTGCGAGCCCGATCGTTCGACTCGTCCCGGCGGGGCCGGTTCCTGGGGTGCTTGTTCTCGGCCATGGGCCTCACGCTCTCGGGTCGGGTACTTCGGTGCTGGTGGACTCGGTGTCGGCGGGGTCCGGTTCGGCCTCGACGGGATCGAATCGGACCTCGCCGTGGCCGCGGAGGAAGTCCACGGCCGCCATCCGGGCCTTCCCGAACGGCTGGATCTCGGCGACGGCGATCCAGCCGTCCCCGCAGCCGAGCACTGCGGTCCTGTCTCGAGTCGTCAGCAGCCCGGGTTCGGGTTGGATGTCGACCTCGACAGCTGGGCCGAGTCCGAAGATTTTGGTGCGCTTGCCGGAGATCTCGGCCCAGGGGCCGGGCGCGGGGCTGGTGCCGCGGGAGCGGTCGATGATCGCTTCGGCGGTGTGGGTGAAGTCGAGATGGGCGTCGTCGACGGTGATCTTCTCGGCGTGGCTCGCCGCTTCCCCGGCGTCGATGAGCGCCGCCTGTTCGGTGAAGTCGGCGGTGCCGGCGGCGAGGTCGTCGAAGGCGGCGACGAGTTCGCCGGCACCGGCATGGGCATAGTCGTCCAGGGCGGTCGCCACATCGGGCTGGTCGAGGGCGAGCTCGCGACGACGCAGCACGGGGCCGGTGTCCATGCCTTCGTCGATGCGGAAGACGCTGACTCCGCTGCGGGTCTCCCCGGCGATGAGGGCCCGCTGCACGGGCGCGGCTCCGCGGTGGGCAGGCAGGAGGGAGAAGTGGAGGTTGAACCATCCCAGGCGGGCCGTGGCGAGTGCGGCGGGTCCGGCGATGGCGCCGTAGGCGACGACGGCCACGGCATCGACATCGAGGTCGCGCAGCTGCGCGATGACCTCACCGCGCAGGCGTCCGGCTTCGATGACCTCGAGGCCGAGTTCGAGGGCGCGGGCCTTGACCGGTGAGGGGGTGAGCACGCGTCTGCGGCCGACCGGGGCATCGGGGCGGGTGAGGACCGCGCGGATCCGATGCTCGGATGCGGCGAGGGCCTCTAGTGCCGGCACTGCGGCTTCCGGTGTTCCGGCGAAGACGATATCCACGAGACAGGATTCTACTTGTTCACCCTGCGGTCACAGTGACCGGGGATCGTCGATGCGCACGCGCACCTGCGGCTGCTTCTTCGCCGACCGTGCCGCGGTGATGGCGGCCAGTCGGGATCCGACCCGATCTCCGGCCGAGATCGGGTAGGCGGCCACGGCCTTCTGGGTTCCCTCGTCCTCATCTTGGATGAGCTCCTCGAGCTCTTCCACCTCGGCGCCGACCTCGGCGATCACGGAGTCGATCTCGGTTCCCGACCCGGTGAGTTCGACGATGCGCCGATACGGCGGGAAACCGAGTTCCCGGCGGTCGGCCAGCTGCCGGGACATGAACGTGGCCGGGTCGAATCCGGTCACCGTGGCCCGGATCGCCTCATCGGCATCGCCGAGGTAGACGGCTCCCCCGTTCTCACGTGAGCGCACGAGCACGGCTGCCCGGAGGCGGCGCGCCACACCTTCGTCGATCGATCGCATCCAGGGGCCGGGCCACAGGGAGTCGAGCAGGATCGCGGCGGCGTATCCACCGAGGGCATAGGGTTCGGCTCCGGTGGTGGCGACGACGAGGCGCGGGACGTCGTCGATGACGGTGGAGATGTCCTCTCCCCCGGATTCGAGGATCTCGATGCCGGGCAGTGCGCGGCGCAGCTCTTCGACGGTGCGCCCGCGACCGCGCACGATCGACCGCACCTGGTGGGACCGGCACCGGGTGCAGGTGAAGGTCTCCGAGTGGTGTCCGCAGCGCCGGCAGGCGAAGGGGCCGGTCTCGGATTGGGTGGTCAGGGTCGCCGAGCACTGCGGGCACCGCGCGACCTCGTGGCAGCGGGCGCAGGCGAAGACGGGATAGTAGCCGGAGCGGGGAACCTGGACGAGGACCGGGCCGGCGGCGTGGGTGTCCTTCGGTCCGGGACGCAGGGCGCTGCGCATGATCTGCCAGGCCCGCGAGGGAATGCGCTGGAAGGCGAAGGGGTCTCGGTCTTCGTCGGGGACGAAGACGAGCGGAGCCGCGCTGCGCCGAGGCGGTCCTCCCGGGGTGATGTCGCTCAGCCAGCCGATCTCGACGAGACGCTGCACCTCGGCGCTGCGGTCGGTGGAGACGAAGAACACGCCGCAGCTCTCGATCGTCGATCGCAGCAGGCTGACCTCGCGGGCGTGCGGGTAGGGGGCGTGCTGGTCGAGGTAGTTCGAATCGGAGTCGTTCGTGCAGATGATCAGGCCCAGATCGGGCATCGGCGCGAAGGCCGCGGCACGAGTGCCGATGAGCAGCCGACTGTGTCCGAGGAGTCCCTCGAGCCACGCCGTCCACCGCTGCTCGGGAGACTGATCGGCGCTGAGCACCGCATAGTCAAAGGGACCGATGGCGTCGGCTTCGCCGGTCTCAGTTTCCCCGGTCTCAAGCGCAGCGGCGTTGACCGCGGCGGCGTCGAGGGCGGCGCTGAGCACGGCCAATTCGCGATGGTCGGGCACGAGCCACAGCACGGATCGTCCCGCGGCCAAGGTTGCGCGCGCCGCTTCGAGTCCCGCTCGGATCCACTCGAGTCCGGGATGCTCACCGGGCACGCAGCACAGAGCGAGCCGAGGGTTCTCAGCAGCGGGGCCGTCCCCGTCCGGCAGCCCGGTGACCACCCATTCGCCGAGGCGGTCGAGCAGTCCGTCACCATGTGCGGGGACCTCGGCATCGGCTCCGGTGTCCCCGGAATCCGCGGTATCCGCGGTTCTCGCAGTACCCGCGGTGACGGCCGCGGCCTTCTTCGGCTTGGATCGATTGCGGTCGGTTCTGAGCACGGCCTTCTCCGCCCGGGCGTGCCGAGGCGGGATCGCCAGCCGCAGCACATCGGAGAGAGTCCCCGCATACCGCCTGGTCACGGCCTCACAGAGAGCCAGCAGCTCGGGAGTCAGGACGACGAGCGGACTCGTGATGCGTTGGATCGTCGCCAGCGGGCCGAGGTGCTCGGAGGTCTCGACCCTTTCGAGGAGGAAGCCGTCGCGGAGACGACCGGCGAACTTCACTCGCACACGCACTCCGGGGACGGCCGCCTCGGCGAGCTTCTCCGGGATCGCGTAGTCGAAGACTCGGGCCAGGTGGGGCACCGGATGGTCGATGAGCACGCGCCCCACGGGGGCATCGGCCGCCAGCGGCACCTGGCCTTCGGCGGTGGTGCCGGTGTCGATCGGGAGGGGTTCGTCCACGGTGCCCGGCCGGGGAATCAGTTCGCGGACACGGCGCGCAGCAGAGCGTCGGCGCGGTCCGTGACCTCCCAGGTGAAATCGGGCAGCTCGCGGCCGAAGTGGCCGTAGGTCGAGGTTTGGGAGTAGATCGGACGCAGCAGGTTGAGTTCCTGGATGATCATCGCCGGACGGAGATCGAAGACCTCACGGATGGCCCGTGAGATGGCGTTGGGATCGACCTTCTCGGTGCCGAAGGTCTCGACGTAGAGGCCCATCGGTTCGACGCGTCCGATGGCGTACGACACCTGCACCTCGGCGCGGTCGGCCAGTCCGGCGGCGACGACGTTCTTCGCAACCCAGCGCATCGCATAGGCGGCCGAACGGTCGACCTTCGAGGGGTCCTTGCCGGAGAAGGCGCCGCCGCCGTGGCGGGAGTAGCCGCCATAGGTGTCGACGATGATCTTGCGTCCGGTCAGTCCGGCATCGCCCATCGGCCCACCGGTGACGAAGGGGCCGGCCGGGTTGATGTGGACGTTCACGCCGCTCGTGTCGAGACCCGAATCGGCGATCACGGGGTCGATGACGAGGTCTTTGACTTCGGCATGCAGCTGAGCCTGAGAGACATCGGCGGCATGCTGGGTGGAGAGGACGATGTTCTCGATCGACACGGCCTCGCTGCCGTCGTAGCCGAGGGTCAGCTGGGTCTTGCCGTCGGGTCTGAGGTAGTCAAGCGCTCCGGTCTTGCGGACTTCAGAGAGCTTCTCGGCCATCCGCGAGGCGAGGTGGATGGGCAGCGGCATGAGCACATCGGTGGCGTTGTCGGCGTAGCCGAACATCAGTCCCTGGTCACCGGCGCCGAGGCTGGTACCGTGATCGGCCGATTCCACGGCTTCACGGAAGTCGAGCGGATTCGTGACTCCGGAATGGATGTCCGTGGACTGGCTGCCGATCGATACTGAGACTCCGCAGGAGTGCCCGTCGAAGCCGGTGTCCGAGGAATCGTAGCCGATGCCGGTGATCAGTCGACGCACGATGCCTGCGACATCGGCGTAGGCCGCAGTGTTGACCTCGCCGGCGACGTGGACGAGTCCGGTGGTGACCATGGTCTCCACGGCGACCTTGGCGTTGGGGTCCTGGGCGAGCAGATCGTCGAGGACGGCGTCACTGATCTGGTCGCAGATCTTGTCCGGGTGTCCCTCGGTGACGGATTCTGACGAGAAGTAGCGAAGATTTGTTTGAGTCACGGCGTCGATTCTACGCATTCGAACTGACGCGACACCGCGTCGATGACCTTTTGCGAAACATCGTCCTTGCTGCCGCGGACTTCCTCTCCTGCCAGCACCTCGTCACCGTCCGCGCTGAGGATCTGCACGACGGTGTCGTCGTGGCCGAAGGCGCGATCTTCGGAGACGTCATTGAAGACGAGGAGGTCGGCGCCCTTGCGTCGGAATTTGTCCTTCGCATAGTCCAGCGCCGAGTGTGTGCGGTCACCGGTCTCGGCAGCGAAGCCGACGATGATCTGTCCCGGCCTGCGCGCGGCGACGAGTCCGACGAGCACATCGGGGTTCTGCACGAGGGTGAGTGTCAGCCCGTCCTCGCCGGACTTCTTCATCTTCGAGTCGTTGGTCTCGGCGGGACGGTAGTCGGCGACGGCGGCGGACATGATCAGGGCATCGGCGCGTGTCTGGGCCGATGCCATGGCGGTCTGCAGCTGACGTGTGGATTCGATCTCGGTGACGGTGATTCCGGCGGGGAGTCCGACGAGCAGTCCCGAATCGACATTGGCGGCGACGAGTTCGACCTCGGCTCCGGCCGCGGCGGCGGCCTTGGCCAGGGCGATGCCCTGTTTGCCGGAGGAGCGGTTGCCGAGGTAGCGGACCGGGTCGAGTGCTTCACGGGTGCCGCCGGCACTGATGGCGACGTGTCTGCCGCTCAGCGGACCGGAATCAGCGGTCCGGCCGGCGAAAGACTCATCGTCGGCGGCCGCCAGGGCGAAGTCGACGATGGTGTCGGGTTCGGGCAGGCGACCGGGGCCGGAATCGGGGCCGGTGAGGCGCCCGACAGCGGGCTCGAGGACGTGGATGCCGCGTTGTCTCAGGGTCGCGATGTTGGCGACGGTGGCCGGGTTGTGCCACATCTCGGTGTGCATGGCCGGGGCCACGACCACCTCGGCGGTGGTGGTCAACACAGTCGCTGTGAGGAGGTCATCGGCGATGCCGGCGGCGATCTTGGCGATGATATTCGCCGTCGCCGGAGCGATGATAACGAGTTCGGCCTCCTGGCCGATGCGCACATGGTTGACCGACTCGACCTCGTCGAAGACGTCGGTGCTCACGGTCTGGCCGGACAGAGCCTCGAAAGTGGGGGCGCCGACGAATTCGAGGGCGTTGGCCGTGGGTACGACCTTGACGCTGTGGCCGAGTTCTCGGAGCCGCCGGATGACATGTGCCGCCTTGTAGGCGGCGATTCCACCGGCGACGCCGAGTACGGTTCTCACTGGTCGCTGAAGTCGATCGCGCCGTCGTTGCTCACCGGTGCGGTCTGCACGGGCTCTTCCGCGAGCGGAGCGAAGTCGGCCTCGGTGACCTCCCGGGCGACGATCTTGGATTCGTTGATCTCGCGCAGAGCGATCGACAGGGGCTTCTCGTTGGTGCCCGGGGTGACGAGCGGTCCGACGTTCTCCAGCAGGCCCTCTTGCAGCTGTGCGTAATAGGAGTTGATCTGGCGGGCGCGCTGCGCCGCGATGGAGACCAGCTCGTACTTGGATCCGGTGACGGTCAGCAGATCGTCAATCGGAGGATTCGTGATGCCTTCGGGCTGTGCAGGCAAGGACTGTCCAATCTAATCGGAAGTGGATATACCCATCAATGATATGAGTTCTTCGGCCGCAGTGCGAACGTGGGCATTGACGATGGTGACGTCGAACTCGGATTCCGCCTCGAGTTCGCGCTTCGCGGTGGCCAGTCGGCGCTCCTGCTCCTCGGCGGTCTCCGTGCCCCGTCCGGTCAGACGGGAGACGAGCTCCTCCCAGCTGGGCGGGGCGAGGAAGACGAACCGGGCATCGGGCATCTTCTCCTTGACCTGGCGCGCTCCCTGCAGGTCGATCTCGAGCAGGGCGGGACAGCCCTGCGCGAGTTTGTCGTGCACCTGCCGTGACGGCGTGCCGTAGCGGTGGCGGCCGTGGACCACGGCGAATTCGAGCAGCTCATCGGCGGCGATCAGGGCATCGAACTCATCGTCGCTGATGAAGTGATAATGAACACCATCGACTTCGCCGGGTCGCCTCGGCCGCGTCGTTGCCGACACCGAGAACCAGACCTCAGGGTGATGCTCGCGGATATACGTGCTGATGGTGCCTTTTCCGACCGCGGTCGGGCCCGCAAGGACGGTGAGTCGATTGTTCACAGATCTATTGTTGCCATACTCAGGAGTATTTCTCCAAAAGGGCGTTCTTCTGGTGCACGCCCAGGCCCTTGATGCGTCGGGAGGTGGCGATGCCGACCTCTTCCATGGCCGCTTCGGCACGCCGGTCGCCGACGCCCGGCAGAGCCCGCAGCAGGTCGAGGACACGCATCTTTGCGAGTGCTTCGTCCGCTGCGGCCTTCTTGAGCACGGCGGCGAGATCGGTTTGACCATTCTTCAGCGCGGTCTTGACCTCGGCTCGCGCCTGACGCGCCTTGAAGGCCTTGTCAAGAGCAGCTGAACGCTGTTGTGGGGTCAACGGTTCGAGTGCCACATTATCTCCTCTGTCACCATGAACGGGCAGGTAGGGAAGTTGCTTCAGTCTAAAACAAAACTGCGCACACTGTCGCAATGCGGCGAAGAAAACTCGACTCCCGCGCAGATTCGCCGAATTCCGCCCGTTCCGGCCCGGCTCAGCGGGCCGGTGTGCAGCACGTTCCGACCGGCCGAGCGGCAGGGTGGCCGGCCGGGTGGCAGGGTGGTCGGCCCTCCCCGACCGGCCGGGTGGCCCCGCTGTTCAGTCGGTGCTGCGAAGTGAACGGTTGAGCGCCTCCGCGGCGCCGCACAGTCCCTGCGGTCCGGCCCCGAGCACGGCCCGTGAGGCCGTGGCGAGGATCTGGTTCCCGGCGATCGCCTGCGTACCGAAGACCTCGCGCAGCTCACGGATTCCGGCGCCCTGGGCGCCGACTCCGGGAGCCAGGATCGGTCCCCTGCAGGAACTGGGATCGATGCCCAGTTCCCGTGCGGCCTGACCGATCGTGGCCCCGACGACGAGTCCGAACCGGCCCAGAGCCTCCCCCGGGCCTGCGGCATTGCGGGCCGCGACCTGGTCGACGATCGCGGCGGCCACCGCCTTGTCCCCCAGGCGGGCGTGCTGGACCTCGGCACCTTCGGGATTCGAGGTCAGGGCGAGGACGAACACGCCCCGGTCGTGGCGTTCGGCGAGGTCGAAGGCCGGAGCCAGGGCCTCGAATCCGAGGAACGGGGAGACAGTGATCGAATCCGCAGCCAGCGCCGAGGCCGGATCGAGGTAGGCCTGGGCGTAGGCGCCCATGGTCGACCCGATGTCCCCGCGTTTGATGTCGAGGACACTGATGATCCCCGCTTCACGGCAGGCGACGAGGGTATCCTCGAGCGCGGCGACCCCGGCGGAGCCGAAGCGTTCGAAGAACGCCGACTGCGGTTTGACCGCGGCCACGCTGCCCGTGAGCTCCGTGACCACGCGCAGGCCGAACTCCCGCACACCGTCAGCACTCGAGGGCAGGCCCCAGGCGTCGAGGAGATGGTCATGCGGGTCGATGCCCACACACAGCGGTCCGTGTTCGGCCATCGCCGCCTGCAGCCGGTCGCCGAACATCAGGCGCTCCAGTCCTGGAGGCTGCGGACGCCGAACTTCTTGTCCCTGACCACTTCGAGCGAGGTCACGGCCGCAGCGAATTCGGCCAGGGTGGTGATCAGCGGAACCGAGTTCGCCGTCGCCGAGGCCCGGATCTCGTAGCCGTCGGCGCGTTCCTGCCGTCCGGACGGAACGTTGATGACCATGTCGATGGTGCCCGCCGCGAGGTAGTCGAGGATCGTGCGGTCCTCGGCATCGGCCTCGAAGTGCTTGTGCACCTGTGTGGTCCTGATCCCGTAGCGGGAGAGCACCGCGGCCGTGCCGGTGGTGGCGACGACGTCGAAGCCCATGTCGACGAGTTCCTTGACCGGCAGCACCATGGCCCGCTTGTCGCGATCAGCCACGGAGACGAACACGGTGCCCGAGGTCGGCAGCTTGATCGAGGCACCGAGCAGTCCCTTGGCGAAAGCCGTCGGGAAGTCGTGGTCGATGCCCATGACCTCACCGGTCGAGCGCATCTCAGGTCCGAGCACGGAATCAACGACCTTGCCCTCGACGGTGCGGAACCGGCGGAAGGGCAGCACCGCCTCCTTGACGGCGATCGGGTGATCGAGCGGCAGGGTCGAACCGTCGCCGGTTTCCGGGAGCAGCCCGCCGCGGAGGTCCGCGATCGTCCGGCCCACGGCGATGAGCGCCGCGGCCTTCGCCAGCTGGGTCGAGGTCGCCTTCGAGACGAAGGGCACGGTCCGCGAGGCACGGGGGTTGGCCTCGATGACGTGGAGGACGTCGGCGGTGATCGCGAACTGGATATTGAGCAGACCGCGCACGTTCGTGCCCTCGGCGATGGCCAGGGTGGCGTGGCGGACGCGTTCGAGCACGTCCTCCCCCAGGGTCAGGGACGGCAGCACGCAGGCCGAGTCGCCGGAGTGGATGCCGGCCTCCTCGATGTGCTCCATGATCCCGCCGATGAAGATGTCATCGCCGTCATAGAGGGCGTCGACGTCGATCTCGATGGCGTCCTCGAGGAAGCGGTCGACGAGCACCGGCCGGTCGACGGAGATCTCCGTGGCCGTGGCCATGTAGTCGACGAGCTGCGTGCGATCGTAGACGATCTGCATGCCGCGCCCGCCGAGCACATAGGAGGGACGCACGAGCACGGGATAGCCGATCTCCTCGGCGATCTTCTCCGCCTCGGCGTAGGTCACGGCGGTGCCGTGCTTGGGTGAGGTGAGCCCGGCACGGTCGAGGACCGCTCCGAACTCGCCGCGGTCCTCGGCGAGGTCGATGGCTTCGGGCTGAGTGCCGAGCACGGGCACACCTGCGGCCTTGAGCTTGTCGGCCAGCCCCAGCGGGGTCTGCCCGCCGAGGGTGCAGACGACGCCGAGCACCTCACCGGCGGCCGCCTCGGCGTGGTAGACCTCCATGACGTCTTCGAAGGTCAGGGGTTCGAAGTAGAGGCGGTCGGCGGTGTCGTAGTCGGTGGACACGGTCTCCGGGTTGCAGTTGACCATGACGGTCTCGTACCCGGCCTCGGAGATCGCCATGGTCGCGTGCACGCACGAGTAGTCGAATTCGATGCCCTGGCCGATCCGGTTCGGTCCGGAGCCGAGGATGATCACGGCCGGCTTCTCGCGGGGGGCGACCTCGGTCTCCAGGTCATAGCTCGAGTAGTGGTACGGGGTGTGGGCGGCGAACTCACCGGCGCAGGTGTCGACGGTCTTGAACACCGGGCGCAGGCGCAGAGCATGCCTGACCCCGGTGACGACGTTGGTGTCGAGGTTGCGCAGGGCCGCGATCTGCTCATCGGAGAAGCCGTGGTTCTTCGCCTCCCTGAGCACCTCGGCGTCGAGTTCCTCGGCCTCGGCGATGTATTCGGCGACCTCGTTGATCAGTTGGATCTGGTCGAGGTACCAGGGATCGATCTCGCAGGCGTCGAAGACCTCGGCAGCACTCAGTCCCGCGGCCAGGCCGCGCTGGACCGCGTGGATCCGATCGGCGGTGGCATGCGAGATGGCCTCGAGAACGGATTCGCGGACGTCCTCATCGGTGATGTCGGGAAGCTCGCCCCAGGAGAACGAGGCATTCTTCTGCTCCATCGAGCGCATCGCCTTCTGCAGGGCGGTGGTGAAGTTGCGGCCCAGCGCCATCACCTCGCCCACGGACTTCATGGTCGTCGTCAGCGTCGGGTCCGCGGCGGGGAACTTCTCGAAGGTGAACCGCGGGATCTTGACCACGACGTAGTCGAGGGTCGGTTCGAAGCTGGCCGGGGTGACCTGGGTGATGTCGTTGGGGATCTCGTCGAGCGAATAGCCGACGGCGAGCTTCGCCGCCATCTTCGCGATTGGAAAGCCGGTGGCCTTCGAGGCCAGAGCAGACGAGCGCGAGACGCGCGGGTTCATCTCGATGACGACGATTCGGCCGGTCTTCGGATCCACGGCGAACTGGATGTTGCAGCCGCCGGTGTCGACTCCCACGGCTCGGATGATGGCGATGCCGACGTCGCGCATCTTCTGGTATTCGCGGTCGGTCAGCGTCAACGACGGGGCGACGGTGATGGAGTCGCCGGTGTGCACGCCGACGGGGTCGACGTTCTCGATGGAGCAGACGACGACCACATTGTCCTTGTGGTCGCGCATGAGTTCGAGTTCGTATTCCTTCCAGCCGAGGATGGACTCCTCGAGCAGTACTTCGTGGGTAATGGAGTCGGAGAGTCCGGCACCGGCGATGCGGCGCAGATCGGATTCGCTGTAGGCCATTCCGGAGCCGAGTCCGCCCATCGTGAACGACGGACGCACGACGACCGGGTAGTTGAGCTCCTCGGCACCGGCCAGCGCCTCTTCGAGGGTGTGGCAGATGACGGAGCGGGCTGATTCGGCGCCGCAGTCGGCGACGATGTCCTTGAACTTCTGCCGGTCCTCACCGCGTTGGATGGCTTCGACGTCGGCGCCGATGAGCTCGACGCCGTGCTTATCGAGGATGCCCGCATCGTGGAGGGCGATGGCCGCGTTGAGAGCGGTCTGACCGCCGAGCGTCGGCAGGATCGCGTCGGGACGTTCCTTCTCGATGATCGATTCGATGATGTCGGGGTCGATCGGTTCGACATAGGTGGCATCGGCGACGTCCGGATCGGTCATGATCGTCGCCGGATTGGAGTTGATGAGGATGACGCGCAGCCCTTCGGCCCGCAGCACCCGGCAGGCCTGTGTGCCCGAGTAGTCGAATTCGCAGGCCTGACCGATGACGATGGGGCCCGAGCCGATGACGAGGACGGACTTGAGATCGTGTCTGAGTGGCATGGGGTCTCCTTTTAAGCCTGTGCGACCTGGGAAGCGGACATGAGGTCGATGAAGCGGTCGAAGAGGTAGCTTGAGTCGTGCGGCCCGGCTGCGGCTTCGGGGTGGAACTGGACGGAGAACGCTGGAATGTCGAGGCAGGCCAGTCCCTCCACGACATCGTCGTTGAGGCACACGTGCGAGACCGTGACGCGACCGAAGTCCGCCGAATGCGGAGCCTGGGTCTCTCCGTCCAGGGGCGCGTCGACGGCGAAGCCGTGGTTCTGGGAAGTGATCTCCACCTTGTCGGTGGTGCGGTCCATCACGGGCACGTTGATCCCGCGGTGTCCGAAGGGCAGCTTATAGGTGCCGAAGCCCAGCGCCCGACCGAGCAGCTGGTTGCCGAAGCAGATGCCGAAGAACGGGATCCGGGCGGCCAGCACTTCGCGCAGCAGCTCCACCTGGTCATCGGCGGTCTCTGGGTCGCCGGGACCGTTGGAGAAGAAGACTCCGTCCACGCCGAGTGCCTGGATCTCCTCGAAGGTGACCGTCGCGGGCAGCACGTGGACGTCGATGCCGCGTTCGGCCAGCCGCTGCGGGGTCATCGACTTGATGCCGAGGTCGACGGCGGCGACGCTGAAGCGCTTCTCGCCCTGGGCGGGCACGAGTGCGGGTTCGGTGACCGAGACCTCTTCGGCCAGCCGGGCACCGGCCATCTCGGGCGCGGAGCGGACCGTTTCGAGCAGCTCGGCCTCGCTCGCCTCAGCGGCGGGTCCGGAGAAGATGCCCACCCGCATCGCGCCCTTGTCGCGCAGGTGCAGGGTCAGGGCGCGGGTGTCGACGCCGCTGATGCCGACGACTCCGGATTCGTCGAGTCGGGTGGCCAGGTCGCCCTGGGAACGCCAGTTCGAGGACACTCGGGAGGCGTCGCGGACGACGTAGCCGGCGACCCAGATCTTCCGGGACTCGTCATCGGCGTCGTTGATGCCGGTGTTGCCGATGTGCGGGGCCGTCTGGATGACGATCTGCCGGTGGTAGGACGGGTCGGTCAGCGTCTCCTGGTAGCCGGACATGGCGGTGACGAAGACCGCTTCGCCCAGGGTCTGTCCGATCGCGCCGTAGGCGGAGCCGTGGAAGGTTCGGCCGTCTTCGAGGACGAGGACGGCGGCTGTGGTGGAAGGTCTCATTGTGCCTCTTCGATCATTGCGCGGATGCTCTCGACGGTGGGGGTGGTGTTCGTGGCGTAGCGGGCTCGGAACCCGGTGTCGACGAGTGTGTCGCCGAGGCGCCAGGTGATGCGCACGATTCCGCCGCGTTCGACGAATTTGCCGATCATCCCGGCCGTGGTGTCCACGGACACGATGTCGCGGCGGGGAATGAGGAAGTCCTCACGTCCGGCCAGGTCCATGATCACTCCCCCGTCGGTGATGACGAGTTCGCCTGTGGTGCGGATGCCCAGGCCGTGCACGGCCACGCGTTCGAGCGGATGGCCGGCCTTCGTCGTCGAGACGTAGGAGCCTTCGACGGGTTCGGACAGCGGGGTGATGCCCATGTGCGGCTTGGCCGGCTGCGGGACATCGGACTGGTTGCGTTTGCGTCGGCTCCAGCCCCAGGTGATCGCGATGATCACGAGGAGGAAGACGACGGCGATGATGATGACGCTCACTGGTCGGTCCATGATGCTCCTGCCGGGTGGGGGGTGCTGAGAACGCCTTCGGCAAGGACCCGGTGGCCGTAGAAGAAGGTGTCGGTGATGTCGGTGGCCACGTCCAGACCGGCGAAGGGATTGTTGCGTCCCTTCGTGGCATGTTCGGCGGGCACGATCGTGTGCGACCGGTTCGGATCGATGAGCACGATGTTCGCGCTCGCCCCGATCTCGAGGCTGCCATGGCCCGAGGCCCCGGTGATCCGGGCAGGGGCCGATGACATGACACGGGCGAGGTCGCCGAAGTCGAAGTCGTGGTCGGACATGGCTTCGACGACGATCGGCAGCGCCGTCTCCATGCCCACCATGCCCATGGCCGCCGCCGTCCATTCGCTGCACTTGTGTTCGGCGGTGTGCGGGGCGTGATCGGTGCCGACGACGTCGATGGTTCCGTCGGCCAGTGCCTCGCGCAGGGCCGTGACGTCGGCGGCGGTGCGCAGCGGCGGGTTGACCTTGTAGACGGGGTCGAAGGAGCGCACCAGTTCGTCGGTGAGCATGAGATGGTGCGGGGTGACCTCGGCGGTGACCCGGATGCCGCGCGACTTCGCCCACCGGATGAGATCGACGCTTCCGGCCGTGGAGACGTGGCAGACGTGGAGTCGGGAGCCGACGTGCTCGGCCAGCAGCACGTCACGGGCGATGATCGATTCCTCGGCCACCGCCGGCCAACCGGGCAGTCCGAGTTCGGCGGAGACGGTGCCTTCGTTCATCTGCGCCCCTTCGGTCAGGCGCGGCTCCTGGGCGTGCTGGGCGATGATGCCGTCGAAGGTCTTGACGTATTCGAGCGCCCGGCGCATGAGCAGCGGGTCGGACACACAGATGCCATCGTCGGAGAACATCCGCACGCGTGCGGCCGATCGGGCCATGGCTCCGAGTTCGGCCAGCTGCTCACCGGCCAGGCCGATCGTCACTGCGCCGATGGGCACCACCTCGGTGTAGCCGGCGGAGCGGCCCAGCCGGTGCACCTGCTCGACGACGCCGGCGGTGTCGGCCACCGGCGCTGTGTTGGCCATGGCGTGTACGCAGGTGTATCCGCCGGCTGCCGCCGAGCGGGAGCCGGTGAGGATCGTCTCAGCGTCTTCCTTGCCCGGTTCGCGCAGGTGGGTGTGCATGTCGACGAGTCCGGGCAGGGCGACGAGCCCTGCGGCGTCGACGGTCTCCGCTCCGGCACCGAGGAGGTCGGGATCGACGATGCGACCGTCCTTGATCGCGATGTCGCCGGCGCCGCGTCCGAGGATGTCCGCACCGCGGATGAGATAGTCAGTCATTGGTCTCCTCCTGACCTGTCAGCAGGCGGTAGAGCACCGCCATGCGCACGCTCACTCCGTTCTCGACCTGATCGAGAACGAGGGCGCGGGGTGAGTCGGCCGCGGCCGCGGAGATCTCGAATCCGCGGTTCATCGGTCCCGGGTGCATGATGAAGGTCTCGGCCGGCAGAGCCGCCAGTCGCGCCGCGCTCAGTCCCCACAGCCGGGCGTATTCGCGCGCATTGGGGAAGAACGACTCATGCATCCGCTCGTGTTGGACACGCAGCATCATCACGGCCTGGAAGTCCTCGGCCGCCAGGGCCTCGTCGAGATCGTAGTGGATGGTCACCGGCCAGGTGTCCGCACCCCAGGGCAGCAGGGTCGGTGGGGCGATGAGGTGGACGTCCGCGCCGAGGCGGGCCAGCAGGTGGACATTGGATCTGGCCACTCGGGAGTGCAGGACGTCGCCGACGATGGCGACCTTCGCACCGTCGAGTGCGCGTCCCCGCGGTCCTTCCTCGACCGGCCCCGAGGCGGGGAATCCGTTCAGCGCCCGCCGCAGGGTGAAGGCGTCGAGTAGTGCCTGGGTGGGGTGTTCGTGGGTGCCGTCTCCGGCGTTGACGACGGGCACATCGATCCAGCCGGTGTGGGCCAGCCGGTGTGCGGTGCCGGCCCCGGAATGGCGGACGACGAGGGCGTCGGCGCCCATCGCGGAGATGGTCTGGATGGTGTCCTGCAGGCTCTCCCCCTTGGACACCGAGGAGCCCTTTGCGGAGAAGTTGAGGACGTCGGCGGAGAGTCGTTTGGCTGCGGCTTCGAAGGACAGCCGGGTCCGTGTCGAGTCTTCGAAGAAGAGGTTGACGACGGTGCGACCGCGCAGCACCGGCAGCTTCTTGATCTCCCTCTGGGAGACCAGCGCCATCTCTTCGGCGATGTCGAGGATGGCCACGGCGTACTCGCGGTCCAGGGATGCGGTATCGAGCAGGTGCTTCATTCGCGACCTCCCGAGATGGTGACCGCATCCTCGCCGTCGATCTCGGCCAGAGACACGTTGACGCGTTCGCTGCTCGAGGTCGGCAGGTTCTTGCCGACATGGTCCGCTCGGATCGGCAGATCCCTGTGCCCTCTGTCGACGAGGACGGCGAGTCTGACCTTGGCGGGGCGTCCGAGGTCGGCGAGGGCATCGAGGGCGGCCCTGATGGTGCGACCGGAGAAGAGCACATCGTCGACGAGGACGACGGTCCTGCCGTCGATGCCGGCACTCGGGATCCGCGTCGGCTCCGGGGCTCTGTAGGAGCCGCCGCGCAGATCATCGCGGTACATCGTGATGTCGAGGCTGCCGACGAGCTCGCTCGCCTGTGTCTCTCCGCCGGAGATCTCGGCGATCTGGTCGGCGAGCCTGGTCGCCAGAGGGACGCCGCGGCGCGGGATGCCGAGGAGGACGAGGTTGTCGCTGCCCTTGTCGGATTCGATGATCTCGTGGGCGATGCGGGTGATCGCCCGGGTGATGTCGGGCGCGTCCAGCACTGTTCGCTGTGTCATGGTTCCCCTTCTCCGCCTCTCCGGACGGTGGTTAAAGGAGTGGTTCGATTCGATTGTAGACGCCGTGGCCACCGTGGCGAGCCGTGGGTCCGGAGTCTGGACGCACGGTTCGTCCACGGCGCCTCAGATCAGCGTCGGTTTGACGTCGAGGATGCGTGAGAGCAGGCCGGAGACGAAGCCGGGCGAATCATCGGTCGAGAATTGTCGGGCCAGGGACACCGCCTCGTCGATGGCGACCTTGTCCGGGACCTCCTCGTTGAACAGGATCTCCCAGGTTCCGATCTCGAGCAGCGCCCGGTCGACAGCCGGCATCCGCTCGAGCGTCCAGCCCTGCGCGTAGGTGGAGATGATCTCGTCGATCTCCGCCTGACGACCGGTGATGCCTTCGACGATCTCGACGGCATAGGCCTTCATGGGATATTCGGGATCGTTCGAGCGCATGGTCACGAGCTCGTCGATGGCGAGGCTGCGCTGTCCGGCTTCGAACAGCAGTTCGAGGGCCCTGCGGCGGGCCCGGGTGCGTGCCGACACTTACTTGACGCGACCCAGGTAGTCGCCGCTGCGGGTGTCGACCTTGATCTTCGTTCCCTCTTCGAGGAACAGCGGCACCTGGATCTCGTAGCCGGTCTCGAGCGTGGCGGGCTTCGAGCCTCCGGTGGAGCGGTCGCCCTGCAGGCCCGGTTCGGTGTGAGAGATGGTCAGCTCCACCGAGGCGGGCAGCTCGACCGAGAGCGGGGTGCCGTCGTGGAAGGAGATCTGCAGATCCTGGTTCTCGAGCATGTAGTTCGCGGCATCACCGACGAGATCGGGCGAGATGCTGACCTGGTCGTAGTCCTTGGCGTCCATGAACACGTAGTCGGTGCCGTCGTGGTAGAGGTACTGCATATCGCGACGGTCGACGTTCGCGGTCTCGACCTTGGTGCCGGCGTTGAAGGTCTTGTCGATGATCTTGCCGGAGATGACGTTCTTGAGCTTGGTGCGGACGAAGGCCGGTCCCTTGCCGGGCTTAACGTGCTGGAACTCGAGCACCTGCCACAGCTGGTTGTCGATGTTGAGCACGAGGCCGTTCTTCAGGTCATTGGTTGTCGCCACTAATCCGTCCTTCTTCGCTTCAGTCCTGAGCACCCGCGGCGCTGCCGTGGTGATCGACGTGTGTCGGCGGTGTCGCCGGTCTGGCAGTTTCGCCAATCAGCAATTCTAGCAAGCTCGTGGATGAGCTTCCATCCGCGCGGATTCGGCGGCCCCGCAGAGGGTTGTTCGAACCTGCCTGCGCCCGGTCGTCAGCCGAGACCGCCGCCGAGCGTCATCCGCGGTGAGTCCTCACCGATCTCCTGGTAGGCGGTGTGCAGGATCGACAGATCGGGGATCTCGACGGTCGCCGGTGCGCCGATGTCGGAGAGCAGGACCATCCGCAGCATCGAGCCGCGGGCCTTCTTGTCCCGCTTCATGGTCTCAAGCAGCTGCGGCCATACATCGGCGCGGTAGCCCAGCGGCAGGCCGAGCTTGCCCAGCAGCTCCCGATGGAGGTCGACGACCTCGGTCGAGAGGTTCTTGACCATGGCGGCGACCTCGGCGGCGAAGACCATGCCCACGGACACGGCCGCACCGTGTCGCCACTGGTAGCGCTCCTTGTGTTCGATCGCGTGCCCCAGCGTGTGCCCGTAGTTGAGGATCTCCCGACGGCCGGACTCCTTGAAGTCGCTGGCGACGACCTCGGCCTTGACGGCGATGGCGCGTTCGATGAGTTCGCGCAGCACGGGTCCCGAGACATCGGCGATCTCCGCCTTCGTGTGCTTTTCCACGAGTTCGAGGATCGCGGGGTCGGCGATGAAGCCGGTCTTGACCACCTCGGCGAGGCCGGTGAAGAGTTCGTTCTCCGGCAGCGTCGTCAGGGTGTCGAGGTCGACGAGGACACCGGCCGGGGCGTGGAAGGAGCCGACGAGGTTCTTGCCCTCTGCGGTGTTGATGCCGGTCTTACCGCCGATCGAGGCGTCGACCATGCCGAGCACGGTGGTCGGGATGTGGATCACCCGGATGCCGCGCAGCCAGGTGGCTGCGACGAAGCCGCCGAGGTCGGAGACGGCACCGCCGCCGACGGTGATGATCGCGTCGGTGCGGGTGAAATCGCTCTGACCCAGCACCTGCCAGCAGAAGGCGGCCACCTGGATGTGTTTGGCCTCCTCGGCGTCGGGGATCTCCGCGACGATGGCGTCGAGCCCGGTCGCACCGAGATCGTCGCGGACGGTCTCCCCTGTGGCGCGCAGGGCGCGGGGGTGGATGACGAGGACCTTCTCGACCCGCGGACCCAGCAGCTCGGGCAGCTGCCCGAGGAGACCCTGACCGACGAGAACCGGGTACTGGCCACCGGATTCGACGTTGATGCGTGTGAAGCTCATGCCACCGCTTTCCTCTTCTGCATTCACGTACCTGCCCAGCCTAGCCGCCGTCGCTTCCGGGTGCCGACCCCGGGTGCGCGTCCCGTTCGGCAGGTGTCCAGCGGTTCATTCCTCGTGGCTGGCGTACTTCGCATACTCTTCGGCTCGCTGCAGTCCGGTGAGCACATCGACGACGCGGTTGACGACCGTCGAGGGCGGCGAATTCGAGGCCTGGACCCGGAAGGTCGCCACCTGGTCGTAGAGGGGCTCACGCTCGGTGACCAGGGCCAGCCAGTTCTCCACCGGAGATCCGGCGCCGCGCAGCAGCGGTCGGTGCGGAGCGTTGAGCCTGGTGGCGACCGTCTCGACATCGATGTCGATGTGCACGACCTTGATCGCCGGATGCTTGAGCTGGGCCCGGGTGCCGGGATTGAGGATCGCTCCCCCGCCCAGGGAGACGATGCCCGGGCGATCGAGGAGGCGCCGCAGGGCCCTACGCACGACTTCGCGTTCGACCCGGCGGAAATGGTCCTCTCCGCGTTCGACGAAGATCTCGGCGATGACCCCGTACTGCTCGACGATATTGGCGTCGGTGTCGGTCAGGGGCAGGTCGAGGCGGTCGGCGAGAAGTCGGCCGATCGTGGATTTCCCGGCCGCCGGTGGTCCGGTCAGCACGATCCGCGACTGCGCGGCCGGGTCCGGTTCCAGCGGAGGAACCGGTTTCGGGAGCGGGGTGTCGGTCATCGTCCGATGTGGAGGTTCTCCGGAATGGCCGCGACGTAGGCGTCCAGGTTCCGTTTGGTCTCGGCCACTGAGTCGCCGCCGAACTTCTCGACCACGGCCTCGGCGAGGACGAGGGCGACCATCGCCTCGGCGACGACTCCGGAGGCGGGAACGGCGCACACATCGGAACGCTGGTGGTTTGCCTTCGCGGCCTCTCCGGTGGCGACGTCGACGGTCGCCAGGGCGCGCGGGACCGTGGCGATGGGCTTCATGCCGGCACGCACCCGCAGCGGTCCGCCCGTGGACATGCCTCCCTCGGTGCCGCCGGCCCGGTTGCTCACGCGACGGAAGCCGTCCTCGCCCACGGCGAGCTCATCGTGGGCCTGTGACCCGGGACGCTTGGTGGTGAGGAAGCCATCGCCGACCTCCACACCCTTGATCGCCTGGATGCCCATCAGCGCACCGGCCAGCCGCGAGTCGAGGCGACGGTCCCAGTGGACGTGGGAGCCCAGGCCCGGAGGCAGGTCGTAGGCGAGGACCTCGACGACTCCGCCGAGGGTGTCACCGGCCTTCTTCGCCGCGTCGATCTCCGCGACCATGGAGGCCGAGAGCTCGGTGTCGAAGCACCGCACCGGGTCGGCGTCGAGGGTCTCGACATCGGCGGCGGTCGGCAGCTCGGGGGCGGCATCGGCCGGATGTTCGGCGGTGCCGATGGCCACTGTGTGGGAGACCAGCGTGATGCCGAGTTCGCGCAGGAAGTTCGCGGCCACCGTGCCCAGCGCCACCCGCATCGCGGTCTCCCGGGCCGAGGCCCGCTCGAGGACGGGGCGGGCCTCGTCGAAGCCGTACTTCTGCATGCCGACGATGTCCGCGTGTCCCGGGCGGGGTCGAGTCAGCGGTGCGTTGCGGGCCTGACCGGCGAGTTCGTCCTCGCCGATCGGGTCCGGGCTCATCACGGCCTCCCATTTGGGCCATTCGGTGTTGCCCACCTCGACGGCCACGGGAGAGCCGAGGGTGAGTCCGTGTCGGACACCGCCGAGGAGTCTCACCTCATCGGCCTCGAATTTCATTCGGGCACCGCGGCCGTAGCCCAATCGGCGGCGAGCCAGGCTCGCACGGATATCGTCCCTGGTGATCGGAATATGGGCGGGAAGTCCCTCAATGATCCCGGTCAGCGCTTCGCCGTGGGATTCGCCTGCAGTCAGCCATCTCAACATTCCACCGATTCTACAAAAGGAATGGGGCCAGCACCGACCCCAGCCACATTCCGGAAAGCATCGCCGGGCCGAAGGCGATCGTCGTTCCGGCCAGGCGGCGGCTGCGCAGGGCGGAGATGATCGCCCACACACCGGCGATGAGCATCATGGCGATGAGCACGAGAGCAGGCGCCCACTGGTCGAAGAGGCCCGCCAGCGCGAAGACGACGAAGGCGAGTTTGACGTCCCCGAATCCCAAGGTTCGGGCCCGCAGCAGCCTGCCGAGCAGGTGGAGGGCGAGGAACAGGAGGGTAGCGGCGACGCCGGCGATGAAGCCGGTGTACCAGTTCAGGGAGTGTCCGATCACCGTCCCGAGGACGAGGGCGGTGAGGATCAGGAGGATGAGCGGGTAGACGATCCGGTCGGGCAGTCGGCGGATGCGGATGTCGAAGATGATGAGGAACGGGGTGGACGCCGCGACGGCGCCGAGGACGACGGCGGTGAGGATGAGGTCGGCCGAGTTCGGGGCGGAGACGTCCCCGGTCAGCTGTGCGGCGGCGGTGTGAACGGTGTCGGCCGGAATCACGGCCGAGGCGGGGAACAGCAGTGCGGCGGCGGCAGCGAGGAGGACACCGCCGAACATCATCGCCGGGCCCAGCCTCCGACCGGTCACGAGTGAGATGCGGGAATCGTCGGAGAGCCACCAGCGGGTGCCCCGCGACAGCAGCAGTCCCCCAGCGAGGCCGACGAGGACCGTCAGCCCGATGAACATGCCGTGGAGCACGTGCGCGGTCACCGCTGCTCGGCCATCACCTTGTGCATCGCCTCGCTGATCGTCCGGCGCACCTCTGCGGTGACGACCCCGCCGGCGGCGGCATAGAAGAGTTCGTGCTGAGCGACGGCCTGTTCGACGAGCATCGCGGTGCCCCCGACAGGGCTCAGCCCGTGCGAGGAGGCCGCGGCCAGGAATGCCGATTCGGCGGCATAGGCGACGTCGAGGGCGACTCCCCCGCCGAACTCCGGTGCCCAGTCGAGGGCGGGGACCGCCTCGGCGGGCAGGGTGGAGATGACGATGTCCGCGACTGCGATCCGCGACAGCGGCCCGGTCCCTGCCGTGATGTCGAGTTCCTCCGCGAGCGTGAGCACGCGGCGGGCACGGTCCGGGTTGCGCACGAGGAAGTCGACTTCGGAGACACCGAGCTCACGACAGGCCACCAGCGCCGAGGCGGCGGTGGCCCCGGCACCGAGGATGACCGCCCGAGATGCTGCCGCACCGTCGTCGCGCTCCCCGTTGTCGAGGTGCGGTGCGATGGCGCGCACGATCCCCTGCACATCGGTGTTGGCGACCAGTGTGCGCTCCGGGAACCGGACGAGCGTGTTGCCGACGTCGGTCAGGGCTGCGGTGTCGTCGAGTCGCCATCCGGCGGCCCGGGCGAGTTCGACGAGGCGGTCCTTCAGCGGCATCGTCAGCGAGAACCCGGTGTGGTCCGGGTGGCCGGCGAAGAACGCCTCGAGATCGTCGCTGCCGAGTTCGATGCGCTCGTATTCGCTCGCGTCCAGGCCGAGGGCGGTGAAGGCGGCCCGGTGCAGCAGCGGCGATTTCGAGTGGGAGATGGGCTGCCCGAGCACGGCGGCGCGGATGATCATCCTTCCCCGTTGTCCTCGCTGTGCTCCTTGAGCCACTTCCGGTAGATCTCGACGTTCTTCTGGTGTTCGTCGTAGGTCTCGGCGAACTTCGTCTCCCCCGTGTCCGGGTTCGTGGCGACGAAGAACTGCCAGTCGCCCTTGCTCGGGTTGAGGGCGGCGTCGACGGCTCCGGAGCTCGGGGCGTTGATCGGGCCGGGAGGCAGTCCCTTCTTCTTGTACGTGTTGTACGGCGAATCGGACTCGCGTTCCTTCTTCGTCGTCGTCAGGTCGGAGCGGGCACCGTGGATGTAGGCCACGGTGGCATCGGACTGGAGCAGTCCGCCGGTCTGCGAGTGGTCGGAGATGCGGTTCAGGAAGACGCGTGCGACCTTCTTACGCACCTCTTCGTCGCCCGGTGATTCCTTCTCGACGAGGCTGGCCAGCGTGAGGATGCGGTTCGCGTCCTTGCCCTCGACCCCGGCTTCGTCGAGTTCGGCCGAGGTCTTATCGACCATCTCCTGGACGACGTTCTCCGCGGTCTTCGACTTCTCCAGATCGTAGGTCGCCGGGTACAGGTAGCCTTCGAGGCTGGGGGCGTCGATGTCGAGCCCGTAGTCCTTCGGAGTCTTGTCGTCGATGGCCTTGTCGACCTCTTCGTCCTTCATGCCCGATTCGATCATGATGGTCTTGATCTCTTCGACCTGCTTGCCCTCGGCGACGGTGATCTTCGGCGGGGCAATGGGATTGACGAGCGCTTCGACGGCGGCCTTGGAGCTCATCTTCTCCCGCATCGTCACGGTACCGGCCTGGATCGTGACCTCACGGTTCTCGATCTCATCGAGGAAGGGTTCGGAGTTCATGATGACTCCCTCCTCGACGAGCTGGTTGGCCACGGAGCGGGCGGAGGAGCCGGGCGGGATCTCCACGGAGACCTCGTTCGTTCCCTGCCCTTCGTAGTCGCCCTTGGGTCCGAAGAGTTCGTTGAACACGCCGCCGGCGGCCTTGATTCCGAAGAATCCGCCGAAGCCGAAGATGAGGACGCAGATGACGACGATGGTCGTCGTCCGCCGCTTGCGCATCATCCGCCGGTGCTTCTTGGCCTTGACCTCGGATCGGGTCAGGCCGTCGTCTTCCGAGAACTCACCTGGGAACGGGCTCATTGCTCACTCTCCTCGTCGGGCATTGCTCGTCCGGCGGGGGCACCGGTGTTGTGTTCGAACTCGAGGGCGTTCTGCAGGATGATCACGGCCGCTTGGGCGTCGACGATCTCACGTCGCTGCCGGGAGCTCTTGCCCGCGGCGGCGAGAGCCTGGTGGGCTTCGACGGTGGTGAAGCGTTCGTCGACGAGACGGATCGGCGTGTGTGTGGCCACCGCGATGCGGCGGGCGAATTCCAGCGCCGAGGCGGCTGCTGCCCGGGCCGCCCCGTCGAGGGACTTGGGGTCCCCGACGAGGAGTTCGATCGGCTCGTATTCGGCGACGAGGTCCTGCAGCTCACGCAGAGCCGCGGGTTCGTCCTTCCGTCGGACCACGCTCAGCGGGGTCGCGAGGATGCCTTCGGGGTCACTGGCGGCGACCCCGATGCGCACGGAGCCGATGTCGAGGCCCAAGCGACGGCCTCGGCGGAAACTCACTGGAGGGCCGCCTTGACTGCTGTGATGGCAGCGGGGATCGCAGTGCTGTCGCTGCCGCCGCCCTGGGCGAGGTCGGGCTTGCCGCCTCCGCCGCCGCCGAGCTCGCCGCAGGCCAGCGACACGAGCTTGCCGGCCTGCAGGCCGTCGGTGCGGGCGCCTTCGGTGGTGCCGATGACGACGACGGGCTTCGAACCGCTCGTGCCGATGCCGAGGACGACGGCGGCACGGTCGGAGACACGGGCGCGCAGATCGGTGACGATGGTGCGGATGTCACCGCCGTTTGCGACCTCGCCGAGCTCGGCGACGACGAAGAGGGTCGAGCCCACCGTCTGCGCCTGGTCGAGGAACGATCCCGCCTTGGAGAGGAGCTGCTGGGAGTTCAGCCGGGCGATCTCCTTCTCGGCGTCCTTGAGCCGGCCCATGAGGTCGGAGACGCGTTCGGGCACATCGGTGCCGGGAACCTTGAGCATCTCGGACAGGGAGGAGACGATGGTGCGCTCGGCCGCCAGAGAGCGGAAGGCGTCCATGCCGACGGCGGCTTCGATGCGACGGACGCCCGAGCCCACGGAGGCCTCCGAGAGCACGGAGATCGGTCCGACCTCTGAGGACGCGCCGACGTGGGTGCCGCCGCAGAGTTCGCGGGAGAAGGGTCCGCCGATGTCGACGACGCGGACGATGTTCGGGTACTTCTCGCCGAACAGGGCCATCGCACCGGATTTCCGTGCCTCCTCGAAGGGCAGGTATTCGGTGCCGACATCGTAGTTCGAGCGGACCGCGAGGTTCGCAACGTCTTCGATCTCGGCGCGCATCTGGGTGCTCGGGGCTTCGGGGAAGGAGTAGTCGAAGCGCATGTAGCCGGGCTGGTTCATCGAGCCGGCCTGCACGGCGTGATCGCCGAGGATCTCCCGCAGCGCCGCGTGGACGAGGTGGGTTGCGGTGTGCGCCTGGGAGCCCTGGAAGCGGTGATCGTGATCGACGACAGCGAGCACTTCGTCGCCGACGCGGATCTCCCCGTCGATGACCTCGACCCGGTGGGCGGGCAGGCCCTTGATCGGGTTCTGCACATCGCTGACCTGCGCGGTGAATCCGTGCCCGCGGATCTGGCCGATATCGGCGCGCTGACCGCCGGATTCGGCGTAGAACGGGGTGAGGTCGAGGATGACGTCGGCACTCTGGCCGACGGTGAGGACCTCCTGGGCGATGCCGTCTGCGACGATGCCGCGGATCCTGGAATCGGCCTCGAGACGGTCGTAGCCGACGAATTCGCTGGCACCGTCGTCGAGCAGGGCGGAGTAGGCGGAGAGGTCGGCGTGGCCGCCGCCCTTCTTCGCCTTCGCATCGGCCTTGGCGCGAGTCCGCTGCTCCTCCATGAGGGTCCGGAAGCCCGCTTCGTCGACCGAGACTCCGTGTTCGGCGGCCATCTCAAGGGTGAGATCGATGGGGAAGCCGTGGGTGTCGTGGAGGGCGAAGGCGACATCGCCGCTGAGCGTCCGGTCCGATCCGGTCAGCGACTCGGCCGCGGTGGTGAACAGCTGGGTGCCGGATTCGAGGGTGCGCAGGAACGCCTTCTCTTCGGCGTAGGCGATGCGGGAGATCCGGTCGAAATCGGTCTCGAGTTCCGGGTAGGACAGCTTCATCGCCTGCATGGACACGGGCAGCAGCTCGGGCAGGACCTCGTCCTTGACGCTGAGGAGGCGCATCGCACGCACGGCACGACGGAGCAGCCGGCGCAGGATGTAGCCGCGTCCTTCGTTGCCGGGGCGCACACCGTCGCCGATGATGATCAGCGAGGAGCGGACGTGGTCGGCGACGACGCGCATCTGCACGTCCGCGTCGTGGTCCTCGCCGTAGGCGTGGCCGGAGAGTCGGCTGGCGACCTCGATGACGGGGAACACCTCGTCGATCTCATACATGTTCTCGACGCCCTGGAGCAGGAAGGCCACGCGCTCGAGGCCCATTCCGGTGTCGATGTTCTTCGCGGGCAGTTCGCCGGCGATGTCGAAGTCGACCTTGGAGCGGACCTCGGAGAGTTCGAACTCCATGAACACGAGGTTCCATATCTCGATGTATCGGTCCTCATCGGCGACGGGGCCGCCTTCGACTCCGTAGCCGGGGCCGCGGTCGAAGTAGATCTCGGAGCAGTAGCCGCCGGGGCCGGGCTGTCCGGTGTGCCAGAAGTTGTCCTCGTTGCCGCGCGACTGGATGCGCTCACGGGGAATGGAGGTCTCCTCGAGCCACATGTCGATGGTCTCGAGGTCGTCCTCGTGGACGGTGGCCCAGAGCAGATCGGCGTCGAAGCCGAGTCCGCCCTCGGCGACGGGGTTCGTCAGCAGGCCCCAGGCGAAGGAGATGGCCTCGCGTTTGAAGTAGTCGCCGAAGGAGAAGTTGCCGTTCATCTGGAAGAACGTGCCGTGACGGGTGGTCTTGCCGACCTCTTCGATGTCGCCGGTGCGCACGCACTTCTGCACGCTCGTCGCGCGGTTGAAGGGGGCGGGTTCCCGTCCGGTGAGGTACGGGATGAACTGGACCATGCCCGCGATGTTGAACAGGATGGACGGATCGGAGCTGATCACCGACGCTGAGGGAACCACGACGTGCCCGTTCGCTTCGAAGTAGTCCAACCAGCGTTGTTTGATCTCTGCCGTCTTCAATCCAAGACCTTTCGTATTGCTCGTGCGCTCTGGCACATATCAGGGACTAGTTTAGTGGCTCCACCACATTATGCGAGGTCGCCGTTTGCGGGGAACCGACCCGCCGGGGCACGACGGCTGTGTGAATGCACAACCGCCCGGAACATGATGTTCCGGGCGGTTGTGTCTGCGGTGACCGCTGTGATCGCGTGAGCGATCGAAGGATCAGCGCGAGTAGTGCTCGACGACCAGCTGCACGTCGACGGTCACGGGGACCTCTTCGCGCTTGGGGCGACGGACCAGGGTGGACTGCAGACCTTCGAGGTTCACCGACAGGTAACCCGGAACCGCGGGGAGGACATCCTGGTGTCCGCCGGCAGCTGCGACCTGGAAGGGATCCATCGATGCGCTGCGCTCGTGCACCTGGATGGTCTGGCCTTCCTTCACACGGAAGGAGGGGCGATCGACGCGCTGACCGTCAACGGTGATGTGACGGTGCACGACGAACTGACGGGCCTGGGCGATGGTGCGGGCGAAGCCCGAACGCAGCACCAGGGCGTCGAGACGCATTTCGAGGAGCTCGACCATGGTCTCACCGGTCAGACCGGCGAGGCGGCTGGCTTCCTTGTAGGTCTTGAGCATCTGGGCCTCGCGGATGCCGTACTGGGCGCGCAGACGCTGCTTCTCCTTGAGACGGACCGAGTAGTCGCTGTCGTTGCGACGACGGGCACGGCCGTGCTCGCCTGGAGGGTAGGGGCGACGTTCGAAGTACTTCTCAGCCTTCGGGGTCAGCGGCAGGCCGAGAGCGCGCGAGAGGCGCGTCATCCGGCGGTTACGTGCTGGTGCTGGCACTGGTTTACCTTTCATCAAAATGGTGTGTCACGACAGGCCTGGGGTTCTCGCCCTGGTCGAAACCGTTGTTTCCCTGGGTGGGAAAGAGGGATTGAGCGTCGAGATCCGCTCGCACCGACCGCCTTTAGCGTGCAGGCACAACAGCTGCCTATCTTAGCCGGAGGCCGCTCCCCTGCGCAAAGCCGAACCGGGCAGGCCCGACCGTGATCTTCACGACGTTCACCCGCCCTGGGTCTTCATGGCGGCGTCGGCGACGGCGGCACCTGAACCGCTGTAGATGTTGACCACGGCGTGGACTCCCGCCTTGGTGAAGCGTCGGGCTTGATCGGGGCGTTGGACGACCGCGGCGATGGTGCCTTCGAAACCAGCGATCCGCAGCTGCTCGAGGGCGAAGATGTTCGAGTCGTGGAGGGCCATGGCAAGGATTACGGTGTGAGCCCGTCCGCCGACGACGAGTCGGTGCCAGAACTCGTGGTCGGTGGCATCTCCCTCGAGGACCGTGAAGTCATCGGACCGGAGGGCAGAGATCACCGCATGGTCGTTGTCGATGCCGATCACGGACAGTCCGCCCGCGTCGACGAAGCGCTCATAGGCGCCTCGACCGATCCGACCCATCCCGAGCACGACCACCTCGGCGCCGCCGGTGTCGATGGGGCGATCCGTGGGCCGCAGGCGGGCTTCGTTCTCTGCCGGCAGGATGTCATCGCACCAGGCCACGATCTGCAGGCTGTAGGCGTTGGCCAGGGACGAGATGATCATGCCCACGGCCACGGCCAGTGCCGTCACCGTCAGCCAGTTGTCGGCGAACAGTCCGTTGCCGACGCCGACGGCGACGACGATGAGAGCGAATTCGGAGAAGTTGCTCAGGGCCAGGCTGGTGCGGATGCTCGTGCGATTGCGCAGACCGAAGACACGGCCCATGAGGTAGAAGCTGATGAAGTTGAAGGGGATGAGGACCACACAGAGGATGAGCGCCATGCCCAGGTCGGACCAGGTCGGCACGGCTTGGAGCCCGATGACGACGAAGAATGCGACGAGGAAGAGCTCCTTGACGCTGAACAGTGACTTCGAGAGCTCACCCGAGCGAGGGTGACTGGCGAAGAGCAGCCCCATCGCCAGGGCTCCGAGGTCCCCGTGGATGCCCACGGACTCGAAGGCGACATAGCCGGGACCCAACGCCATGACGACCCCGAACAGCACGAGCAGCTCTCCGCGTCCGATCCGGTCGAGGATGCGCCGCAGCACCCAGGCAGCCGGGACGAGCAGGACCAGCGCGAAGGCCCAGGGGCTCGGCGGCTCCTCCCCTGCGGCCGTGATGAAGGCGACGGCGGCAAGATCCTGCAGGACGAGCACGGCGATGGCGATCTGTCCGTAGTACGAGCCGTCATCGGAGCGGTCTTCGAGCACCTTGACTACGAGCACCGTCGAGGAGAACGACAGCGCGAAGCCGAGCAGAGCAAGGGTGCCGACTCCCCCGCCGAGGCTGACGACCCCGATGGTCGCGGCCGCACCGATGGTGCCCGCCCCGACCAGGACGACGGTGAGCATGTGCAGCAGCGCGGTGCCGTGGGCCTCGGGTTGGAGCAGGGAACGCAGGTCGAACTTCAGTCCGATCGTGAACAGAAGCAGGACGACGCCGAGATCGGAGACCTCATCGAGGCCGGCGAAGGCGGTGAACCCGAGGAAGTGGAGGAGGAATCCGGCACCGAGGAAGCCGACGAGCGGTGGGATCCGCAGCTCATAGGCGACCATACCCAGGACCAGCGCGGCCGCGATGGTGACGATGATCTCTGTCACAGCGGCCCTCCTCGGTCGGTGTTGGGCATCGCGACCGAAACTCGCATCCACTCTCTTCGGTGGTCCGCGGCGCGTGCCCTCACCACCAAAATTACCGCTTCGTCGGTTGAAGCGACAGTTCCCTCAGGGACGCAGCAGCCGTCGCAGGCTCTCCAGCCGCTCGCCCATCGTGCGTTCCATGCCGTTGCCGCTGGGATCGTAGTACCGCTTGTTCCGCAGGGTCTCGGGCAGGTATTCCTGGTCGGCGACACCGTGCGGATAGTCGTGGGAGTATTTGTAGCCCTCGCCGTGTCCGAGTTCCTTAGCCCCCGGATAGTGGGCGTCGCGGAGGTGGTCGGGGACCTGTCCGGCAAGACCGTTCTTGACGTCGGCGATGGCCGCGTCCAAGGCACGGTAGCTCGCGTTCGACTTCGGTGCCATGGCCAGGTAGGTGACCGCCTCGGCGAGAGGGATCCGGCCTTCGGGCATGCCGATGTTCTGCACCGCGGTGGAAGCCGCCACGGCGATGGGCAGCGCCTGCGGATCGGCCATGCCGATGTCCTCGGCCGCGGAGATGACGACGCGGCGGGCGATGAATCGCGGGTCCTCCCCCGCCACGATCATCCGCGCCAGGTAGTGCAGGGCGGCATCGACGTCGGAGCCGCGGATGGATTTGATGAACGCTGAGACGACGTCATAGTGCTGATCGCCGTTGCGGTCATAGCGGAGCACGGTCTCGCTGCTCGCCTCGGCGCAGGCCCCTTCGGTGATGAGGATCGGCGCAGCGTCCGCGGTCTCGTCGCCGTCTGTCTCGTCATCGTCCTCGGTCTCGGCAGCGCCGTCATTCTCGGAGGCACGCTGCACGGTCTCGCCCTGAGCCGACGCAATGCCGGCGGCCGCTTCGAGAATCGTCAGCGACCGCCTGGCGTCGGCCCCGGCGATGCGGACGATGAAGTCCTTGGCCTCAGGACTGAGTTCGAAGCCTCCCGCCAGTCCGCGCTCGCTGGCGATGGCGCGGTCCAGCAGCCTGCCGATGGCGTCATCGTCGAGCGGTCGCAGGGTCAGCAGGAGCGACCGTGAGAGCAGCGGGGAGATGACCGAGAACGAAGGGTTCTCCGTCGTCGCGGCGACGAGCACGACGAGGCGGTTCTCCACCGCCGGCAGCAGCGCGTCCTGCTGGGCCTTGGAGAACCGGTGGATCTCGTCGAGGAAGAGCACGGTGGTGCGCTGATACATCTCCCGCTCGCGGCGGGCGTTCTCGATCACCTGTCGGACGTCCTTGACTCCGGCGGTGATCGCCGAGAGTTCGACGAAGGTCCGGCCCGGGGCGTGGGAGATGACGTGGGCCAAGGTGGTCTTGCCGACTCCCGGCGGACCCCACAGGATCACCGAGGAGGCTCCGGCACGGTCTCCCCCGCTGGCCTCGACGAGTTGGTTGAGCGGGGAACCCGGGAAGGTGAGATGTTCCTGTCCGACCACCTCGGCGATGGTGCGCGGTCGCATCCGCACGGCCAGCGGATCGAGCGCCCGGCCCGTCGCCGCGGATGAGGAACCGGCGAAGCCCGGACCCGGTGTTTCCTGGTCCGGACCGTCGGAGAACAGATTGGGTTCCTGGGTCATCAGGACTCGGCGTCGTCGTCTTCCGGTTCGAAGTCCACGCCCGCCTCGGCGCGCTGGGCATCGGTGATCGGTGCCGGTGCCGCGGTCAGCGGATCGTAGCCGCCGCCGGACTTCGGGAAGGCGATGACCTCACGGATCGAGTCCACCCCGGCCAGCAGGGACACGATACGGTCCCAGCCGAAGGCGATGCCGCCGTGCGGGGGTGCGCCGAACTTGAAAGCCTCGAGGAGGAAGCCGAACTTCTCCTCGGCCTCCTCTTCGCTGATGCCCATGATCCGGAACACGCGCTCCTGGATATCCTTGCGGTGGATGCGGATCGAACCGCCGCCGATCTCGTTGCCGTTGCACACGATGTCGTAGGCGTAGGCCAGGGCGGCACCGGGATCGGATTCGAGAGTGTCGAGGAATTCGGGCTTCGGTGCGGTGAACGCGTGGTGGACGGCGGTCCATGCACCCTCACCGACGGCGACGTCTCCGGCGGCCTGGGCCGCGGCGGCCGATTCGAACAAGGGTGCGTCGACGACCCACACGAAGGCCCAGTCGCCGTCCTTGATCAGTCCGGTGCGCTCGGCGATCTCATTGCGGGCGGCGCCGAGGAGGGCGCGCATGCTGCGATCACCGGCGGCGAAGAAGATCGCGTCGCCCGGGTTCGCACCGGCGGCCTCGAGGAGACCGGCCTTCTCCTCTTCGGAGATGTTCTTGGCCACGGGGCCCGACAGTGTGCCGTCCTCGGCCACGAGCACATACGCGAGTCCCTTGGCGCCGCGCTGCTTGGCCCAGTCCTGCCAGGCGTCGAGCTGCCGCCTGGGCAGGGAGCCGCCGCCCGGGTAGACGACCGAGCCGACGTACTCGGACTGGAAGACCCGGAACGGGGTGTTCGCGAAGAATTCGGTGAGGTTGTGCAGTTCGAGGTCGAAGCGCAGATCCGGCTTGTCCGAGCCGTAGCGCTCCATCGCATCGTGGTAGGTGAGGTGCGGGATCGGCGCGGTGATCTCGTGCCCGATGAGCTTCCACAGCGCGGTCAGGATCTCCTCGGCCAGGGCGATGATGTCGTCCTGTTCGACGAAGGAGGCTTCGATGTCGAGCTGGGTGAACTCGGGCTGACGATCAGCGCGGAAGTCCTCGTCCCGGTAGCAGCGAGCGATCTGGTAGTAGCGTTCCATGCCGGCGACCTGGAGGAGCTGCTTGAACAGCTGCGGGGACTGCGGCAGGGCGTACCAGGAGCCTGGCTTGAGGCGAGCGGGCACGAGGAAGTCGCGGGCGCCCTCGGGAGTCGACCGGGTCAGCGTCGGCGTCTCGATCTCGAGGAACTTGTGGTCATCGAGGACGCTGCGGGCGGCCTTGTTGACGTCCGAGCGCAGACGCATGGTCGCGGCCGGTCCCGAACGGCGCAGGTCGAGGTAGCGGTAGCGCAGGCGGGTCTCCTCGCCCACGGTGCCGGAGTCCTCGGCATGGTCGGAGACCTGGAAGGGCAGCGCCGAAGCTTCGGAGAGGATCTCGACGGTGGTGTCGATGATCTCGATCTCACCAGTTGGCAGGTTCGGGTTCGTGTTGCCCTCGGGGCGCTGGGAGACGGTGCCGACGACCTTGACGACGGTTTCGTTGCGCAGCTGGTGCGCATCGTCCTCACGGACGACGACCTGAACGATCCCCGAGGCGTCGCGCAGATCGATGAAGGCCACTCCTCCGTGATCGCGACGGCGGTCGACCCACCCAGTCAGGGTGACGGTCTCTCCTGCCTGTGTGGCTCGCAGGGTTCCGTTTTCGTGGCTTCGCAGCACCTAGGGCTCCTTTTGATGTTGATGTGTCAGCGCGCAGTCAATGATAGTCGCTCGCCGCTCAGGCCTTGTACACCCGCGGCCGGAGGTCAGCCTCCGGCGGTTCCCAGGTCTGCGGGTCGGCGGGAATCTGCTCACCTGAGCGGATGTCCTTGACCTCGTGACCGGACTCCCCGCCGGTGAACCAGACGAAGGGGATCTCGCGACGTTCTGCGTAGCGGATCTGCTTGCCGAACTTCGTCGCGCTCGGCGACACCTCGCAGGCGATGTCGCGAGCCCGCAGGGCGGCGGCCACGGCGTCCGCCTCGGCGCGTCCCTCCTCGTCGGTCACGGCCACGACCACCGCCGAGGGGATGCCGCGGGTGGCGCTGATACCCGATTCGGGATCGAGGATGAAGGCCATGAGACGCGAGACCCCGATCGACATGCCCACCCCGGGGTAGGTCTTCTTGCCCACCGTGGCCAGCGAATCATAGCGACCGCCGGAGGCCACGGAGCCGAGCTCTTCGTAACCGATCAGCTGGGTCTCGTAGACCGCTCCCGTGTAGTAGTCGAGACCGCGGGCGATCTTGAGCTGGGCGACGATGACGCCCGGTGCCCGATCGTGGGCGGCGCGCAGCATCGTCGTCAGCGAGTCGAGGCCGGCGTCGAGGAGGGGGTGCTCGACGCCGAGCGCGCGCACCTCCTCGGCGAAGTCCGGTGAATCGGATTCGATGGCGGCGAGTTCGAGGCACAGTCGCTGCTGCTCCTCGTTCGCGCCCGCCTCGGTCGCCAGCAGCTTCGCGACTTCCTCAGGCCCGATCTTGTCGTATTTGTCGAGGCAGCGCAGGACGGCCTGGATGGTCTCCAGCCCGATGCCGCGGGCGAAGCCTTCGAGCAGGCGCCGGTCGTTGACGACGATCTTGACTCCGGGCACGCCCAGAGGAGCGAGTCGGGCGAAGGCATCGGCGACGGCCAGTGGGATCTCGACCTCGAAGTGTCCGGGCAGCTCGGCATCGGCGATGACGTCGATATCGGCCTGGATGAACTCACGGTAGCGGCCCTGCTGGGGGCGTTCGCCGCGCCACACGGGTTGGACGCGTGCGGCCTTGAACGGGAAGCTCAGCTCGTTCGCGTTGTCGGCGATGTAGCGGGCCAGGGGCACCGTGAGGTCGAAGTGCAGTCCCAGGGGGTTGCGTTCGGCACCTTCGGAGTGGAGGCGGGAGACGGCGAAGATCTCCTTGTCGATCTCCCCGTCCTTGGCCAGCTGGCTGATCGGTTCGACGGCCCGGTGGTTGAGTGCGGAGAAGCCGTGCAGGGCGAAGGTGTGCTCGAGGATGTCGATGACCTTCTTCTCGATCACGCGTTCGGCGGGAAGTCGTTCCGGGAATCCGGACAGACGGGCTGACTTCGCCATTGTTCTCCTTGCTCTCAGTGCTGTGTGTTGTGTCTGCGGTGTCTGTTTGTATCGGGGATGTCTGCGGTAGGCAGATGTGTCCGTGGTGCTGCGGTCCTGCGGCCTGCGGCTCGGTCAGAAGAACGGGTTGGTGGCCAGTTCGTGGCCGACCCGCGAACCGGGGCCGTGTCCAGGATAGATCGGAACGTCGGGCAGCGTGGCGAATGCCCGCAGGGATTCCCCCATCGCCGCGGCGTCCCCGCCCGGGAGGTCGACCCGGCCGATGGCACCGGCGAAGACGACGTCACCGGTGAAGATGATCTCCTCGTCATCGGCGCTCACCCGCAGCAGCATCGAGCCTTCCGTGTGCCCGGGCGCGGCGACGGCGGTGACACTCAGCCCCGCGATCTCCAGGACCTGACCATCGCTCAGCCCGGTGACTTCCGGTGCCTGCCAGCCCTCGACCAGGGGCGCGAGCATCGGCGCGAACTGCGGGCTGAGTGTGCGTGCCGGATCGGCCAGGCGATAACGGTCGGGATCGCCGAGGTGGACGGGAACGTCCCAGCGGGCAAGCACATTGCCCAGCCCCAGGATGTGGTCGGGGTGGCCGTGGGTGAGGAAGACGGCACGCGGACGCAGCCCCTCCTCGGCGAGGATCTCCGCCAGACCGGGAGCACAGTCGTAGCCGGAGTCGACGAGGATGCACTCCTCGGCCCCCTCGGCGCGGACGACATAGCAGTTGACGTCGAGGAATTCGGCGTGGGTCGTGAATACATCCATACGCAAAGTCTATCCAGAGGCTCCGCCTTGGTTATGCTGGGATAACGTCCAATCAGAGATCGAGTGATCGGCAGGCGCGAGAGCCCGCCGGTTCGACCGATGGAAACAAGGTGAGAATCATGTCGACCCCGACGCCGAAGCCGACCCCCCGCCCGTCTTCCCTGCCCCGCCCGCAGGCGGCACAGGTGGTGAATGCGACGACCGTCGATCATGACGCCGAGGTCGCTCGTGCGGTCGCCCATGGTCGGGCCGATGAGGACGGCAATGTGTTCGTCATCACCCCGGAGGGTGAGCGCGCCGTCGGACAGTACCCGGACGCCACCGGCGCCGAGGCGCTCGAATACTTCGCGAAGAAGTACGTCGAACTCGTCGAACACTCCGTTCACCTGCGCAACCGACTTTCGGCAGGAGCTCCCGGCAAGGAGATCGTGCAGGCGGCGAAGACGCTGCAGGAGTCGCTGCCGGAAGCGAACGTCGTCGGCGACCTCCGCGGCCTGTCGGGAACCCTCGACACACTCGTCTCCGATGCCGAGGCCACGGACTCGCAGCAGGCCGCTCGGGCCGAGGCGGCGAAGCTCGAAGCCGCCGCCGAGCGTGAGGAGATCGTCGCCGAGGCCGAGTCTCTGGCCAAGCGGGATCCGGAGAAGATCCAGTGGAAACAGTCCGGTGCCCGACTGCGCGAGCTCTTCGCGCAGTGGAAGGACAAGCAGCGCAGCGGTCCGCGTCTGCCGCGTTCGGTCGACCAGGAGCTGTGGGGCCGCTTCTCCCAGGCCCGGAACACCTTCGAGCACAAGCGCAAGGAGTTCTTCGCCGAGCTCGACAAGGTCAATTCCGAGGGCAAGCGGATCAAGGAGAAGATCGTCGCCGAGGCGGAGTCGCTGTCCGGTTCGACCGATTTCCGCACCGTGTCCCAGAAGTACAAAGATCTGATGACCCAGTGGAAGCGGGCGCCGCGAGCCTCGCGGAAGGATGATGACGCCCTGTGGGCTCGCTTCCGTGCCGCGCAGGATGTGTTCTTCTCGGCTCGGGATGCGGAGAACGCCGCTCTCGACGAGGAGTACAAGGGCAATCTCGAGGTCAAGGAAGGGCTGCTGAAGAAGGCCCAGGCGCTGCTGCCGATCACCGACCCGGTCGCGGCGAAGAAGGAGCTGCGGGTCATCCAGGACGAATGGGAAGATGCCGGCAAGGTCCCCCGCGCCGATGTCTCGCGGATGGAGGGCGGCCTGCGCGATGTCGAACGGGCCCTGTCCGAAGCCGAGGATGCCGCTTGGCAGCGCAGCAACCCGGAGACCAAGGCACGCACCTCGGGGGCGCTGAGCCAGCTCGACGATTCGATCGCAGAGCTCGAGGACAAGCTCGCCGCGGCGAAGTCCGGTGGGGATGAGAAGGCCGTGACCGAGGCCCAGTCCGCCCTCGACGCCCGCCGCGCCTGGCGGGATCAGCTGGCGCAGACTGCCTCCGAACTCGACTGAGCAGAGCGGACGAGCGGAGACGAGTTCCGGTCGTCCACAGGCATCGACGCTCGAGTCGATGCTTATCCACAGTTGGCCGATGCGATCTTGTCAGCGCCTCCGTACACCGCGATAGTGGCTGTATGGAGGCGCTGTTTCATCTGCGGGACTACGGGTACGAACATCTCACCGAGCTCACCCTCGACGGTCTGCTGACCCAGCTGACGGAGACCACGTGGGTCCGCAAGGGTGCCGTGCTCGGGCCCGACGACCGGATGGCGGCGCTGCACACCCTGACTCCGCAGGGACTCGTGCTCTCCCACGACAGCGCCTGGTGGGTTCATCGGGGGCTGGGACGGGCACCGTCGCCGCTGTCGTTCATCACGCACCCGCGACGCCGATTCGTCACCGAATCCGGATTGGACGTCCACGAGCTCTCGCTCACCGATGACGAATGCGAGTGCATCGACGGTCATCTGCTGACGACCGAGGAGCGCACCCTCTACGATCTGCTGCTGCCGCAGGTGCGCACACCCGGTGATCATTCGCCTCGTGTGGTGAGGAACCTCATCGACGAGGTGCCCGGAGCGACCCGACGACGGTTCCGGCTCTATCTCGACAGTGTCTCGCGCCGTCCGTACGTGGCACAGATCCGTTCGACCTTCGAACGCTGCTGCGAACTCCCGAGATGACCCTCGGACTCAGGTGGCCGGCGTCGAGGGCCCGAGCAGGTTCTATCCCCCGGCGATGCGGTAGACGTCGAAGACGCCTTCGACTTTCCGCACGGCAGAGAGCACGGTGTCCAGATGGCTCGCGTCGCTCATCTCGAAGACGAACTTCGACTGCGCGACCCTGGCCCGCGAGGTCGCCACCGAGGCGGAGAGGATATTGACATGCGTGTCCGTGAGGACCTTTGTGATGTCCGAGAGCAGGCCCGACCGGTCGAGGGCCTCGACCTGGATCTGGACGAGGTAGATGCCGCTGGTCTTCTCGCCCCAGGAGACCTCGACGATGCGTTCGGGCTCCCGTTCGAGGGAGACGACGTTCGGGCAGTCGACACGATGCACGGACACCCCGGAGCCGCGGGTGACGAAGCCGACGATCTCATCGCCGGGCACCGGGGTGCAGCAGCGGGCGAGTTTGACGAGCACATCGTCGACGCCTTTGACCGTGACCCCCTCCGAGGAGGAATGGTGTCCCGATGATTGGCCCGTGCGGTTGCGCGGTGCCGGCAGGACGGTTTCGTCGTCGTCCTCGCCGACCTCCTTGGCCAGCAGGTCCACGACATGGGCCGCCGAGGTGATGCCGTTGCCGATCGCGGCGTAGAGCGCGGTGACATCGGGCAGCCGGAGTTCGGTGGCGACGACCTGCAGAGCCTCCTGGCTCATCAGCGCCGATGCCGAGAGGGTGTGCCGACGCATCGCCCTGGCCAGCTGTTCGCGGCCGTTCTCGATCGCCTCTTCGCGGCGTTCCTTCGAGAACCACTGCCGGATCTTGCTTCTGGCCCGCGGGCTCTTGACGAAGCCGAGCCAATCGCGGCTCGGACCGGCGTTCTCATCCTTGGAGGTGAAGACTTCGACCGAGTCGCCGTTCTTCAGTTCGGTGTCCAGGGCCACGAGTCGTCCGTTGACCCTGGCGCCCATGGTCTTGTGCCCGACCTCGGTGTGCACGGCATAGGAGAAGTCGACGGGTGTGGCCCCCGCGGGCAGGCTCATCACGTCTCCCTTGGGGGTGAAGACGTAGACCTCCTTCGAATTCACCTCGTAGCGGAGGTTGTCGAGGAACTCCTCGGGGTCGCTGACCTCACGCTGCCAGTCGAGCAGCTGCCGCAGCCAGGCGGCGTCGTCGACCTCGCCGTCGTCGGAGACCTTGACCGAGCGGGCGGTGTTCGAGGTCACGGCCTTCGAGGGGTTGCCGCGGTCTTTGTACTTCCAGTGGGCGGCCACACCGAACTCGGCACGCCGGTCCATCTCATGGGTCCGGATCTGGATCTCCACCGGTTTGCCGTTGGGACCGATCACCGTCGTGTGCAGGCTCTGGTACATGTTGTACTTCGGCATCGCGATGTAGTCCTTGAACCGGCCGGGCACAGGATTCCAACGGGCGTGGACGATGCCGAGCGTGGCGTAGCATTCCCGCACCGATTCGACGAGCACGCGGACGCCGACGAGGTCGTAGATGTCGGCGAATTCGTGGCCGCGGACGACCATCTTCTGGTAGATCGAGTAGTAGTGCTTGGGTCGGCCGGTGATCGCGGCCTCGATGCCGGACTCCCGCAGCTCGGAATTGAGTTCGTGCGAGACCGTCGCGAGGTACTTCTCGCGTTCGGGCGCACGATCGGCGACGAGGCGAACCACCTCGTCGTAGACCTTCGGGTGGAGCACCTGGAACGACAGATCCTCGAGTTCCCACTTGATCGTGTTCATCCCCAGCCGGTGTGCCAGCGGGGCGTAGATCTCGAGGGTCTCCCGGGCCTTCTTCGTACTCGAGGACGCGGGAACGAACTTCCAGGTGCGGGCGTTGTGGAGACGGTCGGCGAGCTTGATCACGAGGACGCGGATGTCCTTGGCCATGGCCACGATCATCTTGCGCACGGTCTCGGACTGCGCCGCCTGACCGTAGGTGAGTTTGTCGAGCTTGGTCACGCCGTCGACCATGGCCGCGACCTCGGGCCCGAACTCCTCGGTCAGCTCGGACAGGGAGTAAGAGGTGTCCTCAACCGTGTCGTGGAGCAGAGCGGCGGCCAGAGTGACCGGAAGCATGCCGATCTCGGCGAGGATCGTCGCCACCGCGATCGGATGGGTGATGTAGGCGTCCCCGGACTTCCTGGTCTGCCCGCGGTGGGCTTCCTCCGCGACCTGGTAGGCGCGGACCACCAGGTCGATGTCGGCCTTGGGGTGGTTCGACTGCAGCGCCCTGATCATCGGGCCCAGAACCCTCGGATATCCGGGGTTGTTCTGGGCCCTGGCCGCCCACCAGGCTAGACGAGAGATGCCGCGCGGGCGGCGCGATTCGGCGGAAGAAGCCATGACATCTCCTCTCTCGACTCAGACCTCGGCGTGGATCACCGGCGGGACGTCCTCGGCCCCTCTGTCCAAGCGTAGTTGACGAACAGCCTCTTCCTGTTCACGCACGGCCGGTTCATGTGCCCGGAGCAGGGCGTAGAGCGGGCTGGCCACGAACAGGGTCGAGGATGCTGCGACAATCATACCGATGAACAGCGACAGTGAGATGTCGACGAGAGTGCCGGCGTTGAGCGCCAGGACGCCGATGAAAAGGATCGAGGCGACGGGCAGGACGGAGACCACCGTGGTGTTGATCGACCGCACCGTGGTCTGGTTGACGCCGAGGTTGACGAGCTCGGAGAACTTGAGATCCCGCTTCTCCTTGAAACGGGCCGTGTTCTCTCGGATCTTATCGAAGACCACCACCGTGTCATAGAGAGAGAAGCTCAGCACGGTGAGGAATCCGATGACCGCTTCCGGGGTCACCTCGATGCCGGTGGCCGAGTAGATGCCCATCGTGACGATCATGACGACGATGAGGCCGATGATCGCAGCCAAGGACATCTTCCAGGTGCGGAAGTACAGGGCCATGACGATCATCGCGATGGCGACGAAGATGACGAGCGCGCGGATCATCTTCTCCGTCACGTCCTGACCCCATTCGGGTCCGACGAAGGTCGAGGTCACATCCTCGTTCGAGACGTCGTAACCCTCGATCAGGGCATCACGGACCTGCTGCATCTCGTCGTCCGAGAGCTGATTCGTCTCGATCTGCACTGCGGTGTCGCTGGTCGGTGTCAGACGCGGTTCCGAACCGGAGACGGCGCCGGAGACGATGCCCTCACCCTTGCCGGGCGAGGTGTCGCTGACGTGGTCGATCTGGAACTGCGAGCCACCTTTGAAGGCGATGCCGAAGTTGAATCCGGCGATCAGCGGGACGAGGAGCGAGAGGATGACGAGAACTCCGGCGATCGCCAGCCACAGCTTGCCCTTCCCGACGAAGGGAATGGAGGTCTCACCGTTGTGGAGCCGGTTGCCCCAGGCAAAGAACCGTTTCACTTGTCTGCCTCCTTGCCCTCGTCAGCGTCCTTCTCCTGGGCGGCTCTGCGTGCCGCCGCCTTCCGTTCGGCGATCGTGCCGCCGGCCGGAGCGGATTCGGAGCCCGTCGAGCGGGTCTTCTTCTTCGCCTTGCGCGGCTTCGCCGCAGACTCGGTGGTCGGCTCTGCATCACGGTCGTCAGACTTGTCGACGACCGACTTATCTGCCGTCGACTTCGCGTCCGTGGCTGATTTCGCGTCCGTCGATTCGGCGTCTGCCGTCGACTTCGCGTCCTTCGTCGACTTCGCGTCCTTCGTCGACTTCGCGTCCTTCGCCGACTTCGCGTCCTTCGCCGACTTCGCGTCCGAGGAACCGGCCTTCGCCGCAGCACCGGAGTCCGCGGACGCGGAGCCGACGGCGGCCGGAGCCCGGTCCTCGGCCTCACGCTCGGTCGAGGCGATGCCGGCCTTGCGGTTGCGAGCCTTCTCGCGGCGTTTGGCCTCCGGAGACTTCTCGCTGTCGTCGATGCTCAGGCCCAGCGCGCCTCTGTAGGCGGCCGGTTTGACCCCGAGCAGCCTCGGATCCATTCCCGACAGCGGGTGCCCCTGACCGAAGAACTTCGTTCTCGCAAGCACCTCGAGCATCGGGTGGGTGAAGAGGAAGACGACGATGACGTCGACGATCACGGCGAGGCCGAAGGTGAAGGCGAAGCCGCGCACCGAACCGACCGCGAGGATGTAGAGGATGATCGCGGCGAGCATGTTCACGCCCTTGGACGCGTAGATGGTCCGCTTCGCGCGGTCCCAACCCACTTCGACGGCCGAGAGGAGATTTCTGCCGCTGCGCAGCTCGTCTCTCACGCGCTCGAAGTAGACGATGAACGAGTCCGCGGCCATGCCGATGCCGATGATGATACCGGCCAAGCCCGCCAGTGACAGTCGGTAACCGTACCTCCACGAGGCCAGGAGCAGGAGCAGATACGTCAGCACGCCGACGACCACGATGCTCGAGACCGTGACGAGGCCGAGCACCCGATACTGCAGGAGTGAGTAGACGACGACGAGGATGAGTCCTGCCAGACCGGTGAGCAGACCGATGGTGAGGTAGTTCGACCCCAGCGTCGGTGAGATCTGGTCCTCGCTCTGGACCTGGAAGCTCAGCGGCAGGGAGCCGTTCTTGAGCTGGTCGGCCAGAGTCTGTGCCGAGTCGAGAGTGAAGTTGCCCGAGATCTCGGCCTTGCCGTCGGTGATGACGGCGTTGGAGGTCGGGGCGGAGAGCACGTTGCCGTCGAGCACGATGGCGAACTGATTGTAGGGCTGCTGCTTTCCGGTGATGTCCGAGGTGATCTGCTTGAAGATCTCTCGACCGGTGGAGTCGAACTCGAGGTTGACGGCCGGCTGGTTGGTCTGGGTGCCGTTGGCACCCGTCTGGTAGCCGAAGCTGGCGTCGGCGAGGTGATCGCCGGAGAGTTCGACCGGACCGAGAACGTACTTGGCCTGTCCGTCCGAGGCACAGGCGACGACCGGTTCGTCGGCGGGCAGCTGCTCGCCTCCGGTGCGGTTCTTCGGATCGGTGCAGTCGAGTTCGGTGTACTTCTTGATGATGTCATCGGACTGCCACTTGTCCGCGTCCGCTTCCGGGTCGAACAGGGGCCGCGGGGTCGAGTCGGTGACCTTGGTGTCCTCGCCCGTCCCCTCACCGGCGCCCTCGCCCGAATCACCGGAGTCTCCGCTGTCGGTGCTCGACTCCCCGGATTCCTTCCCGGCGGGTCCGGGAACTTGGCCGCCGGCCTTGGCGGGTTCGTCTCCGGAGGTCGTATCACTCGTCTCACCGGCGGACCGGGAGACCTGCCCGCCCCCTGCGGGGTCGGTGCCTTCGGCCTGACCGGAGCCGTCGGACTGGCCTGCCCCGTCGGCGCCGGTGAGATCCTCGAGGCGCTTCTTCTCCTCATCGCTGAGGCCGTCGTCCGAGGACTGTTCGGAGTTGTCCCCGCTCTGTTCCTGCTCCTTCTGGATTGCCTCCTGGGAGCGCGGATCACCGACGAGGGCGACCCTGCGGAACACGAGCTGCGCGGACGAGCGGACCAGGTTGCGGGTCTCCTCGTCGGGGTTGCCCGGGAGGTTCACGATGATGTTGCGGTCACCCTGGGTCGTGATCTCGGCCTCGGAGACACCCGTCGAGTCGACGCGCTGCCGAATGATGGAGACAGCCTGGTCGAGCTGTTCCTTGCTGATGTCCGTGTCCTCCGAGACCTGCGGCTCGAGGATGATCGAGGTACCGCCCTCGAGGTCGAGCGCAAGCTTCGGTGAGGTTGTGGCATTCGACCAAATGACCCCGCCGGCGATGATGCCGGCAAGGGCAAGTGTGACGATGATGAGCCACATGAAGCGCAGACCAGGGCGCGGCTTTTCTTCAATATCGGACACGTTTCAGCTTTCGATCGAGTGCAGAGTGCGGCCAGAAGTGAGCGAAGTCAGTTCTGTCTGACTCAGTTCTTCTTGTCGGTGTCGGTGGAATCCGAGCCCTCGGCATCGACATCGTCGGCGTCGAGCACATCCGAATCACTGTCCGCGGGATTCGTCGAAGAAGTCTCTGAGTCCGTGCCTGCCTTGAGCTCTGTGTCGGCGTCGAGCTCTGTGTCGGCCTTGACGGCAGGATCGCTCGTGTCGGCGGCTTCGGCCTTCAGGTCGTCGGTCTCGCTCAGGCTCTCGTCGTCGGCGGTGCCTTCGGCCCGCTTCCGCTCGTTCATGGCGTCGAGTTCGGCATCGGTGATGGCCGGAGACTCGGCCTCGGCATCGGTGGGCTCCGCAGCATCGGCGGCGGGAGCGTCGACCGGCGCGACATCGGTCTGCGGGTTGTCGATCTGACCGATCGCCTGGCGGTGGACGCGCAGGATGGTGCCCGGTCCGGATTCGATGGTGACCTGGTTGCTCTCTTCGTCGATGGAGAGCACGGTGCCGAAGACACCGAAGGTCGTCATCACTGTGGCACCCGGTACGAGACCGGTTTTGATCTGTTCCGCACGCGCCTTCTGCTTACGCCGAGAGTTGAACAGGAAAAAGATGAGCAACGCAGCAAGCGCGAGAGGGATCAGCAAATCCACAAGTATCTACCTTTCATAAGTACGAACCAGTCCACTAGCTTAGTTCGTCCTCAGTACCCATGGCGAACTCAACCGCCGGGATCAGAACTCATAGTTTGCTGGGATCTGCATTCCCAGGTGCTTCCAGGCCGCCGAGGTGGCGACGCGGCCGCGTGGTGTGCGGCTGATCAGGCCCTCCCGCACGAGGTAGGGTTCGGAGACGGTTTCGACCGTATCGGCCTCTTCGCCGACCGACACGGCGAGCGTCCCCAGGCCCACCGGTCCCCCGCCGAAGCGCTTGCACAGCACTTCGAGAACCGAGCGATCGAGGCGATCGAGACCGAGGGCGTCCACTTCGTAGACTTCGAGCGCGTTGACCGCGGCGTCGTGATCGATGATGCCGCTGCCGCGCACCTGCGCCCAGTCCCGGACCCGGCGCAGCAGACGGTTGGCGATGCGCGGGGTGCCGCGTGAACGGGTGGAGATCTCTTGCAGGCCCGCCAGCTCCGCTTCGATGCCGAGCATCTGCGCCGAGCGTCGCAGCACGGTGAGCAGATCGGCACTCGAGTAGAAGTCGAGGAGACCGGTGAAGCCGAAGCGGTCGCGCAGCGGTGCGGGCAGCAGCCCCGAGCGGGTGGTCGCCCCGACCATCGTGAAGGACGGAAGGTCGAGGGGGATCGCCGTGGCTCCCGGGCCCTTGCCGACGATCACGTCGACGCGGAAGTCCTCCATGGCCACGTAGAGCATCTCTTCGGCGGCCCGGGCCATGCGGTGGATCTCGTCGATGAAGAGCACCTCGCCCTCCTCGAGGGAGGAGAGGATCGCGGCGAGGTCACCGGCGTGCTGGACCGCCGGCCCCGAGGTGACGCGAAGGCTCGACTGCATCTCATGCGCAATGATCATGGCCAGGGTCGTCTTGCCCAGTCCGGGAGGGCCGGAGAGGAGGACGTGGTCGGGAGCCTTGCTGCGGGCCTTCGCCGCGTCGAGGACCAGGGAGAGCTGCTCCCTGACCTGCGGCTGGCCGATGAAGTCCTTGAGTCCCTTCGGGCGCAGGGCGGCTTCTGCATCGCGTTCGGCGGTCTCGGCACGGCCGGAGACCAGACGATCCTGTTCGGCGCCGGTAAGACCCTGGTCGCCGAAGTCCATCTCATAGGATCCGGGATCGGTCTCGTCTGTCGCCCGGTCTGCGTCGAAGGACGGATCGGTCATTTCCTGGCACCGAGCACTTTGAGTGAGGCCTTGAGCAGCACCGAGGTCCCGGCATCGGCCCCGAGGTCCTTGACCACCTCGGCGACGACATCGGCGGCCTGGGCCTCTTTCCACCCGAGGCCGACGAGGGCATCGATGACCTGCTGATTGCTGCCGCCGAAGGACAGCTGCGGTCCGGGTGTCGAGCCGGCGAGCTTGGGCAGTTTGTTCTCGAGTTCGAGGATGATCCGGGAGGCGCCCTTCTTGCCGATGCCCGGGACTCGGGTCAATGCGGTGGCGTCCTTGTTCGAGATCGCCGAGGCGAGCTCTTCGGGTCCCATCACGGAGACGATGGCCATGGCCAGGCGCGGTCCGATCCCCGAGATCGAGAGGAGCACCTCGAAGGTGTGGTTCTCGTCCTCGGTGCCGAAGCCGAAGAGGATCATGGAATCCTCACGCACGACCAGCGTCGTGACGAGGTCGATGTCCGCGCCGTGGCGGGTCGACGCCAGAGTGTCCGGGGTGACGTGGACCTTGCGTCCCACACCATAGGTGAGAACGACGAGGTGGTCAGCTGCGATGCGGTGGACCGTACCGCTGAGGAAACTGATCACGACCAGCCTTTCGAGTGGGAACACTTGTACGAATCCAGGTTAGCAGGAGGCCCCCACGGCACCTGTCCGCGACACGAGTCTGCGCCCGCTACTTCGTCTTGCGCATGGCCTCTGCCCACTGCTGCTGAGCTTTGGTCAGACCGGACCCCTGGCGTCCTCCGGACTTGCGCTCGGTCAGGTCCTTGTTCGCTCCCGGCGTCGATTGGGCGCTCAGGGCGCCTCGCCAGGAATGGCAGATCGCGATCGCCAACGCATCGGCGGCGTCCGCGGGCTTCGGCGGCGCTTCGAGCCCGAGGATCCTGGTGACCATGTTCGTCACCTGCTTCTTGCCCGCCCGCCCGGAGCCGGTGATCGCGGCTTTGACCTCGGAGGGCGTGTGCATCGCCACCGGCAGTCCGCGTCGGGCGGCCAGGCCCATCGTTAGGCCCGAGGCCTGAGCGGTGCCCATGATGGTGGACACGTCGTTGCGGGCGAAGACGCGTTCGATGGCCACCATGTCGGGACGGTACTCATCGAGCCAGGAGTCGAACGCCTCGGCGATGGCCCCGAGGCGCAGGTCCACTGAATCCGCGGACGGAGTGCGCAGCACGTCGACGGCCACCATCCGGGCCTTCCGCGCGGGCAGGGTGTCGATGACACCCAGCCCGCAGCGGGTCAGGCCGGGGTCGACGCCGAGGATCCGCATCAGGCGTCGAGTTCGGCGAGAACCTCATCGCTGACATCGGCATTCGAGTACACGTTCTGCACTTCGTCGCTGTCTTCGAGCGCATCGATGAGGTTGAAGACCTTGCGTGCGGTCTCCGCGTCGAGTCCGACCTCGAGCTCGGGGACGAAGGAGGCCTCCGCCGAGTCGTAGTCGATGCCGGCTTCGACGAGAGCGGTGCGGACGTCGACGAGGTCGGTGGCCTCGCAGATGATCTCGAACTTCTCGCCCTCGTCCTTGACCTCTTCGGCTCCCGCGTCGAGCGTCGCCAGGAGGATTGCATCCTCATCGGTGCCCTCGGCGGGAACCTCGATGACGCCCTTGCGGTTGAAGTTGTAGGTCACGGAACCGGGATCGGCCATCGAACCGCCGTTGCGGGTGACCGCCACGCGGACCTCTGAGGCGGCACGGTTGCGGTTGTCGGTGAGGCACTCGATGAGCAGCGCCACACCGCCGGCGGCATAGCCTTCGTACATGATCGTCTCGTAGTTGACCGCGGAACCGTCGAGGCCGCCGCCGCGCTTGACCGCGCGGGTGATGTTGTCGGCCGGGACCGAGTTCTTCTTGGCTTTCTGGATCGCATCGAACAGCGTCGGATTGCCCTCGGGATCAGGTCCACCGTTGCGTGCGGCAACCTCGATGTTCTTGATCAGCTTGGCAAACAGCTTGCCGCGCTTGGCATCGATGGCAGCTTTCTTGTGTTTAGTCGTTGCCCATTTGGAATGACCTGACACTGGTGTTCCTTCCTCTAGTTGCAGCCTTTCAAGTCTATACGCTCAAGGTCCGCGGCCCTCAATCGATGACAAGCGGGACCTCGGGCACCGCGCCCGTGGTCGCCAGCTCGATGAGGCTGAGCAGATCCTTCGGATAGATCGTCTCCGTCGTCGACAGCAGCTCGTCCCTGGTCCACCAGCGGAACTCGAGCAGACTGCGCTTCTCGATGTCGGTCCACACTGCGTCCTCGAGTTCGATGTCCTCGGAGGTCCGGAACGCGAAGTAGGTCTCGTGCTGGCGCAGCTTCTTCTCCGTGAACTCGAAGACCTCGTCACGGGTCGCCAAGGGGCCGATGAGTTCGCCGGGTTCGCATTCGAGTCCCGTCTCCTCCGCGAGCTCGCGGGCCGCGGTCTGCGCGGCCGACTCGCCCATCTCGGAACCTCCGCCGCAGGTCATCCACCATTGGTGGGTGGGGGTGAGCAGATCCTGGGCTCGAATCAGAAGGACCTCGTCGCGCTCATTGAGTAATACGACCCGTGAGGCTTTACGAGGTTTCATGGTTCTCCAGGAGTTGGCGGCGAGGCGACGTAGTGTTCTGCAGAATAGTGATGCCGTGGGGTTTCGGCAACAGCGATTTCGGAGACGAGAGAACGATAGCGGGAAGTCTCGTTCCCACCAAGTCGGAAGCCGAAATGCGGGGTCGGGTGATCGCCGAAGAGGCGGTGGTGCAGCTCATGATCTCAGCCGACAGTCGCTGCGGAGTCGGAATCCGAGTTCAGATGCTGGTCCCACCAGTCGAGGATCGCCTCGAACCGCTGGCGGCGATGTCGGGGCTGTCCGGCCCGGGAGAGCTCATGGTTCTCCCCCGGGAAGATCAGCAGTTCGGTGTCGACTCCGGACCGCTGCAGGGCGGCGTAGTACTGCTGGGCCTGTTCGAGCGGACAGCGGAAGTCGAGTTCGGAGTGCATGACCAGGCTGGGTGTGCGGACCTGCCCGGCATGGGCCAAGGGCGACTGCCGGGCGATGGCCGTCCTCTCACGTGTTGTGTACTCCTCGGTGAAGAAGCGTCCGATGTCGGAGGTGCCAACGAAGCTGTCGGGATCGAGGTACCCGCGTTCGACGATGGCGGCGCGGAACCGATGATCGTGTGCGGTGATCATCGCCGTGAGGTAGCCGCCGTACGATCCGCCCTGCACGCCGAGGCGGCTGCCGTCGAGATCGGCATCCTCACTCAGCGCATGGTCGAGCACGGCGAGGACATCGGCCATCGCCGGATCCGCCATGTTCCCCTGCACCGCGGTCCCCCAGCTGCGCGTCCGCCCGCCGGAGCCGCGCGGGTTCGCGTAGACGACGGCGTAGCCGGCCGAGGTGAGCACCTGGGTCTCATCGAACCAGCCGTGGGTGTATTGGGCGAAGGGTCCGCCGTGGATGTTGAGGATGACCGGGAACGGCCCCTGCCCGGACGGCTTGGCCAGCCATCCGGTGATGGTTCCGTCTTCGCCTTCGACGCGCAGCACCTGGGGAAGCACGGAGTTCGCCGGTGCGGGGTGTTCCAGGATGCTGCTCGCACCGCCTGGGGCGGCCGGTCCGCTCAGCGGCACACTTCCGAGCACGGCTTGGCTGCCCGGGGTGGCTGCGGTGAAGATCACGGTCTCGGCCGAGGCGTCGAAGCCGTTGACCACGGTGATCTCATCGGTGAGGAAATCGAGTTCGTCCAGGCCCGCCTCGGCGGCGCAGAGGTCGATCCTGGCCAGCCGGGAGGCTCCGTCGGTGTCGACGACGGCCAGCACGAACTGGGCACCGTCGGCATCTGCCACCACCCGCGGACGGATCGAGGCGATGGCCACGGTCTCCGGGTCCGTCAGGCGTCGGGTCGTCCCCGTGCTCACCTGATGGAGGTAGAGCCCGGGCATCTGTCCGACGAAGTCGAGTGCGTCCCGGCTCAGATCGTTGGCCACGAGCAGCACGGAGTCGTCATCGATCCACCGGTGCAGGTTCACGCTCAGTCGCGGCAGGTCCAGCGCTCGCGCCTCGTCGACGCCGAGCAGCCACACCGTCGACCGCAGATCGGGTTCGCCCTGGTCGGGTGCCGCCGCGGAGATCACGCTCGCCCAGTGGCCGCCGGTCGAGAACTGGGGGTCGTGCACGTCCGATTCGGGGGTCGAGAGCAGAGTCGAGAGCGGAACCTCGGCGCTGCCGGAGACTCCGGCCTTGCCGAGCCCCGGTTCCACGAGATCGACGAGGAACGCCCGCGCCGGACGGTCTTTGGTGTAGCCGAGGCCGTTGCTCAGATAGGCCGCAGAGCGGATGCGTCGCGGTGCCTCCTCGGTGGCTGGAATGTTCTCGTCCTCGCCGTAGCGGCCGGGTTCGGCGACGCGGGCGACGTAGAGCGCCCGTGCGCCTTCGTCATCGATGGCGAATTCGGACACGCCGAGGTGGTTGTCGGTGATCCGGTGTGCGGCCTCGAGGCTGGGGCCGGCGAAGAGCTGCGGGGCTTCCTTCTTCGCGGCGCTGAGGTACCCCGACCAGTTCGGGTGCACCTGTGCCGCCGAGTCATGCCAGTTGTGAGTCAGCCGCGTCGACCGGTCCTCGGTGAGTGCGAACAGCTGGGAGAGGTAGCTGTTCGACTCGAGGTCGGGACGGGTGATCGTGATGACCGCCTCATCCCCGCGCTGCAGCGGGGACGAGTATTCGGCCAATGTGTCGAGATCTTCGGGGTTCATCGATTCCATTCCTTCGACAGCGCCGCCTGCACCTCACTGTGCACCTGCGGCAGCGCCTTGGTCTCCGCCACGATCGGCAGGAAGTTGGCATCCCCGCCCCACCGCGGCACGATGTGCTGATGTAGGTGGGCGGCGATTCCGGCACCGGCGACCGGTCCCTGGTTCATGCCCAGATTGAAGCCGTGAGGGTTCGAGACCGCACGGATGACCCGCATCGCCTTCTGCGTGAAGTGGGCGAGCTCGACCGTTTCGGCTTCGCTCAGCTCCGTGTAGTCAGCGACGTGGCGATAGGGGCAGATGAGCAGGTGACCGGGGTTGTACGGGTAGAGGTTGAGCACCGCGTACACGGTCTCGCCCCGGGCGACGATGAGTCCCTCCGCATCGGATTTCGAGGGCGCCGTGCAGAACGGGCATTCGTCTGCGCTGGAGTCCTTCGGCTTGTCCTGTCCGCCGATGTAGACCATCCGGTGCGGGGTCCACAGGCGTTGGAAGCCGTCGGGTTCGCCCGGGAAGCCGGCCGCCGCCTCCGGTTCGGCAATCCCCTCGCCGAGGTGGTCCTCCCCCGGGGCCGGCGGTCCGGTTCCGCTGTCGACGCCCTCGGTCATACCTGGGCCTTGGTGTCGATGGATTCGAGGATCCGTCGCACCGCCTCGGCGACGGGCACGCCGTTGTCCTGCTCTCCGCTGCGGAAGCGGAAGGACACCGCACCGGCGTCACGGTCCTCTCCCCCGGCGATGAGGACGAAGGGGACCTTCGACTTCGAGGCGTTGCGGATCTTCTTCGGGAACCGGTCGTCGCTGTCGTCGATCTCGACGCGGACGCCGGCGGCGCGCAGCTCGGCGGCGACCTCGGCGAGGTAGTCGTTGAACTCCTCGGCCACCGGGATGCAGGTGACCTGCACGGGAGCCAGCCACACGGGGAACGCTCCGGCGTAGTGCTCGGTGAGCACGCCGAGGAAGCGTTCGATGGATCCGAACTTCGCGGAGTGGATCATCACCGGCTGCTGGCGGGAGCCGTCGGCAGCGACGTATTCGAGGCCGAAGCGCTCGGGCTGGTTGAAGTCGAGCTGGACGGTCGACATCTGCCAGGTCCGGCCGATGGCGTCGCGCGCCTGGACGGAGATCTTCGGTCCGTAGAAGGCGGCGCCGCCCGGGTCAGGGACGAGTTCGAGTCCGGTCTCCTCGGCGACCTCTTCGAGGACTCTCGTCGCCTCTTCCCACTGTTCGTCCGAGCCGATGAACTTATCGGCCTTCTTTCCGTCCTCGTCTCGGGTGGAGAGTTCGAGGTAGAAGTCGTCGAGGCCGAAGTCGCGCAGCAGGCTGAGCACGAAGTTCAGCAGGTGGCGGATCTCCTTCCCGGCGTCCTCCTGGGCGACATAGGAGTGCGAGTCGTCCTGGGTCAGGGCGCGGACGCGGGTGAGGCCGTGGATGACTCCGGAGGCCTCGTCGCGGTAGACGGTGCCGAATTCGAAGAGCCGCAGCGGCAGATCACGGTAGGACCGTCCGCGTGAGCGGTAGATGAGGTTGTGCATCGGGCAGTTCATCGCCTTGAGGCGATAGGGGGTGCCCTCCTTGACGATCTCACCGGATTCGTCGCGGACCTCGTCGACGCTCATCGGCGGGAACATGTTCTCGCCGTAGTAGGGCAGGTGGCCCGAGGTGTAGTACAGGGTCTCCTTCGAGATGTGCGGGGTACCGACGTACTCGAAGCCCTCCTCGATGTGGCGGGCGCGGACGTAGTCCTCCATCTCCCGCTTGATGACGCCGCCCTTGGGGTGGAACACGGGCAGTCCGGAGCCGAGCTCCTCGGGGAAGGAGAACAGGTCGAGTTCGGCACCGAGCTTGCGGTGGTCGCGGCGTTCCGCCTCGGCGAGACGGTCCTGGTGGGCCTTGAGGTCCTCTTTCGAGGCCCACGCGGTGCCGTAGACGCGCTGCAGGCTCGCATTCGCCTGGTCGCCGCGCCAGTAGGCCGCCGAGGAGCGGGTGACGGCGAAGCCGTTGCCGATGAGCTTCGTGTTCGGCAGGTGCGGGCCGCGGCAGAGGTCCTGCCACACGACTTCGCCCTTGCGGTCGACGTTCTCATAGACGGTCAGTTCGCCGGCTCCGACCTCGACGGAGGCCGAATCGTCGGATCCTGCGCCTTTGTCACTGATCAATTCGAGCTTGTACGGCTCGTTCGCCATCCGCTCCTTGGCTTCGGACTCGGTGACGACGACGCGGTTGAAGGTCTGGCCGGACTTGACGATCTGGGCGGCCTTCTTCTGGATCGCCTTGAGGTCTTCGGGGGTGAAGGGTTCGGCGACATCGAAGTCGAAGTAGTAGCCGTCGGTGATGTAGGGGCCGATGCCGAGTTTGGCTCCGGGGAACAGGTCCTGCACGGCCTGCGCGGTGACGTGGGCCGCGGAGTGGCGGAGGATGTCGAGTCCGGCGGGAGAGTCGATGGTGATCGGGCTGATCGAGTCTCCGGCGGTGAGTTCACGGCTGAGATCGGCGGGTTCGCCGTTGAGCCAGACGGCAACGACTGTGCGGTCCGTGGAGAAGAGCTCCGTGCCGGTCAGTCCCTGTTTCCAAGGAATGCTCTCGCCCGCGCAGTCAATGCTGTCTGCCACTGATCTTCTCCGTTCGTCTGGGATGAGGACTTCTCGTCCTCCGAGTCTAGTACCAATTCGGTGGTGCCAAATCAGTTGGGTGGCAGTCGTGTGACTGCCACCCAACTGGTGAATTCTACGTGATCTGCGTCCGCTGCGGGTTCACCGGTCTGTGCGACCGTCGGACCCGCATTCGGACATCACTGCTTGCTGAACTCGAAGTCCGTTCCGCTGCCGAGGTCCTTCGAGAGCTTCAGTTCGAGATGCATCCCGTCGACATCGGAGGAGGGGACGCCGAAGGCAAACTCATAAGTCCTCTCCCCCTCGGCGGGAACGGGATCGGCGAAAGCGAGAGAGCCTTTGTACTTCGATCCGTCGAACACGTCCTGATAGTTCGCTGCGTTCCCGTCGCTAGCCGTCAGAGTCGCCAAGGTGAGTTCGACATCGGAGCTAGATGCGTTCTTGATGGTCATCGTGACGATGGCGATCTCACCATTGGACGATTCGGCTCCCGATGCGTACTGGTCGGCGGTTCCGGGGCGCACCTGCACAGCCGCAGTGAGGTCGTCGCCGATGGTGACCTCGCCACCCTCGACGGGCGCGGCCTCTTCGCCCTCAGAATCGCCTGCGCCCTGGCCGGGATCCTGTGCCGGATCGGAGGGATCCTGGGCAGGATCGGACGCGCCCGAGGTCGAGATTCCGGCGGACTTGCTTGCCTCGTCAGAGGCAGCTTTTCCGAGCAAGCCGATTCCGAGGATGAGTGCGACGACGACGATGATCGACAGTAGAACCGAGATGATTCCGAGCACGATGCCGGTGATGCTGAGGCCCTTGTTCGACGCGGTTCCTTTCTTCACCGCGCTCAGGCCGACGAAGCCGAAGACGACTGCGGCCGCGCCGAAGAGGAATCCTGCTCCGAACACGAAGGACAAGAGGATGCCGACGATGCCGCCGATGAGGGCGAGGATGCCCCAGATGTTCTTCGAGGTGTTGCCGCCGGTGCCCGGGGGGAACTGGCCGTACCCGGCGTTGGGATTGGCCGGAGTGAACTGGTCGGATCCGCCGTCTGCGCCGGCGTAGGCCGGCTGCTGACCGTACTGGTTCGCGTCATAGCCCTGAGCATTGGCGTCATAGCCGGGGTTCTGTCCGTACTGGTTCTGGTCGTAGTAGGGGTTCTGTCCGTACTGGTGCTGATCGTGCTGAGCACCACCGTCGTTCTGCTGCCCGTACTGCGGCTGGGAACCGTACTGCTGCTGACCCTGCTGGTCCTGCTGCCCGTACTGGGGAGGCTGTTGCCCGTACTGCGGCTGAGAAGGCTGGGAACCGAAGGACTGATTCTGCTCGTTCGGGGATCCGTACTGCGGTGCCTGGCCACCGGACTGGCCACCGTTCTGGTCGCCGCCGTAGCCGGGCCCGTTGGGCTGCCCGCCGTTCTGACCGTTGGGGTTCTGACCGTTGGGGTTCTGATTGCCCGAGCCGTTGTCCGGCCCGTACGGGTTCTGAGGAGTAGACATGAGTGCTCCGAAGTCTTCGTCGTTGTTTACCGTCACTAGCGTACTAGTTAAAGTGCGGCTTGCCTCATACAGAGGGCGTGGCAGTCCTGTAACATCCCGGTCACACAGCTGCATGGCCGCCTCGTCGATCCCGCTCCGCCAGCTTCGGTTCCTGTGGGGTTCGCCGTGAATGCACGAAGCCCCGAGCATATTGCTCGGGGCTTCTTCTGTGCGCGATACTGGGATCGAACCAGTGACCTCTTCCGTGTCAGGGAAGCGCGCTACCGCTGCGCCAATCGCGCTCTATTCATTTGTTGCACCGGAACACGTGGTCCCTGTGCGCGATACTGGGATCGAACCAGTGACCTCTTCCGTGTGAAGGAAGCGCGCTACCGCTGCGCCAATCGCGCTGATCGACCAACATACCATGTTGGACGGATCCGAGGTGGCGACGGGATTCGAACCCGTGTATACGGCTTTGCAGGCCGCTGCCTCGCCTCTCGGCCACGCCACCGTCAAGGCGGTGCCATGACGCCTCCGAGCGGATGACGGGACTCGAACCCGCGACCCTCACCTTGGCAAGGTGATGCTCTACCAACTGAGCCACATCCGCATTTCTCGCTGCCCGGTTTCCCTGGCAACGAGATATAACTCTATACGCAGCCGGCGGCTGACGCAAAATCGGAAACGGGTGATCGTGGTCACAGGCATCGATCAAGCATTCAGGCTGATCCATTTAAGATGTGTGGGTGGACCAGGAATCCCCGCACAGCCGCCCCAAAGGGTGGCTGTCACGTCATCACAAGCAAGGTACCCGACCGTGGCGCAGGCTGCGGTTGGGCTTCCTGCGCTGGCGCGGCACGGTCATGGCCAATCCCCATACCGCCCGCCTCTATCGCCTCATCGTCGGCGGCCTCGGCACCCTCATCGTGCTCATCGGGCTCGTCCTCGTGCCGCTGCCTGGGCCGGGCTGGCTCATCGTCATCATCGGCCTCTTCGTCATCTCCAGCGAGTTCAACTGGGCGCGCAGGATCCTGCACTTCGTGCGAGTCAACGTCGAGCGCTGGACGCACTGGATCATGGCGCAGCCGATCTGGGTCCGGTGGACCGTCGCGGCCCTCACGGCCGCGTTCGTGGCCGTCATCGTGTGGTGCGTGCTCCGGATCATCGGACTGCCCGATTGGGTGCCCGAGCTCGAAGTCCTCGAGTTCCTCGACCTGCAGTAGTCCGGGAAGACTCACCCGCAGAGAACCGGCCCGGTCAGGTCCATGCCGGAGAGAACCACCCCGAGGAGGACTACTCCGGGGAGGACAGTGCAGTGAGGCGCGACAGGCAGCGCATGTACTTCTTCCGGTAGCCACCGGCCAGCGAATCCTCGGTGAAGACCTTGTCGAGGGCCTGACCGGAGTTGATGATGCGGACGTTGCGATCGTAGAGCCGGTCGACGAGCGCGACGAAGCGCAGCGCCACACTCTCGTTCTCGATCGTGGTGACGTTCTCCCACACGGCTGCGTCGACGCCGTCGACCATGCGGCCGTAGCGTGAGGGATGGACGGTGGAGAGATGCTCGAGCAGCGTCGAGAAGTCGTCGCGGGCGACCACACCGGTGAGCTCGCCGGTAGCGGCATCGAGCTCCTCCGCGGGGACCGGGTCCGCCGGGGCACTCAGCGCCCGGTGACGGTAGTCCTGACCGTCGATGCGATAGACCTCGAACTGATCGGCCAGCGCCTGGATCTCGCGGAGGAAGTCCTGGGCGGCGAAGCGTCCCTCGCCCAGCGATCCGGGCAGGGTGTTCGAGGTGGCGATGATCTTCACTCCGGCATCCGTGAGCTCTCTCATCAGCCGTGACATCAGCACGGTGTCGCCCGGATCGTCGAGTTCGAATTCGTCGACGCAGACGAGCTTCATCTCCGAGAGATCGTCACGGGCACGGGCGAAGCCGAGGGCACCCACCAGGTTCGTGTACTCGACGAAGGTGCCGAAGGTCGCAGGCTTGTCGTTCGCGTGCCACGCCGAGGCCAGCAGGTGGGTCTTGCCCACGCCGTAGCCGCCGTCGAGGTAGACGCCCTTGGGACCCGAGCTGCCCTTCGAGAACAGCTTGCCGAAGAGACCCTTCGACTGGGTCTGCGCGGTGAACTCCTCGAGCTTGTTCCGCGCCTCTGCCTGGGAGGGTTCGGCAGGGTCGGTGCGATAGCTGTCGAAGGAGACGTCTTCGAACTGCGGGGGCGGGACGAGTCCCGCGATGAGCTCTTCGGGTGCGACTTGGGGGGATCGGTCGCTCAGTGCGACCGTGGTCTGCTCGGCATTCACTCGGCCTAGTCTATTGCAGGGCGCTTGCCCCCGATCAACCGCCCGACGTGAGAAGGCGCTCACCTGTGCACGCGGGCACGCGGCACGGACCGCTCAGGATCCGCCGCGAGGCCCGCGAGCCTCGCGAGCCCGATCGGCACCGGCAGGTCAGTTGAAGTCGAAGCCGAGACGGCCGAGCTGCTTCGGGTCCCGCTGCCAGTCCTTGGCGACCTTGACGTGGAGGTCGAGGTAGACCTTCGTTCCCAGCAGCTTCTCGATGCCCCGCCGAGATTCGGAGCCGATCCCCTTGAGGCGGCTTCCGCCCTTGCCGATGATGATCGCCTTCTGGCTGGGACGTTCGACGAACAGGTTGACGTGGATGTTCCACAGCGGGTTGTCCTCGCTGCGACCCTCGCGGGGATACATCTCCTCGACCTGCACGGCCAGGGAGTGGGGCAGCTCGTCGCGGACGCCTTCGAGGGCGGCCTCACGGACGAGTTCGGCGATCATCATCTCCTCGGGCTCGTCGGTGAGCTCGCCGTCCGGGTAGAGCGGCGGGGAGACAGGCAGATGTCCGGCAAGCACGGTGTCGACCGTGTCGACCTGGAAGCCGTCGACGGCGGAGACCGGAACCACATCGGCGAAGTCGGCGAGCTCGCCGACGGCCAGCAGCGCCTCGGCGACCTTGTCCTTCGGCACCCGGTCGACCTTCGTGACCAGGGCGATGATCGGCGTCCTGCCGTCGAGGAGTTCGAGCTGGGAGGCGATGTAGCGGTCCCCCGGCCCGATCGGCTCATCGGCGGGCAGGCAGAAGCCGATCACGTCGACCTCGCTCAGGGTTGCGGCGACGAGGTCGTTGAGTCGGCTGCCGAGCAGGGTGCGGGGTTTGTGCAGGCCCGGGGTGTCGACGAGGATCAGCTGGTGGTCGTCCTTGTGGACGATGCCGCGGATCGTGTGCCGAGTGGTCTGGGGCTTCGCCGAGGTGATCGCCACCTTCTCCCCCACCAGAGCGTTCGTCAGCGTCGACTTGCCCGTGTTCGGTCGGCCCACGAAGCAGGCGAACCCGGCCCGGTAGTCTTCCGGGTAGTCCGTGCGAAAGTCCATCTCAGTCCTCTTCCTGTGTCACCTTGACGTGGGCGATGCGGTGTCGGCGTCCCTGGCCCTCCATCGCTTCGATGCGCAGCCCCGAGATCTTCGCAGTCGACCCGGCGATGGGGACGCGGCCGATGAGTTTGGTCAGCAGTCCGCCGACGCTGTTGACGTCGTCTTCGTCGATCTTGACGTCGAAGTGCTCGGCGAAATCGGAGATCGACATCCGGGTGCTGATGAGGAAGGTGCCGTCGGCTTCCTCGACGAGTTCGTCATCGCTGGAATCGTATTCGTCCTCGATCTCGCCGACGATCTCCTCGACGATGTCTTCGATGGTGACCAGACCCGCCGTGCCCCCGTATTCGTCGACGAGGATCGCCAGATGGGTCGAGTCGAGCTGCATCTGCGAGAGCAGATCGTCGGCGGGCTTCGTCTCCGGGACGAAGAGCACGCTGCGGGCGAGGATGTCGACAGGCCGTTCGGAGTCCTCCGGGTGCAGGTGCAGCCGCCTGGCCACGTCCTTGAGATAGGCAACACCTTGGATGTCGTCGAGGTCCTCCCCGCTGACCGGGATGCGGGAGAACCCTGAGCGGAGGAAGAGGTTCATCACCTTGTGCAGCGGTGTGCCGGAGATGACGGTGACGAGGTCGGTCCGCGGGACCATGACCTCGTTGGCCGTGGTGTCGGAGAGGTTGAACACGGACTGGATCATCTCGCGTTCGCCGTCTTCGATGATGTCGGACTCGCTGGCGCGTTCGACGAGGTCGCGCAGCTGCTCGGAGGTCACGAAGGGTCCGTCCTTGTACACCTTGTCCGGGGTCAGCAGGTTGCCGAGCAGGACGAGGATCTTCGTCACCGGCGTGAGGACGACGAGGACGAGCCTGACCACCCAGCTGAGATTGAGGCTGACGGCCAGGGATCGGCGCCGCCCGATGGTGCGCGGGGAGACTCCGGCGACGACGAAGACCGCCACCGAGGCGGTGAGCACGGTGAGCACGACCATGACGGGGCCGACCGAGTAGATCGAATCGTAGGCCAGGGCGATGAACACCGTGGCCAGGGCCTCGAGGAAGTTGCGGACGAAGATGATGACATTGATGTTCGTGGGCAGATCGGCGAGGATCCGCTCGACCCGCTCCGCCGACTTCTTGCCCTCGTCCTTGGCGTCCTGGACCGCATGATGGGAGACGCTGAGCAGCGCCGCATCCACGGCGGAAAGGGTTGCGGAGACGACGAGGCACAGGGCGGCCCCGAGAAACAACCAGATCACGGCTCAGACCTCGGTGGGAGTGGGGATGTCGGTGCGACCGTCGTAGCGGGCGGCGAAGAACGTCAGCAGCAGATGACGCTGGAGGGCGAACATCTGCTCCCGCTCCTCGGGCTCGCCGTGGTCATAGCCGAGCAGGTGGAGGAATCCGTGGACGGTGAGCAGCAGGATCTCGTCCATCGTCGAATGCCCCGCCTCGGCGGCCTGCTTCTCTGCCACCTCGGGGCAGATGATGATGTCGCCCATCTGACCCTCGGTGGGTGCTTCGGCCCGGCCCTGGCTCAGCTGGTCCATCGGGAAGGACATGACATCGGTCGGTCCTTCGAGGTCCATCCAGGTGACGTGGAGTTCGGCCATCGCGGCCGCCTCGACCATGGTCACGGCGAGTTCGGCACCGGGATGCATATGCAGGGCCTGGCCGAGGTATTCGGTCAGTGCCACGACCTCGTCGAGATCCACCTCGGCGGCGGTCTCGTTCGCGATCTCCGTGTTCACTTCGCACTCCCCCACAGGTCGTAGGCGTCGACGATCTTCGTCACCAGGGAATGCCTGACAACGTCCTTGCTGCCGAGTTCGCAGAACTCGAGGTCCTCGATGCCGGTGAGGATGTCCCGGACCATCTTGAGTCCGCTGCGGGTCTTGCCCGGCAGATCGATCTGGGACACGTCGCCGGTGACGACCATCCGGGATCCGAAGCCGAGGCGGGTGAGGAACATCTTCATCTGCTCACCGGTCGTGTTCTGCGCCTCGTCGAGGATGATGAACGCGTCATTGAGGGTGCGTCCGCGCATGTACGCCAGCGGGGCGACCTCGATCGTGCCGGTCTCGATGAGCAGCGGGATCGATTCGGGGTCGACCATGTCGTGCAGGGCGTCGTAGAGCGGTCGCACATAGGGGTCGATCTTGTCGTTGAGAGTCCCGGGCAGATAGCCGAGGCTCTCGCCGGCTTCCACGGCCGGACGGGTGAGGATGATCCGGGAGACCTCTTTGTGCTGGAGGGCGTTGACGGCCATGGCCATCGCCAGATAGGTCTTGCCGGTGCCCGCCGGTCCGATGCCGAAGGTGATCGTGTGGTTGCGGATGGCCTTGACGTAGTCGTGCTGGCCCATCGTCTTGGGTCGGATCGACTTTCCCCGGGTGGAGAGGATGTTCGTGCCCAGCACCGCCGAGGCGGCCGTGCCCTCGGAGGAGAACGAGGTCACCCGGTCGATCGTCTCCTCGTTGATCCGATGCCCGGAGGCGTGGAGCTTCTTGAGCTCGCCGATCACGGAGACGAAGGCCTCGATGCGGGCGGGGTCGCCGACGGCCTGGACCTGGTTGGCCCTGACATGGATGTCGAGATCGGGGAAGGTCCGCTCGAGCTTGCGCAGGTTCGACTCCCCCGGCCCGAAGAATTCGACGAGGTCGATGGAGTCGGGAATCACGAGACGGACTGTGTCGGACGCGGCCGCCGCCTGTTCCGGTGCGGCCGGGTCTCCGGGTTCGGTGTTCACAGAGTTCGTGTTGCGGGTGGAGGTGTCCAGAATGATCCTTCGCTGATGCGTGCACTCGGCTGAGTGCGGGTGTGTGCTTCCATCGTAGTCCGCTTCCTCACCAACGGCCCAATGAATTCTGGGCCATGACGAGACCGGCGGGTCCGGCCGAGGAGGTCCGCAGGATCGTGGGTCCGAGGAGGACCGGGGCGGCGCCGAAGTTCTCAAGTGCTGCGAGCTCGGCATCGCTGATGCCGCCTTCGGGTCCGATGACGAAGACGATCCGCTCGGGTGTCGTCTCGGCCTCGGCCAGTTCTCTCAGCGCCTGTGAGAGGCTCGCCTCGGCAGTCTCGTGGAGGGCCAACACGGCGTCGGCCTCCGAGAGCGCCGTCACCAGTCCGGTGCCGCGGACCAGGTCGTGCAGGTGCGGGAACCGTGAGCGCCGGGCCTGGAGGGAGGCGGCGTGGAGCAGGTTGTCCCACTTCGCGGCCATCTTCTCCCGCTTCTTCGCAGGCCAGTCGGCGATCGATCGTTCGGCGGCCCAGGGGATGACCTCGTCGACCCCGATCTCCGTGGCCGTTTCGATCGCCTGCAGATCGCGGTCGCCCTTGGCCAGGGCCTGGACGAGGACCAGCCGTGGGCCGCTCGTCTCGTCCCGGGTCACCGCGGTGACGTCAAGTGTCAGTTCGCTCGCCGAGGCGGTCGTGACCGTTCCGCTCGCCCGTGTCCCCCGGCCGTCGACGATGTCGACGGCCTCTCCGGGACCGATCCGGCGGACCCGGACCGCGTGTCCGGCCACGTCCTCACCGAGGGTGAGCACGTGGCCGGGGACCGCCTCGGCGGCCTGCAGGGAATGGAACGTGGGTCGGCTCACCGACCGGCGAACTTCTCACGCATGCGGGAGAACATGCCCCGGTTCTGGGTGGTGATCTGTGCCCGCGGGGTCTCTTCGGCGCGGAGTTCGGCGAGCTTCTCCAGCAGTTCCCGCTGTTCGTCGTCGAGGGCGTCCGGGGTGACGACGTCGACGGTGATGAGCAGATCTCCGCGGGTCTCCGAGCGCAGTCGGGTGGCGCCGAGGCCCGCGAGTTTGACGACGGTGCCCGACTGGGTGCCCGGTTCGATGTTGAGGTCCTGGTTGCCGTCGAAGGTCTCGAAGGGGATCGAGGCGCCGAGGGCAGCCGCCGTCATCGGTACGGTCACCGAGGCGCGGAGGTGGTCTCCATCGCGTTGGAAGACCTCGTGGCGGGCGACCATGACCTCGACGAAGAGGTCGCCGGCGGGGCCGCCGCCGGGGCCGACCTCGCCCTGGCTGCCGAGCTGGATCCGGGTGCCGTCGGAGACGCCGGCGGGGATGCGGATCTTCATGGTCCGCTGTTTGCGGACGCGACCGTCGCCCTGGCAGTTGAGGCAGGGGTTGGGGATGACGGTGCCGAAGCCGTGGCAGGAGTTGCACGTCTGGTTGGTGACCATCTGCCCGAGCAGAGTCCGCGTCATCCGCTGCACGCTGCCCGAACCGTGGCACAGGGTGCAGGTCTCGACGGAGGTGCCCGCCTGAGTGCCGGCACCCGAGCAGGTGTCGCAGACGACCGCGGTGGTGACGTCGAGGTCGACGGTGCCGCCGAAGGCTGCGGTCTTGAGGTCGATGTTGACGCCGACGAGGGCGTCCTTGCCGCGCTGGGTCCGCGGCATCGGGCCACCGGCCTGACCGCCGCCACCGCCGAAGAAGGTTTCGAAGATGTCGCCGAACCCACCGAAGCCGCCGGCGCCGGCGGGGAATCCCTGACCGTTCTCGCCGCCGCCCATGTCGTAGTTGCGACGCTTCTCCGAGTCGGAGAGGACGTCATAGGCCAAAGAGATGGCTTTGAACTCGTCCTCGTGCCCGGGGTTCACATCCGGGTGGTACTTCCGGGCGAGCTTGCGGTAGGACGCCTTGATTTCAGCCGCCGAAGCATCCTTGGACACTCCGAGTGTTTCATAGTGATCGGCCACAGAAACTTCTCTCTCCCTGGTGGTGTGGTTGGTTCGCGTGTGTGGTGCCGGCTGCTGTGTGCGGCAGGTCTGTCATTCTTCCGAACTATCCTCTGAGCTATCCGCGATCGAGGATCGAGGAGACGTACTTCGCGACCGCACGCACGGCCGAGATCGTCGTCGGATAGTCCATTCTCGTCGGTCCGAGGACGGCAAGTCGAGCCGAGGAACCCGCGTCATGACCATATTCGGCGGCCACAACGGATGTCGAACTGAAGGATTCGTGAGTATTCTCACGACCGATGCGCACGCTGATCTCCTCCTGGTCCTCGGCCATCGAGGTGAGCAGGCGCAGCAGCACCACCTGCTCTTCGAAGGCCTCGAGGATCGGGGCCATCTTCTCCCCGAACTCGCTGCCGGAGCGGGCGAGGTTGGCGGTGCCGGCCATGATGATGCGCTCCTCGCGGGTGGCCGCGACGAGATCGACCACGGCCTCTCGGACCTGGGCGAGCACGCTCGGCTCCGCGCCTGCGGCCCCGACTTTGTCGGAATCGGCTGGCGTCGCGGAGGATTCGGCATCGGCTGCGTTCCTCGGCAGACTCCCGTTCATCACCTTCGCGAGCTTCTGCCCGGCGAAGTCGGCGTTGATCCGGTCCCTGATTCCCCTCAGCGCCTCATTGTCTGTGGGCGTCGGGGTGGTCACGGTCCGCTGTTCGACCTGTCCGGCATCGGTGATGAGGACGACGAGGATGCGGGTCGGCCCGAGCCCGACGATCTCGATGTGTTTGATTCTGGCCAGGGACACCGTCGGGTACTGGATCAGCGCCACCTGGTGGGTCAGCCCCGAGAGCACACGAACGGTGCGGTCGAGCATCTCGTCGAGTTCGACATTGCCGTCGATGAGTTTGAAGATGGCGCTGCGCTCGGCGTGGGTCAGCGGCTTGAAGTCATCGATGCGGTCGACAAACATCCGGTAGCCGAGATCGGTCGGGATGCGCCCGGCGGAGGTGTGCGGCTGCGCGATGTAGCCCTCCTGCTCCAGGTGCGCCATGTCATTGCGGATCGTCGCAGGCGAGACGCCGAGCGTGTGTCGCTGGACGATGGCTTTGGATCCGACCGGCTCGTTGGTGGCGACGAAGTCCTCGACGATCGCGCGCAGAACCTGTGCTCGTCGGCTGTCGTTCATCCGTCTCCTCCCCACTCTTGGCACTCGCTGGACCTGAGTGCCAATTCTACGCTTCTTGGGTGCCGATTTCACTTCAGGACCCGCCTCGGCGGCCTTTCGCCGGTGCTCCGGCCAAGCTCTCCCGGGCACGTTCGGCTGGCTTTCCCGGGTGTGCTCGGCAGGTCTTCTCGCACGCACGGTCGTCCTTGATTAGGCTAGGTGCCCGTGAACGCCTTTGATCGCTACGGCCCCGATGTGCTCTCGGGCTCCTCACCCTCCTCGCACCGTCCCAAGAAGTCCCGTCCCGTCGAGCTCGGCCTCGGCATGGTGCTCGAGGACGCCATGAGCGGCTATGTCGGGGCGGTGGTCGGAGCCGAGAAGACCACGGCAGGAGTCGTCGTCAACCTCGAGGATCGGACCGGGAAGGTCAGAGCATTCCCTCTCGGACCGGGGTTCCTGCTCGATGGTCAGCCCGTCGACATCACCCTGCCGCGGAAGAAGAAGTCGAGCTCTTCCGGACGCACCGCCTCGGGCTCACGTGCCGTCAGCGGAGCTCAGGCCAGAGTGGCCCGGGGTTCGCGGATCTGGGTCGAGGGCAAGCACGATGCGGAGCTGGTGGAGAAGATCTGGGGTGATGACCTGCGCATCGAAGGCGTGGTCGTCGAACCCCTCGGCGGCCTCGATGATGTCGCGGACAAGCTCGAGGCGTTCGGCCCCGACAGGGAACATCGGGTGGGTGTGCTCGCCGATCACCTGGTTCCGGGGACGAAGGAGTCGAAGATCGCCGAGGCGGTCCGTGCCGATCCGCGCTACCGCGACGTCGTCCACATCATCGGTCACCCCTATGTCGACATCTGGCAGGCGGTGAAGCCGCATGTGGTCGGAATTCGTCAGTGGCCGACAGTGCCGCGTGGAGAGGACTGGAAGACCGGAATCCTCCGCCGCATCGGATGGCCGCATGCCGATCACCGGGATGTTGCCCGGGGGTGGGTGCGCATCCTCGGGAAGGTGAGCACGATCGCCGATGTCGAGCCCACGCTCTCGGGTCGGGTCGAGGAGCTCATCGACTTCGTCACTGTCGCCTGAGTCGAGTCTGGGTCTGAGTCGGTCGTGACGTCGCCGGGCCGTGTTGCAGAGTTGGCACAGTCTTCGGGGTTTCCTCCCTGCGGCGGCGGGGCCGACTGCGATAGTGTGAAGCCCAGGAAGCCCCTGACCGGAAGCCCCGAAAGGAACAGCATGTCGAACAACCCCGAGCAGCCGAACAACGGCCGCCCCATGCCGCCGAACTACTCCCAGGCCTCTGGTCCCCAACAGCCCTACACTCAGCAGAACCAGAGCGTCTGGTCCCAGCAGCAGTACGGGTCCCAGCAGAGTCAGCCTCAGTATGGCTCCCAGCAGCAGAGCTACGGCTCGCAGCAGCAGAACCCCCAGTCATACGGCGCTCAGCATTCCGGCTACGGCTCCCAGCAGCAGTACAGCCAGCAGCAATACGCCCAGCAGCCCTACGGCGCCGGCGCTCAGTCCTATGGCTACGGTGCTCCACAGGCGGTGAACCCGGCGCTGTTCAACTCTCAGGCGCTGCCGGAGAACGCCTACGGTCCCGGATCTGAGCAGTTCTGGCAGCCCAGCGAGTCCGAGCGGACGACCGTGATGTGGACGCACATCGGAGCCCTGTTCATCGGCTTCCTCCCGCTCATCATGTTCCTCGTCAAGAAGGACGAGTCCCCCTTCGTTCGGGAGCACACCCGTCAGGGTCTCAACGCGTGGATCACGAACGTGATCGCCACCTTCGCAGCCACCTTCGTGCTCGGCATCGTCGGGTTCATCCTCGCCCTGGTCACCTTCGGGATCGGCATCATCGTCATGTACCTCGCATGCCTCATCCCCTTGGTCTATGTCGTCCTCTACATCATCGCCGCGATCGCAGGAAGCAAGGGCGAGGGCTACAAGTTCCCGCTGACCTTCAACTTCGTCAAGTAAACGGCATCGGCGTCGCCGAATAACCGACGCCGATCATACGGTCCGGGCCCGGTCGAATTCCTTCGGCCGGCCCGGACTGCTACGTCCTGGAGCCGAGAGCGAAGTGCCGAGAGCCGAGCACAGCCGAAGGCCGTGGCGGTGCTGGCCGCCTCGAGCCGTTTCAGGTGCGCACTCAGACCGAGTAGTCGGTGAGGATCCTGACCATATAGTCGGCCATCAGGCGTCCCTGCAGGGTCGGCTGGAACCATCCCTGCGCGACAGCCTCGGCGTCGAGCAGACCCTGGTTCACGAAGTTCCTGATCGCCAGTTCGCTGCCGGGACCCAGGGTGTCGAGGCGCAGCTCCGAATCGATCCGGGCGGCGAGCATGATCCTCTCGATCTCCCGGGTCTGGGCCGAGAGGACCTCACGTCCGATGCCCGGGGAGTCACCGGCCAAGAGCCGATCGGACCAGGCCTTGGGATGCTTCGCATTCCAGAACCGCACTCCCCCGATGTGGGAATGGGCACCGGGCCCGAAACCCCACCAGTCGGCGTTGCGCCAATAGGCCATATTGTGTTCGCAGCGCGTCGCCGCAGACGTCGACCAGTTGCTCACCTCGTACCAGCGGAGCCCGGCTGCGGTCATGGCGGCATCGGCGATCTCGTACTTATCAGCCAGATCGTCCTCATCGGGCATCGGCAGCTGGCCGCGCCGGACCATCGCCCCCATCTTCGTGCCCGGTTCGACGATGAGCGAATAGGCGGAGATGTGGTCGACCTCGTTGGCCAGGGCGACGTCGAGTGAGCGGCGCCAGTCGTCGATCGACTCCCCCGGGGTGCCGTAGATGAGGTCGAGGCTGAGTTCGAGCCCGGCATCCTTGACCCACCTGGCCACGTCCGGGATCTTCTCCGGATCGTGGGTGCGGTCCAAGGTCGCAAGCACATGCGGCACGGCCGACTGCATGCCCAGGGAGATGCGGGTGAAGCCGGCCCCAACCAGCGTCGCGATATACGCAGGGTCGAGCGTGTCCGGGTTCGCTTCCGTCGTGACCTCGACATCGGCGGCCAGACGGTACCGTGCCCGGATATCGGTCAGCATTCCGGCGAGCACCGAGGCATCCAGCATGGTCGGAGTGCCGCCGCCGAAGAAGATCGTCGAGACCTCACGGTCCCCGGCCCCCACCTCGGCGAGGGTGCGCACGGACAGATCGAGTTCGCGGGACAGATTCGCCCGGTAGTCGTCCCGGGAGGCACCGGGACCGAGGTCCTCGGCGGTGTAGGTGTTGAAGTCGCAATAGCCGCAGCGGACCCGGCAGTAGGGGACGTGGACGTAGAGACTCAGTCCGCGGTCCGCGGCCCCGACACCCGCCGAGGCGGGGAGGGAGCCGTCGAGCGGAGGAACCTCACCGGTCGGTTGGGCGGGCACTTACTTCTTGGCGTCCTTCTTCGTCTCCGGCTCGTCAGAGGACAGCGCGGCGATGAAGGCCTCCTGCGGGACTTCTACGGTGCCGACCATCTTCATCCGCTTCTTGCCTTCCTTCTGCTTCTCGAGCAGCTTGCGCTTACGGCTGATGTCGCCGCCGTAGCACTTGCTCAGCACGTCCTTGCGCATCGCGCGGATAGTCTCACGGGCGATGATGCGTGAGCCGATGGCGGCCTGGATGGGCACCTCGAACTGCTGGCGCGGGATCAGCTTGCGCAGCTTCCCAGCCATCGCCACACCGTAGGAGTATGCCTTGTCGCGGTGGACGATCGCGGAGAAGGCGTCGACCTGGTCGCCGTGGAGCAGGATGTCGACCTTGACGAGATCGGCGGCGTCCTCGCCGTCATCGGAGTAGTCGAGTGAGGCGTAGCCCTTCGTGCGGGACTTGAGCTGGTCGAAGAAGTCGAAGACGATCTCGGCCAGGGGCAGGCGGTAGCGGATCTCGACACGATCCGAGGACAGGTAGTCCATGCCCTGGAGTTTGCCGCGGCGGTCCTGGCAGAGCTCCATCACGGCACCAATGAAATCGCTCGGGGTGAGGATCGTGGCCTGGACCATCGGCTCGCGGACTTCCTTGATCTTGCCGGTGGGATATTCGCTCGGATTCGTCACCGTCATCTCTTCCCTGTCCTCCATCGTCACCTCGTAGATGACGCTGGGGGCGGTGGAGATGAGGTCGAGATCGAATTCGCGCTCCAGGCGGTCGCGGAGGACCTCGAGGTGGAGCAGTCCGAGGAAGCCGCAGCGGAAGCCGAAGCCCAGAGCCGTCGACGTCTCGGGTTCGTAGACGAGCGAGGCGTCGTTGAGCTTGAGCTTGTCGAGGGCGTCGCGCAGCGCCGGGTAGTCGGAGCCGTCGATCGGGAATAGACCGGAGAAGACCATCGGCTTGGGCTCTTCGTAGCCTTCGAGCGCCTCCTCGGCCGGGGACGAGAGCAGAGTGACCGTGTCGCCGACCTTCGAGAGGCGGACGTCTTTAACGCCGGTGATGAGGTAGCCGACCTCACCGACGCCGAGGCCTTTGGTCGCGTTCGGCTCGGGTGAGGAGACGCCGATCTCGAGGAGTTCGTGGGTGCTGCGAGTCGACATCATCTCGATCTTCTCACGCGGTTTGAGCGCACCGTCGACGAGGCGGACGTACGTCACGACTCCCCGATAGGTGTCGTAGACCGAATCGAAGATCATCGCCCTGGCCGGGGCATCGGCATCGCCGACGGGTGCCGGGATGTCGGTGGTGATGCGGTCGAGCACGGCCTCGACGCCTTCGCCGGTCTTGCCGGAGACGAGCAGGCAGTCCTCGGGCTCGCACCCGATGAGGTTCGCCAGCTCCTCGGCGTATTTGTCCGGCTGGGCAGCCGGGAGGTCGATCTTGTTGAGCACGGGAATGATCGTCAGGTCGTTCTCCATGGCCAGGTACAGGTTGGCCAGCGTCTGGGCTTCGATGCCCTGCGCGGAGTCGACGAGCAGGAGGGCGCCCTCACAGGCGGCCAGGGACCGGGAGACCTCGTAGCTGAAGTCCACGTGGCCCGGAGTGTCGATCATGTTCAGCGCGTAGGGGGTCCCGTCGGTCTCCCAGGGCATCCGCACGGCCTGGGATTTGATCGTGATTCCGCGCTCGCGTTCGATGTCCATCCGGTCGAGGTACTGGGCACGCATATCGCGCTGCTTGACCGCGCCGGTGATCTGGAGCATCCGGTCGGCCAGGGTCGATTTCCCGTGGTCGATATGAGCGATGATGCAGAAATTGCGGATCAGCTCGGGTGAGGTCGCGGACGGTGATATCCGCTTGAGTGATTCTGCATTCACCTGAGGTGACATGACGCCCTTCCTTCGACAGACCAGAACTCCCATTGTTCCATGGGTTGCACGGGAGACTGGAATCCGCGCCGTCCCATTCGCCGGGGGCCGAGTGGGACGAAATCGGTCGATGATCGGCGATGATGGGTACATGAGCGATTTCTCGATCATGAGCTTCAACCTCAGATATCCGGCCATGGACGGACATCCTGTGGCCACGCGCCTGCCCATCGCCGCCGAGCTGATCCGTGATGCCCACCCCCACATCGTCGGCACTCAGGAGGGCGAGCTCGACCAGCTCGAGACTCTCGTGTCCCTGCTGCCCGAGGAGTACATCTGGCTCGGGGAGGGCCATTCCGGAGGGAACGCCGGTGAGTTCACCGCCGTCATCTACGACTCCACCCGCTTCGATGTCGAGGCCGTCGATATCAGCTGGCTCTCGGAGCAGCCGGAGACGGTGGCCTCCGAATCCTGGGGCGTCTCGCATGCCCGGACGCTCACGACGGTGGATTTCACGGACATCGGCTCGGGGCGCCGGCTGCGGGTGCTCAACACCCACCTCGACCACAAGTCGGAGCGTGCCCGCCTGGAGTCGGGGAAGATCATGGCCGAGACCATCGCCGAGGTGGACGTCCCCTGCGTGGTCACCGGAGATTTCAATGTCGCCACCGGTTCGCCCGTCTACGACTATTTCTGCACCGAGCTCGGGCTCACCGACACCGGCGCCGAGGTGCCGGGTGAGAACATCGGCACCTTCCACCGGTATCGGGGACCGAAGACCGGTGACGGTCGCATCGATTGGATCCTGACCACCTCGGCGCTGGAGACCCTGTCGACCCGGATCAACACCTTCAACGTCGACGGCACCTATCCTTCGGACCATTTTCCGATCGAGGCGATGCTGCGCTTCCGGGATCAGCACTGAGCTTCGGGGATCTGCGATGAATGGTCTCAGCGTCCTCGTCTAGGCTTGGTGCCCATGAGCTGGAAATCATTGGTCAACCGTGCAGTCAGGATCGGCGTCCGCGAAGGTGTGCGCTATCTCAAGGACGCGAAGGCGAAGAACGATTCGGGCCCCTCCCGGGACACGCCCCGCGAGGGCGGATCGCACCCGCGGCCCGGATCGGATTCTCCGGCCGACTCCGGCAGCCGTCGCCAGAGCCCCGCACCGCAGCAGTCCGGGACGGGCGCCGGCGCCTATCCGGGCGACTACCGGGGATCGATCTCCGTGTCCTACTCCCCCGATCTCGACGGCGACGCCGACCCCGGTGAGGTCGTCTGGGGGTGGATCCCCTACGAGGAGGATCATTCTCAGGGCAAGGACCGTCCCTCTCTCGTCGTCGGCCGCGACGGCAGGTGGGTGCTCGTGCTCATGCTCACCAGCAAGGACCATATTCCCGGCGGATTCGGCGAGGTGCGCGAGGACCGCAATGCCAAGTGGATGAACATCGGATCGGGTGACTGGGACTCCCAGGGCAGGCCCTCCGAGATCCGCCTCGACCGCGTCATCCGCGTCGACCCGAACTCGATCCGCCGCGAGGGCGCGATCATGCCCCGCGAGGTCTTCGAAAAGGTCGCCGCGAACATCGAGAGCTGAGGCCCCGCGAGGATTTCCGACTCGGCGCGCGAGCCTGTAACATAGGCTGCTGTGTCTTCATCATGGCGTGTGTCTCGCCGAGGTCGGGTGAAGATGCCATTCGATTCGATGTCATCGATGTGTTTCCCCGCGGAGATGAGAGTGTCGATCGGATGTGCCCTCACGACCATGTATCACTAACACGAAAGAGTGTTGAAATTGGCTAATATCAAGTCCCAGATGAAGCGGATCAAGACCAACGAGAAGGCCCGCCAGCGCAACAAGGCTGTCCGGTCCGAGGTTCGGTCCTACGTCCGCGTCGTTCGCGAGAACATTGCTGCCGGCCAGAAGGACGAAGCGCAGCAGGCTTATGCTGTGGCCGCCCGCAAGCTCGACAAGGCTGTTTCGAAGGGTGTTCTGCACAAGAACAACGCTGCGAACCGCAAGTCGCGCCTGGCTTCGCAGATCAACGCTCTCTGAGTCGAGCGCTGAGGCTCTAGCTTCGAGGGGCCCGATCCGTTACGGATCGGGCCCCTCTCGCATTCATCACTCGCGTCCATCCCCATCCGCTCCGCCCCATAACTACCTGGCGGGGGCCCAGCTACGTGGCGCCACGTAGCTGGGCCCCCGCCAGGTAGTTGTGGGAGAGTGTCAGCGTTGCCGAGCCAGGCGGCAGACCTCGGAGACGAACCATTCGACGGCGTAGACGGGATCACGGCCGCCGCCCTTGACGGCTTCATCGGCTTCGGCCGCGGCGATGAGCGATTGGCCCAGCGCCACTTCGTTCCAGCGTCGCACCTCGCGGCGGGCGCGGTCGACCTGCCAGGGCGCCATCTTCAGCTCTGCGGCGAGCTCCCCGCTCGATCCGGAGAATCCCTGCACCTTGGCCATCCCCCGCAGCTTCATCGCCACCGCGGCGACCAGCGGCACCGGATCGGAACCGGTCGAGAGAGAGTGCCGAAGCAGGCTGAGCGCGTTCTTCGCGTCCCCGGACACCGCCGCATCGGCGACCTTGAAACCCGTGGCCTCGACCCGACCGCCGTAGTACTGGTCGACGACCCGGGCGGTGATCGTGCCCTCGGTGTCCTCGATGAGCTGATCGACTCCGGCCTTGAGCTCGGCGAGGTCGGAACCCAGCGCCGACATCAATGCGGCCATTCCCGCCTCGTCGATCTGTCGCTTCGCCGCCTTGAACCGCCCCTGGGCGAACTTGGCACGGTCGCTCTCGTTCTTCAGCGTCCCGGCATCGACCCGGGGGAAGCCCGCGGTCTCGACCTTCTTGACGAGTTTCGCACCCCGGTTGCCGCCGCCGTGCAGGAGCAGGACGACGGCGTCGTCATTGGGCTCGTCGAGATAGGCCAGCGCGTCCTTGAGGAAGTCCTCGGAGCATTTCTCGACGGAGTCGACGACGATGAGCTTCGCGGAGGAGAACAGTGAGGGCGAGGCGGCCATCGCCAGTTCCCCGGCCTGGTAACCCGCAGCGTCGAATTCGATCTCCTCCGGGTCCTTCTTCCTTGCGGCAGAGACGATGCGGTCCTTGGCCATGCGCACGAGCACGGATTCGTTCCCGGAGATCATGACGACGGGGGCCGGTTTCGCCGAACTCCACGGGACCAGGGTCTTCTTCACTGCCATGGTCTCAGCCTATCGTCTGCCCGGGACACGACGCGCGCTCACTGTCTGCTCTCCGGACAGTTCCGGCCCGTGCTGGATCGAGCCTCGGCGTAGATCGCGATCGACCCGCAGCGGTCGGTGCGCAGCACCGGCACGGGACCGAATGCGGTGATCGCGCGGGGATTCGGATGCCCGTAGCTGTTCTCCCCCACCGAGATCACGCCCATGCGTGCAGCAGCCGCGGCGAAGAAGTCCTCCGAGAGGTCCGCCGAGCCGTGGTGCGGGGCGATGAGTACGTCGACCGGTTCGAGGCTCTGGGCGATGATGTACTGCTCCTCCGCGCCGACGTCGCCGGGGATGAGATAGCTCACCCCGTCCGCTTCGACCCTGAGCACCAGAGAGTCCTCGTTGCGCACCTCGGTGCTGGCGTCATCGCCCGGGGTGCCGCCCGCCCCGACCCCCGGCACCGTATCCGGCGACGCGGCCGTCCCTGCGGCCGACCCGGCGCCAGGCACCGGGGCCGGTTGCTGTCCCCCTGCGCTAGCCCGCAGCGGCGGCCACAACACCTCGATCTTCGCCACCCCGGAGTTGATCGTCTCGCCGCGGTACGTCGCCACCGCCTCGGCACCGGTGTCGGTCACGATCTGCCGGGTCTCCGGTGCGGCGGCGACGTTGGCCGAGACCCACAGGCGCCCGAGTCTCCGTGACCAGGTGGTCCCGGCGTATCCGGCATAGTGATCGGCGTCGAAATGGGAGATGACCAGGTCGAAGGTCTCGATCCCAGATTCGTCGAGGCAGGTGTCGATGGGACCAGGCTCCTTGCCGGTGTCGACGACCAGCCCTCGACCGCCGCCGAGGTTGATCAGCGTCCCCGAGCCCTGACCGACATCGCAGACGAGCACCAGCCAGTCGGCGGCCGGCGCCTTCGTCCGACCGGTGACGATGACCGTCGCGGTCAGCGCGATGCACAGCACGAGGATCGGCAGCCCCCACAGCCTCCTGCGCACAAGCAGCCAGGTACCCACGCTGAGGATGAGCAGCAGGCCGAGGGCGATGAGCGTGCCCCAGGGCGGCTCCGGCCAGTCGAGAGCGGCCCCGGGCAGGCTCGCGCAGATGCGCGCGACCTCGACGATCCACCAGGCCGGCAATGCCGCCAGCCAGGCCGGTGCCTGCGCACACCACAGCAGCAACGGGATGCCGAGGAGTCCGAGGCCCGCGCAGACCATCGAGACGAATCCGAGCACGGTCGCCGGCAGCACCGCCGGTGCAGCCAAGGCGTTCGCGGCCACCGACCAGGCCCCGATGCGCGGATCGATGGCCACGAGCACCGGGGTGCAGGCCAGCTGAGCGATGAGGGGGACGACCACGGCGGTGACCAGAACGGAGGGCAGGAAGGAGAAATGGACGCTGAGACGGAGCAGGAGGATCGGGACGATGAACATGATCGCCGCCGTCGAGACCACGGAGAGCACGAAACCCACCGAGGTCGCGAGCACCGGTACGAAGGCGAGCAGCAGGCACACCGTCGAGCACATCACCGCTGCCGGGGCGATGCCACCCCCGCGGAGGAACACGAGGGCGACCGCGATCGCCATGCCCGCCGCCCGGATCGCGCTGGGTTCGAAGCCGACGATGAACACGTAGCCTGCGCAGGTGAGCACCCCGACGGTGACCCGTGTGCGGGGACCGGCCCGACAGGCCCCGGCCAGCAGACCCGCGCCGAGGCTGACGATCGTGACATTGCTGCCGGAGACCGCGGAGATGTGGGTCAGGGACACCACCCGCATGTCATCCTGCATCCGCTCGCCCTGCGGATCGGTGTCGCCGATGACGAGCCCGGGCAGCAGGTCCCCGCCTTCGTGGCCTACGGCCCGGGAGTCCTCGCTCAGCCGGGAGCGCAGCTCCGCACGCCATTGCCAGACCCCGTTCGGTTCGCGCAGCACCTGTGGATCCTCGCTGCTGATCCGGATGTCGTTGAGTCGTTCGGTGCGCATCAGCACGCGCGAGCCGTCGGCCGGGACGGAGGGACTGAGTACCTCGGCGATCCCGGTCTGAGTGAGCAGCGTCAGCCGTGACCACCCGGATGCTCCGGGCTGACTGTGACCGATCACGGTTCCCGTGACGTCCGTGTCCTCGGCGGGTCCGCGGGAGCCGCCCAATGCCGTGATCTGGATCGTGAGCAGGCACGCGAACATGATGAGCACCACGCCGAGGTGGTGGTACCGGCGCAGGCAGAGAAACCCCAGCCCGGCCACGACGGGGGTGGCGAGCAGCGCCCAGGGTCCGAGTCCGATCAGGGCCGCAGCCCACAGTCCCGCCGCACACACGAAGAGCCGCAGCGAGCCGGGCCGCACCTGGGAGATCGTGCGCGCCCGCTCCATCCCGACCCGCCACAGCTGGCCACTCCCCTGCCGCAGCTGCGCACACCGTTGCCGCAGCCGCTCACGCCGCTCCCGCAGGCGCACCGAACGTGCCCGGACCGAGCAATCCGAGTAATTCAGGAGATCCGAGGGATCAGCCGACGGAGACAAGGTCTCTGAGGCTTTCGAAGGTCTTGGGTCCGATGCCCTTGACGAGCAGAAGGTCATCGACACTGCCGAACGGCTGGGTCTCCCTGTGGGCGATGATCGCCTCGGCGGTGACCGGTCCGACTCCGGGCAGCGTCTGCAGGGCCGCGGCATCCGCGGTGTTGAGGTCGATCTTGCCGCCGGCTGTCCCGGATCCAGCGCCGCTTCCCGTTCCGGACGCGGTTCCGGTGCCGCCGGCATCGGCGGTGCCGCCCGGAGGATCTCCGGCAGCGGTCGAACCGCCCGACGTTCCTGCAGAATCCCCTCCGCTCCCCTGCGCATCGGCGGAGCCCGCGGGCGGCTTCTCACCCTCGGCGGGAATGTGGATCTGCTCCCCGTCTTGGAGCACCCGGGCGAGATTGATCGATTCGGAATCGGCATCACCCTGCAGCCCACCGGCGGCTTCGACCGCATCCTGCACCCGCGCACCGGCGCCGAGGGTGACGACCGACGGAGCGTGCACAGCACCCGTGACGTGGACGACGACCTGCCCGTTCCCGGCGTCCTCGGGCCCCGCCTTCTGGTTCGCCCCGGTCTCGTTGTCCCCGGTCGGATCTGAGGCGGCCGAGCTGCCGGCGGTGTCGAACTGACCGGCCGTCGGGTCGTGCTGTTCGGCCGGGCGGAACACATAGAGCGCAAGAAGCAAGACCGCCACCGTCGCCAGTGCCAGGGCCACGAGAACGGGCAGACGGATCCGCCGCGCTGCGACCGGCTCCTCCTCTCCCTCGGTGTCGGCGGTGAAGACGTCTCCCGGCACCCAGCCTCCGCGCTCGGCGCTGGAGTCGATGAGACTCGCGAAGCGATCATCGGGAGACACAGCCATGCCTCGACGCTAGATCCGGCGAACCTGCCGGGCCATCCTCGGCGAGCCGCCTGTGGAAACCTCTCGCCCGTCCACAGGCCCACAGCACATCAGTCGCCGGGTCCTCCACAGGAGATCACGCGCAAGTGAGCTGCGCGTCCTGCCCGTCTGTCCGGCCGACCGTCCTCCCCGTCTCAGGGAGTCGTCTGCACCGTGACCCCGATCGTGCCGGGCCCGACGTGAGCGGTGATGATCGTCGAGAGCGTCCGAAACGAAGTCTCCACCCCGATCTCCTCGAGCTTCTCGGTCAGGGCGAGGACATCCGCCGCCTCGGCGTCTCCTTCGGCCTGTTGGATCTCGACGTGGACCTGCCGATCCTCCGCAGCGATCTCGGTAGCGGACTGCCCCGCGATCGTGACGATCCGCTCGAGCGCCTTCGACCGGGTCCGCACCCGGGCCACGGGCGTGACGACGCCGGCGCTGAGGCCGAGCACCGGGACGATCTGCAGGGCGCGGCCGAGCAGGGATGATGCGGCCCCGATGCGACCGCCTCGGCGCAGGTGTTCGAGACTTGACGGGGCGAACACGGTCCGGGTCTCCCCGGCGCACCAGTCGGCCACGGTGCCGGCGATGGAGTCCAGATCATGGCCTTGGACGATCCCCGCGGCCGCCACGGACAGTGCCCCGGCCAGGCCCGCCGAGGTGGTGCGGGAGTCGACGACGCTGATGCGGGCCGATTCGCCTTGGGCCGCGGAGACCGCCGAATCGCAAGTCCCCGAGAGGTCACCAGACATGGTCACGGTGATGATCGCCTCGGCGCCGTGGTCGATGAGGGTCGAATAGGCTTTCGTGAACTGCGCCGGAGTAGCCATCGAGGTGGAGACCTCGGCTCCCTCGGCCATCTTCGCGCACAGGTCCGCTGCACCGAGCTCACCGTCGGTGAACGCGATCCCGCCGACGAGCACGGTCAGCGGAACGACGGCGAAGAGGTCACCGGTGGTCTCGCGCAGACGCGCCTGCTCGGCATCCGAGAGCTGCGCCGTCGAGTCGGTGACCAGGCCGATCCTCATGGTCGGCCCAGGGCCCGATAGGTCCAGCCCGCGCTGCGCCACTGCTCAGGGGTCAGCACATTGCGGCCGTCGACGAGGACCTTCCCGGACACCAGCTCGGCGGTGGCCTGCGGGTCGAGGTCCCGGTACTCGCGCCATTCGGTCAGCAGCAGCACCGCATCAGATCCGGTCAGCGCCTCGGTGGTGTCGGTGACGTAGTTGAGTTCGGGGAAAGTGCGGGAGGCATTGGCGATCGCCTGTGGATCGGTCACCGTGACCACCCCGCCCTGGGTCGCGATCAGGCGGGCCACGGCCAGCGCCGGCGAGTCCCGGACATCGTCGCTGTCGGGTTTAAACGCGGCGCCGAGGATCGTGATCTTCTTGCCGATAAACGAGCCGCCCAGGGTGTCGCGGGCGATGTCGACCATCCGCACCCTCCGACGCATGTTGATCGAGTCGATCTCCTTGAGGAATGCCACGGCCTGATCGGCACCGAGCTCACCGGCGCGGGCCATGAATGCCCGGATGTCCTTGGGCAGGCAGCCGCCGCCGAAGCCGAGCCCGGCGTTGAGGAACTTCCGTCCGATCCGATCGTCCATCCCGATCGCGTCGGCGAGCTGGGTGACGTCGGCGCCGGAGGCCTCGCACAGTTCGGCCATGGCGTTGATGAACGAGATCTTCGTAGCCAGGAACGAATTCGCCGCGGTCTTGACCAGCTCGGCGGTCGCGAAGTCGGTGACCATCCGGGGAGTGTCCTCGGCGAGCATCGAGGCATAGACCTCATCGAGTCCGGCTACGGCCGGATTGTCCGCCCGACCGTCGGCGACGCCGTAGACCAGACGATTCGGATGCAGGGTGTCATCGACGGCATGGCCTTCGCGGAGGAACTCGGGATTCCACATCATCGCCGCCCCGGTGCCGGCGATGACTCCGGCCAGACGCTCGGCCGTGCCGACGGGAACCGTGGACTTACCCACAACCACCGACGTCGAAGTCAGGTGCGGGACGAGGGAATCGACAGCCGCATCGACATAGGTGACATCGGCGGCGAACTCGCCGGGCTTCTGCGGAGTGCCCACACAGACGAAGTGGACTCCGGCAGCGGCGGCACGTGAGACATCGGTGGTGAATTCGAGGCTGCCCTTGTCCTGGGCCTTCACCAGCAATTCACTCAGCCCCGGTTCGAAGAAGGGCGGACGGCCCTGGGTGAGAGCCTCGATCTTGGCCTCATCGACATCGACGCCGACGACCTCATGACCCAGCGACGCCATCGCCGCTGCATGCACCGCACCAAGATATCCGCAACCGATGACTGAAATCTTCAACCCGAGTCTCCCTGTGTCGTCGTGCTGTCTCGTCGTGCGACGCGGACATGCCGTTTCGCACCACACTATATGCCACGCGGTTGCACGATTTGCGGAGGTTGAAACAGTACCCTTGGAATTGTGAAGCGTTTCTTGGATTTCCTCACCAACTCACCGGCGGCGGTGACATTCGCGGTGCTCACCGTGCTCGGCATCGTGGCCTTCGCCATCCCCGGGCTGCACCCGTACGCCTGGATCATCGGGCTGATTCTGTGCCTGGGAGTGATCGTTGCCCTGCTCATGTTCCACGGAGAATGGCGACGCGCCCAGGTCCAGATCGACTCGCTGCGCCAGCAGCTGAGCACGGAGCGCGGCCGCATCGACTCGCTCGGACCGGCCGTGGTCGATGACGAGGTCACGCGGCTGCCCGATGAGGAGCGTGCGCAGCGGATCCTCGAACTGCTGCCCGATACGGCGGGACTCGTGCAGTCCCTGCGCCTTGACGCCACCTTCGGCACGCTCGCCGTCGACGAGCTCGAGCCCCTCAAGGCCTTCCGCAGCGAATTCGCGAAGTCGAGCTTCGACAATCCGCGCTCCCACACCGCCTTCATGAACCTCTACCGTGCCGCCGAGGCGCTGGCGATCTGGGTCGATGAGGAGACCCGGGAACTGCCCGCGGACTCCGCGAAGCGCGAGATCCGTCCCGGCGACACCCGTGAAGACGGGTGGCGTGAGTACACCGAGGCCCGCAGCCGCGGCGAGAGGCTCGGCGACCGATTCGTCTCCGCACGCTGGGAATTCAACCAGACCGCACTGGAGCTCGGCCTCATCGCCTGAGGCGACTCAGCTCAGTGCCGGATCCACCAATTGTCGGTCGGGCTCACCGGGGTGCGTCGTTTGTGCTCGGTGACGCGGTACTTCTCGATCAGCGCCGAGGCGGCGGCCGGGTCGATCTCCTTGCCTTCGAGGAAATCGTCGATCTGCTCGTAGCTCAGTCCCAGCGATGATTCGTCGGTCTGTCCCGGCTGGTCGTCGAGCAGATCCGCCGTCGGAGCCTTGTTCACGAGATGTTCGGGCGCGCCGAGGTGGCCGAGCAATGCCCGCCCCTGACGCTTGCTCAGCCCGGCCAAGGGGACAACATCGGCGGCCCCGTCACCGAACTTCGTGAAGAAGCCCGTGACCGCCTCGGCGGCGTGATCCGTGCCGACGACGAGGAGTCGCTTCTCCCCCGCCAGCTCGAACTGGGCGATCATTCGCATGCGGGCCTTGACATTGCCCTTGCCGAAGTCCGTGATCGCCGTCCCCGTCGCAGTGAGGTACTCCTCGGCCGCGGCCTCGGTCGCCGATCCGATGTTGAAGACGAGCTCATGGTCGGCGGCGATGAAGACCAGGGCGTCCTGAGCGTCCTGCTCATCGGCCTGCACATGATGGGGCAGACGCAGCGCCCAGAACGCGGCCTCGGCGCCGCGCGCCCGCAGGTCCTCGACGGCCAGCTGGCACAGGCGTCCGGCCAGGGTGGAGTCCTGACCGCCGCTGATGCCCAGGACCAGCCCTTTGGCTCCGGTGGTCAGCACATAGTCGACGAGGAATTCGACGCGGCGCGAGATCTCCGTGGCCGGATCGATCGTCGACCGCACACCGAGGGTGTGCCGGATCTCGTCTTGGGTGCTCGCTGTAGGCATGAATGTTCCGTCCTGATCGGGTGCGACACCGTGTCTCAGGCGTCGGGGACGATGTTGACGAGCTTGGGCGCCCGTACGATGACCTTGCGGATCCCGGCTCCGCCGAGCGCCTTGACGGCATTCGGCGATTCCAGGGCCAGCTTCTCCAGCTCCGCCTCGGAGATGTCGGGATCCACTTCGAGGCGTGCCCGCACCTTGCCCTTGACCTGCACCACGCAGGTGACCTGGTCGGCCACGAGATGCTGCGGATCGACCTCGGGGAACGGAGCGTAGGTGATCGTCGACTCGTGGCCCAGCCGCGACCACAGCTCTTCTGCCAAGTGCGGTGCGAAGGGGGCGAGCATGATCGCCAGCGGCTCGAGCAGATCGCGGGCGGCACCGCCCTGCTTGGTGGCGTGGTTGGTGAGCACGATGAGCTTCGAGATCGCCGTGTTGAAGCGCAGGTGGTCCATGTCCTCACGGACACCGGCGATGACCTGGTGGAGGACCTTGAGCGACTCGGCGTCGGAGGTTCCCTCGCCGACGATGCTACGACCGTCCGACTCGTCGACGAAGAGACGCCAGACGCGTTGCAGGAATCGGTGGGCCCCGACCACGGCGCGCGTCTCCCAGGGGCGATCCTGTTCGAGCGGTCCCATGGACATCTCGTAGACCCGGAAGGTGTCGGCACCGTAGGCGTCGTACATCTCATCGGGCATGACCGAGTTCTTCAGGGACTTGCCGATCTTGCCGTACTCGCGGTTGACCTGCTGGCCATTGTACCAGAAGGTCAGCTCGCCGTTGTCCTCGGTCCGCTCCTCCACCTCGGCGGCGGGGACGTACACACCGCGGGAATCCGTGTAGGCATAGGCCTGGATGTAGCCCTGGTTGACCAGGCGGTGGAACGGTTCGGAGGAGGAGATGTGGCCGAGATCGAAAAGGATCTTGTGCCAGAACCGGGCATAGAGCAGGTGGAGCACAGCGTGCTCGACGCCGCCGACGTAGAGGTCGGCGCCGCCGCGAGGCTTGCTCTCGCGCGGGCCCAGCCAGTACTCCTCATTGGCCGGGTCGACGAGCCGCTCGCTGTTGTGCGGATCGGCATAGCGCAGCTGGTACCAGGAGGAACCTGCCCAGTTGGGCATCGTGTTCGTCTCACGGTGGTACTTCTTCGGTCCGTCGCCGAGGTCGAGCTCGACCTCGACCCAGTCCCGGTTCCGGCCCAGGGCCGGTTCGGGCCGGCTGTCGGCGTCGTCGGGTTCGTAGGTCCGCGGAGCGAAGTCCTCGACCTCGGGCAGGCCCACGGGCAGCATCTCATCGGGCAGGGCGACGGGAGTGCCGTCCTCGTCGTAGACGATGGGGAAGGGTTCGCCCCAGTAGCGCTGCCGGGAGAACAGCCAGTCGCGCAGACGGTACTGGGTGGATTCGGTGGCCAGGCCCTTGCCTGCCAGCCATGCGGTGATCTCGGCCTTCGCCGCATCGACCTCGAGGCCGTTGATGTCGATCTCCTCGTTCGCCGAATTGATCATCACTCCGGGACCGGTGTAGACGGAGTCCTCGTCGTGGTCGGCCGGCGGCTGCACGGTGCGGTTATAGGGCAGCCCGAAGGTCTTCGCGAAGTCCCAGTCTCGAGGGTCTTCACCGGGCACGCCCATGACCGCGCCGGTGCCGTAGCCCATGAGCACATAGTCGGCGATGAACACGGGGATCCGTCCGCCGGTGGCTGAATTGACGGCGTAGGAGCCGGTGAAGATGCCGGTCTTCTCGCGGCTCTGCTGACGGTCCGCGTCGGTCTTCGCCGCGGCCTCACGCTGGTAGGCGGCGATCGCCTCGGCGGGGGTCGACTCCCCTCCGCGCCAAGACTCCGGAGCACCCGGTTCCCAGGCTGCGGCAGTCAGCTCGGTCACCTGCGGGTGCTCGGGGCTGAGCACCATGTAGGTCGCACCGAACAGGGTGTCCGGTCGGGTGGTGTAGACCTCGATCTCGGCCTCGGATTCGGCCACGGGCAGACGCAGCAACGCACCCTTGGAGCGGCCGATCCAGTTGACCTGCATGCTGCGCACGGCACTCGGCCAGTCCAGGGAGTCGAGATCGTCGATGAGACGGTCGGCGTAGGCGGTGATACGCATGTTCCACTGCCGCAGCCGGCGAGTGTAGACGGGGAAGTTTCCGCGTTCGGACAGGCCTTCGGCGGTGACCTCCTCATTGGCCAGCACGGTGCCCAGGCCCGGGCACCAGTTGACCGGGGATTCCGAGACATAGGCGAGGCGGTAGCCCTGCAGCACGTCTTCGCGTTCGGCTGGGCTGAGTTCGGCCCAGGCACGCCCGTCGGGGGTCGCACGGGTGCCCGCGGCGAACTGCTCGATCAGCGTGCCGATCGGGCGGGCCGCTCCCGTCGAATCCTCGCCCGGGGTGCTCGCCTCCGGGTCGTACCAGGAGTTGAAGATCTGCAGGAAGATCCACTGCGTCCACTTGACGAAGTCATCGTCGGTGGTCGCGAAGCTGCGGCGGGCATCGTGGGCCAGGCCCAGTCGACGCAGCTGTTCGGTCATGTTCGAGATGTTCGCATCGGTGGTGATGCGCGGGTGTTGGCCCGTCTGGACGGCGTAGAGGTCTGCGGGCAGACCGAAGGCGTCATAGGACAGGGCGTGCATGACGTTGTGTCCGCGCATCCGCTGGTAGCGGCCGAACACGTCGGTGCCCAGGTAGCCCAGGGGGTGCCCGACGTGCAGACCCGCACCGGAGGGGTACGGGAACATGTCCATGATGTAGAGGGATTCGCGCTCACTGAGATCGGCCGGGGGTCCGTAGCCGGAGGGCACATCCTGAGAGCCGAGTTCACCGGTGGCGCTGAGATCACCGCTCGGGTTCGGGGTGTGGAACGTCCCCGACTGCTCCCATGTGCTCTGCCACGACTTCTCGATCTTCTCGGCCAGCGACGCATCGTAGCGGTAGCCGGTCTCCTCAGGATTGGTCGACATTACCTTCCTTCACTGACTGGGTGTGAGCGGGTTTCGACCATCGTACTCTGAACAATCCCTGATTCGACTTGGTTAGACTGCAGGAGAGAAGCTCACGACGCATTTGCCCGGGCAAACGTGAGCGATTTCACCTCGACCTGGCCGAGCAGTAAGATAACTGTTCAGTAACTTATGTTCGACGAAGGAAACCTCATGAGCCAAGACACAATGCCCCAGTCATCGATGCCGGCCGTCGGCTTCGAGGTCGATACAACCTCGTCGACGACCGATGTCTTCCTCGCTAAGGTCGCCGAGAACCCCGACAATCCGACCGTGGCCAAGCCCGTCGACGATGGCTGGGAAGAGGTCAGCGCCGGTGACTTCCTCAGCCAGGTTCGGTCCGCAGCCAAGGGACTCATCGCCGCCGGCGTCGAGGTCGGCGATCGCATCGCCATCTTCGGACCGACCTCATACGAGTGGACGCTCAGCGACTACTCCGTGTGGTTCGCCGGAGCGATCTCGGTGCCCTTCTACGACACCTCCTCCGAAGACCAGCTCGCCTGGATGATCAAGGACGCGGCAGTCGGCCGCGGGCTCGTCTGCAGCCGCGAACATGCCGATCGTGTCCTCGCGGCGGCCGCCGCAGCCGGGGTCGATGCTCCGCAGCTGTGGATCTGGGATCAGGGAGCCTTCGCCGAACTCGAGGCGACGGGCCGCGCGGTCAGCGATGAGGCGCTCGAAGCCGCCCGCGGCCAGGTCACCGCCGACTCCGTTGCCACACTCATCTACACCTCGGGCACGACCGGCAAGCCCAAAGGCTGTGTGCTCACGCACGGCAACTTCGTGCAGACTGCGCAGGCCGCCGAGCACCAGATTCCGGTGGTCTTCGCCGAGAACATGCGCTGCCTGCTCTTCCTCCCCCAGGCCCATGTGTTCGCCCGCTTCATCGAGGTGCTCTCGATCAGCACCGGTGCCGTCCTGGCCCACCAGTCCGATCTCACGAAGCTCACCGATGCCCTCGGCAGCTTCCGACCCAGCTTCATCCTCGGCGTCCCCCGCGTCTTCGAAAAGGTCTTCAACTCGGCGTTGGCGAAGGCAGAGTCGGGAGGCAAGGACAAGATCTTCCGTCGAGCCGAGCGGGTCGCCGTGGCCTATTCGAAGGCGCTTGACGCCGGTAAGGTTCCGGCCACGCTCAAACTTCAGCATGCGCTCTTCGACAGACTCGTCTACTCAAAGCTGCGCGCAGTGATGGGCGACAACGTCTCTCACGCAGTCTCCGGCGGCGGACCGCTCGGCACTCATCTCGGTCACTTCTTCCGCGGCATCGGTCTCGTCGTCCTCGAAGGATACGGTCTGACCGAGACCACGGCCCCGATCACGGTGAATGTGCCGGAGAAGTCGAAGATCGGCACCGTCGGGGTTCCCCTGCCCGGTGCGAGCGTCGCGATCGCCCCGGACGGCGAGATCCTGGCCAAGGGAGTCCCCGTCTTCCGGGAGTACTGGAACAACCCCGAGGCGACCGCCGAGGAATTCCACGACGGCTGGTTCGCCACCGGCGACCTCGGCTCCCTCGATGAGGATGGCTACCTCACGATCCGCGGCCGCAAGAAGGAGCTCATCGTCACCTCGAGCGGCAAGAACATCGCTCCGGCACCGCTCGAGGACGCTCTGCGCCGCCATCCGATCATCAGCCATCCGGTGGTGGTCGGTGACAACCGGAAGTTCGTCTCAGCGCTCGTCTTCCTCGATTCCGAGATGCTGCCGATCTGGCTGAAGAACCACGACCTGCCCGAGATGGATCTGCGGGAAGCCGCGGCAGACGAAACGGTGAGGGCCACGATCGAACAGGCTATCGATCGGGTGAACAAGACGGTGTCCCGGGCCGAGGGGATCAAGAAGTTCACGATCCTGCCGGTCGAACTCAGCGAGGACAACGGCTATCTCTCGGCCAAGCAGTCGGTCAAGCGTCACCTCATCGCCAAGGACTTCGCCGCCGACATCGACGCACTCTACGAAGGCTGATTCCCCGCGCGGTCCTCGGCGCCGTTGCTGAGGGCCGCACTGAGGACCGCGCTGGGCGCAGCCTCCTTCAGTTCCTTACCCCGTCCGGAGCTCGTTCGACGTAGGCTGGAGTCGATAGCCCATGCGGGGCCAATTTCGGGAGGAGACCACCATGTCGGATGAGCAGAGCGGCAGCTACGTGACCGAGGGCGAAGAGTTCAACCGCGACACGAACTACATCGACGACCGGATCCTCGATGATCCGAACGCAAGGTGGCCGGCCGAACCGGGTCGCTACCGCCTCATCGCCGCACGCGCCTGCCCATGGGCGAACCGAGCGATCATCGTCCGTCGGCTCCTCGGCCTCGAGGACGTCATCTCTCTGGGGATGCCGGGGCCGACGCATGACTGGCGTTCGTGGACCTTCGATCTCGATCCCGGAGGCGTCGACCCGGTGCTCGGCATCGAACGCCTCCAACAGGCCTTCTTCGCCAGATTCCCCGACTACCCGCGGGGCATCACCGTGCCCGCCATCGTCGACATCGCCTCCGGCGGGGTCGTGACGAACGACTTCCCGCAGATCACCGAGGACTTCTCCACCCAGTGGAGGGCCCATCACCGGGAGGGCGCACCGAATCTCTGGCCCGAGGAGTCTCGGGAGGAGATGGAGAAGGTGATGCGTCTGATCTACACCGAGATCAACAACGGGGTCTACCGCTGCGGTTTCGCCGGTTCCCAGGAGGCTTACAAGGCCGCCTTCGACCGTCTGTTCTCGGCCTTGGACATCATCGAGGAGCGACTCGGCCGGTCTCGATTCCTCATGGGCGGATCGATCACCGAGGCGGATGTGCGTCTGTTCACGACCCTAGCCCGTTTCGATCCGGTGTACTACGGCCACTTCAAATGCAACCGGCAGGGACTGCACCAGTTCGAGAACCTGTGGGGATATGCCCGCGACCTGTACCAGACCCCCGGATTCGGCGACACGATCGACTTCGTGCAGATCAAAGAGCACTACTACATCGTCCACACCGATGTGAACCCCACCCAGATCGTGCCGCAGGGGCCCGATCTCTCCAATTGGCTCTCTGCCCACGGACGGGAGAAGTTCGGCGGCTCACCCTTCGGCGACGGGACTCCTCCGGGACCCGTCAAGGCAGGCGAAGAGGTGCCCTACGAGCACACCGCAGCCGCCTGGGTCAGTTGAGACTCTGAGGCTCAGGCCTCGGGCTGACCCGCGGTGCGCTGTCGGCGGTGCTTGCAGATCTTGAGGACGATCCAGACGGCGACGAAGGCGACCACAGCGACGATGACCACCGTCTGGAAGTATCCGGCATAGGTCTCGACGATCGACCAGTTCTCGCCGAGGTAGAACCCGGCGACGATGAGGATCGTGTTCCAGATCGCGCTGCCGATCGTCGTGAGCAGCGTGAACTTGAGGATCGGCATGTTCCGCATGCCCGCGGGAATCGAGATGAGCGATCGGAAGATCGGAACCATCCGACCGAAGAACACGGCCTTGTCACCGTGCTTGTCGAACCAGGCGACCGTCTTGTGGACGTCGTCGACGTCAACGAGCGGCATCTTCACAGCGACCCGAGCGATGCGTTCGAGGCCGATCGACTTGCCCAGCGCCCACAACAGGATCGCCCCGCTGAGCGACCCGAGTGTCGCGCAGATGATCGCGAGCACGATGTTCATCTCGCCCCTGCTCGAGGTGAAGCCGGCGAGGGGCAACACGAGTTCGCTGGGGATCGGCGGGAAGATGTTGTCGAGGAACACCATGAACCCGACTCCGAGCGGTCCCAGCGTCTCCATGATCGTCACTGTCCAGGCGGAGAATCCGCTGAGGTTATCGGCGGCGCTCGACCCCGAGGACATCAGGAGATCAGCTGCGGGACCGGTCGAAAATGAAGTCGGCATGGTCAAAAGTCTAGATAAAGGCGCGGCCCACCGCTCACAGTGCCCTCACAGCGGCTAGTGTTGAAACGGAAACCTGCGGGTACAGATCGAAGGAGCACGGAGTGACACCAGCGAAGGTTCTGGCTTCACGCAACACGGTCGCCGAAGTCGGCCACCACGCCATCACCCAGCCCGGGCCCGCCCACCTCATGCGCGCAGTCAAGCGCTTCGGTGAGCGTCTGGGCAACCAGTTCGGTGCGGCCATCACCTACTTCCTCGTGCTCGCGGTCATGCCGATCGCCATGTTCACCTTCGCGGCTCTCGGCTTCGTCCTCGATGTGCTCCGTCCGGACCTCGTCCCCGTCATCACCGACCAGATCGAAACCTACGTCGGAGGCAACTCGAGCCTGACCGAACAGCTCGAGTCCTTCCTCACCAGCTGGCAGTCGGTCGGAATCATCGCCATCCTCGCCGCGCTCTACACGGGCCAGGGCTTCATCGGCAACCTCGGTGCCGCCGTCCGCGCCCAGCTGCACGCCGACTTCGAAGACGCGGTTCCCGAGAAATCCTTCGTGATGAAGATCCTGTCGAATGTCGGGACCCTCCTCGGACTCATCGTCGGGCTCCTCCTGACCGTGGCTCTGACCATCGTCGGCACCGGACTGCCCTCGGTCATCGGCGATGCCTTCGGCCTGCCCGGTTGGGCCAGGGCGCTGCTGGTCATCGTGCCCCTCATCATCGCCCTCGGTGCCGCCTGGCTGATCTTCATGTTCCTGTTCACTACCCTGCCCGAACGGTCGGTGGGCAAGCAGGCGAAGGTCCGCGGCTCTCTCATCGGCGCCGTGGCCTTCGTCGTCCTCCTCAACTTCGCGACCGTGCTCGTCGACCTGTTCTCCGGGAACAAGGCCGCAGGCGTGTTCGGGTCGATCATCGCGATCATGCTGACGATGAACATCTTCGCCCGCATCATCCTCTTCGTCGCCGCCTGGATCGGCACCGCGAATCCGCCGCGGCCGCAGGAGGACCAATCACCCGAATACCGCTTCGTCGAACCCAAGGTGCAGGCCCAGAGTCTCGGCGCTCTGCTCACCGGGGCCGGCATCATCGCACTCACCCTGCTTGGATTCCGGCGACTCGACGAACGCAGGTCCGACCGCCGGTAGGCAACGCGTTAGACTGTCCTCGAATCCGCTAACTGATCGAGGAGACACGACCTTTGACTGACGCAACGACTGCGCGCCTGGACGAATGGGCGAAGAAGCAGACCGCCGCCGAAGACCTGATTCCGCTCGTGGGACGCCTGTACCGCGAGAACGACGTGCTGCTGACCCTCTTCGGGCGGTCGCTGCTGAACAAGTCGGTGACCGGGATGATCAAGGCGCACCGCTATGCGCGCCACTTCCTCGGCGAGGAACTCGATATCGCGATCACCCACAAGATCGTCACCGCTCTGGCCGAACTCGATCTCGGTCCCGCGCGGATCGACCTCGGTCGCCTCGTGGAGAAGATGGACGACCCTGCCGGTTCGATCGAGGAATTCCTCGCCACGGAACTCGCCGAGGTTGTCGGTTCTCAGGTCGATGAGGGCGAGTCCCGCGACGTCGTCCTCTACGGCTTCGGCCGCATCGGTCGTCTCCTGGCCCGGATCCTCATCGACCGTGCCGGCGGGACCGGTATGCGCCTGCGTGCGATCGTCGTCCGCAAGGGCGGCGAGAACGACATCGTCAAGCGCGCCTCTCTGCTCCGCCGTGACTCCGTGCACGGAAAGTTCGACGGCACCATCGTCGTCGACGAAGAGGCGAACACGATCCAGGCCAACGGCACCCTGATCCAGGTCATCTACTCCGATGACCCCTCACAGGTCGACTACACCGCCTACGGCATCACCGATGCGATCATCGTCGACAACACCGGCAAGTGGCGCGACGAGGAGGGCCTGTCCAAGCACCTCGCCTGCCCCGGTGCCTCGAAGGTCCTGCTCACTGCGCCCGGCAAGGGCGAGGTCAAGAACATCGTCTACGGCGTCAACGATGCCGCGATCCTCGACACAGACACCGTGATGTCCGCAGCTTCGTGCACGACGAACGCGATCACGCCGGTGCTCAAGGCGATCCATGATCGCTTCGGCGTCCGCAACGGCCACGTCGAGACCGTGCACTCGTTCACCAACGACCAGAATCTCATCGACAACTTCCACAAGGGCTCGCGCCGTGGACGTGCCGCCGGACTGAACATGGTGCTCACCGAGACCGGTGCCGCCAAGGCAGTGGCCAAGGCGCTCCCCGAGCTCAAGGGCAAGCTCTCGGGCAACGCGATCCGGGTTCCGACCCCGAACGTGTCGATGGCGATCCTCAACCTCAACCTCGAGACCGCCACCGACGTCGAGGAGCTCAACGCCTTCCTCCGCGAGACCTCGATGCACTCGTCGCTGCGCAACCAGGTCGACTACGTCACCTCCCCCGAGCTGGTCTCGAGCGATCTCGTCGGCTCGAAGCGCGCCGGCGTCGTCGATGGTCTGGCGACCATCGTCGATGAGGACCGTGTCGTCGTCTATGTCTGGTACGACAACGAGTTCGGCTACAGCTGCCAGGTCGTCCGCTGTGTGGCGAAGATGGCCGGTGTGGACGTTCCCGCGTTCCCATGATCCGCGGCTGAACCGCTTCCCGTCCCGGCCAGGCAGATCTCCTGCGATCGCCCTGTCCGGACACGTGAGCTGAGAAGGCGCCTGCAGTCATCGACTGCAGGCGCCTTCTGTCGTGCGGCCGCCGAAAACGCCGAGGGCAGGGTTCGCCGGGACCAAGGGTGCGGCCGCCGGACGCGGGACCGGCTCAGTCCCGCTCCCCCGCCTCCGCTTCGTTCTCCATCGCCTCGTGGAGCCAGATCGGGGTGAATGTGGCGAACCGGCCGGCCAGTTCGTCATCGCTGTCGAGCATCACCGCAAGCCGGTCATCGGCGGATTCGAGCTCATTGGCCCAGATCGGTCCGAGGCAGGCCAGCAGCGCACAGGCGATGACGATCGCGATGGCGAGGATCGGCGTCTGCGACCACAGCAGCCAGCCGAAGAGCAGGCCGAGGATCGCAAAGGCGATAGCGATCGCCATGCCGCCGCTGCGGGTCCGCGGAGCCTTCGCTTTGGCCGGCTTCGCGGCGGCGATCGAATCGAGGATGTCCCGGTTGATCCGCGTCCAGGCGATGATCGCCCCGAGAGCGCAGACGATCCCGATCATGATCAGACTGAAGGCGGAGAACAGCAGGACCGCGTCGATACGGTCGCCCTGCGCCTGCATGGCAGCACCGAGACCCGCAATGAGCATCGCACCGGCGAGCACCAGCATGCTCAGCAGCCGAGCTCGGCGCACGGCGATGAGTTCGGCGAGGATCCGCGCCAGCAGCGCCCGTTCGCGATTCGGATCGTGTTCGCCGCTCATCGCACGTACCCTCGCTGCTTGTCGACCGTGTGGGTGAAGGCACGCCCGGCCTCGTAGTCCTCGAACAGTGCATGGAACTGTTCGGCCAATCGCATCCGCCAGCCGTCGGTGTCCCCGCTCATGTGCGGGGTGATGATGACATTGTCCATCTGCCACAGCGGATGCTTAGCCGGAAGCGGTTCGGTATCGAAGACGTCGAGGCAGGCACCGGCGATGCTGTGTGTCTCCAGAGCAGCGACGAGGGCAGCAGTGTCGACGGTGTCTCCACGGCCGACGTTGATGAAGCAGGCATCCGGTTCCATGGCGGCGAACACCTCGGCGTCGATGAGCCCGCGGGTCTGCTCCGTCAGCGGTGCGACGTCGATGACCCAGTCGAAGCCGGTGAGATGATCGACCAGTCGAGCCGAGTCGACGACCTCATCGAAGTCGGGGTCGCCGCTGCGGGCCCGGCTGCCGGCGCCGGTGACGCGGACGTCGAGGGCCGTGAGCACGCGGGCGATCGCCCGTCCGATCGCTCCGGTGCCCACGATCATCGCCCTCGACCCGGCGAGGTCGCGGGTCGAACGTCGATTCCACACAGCTCTGCGCTGATCCTTCAGCGACTTCACGGAGGCCTTGGCCTGCATGAGGATGTAGTTGAGGACGAACTCGGCGATCGGCCGGTCGAAGACTCCCCGCGCATTGGTCACAACCACCTCGGAGGCTGCGAGCTCATCGAAGAGCAGGGAGTCGACCCCGGCGGCTGCCGCATGGATCCAGCTCAGCGAATCGGCGCGGTGGAACTCACTGGCAAGTGCCGTGGAGAAGAAGTCCCACAGCAGGAGGACATCGGTGCCCGGCAGCGCGGAGCCGAGCTCCTCGGCCGCGACGATGCGAAGCTCGACGTCCTCCCGGTTGCCCAGGTCAGTGAGCAGGGCGGGAACGTCCGTTCCCGGTCTGTTGAGAATGGTCAGTACCGTCATCCATCGTTTCCTTCGCCAGCGGGGTCACGCCCACACTAGCCGATCGTTCACCGTCGATGTCGACGCGCTCACGCTGTGATGTGTCGGTCTTGAGGGTCTGCGCCAGCGGGGTGTTCTTCAGGAAGCAGAGGACCGCGAAGCCGATGACCAGCAGAGGTGCGACCCACAGGAAGAGCGGAACCAGAGCATCATTGTAGGAGTTGATGATGAGCGAGTGCAGAGGCTCGGGCATGTCGGCGACGATCTTGGGCGTCAGCCCGGTCGAGGACATCTTCGGCAGCGGAGTCGACGGGGCCGACTTCATCAGCTCGCCCATTCCGTCCTTGATGTTGTCCATCAGCCGTTGGGTGAAGACCGAACCGATGAAGGCCATGCCCAGGGTGGCTCCGACCTGGCGGAAGTAGTTGTTCGACGCCGTGGCGGTGCCGACCATGGACACCGGGAACGCGTTCTGCACGACGAGGACGAGAGTCTGCATGCTCATTCCCAGGCCGAGTCCCAGCAGCGCCAGACATCCCATGGTCTCCCAGGCGGGGCTGTCGGCCTTGAGCTGGGAGAGCAGGACGAGCGAGGCGGCGATGATGAGGACACCCATCAGCGGGTACTTCATGTACTTGCCGGTGCGGGAGACGACGAAGCCGATCAGGGTCGAGGAGATGAGCATCGTGCCCATCATCGGCACCATCATCAGTCCGGCGACGGTGGCGTCGATGCCGTGGACCATCTGCAGATAGGTCGGCATGTAGGACAGGACGCCGAACATGCCCACACCGATGAACAGACCTGCGATCGTGCACAGCAGGAAGTCCCGGTTCTTGAACAGGTACATTGGGATGACCGGTTCGCTGACCTTGAGCTCGACGAGGATGAAGGCGACGATCGACACCGCGCCGAGGATGATGAGTCCGTTGATCTGCCAGGAGCCCCACTCGTAGTCATGTCCGCCCCAGGCGGAGACGAGGACGATGCACGAGGTCACGATGGACACCAGTGCCATGCCACCGACATCGATCTTCGGGCGGTGGCCCTTGTTGTGCTTGGGGACTTTGAGGAAGATCGCGGCCGCGAAGAGGGCGATGATGCCGAGCGGGAAGTTGATCGCGAAGGCCCAGCGCCAGCCGGGACCCTCCGTCAGCCATCCGCCGATAAGCGGTCCGGCCACGGAGGACACAGCGAAGGCGGAGCCCATGATGCCCATGTACTTTCCGCGTTCGCGGGCCGGGACCACCGAGGCGATGATCGACTGCGAGAGGATCATCATTCCGCCGCCGCCGATGCCCTGAAGGACGCGGCCGAAGATGAGCATGGGCATCGCGTCGGCGATGAGAGCGAACGCCGAGCCGGCGAGGAAGCAGCAGATGGCGAACATGAACAGGGGCTTGCGGCCGAAGAGGTCGCCGACCTTGCCGTAGATGGGCATCATGATCGTCGAGGCGAGCATGAAGGCGGTCGAGACCCACAGCATCTGATCGACGCCATCGAGTTCGCCGACGATCGTCGGCAGCGCCGTCGCCAGCACCGTCTGGTTGAGGGAGAACATGAACATCGCGATCATCAGTCCCACGAACAGAAGGATGATCCCCGAGGTCTTCATGGGTTCGGCGTCGCCTGGCGGTTGAGGCTTCACTGTTGCGGTATCGGTCATTTCCCCGGTCCTCAGATCCTGGTTTCTTCTCATCACAGCCTTGATTGCAATCGTTCGGGTTTCACGGTCGGTGGGGTGTCGATCGATGGGTGTTTCGGTGGATGGTGCCGTTACAGGCGGTCGATGGGGGTGCCGGTCGGTGATGCCGTCACAGACGGTCGAGGACCTTGAGGAAGAGCCCGAGGGACTCTTCGTAGATCTCCCCGGTCCCGCCCTTCTCATCAACGAGCTCCGGTGATCTCTTGATCGCCTGCCCGGCGTGGTTGAGCGGCACGCGGCAGAGCTGGGTGAGCATTCGGGCGCTGCGTCTGGCGGAGTCCTCACTGGAGAATTCCTGCCCGAGGAAGCGCAGCCGCTCGAGCACATGGCCGGCCACGAGCTCTTCGAGCGCCTCGGCCCGGTCGAAGCGTTTGCTCACGAGCTCGGGATAGCGGGCGAAGAGTGCGCGCCGACGTGCGGGCAGTTCGGGATCGATCGAGCCCATCAGCATCGCCTCTCGCACGAACATCGCGGTGTCCCTGGCCAGGTCGCTGCGACCGTTCTCGGAATGGACGTAGTCGTGCACGAGCTGCTCGTCGATGTTCGACTGGTCGAGCCCGACGATGGCGTCTTCCTTCGAGGCGTAGTAGTTGAAGAAGGTTCGGGTGGAGACGCCGGCGTCTGCGGCGATGGTCGCCACCGTCGCACATTCGAGGCCGTCCTCGAGCACCCGCGTGATCGCTGCCTCGTGAAGGGCATTGCGGGTCTGCCGCGCCTTTCGCGAGCGCAGGGATTCGTTTTCGGTCATGAGACCATTTTGCATCTCATGCAAGTTTTCACCAACTGCAAATTTGCAATTGTGCATAATTTCACTCGGAGAGTGCCCCCGAGGTGTGACGGCCGACTCGGATGATTCCGAGCCGGCCGCTCACATGACCATCTTCAGCCTCGCTCGATGCTGTTCGAGGATCTGCAGCTGACCGAGCAGAGTCGACTGCGCCTCGGTGTCGGTGGTGTCCTGCCGCTGCAGTCGGGAATGGAGCTCCTTAGCGATGCGCTCGAGGTCATAGTCGAAGAGTCTGGCGACGATCCCGCGGGCGAAGCGATCGGCGCCGGTGTCCTCGGCCAGCGGCAGTGGAGTGACGAGCAGCTGGGTGACGTAGGGCTTGAGATCGTCGTCGCTGACCTCGAGGACCCTCTCTGCCCACCTGGTTGTGCCCGTTCCGGCGGTCTTCAGGCCACCCGCGCGTTTGAGCGTCTCCTGGATCCGCCGATACCCGGGGTGTTCGAAGGCCTTCGCCGACAGCGAGTCGAAGAGCTTCGCGTTGACGAGTTCCGGGTGTTGGAGTGCCACCATGAGCACACCCTTCTCGGTCTTCAGCCGGGCAGGGCTGATGGGTGCCGAGAGGTTGGAGACGTCGGGGCGCTCCTCATAGACGTACTCGAGCGAGCGATCCTCGCCGGATCCCACTCCTTCCCCGGCCGGGGAGCCAGGTGCGCCCACCTGCTGTGACCGACCGAGGCCTCGGCCGCGGTCCCCTGCAGGGTCTCCGGTTGTTCCGTGCCCGGCGGATGGCCGTCCCTGTTGCCCGCCCTGCGGAGCGCGTCCGAAAGAGTCCTGTCCCGGTGGCGTTCCCTGCGGCCCTCGCGGCCCCGGTCGGTCGGGAGCCTGGTGGCTAGGAGTCTGCCCGTCAGGAGTTCGCCCGTCCGGAGTCTGCCGGGCAGGAGCTTGGCCGGGAGGAGCTTGGCTCGGCGGGGCCTGGCCGGGCTGCGGACCCTGCGCTGCGCGCCCCGGCGGTTCGGCGGAATGTGCCGGCCCGGGTTCACGGGCGGGCCCGCCCTGGCTGCGCTTCGGCTGCTTGCGCGCGGTCTTCACAGCAGCCTCCACCTCGGCGATGTCGACGCCGATGCGGCCCGCGACGAAGCGGTAGTAATGGGGCAGGCTGTTGCGGTCGCGGATGTCGGTCAGCGTCTCGGCGGTGGTCTTCACCGCGGCGATCCGGCCCTCGACGGTATCGAGGTCGAAACGGGAGATCGCCGTGGTGATGACGAACTCGAACAGCGGTTTGCAGTTGTCGACGAGCTCACGCAGCGCCGCATCGCCCTTCTCCATCCGCAGATCGCAGGGGTCGAGCCCATCGGGTTCGACGGCCACGAAGGTCTGGGCGGTGAATTCGCTGTCGAATTCGAAGGCCTTGAGCGCGGCCTTCTGCCCCGCCTCGTCGCCGTCGAAGGTGAAGATCACCTGCCCGGTGGGATCATCACCGAGGAGGCGACGCACGATCTTGACATGCTCGGCCCCGAAGGCAGTGCCGCACGTCGCCACGGCCTGGCCGACGCCTGCCAGGTGCGCGGCCATGACATCGGTGTAGCCCTCGACGATGACCACGCGCTTCGTCTTCGCGATCTCCTTCTTCGCCAGATCGAGTCCGTAGAGGACCTGGTTCTTGTGATAGAGCGCGGTCTCCGGCGTATTCAGGTACTTCGGGCCCTGGTCGTCATCGAAGAGGCGACGCGCGCCGAAGCCGATGGTCCGCGAGGTCATGTCCTTGATCGGCCACACGACTCGGCCGCGGAAGCGGTCGTAGCTCCCCCGGCTGCCCTGGCTGGCCAGCCCACCGGCGAGGATCTCCTCCTCGCTGAATCCGGCACGGCCGAGGTGACTTGTCAGGGCGTCCCAGGACTTCGGTGCGAAGCCGAGGCCGAACTGCCTGCTCGAGGCCGGTGGGAATCCGCGTCCGGAGAGGAAGTCCCGGCCGATCGTGCCGGCCTCGGATTCGAGGGATTCGGCGAAGAAGCGTTCGGCCACCTCGTGCATCTCGAGCAGCCGCTGCCTTCTGCTCGCCTGTTCCCGGTCCGGGCCTTTGCCGTCTTCGTAGCGCAGGTGCATGCCGATCTTGCCGGCCAGGGTCTCGACCGCCTCGACGAAGCTGAGCTGTTCGACCTTCTGCAGGAAGGTGAAGACGTCGCCGGACTCCCCGCACCCGAAGCAGTGGTACATTCCCACCTGGGGTCGGACGGTGAACGAGGGCGTCTTCTCGTCGTGGAAGGGGCACAGCCCCTTGAGGGAACCGATTCCGGCGGTCTTGAGCGTGACGAAATCGCCGATGACCTCGTCGATGCGGGTGCGCGAGCGGAGTTCGTCGATGTCCTCGCGCTTGATCAGTCCGGCCATGGTCTAGAGTCGATCTCCCTCGCCGGCCTTGAGCCGATGGTAGAGCGCCCACGCGGAATGGTCGGTCAGAGAGGCGATCTGATCGACGATGACCCGCAGCCTGGCGGCGTCATCGGCGGCTTCGGCATGGTCGGCGGCGAACATCGGGTCCATGCGGCCAGGCTTCTCCGCGTACCACTGCGAGAGCTCGGTGATCACGGCGGACTGGATGTCATGGAGGCGCAGTCGGTCCTCGGCGACCATCACGGTCAGCGTCGCCATGCCTTTGAGCACCGCGATCTCGATTCCGGTCTGCTCGGGCACGACGAGGGACGCCGAGTACCTCGCCAGCGGCTCCCAGCCGTACTCCTCACGAGTGGCCGCCTCGGCGGCACCGATGAACCGGCCGATGAGCTGACTGGTCATGTGCTTGAGGCTCGCCTGCACCCGACGGGAGCCGTCGAAGGTCTCCGCCGGCCAATAGGCGGCCGCCTGCAGGCGGGAGAGCGCTTTGTCCATCTCCGCATCGCTCGTCTCGGGCAGGTACCACGTGCGGGTGATGTCGAAGAGCTCGGCCCGACGGGCATCCGCGGTGAACTCACTCAGGTGCAGGTGGCCGGCGACGACGGCGTCCTCGACGTCGTGGACCGAATAGGAGATGTCGTCGGCGAGGTCCATGACCTGCGCCTCGAGGCACTTCCTGCCGTTGGCGATGCCCGCCCGGTAGAAGTCGAACACCGCCGTGTCGTCGTCGTAGACACCGAATTTCCGGACTCCCGAATCGCGTCGTCCGGTCGAGGCTTCGCTGCGCGACCAGGGGTACTTCGTCAACGCGTCGAGGCTGGCCCGGGTGAGGTTGAGACCGGCGGGGCGCCCGTCGGCGGCGATGACCTTCGGTTCGATCCTGGTCACCAGACGCAGGGTCTGGGCGTTGCCTTCGAAGCCGCCGATGTCGGCGCACAGGGCATCGAGGATGGTCTCCCCGTGATGGCCGAAGGGCGGGTGTCCGAGGTCGTGGCTGAGGCAGGCGGTGTCGACGATATCGGGATCGCAGCCGAGGTAACGGGCGAGCTCGCGGCCGACCTGGGCGACCTCGAGGGAATGCGTGAGCCGGGTGCGGACGAAATCGTCCGTTCCCGGGGACACCACCTGGGTCTTCGCGCCGAGGCGGCGCAGGCCGGCCGAGTGCAGCACCCGGGCACGGTCACGTTGGAAGGCTGATCGGCGCGGATTCTTCGCCGGCTCGCTCACCCACCGTTCCTCGTCCCGAGCCGAATAGACGGCCACGGCACCCGTGCGCACCGAGGCCTGCGGGTGAACGTCGAAGGACATGGTCATCCTCCCGAGATGTCGAGTTCGGCCTCGGACAGCAGCGACTTCCCGCTGGCGTCGAAGACGCGCGAATCGAGCCACCCCTCGGGCAGATGCGGACGCTTCGGACGGGTCGTGCGACCCCGCGAACCCTCGGCGGCCTCTCCCGGGTACTCCGCGGTCGTGTCGAGCTGATCGAGCAGACCGGCGAGCTCCTCGAGGGAGGAGACCATCGCCAGCTGGCTGCGCAGATCTCCCCCGACGGGGTAGCCCTTGAAGTACCAGGCGATGTGTTTGCGCAGGTCGCGCACGCCGTAGAATTCGTCGCCGTAGTAGTCGACGAGGTACTGACCGTGCTTGTAGACCGCCTGGGCCACCTCGGCGAGGCCGGGACGGTAGCGTTCTCCGCTGCCGCTGAGTGCATTGGCGAGGTCACCGAAGAGCCAGGGGCGACCCTGGCAGCCGCGGCCGATGACGACACCGTCGCAGCCGGTGCGGCTCATCATCTCCAGCGCGTCCTCCGCGGCGAAGATGTCGCCGTTGCCCAGCACCGGAACGGTGTCGCCGAGGTGGTCCTTGAGCCGGGCGATCGCGTCCCAGTCGGCTTTTCCGGAGTAGAGGTCAGCGGTCGTGCGCCCGTGCAGGGCCACCGCGGCCACACCCGCGTTGCGGGCCGTCTCGCCGGCGTCGAGATAGGTGTGGTGGTCGGCGTCGATGCCTTTGCGCATCTTCACCGTCACCGGGATCCCGCCGCGGGAGGCCTCGTTCACGGCGGTGGTGACGATGGCGGTGAACAGGTCCTGCTTCCAGGGCAGCGCCGAGCCACCGCCCTTGCGGGTGACCTTGGGCACGGGGCAGCCGAAGTTGAGGTCGATGTGATCGGCCCGATCCTCCTCGACGAGCATCCGCACCGCTTGGCCGATAGTCACCGGGTCGACGCCGTAGAGCTGGACCGAGCGTGGGGTCTCGTAGGGTTCGTGGGCGATGATGCGCATGCTCTTGGGGCTCCGCTCGACGAGCGCCCGGGATGTCACCATCTCGGTCACGTAGAGACCGGCACCGTACTCGCGGCAGAGCCTGCGGAAGGCGGTGTTCGTGATCCCCGCCATCGGAGCGAGCACGACCGGCGAGGACAGCTCGATGGGACCGATGCGCAGGGGCGCTGCGGCGGTCGGGGACACGGTTTCTGGGTTGGCACTGATGACACTCACCATGACATTATCCCAAAGCCGTCAAAATCCGACATCTGCGCCCCTCTCGGCATGATCGTCAAGGCCTCCATCGCCGCCTCCTCGCCCATCGTCGTACCCGCGTCTCCGCACTCCCGCATCGTCTCCTCCGTCATCATCAACCGCCTCGACGCGCAGAAATTCCCGCACGTCCCATTCGACTTCCAGGCCCAGATCCTCGGCGAGGCGATCGTCGTGGGTGACGACGATCATCGCCCCGCCGAATCCCTCGAGCGCGGTGACCAGCGCGGTGAGCGAGGACAGGTCGAGGTTGTTGCCGGGCTCGTCGAGGACGAGCAGCTGCGGGGCAGGGTCCTGAAGCAGACTCCCGGCCAACGCCACACGGAACCGCTCTCCGCCCGAGAGCGTCGAGCACAGCTGCGAGGTCCGGCCGGCGCGCAGGCCCATCGCCGCCATCACCTCGTGGACCCGATGCGGATCGAGTCCCGGATTGCCCGCACGGACCGCATCCATGACGCTCAGGTCCCCGGGCAGCCGGTACTGCTGGTCGAGGTGGGCGACGGGCACCTGCGTGCGGATCTCCAGGTCCCCGAAGAGCTCCCGGACCGGCGCGCCGGTCTCCCGCCGGTCGAGGAGCGCGGCGAGCAGCGTCGACTTGCCGGCACCGTTGGGACCGGTCAGCCGCACCCGTTCGGGTCCGACGAGTAGTCGCGGACGTTCGAGCACCGCCGAGGTGATCTCGAGGACAAGTTTGGCCGAATGCACGACCGTCTCGGGCAGGTCCAGGCGGATCTGGGCGTCGCGCCGGAGCGCGTCCTTGGCGGCATCGAACTCGGAGCTCGCCTTCGCCTCGTCGGCGGCCTTGTCACCGCGTCGCTTCGCCGCTGACTTCTCCGCGAAGTTCGTCAGTCCGTTCATCGCGATCTTCGGTCGGCGCTTGTTCTCCTTGTCCTTCGCGGCCTTGCGGTCGGCGCGGGCGAGCTTCGTCTCGAGTTCGATCCGCTGTCGTTTCTCGATGGCCAGTGACTTCTTCGCATCGACGACGTCTTGTCGCTTCGCCTCCTCCTCGGCGGCGACCATCGACACGTAATCGTCGAAGTTGCCGCCGTAGACGCGCAGCCGATCCGTCATCTCGACGATCGAGTCGACCGATTCGAGCAGATCCCGATCATGGGAGATGACCAACGTGGGACCTCTGCGGGACCGCAGCAGGCTCACGAGCATGGCGCGCCCGGAACCGTCGAGGTTGTTGCTGGGCTCATCGAGGATCAGCCAGTTCGTTTCGGCCATAGCGGCCCGGGCGAGTCCCACGCGCATGGCCTGACCGCCCGAGAACGTCGAGAGTCGCCGGTCGAGTTCGGCGGCCGTGAGCGCGAGATCGACATCTGCCAGGGCGCTCAGTGCACGTTCCTCGATGTCCCAGTCATCGCCGATGATCTCGAACTCGCGGGTCTCGGCGGTCCCGGCCAGTGCTGTCGCCAGGGCAGTTCTCACGGAGGCTATGCCGAGCGCTTCGGCGACGGTGTCCTTCGCGTGTGGGAGGAGCTGATCGATGTAGACGGCACCGCTCGCGCCGCTGATGGTCCCGGTCGTCGCCCGGAGTTCTCCGACGATCAGCCTGGCGAGAGTGGACTTTCCCGCCCCGTTGTCGCCGACGAGACCGACGAGGCCGGTGGGAATGGTGGCGGTGAGACCGCCAAGGACCTCGGTATCGTCGCCGAGGCGGTATCCGAGTCCGGAGATGGAGATGGCAGAAGGCATGAGTGTCCTCATTTCGTGCGCAGAGTTGCGTCGCGGGTCCGCAGCACCCGCAGTTCACGGAAATGAGAAGTTACTTCACGTCGAGGAGGTCCTTCGCCGGGAATGGGTCAGCTCAAGGATGCCCGAGGCTGACAAGGCACGTCAAGGCCGCAGGCAAGTACAGGCCCGGTCGCCCACACAAGAGGCCCGCCTCGTCGGGTTCGTCGACGCACGGTCTCTGACGATGGCGCGTGGCCTCAGACCACGACGCACGGTCTCTGACGATGACACGTGGCCTCAGACGATGACGAGCATGAGCTCGGCGGGCCGATCGCCGGGGTTCGACAGCTGGTGGGGCACATCGCCCGGTGCCTGCGCGCAGTCCCCAGCATGCAGAGTGGTGCGGCGGTCGATGGTGACGATCTCGATGCTGCCGGCCAGGACGAAGAAGGTCTCGCGGGAGCCGCTGCGGTGGGCGGCGAACGACGCGGTCGCGCTGTGCGGGTCGAGCTTGTAGTGGACGACCTCCATGTTCTCCTGCGGCGCCGGGAGGTCACGTCGCCAGGTGCCCGTACCGTAGGAGGTGTTCGAGGTGATCGCGTCGCTGCGGGTGATGACCACCTCGGGGGCGGCCAGCAGCTCCCCCACGTCGACGCCGAGGGCACGCGAGAGTCCCATCGCGTTGGACACCGAGGTGTCCTGTTCACCGCGTTCGATCTTGGACAGGGCCGCCCGTGAGAGGCCGGCCCGGATCGCGAGTTCGTTGAGAGTGAGGTCGTTGTACTTGCGGCGGGCCCTGATCCGCGCACCGAACACCCGCGCCCCGAGATCCTCTGTCTTCGCCATCGTCACATCATAGTATATTCTTGGATAGTAGATCTACTTCCACCAAAGGAGATTGACGATCATGGCGGCGCTGTCGGCTCTCATTCCCATCCTCCTGGCCATCGTCCTGCTGCTGCTCAAGCAGAGTTCGTGGATCGCGGCCCTCGCCGGAGCCGTCGCTGCCGGAATCGTGCTCGCAGTCTTCTACCCCACCCCCGCCTCGGCGCTGGTGGAGGCCGGTGCTGACTACTTCCCGCTCATCCTCGAGGTCGCACTGATCCTCCTCTTCGGCATGACCCTGGCCCGGCTCCTCGAGGCGGCCGGATCGATGACGGAGATCTCAACCTGGGTTGAATCGCTGGCTCCCAGCCGCTCCTTCGGCGTGGCTCTCGTGGTCTTCGGCATCGTGCCCTTCGCCGAATCCGTCACCGGCTTCGGCATCGGGGTCACGATCGGCGTCCCGGTGCTGCGTCATCTCGGCTGCTCGCTGCGCCAGTCGGCGATCCTCGGCCTCCTTGGGCTGATCGCCGTGCCCTGGGGAGCCCTCGGTCCGGGTACCACGGTCGCGGCGGCGCTGGCGAACCTGGACGTCGATGAGCTGGGACTGGCCACCGCCTGGCTCAATGCGATCCCCGTCGTCATCGTCACCATCTCGGTGCTGCTCATCATGCGCCCCGGTCTGGTCTCTGCGCTCGGTGTCATCGCGTCCGCCGGCCTGATGTGGGTCGGCATCCTGGGTGCGAGCTACGTCGTCGGCATGGCTCCGGCCGGGATCATCGGCTCGCTCATCGTCATCGTCGCACTCGGCACCCTCTTCATCCTCCGCGCCCGCCGATCGAGTCTGACCCGCAGCCTCGGACTCGCCGTCCTGCCCTACGCAACCCTGACGATCGGCCTGCTCCTGGCCCGCGCGCTGCACTCCGCCGTGCCCAACCTGCTCACGCAGATCCTCGCCTCTCCCCCGTTCTGGCTGGCGATGGCGTGTGTGATCGCGGCCTTCCGCGTCCCCGCACGGCGCAGCGTGGCCACCTCGGCCTCCCGCTCCTGGCTGCCCATCGGCGCAGGGACGGCGGCGTTCATGTTCATGGGCTGGCTGATGACGACCTCGGGCATGAGCGAGGCGATCGGCTCGCTGCTGCCCGCGGGCCTCGTGCTGCTGACTCCGTGGCTGACGGCAGCCGGGGCCGTGCTCACAGGATCGAACACCGGGGCGAACTCGATGTTCACGGGCACCCTCGACGCCGTCGCCACCTCGTCCCATGTGTCCTCGATGCCGGTCATCGCCGCGGGCAATGCGGCCGGTTCGCTGGCCGCTCTGGCCGCGCCCCCACGCGTGGCGATGGCCGTGCAGATGGCCGATTCCTCGGCCCCCACCTCGGCGAATGACGTCACCTGGGTGCAGGGTCGGGCACTGACCGTGTCCGCACTCAACGCCCTCGCCCTCGGCCTGTGGATCCAGTTCGCGGTCTAGACGCGGATGATCTCGCGCGGGAAGCCGGTGAAGGTGTCGCAGCCGGTGTCGGTGATGAGGATCGACTCGGAGAGCTCGTAGCCGTAGCCGTTCATCCACATGCCGCAGATGAGGTGGAAGGCCATGCCGGCCTCGAGGTACTGGTCGTCCTCCGTCCGGATCGAGATCGTCCGCTCGCCCCAGTCGGGCGGGTAGCCGATGCCGATCGAATAGCCGAGGCGGCTGGGCTTCTCGAGACCCGACAGGGCGAGCACGCGATTCCAGGTACGGGCCAGCTCGGCCGTCGGCACCTCGGGTGCGGCGACCTCGAGCACCGCGGCCAGCGCCTCGGCGACCACACCCTCCAACCGGATCAGCTCCTGCTTCGGGGTGCCGGTGACCGCGGTCCTGGCCAGCGGAACGTGGTAGCGGCGGTGGACGCCGGCGAGCTCGATGCTCACCGCCTCGTCGGCGAGGAACTTCCGCTCCGTCCAGCTCAGATGCGGGGTGTCAGCACTCTCACCGGTGGGCATCAGCGGCACGATCGCCGGGTAGTCGCCGGTCACGCCTCCCCCGCCCTTGGCCTGCGCGGCAGAGATCGCCGAGGCGACCTCGTTCTGCCCGACACCGACGCCGACCGCACCCAGGGCCGCATCCATGGCCGCCGTGGTCACGGTCGCGGCCTTGCGCATGAGGGCCACCTCGGCGGGTGATTTGATGGCTCGGATCCAGTTGACGAGTTCGAAGGAGTCGACCAGCCGCCACTCCGGAACGCCGTTGACGAGCGCCCGGAAGGCGCGCGGGGAGAAGAAGTGGGAGTCCATCTCGACTCCCACCGGTGATGTCGACGCCCGGGCGACCTCCCAGCGTTGGCGCAGCGCGAAGGCGACCCAGTCGAAGGGATGGATATGAGGGCGGTGGACGTAGCGTTCGGGGTAGCCGACGATGTCCTCGGGCGGCAGCCAGGAGGTGTGGGTGGCACCGCGGGCGTCCATATCGCGGGTGAACAGCGTCATCGGTCCCGAGGCGGGCACGAAGAGGAGTTGCGGGGTGTAGAACGACCAGGCGTTGTAGCCGGTCAAATAGTAGATGTTGGCGGGGTCGGTGACGATCAGGGCCGAGAGCCCCTGGTCGACCATGCGATTGCGCACCGAGGCGATTCGCCCCAGGTACTCCTCCGGGGAGAACGCGAGGTCGGCGGCGCCGATCGTGTCGACCTCGCCCGGGGTGGGCTGGACGCGCGCTCTGACTTCCTGTCCCGCCGTGCCCTGTTCGGCTCCGGGGCGCATGCCGTGGACATCGGGCCGATTGTCTTCTGGCGCGTAGAACAGCTCACCCTCATTCATACCTTCAGTGTGGTGATCGCGATCACATCGTGTCAATCACTGCGGCTACGCGTGTTGTCGAGTGTGAGATCGCGAAATTCTGACGAATCCGGAATCAAACATTTTACGATTCGACTGAATCCGCATGACGAGGTGCGCATTCCGACGAATTCCATGTTAGATTGGGTTGAGACCCAAATCACGGAGGTGAAAGATGGCGCAATCGGCGCCGAACGGAGGCAGTTCCCGACTGGGCAACCTCGACGAGAAATCCAAGGCGATCATCGTCGAACTCCAGCATGACGGACGCAGGTCATACTCCGCCATCGGCAAGTCCGTCGGGCTCTCCGAAGCCGCCGTGCGACAGCGGGTCTCCAGGCTCATCGATTCCGGTGTGATGGAGATCGTCGCCGTCACCGATCCGCTGAGCTTGGGCTTCGCCCGACAGGCCATGGTCGGCCTGAAGGTGCGCGGCGATATCTCGAAGGTCGCCGACAGGCTCCACGGCTACGACGAGATCGACTATCTCGTCGTCACCGCTGGGTCGTTCGACATCCTCGTCGAGATCGTATGCGAATCGGATCGACACCTGATCGAATTCGTCAACGAGGAACTCCGCTCCATCGACGCCGTCGTGGACACGGAGCTCTTCATGTACCTCTCACTGGAAAAGCAGAAATACAATTGGGGGACACGATGACAGACAATGTCACGAGGGCTGGCACTCCTTATCAGGATGCCATCCGCAACAACGTGTGGATGCATATGGCTCCGCACCAGTCACTGTTCAATGGTGGAGAGGCGCCGGTCATCGTTCGCGGCGAAGGCCACCACATCTTCGACGACAAGGGCAAGAAGTACCTCGACGGCCTTGCCGGACTGTTCACGGTCCAGGTGGGTCACGGTCGTGAGGAGATCGCCAAGGCGATGTACGACCAGACCCTGAAGCTGCCGTTCATGCCGCTGTGGTCCTTCGCCCACCCGCAGGCCATCGAGGTCTCCGAACGCCTGGCCAGCTTCGCGCCGGGCGATCTCAACCGCGTCTTCCTCACCTCCGGCGGCGGCGACTCCGTGGAGTCGGCGATGAAGCTGGCGAAGAACTACTTCAAGCTCACCGGCAAGCCGGGCAAGCACAAGATCATCTCGCGTGCGACCGCCTACCACGGCACTCCGCACGGGGCACTGTCCGTGACGTCCCTGCCCGGTCTGCGCGAGCAGTTCGCTCCGCTGGTGCCCGGTGCCATGAAGGTCCCGAACACGAACTTCTACCGTTCGCCCGAGCCCTACGCCCACGATGAGAAGGCCTTCGGCCGCTGGGCCGCCGATCGCATCGGCGAAGCCATCGAATTCGAGGGTGCCGATTCGGTTGCCGCCGTTTTCCTCGAGCCGGTGCAGAACTCCGGTGGCTGCTTCCCGCCGCCTCCGGGATACTTCGACCGCGTCCGCGAGATCTGCGACGAGTACGACGTGCTCCTGGTCTCGGACGAGACGATCTGCGCCTATGGTCGCATCGGCGACATGTACGCCTGCAACGACTTCGGCTACGTCCCCGACATCATCACCTCGGCCAAGGGCATCACCTCCGGTTATGCCCCGTTGGGTGCGATGGTCGCCTCGGATCGTCTGTTCGAGCCCTTCGGCCCCGGCGGCGAAGAGACCTTCTACCACGGCTACACCTTCGGCGGGCACCCCGTCGCCTGTGCCGCAGCGATGGCGAACTTCGACGTGTTCGAGTCCGAGAAGCTCAACGATCACGTGCATGAGAATGCTGCGGCGTTCAAGTTCACGCTCGAGAAGCTCAAGGATCTGCCGATCGTCGGCGACGTCCGCGGTGAGGGATTCTTCTACGGCATCGAGCTCGTCAAGGATCGCGACACCAAGGAGTCCTTCACCGAGGAGGAGTCGGAGCGGATCCTCAAGAACTTCGTCTCGGCGAAGATGTACGAGAACGGCCTGTACTGCCGCGCCGACGACCGCGGAGACCCGGTCATCCAGCTCTCGCCCCCGCTGACCGTGGGTCAGGCCGAGTTCGACGAGATGGAGCAGATCATCCGCAGCGTCCTCACCGAGGCCTGGACGATGTTCTGATCCGGCGCTGCTCGGCTCAGCATGGCTGAGTCCGCTCCGGGCTCACGGTACGGGTACGGACTCACGCTGCGCTGCCGAGTGCGGCTTCGACGGCCCCGATTCCTCCACTGGGAGGAGTCGGGGCCGTTTCGCGTCCGCGCTGGCGGGCGTGTGCGTCCTCGCAGCGTCCGCGCCTGGCAGCTTCTCCGCACCCGGCAGCTTGTCCGCGCCTCGCAGCTTGCCAGAAGACCCACTGTCATGGACTAGTTCACGTCACTGGGACTTCTGGCAAGCTGGCGCACGCGACCTGGTACCAGCGCGCGGCTGCGTGAGCTCCACGCATCGGCACGGCCGCAAGTATGACTCGTGACGGGGTGGTGCGTAGCCGCACTCAGCGATCCGAATCGCGCTCGCGCCGGCGCAGCTCCCGTCTGGTCAGAGGTGGCTCCTCCGACGTCGATCGCGCCGAGGATGACGTTGATGGAGGTGACGATTGCCGGCCCACCCGCTCCGCAGTTGGCGGGACCGCCTCGGTGCTGGCGCTGGCCCTTGCTGCCGGCGATGACGCTGATGGCACTTGGAACGACTCCGAGTCCGCGTGCTCTCTGGACGGCGGAACCGCCTCGGCGTCGGCAGTCGTCGCGGTCATCACGGCTCCGCCGACGCCGACGGCCGCGAGCTCGTCTTCGGGCAGAGGTTCACGTGGCGGGCGCAGGCCCGAGCGCACCACGAGCACGCCGAGGCCGGTGGTCAGCGGGATCGCGACGACCAGGCCGATCGAGCACACGAGGATGCTCACGACCTCGATCGACATCTCCCCCAGCGTCAGCGTCTCGAAGAACGACTGATCATAGGCGGAGACGATGATGAGCGTCGTCAGCGCCGATCCGACATAGGCGAAGGTGATCGTGTACACGGTCGAGGCGATATGGTCGCGGCCGATCCGCATCGCGCGGGCGAAGAGCTGCCCGGGCTTGAGGTTCGGGGCCACTGTCGCCAGCTCCCACACCGCCGAGGCCTGGGTGATCGTCACATCGTTGAGCACGCCGAGGCCGGTGACGAGGATCGCGCAGACGATGAGATCGGTCATAGACAGATCCGTGGTGTCCGCGAGCAGGAACCCGTCCTCGGTGTAGGCGATGCCCAGGCTCGCCCACGAGGTCATCCAGGCCCCGAGGATGCCGGTGAGGATGATGCCGAGCACCGTGCCGAACAGAGCCGTCGTCGTCCGCGTCGAGATTCCGTGCGCGAGATAGAGGGCGATGAGCATGATCGCACTCGCCGAGATCATGGCCACGAGCACCGGGGGTTTGCCGTCGAGGATCGCGGGAAGCATGAACACCAGCAGCACGACTCCGGCGAAGCCGAGGCCGACCAGCGCTCTCAAGCCCCGGAAACCGGCGACGACGAGGACGACGACTCCGTAGATGATCGCCAGAGCGAGGATCGGCACATCGCGGTCGTAGTCGATGAAGACGAAGTCCGTACCGGTCTCGGCGCGGTCCGGAGACTCGGTGAAGTCGAGGACCTTGACCACGTCGCCGACGCCGATCCCGGACTTGATCGCATCGGGGGTCACGTACAGGCTTCCCTCGTGGCCGTCGGCTTCGGCCTGGTAGGTCATGCAGTCGGCCTGGAGCATCGGATCCGTCTCACCGGGACCGCAGTCCGAGGCGTCCACCGCGGTGACTCTCGCCTCGGTGTCGGAGACGCCCTCGGCCGAGTTCGTCGTCGGTCCCCCGCCTGGCAGGTCCTTGTCCGGCCCGTCCGGCCACAGCAGGAACAGCCCGACGATCGTGGTCAGGACCAGAGGGACCAGGCACACGATCATGATCAGGCGAACCCGGGCAGAGGCCCGAGGTTCGCGGTGGAGCGTCATATGCATGGCGGACCTTCAATCAGTGGCTGATCGAGCTGAGACGTCGACCGATGTTGGTGCTACCCGAGGGCGGCCCAGCAACCTGGCGCCAGGTGGCTGGGCCGCCCTCGGGTAGCAGTGGGAAGTTCAGGCTCCGCCGAGGTGCTCGGCCAGGTAGGCCTCCACCTGGTCGAGGCTGACGCGCTCCTGGCTCATGTCATCACGTTTGCGGATGGTGACCGCGGAGTCCTCGAGGGAGTCGAAGTCGAAGGTGATGCACAGCGGGGTGCCGACCTCGTCCTGTCGGCGGTAACGACGACCGATCGCACCCGCGTCGTCGAAGTCGATGTTCCAGCGCTTGCGCAGCCGGGCGGCGAGCTCCTTGGCCTGCGGAGAGAGCTTCTCGTTCCGGCTCAGGGGCAGCACGGCGGCCTTGACCGGGGCCAGACGCGGATCGAGCTTGAGCACGATGCGCTTGTCCACTCCGCCCTTGGTATTCGGTGCCTCGTCCTCGGTGTAGGCGTCGATGAGGAAGGCCATCATCGACCGGGTGAGGCCGAAGGAGGGTTCGATGACGTACGGGGTGTAGCGGTCGCCGCTGGCCTGATCGAAGTACTGCAGCTTCGCCCCCGACACCTCGGTGTGGGTGCCCAGATCGTAGTCGGTGCGGTTGGCCACGCCCATCAGCTCGCCCCATTCGGAGCCCTGGAAGCCGAACCGGTATTCGACGTCGATGGTGCCCGAGGAGTAGTGGGCACGGTCGGCTTCGGGCACGTCGAGGCGGCGCACGTTGTCCTCGGAGATGCCGAGGTCGACGAACCAGTCCCAGCAGGCTTCGACCCACTGGCGGTAGTAGTCGTCGGCCTCGTCCGGGTGGACGAAGTACTCGATCTCCATCTGCTCGAACTCGCGCGTGCGGAAGATGAAGTTGCCCGGGGTGATCTCGTTGCGGAAGGCCTTGCCGATCTGGCCGATGCCGAACGGCGGCTTCTTCCGGGCTGCGGTAAGCACATTGTTGAAGTTGACGAAGATGCCCTGCGCGGTCTCCGGACGCAGGTAGTGCAGTCCGGATTCGGAGTCGACGGGGCCGAGGAAGGTCTTGACCAGACCGGAGAACTCCTGCGGTTCGGTCCACTGTCCGCGGGTGCCGCAGTCGGGGCAGACGATGTCGCCCATGCCGTTCTCAGGGGCCTTCTTGTTCTTCGCCTCATAGGCCTCGACGAGGTGGTCCTCGCGGTGGCGCTTGTGGCAGTTGAGGCATTCGACGAGCGGATCGACGAAAGTCTCGACGTGACCGGAAGCCTCCCACACCCGCTTGGGCAGGATGATCGAGGAGTCGAGGCCGACGACGTCCTCGCGGCCGCGGACGAAGTTCTGCCACCACTGGGCCTTGATGTTGTCCTTGAGTTCGACCCCCAACGGACCGTAGTCCCATGCCGACCTGGACCCGCCGTAGATCTCTCCGGCCTGGAAGACGAATCCTCTGCGCTTGGCCAACGCGATGACGGCATCCAACTTGGACTGTGCCACGATGTTCTCTCCTTGGGGTAGTTCGCCGACGGCCGGCTGCCGTGGCTCGCACGACAAGCCTATCGGTTATCCGCACCCGGACGGGACCTCGCCGCTGTTGTCGGGAGGCGACGGAACTCACACCTTCCCCGAGGGCCCGGAACCACCTCGGCGCGAGTCGAGCATGTAGAATCGAATCACACCCAAACCTTTCTCCGTAATGACGGTTTACAGCGTCTGTCCAAGTCAGAACTTGGATCTCTACGGTTTCGGCCCGGATTGCTCACGATGATTGCACAAGCGGCCGCAGGGTAGATCGCCACTACAGTCATCTGCGATCAAGTGTGTGCCGACGTGAGAGAGAAAACTCATGACCGATGTGTCCACGACCGACGAACCGACCACACCGAAATTCTCCGAGCTGAACCTGCACCCGCTCGTCCTCAAGGCCGTCGAGGCTCAGGGCTACGAGACCCCGACGCCGATCCAGGCGGCGACCATCCCGGCACTGACCGATGGCCGCGACGTCATCGGCCTGGCCCAGACCGGTACCGGCAAGACCGCAGCGTTCGCGCTGCCGGCCCTGTCCCACCTCGCCGAGGCGGGTCGTGCCAACGACGGCCCCTTCGCCCTCGTGCTCACCCCGACCCGTGAGCTCGCGATCCAGGTCGCCGAGGCGTTCACCTCCTATGCGACGAACCTCGACGACTTCTCCGTCCTCCCCATCTACGGCGGACAGTCCTACGGCCCGCAGCTGGCCGGACTCAAGCGCGGAGCCCAGGTCGTCGTCGGTACCCCCGGTCGCGTCATCGACCACCTCAAGAAGGGCTCCCTCAAGCTCGGCAGCCTCCAGCACCTCATCCTCGATGAGGCCGACGAGATGCTCAAGATGGGCTTCGCCGAGGACATCGAGGAGATCTTCAGCCAGTCCGGCGATTCGCGTCAGGTGGCGCTCTTCTCCGCGACCATGCCGACCTCGATCCACCGCCTGACCGGCAAGTACCTCAACAATCCCGAAGAGGTCCGCGTCGCATCGAAGTCGCAGACCGGCGCGAACATCCGCCAGCGCTACTTCATGGTCCAGCACTCCCACAAGCTCGACGCCCTGACCCGCATCCTCGAAGTCGAGGAGTACGAGGGCATCATCATGTTCGTGCGCACCAAGCAGGCGACCGAAGAGCTGGCGGAGAAGCTGCGTGCTCGCGGGTTCAAGGCCTCGGCGATCAACGGCGACATCCCCCAGCAGGCCCGTGAGCGCACGATCGACATGCTCCGCGAAGGCAAGATCGACATCCTCGTCGCCACCGATGTCGCCGCCCGCGGCCTCGACGTCGAGCGCATCTCACTGGTCGTCAACTACGACATTCCGCACGACACCGAGTCCTACGTCCACCGCATCGGCCGGACCGGCCGCGCCGGACGCTCGGGCGAGGCGATTCTCTTCGTCACCCCGCGCGAGCAGCGTCTGCTCGGCTCCATCGAGCGGGCGACGAAGCAGAAGGTCGAACCGCTGACCATGCCCAGCGTCGAACAGCTGACGAACACCCGTGTGGAGAAGTTCACCAAGCGCATCGACGATGTGCTCGCCACGACCGATCTGACCGAGCTCTCCGCGGTCATCGAAGGCTACGAGCTCTCCCGCGACGTTCCTGCAGCGACCGTCGCCGCGGCCCTGGCTTCGCTGGTCCTCGAGTCGAACTCCCTCAAGGCCGAACCGATGCCCGAGCCTGCTCGCGGCAAGCCGGTACGCGACCGCGACGGCGGACGTGATGGCGGCCGCAAGGAGCGCGGACCTCGTCAGCGCGATGAGAACATGACCACCTACCGTCTGGCCGTGGGACGCAATGAGCGCCTGCAGCCCGGTGCCGTCGTCGGTGCCATCGCGAACGAGGGCGGAATCACCTCGAAGCAGATCGGCCATATCGACATCCGGTCGAACCACACCCTGGTCGATCTGCCCAAGGACCTCGATCCCTCCGTGCTGCGCAAGCTCTCACACACCGAGATCCAGGGTCGGCCCATCGACATCCGTCCGGATTCGGGTCGTCCGGGTCGTCCGTTCAAGAAGCGCAACTTCGACAAGCAGCCCGGTGATGACCGCAACTTCCGCGGTGATCGCCGAGGCGGCAAGAAGTTCGGCGGCGGACGCGGCGGCAGCGACCGTCCCCGCGACCGCTACTGAGTCCCACGCAGGACTCCCCTCGGGCCTGAACTTGAGCTCGGGTTCCGGTCTGAGGACCGCTCCCTGAGCTTTGGTTCCGGCACGAGATCAACGGCCCCGCAGCATCGCGCTGCGAGGCCGTTGCTGTGCCAGGTTTCTTTCGGCATGCCGGGGTTACCGTGTAGCCATGCCGGGGTTGCTGTTGCCGTGTGTTGGGGCCGTCGCCGTGTGTTGCTGCCGCCGTGTGTTGCTGCCGCTGTGTGTTGGGGCCGTCGCTGTGTATCGGGGCCGTTGTCGTCGGCGGCGAGCCGATCGCTCAGGCGGTGGGGGTGTCCACGGCACCGCCGAAGCGGCGGTCGCGGCGGGCGTACTCCTCGATGGCCGCCCACAGGGTGCGGCGGTCGACATCGGGCCAGAGCACGTCCTGGAAGACCATCTCCGCATAGGCCGACTGCCAGAGCAGGAAGTTCGAGGTCCGCTGCTCCCCCGATGACCGCAGGAACAGGTCGACGTCGGGGACTTCGGGTGCGTAGAGACGCGATCGCACGGTCTTCTCGCTCACTTTGCCGGGCTTGAGCCGGCCCGCAGCCACCTCGGCGGTGATCTCATTGATCGCGTCGATGATCTCTGACCGGCCCCCGTAGTTGACGCAGAACTGGAGGACCAGGCCGGTGTTGTGCTTGGTCATCTCGGCTGCGGTCTCGAGTTCGGAGATGACCGACCGCCACAGTCTGCCGGGGCGTCCTGCCCACACGATGCGGACTCCGAGTTCGTTGAGCTCATCGCGGCGGCGCCGGATGACGTCGCGGTTGAACCCCATGAGGAAGCGCACCTCTTCGGGTGAGCGCTTCCAGTTCTCGGTGGAGAACGCATAGGCGGAGAGGTAGTCGACGCCGATCTCGATGGCCCCGTGGATGACATCGAGCAGTGAGGCCTCGCCGGCCTTGTGCCCCTCGGTGCGCGGCAGTCCCCGCTGATTCGCCCAGCGGCCGTTGCCGTCCATGACGATGGCCACATGATCGGGCACGAACTTCTTGTCGATGCGCGGTGCCCGGGCTCCGCTGGGGTGTGCCGGTGGTGCGGGGTAGCTCATGTGCTCTCCAGGACTCTCAACGATCGGATGTTGCGCTCGAGGTGCCACGACACCCAGTCGGAGACGAGCTTGGAGCCGTCCATCTGGTCGTGCAGGTCGGTGGCTTCCGCGCTCTCCCAGTCACCTGAGAGCAGAGCGGCCATGTGTTCGAGAGCATCGGTGTCGGGCAGTGCCGCACCCGAGGGACGGCAGTTCGTGCAGACAGCTCCGCCGAGGGATGCCGAGAAGGCGCGGTGCGGACCGGGCCGACCGCACTGGGCACAGTCGAGCAGACTCGGCGCCCACCCGGCCACGGACATCGCCCGCAGCAGATACGCGTCGAGGGACAGCCTCGGCGGGTGTTCGCCTTTGCACAGGGAACGGATCGCGGAGACGAGGAGGAGGAAATGGGTCCGAGTGTGGGTCTCGACTTCGGTGATGCGGGCGGCGGTCTCGGCCATCACCGAGGCGGCCGAATAGGCATCGTAATCTGCTCCGAGTCCGGCGGCGAAGGGTTCGACGAGTTCGACCTGGGTGACGATGTCGAGGCTGCGGCCGACGTGGCACTGCAGGTCGACGAGCATGAAGGGTTCGAGGCGGGAGCCGAATCGTGACTTCGTGCGGCGGATGCCCTTCGCGACGGCGCGGATGAGACCGTGGCTGCGGGTGAGCACGGTGACGATGCGGTCGGCCTCGCCGAGCTTGTGCCCCTGGAGCACGATGCCTTCATCACGGTAGTTGTGCACCCGGCCATTATCGCAGAGTGCCGTGTGGATTCGACGGTGCCGCACGCGCTCACCCGTGTGAGATTGCCCCACACGCGAACTGACCTCGCCGTGCTCGCCCGGTTCCCGGGGGCGCACAGCGAGGTCAGCGAGCAACGTCAGCGAGCGTCGGTCAGCGAGACTGGATCAGCGGTCGGGGTCCCGATCGCGGGCGGCGCGGTTGACCGCGGAGATCACGGCCTTGAGCGAGGCTTTCGTGATGTTCGGGTGCAGGCCCGCTCCCCACACCACGCGGTCTTCGACGGCGAGTTCGACATAGGCCGCGGCCATCGTGTCGGCACCTGAGCCGATCGCGTGCTCGGTGTAGTCCTGGAGTCGGATGTCGACGTCGAAGTTCTCGACGAGGATCTTCACCAGCGCATCGATCGGTCCCTTGCCGTGGCCTTCGTAGCTGCGCTCCTGACCGTCGACGATGAGATCGACCTCGACGCGTTCGGCCGAGCCGGAGTCATCGACCGTGCCCGAATCGGTGCGCAGGCCCACGATCTGGAACCGGCCCCAGGTGTTGTCCTCATCATCGCTGGGCAGGTACTCGTAGTTGAAGATCTTGCGGATCTCCTCGGCGTTGACCTCGCCCCCGCCCTCGGTGTGCATCTGCACGGCACGGGAGAATTCGACCTGCATCCGACGCGGCAAATCGAGACCGTACTCGCTCTTGAGCAGGTAGGTGACACCGCCCTTGCCCGACTGGGAGTTCACACGGATGATCGCCTCGTAGGAACGGCCCAGGTCCTTCGGGTCGACCGGCAGGTAGGGCATGTCCCATTCCATCAGGTCAACGGGCGTGCCCTGGGCGTTCGCCTTCTTCTCCCGATCGGCGAAGGCCTTGTTGATCGCGTCCTGGTGCGAACCGGAGAACGAGGTGAAGACGAGGTCGCCGCCGTAGGGGTGGCGTTCGTGGACACCGATCTGGTTGCATTCGGTCACGGTGTGGATGACTTCGTCGATGTCGGAGAAGTCGAGTTCGGGGTCGACGCCCTGGGTGTAGAGGTTGAGTGCCACGGTGACCAGGTCGAGGTTGCCGGTGCGTTCACCGTTGCCGAACAGGCAGCCTTCGATCCGGTCGGCGCCGGCCATGATGCCCAGCTCCGCGGCGGCGACACCGGTGCCCCGGTCGTTGTGCGGGTGCAGGGACACGGCCACCTCGTCGCGGTAGGGCATGTTCCGGCAGAACCATTCGATCTGGTCAGCGTAGGTGTTCGGGGTGCCCCGCTCCACGGTGGCGGGCAGGTTGACCACGGTCTCGCGACCGGAGGCCGGCTGCCACATGTCGAGGACGGAGCCGACGATGTCGAGGGCGAACTCGGGTTCGGTGTCGACGAAGATCTCCGGTGAGTACTGGTAGCCGAAGTCGGCGTCGCCGAGCAGCGACTCGGCATGCTTCATCACTGCCTGGGTGCCGCGGGTGGCGATCTCGCGGGTCTGATCGAAGCCGTCGCCGTCGAAGCCGAAGACGACCTTGCGGAAGACCGGCGCGGTCGCGTTGTAGAGGTGCACGGTGGGCATCTTGGCCCCGACGAGGGATTCGACGGTGCGTTCGATGAGGTCCTCGCGGGCCTGGGTGAGCACGGAGATCCTGACATCGTCGGGGATCGCGTCCTGTTCGATGATCTCGCGGACGAAGTCGAAGTCGACCTGGCTGGCGGCGGGGAATCCGACCTCGATCTCTTTGAAGCCGAGCTTGACGAGGAGGTCGAACATCTTGCGTTTGCGGTCCGGAGTCATCGGGTCGATGAGCGCCTGGTTGCCGTCGCGCAGATCCGTGCTCAGCCAGCGGGGGGCCTTGCGGATGAGCTGATCGGGCCAGGTGCGGTCGCGCATATCGAGGGCGATGCGATCCTGGAAGGACTTGTACTTATCGAACGGCATCGGGGACGGCTTCTGCAGTTTCATTGTTCCTCAATCTCTATGTTCGTACGCTTTCACAGCATAGAAGACTCCGCGACGAGTGTGCTGTCCGATCAGGACTCGTCGCGGCAAGGAAGGAGAAGCAACCTGTGAGCCACGTGTTCACCGTAGACCCGTTGGCGTCGCCTCTCGACCTTCTGTCCACATCCTAAGATCACCGAGGCGGCCCGACCGTCCGGAGCGACCCCACAGTCAGGCCCGCGCCGAGGCGGTTCGCCCCGGGTGCCGACGCTCACTCCAGGAAGTCGACCGAGGCTCGGCGGACGGTGAATCCGATTCCGGAGTCATCGGATTTGCAGGTCATTCCCTCCTCGGTGGAGGTGCAGGTCATGCCCTGTGCGGTGATCGATTCGCCGTAGCCGAGGACTCGTGCGGGTCCGTTCGACGCCGGAGCGTCGACGCAGGAGAAGCCGGCTCCTTCGTTGTTCGCGACGACGATGGCGCCCCATTCGTCGAGCTGACAGTCATCGGGCTTCTCCGGCGGGCTGTAGTCGTAGTCCTTGATCACGCAGCGCGCGCGTTCGGCGTCGATGGTGCAGGCGATGTTGCCCGAGGGCGATGCGAAGGTCTCCTCGGCCACGGGTGCCTCGGAGCTCTCGGTCGGATCGCTGCTCGGTTCGGAGCCGAGTCCGCCGCTGGGTTCCTGGCTCGGAGCGCTGCTGGTGGTCTCGTCATTTCCCTGTACCGAATCCCAAGCGATGTAGCCGACGATGCCCACGGCCAGAATCAAGGCGATGGCGGCGAGCACCCACAGCCAGGCGGGCACCTTCTTCGTCTCCGGTTCCCGTCGGTAGGGACCACTCGGACCGCCGGGGCCACCGTGGCCGCCCGGCCCGTAGGGTCCTCCGGGACCGCCCGGTCCTCCGGGTCCGCCCGGTCCACCGGGGCCAACGGGTCCGACCGGCTGTCCGGGACCGGCACCCGCATAGGCGGCGTACGTTCCACCGTCGGGATGTCCGCTGCCCGGGTAGGCTCCGGCAGGCGGGCCTCCGACCGGGGGTTGGCTGCCTCCGGGATGGGAATAGCTTCCCTGGCGGTCGGCAGCGCCGACCGACCCGTAGACCGGGGGTCCCGACTGCGGGCCGTTGGAATGCGGCTGCCCGGACTGCGGCCGCCCGGACTGGGGCTGCCCCGCATGCGCAGCGGGATCGTCCACGTGGCCGGGCGCACCGAAGTCGGATCCCCAGGGTGCTGGCTGCGGGTTCCACTGTTTGGGCGCCGAGGCGGATTCCGCCTCGGCGAGGTCTTCGGAACTGGCCTTGCGCGGCTTTCCGCCGGAGTCGACCGGGCCCGCCTCCTCGGCGGCACCGTATCCGCCGGCGGCGGCGAGCTGCCGGAGTTCCTCGAGGCTGAGAACCTCGGTGGCTTCGGCTCCGTCGGAGGCGACCATCGATCGCAGTCGTTCCAGCTCCTCGGAGCTGAGTGCTTGGGTCGATCCATCCGCTGTCGCCGATTTGTCCTGGCCGATGAACAACTGCGTTGTGATCGAATCCGGAGACTCCTCGGCCGGTTTCCGACGCCCGGGGCGCGGAGGATGGTTCGGCACGGGTGGAATGCTCATGGGGTCATTTTCGCACAGTCAATACCGTGAGGTTCTCAAGGTTCGTGAGATGATGGCCTCATGCTCAGTGGAGGAACCAAGCGTGCGAGGAGCCTTGCTCTCGCCGTCCTCGCTCTTCCCCTCACTCTGACTCTGACCTCGTGCGCGACCAGCGCCGGAAGCTCCGATGAGGACTCCTCGGGACTCCACGCCACCTCGGTCGCCGGGCCGGCGCAGCAGTCGAGCTACGGTGATTTCGCTGCTCCCGCGCAGAGCGTTCCGGCCACGGGCAATGCTGAGAACGCCGAGGATGCCGGGAGTTCCGCATCCACCGGACCGGCCCATTCGGTATCCGTTCCCGGGCTCGGCTCCGAATTCTCGGCGCAGATCCCGGAGGAGACGTCCCAGGTCATCGTCACCAGCTCCCCCGATGCGAAGTCGGATTCCGGGACCCTGAGCTTCTACGAGTTCACCGACGAGAAGTGGAAGAAGCTCAAGACCTTCGATACCCACAACGGCAGCAACGGCTGGCTGGCCGATCGCCGCGAGGGCGACAAGACCACACCGATCGGTGTCTTCACCCTCAGCGATGCCGGCGGGTACAAGGCCGATCCGGGCACCAAGCTGCCGTACACGCAGGATGACCGGCTGCCGTCCTCGGCGAATGTCGCCTATGGTGCCGATTACGAATCGGTCTTCGACTACATCATCGCCATCGACTACAACCGCGCGACCGGCAAGGCACCGACCGATAAGACTCGGCCGATGGGCTGGGACAAAGGCGGCGGCATCTGGCTCCACCTCGACCACGACTCGGGCACCAACGGCTGCGTGACGCTCAAGGAGAAGGATCTCAAGTGGATCCTTGAGAACATCGATCCCGAGGCCCATCCGCGCATCGCCATGGGTCCCGAGGCCGAGCTGAAGAAGTAGGTCCGGCCAAGTGCGTCCCCTCATCATCTCGCTCGTGCAGTCGATCAACGGCTCCTATGCGCAGGACGGATGGTCGACGGGGGTGTCCACGGATGCTGATTTCGCGTACTTCCGATCCCTGCGCCGAGGTGCGAGTGCGATCATCGTCGACCGTCGCACGGCGCTCAATCCGCAGCTGCCCGTCATCAATGCTGCCGGCAAGGCGCTCGAGCACACCCCGGTGCACGTGCTCACCGAATCCGATGCGACGTCGCTGCAGCGCGAGCTTACCGAGCTCGGGCTCGACTACCGTGCCCAGCAGTTCACCCCCGCCACCGTCGCCGAGGTGCTCGCCGAGATCGCGACGGCCCCGTCCCCCGCATCAAGGCAGGCGAATTCTGTGGGCAGTGGGACCGATGTCGATGAGGATGCACTGCTGTGCGAGTCGGGTCCGAATCTCGCCTTCCGCCTCCTCGACGCCTATCCCGCCGCCGAGCTGCATCTGAGCCTCAGCCCCCGCTACATCCGGAGTTCCGCCAGCCACTTCTCTCGGCTCGAGACCGAGATCGACCTCCGCGTCGTCGACGTGCGCACCGTCGACGATCAGGTCTTCATCCGCTACGTGAAGGCCTGAACTGCTACGTGAAGGCCTGAGCGAGAGCCGACCCGCTCAGGACGATCTCGGTGACGAGGCCGAAACTCAGCGATGCCGCCTACTCGGGTGAGATCTCGGTGCTCAGCTCGGCGTCACTTGGGCTGCTGAGGATTCGGGCAGCGGCCGTGGCCACCTCGGTGATGCCGATCGTCTCGACTCCCCCGGACAGGTCGTTGCGGTCGTCGCCGTCGATGGGGGCCATGACCCGCAGTTCGCGGAAGTCGACGGTGTCCGTCTCCGCCTCGGCGACCCGCAGCAGCATGTTCTGGGCGGCGCCGAAGACGCTGATCGCCCCCGATCCGACGCAGGCCTCGACGCTGGCGACCCCGTTGAGAGCGAGGTGGATGATCTGTGTGCTGCCCGCCTCGGACAGCAGCTTCGACACCGCGCACGCGGCGAAGTGCCCACGCAGGTACGAACCGTAGTCCGAATCGAAGGACTCGATCCCCCGCTCGAGCATGGGCTCGTCGACGTACCAACCGCCGACCGCGGCGATCACCGCGTCGACGGCGGGACCGGACTGAGCCCGAACCGCCTCGGCGGCCCCTTCCGGATCTTCGACCCAGTCGGGCAGGACGATCAGCTCATAGGGCACCGCACCGTCCGGCTGCGAGCGCACGATCCCGCTGATGAGGTGACCGCCGAGCTGCTCGCCGCCGAGGTGCTTCGCCAATGCGGTGCCCACGTGCCCGGAAGCACCGAAGATGAGGATGTGCATGCCTCCGAGTCTAGGGCCCATGAGTCGAAATGACCCATGGGCCCTGATCCCGGTCCCCGACTTCGTCGCGAAGACGACTAGCCCGCGTAGACCTTGACCCCTTCGCCCTTCTTGTACGTCATGTACCCGTGTTCGAAGTTCTGGCGGGTCTTGCCCTTGGAGGCGAACTCGCCGCTCGTCGGCAGTCCCAGACTGCTGCGCTCCCAGCCCAGGCTCTTCCATTTGGTGAGCATGCCGTGGCTGAGTGGCTGCCCCTTGGTCTTCGAGGACCAGGTGATCATCCCCGAGGCGAAGTTCTGGTAGGCGGCGTTGTCGCGGTACTTGAACTTCTTCTCGTCGCTCTTTGGGAATCCCAGAACGCCCTTCTCATACTTCACGGCCTTGTACGCGGTGCGGATCCCGCCTTTGTTCAGGTGTGCCCCGGTCGGTGAGGACCAGTAGACGGTCCCCTTCGCGAAGTGCTGATAGGCGCCGTTGGGATTCTTCAGCGCCTTCTCGGTGCCACGGGCTTCCCCGGTCGACTTTGAGTTCGCTCGGAAATACGTGCCGATGGCTCCCTTGACGGGATAGCCTCCGACCTTCGACTGCATCGACTTCGCCCCGGACCGGATCGACCCGAGCTTGCCGTAGAACGCGGTGCCCGGGCACTCCGTGTAGCTCGTGTCCCGGTGCCCGGAGACGACGTTGAGACTGACCTTCTTCCCTTCGGGGTACCGGCTCGTCGCTCCCCCGCCCGAAGTCAGGGTCATCTTCCCCGTCGGGTTGAAGGAGTACTGGTTGGCCTTCCACGCCACGAGGCGTTTGACCGAGTTCTGGGCGGCGGTTGCCGGGGCCGATCCTGTGAAGGTGCCCATCACGCTGATGCCGAGAGTGTAGGAGTTGAACCCCGAGGCGTGGGCCCCGGTGATCGAGAGGTCGATGCTGCCGGCTCGTCCTTCGTAGATGGTGCCGTACTTGTCGACGAGGAAGTTGTAGCCGAGGTCGCACCAGCCGCGTTCCTTCGTGTGATAGGCGAGGTAGCCGCGGATGATGCCCGGAGCCTGCGCCTTCGTGTACGAGTTCGAACCCGCGGTGTGGTGGATGAAGATGCCCTTGGTCGTCGAGGTCTTGTCCGTCTCACAGCGGACGAGCTTCTCATCGGCGCCCCATTCCTTGCGGGTGACGATGTTCGCCCCCAGCTCTTGGTGGGCGACCTGCGCCGAGATGCCCGAGGAGGGCGCCGAGGCGGCCGATCCCGTCTTCTTCGCCAGCGCGGTGTCGGCGGTGGTCACCGGAGAGACCACGTTCGTGATCTCGAGGTCGGTGGTGTCCTTCTCGTCACCGGAGGTGCGCACCTCGGCGGCGGTGGCATCGAGGATCGGCACGGCCGCCGAATGGCCGTCGGCGGCGGCAGCGGGAATCTGTCCGGCCTCGGCCGAAGCCGGATCGGGTCCGCCCTCGTCATCGGCGGCCAGCTCTTCCCATTTCGACCATCCGGAGCCGTCCTTGTACCGGATCTCGATGCCGGGGTCATCGCCCTGCCAGCTCGCACCGAGGATGTTGACCTCGTCCGCATCGAGCGAGATGGCCTTGACCTGCGAGGGCTTCGCAGCGAAGGTCTTCGTCGTGGTGCCGTCGTTGCGCGAGACCTGCGGCGGCGCACCCGTCGAGGAGTCCGTGGAGTCCGAATCCTTGGAGTCGGCATCCTTCCCGTCCGACTGGGAGGGTTCGTCCCCGACAGGCTCGGAGGACTCCCCCGACTCAGACCCTGAGTCCTCGAGCCCGGGCTCAGACATGGGCTCGGACTCGGACGACTGGGAAGGCCCTGCTCCGAGTCCCGGGGAGTCCGTCTCGGTCGCGGCGAGCGCGGGGGCGGTCAGGCTCGTCGCTGCGAGGATTCCGGCGAAAGCCAGTGCGGACAGCTGTGTTCGTTTCATCGATTCCAGTTCCTTTGCGGTGTGCTCGACGCTGAGTCCGTGATCATCGATCGTCGAACCCGCTGTGCTGTCGCTCATACTATTGAGAATCCGTGCGTTCGTGAAGAGAACTCGCAGATCTTGTCCAGAGAATTCTCAACCCGGACACCGGGGGCCGGTCACCGGTCGTGAGCGATCCGAGCGATAGTGTGCTGGTACGACACGACTGACTCGAACCCGAAGGACCCATGGCCGATCACAGCGAACTCACCCGGCTGGAACGCTTCCTCGATCGCTTCGCCAACCGGTACCTCGGTCGGGTTCCCGCAGGAGTCCAGGAGTTCCTCGCCTTCGGCATCAAACAGGCCTGGGCCTGCCTGTTCGGGGCGCTCATGCTCGCAGCCATCATCGCCACCGCCTGGTTCTACCCCGCTGATGCCGGGCTGGCCCGCAATGATCTCCTCGTCATCCTCGCCGTGATCATCCAGATCGGCATGCTCGCGCTGCGTCTGGAGACCGGGCGCGAGGTGATCGTCATCATCGTCTTCCACATCGTCGGCACCGGGATGGAGCTGTTCAAGACCGCGGTCGGTTCGTGGAACTACGCACCCGGGGGCGTCCTGCACATCGGCGAGGTCCCCCTGTTCACGGGGTTCATGTATGCGGCCGTGGGGTCCTATCTCGTCCGCGTCTACCGACTCTTCGACCTCAGGTTCACCCGTTACCCGCCGAGGTGGCTCACCGTCATCATCGCCGCCGCCATCTACCTCAACTTCTTCACTCACCACTTCGTCCTCGACGCCCGCTACGTCCTCGTGGCGGCAGTGGGCATCGTCTTCTTCCGCTGTCGCATGCATTTCCACGTCCACCGGCGCACCCTGCGGATGCCGGTGCTGCTGGCCTTCGTCCTCGTGGCCTTCTTCATCTGGATCGCGGAGAACATCGGGACGGCGACGGGCGCCTGGCTGTATCCGAGCCAGACCGAGAGCTGGCACCTGGTGCCGCTGACGAAGCTCGTGGCCTGGTTCCTGCTGATGATGATCTCAGTCGTCCTCGTCACCCTCGTCTATCCGCCCAAACGCCCCATCGACGCCGACGCCTCCTGATACTGTGAACTCACATACCTGCACGGTCGAAGGAGACTCATGGCGGCGTCGGATTCCCGGGCATCGAGCCCCCTCGTGGAGGCGGTCCGCCCGCCGAACGGCAGCCACCTCTCCGTCAGCACGAAGGTCCTCCTCCGCATCCTCGCCGCCATCCTGGCGCTCCTGCTCATCCTCACCCTGATCGGCGTCTTCATCGTCCGTCGGTCCTTCCCGACCACCGAGGGCGAACTCTCCCTGCCCGGTCTCGACGCCGAGGTGACCGTGACCAGAGATGCCTCCGGCATTCCCACCATCGAAGCCGAGACCGCACACGATCTGTTCCTCGCCCAAGGCTTCGTCCACGCTCAGGACCGGTTCTGGGAGATGGACTTCCGCCGCCATGTCACCTCCGGTCGGCTCTCCGAGCTCTTCGGTCAATCTCAGTTCGGCACCGACACCTTCATCCGCACCCTGGGGTGGAGACACGTCGCCGAACAGGAGGTCGCCGACTTCGACCCGACCACACGCGAGTACTACGAAGCCTATGCCGCGGGGGTCAACGCCTACATCGACGACCGTTCGCCCACCGAGCTGTCCCTCGAGTACGGGGTCCTCGGCCTGCAGACCGGTGGGATCGAGATCGAGGAGTGGACCCCGACCGACAGCGTGACCTGGCTCAAGGCCATGGCCTGGGATCTGCGTTCGAACATCGAGGACGAGATCGACCGGACCATCGTCGGCGCCGGCCTGTCCGAGGAGCACTTGGCTGACATCTTCCCCGACTACCCCTACGACTCCCGGCCGACGATCGTCGACGGCACCCCCGGCGGCCCAGCCGCCGACGGCCCGACTGCCGGTGATGGCGCGCCTGCCGACGTCCCGGCTGCCGGCGACAATCAGCCCACCGATGACGCCCGGGCAGGGGGCGAGATCACCTCAGCCCCCACCTCGGCGAGCGCCGAAGAATCCACCCACACCCCCACCGAGGTGTCCGAGGGCACTCCCACCGACCTCGTCGAACTCCGACGGACTCTGCAGTCCCTGCCCGCCCTGCTGGGCACGAACAGCCACGACATCGGGTCGAACTCCTGGGTCGTCTCCGGTGAGCACACCGAAAGCGGGGCACCGCTGCTGGCCAACGACCCGCACCTGTCCCCCGCCATGCCCTCCGTGTGGCAGCAGATCGGCCTGCGATGTGCCCAGGTCAGCGCCGAATGCCCATTCGACGTCACGGGATTCTCCTTCTCGGGACTGCCCGGCGTCGTCATCGGACACAACCAGTCGATCGCCTGGGGGCTGACGAACCTCGGCCCCGATGTCGCCGACCTCGTGGTCGAGAAGATCCGCGATGCCGAGGTGATCCGCGACTCCGGCAGCGAACCGGTGCAGGTGCGCAAGGAGACGGTGAAGATCGCGAAGGACGAACCCCGGGAGATCACGATCCGCTCCACCAGCCACGGTCCCCTCGTCTCCTCACTCGACGGCCCCTACCGGAAGGTCCTCGACGCCTCCACCGGGGCGAACACGGAGAACACCCAGTCCGGTCCCGCCGAGGAGCACTACCGGCTCGCCCTCGAATGGACGGCACTGGAACCGGGGTCGACGGCCACCGCGATCTTCGCCATCAACCGGGCCACGACCTGGCAGGAGTTCCGCCAGGCGGCCTCACTCTTCGACGTGCCCGCGCAGAACCTCGTCTACGCCGATGTGAAGGGCAACATCGGCTACCAGGCGCCCGGAAAGATCCCCCGCCGAGGTGAGGGCGACGGAATGCTTCCGAGGCAGGGGTGGAAGTCCGCCCAGGACTGGCGGGGCTACCTCGACTTCGCGGACCTGCCGAGCCTGTACAACCCCGACCGGGGATGGATCGTCACGGCCAACAATCCCGTCACCCGTCCCGGTGAGTCGGTGCAGCTGAGCAACGACTTCGACGACGGCGACCGCGCGGCCAGGATCACCGAGCTGCTCGAAGACGCGATCGCAGACGGCGATGTCGGCAGCGCGGACATGGCCGCCATCCAAGGGGATGACCAGAACCCCCTGGCACCCCACCTGCTGCCGCTGCTGCTCGAGATGGAGTCCGGCAAGGACACCGACATCACCGCCGCGCAGGAGCTGCTGGCCGACTGGGACGGACACGATGACGCCGACAGCGCCGCCGCGGCCTACTTCAATGTGCTCGCCAAGACCATCCTCGACCAGGTCTTCGCCCCCAAGCTGCCCAAGGGCGCGCCTCCCTCGGGTGGGTCCCACTGGTACCTCGTCATCGAGAACCAGCTCAAACAGCCTGATTCGCAGTGGTGGGACGACGGGCAGGTCCGGGGTCGGGACGATGCGCTGCGTCGGGCCATGCGCACGGCATGGAAGCGGACCCAGGATCTGCTCGGCACCGAGCCCGTGACCTGGCGGTGGGGAACCCTGCACGAGCTGACTATCCGCAACGCCAGCCTCGGCGAATCCGGGGTCACGGCCGTGGAGAAGCTGTTCAACCGGGGACCCTATGAGGTCTCCGGTGGGTCCGGGGTCGTCAACGCCACGGGGTGGGACGCCTCGGTGGGTTTCGAGACGAACTGGGTGCCGTCGATGCGTCAGATCATCGACCTTAGCGATTTCGACTCCTCCCGGTGGATCAACCTCACCGGGGCCTCGGGGCATGCCTTCCACCCGCACTATGCCGATCAAACCGAGGACTGGGCGGCCAACCGGACTCGGCCCTGGCCCTATACGCGGGAGGCCGTGACCGAGGCGGCCGAGGGCACCCTGGTGTTGCGGCCCTGAGCCATCGGGCCGTCCTGTTCGCTGAGCGCCGTGGCCCGGCTCAGGGCTTCAGGAGACTCAGGGTTTCGGGAGGATCTTCGCCTCGAGGAAGTTCGCCACATCGTCTTCCCAGCGGACCGGGTCGATGTTCCATTCCTTGGTGTGCCGGGACTTCTCGTAGACGGGCATCGTTACGAGATCGCGGCGCACCGAGGCCAGGGCGTGGGAGGGTGCGGAGGGCACGAATTCGTCGTCATCGGAGTGGATGAGCAGCACCGGTACGTCGAGTTCGGCGGCGCGGGTCACCCAGTCCATCCGACCGAGGTCGAGCGGAGTCTGCAGCCCGGTGATGGGACGGGCCCAGGGCTGGGTGATCATCTCCAGGGTCAGCTTCGCGATCGGAGTCGGCAGCATGTTCTTCCGCGCCTGGCCGTCGAGGACATTGACCCAGTCGACGACGGGACCGTCGAGGACGAGGGCGGTGACGAAGCGGCGATTGCGGCCCCGGGAGGCCGCCTGTAGGGCGATCGCTCCGCCCATCGACCAGCCGAAGAGGACGACGCGGCGGGCGCCGTTGGCCACGGCATAGTCGATCGCGGCATCGACGTCGATCCATTCGGTGTCGCCGAGGCCGTAGCGGGATGTCGTCTCCACGCGCACCTCGGCGTCGTTGCGGTAGGACATCGCGATCGCCGGGACCCCGAGCGTGTTGAGCACGGGGGCGGCGCGCAGGCCTTCGGCGCGGGTGCTCGCGCGGCCGTGGACGAGGATCGCCCAGGTGTCCTTGGGCTCCGGATCGTCGGTGGGCAGCAGCCACGCGGGCAGCCGACCGGCATCGGATTCGATCTCGATGTCCTCGTACTTCACGCCTGCGGCCAGCGGTTCGGGGTAGACGACGCCCGTCCAGCGTCCCTGCCAGGCGCGTCGGATGTCGCCGCGGGTGACCGAGAGGATCTCTCGTGAGACGGTCCGCGACCGTGGATCGTATTCGACGATGTCGCCGATCACGGCATGCCCGGAGCCCTGATTGAAGTAGAGGCCGTAGGTGCCTGGCACGGTGGTCTCTTCATCGGCGGGGAGATGGATGCGCATATTCGGCGGGAAGCCGTCGATGTGCAGGATGTCCAACTCCTCCGGAGCGTTCTCCGGCACAACGATTCTGCGTGCGAAATAGGCTGCCAGTCCCGAGGACGCCACCGAGATCACGGCACCGATCCCGGCACCGACACCCACGGACAGCGCCAACAGACGAGTCGGGAATTTCGTGTCGCGGACCATGAAAACCTCCTGCTCTCATTGTTCACCACGGAATGAGAAGTCTCCAAACGCTGTTGTGCAGGTCAGAGACCGAATGCGCGTCCGCCGAGGCGGGTGATCGGATATCCCGCACCCCGCGTCAGACCGCAGTGGGACAATAGAGCAGATGACAACGGACCACGGCATCCGCCGAGACGACCGCAACCACGAAGAAGCACCGGAGGCCACAATGACCCACACGCCGAACTCCGAGACCGACACCGCACCCGAGGAGATCCGCTGGCAGGACGTGCTCAGCCCCGAGGAGTTCTCGGTGCTGCGCCAAGGCGGAACCGAACGCCCCTTCACCGGCGAATACGTCGACACGACCACCGTCGGCATGTACCAGTGCCGTGCCTGCGGGGCCGACCTGTTCCCCTCGGACACGAAGTTCTCCTCACACTGCGGATGGCCTTCGTTCTACGCGCCCTTGGCCGAGGACCGAGTGCGCTACATCCGCGACACCTCCATGGGCATGGAGCGCGTCGAGGTCAGGTGCGCCAACTGCGATTCGCACATGGGTCACCTGTTCGAGGGCGAGGGATACAACACGCCCACCGACCTGCGCTACTGCATCAACTCGATCTCGCTCAAGCTCAACGACGGTGAGGGCGGTGCCGACTCCACCGGCCGCAGCGACTCCGCCGAGGGCGAGGAGTGAGCCCGGCACCTGAACTCATCGTCCGCACCTTCGACGAGCTCAGTCGCGAAGAGCTCTACGGGATCCTGCAGCTGCGTTCCCAGGTCTTCGTCGTCGAACAGAACTGCGTCTTTCTCGATCAGGACGGGACCGACACCCTGACCGGGACCCTGCATGCCTTCTTCCCCGGTGAGTCGCGGACCATGCAGGACACCCACGGCTCCGAGGTGGGGCGCAGCCTCATGCCCCGTTCCTATGCTCGTGTGCTGCCGCCCGGCTTCCCTGACGGTCCGGCCTCCGAACCGGGAGCGCGCAGCATCGGCCGGGTCGTCACCGATCCGTCCGCACGCGGGCAGGGCTGGAGCGGACGGCTCATCGCCGGACTGGTCGAGGCCTACGGTGCCGAGCCGCTCACGCTCAACGCCCAGAGCCACCTCGAGGGCTTCTACTCCCGATTCGGGTTCGCCCCGAACGGCCCGCGCTTCATGGAAGACGGCATCGAGCACACGCCGATGTCCCGGCCCGCCGACTGAGCGTCAACCGACGAAGCATCAGGACGCCGACTGCGCCTCATCACTGCCCTGCGCCTCCGAGGCGTCGACGGCGGCGATGAGACGCGTCATCGTCGCATGCAGCTCGCGCAGGCCCTGCTCGTCGATGTCGAGCTTGGCCATCATCCGACCGGGGATCGATTCGGCGGTCGTGCGCAATTCGCGTCCGGTTCCGGTCAGCGAGACCTCGACGATGCGTTCGTCCTCGCTGCTGCGGGTGCGTTCGACATAGCCGAGCGTGGCGAGCCTCTTGACCAGGGGTGAGACCGTTGCGGCCTCGAGGCGGAGCATGTCCGCGATCCTGCGCATCGGCAGTGTTCCGTGCTGCCACAGGGCGAGCATCACCAGGTACTGCGGATGCGTGAGGCTGATCGGCTCGAGCACCTCACGATAGGCCCCGATCACGCTGCGCGAGGCTACGGCCAGCGCAAAGCAGATCTGACTCTCCAATGCCAAGGGGTCATGCGGGGCCGCCGCTTCCGGTGTCGACATGGATACCTCGTCTTCGGTCGGAACCGGGCCCTCGCGGCCATCGATGATGTGAGCGAGAGAACCCGGATCATTTACTTAGTGCACTAACGATTAGTGTACAATCAAACTATCCCGTTCGCATCGATCATCCCGCCGCGCGGCCCGAGAATTGGAGTGGATGCCCATGTCAGATCACCACGACCCGCAACGCGGCGTCGCCTGGCTCAATCGCTTCTTCCGCAGGATCGTCGGGCCTGCTCAGGTCGACAACTCGCGCCCCGGAGGCTACTTCGAAGACGAGAACCTGCGCCACCAGCAGCTCGAGGCGATGGGCCTGGAGATGCGCACCGATGCCAACGGCCACTCCTACGTGGTGAAGAAGAACTCCGACTGACTCGGTGCGATCGCGCGTGACACCGTCGCTCGGCGCGATCTCAAGTGGCGCCGCTGCCAGGCGCGGACATGAGACCGACGAAATGAGCTCGGGCCCCCAGCAGGCGATGTGCCTGCGCGGGGCCCGAGCTTTCTCAGCAGTGTCGGAGACTCAGCGCCAGTCGGTGATGATGTCGACGAGTTCGCGGCGGGGTCCGGTGTAGAACGGGATCTCCTCGCGCACATGCAGACGCGCCTCGGTGTTGCGCAGGTCGCGCATGAGGTCGACGATGCGATGGAGCTCCTGGGCCTCGAAGGCGAGCAGCCACTCGTAGTCGCCGAGGGCGAAGGACGCGATGGTGTTGGCCTTGACGTCCTTGTACCCGGCGGCCGCCATGCCGTGATCGCGCAGCATCTTCGACCGTTCCGCCGGATCGAGGAGGTACCAGTCGTAGGAGCGGACAAACGGGTAGACGCAGATGTAATCGCCCGGCTCATCATCGGTGAGCAGCGCCGGCAGGTGGGCCTTGTTGAATTCGGCGGGACGGTGGAGGCCGACCACGGACCACACGGGTTCGAGGATGCCGCCGAGCAGGCTGCGGCGCACCGCGGAGTAGGCCGCCTGCACGAGTTCGATGCTCGGTGCGTGGTACCAGAACATCACATCGGCATCGGCGCGCAGGGCCGAGACGTCGTAGATTCCGCGCACCACGAGCCCCTGCTCCTTGAGCGGGGCGAGTGCCGAATGGACCTCATCGGCGAGTTCGGCGCGGTCGGCATCGCCGAGCTCACCGGCCGAGGCGAAGACCGAGTAGGCGATGTAGCGGGTCTCGGAATTGGCCTTTTCGATCTGCTCGTCGCTGGGGTGGGAGTATTCGCTCATTCCTGCTCCTTCTCTGTTCTCTGGATTCGTTGTCGGACTGGTCATTCATGCGTCTGCCGCGGCCAGGCGTGCGGCGACCGCCTCGGCGCGGGAGATGCAGGCGGGGATGCCGACGCCGTCGAAGGCGGATCCGGCGAGTTCGAGGCCGTCGATGGCGGCGATGTCGGCGTCGATGTTCCCGATGAGCTCAGCGTGCCCGGGCAGGTACTGTGGCAGGGCCTGATCCCAGCGTTGGACCTCGGCGGCCAGGAGTCGGTCACCGGTGCGGCCGGTGATCGACTGCCAGTCGGCGAAGGCACGTTCGATGAGTTCGGCATCGTCGAGGGATCTCCATCCGTCGGGTCCGTCGCCGCGACGGCCGATGCTCATCCGCATCAGTGCGGTGCCCGCGGGAATGTGGCTGCGCAGCCAGGGCCATTTGTTCGACACGAAGGTCGAGGCCTTGATCAGAGTGTCCTCGGTCGGAGGGACGAGGAATCCGGAGCCGGTGAAGGGTTCGGAACCGAGTTCGATCAGGGCCGGCACCAACGCGGTGGCGGCGTAGGGCACTTGGCCCAGCAGTGCCGCGGACCGGGGAGCCTCCTCGACGAGGAGATCCTTTGTCACATGGGCGGGGGTGGCGAGGACGAGGCGATCGGATTCGATGGTCGATTCCGCGGTCTCGACGAACCAGCGTCCGCTCTCTCCCCGCACCGAGGTGACTCCGGCGTCGAGGCGGATGGTCCCGCCGGCCGCACGGATCCGGTCCGCGAGGGCGGGAATGAGTCGATTGATCCCGCCGACGAGGCTCATGAACACCGGTTCGGCTCCGGTGCCGGTCGGACGTGCGGTGGCCTGCTCATCGCGGGCGGCCAGCAGCCGGGAGACGAGGTCGAGCACGGAGGTGCCTTCGCGTGCCGCCGGGAGCAGGGCGGGCACGGTCGCGGCCAGGGACAGTTCCCGGCAGCGGCCCGCGTAGACCCCGCCGAGGAGCGGGTCGACGAGGGTGTCGACGAGATCCGGGCCGAGGCGTTCGCTGAGGAAATCTCCGAGCGAGGTGTCCGCACCCTCGATCGGTTCGGTGATGACCTCGTGGGCGAGACGCTTCGCGGCGTCGGGCCCGATGAGCTCGGCCACCTCGGCGGCCTCGGCGGGCACTCCCATCACGGTGCGTTTGGGAATGGGGTGCAGGCGGCCTCCGGTGAACACCTGTGAGGAGTGTTCGGCCGAGGGGAATTCGACGTCGAGGCCGAGTTCGGCGGCGAGTTCCTTCGCCTCCGGGCGCCGGAACAGGCTGGCCTCGGCACCCGTGTCGAGTCCGATCGGGATCGCACCTGACAGCGTGGACTGCTGCAGGCACCCGCCGAGGCGGGACCCGGATTCGAGGACGGTGACCCGGTGGTCAGCGGCCAGCCGAAAGGCGGCGACGAGGCCGGAGATCCCTCCCCCGACGATCGTGATCTCGCTCATCGGCTCAGGCGCGTTCTGCGAGGATCTGTTCGGAGACCCTGTGCACCTCGGCGACGATGCGTCCCGGGACCTCGGGGTCCGTGTCCGGAAGCACACCGTGGCCGAGGTTGAAGACGAAGCCGCGGTCGAGTTCGAGTCCCTGTCGCACGATCGCCTCGATGCGCGGGGCCAGTGCCTCCCACGGGGCGAAGAGCAGCGCGGGGTCGAGGTTGCCCTGCAGGGCTTGGCCGGGCTGGACGCGGGTGGCGGCGTCGGCGAGGTCGACGCGGAAGTCGACGCCGACGGCCGAGGATCCGGCCCGGGACATCGAGGTCAGCAGCTCACCGGTCTGGACGCCGAAGTGGATGCTGGGCACCTCGTGGCCGGCCAGTGCGGCGAAGACCGCGGCGGAGTGCTCGAGCACCTGGTTCTCGTAGTCGCGGCGGGACAGGTATCCGGCCCAGGAGTCGAAGAGTTGGAAGGCCCTGGCCCCGGCCGAGAGCTGGACGTCGATGAAAGTCGCGGAGATGCGAGCGAGTTTGGCCAGCAGGGCCGCGAAGCTCGCAGGATCGGCAGCCATGAACGACTTCGTCTTCTCATGGTTCTTGCTCGGCCCGCCTTCGATGAGGTAGCTGGCCAGGGTGAACGGGGCTCCGGCGAAGCCGATGAGCGGGGTGTCGGCATCGAGTTCGGCGACGACGCGGCCGATCGATTCGGCGATGTCGGGGATGTCCGCGGGGTCGAGCTCCGGAAGGGCGTCGACGTCGGCACGGCTGCGGATGGGGTCGGCGATGACCGGGCCCTTGCCGGCCACGATCTCGACATCGACCCCGGCCGCTTGGAGGGGAACGACGATATCGGAGAAGAAGATCGCGGCGTCGACGCCGTGGCGGCGCACGGGCTGCAGGGTGATCTCCGAGACCAGCTCGGGGTCACGGCAGGCCGCGAGCATCGCAGTGCCCTCCCGCAGCTTCCGGTACTCAGGGAGGGAACGTCCGGCCTGACGCATGAACCAGACAGGGGTGCGGGTGATCGGCTCCGAACGCAACGCCGACAGCAGGGGTGAAGTCATGGTTCCATCCTCCCATTCTTCGCATCCCTTGGCCCACCCGGTTCCGGTTTCAAGACGCAGTGACTTGACTCTCACATTCCGTGGTCCGTGCCGGAAAACTCTTGCCGCTCGCACGGCGTGGACGGTTCTCCTCGTTCCGGGGCTGATCTATCGTGGCAACTGTGGTCAACACCTCACCTCTCAATCGCATCCCGGCGGAGTTCACCGCCGTGACCTCGGTTCTGCGCGAAGCGCGGAACACGAACAATGTGTCGATTTCCGAGATCCCGGCCCCGGCCCGTCTGGCGCCGTACTCCTATGCCCTCGGCGCCGAGGTGCGTGCCGATGAGACCTTCCTGCAGGCCAGCGACGAGACCATCGACGAGTTGGCCACCGGCCGGATCGTCGTCCTCTACGATCCCAGCTCCCCCGAGGAGTGGGAGGGCCAGTTCCGGATCGTGTCCTATATCCGTGCCGAGCTCGAACACGAGCTGGGCAATGAGACGATGCTCGGCCATGTGGCGTGGAGCTGGCTCGAGGAGGCGCTCGAGTCCAACGACTGCGAGGTCGTCGCCGCCGGCGGCACGACGACCCGGGTGCTCTCGGACAGCTTCGGAACTCTGGCCAGTCGTCCGGCCACGATAGACTTGGAGCTGCGTGCTTCGTGGACCCCGGTGATCGCCGAGCCGGATCTGATCGGCAATCACTTCGAAGCGTGGATCGATCTGCTCAGCACAGTCGCCGGACTGCCACCTCTTCCTGAAGGAGTATCAGCCCTGCCCGGGCGTCGTCGATGACAACTGAACTACCGCTCTTGGCCACACCCGCTCACGGCATCCCCGACGTCGTCGACACCCAGGATGGCTTCTCCGCAGCCTGCAGCGATCTCAACGCGGCCACCGGTCCGATCGCCATCGACGCCGAACGCGCCTCGGGCATCAGGTATGGCCAGCGAGCGTTCCTCGTCCAACTGCGCCGTGAAGGTGCGGGAACCTTCCTCCTCGACTCCGAGACTCTCGGCGACCTCAGCCCGCTCAACCCCGCCCTCGGCGAGGACGAGTGGGTCATCCATTCGGTCACTCAGGATCTGCCCTGCCTGCAGGATCGCGGCATGCGGCCCGGCGCCCTCTTCGACACCGAGCTCGCCGCACGTCTGCTCGGCTGGGAGAAGTTCGGCCTGGCCGCGGTCGCCGAGCGGACTCTCGGGGTGCGACTGGCGAAGGAGCATTCCGCGGCGGACTGGTCGAAGCGACCGCTGCCCGAGGAATGGCTGAACTACGCCGCCCTCGATGTCGAAGTGCTGCTGCCGATTCGGGACATCCTCCACGAGGCTCTCGTCGAGGCCGACCGGTGGGAGTACGCCCAGCAGGAGTTCGAGCATCTGCTCGATTTCGAACCCAAGCATCGCGCTGAACCCTGGCGGCGCACGCATGGTCTTTCGAAGATCAAGTCGCGTCGAGACATCGCCCGCGTGCGGGAGCTGTGGATCGCCCGCGACGCCATGGCCTCTGAGGCGGATGTGGCACCGACGAAGATCCTGCGCGACCGGGATCTCACCGCTCTGGCGCAGTCGAGGGTGCAGTCGAGTGATGACATCATGCGCGACTGGCCGAAGCTCTCTCGTGCGGATTCGGGTCGTCTCTTCCGTGCCTACCGCAAGGCCGGTCGGCTGTCCGTCGATGAGCTTCCCTCCCGGCGCGAGTCCGGCGAGGAGCCCAGAGAGCGCAGCCCCTTCAGCCATGCCGATCTCAAGGATCGGGTTGCAGCGCTGAAGTCCGCGATGGGCGAATTGGCGGACGAGCTCACGATGCCCCACGATGTCCTCCTGCAGCCGGCGATCGTCAAGTCACTCGCGGCCGTCGGACGAGTGGATGTCCCGGCCTTCCTCGCCGAGCGCGGTGCCAGGGACTGGCAGATCGAGCTGAGCACCCCCGTACTCACGAAGACGCTGGAGTCCCTCCCCCGCGCCTAGCGGTCCTGCTGACTCAGCCGGCGGTTCGTGCCCGTGCACGGAGACGATCGGTCACCTCGGCGGGGAGGTTGCGGAGGATCTCGCGCGCCATCGTGGCGACGTCGAGGCCCGCGTGGTCGAGGATCTCCACACGGCTTCCCTGCGGCAGGAATTCAACCGGCACACCGAGCTCGAGGACCCCTGGACGCAGCTGCGCATCACTCAGTTCGAACCGAATCTGAGCCCCGACTCCCCTGCCTTCGATTCCGTCCTCGATCACGGCCACGAGACTGTGATCCATCGCCAGGTCGATGACGCTGCCCGGCACCGGCAGCACCCACCGCGGATCGACGATGCTCACGCGCACGCCGTCCTCGGCCAGCCGATCGGCGAGTTCACCGGCGCGCTCGGCGAACGGTCCGACGGAGACGATGAGCACATCGGCATCTGCACCCTGCGGTCGTTCGCGGAGGATGTCGACGCCGTCGTGCAGGCGGCGAATCGCGGCCACATCGGCGCCGACGCTGCCACGCGGGAAACGGATCACGCTCGGGCCGTCCTCGATCGCTACGGCCTCGTTCAGTTCCTCGACCAGCCGCGCGCCGTCGCGCGGTGCGGCAATTTGGAGTCCGGGTACGAGGCGCAGCAGCGCCATGTCCCAGATTCCGTGGTGGCTGGGGCCGTCTGGCCCGGTGATTCCGGCCCGGTCGAGGACGAAGGTGACCGCCTGCCTGTGCAGGGCGACGTCCATGAGCACTTGGTCGAAGGCGCGGCTGAGGAAGGTTGCGTACAGACAGACGACGGGGTGCAGGCCGCCGAAGGACAGACCGGCGGCGGAGGCCACAGCGTGCTGTTCGGCGATGCCGGCGTCGAAGACCCGGTCCGGGAATGCCTCAGCGAACTTCGCGAGCCCCACCGGCTGCAGCATCGCCGCGGTGACGGCGACGATATCGTCCCTGGTCTGTGCGATCTCGAGGATCTCGTCGCCGAACACCGATGTCCATGAGGTCTGTGTCGATCTCGCCGATTGCCCCTTCGACGGAGCTGGCCGTCCCGTGTATGGGTCGATGACACCCACGGAATGGAACTGGTCGGCATCGTCGTTGAGCGCCGGGTCGTAGCCGTGACCTTTTTCCGTGATCAGGTGCACGATGATCGGGCCACCGTCGTACTGCCGCGCCCGCTGCAGGGCCTCCTCGACCGCGGCCAGATCATGACCATCGACAGGTCCGAGGCACTTGATTCCGAGTGCGCCGAACAGTCCGTACTGCGGCTGGACCGTCCCCTCTCGGAACGAGCTCGTCTCATCATCGGACCGGACTTCCTTGTGGCCGGGCGATCCTGCTTGGCCGGGCGATCCCACGTCCCCGAACGATTCTGTCTCCCCGCCTGATGCGGTGTGTGATGCGGTGCGCAATCGGCCGAGGTGGTCGGCGATTCCACCCACCGTCGGGGCGTAGGACAGGCCGTTGTCGTTGACGACGATGACGAGTCTGCGCGGCGGGGTCGACTTGTCCGCGGCGATCGTGTTGAGCGCCTCCCAGGCAAGGCCTCCGGTCAGTGCCCCGTCGCCGATGACCGCGACCACGTGGCGGTCTGTCTCACCGCTGAGCCCTCGGGCCTTGGCGATGCCGTCGGCCCAGGACAGGGACGCCGAGGCGTGGGAGTTCTCAAGGACGTCGTGGTCGCTCTCGCTCCGACTGGGATATCCGGAGAGACCGCCGCGTTGGCGCAGAGTCGAGAATTCGCCCCTTCGTCCCGTCAGCAGTTTGTGCACATAGGCCTGGTGGCCGACGTCGAAGAGGATGGTGTCTCGCGGGGAGTCGAAGACCCGGTGGATCCCCATCGTCAGTTCGACCACGCCGAGGTTGGGCCCGAGATGTCCTCCGGTGCCGGCCACCGTGGCGACCAGGTGGTCGCGGATCTCCTCTGCCAGCGTTTCGCACTCGGCACCGTCGAGCTTGCGGAGATCTGCCGGTGAGGCGATCGACTCGAGGAGGGTCATGCGGCGCCTTGCTCCTGAACTCTTCGCTGACGGACTGATTCCACTCGAACCATCGTAGCGCGGCCCACTCCCCCCGCCCGAAGAGTCCACGTTTCACGGCCTCTGCATCGAGACACTTCCTGCCGCACGTTCCCGGCACGCGCCCGCCCAGCCCACACGTCCTACAGCGAGTGACATAACGCACCGTAGCACCGGGTGGTTATGTCACTCTCGCGATGATTTGCTGAGCTTGACTCTCCGAGGATCGCCGTCCATGCGAGGCCGCAGGAGCACCACGAGCGCCGTCATGATGAGGGCAACTACTCCGGCCAACGGGAACATGACGGCAACGAGTATCCATAGGAGCGCGCCGCCGATTCCAGTGGAGTCCGAATACACTGCCTGAGCCGTCGACAGACTGCTCAGCAGGTTGGCGGAGACCAGGGCGAAGATGGTGATGATGCCGAGAGCATAAGCGACGGGGACGGAGGTGGCCACGGTCGAGACAGGTCGGCGGATCCCTACCAGTGACACGGCCCCGATGATTCCGGCCAGCGCCATCAGACCGAACTTCACTTCCCAGGTTTCGCCTGTCATGACATCGGCGGGGGCGAGAAATTCGACGGTGAGGACGGTGATGACGATGAGACTGGCAACAAAAGACAGCGCCCAGGCAGCAAACGCGATTCTCGTGCGACGACGACCGCCCTGTTGAAAAGCGCCGTTGACTGCCGCAGGGGTCTCCCCTGCCGCGGGGGTCTCCCCTGCCGCCGACGTCTCTCGAAGGCGAGGGGCTGCATCTCGCTTGGATGTGGTCAGCCAGACGACCACGCCGGCCAGTAGGAATGGGTAGACCAGAATCCCGATGTACGGGAGGAAGGCCAACGGTGTGAAGACGATGGAGACGATGTCGGCAAGCGAAGTGTCGGCGTCGTAGATCACCAGACCGACGAGCTCAACAAGCCCGGCGCCCAGGACGACGATGACACTGACGAGCGCAAATGCAGACCGGACCCCTGCGGGCAGCCCCCGTCCGATGATGAGTGCGCACGCGGCAGCCACCGCAGCGAAGAAGAACCCGCAGAGACTCGTCACCCACGGCCGGCCAACGAAGTAGCTCTCTGACGCGATGTGCATGCCCACGTAGCCGGCCCATGCGACAAGGTGAACGGAGTAAGCGACTATGAGTGCGCCGAAGCCCAGCGGCCGCTCCTGCACCGACCGCCCGCGCTCCGACGCCGACGACGATCGCGCTGATCCACCACCAGGACCCTTTTCCATGCGCTGATCATCGCACACACTGCGGGTCCAATGATGCAGCCACTCGTATGTCTCTGCACCCGGTGCGACAGCGACTCACCCCGCCATCGCGTGCACGTCCTACAGCGAGTGACATAGCACCCCGGAGGAACGCGTGGGTATGTCACTCTCGCGATGATTTGCTGAGCGCGGGCTTCGGGCGGCCGTAGCCAACGGAGCAACCGGCACCGCTACCCGCTCCCACGCCGAAACTCGCACGTCCTACAGCGAGTGACATAACGCACCGAAGGAACGCGTGGGTGTGTCATTCTTGCGAGGTTACGGGGGCTGCAGGCCATAAACACCCGAGTGGGTGGCTCGGCCGCGTCCCCGGAACGGCGGCCCCGCCCGACGGAGTCCGGGCCGGGCGGGGACGCGACGAGGGCCGGTGGGAATCAATCCCACCGGCCCTCGACCGTTCTCACTCAGCGACCGCAGTCGCCGCGTTCATTCAGCGACCGTACTCATTGAGCAACAGCCGCGACCGCGATCACGCAGCGGCCGCAACGACCGCCGCGCAACCGTCAGGCCGCCTGCCTGAATCAGTCGGTCGCGAGCTGACGCAGCACGTACTGAGACATGCTTCGATGACCAGTCTCGCCCGTAAGACCACGACCTAAAAACAAAACACCCGGTCACAGAGCCAAAGTGCGCTCAAAATCGACTACCGCTCAGTTGATGAAGAACGTCAGTCGACATGCTTCCATTGCGGTACTTAAGGCGAATCGGCAACTCATCGATTGTGGACTTCGACCCTGTAGTCGAGCGGTCACGATCACCAGCAGTGCGCCGACCTAGCGGCCGCATCCGGCACCGACGGCCGGAATGCTGGAATGCTGCGCCGTGCCGTTCTGCTGAACCGACAGCCCGCCGGAAACGAACTCCGCGGCCTCGTCCTGCAATTCTTTGATGGCCTCAACAATGTGGAGCGCAGTGTCGGAGCCGTAGTCGAAGGACGGGGTCAACCGCCGCATACGGTCTAGAACCTCATGAACGCTGAGCTGATCGAGCAACTGGGCGATCTGCTGTGCGTCCGGTGCTCCGTCCACTTGGCTGAGCCATTCGGGGATGGCCATCCGTTCAAATGTGGCACCGAGCCGGTTCTTGTACCGCATCCCGGCAGTGGACATGGATCCGTCGATGATCGCGCGAAGTTCATCAGCGTGCCCGGCCACGATCTCGAAGTGCACGGGTAGCACAGGCTCCATTGGCTCTGTTCCGGTGAGGAGACGTGGCACGGCCTGTGTCCGCACCTAGTCAGTGATCTCCGCAATCTCCGTCATGAGGACAGGCCAACGATCGGTGCCGGGCAGCGTCGTGGGTATCTGCCCCTCGGGGTACATCGTGATCAGACGTACCGGTGACCGCAGGCGAGTGGTGCCGTTCCCAAACAGAAGGTTCAATGCCATGCGGTGTGAGCGGGAGTCGGTCCGGCGAGCAGATGATTCCGATCGTCGTCTGGGGATTAACGAATCGGTAGTGTCCTTGGTCAGTCATTCACTGATTCTAGGTCGCAGTTTGCCCACCGAAGTTCCGCGTCTGCTTGAGACTACGGTTACAGATCTCGAATTTCATCGTACATGGCATGGTTGGTGCCCCCTACCCATCCAGAGCCGATGAAGAAGAATGATTCTGAGCGAGCAAGCGTCTGCTAGTTTCAAACCGTTATGCGGTACGTTTGAAATGCGCGGGTCGATGGAAAGGGAAAGCATGGCGACGATCCTGGATGTCATTGACAATTTCTTCTATCGAGACGACGACATTCGGGCGATGCCCGCATCCCGCATCCTGGAACTGGGCGACGAAGTCCGTAAATTCACATCGAGCAACGATCCGACTGAGCGTTTGCGCGAAAACGTTCAGTACCTCGGAGGGTGGCCCTCGGCAGACTCACTGAGAATCGGTTCGGGCGTAGTGCGATCGAGTCTCCTATTTACAGAGCAGGTCCTGGTCAAGGATCAGATCGCCGACTGGTTCAGCAACGAAGCTCGCCTGAACGAGCAGTACCTGTCGTCCGCTCCAGGGTGGTACCTACCGGGAGAGGGCCTCAAGATCGCAGAGACGCGCGCATTCTTGGCGCGAGTCTTACCTGCCCTCCGGGAGGCGCGACCGCTTATCGAGGGCGGGATCATGGTGCTCGCTCCCATGGAGATTCAATACCACCAGCAGCAGGACGATATCGAGAGACTTCGAGACGAGCTTGCTGACTCGCTTTTGACCGAACCCATTGCGCTTGCTAGGAGGTTCCAACCCGAGGACTTGGCGAAGCACGACGGGGAACGTGGCATGTTCGTCTTCGCCGGCGGAGCATGGGAAGAGCAAACTCGTAAGACCTTCCTAGACGCATTGACCTATTTCTCTCGCGAGTACGTCTCTGCGAATGCTTATGGAAGTACCTACTGTGCTCCGTTCGAGTACGAACGATTCGTGTGCCGCGAGGGAATGGGAGCCAGGAGCACAAAATCCGATCTCGTTCGAGAATGCCTCATACGTTCCGAGCTCCCGGTGTTCTCGGGACTAACCTCGGAGAAATTGAGCCGAGTTCACAACGATGACAGCTTCGGCGAGTTCAGGCGGCAACTCTTCGAAATCTATTCCGAAGCTCCCGTAGAGGCGACCAAAGAAGAATTCGAAGCATACCTCCACGAGCAGGAGCAGGTGATGCTCCGGCCGATTTTGGAAGCCGCTAGAAAGGAAGCCGATCGCGGTCTCCTCTCTAAGATGGGGCTCTCTCTTCGCCAGAACTCGTTTCAGATTCTCGCCGGACTTGGAATCGGCGCAGCCACGGGTAGCATGATTCCACCACTAATTACCGGTCTAGCCGCAGCAGCGGATCATTTCACGAGTGGGGCGCGAAATCGACACAACCGCACTTCGTGGACTGCACTAGTCAGCCATTCCGCTTCCCTAGAAGAGGAAATGCCGGCCGCAGAGAGATGCGTAGGTACATTCGATTCACCTGCACGGGCGGACGATGACCATCCGTGGGGCATTCCGCGCGAACCGACGAACTCCGTCCTAGTGACCAGAGGTATGATTCACGCCAATTGGTTCCCACCGTTTGCTCTCGCCACAGTAGACGACGGTGTCGATGGCTACCGCGAAGGCCCATATCAGCCCTGTCCATGCGGAAGCACCCGACGTTACAAGTTCTGTTGCCAGGAAGTCGATCGAGCCTTCGGAGTCGCGAAGTAGGTCTGAGCGAGTTTCTGGTCCCTTGACCGCGATAGGGATCGCCCAGTGGCTGACGATATGCACCCGCCTGGCTGGCCATAGCCGTGGCTGTCGGCGTTGCTTGTCCGGCTCTCTCCATATGCTCGGTCAAGTGTTCACACACAACCCTAAAGCGCACGAGGAATGGCTAAGTAGGCGCGTAGGGCTCTGGGAGTTGCCCCTCCGCACCAAGTACAGAAACGGCAACTTGGCTCTCGGTCAAGGCGAAGCAGCTGAGGGCACTGGGGCGAAGATCTTTCGTCCCTACCGCACTCACAGCCCAAGCCTCGGTGAGTGGCTCCGCGGGGAGAAGCCGAATGCCACCGCCGGATGATGCTACTGAGGGGCTCCCGTGGAGGGCATGGCCACATCAATGTGTTCTAGTTGGTGATTTACTATCGAAACCGCCACGAATTTGAACTTGGACTGGGAACCGCTCCCCTGGTCGACCTCCCGAACACCGTCGAATCAGCCGTTGTACTCCGATGAGGTGTTCATTAGCCACGAGCTCTTGCCGTCAGTCTCGGCTATATATGAGACCATCGGACCAGGCAAATCCCGGTTCGATACCGTGTTTCTCAGCCAGCTCCTTAAGATACGCTGATTCCGCCTCGGCAAGCCCAGGGTCGAACGTCGAATGCTCCGAACTTGCCGCGACGAGGTACCGCACCCAGCATCGGTGCCGTTGTGACCAACGCGCGATCAAACCGGGGTAAAACATTAGCCACAACCCCTCGATTTCGAGAGTTTGATTAACGGCCGGAAGCCCTGCGTGCAGCGCAACGCGCGGATCCACTGAAAGCCCTACATCGGTTGCGAGATCGAACGGGTGGATAGTCAAGAAGACTTCGCGGGACGGATGCCCGACCGCATGTTTTGAATTGAGTTGTGCTTCCGCCTTCAGTACTGCTTCCTCCAGCTTTATCAGCGCATCTTGGTAGCGCTCGATTTGAACACTATGCACATCTTCGGGCCCACCTTTGCTGTGGAATTCGCGCCAATCACCGCCTGCCGACTTTACCTCGACAATTGCATATCTCTTCCCATCGAAAAGGCGGTCTGCATCGTCGGACAGCTCGAAATCGAAGCCTCCGTCGGTATCCAGAACATTTATCGTACTGCCGTACGCTCCCAAAACAATCCCAGCCAGGTGCTCCCCCGATTTGACCTTCAGGTTCGGCGCATCAGGGAGCGTTGCTAGCTCCCTGGCCGCTGCCACCAATGTGCCTCCCGCTATTACCTTGACGCGGGGGTTTCGTTCCGGCGCTACCTGCAACTCCGTGGTGTTTTCATTCAACCCCCATACTGGACGCGACGCTCGAACACTCTCGTTTGACATGTGACCAGGATAGGCGGCCAACCCCGACCCCTGTCGCGGCCGCACATACGCCCGCCCCTCCGTCCTGGTCAACCTAAGCCGCGCTCGTACCGACGACGAAGATCGCGGCCATGGCCAAGCTCACGAGGGTCGCTCCGAGCATCCTGATCACGATAATTTCGCCGAGGTCACGCGAAGGACGCTTAGCCCGTCCTTGCCGAGCGTACTGTGCTTCCATAATCTATCGAACGCCCGACAGATGCGTAAACGCTGCCAGGAACAATCCGGCGAAGATCGCGATCCCGCAATGAGACCGTCAGAGGGAGCTGATCCTTCACCCGAACTTGACCCTGCGCACGAGAATCGCAGCCAGAACAAGTTCCATCGACCTCACTGAGGGAGACGTATGGAGCCTGCCCGTCCTCCAAAGTTCCAGACTGAATAGAAATGAAGAATCGGATCGAGTTCTAGTGGCCGGCCGTCGTCAGTTTTGGCCAGCGGGAACCGGCGCTCGCGAGAGCACAACCGAAGGAGTGAGTTCGAGAGCTGCGCACATCTCGTTGAAGTGGTCTGCGTCAACGGCTTCGATGAACTCGAACACTGATCTGAGGACAGTAACCGATTCGCCAATGCCGACTGGCCTGTCGATGTTAGCTTCCTCGTTATGCGACTGGCGGTGCACGAAGCGAGTGATCCGTTGTCGAAGCGGATCGGATACGCTCTGCTCCCGGAATGCTCGACGCATTGATCCCTCGAAATCTCCAAGTTTGCTTGGGTACTTGAACGCGAGGAACGCTTCGAGCATCTGTCGGGCAGCGTTCGGAATGACAGCAGTTGCCTCCATCTCTTTGGCGAGGTCGCCGTCCGAATTTTCTTCCCGAAGGACGTCAGCGATTCTCCAGAAGAGGTAGTGGTACTGCGACCTCAGCTTCGTGCGAAGTTTCTTATCCGTCCACGAGAGTAGCACCGGTGCCCGGCGGGCGCTCCCGTCGAAGACCTCTTTATAGCGGGTTCGAAGCTCATAGATGGAGTACGGGCACAATTTCTTCAATTGCGGCGGAAGTCGATCCAGCTGGTTGCTCCACATGCGGAACAGCTCGAAACTGTGTGTAAGGAGGAGCACTTGGTGTTTCGCGCCGTTGCCGACGAGCGCGCTCCACAGGTGGCTCGACGCCCCGACCAGAATCTCCTGATCCAGGCTGGACACGGGGTCGTCGATGATTACTGTCGCATCGAGGTCCTTGGTTTGCTCATCTCGGAGGCTGCAGAGGAAGTACAGCAGCGAGATCGCTGTCCGCTCGCCTTCGCTCAGTGCAGTCGCCGGCTCCCCATGGCGCTCGATCGAGTATTTCCCGTCTTGGTTCGCGAAAACGAGCTCGTCGCGCCCGAGGAGACAGGCGACGTCCCGGGTCAGCTCTTCTGCAAGCGGCGATGCGTCCAGCTCCGTCACATTCAAACTCGTGCGTTCCTGCTCGAGACGCTCCTGCTCACCCTGAAGGTTCTCTGCCAGCTCTGAGTTGGTCTGCGCTCGCTGCTGAGATTCTCGGTAAGTATCCGCGATGGCTGCGAGTCGCCCAGATTCGACCCGCCGGGCCGCAGCCGCGACGACTTTCTGGTAGTCAGCAGAACGCGCGTTGTGCCGACTTAGCAGTTCATTAACCTGCTCGAAGGATAGCTCCGCCCGGCCAGGAAGCGCACTTAGACGGACGACGCTGAAGGGCGACGCTTGCTTCTCCGCGAGGGCGGATCTCAGGGAAACGACGCGCCTCTGGTACTCGACGATAGCTTCTTCCTGGGACCGCATCGCCTTGTCGTGGTTCTCATGAAGGTCTGAGTATAGGCGGCCGCGGTCCGGCGCGAAGGTAAGCGGCTCGGCGACCGCGGCATGTTCGGACTCGAGGCTGCGGTCGAGAGCACTTACTCGGTCCTGAAGGCGTTTGAAACTCTCATCGAAGTGCTTATCGAGCGCTCGGCGACGTTCGGGAGTGACCGGGCTGGCGCAGAAAAGGCATTCACCGCGATGCTCGTGGAGCTGCACCCCTCGCTGGACCCAACGTTCCGCGCTCGCGTCTCCCACGAGCTCGTCGAGCGCGGTGCTCGTGATCGTTTGCCCTAGAACCTCAGAGACCTGCTCTTCGAGACACCTCAGGTCGAACCTAACCGGCTGAATCAATCCTACGGGCTCCATGCGCCGGCCCTGGACGACGCGTAAATCGGCAGCCATCTCGGAGTCGGATCGGCTGTCAGCCTCTAGATCTATCGAGAGAAGAGCTTCCTTTAGCCGTCGTGCGTCGTACTTACGCGATTCGTATCGACCGCCGGCTGGCTGCAGCTCCTGGCTAATGGTTCTGGCCGTGTCCGTAGCGAGCTTGTTCGCGGCTCTCGTCGCTTCCGTAAACGCCTTCTGGGCCTCGGATAACTCACCGGGGATCGCTTCCAGACGTGGGTTGATCTCGGCCAACCGTTTGTCCCGCTCCACGTTTGGCTCGCCCAAGACCAGGAGTGGAAGCACGTCACTACGGCCTTCGACGTCGAACAACAAATTCCGGCTCACGAAATCCTTGTTGAACACCCTCACACGCGACCAGAAACTGTCCGCGCGATCTTTGATGCGACGAGTCGTCCTATCCGGTCCGGACTCTTCCAACTGGACCTCTAGGTCAGTGAGGTCCCGTCCAGACATCTGGGCGAACACGCGCGCAAGCGTGCTCTTACCGCTTCCGTTGCCCCCGTAAATGACGTTAACTCGCGCAAAGTCGTCGGTCCCCGCAGACATCGACCACCCGTCCAGGATGCCTGCGCCTCGGGCACCGCTGACCTTGCGAATCCTTCGCATCACGAAAGGAGCCGTGACGTGTCGGCGCGCACGAGGACAGGTCGTCGGAATTGCAAGCGGCACATCTTCATCGAGGTCCCTAACCGACAAGAGCCTAAGCTCACTGTCTAATTATCTGGAAACAACATAGTCCCCTAATGATCCCAGATGAAGTGGTGCCGTGCCGGGCGACACACGCACCCAACCCGTAAGCAGTCCCCACGCCAGCATCGATCGGCCGGCTACGGCTTAGGATCACGGCTCGGCATCCATTTCCGTAGTCCATCCAAGGAACTGGAAATTGAGGTTGCAGATTTCCTCAATTGAAACCCTCGCCGTTCTCAATCCCACTATCCACGGATTGGAGTTGTGACCGAAGGAATCGATACGTTCAAACTCTCCGCCAGTCAACCACGGTGCACCATGTGCCGCGCCGGAAGCAATTCGCCAGTTCTGCAATAGGTCTGCGGAAATACTCCCAAGGTCCGATGATCGAGCGGAAGTAAATTGTACTGACTTGCCTCCTCGCCGTGGCGATCGAGGTACGCAGACGACCTACCAGACGGAACATTCGTGCCCCGGTCCCGTACTAAACTTTGAATCCAAGTCCGTAATGGCCAATCTTGCGGGGCATAGGCAGTACGAGTTGCCACCTGAACGTGATCGTGATCTGGTCTGCCAACGATTCACCGAGCATCTCTCCGATCTCGATGGCTCCCATCTTTGAGATGATGATGCCTGAGACAACCATTGCATCTGTGTCAACGTCGTGTCTCCTAGGGCAAACTGATCAAATGCAGGATGCACTCCGCATTCAAACCAAGAGGATCGGTCTCACTAGGGAAGGAGCGAAGTTAGATTTTTCAGTCTGTACGCCCCGCAGCGTCATGGGAACGCACCAAGTTTCACTTAGGTGGTGTTCGCAACACCGAACTATGCGAAACGACTTGGACCAGCGGGTCTGAGGCGAGAGGGTAAGGAGCGCCTCCTTAGGAGGCTTCGGTCATGACTACCTCGTGCTCGAACCATTCGTGAGTAAAGGTTCGCGTCCCATTGAGCAACCGCTTCAGGCATAGACGGGCCATTGCCGCTCCAAATTCCTTTGCGCGGATGTTAAGAGCGACGTCGCAATCGATGAGTCGGGTTTCAATTTCACTCGTCGTCAGAACTGCCGTGCGTATTGACTCCGGTTCAATAAGCTCGGTGTACAGCTTCTGGGAACGTGCGGCCATCGACAGAAGCGTCCCTCCGTGAACAACCAGATCATACGATTTCCCCTCGCTGATTCGTCGTGAGAAATCGTCAGAAAACAACCACGAATTCGGGTCTGGAGAGACCGTGAACACATCAGGTTCCAACCCCCGCACGGTGCACCAATCCTCGAACGAGTCGATGAGCATCTGAGACCACGAATACTTGTCCAACGGCTCGAACGCGATGAGGAAGGGCGAAGTCACTTCACCTTGCTGTTCGAGCCCGTCGAGTGCCTCCGTTAGCATCTTCCAATAGTCAATCTCGATCAGTCCAGCCAACCGACTGTCCGGCAACCCCTCAATTCGACCGGCGGTAAATACGGTCGATCCATTATCCAGATTCTCGCGCAAGGGACCGTCGCTCAAGCACGCGTCTACGATCACCACCGCAGCGAACTGTGTCCACCGCCGCGGTTCCTTCGCATCGGAAATGATCGTCAGGTCGTACCCATACTGTCCCAGCTCGTCTGCGACCGACATCGCAAACGCCATGTAAAACTCCATCCCGAGCACCCGCCGGGGAATGTAGATCCCGACGTTGAGGCTCGACCCGCTACGAAGAGACTGCGCGGGTCGATTTGGCGAGTATCCCAACTCGGCCGCCCCTTCGAGGATCTTGGACCGTGTGGCCTCGGCAACTCGACCTTGCCCACGTAGCGCATCAGACACCGTTGTCACGGACAATCCGACGTGAGCGGCGAGATCATGCAGCGTGGGCGAGGGGCGCGTCATATGGGAACAGTATCAGCACCGATGACGAGCGTCGGACCGCTTGCCCTTCGGTCAGTCAGACAGCCGTTAGCGGCCGAGCTCTTGACACGGAGCTAACGAGCATGACTACACTTCATCAATGCCGGAACGTTCCGGCATATGGCAGTCAAACGTTTCGAAGGTTGATGCACATGTCAAAGAAGACAAGTCCCACCCGAACGGTCAGAGCAATCATTGCTCTTGCCACCGTCCTCATACTCTTCCCACCCCTGCACTGGATCTTTGGCCAAGCCTGGTGGTCATTTGCCTACATCGTCGGCAGTTCTGTTCTCGTCGCGGCATTGGTTCTCATTCTCAACAGGATCACTCTCACCGCTGAGGGAGGCGACTGAGCATGTGGATCACGTTCGGCATGATTGCCGTCTTCTTCATTTTCGTCATCATCGTCATGGAGCGCACCTCAGCCAAAGACTCTTCCTTCTCTAACTACGCAACTGGCGGCCGGTCGTTCAACTCCGTCTACGGAACCGCCGCGTTCATCAATACCTGGTTGCCGGGTACCGTCTTCATTTCGTTCGCAGGGCTCACTGCTGGCAGCGGCGTGACAGGGTTCTATCTGGTCCAGTACAGCGTCTTTGCCGCCATCATCATGTTTCTGTTGGCCAAGCCCGCCTACCTCTGGGGAAAACGTTACGATCTCCGTACCCAAGCAGACCTGCTCGGACTCCGCTACGGCTCGACGCCAGTCCGCGTTATCGCAGCAATCATCGGGGTCGTTGCATCAGTCCCATGGGTCGTTCTGGGAATGCAGTCGCTGGCGCTTATTTTCAGCTTCTCGTCCGACGGAGTCATCGGGCCCGTGCTCGCCGTTGTCCTGGGTGTCGTCGTTCTGACGATCCGACAGATCTGGACTGTCAAGTTCGGTATGCGAGGCGTAATGATTTCCGACTTGATTCAGGGAATCGCCGCGTACTTGATGGGATTCGTAGTCATCTTCGGACTCATCGTCTGGCTCATCGCCAACAACCACGGATTCGCCCAAGTCGACCCTGCGCTCCTCATTCTGCCTGGACCGGGAAGCGAGCTTGGTCCGCTCTATCTATTTTCGCTCGTTCTTACTGGAGCTCTGGGTGGATGGTGCTGGCCGGACATCTTCGTTCGCCTCTTCACACAGAACGGTGTGAACACCATCCGGCGCACATCCGTCCAGGCAGTTCCGATCCTGCTCATCTTCGCCACCGCACTCAACGTGATGGCACTGCTAGCTTCCTCAGTGCCAGAAGTCGCCGCAGCACCAGATACCGTGTGGTTCGTCTTGGCTTCATTCGGAGGTCCCCTACTGCTCGGCCTCGCCGGCATCTGCGTATTGTGCGGTTCAATGGGCAACGTCGGCGCGAACCTCCAGGCAATCGGAGCCATGACCGCCAACGACATCATCGGACCGATGAGGAAGCAAGAGATTCAGAACGCACGGATCGGCAAGATCTCCGTTGCTGCTGTCACGATCCTTTCCTCGCTCGGGGCGCTGGCAACCGCATCTACCACAACAGGGCTCGTGTTGTGGGCCCAAGTTTCCTACCAAGGAATCTGCCAGCTCGCCCCGACACTGTTCCTTGGCATCTTTTGGCGACGAACAACTGCTCTCAGTGCCATCCTGGGAATGGTTCTCGGCTTCGGTACCGCCGCGATCGTGCAAATCTTCTATCCGATCTCCGTGCCCTGGCTAGGCGGGATGACCTCAGGAATCGCCGGGCTAATCGTCAACACCGGAGTGATGGTCGCAGTCAGCCTGCTCATACCCAATAGCGCGAATGAACAGAATCGAGTCGACAACCTCTTCGACGAACTCAACCAGAATCAGAAAGATGAGAAGCAAGCATCATGACACATGCAGAACACACGACTACACGCAGGACCGGCTACATTTGGCACGAAAGGTTCGGATGGCACGATACCTCTACCCACGTCGGCTTCCTCCCCGCAGGCGGCTTGCTTCAGCCGCTGGAGCACTTTGAAAGCTCGGCGTCGAAGACCCGAATGGCGAGCCTCATCGAAGTCAGCGGACTTCGGAGAAATCTGACTAACTTGGAATTTGACCTTGCCTCAAAGGAACAAATCCTTTCGGTACACACGGAAGATTACGTCGACCGCATCATCGATCAGAGCAATTCTGGAGGCGGTGACGCCGGTGACGGCACCTCGCCCTTTGGCCCTGGCAGCTATGAAATCGCACAGATGGCAGCCGGCGCAACGACTTCGGCGCTCCTTAACGTGCTTGACAGTACCGTCGACAACTCGTACGCGCTTGTACGTCCCCCTGGCCACCATGCGGAGCCCCAACAGGGTCGCGGGTTCTGCATACTCTCGAATGTCAGCATCGCAATCGAAGAAGCCAGACGTCAGGGAAAGGCACGTCGAATAGCCATCGTCGACATCGATGTTCACCACGGTAACGGAGCACAGAAGATCTTTTGGGATGATCCAGAAGTATTGACGGTCTCCGTCCACCAAGACCGCCTGTTTCCTCTGGACAGTGGGATGTTCGACGAGACCGGGAGTGAGGAAGGCAGGCGAACCAACATTAATCTTCCGCTTCCTGCCGGGTGCGGCAACGGCGCGTATGTAGCCACTGTGGCCGAGAACGTCGTCCCAGCTCTCGAATCGTTTCGCCCCGAAGTGATCATAGTCAGTTGCGGATTCGACGCGTCGATGGCTGATCCTTTGGGTCGGATGTGCGTTACAGCCGCAGGCTATGCGCAGATAACTAATGTCCTCATGTCTGCGGCCGATTCACTCTGCGAAGGAAAGCTCGTCTTCTCGCATGAGGGAGGCTACTCACCTGCGTACGTCCCGTTGTGCGGACTTGCTGTGGTTGAAACTCTAGCTGGCATCGACAAACTCACTCCCGATCCGTTCGTCTGGGCATTCGACGAGTATCCCGTTCACGAGGTAACTCATGACCAACGGGATGCTATCGACCAAGGGCACCACGTCGTTCAGGAGGCGATTAAGTCGATGCGCTAAGGCGCAAATCGATCGCCCAAGTCAACCTGAGGGGCCCGTTCATATAAGCAAGAACGGACCCCTCATGTTGGCGATTCAAACTGGCTCAGAACGGCTGGTGGCCCTGTTCAACGATGAACGAGTACTCCTCACCAGTTTCCTGCTCCAAGGCCAACTGCGCACCGAGCTCACCAATCGCAGGTGACGTCTTGAATCCCTTCCCCGAGAAGCCGGCCATGACGAGGACGTTGTTCATTGACGGATGCTCGCCCACATACTCGATGCGAGACTGCGTATACGCCTCGAAGTATGGGTTGATTCTCATTGGATACGACTCGAGGCTCGGGAAGAAATCATGGACGAGTTCACGCACCGCGGTCAGATCCGATTCAACGACTCGAACGTCAGCTTCATCAGGAGATTCGACCGCTTTGTGATTGCCGAATCCGAGTCCGAGCTTCATCGCCGCCCCGTCGGCTGTCGGGAGTCCGTACGAGTAGTTCGGGGCAGCCCTGATGTACGGAATGAGCCCGGACAGATCACGACCAGGACGAGGAAGGAACCACGTCGACAGCAGCCGGCGAGGAGCCAGCAACGGCGCAATATCGGGCAGCAACGCAGACGTCCACGCACCGGCCGCTACGACCACCTTGTCGAACAATTCGTCGCTGTCGCCAGTCGTCACCCGCACCTGAGCTCCGCGCTGTTCAACCCTGGTCACTCTGGACTCTGTGCGAATTGATGCCCCTTGTCCGAGGGCAGCGTTGGCTGCTGCTTGGATCGCACGATCTGGATAGATGGTCCCAGCGTCACAGTCGAGGACTCCGAACTCGTTCTCATGAAGGTTGAAGTCCGGGTACCGGCGTCGCAGGTCTTCCTGCGAGAGCACCTCGGCTCGGTCGCCGAGAAGCTCGGCCGATCCTAGAGCTGTTGTCGATGCAACAGTGCCTTCTTCGACGATCGTCAACGCGCCATCAAGGGAGCGAAGTCGTGGGAGGGCAGTCTCCTGCAGCTCGTTCCAGAGTTTGTCAGCACGTTGGACCACCGGGAGGTACCGCATGTCTTCGAGTTCGACGTACCTGAACAGACGTGATTCCCCGCCTGCGGCTCCCCGTGGATGGCCGGGGCTGTAGAGCTCGTAGCCGACGGCATCGACGCCTCGCCGAGTCAATTGCCACAGCACCTGTGAGCCGATAGTTCCCGTTCCGATGACTGCAATGCGAGGTGTGTTCATTGGGTCCACTTCCTTTAGGTTCGAGAGTCAGTCCAGTCCGGCGTATAGATTTCGTTGTAGCGGCTTGCGCACGAGGAGCAGGATCAGTCCCACGAGAACTGCGACAGTACCGATACCGGCGAAGTACGCATTATTCGGGATGGCCGCGAAGAGTTGTCCGAGCAGGCCGGATAGCGATGAGCCGAGTGCCAGCGTCAAGAAGTTCACTGCGACCATCTGAGCGGTAAAAGCTTTGGGCGCGATTTGTGTCGCAAGTGCAAGTCCAATGGGTCCGACGAAGTTCTCAGAACTGCCGACGATCACCATGAAGAGCAGGACCAGAAGCACCGGAATTGCTTCCTGGTACACCAACGCGGAGATGAGAAGGATGAACAAGAAGCCCAAGCCGATCTGGATCATGCCGATCGAGAACTTTGCCCCGGCTCGTGGTTGCCGTGCACCCAGCTTCTTCCACAGGGACGCGATGAGTGGCGCGGCCAACACACCCGCTAGCGGGCTGACCATCGCGACCCACCCGACAGGGAAGGACCACCCGCCGAGGTCACGATCCACCCGGTCTTGGATGAGGATCGAAACGGCGGTGAACTTCTGGAACAGGAATCCGAAGTACAAGCCAGCAGCAAGGAACAAAGGAATGTACGCTCCAACTCGCCGCTTCTCCGACCTGGAGACCTTCTTCGACGCGAGCATCACCCCGAAATAGATCGCCGCCGCGACAAGAGCGACCACCGTGGCTACGGTGGAGAGGCTCTCCGCTGCCAGCACGCCGGTCCACGAGGCGATGATGATGGCAATGATCGCGACAAAGGTCAGGCAGATGGCATTGCGTGCACCCGTTCGCGACAGGGGGCGAGTGATCTGAGCGGCACGTTCTGGGAGGTTCCGTGACGAGAACACGTATTGCACGAGGGCGACGATCATTCCAATAGCGGCGAGAGCAAAGCCGGGGTGGAAGCCCCAGCTCTCCTGCACGAACCCTGTAGCGAGAGGCCCGAGGACTGCGCCGGTGTTGATCGCCATGTAGAAGTACGAGAAACCGGCGTCCCTCCTGGCGTCCGTCTCGTTCTCGAGGACGAATCCGACGATCGAAGTGATGTTGGTCTTGAGCGCTCCCGTTCCGAGAATAATGAGGACGAGACCGACTGAGAGCCCGGGCATTCCCGGGACGAATGCCAGCGCGATATGGCCGAGGGCGATGACTATTCCGCCGATGAGAACGAGCCGCTTCGGGCTGAGGACACGCTCTCCCAACCACGCGCCGACGAGCTGGGCGATGTATACCGCTCCCCCATACGCGCCGACAATCCCTGCCGACGCAGCTGACCCCAGAGCCAGGCCGCCCTTGTCGAGCTCGTAGAGGAGGTAGAAGGCCAGGATGCTCTGCAGGCCGTAAAAGGAGAATCTCTCCCAGAGCTCGGTGAAGGCCATGCCTCCTACGCCTCGAGCGCGTGCCTGGTGCGCCACTGGTTTCACGTCATTGTGGATCGATGTCAACGTCTTCCTTCTTTCATGGGAGCAGCGTCGTTGGTGCAATCAACTGGTTTCAGTACGTCGGAGGAGCCATCATCCACACGACGCGAGCGGCTGCGGTGCCGGTGGCTTCGGCCACCCGGTGGGGTTGATCGCTCTTGTAGTGAAGCGAGTCCAATGTGGTCAGTCGGTTTGTCGTGCCGTCGATGGTGACTTCGACCTCCCCCTCGATGACGAGAAGGATCTCCTCGGACGCCCCGTGAGTGTAGGGCTCGACTCCGGTGTCGCCTCCTGGCTCGAAGTGCCCCACGAGCACTTCAAGATGATCGAAGTGCGACGGAGAGATCTTGACCTTCGACGCTTCGTTGCCGAATCTCTTGCGGGCGGCATCGGCGTACCGAAGGACAGGGCTGCCTTCAGCATTCGGTTCGTTAAACAGGTCGCCGACGTTGAGCCGAATGACCCCGCAGACGTTTTGTAGGGTCGCCACGCTTCCCATTGCTATGCCGCGCTCAAGCTGGGATAGGTATCCCGTCGTGATGCCGGCTTCCTCTGCGACGTCCTTGAGGGTCAGCTGCAGAGCCAAACGGCGCTTCCGTAAGCGCTCTCCGAGAAGATTCTCATTCTGTGGCTCAGATCTCATTTACTCAAAGTACAATTATTTTTACTCTGAAGTCAATCAGGTTCAGTCGACTCCCGTCTCGCTGATGAAACTTGCGGACCAAGGCGAACTCGATCGCTCGATCCTAAGTCAGGCACAAAAGATCGCGCTCAGCTCGACCCCGGACACGTCCAAGCTCGTTCCCCAAAGGACCATTCCCGAGCCGCCATCGCTCAGTCAGTTCAAAAGTAATTACCTTTATACTATTGCAATCCCTTATCCATGTGTCTAGCATCACAGTATGGCGACAGCGAAGCACCTTGAGATCCGCGAGAGCATCGAAGCAGACATCCACAGAGGGCTCTTCGACGTGGGGCAAAAACTCCCCACGGAGAAGGAACTCATGGAGCGTTTCGTCGTCAGTCGCAACCCCGTGCAGAAGGCAATGAACGCGTTGGTGGAAGCCGGCCTCGTCTCTCGCAAACGCGGATCCGGAACGATCGTCGCTTCAACTGGCCTGCGCACCAACCTGCTCCGGATGATGGATCCTTCGCTGACCAGCCCTGAAGTCGACGGCGACCATAAAGTCGTCAGCGTCGAAGTCTCCTCAGCCGAATCATTTCCACTCAGCCGGAACGTGTTCCCAAAAGGGCAACCAACTGCTGCGCTGACGAGGATGAAGTACAGCTCTGATGGTCAGCCACTGGCTCTCGAACGGTGCTGCATCAATCTCAGCCGTGCGCCAGAAGTCCTCTCGCAGAACCTGGAACACCTGACGACAATCGCGTACTACAACTCGCTCGGCCTTGGGATCAGACGAGCAAACACCGTCCTTAGGGCAGCTCTCCTGGAAACGTTCGACGCCAGCCATCTCGAAATTTCTTCCTCGGAACCAGTCATACGCCAACAGCGCACCACCCATCTGGTCGATGACTCCATCATCGAGGTCGCCGAGTTTTTCATCCACCCCCGAAATATGACTCTGGAGGTCAGTCAAATTGATAACAGCTAACCCTGAGAAGATCGCCGTCATCGGAGCCGGCATCATCGGAACAATGACCGCATGGCAATTGGCCACCCGAGGCTACGACGTCACTGTGTACGACCAGTGGAACTCCCCCAACGACCGAGGCGCATCAGCTGGCGAATCCCGCATTTTTCGAACCATCTACAAGGAGGGCCCGGAATACGTGCCCATCCTGAGGAAGTCCTTCGACAAGTGGCAAGAACTGCAGAGTAACCAGAACACCTCCGTGCTCACCATGTGCGGAGGACTCATGATCGGCCACCCCGACATTGAAGACGTCGCAGCCGTCATCGACTGTGCACAGGCCGCGGACCTCGACCACGAAGTGCTCTCGCAAGCGGAGATGGCGAAGAGGTACCCACAGTTCGGGCTCGACAGCGACGAAGTCGGCGTCTTCGATCCGGTCGCCGGAGTATTTCGACCAGAAGCTGCCGTCCTCGCCGCCCGCAAGGAAGCCGAGCGACTCGGGGCCAACTTCAAGGCCTATACTCGAGTGCTCAACATCCGATCACTGAGCCATTCCGTTATGGTCGACACCGCCGATGGAGCTTACGCGTTCGACAAGATCGTCGTCTCCACCGGCCCATGGGTGAACGAACTGACCGAGTTCGACTCCAGCACCGTCGAGGCATTGCGCTTGGTCGCCATGTGGTTCCCAGCCAAAGACGTCCCCTTGCACACGCCAAAACACATGCCGATCTCCATTCGTCGGCATCCAGAAGGTGGATTCTCCTGCTTCCCTGCTCTCGACGGGCTCGGTATCAAGATTCTGCCGCACCACCTCGCGTGGAAGACTCTGGACTCAGTCGATGACCTCCCCCGTTTCATCGAGAACGAGGTCGTCCAGTCGACTGAGCACGCCGTTGCGCGCCTCATGCCCGGGGTCGACCCCATTCCTTACCGCGTATCCACATGGACCGAAGGATTCACCATCGACGGTGCTCCGATCGTCGGCCCGTCAAATACCGACTCACGCATCGTTTTGGCCGTGGGCATGTCCGGTCAAGGATTCAAATTCTCACCGATGATGGGCTCCATCGTCAGCGACTTCGTCGAAACGGGCACCTCATCAGATGCGATCGCCATCATGGACTCTCAGCGCTTTGATCGGAGCCCGTCATGAACATCGGCACCACAGTACTCATCTCAGTCACTGCTGCCATCGTCATCGGCATCGGAGCCCTCATCTCGTTCTATGTCGGCAAACGCGCCAAATCCAACGACTCCTGGGTCGTCGGCGGCCGCAACCTCCCGCTCTACGTCATCGCCTTCACCCAATACGCCACCGCAGTCGGCGGCGGCGTACTCGTCGCCCACGTTGGCATCGCCTACGCATGGGGCCTATCGGTGTTCTGGTACGAAATCTTCGTCATCGTCGGCCTCCTCGTCATTGCGATCTTCGCGGGATGGCTGCGCCGCCGGACGTTCTCCACCATTCCCGAAGTCTTCACGAGGCTCTACGGCGAGCACCGACTCATGCTCTCCATGGTCGCGCTGGCCGTCATCGTCGTCCCATTCGGCTGGCTGGCCACACAGTTCATCGCCTTCGCCAACCTCTTCAACGCGGTCACGGGCATCGGGATCACGCCACTGATCATCATCATGGCCGTGGTCTCCATCGCCTTCGTCCTCCCCGGCGGGCTGACATCAGTCGCCTGGTCCGACTTCTTCTTCGGCGTCTTCATGGTCATCGCATCGATCGTCGTCGGCGCATACGCGATCATCAACGCCGGCGGACCGTCGACGATCGTGAAGAACCTCCCGGCCGAGCTGACCACGATGCCCACCGGACTCACAGCTGCCGGCGGATTGACGATCCTGCTGTGGCTCTTTTCCATCCTTCCCGGCACCCTGACCAACCAGCTCTACTATCAGCGCATCTTTGCTGCCAGCAACGTCAAACAGGCCCGACAGGGCATCTACCTCAGCTGCATCCTCATCGGAATCTCCGGTGTCTATGCACTGATCATCGGGGCCTCAGTTCGCAGCATGACCGACCAATTCAGCATCGACGGCCGCGAACAGGCGGCAGGGTGGTTCCTCGCCCAACTACCGGTATGGCTCATCGCCGCCTACGGTGCGTTCCTCATGGCCACGATCGTCTCGACCACCGGATCGGCACTGCACTCTGTCGTGGTCAACCTGGTCAATGATCTCAGGCCAGCGTTCGTCAAGAACAAGGACACGTCCTCAGACCTCGTTGCTATGTCTCGCTGGTGCACAGTCGCAGTCTCCGCAATCGCTGCAGTCCTTGCCATCGTCTTCCCCACCGCCCTCAACTGGCTCGTCGCCACTTACGCCTACTCGGCCTCGATGCTGGCGGTACCATTCCTCCTCGGCATGATCCTGACCAACAAATGGATCCTCGACGTTTCAATCGGATACGTCTCTATGGCGGCCGGCCTCGTCGTATGCGCGGTTGCGCACATCGCAGGCACCACCGTTCCCTACGCGGTCTTCGGCATCATCGCAAGCCTCATCGCCTACCTGATCATGCTTGCCGTGAAGAAACCGCAAGCCCGAACACTCTCCGAAGAAGAAAGAGCCCTTTCATGAAGATACTCGTCATCGGTGCAGGAGTCCTCGGACTCACCACCGCATTCAACCTCGTCGAAGACGGACATGACGTCACGATCGTCGACAAGACCGGACCCTACGCACAAGCAAGCAACCGCTCATTCGCCTGGATCAACGCCAACCACAAACTCCCCGCCGAATACCACCGACTCAACCGTGCCGGAATCGCAGCTCACGAAGAGTTCCAGAAACGATTCGCCAGTCACGGAACGTGGCTCCACCAGCACGGGTGCATCATGTTCGACAGCACACCAGACAAAGCGACCGGTTTGGACGAGCGATTCACTGAATCGGCGGAGCTTGACTACCCGGTCGAACGAATCGACTCTGGCCGCCTACGCCAGCTTGAACCCACTGTGAGCTGGCCGACGGACTCAGGCTTGTTCTTTCCTCTCGAAGCCCACCTGGACAACGAAGCATTCGGCAGCCTCGTCGTGGGCCTCCTCGAACGGGCCGGCGTCGCTCCGGAAGTTGCAGAAGTTGTCCGCGTGGACACCAACGCAGACGGGGCCTCAGTAGAATTCGCCGACGGAGGCACACGGGACTTCGACCAAGTGATCATCGCCGCCGGCGCAGATTCTGGAGCCATCGCAGATCGATCTGGCCTCCTACTGCCAGTGGCCGATCTGTCTCAGCCCGGACCACGGACGCACAGTCTGCTGGGTGTCACTGCCCCCACAGACGTGGATCTTAACCGGATCATCATCTCCGACAAGATCAACGTGCGACCCCGACGCGACGGCAGCATGTTCGTCCAAATTCCTTCCGTGGAAGCTCGTACCGAAGAAGGAGAGAACCAGGAGTTGCTTGACGACGTCCGGGCCGTCATGGAATCCGAGCTCCAAACGCTCTTTGGCACACATATCCCAGTCGACCGGGTCATCTTCAGCGGACGCAGCTTCCCCGAAGACGGACTGAGCATCGTCGGCTATCTCGACGAACATCACCGGGCGTACTCGCTTGTCACCCACAGCGGAATGACAATGGCTCCCCTACTAGGACGGCTCGTCGCTGATGAAGTTCGAGGAGACACCTCGCCGCTACTCAAAGTATTCCGACCAAGCCGATTCGCAGACGGGGTAGTTAGCGCTAAACCCGCTACCTTCATCGGCCGGCAGTAGGGTCGCCGACAACCGTGCCCGGGCGCTGTATCAGCGCCCGGGCACTTTCCAATTGGAGTCAGTCGTTGTGCCGTAGTTCGAGTGCATTCCGGCAAGTACAACCATCTGCCAGTACCTGTGCAGACCAATCAACGGAGCTCCGACAGCGCTCCAAATTTGGGCACTCGAAATTGACCGCTGAGTGAGCCGTCGGCGCATAGCCTCGACTTGCGCCTTCCCATCGCTGAACCGTCCCACGGATACTCCTCGACCAGAGGCTAACGACCTGCTAAACGTGCCACGGCATACGGGCCCAGAGCGAACGCAAACGAATATCGGCTTTACCCGCAACCAAGGAGGCGTCCGGTGCCCGTTCGACGACTTTTGCGTAGTGCTGCTCGCAATCATTTTGGGCACGCAGGAACCGCCGAATCAACGCCTGGACATCTCAACCAGCGTCTCAAGCCAACCCTTCACATCGCCGTCGGGATCCGACTCTTCCAAACGTTCTAGAGTCATGTGTCCAAACCCAGCGTCCGCGAGAATTGACTTCACGATCTGCTTCCTGACGGGCCGCACACCATCTGTGGTTCTCGTGGCCTCGACCACTACTTCAGGAACGTTGCATTCGGCTGTGATCTCGATATGTACTCCCAATGCGTCAAATACGGCATCAGGATGAAGATAGTTCTCCATCATCAATTTTGAAGTGATGATCGCAAGCGAGCCGTCACCTCGGGCATTCACCTGCCTGGCAGTCTCCTTGTACTCATCCACGTCATTGTCGTATAGGTGGAATTCCACCCTATCGAGATCCTTCAAATATCGATTGCTCACCCACTGCCTTAGAGTACCGCCGCCTTGAGGCACGAACGCAAACCTTCGATCCGATGTGAGGTCCGGGTAGACCTCCGGACTCGCCTGGTTCAGCATTCTTGAGAGGCGCTGAATTGAAGTGACATCGTGAGGCCCCTCGACGCAGATGAGAACTTTGACACGGTTGTCGGGCTGAACTCCCAGCTCGTCAGCAAGCTCGGCCCAAAGGTCATCACCACTATCGGCGACAAACGGAATCCCCGTCACTGGGTCCTTTCGTACGTACCGTAGACTCTCCGCAGGCAGGTGGGAGACGAACCCGGGACTGTGCGAAGTCAGAATGACCTGTGTACCAGGAACTTCAGACATCTTCTCGAACGAATCGAGCAGGATGCGTTGATTGCGTGGATGCTGCGATGTCTCCGGCTCCTCGAGCGCGTAGATTACCGACGTCTTCTCATTCGACTCAATCATCCGCTTGGCTTCAGCCTTGAAAAAGCTCACCAGGATCAGTCGCCGAACCCCAGAACCGCGCTTATTGATGGCCACACCATTGGAACCTTGCAGTGCCACCGAAAAGAGGCCGCTCCAGCGTGGATCGTTCTTGAACTCTGGGATCAGTCCTTCGGCGATAGCTGGATCAATCTCCGCAAGAGCCTCGTGAGTTCGAGTTGCCAAGTCAGTTGCCTTGACTCGAACTGCTTCAACAACATCATCAAGAAGTTTCTGCACAGACTCTTCTGCCAGAGCCGCAGCCACAGCCATTTTCATAGGCTCCTGCACCTCGTCATCAGCGTCGGTGCTTTTGCGATCCGACTGGAAGAGGGCGAAGTATGGCAGTTGAGATGCAAGCTTTGACCAGATCTTTCCACCGTCCTCCTTGGTCAACGGTACAACTGCTTCCTCCAAGATCAGGCTCTCGCTCGCCCACAGAGCTGCGCGCAAATGAGGATTGGATGCCTTGTTCACGGCCGCATAATCCGTATCACTCAATCGCTCCTTGGCGAGCTTTTTGAGTGCGGCGTTTCCAAGGGTTACCAAATCATTCAACCCCTCGTTAGAGGGGTGCTCGCAGACAGCGCGAACCTCCTCCTTCGGCTTTGCAGTTAAACAAATCCACCGCTTCTGGAGCTGCAGACAGCCGTCTGCATCCAACAAGAACTCTTTCGAGAAGCTTGTGGTTGCCTGCGCATCCAAGCTCAGCTGAGGCGGGAGGTCGGAGAACTTGCACGTGATCTGGAAGAAGTCTTCGAGCGTTGATACGTTCTTGTCGGTCACCTCCGGCTTCACTACATGGCCGCCAAAGAATATGTCCAGCGCTTCCAGGATCGTCGACTTACCAACATCATTGCGGCCCACGACAGTGGTGAGGTCGTCAAAACTCACCCATTGTTCCTCCTGGTATCCGCGAAAATTCTTGAGGGCGACAGCGACGAGCTTCATTAAGATTCGACCTTTCATACGTGAGATGAGATTTCCAGCTAGGGGTTTCCGGCGCTGGTTAGATCACACACGCGCCCGTTAGAACCGGCGGTGACGTCAGTGCTGGGCAGGAAAAGCGTCCCGGTTGGACCTGAGTTGCTTCACTTTAGTGTCCCTACCCCGGGCCCGTAGTTTTCGATATTACTGACAAGCTCGGCAGCTTCCCGCGGGACATCAGGAGGGATGTGTTGTTCCACGACTTGCGTAGCGCAGCCCGGGGTAATCAGGCCATGGGAATTGCGGCTGTTTGGTAAAGGTCTGGCCCCGTCCCGAACGTTTTGTGTACGAGGCTACATACAAGCTGGGCTTTAACGAACGTCTGAGGCTTGTGGGCACAGAGCGTTCGCGCTGAACTATTCGATGCAACCTCAAGCCCCTTGTGCCTACTGCAGATAAGGAGGCAGCCATGTCAGCACACGAGGCTTTCACCCCGTCGACCCATGTCGCCGCTGATGTGGGCAAGCTCGCTCGTGTCTGCGACGTGTTCACCGCCCGGGTGGCACTGAACCCCCATTACACTCAATGTAACGGGCACGGCCCTCGTCAACCGCGGACCGGACGACCGTACGCACATCACCGTCGAGCGGGAGCAGATGCCGAGAGCCGGACTTCTTCGTGATCACCAACGAGCCGCCGGCATCGAGATCGAGACCCTTTCGGCGATCCGCGACCAGGATAGATTGCCCTTGACCGTCAGAGACTTCGACAATCGACGCGCTCGGGCGTTTGACTTCAGGCCACAAGAGATCCTCTGCCGATCAGAACTTGAACTCGCCCGTCGTGGGGGCGTCCCTGTACTCGCCGATCACCTCTTGTGCGCGGCTGTGTGCTTCGATGAAGTCTCGGGCATCGGGGTGGATCATCGCGGCGATCTCCAAGATGTCGTCGTAGAGGCTCTGCAGCGGCGAGCGACAGATCGGCTCGTGGTGCGCGATCCGGTTGCGAGGGGGCGTTGCAGTAGATCGTTCGGTCAGCTCGCATTACTCCCGAGTCGATTGCGTGCCCACCAGTCGTCTCGCAACAGGATCTCAGGCCGACCGGCTCCGTGGAGCTGGTTCGCGCCACTAAGGCCAAGGCTTCGTGCGGCATGGGTACACATACGCCCCGTCAGGCTGACGCCTGACGGGGCGTATGTGTGAGAAGCTAAACCCATACACGCCGGGCGTGTCAGGTGCTAGATCGCCTCGTATCCGAGGCGATCAGATCAACTACCGGCAAGTTGCCGAAGCACGTATTGCAGGATCCCGCCGTTGCGGTAGTAGTCGGCTTCACCCGGAGTGTCGATGCGGACCACGGCGTCGAATTCGACGGTGGTGCCGTCTTCCTTCTCCGCGGTGACCTTCACGGTCTTCGGGGTGTTGCCTTCGTTGAGCTCCGTGATACCGGAGATCGAGAAGGTCTCCGTGCCGTCGAGGCCCAGCGACTCCGTCGACTCGCCGGCGGGGTACTGCAGCGGCAGCACGCCCATGCCGATGAGGTTCGAGCGGTGGATGCGCTCGAAGCTCTCGGTGATGACAGCGGCGACGCCGAGCAGCTTGGTGCCCTTGGCGGCCCAGTCACGCGAGGATCCCGAACCGTACTCCTTGCCACCGAGGACGACCAGCGGAACGCCGGCTTCCTGGTAGTTCACGGAGGCGTCGTAGATCGTCGTCTGCGGAGCGCCCTCCTGCGTGAAGTCGCGGGTGAAGCCACCCTGGACTCCGTCGAGGAGCTGGTTCTGCAGGCGGATGTTGGCGAAGGTGCCGCGGATCATCACTTCGTGGTTGCCGCGACGCGAGCCGTAGGAGTTGAAGTCCTTGCGCTCGACGCCGTGCTCGACGAGGTACTTGCCGGCCGGGGTGTCGGCCTTGAAGGAACCTGCGGGCGAGATATGGTCGGTGGTCACCGAGTCACCGAGCTTCGCAAGCACGCGGGCGCCCTTGATGTCGGTCACGGCGTTGGGCTCGAGGCCCATGCCGTCGAAGAAGCTGGGCTTGCGGACGTAGGTCGAGTTGTCGTCCCACTCGAAGGTCGCACCCTCGGGAGTCTGCAGAGCCTTCCAGCGGTCGTCGCCCTCGAAGATCTTGCCGTACTCGTTGTCGAACATATCCGTCGAGATCGACGAGGCGATGACCGACTCGACCTCTTCCGGCGAAGGCCAGAGGTCCTTGAGGTAGACGTCGACGCCGTCCGAGTCCTTGCCCAGGGGCTGGTTCTCGAAGTCGAAGTCCATGGTTCCGGCCAGCGCGTAGGCGATGACCAGCGGAGGCGAAGCCAGGTAGTTCATCTTCACATCGGGGCTGATGCGACCCTCGAAGTTGCGGTTGCCCGAGAGCACCGCGGTGACCGAGAGGTCATTCTCCTGGATGCTGTCCGAGATCTCCGACTCCAGCGGACCGGAGTTGCCGATGCAGGTGGTGCAGCCGTAGCCGACGACGAAGAAGTTCAGGGCCTCGAGGTCTTCGATGAGACCGGCCTTGTTGTAGTAGTCGGTGACGACCTTCGACCCCGGTGCGATGGAGGTCTTGACCCACGGCTTCGAGTTGAGGCCGCGCTTGCGGGCATTGCGGGCCAGCAGGCCGGCCGCCAGCATCACCGAGGGGTTCGAGGTGTTGGTGCAGGAGGTGATCGAAGCGATCGCCACGGCGCCATTGGCCAGTTCGAAGCTGCGTCCGTCACCGGTGGTGACTTCGGCCGACTTGTTCTCCTCGCCGGGAGCGGCGTAGTTGTGGATGTCCTTGGCGAACTGGTTCTTGGCATCCGAGAGCTCGATGCGGTCCTGCGGACGCTTCGGTCCCGAGATCGAGGGCACGACGGTCGAGAGATCGAGTTCGAGGTACTCGGAGTACTCGACCTCGTTGTCCGGATCGTGCCACAGACCCTGGGTCTTCGCATAGTCCTCGACGAGCTGGATCTGCTCGGCGGAGCGACCGGTCAGCTTGAGGTAGTCGATGGTGACTTCGTCGATCGGGAAGATCGCCGCGGTCGAACCGAACTCGGGGCTCATGTTGCCGATCGTCGCACGGTTGGCCAGCGGCACCTCGGCGACGCCCTTGCCGTAGAACTCGACGAACTTGCCGACGGCTCCGTGCTGACGGAGCATGTCGGTGATCGTGAGCACGACGTCGGTCGCGGTCACACCGGCGGGGATCTCACCGGTGAGCTTGAAGCCGACGACGCGCGGGATCAGCATCGACACGGGCTGGCCGAGCATCGCGGCCTCGGCCTCGATGCCGCCGACGCCCCAACCGAGCACACCGAGGCCGTTGACCATGGTGGTGTGCGAGTCGGTGCCGACCAGGGTGTCCGGGTAGGCCCGGAGGACTCCGCCGACCTCACGCGGCATGACCACACGGGCGAGGTGCTCGATGTTGACCTGGTGGACGATGCCCATGCCCGGGGGGACGACCTTGAAGTCGTCGAACGCGGTCTGGCCCCAACGCAGGAACTGGTAGCGCTCACCATTGCGCTGGTACTCGATGTCCATGTTGAGTTCGATCGCATCGGCGGTGCCGAAGTTGTCGATCTGCACGGAGTGGTCGATGACCAGCTCGGCCGGAGCCAGCGGGTTGACCTGATCCGGGCTGCCGCCGAGCTCGACGACCTTCTCACGCATGGTGGCGAGGTCGACGATGCAGGGAACTCCGGTGAAGTCCTGCATGACAACGCGCGCGGGGGTGAACTGGATCTCTGTGTCCGGCTCGGCGCTGGGGTCCCAGCTGCCGAGCGCTTCGATATGCTCCGAAGTGATGTTTGCGCCGTCTTCCGTGCGCAGCAGGTTCTCCAACAGCACCTTGAGGCTGAAGGGAAGCTTCTCCGACCCTGCGACCTTGTCCAGGCGATAGATCTCGTAGTCCGTATCGCCCACGGTCAGGGTGCTCTTCGACTTGAACGTATCGACGTTGCTCATCGTGATTCTCCTGTTTCATCCGATACTCATCCAAGAAACCGGGCAAGCCCTTGCGCCGCGCACCGATTTACGCGACACATATGTTTCCAAAAGTATCTTGACGTCAAGATAAATTCTATCGCATTTCGTGGTCTTTGACCACCTCCGACACCACCCTGCGGGAACCGCCGGAATCGGGTTTTCCCCAGGCGAAGATCCGGTCACCTCCACAGCCCTCCCGAGCCCGCGGAGCCTAGGCTGGAAGCAGATTCCAGCCATCCCCGGAGGCCATCGCCGAGGCTGTGGTCACAGTCACGGCAACCGCCCCGAAACGCACCTCGACCAAGGATTACCCATGGACCCGTTCACACTCGGCGCCGGATTCGGTTTCGGCGCCCTGCTCGTCGGCATCATCTTCGCCGTCATCTGCCATTCGATCGCCAAGGAGAAGGGCCGTTCGACCGGCTGGTGGGGGCTGTGGGGCTTCCTCACGACCTTCATCGCCATGGTCGTCCTCGTCCTTCTGCCCCGCAAGGTCACCGCCGCAGCACGGTGACCGTTTCCACGTGGGCGGTCAGCGGGAAGAGGTCGAAGCCCTCGAGGCTCTCGATCGCGAATCCGCCGGCGCTCAGCGCGGCCAGATCCCGCGCGAGTGTGCCCGCATCGCAGGAGACGTAGACGATGGTGCCGGCCGTCGAGCCGACGAGGCTCTTCGTCACCGCCTTGCCCGCCCCGGCCCGAGGCGGGTCGAGGATGATCACATCGGACTCCGGAATTCGGGCCTTCTCGACGCCGAGTGCGAGGAATTCGGCATCCACCCCTGCGGCATTGCTTCGGGCGTGCCCGATGGCCGGGCCCACGCCTTCGACACCGAAGAGACGCGCCCCCGTGGCTCTGGCCGCCTCCAAGCCGAGCAGCCCGACCCCGCAGTAGAGGTCCGTGAGCGAACGCGGCGATCCGCCGAGTGCCGCGGTGACCCGGCCGCTGAGCAGTTCGGGCGCTTCGCGGTGGACCTGCCAGAAACCATCGGTGCCGACCCGATAGTCATTGCCGGCCACCGTCTCGGTGAGCACGGATCGTCCCCGCACCACGGTCAGCTCCCGCCGAGGCGGCCCACCGTGCTGCTGTTCACGCCGTTGTCCGTGCCGCGATTTGCGGCGTCCGGGGCGACGCCTCTTCGAGTCCTCGTCGTCCGCGGCCGTCTCCGCGAGGATCGACCACTGCTCAGGCAGAGCCTCGGTCAGGGCGGTCACCGCCGCGGGGTCGCAGTCGCCGCGGACGATCACGGCGCCGTGGTCGCCGGCCCAGGCGAACTCGAGTCGCTGAGCCCCGGGCAAGCGCAGTCCGCTCAGGTCCACCTCGGCGATGGCGGGGCAGGCCAGGGGCGCCGAGTTGACCGGTACGACATCATGGGAGCGCGGTGCCAGCATCCCGAGTCGGCCCTGCTCATCGACGGCGAGCTGCACACGGGTCCGCCAGTCGGTTCCGCGCCCGGTGTGCTCCTCCCCCGGTGCGGGATGGACCTCGACGCTGCGGTCGAGGTGCCCGATCCGGGAGAGCTGATCGGCGATCACTTCGGCCTTGAGTGCGCGACTGTGCGCGAGCTCGACGTGAGCGTATTCCATCCCGCCGAAGAGCAGCGGTGACGCGCCCGGCTGGGATCCGGAGCGCAGCGATTCAGGAGGGTAATCGAGACGGCGGTCGGGAACCCGAAACTCGCTGGGCTCGAGCACCTCGGTGACCTCGGCGCGGAGGAACTTCGCAGCCGGACCCGCCTCGGTGCGAGCCCGGACCCGCTCCCCCGGCAGCGCCCCCGTGACGAAGACGACCTGCCCGTCATGACGGGCGATGGACGAACCGCCGGCGGCCGGGGATGCGATGTCGAGGGTCAGCTCCTGGGCCGGCAGCTGAGGTGTGCTCATGGGTGTCTATGCCTGTCTGTACAGCGAATTGTCGGTCTCCGGTCCGTCCCCGCCGTACTGGCGGGAGAAGGAGCGCAGGCGCCATGGCACCGAGACCACGACGACATTGGGCACGAGCAGCAGCCGGGTCCGCAGCTTGAGCGCGACCTGATTGTGCAGAATGTGCTCCCACCATCGTCCCACGATGAACTGGGGGATGTAGACGATGACGAGATCGCGTGGGGACCGGCGACGGATCGCCAGGACATGGGCGAGCAGCGGTCGGACGAGTTCCCGATAGGGCGAATCGAGCACCGTCAGCGGCACCGGCAGCTCCATGTCGTTCCACTTCTTCTGCAGGGCCGTGGCCGCCTCCTCATCGACGGCGACGGTGATCGCCTCGAGCTGGCTCGACCGGGTGACCCGGGCATAGGCGAGGGCCCGCAAGGTGGGCTTGTTGATCTCGTTGACGACGACGATCGCGTGCGTGTTCGACGGGATGGTGCGCGAATCCACATCCGTCTCGGGGGTGAGTTCGCTGGTCACTCGCCCGTAGTGGCGGTGAATGGCGCCCATCACGAGGTAGAGCCCGGCCATCGCCGCGACCGCCAGCCACGCTCCGGCGAGGAACTTCGAGACGATGACGACGAGGAGGACTCCGCCGGCGATGACGCAACCTGCGGCATTGATGATCCGGTTCGCGTGCATCCGCAGGCGCGCCTTCGAGTCGATGACCAGGCGCAGCCGTTTGTTCCAGTGCAGAACCATGCCCGCCTGGCCGACGACGAAGCTCGCGAAGACGCCGACGAGGTAGAGCTGGATGAGCGCCGTCGCCGAGGCGCGGGTGGCGATGACGAGCACCATCGCTGCGATGGCCAGCAGCAGGATGCCGTTGGAGAAGGTCAGTCTGTCGCCCTTGCTGGCGAGCTGCTTGGGCAGGAATTCGTCGCGGGCCAGCCGAGAGGCCAGCCCCGGGAAGCCCTCGACGGCGGTGTTGGCGGCGACGATGAGCACGAGTGCTGCGACGAGGACCACGAGATAGAACATGATCGGAGTGGTGTCGAAGATCGCATGGGCGAGCTGCGCGAGCACCGGCTCCTGTTCGTATTCGGCGCTGACGGCGCTGCCGTCGGCGCGGACCAGGTAAAGGTGCGGGTCGTCGACGTATTTGATTCCCGTCACCGAGGCGAGATAGGTCAGGCCCGTGAGCATGAGTGCGGCGAGCAGTCCGCTGAGCAGCAGCGTGTTGCCGGCGTTCTTGCCGCGCGGCTTCTTAAAGGCCGGCACCGCGGTGGCCACGGTTTGCACGCCGGCCAGGGCCACGGAACCCGAGGAGAAGGCGCGGAGGACGATGAGCACCGTGGCCAGTCCCAGGGTCGCCTCGTCCTGCACGCCGCTGTGGACGATCGTGTAGTCGGCGGTCTCGGCATGCGGGGTGTCGCCGACTCCGACGCGCAGGAGGCCGACGCACATGGTGAGGAACACGGCGGCGAGGAACAGGTAGGTCGGCACGGCCAACAGCATCGGGGTGGCCCGCGACCCGCGCAGACCGGCCAGGGTAATCAGCAGGATGCCGACGATCGCGACTCCCACCCGGTAGGGCGCCAGGGGCGGGAAGGCCGTAGTGATGTAGGCGGCAAAGACCGTCATGGACACTGCCAAGGTGAGCACATAGTCCACGAGCAGGGCCGCCGCGACGATGAGTCCGGCCCGGGGGCCGAGGTTCTTCGAGGCCACCTCGTAGTCGCCGCCGCCCGAAGGATAGGCCTTGACGTTGATCCGATAGCAGGCGACGATCACGAGGATCACCGCTCCGACGGCGATGCCGATCCACGGTGAGACGGTCAGCGCCACGAGTGAGGTCAGCGACAGGGCCAGGAGGATCTCATCGGGGGCATAGGCCACCGATGAGAGCATGTCGGAGGCGAAGACGGGCATCGCGATGCGCTTCTTCAGCGCGGGCGCGCGTCTGTCCTCACTGCGGAAGGGCCGTCCAACGAGTAGTCTTTTGACGGCATCAGAAAAACTGCTGGCCACGGGCACCAATGGTAGATCACTGTGAGAGGAATACCCCCATGCACTTCGTGATTATGGGCTGCGGCCGAGTCGGGGCCTCGCTGGCCAAGGCTCTCGACGGCAATGGCCATTCCGTCGCCGTGGTCGACCGTGATCCCGACGCCTTCCTCAAACTCGGTCGTGACTTCTCCGGTTCGACGATCACCGGACTCGGCTTCGACCGGGAGACTCTGACGCAGGCGAAGACGTCCGAGGCCTATGCCTTCGCGGCCGTCTCCAGCGGGGACAATTCCAATATCCTGGCCGCGCGTGTCGCCCGTGAGACCTTCGGGGTGAGCAATGTCGCCGCCCGGATCTACGACCCCAACCGTGCCCAGGTCTTCGAGCGCCTCGGCATTCCGACGGTGCCGACCGTGCGGTGGACGGCCGAGCAGGTGATGCGCAAGCTCGTTCCCCAGGGATCGATCACCGAGTACCGGGAGCCCTCGGGCAATCTCGTCCTCGCCGAGGTGCACCTCGATCCGGGATGGGTGGCCCGTCCGATCAGGGAGGTCGAGAAGCGGACCAAGGCCCGCGTGGCCTACGTGACTCGGCTCTCCGAGGGCATCGTCGCCCATGAGGATCTGCTGCTCCAGGACGGGGATCTCGTCCATCTCATGTGTCCCATCGACCGCCTCGGCGAGATCGAGAAGATCCTTGACCAGCCCGTGCAAGCAGTGGAGGAAGAATGAGAGTCGTCATCGCCGGTGCCGGATCGGTCGGACGATCCGTGGCCCGGGAGCTCATCGACAAGAAGCACACGGTGCTGCTCATCGACCAGAACAAGGAGGCGCTGGGCCATGAGCGGATCCCCGGTGCCGAATGGCTGCTCACGGATGCCTGCGAGCTCGAGGGGCTCGGCGAGGCCAAGCTCGAAGAGGCCGATGTCGTCGTCGCCGCCACTGGTGACGACAAGACCAACCTCGTCCTGTCGCTGCTGGCGAAGACCGAGTTCGGGGTCCCGCGCACGGTCTCGCGGGTGAATAATCCGAAGAACGAATGGCTCTTCGATGACAACTGGGGCGTCGATGTCGCAGTGTCGACGCCGAGGCTGATGACCGCACTCGTCGAAGAGGCCGTCGAGGTCGGCGGTCTGGTGCATCTGATGAGTTTCGAACGCGGCCGCGCGGGACTCATGGAGTTCACGGTCCACGAGAGTTCCGAGCTGGTGGCCTGGCGGATCGGCGGCATAGCCTTTCCCGTCGACACGGTGCTCGTGGCGATCATTCGCAACTCACGGGCCTTCGCACCGAGCTCCGACGATGTCATCGAAGCCGGAGACGAGCTGTTCTTCCTCTCCTCGCCCGATCAGGAACCGGCGCTGCTCGGACTCCTGCAGGGCGCCACGGCCTGAACAGACTGGCGCGGTTCGCCGACCTGCCTCGGCGCCACGGCCGGAAACGCGGGCCTCAGTCTTCCGAGTCGTCGCGGGTCTGAACGAGTTCGTAGACGGGATTGTGGGCGGTCAGCGTCCCGTCGGCGCTGCAGAACCGGCCTTCCAGGACGATCAGGGCACCGGGCCTGACTCCGCTGATCTCGCGGCGGCCGAGGAACTGTGCACGGGCCTCCCCCGTCCCGTCGGCCACGGTGATCGTCAGTCGCGGGTTCTCTCCGTTGCACGACTGCGTGACGGCGGAGACGACTCCGGCGATCCTCGACATCTGTCGGGACCGGAGTTCGGCGACGCTGATCACACCGGGAATCCGGCTGACCATGCGCAGATCGGCCCGCGCCTCAGCGTCTCTCGAGCCGAAGTCGCGGACCAGTCGGGTGAGCGCGTTGAGCATGGGCGTCAACGGATCTCGGTGATCTCGGGTCCGCGCTCGAACGGATTGAGCTCGTCCTCGTCCTTCTTCTCGTCGGCGTCCTCGTCATTGTCGACCTGCGGTGCGGTGAGCACGATGAGTTCGCGTGGGGCCATGGCCTCGACGCCGCGATCGACGACGACGCCGCGGAAGAGTGCTGAGAGCTCGGCGCGGACCTCGTCATCGGTCACGGCCTTGCCGGAGAACACGGCACGAACGAACCAGCGGGGACCGTCGACGCCGGCGAAGCGCATCGCGCGCTTGCCCGGACGCCCGGATTCGGTCTTGGCAGGCACCTCGACGGCGAGCTCCTTGCCCAGCGAGGTGTGCAGCTCACTGGCCTGGCCTCCCTGGGAGGTCACGCTGTCGCTGAGCTGACCGCGCACGGTGTTCCACAGTCCTTCGGAGCGTGGGGTCGCGAAGGCCTGGAGCTGAATGCCGCCGCCTTCGTGGATGAGAGTCACCGCGAGCACCCGCTGGGAGTCGTCATCGGTATCGAGGCGGACCTGCATGCCGTCGACGACGGGGACCTTGAGGGCGCCGAGGTCGAGGCGGTTGAGCTCCGGGTAGTCCTCGGAGGCGTCGAAGGGGCCCTTCTCCGAGCGATCGAACGGGGCCGACTTCTCGAGCTTGGCTTCCTCGTCGTCGTCCTCGGAATGCTCGTCATCGTCGCTGTTCGACGCTGCGGAGTCGTCGTCCGATTCCGCAGCCTCGTCCGACTCCGCAGCCTCGTCCGCTTCTTCGACGTCGTCGTCCACGTCGTCGCCGTCATCGTCGCGGTCGACCGCCTCGGCGTCGTCGATCGCGTCCTCAGTCACCTCGTCGCCGCGCGTCATCTCATCGTCGGTTGTCTCCGACGATGACTTCTTGAATCGTGAGAACAGTCCCATGAGCTTTCACACATCCTTCTCGGTCAGACCTGCCACGACGCCGCCGGTGGATCCGAATCCTCCGGCACCGCGGTCGCTGTCGTCGAGGTTGTCGACGTGGTGGAAGTCTGCTTGTCTGATTTCCTGGATCACGAGCTGTGCGATGCGATCGCCGCGGGCGATCCGCAGTGGTGTCGTAGCGTCGAGGTTGATCAGCGGAACCTTGATCTCGCCCCGGTACCCGGCGTCGATCGTGCCGGGAGCGTTGACGACGGTGACCCCGTGCTTGCTGGAGAGCCCCGAGCGGGGATGGACGAAGCCCGCGTACCCGATGGGCAGGGCGATGGCGATGCCGGTGGGAACGACCTTCCGTTCGAAGGGTTCGAGCACGAAGTCGATCGCGGAGCACAGATCGGCACCCGCATCGGCGGCATGAGCGTAGCTCGGTGGAGTCATTCCGGCATCGAGCAGCTTGAGGTCGATCTTGAGGATTTCCGTCACAAGGATGCACTCTAACGCCAGAGCCTGAGCGCTTCCAAACATACCGCTATGGGAGAATGTGGACATGGCAACGACTCAACCCGGAACGCATGTGGTCTACCAGGAGAAGCTTCGTCCCTCGATCGGCATGTGGGCCCTCATCATCATGGGCGCCGCCTCGACCGCGCTGATGGTTCTGCCCGTGTGGAAGCTGGGCATCATCATCCTCCCGGTCATCACCTTCGTCCTCCTCGCCTGGTGGCTGACCTCGCTGACGATCACGATCATCGTCACCGAACGCCAGCTCTTCGTCGGCGACGCACACATCGACCGCCGCTTCATCTCCCAGGCCTACGCCTATGACGCCGAGGCGGCCCGACAGGCCCGTGGAACCGGGCTCGATGCGCGGGCCTTCCTCCGACTGCGTCCGTGGGCCAAGCTCGCGGTGCGCATCGACATCGACGATGCGAGCGATCCGACTCCCTACTGGCTGGTCTCGAGCAGGAACCCCAAGGAGTTCGCCACAGCCCTGAGCTCCTGAGGTCTGAGTTCCCGAACCCTGAGTTCCTGAGCGGGGTGGTGCTGCACCGGCTCTGCGCTGCCGTCGGCGCAGCACCGCCTGCACCACGACGCCGCACAGCGGCCCCTTCGCACAAAACACCGTCTGCAAAGCACCGTCGGCACAAACAAAAACGCGCCCCTTACAAGGGCGCGTTCGTGTTTCCTCCGACAGTGAGCTCAGCCGGCACAGTCCGTGCAGATGGGGACTCCGCCTTCTTCTGTCGCCAGCTGCGACCGGTGCCTGACCAAGAAGCACTCCATGCAGGTGAACTCATCGTTCTGTTTGGGCAGGACTCGGACGGAGAGCTCTTCGTTCGACAGGTCCGCACCGGGGAGTTCGAACCCTTCCGCAACCGCTGTCTCGTCCTCGTCGATCTTGCTGGCCTGCGCCTGAGAACGCTGAGCTTTGAGCTGCTCTATCGAATCACTTTTGATCTCATCGTCTTGTTTGCGAGGTGCGTCGTAATCTGTTGCCATATGGCCTCATCGCTCTCTGTCAGGGGGGCGCCGAAAGGAATGCCTGATCCCTCTCACGTGATGTGTCCCCAGCATTGTGCACTGTATGCTTGACATTGGCAAGATCAGATCGTCCATAGTCATCGTGATTCTCATCACGGATGTTTCGGTTCGTGACGGCCCACACATAAAGCTCTTGAAAAGCTCTGCGAGAATGCTAGTGTCGAACAGTGCCGACAGCCAGTCCTGTCGGAATGTAACCGGGAAGGTCCCCTCAGCGGAAGACGCCCCGAGGAAGGACGGATGCACGATGAGTGAATTCGCAAATCAGCTCGATACCAGGATCGACGATGTCCGTCATCGCATTCATGAAGCCCGGTCCGCCGGAGACGAGTTTCTCGTCGAGAACCTCATCGACGATCTCCAGAACCTCCTGGAGCTCGCCGATCGCAATGATGTCGACACAGGCCCGATCGCCGAGGTGATCAAGGCCGAAACGGGAGCCCTCCCGGTCATCCCGGATCCAGAGGGGCCCTGACCCCGGGCCGCACGGCCCTCAGACGACGATCCCTCCCTCGCAGCGACTGCGAGGGAGGGATCGTCGTTTCTCGGGGTCCGGCGGGGCCGCTGAGGCCCGCTAATGCCGCTTGGGGCCCGCTCAAGCCTCTCAGACTCGATCAGGCGCCCAGGCCTGCTCAGACGGCTGACTCGGCGGCCGCTTCCGGGACCGAGTCCTCGCCGGCGGCACGAGTCGATCGCGCCGGCCAGTTGGGCAGCGTCGCTCGCTCGATGCGGCCACGACAGCATTCGATGCTGCAGGCCCCGCTGCCGGGCACCAAGGGCGTCGTTCCCGGAATCGCCGGGGCCTCGACGTCTTCGCCCCGCAGTTGGGCGACTCGTTCCTCGATGAGATCGACGAGCCCGGCGACGAAGGTCGGATGCGTGCCGACCGTGGCCACCCGGGTGAACGCGAACTCGAGCTCCTCGGCTGTCTCCTTCGCCTCGGTGTCGAGGTCGAAGGCGACCTCCATATGGTCGGAGATGAAGCCGATGGGCACGAGGATGACTCCGGTCACCCCCTCCTCGGCGAGCTCATTCATCCGATCATTGACATCGGGTTCGAGCCACGGCACCTCCGGGGAGCCGGAGCGGGAGCAGAAGACGAGCTCGGCGGGCAGCCGCTCGGAGTCGCTCAGGCCGTCCACGAGGTGGGCCATGAGCTCTTCGTGCTGAGCGAGGTAGCCGGTCGACTCCACAGCCGAGGCATCCTGCATGACGTTCGGGATCGAATGGGTGACGAAGAGGAGTCGATGCTTCGCCCCGTCGAGCTCTCCGACCTGCGCACGGAAGTCGGCCAGACCCTGCTTGAGCAGGACGGCGCAGGACTCGGCGTAGCCGGGGTGGTTGTAGAACTGGCGGATCTTGTCGATCGAGACTCTCGTGCCCTCAGCAGCCAGAGTGTCGATCGTCTTGGCGAAGTCCTCCCGGTACTGTCGGCAGGAGGAGTAGGAGGAGTACGCGGACGTGTCGATCGAGAGGAAGCGGGTTCGCCCCTGCTCCGCCTCGGCCCGGACCTGATCGGTCAGATAGGGCTTCCAGTTGCGGTTTCCCCAGATCAGCGGGGTGTCGATCCCTCGGCGGTCGAGCTCGTCACGCAGCGCCGCGAGAAGAGCCTTGTTCTGATCGTTGATCGGCGACCTGCCGCCGAAGCCGTAGTAGTGCTCACCTACCTCTTCGAGTCGCTCCTCAGGGATCCCGCGACCGGCGGTGACGTTCTTGAGGAATGGAACCACTTCTTCTGGGGCCTCCGGACCTCCGAATGACATGAGGAGGAGGGCATCGATGGGCGCAGTCGTATTCACACCGCCGATTTTACAGCCTGTAGAGAATCATTGCCCGTTGTCCGCACAGTGAGCCTGATCCACTCAGCGTTCGAACGGACCCGCGGCCCAGCCGATGCCGGACAGACTCCGGGCGGCGATCTGCCCGGTGATTTCGCGACTCGCGCGGAAATCTGCTCTGCTCGCGCCCCGGGACGTGACACGATGCGAAGTGAGACGCGATTAAGGAGCTGAAGGCATGCGTGAACTGATCTTGCACGGAGTCGACGCCGAAGGTGCGCATCTGCTGCTGACCGACGAGAACGGTCTGCAGTACAGGGTCGCCCTCGACGACGCTCTGTATGCGGCAGTCCGCAAGGACCGCGCCCAGGTCAAGGCCGACTCCCCCGTTCGACCTCGGGACATCCAGGCGATGATCCGCGGAGGAATGAGCGCCGAGGACGTCATCGCCTCCACCGGCGCGGACATCGAACAGGTGCGCACCTATGAGCGCCCGGCCCTGGCCGAACGCGCCCATATGGCCCACACGGCCAGTCGCCACCCGATCTATTCCGATCACGACCCCAATGGGGATCCGACTCCGCTCATCGAGCTCTGCCAGACCCGCCTGGCCATGCGCGACGTCGACATCGAGACGATGGACTGGGACGCTTGGAAGCAGCAGGATGGCAATTGGTACATCCAGCTCAGCTTCACTGCGGCCGACCGGGTCCGCACCGCCGGGTGGAACTACTACCGCCGCTCGCTGACTCCGATCGACGATGAGGCATCGTGGCTCTCCGGTTCGGGCCCGACCGACACCGGACCAATCCCGAACTACGGCAGCGGCACCGAACGCCGACAGACCACCGAAGAAGTCGATGTGCCCCCGGTGCCCGACACCGCCCCTGCAGCATCGACGCACGCGGCCACCGGCGACCGGGGCCCTGAGTCCCAGTCCCCGCGGGACCACCAGGCCGAGACCGGTCGCATCCTCGAGAACCTCCGCAAGCGTCGTCGACACGAAGACGAGGACGAATCGCGGACCCGTCTGCGTGCGGTCACCGAAGATCCCGAGACTCACCCGCAGGGTGCCCACACCGCTCCGGGACGCCCCGAGGCGGCCGGCGATGATGAGGTCTTCGCCTTCGAAGACGCCTCGGCCCACGATCCCGAGGATCCGCAGGTGCCGACCCAGGAGGTCGGCACCTTCGATGACGACAACCAGCTCTCCCTACTCAACGAGCCCGGGGTCAGCGAGGGTGCGGATCAGTACAAGGACCGCGGAGGTGCCAAGGGCGCCGACTCGAAGCCGAAGTCGAAGAAGAACTCCCGCGCCTCGATCCCCAGCTGGGACGAGATCATGTTCGGCTCGAAGCGGGACTGACAGCCTCGCCGAGGTTGATCACCCGGTCCTCGGCCGCGATGAGATCGTGGTCGTGGGTGACCATCACGACCGTGCGTGAGCGCAGATTCTCCCGCAGGTCTTCCATCAGTGCCGTCGCGGTCTCCGCATCGAGGTGAGCCGTCGGTTCGTCGAGGACGATGACCTCGGCCCCGCTGAGCAGGGTCCTCGCGACGGCGAGTCGCTGCCGCTGTCCGCCCGAGACATCGGCTCCGTGGTCGCCGACCCAGAGGTCGAGTCCTTCGCCGTGCGCCCATTCCTCGAGTCCGGCGGTGCGCAGGGCGGCGAACATCTCCTCGGCCGTGGGGGTGTCCTTCCGCGCCAGCGCCAGGTTGCCCCGCACCGTCGACCGGAAGATGTGCGCCTCCTGCGGGCACCAGGCGATCCTGCCGGCCAGATCGGACGGTGCGAGTTCGCTCATATCGATCGTGGTGCCCGCCGCGTCCGTGGCTCGGTAGCTGCCTGACCAGGGGTCGAGGAACCGCAGCAGGATGCTCAGAGCCGTCGATTTCCCGCTTCCGCTGGCTCCGCACAGCAGCGTCCAGCGTCCCTGCTCGGCATGCAGATCGAGCTCGCGCAGCACCGGTTCGGACTCCCAGCCGACCGTGATGGCCTCGAGATCGAGTTCGCGCACCGGCGGTGCCCCGGCGCCGAGGTGGTCCGCGCCTTCCAGCGCAGCGTCCGAATTCGGTCCGCCACGACTTGCACGGACCGCCCGGGTCTCCGCTGAGGTCGAATCTCCCAAGTCGGGCAGGCGGTCGAGGACGATCCCGAGCGCCGGCCACTGTCGGAAGGCGCCCAGCGCCGCGGAGAAGACCTCGCCCAGCCCCAAGGCCATGAGGACGAGGACGGCGAGGATCTCCGTGGGCGCATCGGAGATCAGGGATGCCGCGAGTGCCGTGGCCACGGTGCTCAGCTGCACCCACAGCTGAGCCAGCCCGAAGCCGCGTGCCGATGCCCGTTGGGCGCGGACGAGGCGTGATTCGTGGGCCTGCAGCTCCGCGAGCACCGCGGCATCGGCACGGTTGGCTCGCAGATCGTCTTTGGCCCCGAGGGCGCGGGCGAGCAGTCCGAGGATCCGGCTCCGTTCGTCCCGGATTCGACGGGCGACCGAGCTCTCTGCCGCGATGACGATGACCGGCAGCAGCACGAGATTGAGCACACCGATGCCGATGAACAGGAACACCGTGGTTGGATCGAGCATCCCGGCCGTGATGACGACCGCGATGAGCACGAGTGCCGAGGCGATCGGCGGGAACAGGGTGCGCGGTACGAGATCGCGGACGTCGTCGGCGTCGGAGACCATCGAGCGCAGCGCGGCATCGGAGGTGAGCATCGTCCGGTCGCTCATGCCGACCTTCTCGAAGTGCCGCCACAGTCCTGCGCGCAGCCGGCCGAGGGAGGAGAAGATCGCCGAGTGGAGCTTGAGCCTGCTGAGGTAGAGCAGCACGGAGCGGCTGAGGCCGAAGAATCGGACGCCGACGATGGCCACCAGCAGGATCATGATCGGCGGCTGGTAGGAGGCTTCGACGATGAGCCACGCCGAGACTGCGGTCAGTGCGATCGCTGCGAGGCTCGAGCCGCATGAGGCGAAGAGGGCCACGAGCATCGTCGGGTTCAGCAGCGGCAGGCTCGAGCGCAGGATCGACCACCGCCGGCGCAGGACTGCCGTCCAGGGTGAGTTCGCCGAGGCGGTCCCGGGCCGGCCGTGTCGGTGCCCGTCCCGCGCCGGCAGGGTCTCCGGGGTGCCGTCGCGCTCCGGCGGCGTGGCTACCGGGTTGCCGTCGGTCGCGAATCGTTCTGCGACGGCGCCGTCATGGTCTGCGATCCGAGTCCCGGCTCCCCCGGAGCCCCGATCAGCGTTCGTCGACGTACCGGCAGTCGTGGGAGCCTCGGCGGCTGCCCCGGCAACGGCCGCGGGCGTGACGGCCGAACCGGGAACCTCGATCACCGTCCTGGAGGGTGCGAACTCTGTGTCGGCCAGGGACCGGACCCGATCGTCATGGCTGGCCACGACCACGCGGATGGTCCGGGCCGCCTCGGCGATCATGTCGATGATGATGGCCGCGTTGTCATCGTCGAGGTGCGCGGTAGGCTCATCGAGGACGAGCACCTCGGCCCTCGCGGAGAGGCGGGGCAGGATCCGCACGAGGGCGAGGCGCCGCTGCTGGCCCAGGCTCAGCGCGGCCGTCGGCATCTCGACGTCCACGGGCAGGCGTGCCTCGGTCAGGGCTTCGAACTGCTGCTCGTGTGGCAGTCCGAAGAGGTCGAGCTCACCTCCGAGGGTATGGGCGAAGAACCGCGGAGTCTGCGGGACGAATGCCGCGGGCATCGGCCTCAGGGTCGTCTCGGCCCCGGCGGGCAGGGTGTCGGTCAGGGCGGCAAGGATCGTCGACTTGCCGACCCCGGATCTGCCGGCGACCACGGTCACTCCCGGTGACGATGCGATCGTCGCCGTCCACGAGATCCGGGTCTCATTCGGATAGGTGACATGGTGGTCCGGGCCGGGGAGACTCGTCCCGGAACCGCCCACCGCAGGGCGCGCCCCTGACTCTTCGGCCTCGTCGATGAGCGCCTGCGCCCGGCTCCGGGACTCGCGCCCGTTTTCACTCGCGTGGTAGCCGGCGCCGAGCTCGCGCAGGGGGATGAAGCATTCGGGGGCGAGGAGGAGGACGAGCAGTCCCGAACCGAGGTCCATGCTCCCGTTGACCAGTCGCAGGCCGATGACCACGGCGACGAGGGCCACGGAGATCGTGGCGATGAGTTCGAGTGCGAGGCTGGAGAGGAAGGCGATGCGCAGGGTGGCGAGATTCGCGGTGTGATACTTCTCGCCGAGTTCTCGCAGCCGTTTCGCGTGATCGCGCGAGCGGCCGAGCCCGATGAGCACGGGCAGGCCTTCGGCGAGTTCGGCCAGATGGTCCGAGAGCCGTTCGAGGGCGGTGGAGCTCTCCGCCGTCGATTCGGCCGTGTAGCGGCCGATGAGGATCATGAACACGGGCACCAGCGGCAGGCAGATGGCGATGATGAACGCCGAGAGCAGATCGGTGAAGACGATTCGGGTGAGCAGCACGACCGGAACCACGGCTGCGGCCGAGAGTGCCGGGACGACGGTGGTGAAGTAGTCGTCGAGGTCGTCGATCCCGCGGGTCGCCGTCACGGCCGCATCCACCCGGGGACGGCCACGGCCGCGCAGGAGCGCGGTGAGCAGGCGCGAACGCAGCAGTCGCCTGCTCTCCCCTGCCAGACCCGCGCCGAGGCTGCGGTCGGCCCACAGCCCGAGCCCGCGCAGACCGGCTCCGAGGAGTCCGAGGACCACCCACATCAGGATCGGGGAGCCGCCGATGATTGCGCGCACGAGCGCCTCGGCGATGAGGATGATGCCTCCGGCCCGCGACAGCGCACTGAGCACGGACAGGGCGAGCCCATGCCTGCCGCGCGGCAGCTCGAACAGGATCGACAGGGGTGAGCTCACGAGCGGATCGCCACCGGCACCCGATGCGCCTCGGGGATGTGGGTCTCGGACAGGCGGCCGAGGAACATCCGATAGCTGAAGATCTGGTAGCCGATGATGATCGGCAGGAAGATCACCGTGACGATGAGCATCACCGACAGCGTGTAGTGCGAGGACGAGGCCGAGGCGATGGTCAGTGAGTTCGCCGGGTCAAGCGTCGAGGGCAGCACATCGGGGTAGGCCCCGGCGAAGACCGCGGCGATACCGGCGACGAGGTAGATTCCGTGGAGGACGAAGGCCCGCTTCTCGGCTCCCGCGCGCACGGCGAAGAAGGCGGCGATGAGGGCGGCCAGGGAAGCGGCGACGAGGACGGCCAGCCAGGTCCGGTGCGTGATCGAGAGGGCGAACCAGATGAGGAACGGCACCGCGGCCGGCAGCATCAGACGCACCGCCCAGCGCTGTGCCCGCGCACGGATGTCTGCCTGGGTCTTCAGCCCGAGATAGATCAGGCCGTGGGCCAGGGTGAAGCCGAGTCCGCCGAGTCCGCCGAGCACGGCCGGCCAGGAGAGCCAGGCGAAGGCTCCTCCGACGAGGTCGCCGTTGGCGTTGAGCGGCAGACCGGTGGTCGTGATCGCGAGCATCGCGCCGACGCAGAAGGCGGTGCCGGCCGAGCCCAGCGCCATCGCCCAGGTCCAGAAGGACTTCCATGCCTGAGTATGGCCTTTGCCGCGGTATTCGATGGCGACGGCACGGAAGATCAGTGCCAGCAGGCACACGGTCAGGGGAATGTAGAGGGCGCTGAAGAGTGAGGCGTACCAGTGCGGGAAGGCCGCGAAGGTCGCACCGGCGGCCGTGATCAGCCAGACCTCGTTGCCGTCCCAGACGGGTCCGATCGAGTTGAGCAGCACGCGTTTGCCGCGTTCGCTGCGGGAGAGCACCGGCATGAGCATGCCCACGCCGAGGTCGAAGCCGTCGAGGAACAGATATCCGATCCACAGCACGACGATGAGGACGAACCAGATCGTGGCGAGAATTTCCATCGTGACTCTCCTCAGTAGGCGAATGACAGGACGTCGTCGCCGTCATTCGTGATCGTCGGTGTGTGCTTCTTCTTCGACTCGGCGAGTTCGGGCATCGCCGAGGCGACCCCTCCCCTGATGTAGACCGTGAGCAGCCGCAGTTCGACGACCATCAGCACGCCGTAGACCAGAGACAGGCTGATTAAAGAGAACAGGAGCATCGGAGGGGTCACTTCGGGTGAGAGGGCGGCTTGGGTGAACATGTACACCCCGTCGGGCTGGGCCGGGTTGGGAGCGACGACGAAGGGCTGGCGGCCCATCTCTGTGAACACCCAGCCGGCGGAGTTCGCGATGAAGGGGGTGGTGATGGCCAGCAGCGCACCGCGCATCAGCCAGGTGGAGCGCGGAACGGTGCCCTTGCGGGTCAGCCACAGTCCGATGACGCAGACTCCGGCGGCGATCATGCCGAAGCCGATCATGAAGCGGAAGCCCCAGTAGGTGACGATCATGATGGGCTGGTAGTCGATGGCCTCCCCCGCGTGCTGCCCGTACTTGGGGTCGTCGGGCAGGTGGGTGCCGTATTTCTCCTGGTAGTCCGGCAGCAGGGTGTTGACTCCGTGGACGGGGGTGGAGAAGTCGCCCTTGGCCAGGAACGAGAGGAGTCCGGGAATCTCGAAGATGTTCTCGACTCCGTCGCAGTCGTTCGTCGCGGGATCGCCGATGGTGAGCACGGAGAATTCGGTGCCGTCGTGGCAGGCGCCTTCGGCCGAGGCCATCTTCATCGGCTGCTGTTCGAACATCAGCTTGGCCTGGACATCGCCGGTGATGGCGACCCCGGCGAAGGCGATGATTCCGACGATGGCGCCGATGCGCAGGGAGCGGATCCACACGGCGTGGTCGATTCTGTCGCGGCCGGGCACCTCTGGCGCCTCGCCGACGACGACCTTGCCCGACTCATCGACCGAGTCGATGCCGTCACGGCGCCGCCGGTGCAGATGGTACCAGGAGATGCCGAGCAGGAAGGAGCCGCCGACGGCCAGTGCGCCGAAGAGCGTGTGCGTGTAGGCCGCCAAGGCGGTGTTGTTCGTCAGCACCGCCCACACGTCGGTCATCACCGGGCGGCCATCGACCATCTCGACGCCGACAGGGTGCTGCATCCACGAGTTCGCGACGATGATGAAGTAGGCGGAGATCCAGGAGCCGATGACCGCGCACCACAGCGCGCCGAGGTGGACCGCCCGTGGGAGTCTGCCCCACCCAAAGATCCAGAGTCCGAGGAAGGTCGACTCGAGGAAGAAGGCGAGCAGTGCCTCCAGCGCCAGCGGGGCGCCGAAGACGTCGCCGACGAAGCGGGAGTACTCGCTCCAGGCCATTCCGAACTGGAACTCCTGGACCAGGCCGGTAGCCACGCCCATGATGAAGTTGATGAGGAAGAGCTTGCCGAAGAACTTCGTGCTCCGCAGGTACACCTCGTTGCCGGTGCGGTGATACATCGTCTGCAGAATCGCGACGAGCATCCCGAGCCCGAGGGTGAGCGGAACCATCCAGAAGTGATAGACGGTGGTGATGCCGAATTGCCACCGTCCGATGAGAACCGGGTCGAGGTCCATGGGCACTCCGTTCGGAAAGACTGTTTTTCTACGTCACGTAGAATTCTACATCCAGTAGAAACTGTCTCGTAGTCGTTTCGCCATTCAGAATGATTCGTACCAGCGCCGAGCGGCCATCGCCCGACTGCTTCCAGGCTACTCCCCGAAGCAGCGGCAGTCGCGGCCTCCGCACGGCCGGAGATCCGGGCGCGCGAAACCCACGACACGTTGAGTCATGTCACATGGAATTCGACACGTTGTAGAGGTAGAATCGGAGAGCAGAGAGAAACATCACCACGAAGGACAAGGACACTGTGGGAACACTGGGCGAACTCGAACGAAGCGTCATGGACGCCATCTGGGTGCATGACGACGGACTGAGTGCTGCCGAACTCCGCGATGTCCTCGCCGATCGCGATCTGGCGCTGACGACTGTGCACACCGTTCTCACCCGACTCGAGAAGAAGGGCTTCGTCACCCGAGATCGCAGCATCCGACCGCACCGCTACCTCGCGGTGTCCACGCGCGAAGACCATGTTGCTGAGCTGATGACGGAGATGCTCTCCCAGGCTCCCGATCGCCAGGCTGTTCTCGCTCGGTTCCTCGGTACGGTGTCCGAAGCCGACACCAAGGCGCTGCGCACCCTGCTCGGGCGCAACCACTCGACCAACTCCTGACTCAGGTCGGTCACCGCCATGACCATCGTGGGATCGATCCTTGCGGTCCTCGCTTTTCTGCTCGCGTGGCCGATTCCGTCTGCCCTCTCGCGATTCCGCGGCGACCCGATCTCCGAGGTCGTCCTCTGGCAGTCGGTCGGACTCTCCGGTGGTCTCTCCCTCATCGGCACCGCCCTGGCTTTCGCGGTCTCCCCCTCGTCCTCGAGTCTCCCCCAGGGCCTCTGGCAGCTCGTGCGCGGCGAGTCCCACACCGAACTCTCCATTCTCGCCTGGGTCTTCCTCGTCATCGCGCTCCTGCTCATCGGTCGGCTCCTGGGATGCCTGGCCCTGACCTTCTACACCGCCCGCAGGACCCGGCTGCGCCATGACGAAATCCTGCACCTGCTCAGCGAACCCTCGGCGACCCATCCCGACACGAGGATCATCGCTACAGACGAAGCGGTCGCCTACTGCCTTCCCCAAGGACCCAGAAAAGGCACCGCCGTGCTCTCGACAGGACTGCTCGAAGCACTGGGTGAGAACGAACGCACCGCGGTCATCGCCCATGAGCGGGCGCATCTGGACTTCCGTCATGATGTGCTCGTCATCCCCTTCGCCGCCTGGCATCGGGCGCTGCCGTTCTTCTCTGCCACAGCGATCGGACTGAATTCGGTCAACCGGCTCATCGAACTGATGGCCGATGATCAGGCCCGCAAGCACGTCGATCCGCTGATTCTGGCTCAGGCGGTGCGCGCGGCGGCGGCGATCAGTCCGGAGCACCGAGGCGATCTCTCCGAGCAGCGCATCCGCCGCCTCTCGCGCCCGCTGGATTCGACCCGGATCCCGGTCAGACTGACCTCGATCCTGCTCGCGATCCTGCTGCTGCTCGTGCCCACCGCGCTCATCCTCACCCCCGCGGTCTTCGGGCTCTGATGTTCTTCAGGCGCTGATAGTCTTCTTCAGTCTCTGAAGATCTTCGGCCTCTGAACGACAGGAGCCCCCGACCGCTGCTGCGGCCGGGGGCTCCGTTCTCTGTTGCCGCCGCGTTCGCTCAGCCAATCACCGCGACTTCGGCTCTCGACCGGGATGTCGGCTCTCGACCGGGACGTCGCTCAGCTGTCGATGCGTTCGGCGTCGAGGACCGCGGCACCGGAGACGATGAATTCCTTCCGCGGTCCCACCGAGGAGCCCATGAGGAGTTCGAAGGTGTTCTCGGCGGCTTCGGCATCGGCCATCGTGACTCTGCGCAGTGTGCGCATGTCCGGGTCCATCGTCGTCTCGGCCAACTGGTCGGCATCCATCTCGCCGAGTCCCTTGTAGCGCTGGATCGGCTCTTTGTAGGTCTTTTTGGACTTCTCGAGCTTCTTCAGCAGCGCGTGCAGCTCGGCTTCCGAGTAGGTGTAGACGACGTCGTTGGGGGTTCCGCGCTTCGTCACGACCTCCACCCGATGCAGCGGCGGCACCGCGGCGAAGACCCTTCCCTCTTCGACCAGGGGCTTCATGTAGCGGAAGAACAGGGTCAGCAGCAGGGTGCGGATGTGGGCGCCGTCGACGTCGGCATCGGTCATGATGATGACTCGGCCGTAGCGGGCGGCCTCGACGTCGAAGCTGCGACCGGACCCGGCGCCGATGACCTGGATCAGGGCGGCGCATTCCACATTGGCCAGCATGTCGGCCAGGGTCGCCTTCTGGACGTTGAGGATCTTGCCGCGGATCGGGAACAGTGCCTGATGATCGGAGTTGCGGGCGGCCTTGGCCGTGCCCATCGCCGAGTCGCCCTCGACGATGAACAGCTCCGTGTTCTCCACTCCGTTGTCACGGCAGTCGTAGAGCTTCGCCGGAAGCGAGGACGCCTCGAGCGCGGTCTTGCGACGCTGATTCTCCTTGTGCGTGCGTGCTGAGATGCGCGACTTGAGTTCGGCGACGACCTTCTCCATGAGCACGGCCGCCTGCTGCTTCTCGGCCCGCTTCGTCGACGACAGGATGTCGCCGAGCTGCGCTTCGACGGTCTTGGCCACGATCTGGCGGACCGCGGCAGTGCCGAGGACCTCCTTGGTCTGGCCCTCGAACTGCGGTTCGGACAGCTGCACGGTGACCACCGCGGTCAGACCGGCGAGGACATCGTCCTTCTCGAGTTTGTCCTTGCCGAGTTTGAGCTTGCGCGCATTCGCCTCGACGGCCTTGCGCATCGCCTTGAGGCTGGCTTGTTCGAACCCGGAGAGGTGGGTGCCGCCGTGCGGGGTGGAGACGACGTTGACGAAGGACTTGATCTTCGTGTCATAGCCGGTCCCCCAGCGCAGCGCGATGTCGACGCCGACTTCGCGTTCGACCTCCTTCGAGACCAGGTGCCCGGTCGAGTCGAGCACCGGCACCGTCTCCTTGAAGCTGCCGGTGTTCTGCAGTCGCCAGGTGTCGGTGATCGGCGGATCGATCGAGAGGTGGTCGACGAATTCGGTGATGCCGCCGTCGAACTTGAAGACCTCTTCGCGTTCGGCGATGACTTCGCCCGTCTCATCGCGGGCGACGCCGCGGCGATCGACAATGCGCAGCTCGAGTCCGGGAACGAGGAACGCCGTCTGTCGGGCGCGCTCGACGAGGTGCGGGTAGTCGAACTGGGCCTTGGAGAGGAAGATCTGCGGATCGGCCCAGTACTGGACCCGGGTGCCGGTGGCTCCGCGTTTGGCCTTGCCGACGATGTCGAGGCCGGTCGCCTCCTGGAACTCCTCGAAGGGGTTGTCGGGTCCAGGCTGGCCCGAAGAGTCGTCGAATCGGCCGGGCACACCTCGGCGGAAGGACATCTTGTGCACCTTCGAACCGCGGATGACCTCGACGTCGAGGCGCGCGGACAGGGCATTGACGACGGAGGCGCCGACACCGTGCAGTCCGCCGGAGGCCGCATAGGAGGTGCCGCCGAACTTGCCGCCGGCGTGGAGCTTGGTCATCACGACCTCCACACCGGTCAGCCCGGTCTTCGGCTCGATGTCGACAGGGATACCGCGGCCCTTGTCGGTCACCGCGACCGAGCCGTCGGGGGCGAGCTCGATGAGGATCTCTTTGCCGTGACCACCCAGGGCCTCGTCGACCGAGTTGTCGATGACCTCCCACAGACAGTGCATGAGTCCGCGGGAGTCCGTCGTTCCGATGTACATTCCCGGGCGCTTGCGCACCGCCTCGAGTCCGGACAGAACTGACAGATGCCTGGCGCCGTAGCTTTCGTCTTCCACAGATTTCCTCTCGTTCGATTAAATCCTAATCGCTGGCGGCCCGGATCCCGCATTCCTCGGTGCCGTGTCGAGATCCGATCCCCGCGAAACTGCGCTTTTCGGCCGCTTTTGCTGAAACAATGACGGCATGACGCGTTTCCGCCTTCTCCTGCCTCTCGTGTTGTGCGCCGGGCTCGCACTGCCGGGTCTGAGCGCCTGCGGCGAGGACGTCGGCACACCGTCCGCCCCGACCCCGGTCGATCCCGAGGCCGTAGCCGATCCCACCGAGTCCGGCACCCAGGCCGCCGAATCCGACGCCGGTGCCGCGGACGGAACGAAGTCCCCAGCTCCCGAGGCCGATCTCAGCGGCCGCACCATCGACATCGATCCCGGTCACAACGGAGGAAATGCCTCCCACACCTCGGAGATCGCCCGTCCCGTGCCCGATGGTCGAGGCGGGACGAAGGCCTGCAATACGACGGGCACCGCGACCGCCTCGGACTTTCCGGAGACCGATTTCACCTGGGCCGTCGCCGGCATCCTCACCGAATCCCTTGAGGATGCCGGCGCCGAGGTGGTCCTCAGTCGCCACGACAACGACGGAGTCGGTCCGTGCGTGGATGAGCGGGGCACCTTCGCCGATGACGCCGATGTGCTCGTGAGCATCCACGCCAATGGCAGCGAGTCCACCTCGGTGCAGGGTTTCCACGTCATCGTCGCGAAGCCGGGGACTTCCGCCGACGTCGAAGAGGACTCGGACCGGCTGGCGAAGTCGCTGAGCTCGTCCATGGGCGAGTCCTTCACTCCGAACACGGCCTACGGCAAGCAGGCGATCAGTCGCCGTCCGGACCTGGCGGGGCTGAACAACGCCTCGGTGCCCGCCGTCATCGTCGAGTGCGGCGAGATGCGCAATCCCGAGGAGGCGAAGCTGATGGAGGAGAAGTCCGGTCAGCAGAAGTACGCGGACGCCCTGCTGCACGGCATCCTCGACTGGTTCTGAACGAAAGACAGCCGCGGCCCGAGCGGACCGCGGCTGTCTCATCATCCGTCTGCGAAGGACTCCTCGACGAATCAGTCGAGGTAGTCGCGCAGCACCTGGGACCGGGACGGGTGACGCAGCTTCGCCATGGTCTTGGACTCTATCTGGCGGATCCGCTCACGAGTGACCCCGTAGACCTTGCCGATCTCGTCCAGGGTCTTCGGCTGACCGTCGTTGAGCCCGAAGCGCATGGAGACGACACCGGCCTCACGCTCGGAGAGCGTATCGAGGACCGAATGCAGCTGCTCCTGCAGCAGGGTGAAGCTGACCGAATCCGAGGGGACGACCGCTTCGGAGTCCTCGATGAGGTCGCCGAACTCCGAGTCGCCGTCCTCGCCCAGCGGCGTGTGCAGTGAGATCGGCTCGCGACCGTACTTCTGGACCTCGACGACGCGCTCGGGCGTCATGTCGAGCTCCTTGGCGAGCTCTTCGGGGCTCGGCTCGCGACCCAGGTCCTGCAGCATCTGCCGCTGCACCCGAGCCAGCTTGTTGATGACCTCGACCATGTGCACCGGGATGCGGATGGTGCGGGCCTGGTCTGCCATGGCGCGGGTGATGGCCTGACGGATCCACCAGGTCGCATACGTGGAGAACTTGAATCCCTTGGTGTAGTCGAACTTCTCGACCGCACGGATCAGGCCCAGGTTGCCCTCCTGGATGAGGTCGAGGAAGAGCATTCCACGACCGGTGTAGCGCTTGGCCAGGGACACGACGAGACGGAGGTTTGCCTCGAGCAGGTGGTTCTTCGCGATCCGACCGTCGTGGATGATCCACTTGTAGTCCATGGTCGCCCGCGGTTCGCTGACCTCTCCGGTGTCAAGGAGGTGTTCGGCGTACATGCCGGCCTCGATGCGCTTGGCCAGGTCCACCTCTTCGGCGGCGTTGAGCAGCGCCACCTTGCCGATCTGCTTGAGGTAGTCCTTGACCGGGTCGGCGGTGGCACCGGCGGAGACGACCTGCTGAGCCGGAGCATCCTCCTCGTCGGCGTCGGAGACGATGAAGCCGCCCGCCTCGGTGACGGCGGCGTTCTTCTCCTTCTCCTCCGAGTTCTTCGTCTCGGTCGCCTCGGCGGGGCTCTGCTCTGTCGCCAGGGCATCCGCGGTGGGCTCGACCTCCTCGGCGGTGTCGATGTCCACATCGGACTTCTTCTTCGCCCCGGCGCCCTTGGCAGGCTTGTCGGCGGCGGCCTTCTTCGCCTCTTTGGCCGCGGTCGACTTGGTCGTCTCCCCCGACTTGGCGGTAGAAGCAGCCTTCGCCCCCGTGGTCTTCGCCGCGGCGGTCTTGGTCGCGGTGGACTTCGCTGCGGTCGTCTTCTTCGCCGCAGTGGTCTTCGCCGCAGTGGTCTTCGCCGCAGTGGTCTTCGCCGCAGTGGTCTTCGCAGGTGCAGTCTTCTTGGCTGTGGAGCTCGACGCCTTCGTCGTCTTCGCGGATCCCTTCGACGCCGTTGCGGTCTTGGATCCACCGGTCGAGGTAGTGGCCGTTCCCTCCGACTTCTCCGTCACCGTTGTGGATTCCTTGTCGACTCTCGGCACGTGTTCACCTTTCGCGAGCGTTGAAACTTCTCCATGCATCAGGACAGTACTAAGACCCATGTCAAGGGGTCCGAGGATCGGTCCCAGGGCTAACGCAGAGTTCTCCCATGATGCAATGACAGGGTCAACGCTCAATTTTCTCACGTTATTCCCGCCTTTGCGAATCGACGTTCGGCTTCAGAACGGGGCGGTCGGTGTCGCCATCAGCCAGCGGGGCAGGTAACCGGCCTCCACGGCCCCCGTGATCAGCTTCGCCATCCCATGCTCCGCGTCGAGCTCGAGGGCGGCGCGGGCGAACTGCTCGGCCATCGTCGATCCGCCCAGGGCCCATTCGAACCAGGCGATGACGGCATAGGCGGTGGCTCGAACATCGGGATGGCCGAGCGGGAGATAGGCCCGGAGGAATGCGATGCCCACCAGCACATCCCGAGGGCGCGGCGAGCGCGCTGACAGTCCCACGATCTGCCCGGCCGCCGCCGCTGAGGATCCTTGCCTCCGGGCGATCTCGTACAGCTGGCCCGGCGCACAGTCGAGGACCGCCTCGGGGACGAAGTCTGGGTGATCGAAGCTGAGGATCATCTCGAGCGTGTCCCTGGACCATTTCTGACCGAGGATGGTGTCGATGGCGATGACCGTGCGCAGACCGAGCAGATTCGAGAACTCCGATTCCTCGAAGGCGGCGTCGTCGCGACGGATTCGGTCGAGTTCCGGATAGACCTCGGCGAGGACGTCGAAGGCTTCGCGCAGCTCCATTGCTGTGGTCTCGGCGTCCTTGCGGCTGAGGGCGAACTCTTCATCGCTCAGGGGTCTGGTCACGAGTTCCTGCGGTGAGGCCACGGGGTTGGAGCCTCCGGCGATGAGTTCGGTCGCGCAGGCAGAGGTGGTGGCATCGGCGAGCGGCCTGCGGTTCTCTCCGTCCTCGTCGATCCGACCGAAGCTCTCCCCGGCGATCCACCACGCGCTCAGAGTGTCGATCTCCTTCTCGCCCAGGGAGATGGCGATCTCGTCGATCGCCGCCCTGATCAGTCCCCTGTGCACCTGGAGGTACTCGCCGGAGTCGGCTGGGTCGCCGGATACTGCAGGGTCACCGGAGCCGGCTCGGTCGCCGATCGAGCCGATGCTCAGGTACTCCTCGTCGTAGAGGAGGAGGAAGACCCCGCTGACAGCGCACGCGCGCGAGATCAGATCGGCGTACCACCCGCCGCCTTCGGCGACGATGCACGCGGCCGTCTCAAGTGTGAAGTCGGTGCGCAACGTCGTCGCGCACGACTGCGTTCCATCGGCCTCGGTGCCGACGATGACGGCGACCAGACTGTCCTGCGGGATGTAGCCGAGGGTGTGCGGCACGATCCCGATGATGTCCTCGGCGGTTCTGGCTGGAGTCTCCATGGCTTCTCTCCTCACGTCCTTCTGCCGCTGCGCTGCGGCCCTGTGCCAACTTCAGCCGAATGTCCTTCCACTGCGCCAGACTCGCCGGCCCGCCTGTGGAAGACGTCCCCGTGTCCACAGGGCGATTGCACTCGAGTCGCATCATCGGTCCCCACGGAGATCCGGGCCGAATTGCATCAGGGGGCCGACTGGCATAGAAGGGAGGTGTGGCGAAGAGACAGATATTCACAGCCCCCAGCGCGCAAGTCGTCGACATCAAGACGGGTACCGCACGACTCGATAAGGTCGACGGCGAGGCCGACAGCTATGTCCTCCACGTCAACGGCGTCCCCTCCTCGTCGATCACCCTCAGCGATCCCCTGCGCCTCGACTTCGAGTACCTCGACTGGATGTTCCGTGCGATCGAGGTCCAGGCTGCTGCCGGGTCGCTGCGTGCCGTCCACATCGGCGCCGCCGGCTGCGCCCTGGCCCGGGCGCTGCATGCGGCGCGGCCGGGGTCGAAGCAGACGGCGATCGACATCGACCCCGTGCTGCTCGACTGTTCGCGTCGGTGGTTCGACCTGCCCCGCTCCCCCGCCTTGGCCCTGCGCGCCGGTGACGGGGCAGTCGAGATCGACTCCTTCCGGCCCGACACCCTCGACGTCCTCGTCCGCGATGCCTTCTCCTCCGACGAGGTTCCCGCGGACTTGCAGACCGACACGTTCTTCGCCGCCTGCGCACTCGCACTCAAGGACACCGGCATCTACCTCGCCAATGTCCCCGACTCCGGCGACCACCGGGTGCTCAAGGCCGAACTGGTGGAGCTGCGTAGGCATTTCGCGCACTGTGCCGCGGCCACCGAACCAGCGATCCTCAAGGGCCGCAGGCGCGGCAATGTCGTGGTCTTCGCCTCGAATTCTCCCCTCCCCACGGCCGATCTCGATCGTCGTCTGCGCACCGCCCACACCATGGCGACGTTCCTCGACGAAGACGAATTGCGCTCCCGCCTCGGCGTGTGACAGAGAGCACGGGGACCGAATTGTGGTGTTCGGCTACATTCGGCGCCGAAAGTTCGGCATAATTGAATGCCGACCGGGGAAGGTGAGATGACCGAGACTTCTGAAATACACGTTGAGCAGACCAAGCTCGACGAGCTCTATGCACGACTCGATGAGCTGCGGGAGGAGACGAGCTCCCGTCTGGGGACGGTGAGGATCTCCGAAGTCGGCGGCAACCATCAGCACCGCAGCGAACGCGACGCCTTCGCCACTCTCTACGAGGATCAGCTGATCCGACTCAACAGCGCCGAGGAGGGGCTGTGCTTCGGACGCCTCGACTTCCTCGACGAGTCCGCTCCCAGCTACATCGGCCGCATCGGGCTCACCGATGCCCAGCGCCAGCAGATCCTCATCGACTGGAGGGCCCCGGCCGCGGAGCGCTTCTACCAGTCGACCGCGGCCAATCCCGACGGAGTCGTGCGCCGTCGCCACCTGGTCACGAAAGACCGGAAGGTCACCGATCTCGAAGACGATGTGCTCGACATCGACGCCCTCGACGACGCGGACCGCTCGAACCTGCAGGGCGAGGGCGCGCTGATCGCGGCCCTGACCACTCATCGCACGGGTCGGATGGGCGATATCGTCGCCACTATCCAGGCCGAGCAGGACGCCATCATCCGCCAGCCCCTGCAGGGCGTGCTCGTCGTGCAGGGCGGCCCCGGCACCGGCAAGACCGCGGTGGCTCTGCACCGTGCCGCCTATCTGCTCTACCGTCACCGGGAACGGATCGCGAAATCGGGTGTGCTCCTCGTCGGGCCCTCCACCGTGTTCCTCAAATACATCGAGAAGGTGCTGCCCAGCCTCGGCGAGACGGGTGCACTGCTGCTGACTCCCGGTCAGCTCTATCCCGGCCTCGAGACCGATACGGCCGACGCCCCCGACACGGCCCGGGTCAAGGGACGTGCGGAGATGGCGCGCGTGCTGAAGAACCACGTCGCGAACTATGAGAGGGTTCCCGATCAGGATGAGGAGCTGCGCGTCGGCTCCTACACGATCTGGCTGCGCAGGCGCGATGTGCGCAGCGCCCGGGACCGTGCCCGGCGCAGCGGGGATCCGCACAATGCCTCCCGCAACGGCTTCGCCACCGGTCTGCTCAAGATCCTCGCCGAGGATCTTGCCAAGGAGATGGGCCTCGACGGCGCCGGAGAGCGTCTGCCCGAGCTGCTCGAAGAGCTGCGCTCGAGCGTCGACGTCCGCCGTGCCCTCAACCTCGCGTGGTTCCCCATCAGCCCCGCCTCTGCCCTGCGGGCGCTGCTGAACAAGCCGCACAAGCTGCAGGCCGCTGCGGGCAGGATGCTCAGCCCGGCCGAGCAGGAGCTGCTGCTGCGACCGACGAATGCGCCGTTCACGGTCGAAGACGTTCCGCTGCTCGATGAGCTGGCCGAACTGCTGGGCACGAGCCCCCAACAGACCCAGGCCCGCGACGATTCCGCGCGGGAGTACGCCGAGGCGGTCGTCGACATGACCGAGACCGGGGGCATGGTCAGCGCCGAGACCCTCGCGGCCCGCTGGGAGGAGGAAGGCCCAGCCATTACCCTCGCCGAGCGCGCCATCGAGGATCGGGAATGGACGTACGGCCACCTCGTCGTCGATGAGGCGCAGGAGCTCTCCCCCATGCAGTGGCGCCTCCTGTTCCGGCGGGTGCCCTCGAAGTCGGCGACCGTCGTCGGGGACCTCGCCCAGTCCACCCAGGTCGACAGGGCCCGCACCTGGCGGTCGATCCTCGGGGACTTCGTCGGTGACCGCTACGCCCTCCAGGTGCTCACGGTCTCCTACCGCACCCCGCAGTCGGTGATGGATCTGGCGAACCGCTTCCTGCATCGCCATTTCCCGCAGCTCGAACTCGTCGAGTCGGTGCGCCAGGGCGGTCAGGATCCGCGCCTGGATTCGTATGCCACCGGCGCCGAGGTGCTCGCGGGCCTGGTCTCGGCTGCGACGGAGGAGGTCGAGGCCGTCGACGGCGGCAAGATCGCCGTCATCGCCGATGACCTGCTCATCGACGCGGTCGCCGAGGCGCTCGCCGGCTTCGACATCGGACGCTCGGAGACCGGGCTGGACAGTCAGATCGCCGTCATCACACCGCACCAGGCCAAAGGTCTCGAGTTCGATTCGGTCATCATCGTCGAGCCCGGGCAGATCGCGCCGGTCGGGAGTGAGGACGGGGCCGGGGCGCTCTATGTGTCCCTGACCCGCACCACCGAACGGCTGCGGATCCTCGCCTCCGTCGACACCGAACTCACGGAGCTCATGCACCCCAGCACGGACTGAGCCGCCAGCTGACCCGCTGACGGTTCGGCCTCCAGACGCCCCTGGAGGCTCAGTCAACGCGAAATCCGCACCATTTGCGGCTCAGTCCACGCGAAGCTCGAAAACATCGTCACAAGAGACGACTTTTTCGAGCTTCGCGTGGACTGGCAGCTCCCTCGCCGCGGGACGGCGTGGTGATGAGACGATGTGGCGACGAGACGTCGTGGTGATGAGACAGTGTGATGGCGGGACGTCGTCATCGCGCGGGGCTGCAGGCGGAATGGTCTGAGGCGCACGCCCAACGCAGAGCAGCCGGGTTGATGGTCAGATAGCACAACTGCAGGCGGAAAAGTTAAAGGCCGCTTGGGTTCGGCTTCCCCTCCGAACCGCAAGCGGCCGCGCGCCGTAGCGCGCACTGTCAATATTACACAACTATCGCTGTGGCGGTGCACTCGGATCCGAGATTTCTGTGAGGAATTTTCCTCGACCTCACATCCGCGCCGATGCAGGCGGTCGGATCGTCGACCCGAGCCGGGTGATCAGGCCTGGAAGTCCTCGGGCAGCGGTTCGCGCGTCTCCCCCGCGCGCAGCAGCGCATCTGCTCGCAGGGAGTCGATGGCGGCTTCGAAGTCCTCGAGCGAGTCGAAGCCCTGGTAGACGCTGGCGAAGCGCAGGTAGGCGACCTGGTCGAGCTCACGCAGGGGTTCGAGGATGCTCAGGCCCACCTCGTCGGCATCGATCTCCGCGATGCCCTTCGAGCGGATGTCCTCCTCGACCTTCTGCGCCAGCTTCGCCAGATCGTCATCGCCGACGGGACGTCCCTGGCAGGCCTTGCGCACCCCGGACATGATCTTCTGGCGGGAGAACTCCTCGGTCACTCCCGACCGTTTGATCACCGACAGGCTCGTGGCCTCCATGGTCGTGAAGCGGCGACCGCAGTGACGGCACTGCCGCCTCCGGCGGATCGCGGCACCGTCTTCGCTGGTCCTCGAATCGACGACCCGGGAATCCGACTCACGGCAGAACGGACAGCGCATCTCTACTCCTCGAATCGAATCGACACGGCCCGACCATGCGCCGGGAGCGCTTCGCTGGCAGCGAGCACCTCGACATGGTCGGCGACCTCGGCCAGTGCCGCGCGGTCGTAGTCGATGACCTGGCTGACCTTGATGAACGAGTGCACACCGAGGCCCGAGCCGTGCGCGGCCGTACCCATGGTCGGCAGCACGTGGTTCGAGCCGGCGCAGTAGTCGCCGAGGGACACGGGAGACCAATCGCCGAGGAACACAGCTCCCCCGTTGGTGATCCGCCCAGCCACGGCAGCCGCCTCGGCGGTGTGGATCTCGACGTGCTCGCCGGCGTAGCCGTTGACGACGGCGATGCCGGCATCGAGGTCGTCGACGAGCACGATCGCCGACTGCTGACCGGCCAGAGCCGTGGCGATGCGCTCGGAGTTGCTGGCCTCGGGAGTCTGCGCCCGCAGCTGCTCACGCACCCGCTCGGCCAATTCGGCGGAATCGGTGACGAGCACGGAGGCGGCGAGTTCATCGTGCTCGGCCTGGCTGATGAGGTCGGCGGCGACGAAGGCCGGATTCGCGGTCGAATCCGCGAGGATGATGATCTCCGTCGGACCGGCCACCGCATCGATGCCGACCTGGGAACGCACGAGCGACTTCGCGGCCGCGACGTAGGCGTTGCCGGGGCCAGTGATGAGATCGACCGGTTCCAGCACCTCCTCGTCGTCGAACCCGAAGGCCAGTGCTCCAACGGCCTGAGCCCCGCCCATCGCCCAGACTTCTTCGACGCCGAGGAGCCGGGCGGTGGCGAGCACTGTCGGGTGCGGCAGGCCGTCGGCCTGCGGCGGGCTTGCGATCGCCAGCGAGTGCGCCCCGGCGACCTGCGCGGGGACGACGTTCATGATCACCGTCGACGGGTAGACGGCGAGACCGCCCGGCACATAGAGACCGACCCGTTCGATCGGCAGGTGCCGAGTGGTGACGAAGGCGCCGTCGGCCAGCTGAGTGCGCACATCGGCGGGACGTTGGTCCTCGGCGACGCGGCGAGCCCGCGAGATGGATTCGCTCAGGGCGGCCCGGACCTCGGGTGCCAGTTGTGCCTCGGCGGCATCGATGGCCGAGGTCGGCACGCGCAGTGCATCGACCTCGACCGCATCGAACCGCGCGGTGAAGTCCTTCACGGCCCGGGAGCCGCCGGTCCGCACGGTCTCGAGCAGCTCGGCCACCCGACGCTCGATGTCAGCATGGGTCTCGGCGGCGCGCGGCAGGCGCTGGTTGAGGAATCGCTTGCTCAGGGTCTCACCGCGGAAGTCCAGAATGTTCACCCGCACCATTCTAGTCCCCGCCCGACTATCGGCCGCAGGCCGGTTCATGAGCTGAAACAGCGTGAGCCGAGCAGCGCTTTGAGATCGCCGTAGAGGCTCGGATTCGGGTTGACTCGGATCGACCTGTCGAGGCGCATCACCGTCTGTCTGCCCGGTTGGGACAGGATGAGGTGGACATCCGTCTGCCCCTTGTTCGACTCGAGGATCCGCTTGAGTTTGCCCGCCATCTCCTCGGTGGCCTTCTCCATCGGCATCATGAGGTTGAGCGGGCGGTCGTTGGGGTCCGTGACGTCCGGGATCGTCATCGACATCGCCATCAGCGAGGTGGGCCGGTCGTCCGAGGTCCGGATCCGGCCGGTCAGCGAGATCACGAGGTCGGTGGCCAGCAGGCTCGCCACCGGTTCGTAGGTGTCACCGAAGAACATCACTTCGACCTCGGCCTCAAGGTCCTCCAAGGTGACGATCGCATAGGGCTTGCCGGAGTTCTTCGACACCTTGCGGGCGACCTGGGTGATCATTCCGCAGACCTTGATCTGGGAACCGTCATGACGGTGCGATTCAGGATCGACCACCTCGGCGATGGAGGCATCGGACTCGGCGGCCAGCACGCCCTCGAGCCCGTTGAGCGGATGGTCGGAGACGTAGAGCCCGATCATGTCGCGTTCGAAGGCGAGCTTCTCCTTCTTCTCCCATTCCGGGCGGTCCGGGATGGCGACCGAGAAGCTCGGCGCATCGTCGTCACCGCCGCCGAGGCCGGCGAAGAGGTCGAACTGTCCGTTCGCCTCCTGACGCTTGACGCCGATGACCGAGTCCACGGCCTCCTCGTGCACCTCCACCAGAGACCTGCGGGACTGTCCGAGCGAGTCGAAGCCGCCCGCTTTGATGAGCGATTCGATCGTGCGCTTGTTGCAGACGTGGCTGGGGACCTTGTCGAGGAAGTCCGTGAACGAGGTGTAGGCGCCCTTCTCGGCGCGGGCTTCGACGATGCCGTCGACGACGTTCGCTCCGACGTTGCGGACCGCACCCATGCCGAAGCGGATGTCCTCCCCGACAGGGGTGAAGTGCAGGGCGGAGTCGTTGACGTCCGGGGGCAGCACGGTGATCCCGAGCCGGCGGCACTCGTTGAGGTAGATGGCGAGCTTGTCCTTGTTGTCGCCGACCGAGGTGAGCAGGGCCGCCATGTACTCCGCCGTGTAATGGGCCTTGAGATAGGCCGTCCAGTAGGAGACGACGCCGTAGGCCGCGGAGTGAGCCTTGTTGAACGCGTAGTCCGAGAACGGCAGAAGGATGTCCCACAGCGCCTGCGCTGCGACCTCGGAGTAGCCGCGTTCCTTCATTCCCCCGAAGAAGCCGACCTGCTGCTTGTCGAGCTCGGACTTCTTCTTCTTGCCCATCGCGCGGCGGAGGATGTCGGCTTGGCCCAGAGAATAGCCGGCGACCTTCTGCGCGATGGCCATCACCTGCTCCTGGTAGATGATGAGGCCGTAGGTGGTGTCGAGGATGTCCTTGAGCGGTTCCTCAAGCTCCGGGTGGATCGGGGTGACTTCCTGCAGATTGTTCTTGCGCAGGGCGTAGTTCGTGTGGGAGTCCGCGCCCATCGGACCGGGACGGTAGAGGGCGAGGGTCGCCGAGATGTCCTCGAAGTTGTCGGGCTTCATCATTCGCAGCAGGGCGCGCAGTCCGCCGCCGTCGAGCTGGAACACCCCGAGGGTGTCACCGCGGGTGAGCAGTTCGTATGCTGCCCGATCGTCGAGTTCGAGGTGCTCGAGGTCGAGATCGACGTCGCGGTTGGACTTGATGTTCTCCACCGCGTCGGACACGATCGTGAGGTTACGCAGACCCAGGAAGTCCATCTTGATCAGTCCGAGACCTTCGGAGGTCGGGTAGTCGAACTGGGTGATGACCTGGCCGTCCTGAAAGCGGCGCATGATCGGGATAACGTCGATGATCGGGTCCGAGGACATGATCACACCGGCGGCGTGGACGCCCCACTGCCGCTTCAGTCCCTCGAGGCCCTTCGCAGTCTCGAAGGTCTCTCGCGCCTCCGGGTTCGAATCGACGAAGTCGCGGAACTCCCCGGCTTCCTTGTAGCGCTTGGAACCCGTGTCCTCGATGTCCTTGAGCGGAATGTCCTTGGCCATCTCCGCCGGGGGCAGAGCCTTCGTCAGCTGCTCGCCGAGGGAGAAGGGTTTGCCGAGGACTCGGGCGGAGTCCTTGAGCGCCTGCTTGGTCTTGATCGTGCCGTAGGTGACGATCATCGACACACGTTCGTCACCGTACTTCTCCGTCACATAGTCGATGACCTCGCCGCGGCGGCGATCATCGAAGTCGACGTCGAAGTCGGGCATGGACACACGGTCCGGGTTGAGGAAGCGCTCGAAGAACAGGCCGTGCTGGAGCGGGTCGAGGTCAGTGATGCGCATCGCGTAGGCGACCATCGAACCGGCACCGGAACCACGTCCGGGTCCGACGCGGATGCCGTTGTCCTTGGACCAGTTGATGAAGTCGGCGACGACGAGGAAGTAGCCGGGGAAGCCCATCGAGATGATGATGTCGAGTTCGTAGTCGGCCTGCTTGCGGACATCGTCGGGAACGCCGTCCGGGTAGCGGTAGTCGAGACCCTTCGCGACCTCTTTGATCAGCCACGAGGTCTCGTCCTCACCGGGCGGGCAGGGGAACTTCGGCATGTAGTTCGCCGAGGTGTCGAAGGAGACTTCGCACTTCTCCGCGATCTCCAGAGTGTTGTCGCAGGCCTCGGGGAATTCGGCGAACAGCCTGCGCATCTCCGCCGGCGTCTTGAGGTAGTAGCCGGAGCCGGAGAACGCGAACCGGGATCCGCCCTGATCGTAGGTGGGCTCGATGAGCTTGGATCCGGACTGGATGGCCAGCAGGGCCTCGTGGGCCTTCGCATCGGATTCGTGGGTGTAGTGCAGGTCGTTGGTCGCGACCAGCGGAATGTCCATCTCCTTGGACAGGCGCAGCAGGTCCTTGGTCACGCGCTTCTCGATGGACAGTCCGTGGTCCATGAGTTCGCAGTAGTAGTTCTCGGCTCCGAAGAGCTCGCGGTACTTCCCGGCCGCGGCCTTTGCCTCGTCGTACTGGCCCAGGCGCAGGCGGGTCTGGATCTCCCCCGACGGGCAGCCCGTGGTCGCGATGAGTCCCTCGGAATAGGTTTCGAGGAGATCCTGGTCGAGGCGCGGCCACTTCGCGGTCACCGAGTCCAGGGAGGCATAGGAGGAGGCCTTGAACAGGTTGCGCATGCCCGTGTTGTTCTTCGACAGCAGGGTCATGTGGGTGTAGAGACCGCCGCCGGAGAGGTCATCGCGCTTCTGCGATTCCTCGGTCCGCCACTTCACCCTGGTCTTGTCCCGGCGATCGGTTCCGGGAGTCACATAGGCTTCGACGCCGATGATCGGTTTGATGTCGGCGGCTGTGGCCTGGGACCAGAAGTCGAAGGCTCCGAACAGGTAGCCGTGGTCGGTCGTGGCGATGGCCGACATCCCTGAGGCCTTCGTCGCCGCCATGAGATCGCCGAGGCGGGCCGCACCGTCGAGCATGGAGTATTCGGTGTGGACGTGAAGATGGACGAAGTCCTCGTTGGGCACAGACTGCCTTCCCTCTGATATGACCGTTGCTGGTCCCTCAGCTTAGTCCATTCTGCGGCCGTGCGGAGCAGCTCGCCGAGGTGCTCAGGGGGTGCGGATGCGGTCGATCGCGGTCTGCAGATCCTCGGGATATCCGCTCTCGAATTCCACCCACTGCTGCGTGTCGGGGTGGTGGAAGCCGAGTTTGACGGCGTGCAGCCATTGCCGTTCGAGTCCGAGATCCTTGGCCAGGACCGGGTCGGCACCGTAGGGAAGATCACCTGCGCAGGGGTGCTTCGTGGCGGAGAAGTGAACGCGGATCTGGTGTGTCCGTCCGGTCTCGAGATGGACCTCGACCAGGGAGGCGCGACGATGCGCTTCGAGCACCTCGTAGTGGGTGATCGCGTTCTTGCCGCCGCTGTGCACGGCGTAGAGGCCGTCGTGCCTGGGGTGGCGGGCGATGGGGGCATCGATCGTGCCGAGCACCGGGTCGGGAAGGCCCTGCACGACGGCATGGTAGGTCTTCTCGACGGTGCGGTCTTTGAAGGCGCGCTTGAGCACGCTGTAGGCGTATTCGCTCTTCGCGATCACCATCAGCCCGGAGGTTCCGACGTCGAGGCGCTGGACGATTCCCTGCCGTTCGGGTGCCCCGGAGGTGGCGATCCGGTAGCCGGCGGCGGCGAGCCCGCCGACGACGGTGCGACCGGTCCAACCGAGTGCCGGATGGGCGGCGACGCCGACGGGTTTGTCGACGACGATGAAGGCGTCTTCGTCGTGGACGATCCGCATCCCGGGGACGGGATCGGCCACCACTTCGAGGGGCCGCCTGGGTTCGGGCATCATGATGTCGAGTCGTTCGCCGGCGATGACCCGATCGGATTTGCCCACGGCGCGTCCTGACATCTGCACTCCACCGTCGGCGCAGATGTCGGCGGCGGCGGTGCGGGAGAGTCCGAGCAGCTTCGACAGCGCGGAATCGACACGCTGGCCTTCGAGGCCTTCGGGGACGAGGATGGAACGTTCACTCATGTGTGTCCTCTTTCACGCGCTTGGAGTCGGAGCCGTCGAGTTCGATGCCTTTGAGGCTGGCGATCACCAGCGTGACCGCTGCGGCAGTGATCGCGATGTCGGCGACATTGCAGATAAACAGAGACAGGTCGATAAAGTCGACGACTGCTCCGTGCAGGAATCCGGGTTGGCGGAAGAGTCGGTCGACGAGGTTGCCGAAGAGTCCGCCGAGCAGGAGGCCGAGGCCGATCGCCCAGGTCCGGGACGCCAGCTTGCGGGAGAGCACGATGATCGCGACGAAGACGCCGATGGCGATGAGCGGGAACACCCACGTCACTCCCGATCCCAGGCCGAGAGCGGCCCCGGGGTTGCGGTAGAAGGTGAAGCCGGCCAGAGAGCCGAGCACTGGAACCGGCGGATGCCCTTCGAGGAGGGTGACTGCGAGGAACTTCGTGAGCTGATCGACGACCAGCACGAGTGCTGCGATCCCGAACAGTACGGCGAGCATCGTGGAGCGCGATCGTTTCGCCCGGGAGGCAACATCATTCATTCGGATCATTCTAGCTCACCGGGCATCCAGACGAGGACCCCGCGGTGCCGGGCGGCACGTACTCGACGCACGGATGACTCGTTGGCACGACCCTGCGACCCCGGAGGACCGGAAGCACCGAGCCACCGCCTCCACACCTGCGTGTCCCGGATACGAGCGAGGCCCGGGAACTCATATGAGTTCCCGGGCCTCGGATGTCGCTATGCGAGATCAGAGCTTGTGGTTCGAGGTGCCCAGCGGGTTGTTCCCGTCGAGGGTTTCCGGAGCCAGGCTCGTGGAGTTCTCGAGATCGCGCAGCTGATCATTGAGGTAGCTCTTGAGGCGAGTGCGGTACTGGCGTTCGAAGTTCGAGAGCTGATCGATGGAGCGTTCCAGCGTCGACTTCTGCGACTCGAGGGTCGACAGCGTCTCGTCGCGCTTCGATTCGGCCTTGCCGACGATGTCGGCGGCTTCCTTCTCCGCACCCTTGATGAGTTCGTCGCGCTTGCGCTCACCTTCGGCGACGTGCTCGTCGTGGACGCGCTGTGCCAGTGCGATGAGGCCGTGGGCGTCGCCGTCCGAGGCGGCCGCGCCGAGCCCGAGTCCAGCGGCGGTGCCGGCTGCGCCGGCGGTCGCCGCGGGGGCGGCGTTGGCAGAAGGAGCCGGCTCGCTCTGCTGCGGAGCGGGTGCGGCTTCCTTGACGACGGGAGCCTGAGTCTGTTCTTCGGCGACCGGTGCTGCGGGAGCCTCGGGTGCCTTCTCTGCCTTCGGTGCCGGGGCTTCGGTGGCCTCGGACGGAGCGGGGACGGCGGCAGGCATGGCCTGCGTCGCGTCGGCATCCTGAACCGGAGCGGCAGGGGCGGAAGCGCCGCCTGCTTCGAGTTCCTTCACACGCTGTTCAGCGGTGGAGAGCTTCTGACGCAGTTCGTCGTTCTCCTGGTAGAGACGACGAATCTCTACGACAACCTCGTCGAGGAAATCGTCGACTTCATCCTGGTCGTACCCGTCGCGGAACTTCACATGCTGGAACCGCTTGTTTACTACGTCTTCAGGCGTGAGCGCCATGAGGTCACCTTTGGTCGATCTGCAATCATTACGCTGCCGCCCCGAAGGACGACTTCAACGTCACATTAGCGTAACACCTGCGGTCCTGTCGTGCAGAAATGCCGTGTCACACCGTCAATGACGAAGTTTTCCGACTCGAGACTAACAACATTCCGAACGCTTCGGCCAACCGAGTCCACCGAGCTTCATGCTCGAACCGGTTCGAGCGGCATCTGCTCGGGTTCGTTCACCCGGAGACCAGACCGCCGGTGTGATACGGACTCCCACTCCGGTGTGAGACGAACTCACCCAAGGGAGCGAGCCGGACTCACGCTCCGCTGGAAGCCGGGCTCATACTCCCGTGCGGGAGAGGTTGAACAGCACGGAGGCGAGGATCTGGATGCCGATGAGCAGGACGATGAACCCGAGATCGAGAGACACCTGGCCCAGTCGCAGCGGCGGGATCACCTTGCGCAGCAGGCGCAGCGGCGGGTCCGTCAGCGTGTAGACGATCTCGGCCAGGACGAGGAAGAAGCCTGCCGGCTTCCAGTCGCGGGAGAAGACCTGCACGAGGTCGAGGACGACCCGCGCGAGGAGAACATAGACATAAAGGCTGAGTGCCGTGCCGAGGATGTAGAAGATGATGGCCACGTGGTTCCCTCGCGCCTTTCGTTGCTGCTGTCGCTGACTGAATGTCGAGTCTCAAGCCTAACGGCTCGACCTGAAGAAGAGGTGAGAGGACCCCGACCCGGCTCAGGTGGCCGCGCCGGTGTCCTCGACTGTGGACTCGCTCAGCTCTGGTTGAAGAAGCTCGCCTGCGTGTCGGGATCGGCTTCGCTCTCGCCGCTGACTTCGATGCTCTCCGGGGTCAGCAGGAAGACCTTGTTCGTCACGCGTTCGATCGACCCGTGCAGGCCGAAGATCAGGCCGGCGGAGAAGTCGACGAGGCGCTTCGAGTTGTTCTCGTCCATCTCCGAGAGGTTCATGATCACCGGGGTGCCCTCGCGGAAGGCAGCGCCGATGACCATGGCGTCGTTGTAGCTGCGGGGGTGGATGGTCTTGATGCGATTCATTGAGATTCCTGGCGCCGGGGTGTCTACGGGACGAATCGGTGTGGGGTGGATCGGCGTCACCTGCGCGGGTGCCCGGTGCTCTTCCACGGGTGCGTAGTCGTCACCGGGTTCGTCATAGGTCTCGACGACCTCACGGTCACGTCGGTCCGAGTCACGGCGATCGGACTCACGACGGTCGGACTCACGACGGTCGAGGGTCTCGTCCTCTTCTTCGACGAAACCCAGGTATTCCAGCGTCTTCTTAATTGCTGACATGTCTTCGCTCCTCGGCCTTCGGCACTTGCTCGCCTGTCGCCCAAACTATCGCAGTCGGCAGCTGCGACAGGTGAGTCTCATGGGTGTGTCGTGGAGTTTTCTTCTTCCAACCAGACGACTCCGGCGAACCGTCCGGTTCGCTGCTGCCTCCGATAGGAGAACAGGTCGTCCGATTCCTTCGTGCAGGTCCGGGAGAAATGGTCGATGGCCACTCCCTCCCGGCGCAGCTGCTCGGCCACGGCTCCGGCCACGTCGATCGCCGGGGTTCCGGTCACCGACACCGAGGCGGCCACGGGTTCGACCGCGGCGACTTCGTCTCGGAGTTCGCCCGGCACTTCGTAGCAGCGCGGGCAGACGGAGGGTCCGATCACGGCGTGGATGTCGCCCGCCCCGAGCTCGCGCATGTTCGCCACGGTCTCACCGACCACTCCCGCGGACATCCCGGGACGTCCCGCGTGGATGGCGGCGATGATGCCCGTCGTGGTGTCGGCGAGCATGATCGGGGTGCAGTCGGCGACCATGATCGCCAAACCGATTCCCGGCACCGAGGTGACCTGGGCGTCGGCTTCGACCGGTGCCTCCCGCAGGCGCTCCGGTCGTTCGATCGTGTGCACCCGGGTCCCGTGGATCTGGGACACGAACGCCAACCGTTCCCCGCTCAGCCCCAGGACCTGGGCCAGCGCGGCACGATTGGCGGCGACGAGTTCGTCATCGTCACCGACATGGCGGGCCAGGTTGAACGAGGAGAAGTCCCCGCTCGAGTACCCGCCGTGTCGGTCCGTGAAGGCGACGTGTGCGTTCAGCCTGCCCGGGATGACGAACCGCGAGTGCAGCATGTCACTTGAGGAAGTCGGGAATGTCGAGGTCGTTGTCGAGACTCGAGGTGCTGCGTTCGCTCGGCAGCGAGGTCGGGATCTGGTGCTCGTCTCCGTTGCGCGACTGCTCGGTCTCGATCTCTCCGGTCTCGACCTTCGATGCTCCGGACTCGCCGATCAGCGGCGACTCGGCTTCAGCCTCGGCGGGGGCGGCTGCGGGAACCGCGGCGGGGATCGTCTCCCCCACGGTCATCTCCTGGCCCGGGCCGGTGTTGTCGAAGCCGGCGGCGATGACGGTGACCCGGCATTCGTCGCCGATGTTGTCGTCGATGACGGCACCGAAGATGATGTTCGCCTCGGGGTGGGCGGCTTCCTGGACCAGACGTGCGGCCTCGTTGACCTCGAACAGGCCGAGGTCGGCTCCACCCTGGATGCAGAAGAGCACACCGTGGGCGCCGTCGATGCTGGCTTCGAGCAGCGGGGAGGCGATGGCCGATTCGGCCGCCTGGACCGCGCGGTCGTCGCCGGTGGCGGCACCGATGCCCATGAGGGCGGTGCCGGCATCCTGCATGACCGACTTGACGTCGGCGAAGTCGAGGTTGATCAGTCCGGGAACCGAGATGAGGTCGGTGATGCCCTGGACACCGGAGCGCAGCACCTCATCGGCGGAGCGGAAGGCCTCGACGACGGAGACGCTGCGATCGGAGATCGAGAGCAGACGGTCGTTCGGGATGACGATGAGGGTGTCGACCTCTTCGCGCAGCGCGGCGATGCCGGCTTCGGCCTGCGCGGAACGGCGACGCCCCTCGAAGGTGAACGGGCGGGTGACGACGCCGATGGTCAGTGCGCCCAACGAGCGGGCCACACGGGCGACGACGGGTGCGGCACCGGTTCCGGTGCCACCGCCCTCACCGGCGGTGACGAAGACCATGTCGGCGCCTTCGAGGGCGTCGCGGATGGCCTCTTCGGAGGAGTCCGCGGCCTTCCGGCCGATCTCCGGATCGGCTCCGGCGCCGAGGCCGCGGGTCTGGTCGCGCCCGATCTCGAGCTTGACGTCGGCGTCCGAGAGCACAAGTGCCTGGGCGTCGGTGTTGATTGCGATGAACTCCACGCCCCGCAGGCCGACGTCGATCATCCTCTGCACAGCGTTGACACCACCGCCGCCGGTACCGGCAACCTTGATATCCGCTCCGGATTGTGGGAATTCAGCCAAGTCGGTTCCTCGTCTCACGCGCATCATCCACGCATCGTCTGCGTGCACATTCGGTCGGTGTTCTCTGCCCCGAGGCTATTGGCCGGGGCAGGAGTGCTGCAACCATTCTCGCCGGAGTGTCGGACTTCGGCCAAACTTCAGCTCCGGTGTGTCGGGGCCAATGCGATTGTTTTCAGTTGGTCACGGGCACAGAGGGCACGGAGACGTCGATATCAGTGCGTCCGTCCTCGGCCAGCTGCACCGCCGTGCGCATCTTCAGGCTCGCACTCGTCGAGTCCCCGAAGACCACCTTCGCCTTCGTCTCACCGGTGTCGATCTCCCCGGTGATGGTGTTCTCGTCCTTCGCTTCGATGGTGGTCACCTCACGGCGGAGTTCGGGACGCAGCTCGGCCATGAATCGGATCACGGCGGCCGCGGTCTCCTGGTCGGGTGCCCCACCCGAGTCGCCGAGGACCGTCACGCCCTTCGGGGCGGTGTCGACGGTGCCCAGGTCCACCGCCTCGGCGTCGTAGAGGGTGAAGCCGGCGTCCTCGGTGATGGCGAGGACCGGGGTCCGGTCGGTGATCTCGATGTTCAGCGTCCGCGGTCCCCCGTAGTGGACGGAGGCCTCCTGGGCTCGGGGGAACTCCTTGAGCACCGCCTTCTCGATCTTTCCGGGGCGGATCTGCGGCAGCGGTGTGCCGCCGCTGGTGTCGATGACGGAGGCGGCCACCTCGTCGTGGTCGACGAGCTTGCTGCCGGAGACCTCGACCTTCTCGAGACCGAGCAGGGGTGAGAACCAGGCCACGGCCGCGACTGCGAGCACCGCGAGGATGATGCCGATGGACAGCAGGCGACTGCGCCAGAGCTGCTGCTTCCGGGCCCGGATGACGCCGGTGAGATCCGCTGTGGAATTGTCATCGGTGCGTGCTTCGGGAAGGGGCACCATGGGCCTCAGCTCTCCAGAGCGGTGAGCAGCTCGGGTCCGAGGATCGTCACGTCACCGGCGCCGACGGTGAGCACGAGGTCCCCGGGGCGCACGCGTTCGGCGACGTAGGGCACCGCGGCGGCGAACGACTCGATGAAGGTCACGTGCTCGTGCGGGACCCGGTCGGCGATGAGCGCTCCGGTGACTCCGGGAACAGGGTCCTCACGGGCCGGGAACACATCGAGCACGACGACCTCGTCGGCGAGTCCGAGGGCCTGGCCGAACTCCTCCCGGAACTCCATGGTCCGCGAGTACAGGTGCGGTTGGAAGATCGCCCACACCCGTCCCTCGTCGGTGACGACCCCACGGGCGGCGCTGAGCACCGCTCGCAGCTCGGTGGGGTGGTGGGCGTAGTCGTCGATGACCCGCACGCCTGCGGCGATGCCGCGTTCCTCGAAGCGTCGACGCGTGCCGCCGTAGCCGCCGAGTCCGGCCGCGGCCTTGACGATGTCCGCGCCGAGGCTGTGGGCCACGGCGATCGCGGCCGTGGCGTTGAGTGCGTTGTGCTTGCCGGGCTGGCGCAGGGCCACCGCCAGCGGTTCGGCGTGGCCGGGCACGTCGAGGACGAATTCGGAGCCGAGTCCCGATTCGAGATCGCGGAGAACGATGTCGGCGGTCTCCGCGGTTCCGTAGAGCAGGACTTCGGCCCCGGAGGCGCGGGCCTGGGTGGCGACATCGAGGGACCCGGCGTCGTCGGCGCAGGCGATGATCGTGCCTCCGCGGGCCTGGATGCCGTTGCAGAATTCGATGAAGGCCTCCCGCACCTTCTCGGCGGTCCCGTAGTGGTCGAGGTGGTCGGCCTCGACGTTGGTGAGGATGCCGATGGCGGGTTCGTAGAGCAGGAAGGACCCGTCGGATTCGTCCGCCTCGGCGACGAAGACGTCCCCGGTGCCCAGGTGCGCATTCGTGCCCGTGGTAGAGAGCACTCCCCCGATGACGAACGACGGGTCGAGGCCGCAGGCCTGGAGCGCCACCGTGGTCATCGAGGTCGTCGTGGTCTTGCCGTGGGTGCCGGCGACGGCCACGGCCCGACGTTCGAGCATGAGGGAGGCCAGCGCACCGGAGCGGTGGAGGATCCGCAGCCCCCGGCGCTGCGCTTCGAGCAGCTCCGGATTGTCCTTGCGGATGGCCGAGGAGATGACGAGGGTGTCGGCGGCGCCGAGGTTGTCCGCCGCATGCCCGATCGCGACCTTGGCGCCGAGGGTCCGCAGGACCTCGACGACGGCGGATTCCTTGGCGTCCGAGCCGGACACGGACACTCCGTTCATGACCATGATGCGGGCGATTCCGGACATGCCGGAGCCGCCGATGCCGATGAAGTGGACGGCGCCGAGTTCGGTGGCGGGGACGATCTGGGACGTGCTCATGTTCAGCCTCTCAGGGCGCGGGTGACGATCTTGGCCATGGTGGTTGCGGCGTTGGTGGGATAGTGGAGTCCGAGTCCGGCTCGGCTCATCGCCGCCAGTCGCTGCGCGTCGGTGACCAGCGGGAGGATTGTCTCGGTCACGGTCGACGGGACGAAGTCCGCGTTGTCGACCATCTTCGCCGCCCCCGCACGGACGCTGCCGGCGGCGTTGAGGCGCTGTTCGCCGTTGCCGATCGCCAGCGGCACGTAGAGGGCGGGCACGCCCGCTACGGTGGCTTCGGAGACCGTGGCGGCCCCGGAGCGGGCGACGAGGAGGTCCGCGACGCCGTAGGCCCGGTGCATGCCGTTGACATAGTCGACGACGTGGTAGTCGGGCAGGTCGTCGGCAACGGCCCGCAGGTCCGAGTCCTTGCCGGCACCGGTTATGTGGAGGACCTGGACGCCGGCCTCCTGGCACAGCGGCGCCGCGGCGAGGAAGGCATCGTTGATCCGCTGTGCACCGGAGGAGCCGCCGGTGACGACGAGCACGGGCTTGTCGTCGCGCAGTCCCAGCTCCTGCCGGTAGGACTGCCGCACGGTGTCATCGCTGCGGTCGAGGCTGCTGATCTCAGTGGGCATGGGCATGCCGACGAGCGCGGAGTTGCGCAGCTTGGTGTCGGGGAAGGTGATGCCGACCATGCCGGGCTTCGTCAGCATCGCGCCGAGGCGGTTGGCCATGCCCGGCTTCGCATTCGCCTCGTGGACGACCAGCGGGATCTTCGCCTGCTTCGCGGCGATGAACGCCGGCGGACAGACATAGCCGCCGACGCCGACGACGGCCCCGACCTCGCGCTCGGCGATGATCCGCTTGACCTCGGAGATGTTGGAGGCAAACCGGCCGGGGAACTTCAGTGCCGCGGGGTTGATCGAGCGGGGCATCGGGACCTTCTCGATCGTGAGCAGCTCGAACCCGGCCTGCGGCACGATCTCGGTCTCGAGGCCGTCGGGGGTGCCGAGGGCGAACACGTCCCAGTCGGGGTGGGTCTCGCGCAGCTGCCGGCCGATCGCCAGCATCGGCGAAATGTGCCCGGTGGTCCCGCCACCGGCCAGAAGAACACTCGTCATCTCACTTCCTCACTTTTCGACGGGCAAGTACGGCGAAGGATGATCGCATCCGATCCTTGTGCACCTTGATCGCCGAGTCGGCGCCTGCCTCGGTGCGGGCGAAGGACAGGAGCACGCCCACCGCCAAGAGGGAGGCGATGATCGAGGATCCGCCGTAGGAGACGAAGGGCAGGGGCAGTCCGATCACGGGCAGCAGTCCGGTGACGACGCCGATGTTGATGCCGGCCTGACCGATCAGCCAGGCGAAGAGGCCGGCGGTGGTGATCTGGACGAACAGGCTGGATGAGCGCATGATGATCCGGAACATGCCGTAGGCGAGGATCGCGAAGACGAGGACCACGGCCAGAGAGCCGAGCAGTCCGAGCTCCTCGCCGATGATCGCGAAGATGAAGTCGTTGTGGGCCTCGGGCAGCCAGGACCATTTCTCACGGCTGGCGCCGAGTCCGACGCCGAGCCAGCCGCCGGAGGCCAAGGAGAAGAGTCCGTGGTTGGACTGCCAGGCCTGTCCGGTGATGTCGGTCGCGGACTGATCCGCGTGGCCGGTCAGCAGTGCCTCGATGCGTCTGAGTCGGTTCTCTGAGCTGAGCACGAAGAAGGTCACGGCCGCCGCCATGGAGCCGATGAGCAGGGCGAAGTACCGCCAGGGGTAGCCGCCGATGAGCAGGCAGACGAAGGCCATGGCCATGAGCACGAGGGCCGTGCCGAGGTCGTTGCCGGCGGCGATGAGGCCGACGGCGAAGAGGATTCCCGGGACGACGGGGATCATGGCGTGGCCGAAGGTCGTCATCTTCCCGAATTTGTTCGCCAGCACGCAGCCGAGCCACACGGCCAGGGCGATCTTGAGGAATTCGGAGGGCTGGAGCTGGAAGGTGCCGATCGCGATCCAGTTCGCGTTGCCCTTCGTGGACTTGCCGAGGCCGGGGATGAAGACTGCGGCCTGCATGACCACGCCGAGGCCCAGTGCTGGCCAGGCGAGTCTGCGCCACAGCGAGAGCGGGACGAAGCTGCCTCCGATCATCAGCACGATGCCGATGGCGGCGAAGCCCGCCTGCTTGTTGAAGTAGGCGAAGGAAGATCCGGCGCCCCCGTCATAGGACGTGATCGAGGACGCGGAGAGGACCATGACGAGGCCGAGTCCCGTCAGCGCGAGCACCGCCACGAGGACGATGTAGTAGGTCGTCAGCGGGTAGGCGGAGACGCGGGCGAATTCACGGCGCAGCGAGGCGAAGACGGCCCGGCCGGGGAACTCGCGACGGGCACTGCTGCCCGGAGACTTCGCCGAGCCGGTGCTCGTCTTCTTCGGCTTCGGTGTGGTGACCGTCGGGGCGGATTTCGCCGAGGTGGCCGACGTCGATTTCATGCCGCCCACGGTCCGGCCGGCGGAGTTCTTTCCGGCGCCGCTCTTGCCAACGGGTTTCTTTCCGGCGGAGCTCGTCCCGGCAGATCTGCTCGCGGTCGGCTGGCGTGCGGTAGGCGTCTTCGCCGAGGTGGTCGACGTCGGCTTCTGACCGCCGGATTTGTGGCCGCTGGACTTGGAGCCGCCTGACTTGGAACCGCCGGACTTGAGGTCGGCGGATTTCAGCGCCGAGGCCTTCGCCTTCGACTTGGCCGAGTTCCTGCGGCGTCGGCGCTCATCCGCCTTCGCGGTGGTCTGCCGTCCCATCTCAGCGCTCCAGGTGGGACTGGACTGCCTCGGTGAAGAGCTCACCCCGGGTGTTGTAGTTGAGGAACTGGTCCATGCTCGCCGCCGCCGGGGCCAGCAGCACCGTATCGCCCGATGAGGCGAGTTCGGCCGCTGCGCTCACCGCCGCCGAGGCGACTGCTTCGCCGCGGCGATTCGGCACTCCCGAATCCACAGCCAGGGCCGGTTCGATGCGGATGACGGTGAGCTCCGGCACGGTCTCGGCAATCGCCGAGCGGAAGGCCGAATCGTCTTCGCCGATGAGCACCACGGCCTTGAGGCGGGAGGCATTGTCGGCGATCAGGGATGTGAAGTCGGCGCCTTTGGGCAGGCCGCCGGCGATCCAGACGATCGAGTCGAAGCTGCCCAGGGAGGCGTTCGCGGCGTGGGTGTTCGTCGCCTTGGAGTCGTCGACCCAGCGGATCCCGTCGCGTTCGCCGAGGGTGACCATCCGGTGCGCGCCCGTCGAATGCGCGCGCAGGCCTGCGGCGATCGCCTGGCCGGGAACGTCGATGCTGCGGGCCAGGGCGGCTGCGGCCAGCGCATTGGCGACCTGATGGGCGGCTGGTTCCCCACCGTCCGCGCCGGTGGCCGCCGCGACATCGGACAGGGAGGCGATCTCGGCGGCCGAGGAGTATCGCTGAGGGATGAAGGCTCGGTCGACGAGCAGATCTTCGACCACGCCGAGCTCCCCGGGGCGGGGAATTCCGGTGGTGAAGCCGATGGCCTTGGCCCCGGCGATGACATCGGCGTCTTCGACCATGTGCAGGGTCGCCTCGTCCGCGATGTTGTACACGCAGGCGAGCTTCGCATTGTGGTAGATCTTCGCCTTGTCGGCCGCGTAGGCTTCGGCGCTGCCGTGCCAGTCGAGGTGGTCGGGGGCGATGTTGAGCACGGCGGCGGCCTCGGCGCTCATCGATTCCTGCCAGTGCAGCTGGAAGCTCGAGAGTTCGATCGCGAGGACCTCGAGGCCGGGTTCGAGCACGGCTTCGAGCAGCGGTGCGCCGATGTTGCCGCAGGCCTTGGCCTTCAGTCCGGCGGCGTGCAGCATCGACTCGAGCATGGTCGTCGTCGTGGTCTTGCCGTTGGTGCCGGTGATGGCCATCCATTTGGCGTCGTTGGTGCCCCGGATCCGCCAGGCCAGCTCGACCTCGCCGATCACGGGCACCCCCGCCTCGGCGGCGGCCTTGAGCACGGGCTGGTCGGGACGCCAGCCCGGGGAGGTGACGACGAGGTCGAAGTGACCTTCGGGCAGTTCTTCGACGTGTTCGGGTCCGCGGCGGATGTCGACGTCGAAGACCTCGAGGATCTGGACCTTCTCGCTGACGTCGGAGCGATCGTCACCGTCGATGACGATGACGTCGGCACCCCGTTCGCCGAGGTGGACGGCCGCGGGGAAGCCCGTCACCCCGAGTCCGGTGACGAGGATCCGCAGTCCGGCCAGGGATGACGAGGGTCCGTTCAGGTCTGCGGGGATCGCGGCCGTCGAGTTCGCCTCGGCGGCCGCTTCTCCGGTGTTCGGGGTCTCAGCCAACGCGGGACACCCATTCGGCGTAGAAGAGGCAGATGCCGGCGACGACGAACAGGGCGGCGATGATCCAGAATCTCACCACGATCGTGACTTCCGCCCAGCCCTTGAGTTCGAAGTGGTGCTGCAGGGGCGCCATCCTGAACACGCGCTTGCCCGTGGTCTTGAAGGAGGCGACCTGGATGATCACGGACATGGTGATGATGACGAAGAGTCCGCCGAGGATGATGAGCAGCAGCTCGGTCCGGGACATGATGGCCAGGCCTGCGAAGGCGCCGCCGATGGCCAGGGAACCCGTGTCGCCCATGAAGATCTTCGCCGGCGAGGTGTTGAACCACAGGAAGCCGAAGCAGGCGGCGGCCATCGCTGCGGCGACCATTGCCAGGTCGCGGGGGTCGCGCATGTAGTAGCAGGCGTTCGTGGCCTCGGACATGAGGTTGCAGTTCTGGGTCGACTGCCAGGTGCCGATGACCACATAGGCGGCGAAGACGACCACCGAGGCGCCGGCGGCCAGGCCGTCGAGTCCGTCGGTGAGGTTGACGGCGTTCGAGACCGCGGTGACGATGAGATTCGCCCAGATGACGAACAGGATGAGACCGAGCACCGCGGAGCCGAAGGCGAGGTCGAGGTTGGTGTCGCGGATGAACGACACCTTCGTCGAAGCCGGGGTCTCCCCGAAGGAGTTCGGGAACTGGAGGCCGAGGACGGCGAAGGAGATGCCGACGAAGGCCTGGCCGATGAGTTTGGGCACCGGCCGCAGGCCGAGGGAGCGCTGCTTCTTGATCTTGATGAAGTCGTCGAGGAAGCCGACGATGCCGAGTCCGGCGGCCAGCCACAGCACCAGCAGTCCCGAGGCGGTGGGTACGGAGCCGGTGAACAGGTGTCCGAGCAGGTAGGCGAGGATGGCTGCGCCGATGATGACGACGCCGCCCATCGTCGGTGTGCCGCGCTTCGTCGCATGCGAGGTGGGGCCGTCGTCACGGACGAACTGGCCGTACCCGCGCTTGACGAGGACACGGATGAACAGCGGCGTGCCCACCAGCGCGAAGATCAGGGCCAGGCAGGCTGCGAGCAGTACGGCGATCATTGGCCCCCCGATACACCGGCGATTTCATCCCCGAGATACCGCAGTCCGGCGTCACGCGAGGATTTGAACAGGACGATGTCGCCGGGGGCGAGTTCTGCGCCCAGCAGATCGCGCGCCTCGGCGGCGGTGGCCACCCAAGTGGCCTCGTTGCCCCACGACCCTTCGAGGTTCGCGGCGTTGAAGATCGGCTTGGCACCCTCGCCGACGACGATGGTGCGGGTGATGTTGAGCCGGACCACCAGTTCGCCGATGTCGGAATGGGCCGACACCGACTCGTCGCCGAGTTCGAGCATCTCTCCGAGCACGGCGAAGGTCCGCCGCGGTCGGCTCTCCTCATCCCCGCGGCCCATCGAGGCCAGGGTCTTCAGGGAGGCGCGCATGGATTCGGGGTTCGCATTGTAGGCGTCGTTGAGCACGGTCACGCCCGAGGGCGAGTCGATGAGCTCCATCCGCCACCGGCTCGCCGCCGAGGAGGTCGAGAGTGTGGTCACGATCGATTTGGATCCGACGCCGCAGGCATGGGCGATCGCGGCGGCGGCCAGGCCGTTGCCGACGTGGTGTTCGCCGATGAGTGCCAGGCGCACCTCCCGCGGTTCCTCACCGGGCAGGTGGAGGACGAAGGAGGGGTGGCCGGAGGAGTCGGTGGTGACTCCGGTGCCGCGGACCACCGAATCATCCTCGGCGACCCATTCCGGCAGGGATTCGCGCTGGGAGAACCACAGGGTGGAGACCTCGGGGGCGAGGACCTCACGCATTCCGGCGACCCTGGGGTCATCGGCGTTGAGGATCGCGGTGGAGCCGGCGACGAGGGATTCGACGAGTTCGGCCTTGGCCCGTGCGGTGTTCTCGATCGAGCCGAAGACGCCCGAGTGGGCGGTGCCCACGGCGAGCTCGACCGCGATGTCGGGACGGATCAGGCTCGTCAGGTAGGCGAGGTTGCCGATCGAGCGGGCCCCCATCTCGAGGACGAGGAACCGCGTGGACTCATCGGCGCGCAGGGCCGTCAGCGGCACTCCGACCTCGTTGTTGTACGAGTTCGGCGGCCACACGGTCTCGGCCTCGCCGGCGAGCAGGTCCGCGGCCAGATCCTTCACGGTCGTCTTGCCGACGGAGCCGGTGATCGCGATGACGGTGAGCTCACCGGCTTCGCGCAGGCCTTCGATGCTGTGTCGGGCGAGGAGGCCCAGGGCTTCGGTGGCGTCGGGGACGACGACGGTGGGCAGTGGGGAGTCATCGACGGTGGGGACGGATTCGCCGATGATCAGGGCCGCGCCCGCCTCGATGGCGGCTGCGGCGAATTCGATGCCGTCGAAGCTCTCGCCTCGGCGGGCAACATAGATGTCACCGGAGCCGATCTCTCTCGAGTCGGTCACTACTCCGGCGGTCAGTTGGGTCTCGGGGTCGATGCCGTACAACTCGCCGCTCAGGGCAGTTGCGATCTCGGCTGCAGTCAGTCGCTTCATATCAACTGTGAACTTTACCTGGTTGGGAGCCGCCCAGTCGCATGGACAGCGCCTCGCGTGTCCTCGACCGGTCGTCGAAGTCGGTCACCACGGTGCCCACGGTCTGGCCGGTCTCGTGGCCCTTTCCCGCGATCAGCACGGTGGTTTCGGGGTCTGCGGAGGCGATCGCCGTGTCGATGGCTTCGCCCCGATCGGCGACCTCGATGATCTTCTTCACACGTGCCGTGCCCGCGGCGATCTCCGCCTCGATTCCCGCGCGGATCGCCGCCCGGATCTCCTCCGGGTCCTCGGTGCGAGGATTGTCGTCGGTGAGGATGATCACGTCAGCGGCCGCCGCTGCGGCCCGACCCATGCCGGGTCGTTTGCCGCGGTCGCGGTCGCCGCCGGCGCCGAAGACGATGACGAGGTCCTCGCTGTCGGCGTGCAGCGACTGCAGGGCCTTGGCGATCGCATCGGGCGTGTGCGAGTAGTCGACGATCGCGCGGGGCAGCTTCTCGGGGTGGGACTGGCCGTGGGCGCGGGGGCCGGAGACGTCGATGATCTCCATCCTTCCCGGCACCGAGGCGGTGAAGCTCGTCCCGATCCGCCCCAGATCCTCGGGGCTGACCCCGGATTCGACGAGCATGGCCGCGGCGAGGGCGGTGTTCGTGACGTTGAAGTCACCCGGCAGCGGGGACCGCAGCCGGATCGACGTGGCAGCGCCGGTCCGGTCCGTGTCCGCGGCCGAGGAGTCGCCTCCCGCGCCGAGGTGGAGCGTGAACTCGGATTCTCCGGGGGTGTGGTCGATCAGCCATTCGCTGCGCTCGTCTCGGCCGAGGGTGCGCACGGGCACGTGGGCGGCTGCGACCATCTTCTCTCCCCATTCGTCTTCGACGACGATGACCGCCTGGTCGGCGAAGCGACGGGTGAAGAGCATGGCCTTCGCCGCGAAGTACTCCTCCATCGTGTTGTGGAAGTCGAGGTGATCCTGGGACAGATTGGTGAAGCCGGCGACGCGGAAGTGGGCACCGTCGACGCGATGCTGACTGAGCGCGTGCGAGGAGACCTCCATGGCGCAGGTCTCGACCTGTGCCTCACGCATCTTCCCGAACAGAGCGTGGAGTTCGGGAGCCTCGGGGGTGGTGCGCACGCTCGGCACGGTGTCGCCGGCGATGAGGGTGGCGACGGTGCCGATGACGCCGGTGCGGCGGCCGAGGGCCTCGAGCATTCCGTCGATGAGGTAGGTCGTCGTCGTCTTCCCGTTCGTCCCGGTGACGCCGAGGAGTTCCGGCTGCCCGGTGGTGCCGTAGACGGCGGCGGAGACGTAGCCGAGGATGGAGCGGGGATGCTCCACGATCAGGGCGCTCACCTGTGACAGTGCCGCGTCATCGACGGCGGCGGTGATCCGGTCCCACCCGCTCGCATCGGTGAGGATCGCAGCCACACCGTCGGCGATGAGTTCGGGGGCGAACTTCGCTCCGTGGACGTTGGCGCCGGGCAGTGCCGCATAGAGCATTCCGGGCACCACGGTGCGCGAGTCGTGGGAGACCCCGGTGACCTCGCGTTCCGGGTCTCCGTGGATGGTGCCGGGGGCGATCGGCAGCAGCTGTGAGAGGCGCATCATTTCCATTCTCGGGCAGGGAGCTGTGGTTCCGTCGTCGACGGGGGGATCTTGAGGTGCCGCATGGTGAAGCCGGCGACGTCGGAGAAGACGGGGGCGGCGGCGCTTCCACCGTAGTAGCCGTCTCGGGGCCTCTGCAACGTCACGGAGATCGCGACCTGCGGGTCTTCGGCGGGCAGGACGCCGACGAAGGAGGCCGTGTAGCCGTCGTAGCCTCCGCCTTCGGCTGCCGGTGCCTGCGCGGTTCCGGTCTTGCCTGCGACGCGGTAGCCCGAGACCTGCGCGGACTTGCCGGTGCCTTCGGCGACCACGCCTTCGAGGATGCTCAGGGTCTGATCGGCCGCCTTCTCGCTGATCACCCGTTCGGGCTTGCCAGCGGGTTCGGAGATCGGCTTGCCCGAGGGTCCGATCATGCCGTCGACGAGCGTCGAGGGCACGTGCACTCCGCCGTTGGCGATGGTGGCGATGACATCGGTGGTCTGCAGGGCGTTCGCGGCCACGCCCTGACCGAACATGACCGTGTACTTCGTGCGGCCGTCCCAGTCCGTGTAGGGGTGGAGGATGCCTCCGGTCTCGGCGGGGAAGCCGATGCCCGAGGTGGAGCCGAAGCCGAACTTCTTCATGTACTCGTAGCGCTGCTCCTCAGTCAGCTTCTCCCCGGCCAGGATCGTGCCCGTGTTCGAGGATTCGGCGAGGATGCCCGCGAAGGTCAGCTTCTCGTCGGGGTGTTCGTGGGAGTCGCGGAACTCCTCGTCATTGGGTGCCTTCCATTTGTAGGGCACCGTGAACTCGTCTTCGGGGTCGACCAGTCCCTGGTCGAGCAGGGCGGCGGCGGTGACCATCTTCGCCGTCGATCCGGGCTCGAAGACGTCGGTGAAGATCCGCGAGCCGCGATCGTCGGCGTCGACCTTGCCCGGGGAGTTCGGATCGACCGTCGGGGCATCGGCGGCGGCGAGGATCCGGCCGGTCTTGATCTCCTTGACGACGATCGATCCGGATTCGGCCTTGTGCTTCTGCCGCTGCTCCTCGATGGCCTGCTGGGCGTAGTACTGGATGTCCGGGTCGATCGTCGTCTGCAGTCCTTCACCGTCGACGGCGTCCTGGATGTTGTTGTCCCCGAGCGGGATGATCTCTCCGCGTGCACCCTTCTCGTACTGCTGTCTGCCGTCGCGGCCAGAGAGCTGTTCGTCGTAGGCCTGTTCGAGGCCGGCTTGGGCGTGGCCGTCGGAGCTGAGGAAGCCGACGAGGTTGCCGGCCACTCCCCCGGAGGGATAGGAGCGCACGGCGTATTCCTCGGCGGAGACGCCGAGGATCTCGAGCTTCTTCACTGCCCGCCAGGTCTCGGAGGTCAGCCCCTTGGCCACGGGGTTCCAGCGCTTGTCGCCGACGAGCTTCGGGTAGAGCAGTCCGGGATCGGTGTCGAGCGGACCGGCCAGAGCTTCGGCTGCGCCCCAGGCGCCGACGAGTTTGCCGTCGACCTTGTACTGGGCGACGTTCTCCTGGTCGACGACGAGCTGGTAGCGGGAGACGCTGTCGGCGAGCACCGTGCCGTCGGAGGCCAGAATCTGACCGCGATCGGCGGGCAGGGTTCGAGTGACCAGCCGGTTGTCCAGGGCCTTCTCAGCGAGCTTCATCGAGTCCATGCCCTGGATCGAGACCAGGCGGACCGAGGTGATGAGGAGGGCGAGGATCGAGACGGCCGCGATGAGTCCCATCCGCAGACGCAGATTGGGGCCTGTGCGTTTGCCGGTCTTCTTCACCCGAGATCTACGTGGGCCCATTGCACTGTCCTTGGTCCTTGCTTAGTGGGCGAATGGTTCCGCGGCTGGTCGGGATCGGCCCGATGCGGTGCGTCCTACTTCGGAGCTTCCTGGCTCGGCGCGGCGACGTCCTGGCTGGGGCTGCCGCCGACGACGGGAAGCTTCTCATCCGATCGTAGATTGGGTCGCAGGTCTTCGCGGGTATCGGCACGCGGACCCGGGACAACTGTCGGCTTTTTCTTTCCGCTGACGTCGATCGGCGGGGCGTCGATGATCTTTCCGGTCTTGGCGTCGAGGAACTCCGGCGAGGAGTCGCGGACGAGGCCGAGCTCCTCGGCGGCGATCGAGATGTTCTGCGGCGACTCGCGGTAGGAGTTGTCCTCGACGAGACGATCCTTCTGCTCGGCCAGCTGATCCTTCTCGGAGTTGAGCTGGTCGATCTGATAGGAGGTGTGGGAGATGAAGATGTTGAGCAGCAGCACCGCGAGGAGAGTGGCGATGAGGATCGTCACGCACAGCAGTGAGAACGGCACCCGGGCCTTGGGCAGTTCGAACTTGAGCAGCCGGAGCTTCGGTGCGGGCTGCGGCCCGCCGGCGGTCTCCTCGAGGGCTCGGCTGCGTTCGGTCACGTGGGGGCGACCGATGGTCGCGTGGGCGGTCTTCACTGTTGTGCCTCCCTGATCTTCTCGACTGCACGCAGCCGCACGCTCTTGGCACGCGGATTCGTCTCTGCTTCTTCTTCATCGGCCTGTTCGGCCCCGCGGATGATCTCCTTCAGCCAGGGCTGGAGCTCTTCGGGGACTACGGGCATGTCCGGTGGGGCCTGGGTCGTCGCGGCGGTGCGGAAGATCTTCTTCACGATCGTGTCCTCGAGTGACTGATAGGACTCGATGACCGCAACTCCCCCGATGTGCAGGGCCTCGAGCGCGGCCGGCAGTGCCGTGCGCAGCACCCCGAGCTCGTCGTTGACTTCGATCCGCAGCGCCTGGAAGGTGCGTTTGGCCGGGTGGGACTTCTTCTTCGTCTCTGGGATCACCCGGGAGAGCATCGCCGCGAGCTGCTGGGAGGTCTCCCATGGCGTGTGGGCGCGGTCGGTGACGATGATCTTCGCGATCCGACCGGCCATCTTCTCCTCGCCGTAGTCGCGGAGGATCCGCCGCAGCTCGGCTTCGGAGTAGGTGGCGAGCACCTCGGCGGCAGTGAGCTGCTGTGTCCGGTCCATCCGCATGTCCAGCGGCGCGGGCCGGGAATAGGAGAATCCGCGCTCGTCTTCGTCGAGCTGGAGGGAGGAGACGCCGAGATCGAGCAGGATTGCGCTGATCGCCTCGACCCCGAGGTCGGCGAGCACCTGCGGCAGTTCGTCGTCGACGGCGTGGACGATGTCGGTGCGATCACTGAAGGGCGAGAGGCGCTTCGTGGCGATGTCGATGGCCTGAGTGTCCCGGTCGATGCCGATCAGGTGGACGTCGGGGAAGGCGGTGAGGATGGCCTCGGAGTGCCCGCCCATACCCAGGGTTCCGTCGACGACGACCGGAGTGTGACCGTGCTGCCTGGCGGCATCGACCCCATGTCCGATGAGCTCGACCACGCGCTCGAGGAGCACCGGGGTGTGCTGAGCGTTCATGGAGGGGTCCTTCGTGGGTCGTGGTCGTGGGATGAGCTGCTGGAGCCAGAACCTTGTCCGCCGCGGCCCTGGCACCGGGGAAGTGTGTCAGGACTTCCGAGCTTCGGAAACGGGGAAGTTCCCCGAAACTCGAGCACGGCGGGCAAGGATCAAACCCGAGCAGGATCAGATCACTCCGGGGATCACCTCCTCTTCGCGCTCGGCGAATGCCTGCTGCGCTCCGACCAGGTAGTTCTCCCAGGTCGGTGAATCCCAGATCTCGACGCGGTTGCCCATGCCGATCACTGCGACTTCCCGATCAAGTGATGCGTACTGCCGCAATATGTTCGGGACCGTGATGCGTCCCTGTTTGTCCGGTTGATCCGCAAACGCCGCCGACAGGAACACACGCTGGTAATCGCGGGCTTCCTTGTTCGTCTTCGGCGCGTTCTGGATTCGCTCATGCTCGGCTTCGAACTCCGTGGTGGGGAACAGGGTGAGGCAGTTCTCCTGTCCACGGGTCAGTACGAGACCGGGCGAAAGCTCCTCGCGGAACTTTGCGGGCAGGATGAGGCGACCTTTGTCGTCGAGCTTCTGCATATGAGTGCCCAAGAACATGTCGTCTCACCCCTTTCGAAACCCAATCGGCTCCGATAGCAACCACAGTACTCCACTTCCCTCCACCTATTCCAGCACTTCTCCCCCACCGACTCTCCAGAGGCAGTGTTTTCCCAGGTCAGAACAGTGGAGGAAAGTGGAGATTTTTTCCCTGCTGGTGCGCCGCGGGCGAGCCTCGGCCGGGGTGATCGACGGATCCGCTGGGACTTCCGACCACCTCGGCGGGGGTGGGATTTCGGTGCCGATCCCCGAGATCTCGGGGCAGTCAGCGAAATGGAGCGCCGAGGCGGCCCGCCCCGGGGAGGGAAGTGGAGGGTCCGCGTGGAAGAAAGTGGGGAATGGGGTGGGGAGCGAAGTGGGGAGTGCGGTGGGGAGGAAAGTGGTGGGGCCGGCGTCAGTCCTTTCGGGGAGGCCTGTGGAGGCACGAAGTGTGAGTCCTCTGACGTCGCGCGATGCTGAGAGAAACTCGTGTGGCCCGGCAACGCGGGATAAGGGACAATGGCCCTATGTCGATCAGCCAAGAAGGAACTCAGACCAATTCCGCGATCGGTGCCGAGCACATCGAATGGGTCCAGCACCTGACCTCTCGGGCACGCACGGCGATGAACGCGGTCCTCGAGGGCAAGGACGAGGCCGTGGGCCTGTCACTGATCGCCCTGCTCGCCGGCGGGCACGTCCTCCTCGAGGATGTCCCCGGAGTCGGCAAGACCCTGCTGGCCCGCGCCATGGGCAAGGTCGTCGACGGATCGGTCCGTCGCATCCAGTTCACCCCCGACCTGCTGCCGACCGACGTCGTCGGCGTCAACCTGTTCAATCAGGAGACCCGGCACTTCGAGTTCCGCCAGGGACCGGTGTTCGCCAACATCGTCATCGCCGATGAGATCAACCGCGCCTCACCGAAGACCCAGTCGGCGATGCTCGAGTGCATGGCCGAGGGCCAGGCCACGATCGACGGCCAGACCTATCAGATGCCTGCGCCCTTCATCGTCGTGGCCACCCAGAACCCGATCGACATGGAGGGCACCTATGCCCTGCCGGAAGCGCAGCGCGACCGCTTCATGACCCGCATCTCGCTCGGGTACCCCAACACCGCCGACGAGGTGGACCTGCTCGACAATCAGATCGAGCACGACCCGCTCACCAGCGCCACACCCGTGACCAACCTCGAGCAGATCACTCAGGCCCGCGGCATCGTCCGCCATGTCTCTGCGAGTCGGCAGCTGCGCGAATACATCGTCGCCATCCTGCAGGCCAGCCGCAGCGATCAGTCGATCCTGCTCGGCTCCTCCCCACGCGGCGGCGTGCACCTGCTGCGCGCTGCGAAGGCGAGGGCGGCCCTGTCGGGACGGACCTTCGTCACCCCCGATGATGTCCAGGCACTCGCCCCGTACATCCTCGCGCACCGGATCATCCCCCGCGACGGCGATGACTCCGACCTCGCGGCCGACCTGATCGGACGCGTGATCTCCCGCGTGCCGGTGTCGACGAACCAGTGACCGCATGCGTCTGAGCACATCGGGAATCATCTTCGTCCTCGCCGGGGCGGCCCTCATCGTCACGGCGTATCGCTTCGCGCTGCCGGGGCTCCTTCCGGCCGGACTTCTGCTCCTGGCGCTCGTGCTGCTCTCGGCGCTGCTCATCGTCTGGGGCACTCGGCGGGTCTCGATCACCCTGCGCACGAACCTGCCCTCGGCGGCCTTGGCACCGTCGGCACAGCGCTATCCGCTGGCTCCGGAGGGCAAGGAGGTCGAGCTCGAAGCCACCGTGGTCAATGTCGGCCAGTTGGCGATCCCGGCCTCGACGATCGACTTCGTGACCGCCGAGGGCTTCGGCGACTCCACCGTCGGCGAGGTCCCGCCCCTGGCACACGGCAGCGGACAGGCGGTGCTGACCTCGTTCACGCCGAACCGCCGCGGCATCAGCGGCCTCGAATCCGTGCTCATCACCGTGGCCGGTCCCTTCGGTCTGGTGACGATGAAGAAGAAGGCACACGGGTCCTTCCCGATTGCAGTCTCGGTGCCGATCCTCGGCGCCAGGATCCCGACGGACTCGGCGATCCGTCCCGCCCGCCTCGATGAGGGCAAGGTCCGTCGAGGGCACACCACTCGAGACTTCCACACCCGCGAATACGTGCCCGGCGATGATCTGCGGCACGTGCACTGGCCGACGACGGCGAAGTCCGGGGACCTGATGGTCCGCCACGAGGCCGATGAGGAGACGCTGCACGCGCTCATCGTCATCGACCTCGCCGGTCGCGACGGTCACCCCGGCGAGCTCGAGGTCGAGTTCCTGCTCGCCGCTGCCGCTGCGGCGGGCTCTGCCTTCCTCCGCGCCGACTACGAACTCTACGTCGTCGCCCCCGGTCACCAGATCCGATTCAAAGGACACCGCGACATCGAACGACTGCGACTGCTCTCCGCGCTCATCGAACCCGGCCCGGTCGAGCTGCCTGCCCATGACAATCCCAATCACATCGTCATCTGCGCCGCCGAGCAGGCGCGCGGCGAGGAACTCGCCGCGAACTTCTCCCGCCGGGTGCCGGTGACGATCCGCACCCTCGACGAGATCAGCGATCTGACCATGATGGGGCTGAGCGAGGATCTGCCGGAGTCGTGGACGAGCTTCGAATCGAAGAGACGGGTGACCCGATGAGCACTCCGACCCGATTCGATCCCGAGACCTCGGCCGGCGGCTCCGCGCCTGCCGACGTCCGTCCACCTGCAGCTGCTGTGAACCAGGGTTCCGGGTGGCCCGAGGCGGTCACCGTCTTCGTGGCGATGGTCCTGGCCGCTGTTGCGCTCTCGGCGGTGTTCTCCGACTTCGCCTGGCTGCCGCCCGTCCTCGTCTCGATCGCCCTCATCGTCATCGTCGGGCTGATCTTCCGCAGCGTGCCCGTGCTGCGTGCCAGCGGCACCGCCGTCATCGCCCAGTGCGTCGTCGGTGTGATCGCGGTCTTCGTGCTCTGCGCCCCGGACACGCTGATGCTCGGGATCATTCCCAGCGGCAGCTCCTTCACCACGGTCATCGACCTGCTCTCCTCCGGCGTCAGCGATCTCTACGCCACGACTCCCCCGGCGGCGAGCACCCCAGGTTTCACCGCAATGCTGACGATCGCGTTCACCCTGATCACGATCCTCATCGACGGTCTCGTCTCCGACCTCAAGGCCCCGAAGGTCAGCGGTGTGCTGCTGCTGGTGCTGTGGATGATTCCCGTCTTCTTCGCCCCCGCTCAGGTCCGGTGGTGGCATGTGGTCGCGATTCTCGCAGCCTTCCTCCTGCTCATGCTCAGCCGCTACCTGCCGTCGACGAGATGGCGCGGTGGGCTCACCGCCCTTGTGGCCGGTGCCCTGGCCGTGGGGATCGGCATCGGCATTCCCGTGCTGCTGCCGCCCGTGCCGACTCTGCCTGACCGTGCGGCGAGCGATAAAGGCGACCTGACCGTGACGAATCCGTTCCTCGATCTGCGCAAGGATCTGGGGGATCGGGACGATGCCGTGCTCTTCAGCTACCAGACCACCGATCCCGATGCGGAGCCGATCCGGCTGACGTCGATCGATTCCTTCGACGGGCAGGCCTGGGCGCCGAGTCCGTTCTCCCTCGATCCCTTCGCAATCGCTTCGGAGGGGATGCCGTGGCCCGAGGGGCTGCCGCGGGATCGGAACTTCAAGGAAGAGACCATCGACGTCACTGTCGGTGACGACTTCGATCAGCAGTACCTGCCCACCCCCTATGCGCCCCAGCAGCCGGACGGTCTCGATCGTCGTTGGATCTATGACGAGAAGTCGCTGACCATCGTCGGCAACGGAGAGAAGTCCGGCGGTCAGCAGTATTCGATGCAGTATCTGTCGGCCGACCCCGGCGTCGACGATCTCAAGACCGCGAGCCCGGTCAGCACCGGAGACTTCGAAACCGAACTTGAGGTGCCCGAGAGCCTGCCGGATACGGTCCACGAGACCGCCGAGCGGGTGACCGCGGATGCGAACAACCAGTGGGAGGCCGCGGTGCTCCTGCAGGCCTACTTCCGCAGCGGCGAGTTCGAGTACTCACTCGATGCCCCGGAGAAGGCCAGCGGGGACGCGATCTCCGACTTCCTCGCGGACAAGAAGGGCTACTGCGTCCAGTTCTCTTCGGCGATGACGATCATGGCTCGGACCATGGGGATTCCCGCCCGCATCGGAGTGGGCTACGCCAGCGGCGAGGAGTCCGACGGCGGATATGACGTGAGCATGCAGGATTCGCATGCCTGGCCGGAGCTCTACTTCGAGGGCGTCGGTTGGGTCCGGTTCGAACCGACTCCCGGCGGTCCGGCCGGCGATCCGCCGAAGTGGACCGTCGCCAGCGGCTCGGAACAGGATGACTCCGCCGATGAGGAAGAGACCTCGGATCCGAGTGAGGAGGCCACGGACGGCGCCGAAGAGACCGAGGCCGCCGAATCGGAGGCTCCGAGCGAAGAGGAGTCGACCGAGGCCGCCGAGCCCGCGGGTTCGAACTTCAGCACCTTCGCCTGGGCCGGTGTCATCGTTCTCGTGCTCGTGCTGCTCGCACTGATCCCCGCGATCTGGCGGATGATCCTGCGTTCGCGCCGGACGAAGGATCCGCAGAATCTCGAGGCGGTGTGGACGGAGGTCAGGGCACTGGCCACCGACTACGGTCAGAGCATCGACCCGAGCGGGACGCTGCGCTACAACGAGCTGGTCCTTGCCGGTGTCGCTCCGAGGGCCGGCACAGAGGATTCGTCGTTCTCGTCCCCGAGTTCCCGACGCTCGAGCGGCTCGGCATCCCGACCGGACTCCGGTTCGGCTTCCGGGTCGAACTCCGGGACGGCAGCACCGAAGAGCGCGGCCGCGGTGGCCACCGGTGCCGGGAACGGCAGAGACGGTGGTGGTGAGGCTTCCGCGGACGTTGCCGGCGGCACAAGCTCCGACGGCACGGCCTCTGAGGGCTCGGACCGGTCGAGGCGCGGCGACGAGCGATTCAATGCTCTGCGCAGACCCGCACCGGCGGGCACGAGCGCTCGTGCCCACGATGATACGGCGCTGGCCGCATTCATCGCCGCCCTCGAGGCGCAGAGGTACGGTTCGACGAGTCAGAGCATCGACTCCTCCGAGGTGAGTGCCCTGGTCGACGAGGTGAGTTCAGATCTGGCCGACCGGGCGAGACCGGGGACGAAGATCTCGGCCAAGCTCTGGCCGGCGAGCATCTTCAACCCACCGCGCTGAGGCGGCGCCGACCACGCTGAGCCAGCGTCGTCCACGCCGAGGAGGCGTCGTCCACGGCGAGGCGGCACAGCAGCTATGGACCGAGGACCGATGCCCACACCGAAATCGGTGTGGGCATCGCTCATGTTCGCAGGCAGCGACAGACGCTGATCGGCCTTGCATCAAGGTGGTTTCGTCGATCAGGCTCGGTGGGACCCGTCGATCGTTCTGCGCAGGTCCGGCAGCCCGAGCAGTGCGGCGACCGGTTTGACGACAGTGATCTCTCCGAAACGGTGGTCCTCTCCCCTGACCAGGCGCCGGGCCAGATCAGGTCTGCTCTCCCAGAGGAGGAATCGGGCCTTCTCGGCATGGATCGAATTCGACACGATCTTGATCGTATCGGCGACATCGAGGCTCTCGATCGCATTCTCGACATTTTCCTGCGTGCTGGTGCTCGCGGTCTCCAGCACGATGCAACCGGTGAATCCGAGCTCTTCGCGGGCATAGTCGGACATCAGCTCCGCCTCCGAGACGGGCCCGGCCACCGCCGCACCGCAGAGCAGAAGGGTCGACTCCCGCGCCAGAGGATCGATCGACCGGATCCCAGCCCGAACGCGGTAGCGGTTGAGGAAGTTCGCGCGCTCAGCGGGATTGCGATATCCCAGCACCACCACGATTTCGCGACCGCCACGAATGTCAGTGCCCTGACCGCGACCATCCGGGCTGTCAGAGCCCAGACGGCAGTCGCCTCGGCTGTGATCGCCGCCGAGCCATCCTCGGCTCGCGCGCCAATGAGTGAGCTCTCCGAAGGCGAGGAGCGCAGCCAGCGCACCGGCGAGGCTCAGGGTGAGACAGGAGGCTGTGCGCATGCGGGCATCGTATCCCTCGGGATATGAGAAGAGCGCCCCCGAGTGGAGGGCGCTCCTGTCGATGAGGTGATGGTCATTCGCCGCGCTGGCGCTTTTCCCACCGGTCTTCGATCCGGCTCATGAAGCCGCCCGAGCCGCCCTTCGCTTCGGGGTTCGGGCTCTTCGAGGTCGGAGTGGTCTTCGCTGCGGTGCCGCCGACCTGGCCGGGACGGCTGAACGCCCAGTACATTCCGGCGACCATGAGGCCGAAGCCAACGACGCCGAGGGCGATCCACCACGTGGAGCTGCTGACCAGAGAGATCGCGAGGATCGTCGCGGCGAGTCCGGCGAGTGCGATGAGGATTCCCAGCACGAAGCGCTTGGCGGAGAAGCCGGGACCCGTGGCCGCGGCCTGAGTTTCCGAAATATTGCGCGCGAAACGTGGGTCTTCACTGCGCAGCTGCTTCTCCAACTGATCGAGCAGCTGCTGTTCGTGATCGGAGAGTGGCATCTCGAACCCCCGTTTCCCTACTACGGACTGATGAGACAATCATAGTCTCTGAACACCGAAAAAACATCTTGGGAACGAGAGTACTGGCCGGATTCCCACTGCGTCTTCAGACTATGGCAGAACTCACTCGCCTTTCGGATCCGACTGCCTGCGCAACAGCGAGGCCTGCGAAATCGCGGAGGTGCCGAACCTGCGCCTGACATCGTCGAGGGCGACCTCGGCCTCCCGACCCGAATGCTCCGGCTCATCGAGTCTGGCCTGCCGCCCACTGACGGCGTAGTCCATCAGGCCTGCTGCCCGCACACCGAGCAGCCGGACGCCCTGCGGCCTCTGTTCACGCAGCTTGCGCAGGGACGGCCGCAGCGCCTCGTACATCTCCCGTGCGAGATCGGTGGGCGCCTCGAGGGTGATCGAGCGCGACAGCGTGGTGAAGTCCGCGAGACGGTACTTCATCCCCAGGGTGGTCGCCACCTTCCCTTCGGCCCGCACCCGATGAGCGACCTTGTCCGCCAGACGCAGCAGCTCGTGCTCCAACGCATCGAGCTCCCACACGTCCTCGCCGAAGGTGTGCTCGTTGCTGATCGAATGATCCTTGGCCTGACGGTCCATCCCATGCGAGTCCAGTCCGTGGGCGCTGCGCCACAGGTGGTGCCCATGGGCGCCGAACACCCGCCCGGCCCAGGCCTCGTCGACGGCGGCGAGGTCGCCGATCAGACGGATGCCGTACTTCGAGAACGACTCACGGGTCTTCTCCCCCACCCCGGGCAGTGCTTCGATGGGCATCGGGTCGAGGAACTCCTGGGTCTTCGCCAGTGGGACGAGGAGCTGACCGTTGGGTTTGGCCCGCGTCGACGCGAGCTTCGCCACCACGCGGCTGCCGGCGATGCCGACGGAGGCGCTCAGTCCCGTCTGCTCCCGGATGCGGGCCCGCAGTTCGGAGGTGATCCGGATCGGAGAGCCGAGTCTGCGCACGGCACCGGCGACATCGATGTAGGCCTCGTCCACACTCACCTGCAGGTAGTCGGGGGTGACGGTGGAGACGAGGTCGAAGACCTGGCGGGAGTAGTCCGAATACAGGCCGTGGGACGGTGGGATCACCTCGGCGAAGGGGCACAGCGTGATGGCCCGGGACATCGGCATCGCCGCATGCACTCCGTACTCGCGGGCCTCGTAGCTGGCCGAGACGACGACACCGCGGCCGCTGCGGCCGCCGACGATGACGGGACGACCGAGCAGCTCCGGTCGGCTGAGCAGTTCGACGGAGACGAAGAAGGAGTCCATGTCGAGATGAAGCATGGTCGCACCGGTGTCGTCCGAGCCCAGTCGGCTCAGATCGCCACCGGACCGTGCCAGCTGCTTCCGACTCATCGTCCGCCCTCGTCCATCGCCTGCCTCCGCTCGCCGCCGGTCCCCTGGCTGCGGGGGTTCCGTCGGTTCCATCGGTGAAGTCCGGGTACCCTAGAGACATGGTATCGCGCACCACTGTCATGACATTGCCGATCGCTCTGACCCTCGTGCTCACAGGCTGCTCGGGCACGGGCGACGACGCTGCGGAACAGACCCCGTCTGCCGAGGCGTCCCAGTCCACGGACACCGCTTCCGCACCCGAGGAGTCCGAGTCCGCGGGCACGGAGGACGCCGAGGGTGACGCAGCAGCGTCGACGGACATCGAGGATCTGCCCGACTACGTCAAGCCCTACCCGGATTCGACCGTGCTCTCGAGTTCGGTGGCTCCGGCCGAGACCGACAAGGACACGAAGAAGCCCGAGCAGGTCAGCCTCGTGGTCAGGGCCGAGGCCGACGCCAAGGACATCTTCAAGTTCTACGAGAAGGAACTGGGCAAGGCCGACTTCGAAGCCTACGGCGACGAGGTTAAGACGGACAGCGGCCGGGTGATGAACTTCAAACACAAGAAGAACGACGGACTCCTCGTCGTCACCGTCGCTGAGGACCCCGAGAACAAGGACAACTCGATCGTCACGGTCGGCGGGAACATCGTTCAATGACCCGAGCCGACGTCACGGACCCGTTCGACCCCCGGACGCCGCGCACGATCTCCGGCCTCGACGATCCGAAAGCCATCGTCGCCGAGGTGACCGCGGAGATCGAAGCGTTCCTGGCGGAGAAGGCCGATGAGTTCACCGCCATCTCCCCCGACGCACGCGAGATCGGCCGAGCACTGCTCGACTACACACGCGGCGGGAAGCGGATCCGCCCGGTCCTGCTGTGGTGGGGTTATCAACTCGCCGTCGGTGAGGACTTCGACCGGGAGCGGTTGAGCTCCGGACTCGCCCAGGCTGCGGGCTCGCTCGAACTCCTCCACGCGGCCGCACTCATCCACGACGACGTCATCGACCATTCGGACACCAGGCGCGGAGAACCCGCCCTGCACCGGAAGTTCGAATCCCGGCATGCGGCCAAGGGCTACCAAGGCGAGGGCGATTCCTTCGGCGTGGCCTCGGCCATCGTCATCGGCGACATCTGCCTGGCCCTGAGCGAGGAGATGTTCGAACGTTCCCAGGACAGCCTCGGCATCACCGCGCAGGCTCGCGAACTGCGGGCCACGCTGCGCCGCGACGTCATGGTCGGTCAGTACCTCGATGTGCTCGCCGAGGTGATTCCGCTCAGCGATGAGCGCATCGGCGAGCGGGCGTGGGAGGTGCTCAGCTTCAAGTCGGCGAAGTATTCGGTCGAGCAGCCGCTCCTCCTCGGCGCCGCGATGGGCGGAGCGGATGCCGAGCAGCTGAGCGAGATCTCCCGGTTCGGTCTGCCTCTGGGCCAGGCCTTCCAGCTGCGTGACGATGTCCTCGGCATCGTCGGGGATCCCGCGGCGACCGGCAAGCCTTCGGGCGATGACATCCGTGAGGGCAAGCGGACCGTGCTCATCGCGGAGACGGTGCGCAGGCTCTCATCCGCACAGACCGAGATCCTCGCAGATCGGCTGGGAGTTCCGTCCCTGACCGACGCCGAGGTGGACGAATGCGTCGACATGATCAACGCGACCGGCGGTCTCGCCGCCGTGGAGTCTTTCATCGAGGACAAACGTGCGGAGGCCCTGGCGGTCCTCGACGAATGGGCCCGCGCCGCCGAACCGGTCGCCGACCAGAACTCCGGGCCGCAATCGGAACCGCACACCCGCCTCGGCGATGGTGCCCATCGACGTCTCGCGGAGTTCGCGGACGCGCTGAGCTACCGCACGAGTTAAACGGCGATGCGAGGGCCGAACGGTGACGTTCGGGCCGCGATCGCAGGTCTTCTCAGCGCGATCGCAGGTCTTCTCAGAAGGCCAGGGCCTGTGCCCGGCGCCTGACTTCCTTGCGATTGCCCGCACGGAGCAGGTCGATGGGACGCCCGGGGAGGGAGTCATCGGGGGTGAACAGCCATTCGATGGCTTCCTCGTCGCCGAAACCGGCATCGCGCAGCGTACTCAGCGTGCCCTTGACCGGGGTGACGACGGACCCGTCTTCGTGGAAGAAGGCGAGCGGCACCTGCATGACCTTGGGCTTACCGTGTTTGTAGCCGCAGATCGCGCCGTCTTCGAGCAGACGTCGCACCTGTGAGATGCCGAGTCCGGTCATCTCCGCAATATCGGGCAGCGTGGCCCAGTCCTGGACGAGTTCTTCCGTATTCACGCCCACCAGCCTAGCAATATTCGGCGAAACACCTCGCCATGCGGAACCGAATGCTCGGGTGGAGGCCGGTCACTCGATAGTCTGGATGATGAACCTTCCCCATTCGACATGAAGCCAACAGGTGACAGATGACACGCACGCGACGGACTCCTCAGACGCCCGTTACCGCCGCCCCTGACATCCGTGCTGCCTCAAAGGTGAATTCGACGGACCCGATCCCCGGCACCGAGAACATCGAATCCGCTGACCCCACGGAACCTGCGGCGGACGCAGACCAGCCCCACGACGATCCGCCCTCAACCGACTCTGCACACGCCGACTCAGAACCTGCCGACTCCGCAACTGCCGACTCCGCAACTGCCGAGTCCGGCCCTGCCGATTCTGGCCCCGTCACTTCCGCCGGGTCCGGCCCGCAGTGGACCTCCGGAACCACCGGCGTGACCGTTCCCGTCACCCACGGCGGCCGTACCTACAAGGCGAAGCAGGGCGACACTCTCTACGGCGTCGCCAGCAAACACGGAGTCTCCGTGCCTGCTTTGGCCGAGCTCAACCGGATCTCTCCACGGCAGAATCTGCACCAGGGTCAGGTGCTGTCCCTGCCGGAGAAGAACGACCTGCCCGACGTGGATCCTTCGCACATCGTCGCCCCGGGTGAGACCCTGGCGGGGATCGCGGCGCGACACGGCGTCGCACCCGCGACGCTGCGCCGGGCCAATGCGATGGGCGATGACTCCTACATCACGGTCGGTGAGCTTCTGCTGCTGCGGACCTCGGCCGCTCGCCCCAGACGCAGCGCCCCCGAGGTGCCCACGGACATTCCCCGCGTCGCCACCAGTGCACAGGTCGAGGGCATCCATCCCGCGGTCCTCCACGCCGCCCGACTGAACAAATTCACCCTCCTGCACCGGCGCCATCCCGCACCCGCACAGGCCAAACTGCTCGTGGCCCGGATCGCCGAAGAGCTCGGTGCCGACCCCGCGCTCATGCAGGCGGTCGCCGCCCAGGAGTCCGGCTTTCAGCACACCACCGTCTCCGCCGGCAACGCGATCGGCATCATGCAGGTGACTCCGCGGTCGGGCCGTTGGGCCAGCGACATCGTCGGCCGTGGCCTCGATCTCCTCGACATCGCGGACAACATCGTCGCCGGCACCGTCATCCTCGGCTGGCTCATCGAGACGGCCGAGTCCGAGGACGAGGCACTGGCCGGCTACTACCAGGATCTGCGCTCGGTGCGCAGCGACGGTCTCCTGCCGGAGACGAAGGCCTTCGTCCGAGCCGTGCAGCTGCAGCGCAACCGGATGCGGGAGGCCCTGTGAGCACCCGACAGGATCCGCTGATCGGCACCGTCCTCAACGACCGCTATCGCATCGACGCCAAGATCGCCCGCGGCGGGATGGCGATGGTCTATCGCGGCACGGATCTCCGCCTCGACCGTGAGATCGCGATCAAGGTGATGCACGAACACCTGATCTCCGATGACACCTTCGTCGAACGCTTCCGCCGTGAGGCCATCAACGCCGGGCGACTCACCCACCCCAACCTCGTGGCCATCCACGACCAGGCCCGCGATGGGGACATCGTCTACCTCGTCATGGAGCACTTGCCCTCGGTGACCCTGCGCCGCGAACTCAAGCACCGCGGCACCTTCACACCCAGGCAGGCCATCGTCGTCCTCGACGCGATCCTCGCCGCCCTTGAAGCTGTCCATTCGACCGGCATCATCCACCGCGACCTCAAGCCCGACAATGTGCTGCTGGGCACCGACGGCCAGGTCAAACTCGCCGATTTCGGTCTTGCTCGAGCCGTCACCACCGCGACCACGACGAAGACGCTCATCGGCACCGTCGGCTATGTCGCGCCGGAGCTCGTGACTCGGGCCGGGGCGGATGCCCGCACCGATCTCTACACGGTCGGCATCATGTTCTACGAGATGCTCACCGGCACCCAGCCCTACACCGATGATGTGCCGATCCAGGTCGCCTACCGTCACGTCCACGACACCGTTCCCCCGCCCTCGGAGAAGGTGCCGAGGCTGAGTCCGCGTCTCGACGCGCTCGTGCTGTGGGCGACGTCGAAGGATCCCGAAGATCGGCCCGATGACGCCGCACAGTTCCGCAATGCCCTCGCCGAGGCGCGCGCTGAGATGAACGAAGCCGAACTCGACCTCGGCGATCCCGATGTCGAGCCCGGCGAGCACTCCCCCGCCCTGACCGCGAGCATCGATCTCGGGGAAGAGGTGCCGAAGGAGAAGAAGTCCCGCACCGACGAGATCCCCTACCTCGAGACCGACGAAGTCGACGACGCGGTTCCCGCCGCCGAAGACGATGAGGACGCGACGAGTTCCGGAGCTGGAGCCGGCATCGCCGGTGCCGGGGCTGCCGCTGCCGGCATCGGCGGCGTCACGACAGCACCCAGCTCCGCCTCCGCCTCCGAGGACGATGCGGCCTCCGAGAATGATGCGGCTTCCGAGGATGATGCTGACCAGCCCGATGACAGCTCGGCCGGCGAGGCCGATGATGGGACCGCCGTCGCTGCCGGCGCTGCCGGCGCTGCCGGCGCTGCCGGAGACGGAGCAGCCGGAACCGGGGCGGCCGCCGTAGGGACCACCTCGGCGGGGGCAGTGCCTCATCGCAGACGTCGGCGCCGCCTGCTGACGACCATCGTCGCCGTCGCCGCCGTGCTCGCGCTCGTCGCGTGGCTCGTCATCGCGAACCAACCGGCACCGACGTCCATCGTGCCTGCTCAGTTGGCCGGCAAGCAGCTTGAAGAGGTGACCTCGCAGCTCGAGGACTCCGACCTGCAGGCGGAGCCGAAGGAAGTCTTCGACGACACCATCCCGGCCGGACAGGTGATCGGCACCGAACCCGTGAGCGGCGCCGAACTCGCCCCCGATTCGACGGTCACCGTCGTCGTGTCCAAGGGCGAGGAGATGTTCGCGGTGCCCGATCTCGAGGGCAAGACCTCCGACGAAGCGGAGAAGGCGCTGAAGGACGCCGAGCTCTCGGTGGGCAAGGTCGACGAGGAATACAGCGACTCGGTCAAGAACGACGTCGTCATCTCGGCGTCGAAGAAGGCCGGCGAGGAGCTGTCCAAGGACACGAAGATCGATCTCGTGGTCTCCAAGGGCGTCGCCCCGACGCCCGTGCCCGACGTCGAAGGCCTCACCTTCGACGCCGCCTATGCGACCCTGGCCAAGCGCGGCTTCCGGGTCGGCAAGGACGAGGTCTTCTCCGATGACGTGCCCAAGGGCAAGGTGGTCTCGCAATTCCCGAAGAGCACCGAATCGAAGCCGGTCGACTCCCTCATCATCGTCCGCGTCTCCAAGGGCAAGGAGAAGAAAGAGGAGTCCAAGGACGACAAGAAGGATGAGAAGAAGGACGAGGACGACAAGGACAAGAAGGACTAGTCGCCGAGCCGTCCCTTCAGCATTGACAATGCCGGTGGCCCTGCAGATCTGCAGGGCCACCGGCATTCTCGTGCAGGGGGTGAGGAATCAGCCTCGGCGGGTGAGGTACTCCGCGACCTGGAAGGCCATCTCCAGGGACTGATCGTGGTTGAGTCGCGGATCGACGAGAGTCTCGTAGCGACGACGCAGACCTTCGTCGTCGATCTCCGTGGCTCCGCCCATGATCTCGGTGACGTCATCGCCGGTGAGCTCGATATGCAGGCCGCCGGGAATGGTCCCCGCGTCCTGGTGAGCGGTGAAGAAGCCTTCGACCTCGGCCATGACGTCTTCGAACCTGCGGGTCTTGTACCCCGTGTTCGAGGTGATGGTGTTGCCGTGCATCGGATCGCAGACCCACGTCACGTGCGGCAGACGATCGCCGATGCCGGCCAGCAGCTTCGGCAGGGACTCGCCGATCTTGCCGGCGCCCATCCGAGTGACGAAGGTCAGGCGTCCGGGCTCGGCCTCGGGGTCGAGCTTGTCCGCGAGGGCAAGAGCGTCCTCGGCGGTTGCGGTCGGGCCGAGCTTGACGCCGATGGGGTTGCGGACCTTCGACAGGAAGTCGACGTGGGCACCGTCGATCTCACGGGTGCGTTCACCGATCCACAGGAAGTGACCCGAGACATCATAGGCCTGGCCAGTGCGGGAGTCGATTCTCGTCAGCGCACGTTCGTATTCGAGCAGAAGCGCCTCGTGGGCGGCGTAGAACTCGGTGGTTTTGAGCGCATCGAAGTCGGCCCCACAGGCGTCCATGAAGCGGATCGCACGATCGATCTCGGCGGCCGTCTGCTCGTAGCGCTGGTATCCGGGATTCGAGGCCAGGAAGCCGCGGTTCCATTCGTGGACGAAGCGCAGATCGGCGAATCCGCCTTGGGTGAAGGCGCGGATGAGATTGAGGGTCGAGGCAGAGACGTGGTACGCCTGCAGGAGCCTCGCTGGGTCGTGCCGGCGGGACTCCTCGGTGAACTCGTATCCGTTGACGATGTCGCCGCGGAACGAGGGAAGCGTCACCCCGTCTCGCGTCTCCATGTCTGCCGAGCGCGGTTTGGCGAACTGACCGGCCATCCGGCCGATCTTGACCACAGGCATCGAACCGCCGTAGGTCAGCACGGCCGCCATCTGCAGCACGGTCTGAATTCGCGCACGGATCTTATCGGCTTGGGCACCGGCGAAGGATTCGGCGCAGTCGCCACCGGCGAGGACGAATGCCTCGCCACGGGAGGCGGCTGCGATGCGCTGCTTGAGCACATCGGCTTCACCGGCGAAGATCAGCGGAGGCGAGCTGCGCAGATTGCGCAGCGCCTCTTCCAGCGCCTGTCCGTCGAGATAGGTCGGCTGCTGCTTCGGATCCATCTCCCGCCAGGCGTCGAGGCCTCCGAGGTCGTCGGCATCGGCTGAGGCGATGTTCCGATTGGCGAATACAGGATCGGTATGAAGGCTCACAACGGTTCTTTCATGACGGTTCTTCGATGGCTAGGACGTTTCGGGACCGGTTTCGAAGTCTTCGGCGGAGACATTGTCGAGGAAGTCCCTGAACTGGGCGACTTCGTCCTCGTCGGCCTCCGGGGCTTCGATGCCGGATTCCTCGAGCAGTTCGGAGTCGACGTAGACGGGGCAGTGGGCGGTCAGCGCCAAGGTCACGGCGTCCGAGGGCCTGGCGGAGATCGCCTTGCCGTCGCTCGTGTGCAACTCGGCGAGGAAGATCTGCCCGTCCTTGCCGGTGATGGTGACATCGGACAGCTCGGCCTCATAGGCGGCGAGGGTGTCGATGAGGAGCGCGTGGGCCATCGGCCGCGGCGGAGTCAGTCCGCGCTGAGCGATCGACAGCGCGTTCGCCTCGATCGCCCCCACCCAGATCGGCAGATAGTAGGCAGGTTCCGTGGCTTTGAGCAAAAGGATCGGCTGGTTGGCGGGCATTTCGATGCGGACGCCGACAACCTCGACTTCAACGTTTGACATTATCCCCCGGTCAGGAGCGCGGACGCTGCTGGAAGATCATCCGGAACTTGCCGATCTGCACGTCGGCGCCGTTCTGCAGCTCGATCGAATCGATCAGCTGGCGACCCACATAGGTGCCGTTGAGCGATCCGGTGTCGCGCAGGGTGAAACCGCTGGGCGTGCGAATGAATTCGGCATGCTTGCGCGAAACGGTGACGTCGTCGAGGAAGATGTCCGCGTTCGGGCTGCGTCCCACGGTGACCACATCGGTGTCGAGGAGGATCTGCGAACCCGAATCGGGCCCCGAGACGACGACGAGGAGCGCATCGGCATCCTGCAGTCCCTCGAGATCGGGCACCGGATGGATCTCACCGGTGTGCGGGTCCAAGATGCCCTGGAACTGCTGGCTTCCGGAGTCACTGGAGAGCGGTTCCCCTTGACCCTGCTGCTGATTCACGTCGTTCGGTCCCTGACCCTGCTGGTAGTGCTGCTGTCCGTTGTCGCCGCCGTACGGTCCCGGCTGGCCGTAGCCTCCGCCTTGAGACTGATCGCCCTGCGGATAGTTTCCCTGCGGATCCTGCCCGCCGTTCTGCGGCTGGAACCGATTGTCATTCTGGTTCTGCTGCGGGGGATGGAATTGGGCGTGCTGGGTTCCCCCGTAGCTCTGGCCGCCCTGATCCTGGTTGCCGTACTGCTGGCCGCCGTAGTTCTGACCGCCCTGAGGAGTGCCGCCGTACTGCTGCCCACCCTGAGGCGTTCCGCCGTAGTTCTGGCTGGCTTGAGGGGTTCCGCCGTACTGCTGGCCACCCTGCGGCGTGCCGCCGTACTGCTGGCCGTTGCCGTACTGCGGCGCCTGCGGAGCGCCGTTGGCCGGCTGCTGTCCGTAAGGAGGAGTGTTGCCCTGAGGTGTCTGACCGTTCTGATCGACCTGAGGATTCGTCCGTGTCGCGGATTCGGCGTTCTCATCGCCCGCGTTCGCACCGAACGGGAACTTCTTCGACTGCGGCACCTGACCGTTGTCGTACCAGGTCTGCGAGGGATTCGGACGACCTTGATCGTTGTTCTGCGACATTACGCCTCCTCGCTCTGAATGAGCTCTTTGTACTGCTCGCTGTCCAACAGCGATTCCACCTGTGCGGGCTCACTGAGCTCGACGAGGTACATCCATCCGTCTTCGAACGGGGAGGAGTTCACGGTTTCCGGAGAGTCATCGAGGGACTCGTTGATCTCGGTGATCGAACCGGACACCGGTGCGATGAGGTCGGACACGCTCTTCGTGCTTTCGACTTCGCCACAGGACTCACCAGCAGTGATCGAGTCTCCGACGGCAGGCAGATCGACATAGACGACGTCACCCAGCTGTTCCTGGGCGAAATCGGTGATACCCACACGGACAACCGCGTTGTTCTCCGTGGTCGCAACCCACTCGTGGTCGCGCGAATACCGCAAAGACACTGGGTAATCCAGTTCTGGCATGTCGACTCCTCTTAGCTTGTCGGTGTTCCAAGCATAGCCGCCTCGGGCACTTTCATAACAATCACGAAACAGAAATGTTACCGACTCCCGATTCCGACCGAGAACCAGACCCGCCTCTCACGTGACTACCTGGGATGATACTCGCTTTTCGGAGGTCACGAAACGCAATTTTGGCACTTGGTCGGGGATCGGTATAGGCTAGTTCCCGTTGCCCCACGAGGTTGTTCGGTAACGGGCTATGGCGCAGCTTGGTAGCGCGCTTCACTGGGGGTGAAGAGGTCGTGGGTTCAAATCCCGCTAGCCCGACTTTCTGCCTGAGTCGTCACATCCTTGCCAGAGGATAGTGCGGCTCAGGCTTTTTCGTGCGCTCAGACCTTTACGTCCGCTCAGTCCTTTCTCGCGTATGACTCCTTCATGTCTCGCGACATCGCTCCGGTCAGCGGAGCGCTCAGTCATCACAGCGGAGCGCTGGGTCAACGCGAACTGCGAAAATGTCGCCTCCGCTCGGTGCTCGGCTCTGTCGGTCAACAGTTAGCTCGAAAACATCGTCTCCTGCGACGACTATTTCCAGTTAAGTGTTGACCGACGCCGATATCGTCTCTAAGCGACGCAGATTTCGCTCCGGACGACAGCAGAACCGGCCACGATTGCCTTGGCAACAGTCCGTCATCGCGAGCCAACGATCGGTGCCCCATCGGTACTAGTCAGCGATCAGCGGACCGGGATCCGCCAGAGGGGCCGAGCCTGCCGGCGAAGATCATCGTCACTGCTCCGACGACGATCAGCAGCGACAGCCCCCAGCGCAGGCTGGCCCCGGTGGCGAGGACTCCGACCAAGGGGCTCGTGCCGAGGAACCCGATCCGCATGATCCAGTTGACCAGGGTCACTCCCCCGGCCGGACCTGCACCGGGAATGTGTGCCGCCGCGCCGAGTGCTCCCGGGACGAGTGTGGCCGAGCCGTATCCCACGGCGGCCAGACCGATGAGCAGCTGAATCGGTTCGACCGCGGTGACGATCCCGAGTCCCCCGAGGGCGATGAGTCCCCCGCCGAGGCGCGCGATGCGTGAGGGACCGAACCGCTGCACGAGAATGTCCCCGCTGAACCGTCCCAGGCACTGGCTGCCGATGACGACGCTGAAGGCGACCCCGGCAATCCCGACGGCGACCCCGGCGAACTGCACTGCGGCGAGCGCGGCCCAATTGTTCGCGATGTCCTCGACGATCGTTCCGCACACTGCGACGATCGCCAGGGGCAGTGCGAGACGGAGAATCGCCCGCTTCGACCGCGCCCGCCCCGAGGCGGCTTCCCCGGCATCGTCATCCGAGGCGGATCCCTGGGGCGCCTCAGACTCGTCGCCCGAGTCGCGGATCGGCCGGGATGACGCCGTATCAGCGATGAGCCGTCGTCCGACCGCGACGAGCAGCACCGCGGCGACAGCGACCAGCGCGAGGTGGAGGCGCATATCCATTCCCGCCGAGGCGGCCAGGGTGGCGAGCGCCCCGCTGAGCAGACCGCCGAGGCTCCACAGCGCATGCATCGAGGACAGGACCACTCGCGAGAGCCTCTCCTGCACCGCGATGCCGACCACGTTCTGCGCGACGTCGACGATCGCATCGAAGAACCCGACGAGGAAGAGGCAGGCGGCCATCATCCAGCCGTTGACCGACCAGGCGGTGCTCGCCACAGCCAGGCCGAGCAGGATCGTCCCGGCGACGACGACCGCGTTCGCCCCGAACCGCGCAATCAGCTTCGACGGCATCACCGAGGACGCGATCGCCCCGAAGGCGAAGCAGGCGACGACGAGTCCGAATGCCCAGGAACTCAAGTCGAGGCGTTCGACCATGAGGGGATACCAGGGCAGGAGGGCGGCGAACACCAGCCCGTTGCTGCTGAAGTAGATGCCGACCCCGGCGATCGGACGCAGACCCGCCCCTCTCCGGCCGCTCATCCGCAGGCCCCGATGTGATCGATCATCGGGACGGCTCTCCCGTTCCCGTGCCCTGGTCGTTGACCGAACCGGTACCGGTCCTGGACTCTGTCCCGCCCCCTGGATGCCCCACGACCCGCGCCGAGGCGGCCCTGCGGATATCGAGACCGGCGCGAACGAGGATGAGCGCGACGACGAGGATTCCCAGCACCTTCCACCACGGGCCTTCGGTCATGAAGATGAGCACCATCGCGGCAAGGATCGGCACGAGCCGCGTGAACGACCACCCGACGTAGCCGCCGAAGCTCGGCATCACCACGCCCGCGGAGTCCGCAACGGATTTCACCATGAAGTTCGGCCCATTGCCGATGTACGTCACGGCTCCGCCCATCACCGCACCCAAGGACACGGCGATGAGCAGGGTCTCGGGAACCCCTGCCACCTGCGGTTCGCCCGGAATCTGGGCGGCCATCTCGAAGAAGGTCACATAGGTCGGCGCATTGTCGAGCACAGAGGACAGTCCACCGGTGCAGATGAACAGGGTGATCTCACTCAGCGGCAGCTTGTGGGCGACCTGCCCCAGGTACTGCAGAGCAGGCATCATCGTGAGGAAGATGCCGATGAACAGCGCCCCGACTTCGAGGATGGGCGCCCAGGTAAACTTGTTGAGGTTGAATCGGGCGCCGCGGTCCCCGAGCAGGAAGGAGGTGGCCGCCGCAACGATCATCACCACCTCACGCCAAGGAACGAAAGCGGCGAAGCCCGCATGCCCGGACTCGATCGCATGGACGTCCACCGAGGGGATGAAGGCCACGGCCACGATGATCACGGCGAGGAAGACGAGGCCGCTGGCTCCCCTCAGCCCGAGCTTCGTGACATATTCGGCGTCCTTCGCCAGCGCCTCGGCGGGTTCCTGCGAATACATCTTCCGGTCGAGGGCGTAGTAGCTGATGAGCAGCATGGCATTGACGAACAGCCAGTACGGCCACAGCCCGAAGGTCCATTCGAAGGGAACGCCGCGCAGCATTCCGAGGAACAGCGGCGGATCGCCCAGAGGCGTGAGCAGCCCACCGCAGTTGGCGACGATGAAGATCGTGAACACGACCGTGTGCATGCGATGTACACGGTCCTGATTGGTGTTGAGGATCGGGCGGATGAGCAGCATCGCCGCACCCGTGGTTCCGATGAACGAGGCGAGGAGGCCGCCGATGGCCAGGAACACCGTGTTGTTGCGCGGGGTCGCCTTGATGTCGCCGACGAGGAAGATCCCTCCCGAGGCCACGAACAGGCTGCCGACGAGCACGATGAACTGGAAGTACTCGAGCAGAGCATGAGTCACCGTCGCGCCCTCCCCGCCGAGCACGAACCACACGGCGATCGGGATCGCGAGCACGAGGGCGACGATGAGCTTGACGAGGTTGCGATCCCAGATCTTCTCAGCCGCCGGAATCAGCGGCAGCACCGCAATGCAGCCGAGTAGCAGAACGAATGGGATGATGCTCCACCAGGCAACGGTCATCCGGGTCTCCCCTATCTCTCGTGCAGGACGATCACCCGCCCCTGCGCAGGACGGTCACTCGTCACGTCGACGTCGACGGTTCTTCACTCTACTGAATGGCAACGACCGTTAGCACAGCGGCCCGACGAGCGGACGAGCCACCCGTTCCGGTGAGGTGAATCACCAGGAGACCGGCAGACGCACCGAGGTGGCCCCACCACAGTGTGTGTCCGCTCGCCTACGCTGGGGGCTGTCCACCGACCCGCACCCCGCGCGAGCGCCGACCCGCGCGAGTACCGACCCATCTGGAGGCCGCGATGCCCTCGACACGACCCGATCCCGAGCGACTTCACGGCGCCGAGCGGCTGAATTCCCGCATCATCGGCATCTCCGTGGCCGCGGCGCTCGGCGGATTCCTCTTCGGCTTCGACACTGCGGTCATCAACGGTGCCGTCGATGCCCTGGCCGAGGAGTTCGCCCTCGGGGCCGGGCTCAAGGGCTTCGCGGTCTCCTCGGCGCTCATCGCCTGCGCGCTCGGAGCCTGGTTCGCCGGCAACCTGGCCAACCGCTACGGACGCCTGCCGGTGATGGTCGTGGCAGCGATCCTGTTCTTCGTCTCCGCAATCGGCTCCGGGCTGGCCTTCGGGGTCACCGACCTCATCATCTGGAGGATGGTCGGCGGGTTGGGTGTCGGCGCCGCCTCGGTGATCGCTCCGGCCTATATCGCGGAGGTGTCCCCGGCGCGCGTCCGCGGTCGCCTCGGGTCGCTGCAGCAGCTGGCGATCGTCACCGGAATCTTCGCCGCTCTGCTCTCCAATGCCCTGCTCGCCTCCGTCTCCGGCGGTGCTGGTGCCCAGTTCTGGTTCGGCATCGAAACCTGGCGCTGGATGTTCATGGTCGAGGCGCTCCCGGCCCTCGTCTACGGACTCATGGCCCTCGGGCTGCCGGAATCTCCCCGCTTCCTCGTCGCCAGAGGACGGGAAGACGACGCGGCCAGGGTGCTGCGCGACTTCACCGGTGTGCTCGAGACCGCTCCGCTGATCGAGCGCATCCGGGACTCGATCCGCCGCGAGGATCGCGAATCCTTCCGCGATCTCGTGGGCAAGCGCTTCGGTCTCAAACCGATCGTGTGGATCGGCATCCTGCTCTCGGTGTTCCAGCAGTTCGTCGGCATCAACGTGATCTTCTACTATTCGACGACGCTGTGGAAGTCAGTCGGCTTCGACGAATCCAGTGCCCTGCTGACCTCGGTGATCACCTCGGTGACGAACATCCTCGTGACGATCGTGGCGATCCTCCTCGTCGATCGCCTCGGGCGTCGGAAGATGCTGCTGGCCGGGTCGTTCCTCATGGGACTCTCCCTGGCGATGATGGCCGTGGCCTTCTCCTTCGCCGAGCTCGTCACCGCCGCCGACGGCACCACCGCAGCCCAGCTCGAAGCACCGTGGTCGATCATCGCGCTCATCTCCGCCAATGTCTTCGTCGTCGGCTTCGGCGCGACCTGGGGGCCGCTGGTGTGGGTGCTGTTGGGCGAGATGTTCCCCAACCGGATCCGGGCCGGAGCCCTGGCGGTCGCCGCGGCCGCGCAGTGGGTCGCGAACTTCGCCATCTCGACGACGTTCCCGATCTTCGCCGATATCAGCTTGAGCTTCGCCTACGGCTTCTACGCGCTCTTCGCGGTGCTGTCTTTCTTCTTCGTGTGGTGGAAGGTGCCGGAGACGAAGGGCACCGAACTCGAGGACATGACCGAAGAGGTCTGAGCCTCAGCAGTTCCGAGCCTCAGCAGGTCTGAACCTCAGGAAGTCCGAGACTCGGCAGGTCTCAGTTTCAGGCGGTCTCCGCCTCGGCGTCCGGCGTCTTCGCCGCAGGCGTCCCGTCCTTCTTCCGCAGGCCGATGAACAGCCCGCCGATGGCCAGCACGAAGCACGCGCCCACGCCGATGGTCAGGCCCGGCGCCACCTCGTAGGCTCGGGCCAGCGCCTTGAAGCCGATGAGTCCGACGGTCGAGTAGATGAGCGCCCACAGGGAGCCGCCCACGACCAGTGCCGGAAGGTAGCGGCGCAGGCGCATCGCGCTCGTGCCGGCGGCGAGGTTGAGCACCGTCTGCACGCCGATCATGAGGAAGCTCAGGGCGATGACCGGGGCACCGAAGCGGTCGATCATCTCCTCGGCCTTGCGGTACTTCGGTCCCGACATGATCTTGTCGACACGGTTGATCTTGCGGATGCCCGTGCGCGCCAACCGGCCCAGCAGGTAGGTTCCGCCGGCGCGGGCGAGGATGATGCCGAACAGGATGAGCCAGGTGACGGCGATCGGGAACGACCAATCGAGTGGGTTCATCGGGAATCGGTGCCGGAAAGTTCTCTGCTGCTCACCCCTCGATTGTACGACACTGAGGTTAGTCTGCCCTCACACGGACGCACCGCCGAGGTAGACGGCATGCACCCGATCCTCGATTCCTCGCACGGCATCGGTGCGCAGGTCCCCGTCGATGAGGACGAGGTCGGCGAGGCTGCCTTCACCGATCCGACCCACCCGATCCTCACCGAGCAGCGCCGCCGCCACCGAGGTCCCGGCGGCGAGCGCCTCAGTCGTCGACAGACCGGCCCCGGCCAGCAGGCTTATCTCCTCGAGGTTCTCCCCGTGAGGACCCACTCCGGCATCGGTGCCCATGGCGATCTGCACCCCCGCCTCGTGGGCGCGCACGGTCGACTCCTGGTGGGCTTCGACGACGGTGCGGGCCTTCTCGACCACGGCCTCCGGTAGGGCGACTCCCGCCTCGGCGGCCTTGATCACGGCCTGCGGAGCCTGCAGGGTCGGGACCAGGAAGGTGCCGTGCTCGAGCATGAGGTCGATGGCTTCGTCATCGAGGTAGATGCCGTGCTCGATCGAACGGACCCCTGCGCGCACGGCGTTCTTGATTCCCGGAGCGCCTTGGGCATGGGACATCACGTGCGCGCCCTGGGCGGCCGCCTCGGCGACGATGACCGCGATCTCAGCCTCACTGAACTGGGAGTGGCGGGGATCGTCGCGGGGTGAGAGCACTCCCCCGGTGGAGCAGATCTTGATGTGATCGGCACCGGCCCGCAGGAGCTCCCGCGCCTTGCGCTGTACGCCTTCGAGCCCGTCGGCGACTCCGGAGGGACGCCCGGGGTGCGGGGCTAGGAAGGGCGATTCGGCGCCCGAGACGAGGTGGAAGTCACCGTGACCGCCGGTCTGGGACATGATGTTGACCGCGATGGACAGCCGAGGTCCGCGGACCACCCCGGTCTCGACGGCGACCTTCGCCCCCAGATCGGTGCCGCCGGCATCCCTGACCGTGGTGACTCCGCCCTTGAGGGTCGCGTCCATGTGGGCGACCGAGTTGTAGAACTGGAGGGAGAAGGGATCGTGGAAGGACGAGGTGTTGCCCGCCCCTGTGCTCGTCAGGTGCACGTGACAGTCGATGACCCCGGGGATGATCGTCTGGCCCGCACAGTCGACGAAGGTGTCGTCGGCATTGTAAGAGCCCTGTCCGGGCTCAGTGATCGCGGTGACCGCGTCCCCGTCGACGACGACATCGCGTCGCCCGGGCAGGAACCGGGTTCCGTCGAAGACTGCGGCGTTGGTGAAGACTGTGACCATGGGTGTGCTCCTCGTCGTCGAAAAGGTCAGTGATTCACATCTATCACGGACGCGGCCGAAGAGCGAGGCTGTTCACCTTTGAGACACCTGAACTGAGTAAGGTCGACAACGATATCCGTCGGCAGAGCCACTGTCGCAGCCCAGCGAGATCGACCCGGAAGTTCAGTGACCGCATCCACTCCGCAGCACCCAGACGCTCAGCGCTCTCCCGCCGATCCGCAGCACTCCGCAGCTCTTCCGGTGCCGGCGACGGGCCAGTCCCCCGCGACTCCGCAGTTTCCGGCGGCAGCGCGTCCCCGTGAGGATCGCACGCTCGTCGACATCCTCCTCGAGACAGCGGGCGCCCACGGCGATCAGCCCGCGATCGACGACGGGACCCGGGTGCTCAGCTATTCCGAGCTCATCGTCGCCATCCGCGACCTCGCACTCGAGATGTCCACCCACGGCATCGGCCCCGGCGACAAGGTCGGTGTGCGTGTGCCCTCGGGTTCGGTCGACCTCTACTTGTCGATCCTGGCCACGATGATGCTCGGCGCCGCCTATGTCCCCGTCGACGTCGACGATCCCGATGAACGGGCCCGCACGGTCTTCGCCGAGGCGGCCGTGACCGGAGTGATCACCGCCGGTCCCAGCATCGAATCCCGCACCGACCGGGCTCCTCTCGACCGTTCGCAGCTGCGCTCCCCGCAGCCCGACGACGACTGCTGGGTGATCTTCACCTCCGGCTCGACCGGCACCCCGAAGGGGGTGGCCGTGACCCATCGCAGCGCCGCGGCCTTCGTCGACGGCGAGGCGGCCATGTTCTGTCAGGCCGAACCGCTGGGTCCAGGTGACCGCGTGCTCGCCGGGCTGTCGGTGGCCTTCGACGCCAGCTGTGAGGAGATGTGGCTGGCCTGGCGGCACGGCGCCTGCCTGGTGCCCGCCCCGCGCACACTCGTCAAATCCGGCATGGACCTGGGCCCGTGGCTGTCCTCGCGGCAGATCACCGTGGTCTCGACGGTGCCGACCCTGGCCGCCCTGTGGCCGGCCGAGAGCCTCGACAACGTCCGACTCCTCATCTTCGGCGGCGAGGCCTGTCCCCCGGAGCTGGGTCGCCGGCTCAGCGACGACGACCGCGAGGTGTGGAACACCTACGGACCCACCGAGGCGACCGTCGTCGCCTGCGGTGCGATGCTCGACGGCACGGAGCCGGTGCGCATCGGCCTGCCCCTCGACGGCTGGGCCCTGGCCGTCGTCGACGCACAGGGTCTGCCCGTCGCCGAGGGCGAGACCGGTGAGCTCATCATCGGCGGGGTCGGCCTCGCCCGCTATCTCGACCCGGCCAAGGACGCGGAGAAGTTCGCCCCAATGCCCAGCCTCGGCTGGGCACGGGCGTACCGCTCCGGTGACCTCGTGGTCAACGACTCGCAGGGGCTGATCTTCGTCGGCCGCGCCGATGAGCAGATCAAGCTCGGCGGCCGGAGGATCGAACTCGGTGAGATCGATGCTGCCCTTCAGGCCCTGGCCGGGGTTGAAGGAGCCGCCGCCGCGGTGAAGAAGACACCGGCCGGGACGGACATCCTCATCGGCTACCTCGCCGCGAGCGGTCGGGAGGAAGCGGCGAGCGCCGGGGCCCATCCGCGCATCGCCGAATGGGAGGCGCAGCTGCGCCGCGAACTGCCCGCCGCCCTCGTCCCCCGGCTGGCGCTGATCGAAGAGCTGCCGACGAAGACCTCCGGCAAGGTCGACCGCAACGCTCTGCCCTGGCCGGTCGGCGATGCCGAGACCGGCGAGGACTCGGATGAGTTCTACGACGCCGACACCGAATGGATCGCCGAACAATGGGCCTCCGTCCTCGGAACCAGACCGGGCAATGCCACGGACTTCTTCACCGCCGGCGGCGGCTCCCTGACCGCCGCCCAACTGGTCTCGCGGCTGCGCACACGGCACACGAGCGTGACCGTCGGCGACATCTACGCTCATCCGCGCTTCGGGGCACTGGCAACGGTCTGCCTCGGCGGGGAGGGCGCGGCCACCCCCGCCCGACCGCGCCGTGCGATCGGCCGGACCTCGAAGGGGATGCAGGCCTTCCAGACGCTGCTGGCGATTCCGGTCCATATCCTCGGCGGGGTCAGGTGGGTCGTCATCGCCATGCTGCTGGCCAATCTCGGCGCCTCACTGGGTGCGGACCTGCCGGTGACGCCCTGGCCGGTCGTCATCGTCCTCTTCCTCGTCTTCGTCACCGCCTGGGGACGGATGCTCATCTCCGCACTCGCGGCGCGGCTGCTCATGCTCGGCATCACCCCCGGGGACTATCCCCGGTCGGGATGGGTGCACAAACGTCTGTGGCTGGCCGAGCACATCAACGACCTCGCCGCCGCGGTCTCCGTGGCCAGCGTCCCCTGGGTCAGCTGGTACGCGAAGCTGCTGGGCAACCGGATCGGTCCCGATGCGGACCTGCACTCGGCTCCCCCGGTCACCGGCTTCCTCACTCTCGGCGAGGGGGCGGCCATCGAACCCGAGGTCGACCTCAAGGGCTGGTGGGTCGACGGCGATCTGCTGCGCATCGGCGACATCGAGGTCGGAGCCCATGCCACGGTCGGCGCCCGCTCCACCCTCATGCCCGGGACCCGAGTCGGCCCCGGGGCACTCGTCGAGGCCGGCTCCGCCGTGACCGGTCGGGTGCGGAAGAACCAGATCTACTCCGGCTCACCGGCCGTGCGGGTCGGCAAGGCGAAGAAGACCTGGCCGGCGCCCCCGGAGCGCAGACGTCTGCCCTTCCTCTTCTATGCCATCGGTTCGCAGCTGAATGCGGCCCTGCCCTATCTCGCCGCGGTGCCCGGCCTGGCACTCATGCTCGCCGTCTCCGGGATCGAGGTGCTCGAATCCCCGTGGCTGCTGCTCGCCTGGTCACCGGCCGTGGCATGCATCTGGTTCGTCTGCACGGCCCTGTTCATCCTCGCCTCCGTGCGGATCCTGGCGATCGGAATGGAAGAGGGCGAATTCCCGGTCCGCTCCGCCCGCGGCTACCGGGTGTGGGCGACCGAGCGTCTGCTCGACCTCGCCCGTGACCTCCTCTTCCCTCTCTACGCCTCCATGCTCACCCCCTGGTGGCTGCGCCTCCTCGGGGCGAAGGTGGGACCCGGCACGGAGATCTCGACCGTGGTGTTCGTGCCGAAGATGACGACCATCGCCGCCGGCGCCTTCCTCGCCGATGACACGATGGTCGCCAGCTACGAACTCGGCCACGGCTGGATGCGCGCGGGCCGGGCGAAGGTCGGCAAACGCGCCTTCCTCGGCAACTCCGGCATCGCCTCACCCGGACGCCGGGTGCCGAAGAACTCCCTGGTCGCCGTGCTCTCGGCGGCACCGGCGAAGGCGAAGAAGGGCTCCTCCTGGCTCGGGTCTCCCCCGGTGCAGCTGCGCCGGGCCTCGGTCGATGCGGACGAGACGCTGACCTATGCGCCGAAGCTCGGGGTCAAGATGGCCCGCGGATTCTTCGAGACCCTGCGGATCACCTCGGTGCTGGCCGGTGGGGCACTCATCGCCGCCGTCATCCTCACGATCTGGTCCCTGCTCGCTCTGCCGGGCGGATGGGGCGGATCGGACGGTTCCAGCGCGGCTGAGACAGCCGGTACGGCAGCCGGGGACGGTTCGTTCTTCGGCACCATCGCCCTCGCCCTGCTCACCTCGGGCGTGGTGATGATGGCTGCCGGCGCGGTTGCCGCGGGACTGGCCGTGGCCGCCAAATGGATCTGCGTCGGCCGCATCAAGGACGGGGAGCACCCCCTGTGGTCCTCGTTCATCTGGCGCAACGAGGTTGCCGACTGCTTCGTCGAACTCGTCGCCGCCCCGTGGTTCACCCGCAACGCCGTGGGCACCCCCGCCATCGTCTGGTACCTGCGGGCGATGGGCGCGAAGATCGGGCACGGGGTCTGGTGCGAGTCCTATTGGCTGCCGGAGACGGACCTCGTCCACCTCGGCGACAATTCGACCATCAACCGCGGCTGCGTGGTGCAGACCCACCTGTTCCACGACCGGGTGATGAGCCTCGACGCCGTCGAACTCGAATCCGGTGCGACCTTGGGCCCCAACAGCGTGATCCTGCCCGCCTCAACGCTGGGCACGAATGCGACCGTCGGCGCGACCTCACTGGTCATGCGCGGCGAATTCGTGCCCGCCCATGCGTACTTCAGCGGCAATCCTGTCATACCCTGGGTTGATGCACCAGAACTTCCCGCCCTCGACGAACACGAAGAATCCGACGCCGCAGAAGCAGGACGAGCACATGCTTGATCCCTACACTCCAGGGGTCGGCAGCACCGAGTTGAGGATCGACCACTACGATCTCGATCTCGACTACCGGATCGGTCCGAATCGCCTCTCCGCGAAGGCCGTCCTGACCGGGCGCGTGCTCACGGACACCTCGAGCATCGTCCTCGACCTCACCGGTCTGCGGGTGACCAAGGCCAGCGTCAACGGTTCCAAAGTGCGGTTCTCGACCCGCGGGAAGAAGCTGCGTCTGTCGACGGGAGCACTGCACAAGAACCAGCCGGTGCGCATCGACATCGCCTACGTCGGCAACCCCCGTCCGGCGATCGGAACCTGGGGAGATATCGGCTGGGAGGAGCTCGAGGACGGTGTGCTCGTAGCTGGTCAGCCGGTCGGCGCCTCGACGTGGTTCCCCTGCAACGACCACCCGTCGGAGAAGTCGAAGTACCGGATCAGGTTGCTCACCGAGTCCGAGTACACAGTTGTCTCCAACGGTCGGCTCACCGACAAGGTGCGCAAGGCCGGGCGGACCGCCTGGACCTACGAATCGACGACGCCGCTGGCCAGCTACCTGGCCACGATCCAGATCGGCCGGTACCGGCACTCGCAGATCGCCGCCGAGGATCGGTACCCCGAGGCCCCCGTCCCGCTGGGTCTCTACGCCGGTGAGCACTGGCTGCGGGCGGCCACCCGGCTGCGGATCCAGCATCGGATGATGAACCTGTTCATCGACCGCTTCGGCCCCTACCCCTTCGAGGTCTACGACGTGGTCGTGACCGATGACGAGCTCGAGATCCCCCTGGAGTCCCAGCCGCTGTCGGTGCTCGGACCCAATCATCTCGGCCCCGAGTGGGAGGCCGAACGCCTCGTCGCCCATGAGATGGCCCACCAGTGGTTCGGCAATTCGCTGACCCCGCGCCGCTGGGCCGACATCTGGCTCAACGAGGGATTCGCCTGCTATGCCGAGTGGCTGTGGTCCGAGGAGTCCGGGCGCGGCAGCGCCGATGACTGCGCGGAGTCGTGGAGAGAGGCCTTGGCGGCTCAGCCGCAGGACATCATGCTCGGCGACCCGGGCGGGCCGGATATGTTCGATGACCGCGTATACAAGCGCGGTGCCCTGTGCCTGCACGCCCTGCGGCTGACGATCGGCGATGAGGCGTTCTTCACCGCGATCAGCGAGTGGACGACGAAGCACCGGCACGGTTCGGTCGAGACCGCTGACTTCATCGAGTGCGTCACCCAGGTGGCGGGCCGTGACGTCGCCGAGGTGGTCCATCCCTGGCTGAATGAGCTGGAGCTGCCCGAGTTGCCGCGCCGCTGAGACCATGGCACTGACGTCGGTCGCTGGTGAGGCGGCTGACTTCCGCTCGGTGGTGAAGCGCCCGGCGTTCAGTCGGTGGTGAGGCGGCGGACGAGGATGTCCGAGTTGCCGTGGCGTCCCACCGAGACGAATCCCCGGTCGTGGTAGAGATGGGCCGCCCCGTTGCCGTCTTCGACGGAGAGGCTCACGGCCGGGAAGCCGCTGATCCGAGCCAGCGTGCAGACGACGTCGAGGAGGGCTCCCCCGATGCCCTGTGACTGGTGATCGGGCAGGACGGCGATCGAGAGTTCGGGGATGTCCGCGGCGACCCAGCCATAGCCGCTGAAGGGGCCGTTGTCCCCCTCGCCGCTTGCGCTGTCCCTGTCGTCGGCGCTCTCTTCCGCCGAACTGACGGTGTTGTCGATGAGGTCACCGTCGGCTTCCGTGTCGTCGTTGTTTCCGGTGTTGTCGTCGGCGCCCGTGTCGTCGGTTCCCGTGTCATTGCCGGCTGCGGTGCCGTCCTTGACGGTCCTGTCGCGCTTGTCGATGACCGCGTCGATATCGGCCAGCCGCAGCCAGGCCAGTCCGATGATCTCGGACTCGGAGACCTCATCGGCTCGGGCAGCGACGGCGATATCGCCGCGTCGACCCCATCCCTTGTAGTAGAAGGCGGCATCCTCGCGCTGCGCCAGCTCCTCGAGCTCGATCCGCGGTTTATCCATCGACCAGTTGAAGCACAGGTCGAGGAAGGGCAGGAAGGTCTCATCGGCGGTCTCGGACGGCAGCGGCCGGATCCGGTTCCGCAGCGTTTCGCGGTCCTTCGCCCCCACCTCGGCGGTCTCGTCGCTGCGGTTCTGGCCTTCGTTCATGAAATCCCCTTTTCGACGGCGCGGGTGATCCAATCGCGGTTGCGGACCCGCCATCCCAAGGTCACCGCGCGCAGGCCCACGAATCCGATGCTGAAGGCGGCCCACAGTCCGGCTGCCCCGGGCCAGATGTCGACGGTCGGGATCAGCAGGAGCGCGTATCCGCCCACCGCAATCAATTGTGCCAGAGCAAGGTAACGGGCATCCTCGGCGCCCATGAGGACGCCGTCCAGAACGAACACATACCCGGCGATCGGCATGCTCAGCGCGAGGATCGGCAGGAGTCCGGCGAGGACCATGATGACGTCCGGGTCGGAGGAGAATCCGCGCGGGATGATTCCGGACCCGGCTAACAGGATGACGCCGACGATGACGCCGAACACGATCCCCCACAGGCAGAGGCGGCGATTGATGGCCGCGACGGCCTCGGTGTTTCCGGCCCCCAGCTGCAGACCGATCATCGCCTGCCCGGCGATGGCCAGCGAATCGAGGGCGAGGGCAAGGGCGAAGAAGATGCTCTGGGCCACCTGGATCGCGGCGAGCTCCGTGGTGCCCATCGAGGTCGCGATGAACACGAGGATGATCAGCGCCGCACGCAGGGAGGCGTTGCGCACGAGCAGCCATCCCGAGGTCTTCGCCGAGGTGAAGACACCGGACCAGTCGGGTCGGACGCTGGCGTGGAGGCGGTGGGCCGCGCGGATCGAGATGGTCAGGTAGACCGCGCACATGCCGGCCTGGGCGATGACCGTGCCCAGCGCGGAGCCCGCGACGCCCATGTCGAGGCCGTAGATGAACAGTGCGTTGAGGCCGATATTGGCAACACAGCCGGCCGCCGCCACGATCAGCGGCGTCTTCGTGTCCTGGAGGCCGCGCAGCAGTCCGGTCGCCGCGACGACGGTGAGCATGAAAGGCAGTCCCCACCAGGAGATGGCGAGGTAGGAATGTGCGCCGGCGGCGGTCTCGGCGTCGGGCCCGAAGGCGGCGATCACCGGCGAGAGCAGGGGCAGCCCGATGGCCACGAGCAGCACCGAGGTGCACAGCGCGAGCCAGATGCCGTCGAATCCCGCCGTGATCGCCCCGGGCCGGTCTCCCGCACCCATGCGCTTGGCCACCCGTGGGGTCGTCGCATAGGCGAGGAAGACCATCAGCCCGAGAACCGTCTGCAGGATCGTCGAGGCGATCGCCAGCGATCCCAGGGCCCCGGCGCCGAGGTGGCCCACCATGGCCGTATCCGAGAGCAGGAAAACGGGTTCGGCGATCAGGGCTCCGAGAGCCGGAAGGGCCAAACGGAGAATGTCCTTGTCGATCGCTGCCACGGATCGAGTCTAACGAATACGGAGGTGGTGGGCCGGCGGGAGGGTCTGGGACTCAGCAGACTTCGAAGAGTCCCGCGGCTCCCTGCCCGCCGCCGATGCACATGGTGACGACGACAAACTTCACGCCGCGACGTCGACCTTCGATCAGCGCGTGCCCGACGAGTCGGGCACCGGTCATGCCGTAGGGGTGCCCGACCGAGATGCCTCCGCCATCGACGTTGTACTTCTCCGGGTCGATGCCCAGACGGTCTCGGCAGTACAGCGCCTGGACCGCGAAGGCTTCGTTGAGTTCCCACAGGCCGATGTCGTCGATCGAGAGTCCGTGGGTCTTCAGCAGCTTCGGGATCGCGAAGACCGGACCGATGCCCATCTCGTCGGGATCGCAGCCGGCCACGGCCATGCCCCGATAGATGCCCAGCGGTTCGAGGCCGCGGCGGCTGGCCTCATCGCCAGACATGAGCACCGAGGCCGACGCTCCGTCGGAGAGCTGTGAGGCGTTGCCGGCCGTGATGCTCGGAACCTTCGATGCGACCCCGGGTTCGAGCACGGGATTGAGCCCGGCCAGGCTCTCGAGAGTCGTCGAGGGGCGGTTGCCCTCATCGGCGTCGAGCACGACGTCCTGTCGAGAGGTCTCCTTGGTCGCCTTGTCGACGACGACCTTCGTCGTCGGCAGCGCCACGATCTCCGCATCGAACCGACCGGCCTCCTGCGCGGCGGCGGTGCGCTGCTGCGAGGACAGGGAGTACTCGTCCTGGGCTTCCCGGCTCACGCCGTAGCGCTCCGCGACCACCTCGGCGGTGGCGAGCATCGGGTAGTAGAGGCCGGGCACCTTCTCCTCAAGCCACGGATCCTTGGCCCTGAACGTGTTCATCTTGTCGTTCTGCACGAGCGACACCGACTCCACGCCGCCGCCGACGGCGATCTCCTGGCCGTCGACGAGGATCTGCTTCGCGGCCGTGGCGATCGCCATCAGACCCGAGGAGCACTGACGATCGATCGACATGCCGGGCACGGTCGTCGGCAGACCTGCGCGCAGTGCGCCCTGTCGGCCGATGTTCGTCGACTGGCTTCCCTGCTGCAGTGCGGCACCGAGGATGACGTCCTCGACCTCACCGCCTTCCAGTCCGGCCCGTTCGACGGCGTGCTTGATCGCATGACCGGCCAGCTCCTGCGCCTGGGTGTCGTTGAAGGCACCCCGGTAGGCCTTGCCGATCGGCGTCCTGGCGGTCGAGACGATGACTGCTTCTCTCATGGTTCAAACCTTTCACAGCGGTGGAGCATGGGTGGGAGTGGCCGGACCGGGTCAGGCCTTCGGGCCGCCGGCGACGTAGATGACCTGTCCGGAGACGAATCCTGCCCCTTCGGAGGCGAGGAACGATGCGGTGTGGGCGATGTCCTCCGGCTTGCCGGAGCGGGCGACCGGGATCTCCTTGGTCGCAGCGGTGACGAAGTCATCGAAGCTCACACCCACGCGCTCGGCCGTGGCCTTGGTCATATCGGTCTCGATGAAGCCGGGTGCGATCGCGTTGGCCGTGACGCCGAACTTTCCGAGTTCGATCGCCCAGGTCTTCGTCATCCCCTGGATGCCTGACTTGGCTGCCGAGTAGTTGGTCTGCCCGCGGTTACCCAGCGCCGAGGTCGACGACATCGACACGATGCGACCGAACTTCTCCTCGACCATGTAGGACTGCACCGCCTTGGCCATGTTGAACGCTCCGCCGAGGTGAACGGAGAGGACCTTGTCGAACTCCTCGTACGTCATCTTGAACAGCAGGTTGTCGCGCAGGATGCCGGCGTTGTTGACGAGCACGGTAGGTGCGCCGAGAGTCTGGGCGACCTGGTCGACGGCGGCCTTGACCGATGACTCGTCGGAGACGTCTGCTTCGAGGCCGAGCGCCTCTCCCCCTGCCGCGGTGATGGCTGAGACGGTGTCTTCGGTCGGGCCCATGTCGAGCACAGCGACCTTGAGTCCGTCGAAGCTCAGACGCTTCGCGATGGCCGCACCGATGCCGCGTCCGCCGCCGGTGACGATTGCTGTTCGAGTCATGAAGAATCTCCTTCGAATCGCTGGTTTCGTTTCACTCTAGACCATTTTCCGCGACTGAACGATTGATTGCTCAGAGTTCGGGCAACGACAATCTGCCAAGAATTATCGAACGTTCAAAAATCTTCGCCGATATGATTGACATCACATTTTGCATTTGGAAGGGTTCAAGTCAGCCAATATCGATTTCCCGTCGAGATCGGCTCCGGGACCGGTCACCGATGACACCCCGGAACCAACCGGTCTGGGCAGGCTCGTTTGCGAGTCCGTCCGCACCATTCGTGCTTTTCAAAGGAGAAAAGATGATCTCAGTCTCGCGAAACCGTTCTCGCCGTCTTCTGGCGGCCGCCGTCGTCGGCACCTTCGCGCTCTCACTCGCCGCCTGTGGCGGCGGCGGTGATTCCGGCAGCGGCGATTCCGTCGTCATCGGGTACACCGGTCCCCTCAGCGGCGGCGGTGCCGCCTATGGTGAGAACGTCAAGATGGGTCTCGAGATGGCGGTCGACGATCTCAATGCCGACGGCGTCGAGATCGATGGGAACCCGGTCACGATCGAACTCAAGTCACTCGATGACAAATACGCGCCCTCGACGGCGGCCAGCAATGCCCAACGGCTGGCCGATCAGGACGAGGCGCCCGTCGTCGTGTCGCCGAACGCGGGGGCGATCAAGGCGATCCAGCAGATCAACTCCGGTCGGTCGAACTTCTTGGTCTCGGCCTATACCTCCGACCCGGCGATCGTGCAGGCCGACAATCCGCTGACGATGATGATCCCGCCCAACTTCGAGTCCTATGCCAAGCCGTTCACGGAACAGGCGATGGAGCACGGCGGGAAGAAGCTCGCCCTCCTCGGCACCCAGAGCGAATACGGTCAGCAGTGGACCAAAGCCATCACCGACGAGTGGAAGGCCTCCGACGGGGAGGTCGGCGCCGACAACAGCGTCGACTACGCCACCGTGTCCGACTTCGCCGGGCCGGTGTCCAAAGCCTTGGCCGAGAAGCCGGATGCCATGTTCGTCGGCGGACCCTCACAGCCGACCGCACTGATCATGGAAGAAGCGCGCAAGCAGGGATTCGAAGGCAGCTTCATCGTCATGGACCAGGCCAAACTCAACGAAATGGCCACGGTCACCGACATCGAGAACCTCACCAAATCCGTCGGTGTGCTGCCCGTCGACGAATACGAGGACCCGGGCACAGAGGACTTCCTCACGAAGTTCGCCGACAAGGCCGGCGAGGACAAGGTCGCGACCAGCGAGACAGCCCTCAACTACCAAGGCGTGGCGATCATCGCCAAGGCCATGGAACTGGCCGGGTCGACGGACGACCCGGAGAAGATCCGCGGCTCGATCGGCGACGCCCTGGCCGAGGTCGACGATAAATACAAGGTCACGGGATTCCCGACGGAGATCACTGATCAGGGTCACCTGCTCAACCAGGAGCTCGAGGTTGCCTACCTCGACGAGGACGAGAAGTACAACAAGGTGCCCGTCGAACAGGTCCCGGACACACAGTGACCCGACGCTCCTGATCGACCCTCAGTGATGCCCACCGTGTGATCTCGCCCAGAGCGCAGGTCGGGCGGAGTATGCCTCCCATGCTCCGCCCTCCTGGCTCCATGTCTTTCGAGGACTTCCGCCAATGACTCTCTTCATCCAACAGCTCTTCAACGGGCTCGCGCTCGGGGGCGTGTACTGTCTGGCCGCCATCGGTCTGACGCTCGTCTTCGGTGTGCTGCGCATTCCGAACCTCGCCCACGGCGCTCTCTACATGCTCGGCGCCTACGTCACGTACTTCTTCCTGGCCACGCTCGGGGTGCCCTATCTGGCCGCCATCGGGATCGCCGCACTCGTCCTCTTCGTCGTCGGCGTCGGGCTCGAACGGCTCGTCTTCCATCCCCTGCGGAACTCCCCGCACACCCACCATATGATCGCCGCAGTCGGGGCGATGTTCTTCTTCCAATCACTTGCCCAGGTGATCTGGGGAGCCGACTTCCGACGCATGGACACGCCGATCACGGGCAGCCTCCACATCCTCGGCGCGGAGATCTCCGCACAGCGGATCGTCATCATCATCACTGCCGTCGTCGTGCTCGCGCTGCTCACCTGGTTCATCAAGCGCTCTATCCACGGTCAGACGATCGAGGCGATCGAACAGGATCGCACGGGTGCGGCCCTCGTCGGGATCAATCCGAGCATGGTCTCGATGCTCACCCTCGGCCTCTCGGCGCTGCTGGCGACCATCGCCGCCGGACTGGTCTCTCCGATCAATCTGCTCTCGCCGACCATGGGCGACGCCCTCAATCTCAAGGTCTTCGCCATCATCATCCTCGGCGGACTCGGTTCTCTGCCGGGAGCGATCATCGGCGGCTTCGCCCTGGCGATCGCAGAGACGATGACCTCGACGTACATCTCCTCGGCAGTCGGCGAGGCAGTGGCCTTCATCGTCCTGGTGGCGGTGCTCGCCATCAGACCCACGGGCCTGTTCACCAAGGCGGTGCAGCGATGAGCGCACTGAAGAACCCCCGGAACATCGGAACCCTGGCGCTGCTCGTCATCATCGCGGCGGCACCGCTGGCATTCGGCGATGAGAACTACATCATGCGCGTGATCACCACCGGCCTGTGCGCCGCGATCGCCGTCTACGGCATGAACATCATCCTCGGCTTCACCGGGCAGCTCTCCCTGGCGCAGGGCGGCTTCTTCGGCATCGGCGCCTACACGGTCGGACTGCTCACCACCGACTACGACTGGTCGTTCTGGTCGGCCTTCGCCCTCGCCGTGATCGGCACCGCGGTCGTCGGCTATCTCTCCGGTCTCATCGCGCTGCGGACGCGGGATGAGTACTTCGCGATCTTCACCATGGCCATCGGGTTCATCATCTATCTCACTATCAGCCGCTGGGAAGCGGTGACCCATGCCCATTCCGGGGTCAACAATGTGAAGTTCCCCGAGGCCGGCGACCTCATCGACTTCAGCGACCCGACCGCGATGTTCTACCTCGTCTTCGTCATCCTCCTCGTCTGCGTCTACATCACCTATGCGATTCGCCGCTCGGGGGTCGGACGGACGCTGCTGACCATCCGAACCAGCGAAGACCTCGCCGATGCGATCGGGGTCAAGGTGGGTCTGAGCAAGCAGCTGGCCTTCGCCGCCTCGGCCGTGTTCGGCGGGATCGGAGGCGGCCTCTACGCCTCCGTGGTCGGGTTCATCGGCCCGGATGCGGCCTCTGTGGACAAGACCTTCGAATTCCTCATGTTCATCCTCGTCGGCGGCATGGGCACGGTGGCCGGTCCGCTGATCGGCAGCATGATCGTGACGTTCCTGTTCGAGTTCTTCCAGGACTTCCAGGCCTACCGGTTCATCGTGCTCGGTCCGATCATCATCGCCCTCGTCATCTTCGCCCCGCGCGGGATCGTCGGGTACCTGGGCGGCTTCGTCGACCGACGCAACCGTCGGCGAAGAATCGCCGAGACCCGCAGCACCGACGAGGCCAGGGGCGCCGCAGAACCGATGGAGACCACCACCAGCGAGGAGACGAAATGACTCTGCTCGAAATCCGCGGACTCGGCAAACGCTTCGGCGGGCTCGACGCCGTCAAGGATGTCAGCCTCGATGTCGAGGAAGGACGCATCACCGCAGTCATCGGCCCCAACGGTGCGGGCAAGTCGACGCTGTTCAACCTCGTGCACGGGTTCTATCGCCCGAGCGCAGGAGCGGTGAGCTTCAACGGGCGCGACATCACCCACTCCTCCCCGCATGCGACCGTGGCCGAGGGCATCGCCCGCACCTTCCAGACCACCCACCTCTTCGACGACAGCACCCTGCTGGAGAACGTCCTGGCGGGCAGGATCGTCCGTTCGCGGTCGAACATCTTCGATGCGGTCTTCCACACTCCACGGCACCGGCGTGAGGCTCGGATCAACGAAGACAAGGCCCTCGAGGCGCTCGAGTACTGCGGTGTCGGGGACTACCGGCACGACTTGGCATCGAATGTGCCGCAGGAAGTGCAGAAGCGCACGGCCGTGGCCATGGCACTCGCCACCGAACCCGTGCTGATGCTCCTCGACGAGCCTGCCGGCGGAATCCCCGAGGAGGAGACCGCGGACTTCGGCAATCTCATCCGCTCGCTGCCGCAGCGGGGAGTCTCCGTCCTCCTCGTCGAACACAAGATGTCGATGATCATGGATCTCGCGGACACGATCCTCGTCCTCGACCACGGCCAGAAGCTGGCACTGGGCACGCCCGCCGAGATCCAGTCGAATCCGGACGTGATCAAGGCCTATCTCGGGTCCACGAAGCAGGAGGAGAACTGATGCTCACCCTTGAGAATGTCAGCACCGGCTATGACGCGACAGATGTCCTCCACGGTGTCAGCATCACCGCCAAGCCGGGTGAGCTCACCGTCATCCTCGGGGCCAACGGGTCCGGCAAGACCACGTTGTTCAAGACGATCAGCGGACTGCTGCGAACCCGGTCGGGCACGATCACCTACGCGGACCGGCAGATCGGGCGGGCCCGACCGAACACGATCGTCAAACGCGGAATCGCTCACTGTCCGGAGGGAAGGCACCTGTTCGGCAAGATGTCGGTCGAGAAGAATCTGCGCTTGGGCACCTACCCGCACCGGAATCGCACCCGCACCGAGGAGATCCTCGCCGAGGTGTTCGAGCTGTTCCCGATTCTCAAGGAGAAGGCGAAGCAGCCGGCAGGGTCACTCTCTGGCGGACAGCAGCAGATGGTGGCCATCGGCCGGGCACTCATGTCCGATCCGAGTCTGCTCATCCTCGACGAACCGTCGATGGGCTTGGCGCCTCTTGTGGTCGAACAGGTGCTCGAGTCCGTGGCCCAGATCAACAGCAACGGAATCGGCGTGCTGCTCAGCGAACAGAACGCCAAGGCCTCGCTGGCGATCGCCCACCGCGGCTACGTCCTCGCCGAAGGACGGGTGGTGCTCGCCGATGATGCCGCGAAACTGCTTGATAATCCGCAGGTGCAGGCCGCCTACCTCGGGCTCTGAGCGGGACGTGTCACGCTCACTCGTCGAGGAAGCGTGACACGTCCCCGGCGCCGACCCGGGCGACCTCGGGAAAGCGACCGGTGAAGTCGATGACGGAGGTCGGCACGACTCCTGGGGTGCCGGACTCGATGACGATGTCGACGTCGTTGCCGATGCGGTCGACGACATCCTCGGCGTGAGTGAGCGGATCGTCGTCATCGGGCAGCAGGAGCGTCGAGGACAGGATCGGCTCCCCCATGGCTTCGACGAGCGCCAGGGCGGTGACGTTCTGCGGAATGCGTGCGCCCACCGAGTGCTTCTTCGGGTGCATCATCCTCCGCGGCACCTCCTTCGTCGCCTTCATGATGAAGGTGAAGGGTCCGGGAGTCATCGATTTGATCGCCCGGAAGTCGGAGTTGTCGACGATGACGAACTGGCCCAGCTGGGCGAAGTCGTGGCACATGAGCGTGAAATGGTGTTTCGAGTCGAGGTTGCGGATCCGCGTGATCCGCTCGATGCCGGCCTTGTTGTCGAGCGCACAGCCGAGCGCGTAGCACGAGTCGGTCGGATAGGCGATGAGGCCGCCGTCCCTCAGGGACTGCGCCGCCTGTTCGATCAAACGGTTCTGCGGGTTCTCGGGATGGATCTTCAGTAGATTCGCCATACCTCATGCTATCGACTCAGAAGCGAGAGAGCGAGAGCCCGGCCCAGTCGGTTTTCGGACAGATGTCCCGGGTCAGCCTTCGGACAGATGTTGCTAGTCAGGCCTCAGCGGGATGTTCCCGCTCAGCTCTCGACGAGGCTCTTCTCGGATTCGACCCGTGCCGTCTCCGGATCCGAGGCGAGCAGGATGTTCACCCATTTCGCCCGCGGGTCCGCATCGACGAGCAGCGCCTTGAGCAGCAGGGTGGCCGGAAGCGCCAAGAGCGCACCCAGCCAGCCGAGGACCCATACCCAGAACAACAGCGAAAGGAACGAAATCAGCGGAGTCACCCCCACGGACTCACCGGTGAACTTCGGTTGGATGATCGCCTGGATGACGAAGTTGAGCACGCTGTAGGCGATGATGACCCACAGTCCCGACTGCCATCCGCTGTCGACAAGGGCGAGCAGAGCCGGCGGAATCAGTCCGATGACGAACCCGATGTTGGGGATGTAGTTTGTCAGGAATGCGAGCACACCCCACACCCACACCAGCGGCACGTCGATGATCGCCAGGGCGATGACGTCGAGGAATGCGACGATGAGGCCGAAGATCGTGGCCACGACCCAGTAGCGGCGCACACCGCTGGCGAAGTCGCCCAATGATGTCGAGAACGCGGGTTTGATGTCGAGGAGCATGCGCATCCGCCGGTCGATGCCCAAGGAGTCCATGGCGACGAAGAACACGGCCATGACCACGGTCGTGAGCAGTCCGGCCACCATCGACACGTTCGTCAGCAGCGGGTAGACGGCGTCGATGATCGAACGGACGTTGAACTGGCTGAGCTGCTGTTCGATCACCGAAGAGGTCACGCCGATGTCGGAGAGGAACGCGAGCATGTTCTGATACGTCGTGACGAGTTCGTTGCTGTAGCTGGGGATGAGGATGACGAGTTCGGCGACCGACCACGCGGTGAGGCCGAAGAACGCGAGGATCATGCACAGCACCAGCACCACCGAGATGCTCGCTCCGATGGCGCGGGGCACCTTCACCCGGGTGAGGAACTTCTGCAGCGGGTAGACGACGATGTAGAAGTTCAGGGCCAGGAACACGGGGGCGATGATGTCCTGGAGTCCGCGGAAGAACATCAGGGCATACGCCACCCCGGCCAGGGTCAGCGCGATGATGAGTGCCCGCGGCAGCGGCTTCGCATGCCACGCCCGTTCGCCCGTCGGGTGCTGTTCGGCTGAGGCCGCCGAGGCGGCTCCCGAGTTCGAGTCGGAACCGGCAGTCGAGTCCGCGCCGATGGTCGAGGCAACATCGACGTTCGAGTCGGCACCGACCACCGAGGCGACCGAAGGGGAATCCTCGGCCGAGGCGGCAGCGTCATCCCCCGCCGAGGCTCGGGCATCTGACGCATCGCCGTGCACCTGAGTGGGCACTTCCTCCTGCGAGGTCTCCCCCGCTCCCTGCGTGGGATCGTCTTCGGATCCCCGCCTCACGTCCCGAGCATCATCGGTCATTCAGCGTCCTCGCCGCTTCTCCCGAATGCGCATCGACACCTCGATGGGTGTCCCCTTGAACCCGAAGGTCTCACGCAGACGCCTGACGATGTAGCGACGATAGCCGGGATCGAGGAACCCGGTGGTGAAGAGCACGAACTTCGGCGGCCGCGACTGCGCCTGCGTGCCGAAGAGGATCCGCGGCTGCTTGCCGCCGCGCACAGGGTGCGGGTTGGCGGCGACGAGTTCACCGAGAAAGGCGTTGAGTCGTCCCGTCGGGATGCGCGTGTCCCAGCTGGCCAGCGCGGTCTCCATCGCGGGAACGAGCTTCTCGGCATGCCGACCGGTCTTTGCAGAGATGTTCACTCTCGGGGCCCAGGCCACATGTCCCAGATCGCGTTCGATCTCGCGTTCGAGGTAGAAGCGACGTTCGTCGTCGAGCAGGTCCCATTTGTTGAAGGCGAGCACGACCGCACGCCCCGCCTCGGCGGCGGTGGTGACGATGCGAACGTCCTGCTCACTCAGCGGTTCCTGGACCTCGAGGAGGACGAGGGCCACCTCGGCGCGTTCCAGCGCGGTCTGCGTCCGCAGCGCCGCATAGAAATCGGCGCCGCTGGCCTGATGGGCACGCCTGCGGATTCCTGCGGTGTCGACGAACCGCCACTGCTTCCCGCCGAGGTCGATGAGCTCATCGACCGGGTCACGGGTGGTGCCGGCGACATTGTCGACGAGCACACGGTCGGAGCCGATCAGCTGGTTGAGCAGGGAGGACTTGCCGACGTTCGGACGTCCGACGAGAGCCACCCGGCGCGGGCCGCCCTCTTCGATCCGGGTGTCGACGGCGGAGACTTCGGGCAGAACCGTGAGCACCTCGTCGAGGAGATCGGCCACTCCCCGACCGTGCAGGGCAGAGACCGTCCAGGGCTGGCCGAGGCCGAGTCCCCAGAGTTCGGCGGCCATGAGTTCGCCGCGTTCGTCATCGACCTTGTTCGCCGCGAGGAGGACGGGCTTCTTCTTCCGGCGCAGCATCTTCACGACCATCTCATCGGTCGAGGTCGGTCCGGTCGTCGCATCGACGACGAGGACCACGGCATCGGCCATGTCCACGGCGATCTCCGACTGGATCGCGATCCGCGAGGCCATGCCCTTCGAGTCCTGATCCCAACCGCCGGTGTCGACGAGGGTGAACTCCTTGAGATTCCATTCCGCGCGGTAGCTCACCCGGTCGCGGGTGACGCCGGGAACATCCTCGACGACGGCCTCGCGACGGCCGAGGATCCTGTTGACCAGGGTCGACTTGCCGACGTTCGGGCGTCCGACGACGGCGAGGACGGGAGCGGCCCCGAGCACCTCTTCGTCCTCGAACTCGAAGCCGCGGGCCTCGAGCAGGGCGCGGTCCGCGTCTTCGAGCTCATAGCTCTCGAGTCCGGCCTCGAGCGCGGTCGCCCGCTGCTCGGCCTCCTCGTCGCTGATGTGTTCGAGACGCTCGGCGAGGTTCTCGTCGGGGTTCTCGTGGAATTCGGGTTCGGTCATTGTGAGTCCTTCACCAGCTGCAGCACCGTCTCGACCACCTGGTCGAAGTCGATGTCGCTGGTATCGAGTGTGTAGACGCCGTCGGCGGCTTCGAGGAAGCTCGTCGTCGCCGAGTCCTTGGCGTCGCGGCCGGTGACCTGGGATTGGGTGGCGGCGATCGCCTCGGCGTCGGCATTGCCGTGCAGCTCCTTGGCCCGGCGGGCCACGCGCACCTCGTCGCGGGCGGTCATGAGGATGCGAACCTGCGCGTCAGGAGCGACGACGGTGGTGATGTCGCGGCCTTCGACGACGATGCCGTCTCCGGCCGCCGCGATGTACTGGCGCTGCATGTCGATGAGCTCTTCACGTGCGTCGACGACCGCGGAGACGGTCTGCACGTTCTCGGAGACCTCGGCTTCGCGGATCTCCTCGCTGACGTCGATGCCGTCGACGGAGACGAAGAACTCATCGGGATCGGTCGAGATCTCGAGGTCGACTCCGCGGACCTGCTCGAGGACGTCGACGGGATCGGTGACCCCGCGGTTGAGGCACAGCCAGGCCATCGCCCGGTACATCGCGCCGGTGTCGAGGTACTGGTAGCGAAGCCTGCGGGCCACCTCCTTGGCGGTGCTCGACTTCCCCACTCCGCTGGGCCCGTCAATGGCTACGACGCTCATGCAATTCCTTCTTTCTCGATGGCGGATTCGGGAATCTGCCATCCCTTCGACAGCAATCCGATTTCCAGCTCCTGCTGGGTGGCCGGCACCACGGAGACATCGACGATGCCGAGTCTGCGACCCGGGGCATGGTCCATCCGGAAGTCCTCGACGTTGATGCCCAGATCGCCGATGTCGTTGAACAGCCTGGCCAGACTCCCGGGCGTGTCCGGGATGAGGATCGTGACAACAGCATAGGCGGTCGGTGCCTGACCGTGCTTGCCCGGAATCCGATCGTGACCTTCGTTGCCCATGGCGATCGCCTTCGCGATCACTCCGGTGGCACCGGGGCGCAGATCTCCGGAGTCGTCCCCGATCTCGAGGGCGCCGATGACCTCGTCGAGTTCCGTGCGCAGGTCGAGCAGCACCATGCGGATCTCTTCGGCGTTGCCGGCGAGGATCTGCGTCCACAGACGCGGATCCGAAGCGGCGATCCGGGTGACATCGCGCAGTCCCTGTCCGGCCAGGGAGATCTCCTCGAGCGGCGCGTGGCGCAACTGGGAGGCGACGAGGGAGGCAAGCACCTGCGGAACGTGGGAGACCTTCGCCACCGCGGCATCGTGGATCCGCGGATCGAGGTGGATGACGGAGCCGCCGGTGGACTCGGCCATGGCGATGACCGCGCCGAGGCGGTCGACCGGAGTGTTCTCATCCGAGCAGATCACCCAGGGTCGGGCCGTGAACAGGTCCGAGCGGGCGGCGATGGCTCCGGAGCGTTCCCGTCCGGCCATCGGGTGGCACCCGATGTAGCGGTCGAGATCGCGTTCGGACACCAGCGCACGCACCGATTCGAGGAGGCGGGTCTTGATGCTCGCGACATCGGTGACGGTGGCCTCGGGGTAGGTCTCCAGCGCCGAGGCGATGACCCGGGCTGCGACGTCCGGCGGGGTCGCGACGACGACGATGTCCGGATCGGCCGATCCCCCGGCCGCCAGCACCCCGGCGCCGAGGTCGGCGGCGAGCTGCTGGGCGGTCGGTGAGGTGTCTTCGAGGGTGACTCGGTGCTGCTGCGCACTCAGCGCGAGCCCGAGGCTGGCACCGAGGAGCCCGGTGCCGATGATGTGGACTCTCACAATCCGACGGCCTCGAAGAGTTCGCCGACCTCGTCAGAGCGCAGCGGACGGATCTTGCCCTGCCGCTGTTCGTCGAGGACGATCGGGCCGAACCTGGTGCGCACAAGGCGTTCGACGGGATTGCCGACCTCTTCCATCAGTCGGCGCACGATCCGGTTCTTGCCCGAATGCAGGGTGAGTTCGACGACGGAGTGGCCGGGGGTCGAATCGACGAGTTTGAAGTCATCGACCTTGGTGAAGCCGTCCTCGAGGTCCATTCCCGTCTTGAGTCGGGCACCGGCATCCTTGGCCAGCTGTCCCCTGACCTGCGCGAGGTAGGTCTTCGGGATCTCGTACCGCGGGTGCGCCAGACGGTTGCTCAGCTCCCCGTCGTTGGTCAGCAGGATGAGGCCTTCGGTGTCGGTGTCGAGGCGTCCGACGTGGAAAAGCCGTTCGATGTTGTTGCGTGTGTAGTCGGCCAGGCAGGGCCGTCCCTCTGGATCGCTCATGGTCGAGACGACTCCGGCGGGCTTGTTGAGCACGAGGTAGACCTTCTTGGTCTGTGTCGCGATTCTCACCGTGTCCACGTACACGGACTGCGTTTCCGGGTCGATCCGGGTGCCCAGCTCGGTGACGATGCTCCCGTCGACCTCGACCCGTCCGTCGAGGATGAGCTGCTCGCAGGCACGACGCGACCCCAGCCCCGCCTCGGCGAGGATCTTCTGCAGGCGCACACCCCCGCTGACATGGGCATCCGATGTCTGGCCGGAGCCCGAACCCGCCTGCTTGGCAGGCTTCGAGGCGGTGCTGGCACGCTGTTTTCGGCTCGGACGGTTCTGGCGGCCGCCGGGTGCGCGGGGATCACGGTATGGACTCATGGGTCCATTCTCTCAAATCAAACGGCAACTCGTGACATCGACATCATTCTCGTGCGAGTGAGGGCTGCCCCGGGCTGCCCGGATCGTCCTCGAGGTCTTCGTCGAGTTCGTCGACGGCGGCGAGCACCTCGGTGTCTTGCGAGCCGAGTTCGGCCACGTCGGCGTCTTCGGGCAGGTAGGGGGCGAGCTCGGGCAGGTCATCGAGGCTGTTCATCCCCAGGGTGTCGAGGAAGGTCGGGGTGGTGGCGTAGAGCAGCGCCGAGGTGGTCGCCTCCTTCCCGGCTTCGACGATGAGTCCGCGCAGCAGCAGGGTCCGGATCACGCCGTCGACGCTGACCCCGCGGATCGCGGCGATGCGGGGCCGGGAGATGGGCTGCCGGTAGGCGATGACGGCGAGCGTTTCGAGGGCGGCCTGGGAGAGCTTCGCGCTCTGTCCCGAGGTGAGGAAGTCCTTGACGACCTCGTGGTAGTCACCGCGGGAGAAGATGCGGAAGCCCCCGGCAACGTGGCGGATCTCGAATCCGCGCTGCCGGTGGGTCTCGTCGCCGTCGTAGTCGGCCTTGAGGGTCGCGATCGCCTCGTCCACGGTGCCCTCCTCGAGGCCGAGGGCGGTGGCGAGCTCCGCGGTGCTCACCGCGGTGTCGGTGATCATCAGCACTGCTTCGATGCCGGCGAGCACTTCGTCATCGATCATCATTCGTCCTCGTTCTCGTCCACGACGTCCCCGTCGACGGTTTCGTCCACGATGTCTCCGTCGGCCGTCTCGTCCTCCTCGGCGCTCCATGCGCCTTCGGTGCGCAGGTCGACTCCGTCCTCGCTCGTCTCCGTACGTTGGATGAGCAGCGGGCCCAGCGGCTCCTCCTGGTCGAAGTCGCAGAGTCCGACCTTGAAGAGTTCGAGCAGAGCAAGGAACCGGGCGACGACGACGAGGGTGTTCTCCGCGGTCTCGAGCAGGGACTGGAAGTCCACGTCCCCGGCCCGCAGCAGGGACAGGATGTGTCCGCGCTGTTCGGAGACGCTGACCAGCGGCAGGTGGATGTGGTCGACGGCCACGCTCGGTGGAGTGTGGTCGCGTTGGAGCACGGTGGCGAAAATCCCGGCCAGCTCACCGGGGCCGATGCCCAGCTGCAGGGGCGGCAGCACGTCCTGGAACTCGGGTTCGAGGCCGACGTCCCGGGGTGCCCGGATGGAGCCGGCGGCCATCGTCTCGGCGAGGTAGCCGGACACGGACTTGTAGGCCTTGTACTGCAGGAGCCGGGCGAAGAGGAGGTCGCGGGCCTCGAGGAGTTCGAGGTCGAGCACCTCCTCACCCTCTTCGTGCGGGAGGAGTCGGGCGACCTTGAGATCGAGCAGGGTCGCGGCGACGAGGAGGAACTGGGAGATCTCGGCAAGATTCGCCCGATCCTTGAGCTCGGTGGTGTAGGCGATGAACTCGTCGGTGACTTCGGCCAGGGCGATCTCCGTGACGTCGAGACGACGCTTCGAGATCAGCCCGAGCAGCAGGTCGAAGGGGCCGGAGAAGTTCTCCAACTCGACCTGGAAGCCCTGCGCGGAGGTCTCGGCCGACTCGTTCGAGTCCGGGGTCTCGCCGACGGCACCGTCGCCGTCGGCCTCCCCGTTGACACTGAGGACAGTCTCGCTCAGGGTGCGCCTCCGCGGGAGATGAGCTCCCTGGCCAGCTTGCGGTAGGCCTCGGAGCCGGGGTGCTTCGGAGCGAAGCTGGTGATCGGTTCGGCCGCAACGGAGGCGTCGGGGAACTTCACGGTGCGGCTGATGACGGTGCTGAAGACCTTGTCGTCGAAGGCCTCGGTGACCCGCGACATGACCTCCTTCGAGTGCAGGGTCCGCGAGTCAAACATCGTCGCGAGGATCCCGTCGATCTCGAGCGAGGGGTTGAGGCGGTCCTGGACCTTCTCGATGGTCTCCACGAGGAGGGCGACACCGCGGAGGGCGAAGAACTCGGTCTCGAGCGGGATGATCACTCCGTGCGCGGCGGTCAGCGCATTGACGGTGAGCAGGCCCAGCGAGGGCTGGCAGTCGATGAGCACGACATCGTATTCGTCGGCGACCTTCGCAAGTGCCCGGGCGAGGACCTGCTCGCGGGCGACTTCGCCCACGAGCTGGACCTCGGCGGCGGAGAGGTCGATGTTGGCCGGGAGGACGTCGATGTCGTCGAAGTCGGTCTCGACGATGACCTCGTGCGGGTCGAGTCGGGGGTTCATCAGCAGGTTGTAGACGCTGATCTCGAGGTCGTTGGGGTTGAGTCCCAGCCCCACCGAGAGCGCCCCCTGCGGGTCGAAGTCGACGAGGAGGACCTTGCGTCCGTACGCGGCCAAAGAGGCGCCGAGGTTGATCGACGAGGTGGTCTTGCCGACCCCGCCCTTCTGGTTGACCATCGCGATGATGCGGGCGGGCCCATGCGAATCCAGCGGTGCCGGTTCGGGAAAGTCCTGTGCCTGTGCCTCAGCGGACTTCGCATTGGGGATGTCCAACGCCTGTTGCGTATTCATCACTCGGATGGCCACCTTTCGTTGCTCTTCGATCCAACCCTACCGCGCCCGAGGGTGCGAGGTCGCGTACACTTCCCGCAATGTCTCCTCGGAGACCTTCGTATAGATCTGCGTCGTCGTCACCGAGGCGTGTCCGAGCAGTTCCTGGACCACGCGGATGTCCGCCCCGCCCTCGAGCAGGTGCGTGGCGAAGGAGTGTCGGAAGGTGTGCGGGGACACCTCCACCTCGAGTCCGGCGTGTTCGGCTGCGTCCTTGACGATCTGCCAGGCGCTCTGTCGTGAGAGCCGGGTGCCGCGGGCGTTGAGGAACAGTGCCCCGGCCGGTGAGTTCGCCTTTGCCTTGGCCGCCATGGTCGGACGCACCCGGCTCACCCAGGCCCCCAGGGCGGTCGCCGCATGCGAGCCGAAGGGCACGATGCGTTCCTTCCCGCCCTTGCCGTAGACGCGGACCAGCTGGGTCTCCAAGTCGAGGTCGTCGAGGTCGACGCCCACGGCCTCGGAGATCCTGGCCCCGGTCGCGTAGAGGAGTTCGAGCAGCGCTGCGGCCCGGATCTGGACCGGTTCCTCCCCGGCCGTGGTGGCCAGCAGCGCTTCGATGTCATCGAGGGAGAGTGCCTTGGGCAGACGCAGTCCCTCCTGCGGCGGGCTGACCTCGGAAGCCGGGTCGGTGGGCGTGAGGTTCTCCGTGAGTGCAAAGCCGTGGAAGCGCCTCACCGCGACGAGAGCGCGGGCACGGGTGCGCGCCGCCAATCCCGAGTCGAGGAGGTGGAGGGCGAAGGCTTCGATGCGTGCTCGGTCGACCTCGCCGAGGCGGCCGATCCCCTGCTCGCCCAGCCAGATTCCGTAACGGCCGAGGTCACGGGCGTAGGCGTCGATGGAGTTCAGCGACAGGCCGCGTTCGAAGCGCAGGGAGGCCAGATAGGACTCGAAGCCCGGGCGCAGGTCACCGGGGAGGTCGGGAAGGAGTTCGGCGCCGTGCCGGGCCACGGTGGACCCTCAGTCGTCCCGGTCGGCCAAGTCGTCCCGGCCGTCGACCCCGGCACGGCCGGCCAGGTCGTCCCGGCCGTCGACGAGGCGCCGAGGTGACCCGACCTCGCGGGTGCGCATGGGCTGGCCCGCGGCCTCGGCCTGCAGCACCCGGGAGACCTGGAGGATCGCGAGCTGGGCGATGGAGTTCGTGATCTTCCCGGCTCCGATCGCCTCGAGCGCCTCGTCGATGCTCACCCAGCGGTAGGCGAATCCTGCCTCTTCCTCGCTGCGTTCGTGGCGTTCGGCTTCGGGAACGAAGCTGAAGTCGCGGGCGAGGTAGAGGCGGATGGATTCGCTGCTGCCGCCCGGGGTCAGGCAGGAGTCGCTGAGGACTTCCCAGCGGGCGGCGACGAGATCGGCCTCTTCGGCGAGTTCGCGCTGCGCCGCGTCGAAGGGGTCCTCGCCGGGAATGTCGAGCAGTCCGGCGGGCACCTCCCACAGGCGGGCGCGCACGGGATGACGGTACTGCTGAACGAGGAGGATCTCCCTGTTCTCGTTCACACAGGCCACGGCCACGGCACCGGAGTGGGCCATGAGGTCGCGGACGAGCCCTTTGGCCTCCGGCAGGTCGAAGGTGTCGCGGACGATGTTCCACACGGCACCCCGGTAGACCACCTCGGAGTCGGTGATCTCCGGCGTATACGGCTCGTCGTGCAGCTCGCCCACTCCGCTCACTGCCTCTTCAGGGCTGCGGCGACGAGACCGGCGAAGAGCGGGTGCGGCCGCGTCGGACGGGACTTGAGCTCGGGGTGAGCCTGAGTCGAGACGTAGTACGGGTGGTCGGCGGTCGGAAGTTCGACGAACTCCACCAGCTCACCGTTCGGTGAGGTGCCCGAGAACACGAGCCCCGCCTCGGCGAGCTCATCGCGGTAGGCGTTGTTGACCTCGTAGCGGTGACGGTGGCGTTCCTGGATCTGGGTGGATCCGTAGACTCCGGCGACGACGCTGTCGTCGCCCAGCTTCGCCTCGTAGGTGCCCAGTCGCATGGTGCCGCCCAGGTCACCTTCGCCGTCGACGATGGAGAGCTGTTCGGCCATGGTCGCGATCACCGGCACCTGCGTGTCGGGGTCGAACTCGGAGGACGAAGCCTCCTCGATGCCGGCGACGTTGCGTGCGTATTCGATGACCATGCACTGCAGGCCCAGGCACAGGCCCAGCGTCGGGATCTGGTGGGTGCGGGTGTATTCGAGCGCACCCAGCTTGCCCTCGATGCCGCGGATGCCGAAGCCGCCGGGCACGCAGATCGCGTCGAGTCCGGCCAGGGCCTTCGCCGCACCCTCGGGTGTGTCGCAGTCATCGGACTGGATCCATTCGACCTTGACCCGAGCATTGTTGGCGAAGCCGCCGTGACGCAGGGCCTCGGTCACCGAGAGGTAGGCGTCGGGCAGGTCGATGTATTTGCCGACGATGCCGATGGTGACCTCATGGGCGGGGTTGTGGACCAGTTCGAGGACGCGGTCCCACTTCGTCCAGTCGACATCACGGAAGGGCAGGTTGAGGCGGCGGATGACGTAGACGTCGAGACCGCCGTCATGGAGGACCTTCGGGATGTCGTAGATGCTGCGGGCATCGACGCAGGACACGACGGCCTCGGTGTCGACATCGCAGGAGGAGGCGATCTTCGCGCGGATCGAATCGGGCAGCTCCCGGTCGGAGCGGAGCACGATCGCATCGGGCTGGATGCCGATCGAGCGCAGCATCGCCACGGAATGCTGGGTGGGTTTGGTCTTCAGCTCTCCCGAGGGCCCGAGGTAGGGCACGAGGGAGACGTGGATGAAGAAGACGTTGTCGCGGCCGACGTCGTGACGGATCTGCCGGGCCGCCTCGAGGAAGGGCTGGGACTCGATGTCGCCGACGGTGCCGCCGATCTCGGTGATGATGACATCGGGTCGGTCCGCCTCGGGGCGTTCGGCCTGGGCCCGCATCCGCGACTTGATCTCATCGGTGATGTGCGGAATGACCTGGACGGTATCTCCCAGGTAGGCGCCGCGGCGCTCCTTGGCGATGACCGAGGAGTAGACCTGGCCTGTGGTGACGTTGGCCGCCCCGTCGAGGTCGTTGTCGAGGAAGCGCTCGTAGTGGCCGATGTCGAGATCGGTCTCGGCGCCGTCCTCGGTGACGAAGACCTCACCGTGCTGGAAGGGGTTCATCGTGCCGGGATCGACGTTGAGGTAGGGATCCAGCTTCTGCATGGCCACTGTGAGGCCGCGCTGGGTGAGCAGGTGGCCGAGGCTCGAGGCCGTCAGTCCCTTACCCAACGAGGAGGCGACGCCTCCCGTGACGAAGATGTGCTTTGCCGTGTTTGTGCCGCCTGGGGCAGTTCGATTCACCACGGGATTTGATTCTATCAAAGTCCGGCGGCCGATTCCGGCGTCGCGGCGACCTCGGCGTAGAGATCGAGCAGCGTCGCGGAGATCGCCGCCCCGTCCTGGACGTCGATGACCCGCTTCTTCGCGGCCACGGCCTGCGAGCCGCGACCGGCGGGATCGTCGAGAAGATGATTGATCTCACGCAGCAGCGCCTCGGTGTTGTCCGGGTCGACGCTGCGGGCGGCCTCGCCCCAGATTCCGGCGCGTCGGGCGCTGCCGATGAAGACCGCGGGCTTCGACAGCTGCATGAGGTCTTCGTGGGAAAGTCCGGTCATCGACTCACTGGCGATGACGACATCGGCGGCAGCGACCACGTCGACGAGGTCACCGGCGGCCGCGACGATGACGCCGCGGTCGGAGAACGCCCGTTCGATCGTGGAGCGGTCCTTGCCGGTGCCGGTGAGCACCGTGACGACATTGCGGTCAGGGCGCTTCTGGTTGATCTGGTCGGCGGCGTCGAGGACGGTGGCCAGCGCGGTGTGGTCGCGCAGGGCGATGGGGGTGGCGATCATCCAGGTGCCCTCGCCGATGCCGAGGTCCTTGCGCACCTCGGCGCGCGGGGTGCGGACCGTGAGGTCGACGTCGATGTCGGGGTGGACGAGTTCGGCGCGTTCGACGACGGGCACCTTCTCACCGAAGTAGTCGACGACGGGTTCGGTGGTGCCGAGGATGGCGGTGGCGGTGCGGCCGACGATCTCGGCTCCGGTCTTGTCGATGACGTTCGCGGAGTCGAAGGATTCGATCGTCGCGACGACCTTCGGGTGCAGGCGGGCGGGCAGTCCCGTGAAGGCGAGACCGGCCAGGGTGGACGCGTGCAGGCCGTGGGCGTGGACGATGTCGACGTGACGATAGTGCTTGTGGAGTGTGAACGCGGTTCCGGGGTCGGCCGTCGTGAGCTTGCGCCGGGCGGTGAGTTCGATCTCACGGAAGTTGTCCGCGAGTTCTTCGGAGACTCCGAAGGTGCCCAGCAGCGACCGGTGGGCGGCGACGGCGACCTTGAACCCGGCCCGCAGATGGCCGAGCACAGCGAGTTTCGCCACTTCGACGACCGGGCCTGTGGTGTCGGCGAGCACATGCAGGATCCTGGTGTCTGCGCTCAGTGGGTGGACCTCGCCGGATTCGCTCATTTCCTCATCCTTTTCAATCGTTCGGGTCTGCTTCTACCCTACCTGGGGCGTGGTGAGTTCCGTGTATATGCCCAGCAGTTCTTCGGCCACGTCACGCTCGGTGGGAAGTGCGACTCCGCGGGTCCGGGCGCGTGCCCCGAGTTCGGCGCGGCGGGCCGGATCGGCGGCGAGTTCGCCGAGGGCCAGTGCCAGTGCCCGGTCGTCATCGGCGGGCACGAGGATGCCGGCATCGCCGATGAGTCCGGGCGTGCCGCCGGTGGCGGTGGCGACGATCGCCTGCCCGGAGATGAGGGCCTCCTGGAGCACGAGGGCGCGGGCCTCCCACACGCTGGTGAGCACGGAGACGTCGGCGGCGGCGTTGAGTTCGGCGATGTCGGATCGCGGGCCCAGGAAATGCAGCGGCACACTCGCCGAGGTGGTTGTCAGTTCCGCGTACTGCGTGCGGACTTCGGCAAGGACCGCATCGTCCGCGGCTCCCGCAATGAGGACGACAAGCGGGCTGGGCGCTGCGTCGGTTCGGTCCGTGCCGGGGTCGGTTCGGTCCCTGCCGGCGTCAGTTCGCCGGGTGCCCGGGCCCGGGTTCGCGTCATTCCCGGCGCCGAGGCGGTCCTGCCCGAGGTGTCCGAGTGCGCGGACGAGCATCGGGTAGTTCTTCTGCGGGGCGACTCGGCCGACGGCCAGGACGATGACCGCTCCTTCGTCGAAGCCGTATTCGCTGGCCAGCGCCGCACGGGTGGCTTGGGCCGCCTCGGCGTCGATGGTCGTCACCTCTGGTGCAGCAGCGGGCAGGAAGCGGGCATCACGCGCGCCGAGTTCGCGGGCACGGTCGACGAGGTCCTGGCTGGCGCCGAGGGTGAGGTCGGCCCCGCGGGCGAGCAGGGTTTCGATCCTCGTCTCCACCCGCCCGCGCAGGCCCTGTCCGCTGGCCTGGTTGTGGAGGCTGAGGATGAAGAGAGGGCGCGGGCTCAGCCGGCGCAAGCCGAGGTGAGTGATGAGTCCGGCGCGGAAACCGTGGGCATGGACGATCTCGGCGTCGAAGCTGCGCACAAGCGTGGTCAGGCGGCGGACGAGGATCGCGTCCTTGGGCCCGATCCCGGTGCCCATCTCGAGGGAGGCGAAGCGGACCCCGGGCAGGGCGGAGAAGCCGAAGTGGGCGTCGGTGGCGGCGGGGCCGACGACCCCGATCTCATGGCCGGTCGCACCGAGCTCGCGGGCCAGTGCCCGCACATGGGTGCCGACTCCCCCGCTGGAGGTTCCGATCACATAGACGATTCTCATGACTCATCCTCCCTGTCCGACGGTGGTGTCTCACGGTTCGAGGTGGGCGTCCCGCCTCCCGCTGCGCTGCCTGCGGCACCGGCGCCTGCCGACACGGAATCGTCCGGGCTCGCGCCTCGACGTCCGGCAAGAACACCGCGGACCTCACCGAGGTAGCCGCGGTCGAGGATGAGGACGATAACGGCGAAGATCGCGCAGCCGAGCAGAGCAGAGGCGATGCCGTTGGCCACGGCGGCCAAGGCTCCGGTGTCGAGCATCGAACCCAGCCACCGGGAGGCCAGCACCCCGGCCACCGACCCGACGACGGCGGCGGCGATCGAGACCGCTGCGCGGCGTCCGACGCGGGCGAGACCTGCGGACCCGAGCACACGACGCATCGAGATGAGCAGGGACATTCCGGCCACGGTCATGCCCACGGCGTAGCCGATGCAGATGGACACGAGCGTCAGACCGGCATCGCCCTCGGCTCCGGTGAGAAGGATCGCGAGGATCATGCCGACGATGACGAGGACCCAGCCGACCGTCGTCGCGGTCGCCGAATGGCGGGAGCGCTCCATGGCGTAGAACACGCGTGTGCCCCAAGCGACGAAGGACCAGCCGGGCACGGCCAGCGCCATGACGATGATGGCCTGACTCATCGAGGCGAACGGCGCTCCCTGATGCCCTTTGGCTGCGTCGATGGCGGTGAAGAAGGTCTGCAGGGGGCCCGAGGCGGAGATGAGGATGAGTGCCCCGAGGAATCCGATCGTGATGATCAGCGCCGTGGTCGTCGAAGTCATCTGACGCAGCTTCACGCCCGCTGCGGCACGGTCGGCCTCGGTCGCCTCGGGGTCCTTGGCCCGTCCCACCCAGCTCGAGAGCGACGGGAAAGTGACGGTAGCGACGGTCACCGCGAGCACTCCGTAGGGCAACAGGTAGACGGCGTTGATGTAGCTGAAGAGGACGAAGGTGCCTTCACCGCCGGAGTGGTTCGACACGAGGATGGTGGCCAGCATGGACCCCTGCTGAGCCAGCAGTGCCGCCATGCCTGCACCGGCCAGGCGCAGGGCCCGGTGGGCAACCCCCGGAGGAAAGGAGCAGGTGGGTCGAATCCGCAGGCCGGTCGAGCGCATCGGCAGCGCAAGCGGCAGGGCTAGGGCGGCGACGCCGATCGTCGTGCCCCACCCGAGCCAGCCGATATGGGTCTGCCAGGTCCCGTCTGTGCCGCCCGCCTGCCAATAGGCCACATAGCAGCCGATGACGACGAGGCTCGAAAGCAGTGGAGCGAAGGCGGGCCAGAGGAACTTCCGGTGGGCCTGCAACACGCCGGTGAGCACGGCGCCGATGCCATAGAGGACGAGCTGCGGGGAGAACATGAGCAGGAAGACGACGGTCGCCTCGAGCTGAGCCGACTTGTGCGGGTCGGTACCGGTGAGCAGGGCCGCGATCGGATGGGCAAAGACCGCGAGGATGATGCTCAGCGGCAGGGTGACCGACACCGCCCAGGTGAGCAGGCCCGAGGCGATTCGGCCTGCCGTGGCCTTGTCGGATCGGGCCAGCGGGATAGCGAGGAGCGGAATGACCGCCCCAGCCAACGCTCCGCCGGCGACGACCTCGAAGAGGATGTTGGGTACGAGGTTGGCCGACTGGTAGGCCGAGCCCACCGTGCCGGCGCCGACGGTGGGTGAGAACACCAGCCACCGCAGAAACCCGACGAGCCGGGTGATCAGAGTGATCACCGATACGAGCAGCGCCGCGGAGGCGAAGACTCGAACGAGCTTGCTCACACGACCTCGCGACCGAAGGCGTCGATCTCGCGCAGTCCGGGTGTGGACTCGATGACGGAGGTGAAGGACACCTTCTCGGACAGCAGGGTGAGACCGACGAGCACGGCGAGGATCGCGGCCCGCTGCTTCGGGCTCGCGGTCTCCGAGAGCACGGTACCGATGGCAGCGCCCAGAGCGTTGGCGCCGGTGTCGCCGAGCATGATCTCCCCGTCGAGGTCGTCAGCCCAGGCGGCAGCGGAGGATCCGGCGATGGCGGCCGCGGGTGCCCAGGAGATGCGGCGCTCATGGTCGGTGAAGGCGAGTGTGAGCAGGCCGGCCTTCAGGGCCCGGCCCGGTCGCAGGTCGAGGAGGTTGAATAGGTTCGCGGTTCCCGCGATGACTCCCCCAGTGACGATGATGTCGCCGGCCGTAGACAGCCACGAGTCGTGTTCGGGCTGGTGGCCCAGGCCGAGCACTCCGTGCTTGCGGGTGCCGGTGCGCAGGATCGCGGCGGCCGCGAGCGAAGCCAGCGGGATGCCGGTGACCTTGATCGCCCCGGTGGTGATCTCACCGTGGGCCAGCGCGGAAAGGTGCCCGCGCAGTCCCTTGGAGTCTCCGGATTCGAGGAAGTCATCGACGCCTCCGAGTCCTCCGGCCACGGCGGTGGCCAGCAGGGTGGCCGCACGCTGGCGGGGGTCTTCGATGAGCACGCTGCCGGCGAGGAGTCCCGCGGTCACGGCGGGGCCTTCGACGAGGGAGACATCGTTGCCGGCGTGGTTGGTGCGCACGACCTTCTCATGCCTCCGCAGCTTCGAGGACAGCACGGCCTTCGTCACCGCAAAGCCGGCGAGGCCCGCGACGGCGGAGCTGACGATCGAGCGGATCATTTCTCGTCTCCCTCATCGGTCTTGTTCGGCATGATCTCCTCGGCGTCATCGGAGAACCCGTAGTGACCGTGGCTTCCGTTCTCCCCGGCAGCCAGGGCACGGACCGTGATCACGGGGCCGGCGCCGAGGCCGAGGCCATCGACGGTCGAGGCTCGTGACTTCTCGGTGCGCAGCACGTTGACGAGTCCGTTCTGCGCGGATCCGGCGTCACCGGCCACGACCACTGACTTCGACTCCGAGGTCAGGGTATTGATGAAGTCGGTGACGAGGGTGCGGGTGGCCTTGTCGTCGGTCGCCTCGGGGCTCGGCTTCGTCTCCTCGGCCAGCGTCGAGTTCTCATCGTCGATGACAGCGAAGAGCTGCGTCGTCTTATGATCGGTGTCCGTGCGCAGGCGACCGGAGTCGATGAAGGCATCGTAGAGTTTCGTGGAGTTCTTCTCCGCGTCCTCACGGTCCTTCTCGTCTTCGAGCATCGAGGCCTTGCCGGTCAGTGCGATGACGAGTGCCGCCCGGATCGCCGTGGAGTCGTCCTCGGGCAGGTTCGGCACGATGTCGCGGAGGGTGGAGAGGAAGTCCGCGGAGTCCTCGAGGTTGAGCGTGTTGTCGACGAAGGCGACGTCGCCGCCGATGCTCGCCCCGGCTTCCTTGATCCGGTTGCTGACCTCTTCGACCTGCTCGGCATCGGCATCCGGGGCGGCGATGATGCCGACCTCTTGGTCCTTGAGGGTGTCGCCGATGAGTTCGGGAGCCGCCGAGGTGATGAAGTCGTTCTGCTTGTCAATGTTGCCGCCCGCGGCATCGAGCTTCGCGCGCAGGTCGTCACGGTCGGAGCGCAGGGCGTCGACCTGACTCTGCAGGGACTCCCCGATCGGCTCCTTGAGCGGACCAGCACCGAGGACGATGCCGACGGCCAGGGCGAGGAACACCGAGACGAGGGAGACGAGGTGGTAACGGAAATCAATCACTGGTCAATCCTTGGATGAGGCCGGCGGATTCTGCACTGGCGGCCGGGTCTCCTCCGAAGAGGGACCCGATCCACCCGAAGACGCCGTCGAGTTGGGCTCCGATGAGCCCGAGGAAGGTCTGTCCCGCGGAGGTCGCGAACAGGGCCACGCCGAGGGCGACGAGGCCGGCGATGATGAGCACGCTCAGCTGCAGGCTGGAGATGCGCTGCCGGTAGAGCAGGGACACGCCTTTGGCGTCGATGAGCTTCGAGCCCACACGCAGGCGGGTGATGAAGGTCGAGGCCATGCCTTTGCGTCCCTTATCGAGGAACTCCATGACGGTGTCGTGGGTGCCCACGGCCACGATGAGGTCAGCGCCTTTGTCATCGGCGAGGAGCATCGCGATGTCCTCGCTGGTGCCGGAGGCTGCGAAGGCGACGCATTCGACGCCGAGGGAATGGACGCGTTCGGTGCCCGGGGCGTTGCCGTCCCGGTAGGCGTGGACGACGATCTCGGCACCGGAGGTCAGAGCCGTATCGGACACCGAGTCCATGTCGCCGACGATCATGTCGGGTTTGTAGCCGGCTTCGATGATCGCATCGGCTCCGCCGTCGACGCCGATGAGGATCGGACGGTACTCACGGATGTAGGAGGCGAGGATCGCGAGGTCCTCTTTGTAGTGGTAGCCGCGGACGACGATGAGGACGTGTCGGCCTTCGAACTTCGTGGCCACCTCGGGGACGACGAGTTCGGCCGAGAGCAGATCGGAGTCCTTGCGGATGTACTCGATCGTGTTGTCGACGAAGTCGACGAGCACGGAGTTCATGCCGGCCTCGGCCTCGTGCATGTCGGCGGCGATCGATTCCTCGGTCTGCCGGATGCCGGTGGCCACGGTCTCTCCGTCGAGGAGGACCGCCTCGCCCTCGACGGTGATCTCCTGGTTCTCCTCGATCAGCTCGAAGATCTCTGCACCGGTGGCGTCGATGAGGGGGATTCCGGCGTCGACGATGATCCCCGGGCCGAGGTTCGGGTACCGACCGGAGATGGATTTGTCCGCGTTGATGACCGCGACGGGTCGGCAGGCCACGAGGGCTTCGGCGGAGATCCGGTCGATGTCCGCGTGTTTGATGATCGCGATGTCGCCGGCGCTCAGACGCTTGGTGAGGTCCTTGGTTCGCCGATCGAGTCTGGCAGGAGCCGGGCCCGACCGGGTGGGAACAGTGGGGTTCTCCCGAGTTCTACGCACTTTCATGGTTCAGCCATTCTCTCATGCGCGGCTGCCCGCCCCGGTCTTGACCTGCCGGGCGGAGTCGAGGAGTTCGGCCGCGTGGGCCTTCGCCGAGGCGGAGTCCTCCATTCCGGCGAGCATCCGGGAGAGTTCGACGACCCGTTCGTCATCGTCAAGTTCCGTGACTCCCGAGCGGACGGTCTCGGCGTCATCGTCCTTGACGATGTGGACGTGCGTGTCCGCCCAGGCGGCGACCTGCGGAAGGTGGGTGACGACGATGACCTGGGCGCCCTGGGCGAGCTTGGCCAGCCTCCGGCCGATCTCCACGGCCGCCTTGCCGCCCACCCCGGCGTCGACCTCGTCGAAGACGTAGGTGGGGATGGATTCGCTTTCGGCGCGGACGACTTCGATGGCGAGCATGACGCGGGAGAGCTCACCGCCGCTGGCGACCTTGCCGATGTCATCGGGGGTCGAGGATTCGTGGGCGGCGAAGGTCAGACGCACGTCGTCGCAGCCGTGGGCGGCGGGTTCGCGGTCGGTGATTTCGAAGGTCACGGAGGCCTTGGGCATGGACAGGGCAGCCAGTTCGGTGCTCACGGCTTCCGAGAACGACCGGGCCGTGCTCGTGCGGATCTCGGTCAGCGCCGCCCCGGCGGCTTCCATGGCCTCCCGGGCTTTGCCCAGTTCGGCGTCGAGGCCGTCGAGATCGCGGTCCTCGGCTTCGAGTTCTGAGAGTTCGGCCGCGGAGCGGGTCTCGAAGTCGAGGACTTCGGCCACGTCCTGACCGTAGGGGGCCAGCGATCCGAGTTCGGCGCGGCGGGCTTCGGTCTCCTCGAGCGAGGTCTCCCCCAGTTCGTCGAAGCCGGAGAGGTAGGAGCTGAGCTCAGCGGCGGAGTCCGAGAGTCGCAGCACCGCATCGGAGAGGGTCTCGCGGATGGTGACCAGTTCCGGATCAGATCCTTCGACGTCGGACACTGCGCTGATGGCCTGGTGGACGAGATCGACCGCGGCGCCGGCGTCGTCGAGTTCGCCGCCGAGGAGGAGGTCGTGGGCGGTGCCCACAGCCCGGGTGATCTCTGCCGCGGCACCGAGCTTCGCGGCCTGCGCGGTCAGGGTCTCGTCCTCGCCGGGCTGGGGGCGGACGGCGTCGATGGCTTCGAGGCAGCCGCGCAGCCACAGGATCCGCTCCCGGCGGGCCGCGGTGGAGTCCTTGATTCGGGAGACTCTGGCCTCGGTCTCCTGCCAGGTGTCGAAGGCGGTGCGATAACGGCCGGCCACCTCGGCGAGGGCCTGTCCCCCGGCGGCGTCAAGGAGCTGGCGCTGTTGGGCGGCGCCCTTGAGTCCGAGCTGTTCGGACTGGCCGTGGAGGGTGATGAGCTCATCGGCGATGTCGGTGAGCACGGAGATCGGCACGGTGCGCCCGCCTGCGGTGGCCCGGGCCCGGCCCTTGGTCGCGACGGTGCGGGAGATGATCGCTTCTTCGTCGACGCTGCCGCCGGCCTCTTCGATGCGGGTACGCACCGCCTCGGTGACCTCGGAGAAGATGCCTTCGACCTCGGCCTTCTCCGCGCCCTTGCGGACGACCCCGGAGCCGACTTTGCGGCCCATGAGCAGGGACAGGGCGGAGACGAACATGGTCTTGCCGGCACCGGTCTCACCGGTGACGACGGTGAAGCCGGTGGATAGTTCGACCTCGGCTTCGGCGATCACGCCGAGGTGGGAGATGCGCAGCTCAGAGATCATCCGTGTCTCCTCTCCTGCTTCCCGCCTCCTCGATCGGTCCCTTCCAGCCGGAGACGGGCAGGCGGAACTTCGCGACGAGTCGGTCGGTGAAGGGGCCGGTGTGCAGGCGGGCGAGTTTGATCGGCGATTCGGAGCGGCGGGCTTCGATGCGGGCACCGGCGGGCAGTTCCATGGCGCGGCGTCCGTCGCACCACAGGACCGCGGAGAAGTCGGGGTTGGTTTGGGAGATCTCCACGCCGAGGCGGGAGTTCGGGCCGACGACGAGAGGTTCGGCGAACAGGGCGTGGGCGGAGATGGGCACGAGGAGGAGGGCCTCGACCTCGGGCCAGACGATGGGGCCGCCGGCGGAGAAGGAGTAGGCCGTCGACCCGGTCGGGGTGGCGAGGATGACGCCGTCACAGCCGAAGGAGGACACGGGACGGGAGTCGACACCGAGCACGACGTCGATCATCCGGGACTTCGTAGTCTTCTCCACTGTCGCCTCGTTGAGCGCCCAGGCGTTGAAGATGTTCTCCCCTTCGTGCCACACGGACACGTCGAGGGCGAGACGTTCCTCCACGAGGTAGTCGCGTTGGGATGCCCGGTGGACCGCCTCGGCGAGGTCTTCCCTTTCGCTTTCGGCGAGGAAGCCGACATGGCCGAGGTTGACGCCCATGAGCGGGACACCTGAGCCGTGGAAGCGTTCGGCCGCGCGAAGGATGGTGCCGTCGCCGCCGAGGACGATGACGAGTTCGCATTCGGACTTCCAGGTAGCCAGCTGGGAGGGGGCGATGACCACGCAGCGGTGCAGCAGGCTCTGTTCGAAGTCGGCCCGCGAGCTGCGGGTGCCGATGTCGACGACCTCTTCGTCGAGGACGACGGGGGTGATTCCGTCGTCGAGGAGAGCCTTGAACACGCTCACCGCGGCGATGGCCGATTCTTCGCGCTGGGGGTGCAGGAGCACCATGATGTGCCGGGTCATGCCTCTCCTCTCATCAGTGTCTCCAGGTGGCCGGGGATGTCCGCTTCGCTGAGCCTATCGGAATCGGTGCCGGTTCTGCCTGGTCGAACACGCAGGAAATACTCCCGGTTCCCACTGGGTCCGGGCAGCGGTGAGGGGGCTAAGTCGATGACCCGGGCGTCGTGCTCGGCGACGGCGGCGATGACCGAGTCGAGGGCGCGGCGGCGGTTCTTCGCCTCGGTGACGACCCCGTGTTTGTCCAGCGAGGCTCGGGCGAGTTCGAACTGGGGTTTGACCATGAGGAGGAGTTCCCCGGTGGTCGCCGCGAGCAGGGGTTCCAGCAGCAGTCGCAGGGAGATGAAGGACACATCGGCGACGACGAGGTCGACCTGCGGGACGTCGGAGGCGCCGAGTTCGCGGAGGTTGAGTCCCTCGCGCACGTGCACGCGCGGATCGGTACGCAGGGAAGGCGCGAGCTGGTCGTGGCCGACGTCGACGGCCCAGACCTCGGTGACACCGTGGTGGAGGAGGACTTGGGTGAAGCCTCCGGTGGAGGCGCCGGCGTCGAGTGCGGTGAGGCCGGTCAGCGATCCGGTCATCTCGAAGCTTTCGAGGGCGCCGAGGAGTTTGTGGGCGCTACGGGCGACCCAGGGGTCGGGTTCGGTGACGATGAGGTCGTCGGAGTCGGCGACGTCGTGGGCGGGTTTCGTCACGGTGGTGCCGTTGATGCTCACGCGTCCGGCGGCGATCTCGCGGGCCGCGCGGGAACGGGAGTTGACGAGTCCTCGGTCGACGAGTTCCCGGTCGAGCCTGCTCACAAGGAGCCCACCTGCGAGTCGAGTTCGTCGAGGAGGGCGCTCAGGTGTTCGTGACGTTCGGCGGCCGGGGCTTCCTTGGCTTCAGCGAGGCCGGCCCGCCAAGTTTCGACGGGCACATCTCCGGCCACCGAGGCGGGGGTAGGTGCCGGTCCGGGGGCCGGCGTTTGTCCGGGGGGCAGAGTCGGCGTCGGTCCGGGAGTAGATGTTTGTCCGGGCGTGGGCGTGGGGTCAGTCATCGATCCTCCGGGGCAGCGTGTCGAGGTCCACGAGGTCGGCGACGTCCGCGTGTTCGTCCGCGTCGATCGCCTCCCATGCCGTGCGCAGTTCGGCTTCGATGCGTGCCGGTTCGTCTCGGTCCCCGCCGGTGATGAGGGGTTCGAGGCCGCGCAGGCTCGGCAGAATGTAGGTGGGGCGAAGTTTCTCGGGTGCGCGGAGTGCATCGTAGATGTCATGGACGCCGGTGAGGACGAGTGCGGTCTCGTAGCCTGCCGCGTTGCCGCCTTCGATGTCGGTTTCGAGCCGGTCGCCGACCATGAGCGGTCGCCGGGCGCCGAGGCGGGTGGCCGCGTACTCCATCATGTGGGGCGAGGGTTTGCCGACGATCGTCGGTTCCCGTCCGGTGAGTCGGGAGATCATGTCGATGAATGCACCGTTGCCGGGGACTTTGCTGCGGCGGCCGATGAGCGAGTAATCGGGATTGCTCGCCCACCATTCGAGTCCGGTCTCGATCGCTTCGCACACGGCAACGATTGCGCGGTAGTCGATGTCGGGGTCGAGCCCCTGGGCGATGGCGACGGGGTCGTCATCGAGTGAGCGGGTGATGCGGAGGCCCGCCGTTTCGAGTGCGGCGGACAGGCCGGTCGTGCCGACGAGGTAGATGAGGGCTCCGGCACCGAACTTCTGCAGCAGGGAGTCGGCGAGCACCTGCGCCGAGGTGGTCACCTCGGACTCGTCGGTGCTCACACCCAGCTCGGTGATGTGGGCGGCGACCACCTCGGCGGTTCGGGTGGCGTTGTTGGTCACATAGTTGACAGGGATCGACTGCTCGCGGAGCCAGTTGATGCCCTCGACGGCGCCGGGAATCGGCTCGGGGCCGTGGTAGACGACGCCGTCGAGGTCGAACAGCACACAGTCGATCTGCCCGCCCGGGGTCTCGGGCGTGCTGGTGGCTGCGGGTGCATGCTCGGCGGTGCTGGTCACTGCTCTGCGTCGGCCTCGCTCTCGCCCGTCTTGGCAGCGAAGTCGGTGGCTGCGTCGTCGGCGCGTTCGGCCTCGGCGAGGATTTCGTCGAGTTCGGCTTCGATCTCGTCATCGGAGACCTTGACCGACTTGAGTTCCTTTTCGGAGACATGAGTCTTCGACGCTTTCGGAGCCTCTGCATGCGGTGCTTCGGCCTCGTCCGAGCCGTCCTCAGCTACGTCCGAAGGTTCGTCAACGTCGTCAGTGGCTTCCTCGACATCGTCGGATGCTTCTTCGGTGTCGTCCGAAGTTTCCTCAACATCGTCCGCGTCTTCGGTGTCGTCCGAAGTTTCCTCGACATCGTCAAAGGCCTCGTCGTCGGCCTCGTCGGCTTCCTCGACCTCGTCGGGGATCTCCTCGACGGTTTCGATCTCGATGCCGAGGTTCGGGTCGGGCTCTTCGTCGCCGAAGAGGGTGCCGGTGGCCTTCGCGGTCCGTCGGGACAGCTCTTCGTACTTGTCGGCCTGCTCGCTTTCGCCGTGGAGGCGCAACACCTCGGCGTAGGCGGACATCAGTCGGACGAGTGCGCCGCTGGGCTTCTGAGTGAAGTCCTCGGCTTCGATGAGTCGGCGCGCTCCAGGCAGATCCTCGAGGTCGGACTTCGCACCGGCAGCGACGATGACGAGCTCGGTGCGGGTATCGTTGTCGAGGTCGAGCTCGGCCGCCGAGGCGTGGAGTTCGAGAGCCTTCTCCGGCTTGCCGCGTCCACGCTCCGCATCGGCGATGAGGGCGATGTTCTCGTTGGAGCCGGAGATGCGCCGGTGGGTGCGCAGCTCACGGACGGCCTCATCGTAGTCTTCGACGTAGTAGGCGGCGATGCCGAGTGCCTCACGGACGACCGCAACTCGGCCGGCGCGGGCCATGGCGGCCTTCGCATGTTCATGGGCGCGTTCGGGATCGAGGTCGAGCAGGCCGCCGGCGGCGACAAGGTGCTTGGACACCATCGCCGCGTTCTCCTTGTCGAGGGAGCGCAGCTGACCGCGGATCTCCTTGTCGAGTTCCTGACCGGTGACGCCTTCGGGGATCTCAGGTTCCTGGATGCGCGGACGACGAGCGCGCTGCTCGCGTGCGTAGTCACCGGTGTCCGTCTTGCGCGATGCGCGACGGTCGTTGTTCCGGTCGGCTCCACCGCGGTCGCGGCCGCCTCGATCTCCGCGGTTGTCATCGCGGTTACGGTCCCCCCGGAATCCACCGCGGCGATCATCATCACGATTGCGGTTGCCCTGGTAGCCACCGCGACGATCATCGTCGTTGCGACGGTTGCCCTGGTACCCACCTCGGCGATCATCATCACGGTTGCGATCCCCACGGAACCCGCCACGGCGATCATCGTCGTTCCGGCGATTGCCCTGGTAGCCACCACGGTTATCATCGCGATTGCGATCCCCGCGGAAACCACCGCGACGGTCATCATCGTTGCGACGGCTCCCTTGATACCCGCCGCGACGGTCACCGTCACGGTTGCGGTCTCCGCCGAATCCACCTCGGCGCTCATCGTCGTTGCGACGATTACCCCGGTACCCACCGCGGTTGTCATCGTCGTTCCGACGGTTCCCCTGGTACCCACCACGACGGTCATCATCGTTCCGACGATTGCCCTGGTAACCACCACGACGATCATCGTCATTACGACGATTTCCTTGATACCCGCCACGACGATCATCGTCATTGCGACGATTCCCCTGGTAGCCGCCCCGGCGATCGTCACGGCGATCGGAGTGACGTGGCCCGCGGTCATCCCGCGACTGGCGGGAATCCTGACGGCTGCGATTGCTGTCGCGATCTGAGCGATGACCGCCTTCGGAGCGGCGGTTGTGCTGACTGTCTCGCGAATCCCCTTGGGCCACGATTCTCCCTATAAAGACTTTTCAATGCTTCCGATCCATTCTAGTGCACAGGCACCCTCAATGCCCTGTGGTCGGGACCACGTCACCACACCGCCGCAGCACACCGGTCTCAGGCCCCGGAACACTCCCGGACCGCCGCTCACCTGCTCTGTTAGAATCAGGGCGAATCGGACGGAACTCTCGACTGTGAATCACATCGGCTCGGCGGCACGGCATCACTCCCCGCCTCAAGCAGCAGAGGACGCATGAACCCTGACGTGGAAGAACCACTTGCGGCAGATGAAAACCTCCGCATTTCCGCGTGCCTATCTTCATTCCCTTCAACAGCCGATCACTTTCCCGACATCGCATCGGCAATAAGACGATTCACAGCAAATCATCTTGCGCCGATTCCCAGTTCCTCGAACCCGAATCCGCTCACACCCATAACACCCTCTCAAGAGAAATGTGACTGGATTCATTCGATTGCGCATTCGGCCCCCGGATTCGCCTATCGTGATTCCCGGAACCGAATTCAGCGGCCTCGCACACGGACCCTCCGGCCCTATGCACGCCGTGATGACAGGACCCTCACCCACTAGGAACAGGAGACATCGTGCCCAACACACTCTTCATCGATGGAAAGTGGGTCTCGGCCCAGAATGGTGGGACCAGGGAGATCCGCAACCCCGCCGACAAGAGCTTCGTCGCCGAGGTGGACGAGGCCAGCCCGGCCGACACCGAACTCGCGATCGCCGCCGCCCGACGTGCCTTCGACTCCGGCGTCTGGTCCTCGGTGCCCACCAGCGAACGCGGTGACCTGCTGCTCAAGTTCGCCGCCACCCTGCGTGAGCGCAAGGACGAGTTCGCCCGTGCCGAATCCCTCGACACCGGCAAGCGCTTCATCGAATCGCAGATCGACATGGACGACATCGCGAACTGCTTCGACTACTTCGGCAAACTCGCCGCCAACAATGCCGGCCGCGTCGTCGACGCCGGCACGGACACCGTGGCATCAAAGATCGTCCACGAACCCGTCGGCGTGTGCGCGCTCATCACCCCGTGGAACTACCCGCTGCTGCAGGCCGCGTGGAAGATCGCTCCCTGCCTGGCCGCCGGCAACACCTTCATCCTCAAGCCGGCCGAACTCACCCCGCACACCGCGATACTCACGATGCAGGTCCTCGAGGAGCTCGGACTGCCGGCCGGAGTCGGCAACCTCATCCTCGGTGCGGGCGCCGATGCCGGTGCTCCCCTGTCGACGCACGATGACATCGACATGGTCTCCTTCACCGGCGGCCTGATCACCGGACGACTGCTCGCGAAGAACGCTGCGGCCACGGTGAAGAAGATCGCCCTCGAACTCGGCGGCAAGAACCCCAACGTCGTCTTCGCCGATGCTGACTTCGATGCGGCCGTGGACAATGCGCTCAACGCCGCCTTCGTCCACTCCGGCCAGGTCTGCTCCGCCGGAGCCCGCCTCATCGTCGAAGACTCGATCGCCGAGGAATTCGTCGACCGCCTCGTCGAGCGTGCCCAGCAGATCCGCCTCGGCGGGCCCTTCGATGACAACGCCGAGTCCGGTCCCCTGATCTCCGCAGCCCACCGCGACAAGGTCACCGCCTATGTCGAGAAGGGCATCGCCGAAGGCGCACGCCTGCGCTGCGGCGGCACGTGGGGCGAGGGCGAACTCGAAGCCGGCTACTACTACCTGCCGACCGTGCTCGACCAGGTCAAGCGGGGAATGTCCGTGGTCGTCGACGAGGCCTTCGGTCCCGTCGTCACCGTCGAGACCTTCTCCACCGTCGATGAGGCCGTCGAGACCGCCAACGATACCTTCTACGGACTCGCCGGTGCCGTGTGGACCCAGGATGCGGGCAAATCGCAGCTCGTCGCCCAGCGCCTGCGCCACGGCACCATCTGGATCAACGACTTCCACCCCTACCTGCCGCAGGCCGAGTGGGGCGGGTACAAGCAGTCCGGCTTCGGCCGTGAGCTCGGGCCGACCGGTCTCGAGGAGTACCAGGAGTCCAAGCACATCTACCACAACCTCGAACCCGCCGTCACCGGTTGGTTCCCGGATCACACCAAGTAAGGAGACTTGAAACGTGAAGACTACCCACAGCTTTGACTACGTCGTCGTCGGCGGCGGTTCCGCAGGTGCCGCCGTTGCCGCCCGACTCAGCGAAGATCCAGAGGTCAGCGTCGGTCTCCTCGAGGCCGGTCCGACCGACGTCGACGAAGATGTCATCCTTCGCCTCAACCGCTGGATGGAACTCCTCGAATCCGGCTTCGACTGGGACTACCCCATCGAAGAGCAGGAACACGGCAACTCACACATGCGCCATGCCCGGGCCAAGGTCCTCGGCGGCTGTTCCTCCCACAACTCGTGCATCGCCTTCTGGGCGCCGAAGGAGGACCTCGACGACTGGGAGACCAAGCACGGGGCCGCCGGATGGGGTTCGAAGGACACCTTCGGTCTGTACAAGAAGCTCGAGAACAACGAGCTGCCCGGTGACCACCACGGCCACGACGGACCCGTGAGCCTGATGAACGTGCCCCCGGTCGATCCCTGCGGCATCGCGCTCCTCGACGCCTGCGAGCAGGCCGGGATCCCGCGCGTGCAGTTCAACGAGGGTCAGACCGTCATCAACGGTGCGAACTTCTTCCAGGTCAACCGCAAAGCCGACGGCACCCGCTCGTCGTCCTCGGTGTCCTACCTGCACCCGATCCTCGACCGTGAGAACCTCACGATCCTCACCGACACTCAGGCCAAGGAGCTCGAGTTCGACGAGAACGACAACTGCACCGGTGTGCACGTGGTCAACAACGCCTTCGGCCGGACCAACCGCATCGAGGCGAAGAAGGAAGTCATCGTCTCCGCTGGTGCGATCAACACCCCGCAGCTGCTCATGCTCTCGGGCATCGGCCCGAAGGACCACCTCGCCGAGGTGGGGCTCGAGGTCCGTGTGGATTCGCCGGGAGTCGGCGAGCACCTGGCCGACCACCCCGAGGGTGTCATCTCCTGGGAAGCCAAGCAGCCGATGGTCGAGGATTCGACCCAGTGGTGGGAGATCGGCATCTTCTCCCCCACCGAGGAGGGACTGGACCGTCCCGATCTCATGTTCCACTACGGTTCGGTGCCCTTCGACATGCACACCCTGCGCCAGGGCTACCCGACGGCGGAGAACACCTTCTGCCTGACTCCGAACGTCACGCATGCGAAGTCGCGCGGCACCGTGCGTCTGCGCTCGAAGGACTTCCGCGACAAGCCGAAGGTCGATCCCCGCTACTTCACCGATCCCGAAGGCCACGACATGCGCGTCATGGTCGCCGGCATCAAGAAGGCACGCGAGATCATCTCTCAGGATGCGATGCAGGAATGGGCCGGCCAGGAGCTGTTCCCCGGTGCCGATGTCCAGACCGACGAGCAGATCGCCGACTACATCGAGCGCACCCACAACACGGTCTACCACCCGGTGGGCACGACCCGGATGGGTGCCGCCGATGATGCGTCCTCGCCGCTGGATCCGCAGCTGCGAGTCAAGGGCGTGGGCCGTCTGCGCGTCGTCGACGCCTCGGCAATGCCGGAGATCACCACCGTCAACCCGAACATCACCGTGATGATGATGGGCGAGAAGTGTGCGGAGATGATCAAGTCCGGGCAGTGATGTCGCAGCGAACAGCTGTGAGGCAACAGCGAACAGCTGAGTAATTCGAGGGGCCGATGCGTTTACGCATCGGCCCTTCTGTCTGTCGGATTTCGCTGGTCGTGACCGAAAGTCCTTGACTCTGCCCCTAGGGCAACGTTTGTGATCGAAATAGACCCCGAGAAACGGACGAAAGGATCAGTCATGACAGGCACCAGCGTTTCACCCGGCAACAGCTCGCCGGCACTCACATCCCGTCCCTTTGGAACTCACCTGAAGATGCGGTGGTGGGTACCCGTGCTTCTGACGGTCATTGTCATCGTCGGAACCTACCTGTTCCAGACGGTGCTTCTCTCTGCCGCAGCGATGGTCGAAGTGGGAGTCTTCGACAAGGACCCGAATGATCCCTCGCTCACTCCTCTCACCTACCTTGCGCTCAATGCCTCGATCATCCTCATCGCTCCCCTGGCGGTTCTCGCCCTGCGGGCTCTCACCGGTGCCCGGTGGAGTGCGGTGATGGCCCTTGGACGACGATTCTCGATGCGCAGGCTCTTCGCGTACGCGGGTGTGTTCGCGATCCTCATGATCGCGCTCAACATCGTGGTCAACGCCGTCCACCCGGCGTCGGCTGATGGCTTCGCAGTCACCGGAGCAACGGTGGCTCTGCTCGTGATCATCGTCATCACGACTCCGCTCCAGTCAGCTGCCGAGGAGATCACGTTCCGCGGCGTCCTGATGACCTCGTACGGCTCATGGGCCCGATCGGCCAAGCTCGCGATGGTCATCGGTGTCAGTCTCTCGTCAGTGCTCTTCGCGACGCTGCATACCAGCGCTGACCCGTGGATGATCGTCAACTACCTCGGCCTCGGTGCGAGCACCGCGATCATCGCCGTGATCAGCCGCGGCCTCGAAGCCTCGATCGCCTACCATGCGATGAACAATGTGTTCGCCATGGCCATCGGATCGCTGTTCGCCTCGGGCGGCGGAATCGCCCAGGACCGTTCAGCCGGGGCGGCCGGACCGTATATGCTCCTGTTCGTCCTCGCCGAGGCGGTCGCGATCGTCATCGTCTGGCAGGTCGAGAAACGACGGACCGCACGCGCACGGGGCGTCAACCCCGAAGCCGATGCCGCCCGGAGCGCCGCTTAGAACCGTTCGTACCGCCAAGAGCGTGACAACTCGAAGAGGGCCGCCCCCAAGCAGGGGGCGGCCCTCCCAGGCGCGGTTTCTTGCATGACTTCAGCCGGCGTCGTCATCCTTGCCGCGGCTGCCGGTCCGCCCGGCCAGAGTCCCCCGTTTTGCCGGGTTTTTGTGGCGTGGCGCATCGACATAGGGATCACGGAACTTCGGTGCCGGTTCGACCGCCTCGGGCTTGGACACGAACTCTTCATCGTCGTCATACTCGTGGCCGAATTCGTCGTCATCGTCTTCACGACGTTCGACCTCTTCAGGCGGAAGCACCTTCTTCCAACGGCGCATCCGGACCCGAGGCAACTCGCCGGCGTCCTCACGAAGGGCACGCATAAGCGCATAGATCTGGAAATAGGCGATGACGAAGAACGGCAACCCGACAAGGATGATCGTCGACTGCAGTGCCTCAAGCCCTCCCGAACCGGAGAAGACAAGGAGTGCGGCGGTCACGACGGCGATCGCCAGTGCCCAGAAGATCCTCTGCGGCAGCGGGTTGAAGTCTTCGTGCCCGTTGTTCATCGTGTCGACGACGAGTGCGGCCGAGTCGACAGAGGTGACGAAGAAGATGATGACGAGGATGATCGCGATGATTGAGACCGGCACCGCGAGCGGATAGTGGTCGAGGAAGGCAAAGAGCGCACCGGGTACGTCACCCTCATCGACCACACGTTCGACAAGACCACCACCCTGATTGAGTTCGATATCGAAGGAGGCGTAGCCGAAGACGCCGAACCAGATGACCGAGAATGCCGAGGGGATCGCAAGCACACCGATGACGAACTGACGGATCGTCCGTCCCCGCGAGATGCGGGCGATGAAGATGCCGACGAAGGGCGACCACGTGATCGTCCACGCCCAATAGAAGACGGTCCACGTGTTCTGCCAGCCGGTATCGGCGAACGTGTCGTTCCAAAGGGCGAGTTCCGGCAGGGACTGAATGTAGGTGCCGAGGGATTCGAAGACACCTTTGGCCATGAATAATGTCGGGCCGACCACGACGACGAAGATGAGCAGCAGCACAGCCACAACGATGTTGAAGTTCGAAAGCACCTTGATGCCCTTGTCGAGGCCCAGAGAAACCGAGATCGTCGCGAGTCCGCAGACGACGCCGATGATGATGAGCTGCCACAGCGCATTCTCCGGAATCCCAAGGACCTGAGCGAGCCCGCCGTTGATCTGCAAGGTGCCGAGGCCGATCGACACGGCGATGCCGAAAACGGTGCCGATGATGGCGACGACGTCGATGAACTTCCCGATCGGACCATGGATCTTCTCACCGAGGATGGGCTGGAAGATCGAGCTCACGCGCGGAGGCAGGTTGCGCTTGTGGATGAAGTAGGCGAAGCACAGTGCCGGCAGCGTGAAGATCGTCCAAGTATGCAATGTGAAGTGGTAGTACGTGAAGTTCATCGCGTCGGTCGCGGCCGCGACGGTGCCCGGTTCGATGCCGAGGGACGCCCGTGGAGGATCCCCGAAGTGACTGACCGGCTCGGCAACTCCCCAGAACATGAGGATCGAGCCGATGCCAGCCGCGAAGAGCATCGAGAACCAGGCTCCGTTGGAGTGCTCGGGTGCCTCATTGTCGGGCCCGAGCTTGGCTCGCCCGTAGCGAGAAGCCGCGATGTAGATGAGGAAGACGAGGAATACGGTGACACCAAGGATGTAGAACCATCCGAGGTTCGTCAGCAGCCAGTCGGAGGCGGCGGAGACGCCGGAGTCCAGTTGATCGGTGAAGAAGATGGTCCCGAGGACGAAGAGGACGATGACGGCAGCAGATGAGAAGAAGATCGCGGGGTTTGTGCGCAGTCTCAGCACATCGTGCAATCGATCAAGCATGGGCAAAACCTTCCGTAGTGACGTGCCGCCCACCCTACAGAAGGTGCGCATGCATGGGGCAAACGCGGTTGTTACGAAGCGATAAAAATCAGGCAGGGCGGCCGACCACCTATCGGCGGCGCGCGAGCTACCTGTTGGCAGTTCACAGTCTGCGTAGGCACATGGACCGTGAATGCAGGGAAGGCCACCCCCGAATACCGGGGGTGGCCTTCCATCAAAGAATATTGCGGCAGTCACCTACTCTCCCACAACCACCAAGTTGCAGTACCATCAGCATGAAATGGGCTTAGCTACCGGGATCGGAACGGTTAACCGGGCG